>NZ_JACWMW010000002.1 GCF_014773275.1 Mucilaginibacter rigui | reverse complement strand
GGAAACAGTACTTGTTCAGATAGTTGCGCTTTAAGGTCAGGTCATTGTTAATGTTTCGCATAACTTTAGCTTTATTTGTTAAAGCTAATTCTGTTATCGAATTACTTGACCTTTACAGCAATGACATGGTCTTAGATTTACTACTTACCCTCCATAACCTTTATTGCCTCCATTGCCGCTATTTGCCCCGATATCAATGCAGGTGGCACACCCGGGCCGGGGACCGTTAGCTGGCCCGTAAATAATAGATTTTTGATATGCTTTGCCCGCATGCTCGGTTTAAAGAAAGCAGTTTGGGCAAGGGTATTGGCCAGGCCGTAAGCATTGCCCTTAAATGAATGATAATCGGCTTTAAAATCTTTAAGAGCGTAGCTGCGCTTAACCACTATGGTATCGCGGATGCTTTGGCCGGTTATGGCTTCAAATCTATCCAGCATCACATCAAAATACTTTTCGCGGGTGGCATCATCATCATCCAATCCCGGCGCTATGGGCATCAGGAAGAAAAGGTTCTCCCCTCCTTCGGGCGCGGCATCAAGGTCGGTTTTCGAAGTACAGCAAACATAAAACAAGGGCTTTGTAGGCCATTGCGGATCCTTATATATCTCTTTGGCATGCAACTCAAAATCCTCATCAAAAAACAAACTATGGTGTTGTATATCGTGTACTTTTTTGTTTGTACCTATATAAAACAAAAGGCTTGATGGCGACATAGTGCACTTATCCCAATATTTTTCAGTGTAATTTCTATTAGGCTTATCTAAAATGTGCTGGTCTATATGTTCGTAATCCGCACCGGAAATAACAAAATCGGCTGTGTAGCTGCCATTATTTGTTTGGATGGTTTTGGCAACTCCTTCAGCTACATCTATTTTAGTAACCTCGGTATTCAATCTTATATTTACACCATAGCTCTCTGCAACACTTACCATAGCTTTTACAATCTCGTTCATTCCTCCTATAGGGTACCAGGTACCAAGGGCAAGGTCGGCATGGTTCATCATACTGTACATAGCGGGTGTATCCTGCGGGGTGGCGCCTAAAAACAGTACCGGGAATTCAAGCAGTTTGATCAGCTTGGGGTTTTTAAAATATTGGCGCACATGGCTGCTCATGCTGGTAAGCAGTTGCATACTTATACTTTTTCGGATCAGGTTAAAGTCGATAAACTCCGTGATAGAATGCGAGGGGCGGAACACATACTCACCCATACCTACTTTATATTTATAAGCCGCCTGTTCTAAAAACTTACGCAGGCCTGCGCTGCTGCCGGGTTCAATCTCGTCAAAAAGTTTTTCCAGCTTGCCCATATCTGCAGGTACATCCAGCACATCATCCTTACCATAATAAACCCGGTAACCGGGGTCGAGGCGCTTCAGCTCGTAAAAATCTGATGGTTTTTTACCAAAAAGGGCAAAGAAATTCTCAAAAACATCGGGCATCCAGTACCAGCTTGGGCCCATATCAAACTTAAACCCGTCTTTTTCCCATACGCGCGCGCGGCCGCCCGGCTGGTCGTTCTTTTCAAGTATGGTTACTTTATAACCCTCTTTTGCCAATACGCAGGCCGATGCCAACCCGGCAAAACCCGCTCCAATTACGATAACCTGTTTGTTATTATCCATCAGCAGCCAAATTAAGCAAATAGTTGTATGCAAGTAAAAAACAATATAGTATTCATTTTGTACTTTTGAGTGATGAACCTGTTCGACGAAACATGCTTTGAATGCAGCAAGCTGATTACCACCAAATACAGTACCTCTTTTAGTACGGGCATTAACGCGTTTCACAAACGTTTCAGGTACCCGGTTTATGCCATATACGGTTTTGTGCGCTACGCGGATGAAATTGTAGATACATTTTACGGGCACGACCAACGGCTGTTAATTGACGAGTTTAAGGAAGAAACTTTTAAAGCAATTGAGCGGGGCATCAGCATAAACCCTGTACTACAATCGTTTCAGCAGGTGGTTAATCAGTATCAAATCGAAAAAGAGCTGATTGAAGCTTTCCTCACCTCCATGAAAATGGATTTAGATAAAACCGCTTATGATGATAGCGGCTACAAAACATACATCTATGGCTCGGCCGAAGTTATTGGGCTGATGTGCCTGCGTATATTTTGCGAGAACGATACGGTTTTATATGATCAGCTGGTGCCAAAAGCGCGCAGCCTGGGCTCGGCCTTTCAAAAAATAAACTTTTTGAGAGATATTAAGTCTGACTTTGAGGACCGTGGCCGTACCTACTTCCCCGAGGTAGATTTCGGCAACTTTACCGAAGCAGATAAGCGGCTGATTGAAACTGATATAAAAAAGGATTTTGATGATGCTTTAGAAGGCATAAAGCTTTTACCAAAAGGCAGCAGGCTGGGCGTTTATGTAGCATACGTATATTACCTGCAGCTTTTTAAGAAAATAAGCGCAACATCGGCCATGGCAATTTTGCAAAAAAGGATAAGGGTTTCTGATACACAAAAACTGGGTTTATATTTTAAAGCCAAACTGCATCAAAAACTGAATATAATTTAGAATGAGCCCTACCGTTTATAATTTACCGATGCCAATTAAATTCAGATACCTGTTTATTACTGCACTGCTGCTGTTGTTTTTACCACTTAACAGAGGCAATGCAGCCTCCGTTACCGATGATGCAACGGAACCTAACCTGCATGTTATTCGTAAGCTGTTAGTAACGGCTATTACCAGCAGTAAAACAACCGATTCGCTTTACAACCACCTCGGTGGCATTAAAAACCGCACATCGCTTATAAATGGCTATATAGGTACGCTGCAGGCTTTAAAAGCCAAGCACACCTGGAACCCGTATTATAAGATAAAGTACCTGAACGATGCCGAAAAAACCTTTAAAAATGCCGTAACGGGCGACCCATCAAACATCGAGATCCGTTTTATGCGCTTTTCGATTGAGCATAATGTGCCGGGCTTTTTGGGGTACACCAAAAACCTGGTGGCCGACCGTACTGAGATCATTAAACAGATAGAGCGTAAACATTACGCATCGGCGGATGCGGCGTTAGTAAAAACCATTATCATCTTCCTCATAGATTCAAAAAGGTGTACCCCTGCCGAACATAGTATCCTAACCCAGCATTTAGCATCTTTATAAGTGAAATACACCTACCTTATTATTAACGTACTTACCATCTTTTTCCCGGTTGTATTATCGTTTGATAAGCGTGTGGCATTTGCCAAAAGCTGGCGGTTCATCTGGCCGGGGATGGCGCTAACAGGTTTTTTGTTTTTGTTTTGGGATGTGCTGTTCACCGTTCACGGTGTATGGTCATTTAACAACAAATACATTATCGGTTTAAAATTTATGGGGCTGCCGCTGGAGGAGATCCTTTTCTTTTTAACCGTACCATTTGCATGTATATTTATTTATGCCTGCTTAAACTACTATATTAAATGGCAACTAAGCAATACTATAGCAAGGGTTATTTCTAACCTGTTGATAGGTATTTCTGTCACTTTGCTTATTCTCAATTACACCAAATTATACACCGCGGTAACCTTTGGCCTGCTGGCAATTTTACTGATACTGTTGCTGTATTATTTCAAGGCCAATTGGCTCAACCGTTTTTATATGGCTTACGTTGTATCGCTCATCCCCTTTTACATCGTGAATGGCTTACTCACTTCTATACCAGTTGTACTTTATAACGATGCCCTAAATATGGGGATAAGGGCGGGTACTATACCGTTTGAGGACCATTTTTACAGCATGGCTTTACTGCTGATGAACTTTGGCTTTTTTGAATATTTTAAGAACCGTAAAAAGCTTACCGTGTAATGGCAGCAGACCTACCAATATATACCAAATCACAACTTGCTCTGCGTAACGGGCAGGATAAACCACAAATATGGGTAGCTTACAAGGGTATTATATACGATGTTACCGAAAGCCGCCTTTGGCGTAATGGCAAGCACTACGAGCACTGGGCCGGCCAGGACCTTACCGACGAACTCCCCGACGCCCCGCATACCGAAACCGTTTTTGAAAAGTTTACGGCGGTAGGAAAAATAGCGTAGGCTTTTCCACCACTTCAACTGTGTCCACAAAAAAACCCGCCCGAAGGCAGGTTTTTCTATTATATATGTTGAGTTTATATTTACTTAGTTCTCAGCGTAGATAGGTTTTGCAATGCCGTTATCGTAAGCTTTTAAATTCTTTTTAAGCAATTTACGGGCTACGTGGATGCGGGTTTTAACAGTACCAATAGGTATAGTTAAATGGTCAGCTATCTCGTGGTATTTGTGGCCTTCAAAATACATGGTGAAAGGCACATAGTAATCTGATGGTAACCTGTCTAAAGCTCTTTTAATATCATCCATTACAAATTTAGCCTCGCCCTGGTTTTTTGTTGAACTGAATACCAGGTTCGGAGATGATATCTCATCGCTTTTGGTAACAAAAGTGCTCATTTTAACAAAACGGCGATAGTTGTTGATGAAGGTATTTTTCATGATGGTATACAACCATCCTTTTAAATTAGTGCCTTCTTTAAACTTATTGTAATAAGTTATGGCTTTCAACATTGTATCCTGAACAAGGTCGTTAGCATCATCGGCGTCATGGGTGAAGTGTAAGGCATAAGACCTTAGGGAAGTCGCCTGACGTAATACAAGGGTGTTAAACTCAATCTTTGTCATTCTGTTAATGTTTTGTATTGAGTATTAGGCAAACATGATACCACTTTATGAAAAGTGTATGAAAATAAAAAGATGCTGCAGAATTATCTTAAATGGTCACAAAACTGTACTAAAAACAGTCATAGTATTGTAAACTACTTAAAAACAGCTATTTACGCAAAAAAGGAGTAATTGTAATTATTAAGTAAAGTATAAGAGATTGTTAAAACAAAAAGTTGTTTAACTAACTGTGTATGAAATGGATGTAATATTATATTTTTAATTAATTAATTTAACCAATAATATTTACCTCACGCTGTAGCGTAACGCCAAATTTAGTGTACACAGTGTCTATGATTTGCGACGAAAGACTGTACACTTCTTCGCCCGTTGCACCGCCATGGTTTACTAAAACAAGCGCCTGGTTCTTCCAGGTGCCGGTGTTCCCAACAACTTTTCCCTTCCATCCGCATTGTTCTATAAGCCAGCCGGCCGCAAGTTTATGTAGCCCCTCACCTGCCGGGTAGTTAACCACGTCAGGAAATTGCTGCTGAATTATTCTGAACTGTTCATCACCTATAACGGGGTTTTTGAAGAAACTTCCTGCGTTGCCAATGGTTGACGGATCGGGCAGTTTAGACACCCGGATGTGCGATACTACTTTTGATACATCCTCAATAGTAGGTTCGGTAATGCCGCGGTTAGCAAGTTCCTGCTCAATAGCGCCATATTTAAGGTTGATGTTTGCTTTAAGCGATAAATGGAACTTTACCGATACTATAATATACTGCCCGGCCAGCTCTATTTTAAAAACACTTTCGCGGTAACCAAACTTACAATCTTCTTTTGTGAACGTGCGGAAAGTACCTGTAGCTATTTCAAAAGCACGGCAGCTTGCAAATACATCTTTCAGTTCTACACCGTAAGCGCCAATATTTTGTATGGGCGATGCCCCAACCGAGCCGGGGATCAGGCTCAGGTTCTCCATGCCGGCGTAATTGCGGTCAACACAAAAGTTAACCAGGTCGTTCCATACTTCGCCGCCGCCAACTTCAACATATACATCATTTTGGCTGATGCGGTGTTCAATTCCACGGATATTCATGCGGATGATAAGCCCTTCAAAATCCTTCACCAGCAGCATATTACTGCCGCCGCCCATCACCAGGCGATTGGTAGTAAGCCATTGAGGGTCGGCAAATAATTCAACCAGTTCATCCTCATGGCTTATCTCGGCAAAGTAGCGGGCATTAGCATCAATACCAAAAGTGTTGAATTTTTTAAGCGATACGTTTTCCTGTATTTGCAGCATAGAGTTATGAATTGGGAACGGTGGCGAATTTCGGAATTTTATTACTTATGTTTAACATTAAAATCAGGCATTGTACCGGTAACCCACTTAAATGAAAAAAAGGCTATTTACAATCATCATATCGTTAAGCATAATATCTTGCCAACAAACTAAAAAAGAAAAAGCTTTTAAAATTTTCAATGAAGGTGTAACATTATCCTTAAATGCGGTAACAGAGGCCAATAGAGGGAACGAAAAAAAAGCAATTGAATTAAATGATAAGGCTATTGAGAAGTTCAGAGAAACCTTAACAACAGATTCGACCCATTCTATGGCAAGGAGTGCCTTAGCGCATAGCTTATACATTTCAAAAAAATACGATGAAGCAATTGAGTGGTTTAAAAAGGCGAATGCAATTGGCAAAGCTGAGGCTGTTAATTACATGGAACTGGGCTTATCTCAGATAAACTTAGGCCAAACTGCGGAAGGCGAAAAAAACCTATCTAAAGCTTTGGAATTAGATAGATCTGAAGAGATAAGAGAAATTACAGTTGAAGATTTATATGATATAGGTAAACTTGCTTTTAAGTATGGAGATGCTTATAAAAAAGAGGGTAAAACAGAAAAGGCGTTAACTTATAAACAGTTTTCAATTGATGTATTAAAACTCTCACTAAAAATCAATCCGGCGCGAGCCGATATTCGCAGTACAGCAGATAGTTTGCTAAACAATTAATGGATTAAACAGCCTTCCCCTTAAACCACTTCCTCCCCACCACCAGCAACCCAAACTTTTCAGAAGTATTTTTATCCTTTGATTTATTTTAGATGGTAGAAATAATCAACATCTATGCAAATTGTTTGTTAATTAGCGTTTAGTTATATTTGTATATGGACACACTAAAAATCAATATCATAAACCCTAAAGCCTTAAAATTACTCAATGATTTGGCCGATATGAACCTGATCTCCATTCAGGATAGTCCTAAAAATAATTTTACAAAATTGTTAAATGCCCTACGTTCTAAGAATGATTCGGCGCCAAGCTTAGATGAAATAACAAAAGAAGTTGAAGCAGTACGTGCAAAACGTTATGCCAAATAAAGCTACGCGTATTGTATTAGATACCAACCTTTGGATAAGTTTTCTCATCAAAAATGATTACACTGCCTTAACATCTCTTCTTCTTTCAGGTCGGGTTATTTTGGTCTTTAGTGCCGAGCTAATGTCTGAGTTCATCGAAGTTACCCAACGTACAAAATTCAAAAAATACTTTTCAGAAAGCAACGTCATTGCCCTAACGGAAATAATTGATGATTATGCGGAGTTTATTGATGTAACTTCAATTGTTACCTTGTGCCGCGATAAAAAAGACAACTTTTTGCTTTCGTTAGCTTTAGACGGAAATGTAAATTATTTATTAACCGGAGATGCTGATCTATTGGAATTAAACCCGCAGGAGGGAACAAAAATTATCACTATTTCGGATTTTCTTAAAGAGGTAAATACCCTTTAAACCACTTCCTCCCCACCACCAGCAACCGAAGCTCTTCGGATGGATTCTTCTCTGTTAATATTATTTTAGATGGTTGGACGTGTTTATTTATCTTAGTTGCCCTAAACGTTATGATGAAAGAGGGCTATTTTTTCCTGGGCGCTTTAATACTATTTCATTTTGGGCGCGTTGCCTATTTTTATTATCAAAAATGGCAGCGAAAAAGAGCAGAGTTAGAGATAGCCGATTATAAATGGGAAACATATCTTACACTTAGAGAGAAGATATTATCAACCCAACCCGTCGATGTAGGGATTGAACTTCCTTACGATACAGAAACCGCTTTTGCCGTTGCGCAGGAAATACATACCGGAGTTGAGGTACAAATTATAGTACTTTTCAAAACGGGAGAAACTTGGGTATTAACAACCAGAAATGCCAGAAAAGACATTTTCATACCCAAAAATGAGAATTTTTTAGCGGCTGTCGCTTCTGTCTTTACCACTGCGCAATACAATTTTGCAAGGATGCGAAGAAAGTACATTTCTGTACCCGAACCACGTTCTATTAAATTCCACATCATTACTAATAACGATATATATTCAGCAGACTCGCTTATACAAAATATCATTTCAGAAACTTCAGATTGGCAAGAGTTATATGCTAAAATGAACGAAGCGCTCGAACAGAGTGAAGGTGAATAGCCTACCCCTTAAACCACTTCTTCCCCACCACCAATAATCCAAACTCTTCCGACGGATTTTTCTCGGTTGATTTATGATGGATCTTATGCGCCCTGCGGATGGCCATCAGGTATCTGTTATTGCTTCTGAAAGCCTTAAAGCGGTTGTGGATAAACCAATCGTGGAAGATGAAATAGATGGTGCCGTAGGTACTGATGCCGGTGCCTATCCAAAAGCGGTAATCTAAAGTGATATGCCCGGCCCACATCAGCCATAAAGCTAAAGCAGCAAAACCGATACTGAACAGGTCGTTCAGTTCGAACCAGCCATGGCGTTGCTGATGGTGCGTTTTGTGGATAAACCACAGCGGCCCATGGAACAAATACTTATGCATAGCCCAGGAGAGTAACTCCATTACTGCTATGGTACCTGTTATTATACCTATATTAATTAACGCTTGCATTATTAGTTAACTTTTAAATTAATGAGCGGTTTTATAATTGTAATATAGCCGTACGTTAATTGTCCGATTCCGAACGCTTAAATCAAACAAAACATACATAAAAACCTCATTATAAGCACTATAAAATAATGGCACAAGGTTTATTACAATTAGTACATATTAACCGTTATGATTAAAAACTACTTTAAAATAGCCTGGCGCAATTTATGGAAAAACAAAGGCTTTTCTATGATCAACATCACAGGCCTTGCTACTGGCATGTGCGGCGCTATATTGATATTTACGTGGATACAAAACGAACTAAGTTTTGACCGGTTCCATAAAAATGCTGATGATCTGTACAAGGTTTGGAACCGGTCTGATAAGGATGCCGGCAATAATGTTTATACGTGGGATATTACTTCGGCACCCATTGCCCCGGAATTAAAACAAAAATTCCCTGAAGTGAAAGCTGCAGCCCGTGTATATTGGCCAAATGAACGGCTTTTTAATTACAAGGGGAAAAGCATCATTGCCACGGGGCTCGACGTTGACCCACAGTTTTTAAGCATGTTCAGTTTCCCAATGGTAAATGGCAACGAGCGTGCGCTTGATGACCCTAAAGGTATTGTGCTTACCGTTAGCCTGGCTAAACGCATATTTGGCACCGAAAACCCTACAGATAAGGTATTGCGGCTAAATGATAAAGAAAATTACAAGGTAACCGGCGTTATCAGTGATCCGCCTGCCAACACTCAGTTCCAGTTTGATTATTTGGTATCATTAGAACCGATGATCGGCACATCTGAGGCCAATAGCTGGGGTAATGCCAGCTTTAATACATATGTACAGTTGCAGCCCGGAGCAAATGCAGCGTTATTTGATAAGAAAATAAAGAATTTGCTGAAAGAGCATGACGCTGCTCTGCATTTTGGGATATTCTTACACCCGGCAAAAAAATGGCATCTAAATTCAAAATTTGAGAATGGTGTAGCCGTTGGCGGCGCTATAGAAACCGTTAGGCTGTTATTCGCAATAGCCGCATTGATATTATTGATAGCCTGTATAAATTTCATGAACCTGAGTACCGCCCAAAGCGAAAAACGCGGCAAAGAAGTTGGCGTACGTAAAGTAATGGGCGCTAACCGTTTTGCTATCATCAAACAGTTTTTAACAGAGTCTGTCCTCATTACCTGTATTGCGGGGGTATTTGCTATTGTATTGGTACAATTAACGCTGCCAGCGTTTCATGAATTAACAGGTGTTAAACTATTGATCAATTATAAAAACCCTTACTTATGGTTGGCGGGCTTTGGCTTTATTCTTTTCACGGGTTTGCTTGCGGGTAGCTATCCTGCGTTTTACCTGTCAGCATTTAGGCCGGTAAAGGTGCTTAAGGGTTTGTTTAAAAGCAAGGCACGGGTATTTAGTCCGCGTAAGGTGTTGGTAGTAACACAGTTTACTGTAGCTATTGTGCTCATTATTGCTACTATTATTATATACCAGCAGATCAACTATGTACAGAGCCGAGATAACGGATATGTAAGAAATAACCTTGTAGAACACCCGATAAATGGCTCTATAGGCAAAAATTTTGATGTTATTAAAAATGAGCTGTTAAGCAGTGGCGTAGCAGCAGCAGTAAGTAAAACGAGTATGCCTGTAACAATTGACGGCAGTTCAACTTCTGGCCTTAACTGGGGCAATATGGACGCTAACCATAAAAACGTAAGCTTCAGCAGGTTTGCAACAGACGGAGATTTTGTAAAAACATTTGGCTTTAAACTTTTGGCCGGGCGGGATATCGATTTCAATAAATTCCCTTCAGACTCAGCCGCAGTAATTATTAATGAATCGTCAGTACAAGCAATGGGCTTTAAAGACCCGATAGGCCAAATCATTTCGCTTGGCGACAACCGACTAAAAATTGTAGGCGTTATCAAAAACTTTATCATTGGTTCTCCTTCTCAGGCAGTTAACCCCATGTTAATATTCGGATCGAAAAATTGGTATTACAATGCGCTTACCTTCAGGCTTAATCCTAATCAATCAACATCTTCAGGCCTGAAAGCAGCCGAAGCCATCTTCAAAAAATATAACCCCGCTTATCCGTTCCAATACCATTTTGTAGACCAGGCCTACGCCGAAAAATTTAAAAACGAGCAGCGAACCGGCAAAATAGCTTTTACTTTTTCAGCGCTTACAATTTTAATATCGTGCCTTGGCTTGTTCGGGCTTGCGGCTTACATGGCCGAGAACCGTGCCAAAGAGATTGGTATACGCAAAGTATTGGGTGCAGGCATTGTAAACCTGATGCAATTGCTCACGCGCGATTTTGTTATGCTGGTGCTGGTATCAGTCGCCATAGCGGCACCTATCGGCTGGTGGTTCATGAACAAATGGCTGCAGGATTTTAATTACCGCATTCAAATCAGCTGGACCATATTTTTATACTCGGGCATAGTAGCCGTGGCTATAGCTCTTGTTACTGTAAGCTTCCAGGCTGCCAGGGCGGCTATGGCCAACCCTATAAAAAGCATTAAAACCGAATAACCTTATACTGTTGCTAAAAAAAGAAAAGGGTGCGCCTGTTCAGGTGCACCCTTTTTATGTGGCATTTAAATTCTTAAATATGTATCGCCCTGTTCTCGGTTGCTGCCAGGCAGGCTTCGCGCATGGCTTCGGTGTAGGTTGGGTGGGCGTGGCTGGCACGGGTTACGTCCTCTGCACTGGCGCGGAACTCCATCGCGATAACCGCTTCCGCTATCATATCGGCAGCGCGCGGGCCTATCATGTGTACACCTAAAATCTCATCGGTAGTAGCATCAGCTAAAACCTTCACAAAACCATCAAGGTCGCCGCTTGCACGGGCACGGCCGCTGGCTTTGAACGGGAACGACCCCACCTTATATTTTGTACCTGCCTCTTTCAATTGCTCTTCGGTATAACCAACAGCGGCAACTTCAGGCCAGGTATAAACAACTCCCGGTATCAGGTTATAGTTAATGTGCGGTTTTTGGCCTGCAATAATCTCGGCAACAAAAGTACCTTCATCCTCTGCCTTGTGGGCAAGCATGGCGCCTTTTATTACATCACCAATTGCATAAACGCCTTTAACGCTGGTTTCCAGGTGCTCGTCAACCGTAATTTTACGGCCACGCTCTTCAACGGTGATGCCGATTTTATCAAGGCCAAGTCCGTCGGTATAAGCTACACGCCCCACAGCTACCATGCAATAATCGCCTTTAAGTTCCTGCTTTTCGCCTTTAGGGTTATCAAACGTAACGGTAACCTCTTTGCCTTTGGCTGTTGCGCCTGTAACCTTGTGGCCCAGGTAAAACTCCATGCCCAGTTTTTTCAATACTTTCTGCAACTCGCGGCCCAGGCCCTTATCCATGGTTGGGATAATACCGTCCATATATTCAATTACAGATACCCTGGCGCCCAAACGCGCGTAAACCGAACCTAACTCCAAACCAATAACACCCCCACCAATCAGTATCAGGTGCTTAGGTATCTCGGTTAAGGTTAAAGCCTCGGTTGAGGTAATGATGCGTTTCTTGTCTATCTTCAAAAATGGCAGGCTTGATGGTTTCGAACCTGTAGCTATGATCACCTTTTCGGTGGTCAGCTCAGTAGTTTTACCATCTGCGGCAGTAACAATAATGGTATTTTTATCTTTAAATGACCCTACACCTGTGTGTACGTCAATCTTGTTCTTTTTCATCAGGTAGGTGATACCGCTGGTATTGGCATCCACAACTTCCTGTTTGCGTTTTATCATCTGGCCAAAATCAATACCCAGGTTATCTAATTTAATACCATGTGTAGTGAAAGTGTGCGCAGCGTTATGGTAATGTTCTGACGAATCAAGCAATGCTTTTGAAGGGATACAACCTACGTTAAGGCAGGTACCGCCAAGGGTGTTATATTTTTCAATAATTGCGGTTTTCATACCCAGCTGGGCGCAGCGTATTGCCGCCACATAACCACCCGGACCAGAACCTATAACGATTACATCATATTGCATAGTAGTGTATTTTGGTGGCCAAAGTTAAGGAATGTTTACAGGCTTATAAATAGGTAATTAATTAAAATGTTAAGGGGTTGACATTAGAGTTTAGAGTTTAGAGTTTAGAGTTTAGAGTTTAGAGTGGAATGCTTTATTGAAATGGTTGTTTTAATCCTTTTTTAACTAACGCTATTAACTATTCTCTAATTATGGCGTTGCCTGCGGCCCGGGTTTTCCGCTCATACAGCACAGGCCTTAGCCACAGGCCTGTATCCGCTTCACCCCCTAACGCGAGGAATCTTTGAACCGGGATTTATAGAATTTTCCTGATTACTCTATTCCGCAGCTCCGTGTCAGGCAAAACAGCTTTGGGCAAAATTGGGCAGAACAATGTTGGCCTCGTGGCGGCGGGGGCATAGGAACTTTTGCAGAAGCGGAGGGAAAGAGCGGGCGAAGCAGGGCAAAAGATTCCAGCCCGTGGTTCTGCACGGTTTGCAGGGCAAAGGCCATGTGCGCAAAGAAGCCTTTTTGCTGACTTGAGTTTTTGCTTCTTTTGTTTCAAGACAAAAGAAGTAGCCCCCCGCGGCAATGAGCGGACTAACGTTCATAAATCACAAAACACTTCCTAACTAAGAACTGGCTTAAAACAACCTTTGTAACACCTTTATCACCCGTTAGTATATTACCTATATACTTAGTAAATTAGGCCATCACTAAAATACTGACCAACATCATGAAAAAACTCTCCGCATTATTATTTCTAATGGCTGCGGCCTGTAGTACATTGTTTGCGCAAAGCGCCTACGTTAAAGAACACTACACCAAAAAAGATGTGTACATCACCATGCGCGATGGGGTAAAACTCTTTACCTCTATTTACACGCCAAACGATGCATCAAAAACCAACAAATACCCCATAATGATGCAACGTACCTGCTACAGCATTGCACCTTATGGCGAAACAAAATACCCCGGCCAATTAGGCCCCTCAAAATACATGATGCATGAAGGTTACATTTTTGTGTACCAGGATGTACGCGGCCGCTATAAAAGCGAAGGCACCTGGACCAACATGACCCCGGTTATTGACAATAAAAAAAGCAAAGCCGATATTGATGAAGGCTCCGATACTTACGACACCATCGACTGGCTGATCAAAAACGCTACCGGCAACAACGGTAAAGTAGGCCAATGGGGTATCAGTTATCCGGGTTTTTATACTGCAGCAGGTATCTTATCAAACCACCCTGCTTTAAAGGCTTCATCGCCGCAGGCACCTATCTCTGATTTCTTTTTTGACGACTTTCACCACAACGGTGCTTTCATAGAAAGCTACTTTTTTACCTTCCCGGTATTTGGCGTTCAAAAAACAGATACTACAACCAAAGCATGGTACGCAAACCAAATGTTTAACGCCGGCACCCGCGATGGCTACCAGTTTTTACTTGACCTTGGCCCGCTTAAAAACGCCGACAAATACTATAAAGACAACTTTTTTTGGCAGGAAACCATCAACCACCCTAACTACGATGAATTTTGGCAAAAACGCGGCCTGCTAAAACACTACAACAAAGTAAAACCAGCGGTGATGCTGGTAGGCGGCTGGTTTGATGCCGAAGATTTAACAGGCCCGCTGGCTATCTATAAAACTATTGAGAAAAAAGACCCTAACGCTTATAACACTATTGTAATGGGTCCATTTGGGCATGGTAGATGGTCGCGCGAGACCGGGCACACCATGCACAGCAACGTTTACTTTGGCGATAGCATTGCAACATTCTATCAAAAAAGCATCGAGCAAAAATTCTTTAACCATTTCCTGAAAGGTAACGGCGATAAAAACTCGGGCCTGCCTGAAGCTTATATGTACAACACCGGTAAAAAAGAATGGCAAACATTTGATAAATGGCCATCTGCAGCGGCAACACATGTTAAGTTTTATTTAAATAATGATGGTAAACTGGCCGATGCTGCACCAGCCGCAACAGGCAGCACCAGCTTTTTAAGCGACCCAATGAAACCCGTTCCTTACACCGAGGATAACACCACTACTATGGGCTTTACCCCGCACAATTACATGAGCGAGGACCAGCGTTTTGCCGGCCGCCGTACCGATGTGCTGGTTTACCAAACCGATGTTTTAGCTGATGATGTTACCCTGGGCGGCGAAATTATGGCCAACCTTAAGGTAGCAACTACTGGTACCGATGCCGATTGGATAGTGAAACTGATTGATGTTTACCCTCCGGATGAGCAGAACAACGCGTACATGCCAAACAAAAACATCATCCTGAGCAATTACCAGCAAATGGTACGTTCAGAGATCATGCCGGCACGTTTCCGCGATGGTTTTGAGAAGGCTGTACCGATGGTTGCAAACCAAAAAACAGATGTGAACTTCCACCTGCAGGATGTATTGCACACCTTTAAAAAAGGCCACCGCATTATGATACAGGTACAAAGCACATCGTTCCCGCTGTATGCGCGTAACCCGCAAAAATTTGTCGAGAACCCTTACAAAGCCAACGAAAGCGATTACCAAAAAGCTACACACACCGTGTTTAACGATAGCTTTATTGATGTAGAGGTATTGAAGTAAGGAGTTCGGTTAACCGATTAATTAAATGGGTTAGGTTTCCTAACCCATTTAGCTTTTAATAATAATGAAAATAATATTTCAGTTTATATTACTGCTGCTATCATCCCAACTTGCTTTTTCTCAAATAAAAGTAACTAAGCTTGATAAAAACACTATACCCAAATCTGTAAAATATAAGGGCCACATTGTTAATGCCGCAAGCTATATCGATGCAGATGGCAATCACCTTGTTATTACTACCGAAACAGGAGTTGTGGATACACCAAACCCACCTGATAACAGCGGCTACCGAGATGCTGCTGTATATGCTTATCATTATAAAATCACCGGTAATAATTATACATTAACCTGGCAGATGCAGGATTTTGTAAATACTTGCCCGGTTGATGTGTCTGCAAATTTCTTACCGGATACATTTGCTATAACAGATCTTAATAAAGATGGGAAAGCAGAAGTCTGGCTAATGTATATAACCACATGCCGTGGCGATGTGAGCCCTGCCAATATGAAAATAATTATGCATGAGGGCGATAAAAAATACGCAATGAGAGGCGAAGACAGAGTACAGGCTACAGATACTGAAAAAATTGGCGGCGGGTACAAGTTTGATCATGCTTTTAACACCGGTTCAACAGCCTTTAAAACACATGCGATCGCGCTTTGGAAGAAAAAAATAAACGGAGACATTAATCATTAAACGAATGAAATTTACATATATAAATCGCCTATTTTGGATCTTGGTTTTGGGATTATATACCACACAAGCCCACGCTCAGCTTGGCAACCACAAGGAAACCTTTACCCGGGCCGATAGCCTGCGGGGATCATTAACCACCCCGCTGCGTACCTGTTATGATATCAACTACTACCACCTGGATGTGAAGTTTGATATCGATAACAAATTCATTAGCGGTAATGTGCTTTTTAAGTACACCGCCACACAGGATTTTACCAAGCTGCAATTCGACCTCTTCTCCAACCTTAAAGTGGAGAAAGTAGTTTATAAAGGCAAAGAGTTACCCTACACCCGCGAATTCAACGCCGTGTTTGTAACCTTCCCGCAAACCATTAAAAGCGGCAGTAAGGAAGAGTTTATCGTTTATTATTCGGGCAACCCAACTATTGCCAAACGCGCCCCATGGGACGGCGGCGTAGAGTATAATGTTGATTCGCTTGGGCACAAATGGGTATCAACCGCCTGCCAGGGCATGGGGGCCAGCGTTTGGTGGCCTACCAAAGACCAGCAGGCCGATGAAGTGGATAGCGCCCTCATCAGCATCAGTGTGCCTAACGGCTTAAAAGATGTAAGTAATGGCCGCCTGCGTAAGGTTACCAAACTGAAGGATGGCTACACCCGCTTCGACTGGTTTGTGGCTAACCCTATCAACAATTACGATATTGAAGCCAATATTGGCGATTATGCGCATTACAGCGATACCTACCAGGGCGAAAAAGGCAAGCTAACTATGGATTTCTGGCCGCTTAGCTACAACCTGGAGAAAGCCAAAAAGCACTGGGGTGCCAATGCCAAGCCTATGCTAAAAGCTTTTGAACACTGGTTTGGCCCTTACCCTTTTTATGAGGATGGCTACAAACTGGTAGAAACTCATCACTTAGGTATGGAACACCAAAGCGGTACGGCTTATGGCAACCATTACCAGAATGGCTACCTGGGCCGCGACCTATCCGGCACCGGATGGGGGCTGAAATGGGATTTTATTGTGGTACACGAGAGCGGGCACGAGTGGTTTGGCAACAACATCACCAGTAAAGACCTTGCCGATATGTGGATCCACGAGAGCTTTACCAATTATACCGAATCGTTATTTGTGGAAGATAACTGGGGCAAACAGGCCGGGCAGGAATACGTACACGGCAGCCGCCTGGGCATCCAGAACGACGGCCCTATTGTAGGACCTTACAACGTGAACAAAGAAGGGTCGGGTGATATGTACCCTAAAGGGGGCAATATGCTGAACATGATCCGCACCGTTATTAATGATGACGAGAAATGGCGCAGCATACTACGCGGGCTTAACAAAACCTTTTACCACCAAACTGTTACCTACGACCAGGTGGTGGGTTACATCAACGAGCAAAGCGGCAAAAACTTTAGCCCGGTGTTTGAGCAATACCTGAAACATGCCAATATCCCAACGCTTGAGTTTATGACCATTAACGGTAAACTGATGTGCAGATGGATAGCTGATGTAAAGGACTTTAACATGCCGGTAAGGGTACGTGTAAAAGGCGGCGAGTATCAGTTCATTACCCCAAAAACGCGCTTTACCCCGCTTACCATTGCCGGGGCCACTAAAGATAATTTAGAGGTAGATACCTTTAATTATTATATAGGCGTGTTGATGGATTAGGTCCGTTATTCTCCCACCATGTCATTGCGAGCGTAGCGTGGCCAACCGACCGTAGGGAGCTCATTAATGCCTTGAAGCAAAATTAAATTTATTAATAATCTAAGCATATCCACCTGTCCTGTGAGATTGCCACGTCGCTGCGCTCCTCGCAATGACACAGTTTTTGCGTAGCTTGAATACGCGCAGGAAATAAATTTCCAAAAGCATGCAACTTTCCTGTTACAACCTGCGTCTAATATCTAAACAACTTAAAACCATGAGAACACTAAAAACACTTTTTACAGCTGGCTTACTGGTAGCTGCTGCAAGCTTTGCCAAAGCAGATACGCAGGACCGCCATTTAACGGGCTTTAACGCAGTGAGCGTTGCCGGCTCATACGATGTGTACATTACCCAGGGTTCATCAGAATCTGTAAAGGTAGATGCACCTTCTGATATTATAGACCGTATTGTAACCGAGGTTGATGGCGGTGTACTAAAAATATACACTAAAGAAGGCACACACTGGAACTGGAACGGCAATAAAAAAATGATTGTTTATGTAGCTATAAAAAACGTGAATGCAGTGAGCCTTGCAGGTTCGGGCGATGTGTTTTTTAAAGACGGTTTAAGGGCACCTTCATTAAAAGTAAAGCTAACCGGCTCGGGCGATATAAGCGGTAAAGTTGATGTTAAAACTTTAGAGAGCAGCATAGGCGGCTCTGGCGATATTACCCTTACAGGCCGTGCAGATAACTCAACCGTTAGCGTGGTAGGTTCTGGTGATTTTACCGGGAACAACCTCATAACTACCAATACCCAGGTAAAAGTTGCAGGTTCGGGCGATGCGAGGGTAAATGCTTCCGAAAAAATTGATGCCTCGGTAGTAGGCTCGGGCGATGTACATTATACAGGTGCGGCCAAAAATATCTCCAGCTCAAAAGCAGGAAGCGGCAGCGTTAGCAGGATGTAATAAAGGTAAAAGCTCAAAGCAGAAATCTTGTTAAATTTTCTGCTTTCGGCATAAATAAAAGGGGCCGTGATATTAATCACGGCCCCTTTTATTTATATAATATGGTGTTAAGCTAATTGCTTAGCTAATTTATCTGCAAGTATTGATTTTGGTACAGCACCAATTTGTTTGTCAACAATTTCGCCGCCTTTAAAGTACAGTAAGGCAGGGATATTGCGGATGCCATACTTCATTGAGATACCGGGGTTGTTATCCACATTCACTTTCCCTACAACAGCTTTGCCATCGTATTCTTTAGCAAGTTCTTCAACAACAGGGCCTACCATTCTACAAGGGCCACACCATTCTGCCCAAAAGTCAATTAGTACCGGTTTATCTGATTTAAGAACAAGTTCTTCGAAGTTTGCATCAGTTATTTCTAAAGCCATGATTTCTATATTTTAATTTTGATGTACAAATATATACTATTCAAATAGCTTGCCACAAGTTCGTGCATGACAATGTGACAATTATATTATCAACACCTGCCTTAATTACAAACGCTTTATAGTAGCAGGTAATTAGATGGGTTACTTTTTGTGTGGATAACGTATTAGAACCGCGAAGGGTTTCTACTTGTGTGGAAGATAGAGTTAACGACAATTTTATCTTCCACGATCTCGAAGACAATGAAAAACGGAAATTTATCGACCTTGGCAAATCTAAACTCCTCTAAAAACTTAACTGGATATATCAATGGCCTCTTTTGAATAGTTTTCAGGGTTGCAAAAACACTCTTTTGAAATCGTTTGCCTAATCCTTGTTGACGGGACTCATACCAGCTAGAAGAATCTTTTAAATCAAATGTCGCAGCTTTTAATATCTCTATACGATACATTAATCTTCTGTATAATTGAGCATAACTTTCAATTCATCTAATGAATATGCTTCCATATTTCCTGTGCTGTATGCCTTTTGACGCTGCAAAATAATGTCCTCCTGTTCTTTAGATAGCAACATTTCGCCATCATTCAAAACATCTTTAAGCATCTGCTTTTCCGACTGATTTAGACTGCGGACAGCTTCTATTAATTGTTCGATAGAAAGATTAATTGAAATCATAATTTTAACGTTATTACTCAAATTTACGAAATTTTACCACTACATCAGCACCGCAGGCGCATGTGTTAAATTCAGAATATCGGCCATCAGCTCATCGCTTGGGCTTACCTTGTGCGTTTTAGAGAGTAAGTCAACGATCATGGCCTCCTCGCCGCATTTCACCTTAAACTTTAACGCACAGCTTTTTGCCGGGTAACGCTCGTTATTTGTAGTAATGATCTGCTCCAGTCGCTCAACTAACTGCGTGTTCAGCATTTTCAGATCCAGGCTCACCACAACAGATTTGGTTAATTTATCGCGCATTTCAGATAACAGGCTCATAGTAGTTACCCGCAAGTCCCAGTTATCCTTCTGGCGGAATTTCTCTTCAACCGTACCTTTAATATGCAGGAAGTACCCCTCCACCATCATATTACGGAACTTTACATAATCATCCCCAAAAAAGGCGAACTCGTAACTTTCGTTATAATCTTCCAGCACAAAGGCACCAAACGGTTTACCCATCTTGGTAAACCTGTGCTGCACACTTGATACCAGCCCGCCAATACAGATCTCGCCGCGTTTACGCAGGTTGGCCAGGTTGGCCATCACCTCTTCCCCGCCCTCGCCCGAACGGGCTTTCTGGATATTCTTCAACTCGGTTATGGTGGTATTGCAATAACGGTCAATCTCCAGCTTAAAGTTGTCAAGCGGGTGGCCGGTTAAGTAAATGCCAATAACCTCTTTCTCGTATTTCAGCTTTTCTATCAATGGCCATTCCTCAGCTTCGGGCAAGGCCGGCTCTGGGATATAAGAGGCCACGGAGCCGCCAAAAAGGGACGATTGCGAACTGCTTTGCGTGTTCTGATAATCATTACCATATTTTATCAGGCGTTCAACCCCGGTTAAAATACCGTTCTCTGTTTTAGCGAAGAACTGCGCACGGTTTAAGCCAAACCCATCAAATGCACCACCATACACTAAATTCTCGTACGATTTACGGTTAACCGACCGCGTATTGGACCGCTGTGCAAAATCGTAAACGCTTTTATACGGGCCGTTGGCCTCACGTTCCTCAATGATACTTTCAACAGCTTTTTCGCCTACACCCTTAACACCGGTAAGCCCAAAGCGGATAACGCCTTTCCTGTTGGCAGTAAAGGCCATATCGCTCTCGTTAATATCGGGGCCTAAAACCTCAACGCCCATGCGGCGGCATTCTTCCATAAAGAAGGTGATCTTCTCCATGTTGTTTTGGTTATTCAAAACCGCCGCCATGTACTCTGCCGGGTAATGCGCTTTTAAGTAAGCCGTTTGGTAGGCCACAAAAGCATAACAGGTAGAGTGCGATTTATTGAACGCATACTGGGCAAATGCTTTCCAGTCGGTCCATATTTTGGTCAGTTTATCTTTGGGGTGGCCTTTGGCCATGGCGCCCTCCATAAACTGGGCTTCCATTTTATTGAGTACCTCAATTTGTTTTTTACCCATTGCCTTACGCAAAACGTCGGCATCACCTTTACTAAAGCCAGCCAGCTTTTGCGATAGAAGCATCACCTGCTCCTGGTACACGGTAATACCGTAGGTTTCGCCCAGGTACTCCTCCATATCGGCAAGGTCAAACACAATGGGTTCTAACCCGTGTTTACGCTTAATAAAGTTGGGGATATATTCTATAGGGCCCGGGCGGTACAGGGCGTTCATGGCAATCAGATCCTCAAACTTATCGGGTTTAAGGTCGCGCAGGTACATTTGCATCCCGTCACTTTCAAACTGGAAGGTACCGTTGGTATCGCCTCGCTGGTAAAGCTCGTAGGTTGCTTCATCATCCAGCGGGATGTAATCTATCTCAATTTCAACCCCATGGTTTTGTCGGATAAGCTTTAACGCATCCTTAATAATGGTCAGGGTTTTAAGGCCCAAAAAGTCCATTTTAATTACGCCTGCATCCTCAATTACACGCCCGTCGTACTGGGTAACCAGCAGGTCAGAATCTTTCGCGGTAGCAACAGGTACAATATCGGTAAGGTCATAAGGCGCTATGATGATACCCGCGGCGTGCACACCCGTGTTACGTACAGATCCTTCCAGCTTTTCTGCTTCGCGAAGCACCGTGCCTTTGAGATCGTTTGATTTGTATATAACCTGCAGTTCTGCTACCTGCTCAATGGCTGTTTTAAGGTTGATCCCCAGGGTTTCGGGCACCAGCTTCTTCATGGCGTTCACATCGCTCAGTGGCATATCCAGTACGCGGCCAACATCCTGTATACTGGTACGGGCAGCCATTGAGCCATAGGTAATGATCTGCGCCACCTGGTTCTTGCCGTATTTATCAACCACGTAATCAATAACCTTTTGGCGGCCGGCATCATCAAAGTCCGTATCAATATCGGGCATTGATTTACGATCGGGGTTCAGGAAACGCTCAAACAGGAGGTTATACTTCAGCGGGTCGATATTGGTGATACCCGTACAATAGGCCACCACTGATCCCGCTGCCGAACCACGGCCCGGGCCAATAAATACGCCCATATCGCGGCCCGCCTTAATAAAATCGGCCACGATCAAAAAGTAACCCGCAAACCCCATGGTACGGATAGTGAACAGCTCAAAGTTGATGCGTTCTTCGGCCTCGGGGCTAATATCTTTATAACGCTCTTTGGCACCCATAAAGGTAAGGTGCTTCAGGTACTCCCATTGGTTAAGGGTGTCCGCATCGGGCGTCATATCACTGTGAATCTTAAACTCGGGCGGGATAACGTAGTTAGGCAGCAGGATGTCCCTTTTCAGTTTCAGTACATCTACCTTATCTACAATCTCCTGCGTATTATCCAACGACTCAGGGATGTCATGGAACAGCTTGCCCATTTCAGCCTGCGTTTTAAAATAAAACTGGTCGTTGGTAAAACCAAAGCGATAGCCCTTACCACCTTCTTCATCGGTAGCTATAGGGGTGCTTTGCAGATCGCCGGTGTTTACGCATAGTAAAATATCGTGCGCGTTACTGTCCTGCTGATCCACGTAGTGCGAATCGTTCGAGCAAATCACCTTAACGTTATACTTTTTAGCGAACTTCATTAACACTTCGTTCACTATATTTTGCTCGGGGATATCGTGGCGCTGCATTTCTATGTAGAAATCTTCGCCAAACAGGTCAAGCCACCATTTAAATTCAATTTCGGCAGAGGCTTCGCCGTCCCTTAAAATAGCCTGCGGTACAGATGCACCCAGGCAGCAAGTGGTTGCTATAATACCTTTATGGTATTTTAATATCAGTTCTTTATCTATACGCGGCCATTTGCTATAAAGGCCTTCTATATAACCTAAAGAGCATAGCTTAATGAGGTTTTTATACCCTTCGGCGTTTTTGGCCAGCATCAGCTGGTGGTAACGCTTATCTTTTACTTCTTTGGTAAACTGTTTTTTATGCCTGTCATCAACCACATAAAATTCGCAGCCAACAATGGGTTTTACATTGTGTTTACCTGCCTCGGCCACAAACTTAAACGCGCCAAACATGTTCCCGTGGTCAGTAATTGCCAGGGCTTTCATACCATCTGCTGCCGCTTTTTTATATAGCTTTGATATATCGGCGGCACCGTCAAGTAATGAGAATTGGGTATGTACGTGTAAGTGCGAAAATTCGGGCATAGTATCTTTCTCTCTGAATCGTGTGGATTACAAATTTATCAAAAAACAAAGTTTAAGTACATGTTTGTTGATAAATCGCCTCATATTTACACTTCGTTTATCAACGGTCAGAATAGGATGCTTTTTATAGGTAAATTTTACTAATAAGATAAAAACAATTAACTATTCGCAAATGTTAAAACGCTATAACGGTGTATGCCCCACACCCTCGTTATTAATAGGTAATCACCCTAAGATTTAAGAATTTGGAACGATTTGGACGTATAGCCCTCAAAACAATACTTTGGATAATTGCAAGTGTCATCTTTTTGGTGTTGCTTGTGGTTATTTTAATACAGGTACCCGCCGTGCAAAACTTCGCGAAAGACAAAGCGGTTTCCTTCCTTCAGAATAAAATCCATACAAAAGTTGAAATTGGCCACATTAGCCTGGGCCTGCCCAAATTGCTGGTTTTAGAAGATGTTTACTTTGAAGACCAAAAGAAAGATACCCTTATTGCGGGTGATAAACTTAAGGTTGACATCACCCTGATGAAACTGCTGAAAAACAAGGTTGAGATAAACGAGATAAACCTGGAAGGTATCACCGCCAATATCAGCCGCGGGCCGGATAGCCTTTTTAACTTCGATTACATTATCAAAGCTTTTGCCGGCGAACAGAAAAAAGAACCGAAGCCCGAGGATACTACCTCTACCATGAAGTTCTCGGTAGATAAGATCATCCTGGATAAGATAAACGTTAAATATAAAGATGTAACCACCGGTAACGATGTAAAATTCCTGCTGGGGCATTTTGATACCCGTATCAAAGATTTTGATATGGATAAGATGAAGTTCACTATCCCTAAAATAAACCTGAGCGGCGTTAACGCCAGGATCATCCAAACCCCGGCCGGCTCTTCTATTGCCCAGGCCGCCAAGGTTGACACCGCCGTTAAACCATTAAATATGGATCTCACCCTGGGCGAGATAAACGTTGACAAAATAAAGGTTGACTACAAAAGCAACGAAATGGCCGCCAAGGTTGACCTGGGCACCTTTTTGGTAGAGATGGATAAGATAGATATGAAGAACCAGCATGTGGGCATCAAATCTATCAAACTGGATAATACCAACGCCGGGATTACCTTTGCCAAACCTGCCACCGTTGCCAAAGCGGTTGATAAAACCATTAAGAAAATTGATACGCTGGCCTCAGTTACCCAGGCAAAAGGCTGGACAGCAAGCCTAAACCGCATAACGCTAACCAACGATAATATTAAGTTTGATAACGACGCGCAAAAACCCCTGCCCCGCGGGCTTGACTTTGCCCACATGGGTATCAAAAACCTGAATACCGATATACAGGACCTTAACTACACACCCGATAGTATATCGGGCAAGGTAAACTCTTTCACATTTGCCGAGAAAAGCGGGTTGAAGATCAATAAGTTTCACACCTCGTTTTTCTACGGGCCAAAAAGCGCTTACTTAAAAGACCTGCTGGTAGAAACACCAACCTCGGTTATCCAAAAAGAATTGCAGGTGGGTTACCCATCCATAGCATCGTTAACAAAAGACCTGGGCAAGCTAAGCATCAACGCCAACCTTGATGGCAGCAAGCTTGGCCTGCGCGATGTGTTATTGCTGATGCCCACTATGGCATCGATGGAGCCGTTCAAATCTTCGCCAAATTCGGTTATTAAAGTGAACGGCAGGGTTAGCGGGCAGGTAAATAACCTGCGCATCCCTAATATCGAGATCAGCGGGTTTGGCAATACTTATGTGAAAGCATCGGCTACCATGCGCGGCTTACCTGATGTGGAGAAAGCATATTTCGACCTAACGATAAATGATTTCCGTACCACCCGTACAGATATTGCCCGCCTTGTACCAAAGGGAACCATCCCGCCCAATGTAAGCGTGCCCGAAAACATGGACCTGAAAGGTACTTTTAAGGGTACCATGAAAACCTTTAACACCAAAATGGCGCTGCGCAGCAGCTATGGCGCGGTTGATCTGGTAGCTGCTATGAAGAGCGGCAAACGCAAAGGCAGCGAAACCTACTCGGCCAATATTAAGGCTAATAATTTAAACGTTGGCGCATTAACCAAACAGCCGCAAATGGTAGGTTTTGTAACCATGAAAGCCAACATCAGCGGTACCGGCCTCGACCCTAAAACCGCCAGCCTTAAATTTAACGGCGATGTGGTAAGCGCAAATGTTAAGGGTTATACCTACCGTAATTTAGTAATGAATGGTACGGCGCATAACGGGGCCTATGTGGCCAAAGCCCGTATGAAAGACCCTAACATCAACTTTACACTTGATGCTAAGGCCAACATGAACAAAAAATACCCATCAGTTAACGCTACCTTAATGGTAGATAGCATAGACCTGCAAAAACTGAATTTTGTAAAAGGCCCGATGCGTTTTCATGGTAAAATTATTGCCGATGTGCCAACTGCCGACCCTGATTACCTGAACGCCAACATATTGGCAACCGACCTTTTGGTGATTAATAAAGGCGAGCGCATCAATTTAGATACCGTTAGCCTGATATCAACCGCCACTGCCGATAGCAGCACACTGCGCTTAAAAACGCCTATGTTTTACGCACACATGGCCGGTAAGTATAAGCTAACCCAAATTGCCCCTGCCCTGCAGGATGTGATTGATAAATACTACAACACCAGCCTTGGCAGTAAAACCCCAAGGGCAAAAGTTAAATACTCGCCGCAGCAGTTCACGTTTGATGCCCGCCTGGTGAAAACCCCGCTGGTAGCTAAATTTGCCCCTGATTTAAAACAGCTTGACCCGGTTTTATTTAACGGCCGCTTTAACAGCACCACCGGCGAGCTTATTGTAAATGGTGCTGCACCTAAAGTTATTTATGGCACTAATACAGTAAATAACTTAAAGCTGGCTATTAACACGGGTAATAATGCCTTAAATTACAATTTAACGGTTGATGAAATAAAAGTGGGTTCGTCATTAGATCTGCTTTATACCAGTGTATCGGGTAACGCCCAAAACAATAAGCTGGGCATTAGCTTACAGGTGCGCGACAAACTAAAGAAAGAACGCTACCGCATGGCCGGCCAGTTTAGTGTATTGCCAGATCAGTATCAGTTCAGCTTTTTACAAAACGGGCTGATGTTTGATTACACCCCATGGGATGTTAACCCGGATAACGCGCTGTTTTATGGCGCAAAAGGGATACTGGCGCGTAACTTTAGCATCACCAACAGCAACCAGGTATTAAGCGCCAATAGCTCGGGGGGCGTAAATTCGCCTATTACGGTTGATTTTAAAAACTTCAGGATAGAAACCCTGACCAAAATAGCACAGCAGGATTCACTGTTTGTAGGCGGAACCATCAATGGCAACGCGGTAGTAAGCAATTTCCAGAAATCGCCGGTGTTTACTGCCGATATGAATGTGAGCGACTTTAACTTTAAAGGCGATACCGTAGGTAATATAGCGCTTAAGGTAAATAACCAAACTCAAAACGCATTTGCGCTGCAGGCAAGTGTTACCGGCAAAGGCAACCAGGTTGATTTGAACGGTATGTACTATACCACTCCCGAAAGCCGGTTTGACATGAACCTGAATATTGTAAACCTGGGCATGAAGAGTATAGAGGGCTTTAGCTTTGGGGCTATTAAAAACTCGAGCGGTAATATTACCGGCCAGCTAAAAATAACCGGTACCACCGCCGCACCAGCTGTGCGGGGCGATGTGCACTTCAATAAAGTTGCGTTTAACGTAAGCATGCTTAACTCCTACTTCACCATGCCGCAGGAAAGCATTACGTTTAATGATGAAGGGATAAGGTTCAACGATTTTACACTGGTTGATTCAACCAACAACAAGGCGGTTGTTTCGGGTTCTATCTACACCAAAACTTATACCGACTTTAAATTCGGGGTGAATATACGTGCAAACAACTTTAGGGTTATCAACTCTACCAAGGCAGATAACAAGCTGTTTTATGGCAAGTTGTTTATGGATACCGATATAAAAGTAAGGGGCGATATGGCCAAACCTGTGGTTGATGCAACATTGACCGTTAATGATAAAACAGACTTTGCTATTGTATTGCCAACCAGCGACCCCGGTGTGGAAGACCGCAAGGGGGTAGTTGAGTTTTTTGACGCAAGCGCACCAAACACAGATTCGATACTCATAGCCCGACAGCTTGATTCGCTAAAACAATCGGAAGTTACCGGGCTTGATGTAAATGCTACGGTGAACATTGATAAAAACGCGGCCTTTACTATTGTAGTTGATGAGCGTAACGGCGATGTGGTACACTTAAAAGGCGAAGCACACCTGAGCGGCGGTATAGACCCAAGCGGCAAAACAAGTTTAACCGGTACTTATGTGGTTAGCAGCGGCTCGTACAACCTGTCGTATGCCACCGTATCGCGTAAGTTTAACTTTAAGCCGGGCAGCACCATTACCTGGACGGGCGACCCAACAAGCGCTAATATAGACCTTACTGCCATTTACATAGCCAACGTGCCACCGATAGACCTGGTTGCTAACCAACTAACCGACCAAAACTCGACCCAATACAAGCAAAAGTTACCGTTTAATGTAAACCTTAACTTACGTAACGAGTTAATGAAACCCGATATCAGCTTTGATATTACCCTGCCGGATAGTAATTACAACGTATCGTCTGAAGTAACCACCACTGTTGGTACCCGCCTTGCCCAGGTAAGGCAGGACCCTAACGAGTTAAATAAACAAGTATTGGGTGTGCTGGTACTTGGCCACTTTATTGGCGATAACCCACTGCAAAGCCAGGGCGGCAGCGCCGGTGTTGAAGGTGCTATACGCAGCAGCGTGAGCGGTTTACTTACCGACCAGTTGAATAACCTGGCTGGCGACCTGATCACAGGGGTCGACCTTAATTTCGGGTTAACATCCGGCGAAGACTACTCATCCGGAACGGCAACAAACCGAACAGACCTTAACGTTGGGCTAAGTAAACGCTTCCTTAACGATAGGCTAACAGTGAGCGTAGGTAACAACTTTAACCTGGAAGGCGCACAGGCCGGGCAAAAAACATCAAACATTGCCGGCAACGTATCGGTTAATTACAAACTGAGCAAGGATGGGCGCTATACCCTGCGCGCGTATCGTAAGGATGAATTTATAGTTATACAAGGCCAGGTAGTTGAAACCGGTATAGGGTTTTCGCTCACGGTAGATTATAACCGTTTCCGCGAGATCTTCCGTAAACGCACAGCAAAAGAAAGGGAGATGCGTAAAAAATATAAAGAAGAGCAAAAGCTAAAAGACGAGCAGGAAAAAGCATCGCAGCAAAAAGATAAAGACGAAAGAACCAAGACACAGACCACAACCTTATGATTAAACGTATAATATATTTAGTACTTATGGCTGTAGTGTTAAACGCCTGCAGCACTACCAGGTACCTGCCGCCAAACGAAAAGCTTTATACCGGCGGTACTGTTAAGGTTGATGATAAAAATATACCTAAAAGCGATGCAAAGGCTCTGGAGTCGGAATTGAAAACCTATATCAGGCCTAAACCAAACTCATCTTTATTAGGGATGAGAATAAAACTTTGGTTGTATTACAAAACCCGCAACCGCCATGGGTTTATTCAAAAATTTCTGAGCAAATACGGCGAGCCGCCGGTATTGGTTAGCCAGGTAGATCTGGCTAAAAACAGCACCATTATGCAAAACCGCCTGCAAAATATCAGCTACTTCCAGGCAACGGTTAGCGGCGATACTATAGGCAAAAAGAAAACGGCCAAAGCTTTATTCACCGCGCTGCCGGGGCCATCATACACCATCAATAACGTTACCTTCCCTGCCGCTACAGATAATAGCCTTGATACCGCCGTTAAAGGCACCATGGCGCAAACACTGTTAAAAAAAGGCGAAAAATACAACCTTGATGTGATCAAGAACGAACGCATCAGGATTGATACCCGCCTTAAGGAAGAGGGCTTTTTTTACTTTGCGCCCGAGCAATTGGTTGTAAGGGTTGACAGTACCATTGAAGACCATAAAGTAAACATGATAGTTCGTATTAAACCCGAAACACCAGAGAGGGCACGCGAAATTTATTCTGTCCGTAATATTTACGTGTACCCAAATTACTCGTTAAGGGATACATCCTTAAGGTTAGACCAGGCAAAACCTTACCGCAATTACAACATCATTGACCCGCGTAACACCGTGAGGCCATATTTATTCTCCAATACCGTGTTGCTGCATCCTAATGATGTATACAGCCGCACCACCCATAACAATTCGTTAAACAGGTTTATTAACCTGGGGCCGTACCGTTATGTAAAAAACAGGTTTGAAGATGTAACGCCCGATTCGCCCAAGCTGGATGTTTATTATTTCCTTACCCCGTATAAACGCAAATCGTTACAGGCCGAGATCATAGGCCGTACATCATCTGCCAACTATACCGGTACGCAAATAAACCTGAGCTGGAAAAACCGCAATGCTTTTAAAGGCGGCGAGCTTTTAACAGTTACCCTATTTGGTAGTACCGATGTGCAGGTGGGCGGCCAAAACAGCGGCTACAACGTTTACCAGTATGGTGTGCAAACCAGCCTTTCGTGGCCAAGGCTGATAAGTCCGTTTGCTTTGCGGGCCGATAACGGGTACATCCCGCGCACTATATTAACGCTGGGTTACACCTCTGTTGTACGGCAAAAACTGTACTCACTTAACTCGTTCACAGGGTCGTTCGGGTACCAGTTTAAAACAAGCGAGCATAAGATACACGAGTTAAATGTACTGGAGGCCACTTTTGTAAAGCCACGTAATATAAGCCAGTTATATTTGGATAGCATACGTAATCCAAACAACCGCAACCCGGCGCTTAAACACGTAATTGACCCGCAATTTACTTTAGGCCCAAGCTATGCTTATACATTTGATAACACCACCGAAGACTATCGTACCAACAGCCTTTACTTCCGTGGCAAGCTTAGTTTATCAAACAACCTTTATGGCATTATAAGCGGTGCCGATACCCTTGGCGGCAAAGTGAAAACACTGTTTGGTACCGTATTTAACCAATACGTTAAAGCAGAGAGCGAGATCCGCTTTTTCCATAAACTTAGCGCTAACAGCAAAATTGCTACCAGGCTTATTGCAGGTGTTGGTTTGCCATACGGTAACTCAACCATTTTACCGTATAACCAGCAATTCTTTATTGGCGGGCCTAACAGCTTAAGAGGGTTCAGGCCAAGAACACTGGGCCCGGGAACCGTAGACCCGACCAGTGCAAACGGTAACGCCTTTATTGCAGACCAATCGGGCGATATAAAACTGGAGGCTAATATTGAGTACCGCCAAAAGCTATTCAGCATTGTGTACGGTGCGTTATTTGCCGATGCCGGTAACATCTGGAACGCTAAACCACACCAGCCGGGCGGCACATTTGGCCCTAATTTTTTATCGCAAATGGCTGTTGATGCGGGCTTTGGTTTAAGGTTTGATGCTACCATCCTGGTACTGCGTACCGATCTTGGTTTCCCGCTGGTAAGGCCGTATACACCGGCAGGCGGGCAGCGCTCTATAAGCCCGAGTTTTAAAAACAGCATCTTAAACATTGCCATAGGGTATCCGTTTTAATTGGCTCAATAATGGATTGGCAGCTAACTTTACCGCAGAGAACCACAGAGTGGAAACACAAAGGTCACAGAGATATTTCATACAATATGCAAAAAGCAATCCCCATTCATCTCTGTGCAACCTCTGATAATGCTGTGGTTAACCTGCTTAAAACCATATAATTGTTACGTTGATTTTATTGATTGAATTATAGTTGGATAGCTATATTGCACCAACACGACTAAATGGCTAAAAAAACTATATCTATTCCGCTAAACATCATCGACCTGCATGGCGATGGCTTTCACCCTGTGCTGGATATTGTGATCTTCAATAAGCCTTTTAAAGTGGTACTGGATACCGGCGCATCGCGTACAGCCTTTGACCGCGACCTGCTGATACTGGCCAATGAGATGGCTGATATAGTAGCCAGCGAGAGGCTTTCAACCGGTTTGGGTACCAACACCATGGAATCGGCAACGGCAGTAATAGAAAATATATGGATAGGCGATATGATGATCCCCGAATTGGAAGTAGCCGTGCTTGACCTGTCAACCATCAACATAGCTTACCGCGAACTGGGGTACCCTGAGGTACTGGGTGTTTTGGGCAGCGATATATTAATGAAGTACCACGCGGTAATTGATTTTGGGAAGAAAACGTTAAAGCTGAAGTAAGAAAGACTACCCTCTTTTCTTTAACACCTGGTTACAAAGCGTTATCGAACTCAAATTCAGCACCGCAAAAAATATCAATATTACCATTAGCGCCGGCAAGGGCCAATGCTGCATTATTTTAAACCCGTTAACATCATCGCCGCCTTTAAAAAGCACAGGCAGGTAAATAATGCCGTTCAGCAGCATACCCGGCAGGTAAGTTTGCGATATTAAACGCCCTTTTAACAGGGACTTCTTCCCTTTTACAGATGTTCCCTTGCGGGATATTAATAAAAAGGCATACAGCAACGGCGAAAAAGCCAGCAAAAGTATAGCAATAAAGAAAACGCCGTGCATGGCTTTATTATCGGGCAGGGTATATGCCAGGGCTGATATAACTATTGTGAAAACCAATAGGCCCCAATTTAAATAGCCACGAAAAATAGCTTTAAATACCCCTCCAATATACTTATTGTATATATTTTCCTGTTTAACAGCCAATGCCTCAATACCCGAATAGCCACCAAAATCGGTATCCACCACATCCTGAAAAACAACCGATATATCCCGCGTGTCACCGTTATCGCGTTTAGTTTCAATAGCCGTTAAGATATGGTCGAGTATCTCGAAATAACTCTCCTGGTATTTAATGTCGTATATCTTCATACGCTCGGTTACCCATTGCAGTTCATGTGGCGATAGTATCATATTGCGGCAGTGGTTTGGAATTCGTTTTTATATAGTTTGTATAATGATAAGTTATACAGTATGGCAATCATAAACCATATTGCCAACAGGTAATTATTAGTTCCTAAAAAAACTTTGTAAAATCCTTCACCACTCCAAATAGCAAAAGTATTTACGATCACAAAAAAACGAACAGGTATACTCGCCAATATTTCAAACGATTTATCTTTAGCCGATTTTTGCGTAGTCCCTAAAATATACCCGGTATCATACAGTCGTAAAAGATAAATGATGTAGGGTGCTAAAATCATCAAAAAAGCCATCACAATAATTAACGATATACTGACCCTAATTTGTGCAAAGCCGTAACAAGTTGCCCCTACAGCTAATAGTAAATAAAACAGATTAGGGAATGTAAAGTACGATACAATGTATGAACGGTACTTTTTATACATATCATTAACCAAAGCATCTTTGTGAGCTTTTTCAACCTTCAATAAATTACTATGCCCTCCAAAATCATTTATAATAATGCCGTTTATAGCGTCCTGGAAACTTATATCTGCCGGCTGATGCTCAAGCGCCGATAAAATGTGGTCGTAAATTTCTTCGTAGGTTTCCCGGTAGGTAAGCGTTTTATGCAGATAGGTTTGCAATACTTTTAGCTGCTGTTCCGTAGGTTTCATTTGGTTGCGGGTTTAAGGTTCAACAAAGTTTGCAGCTGATCTATAAAGGCCTGTGCTTCGGTTAATTTACTGGTCACCTCTTTGCCCCCCTGCTCGGTTAGGCGGTAATACTTGCGTACACGGTTATCAACCACCTGCGTAAATGTTTCCAGGAAACCATCAGCTTCCAGTTTATGCAAGGCCGGGTACAAAGCGCCCTCTGTAAGCATTATCTCTCCATCTGATACCTCTTTAACCTTTTGGGTTATCTCGTATCCATACATCTGGTCGTTATCTTCCAGTAGTTTTAAAATGATGGTTTGCAGGCTTCCTTTTAATAATGGGTTGGTGCTCATAATTCAAATATATAAATATTTATATACATAAGAAAATTATGTATATAAATTTAAAAGTATATTTTACCGGCATTTAATGTTTTATACCCCCATTTAGTGCCTTATAAAGTCATAAAAAAACCTTCAAAGGCAAATGAAGGGCGAAAAAGGGCGAATAAAGGCCGAAAAAAATACCAAAAGGGCACCCATAAAACCTATTACGTAAAAAAGCCTCCTGAAGGTCAGGAGGCTTTAATATTTTGGGCACGTAATAATGATATTAGGTATCTATACGGGCGTAACGTGCATTTTTCTCTATAAATTCTCTGCGGGGTGCAACCTCATCACCCATCAGCATCGAGAAGGTGTGATCGCATTCGGCAGCGTTCTCAATGCTTACCTTTTTAAGGGTACGGTGGGCCGGGTTCATGGTTGTATCCCATAATTGCTCGGCGTTCATCTCGCCCAAACCTTTATAACGCTGTACGTGTACGCTATCCTCTTTACCCTGGCCTTTAAGGCGTTGTATAGCGGCATCGCGCTGTTCATCGTTCCAGCAGTATTCAGATTCTTTACCTTTTTTTACCTGGTAAAGCGGTGGGGATGCGATGTACACATAACCATACTCAACCAGTTCCTTCATATAACGGAAGAAGAAAGTGAGGATCAATGTGGTAATGTGCGAACCATCCACGTCAGCATCCGTCATGATCACAATTTTATGGTAACGCAGTTTGGTTAGGTTAAGTGCTTTGGCATCTTCCGGCGTACCTATACTTACCCCGAGGCCGGTAAACATATTTTTTATCTCTTCGTTCTCGTAGATCTTGTGTTCCATGGCTTTCTCCACGTTCAGGATCTTACCCCTTAAAGGCAATATGGCCTGAAACTCGCGGTTACGCCCCTGTTTGGCGGTACCACCCGCCGAGTCGCCCTCTACAAGATATAACTCACATAGTGTTGGGTCGCTGTTAGCACAATCAGACAGTTTACCAGGTAAGCCTGAACCGCTCATTACACTTTTACGCTGCACCATTTCGCGTGCTTTACGTGCGGCCGCGCGTGCGGTAGCAGCAAGTATAACTTTCTGCACTATCATTTTAGCTTCACGAGGGTTTTCTTCGAGGTAGTTACCTAAAATTTCGCCTACGGCCACGTTAACGGCACCACTCACCTCACTGTTACCCAATTTGGTTTTGGTTTGCCCTTCAAATTGCGGCTCTTGTACTTTAACCGAAATTACGGCAGTTAACCCCTCGCGGAAGTCATCACCTGTAATTTCGATCTTCATGTTTTTCAACAAGCCCGATTTATCAGCGTAAGCCTTCAGCGTACGTGTTAAACCCATCCTGAAACCCGCTACGTGTGTACCACCCTCAATAGTGTTGATGTTATTTACATACGAATGCACGTTTTCGGTATACGTATCGTTATACTGAAAAGCCAGTTCAACCGGGATACCTTGTTTTATACCTTCCAGATAAATAGGCTCAGGAATAATAGGTACACGGGTACCATCCAGGTATTTAACAAATTCTTTCAACCCACCTTCAGAGAAAAACTCTTCTGAAATGAAAGAACCATCATCGTTGGTTTCACGTTCGTCTGTTAATGTTAAACGGATACCTTTATTTAAGAATGCAAGTTCGCGCAGGCGGGTAGCCAGGGTTTCAAACTTGTATTCGGTAGTTAATGTAAATATTTCGGGGTCGGGCTGGAAAGTTTGTGTAGTACCTGTACGTGCCGATACACCAATCTCTTTAACCTCAAACAAAGGTTTTCCCTGAGAGTATTCCTGAGTAAATATTTTGCCTTCGCGTTCAACAACCGTTTTCATGTGTGTTGATAGTGCGTTAACACAACTTACACCCACACCGTGCAAACCACCGGATACTTTGTAGGTATCCTTGTCAAACTTACCACCGGCGTGTAATACAGTCATTACAATTTGTAATGCCGATACTTTCTCTTTTGTAGTGATACCTGTTGGGATACCACGGCCGTTATCTACAACAGTAATAGAGTTACCTTTATGAATAGTAACATTAATGGTATCGCAATACCCCGCAAGAGCCTCATCTATCGAGTTATCAACTACCTCATATACCAAATGGTGAAGGCCCTTTACGCCTGTATCACCAATGTACATGGAAGGCCTTTTACGTACAGCTTCTAAACCTTCTAAAACCTGTATATTATCCGCTGAATAATTTGATCTATCTTGATTTTCTTCGCTCATATTTGATTAAAACAATAACCTTCAAATTTACGATTTTTGCTTCACATTAAGCTCATTATTGTTTAACAATAGTGCGATTGTGGATAAATATGACCGGTAATAAACATGTTAATTAATGGTTAGGAAACTTGTGCCGAAAGATTATATTTGTCAAAATTTTTTTTAAGATAAACACAATGAAAATCAAGGCATCAATCGTTACAAATTCAGTATTAGCAATATTAATTGCTGCAGGTGTATCTGCTTGTAACCAAAATAAACCAGAAACTAAAGCAGCTGCTGCACCTACTGCAGGAACAACTGCCAGTAATCCTGAAATTGTTTACATCAATCAGGACTCCTTGGTTGCTAAATACGACTATATTAAGGATATGGATAAACGCCTTGGTGATAAAGGTAAAGCCGCGCAAGCTGATGTACAATCGCGCCAGCAGGCTATACAGCGCGAAATTGCTGAGTACCAGAAAGCGGCCCCTACTATGGCTGCCGACCAACGCCAGGCTACTGAGCAACGTTTACAGCGTAAAGGCCAGGAGTTTCAGCAATACCAGCAAAATGCAGGTGCACAGGTACAAAACGACCAGGTAAGCGAGCAAACCAAACTTTACGAAAAACTGGTTGACTTTACTAAAGCTTATGCTAAAGAAAAAGGTTATAAATTGATATTAACCTACCAAAAGGGGAACGCTACCGTACTTTATGGCGACCCAAGCCTTGACGTAACTGCCGATGTTATTAAAAGACTGAACGAAGCTTACGCTAAAGACAAAAAATAATATAACCAGATGGGCAGATGCGTGAATATGCAGATGCTCAGATAAAAAATAATTTAATTTAAAACCCCGGCTTATTGTTGGGGTTTTTTAATTTAGATGCATATGGAAGATAAAGGGAACCAGAAATTCATGCAGATGGCTATTGACCTGTCTGAATATAATGTAACACAGGCGCAGGGCGGCCCCTTTGGTGCTGTGATCGTGAAAGATGGGATGGTTATAGCACGCAGCGCGAACAGAGTTGTACCAAATAACGACCCCACCGCGCATGCCGAAGTTTCTGTTATTCGCTTAGCCTGCCAGGAATTGGAGACATTTAATTTAGAAGGTTGCGAGATATACACCAGCTGCGAACCATGCCCTATGTGCCTTGGCGCTATCTACTGGGCTCGCATTAGTAAAGTGTATTACGCCAATACCAAAAAGGATGCTGCCGATATAGGCTTTGACGATCATTTTATTTATGATGAGTTGGAAAAACCCATGGAAAAACGCCAAATGCCGTTCGTACAAATGATGCACAATGAAGCGTTGGCTGTATTTAAACAATGGGAGATCTCGGAAAGTAAAAAAGATTACTAACCAATTAGCCCTATCCACTGGCAATCCTGAAAATCTGTAAGCATATGGAACAGTAAGCCTACAGCTACTATCCTTGCTTTTGGGAAAAACAGCATAATTACATACACACCTACTGCATAATAAGAGTGAAGTGGGTGGAAACCTATACTGCACCGCGTAGGGTCAAAAATAGGCTTGGCCAATAGGTGATCGGCATCAACCACCATGGTTGCCACCATAATTAACCATGCCTTTTGCCACCGGTCTCTAAAAAATATAAAAGCCAGTAAGCCAGGGGCTAAAAAATGCAGGCTGTAGTGTAATACAGGGCGCAGTACGGTTAAAAATTGTTCCAACCCTTATTAATTATAAAAGCTTCCTTATTAGCTTATCAGCGATTTTATTAACTCTTCCAGATCCTTTAGGTATAGCATGTTAGGGCCGTCGCTCAGGGCGTGGTCAGGATCGGGGTGGGTTTCTATAAAGTAACCGCTTGCCCCAAAGGCCCTTGCCGCGTGCGACATGTAAGGCACAAATTTACGGTCGCCGCCGGTTTTGCCACCTGCGCCGCCCGGGCGTTGTACCGAGTGGGTACAATCCATACAAACCGGGTAACCAAATTCCTTCATATCATAAATATTCCTGAAATCAACCACCAGGTTATTATAGCCAAATGAGTTGCCGCGCTCAGTCAGGATGATCTGCTCATTACCGGCTTCCTTTACTTTTTGCGCCGGATAAAACATATCCTGGCCGGATAAGAATTGCGCTTTTTTAATGTTTACTATTTTACCGGTTTCGGCCGCCGCAACGAGCAGATCTGTTTGGCGGCACAGGAATGCCGGGATCTGTAAAACATCAACTACCTCGGCCGCTACAGCAGCCTGAAATGGCTCATGGATATCTGTAGTAACGGGCAGGTTAAATTTTTCCTTTACATTGTTCAGCATTTCAAGCCCCTTGCCAATACCAGGACCACGATATGCATGGATACTGGTACGGTTAGCTTTATCAAACGATGATTTGAATACCACTGTTACCGGGTATTTGCTGCCAATTTCTGCAACCTTTTCAGCTACGGTATATAGCAGTTCCTGGTTTTCCATTACACATGGGCCAACAATAAAAAAAGGTTTATCGGTAATATCTTTATATAATGCCATTGTCTTTTATCTTTTTACGTGCAAGTGTCAGGTCTTCCGGGGTATCTATTCCCTTTTCAATATCTTTCACTTCAATCATTTTAATTTTATAACCGTTCTCAATCGCTCTTAGCTGTTCCAATTTTTCGGTACTCTCTAAAAACGAAACCGGCATGGTAATAAACTCTTTCAGGAACGACGTCTTATACGCATAAACGCCCATATGCTTTTTATAAGCAGAAACATCTTCCACCTCCCTATCTCTTGAAAATGGGATTGCAAACCTGGAGAAGTATATGGCATTGCCGTTTACATCAGTAACAACTTTAACCAGGTTTGGGTTGTTTAGTTCATCTATATTTGCTACCGGCGCATAAACACTGGCCATAACGGCATCGCTTTGTTGCAGGGCGGTTATAAGCCTGTCAATAATTCCGGCATCAAAAAAGGGTTCATCGCCTTGTACGTTTACAACCATATCGCAAGATACGGTTTCAATTACCTCAGCTATACGGTCGGTACCGCTGGGATGCTCTTCTTTAGTCATAAGTACATTGGGAGTAAACCCTTTGCAAATATTAAATACTTCATCACTATCCGCAGCTATCCATATCTCGTGATGAAGCGTAGCTTTTAAGCAAGCCTCGTAAACTCTTTGTATAACCGGCTTACCACCCAAATCGAGCAATACTTTGCGTGGTAACCGGGTCGATTTTAACCGGGCAGGTATAACAATATTCGCCTTCATGTATTAAGCCTGGTTAAATATCTGATAAACGCCCGTTAAGATGTTTTGATCGTTATGTACCAAAAGTGTAGTGATTTTTCGTTCCATCATTAACGCTTCGGCATCGTAAACCAATTCGTGTTCGTTAATGGTTTGAGGAGCGCTGTTCATTATATCGGTAATGGGCAAATTATGCAGGTCGTTATATTTAACTAATCCGCGGCGCAGGTCGCCATCGGTTATTACCCCTGCTACACTTTCTGGAGTGCCTACTATAACCATCCCCAGTTTTCCCTCGCTCATTTTCAGAACCAGTTGCGTAAAGGTAGCTGCTCTATCAATGAACGGAAGTTTATCGGTTCGCATCAAATCTTTTATTCTCACCAGTAGTTTACGGCCAAGCCTGCCTCCGGGATGAAACCTTGCAAAATCGGCCGGAGAAAAGTCTTTAGCCGTCATCAAGGCTACTGCAAGTGCATCGCCCATAACCAGTGTGGCTGTAGTTGATGAGGTTGGCGCAAGTTCAAGGGGGCATGCCTCCTGCTTTACACAAACATTTAAATGGTACGTGGCATTTTTTGCCAACGTTGAACTGGCATTACCTGTTATTGCTATGAATATATTTTTATTATACTGCAGGTATGGTACTATTTTTAAAATCTCCTCGGTTTCTCCAGAGTAAGATACCAGTATCACAACATCATCAGCACTTATCATCCCCAGGTCGCCATGGAAGGCTTCGGCAGGGTGCATAAAAAAGCTGGGGGTACCTGTGCTTGTGAATGTGGCCGATATTTTTTTACCAATATGGCCGGATTTACCCATTCCGCAAACCACCAGTTTACCTGTAGAATTTAGCACGGCATCAACAGCCCCACTAAATTGTTCATCTATCATCGATGCTACATACTGTAAGGATGCTATTTCTATATCAAATACTTTTTGGGCAATACTTTTCATAAGCTGTAAAAGCTCGGGGGAATTATTTTGTATTGCAATTATACTCAATAAAATCAGATTTAGCTAAACAGCGCCCTAATACGATTAACACCCATACCTTACAGGTATCAGCATTGACTAATCCTGCAATATCCTTAACTTTTTAGCTTCTACCTGCAGAGGTGCGGTTCTCCTGTTGTCAAGGCCCTCAAATTCTGAGTTTTTGCTGATAAATTCAGGAACAATTTCCTTCATTTTATTTACCATGGCCATATCATTGTTTTGCTTATTTAATAAAAGTAACTCGTTAATATCATCGGCAACTTTTTGATACGGATAATTGATCACCTCAGATATCTTGATCTTTTCGTGATGAGTAGGCATAGTATGCTCACCATCATTAAGCAACTCTTCGTAAAGCTTCTCGCCAGGGCGTAAACCTGAGTAAACAATTTTAATGTCCCTATCGGGCTGTAAGCCGGCAAGTTTTATCATTTTAAGTGCCAGATCAACAATTTTAACAGGTTCTCCCATATCAAAAATGAAGATTTCGCCACCACTTCCCATAGTACCGGCCTCTAATACCAGGTGTACAGCCTCCGGTATGGTCATGAAATAACGGGTTATTTCGGGGTGAGTAACTGTAATGGGACCACCTTTTTGAATCTGCGCCCTAAAGCGTGGAATAACCGAACCATTAGACCCCAGTACATTCCCAAAACGGGTTGTTATAAAACAGGTGCCTTTATTAATAGGGTTATCTTTTAGCGATTGGATGTAAATCTCGGCAATACGTTTTGTTGTGCCCATGATGTTTGATGGGTTTACAGCCTTATCTGTAGATACCATAACAAACTTATGTACACCAAAAGCTACCGACAGATCTGCAATGTTTTTTGTACCCAATACATTTGCCCTTACCGCCTCAGACGGGTTTTCCTCCATCATTGGCACGTGTTTGTAAGCTGCGGCATGGTAAACTACCTCGGGCCGGTAATCTGTAAACAGTTTACTCATACGGTCGTAGTTACGTATATCACCTATAAAAATCTTAATAGGTACTTTCGCAAACTTCTCTTCAACCTCTAAACGGATATCATGAAGCGGCGACTCGGCCTGGTCGCAAAGGATAACCATAGCAGGGTTATATTGCAATACCTGCTGAACAATTTCAGACCCGATTGAACCTGCCGCACCTGTAATTAAAACACGTTTACCCTGCAGATCTTGTGATATACGGGTGGTATCTATCTGTATGGTTTTACGTTGAAGCAGATCCTCAATTTTAAGATCCTTAATTTGTTGCATGTTAAGCTTACCGTAGATCCATTGATCAGACGGCGGTACGGTTAATACCTGTATACCCAATGCAAGGCAGGCCTCCAGTGCTGTTTTTTTCGACTGTTCATCAAGATGGTGGTTCATGATGATCATTTTATCGATAGCGCGTTTTTCTTTTAATTTGGGAAGTTTGTTAATGTCATAAACTCTAACTTGCTGTATCTCTTTATTAATTTTATTGGTATCAGCATCCACGAAACCGGCTATAACAAAGTTAGTTTGCGCACTTGCTTCTAAAGCTTGTTTAACTAATACTGCACTGGTATCTGAACCGTAAATAAGTACCGTGGTTTTTTTTGAGCTTGAATAGTTATTAATATAGTTAAAGGCACTTTTTACAGCACTTCTGAGCAGGATAAGGAGTGTACTTGATACTGAAAAGTTAACCAGCAGCACAAGATCGATGGTGGACGAATTAACATGCAAATATGGTTTTACCCAAATGGAAATTATAAGCATGTATAATATACTACTAATAAACACCGACCCGAAAATACGCAGTACATCGCGTGTGTTTGAATACCTGATAAGGCCTATATGTACCCGCATGAGGTACATAACTATCACAGCAACTATACAATAAACACCTGTATAAATAAAGAAGTATCCTCTTAATATATTAGCAAATTCAAACCTGTTTACAATAAGATAAGAGGAAGCAAATGACCAGGTAACAATTACAAAGTCTAATAACATTATTATCCACCTTGGGAGTACCTTACTGAATAGTAAATATTTTTTCATAAATGTATTTTCTGGGGGCAAATGATGCAAATTTAATAATTTCAGGCATTAACTAATGCTTTAATTTAAGTATTTATTTAGTTTAAAGAAACCATTATCTCATAATTAAACCTTTTTTGTGAATTAATACAGATAAATGCAAACCAAAAAGTACTACTTATTAAACAATAGTAATATAATGACTAAAGTCTACAACACATTTGGGGGGAGTTTGTTGCTGAACATTACAAATATAAAATATTACAAATAAAAAAATAATACATTTATTAATTTACTGTATAATTCTAAGTTTCATCAAATAAGGTTTAATAATTAAATAACTAAGCATTAAGGGCAAAATTACTATTGCAACTATCGTTAACGGGTTCAAATTTTCATTAGTTATAATTAATATAATTACTGCTAATTGCACTATAGCATAAATAGATGAAACAATTAAATGAGGCATTTTATACTCATTAGATAGTAACTGATAAAAATGCAGCCGGTGTGCTTTAAAGATATTTTGTTTTAACATTAAACGATGGATGATAGTTAGCACAGCATCTACGCCGTAAACTGCCAGGAAAAGTATGTAAAGCCAGTTGTTAGTAATAAATATAAGCTTTAAGAGTAAAAAGGTTATCCAAAAGGCAATTGTTACACTACCCACATCACCGGCAAAACATCTTGCTTTCTTACGGAAGTTAAAAATCAGGAATGCGATACATGCTAACATGGGCACCCATATCATCTCGGGGGATATAAAGCTATTATGCCGAATATTTACATATTGTAACCCCGCAAATGTCACCAAACTGTATGAACCGGTAATCCCGTTAATGCCATCCATAAAGTTGTAAGCATTAATAATGCCTATTGCTAATATATATAATAAAGCAACCCCTAACAATGAGTATGAAGAATATACATGAAGTGATAGAAACATTAAGCTTACTGCTATTCCATGTATAGCCAAACGCAATTTATTTGGCAATGTATATATATCATCGGCAAAGCTTATTGCGCCTATCGCTATCGCGCCGGCTAACACCAAATAAAACTCATTAAAGTGCCACACCAATAAAATAAGCGCCGCCAGTATAAATATAATTCCCCCACCGCGTATGGTAATTGCGCTATGCGAACTACGCTCGTTGGGGTGATCGATAATATTGTATTTATCGGCTATTTTAAAGTATAATAACATGGCTCCAATAAACACTAAAAACAAAAGCAGGTATATCATCATTATATATTATTTATTAAAACTTTTGATGGTTTGTGTAAGCCCATCTTGGGTTCTAACCGGTAGATTTGTTATCTGCAAAGCATTTTTTATTTTTTGATTTGAAACAACGTAATTTTCTGTTAGTTTTTTTAGTCTTTCGGAATTGAGGGGTAATTTAAGTTTATCTCCAATACTTGCTGTAAACTTTAAAAACGATTGATTAACATACCATAAATTAGGTTTACGGTTTAATGTTTGAGAAATTATTTTTACAATCTCAACTGTTGACAAGCTTTCGTCATCGGCAATATTATAAACACCAGAAGGCGCGGTATTACTTTCAATAAGTTTGCCAATTATAAAGTTGAGATTTTCTATATACAAAAATGACCTACGATTGTCAAACGCAGCAAGCGGATAAGGAATACCCTTACTAACAAACTTATACAATAAGTTTAGGTTTCCTTTATTACCCCGCCCATGAATCATACAGGGCCTTAAGATATATACATGCTTATCTTTAGGTAACTCCTTACTAATTATGTATTCCTCAGCTTTTAGCTTTGACTTACCATATGCAGTTTGTGGATTAGGTTTTACCGTTTCGTTTAAAACGCCATCAACTGTATCAGCCACAGCTTTAACACTGCTAAAATAGATAAAACGGGTTGCCTTACTTTTTAAAAAATTGTCAAATAATTTTATAGTAAGGCCGGTGTTTATATCAAAATACTCTTGCGGGTTGCTGGTATTTTTAATGTCGTGTGCTTTTCCGGCTAAATGAATTATAACATCAATATCAATTGTAAAAAAACTGCTTAGGTTTGTCCATGATATTTCATTGCTATCCGTATTTGCGCCCCTGATTAATTTAAAAACATCATGGCCGGCATCTGTAAGATATTCACTTAAATTCTGCCCAACAAAACCCGATGCACCAGAAATTAATATATTATTCATTACAGGTAGCTTAGTATAGAGGTTGCCATCTGTTTGTTAATTTGCTCCCTTCTAAAGTTCTTTAAAAACTCGTTTCTAAAGCCTAAAGAATATTGATAATTGTTAAGCTGCCCAACCATGTCATTTACATCTCCCGGCAGGAAAAGAATTCGGTTAGGAATGTTTTTATCAATAAACTGATTAGCAAAACCCGCTACACCTGCTATTATAGGCTTATCATAGGCGCCTAATTCAAATATCTTTGATGGCAACACCTTTTTAAATGCGTCGTAATCGTTTAGATGCAAAAACAAAAAGTCGGACTGGTCATAAATAGAAAGCAGTTCCTTACGGGATACCGGCCCTCTCAATTCTACATTGTTAACGCCTGATTCAGCAATGCCATCCACAAGCTTTTGTTTCGCACCACCGTCGCCAATAACCAGGAATTTAAATTTATCACCAAGTGCCTTTGCCGCTTGCGGGATAATTTTATGCAAACCCTGCCCTTCTCCAAAGTTGCCGGCATAGGTTATTAAGCGCTGCTTCTTATCAGTATAAATAGTTTCTTTTAGATCTATAAATTCCGGATCAATGCCGTTTGAGAAATACGAATATTTTGCTTTTTTATACTTTGTGAAATATTGCTCGAAGCCTCCGGATATCAAATTAATGTGGCTTGCATAGTTAAATATCTGTGTTTCTACAGTTTTCAATATAGGTATCAACCCACTTTTTAAAACTTTACTTTGCAATACATCCTGCATGGTATCGATAAAGATGTCACGTATATCAAGGTAAAGCGGTATATTCTGCTTTTTGGCTATTCTATAGCCAAGATACGCCGTAAATAAGCGAGAGGAAGATGCAAATACCAGATCATACTTTTTACCTTTAATTATTTTTTGGGCTTCTAAAAAATAGGTTTTAAAGGAATTGATCTGATCCATAAACCCACTTTGGTGTTTAGGTATCAGGATACGGTGTATGTTAATGTTACCATACTCTTCAAAAGCCGGGGCTGCAGTATCGAATGTGTTATAACGGTTTGGAAGCGTAGTAACTATATCAATTGTAGCTACACCATTAGCTTGTTTGGCCAATTCTTTGGCTAAAGGAGAATTTCTGAAAGAGCCTGCGCAGAGGTCTGGTTCGAAATAAAAGCTCAGGTAAAGGATATTTTTCATTAATTATTATTAAACCGCATTATGCTTTTTAATTCTTTATTAAAAAACACAACAAGGCAAACTGCCGACAAGTATTTATTATACCCATTGGCTAATTCATATTTCTGTATATCAAGTTTAATTGCATTTGTAAAAGCAATAGTTGCTATATTATCAATGAGTACCTTATCATTCCCTTGTATTATTACATTACAATTTGAGTGAAAATGAAACAAAGCTTTGCAAACCAATTTCTCTTCGGATATTGTATCCTCTATTTGGATAAGATCTTCGGCAAAAATAAAAGTTCTTTGATGAATAGCTGCAAATTTCTTTTGATAACCGTTATGCAACGCAGTTAGCGAATGCGTTACATCAGCAGTTATTGTAACCTGGGCACGCCTGCCTACCCTAAAACCTCCCCAAACTTCCGATTGGTTTGTATCCTCTACTTCAACAGTGTTATGTGCATTGGTTGACCGTTCATAGTTTCTTTTCTCCCCTATCTGATAAGTTGATGTACCTGCATCAACAACTATAGGTAACCCTTTGCTATATAAAACAAATGATAAAGCGTCTGAATGGCCGTGCCCCGGTTGGTAAGACGGCCCTACTGCACCAACATCAACAACACATTCGTAATTATCAAAGCCATATTTACGATAGCCAGAGGCGGCTAACTTTAATTGTTTATTAGGGTTAACCCCAAGTTTCTGCGCAAGACCAAACAATTGTTGGCTGGTAAAAGTTATTCCTGCTGCGCTATCATTAAAATGAGGGATATCGCCATTGTTAAAGGTAATAATTTGAAGCCACCCTAGCATATCTCTTGCCTTTGTTTTAGCAAAGGTTAAAAATTCAATATCGTGACCATCTGTATTACTATACCAATCGACAAGTTCCAACACCCTAAACAGGATAATTTGATGGTACATAGGGCTTAATTCAAAGTGCCCTCCATCGTTTAGTATCTGCTCTTTCAGTTCTCTGTAAAGTATATTTTTGGCTTTTTGCTTCCAATCAGGCATATTAAAAATATGCCCTCCCATAAACAATGCAAAAGCATCTTCCAAAAGGTGGTTACCAAGTAAATGATATTCAAGGTTCCTGTTAAGATACGCGAACTGCGCATATAACTCATCAATAATTACCGAATTGGTAATGTTTTCTGTACTAATGAACCTTACCGTATTCATAGCCCTCAATGCAACCGGGTATGGCTCGAGCTTAAGTTTACCTGTTTTTAGCCATAGTCCGATATCTATAAGCAAATTTTGCTTAGCCTGTGATGAAACATCGGGCTGGTGTAAAAAATTGAAGTATTGTAAATTATAATTCCATAATTTGCCGTATTGCTGGTAATCCCAATCTATTTTATTTTCAAAATTGTGGCTTATATTTAAAAAATTGAACGTATCGCCTTCAATTAAATTTTCTGTGGTATAATTTAAAGTAAAGTTTAGCGGTATGTAACCCGGCTGTATATTATTTTTATTTATATACCAGTTAAGATTACGAACTGGTTTTAGCCTATTGTATAATTGATGAGTAATTTGAACGGGTTTTAAATGCCGAACAGTACGTATGAGTAGTAGAATTTTGCTAATCACAGTTAATTATTGCTGTAGTTTTAAAAGCGCATCAACAATCCGTTCCCCTGTTTTACCATCCCAAAGTTCGGGGATTCCACCCTCTTTCCATTCACCTTTAAAAAGCTTTTCAAACGCAGGCTTAATTGCGTTAGGGTTGGTTCCTAAAAGTTCGTTTGTGCCTATTGTAATAGTTTCGGGGCGTTCGGTATTGTCACGTAATGTCATGCAAGGCACTCCCATTACAGTAGTTTCTTCTGTTATGCCACCAGAGTCGGTTACAACCACTTTTGCCCGTTCAACCAAGTAATTAAATTCAAGGTAACCTAATGGTTCTATCATGTGCAGGCGCGGGTCGGCTATGCCTAAGCCTTGTAAAATTTTAGCGGTGCGGGGATGCACCGGGAATACCAAATGAAGATCATTGCTATTGTTTATGATCTCCTGCAGTAATTCTTTTAATTTACCTTCTTCATCAACATTTGCAGGCCTGTGCAAAGTCATAACAACATATTTACCACTTTCTAAACCCAGGGTATCCCAAATAGCGGGTTTTATAAATTGGTGCTTATTTTTTAGTAGCGTATCTATCATCGTGTTCCCCACAAAGAAAATACGATCATCAGTTACACCTGTTTTAATAAGGTTATCGCCTGCAATTTTGGTAGTGGTAAAAAAGTAATTCGTTATGCTATCAGTTACCAGACGGTTTATCTCTTCGGGCATTGTCCAGTCTCCAGACCGTATCCCCGCTTCAACATGGGCAACTTTTACATGTAGCTTTTGGGCAACAATTGCACAAGCCATTGTAGATGTAACATCGCCAACAACTAATACAATATCAGCGGGATTGGCCATTAATTCTTTTTCGAAGCCTACCATAATTGCTGCTGTTTGCTCCGCCTGGGTTCCGCCCCCAGCCGCAAGATTGGCATTGGGTTCGGGTATTCCTAACTGCTCAAAAAAATCACCAGACATTTTCTTGTCATAATGCTGGCCGGTGTGTATCAATCTATAATTTATTTTTTTGCCATTAGATATAGCATTTTCAATAGCGCTAATTATTGGTGCTATTTTCATAAAATTGGGCCGTGCACCCGCGATAATAGATATAAGCATTGTTGGTTTAGTTTACTAATTCTTTGATCATCCTGTTTCTTACCTCGTCGGCTTTATTTAATGATGATGGGGCTGAGGTGACTGACAGTACAAGATCTTTTGTTTTTTGAACCCCAAATTTTTTGCTGTATGTACTTATAATTCGATAATCTTCAATTCCAAGCTTGAAAGCCTCCCACCTCCTGCTTGTAATTATACCATTGTCTGGCGAATTATAGATAACTGCAAAATCATTCCCTACATTTTTAAACGGTGCCGAAATAAGATTGGTGCTTCTGTCACTCCCTATATCGGCATAGTTCCAAAATCCAATACCTTTTAAGCCTTTTGCAAATGCATTCCAAGCCATTAACCGGTAATACTGATATGGCGATAATGATCTCGATACGCCTTTTGTATCGTATATCCAAACGTCTGACTGACTGGCAGCAATTGCTGCTAATAAAGACGCGTCATTCTTTACTTCAGATACACTTAAATAGGGGCTAACCTGTTTTATAGCATCCGCATTTGTTAAGGTTCCGAACAGCTTTAAATTTGAGACACTCTGTTTAGCCCATTTTGCAAATACATTAAAAGCAGTGATATCATTTTTACGCGCCTCATCATATGGGTACAGGTAAATATTTGTTATCCCGCCGTTATTTTTAATAGTAGCGATCATAGCAGCATACCACTTTATGAAATTTGCTTTCCACGCATCAGTCATGAATTTCACGTTAGGGTCTGAGCTTTGGTTGGCAGCCGCGCTATAGTTGGCAAATAACAAAATGTTTTTTGCCGGTTTTATATTTTGTATATAGGCGTTTAAAGCGGTAAAATTAAAATCGCCCGGTTTAGGTATAACCTTAGCAGGTATTACAAATGTGTTTATATGGTGGTCCTTTAAATCTTTAACGGCGGCAGCTTTGATATTTTTTAACATGGGGTAATTCAGGTAAGCCCAATTAACGGTGTTAATGTCATTATCTGCAGCCCCAGATATATTTATAATATTTGTATTTACACTGATGCTGCTGTTAAACCCTTGCGAAGTTATACCTATAGTTGATGATGCAGCGGTAGCAGATGCTTTCCCTGTAACCTTAAACACAAACATTTTTGATTCTCCGGGTTGCACATTCGCGTTTCTCATGATAGGTACAAGCGGGTCTACTACCTGCGAGCCATCTAACGATGGTACCTGTCGGCCTTCAAATAAATCTATTGATGCAATTGAAGGATTATTATTTATGTTAAATGAAACAGTTTGCGATGTGGTATTAGTGTTGGTAATCACAAAAGCTCCATATTGAACGCCACCTACACTAATTGCAAAATCATATAATAACGGCCCATTAGCTGCAACAGGCTTTCTTATTGCGCTTAAGGTATCCCAGGGATTATACTTTTCAATGACAAAGCTGGTAGCAAAGCTTTTCTTTAACTTATTGGCATTGGCAACACCAATTTCGCCCTTAACTTGTGCAATACTTTTATTAGCCATTGTGGTTATACTGTAACCTTTTCTTGCAAGGTCTTTTTTATCAGATGTCGCTTGGGTTAAAGAATCAACAACATCTTTAATTTTGGCAACAGGGATGTTTTTTGCAATAGCCTTAGCCACACCATTGCCCCTTATGATCTCTATCTCATCACAAAAAATAAATTTTCCGTTTGGCACAACCACCAATTTAACATACCGTCCGGTAGCGTTTAAATTATCAACGCTAAATTTTTCAACCTTATAAGTTCCAGAGGCGTTATCATCAGTCTGAGCGGCATCACCTAAGTAAGCATAGTTTTGGTTATCGCTGCTTATAAATACATAAATATTAGCAGGAAAGTTAACACCGGCCTCGCTCCCCCTAACAGAGTTAAAATTGACTGCTCTTACCGGCGCCTGGCGTTGCAAATCGATAGTTATAGTAACATCGTTCCTTCTTGTCCAGCCTACTGTGGTTTTATTTGTCCACAATTTTCCGCTTGTATAGCTACCATCAGTTAATGACGTTTTATCAGTAGACGGGGCGGTTAAATTATAGTTTGGTAAAACCGATAAAGTGTATGGCTTATTTAAAGCGATATTTTGTGCTTTACCTTTAACCGTGCAACCCACGCAAAATGCGCACACAAGAAAAAATTGTGCTAAATAGTTGATATAGAAATTGTGTTTGCCGGTTAAATTTTTCATGCGCTTTTTATTACGTTATATTAATCCAAGTGCCTTGCTTTAGGCTATCAATTGCGGCAAAGCTTGCTAAAGTAGTATTAACAATTTCATCCATAGGGATAATTGCATCGCCACCGCTTTGCACGCTGTTTACCAAAAGCTTAAACTGATCTAAATGCCCTTTGTTTTGTCCGGATGATTCTGAGGAAAATCCTTTAAAGCCAAACCCGCTCAGTTTGCGCCAGTTATCCATTACCAGGGTTTTCTCCTGGCTATAAACCTCAATGCGTTCTTTTGAATAAGCTTTGCTACCGTTTGCAAAATAATTTATTACTGCGTTAGAACCATTCTCGTACTTTAACAATATGGAGGCGTTATCTGTTTGTTCGTCAGGGTTTGTACCCATCGCATTCATACATACCGCTTTCACTTTCGACCCGGTAAGAAAACTGCAAAGGTCAATAAAATGGCAAGCCTCTCCAATTATGCGCCCGCCGCCAATGGCCAGGTCATGTACCCAGGCATTGCCCGGTATAAACCCCGCATTCATTGTTGCTACAATATTCACCGGTGTTTCCCCTTTGCCTAATAACGATTTCATTTTCTTAGAGAACGGAGCAAAGCGCCTGTTAAAACCTACTGTAATTGTTTTTTGGGTTGCACCATACACTGCTAAAATTCCATCAAGCTCTTCTTTATTTAAAGCCAATGGTTTTTCAACAAATACATGTTTGCCGGCATTTAAAGCTTCAACAACCATACCAGCGTGTAAATTGTGGCGGGTAGTAATAAGTATTAGGTCTACTTCCTTATCAGTTAATACATTTTTATAGTCGGTGGCGGAGTTTAGTATGCCAAATTTTTTTGCCAATGTGGTGCCTGATAAACCACCCGAGCTAACAATGTATTTTACTACGGCAGGCGTTTTTTTTAACGATGGTAATATCATGGCGCTTGTAAAGTTACCCGCACCAATTACCCCTAAAATACCTTTGCCTCCGGTAAATACACCATCGTTTATGGCAATCACCCTGCCCGGCTCTTCGCTTTTTTCACTGTAAGTTATAATAGAAGCTATTGCTTTTGAGTTAGATATATTACCATAAATTTTATCGTAATCATCAAGCGTTACATGCTCCGTTATAAGCGATGTAACGTTCACCTGCTTTTGGCTTATTGCCTGTAAAACTGCTTCAAAATTTCTCTTTTCAGTCCATCTTACAAAAGCCAGAGGATAATCTTGCCCTTTTTGCTCATAATCTTCGTCATATCTGCCCGGGCCATATGAGCATGATACCTGAAACGTTAATTCTTTCTCATAGAAATCGGCACGGCTTATATCAAGGCCAATAACACCAACCAGCACTATCCTTCCTCTTTTTCTTGACATTTTTGCCGATTGGGCAATTATCTCGTTCCCTTTGTTAGATGCGGTAATAATAACGCCATCGGCACCAATGCCATTTGTTAGCGATTCTACATACTGAACCTGGTCGGTTCCATCGGCCGGGTTTACAGCAATAATTCCAAACTCGGAAGCTAGTTTTACTTTTTGAGAATCATAATCAAAACCAATTACACGACAACCATTTGCCTTTAATAACTGAGCAGTTAACAGGCCAATAAGCCCTAAGCCCACTACTACAACCGTTTCGCCCAAAGTAGGTGCAAGTAAACGTATCCCCTGAAGGCCAATTGCGCCTATTACAGTAAAAGCGGCTTCATCGTCAGTTACATCGTCCGGTATTTTGGCAACTAAATTTTGAGGGATAGAAACGTATTCGGCATGATTGCCATTTGATGCAACACGGTCGCCTACTACAAAGTCGGTTACCCCGCTGCCTACAGCAATAACTTTACCTACATTACAATACCCTAATGGTAATGGCTGCCCTAACTTATTAAAAACAGCTTCCAGAGTAGGTTTTAAGCCATCTGTTTTTACTTTATCAAGTACCTGTTTTACCTTATCGGGCTGTTGACGGGCCTTTTGCAAAAAATTAGCCTTGCCAAATTCAACCAGCATCCGTTCGGTGCCTAAAGAAACCAGGCTCCTGGTGGTTTGAATTAAAACTTGCCCTCTTTTTACTATTGGTGCCGGTACTTCTTCTAAGATTGTACCACCGCTTTTAATATCCTGAATAATTTGTTTCATAGTGCTATGTATTCTTTCTATAACGTATAAATTTTGCCGGGTTACCGCCATATATTGCATTTGCTTCAATATTTTTGGTAACCACTGATCCAGCTGCTACAACAGCGCCAGTTTCAATGCACACACCGTGCATAATAATTGCGCCATGCCCTATCCACACATTATCTTTAATAATAATTGTTTTTAATTCATTACGGCCAGATAACCGCATTGTTGTTTTTATATTATCAATTTTGTGATCGCCCCCTACTAATGATACAAATGAGGCAAATAAAACATCGTCACCAATAATTGCGTTTGCTGCCAGGTGGCAATTATTGCCCATATAAAAATTGTTGCCAATTGATATAGTGTTCTTTGAGCTCATGAAGCAATTAACACCACAAAAAAAACCTTTCCCCACCTTAAGTCGCGACGAAAAAAACTGTAGTTTAAAAAGCCTGTAGCCTCCTAGTATGTTTCTCCTAAAACTCTTAAGCTGTTGCTTCATATTTTATATCATCTTTTATTTTGCTCTCCAACTGTTCAATCATGCATGATGTAATGCCATCAAAGTATACGCCTGGCTCAAAAAATCCTTTATTAATGAAATAGAACCTACCCAGATTTTTCCATCCAAGGTATAGGGTTGAATACAGATTTATAAAAATTGGCTGTTTGTTGCCCCATTCTTCCTTATTATTAATAATCTGCAAATGCGGGAAGTTGGCTTTTAGTTTTTCTAAACTGCTACCGCTTCTGTTTGGATGCACCTTTAACATCACCGGCATATTTAAATTATCAGCAATATCTTTTACGTCGCTATATAGCTTTAACTGCAATTCATTCTCAAAATATAAATTATACCGGGTAAGTTCGCCCTGATCAATCAACACTAAGCAATACTCGGCGTTTCTTATATTTAGTTGGTTTATAACTGGCTCTACTTTAGTATCGGTATGCAATAGTATGTTACAATCGTTCCTTTTTTCGTAAAATTTACGCTGGATCTCATTAAAAACATAAAAATCAGAATATTCAACAAATGGACTGTAAGTACCAATACCGTGTGCTGTATTGGTAATATGGCAACCGTTTGCTTTTAATAGGTGGTGGAGCACCAATGACCCGGGCTCAAACTCGTCCGTAGTAAATAATTCTTTCGCGTTTTTAAAATCTTTAAAATGTTTGTAGTACCCGCTATATTCAAAATTAAGTATGTTGTTATCGTTGTTTTTTGATAATAACAATTTAATAAGTGGTTTTATTGAATATGGGACACCCATTAAACTAACTTGCTTACGGTGGTTTTTAAAAAGGAATTTATAAAAAGCCCATGCCCGGGAATAGTTTAAAAAAAATGGGTATAAATAAATTACCGCAGTTGGAAACTGTTTACTGTAAATGTTTGAACTTACCTCTACCCAAGCCCTTATATAACTATCACCATCAATTTTTCTTTTAAAAATTCTGAACGCCCGGTTCACAAAGTATTTTAAGAAAAGTGCTTTTAAGGATTGATTATCTAAGTAATTATTATCGCCTGTGGTATAATTTAGCTTTGTATTAGGGAAAATTTCTAAAAAATCATCTGAGATGATATTACTTTCGATGACCGCTATTCCGTATTTATCATTTATTAATGATAAGGCTGTTATGATTTTTGCCTTTTCTGATTTAAGGAATAAGAGGTTAACGTAAAGTTTAACCTGCATGTTATCTTTAATACCAGATCTGTTAGCAATATATTCGCATATATCTTTATGCCGCTCAGATATCTTAATCATCGAAAACGGGAACCTAAGCCTTATTTCGTTTAATAAGAATTCTTCTTTATTTTTTAATACAACTTTACCTGTAACCGCGCTCATTACTTTTAATTATACATCAACCTATCGTACTCGCCTACATATTTTAAAGCCAGGTTATCCCACTGCAACTGAATGACAGATGATGCTACTTCACTCCTGTCAAATTTACGTTCACCAATACGCTCTAAAACATTTGCGATCTCCTCTACCGATCCGTCTTTAAGAACAATGGCATTTGTTTGATTTAGTATGCCGGGCTCCTTGGCCAGCGGTAATTCGGCAGGAAGCATAACAGGCGTACCGCAAGCAATACTCTCAATATATACTTTACCAAAACCCTCACTTGTGCTGGGTAAGATCATAAAATCGGCCTTGCCTATATAATCTTTTAGTTGGTTTTGTGGTAAATAAGAAATATGATCAAACTTCACATCGTTTTCGGCGCTAAGTTTCACAATCTCTTTTAAATATGCAGCGTCTGCGTTCCCTATGCAGGTGTACGTTATTTGCTTTGTTAAATTAGCTTTAACTATGGCTTTCATTACATTCAACTGCCCTTTTCTTGAGTATACAGTTGAAAAAGTAAGCAACTTTATAAAACTTACATCTTTAACAATATTATCATCAAAATAAAAAACCTCTTGATTGTAGCCATTCAATATAGATACGGCCCGGCAAACCGGGTTACCGTATTTGATCTGAAAGTCGTTCATAACATCTGTAGCTACAAACGTAATTAGCTGATACGTACTTTTAGTAAATAGAAACTTTTCGATTTTTCTGAACGACAGATAATCGTCGATATTTTCATCATAACCATTCATCCCGTGAATACGTAATACTTTTTTGCTTTTCCCTCCAAAAACATAATTTCCATACAATCCCCAACGCGCGCCATGAAAGTGAATGATATCGGGATTAAATGAATCTGTTAAGCTTTGGAAAAATAAAAAATACCCTACCCCCCTTGAAAAAGGTTGTCTAAAAAACAGCTTCAGGTAAAATGCACGATACGCCAGCACTAAAAATTTAAACGGGTTTTTCAGCATCCATTTTAACAGGTTTGATTTATTCCAGCCCGTTACTTTCAGATTGCTGATCGTGGATGTGGTGCTAATATCCGTACTTGCAAAAAGGATGTCATAGTCAGTCTCTAAACCGGCTATTGCGTTATGAAGATCAAATATGCCGGTTGCCAGGCCCGTTTCCTGTTTACCACCTTTATCTTTTGGCAAGTAGCCAAAAATCAGGATCTTTTTCTTCATATATATTTACTTATTAAAGCACCAACCAGTGGTGCTTTTACCAACAATGCTTTTTCTATAGGGCCTGATACCAATTTTACATATATAATACATGATGCTATTGATAACACCGAGAGGTTTAATCCTAATTTTATTAATACCGGTATTGCCAAAAGATTTAATCCATTATATAAAGGCCAGGCTAATAAGGGTATTATAAAAAAGTATAAGTATTTAACATCATAGGGCACCAATTTATATTTAATGTACAAAAATATGCACCTGATAACGTTAAGGGATAATTGTATTACAAAGTAACAAATTGCAGCCCCCTTTAAGCCGATAAACCTTACCAGTAAGAAAAGAAGTAAAAAGTTCAGCGCTGCTGCGATAATAGTATTGTAAAATTCAAATTTATAGTGCTTTGACATTACAATTAACGGATAGTTGGCACCGGTGATTGCATTGATAAACACAGCCGAACTTAAAATTGGCAATATTACACTGCCTTTTACGTACTCTTTACCGTATAGTGCAAGTATGTTAGATGAGTACAATAACAAGCCTAAAAACACCGGTAAAACAACCATAGTAATGACATTGCTACTGAATTTGTATAACGATTGTAACGCCGGAACATTGTTATCTTTATAATATTGGGCAGCCTTTGGCATTACTATACTGTTAACAATTGATAGCCCCACAAGTATAATTACCGAAAGATTAAGGCAAATTGTATAAATGGCAACATCAGAGTAAGAAAGATATAAACCTAAAATGATCTTATTAATCTCTCCTAAAAATAATGCAATAATTGATGACGCTGCTATGGAAATAGAATAAATAATGTACTTATTTTTTTCTGTCTTGGATAATGGTTCTTTTATCAGATCAGCTATCTTAAGGCCTTTTTTACTTTCTAACGTAAAGTAAAAAATAAACATTGTTATTATCTCGCCGATCAGGAAGGACAAGCACATGGTTAAAAAACTAAAGTTTAATGCAAAGCCGATTACCAGAAAAATAGCAAGTTTAATAAGCCTTCCTAAAACTTCTTTATTTAGTATAGAAAAGCTTGAATGCGATAATCCGTCAAATACTCCCTGAAATATCCTGTTTAATGAGAATGCTACTAAGTAAACAGAAAATAGTGGAATGTAAGGAATCACAATACTTTTATCCGCATTAATAATATGCGGAAACATGTAACTTAATATTGACGCTAAAACACCAAGGATTACACTGATAAAGAAAACTAACTTAACAGAGTAAAATATATATTTGCTACCAGAAGTTTTATCTTTTTCAAACCCGCTAAGGTGTTTTATAATACTGGTAGGGATCCCTAAAACCGAAAATACACTTAACACGTTCACCATTGCCAGGCAAAAAGAGAAGGCACCGTATTTATTTGCGCCGAGTTTATGCGCAAATAAATAATCTAAAATGAACCCGAACAGCAATCCGGAAAACCTTGTTACAAAATTTCCCAGAAATTGTCTGCTTATAGATGTAGATAAAAACATTAATAGATATTAAGATAAAACAAATTTAATCCTGCTTTTTAAAGGCAGTATATCCCAATTATAAATTACACTTATTAAAACCCATTTAAACAATTCAGGGAACCACGAATAATTCCCGAACGTTAATGATTCAAACATCCCCGGAATAAAAGTGCATAGTAACAATAGTTTTAAGTAAAGTGGTGCCGGCGTGTTTTTACACGTTTTAAATAACCAATAAATAAAGTAAACGGTAAATATTACGCCCAGTTCTAATTGCCAGCCTAAAACAGTGTTAAATGCCCCGAAAGTATCAGCGTCCCTATTAAAAAAATCAAAATCGCTGTATGCCCCTGATATTTGAGTTGCACTATTGCCAATACCTTTTCCAAAGAAAAATACCTTAACACTTGATACTGCCTCTGTTAAAACTGCTTTATAAATAACCAGCCTCGAATTATCAAAGATTGATGTTTCACCATTTCTGGAAATTGATTTTGCCTGAAAAATTGATAAAAATATGTAGTTATATGCTATAATGGCAACAACAACCGAGAGCATAATAAATACGTTTTTCCTCACCCTCACATTTTGTTTTTTATTAGCAGAAACATCGATGCTTTTTGTGCTGAAGATGTTTTTACCTTTTACGAAATACAACACTATCAAAAGCACGTAAATAACAATTGAAAGGATAGAATTTCGGCTTACGATACCCAAAATAAGATAGAATGATACTGCGGCAGAGAGCATATAAAGCCAAATACTGCCACGTTTCCCCTTTAAGTAGTTAATTATAAAATATGTAAAGCTTACGTTAAAAAATATCACGAATCTTTCAATCAACATATTGGGGTTTAGGTAAGGTGCTACAAAGCTTGCCGCCTTACTGGTTATATCAACCTTGAAAGAGCCACCAAACATTCCAAATGTTATCAAAAACAGTATCGGATAAACTATGATATATTTTTTTATATATTCTAACAATCTAACAGCTACATAAGGGGATTGCTTTAGCCCTAAGCCCATTATCATAAATAATACTGCTGGTAACCCGTAAGTACGACTATGCGCTGAAATATTAATTAAAAAACTAATGCCGAAAATGATCAGTAAAGTTAAATCGTTCTTCTTAAATCGATTTGAGTTTCTAAAAAACAAGAACAGGCTGACCATCAAAAGGATAATCAATAGAAGTTGATTCGTTACGCTGGTAGATTCGTCTTTATAAAAGATTTGATTACCGGCTATATAAGCCGTCAATATCGTTAATACAAATAAAACCCTGGCAAAAAATCTACTTTCCATAATTTTTACCGTTTAATACTGATAAATTGTATTCCGTCAACATCCAGTCTTGCGGGGTATCAATATCAGCATTGTATATATCTTCCATTACGTACTTAGAAATATTCTGAAATTGACTTAGTGGTCTTTTTTTTAATGCTGTTATCCTAATTAGATATATAGATCCATTGTATGCATAAACTTTAGGGCAATCTTGTCTTCTAACATAGTCGCCGTGTTTAGATTTTTCAAGAAACCCGCCATCATTTTCCTCAAATAGGTTAAAGTATGGGTTTTCTTTTGATTCTTTTACAGATACCACCATTTCGGCTTGTGGAGTAGTATCCAATAATGCTATAACATCTAAAATATGTTGTTTAACCCTCACTGGAGAAGTTGGCTGTAGTAACAGTACACTATCAAAATCGGTTCCTAATTCTTCATAATAACTTACGGCATGCAGCAATACATCATATGATGATGAGGTATCTGTAGCCAAGTGGGCCGGTCTTGTAAAGGGAATGGCCAATCCGCTTTGCTCTACTAAATTTTTTATTGCGATATCGTCTGTAGATACACAGATCATACTGTCATCAAATAGTTGCCTGGCCAGTTCTGTAGAATATAAAATAAGCGGTTTCCCATTAAGCGGCTTTAAGTTTTTCCCAGGAACACCTTTAGAGCCACCTCTTGCAGGAATAATTACTAATGGTTTCATTAAAACTTAATCTGGGTTATATCCTTTTGTCCTTTTTCAAAATCATCATGCTTACCAACATCCAGCCAATACCCTGCTAAAGGATATGAAACTACATTAAGGCCTTCCGCTAAAAGTTTTTCTATAAGATCTGTTGCATCAAAAAAAGTATCGGTAGGCAAATAACTCAATACATCTTTTTTCATCAGATAAATACCCGCATTTGAATAGTAGGTATATGTTGGCTTTTCTTTGAGGCTTTTTACGTTTCCGTCTGTTGTTTCCAATACCGCATAAGGTATTTTCACTTCGTATGGTATAGTAACTACTGCAAAGTCTGCGTCCTTTTGCAAAAAGGAAATGTATAAGTGCTCATAGTCAAGGTTAGTTAAAATATCAGAATTGGTAACCAATACATAATCGTGTTGAAAATCTTTTATTTTTGATACTGCACCTATTGTTCCTAAAGCTTCTGTTTCCCATACATATTTTATGTTAACATTCTTGCTTGTACCATCGCCAAAATAGTTTTCTATTTGTTCGCCCAAATATTTTACAGACACCCAAAAGTCGTCTATCCCAAATAAGGCAAGCCTGTCCAGGTTATGCTCCATTATAGGTTTATCACCAATTTTAAGCAAAGGTTTTGGTGTGGTATCTGTTAAGGGTTTTAGCCTTTGCCCACGCCCGCCGGCCATTATTACAGCATCAATAGGTAAGTAAGACCTGGTTTCCCTGAAATTTATTACGTTAACTACTCTATTACTTTTATCAAGTATTGGTATTATCCTGAAATTTGCTTCCCTATACTCAACAACCTTGTTGATATCGGATTCGCCTTTCCTTAAGTAACGGGGAGATGATTGTATAATATCAGTTACTGGATGCTTTGTTGATAATCCTTTTATCAAACCCCGTCGTATATCTCCGTCGGTTAATGAGCCAATTAGTTTATCATCTTCATCCACAACAAATAAAATAGCATCCTTGGCAAGTTTATCCAATTGTATAAGTGCTTCTATAATAAGTGTTCCTGTAAGTATTAAATGGTCCTTATAATTCCTCATAATTGTCAGCTTTCAAATGGTAAAGTATCTGCTCGGCGGTGCCTGGCTTACTATAAATATTATCCCCCAAATAGGGGCCTAATTGAAGCGCGCAAGTAGCTGCTTCAATTATCTTATCTGCGTTAAACGGAACATTGATAATGTTGCCGCTTTGTGCCCTACCTTTTTGCCTGTCGCCAACGTTAACAACATATTTATTAAATGTTGCAGCTTCAATGATACCACTTGATGTATTACCTATCATCAACTTACAGTAGCGCATTGCCGCAAAATAATTCAGCTTCCCAAAATTCTCTATTAACAATATATTCTGAGACGTCCCAGCCTGTAGGTCTAAAAGCATCTGCCTGAAAACACTTCCAAAGGTATCTGCATTTGGCATGGTTATAACCAATAGCATTTTTTGTGCAAGCGCGGTTAAGGCAAGTTTGGTTTCACTTGCAAAATCAACATTTTGCTCAGGCGATACAGTTTCAGGATGAAAAGTAAGTAAGGCAAACTCTTCTTTTATTTTATAATTTCTCTTAAAATCCTGTTCAGAAAGGATGGGTAACCCATCAAGTTCATCAATTGATAATGACCCGACAGTATATATATTATTTGTTGTGCCTGTAAGTTGGGTTATCTTTTCTGCAAAAACTTCTGTTGCCGCAAAATGCATTTGTGATGCTAAAGTCATTTGATGCCGATAAATGTTATCAATTGCACCTAACGTGGTTTCACCACCATGTAAATGGGCAAATTTTACACCATACGGTATCCCGGCTTGTACTGCAGCAGCCATTTCAAATCTGTCGCCAAGGCATAATACCCAATCATAAGTATGGCTGTTCCAAAAGTCGGCAAATTTTAATGCAGTAAGGCCGAATGCTGTAGCTATGGATGCCTCATCATCATTGGTTAAGAGGCTTGTAATTGTATGGATATTTTTAAAGCCAGCTTGTTTTATATTATCTATTGTATATCCATGAAATTTGGACAAATGGGTGCCAAAAGCAATAATATCCAATGAACATTCCGCATCCTGTTCAATTCGCTTTAGTAAGCAAAGGTATATGCCAAAATCGGCACGCGAGCTTGTTAATACAGCAATTTTCATAAATATTATTCAGCCCTGTCAATTAAATCATCGGCAAAAAAATCGCGGGTTGCCTTTTGGCCTATAACTTTATCCCACTCCATTGGTGATATGCCGTTTCCGGGGCGCTTTACGGTAATGTTGTCCTCGGTTAAAATCTCCCCCTTTTTAATATCAATTTTGGCTATTATGCTTTTCCTGGCTATAGTGATATTTTTCATCTCAGATGCCGATGGCTCTTTTAGCCCGGTTCCTGATATAGCAGCTTCAATATTGCGAATGCCAGTAACCATAGCTTTAAGTTCCGCCGGTTCAAGAGATGCTTTATGATCAGGTCCGTCCATGGTTTTATCAAGCGTAAAGTGCTTTTCAATAACCGATGCACCTAATGCAACTGCGGCGATGGGTACTTCAATGCCCAATGTATGATCAGAGTAACCTACTGCTGTTTTAAATTCCTTTGCAATACTCAACATAGCCTTTAAGTTAACATCCTCCATTGGTGTGGGATATTCAGTGTTGCAATGTAGGATTGTAATGTTTTCTTTAGGTGTACCAGAGGTAATAAATACGTTAACAGCCTCGCCAACCTCTTTAAGGGTAGACATGCCTGTTGATATGATAACCTTTTTGAATAAATCAGCCGCTTTTCTCAGATATGGCAAATTGGTTATTTCGCCCGAAGGTATTTTAACCATATCCATCCCAATTGTTGCTAGATATTGTAATGATACAAGATCAAAGGCCGTTGAGAAAAATTTAATATTTTTTAACTCACAATAGTTTATTAACTGCTCATGATCAGCTTCTGATAGTTCCAGTTTCTGAAGCATCTCAAATTGTGATTCTTCACTATTGTTAGTATTTTCTATTTGATAATCGGCTTTTTTGGCTTTTACCGATACTAATTTATCAGCCTTAAAAGTTTGGAATTTCACATAATCGGCGCCGGCTTCAACAGCCGCATCGATAAGCTCAAAGGCTTTGTCCAGGCTCCCGTTATGATTAACACCAGCCTCCGCAATAATTATTACCTTATTCATCTTAAATTTCTTGCTGGGTTACCCGCTACTATTGTGTTATCAGGTATATCTGTAATAACTACAGTCCCTGCCCCTATAATAACATTCGCACCAATTTTGATTCCTTGTTTTATACTTGCGTTAGCGCCCACAAAACTCATGCTACCAACTTGCACACTACCCGCAAGTACTGCGCCGGGGCCAATATGTGCGCCATTAGCTATTAAACACTCATGCTCTATAATACATCCTGTGTTTAGTATGCAAAAATCTCCAACCCGTGATAATGCGTTTATGGTTGCATTCGCTGATATAAAATTTCCAATACCTAACTCTATATGTTTTGATAGGTAAACATTGCGGTGAATAACATTGGGTAGTTTACCATTTGCATGAAGCACCACTTGTGCAATTCTGCTTCTTATATTATTATCGCCAACCCCCAGTATAAAGTTGTAACCTTTATCCCAGCTATCGAAACTTTTATCAGTTTCATCGCCTAAATATTCAAGGCCAAATGGGTTTATGTTTACTACATTTTTTTCGCAGTAATATTGTAATGGCATACCAGCACCAATTGCAGTATCTGCTACCACTATACCGTGTCCCGAGTACCCAATTATTGCAACTTTACCTTGCACTACTTGGAATGTTTATTATTCGTTCTTCTAAAAATTCAGCATTCTCCTGCCCATCTCTTTGACAATTTGAATACATCGGTAACCGGTACATTAATTGCCATATTGGGCGCGTCATTACTCCCGATGCATTTGTCACCTTCAAAAATTCGTCTCTTTCTATTTTGTCGGCCAATTCAACGCACATCAGCCAATAGTTGGCTTTAGTATCAGGCAACTCTGTACGGAATTTTATATGTTGTTTGTTGAAAAAATCGCTATAGATACCAGCAAGCTCGCGTTTGTTTGCTAATAAAGTATTTAACTGCTCTAGCTGGGCACAAGCAAGGGCTGCATTTAAATTGGGCATCCTGTAATTGTATCCTAACTCGTCGTGAAAAAACTCATAAGGATGCGGCCTCTTTGCAGTAGTGGTTAAATGTTTGGCCCGGGCACCCAAGTCTGCATCATTGGTTACAATAGCGCCACCACCGCCAGCCGTAACAGTTTTGTTCCCGTTAAATGAGAACACTCCTAACTTACCAAAGCTACCTGTTTGCCTGCCTTTGTACTCGCTGGTTAAAGATTCGGCAGAATCTTCTACTATCGGTATATTCCATTTATCACACACCTGTATCAGCTCATCCAGATGTACCGGGAAACCAAATGTGTGCATTGGCAAACATGCTGCAATTTTATTACCGGTTTGTTTGTTATAACAACCATCATTCCTTAAGTCGCCGTGTTGCTGTAAAAAAGCGTCAACTGCTTTTGGCGACAAGCCCATGGTATCAATATCTACATCAATAAAAACAGGTATTGCCCCATTATATGCAATGGCATTGGCAGTAGCAATAAAAGTAAGGGCCTGAGTAATTACCTCGTTACCGGGTTTAACCCCAACCAATCGTAGTGCAACCTGTAAACCTGCTGTACCATTTACTACGGCAATAGCCTTTTTTGTATTGGTAATAGCCTGCATCATTTCTTCAAATCTGTCTACGTAAGCGCCTACAGAAGAAACGAAGGTAGAATCAATGGTATCTATTAGGTATTTTTTTTCATTACCTCTAAAGCGTGGCTCATGTAAGGGGATAAAAGCCTTTGTATTAAAAGTATCCTGAATAAATGAAACGATATCCTTAATATTTTCCATTACATTTTAGCATCTAAATACTTACCGGTTTCCTTATGCCCAAAATCAGGGATCATTTTAAAAAACAGGTCAACAATTTCTTTTTTTGACCATTGCCTTTTAGTTTTCATCTCTTTGATAGAGCCTGCAAACATTTCTAATTTATCCTCTTCAACAGAAAATTGATTTTTGATTACCCCTAAATTTTCAAAGGTGTCCATATCTAAAACTTCATTTTCCGTATAAAATTCTTCAAAGCTTTTTTCGCCCGTGGTGTCGCTCGATGTAAACAAACAAGGCCACATCCCTTTTTCAGGCAAGGTTTCAATAAGTATACGCGCCTCTTCTTCGCTGTTACACAAGTAAGGTTCATATCCTAAATTTTTAAGATATTTTACAGCTATGTCTGCAAAAGTTATCAAGTGCAGGCTCTCGCTTAGCTTAGGAAAAAAAATATCCCTGTTTTCACCAAAAATACACGACATTAAACACAACTCACCCGATTCTTTGGGGATAACAAAATAGCGTTTTATATCATTAGGAGCTACTATAGGTTGTTGTTTTTGTATACGCTGGTTAAACCCATGCAGAAGAGATCCATCTGAAAAAGCCACGTTCGCAAACCTTGCAGTTGAGATACTGATGTGTTTACTTTTACGCATTAGGAACATTTCCATAATACGTTTTGATGCTCCCATCATGTTTACAGGGTTCGCGGCTTTATCAGTAGATACGCAAAAATATTTTTTTACATTCTTGTCTATTGACTGTTGGATGGTTTTGTCGGTATTAAAAACATTTACATCAATCATACGCATTAATGTAAATGGGTCTTTCTCGCTTCGTACGTGTTTTAAAGCCGATAAATTAAGTACATAATCATACTTACCGTCGGCCTCAATAAAAGCATCATACTCGATTGAGCCTATATCAAGTGCAAAGGTTTGAAAATCGCCATTGATATAGCCATAAGAACTACGGATATCCCTAACTAATTCTACCATATTGTTTTCGCTAATATCAACAACATGCAGCTTTTGAGGGTTCCGTTTAAAAATTTCCTTTGTTACAGCTTGGCCGATTGATCCTGCACCACCAATAACTAGAAATTTTGATTCTGACACAATTCTGCTCAATTCAGATTCATGTGATTTTATATCAGTGAAAAACAGCTCGCTATTGCGGCCTATAAGTTGTAAAATATTCATCTGCCAACTGATTATAACCTACCATCAATTAATGACCGATCTAAACATCCTTTAGTATCAAATATAACCCCGTTGTTTCTTTTAATTTTTTCGTAATCAAAGGTTAAAAACTCATCATGAGATACGGCCACAATAATGGCATCATAAATATTTTTCTCATCGAGTTTATTCAAAACGTCAACCCCATATTCATGCTTTACCTCCGCAATATCTGCCCATGGGTCATAAACATCAACCGATAATCCAAACTGCAAAAGCTCATGATATATATCTACAACACGAGTGTTCCTAACATCCGGGCAATTCTCTTTAAAGGTAATACCCATAATGAGTGCCTTTGAACCCTTTATTTTGTGATCCTTCTGTATCATAAGCTTAACAACTTTATCGGCCACAAAAGGTCCCATATTATCATTAACCCTTCGGCCAGATAATATAACTTGTGGGTGATAACCTAACGCCTGCGCTTTGTGTGCAAGATAGTACGGGTCTACACCAATGCAGTGCCCCCCCACTAAACCTGGCTTATATTTTAAAAAGTTCCACTTAGTGGCTGCAGCTTCAATAACATCATTAGTATCGATGCCAATGCGTTCAAATATCAATGCAAGCTCGTTTACAAATGATATATTAACATCGCGCTGTGCATTCTCAATGGCTTTTGATGCCTCGGCGACTTTAATGCTTGGTGCCTTATGGGTACCGGCAGTTATGATAGAGCCATAAAGGTTATCTACTTTTTCAGCAATCTCGGGCGTTGAACCGCTTGTAACCTTTTTAATTTTAGTTAGGGTGTTTACCTTATCACCAGGATTAATACGTTCTGGCGAATACCCTGCAAAAAATTCCTTGTTAAATTTAAGGCCCGATACCTTTTCAAGTACAGGTACGCAATCCTCCTCAGTACAACCAGGATAAACGGTAGACTCGTATATTACCAAATCGCCCGGTTTTAGAATAGAACCTAGCATTTCTGATGCTTTTATGAGCGGTTTAAGATCAGGCGCTTTAAACTGATCAATTGGAGTTGGTACAGTTACTATAAAGGTATTGTATTTAGCCAGGTCAACCTTATCAAAAGAAAAGCTTAATCCGGTTTCACTTTTTTGTTGCTTACGCTCAATAACTTCTTTAAGATCGGTCACATTTGCTTCCTGTGTGCGGTCACTTCCAGTCTTTAACTCTTCTATGCGATCTTGGTTGATATCAAATCCAAGTACATCATATTTCTTGGCAAACTCTATAGCAAGCGGCAAACCCACATAACCTAAACCAAGTATTGCTATTTTAAAATTATTAGGAGTTTCTGTATTTATAAGGGCCATGTTTATTTAGAATTACAGGTTAATGTTGTAGATAAAATTTTTTATTTTTTTAATAATTTTTTAAGTACCGATTTACTTTGAACCTCTTCTTCCTGGTAATATCCACCATAGCCATAGCCGTAGCCGTAGCCGTAACCATAGCCATAGCCATAACCATAGCCTCTTTGAATATCAATTGAGTTTATTACGATATTAATATTGGTAAACTTCTTGGTTCTGTAATAATTCTCAATAGAATGCACATGCGCTTTAGCGGTATAGTTATGCCGCACAATAAACAGTGTAGAATCAGCATATGATGCAAGTATCTGTGCATCGGTAACTAAACCAACCGGAGGCGCATCCAAAAGCACATAATCAAACTGTTTCTTAAGCTCCTCTATCAAAACTTGTATTTTCCCATTAACAAGTAATTCTGCAGGGTTCGGCGGTATAGGTCCACTTGTTATAATAAAATAATTTTCTTGCTGAGGTATAATTTTTAATATCTCTTTAATACCAACCTCGCCAATAAGGTAATTAGATAAACCCTTCATGTTATCTATCTCTAAACCTGCATGTAGTTTCGGTTTTCTAAGGTCGAGTTCCAAAATAACCACTTTCTTACCTGACATTGCCAAACTTGCACCCAAATTCAGAGAGATAAATGACTTACCCTCTCCGCTTATGCTTGAAGTAAACAGCAGTACTTTTTGTTCCTTATTTGGAATAACAAAATTTAAATTAGTACGTAAGGCCCTGAGCTGCTCTGCAACCATTGATCGTGGCTTGCTCGCAACTAACAATGAGGAAGAATCTTGTGAGTGTGAAATTTCGGCGATAATAGGTACTTTGGTTACCTTTTCAATGTCCTGACGTTTCGAAATTTTGAAGTTTAAAATATCCCGCAAATACAATATCGCAACAGGTACAATTACACCAAGCAAGAAAAACATTAAAAATGTTATCGGTTTTACCGGTTTTACCGGGAACCTGCTGCTGTAGGCTTCGTCAACAATACGGCTATCTGCAGCTGTAGAAGCCAGTGAGATTTCTGACTCCTCACGTTTCTGCAATAAATAGGTAAACAGGTTATTTTTAATTTCCTGTTGACGCATAACGTCAATTAAGCCACGTTCTTTGGAAGGCACCTGACTTATAATAGACTGGAATTTTGAATTTTTTGCCTGCAGTTGTTTTTGCGTAATCTGCAACCCAATTTTTAAATTATTAACCGCTTCTTTTATAGATGATCGCAACGCGGCTACCTGATCGCTTAACGAAGTTAAAATTGGGTTAGTTTCCGGAACTGTTTGTAGTAAGCTTTGTCGTTTAAGTTGTGTCTCAGCTAACTGGTTTACTAATGATATTAAGGTTGGGTCATCAATGCCTAACATTGATGGTACCTGCTCCTGCCCTTTCGGTGACGAATAGATATATTGTTCTAAATTTTTAAGTACACTAAGCTGAATGTTAACCTTACTAAGCTCTGTATCATTACCTTGTACATTTTGTAAAAATATTTGCGACTGAGAGCTGATATCAATTATCTGGTTATTTGATTTGTATTGTTCAACATTCTTTTCAACAGACCCTAGCTCATCCTGTAACTTTCTCAGCCTGTCTTCAATGAATGCCAGGGTGGCGGAAGTAACTTTATTTTTATCTTCAATTGCTGCTTTGTTATATTCAAAAACCAGTCTGTTTAATATATCTTTCCCTCTTTGCGGAAGCGCATCTTCTAAGGTTACAATCAGAACAGTACCTTGTTTACTTACAGGTGTTATTGTTAGTTTTTGACTATAATTATCTTTAACATCCCTTATATCGTTGAATTTAAATTCATAAGTACTCCCCTTTGAGGCATCCTTCATAAAAGTTGGATCGACCTTAACTAATATTAATCCAGCTTCAGTATTAACAGGGCTATTTATCTGATATTTTTTCCCGTTAATTTCAACCTGACCTGCATTTAATAAACTAATATTATAACTAACACCATAATCTATCCCCGGCGCAGCTTTAATAAGCTCCACACTAAAAGGTATATTTTTATACATCTCACGTCTTCTAACCCCTTCGGTGCTATAATATGAGGTTAATAAATTTAGCGCGCTTATAGTTTTTTCGAGTATGGTATTAGATTTTAGTATCTGCACCTCATTGTCTATTATCTTATCAGATGAAAATAAGTCCAGATCCTTCAACAGATCATTTTGTCCACCCAAATTATCTTTGTTATCTTTTATTAAAAGATCAGTTTCTACCTTAAACTGTGGTGTAGTTAATTTAATATATACGTAGCCTAAACACATTGAAATTATCAATGATAAAAGGAACCATTTCCAGTGAATAATATATTTGTGCAATATATCTCTCAGATTAACGTCATTCTCTTGTGAATCAAAATCAGCCGTATCGTTATTATTTGTCATAAAGAAATTTTCAGCAATAAAGGGTTTGAATTATTTAAACCTAACTATTATAAGACCAATTACCGTTAACGCGCTCAGAACGATTGGTAATACCCTGTAGGCTTGGTCGCTTTGTGCAGCTTTCGCTTTACCCTGTTCAACGTAAATTACATCTCCAGAGTGAAGATAGTAATAGGGCGAATTAAATACGTCTCTGTTATTAAGGTTAACTCTTCCAAATTCTTTTTTACCCTCACTATTATCCCTTATTATTAAAACGTTATCTCGTTTAGCATAAATTGTAAGGTCCCCAGCCATTGATAAGGCTTCAGGTAGTGTTACTTTTTCATTTGGTATAACGTAAACTGATGGACGGGCTACCTCACCCATTACAGATATTTTATAGTTTAAAAACCTTACACTAACTGTTGGCTCTTTAAGATAGGTGACCTTAAGTCTGTTTTTAATAGTATCACGGGCTTCAGAAGTAGTAAGTCCGCCTACTTTAACGGCACCTATAATAGGAAACTCTATTAAACCGGATGCGTCTACAAGGTAACCATTTGTAGATGGTAAGGATGGTGTAACATTTAAAGTATTTGGATCCGGAGTTGTCGGTACTACATTACTGTAAGGGTTGAAGAAACTACTGGCTGCCGGATTTAATGAGCTTACGGGTATGGAAAGTATATCACCTGGTTGTATCTTAGGTATATAAACCTGCGATACATTCATAGTATCTGACTGATTAACTCCTTTTTGAAAATAAACTATTTCTTTTTGAGAGGTGCAGGAGGTTATAAAAATAATGCCGACAAGCAACAATATACTTATCCTAAAGTAGATATTTTTTTCCATAAGTTACGGTAGCGTATTTTGCGCAAAAATAGATTTTTTTATTAATTAAACCAATGTAATAAACAGATTTGCTTTTAGGCATATTATTTTTATGTTAAAATAATGCAAATGTATTAGTGCCTTTTTAAAAAAATCATAACCAAATACTATTTAAACATATCATTTTATCAAATGCTCTATTTGATTGCGAGGTTTAAACACATTAACAAGTTAATTGTTTTAATTAATTAAAAAAATCGTCTTTTAAGTCGTCAATTTCTCTTCTGTCGCGTTTGGTAGGGCGTCCTGTACCGCGGTCGCGTATTAATAAAGGGGCATGAAAAACCGATTTAAACGCGTGCGTTTCTTCCTCTGGTGTTATATCTTCATAAAACATAACAGCCTTTTTGGCGTCTGTACGGCTTTCAAGTAAGCCGGTTACTTTTAACACTCTTTTATCAGGCCCTTTTGATACCGTGTATACCTCACCTATCTTAACCTCGTGTGATGGTTTTATATTATTACCGCCCAGTTTAACACGCCCGGCCTTGCAGGCATCAGATGCCAGTGTGCGGGTTTTAAATGCGCGTATTGACCATAAATACTTATCAATCCTTAATTTTTCTTTCTCAGCCATTTAATTTCATTCTTTACTATACTTTTTAGCCATACTAACAGATAGGGCTTCAATATCTTTATTTCGTGCAAGCATTATAACCCATTCTTCAGGAATATTTTGATATCCATAATATAAGCCCGCTAAGCCTCCTGTTATTGCACCGGTGGTATCAGTATCCTCGCCTAAATTTACAGCTTTTAACACTGCTTCCTGATAGGATGACGTATTTAATAAACACCATATACTTGCTTCAAGTGTATGCAATACGTAACCGCTACTTTTTATTTCGGCAACATCTTTCGTATGAATATCATCAACCAAAACACTATTGAATGACGTTATTTCCTCCCTGTTGATGTTAGTGGAGTTCAGATAATTTAAAACTTCACTTTTTAATTCGGCATAAATATTCACCGGGCTATAGCCAAATAATAGCTTTCTTGCAAATTCAAGGTAGTAAAAACATGCAATTGCCGACCTGATGTGCCCATGTGTAATAGACGAAACTTCTTTAGTGATATTAAATCTTTCTTCAACAGGCCTATTCTTAATATAAGCGAGTAGTGGTAATATTCGCATTAATGAACCATTTCCGTTTGATCGCGAATCGAAGCCTCCTGCTAAATCCGGCCTTATACCTTTAGCAATCTTCTCAATAGCTTGCTGAGTTCCCATGCCCACATCAAACACTTCTCCACGCGCCGTCCAAAAGTTCTCATAACGCCATTTAACAAAATTCCTTGCTATTTTTTGCAGGTCGTAATTATCAACCAATGCATCAGCCAGGCAAAATGTCAATGAACTATCATCCGACCAAGTACCGGGCGGCATTCCATAGCTGCCATAACCAATCATATCCGTTATAGGATTCTCTGAAATTTGTTGTCTTGATTTAAATTCAACAGGCACACCTAAAGCATCACCTATTGCTACTCCAAACAGAATGTCTTTATAATAATCTCGTTTAATAATCACTTTTTTGATTTAGAAAGTTGTATCTCAAACAAATCTCCTTAAAATTCCTTTAATTTGACAAAATTTATATTCTGTAATGATCGACCTTAAAAAAATGATTGAGGATGCATGGGATAACCGCACCCTTTTAAGTGAAAACGACTACATTAATGCCATAAATACCGTTATCGAACGCCTTGATAAGGGAGAAATGCGTGTTGCCGAACTGATCGGCTCCCGCTGGCATACAAACGACTGGATAAAAAAAGCCGTTATATTATACTTCCCTACCCGTGCTATGGAAGAAATTAAAGTTGGCCCTTTTGTGTTTCATGATAAAATGAAACTAAAAACCAACTATCAAGAACTTGGTGTACGCGTAGTGCCTCATGCTATTGCCCGTTATGGCGCTTACCTGGCTAAAGGCGTTATCATGATGCCATCGTACGTAAATATTGGCGCCTACGTTGATGAAGGCACCATGGTTGATACCTGGGCTACTGTGGGTTCGTGCGCGCAAATTGGCAAGCACGTGCATTTAAGCGGTGGTGTTGGTATTGGCGGTGTGTTAGAGCCAGTACAGGCAGCCCCGGTAATTATAGAGGATAACTGCTTCCTGGGCTCACGCGCTATTGTAGTTGAAGGTGTACATGTTGAAAGCGAAGCCGTTTTAGGCGCTAACGTGGTGTTAACCGCTTCAACAAAAATTATTGATGTAACCGGCCCCGAGCCTATTGAATATAAAGGCCGTGTGCCTGCCCGCTCGGTAGTTATACCTGGCTCATACACTAAAAAATTCCCTGCCGGCGAGTTCCAGGTGCCATGTGCTTTAATCATAGGTAAGCGTAAAGAATCAACAGACAAAAAGACATCGCTAAACGATGCTCTAAGGGAGAACAACGTAGCTGTATAGTGAACCGGTTGATTGGGTTGATTAAGTGAGTGGTTTTATTGTTTAATTTTCAACTATTCACTTAATCAACTACTCACCTAATCAACACAAAAATGAAGATACTAATAAGGCTGCCCAACTGGCTTGGTGATGTGGTAATGAGTACTGCTTTCGTCAATGCTGTAAGGCAGCTTTACCCCGGTGCATCTATTGATATTATCATCAAAAAAGAACTGGGCGGCATTGCTAAGCTAATCCCAGGATTAAATCATATTCATCTTTTCTCAAAACAGGAGTACAGCGGTTTAGGTGGCGTGTATCGCTTTGGCAAAAACCTGCGTAGCCAGCAATACGATATCTATTTTAACCTCCCTCATTCTCTGTCGTCTTTCGTAATGGCATGGGCAAGCGGTGCCAAACAACGCGTAGGTTTTAATAAAGAGGGTGGTTTCTTTTTGCTAACGCGATCTTTTAAAAAACCGGCTAACCTGCACCGGGTTGATGAGTATGTATCCCTGCTTGAAAACTTTACCGGTAAACCAATCAATTATAAAGTAATTAAACTGCAAGCGGATCCCCCCCCGGCAATAAAAGATAGTGTTATAATCAATTTCAACTCCGAAGCGTCATCCCGCAGGATGCCTTTGGAGAAGGGCCGAAGTATTATTAAGGCACTTGCCGCTACTTTTAAGGATACCACCTTTTTGTTTGTTGGTTCGCCAAAAGAGGCTGCATTTGTTAATGAATTACTGGCAGGCTTAGATAATACCGACCGGCTGCAAAATCTTGCCGGTAAAACCGATCTTACAGGCCTGGCCGAATTAATGGCAAGAAGCAAAGCTGTATTAACAACAGACTCGGGCCCCGCGCATCTGGCAAATGCCGTGGGTGCGCCTACCATTGTTTTGTTTGGAGCGGGTAATGAAAATAACACCGCACCTTATAATAAACAAGAACTTACTATTATAAGGTATGGCGAATTGATATGTGAGCCCTGCGTACGTAATACCTGCAAATTATACGGTATACCCAAGTGCATGGAAATGTTGGATGAAATAAAAATAATAAATGCATTAAGTTTGTATCTGAATTATGCTTAAAGACGAAGTAAACAAGGCGCTTAAAATTGTACAGGACGGTGGCATCATCCTGTACCCTACCGATACTATATGGGGCATTGGCTGCGATGCCACAAATACCGAAGCTGTTAAAAAAATCTACGCCCTTAAACAGCGCGAAGAAAGTAAAAGCATGATCATCCTGTTGGATATCGACAATAAATTGCAAACCTACATCAGCGAGGTGCCCGATATTGCTTATGACCTGATAGAATACGCCGAAAGTCCCCTTACTTTGGTTATGCCGGGTGCTAAAAATATCTCGCCCGCATTAATTGCCGAAGATGGCAGCGTGGGTGTAAGGGTAACCAGTCACCCTTTTTGCCAGCAGCTTATACAGCGTTTACGCAAGCCTTTAGTATCAACATCGGCCAATATAAGCGGTAAACCATCGCCTGAGTACTTTTCAAAAATAGACCATGATATTATTGACGGGGTTGATTATGTGGTTGACCTCGACCAGTATAGCACCGAGATAAGGAAGCCATCAACCATTATGCGGTTAAACCCAAATGGCGGTTTTGAATTTATTCGCCGTTAGTTTTAATAATCGCTAAATTTGCGCCGTAATACAAGCCTGTTCGCAGCCTACTTATGAAACAACACCTGCAACATCCGGTATTTTCTGTTATTTGTAAACTTGCTGCCGAACAAAATGTACAGGCCTATGCAATTGGCGGCTACGTGCGCGACATTTTCCTGAACCGCCCCTCAAAAGATATTGATATTGTTATTCTTGGTAATGGCATTGCCTTTGCCGAAGCCGTTGCTGCAAAACTTAACGTTAAGGTATCGGTATTTAAAAACTTTGGTACGGCCATGCTGCGTTACCAGGATGTGGAAGTTGAGTTTGTTGGCGCCCGCAAAGAAAGCTACCGGTCAGATTCGCGCAAGCCCATTGTGGAGAACGGCACTTTAGAGGACGACCAGAAACGCCGTGATTTTACCATCAATGCATTAGCTATTGCCTTACATGGCGATGAATTTGGTACGCTGATAGATCCATTCGACGGCATTGCCGATCTGGAAGCTAAGCTTATCCGCACCCCGCTAAATCCGGTTGAAACTTTCTCTGACGACCCCCTACGCATGATGCGGGCCATCCGCTTTGCAAGCCAGCTCGATTTCAGGATTGATGATGAGGCAATCGCAGCTATAAAAAGTAACCTGCAGCGCATCAAAATTGTATCGCAGGAGCGGATAACCGACGAATTGAATAAGATCATCCTGTCGCCAAAGCCCTCAATAGGTTTTAATTACCTGTTTGATACAGGACTGCTGCACATCATATTCCCGCAAATGGTAGCGTTGTATGGCGTAGAGATTATTAACGGCAAAGGCCATAAAGATAATTTTTACCATACCTTACAGGTATTGGATAACATTTGCGAAACCACCGACGACCTTTGGTTACGCTGGGCGGCCATACTACATGATATTGCAAAACCTCCCACCAAACGTTTTGAGCCCACACACGGCTGGACATTTCACGGCCACGAGGATAAAGGCGCCCGTATGGTGCCTAAGATATTCGCACAGTTAAAGCTGCCGCTCAACGAAAAAATGAAGCTGGTGCAAAAGCTGGTACAGCTGCATTTACGCCCAATTGTGTTGTCACAATCAATCGTTACCGATTCGGCTGTGCGGCGTTTGCTTTTTGAGGCGGGTGATGATATTGAAGCGCTGATGCTGTTATGTAAAGCAGACGTTACCACCAAAAACGAATACAAGGTTAAAAAGTACCGTAACAACTTTGAGCTGGTACAGCAAAAACTAAAAGATGTTGAAGAACGCGATAACATCCGCAATTGGCAGCCGCCGGTAACCGGGTTAGATATTATGCAGCTTTTTGGTATTGGTGAGGGCCGCGAAGTGGGTATAATAAAGAATAAAATACGCGAAGCCATATTAGAGGGCGAAATACCTAACGAGCGTGAAGCAGCAATTAACTTTACAATTGAAAAAGGTAAAGAAATTGGCTTGAAAGTTGTGGCAAACACAAATTAAATTAAACATTACTATTTTTGACAAAAAACTACTTATAAAATGGCACTATACAGGTTCAGGGTTACTTTTGAAGATTATGACGACGTTTCGAGGGATATTGATGTAAAATCAAACCAAACTTTCGAGGATCTTCACAAAGCTATACACCAAAGCACCGGTTATAACCCCGAATATCCGTCTTCCTTTTACATCAGTAACGACCAATGGATGAAGGGTGAAGAGATCACCTACATGCCTAATCAGAAAAGGATTGACCGCAAAATCCCGCTGATGGAAAAAATAAAACTGAGCAGTTTTATTGATGATCCGCATCAAAAATTTTACTACACCTTTAATTTCGACAGGCCGTTTGATTTTCATGTAGAGCTGATGAAGATCATTCTTGACGAAGCACCAGGCACTACCTACCCTGCTGTTGTACGCTCGGTTGGTGAAGCACCAAAACAATTTGGGAATGTATTTAACCCCGAAATAGCTGCAAGCGCCGATGCCCCTAATGAGGATTTTGACTTTTTAAATGAAATGGCATATAATCATGATGATGCCGATGATTTCTCTGAAGTAACCGAAAGCGGCGACGATGAAGAAGAAAAGAAAGTTGACGACGAAGAGGAAGAAGACGAATTTGGCTTTGGCGACGACGCTGAATTTGAAGACGAAGACAAACCCGGCCGCGACGACTATTAATTGTATCTTATAAGATCGAACACTGAATTTTGAATAATGAATTTCGAAATTCATTATTCAAAATTCAGTGTTCATTATTTCATAAATTACAGCCGTGAAGGATGAACCCCTAAATAAAACCCTTATTGTAATTGCCGGGCCTACGGCAAGTGGTAAAACCGCAGCTGCCATACAACTGGCACAGTATTACAATACGGTTATTGTATCGGCAGACTCCAGGCAATTTTTCCGCGAAATGTCTATAGGTACGGCGAAACCTACAGAAACAGAACTGGCTGCTGCTCCACATTATTTTATTAATTCGCACAGCATAACAGAGCCTTTTTCTGTTGGCGATTTTGAGCGCCAATGTATGCAACTGCTCCATGAGCTTTTTAAGAAACACGATATAGTGATACTGGTTGGAGGATCGGGACTGTACATTAAGGCTATCACAGAGGGATTTGATGAATTACCTACCGCCGACCCGGATATCCGCGACCGCCTGAATACCGAGTTAGCGGCAAATGGCATAGCAACCCTACAGGAGCGATTAAAACAAGTTGACCCCGCATACTACGCCGAAGTAGATATCAACAATCCACAGCGTGTTATAAGGGCATTGGAGGTTTACGAAGCAACGGGCAACCCAATATCATCTTACCGCAAATCAACTGTAAATAAAAGGCCGTTCAATATTATCAAATTTGGATTGGATATGCCACGCGAGAAACTTTACGACAGGATAAACCAACGGGTAGACATCATGGTAAAGGATGGCCTGGTGGAAGAAGTGGCAGCGCTGACGCCGTATCGCAGTTACAATGCGTTAAACACCGTGGGATATTCTGAGCTGTTTAATTACTTTGATGGGAAGACTGATGTAAGTACTGCTATTGCAGCCATTAAACAAAATACACGCCGCTTTGCAAAACGCCAGCTTACCTGGTTCCGTAAGGATAAGGAAATTATTTGGATGGATGCGATGGATGAAAAGCTTGTTGATAATATGATAGCGGATATCGACAAGTTAATTATTTAACTTATTGATAATCAAAAGCGTTCACGTTCACTGCCGTGTCACACGTTAATATTTTCAAATATCTGATTATAAGGTAATTAAATAAAACACCAACAGCGATAAGAATTACAAATAACTGGTTGACAATAGCTTAAACAATCACTAAGCATGAACGCTTGAGTAACCTATCACGCAGCCAACTTCCTCTATCCGTTATCTAATACCGACTGGATATACACCCCATAACCACTTTTAATGTATTTGTTGGCCAGTACCTGTAACTGTTCGGCACCAATATAGCCCATTAGGTAAGCTACTTCTTCAATACAGCCAATTTTCTTGGCCTGGCGTTTCTCAATTACCCGCACAAACTCTGTAGCATCGCTTAAGGAATCGACCGTACCAGTATCCAACCATGCTGTGCCTCTATCCATCACACCTACATGCAGGTTGCCTTGCTCCAGGTAAACGCGGTTTACATCGGTTATCTCATACTCGCCCCGTGCAGACGGTTTAATATTTTGAGCAATCTCAACAACAGTATTATCATAAAAATACAATCCTGGCACTGCAAACTTTGATTTGGGCTTCAGTGGCTTTTCTTCAATAGATACCGCTTTCAGGTCTTTATCAAATTCAACTACACCGTAACGTTCCGGGTCGGCAACGGGGTAGGCAAATATGGCAGCGCCGCTTACATCATTAAAGCTTTGTATCAATTTACTAAAGCCCGATCCGTAGAAGATGTTATCGCCCAAAATAAGCGCCACTTTATCATCACCAATAAAATCGGCACCAATTACAAAGGCCTGTGCAAGCCCGTTAGGTTTTTCTTGTATAGCATATTCAAAACGGCAGCCAATATCCTCGCCTGTACCCAATAAACGTACAAAGCCCGGGTTATCCTCTTTTGTAGTAATGATCAGGATCTCATTTATTCCCGCCAGCATTAAAACGGATAGCGGATAGTATATCATTGGCTTATCATAGATAGGCATTAACTGCTTACTTATGGCCTGGGTTATTGGGTAAAGCCTGGTGCCCGATCCGCCTGCTAAAATGATACCTTTCATGTGAAGATAATTAGTGAGTTATTAAATTGGTGCGTTAGTGATCTTATCCCGAAAGACTGATATCCTTATAATCACCAATTAGTTTTGTTGTTTTAACCTGTTAATACAAATAACCAGGCTATCCCTCCAATACGGAATTTCCAGCCCAAATGTTTGCTTTACCTTTGTTTTGTCCATAACTGAGTATGCCGGCCTTACCGCCCGCGTTTTATATTCGCTGGTGGATATAGGTATAACTTTTATGCTGTTCCCAGCCAACTCAAAGATGGCTTTAGAAAAATCGTACCATGAGGCTACCCCCTCGTTACTGTAATGGTATGTACCGTATGCCGCACTTTCCGATTTAATAATGTGAAGAATGCAGCCGGCAAGGTCAATAGCGTAGGTAGGTGTGCCCACCTGATCAGCAATTACTTTAAGTTCATGGCGGTCGGCGCCGAGCTTAAGCATGGTTTTTACAAAGTTGTTGGCGAATTCAGAATATAGCCACCCCGTGCGAATGATGAAATAGTTATCCAGCAAAACCGGGATCACTTTCTCACCGTCGAGTTTGGTTTGGCCATAAACACTTATGGGTTTTGCCACATCGGTTTCTTTTAATGGTGATGATATATCACCTTTAAAAACAAAATCGGTTGAGATATGGATAAGCGTTGTATCATACTTGCTGCAAAGCCTTGCCAGGTTCTCCACCCCGGTTTTATTAACTTTTAATGCCGCTTCAACATCATCTTCGGCTTTATCAACAGCAGTATAGGCTGCGCAATTAATAGCGTATGCTGGTTGATGAGTAGTAAACAGTTTTTCTAAAGTATCGGTATCCAATATATTGCCTTCACCTTCCGCAGGGAAAATCAAGAAATCGAGGTTCTCATCTGCGCCAAGCTTTTTAAAACATTGCCCTAACTGACCTGAAGCCCCAAATACAATACTTCTGTTATTCATATGTGTTAAACGTTAAAAAATCATATAGCTATTACACTATATGATTTTTTATTAATGGATTATTCCCGTCCGATGGTGTAAACCTTAAAGCCAATTTCTTTTAGCTTATCCACGTTTAGCAAACTCCTGCCATCAAATACAAAAGCAGGCTTCTTCATATTATCATAAATGCGCTGCCAATCGTAATCTTTAAATTCATCCCATTCGGTAAGTATGGCAATTGCATGTGCATCTTTACAAACCTCATACGGATCTGTATAAACAGTCAACAACTGTTTATTTGCATCACTTGGCCTGGTGTTCAGATAGTCCAAATCATCATAGATCTTGGTTTCAGCAACCTTTGGATCATAAACTGCAATACCGGCCTGCTCATTCAATAGGTCATCTGCAACATAAATAGCAGCCGACTCACGGGTATCATTAGTGTCCTTTTTGAAAGCCCAACCCAAAAATGCGATCTTTTTACTTGAAACCGTATTATATAGCGTTTTTACTATTTTATTTGCGAATCTGCGTTTTTGGTGATCATTCATAATAATAACCTGTTCCCAGTAATCAGCTACCTCACGTAATCCATAAGATCTGGCGATGTAAACCAAATTCAGAATATCCTTTTGGAAACAAGAGCCTCCAAACCCAACAGATGATTTAAGAAATTTGGGGCCGATACGGCTATCAGTACCAATAGCACGAGCTACTTCAGATACATCAGCCCCGGTATGCTCGCACAACTCAGATAAAGAGTTTATTGACGATACCCGTTGCGCAAGAAATGCGTTAGCCGTTAACTTTGAAAGTTCTGACGACCACAGGTTTGTTGTAAGCACCCTGTCTCTGGGTACCCATCTTGTATAAATGTCAACCAATGCCTGAATTGCCGCTTGCCCCTCTTCGGTAGTATCTCCGCCTATAAGTACACGATCTGGAGAGTGAAGGTCTTCTACTGCTGTACCTTCAGCCAAAAACTCGGGGTTCGACAGGATCTGGTAATTAACATTGTTACCGGTATTTTGCAAAATGTTCTTCACAGCTTCTGCTGTTCTCACCGGCAGTGTAGATTTCTCCACAACTATTTTATCGGTTTTTGCTACGCGTGCTATTTGCCTTGCGCAAAGCTCAATATATTTAAGGTCGGCAGCCATCCCTTTACCAGAACCATATGTTTTAGTTGGGGTATTAACCGATATAAAGATCATCTCTGCTTCGTCAATTGCCTCATCAACATCAGTAGAGAAGAAAAGGTTGCGTCCTCTTGCCTCAGCTACAACTTTATCCAGTCCCGGCTCATAAATAGGGATATTGGCGGTATCAGGATCGTTCCATGCAGCGATACGGGCCTCGTTCAGGTCAACTACTGTAACTTTTATGTCCGGGCATTTTTGTGCGATAACCGACATGGTTGGCCCACCTACGTAACCTGCGCCTATACAGCATATGTTGGTAATTTTTGTCATAAATAGATGCTATTCTTTGTTAATATTTATACTTATAAAGCTAACACAAACTAGCTTTTTTTAGTGCTTACATTTTTGTTAAGAAAATCATTATAGGCTAAAACAATACCGTCACTGAGTTCGGTCTTGTATGTCCAGCCTAATGCTGCCAGTTTTGATACATCCATTAATTTGCGGGGTGTACCATCGGGTTTAGTAGCATCAAAGGTTAATTCGCCCTTATAGCCTACTATATCCTTAATAAGCAGGGCCAAGTCTTTTATAGTAATTTCCTTACCGCTGCCAATATTAATAAAGCCAGCTTCGCTAAAGTTTTGCATCAGATAATAGCAAGCCTCGGCCAAATCATCGGCAAATAAAAACTCACGCAATGGCGAACCGCTCCCCCATATGGTAACAGATGGCGCATTTTGCTCTTTAGCTTCATGAAACCGGCGTATAAGCGCCGGCAAAACATGCGAGTTTTGAGGATGATAATTATCATTATAGCCATACAAATTGGTTGGCATCACCGAAATGTAATCGCATCCATATTGCGCGCGGTAAGCATCACACATTTTAATACCGGCTATTTTTGCAATAGCGTATGGCTCGTTCGTTGGTTCGAGCAAACCGGTTAACAAAGCATCTTCATGCAATGGTTGTGGAGCCAGTTTGGGATATATGCAACTGGATCCCAAAAACATTAGTTTTTTAACATTATTAAGATGTGCCGAATTAATAATGTTATTCTGAATTTGCAGGTTATCATACAAAAACTCGGCGCGATAGGTATTGTTGGCAACAATGCCACCCACCTTGGCTGCCGCCAGAAAAACGTATTCGGGTTTCTCCTGTGCAAAAAAAGCAGCTACAGCCTGCTGGTCTCGCAGGTCAAGCTCGGCCGAGGTACGGGTTACAAAATTGGTAAACCCTTCGCTTTGCAGCTTGCGTGTTATGGCAGAACCTACCATTCCCCTATGGCCGGCAATATATATTTTATCGTTTTTATTCATTGAGTTATTAGGTCATTGAGTCATTAGCTTGATGATTGAGTAATGACTCAATAACAGCGAAACAAATGACTCAGTGAATTATCTACGCCTGCCCCATAGTTCCGCCAAAATTCATGGGGAAACCTGTAGGGTCGTTCTGAATTTTAACACGGCCGTTCACGGCTTCAAATTTCTCAATATTATCCTCTAACGCGGTTAACAGGCGCTTGGCGTGCTCGGGCGTAAGCACAATACGCGATTTTACTTTCGCTTTTGGCACACCCGGCATAACGCGGATAAAATCGAGCACAAACTCTGAACTGGAGTGGGTTATGATAGCCAGGTTGGCGTAAACGCCTTCGGCAACTTCTTCAGAAAGCTCAATGTTAATTTGGTTTTCGTTTTGTTCTTCCATGATCGTATAAAAATAGCAAAGCCTTCTATTTTCATAGAAGGCTTTGCAAAAGTATTTAAAAAATCTGATTAAGCTTCCACTTCCTCAGTTTTTGAAGCCATCAGGCGATCAAACTCTTCCTGAGAACCTACACGGATATTTTCGTATTCGCGTAAGCCGGTTCCTGACGGAATTAAGTGACCAACAATAACGTTTTCTTTCAGGCCAAGCATTAAGTCTTTCTTACCTGCTATGGCTGCTTCGTTCAGTACTTTTGTAGTTTCCTGGAACGATGCCGCTGAAATGAACGATTTTGTACCTAATGATGCTCTTGTAATACCTTGTAGCATCGGGCTTGAAGTTGCTGCAATTGCATCCCTTACCTCAACCAATTTTAAATCTTTACGTTTTAAAATTGAGTTTTCGTCCCTTAGTTTTCTCAGAGAGATGATCTGACCAGCTTTTAATGTTGCAGAATCACCTGGCTCAACAACTACTTTTTTGTCAAATATTTCATCATTCTCTGTCATGAAGTCCCAGCTATCAACTGCTTCCCTTTCAAGGAAACGGGTATCACCGGCATCTTCAATGGCAACTTTCTGCATCATTTGGTGAACAATCACCTCAAAGTGCTTATCGTTAATTTTTACACCCTGTAGGCGGTAAACTTCCTGGATACCATTAACAAGATACTCTTGTACTGCAGCAGGGCCTTTAATTGCAAGGATATCTGCCGGAGAGATAGACCCATCAGACAATGGCATACCTGCTTTAACAAAGTCGTTATCCTGTACAAGGATGTGTTTAGATAATGGCACCAGGTATTTTTTAACCTGGCCATCTTTACTTTCGATAGTGATCTCGCGGTTACCACGTTTAACACCACCTAAAGTTACCACACCATCAATTTCGGTTACTACAGCCGGGTTTGATGGGTTACGTGCTTCAAATAACTCAGTTACACGTGGTAAACCACCTGTAATGTCTCGCGTTTTACCGGTTGAACGAGGAATTTTAGCGATAACCTGGCCGGTTTGTAATTTCTCACCATCTTCAACAGATATGTGGGCACCTACCGGGATGTTGTATCCTTTTATAACATTACCTTTATTATCAGTTATCTGGATAGAAGGGTTTTTAGTTTTATCCCTTGTATCGATAATTACTTTTTCACGGTGACCTGTTTGCTCATCGCTTTCTTCACGGAAAGTAATACCTTCTAATACCGCCTCAAACTGAGTTATACCGGCAAATTCAGATATAATAACCGCGTTATATGGATCCCACGAACAGATACGATCACCTTTAGAGATTGTAGCACCATCTTTTACATACAGGTATGAACCGTATGGGATGTTGTTGGTAACAATAACTTTATTAGTACCTGCCTCGATAATACGGAACTCGCCTGAACGACCCAATACCACATCAACAGTTTCTTCTTCAGTTTTGTATGCAACGGTACGTACGTTCTCAAATTCAATAACACCATCAAACTTAGCGTTGATCTGTGACTCGGCCGCAATATTTGATGCGGTACCACCCACGTGGAATGTACGTAGTGTTAACTGTGTACCCGGCTCACCGATTGACTGTGCAGCAATTACACCAACAGCCTCGCCCATTTGCACGCGCTTACCGCTTGCAAGGTTACGGCCATAGCATAATGCACATACACCACGCTTGCTTTCGCAAGTTAATACCGAACGTATCTCAACACCTTCTAAAGGTGAGTTCTCAACTTTTTTGGCAATCTCTTCAGTAATATCCTCACCTGCAGAAATTAACAACTCGTTGGTGATAGGATCATGAACATCATGCAGGGTTGTACGGCCCAAAATACGGTCATACAACGGCTCAACAATATCCTCGTTATCTTTTAATGCAGTTGTGTAAATACCTCTTAAAGTACCGCAATCAACTTCACCCACAATCATATCCTGCGCAACATCATGCAACCTACGGGTTAAGTAACCAGCATCCGCTGTTTTTAACGCCGTATCCGCCAAACCTTTACGCGCACCGTGAGTAGAAATAAAGTACTCTAATACCGACAAACCTTCTTTAAAGTTTGAAAGAATAGGGTTTTCAATGATCTCGCCACCTGAACCTGATTTTTGAGGCTTAGCCATCAAACCACGCATACCTGCAAGCTGACGGATCTGCTCTTTAGAACCACGCGCACCTGAGTCAAGCATCATATAAACAGAGTTAAAGCCCTGGTTATCGTTGCTCAGGATATTCATTACATTCGCTGTTAAGCGGTTGTTGATACGTGTCCAGATATCGATGATCTGGTTGTAACGCTCGTTATTAGTAATGAAACCCATGTTATAGTTAGCCATAACGTCTTCAACTTCTTTAGAAGCCTGCGCTATCAGCGTAACTTTTTCTTCAGGGATGTTAATATCCTTCAGGTTAAATGATAAACCACCCTGGAATGCCATACGGAAACCTAACTCCTTAATATCATCAAGGAACTGGGCAGCGCGTGCCATACCGGTAATTTTTACTACTTCACCAATAATATCACGCAGTGATTTTTTGGTTAACAGTTCATTTATATAACCAACTTCTTCGGGCACATGCTGGTTAAACAACACGCGGCCTACAGTGGTCTCAATTATTTTAGAAACTATCTGCCCGTCGCGTTCTTTTGCTTTCGCTTTTACTTTGATAAAGGCGTGCAGGTCGAGCTTTCTTTCGTTGTAAGCGATAATTACCTCTTCTGCAGAATAGAAAGTTAAACCTTGCCCTTTTACCACACGGGTTTCATCAGTTTTACGGCCTTTGGTTATGTAGTACAAACCAAGCACCATGTCCTGTGAAGGTACCGTAATAGGTGTACCATTTGCAGGGTTAAGGATGTTGTGTGATGCAAGCATTAATACCTGGGCTTCCAAAATTGCTGCGTTACCAAGTGGTACGTGCACAGCCATCTGGTCACCGTCAAAATCCGCGTTGAAGGCGGTACAGGTTAACGGGTGCAATTGTATAGCCTTACCTTCAACCAATTTTGGCTGGAAGGCTTGGATACCCAACCTGTGCAGCGTTGGCGCACGGTTTAGTAATACAGGGTGGCCTTTTAATACGTTTTCCAAAATATCCCAAACTAATGGGTCTTTACGGTCAACAATCTTTTTGGCAGATTTTACTGTTTTAACCACACCACGCTCAATCATCTTGCGAATGATAAATGGTTTGAACAGTTCGGCAGCCATATCTTTTGGTAAACCGCACTCGTGTAATTTAAGGTTTGGCCCTACAACAATTACCGAACGTGCTGAATAATCAACACGTTTACCTAATAAGTTTTGACGGAAACGGCCTTGTTTACCTTTCAGAATATCTGAAAGTGATTTTAAAGCACGGTTACCTTCGGTTTTTACCGCGTTAACTTTACGTGAGTTATCAAATAACGAATCTACAGCTTCCTGTAACATACGTTTTTCGTTACGTAAAATTACCTCCGGTGCTTTTATCTCGATCAAACGTTTTAAACGGTTATTACGGATAATTACACGGCGGTAAAGATCGTTAAGATCGGAAGTAGCGAAACGGCCACCTTCCAATGGTACTAACGGGCGCAATTCAGGAGGTATAACCGGAACGATCTTAACGATCATCCATGAAGGGTTATTCTCGATCCTTGTAGCCGCACCACGGAAAGCTTCAACAACCTGTAAGCGTTTTAACGCTTCGTTTTTGCGTTGCTGAGAAGTTTCGTTAGCTGCCTGGTGACGAAGATTATATGAAAGCTCATCCAAATCGATACGTTTCAATAATTCTTCAAGTGCTTCAGCACCCATTTTAGCCACAAATTTCTGTGGGTCTTTGTCATCCAGGTATTGGTTCTCTTTTGGTAAAGTATCCAATATATCCAGGTATTCTTCCTCTGTCAGGAAATCCATTTTAGAGATCCCGTCTGATTCTTTAACACCCGGCTGTATAACTACGTATCTTTCATAATAGATGATCAGGTCAAGCCTTTTAGTTGGTAAGCCCAGCAGGTAACCAATTTTATTTGGCAACGAGCGGAAATACCAGATATGCGCAACAGGCACCACCAAATTGATGTGGCCCATACGCTCACGGCGAACCTTTTTCTCAGTTACTTCAACACCGCAACGGTCACACACTATACCCTTGTAACGGATACGTTTGTATTTACCGCAATGGCATTCGTAATCTTTAACCGGACCAAAAATACGCTCGCAGAACAAACCATCACGCTCAGGTTTGTAGGTACGGTAGTTAATTGTCTCAGGTTTTAAAACTTCACCGCTTGAACGCTCCAGTATAGATTCCGGAGAAGCTAAACTGATGGTAATTGTGGTGAAATTACTCTTGATTTTATTATCCTTTTTGTAAGACATAGTCTCCCTTTGTTTTTTAATGATTGAATTAGTGATTTAGCGAATTAGTGATATAAAACCACTTGCTTACTATGTTGAATTAGTGAGGAAGCGAACTGTGATAAATCACTAATTCAATCCCTCACTAAATCACTAATTATTCTAACGTGATATCCAAACCTAAACCTCTTAACTCATGAACCAATACGTTGAATGATTCAGGAACTGATGGAGTAGGTAAGTTTTCACCTTTAACAATAGCCTCATAAGTTTTGGCACGGCCGATAACATCATCCGATTTAACGGTTAATATTTCCTGCAGTATGTTTGATGCACCGAATGCTTCTAATGCCCAAACCTCCATCTCACCAAAACGCTGACCACCAAACTGGGCTTTACCACCCAATGGCTGTTGTGTAATTAATGAGTATGGCCCGATAGAACGCGCGTGCATCTTATCGTCAACCATGTGACCAAGTTTCAGCATATAGATAATACCTACTGTAGTTTGCTGGTCAAAACGGTCGCCTGTTAAACCATTGTATAAATAGGTACGGCCAGATTCTGGTAAGCCTGCTTTTTTAACCCACTCTTCTACCTCTGTGTGGCTTGCACCATCAAAAATAGGAGTAGCGAATTTAACGCCAAGCTCTTTACCTGCCCAACCTAATACGGTTTCATAAATCTGGCCAAGGTTCATACGTGAAGGTACACCCAGTGGGTTCAACACAATATCAACCGGGGTACCGTCTTCTAAGAAAGGCATATCCTCGTCACGTACAATACGTGCAACAATACCTTTGTTACCGTGGCGGCCCGCCATTTTATCACCAACCTTAAGCTTACGCTTTTTAGCGATATAAACTTTAGCCATTTGTACGATACCTGATGGCAGCTCATCCCCCACACTGATGGCAAACTTATCGCGACGGTAAGCGCCCAGTTCTTCGTTCACTTTAATGTTATAGTTGTGAAGTAAGGTTTTTATCTGGTCGTTCTTATCATCATCAGTTGTCCATTTTGTTGGGTTGATGTTTTCGTAGTTAAGCTCAGTCAGAATTTTCTGAGTGAATTTAACGCCTTTAGCAACAAATAGCTCTTTGTAAACATTGTAAACACCTTGTGATGTTTTACCGTTAACAATCTCAAATAACTTTTCGATCAAAGTGTTTTTAAGATCTTTTACAGCTTTATCATGTTTAGCATCAAGTTTTTCAATTTGTGCTTTTTCTTCTGCTTTAGTGGTTTTCTTAGCACGGCTGAAAAGTTTGGTATCAATAACAACACCCGCGATAGACGGCGGAGTTTTTAATGATGCATCCTTAACATCGCCTGCTTTATCACCAAATATGGCACGTAACAGTTTTTCTTCCGGTGAAGGGTCTGATTCACCTTTTGGAGTGATCTTACCGATCAGGATATCGCCTTCTTTAACCTCGGCACCAACACGGATGATACCGTCTTCGTCAAGGTCTTTGGTAGCTTCTTCTGATACGTTAGGGATATCCGGTGTCAATTCCTCTTCGCCACGTTTTGTATCACGTACTTCCAGTTCAAATTCTTCAACGTGAAGTGATGTAAATATATCCTGAGATACTACACGCTCAGAAATTACGATCGCATCCTCAAAGTTGTAACCCTGCCAAGGCATAAATGCCACTTTAAGGTTACGGCCCAAGGCAAGCTCACCATTCTGGGTAGCGTAGCCCTCGCAAAGTACTTCACCTTTTGTAACTCGCTGACCTTTCTTAACGATAGGTTTTAAGTTGATGGTAGTGCTTTGGTTGGTTTTCTTGAATTTAGTTAACAGGTAACTTTTTGTGTCGCCATCAAATGATATCAGGCGGTCAAGCTCGTTACGGTCATACTTAATTTTTATTTCGTTAGCATCAACATACTCAACCACACCATCGCCTTCGGCGTTGATCAGTGTACGAGAGTCTTTTGCTACACGGCCTTCCAAACCGGTACCTACAATTGGCGCTTCAGGGCGTAATAATGGTACAGCCTGGCGTTGCATGTTTGATCCCATCAATGCACGGTTAGCATCATCATGCTCCAGGAACGGAATTAATGAAGCCGCGATTGAAGTGATCTGGTTTGGAGCGATATCCATCAGATCCAGCTTATCCGGGTCGATAATAGGGAAATCACCTTCAAAACGTGCTTTTACACGTGGGTTAGCGAATACACCTTTATCATCGTAGTAAGCATTTGCCTGGCCAATGGTTTTTCCATCCTCATCTTCGGCAGATAAGTAGATAACCGGTTCATCAACCTGTACTTTACCGTCAACCACACGTTTGTATGGTGTTTCGATGAAGCCTAAGTTGTTAATCTTGGCGTGTACGCAAAGTGATGATATCAAACCAATATTTGGTCCTTCCGGGGTTTCGATAGTACACAACCTACCGTAGTGGGTGTAGTGAACGTCACGAACCTCGAAACCTGCACGCTCACGCGACAGACCGCCGGGCCCAAGGGCTGACAGACGACGCTTGTGCGTGATCTCTGCCAGTGGGTTGGTTTGGTCCATAAACTGTGATAACTGGTTTGTTCCGAAGAACGAGTTGATCACAGATGATAATGTACGCGCATTGATCAGGTCGGTTGGTGTGAACACCTCGTTATCACGAATGTTCATACGCTCGCGGATGGTACGTGCCATACGCGCTAAACCTACACCAAACTGTGCATAAAGCTGCTCACCAACAGTACGAACACGACGGTTTGACAAGTGATCAATATCATCCACCTCAGCTTTTGAGTTGATTAATTTGATCAGGTATTTCACAATCGCTATGATATCTTGCTTGGTTAATACTTTTGTATCGTCAGAAGTATTCAGCTTTAATTTACGGTTGATGCGGTACCTGCCCACATCACCCAAATCATATCTTTTATCAGAGAAGAATAACCTGTCGATGATACCACGTGCTGTTTCTTCATCAGGTGGTTCAGCGTTACGTAATTGACGGTAGATATGCTCAACCGCTTCTTTCTCTGAGTTTGAAGTATCTTTTTGTAACGTATTATATATAATAGTATAATCACCACTGGTGGCAGCATCTTCCTTGTTAAGGATGATGGTTTTAACACCTGCATCAATGATCATATCAATATGGTCGTCTTCCAATACGGTTTCACGCTCAAGGATGATCTCGTTACGATCGATAGAAACCACTTCACCGGTATCTTCATCCACAAAATCCTCAACCCATTTTTTAAGCACCCTTGCAGCAAGCTTACGGCCTATGAATTTCTTCAGGCCTGATTTGCTTACTTTAACCTCGTCTGCAAGCTCAAATAATTCTAATATGTCTTTATCAGAATCGTAGCCTATTGCACGAAGAAGCGTAGTAACCGGGAATTTCTTTTTACGGTCAATGTATGCGTACATCACGTTATTAACGTCAGTAGCAAACTCAATCCATGAACCTTTGAAAGGTATAACACGGGCCGAGTATAATTTTGTACCGTTGGTGTGGCGGCTTTGGCCAAAGAACACACCTGGTGAACGGTGTAACTGTGATACAATTACACGCTCGGCACCATTGATAACAAATGTACCTTTAGGTGTCATGTAAGGGATAGTTCCCAGGTACACGTCCTGTACAATTGTTTCAAAATCTTCGTGCTCAGCATCATTACATGATAAGCGAAGTTTTGCTTTTAATGGCACACTGTAAGTTAACCCGCGCTCAATACACTCGCGTATATCGTAACGTGGCGGATCAATAAAGTAATCAAGAAACTCTAAAACGAAGATGTTCCTTGAGTCTGAAATAGGAAAGTTTTCGGCAAATACTTTAAACAACCCCTCTTTGTAGCGGTTGTCTGACGTGGTTTCCAATTGAAAAAATTCCTGGAAAGATTGTAACTGTACATCCAGGAAATCGGGGTAATCAAGTACCTTTCTGCTGGTTGCAAAGTTTACTCTTTGGTTATTATTGTTTGCCAAGGTGTTATAATTTAATTTATTAAACCTGTATTTATGTTGGGATTTGTGGTGTACTACAGGCAGTTAGCTTGCTGTACTTCATCGTAAAAAGCAAATCCCGGGCTTTATACTGTTTCAAGACGTGTATAAACAGCAATAGACCCCGACCAAAAATGGTCGGAGTCTGATGCTATTGTGTGTGTGGTTAAATTATTTAACCTCAACTACTGCTCCAGCTTCTTCTAATTGAGATTTCAAAGATTGAGCTTCTTCTTTAGTAACACCGGTTTTAACCTCTTTAGGTGCACCGTCAACTAAATCTTTAGCTTCTTTCAAACCTAAGCCAGTTAAGTCTTTTACTAATTTAACAACTGCTAATTTTGAACCACCTGCTTCTTTCAGGATTACGTCAAATGCAGTTTGCTCAGCAGCAGCAGCAGGAGCGTCATCGCCACCACCAGCAGCTGGTGCAGCAGCAACAGCTGCAGCAGCAGGCTCAATGCCATACTCGTCTTTTAAGATCTGAGCTAATTCGTTTACTTCCTTTACTGTTAAGTTTACCAACTGTTCAGCAAACGCTTTTAAATCCGCCATTTTATTTTTTATTTTTTACTTAATGCTTTTTGTTTAATATCGAACTTTAAGGTGTTCGTTAACCTCTTTCTTGTAATGTTTTTACAACACCTGCTAATATATTTCCGCCTGATTGTAATGCAGAAATAACGTTCTTTGCTGGTGATTGCAGTAAGCCTACTATCTCGCCGATCAATTGTTCTTTTGACTTCAATTTGGTCAAAGTATCTAATTGATTATCGCCGATGAATATCGCTGAATCAATGTATGCTGCTTTTAAAACTGGTTTATCACCTTTTTTCCTTAAAGCTTTGATCAACTTTGCCGGGGCAGTTGCTGATTTTGAGAAAAGGATTGATGAAGAACCTTTTAATACATCATAAATCGGGGTAAAATCACCTTCTGCTGCTTCCATAGCTTTTTTGATCAAGCTATTTTTTGCAACCTGCATGGTGATATCAGCCTCGAAACACTGACGACGGATATTGTTTACTTTTGCAACCGTTAGATCAGCAGTATCAGTAATATAAAAATTACCGTACTCTTTAATCTGATCAGCAAGGGCAAGAACAAGGTCGTGTTTTTCTTCTTTATTCATGATTAGATCCCCGCTACTGATTTAGTTTCAATTGTAATACCCGGCGACATGGTTGAAGAGATATGTATGCTCTTAAAATATGTGCCTTTTGCTGCTGATGGTTTTAATTTAGAGATAGTTTGCAATACTTCTAATGCGTTCTCATAAATTTTCTCAGCAGTGAAAGATGCTTTTCCTATTGAGGTATGGATGATACCGGTTTTGTCAACCTTGAAATCGATCTTACCACCTTTTACGTCAGCAACAGCTTTACCAACTTCTGGTGTTACTGTTCCTGATTTAGGGTTAGGCATAAGGTTACGCGGGCCTAATATTCTGCCCAAACGACCTACCTTAGCCATAACGCTTGGCATAGTGATGATAATATCAACATCAGTCCATCCGCCTTCAATCTTGGCAATATAATCATCCAAGCCAACAAAATCCGCACCTGCATCTTTAGCTTCTTGCTCCTTATCTGGAGTACAAAGCACCAATACACGTACAGTTTTACCGGTTCCATGAGGTAATGTTGCTATACCACGTACCATTTGATTGGCTTTACGCGGGTCAACACCTAAACGTACATCAATATCAACAGATGAATCAAATTTGGTATTGGTTAATTCCTTTACCAGTGATGATGCTGCTTCTAAAGTGTATGTTTTGTTTGCCTCAATCTTGGAGAGTGCCACTTTTTGATTTTTTGTTAATCTAGCCACTGTCTTAAACTGATTTGTATAAATTAATTAATTCCAGGGTGCCGTACCTGATACGGTTATCCCCATACTGCGGGCAGTACCTGCCACCATTTTCATGGCTGATTCTACTGTAAATGCATTCAAATCAGTCATTTTATCTTTAGCAATGGTCTCAACCTGCTCCCAGTTTACACTGGCAACTTTTTTACGGTTGGGCTCTGCCGAACCACTCTTTAGGCCTGTAACTTCTAAAAGTTGTATAGCCACCGGAGGTGTTTTAATGATAAAATCGAAAGACTTGTCGACATAAACAGTAATAACTACAGGTAACACTTTACCAGGTTTGTCCTGGGTACGTGCGTTGAACTGCTTGCAAAACTCCATAATGTTCACACCCTTTGCACCCAATGCTGGGCCAATTGGTGGAGATGGGTTTGCAGCGCCGCCCTTCACTTGTAGCTTTACCATCGCACCGACTTCTTTTGCCATTTTGATTTGTTTTAATTATAACTCAATGTTAGTAAGTGGAAGCTAAGTAACATTTAAGATTTTGTGAGTGGTTGATTTTGGGAGTGGTGAGTAGTTGCCACTCGTGTATTATCAAACGCTCTGTGTATATAATATTGTATATGTTAGGTCAGGCTTGGGTCAACTATTCACAAATCAACCATTTACCAATCACTAAACTATTCTTTCTCTACCTGCATGTAATTCAATTCAAGCGGCGTACGGCGCCCAAATATCTTTACCATTACTTTTAATTTCTTTTTCTCTTCGTTCACCTCTTCTATCACACCGCTAAATCCGTTGAAAGGTCCATCCATTACTTTAACGTTTTCGCCAACGTAATATGGCACATTCATGGTTTCGCCTTGTGCGCTCATCTCATCCACCTTACCTAAAATACGATTAACTTCGGCCTGGCGTAAAGGGATGGCATTACCTGCCTTATCACCCAAAAAGCCAATAACGCTATTAATATTCTTAATAACGTGCTCCAGTTCACCATCAAGCGCGGCTTCCATTAATACGTAGCCCGGGAAATAATTACGCTCTTTAGCTATCTTTTTACCATCACGCATCTGGTAATATTTCTCGGTAGGGATCAATACCTGCGGCACAAGGTGTGTTATACCCAACCTGTTTACTTCCGCATCTATATATTGCTTTACCTTTTTTTCTTTACCACTAATGGCCCTAACTACGTACCATTTTAATTGCTCACTCATCTATTATATAATTAGGTTAGTGATGTATAAAACTGATTAAGCAAATAGCCGATTATCTGGTCCATACCAAAAATAAGCATAGCAATAATAATTGCAGCTACCAACACCAATACGGCGCTGCTTTGCAACTCTCTCCAGGTTGGCCAGGTTACTTTCTCGGTCAACTCAATGTATGATTCTTTAATATATTCAGCTACGCCTGCCATTTTATTAATTGCTTATGCACGGGAACAAGGATTCGAACCCTGATCAAAGGTTTTGGAGACCTCTATTCTACCGTTGAACTATTCCCGTGTATACTATCTCCAAAATATCGAAGAGTTGTATTGTATTTGCTTATTGTGAATAAAGTACCGAGACAAAAGCCCCGGTACTTTATACAAAATTAACCGTTTTGCTACCCAATTAAGGGTATTGTAATTATGCTAATATTTCAGTTACCTGACCAGCACCTACTGTTCTACCACCTTCACGGATAGCGAAACGTAGACCTTTTTCCATAGCAATAGCGTTGATCAGCTTTACAGTGATAGTAACGTTATCACCTGGCATAACCATTTCTACACCTTCAGCTAAGGTGATCTCACCTGTTACGTCAGTTGTACGGAAATAGAATTGCGGACGGTATTTATTGAAGAATGGAGTGTGACGGCCACCTTCTGCTTTTGATAATACGTAAACCTCTGCTTTGAAATCAGTGTGTGGGTTTACTGAACCTGGTTTACAGATAACCATACCCCTGCGGATATCAGTTTTCTCAATACCACGTAGTAATAAACCTACGTTATCACCAGCTTCGCCACGGTCAAGGATCTTGCGGAACATCTCAACACCTGTTACGGTTGATTTTAAGTTCTCAGCACCCATACCCAGGATGTCAACCTGCTCACCAGAGTTGATAACACCACGCTCGATACGACCGGTTGCAACAGTACCACGACCAGTGATCGAGAATACGTCCTCAACAGGCATCAAGAAAGGAAGGTCAGTTAAACGTGGAGGAATTGGAATGTAGTTATCTACAGCATCCATTAATTCCATAATTTTTGCAACCCATTTCGGATCAGCATTTAAGCCACCCAATGCAGAACCTTGGATAACCGGGATATCATCACCAGGGAAATCGTAGAATGATAATAATTCACGGATCTCCATTTCAACTAATTCTAATAGTTCAGGATCATCAACCATATCCACTTTGTTCATGAATACAACCAATGAAGGTACACCTACCTGACGAGCAAGCAAGATGTGCTCACGAGTTTGTGGCATCGGACCGTCAGTTGCAGCAACTACGATGATAGCACCGTCCATCTGAGCAGCACCTGTAACCATGTTTTTCACGTAATCCGCGTGACCTGGACAGTCAACGTGTGCATAGTGACGGTTAGCAGTTGAGTACTCAACGTGCGCGGTGTTGATAGTAATACCACGCTCTTTTTCTTCAGGAGCAGAGTCAATTGATTCAAATGAACGTGCTTCTGATAAACCTGCATCAGCTAATACTTTAGTGATAGCTGCAGTAAGGGTTGTTTTGCCGTGGTCAACGTGACCGATAGTGCCGATGTTTAAGTGCGGCTTGCTGCGGTCAAACTTTTCTTTTGCCATGATTTATTTTTTATTTGTAGGTTAATTTATTAAACTTAATGTACTTTATATTATTAAAAGTATCTGAGCCAACAATGGGATTTGAACCCATGACCTCTTCCTTACCAAGGAAGTGCTCTACCCCTGAGCTACGTCGGCTAATGTTGGTTTGCAGTTGTTAGTTATCAGCTTACAGTTACCTGCCTGCCGCGAACCGCATGCTGCTCACCTTTTAAAGAGCGGAAGAAGAGGTTCGAACTCTCGACCTATAGCTTGGAAGGCTATCGCTCTACCAACTGAGCTACTTCCGCAAAAATAGTTAGTGAATTACTGATTTAGCGATTGAGTGAATTTTAATTCACTAATTCACCAATTCAATAACTCACTAATTAAAAGTGGGGGGAGAAGGATTCGAACCTTCGTAGCCGAAGCAGCGGATTTACAGTCCGCCCCATTTGACCGCTCTGGTATCCCCCCATTGTTGATTTCGGATTTATAATACTCAATTGGAAGCTAAGTACCATATTTCCGAAATAAACAGAGCCTCCTATCGGGATCGAACCAATGACCTACTGATTACAAGTCAGTCGCTCTACCAGCTGAGCTAAGGAGGCTTAAATTGTCGCCGTTACCGTTTTTACCTTTCGGCAATTTGGGGTTTGGGCTGCAAAATAATATTTCGCTTATTTTTTTCTATTTAAAGAACCACCCTCTCAATAATCAAGGGACTGATTAAAGCCTCTCTGAAAGGGATTGCAAATCTACAAAAATTTAAGGCTGTACAAAATATTTTTGCAAAAAAAATCGGCAGGCTTTAAACCTGCCGATCCGGGCTTTAATTTTGCCGCGCTATATGCCTAAAAATCATCTTCTTCCGTTACAAGGGCCGCTTTTTTAGCAGCTTCGGCAGCGATAGATTTTTTTGTTTTATGTTTCTCAATTTGCTTCCTTAGGCTCTCAACTACCAAATCAGTAGCCTCTTCAAACGTTTTGCACTTCTCTTTTGCAAATATTTGGTTACCCGGCAGCATCAGTTTTATCTCTGATATCTTATTAGCCTCATCCTCTACGTTCTCCAGCTTTAAATATACTTCACCACTTATTATGTGATCGTAAAACGTCTCCAGCTTATCTACTTTCTTTTGGATAAAATCAAGTAATCTCTTGTCTGCAGTGAAGTGAATAGATTGCACTGTAATTTTCATTTTTCCTCCTTTTTATGCCTTTGGATGGGCTTGTTTATAAATAGATTTAAGTCGTTCTACTGAATTGTGCGTATAAATTTGCGTAGCGCTAAGGTTAGCATGGCCAAGCAATTCCTTTATAGCATTTAAATCGGCACCGTTGTTTAGCAAGCTTGTTGCAAACGTATGCCTTAACACGTGCGGGCTCTTTTTATCCTGAGTTGATATATGTGAAAGATATTTCTGCACTATTAAATATATAAGCTTGGGATATGCATCCGCTCCTTTATTTGTAACGATAAAGGTTAAGGAATTGTTATGAAAATTTTCACTTTTCTTTGCCCCGCTATATTGCTTTAACAGTAGTATAAGCTCGTTATTTAGTGGTATTATCCTCTGTTTGTTGCGTTTACCTAAAACTTTTATAGTTCCTTCGTACAAATTAATATCTGTTTCTTTTATGCCGGTAATTTCGGCCAGGCGCATGCCGGTACCAAAAAGCATCTCAATAACCAGTTTATCGCGCAGGCCGGCAAAATCATCTGTAAAAATTTTCTCATTGGCAGCATCCATTTTACCATCAAGCATGCCGGTTAGCTTATCACTATCTACCACTGTTGGCAGGTTCTTGGGTACTTTAGGTGTGTTGATGCGCGATGCAGGGTTGGTAGTTATTATCCCCTCCTGCAGTAAAAATTTAAAATATTTGCGCAGTGTGGCTATTTTACGGTTAACTGAGCGTGCAAGCAGCTTGTTATCCATTAATTGCACCATCCAGTTACGGATGTCGTGATGGCTGATGTCTGTTGGGGTTGTAACCTGTACCGGCTGGTTGGGCGGGTTTAAAAAGAGCATAAATTGCTCAAGGTCGCTCTGGTAGGCTGATACCGTGTGGGGCGAGTATCTTTTCTCGAACCTGATGTGCTGTATAAACCTGTCTAAAAACATAAAAACTATTTGAACACCCAATAAATTGAATGTACAAATAGTTTTTTTATAGTGACAAGAAAATCTGTAAATTTCTTTTAAAAGAAATTAAACAGTAGTTTCCAGGTTCATATTCTGCTTGTAGATAGCATGTTTAATTTCATGCCTACGGGTAATTGATTTCTTTTCAAAAGCCTGGCGACTACGCAGTTCTCTTAAAACACCTGTTTTTTCGAATTTCTTTTTAAAGCGTTTTAGTGCTTTGTCTAATGATTCGCCGTCTTTTACGTTAATGATGATCATAATTCCTATATACCTCCTTTCAGGGACGTCAAAGGTAGGAAAATAGTTTTAAATCTGAAATACAATATTTTATAATTTTTTATGCCTGTTTACACATGTGCTAACCAGTTATGGTTTCAACGCCTGGGGTGCACGTTTATCTGCAGGCAGGGCCATAAATTTCTTATAACTGTCATTGATATACGCCGCCATCGATTCGCGGTTGTTGCTGCGTAAAAACGCGTAGCTTGGCCTAAACATCGTCATAAAATTCTCCAGGTCATTGCCTTTTAATGGTACAATACTACTTACATAGCCCGGGCTAAACGCGGCATCAATACTACGTTGCTCTGCCTCGCGCTGAAAATATTTTTTTAAACGGCGTGCCTTTTTACCTTCGCCGCTAAACCAGGTTGATGGCGAAAACACATACACTTTACTTTTTTCGTAAACTTCGGGGTATTCTTCCCGCGGGTTAAAATCGGAACGCTTGGCTGTAATGTTAACCTGGCTCAACGAGATTCTTTGCGTGGTAAGCATTATCTTTTTTGGAGTCATGTCAATCAGGTACAAGGTATCTGAATTATACCCCGGCGAATTAAAGATAAGCGTATGGCCCACGGTTGTGTTTATGGTAAAATTCCCGTTCTTATCTGTAATACTTACCTGTCGGCTATTGGCATCGCGGATAAATACATCGGATAGGCGGGTATTTGTGCCATTCTCGTAAACAGTACCTTTAAAGGTGTTTTGCGCCCGGGCAAATGATGCTATAAATAATAAAATGGCGGCAACAAATAATAGTTTTTTCATGGCTGATGGATTAGCTAACAGGATAACCTGCCTATAGTGGCAAAGGTTTGCATTTTTAATATTTAAAACAATAAAAAACCCGGTTTAAACCGGGTTTTTTATAATAATTACTTCTTCCAAACATTATTGTCCGGGTTATAATCCGGTAATACTTTGTCAGGGTCATAGGTAACAGATTGTATTTCTTCTGTTGATGGGTATTTAAAAACAAAGGTGTTATTGCGTTCCCATATTTCAACCGGTAGTTTTACCCTTTCGGTTTTACCGCTAACGGTTTTAATTTCAAGGATGGTTGGCATAACCAGTTTATCCAGGTTATCAATGGTAATTAATGCGCCTTTGCTTGCGTCGCCACTAACATATTTAACATCGCGCACAGCAACATCCAGGCGCCAGTTGTTTACAAACCAGCCTCTCCAAAACCAGTTCAGGTTTTCGCCGCTTGCATTCTCCATTGTGCGGAAAAAGTCATCAGGCGTTGGGTGTTTAAATGCCCAGCGCGCAACGTAGGTACGGAAAGCAAAATCAAAACGCTCAGGGCCCAGGATCTGCTCGCGCAGCAAGGTTAAACCCATAGCCGGTTTAAAATACAATAATATACCGGTGTTTTGTTCTTTAAGGTTTTCTGGAGTGCTTAACACAGGCTCAAATATTGGCTGAGTTACAAAAGCGCCGGCTTGCTGTATATTTTGCTTTTTGCCTGCATACTCGCCTTTGTTAAAATCGGCGGTGCTTAAAGTGTTGATGAATGTGTTAAAGCCTTCATCCATCCAGCCGTATAAACGCTCGTTAGAGCCAACGATCATTGGGAACCAGGTGTGGCCAAATTCATGGTCATTTACGTTCCAAAGATCCCCCCTTTTTGCTTTGTATCCACAGAATACAATACCCGGATATTCCATACCCCCTACTTTCCCAGCAACAGCTATAGCAGCAGGATAAGGGTACTCAAACCATTTTTGTGAATTAAATTCGATAGATTTTTTTACGTACTCAGTAGAACGGCCCCACGCGTTGTTGCCATCACTCTCTACCGGGTAAGCTGATATCGCTGTTGATTTTTTACCGCTTGGCAAGTCCATCTTGGCGGCATCAATAATAAAGGCCGCCGATGAACCCCATGAGGCATCACGTGCATTCTTTATTTTAAAACGCCAGATTAGTTCTTTTTTACCAGCCGGGCGCGATGCCGCATCGGTAACTTCGCTTGCAGAGCGGATAACTACTGTTTGCTCGCTTTTTTCGGCAAGTGCCCAACGTTTCAATTGCTCGGGTGTGTAAACCTCCTGTGGGTTTTGCAACTCGCCGGATGCTACAACAATATGGTTTGCAGGAGCTGTGATACTCAGGTCAAAATCACCATACTCCAGGTAAAATTCGCCCGGGCCGGTATAAGGCACAGCATTCCATCCCATAATATCATCATACACATACATGCGCGGGTACCATTGCGCAACGGTGTATATTTTACCGTTTTTAGTGTCCTGGATACCGGTACGATCAGATCCGTAATCGGGTACAATGAATGAATATTCAATAGACAGTTTAACCTGGCCCCCATTGGCAGTTACACATGTAGGCAAAAATATCTGCATACGGGTATCATCAATTAAATATTTAACGGCTACAGGAGCAGTACCTTTTGCACCGATAATTTTAACAGATTTGATATTATAACCACCTTTTGACAGATCGCCTTTACCGCCATTGCGGCTGCCGCTTGGCGGGATGATAGCCGTACCGCGGGAATCTGATTTAAACAAGTTCTGGTCTAACTGCATCCACAAAAAATCAAGCTTTTGCGGGCTGTTGTTGGTGTAGTTTAAAATCTCTGAACCTACAACCTCGTTGGTTTGGTCGTTAAGTTTTGCCGATAGCTGATAATCGGCACGATTTTGCCAGTATTTGGGGCCTGGCTGCCCATCAGCAGCACGGAATTCAGAACCATTTTTGGTATAGAAGAACGGCGCGAAAGCTTCGTGGTAATTATAGCTGCCTGCAGGTGCCTGTGGCTGCTGTTGGGCCTGGTTAACGCCGGCAACAGACATAAAAGCCAGCGTAAAACCGGCAATTAGTTTCAATTTCATAATTTTTTATAATGATTTGGTAAAAACAAACACAAGTATAGTAATTATTGAATTACCGTTTTACATAATCATTAAGTTGTAATGAGGAAGTTACCTATTTGTTATTAAACCAATACACTGATGGTCTATTGAGTTTCGAACTCGGCGGTGTAAATAGATACAAGTTTGCCAGTGGTAAAATTTAGCGTAACATACATATACCGTTTAGCAGATTTTGTTGAAACAAAGTACCATTGCGGCGAAGCGCTCATTTGCGGGTCATATGGTTTATTGGTATCCTTAAAAAATATTGAAAGGCGTTCGAGTTTTTTTGCCGATAGCGGGTCTTTTTTTATGTTTACCAGCTTCTGGTATATTTCGTCAACCGGGTCGCCTATGGCAATGGCATTATTTGAGGTAATACTAACCGGCCAGCGTGTAAGCCCAGCACCATTATTAAGGAAAATAGTTTTTACTCTATTATTTTCGAAGCTTAGCTGCACACCGGTTGACGTGCCTACCGCCTCATCCATAAAAATGCCTTTGTATAAAAGCAACCTTGTTTTAAGGCTATCAATGCTGGTGTATATGTTGTTAACTACAGATAAGCCACCTATTTTTTCTGCAGCCTGCACTTGCTGTATTTTTGCATACAACTCTGCACTTGTTTGCCCAATTGTTAGCCCAAAAAGCTGCCCGCTGGTAAGTGTATCGTTGGCTATCAGTTTTTGGTAAGGCGGTTCAATTATTATCCTGTCTTCTGTATCCGCTTTCTTACAGGCAGTAAATAACGCCACGGCTAACAAACAAGTGTATATTTTTTTCATAAGGTAGTTTTATTTAATTACGTGCCTCATGCCAAAAGCGCTACATTAAGGATCAACAAATTTTTGCTTTCAGGGATCAGAGCAAGCTATAGCAACTCTTTGTTATACACCGCCTCGTCAAAACCAAAAAACAGGAAATCGCCGTGCTCAATAACAGGACGCTTGATCATGCTGGTTTTTTGTTGCAGTAGCTGCAGGGCATCATCTTTGGTTTTAATGCTTTCTTTCACGGCCGGGTCAAGCTGTTTCCAGGTGAGGCCTTGTTTGTTCATGAATTTTTCGTACCCTGCTTTTTTATCCCATTCATTTAATTTTTCGGCACTTACGCCAAGCTTTTTAAAATCATGAAACTCATAGGCTACATTGTTGGCCTTTAGCCAGTCGAGCGCTTTTTTTACCGTGTTACAATTGGTGATGCCGTAAACTTTCATCGGGAATGTATATTTTGCCCGCTAAATTATTAATTTTTAGAACCGCTGCCGCTGGAATCGTCATTATTAATTCCGCGCTGATTTTTCTTGATGCTGCTGTTAAGCTTCCCAAATTTGTAATTAAAACTGATATTGATGCTGCGATAGTAATTAAAGCTATAAGCAGTGGTTTGGAAATCGGGCGTACGGGTGGGGAAATCAAACCTGATAAATTTTTTGAACGGATTATTGGCATAAAGCGATACCGTAGCTTTTTTACTGAACAATTCTTTCGATACACTACATCCGGCGCCTACCCAATAGTTATCATTACCCTGTAGCAACACCTGGCGCCCATCGTATCCGCCATTTACGCCTATACGGTAACCGTCATCAAACTTATAACCGGCATTGATAAATGCGGACCCCTGTGGCCCACTGTTTGCATAAAATCTACCGTTAAAGGTACCCTGCAGCCATACTTGTGCTATTTGGGAGTTGAAATTAAAGTTCAGTTTAGTGGTAATAGGGTAATTGATGCTTATATTTAAGGCAAGCTTTTTATTTTTGCCAACATTGCCAAAAGTTGTGGTAGTTACGGCATTTTCATCAACCTTAAGCAGGTTTTGAATAGTGTTGTTGGCAAAAGAGTAACTTGTGTTGATATTGATAGATCCCTTTGCAAAATTGCTGTAACCCAATTCAAAATTATTATTTACAGCAGGCTTAAGCTCGGGGTTACCCATTACTATAAACTTTGGATTGGACGTATTAACAAAAGGGTTTAACTGATATATACCAGGCCTTTGTATACGCTGGGTAAAGCCGAAAGTAATGCTGCTGCTTTTAAGGCTGCGTTGTATAGATATTGATGGCACTACGTTGGTAAAGTTTTGTTTCAATGTGCTGCCTGTTGATGAAAAGTTGGCATCAATACCGGTATGTTCAACACGCGCCCCACCTTTAAACGTCCATTTGGTGAATTTTAACTGGTAAGAGTTGTATAAGCTATATACATCCTGATGATAACTAAAATCATTCTCTTGCTTGCTATCGGTTATGTACTGGTTATTAGCATTAATCGTATCGGTGTGAAAATCACTGAAGCTGTTCCTTGCTATCATTTTACCACCGGCTTCAATGGTAATAATTTTCAAGGGATGTATGTAATCTAACTGCGTAGTGTATTCCTTTGATCCCGCCTTGTTATATTGCCTGTAATTTGGGTTATCATAGTTAACAGTTTGATCGGCCTGCACATCATTAAACTGTTGGCTACTGTTATTGCTGTATTTAAATGATGCGGTTAGTAACTGGTCTTTATTGTTTTTAAACCCAAGCTGATAATTAAGCCCGGCATCAGTACCGTGGTATTTGCTATTGTTAGTACCCATTATATTATAAGCCTGGGTAATATCATTTAAACCATCGCGTTGCACGGAGTATTGGCTGTTACCATTATCGTTGTTGTTGTTATAAAAATTGAAAGTACCTGTAATTAAATTAAGGCTATCGGCTTCGTAACTTAATTCGTTGCTGTTGTAAATATTTCTGCCGCTGAAAAAGCGTGTACCATCCTGGTTTAATGATGATACCGGGTTTGAAAAAACGCTTTCGCTGCCAAGGGCTGTTTCCCGTTTTGGGCGGGCGCCGGCACCTACATAACCATTAAATCCTAATTTACCCTGCTTTGCGGTAACATTCAAATTAATATTTTCGCCCCAAACGCTGTTGTACCTACTGTTTATTGAGCCGTTGTACCCCTGGTCTCCTTTTTTTTGGGTAATAATGTTAATAATACCGTCAAGCCCTTCGGCATCGTACTTGGCCGGAGGGGTTGTGATCACTTCTATCCTTACAATATTGGTACCCGGCATTGCTTTTAATATATCTGATGGATTTTGCGCCATTAAAGCCGACTCCTTACCATTAAGCAGGATTTTATAATTACCGCCCCCTTTCAGTTTTATATTATCAGATGCATCAACCGACAGCATGGGCACCTTGCGCATCATATCAAGAGCGGTTAGGGCTTTACTTTCCGGGTCGGCCTGTACATCGTAGCTTATACGGTCAACCTCCTGTTTCATCAATGGTTTTGCCGCCACAATAGATACCTCTTTAAGCTGGTTGCTCGCGGGCGATAACATCATCCGACCAACATCAACAGCCGCTGTTGCCCCGTTTATATCAATAGTTTTTGTTTTGTAACCCATAAACACCAATGACAGTTTGTAAGGTTTTGCCGGGATATTGGTTAGTTCAAAGGTTCCATCATCTTTGGTGAGGGTGCTTTTTACGGGCAAATTGGTTGCAGCATCTGTTAAAGCAACAGTAACAAAGCCAAGCGGCTTATTCGCAGCCGAATCTATTACTATACCTTTAATGCTTAGGTTTTGCTGCGCTGTTTGTGCGAAAGAGGCAACTATTAAGAAACAGCCAAATGCTGCCAGTAAAAGTTTTTTCATTGGTGTTATTTAGGGTTAAAAGACCCCTAAACACTCCTAACGTTGCACAAAAACAACTTTTAAACTATTTTTTAGGTAACAACCTGATTACCTGTTATATTTTGTCATGGTAAGCTCGGTACCAATGGTGGCAAAGCTTTTTATCATCTCAATTGAGCGATCTATTAATGCAGGCAGTTCGGGTTTTTCATCGTCATCAAAACCACTTAGTACGTAATCAACCTGGCGGCCTTTGGGGTAATTATCGCTCACGCCAAAACGCAGGCGGGCATACTCGTTATTGCCGAGGGTAGCTTCGATATGTTTTAAGCCATTATGCCCGGCAGCGCTACCTTTTGGTTTAAGGCGCAGGGTGCCAAATGGCAGGGCAATATCATCTACAATTACCAGCACATTTTGCACTGGTATCTTCAGTTCCTTCATCCAGTGGTTTAGCGCTTTGCCGCTAAGGTTCATGTAGGTGGTTGGTTTGATGAGGTGCAGGGTACGGCCTTTATAATTAACTTCGGTATACCCGGCATGGCGCATATTATAAAACTTAGCCCCTTCCTTTTTAGCCAGCTCATCAAGCACCATAAAACCTATATTATGCCGTGTATCGGCATATTCCGGCCCAATATTTCCTAAACCAACAATTAAATATTTCATACCTCTCCGCCCCCATTGAAGGGGAAACTTTTTACAAGCGCAATTATACAAAAATAGCGAGGGGTTTAAAACCCGCCGCTATTTTATTATTAAAACAAAAACAGCGATAAGAAAACTTATCGCTGTTATCGGTACAATTATACTTTATTTATAAACCCACTATCGAATACGGTACACGGATATTTTTCACACGATAGTAATACGGATCGAGATAACCATCCTGGCAATCTGAAACGCCGCAGCCCGAAAAATTAAGGCAAAAGGTCAGTAACAGTTCGTTACGGCCATTAACCGATTCGGGGTGAATAGATGGAGTATAGTAACGTGCGTACTTACCGCCAAAATATTCGCTAACGGAATAAATATATTTCTGAGCAGTGAACGGTCCTGTTGGGCTGTTTGATGTAGAGATGTAGATATCGCGCTTATCTTCGCAATTAAAGCCCTGATCCATTGACATCATGATGTATTTACCATTGAGGTACGAGATGCTGTTGTTACCCGGGCCGACGGCGATTTTTGCAGCATCACTGGTAGTGGGCGCACTTGCCCATGACGAACCGTTCCAAAACGTCCAGGTCAATGGGTCATCCTGTTTAAACCTGGCCACAAAAATATTATTGGCATAGCCAAAGTTAAAGCCCTGCGAGCCGAAAGAATACACATACCCATCATTACCCTTTACCATACCAGTAGAATAACTGATATCTGTTTGGCCCGACATACCTGCCGGTGTATAACGTACAGCCGACCATTCATCGCCCGCATTAGGGGTTAGTTTGTATAGCGACTGGTTAGTGGCGCCCAGGCCCCTGCCCTCGCCGCACTGTACCCAAACATTGTTACCTATCTGCACACCCAATCCCGGCCATGACCAATCCGTTCCTGGCTGGTTATTAAATACCTGCCTTGGCCTCCCATGCGCGCTGTTTGGTATCGTCATATTAGTGGTATGATCCGGATTCCAGTCGGTTGCCGTTGGCTGGATCATTACCGAGTTGTTGTAGTTAAAAAAGTCTGAACATGAAAATTTATGATTATCGCGCAGCCTCGAACCGTCCCATGCATCCTGCGTTATCCATAGCACACGGCCATCACTCAGCGGTACACTGGTACCCTGGTCAAATGCTACCGAGCCCTGGCTGGTATTATTTCTTTCAAAAAATCCTATTGCAGAATCATCCCTGTAGGCTTGCTCGGGCAGTGGCTTAAGGGTAAAGCGCTGATCGCTGCTTTTCTCATCCGCATTTTCCAGCGTTACTTTGCTATCTGTAGCCGATGTACTCAGGGCCAGGCCTGTATTCTTATTAACAATGTTATATACGCCCAGGGTTGATGATTGCACAACCATCCACAGTTCGCCGGCAGTGGCCGATTCGCGATATTGCTCGGCCTGTGTCCCCGCATGTGCGCCGGTACTGGCATTCAAAAATTTACCGGTGTACAAATTCCGGATCTGGTAATATCTTACACCCGCGGCTGTGCTGTTGTATATCATGTGCCATTTTTGCCAAACAGGCATTACGTCTACGCTTTTCCCGGTTTCTATTTTTTGATTATCCTTATACTTCTCATTAAAGGTATAATCGCCTGCTACCTGCAGCATGCTACCGTTGGTGCCAGTAATAGCAAATACACCATAGTCTGTACTGTAAAAATCGTACACTTTAAACTCAACGTTCCATTCTATTTTTTCGCCCGATTCGGCGGTGACTACAAATACCTGCTTTAACGAGGTAGCGTTAAAACTCGTACCTGATGCCGGGGATACTTTTGAACCGTCGGATATCACCATATTGGCGATTAAGGCGGCCATATTAACTCCTTTTTGCACAGTAACTGTTATGGTGTGTTTGGAGTTATCAAAAATTGCAGGGCCTATTTGCCCTTCGGCAAGCGCGAACTGTTTGATCATTCTTCCCGGACTTGGGTACCGTTTGTAATCCTTAGAACAGGATATAACAAGTACAATTGCCGAAAGCAGTAGTAGTAATGGTTTTCTCATAACAAAGGTTTATGCTAAATTGGTTTAGCACAAACATTATAAATATAAATCGTTTTAGCAAATTTTAGTGAAAAAATTTTATGCGTTAATAACCTGTGTTATAAAACAATAAGCATAAAAAAAGCGACGGTGTATACCGTCGCTTTAATCAATTAGAATTGGTGAAATCACCAACAAAATTATTTTTTACCTGCTTCTTGTTCAGCCTGGCGTAATGCACGTGAAGTAGTTACAGATACAATTGTATCTTCTGCTGCATTGGTGATGGTAAGGTTAGGCAAACTGATTTCGCTAACTTTTACTGATTTACCAACTTCAAGCGCTGCAATGCTAACTTCGATGTTATCCAAATGATCTTTAGGTAATGCTTTAACACGCAGTTTCCTTAGTTTTTGAACTAATTTACCACCCACCTTAACACCCGGAGAAGTACCTGTTAATTTTACAGGGATCTCGATAGTTACCGGTTTCTTTTCATCTAACAATAAAAAGTCGATGTGGATAAGTTGTTCCGTTAACGGGTGGAACTGCATATCTTTAATAATAGCTTGTGATTTAACACCAGCTATGTCAATGTCGATGAAATGAACAACCGGAGTATAAACTACGGCTCTCAAATCAGCTGCGGACACTGCAAAGTGGGTTTGGGTTGCACCACCGTAAAGTACTGCAGGCACTAAGCCCTGATAACGCAGTCCTTTAGCGTCTCTTTTCCCTACGTTCTCTCTTGGAGAACCGCTAATAGCAATTGATTTCATTATTTATTTATTATACAAAGCCACACCAACATGGTATGGATATTTTAATTCAACTTAATCTACCCTAAACAACTGGCTTATTGAGCCATGCTCGTTAACGTTGCTTATCGCTTTTGCAAACAGATCGGCAGTAGTTAGCACCCTTATTTTAGGGCTCGAGTGTTTTAATGGTATTGTATCGGTTACTATCAGTTCGGTTAAAGCCGAATTTTCGATAGTTTCATAAGCCTTGCCTGATAATACCGGATGTGTACAAACCGCGCGAACGCTGCGTGCACCACGCTCCATAATTAAACCGGCAGCTTTTGCAAGTGTACCTGCAGTATCGCAAATATCATCGATCAGTACAATATCCTGATCGGTAACATCCCCAATGATGGTCATGCTTTCAATTTCATTTGCACGCTTACGCCGTTTATCGCAAATCACCACTTCTGCATTAAAGAACTTCGCAAAGCTGCGTGCCCTGTATGAACCGCCCATATCCGGCGATGCAATGGTTATATTGCCTAAACCAAGGCTTTTTATGTAAGGTACAAATATGATAGATGCATCCAAATGATCTACCGGTACATCAAAAAACGCCTGGATCTGCGCAGCGTGCAGGTCCATCGTCATGATACGGTTTATACCTGCGGCTACCAGTAAATTAGCTACCAGTTTTGAACCTATTGCAACACGGGGTTTGTCTTTCCTGTCCTGGCGGGCCAAACCAAAATATGGTATAACTGCTATAATATAATGGGCAGATGCACGCCGGGCGGCATCTATCATCATTAACAGCTCCATCAGGTTATCGGTTGGCTGGTGCGTGCTTTGTATCAAAAACACATCGCAACCGCGGATAGACTCATTAAAATGCGGCTGAAACTCGCCATCGCTGAAACGCGATAGAACTACATCGCCCAGCTCCTGACCGTATGATGAAGCAATGTGTTTAGATAGCTCCTGCGAACCTGAACCTGCAAATAGCTTAACCGTATTGAACTGTAAAGGCATTTTTTTGTGATTTCGATAGTATCAAACCCCTATAAAAAACAATCGGATTTCAATTTTTCTATCAGATGTAAATCCGAAATTGAAAATTCGAAATCCGAAATTTTTGTTGCCCGACCAGGATTCGAACCTAGACAAACGGTACCAAAAACCGTCGTACTACCATTATACTATCAGGCAATCTCCTTTGGTTTGTAAGCCATCCCAAAAAGGAATGCAAATATAAGACGATTTTTCGGAAGTCAAAAGCAAAATTTAAAAAAGTATTTTAAATAATTTTTACAGCCAAAACATGCGTTAAAAAGTGTTAAGGTTTAGCGCTTTTAACGCAAACATCGTAATGTTTTTCTTATTTTCGGCTGCTTAAACCTACTATAGCTTGTAACAACAGCATGAACTACAATAAGATAAACAATATTTTTGGCTGGGCAGCCGGCATTATTGCATCCATCACGTACATTTTAACGCTCGAACCCTCAACCAGTTTTTGGGATTGCGGCGAATTTATAGCCTGTATTTACCGTTTGCAGGTAGCCCACCAGCCGGGGGCGCCATTATTTACCATGATAGGCAAGGTATTCTCATTGTTATCCTTCGGTAATAACATGAAGGTGGCTTACTTTACCAACATGGCATCGGCCCTGGCCAGCGGCGCAACTATCCTGTTCCTGTTTTGGACCATCACCGCATTGGCTAAAAAGCTGGTTGTTAAAGCCGGCGAAGAAATTACCCAAACAAACATTATACAAATTATAGGTGCAGGTTTAGTAGGTGCATTAGCTTATACCTGGTCTGATACATTTTGGTTCTCGGCTGTCGAGAGCGAGGTTTATGCGCAATCGTCACTTTGTACGGCAATTGTATTTTGGGCTATCCTTAAATGGGAAGCTCATGCCGACGAGCCACGCGCCGATAAATGGATCATTTTTATTGCTTACGTAATGGGTTTATCCATCGGTATCCACTTATTAAACTTATTGGTTATACCGGCTATAGCGCTTATTATTTATTTCCGCAGGGCAAAAAACGTTACTGCTACAGGCACTATCTGGTCGTTTATATTAGGGGTTATTACCGTTGCCCTTATACTTTGGGGCGTTATACAGTTTACAGTTAAAGGCGCAGCCTTCTCCGATCTGTTATTTGTAAACACCCTTGGTATGGGCTTTGGCAGCGGTGCTATTGTTTTCTTTTTACTGGTTATTGGTGCCCTGGCATCAGGTATTTATTATACCGTAAAACCATCAAACGTATTTTTAGGTATAGCTGTGGTTTGCTTTATATTGATACTAACCATCAGCGCAAGCATTATTGGTTTTATAGCGGCTTTAGCCATACTGGCTTTATTAGAGTATGTTTTAAAAGTACGCGAAAAACGCGTTGCACTTAACCGTGTGTTAATTTGCGCCGCGTTTATTTTATTCGGCTACAGCTCTTTTGTAATGATCGTTATCCGTGCGAAAGCTGGTACAAACCTAAATAACAGCGATCCGCAGGATGCCTTTGCGCTAAACAGTTACCTAAACCGCGACCAGTACGGTGATACGCCCTTAATGTATGGTAACTATTTCGATGCGCAGGTTATCGACCAAACCGAGGGTGCCAAGATATATCGCCGAGGCGAAAAGAAATATGAGGTTGCCGGCAAAAAACTGAATACCATTTATGACCGTAATACCTTGTTCCCACGTATGTTTAGTCAGAAAGCCGGCCACGCCGAGTTTTACAGGATGTGGTCGCAGCTCGGCCCCGAAGAGCATCCTACAATGGCTACCAACCTCGGCTTTTTCAGCAGCTGGCAGGTTACGCAAATGTATACCCGCTACTTTTTATGGAACTTTGTAGGCCGCGCCAATGAAATGGACGGGCAAACTAACCAGGGTGCCGATGGCAGCTGGCTTAGCGGCTTTAATTTTGGTAAAGAATTGCCAAGCACAGTTACGCTAAGCAAATCATATAACAGATTATACTTTTTACCACTTATTATAGGGCTGATAGGTATGGTTTATCATTTTAAACGCAACCAGCGCGATGCCGGTGTTGTAGTAGTACTATTCTTTTTTACAGGTTTAGCCATTGTGCTTTACCTTAACCAGGACCCTTTACAGCCCCGTGAACGTGATTACGCTTACGCGGGTTCCTTCTATGCATTTGCTATATGGATAGGCCTGGGCGTATTATTTATTGCTGAATTACTCAGCAAAAAGCTCAATGCCAAAACAAGTGCAATCATTGCAACTGTAGCATGCTTACTGGCAGCGCCTATATTAATGGCCAGCCAGGAATGGGATGATCATGACCGCTCTACAAAGCTTACCCCGCATGACCTGGCTTACGATTACCTAAACTCATGCGCACCTAATGCTATATTGTTTACCTATGCCGATAATGATACTTACCCGCTTTGGTATATACAAGAAGTTGAAGGCGTTCGCCCGGATGTACGTATAGTAAACTTAAGCTTGCTTGGCACAGATTGGTATATCCGCCAGATGAAGGGCGAGATGAACCAATCGGCACCGCTGCCTATTACCATGCCTAACGATAAGTTTAAAGCGGGTATACGCGATGTTATTTACTATAACGATGCTAAAATTGCCGGGCCGGTTGAGCTTAAAGAGGTGTTTGACTTTATTACATCAGATAATAAGGAAAGCATGGTACAGTATCAAAGCGGCGAAAGCGCCAATTACCTGCCTACCAAAAACTTTAAATTAACAGTTAATGCTGATGATGTTATTAAAGGAGGCACAGTTACTGCCGATAAAAAAGACCTGATAGTACCTGAAATGGACTGGACCTACCCCGGTAAATATGTAACCAAGGATAACCTGGCCATGATGGATATACTGGCGCATAACAACTGGAAACGCCCTGTATATTTTGCATCAACCGTACCAAGCGATAACATGCTGGGCCTCGACAGGTACCTTTACAGCGAAGGCCTTACCTACCGCCTGATGCCGTTTAAACCGGATACCACCGCCGCTCCACAAGAAAACAGCAACACCCTGGTGATGTATAACAACATGATAAACAAGTATAGATACGGCAATTACAAAACCGCTAAATATCTTGATCATGAATCTTTGAATTTATTTTACCCGTTGATAACCCGTTTATATGCCACCCTTGCCGATAACCTTTTAAAAGAAGGACATATAGATCTGGCTAAAAACGCGCTTAAAAAATATGATGAAGTGATGCCATCACAGATCATATCGTCAGAACTGGCCGTACGTAAGTATTATATGGTTGAAAGCCTTTACCGTATGGGCGATGCTACATTAGCCAATAAGCTGGCCAACCAGATTGATGATTACATTATCGATCAGTTAAAATACAGCTACATGCTTTATCAAAAAAGTGATGCAGGTCTAAACACACGCGATGTGCAGCTATTTCTATCGTTACTTAACGGTATGGAAGGGCTTACCAAAACCTATAAACAAGATGCTTTAAGCACCAAAATAGGTGCACAGTTGAAAGACTATGGCACCAAGTTTGGCGGCTTGCAAACACAACAGCCACAGTAATAAAAGCATTAATATTAAAAAAGCGGCGATAAGCCGCTTTTTTTGTTTCTAAATACGTGTATTACCCGGCACCAATTATATAAGCACCTGCCAGTAACAATACCTCATCAGCTTGCGTCTTAATTTTATAACCTAAAATAATGAAACACGCTTACATCCTGCTTTCACTGCTTTTGATATCCGGCATTACATCTGCCCAAAACAAAACAGCCACTATAGATTCTATGCTGAACCGTACAAATCGCCTGGGTTTATTTAAAGGGAATGTTTTGGTAGTTGATAACAATAAAATTGTTTATAAAGGGGCATTAGGATTTACCGATGCATCGCAAACCACTAAACTGACCACAGCATATCGTTTTCACATCGGTTCAATAGCCAAAGAGTTTAATGCTGTTGCCATTATGATGCTAAAAGAACAGGGCAAGCTAAGTGTGGATGATAAAATATCAAAATACCTTACAAATTTACCGGCATGGGCAAATACCATTGCTATAAAAAACCTGCTGCAGTATACCAGTGGTTTGCCCGATCTTAAATGGAAAACCGTTAAGAACGACGCCGATATATGGGCCGATATGCAGAAAATTGACAAGCTTGATTTTGAACCCGGAACAAAGTATGCTTATAATAATAGTAATACATTTTTACAACGCCGCATAATTGAAAAGATAACGGGTTTAACTTTTAATGAATTTGTTGCCCAAAAAATGTTGAAACCCTGCGGTATGAGCAATTCAGTGATCGATCCGGACGACAATACGCCGCTAATGGCTAAATCATACAACAATAATTTCCAGCAATCATCCCTAGTCTATCCCATTACCGGCTGGACAGCAGTTACCCTTGACGATTTTTACAAATGGGAAAAAGCTTTGGAAAACTTTAAGCTAATAAACCCGGCATCTACCAAAGAAATACTTACCCCCTTTGCCCCCAATAAACAGTGCGGCCTTGGCGGTGGCAGCATAGAGGGTAATAAAATTATTATACATGAGCATGATGGCACCAGTTTAAATTACCAGGCCCTGCTAACAGCCAATACTACCTTAGGCAGAACAGTTATTTTAATGACCAACAATAAGCAAAATAACCTGTACGATATAGGCCGCGCCATACAGGCCATATTAGATAATAAGCCCTACCAGCAGCCAAAAAAATCTGTGTTAGCTGCTTTTGGCAAACAACTGGATAGCCTTAAAGGCCAGCAAATAATTAGTTTTTATAATGACCTAAAAACAAAATACGCTGCCGATTATGGCTTCGATACTGAGGCATCGCTAAACGAGATCGGATATTCTCTTAAGAATAACAACCGTATGGATGATGCAATAATGGTTTTTGAATACAATACCACGCTGTTTCCAACATCGGGCAATGTGTTTGACAGCCTTGGCGAAGCTTATTATGCCAAAGGCGATAAAGAAAAGGCGCTGTTAAACTACAAGCGTTCGTTACAACTGGACCCAACAAACACTACGGCAAAAGCTGTTATAACAGAACTGGAAAAGAAATAATGTACCTATGTAAGAAGTGTTCACGTTCACTACCGTGAACGCCGTTAACACTTACAAACCCCTCATTATCAAAAGTTATACATTTAGCACTTATCTACTTTTTATTGATAAGCGTGAACAGTGCATAAAAAAAGCGGCTAAAGAGCCGCTTTTTGTTTCTTATCTTTTCGTACTTAATCCTAAAGATCAATCTTCTTCCACAACACCCATGTTGCAGAATTTCTCGATACGCTCGGCAACCAGTTCGTCTACGTTGCGTTCTCCTAAGTTTTTAAGGTCTTTTATCAATTGCTTTTTAAGGATGGCAGCCATAGCAACCGGATCCTGATGGGCGCCTCCAAGAGGTTCTTTTATAACGCCGTCAATCAGGTTGTTCTTCAACATTTCTGTTGAGGTTAGCTTCAGCATTTCGGCGGCACGCTCTTTTTGCTCCCATGTTTTAAACAGAATGGTTGAGCAGTTCTCTGGAGAAATAACCGAGTACCAGGAGTTATCAAGCATCAGTACCCTATCGCCAATACCTATGCCTAATGCACCGCCTGATGCACCTTCGCCTATCACCACGCAAATAACGGGCACTTTTAATACAGCCATTTCCAGCAGGTTACGGGCAATGGCTTCACCCTGTCCGCGTTCTTCAGCTTCAAGGCCGGGGAAAGCTCCGGGGGTATCAATTAAAGTAACTACGGGCTTGCCAAACTTCTCGGCCATTTTCATTAGCCTTAAGGCTTTGCGGTACCCCTCGGGATTAGCCATACCAAAATTACGATACTGCCGCTCTTTGGTGTTGCGCCCTTTTTGGTGACCAATAAACATCACCGTTTGACCATTTAACGTCCCAAAACCGCCTATAATCGCCTTATCATCGCCTACCGTGCGGTCGCCATGAAGTTCGATGAAATCATCGCACATCAGCTCAAGGTATTGTAAGGTATAAGGGCGCTCGGGGTGGCGGGATATCTGCACTTTTTGCCAGCCGGTTAGGTTGGTATAGATCTCTTTCTTGGTGGTTTCCATCTTGGCTTCCAGTTCTGCAACTGTGGCCGACATGTCAAGCTTGTTTTTTTCTTCAACCTGCTTTACTTTTTCTATCTGCCCCTGCAATTCTGCCAGTGGTTTTTCAAAATCAAATGTAATCTTCATACAATTTTATTGGCCGCTAAATTAAATAATTCCATCGGCATATTGTTTTAATTATGATTTTTTCAATTTATTAAGCATGGCGATCTGCCCCGGCGAGAGCAAATTATACGCCGCTACATAGGTTTTCAAAATAGCGTTTCGAAGTTCGCCCATATATAAACCATAGCGGTTTGTATAAAAGATTAGGTCGCTTTCGCTTATCTTTTTGGCGCGAAAAAGGGCATCAATCTTGGTTTCGTTAGTTACCATAAAGTTGCCCATTTCTATCTTTTTACGCTTCAATTCGGTAGTTATGCCGGTTAAGGCCGTCACCTGCGAGGGGCTCAGGTCAAGCTCTTTCTTATATTTCAAAGCCTGCTCTGCCGATGGATATTTATTTACATCGGCCACCAAACTCATGTTATAAAAGTCTTCACCTTTTATTAAAGCGTTGTATTGCACATCACTTAGCGTTTTTACCGGCGATGGTTTTAAGGTGCTGTCAGGTGTTTGGGCATTAGCGCTGAGGCTGATAAATATTATTAATATAACGGCAGATAATAGTTTAAGCATGCTGATCTGTTTTTAGAAAACGCGCAATTTTTGAGCCAAAGCAACCGCGAATGTCATCCTATACAAACATAGGATAACAAGATGATTAAATTCCTCAGTCCACCTTTATCACCTTCGTTCTTTTACTAATGCCATTCTCGTTAAAAGCTTCTATCTGGAAGTAATACGGTAAGCCTTTTTCCATCCCGTTAAAGTAGTATTCGTTTACATTATATACCATAATGTTGTTGTACAGCTTATCCGGCTCGGTGCCCATATAAATGGTATAACCTACTGCCCCATCCGTTTGCCTCCAGCGGATCCACGAGTTACGGCGTTCGGCATCGCCACGTAGCACAATCAGGTTCCTGACCGTATCCGGCGCAACTCCTGCCCCTTTGCCAAACACCCTGAAGCCTGATAATGCAAACTTGCCCGTTGGCATATGCAGGTTGGTTATTTTAAGGTAACGGGCTTTAGCCGGGGTTTTCAGCTCCACATAATCGTGCGGTACATCGGTTTTGTTTTTGCTTTTATCAACCAGTGTTTTCCAGGTTTTGCCATCTAATGATGAGCTGATCAAATACTGATGATATACGCCCAATGATTTCCCCATAAACGTAGCATCCTGATCGGCGTAGTTGATTTGGATAGCTTTTACGGTGCTTACTTCGCCAAGGTCGGTTTGCAGCCATTCGCCTTTGTTGGCAGTTTTTGCGCTCCAGTAGGTTTTAATATCCTCATCAACCGCAAGGTTTGGCTCGTAAGCGCCAAGGGTTGATGAAACCTGCACAGGCTTATTATAATTCAGCAGCATCCAGCCGGTAAAATTGCTTTTCAGGTGGTCTTCCTTACCATTGGCTAAATAGTGCGGATAATCGCCATAAGAGGTATTGGTATACAGTACGCCATCCTTATCAAAACCTGCGGGCCAAAAGCCGTTACGGCGTTCAAAGTTGTTCTTTACATTAATAACCATGGTGCTGATGTGCCAGTAGTTGCCATATTTATCGGCCCAGGTAGCGCCATGCCCCGCCCCTTTTGCAAAACCGCCGGGTTTGTAACTAAAGGGGTTATGTTTTTGGTAAGTGAACGGACCAAGCGGTTTATCGCCTACGTAAACGCCATCGCCATAACCGCGGCCTTCGGTACCCGGCGCGGCATATTGCAGGTAGTATTTACCGTTATGCTTGTTCATCCAGCCGCCTTCCATAAAACCGGTCAGGAATACATTATCGTTATTCTCGCCAAAACGTTCCCAGCCATGTTCCTTCCAATCCAGTTTGATCATTTCTTTTTTGGGGCCGATGGGTTCAAACGTTTTGCGGTCTATCTCCTGCCCGTACATAGGCAGGGTATTGCTGCTGCCATGATAAATGTAAACGCGACCATCATCATCGGCAAACAAGCCCGGGTCCCAGGCACCTACCTGAAAGTAATCCTTTGCGGCTTTCCAGGTGTCGTGGGTTGGGTCGGTACTCATCCAAAGGGTAAAATCTTTATTATAGGTCGATCCTATCACCAGCAAGGTATCGCCCAAAACTAAAGTACCCGGCGCGCAAAGCTCGTCACCTTTTACCTGGTTATACGGACGCACAAATTTGCGCGAAACAAATTTCCAGTTTAGCATATCGCTGCTCCACCAGTAGCCAAACTGGTTGGTGCTGAACAGATAGTAATTGCCTTTAAAAAGTGTAACAGTTGGGTCGGCAGTGGCGCGGTGTTTTCCCCATGCGGCAAAATTCTCAAACGGGGTGTAGGCGTAATCGAGATTAAGCGGGTTACAATAGGTAAGGCGTTTGGTTTGTGCCGATACATTAAACGCAAATGCAAATATGAGTATTGCTAATAGAATACGAAACTTCATAGCAGATAGGTAATTGGTTAGCGGTTTCAAATATCTGCTTTTATGGTGATAAATATTAAGATAGTTTTATTAACCACAGAGGTCACAGAGAAAAAACACAAAGATCACAGAGGCCTGTCAAGTTATTAAAGCTGTCTTTGTGCCCTCTGTGAAACCTCTGCGTACTCTGTGGTTACCCCCTTGCTTTTGTCAGTTTAATGAAACATTACAACAACAATTGGTATACTGCGTTGCTTATTTTACATACACCTCTTATCTTCATCAAACATTTACACCACCTGCTATGAAATACAGAACTTTAGGCAATACCAATGTAAAGCTATCCTCAATTGGCTTAGGCTGCATGGGCATGAGCCACGCTTACGGCGAACCGGATGATGCGGAATCTATTGCTACGTTAAACAAAGCACTTGAACTGGGTATTAACTTTTGGGATACTGCCGATGTTTACGGCAACGGGCAAAACGAAAAACTGATCTCGCAGGTATTAAAACCTAACCGGGATAAAATTTTCCTGGCTACCAAATTTGGCTTTACCGCCGATAGCAGCGGCAAACTTACGGGCTTTGATGGGTCGCCCGCTTACATGCGAAAAGCGGTTGAGGCAAGCCTCACACGTTTGCAAATTGATGTGATAGACCTGTATTACACCCACCGTGTTGACCAGAACATCCCCATAGAAGAAACCGTTGGCGGCATGGCCGATCTGGTAAAAGAAGGCAAGATTAAATATATAGGCTTGTCGGAAGCGTCACCTGCAAGCATCCGCAGGGCGCATGCGGTACACCCCATATCGGCACTGCAAAGCGAATATTCGTTATTGACCCGCGATGTGGAAGCAGAGATATTACCGGTTTGTAAAGAACTTGGCATTTCCTTTATACCTTTTAGCCCGCTGGCGCGCGGACTGGTAACCAACAAACTGGATGTAAGCGAATTAAAAGATGGCGATTTCCGTAAAACACTGCCGCGCTACCAGCAGGGCCATGCCGACAATAACCGCTTACTGGCCGAAGGCTTTGCCGCTATTGCTGAAGGTATAGGCTGCACATCGGCGCAACTGGCTATTGCCTGGGTATTGGAACAGGGCGAAAACATTATCCCTATCCCCGGCACTAAAAAACGCAAATACCTGCAGGAAAACGCCGGCAGTGTAGATGTACAGTTATCAACCCAAAACCTGGCTGATATAGAGGCTTTATTAAAGAAATACCCCGATACCGGCGACAGGTACAACGCAGGCAACTTAAAATTTGTGGATAAGAATTAAGCTACTGTAGCACATCTTTCATATCATAATGCGGCACTATCCGGGTGCTTACGGGCATCTCGTTATAGGCCGTGTATAAAATGATCTTGTTGGTTTTATCTATGCCGGGGATAACGCTGCCAATATTTTTTCTGATCTCCTCATTCTCCTTTTTAATAGCATCAATGTTTTTGAGGCTGATATGTGTCTGGTAGCCAATGGTAGGGTAACTCCCCTCGTCGTTTGTAGTAAAATACACCCTTATAATGCGCGGTTTGGTGCTCACGCCATCGAGCATTATAGGGTAATGATACTTCGCGTTAGCCTGGTTTGTAACGGTTTTGCTGAACTCGTATAGTTTGTCTTCTGCTAAATACTGCCATATATCATTAGGCCTGCTGCAGGTTGTGGCAAGCGTTATGGTATTTGCGGCACAGAATAAATATCCCGATTTGTATTCCTGCTTTGCCTGTTCATAAAGCTCGGGGGAAGTTTTACCGTTAAAGGTATAGGTACCAATGTCCAGCTTACCCAGTTTCCATCCGTATGAGTAACGGGCGTAAACTGCTGTTATCATTGACCGGTTTAGCGTTTTGGTGTTCTTTGGCAAAAACATAGCAATGTACATTTCTTCGGCCATACCCGGGTAAACCAAACGAAAACTGTTAACACCCTGTTTAGGGCTATTAATGGTATCTGCACCTGTGTACTTATTTACAACGTAGTATTCATTAAAATTCACAAAGCTATCCAGCTTTAACTTATTGCCTGCAAGCTCTACCAACCGGCTGGTGTAATTATCGTCTAATAATTCCTTTGAAATATACGCACCAAGGCTTTTGGTATCGTTTGCTTTCAGGCATTTAAACACTTGTGCATTAAGCGCATGCAGTTCGTCGCGGTTACTTTGTTTTATCTGTTCGTTTTTCCAGGCGCCTATTTCGTTACTGCAGCTTTGCAATATAACAGGGATTAAAAGGCAGTAAATTACTTTCAACGGGTTTAGGGTTTTCATCGGTACTAATATAAAAAAATTGTGATACCGGTTTACATAAGGTATAATCTGACATTGTACAGAAAACCCGTTACGGAGTAATTACTATCTTCGGCCTTTTAAATAAGCCAACCCTATGAAAAACTTTGCAAAAATATCAGCACTCGTATTACTTGTTATTACCATTACATCCTGCGACAGATCTGCGAAAACCACCACTGCCAAAACAGATAGCACTGCTGCCGTTAAACCTGCACCCATGAAAGTTGATTCGGGTAAACTGATCGGTGCATGGCATGATGAGGCCATTAAATCTGACAAGGGCGAAGAAATTGCATACGAGGTGGTAAGCAGCGGCCATAAAGTATACATACAGGCTATAACCTTTACCGGTACAGATTTAACCCTAAATGATACTCCGCCCATTACACCGGCAGCTACCGAAATTAAAAAGGATGGCGATAAATACGTAAGCGTTGAACGACCTGACGAGAGCTACAAAATAGACAAAGAAGGCAACCTGGAGCTATATGATAAGGGCGTATTGGTGGCAACCTGCAAAAAGATACTATAGCTATTTGTGGTTCTTGTTCCAGCCTATCTTCATTTTACCATTCTCCTCGTGCGCGCGGATGTGAAGCACTATGCCTTTAAAACGTTTTCTGGCTAACTCTACCTTATCGGTTATCAGGCTGTCTTTACCGGGGTTGCGCAGCGGGATGTCGAGCGCGATATCTGTCCCTTTGGTAAGGCCGTAAAAACCGGCCACATCCACATTTAATACGCTGCTGCTTACCTCAAGGGGTTTAATAGTGATCATATCGCCATTTACGGTAAAATGCCCATCCAGCTTAGGGATGCGGATGTTTTTCAGATTGCGGAACGGGAACGCGAACTTACCCACCCCCATTAAAGGCTTAAAGTTTAGTAAAGCTGCATCACGCAAGCTAAGGTCAAGGTTGCCTGCTATAGAGTGCGGCGCCAGGTTACCCGCATCGGTTATGCCACCGGTAATATTTGTTTTGGCAGATAAAAAGCCTTGCAGGTTCTCGTAAGTAAAATCCTGCAGGCCAAAGTTGTTAAACGCGTAGAAAAATTCGCGCATGTTTACATGACTAACAGTAGTATTTACCGCGAATTTGTTTAAAGCTTTCCCCTGCATCATGCGCCCGTTTATGGTTAATGAGCCACCTGAGTGTTTTAACCCGATATTTTGAATGATGATACCATTGTCGGTAGTCAGCAAGTCTGCACGGGCATCAGTAGCCAAAAACTTTTTATAATATACTTTTGCCACCTGCATGTGCATTTCGGCCTTGCCCTTATCAAGCACGGTGCTTAACTGATCTACTATGTTACCGCTATTGCCCCGCCTTTTTGCGGCGGGCGCACTTTTACGCTCGCTTAAAAAGCCCAGAAATTCGCCCAAATACAATTGCGGGCTACGGATCTGCCAGGTAAGCAAGATCTTCTCGGGTGCGTTATAATACAGGTTCAAAAAGTTTTTCACACGGCCTTCCATGGTTACAATGCTCTTGCCGCTTTGCAGGCGAATATTGTTCAGCACCAGATCGTTCCCAATAAAATTCAGCGAGATAGATGAGTTTTTTAATTTAAGGTTGCGCGGCAGGTAGTATATATCGGTATTACGCAGGTTAATAGAACCCCTTATAATGGGTTTGTTTATTTTATAGTCAACAACATCTGCGGTATACCGCAGGTTCATATCTGCAGAGCCATTATTAAATTTAGCAACGTCATCCTGCAAAAACCAATTTAGATCGGCAGCCGGGAAGCTTGATCTAAAGTTACCTGTGGCAACAGGCTTTTCCAGGTTAATAATACTGCCGGTATCAATAGTAAATGGTAAGTGATTATATGTCCCTTTTAAGCTTGTCAGTTTGATGATCGAGTTATCATCCCCATAGCCTTTATCCTTAACATAGTTATTGCTATATATCCCATCGAACGAACAGTTATCAAGGTCGCCCCCCGGAATGGTTATTTTGCTATCCTTAACTTTGGCTGTAACATATATTTTAGGCCCGCCGTCATTGCCGCCAAAACTGCCGTTTAAATTGCAGGTAACATCCATTGGTTTGCTGATGTTAAAGCGGTTAAGCACCTCTGTAATATTGGGCGCCAGTAAAGATGAAGCCCGCCGCCACAATATTTGGTCGGCAACAATATTAATGGTAAAAGTTGCTGATGGTTTATCCGCAGTAGCAAAAACAGCATTTATTTTAAACGGAGAATCGCCAATGTTCAATGGCAAAACCGATACGTTTATTTTACCGGTTTTTTCATTATAACCTGCATCAAAATCGCCTTTTAATTGCTGGTTTTTGATAAAGCTACCGCGCAGGCTGTTAAAGGCCATACTTTTAGCCATCACATCCGAATGGAACTTAGCTCGCCAGCCGCTATCCGGGTAATTCATTTTCCCGTTTATATCGTTCACCGCAAAATTGAACAACTTATGCGCCTTGCGGTCATCAACCGTAAAGGTAACGTTGCTTAGGCTAAACTCTTTCAACTGGGTAGACGAACTGCCTTCGGATGGGTTATCCTTTACCTTTTTATGATCTTTTTTAAATACGGCTGTATTGCTGTAACCCGTGCTATCGGTAAAAAGATCGATGGCGGCATCACTAATATCAATGTGGTTAATATCAATAGTACCCCTAAAAAGCGCTGCTGTATTTACAGATATGTTAAAATCTTTAGCATCAAGCAATGTGTGTTTATGCTGAGCGAAGTTTTTATCGCGAATAATTACATTCTTTAGCGTAAGGGAAACATCCGGGAAACCCTTAAAAAAACGTGGGCTCATATCGCCAATGGTGAGGGTACCATCAACGCTTTTTGCAAGCTGGTCATTCACCATTTTAAGCACCTTGGTCTTATTATAAGTAATGTATAGCGTAAAGCCTATCACAACCACTACAATAAGCAATATAAAGCCGGCAATTATTTTCAGGGAAGTTTTTAACCACTTTGGCATAAGCGTAATTTACAGGTAAATAGTCAAATAGCCTATTTTGTTTGTTTTGTAATAGAATGATTAATAGCTGGTGGGAATAATTTGGTGACAGGAGACGCGAAGTTTCGTGTCTTTGAATAAGTATGCTACTCTGCCTTCTCAAAAAGATATCCCTATATTAGCCCCACACAAACCATGGCTGATACCACACCTCAATTACGCACCGTTAACGTTACCCGCTATGTTACGCCATTGCGCGAGGGCGGTTCATTACCTGCCATTGCCGAGGCGGACGACGGTTTCTTATATGTACTAAAATTCCGCGGTGCCGGGCAGGGGCCTAAAGCCCTTATTGCCGACCTGATTGGTGGCGAAATAGCCCGCAAACTGGGTTTTAAAGTACCCGAACTGGTATTTGCCAACCTTGATGAAGCCTTTGGCCGTACCGAACCGGATGAGGAGATACAGGACCTGCTGAAATTTAGTGTAGGCCTTAACCTGGCGCTCCATTACCTTTCGGGCAGTATCACCTTCGACCCGACCGTTACTTTTGTCACCACCGAAATGGCATCCAAAATAGTTTGGATGGATGCCCTGCTGATGAATGTTGACCGTACTGCACGCAACACCAATATGCTGATGTTTAACCGCGAACTTTGGCTGATAGACCATGGCGCTGCGCTGTACTTCCATCACAGTATGGAGAACTGGGAAGAGCAGGCCAAACGCCCGTTCACTCAAATAAAAGACCATGTATTGCTGCGTAAAGCATCCGAGTTAGATGCGGTTGATACCGAGTTTAAAGCAGTGTTAACGCCTGAGTTTATCCAGCAAGTAGTTGATCTGATACCTGATGCCTGGCTTACCGACCGCTCTTTTGAGACCGAAGATGAGCAGCGGCAGATCTACGCCAAATTTTTGAACACCCGTTTAGCCAACTCAAATATCTTTGTAAAGGAAGCACAAAATGCAAGATCGTCACTTATTTGAGTATGCCGTTATCCGTGTTGTACCGAGGGTAGAACGCGAGGAGTTCCTGAACGTGGGGGTTATTTTACTGTGCAGTAAACAAAAGTTTTTAAAGATGATGTACCACATTGACAAAGACCGCCTGCGGGCCTTTTCAAAAGACCTCGACATTGACGCGTTGGAAGAGAACCTGTCATCCTTCCAACGGATAGCTACCGGCGGTAAAGATGCCGGCCCTATCGGCGAACTTGATGCCGCATCGCGGTTTCGCTGGCTAACGGCTACACGCAGTACAGTGGTACAAACCTCAAAAGTACATCCGGGCTTTTGTTTGGATGGGGAGGATAGCCTGACACGGTTATACAATCAGCTAGTTTTACAGCAGGATTAATTTGATCCTGCCAGGGTTGACGCTACCGCACCCTTTTCATCAAGCGTTTGTATAACCGGCCTGTTAAGACTGTCTATATAGATCTTTAACCTTGGCTTGCCTTTGTTGTCGCTTAGGAACAAGCCCGTTTGCCCGTTTTTAGCTTTGCCTAAAAACAACCGTTCGGTACCCAGGTACCCTTTTGCTTTAAGTCGTGCCACCTCATCCCGGTAGGCCTTGCTGCTATTATCCAATTTCAACGAATCAAAATGGCTCACTAACTGCCCCATGGTGAAGTCATCACTGCGGTCCCAAAGTTTAAATCCGTAGCTTCTTATCTTTTTATTTTCACCATTTTGGCTGTACTGCAACTGCATGATCTGGTCATTTTTATATTGATCGATGGAGTAAACCATACCTGCGCCGTTTTTATCACCGCTATACATAAGTCCTCCGCATTCGTCGCCTTTGTCGTTAAAAAACACCATACCTGCATCGCGCTCTCTTTTTGGCAAATCCTTACCATCAATAGCGCCCGGGTGTTGTTTTTCTTTATTGCTGATAACCATACGCAGCGTACCATCGGACTCAACAATATTTAAGCGTTGTACCGTAAGTTCGGCAGCCGATGCCTTATCACCGGTAAATAGTTTTATTCCAAAAACCACAAGTACTATGAGCAATACTCCTACCGTTATTGTCAAAATTTTAACCTGTTTTGCCAGTTGTTCTATTGTATCCATAAAATTTGTTTTGCCGGAGAGATCCGTATTGATTACCTAAAGCTACAATTTCATACAACGCACAATAAAACTTGTTTACATTTTATCAAAGCAGAACCTACTCAATCGTTTCGTAGAATAAAAAACCGAGTATGTAAAATGTACACTATATATATTAAATTAGCTCTCCGAAACCAATTATAAGTTCTAACCTCATGGCCTTCTTTAAAACAAAAGCACTTATGCTTTGCCTTATATCCCTATGCTTTACGCAGGGCGTAATCGCGCAAAAAAAAAATCCGGCGCAGCCAAAGTTTAAAGTAATTGCATTTTATACGGGCAAGGAAGACCAGGCGCACATCAGCTTTATGCACGAGGCCAATAAGTGGTTCCCCCAGATGGCCAAAAAATACAACTTCACTTACGATTCTACCAATAACTGGAGCAACCTCAACACTGCTTTCCTGGCCAAATACAAGGTGGTGATATTTTTAGATACCCGCCCCGAGGATTCTCTGCAGCGGGTGGCTTTTGAAAAATACATGAAGGATGGCGGCGGATGGATGGGGTTCCACTTTTCGGCGTTCGCGCTTAACCAGTCGGCGGTACCGCAAAACTGGGATTGGTACCATAACGATTTTTTAGGATCGGGAGAGTATGGCAGCAATACCTGGCGGCCAACATCGGCAATATTAAAGGTTGAAGGGAAAGACCACCCTGCTATGAAGGGCCTTGGCGATACCTTTAAGGCATCGCCAAACGAATGGTACCGATGGGAAAAAGATCTTACACAAAACCCAAATATCCAGATCCTGGCATCAATTGACCCGGTGAGTTTCCCTTTAGGTACAGGCCCAAAACAAAGCGAGATATGGCACAGCGGCTACTACCCTGTAGTATGGGCAAACCGCAATTACAAAATGGTATACTTTAATATGGGGCATAACGATATCGATTATGAGCATAAAACCAACAAGGACCTATCACACACTTTTGGTAACCCCGCAGAGGATAAACTCATTTTAAATACCCTGCTTTGGCTTGGTACATCAAATAAACTGAATTAACCATCAACTAAATATTAACCCAATAACCTTCAGCCCTCACCCATGAAGAAAGGATTTTTAATAGCCGGCCTTGTTTGCTTTACAGCAAGCACGTTTAGCCAGGCGCCTGCGGCTAAAAAAATGCAGCCTTACTCTGCAGCCAACAGGACAGTAAAGGTTTATGTTACCGAAAAGGAATCGGCCAAAAGGCTTTTCCCTGCCGGCGAACTGAAATTTGAAACAGAAGCACAGCCCCCCGAAACCGAAACCGTGGTATTTGTTGACCCGGCGCAAAAATTCCAAACTATGCTGGGTATAGGCGGTGCCTTAACCGATGCTGTTGCCGAAACATTTTACAAGCTGCCAAAAGATAAACAAACCGAACTTTTAAATGCTTACTACAACAAAACAACCGGTATTGGCTTTACCCTTGCACGCACCAACATACAAAGCTGTGATTTTAGCAGCAGCAGCTACAGCTATGTAAGCAATAGCGACAAAAGCCTGTCGACATTTGATGTTAGCCACGACAAACAATACCGCATACCTTTTATAAAGGCCGCAACAGCTGTAGCGGGCGGTAAGCTAACCATGTTTGTATCGCCATGGAGCCCGCCTGCCTTTATGAAGGATAACAACGATGTGCTGCACGGCGGGAAGCTTAAACCTGAGTTTGCGCAAAGCTGGGCAAACTTTTACATCAAATTTATTAAAGAGTACGAAAAGCTGGGTATCCCTATCTGGGGCCTATCGGTACAGAACGAGCCAATGGCTACACAAAAATGGGAATCGTGCAAGTACACCGCTGAGGAAGAACGCGATTTTGTAAAGAACTACTTAGGCCCAACACTTTGGAAACAAGGCATGAAAGCTAAAAAACTAATTGTGTGGGACCACAACCGCGACTTACTTTACCAACGCGCAAGCACCATATTAGAAGACCCTGCCGCTGCTAAATATGTTTGGGGTATAGGTTTCCACTGGTATGAAACCTGGACCGGTGCGGGCCAAAACTTTGAGAACACCCGCCTTACACATGCCGCGTTCCCTGATAAGAATTTGATATTTACTGAAGGTTGTGTGGAAAAATTTGATTTTGCCCGGTTAGACGACTGGGCCCTGGGCGAGCGGTACGGCCTGTCGATGATAAATGATTTTAATGCCGGTACCGTAGGTTGGACAGATTGGAACATTCTTTTAGATGAAAAGGGTGGCCCTAACCACGTAGGTAACTTTTGCTTTGCACCGGTACATGCCGATACCCGCACAGGCAAGCTGTTGTATACCAACTCTTACTATTACATCGGCCATTTTTCAAAATACATTCAACCCGGTGCAAAACGTATCGCGGCATCTGCAAGCAGGGATAAACTGTTGACCACCGCTTATCAAAACCCAAATGGCTCAATAGCCGTAGTGGTAATGAATCGCACCGACGAGAAAATAGAATACAGCCTATGGATAAAAGGCAAAGCTGCCAAAACCACAAGCGAGCCACACTCAATAGCCACTTTGGTAATGCAATAATTATTTAGCAGCCCTCGAATTGAGGGCTGCTAATTTTATACGCTATCCTTGTTCTTGATGCCTTTCAAGGTGTAAAAACGACAGTTTAAAAGCTATTAGCTACTATCCGCCACAAAAAAAGCGGGCAACCACATGGGCTACCCGCTTTATCATCACTCACTCACAAAAATTATCCGGCAGTTGGGGCTTTAGTACCTCTCCTGTTTTTCATTCTTTCTTTCATCTGGGCTTTTAGCTCAGTGTAGTTTTTTAACTGGTCGGCTGTTAATACGGCTTTCAGTTCGCCATCTGTTTGTACCAGTATCGCTTTGCGGCTTTCTTTGTTCGCTTTACGGTCGGTAGCAGAACGGTTTGCTTTTAAGCTATCCATCTGGGTAGCACGTTTCAATAAAATAGTATTCACCTTAGCGTACTGATCCTGGGTCAGGCTCAATTTTTTCTGCAACACCTTTGATATACGTTGTGCTTTTTGCTCTGGCGCTATACCTTTATGATCGCCACGTTTACCATGCATCCTGCCTTTAAAGCTTGCTTTCATATCTGCAAACTTAGTTTGCTGGTCGGCAGTTAAAACGTTTTTAAGGCTGGCATTTGTATTTGCCATAATAGCTTTGCGCGCCTGCATATTTGCTTTACGGTCGGCAGATTTATGAGCCTTCAGGCTATCCATGCTTACCGCACTTTTAGTAAAAATGGCGTTTACCTTTGCAGACTGATCTGCCGACAAGGCTAACTTCTTATTTAAAGCCTCGGTCATGTGCTGGGCTTTTTGCTCGGGTGTTTTATGCACCTTCTGGGTTTGTGCCTGGGCTAATACAGCTGTACCGGCCAGGAAGGTTATCATCAATAATATCTTTTTCATGTTTCTTAATTTGCATATATGACGGTACCTAACCGCCCATGGTTTAACCCGGGCTTTGGCATTATAGTAACATTTGTATTACAAGTACCCTACAGGCGAAGATGAGCCTAATGAAAGGTATATTCTAATGAGGTGAGAATACCTGAAAAGTAGATACCCGCAATAACATAACAGGCTATGCAAACCTTTTATGTTATTGCGTTTTCTTTTTAACTTTTTTATCCCAAGCCCCTATTAATACAGTAAGTTCTTTGGTGAAAGTATCCAGATCTATGGCAGATACTTTCATATAACCAACCAGTTTGCGCAAAGTAACCGGTGCTTTAATGTACTTCTCCAGCATTTGCGATAAACCTAATATATTGGCTACCGGCTGCCGTACTTTATGATGGGTCATAAACATCATTTGTTCCAATCCTTTTATATATTCTCTCAGTACCTCTTCTGCTTTTTTAATTTTTTTGTACGCTACGCTCAGCTCTTCAGCGCGCTTTTCCTTCTCAGCATTCTGAAAAACAAGTTCCTTATTGGCAATGATCAATTCTGCAGCACGCTTTTCTTTTTCTCCGCTCTGAAAAACCAGTTCCTTATTTGCAATGATAAGTTCTGCCGCACGTTTCTCTTTCTCATTATTTTGAAACGCAAGTTCTTTATTAGCAATGATGAGTTCGGCTGCTCGCTTCCACTTCTCCTCGTTCTGAAAAACGAGCTCCTTATTAGCCAAGGCTAGTTCTGCAGCACGTTTGCTTTTTTCTCCGTTTTGAAAGATAAGCTCTTTATTGGCGATGATCAGCTCAGCCGCACGTTTTTCTTTTTCCCCATTTTGAAAAATGAGTTCTTTATTAGCAACTATCAACTCTGCAGCACGTTTAGCCTTTTCATCGTTTTGGATAACAAGCTCCTTATTAGCAATAACCAGTTCTTCTGCCCTTTTCTCCTTCTCTTTATTCTGAAAGGCAAGCTCTTTATTGGCGAGCACCAGTTCCTGCGCCCGTCTCTCCTTCTCTTCATTCTGAAAGGCAAGCTCTTTATTGGCGATGATGAGTTCGGCGGCCCGTTTTTCTTTCTCCTGGTTTTGAAAAGCAAGCTCATTATTAGCAACAATTAATTCTGCGGCGCGTTTTTCTTTTTCCTCGTTGTGAAGAACAAAATCTTTGCTATAGGCTATCAGATCGCTCGGTTTAGCTTTTTTATGCATAAGTGTCGGATAAGATGGTTTTCAATTGAAAAACTGCTGCATTTCAATATAACACTTGTTAATTTATCATAATCCTATAATATTAAAATAAATTATTTAATAAAAACAGTGTTTAGTGTGTATTTTAACTAGTATATTGCTTTATAAGAAAACACATACCATATATGGTGCAATTTACTGATGTTAAATGCCGTTCTGCATTGCAGCCTTACTATCATATTGTAGTATTACTGCAGCCTGTAAGCTAATAGCATACCACCATACTAATACAATAAGTTACCGGCATAGCTATTATTGCACTATTCTTTTATTTTAATTACGATGAAAATTAATAACCACTTTCACCAATTGTATATTTAATTAACTTAGATAAAAATATATTAATTAAACCCCAATAATATGTTTCTATTTTTAAAACGTATTTGGAAAACTTATAAAATATTTATTAAACACGCTTTTAATGATAATGTAGCGGATGAGTTAAAAGATATACACTTTTGGAGAGAGGACCTTTTCATCAAAATTATCCTCTATGCTACACCATTAAGCCTTGTAGCCATAATACCAAGCATTATAATTTTATTAAATAATGGTTACAGGTTTATACCATTTTATTATACGTTCGCGTTAATCACCATCCCTGCATTAGCCCTTAATAACCATATAAAGCCATATTACAAAAAGCTGTACGTTATTGTGGTTTTTTATCTGATGACTATTTTTATGATGGCATCCTTAGGATCATTTGGCGGGGGGAGCATTTATTTGATGGCAATGGCGGTATTTATAACAGCGCTGTTTAGCGGCCGTGCAATAGCATGGTCTTTAATCGTAAACATCGGCATTTACTCTTTTTTTAGTGCTGTTATATATTTTAAGCTATTCAATTCTCCGCTTATTGTTAAATACCCATTTGATTCCTGGATACTTTACTCCTCCAACTTTTTGTTTCTAAACATATCTGTCGTGGTGGTATTGCGCCATATTATTATTGGACTCGAGAAAACAATAATTGAGGAGGCCTTGCTCCGAAAAAGCCTGCAGCAACAGGTTAATGAAAAAAACGCCCTCAATTCACAGCTTCTCGAGTCGGAAGGGCATTACAAAAGCCTGTTCTTTCGCAACCCGTCGCCCATGTGGATATTTGATACCGATACCTTACAGTTTTTACAGGTAAATGGTGCGGCTATACGCAAATATGGATATACACGCAGCGAATTTAAGAGCATGACCATAAAAAACATAAGGCCTGTAAGCCATGTTGAAGACCTTTTAAAAACAATTGAAAAAATAGACCCTACTACCCCCTCAGTATCAACCGTAATGCATAAAACTAAAAACGGGAAAGAGTTTTATTCGGAAGTGAGGTGCAGCAATATTGTTTACCAGGGGAAAAATGAACGATTGGTAATTGCGAGGGATATTACTGATAGCATAAAATATACACAGGCCATAGAAAAACAAAACGCTCAACTAAGAGAGATTGCCTACATGCAATCGCATATTGTACGTGCCCCTTTATGCCGCATATTAGGCCTGATCAATATGATAAATATAGATAAGGAGAACATCGTTGATAAAGAACTGATGGGTTTTCTTGAAATATCTGCCAATGAGCTTGATGAAGTGATCAAGGCAATTATCAGTAAAACCGAAAGCACAAATATTAATATTGAAAAGTAATTAGCTATAGCTCATTAACATACTTATTCAGCGTTATTAAATTATTAATGGCATCGCCCATGGTGTTATTAAAGTATGCGTAAACTCTTTTCCCATCTGCAAGCCAATCATTAATATACCCGGCGTATTCATATAAAAAAGCATCGGTATAACTGCCCCGGTAACCGCCGTTTGGCCCATGAAAGCGCAGGTAAACAAAATCCGTGGGCATATCTATCATCGGCGTAAGCGATTTTGGCATATCCTGTACCACCATACCGACGCCATAATTATCAAGCATAGTATAAATGTTATCCTTATACCACGAGGGGTGCCTGAATTCTACCGCTACATCCCAGCCATACGCAGGGTTTGCATCCCTGATGTTTTCTAATAATTGTTCTAATTGTGCAGCATCTGCTATTGTTGTGCCCGGCGGCAGCTGGATAAGCAAACTACCTTTCTTATCGCCGGCGGCATCAATCACCTGTATAAAGCGTTCAACATCCGCTTGATTAAAAAGCAATGGTTTATTATGTGTGATATCGCGCCAAAGCTTGTAGGTAAACATAAAATTATCCGGAACATCATCGGCCCATTTTTTTACGGTGGATGCCTGCGGTACTTTATAAAACGAACTATTTACCTCTATACTATTAAACAGCGATGCGTAATAGCAAAGCCGCGACTTATCCTGAAAAGCCGGTGGGTATGATGATTTATTGGGAACAGGCAACACCAATCCGCTGGTGCCCGAGTAGTAATTTCGACTTGTTGTTTGCATACAATAGCTTAACAAACTTGCATTTACTATTGTTGCGCTTATATTAGCAGTAAAATCAACAAAACCTCAATCTCATGAAATTATTACGTTTACTGCCCCTTGCGGCAATTGCCTTTGCAGCCTGTAGCCCAAAAATGCCTGCAACACCTGATACACCGCCAACAGCGTCGCCAATGGAGGGCACCTGGAAACTGGTATCGGCTGTTACGGTTACCAAAGGCGATACCGTAAAAGACTACCCTGTGCCTAACCAGGAAATGATAAAAGTTTTAAACGCCACTCACTTTGCCTTTATGCGGCACGATCTAAGCAAAGGGAAAGGCAAAGATGCTACCTACACAGCCGGTGGCGGTACTTACGATTTTAAAGGCGACAAATACACCGAACACCTGGCCTACCTAAACGCCCGCGAATGGGAAGGCCGCAGCTTTGATTTCACCGTTCAGTTTAAACATGATACGCTGGTACAAAAAGGCATCGAAAAGATAGACAGCCTCAACATTAACCACGAGATCATAGAAACCTACGTGAAGCAGAAATAATAATTACGACCAAAAGCCCTGCGCTTTTATTTGCGATGATGGATAGCCCTGCTGTTTAAGCAATTTACGCAGCTGGGCTACCATTGTATTATTACCTGCAAGGTAAAATATAGTATTCTCCAGGCTGTATTGCTGTTTAAGCACCCATTCCATTAGGCTATTGTGGCCGTAAACATCCTTGCGCGCTACGGGTTCAATAGGTGTCCAAAAATATTCGTTAAACAACCTGCGGTGCTCATCCTCGCCAATAACAATGCCGCCCGAGAAACGGGTATGCGGCAGTACCATTTTTTGCAGGGCAAGCAAATGTCCAACGCTGCTTTCATCCCCCAAGGCAATTACTGCCGATACCTGATCGGGTTGGTGGTGGGTAAAGCCTACTTTTTTAATATAGCTGATGGTATCACCTTTTTTTAGTTGGCGTGCCCATTTGCTGCCCGGGCCGTTATGCACCGCGTCAACATAAATGGTGCAGGTGCGGGTTTCGGCATCCCAGCCGGATGGGGTGTAGTCCCTGAATGTAAAATGATCCACCTTGAATTTGATATAGGGTATGTAATCCCATTGCTGCATATCAACAAGGGGCAAATGCAAATCAATTTCAATTAAAGTGGATGGTGCCCATGGCCTTACTTCCAGCACAGTGCCGGTTTGCAGGAACCGTGGTTCGAAAAATTCGCCGGCCTTTTTTTTGAGTTTATATAATGTAGATGTTTCCATGTGAGTAATTTTGATACTACAAAGAAACGGGGTAAATCATCGCATAACAATGGCAACTATGCGGTAATAATTGGACTATTTACGGTAAGTTACCCTAAAGGTAAGGGGTGTTATCCCCTCGGCTTTTTTAAACAAACGTGAAAAATAAGCATGGTCATCATAACCCAAAGCATGGGCTACTTCTTTAACATTACATTCGCTATAGTATAAAAGGCGCTTGGCTTCCAGCATAATCTCGTTCAGTATCCAGTAACTTACCGAGAAGCCGGTTGCTTTTTTTAAAACCTCGTTCAAATACCTTTCAGATACGTTAAGCATCCCTGCATAAACGGATGGGCTTTTTATGGCTACGTAATTATCTACCAGTAATTGCTTAAACATTCGCGAAAGCTCCACCGGTCTTGACACCCGTACATCTATGTCGTTGATCTCAGCATAGCAACCGGCAGCGATCCCGATAAATGACTGCAAAAGTGAATGCACTATAGATACATTGAAGGTACTCTTTTCATGTTCCAAAAAACGTTGAAGCAGCAGATCAAGCAACCCCATACATTGTTTCATTTGCCCGTCATCTAACAAATATGGCTTTTGCAAAGCCAACTGCCCCTCAAACACCTTACGGTAATCGGGCGGTATCAGCATGGTATCTACCGCCATAAACCAGCCCGCAGCCCGTTCGTCGCTCAGGCCGTGGTGCACCTGCCCGGGCAAAATGTAATATAAAGTATGAGGGGAAAACTTTATTTCGTTAAAATCTATCATTAAGGCCGTATCACCCGCCTCCACAATAAAAAATATATAGTGGTCATCCCGGTGGGCCTTCATTATCTCTTCATCAAGAGTATCATTTTGGATCTCCCCGGCTTGATAACGCCATATCTCCATACCGATGCTGCCCCTTTTCTCTAACTGATGTACAGGAATATCTTTCATGACGGGTAAAAATAAACATTAAATAATATCAGTTGGGAAAATTGTCCATCCACTAACGAACATCATCCATGGTACAGCGGGGCGGCTGTTTGCACATTTGTATTGTCAATATCGACAAACAAAAAACTTAAAACAATGGCACGCTTAACAGCTCTAAACCCCGACGAAACTACAGGAAAAACAAAAGAATTATTTAACGCTATACAAGGTAAACTTGGTGTAGTACCAAATATGATGCGCACCATGGGTAACTCGCCTGCTTTATTAGAAGGCTACCTAAACTTAAGTGGCGCTTTGGCCAAAGGCACACTTGGTGCAAAAACCGGCGAACTTTTAGCCCTGGCTATAGGCGAAAAAAACAGTTGTGCTTACTGTTTATCCGCACACTCATACATAGGCGAAAAATTGGCTCACATTGATGCCGAAACCATACTAAACGCCCGCCACGCAAATGCAGCCGATGCAAAAACAGATGCCGCCTTAAAATTTGCCACAACATTAATTACCAAACAAGGCCTGGTTGCCGCCGGTGATGTTGATGCTGTAAAAGCTGCAGGTTTTACAGATGGTGAAGTGGGCGAATTGGTTGGCCACGTTGCGCTAAACATCCTGACCAATTATTTTAACAACACAGCCGACACCGTGATCGACTTCCCGGTGGCAAAACCATTACAGGCTATAGAAGCTTAAACCGATAATAGAAATATCAGGTAACAGTAAAAGTCGGTAATAAAATACACCGGCTTTTGCTGTATTGTTTACTTTTATTAACGCTTAAAAATTATCCGTTTTTATGGAACCAAAAAAATACCCGCTGCCACCATTTAATATGGAAACAGCCCAGCAAAAAGTACAGGCAGCAGAAGATGCCTGGAACACCCGCGACCCTGAAAAAGTAAGCCTTGCTTATACCATTGATACCGAATGGCGTAACCGTACCGATTTTATAAACGGCCGCGAAGAAGTAAAGCAATTTTTAAAAAGTAAATGGGAAAAAGAACTGGATTACAAGCTAAAAAAAGAGCTATGGGGCTTTAAAGACAACCGCATGGCAGTACGGTTTGAGTACGAATGGCATGACCACAGCGGCCAATGGTACCGCAGCTATGGTAACGAGCTTTGGGAGTTTGATGAGAACGGCTATATGCAAAAGCGTTTTGCCAGCATCAATGATTTGCCTATTGCCGAAACCGACCGTAAATTAGTTTAATACGCCATGACAGATATTAAAGACGCCCTTACCCTTATCGACCCGGCAAACGGCCATTTCCTGTTCAGATGGTTTACGTTTGATGATAACAGCCATTTTAACTACTTACGGCGCAATAATTATTACTCGGTGATATGGTTAAAACAGGGTGCCGGGAAACTACGGGCAGATTTTTCGGAATATGAGTTTGCGGCTAATGATCTGCTGGCTTTTACCCCTTACCAGCCATTTATGCTTACCGAAAGCCAACCGGTAAGCGGCGTTTGTATTGAGTTTCACCCCGATTTTTTCTGCATCCATAAACATGACAAAGAGGTATCATGCAGCGGGGTATTGTTCAATAACATATATCATCCGCCATTTGTTAAAATTGATACCAGTACCGCTATTACCCTTGATATGCTGCTTGGCCAGATAAAAGCCGAAATGCAAAACGAGGCGATGGCCCAATACGAGATATTGATATCATACCTCAAGATCTTCCTGATCACGGCATCGCGCTTAAAAGCCCAGCAGCAGGAACTGGAAAGCCAGGATACCGACACCAAAAACTTCATCCTGCAAAACCTTAAAGAATCAATAGAGCTTAACTTCAAAACCAAACATAGTGCAAGCGATTACGCCGATATGCTTAATATATCGGCAAAGGCGCTGGCCCGCATCACCAAAACGCATTTTAATAAAACAGTTAGCAACCTGATTGCCGAGCGTATAGTTATTGAGGCCAAGCGCGAGCTATACCTCACAAACCGGACTATCAAAGAGATAGCCTACAGGCTGGGTTATGAAGACGAGTACTACTTTAGCCGCTTTTTTAAAACCAACGCCGATGTATCGCCCCAAATGTACCGGGATACGGTTGGCTTTGCCAAGGCAGTGGTAAACGGTAAGATCATGGTCAATTAATGCACCTTGCCATTGATGCCGGCTTTGTATAAGCTTGGTGTTATGCCTTCAATTTTCTTAAATGCCCTGCTAAAGTAGTTCAGGTTATTAAAACCGGCTTTAAAGCAAGCTTCAGATATGCTGTTGTATGGGTTGTTCATAAATTGCTTGGCCAATTGGATACGCTCTTTAATGATATAATCAACCGGGGATATGCCTAATTCGTGCTTAAAAGCACGGAAGAAACTCGGCTTACTCATAAAAGCCATTTGGCTAAGGGCATCAATATTCAATTTCTCGGTAAGGTGTTGTTTAATATATTCAAGCACGTACGCAAACCTGCTGCCCGTTGATAGTTCGTGCATATTATCTTTTACTTCGTGCAAATTCTGCATCTGCATAATGCGGATAAGCAGTTCCTTTAATGTAAAACTGGCCAGCACATCTTTAGTTAAGGCATCGCCCGTACTTATGCGTATCAGTTTATTGATGAGTTGTGCCAGTTCATAATTGTTAAAGAAGTGAAACTGTTTATAGTTTAATTGCCAGGCATATTTATCCTCGCGCGGGTAATGCTCATTCAGGTAATCAAGCGTATTAGTTATCTCCTGCTGATTGATGGCCAGCGCCGTACATTGCGATGGCTGCTGCGCCGTAGCCTCCGGGAAATCAATGGTCATGGTGATGTTCGGCGGTACAATAACGGTTTCGCCGGGCAGGTAATCAAAGCCGGGCTTATCAAACAAGTGCATCACCTTTTTACCGCGCAACATGCTGGTTATTACCAGGTCGCTAAAGGTTAGGGGTACCAGCTCGCTGCGCTCATAAGTTTCAAAAACATTCAGCTCGCAGTGGTTCATAGTATAAGCCTTGCGATTTTCCACCAGGGTACGCAGTTCTTTTCCATTAGAGAGGCCTAAAGGCGTTAGTAGGTTTACATTATTCATGGCTGAATATTTAGTACAAATTAGGCATTGTAAACAGTAATAACAATAACCCAAACATATTGACATTATTGTGCTACCAATTGATAGCATTGTGCAAATGGCCAACCCCCGGCCAGCCTAACTTAGCAAAACCAATTCTAATTAAAACCTGTAAAAATGACTATCAATAAAAAACCTTCCTTTAAGGATAAGTATGATAATTTTATTGGCGGCAAGTTTGTTCCGCCGGTTAAAGGCGAATATTTTCATAACGTTTCGCCTATTGATGGTAAAGCATTTACTAAGGCCGCCCGCTCTACAAAAGAGGATATTGAACTTGCGTTAGATGCCGCGCACGCCGCCTTTGCTACCTGGGGTAAATCATCTGCTGCCTATCGCGCAGGCATCTTAAATAAAATTGCCGATACCATTGAAGCCAACCTTGATTACCTGGCTACTGTTGAGGCCATAGATAATGGCAAAGCTATCCGCGAAACCAAAAATGCCGACCTCCCTTTGGTAATAGATCATTTCCGCTACTTTGCCGGTGTTATCCGTGCCGAAGAAGGCGGTATATCTGAGCACGACGAATTTACCGTAAGCATTGTTTTAAGCGAACCGCTTGGCGTTGTAGGCCAGATCATCCCATGGAATTTCCCGCTGCTAATGGCCACCTGGAAAATTGCCCCGGCCCTTGCTGCCGGTAACTGTTGCGTGGTAAAACCTGCCGAGCAAACACCAACATCCATTATGGTATTGATGGAATTAATAGGCGAAATTTTGCCGGCGGGTGTATTGAATATTGTAACAGGTTTTGGGCCGGAAGCGGGTAAACCACTGGCATCCTCGCCACGCATTGCCAAAGTATCGTTCACCGGCGAGACTACTACAGGCCGGCTGATCATGCAGTACGCGTCAGAAAACCTTATACCGGTTACCATGGAGCTGGGTGGCAAATCGCCAAATATCTTTTTTGAATCGATAGCTGATGCCGACGACGCGTTTTTTGATAAGGCCATTGAAGGTGCTGTAATGTTTGCGCTTAACCAGGGCGAGGTTTGTACCTGCCCATCACGCATCCTGATCCAGGAAAGTATTTATGATAAGTTTATTGCCCGTGTTATTGAGCGTGTGAACGCCATAAAAATGGGCAACCCGCTTGATGATAGCACCATGATGGGCGCGCAGGCATCAAACGACCAGTACGAGAAGATCCAATCGTACCTTAAAATTGGCCGTGAAGAAGGCGCCGAAGTATTATGTGGCGGCGAAGTTAAAAAGCTGGACGGTGATTTAAGTACCGGCTATTACATACAGCCTACCCTGTTTAAAGGGCATAACAAAATGCGCATTTTCCAGGAAGAGATCTTCGGCCCGGTTGCTTGTGTTACCACTTTTAAAACAGTTGAAGAAGCTATTGAAATTGCCAACGATACCATGTATGGCTTAGGTGCCGGCGTTTGGACACGCGATGCGCATGAGATTTATCAGGTACCGCGTGCTATACAGGCAGGCCGTGTTTGGGTGAATAATTACCACGCCTACCCTGCACATGCACCGTTTGGGGGGTACAAAAAATCGGGCTTTGGCCGCGAGAACCATAAGATGATGCTTGAGCATTACCGCCAAACAAAAAACATGCTGATCTCTTACAATAAAAACAAGCTGGGTTTCTTTTAGGCCGATAGCTTATTTGTTAAGTTTAACCACAGAGATAACAGAGATTTGCATGGTTAAATTCACAGGTAGCACAAAGAAAAGTTCTGTGTGTTCTCTATGAAAACCTCTGTGTACTCTGTGGTTAATAAAACGTAGCAAAATGTTAAAAAGAGTATTGGTATCACCCGAAGCATCCGCCCTTATAGCCGAATTAAAAGGACGTTTTGGCGACCTGATGTTTCACCAAAGCGGGGGTTGCTGTGACGGTTCATCGCCCATGTGTTTTGAAAAAGGTGAGTTTAAACTGGGTGGCAGCGATGTAAAACTGGGCGAGATTGACGGTTGTGAGTTTTGGATGAGTAAAGACCAGTTTGAATATTGGCAGCATACACAGCTAACGGTTACCATTACTAAAGGCCGGGGGGCCAGCTTTTCGTTAGAGATACCTACCGGGTACAGGTTTCTGATCCAGTCGCGGTTATTTACCGATGCGGAGTTGCCTGATTTAGAACCGGTAACATTTATAGCAGACTAAGAACTTGTGAGGGTTTATATTTTGAGTAAAGGTCCGGTACGAAAGTGCCGGGCTTTTTTTTGTTTTAATGCCTATTTTTACCCCATGGCAAGCCCTCTCAAAGACCTTTACTCCCCCATGTTTTATAGCCGGTTATCAGATTCGTTAACAGATGTGTTGCCCGGTTTTGACAAGCAAGCGTTTACACAGCAGATCTACACCCCTGCATTCGACAATATGGAGCTGAAAGAGCGTATGCGCCATACGGTTAAAACCCTGCATAGTTTTATGCCTGCTGATTTTAAGGAAGGTGTTGCCATCATCAAAAACCTGATCAGCCTGCTCAGAGAAAAAGGCATTGGTGAGGATGGGCTCGCTTACATGTTTCTGCCCGATTATATTGAAGTTTATGGGCTTAATGATTACGATACAGCCGTTGATGCGCTTGAATTTACTACACAGTTTGTAAGCTGCGAATTTGCGGTAAGGCCGTTCCTGATCAAATACCACGAGCCAATGATGAAACAAATGCTGGCGTGGTCAAAGCACGAAAACCATAAAGTACGCCGCATGGCAAGCGAAGGCAGCCGGCCGCGTTTACCCTGGGCAATGGCCGTACCTGCTTTAAAGAAAGAGGTTACCTTGATACTGCCTATACTGGAAAATCTGAAGGCCGATCCATCCGAATGGGTACGCCGCAGTGTGGCCAATAACCTGAATGATATTGCCAAGGATTTCCCCGAAGTAGTGCTGGATATTGCCGCCAGGTGGACAGGCATCAGCAAAGAAACCGATGCCATTATTAAACACGGCAGCCGTACCTTGTTAAAACAAGGCCATACCGAAATACTGGCGCATTACGGCCTGCATACCAAAGGTATCGAACTGAATAACTTTAAGGTATTAACGCCAAAGATCAGCATCGGCGACAGCGTGGAGTTTACCTTCACGGTAGCAAACACCAATACCGATGAACAAAAAATACGTTTAGAGTACGCCATATTTTACCCCATGAAGAATGGAAAATTTTCAAAAAAAGTTTACAAAATAAGCGAGCGGATCTTCGCACCGAAAGAAACGTGGAGCATCAACCGCAAGCAAAAATTCATACAGATAACTACCCGCACTTTTTATGTTGGCTTGCATAAGATAGCCCTGATAGTAAATGGTGAAGAAAAAGCTACAGGTGAGTTTGAGTTGTGTAGCGTTTAACGAGTTTTTAAAAAATAGGTTCCTGGCGATTATCCCAAAAAAACAATATATGAATAGCGGTTTCGGTAACTCTATAAAACAACGAACATTGTTTTGTAATCAAGCCCACTCTAACATCAGGCGCAATCGTTGAAACTTTAAACATTAATGGATGATCAGCTAATAAATAAATCGTTTTGTCAGCTTTGATTGAAAATTTATCAGCCGCGCTACTTCCGAATTTATTTTTAATGAAATTATAGGTGGATTTAAATGTCTCTCTTGAATTGGGAGTATAATAAATCTGTAAACTCATACTAATTGAGCATATCCTTAACACCTGTAAAAGCTGTTAATTGGCCTTCTGACGCTTGTTTTAAAGATTCTTTTACACCCTCTATCACATACTCCGGGTAAACAATACTTTTTTGCTCAAACGAAACTTTCATTGCCTTCATAACAGCTTTTAAAGCGGTCAATTGCTCTTTATTTTCCGGGTAAACAATTAATGCATCCATACACAAATATAATATATTTATAAACAGTATAAAAAGCTTAATGGTTACCGAAGCGTTAAGTTTAATCAAGTTTCCAACGTACAAATGCTTCAATGGCTTCGTATTCGGCAAGGCCGAGCTCGTTGTACATGCGGGCAGTTTCGTGGGTACGGTCCTCTGCCCTCACCCAAAACTCGCGCGCGTCATCACCCGGAAATACCGGGATATCCTTTTGCGATTGATGCTTAAATATGGCCAGGCGCTTGCGTAAAACCTCCTGCGGCGATAGCGGCACAGCCATTTCTATCTCGTGGATCTCAAACTCGTGCCAGGCACCCCGGTACAGCCATATCCAGCAGTCTTTTGTCCAGTCTTCAATCTGCCGCAGGCGGTTGAAGGCTTCCAGCATTATTTCAAAGCAAATTTTGTGCGTGCCATGTGGGTCGGCAAAATCACCGGCCGCGAAGATCTGATGGGGCTTCACATCCTGCAAGAGCTGCATCGTTTGCTGTATATCATCCTCAAAAGATACGTTCTTTTGTATTTTACTGCGATCGTAAAAAGGCAGGTCCATAAAATGGATGCGCTGATCTTTTAGCCCCGCAAGCCTTGCCCCTGCAATAGCCTCCCCTTTACGAATGAGCCCCTTAACCGTGCGGATAGCTTCGGGATCGCTCTGGTTCGGTGTTTTACTTTTCAGGAAGGTTACCATGCTTTTATACAGGCCTTCCAGGTAAGCCGCGTCCTGCGATTGTGATTTGGCAAAATCCATCGCAAACTCAACATAGCGCAGCATCTCATCATCCCAAACAGCGGTATTGCCCGATGTTTGGTAGGCTACATGCACCTCGTGCCCCTGATCGGCCAGGCGGATGAAAGTGCCCCCCATCGAGATCACATCATCATCGGGGTGCGGAGAGAACACGATAGAACGTTTTACAGCAGGGTTAGCACGCTCGGGGCGTTGGCTATCATCGGCATTAAACTTACCACCCGGCCAGCCGGTAATGGTATGCTGTATATTATTAAATATGCTGATATTGATATTATACACCGGCCCAAGCTGTGTAGCCAGTTGCGCCATACCGTTGTTGTTATAATCGTTCTCGGTAAGCTTCAGGATGGGTTTGTTAAGCGTTTTGGCCAGCCATATTACCGCTTTTTTGATGAGCATATCATCCCAAACGCAATCTTTAACCAGCCATGGGGTATCAAAACGGGTAAGATCTACAGAAGCATCGCGATCGATAACAAACTCAACATTATCTGAATTTTGCAGGTAGGTGGCAGGTACATCCGGGGATATTACACCTTCTACGGCTTTTTTGATGATGGATGCCTTTTTACCGTTCCATGCCATCAGGATAATTTCGCGGGCTTTAAAGATGGTACCGATGCCCATGGTGATGGCTTTGGTGGGTACATTCTCTTTACCACCAAAATCTTTAGATGCATCGCGGCGGGTAAGATCGTTCAGGGTAACTAAACGCGTACCCGAGTTTGGCGCCGAGCCCGGTTCGTTAAAACCAATATGGCCGGTACGCCCAATACCTAAAAGTTGCACATCAATACCACCATAGCTATTTATTTTTTTCTCATACGCCAGGCAAAATGCGGCAATGTCCTTTTCTTCCAGCGTGCCATCGGGAATGTTCACATTGGCCATATCAATATCGATATGATCGAACAATTGCTCCTTCATGAACCGCACATAGCTCTGTGCCGAACCTGGCTGAATTGGGTAGTATTCATCCAGGTTAAAGGTTACCACGTTTTTAAAACTCAGGCTTTCTTCTTTGTGCAACCTTATCAGTTCCTGGTAAACTTTTATGGGCGATACACCGGTTGCCAAGCCCAGCACAGCGGTTTTTCCTTCAGCCTGCTTTTGTTTGATGATGGTTGCTATGCGTTTGGCAACATCCAAACTCGCCTCGCTATCGGTATCGTATATTTTTACAGGTACTTTTTCGTACCGGGTTTCTTCTAATAAATTAAGTAGCATCTGTTTAGTTGATCTGATTGTTTTGTAAATATTGCTCCCATGCCCAGGCCGACCGCATCATCTCCTCAATACTCAGTTTGGCCTCCCATTCTAACTTCCCTTTCGATTTGGTTACATCACTCCATACTTTTACAATATCGCCCGCTCGCCTTGGGCCAATTTTATAGTCAAGCTTTACACCAGTGGTTTGCTCAAAGGCGTTGATCAGTTGCAGCACCGAGTAGCCGTTGCCCGTGCCTACGTTAAATACATCGTAGTTGGTGGCCTGCTTGCCATTCAGTAGTAATTTTAAGGCAGCTAAATGTGCTTCGGCAAGGTCAACCACATGGATATAATCGCGGATGCAGCTGCCATCCGGGGTATCGTAATTATCTCCAAAAACAGTTATGGGGCCACGCTTGCCTGCCGCGCTTTGGGTTACAAAAGGCACCAGGTTTTGCGGAACACCGGCAGGCAATTCGCCTATCAATGCAGATTCATGCGCACCAACCGGGTTAAAATATCGCAGCGAAATAATCTGCTTTAATTTATCGGCCGCGGCAATATCCTGCAAAATCTCTTCGGCTACTTGTTTAGTATTGCCATAAGGCGATTCGGCCTTTTTAACGGGTGCGGCCTCATTTACCGGTAACACATCCGGCTGACCGTAAACGGTGCATGATGAAGAGAACACAAGGTTTAGCGTGCGTCCCTCAAACGCTTTTAGCAAACTAAGCAACGAATTAAAATTATTGCGGTAGTATTTTAAAGGCTCGCTAACCGATTCGCCAACTGCTTTGTGCGCTGCAAAATGGATCACGCCTTCCAAATCTTTTTCACTTTTTATCAATGCAGCTGTTTTAGCCTCATCGCACAGATCGATGTTGTGAAAAGCAGGCCTTACGCCTGCTATCTTTTCTATCTGATCCAAGATCCCAAGTTTGGAATTGTCCAGGTTATCAACTATGATGGGCTCAAAATTTGCGCGCAGCAATGCCACTACCGTGTGGGAACCTATATAACCAAGTCCACCGGTCACTAATATTTTTATTTTCATGTGTGTCTGTTTCTTTAGAAGCCGCTATCGTCTAACGCGAAGGTGTTCTTACGCTCTTTCCATTTGCCTTTTGTAAAATCAGGAAATGCCTGCGGTGCGTTCCCTTCTTTAAGTGATTTTTCTGAAAGTGGTGTTATCACGCTCATGGTTAATGAATCGTATATATCTATCGGCGTATCTTTTTTCTGTTTTACCGATTGTACAAAGGCGTTAAACACAAACCAATCCATACCACCGTGGCCTGCGCCCTCAGCATATTTCTCAAACTTTTTCCAAAGCGGGTGGTCGTATTTATCAAACCATACGCTTGCTTTGTCCCACTCATCGTACTTGGCCGATTTGCCTTCGATGTAAACCGCATCGGCAACATCCATCCAGATACCTTCGGTACCCTGCACCCTAAAGCCTAACGAATATGGGCGTGGCAGATGGGTATCGTGGCTAAGTGTAACCGTTTCGCCATTAGCACAGTTAAGTGTGGTTGTGGTAACGTCGCCATTTTTAAAGTGGATCTTAGCGTTTTTATTCCCCGGTGATACTTTATTTACGTAAGCGTTTAGCCCGCGCGATTTTGAAGAGAATGATACCAGATTGGTAAACCTGTTACCACGGTTAATGTCGATATAATTCATTACCGGGCCTGCACCATGTGTAGGGTAAATATCACCGTCGCGGTCAATATTCCATTGGGTACGCCATTGCGCTTCGCCTACGGTATTAGGGCCAAATTCAGCACCTTTACCATAAGGGTTTTTACCATCGTTAAATAATACCCCACGCAGATCGTGCTGGTAACCACCTTCCAGGTGTATCAGTTCGCCAAAAAGGTTCTGGCGGCTCATGTTTAGTGCAGCCATTACATCGCGGCGGTAACAAACGTTTTCCAGCGTCATGTAAGGCATTTTGGTTTCTTCGTGTACTTTTAATATATCCCAGTGGTCCTTCTCGGTAATACCGGCAATAACCTCGCAGCCCACATACTTGCCGGCACGCATGGCATCAATAGCCTGGTCTTTATGGAACTGCCATGGGGTGGCTATAATAACGCCATCAATATCTTTACGGTCGAGAAGTTTTTTGTATGCGTCCAGTCCGCCGGTGTATTCTGCAGGAAGTTTCTTTTTTGCCTTTACAAATTGCTCGCGGCAAAATTTCAGGGAGCTTTCCTGTATGTCGCAAATAGCAACTATCTCCACATCATCGCGAAGCAAACCTTCACCTATATGGTTGCGGCCGCGAAGCCCCACACCTATATAACCCAACCTTACCTTATCTGCATTTTTTGCGAATAATAACCCTGAAGGCAAAATTGTTAATCCTGCTAATCCAACAGCCGAATTGATAACAAATTGTCTGCGATCCATAACTTTTAGTTTTTATTTATTGATGATTATAATTGTTCGTGTGATAGTTTGGCTTTACCTACTTTATGCCCACTTATGGCGTAGTAAAGAATGATCAGATAAGCCGGTATTAGAATAATGTACCCATAGCTTGGGTTTAAAGCCTGCGCCAAAGCACCGTATGCCAAAGGCACAATTGCGCCGCCAGCAATCCCCATAATTAATAGCGATGAGCCAATTTTGGTGAACCTGCCAAGCCCTGCTAAGGCCATTGGCCATATGGCAGGCCAAACCAGGGAGTTCGCCAATCCCAGTAAAGCGACAGCCCCTACTGAAACGTACCCTGTGGTTACTATTGCCACTACAGATAAGATTAAACCTAAACCAGCAGAAAGCTTCATGGCTTTTTCCTGGCTCAAATATTTAGGGATGCAAAGGATGCCTACGCCATACCCTAATAACATAAATATGAGTGTGCCGGTGGTGAAGAATTTGGCCGTACCCAACGCAATGCCCTGCGTACTGCCGTAATTGATAATGGTATCGCCCGCAATAACCTCAACACCTACATAAAAGAACAGGGTTACAACACCTAAAAGCAAATGCGGAAACTGTGTAATACTTGTTTTGCCGCTGTTGCTAATAGCAGTCGATTCATCTTCCTGATCGGTATCAACCTCGGGCAGGCTGGAGTAGTAAATAACAACGGCCAATATTAGCAGCACTATTACGATAACGATGTAGGGTAAAATCACCCGCGATGCCAATTCGTTCAGCTCCGCAACTTTTGCGGCCGGGGCCATTGCGGCCAGGCGTTCTTTTAAGCCATCAGCATTTTTGAGGGTGATGGCTCCGAGGATAATTGGGGCTAACGCACCCGCCACCTTATTACAAACGCCCATAATACTGATACGCTTTGCAGCGCTTTCTGGCGGGCCTAATATAGTAATGTAAGGGTTTGATGCAGTTTGCAACAAAGCCAACCCGGAACCCTGTACAAATAAACCTAACAGGAACAGCCCATAATAACGTGTTAACGCTGCCGGGATAAATATTAATGCACCTACCGCTATAATACCCAACCCTACCGACATGCCTTTTTTAAACCCGGTAATTTTTAAAATACCTGCTGATGGTATGGCCAGCACGAAATAAGAAATATAAAAGGCGGTGGTTACCAGGTAAGCTTCAACAGTAGTTAATTCGCAAGCCAGTTTCAGGTAGGGTATTAATACTGAATTTAACCAGGTGATAAAACCGAAGATAAAAAATAGCATCCCGATAATAAATATGGGGCTGAGTGTTGGTTTTTTACTGCTTACTGCTGTTGCTTGTATCATTAGGTCGGGATTTGTGTTTAGCGTTAATATACTTGCGGACTAAAAGTTATCTCTTTAAAAAACCTGCTCAGATGGAACTCGGGCTTTTGCGCCTCTACCTTGCTCCAGCATAAAAAATGAGGTTCGGGCAGGCCATCGCCGCACTTAAAAAAGTTAACCTTTGCATTGCTTTTTTCTAACGAAAGCGCAGGGTGATACTTGAATATTTTTTTAGGGATGCACAAAGTTAGTTCCCATTGTATGTTACCTGTATCACCATTTTTAACCTGCGTTTGATGTTTGATGGTTTTAAGCAGGCTTACAGGTAAAAATGTACGCCCTGTTTTGTGCCTGCCGTATTGCCCTCTGCATGTACCCATACAGTTAAACTCCAGGTTGTAATAGCTTGCATCACCATCAAAAGCAATAAAGAACTCTACACAGCTATCTTCAAACACCGGGTCGTTAAATTTACTGTATTCGGCCTTTAAAGTATGCTCGGTTACGTAATATTTCAGATAGATCTCGTCGTTACTATAAGCCAGTGCAAAGGATGCCTGCGGCTGCTGCGCTCCGTTTGCCCAGGGCGCATACTGTATTAGCTGTTGCTCAAACCCGTCTAAAACCTGCGATACCGCCTCTACCGCACGCAGATCATCAAAGCCATTAAGGTACGGAATATTTATACCAGTTGCCATATCCATCAGTACTGCGCAGTTTTATAGATGTCCATTTCGTTCAATATTGTATTGTGCATAGCGGCGGCATTGGCATCAAGCATTTTCACCAGTTGAAACTGCGCCCTGGCCCTTTGCAGGTTATGGCCTTCAAATTTTATTTTAAAGTATTTATCGCCGTTAATATGGTCGGTTAAAAACCTAACCGCCTGCATGTAAGGAAGCAACAATGCGCCTTTCATCAGCGAGTTAACCTCGGCATCAGTTAAAAATTTCGATGCTTCTTTTAAGTACCCCTTTACATAGGCATTAAACAGCGGCATATTCAGTTGAATTTTACTCAGATCGGCCTCATCTTCGGTTGTGGTATTGATGATGGTACGGATGGCATCACCAAAATCATAAGCCACGTAGCCATCCATTACGGTTTCCAGGTCGATAACGCATTGGGCTTCGTCATTTTTATCCAGCAGTACATTGTTAAACTTAGTATCGTTATGAATAACGCGCTTTGGCAAAGTTGCCACTTGCTCGGGCTGCTGAAAGTATTGCATTGATGCAGCATACTTCGCCACAATATCCAGCTCATTTTTAACAGATGCCACACGGCCTAAATGATCATTGGCTACCGCTTCATCAAGGTGTTGCAAGCGTTTCTGAATGTTATGAAAATCGGGGATCACTTCAAATATTTCTCCCGCCGGTATATCACACAGCATAGCCTGAAACTTCCCGAAGGCTTTACCGCCTTCATAAGCCTGCTTTTCGGTTTTCACTACATCATAGCTTTTGGTATCGCTTAAAAAGTAGAACATACGCCAGTAATCGCCTGAGCTGTCTTTATAAAAAAAACGGGTACTATCTGTAGGTATCAGGGTCATTACCTCCTTTAACGGATCGCCATAACCGTGCTCTTTTATTTTGTTTTTAAGGTGCTCGGTTACACGGCGCATATTATCTGTAAGCTTTTCTACATTGGTAAAAATACGGTGATTGATTCGCTGTAACAGGTAATCGGGGCCTGATGGCTGCACATTTTTTAACAGGAACGTATCATTAATATGGCCAGATCCATAGGCCTTTTGCGAACCCACATCAGCCGCACATTTAAAATGCGATACAACCTCAGCTATGTTTTTAGAACTTTGCATTTATACTTTTATTATACTGTTATATATCAATCCACACATGGGGCGGGTTGTTTATGATAATATGGTTATGTATTGGTTACCTATCTGTAAAAATGATGTAAAATTATTGCTAACGAAAGCTCACTGCCGGGGCACATATTAAATATGCCGCTAAACAACCGTTTGCATAAACCACGCAACCGATTGTTCTATTTTACGCAAACGGTTGTTCAAAATTTACTTATGTACGCATCAGCCACCTTAACTATGCTTTACAAGCTAACACTATGTATTCTAATTTCATTTTTTTATTAATTCAAACACCGGCAACCTGTCTGCTGCAACTTCTATTTCTATTTTAGCCGGCCCCTTTACAATTTTACCCAGGTCGTTTTTCCAGATACCTTTTGGCAGGTAAACTGTTTTCATTGTTCCACTTGCAACCATAGGCGCTACCAGGTATTTACTGCCCAACATAAACTGCCCCTTTACATCGGCAAAGCCCTGGTTAGGAAATTCATACTCCATGCTGCGGGCAATCGGTTCGCCGGTTACAGCGGCCTGTTTTACCAGCTGCATAATGTATGGGGTATATTTTGCTCGGATATTGACCGCCTTTTTTACAATAGCCAAATTATCTTTTGATAACACACGCCACGGCGCTACCGAAAACTGCATCATGGGCATTAACGCCGAGCATTGCGCCGAACGTACAACCAGTTGCTCATCCAGCTTATCCCTGCCAATGAACGAGCCATACTCGCCGCCGCCTATCATATCAGGGCAGGTAAACTGGTAACCCAGCAAGCCCGCCGTGGTTAAATGCGGTATCAATTTTTGCAGGTCTTCCCAGTTATGCTTTTTATCGCGCAGGCGCTGTACCAATGGTTCGCCACCCATTTTCCACATGGCGCGATATTCGTTGAGGGGGTAATTTAATCCTATTTCGCCCCATAACCTGCTATGCTCGTTAGGCGTTGCCGGTTTAAATGATACAGCATCAGGCGGATAAAAATCAGCATCACCTGCGTCAAACTTAAATCCATCAAGGTGGTAGGTTTTCACCATGTGATCCAACCTACCCTGGTACCAATTTTTTGCATCGGAGTTGGTAAAATCAAGCACCGCACTGTGGCCGTTCCACCATTCTATAATGGCAGGCTTATCAATATCTTTCTGCGGGTCGCCGGTTTTTACCGTTTTAGCCAACAGCAACAACTTTTTATCCAGCAGTTCCCTGAATACTTCTGTATCAGGCGATACAAACGGGCTAACCCATATCATCACCTTAAAGCCCAGGCTGTGCAGCTCATCAACCATTGCGGCGGCGTTGGTAAACCTATCGGCACGAAAATCAAACCGGCCATAATAATCGGCCCAGTTATCATCGATCATGATAACGCCCGGCGGGAAACCATTATCAATAATGGCATGGGCATAGCTTAAAATATCCTTTTGGTTTTGGTTATAAACCAGCTCTATCCAGGTATTGTACTGCGGCTTGCTGAACAGCAGGGTATCGGGCAATTTATTTTTTGACGGGAAGAAAAGCTTGGCTGCATTCCTGAATGCCGCGCGCAAATCATTACCTGTCGAATCAATTGTCAGCGCGCCTTTTGCATTGCTGATAACTAATTTGTTGTTCTCAACAGTAAACTTAAAAGGCTCCTCACTCCAGATGAAACGCCCTTTGGTAGATACTAATAAAGGAGCGGCCTGGTTGCCACGGGTATCGGCATACATATCATAACTGTAACCATCCTTAAAAGGCATTTTATGGGCTTCGTTCACTGCACCGCCAAACCACTTTTCGCCGTTTTTAATAGTGATGCTTGTTTGCGCGCGCAGTTGCGTATATGCTGTACAAAACATCGCGGCAAGCAAACATATTTTAAGGGCCTTTATCATGTATAACAGCGGTATTAATTTACTTTTATAGTGTGGTTTAACTTATTGTACCCTGTAGCAGCTTCCCAAACATTATTGTTGGCTAAGCGAATGCTAAACTCGGGCCTTTTGGCAATACTCGCGTAGGCATCGGGCAGGTTAAGCAGCATCTCATAATCGCCGGCAGGGAAATCAGCAGGGATAGCTACACTTTCAGTAACTTTTACATCGCCGCTATACCATCTGCGTACATCTGCCGCCAGGTCTATCGATTTCACTTCTCCGGTTTTGGTATTGCGCAACAGCAACTGGGCAGGGCGTTTATTATATGGCGAGGCATAACCACGGTTTGTAATATTCAGGGTAATGGTCATGTTAGTGCCTTTAACAACATTATCGGGCAATACTGCGCTTTGTAAAACAAAACGGTAACCCAGGTTACGTTTAATGTTATCCATACAGCCACCGTCCTGCCAGTCGTTATTAACTGCAGTATTGTAATGGGCGTTAATGAAGCTGTAATGCAATGCGGCAAACTCAGCCTGGATCTTACCGGCAGGTTCACAATCGTTGGTTGGGCTGTAATCGTCAGAGCAGGTTTCGCCGCCAACCACTACAAATTTACTGTCGGCTTTAAAGTAATCTTTAAGGGTGTTTAGCACGGTGCCGTCAGATGTGCGCGGAGTTGCGCTGTTGCCATAATCCTCATACGTGCCAAAATCATTGCTGCTGGCCATAAAGCAATCATTATGGTAGCCTAAACGGGCGATATCAGTTTCGCTGAAAGCGCCGCTTTCTGTTAATGGTGCAGAGGTTAGCAGCGCGTTAACACCATAAATGTAACGTTGCTTTAATTGTGGGTAACGCAATTGTATCATTCTGTCGGCAGGTACGGCATCCAGCATGGCTTTGATTACTTCTATCCTGTCTTTCCAGTTTTGGTCAAGCAGTTTACCTTGTGCCGCGTTTGGAGAAGCATCGCCGAAAAAGTCGCTGTAGTATTGCTCGCCCCATACACCAATAAAGCCTAATTGCACGCAGGCAATAATATCGGCATTATCATGCAGCAATGGTTTTAACTGTGCGATATGACTAAGGATAATAGCTTTAGGTGCATCGCCATAGAGCGGACAAATAAAACCTTCGGGGCAGTTGCCCGGTTTTGCCGTAGCGGTATATACAAAACGGGGGATAAGCTTAACACCCGCAGCACGTGCGGCATCAAAATCCTTTTTTAGGTTGGTTAAGAACGATGCTGAAATAGCCTTGTTAACCACATCATCTAAAATATAATACCTGAATACCAGCGTACTTGCCACCTGGTAATTGGCTGTTTCTATAGATTGCGGCGAACGGTAGGCCTTCAACTCGGCTTCGTTTAATACGGTGTAGTTGCTTGAATGCACCTCCGAGTAGCGGTAAAACCCACGCTCGGGGTTGGGGAAATCTTCCCCGCTTTCGGTATAAGTTACGTTTACCTTTTCAACGTTTACAAGGTTAGCGTCTTTATCCTTACACGATGAAGACACCAGTATGGCTGCAAGGGATACGCTCAGGGCATATCCTGTAAGTTTTTTTATCATGATTTAGGGTTTTATAGTTTAAAAAAGATGTTTCGTTTATAAAGCCAGTAACACAGGCCCCACTCGGCAATTAATGCGGCAATAGCAGATACCAATGCTGCTGCCCCTATAGGTACATTCAGGAAAAGATGAAGCATATCGCCGGTAAAAATGGCCACTTTAGCGTTAACCCATTGCGCACCTACCGTTTCAAAAAACAAGTAAATAAAGATGGCATTCATGCCCACAACAGTGAATACCCAGGCATATTTGGTGTTACGCTTTACATCAACCAGCCAGTAAACGGCGGCCAGCATGAGCAACACCCACCCTACCGATGCAAAAGCAAATGAACTTGTGCTGATACGTTTGATAATAGGTGTAATGCCCGACAGATCTAACCCGAAACCAATTACCAGCGCGATAATGCCGGCTATAACCAAAGCCTTTATTTTGTAAGCTATGGTTTTGTTTGATACAAGCAGCTTGCCTGCAAGCACTCCCCAAATGGTGTGTGCCGCGGTTGGGATGCAGTTGATAGTTACCCACCCGTCGCTGTTTATTTTGCCCATAAGCAGGGTATCAACGTAAGCACCAAAGTTATGCCCTTCCGCAAATGGCTGGTCAAAGCCAGGCATCAGTATGGTGCGGTATAAAACCTCGGTAAGGATCAATAAACCCAAAGTAAATACCAGCTGCCAGGTGTATGACCTGCTTATGATAAGGTAAGCCACTAAAGTAGTGAACGATAGCTGCGTTAACACATTCCAAAGTTCCCAAACGGGTTTGCCGGCATAAAAGCAATGCAGGGCTACACCGCAAATAAATAGCTTTAGGCTGCGTAGTAATATATGCGGCAGGTTTGCCTGCCAGCTTTGGCCTTTATCCAGTTTACGGCTGTAAGAAATATACATCGCGGCACCGGCCATGAACATAAATGCAGGCTGAACTAAATCCCAGAAATGCAGCCCGTGCCATGGATGATGAAAGAATTGGTTGATCAGCCCGCTCATAGGCTTCGCCGGATCGATGTGCTTTATTGCTTCATAAAGCCTGCAGCTTTCGCCGCAAAGCAGTATCATGATCATGCCGCGCATAACATCTAACGACACTAAACGCCCGTTAGCCAATTGATCAGCAGTTGAATTCTTTATCATAAAGCGCCCCGATATATATTTTGCTTACAGCTTAAAACAGATATTAACCAATTAAACCTATTCACTCATGTCAAGGAAGTAGCTCGGGCCACCATCATCTGGTGCGCTACCTAAAGTTACCGACCAATCGCTTTTGGTGGCTTGTAAGGCTATGCGCATACCTGAGCCTGTAAGGCCTTTAAGTTTGCCACGCGCAATACGCATTTCAAACTTCACAACACCGGCTTCTTCTTTTACCGTGCCTACTGTATAGGCATCTGCAATTGATTGCTGGGCAAACGAGAAATCGTTTTGATTTGCGCTATTGTGATAAAATATATCCACCCCTGCTGTAAGCAGTTGACCTTCCAGCAGTATATCGTAACCACCATCGGTAAAAGTACCGGTTAACAGGCCCGTGGCCGGGTTATTGTCAGAATCCATGTAAAAATCAAATATAACCCCGTCTGCTTTTTTGCCGGTCATTTCGGCATACATGTATATGTAATTACCGTCATAATCAAACTTAACATTTCTGAAAATGCCTTTTTTGGCCCCAAGCTGCACAACATCTTTGGTAACAGCGGCCCAATCGTCCAACGTATTATCATTGATCTTTACCGGCGATGTTTTGGCTATGCGTAACACGGTTGATGCTTCTACACTTTTACCGTTTACAGATGCCGTTAAGGTTGGTACGTATTTGCCTTTGCCCGGGTAAGTATGGGTTGGTTTAGCATCGGTAGATGTTGTACCGTCACCAAAATCCCACTTGTAACCGGTTACACCTTCTGTTTTCACAGTAAAGGTTGCCGTAGCGCCATCAACCTCTACATCGTATAGCAGGTCGGTTTTTGCTACGTAGTTATCCTTTTTACATGAGCTGAATACAGCACACGTAAAGGCTACCGATAGCATGAACATATAAGCTTTTAAATTTTTCATATCAATATGTATGTTACTGTGTGATAATTAAATTATGGGTTTTGTGTTGCTAACGGATTGCTCAACACCTCATCAATAGGGATATAATATATCGTACGTGGGTTGGTGTATGGCACTGTTAGGTTAGGGTAACCTGTTGGTGTTTTTGACAGGTCAATGTCGGTTTCTTTTAAACCCGCCAGGTGGTACCCCCAGTAAGCCTTGTTCAGGGTACGTTTGTTACGGAACACATCATAAGTACGGTGGCCTTCAAATGCCATCTCAATACGTTTTTCATCTAACACCACATCTAACGCAGTTTTACCCGCAGGTAAAACTTTGTTGTAAAGCGAGCCTTCCAATCCGCGGTTTTTGCGGATCTCATCCACATCATCAAGCGCGGCAGGGGCTGCCCCTGTTTTTGCTTCTGCCTCGGCACGTATCAGGTACAATTCTGCTATCCTGAACATAATTGGGGAGCTTAAATTTGGCGACCCGCCCTGAAAAGAGAACTTGCTGATGTAGTACATTTCAATACCATTCTTCTTTTGTACATTCCCGCTGCCATCTTTTGCCGGAACGATGTATGACCAGCGAACATCCTCTGGATGCGGGGCCATTGCAGCGCGTAATGATGATGAGGCATATTCTTCTCCCCAGCCCGAGTTACCATCTGAGTAGATCATAGAGGCGATAGAACCAAACTTACCGTAATCATCTACCGTTGTAAAAGCTACACAGAAAATGGTTTCGCTTGCAGTTGTGGCATTGGCAAATAAGGCCGGGTAAGTTGCTTTAGTAGCTAAAGTGAATTTACCTGAGTTGATCACTTTATTTGACCATTCAATAGCTTTTGCGTTATCTTCTTTATAAAGATTAACGCGTGCAAGTAATGACCATGCTGCCTCCTGCGAAGCATATTGCACACCACGTGGCTGGGTCATTAAGGTAGCTGCCTTTTCTGAATCAGCAATAACCGAATCATAAACCTCTTTAACTGTCGACCGCGCTTTTTTGGCATCATCGGTTAAATTGGTACGCAGTATAATACCGGGTGCATTAGGGTCAACACTATATGGTTTACCAAATAACCTTACCAAGTTAAAGTGGCAGAACGCGCGCAGAAAGTAGCACTCGCCTAATAGTTGATTAGTTTTTGCATCTGTTTTGCCCGATTTTTCAACCGCATCAATAACCGTATTTACACCGGTGATGATCTTATAAGATATATACCAGTAGTAACGGGTATTACCCTGCGATGGCGAGTGGCCAAGGCTAAAGCTGTAGTACAATGGATCGGTAGTTACCTGGCCGCAAACAATATCATCGCTGGCAAAATCGCTCAGGTGATAGAACTGGCGCAGGTACATATTATTCTGATCTACCAAACCATTAAACTCTATATGGTCTTTAAATAAAGCGTAGGCCCCGTTAAGGGCGTTGGTTAAACCATCACTGGTAGTAACAATGGTACCCGTGCTAATAGCGTCGCTTGGGTTAACATCTAAGTTTTTACAGCTGCTTGCGGCAAAAACTACAAGTGCGATTATGGTGAATATTCTCTTTTTCATATACTTAATTTTAATAGGCTGGGACCTGCTTAAAAATTGAAATTAACGGTTAACAAATACTGACGGTTGTTTGGATACTTAAAGTCGGAAACGCCCGGTGTTGAAAAGCTGTTAGGGGTAATAGTAGTTTGCGGATCCTGACCTAAGAAATTAGAGAACGTAGCAACATTATCGGCAGTTACACCAACACTTACGCCCTTCATAGCTATTTTGTTAGCCCATGCTGTTGGCAGGGTGTAACTAAAAGCAATGTTCCTGATGGTGAAATAGCTGCCATCTTTTAAGTAACGGGTTGAGTTTTCGGTAGAGTTAGCTGAGTTTTGCGGGCTTGGCTCTGTAGCCTGGGTATCGCCCGGGCCGCTCCATACTTTAGCACCGTCAGGTAACTTTATCTGGTTGTAATATGGTTCGTGGCCATCGTTCATCATAAACCTTAGGTTGTTACTAAATACTTTGTTGCCATAGTTAAAGTAGGTGCTTACACGTAAGTTAAAGTTTTTATACCTGAAACTGTTGTTAAACCCACCCTGAAACTTAGGCAACGCCGAACCCACTTCCTGTATAGTAGCCTGCGCATAGTCTGATGTTTTTTCGCGGGCTACAGCTTTACCTTCGGTATTATAAATAACTTTCTCCCAAACCGGCGCGCCTGTTTGTGCATCAACACCTAACCATTTTGGCATATAAAATTCAAAAAGGTTACCACCGTTGCGGTATATCTGCGAGATGCTCCATGAACCCGTCTTTACGATATCTGACGGGAAGCCCTCTAATTTGTTATTGTTAAAGTTGATGGTAAAATCAGTATTCCACTCAAAATCTTTCGTTTTAATGTTGGTTGAATTGATACCAACCTCAATACCCTTATTAATTACGCTACCCGCGTTTTCCCACTTGGTCTCAAAACCTACTGATAATGGTTGAGATACTTGTAGCAACAGGTCTTTGGTATCGTTACGGTAAACATCTACTGTTAAATTAACCCTTTTAAATAAACCGATATCGATACCGGCATTAATCTGGCGTTTGCTCTCCCAGGTAAGGTTAGGGCTTGCTAACTGGTAAGGTACCGCGCCAACCAGTGAATTATATTGTGTAGTTAACGAGAACAGCCCCAGGTAGCGAGATGCGCCAATATCCTGCGTACCGGTAATACCGTAGCTACCGCGTATTTTTAAGTTATTGATAACACTGTTATCTGATAAAAATTCTTCATTACTGGCCAGCCAGGCTGCAGATACTGATGGGAAACCACCGTAATGTTTACTTGGTGCAAAGTTTGAAGAACCATCATACCTGTATGAACCCGACAGGAAATACTTTTCTTTATAATTATAGTTTACCTGCGATATTAATGATTGCAGGATATATTTACTGTTAGCGCCGTTTACCAGTTGTGTGTTAGATGCAACACTTAACACTTTTAAACCTTCAGGCAAGCCCTGGCCAGATCCGCCGGAGTATTCATTCTTGCTGCTTTCGAACGCGCCGCCTACAAAGCCGCTGATAGAGTGGTCGCCTAATCTAAAATCAAACTTAAATAACTGGTTGCTGATAACACCGTAGTTAAGGGTGTTTAGCTCATCAATGTAACCTTTGCCATGATAAGTACCCGCAGCAACCGGCGATACATAGTTTGTGCCTTTATCAAACGATGCTGATACCCTGTTTGTGCTGGCAAATGTTAACCAGTTGGTAATGCGGTAGTTGATACCCAAATCATAGTTTACGTTAAACCCTTTATATGAGTGATCGGAGTTTTGTACGGTGTTAAGCGGGTTTATTTTATCTCTCGACCACCATTTAAATGCAGAATTACCATCTACATAAATTGGGTTACCTGCGGCATCGTATGGGTTATCCCACGGCATATTCAGGAACGAGTAATACACATCCATGTAATCGTAGCTTTTGCCTTGCGATGCGCTAAGGTTGATGTTGTTGGTTACATCAAGTTTTTTTGAGAAATGATAGGTTGAATTACCACGTAAGTTAACACGCTCAAAGTTTGTGTTAACAAAAGTACCCTTCTCTTTATAATATGATGCACCTACATAATAATCGTTCTTTTCTGTTTTGCCGCTGGCAGACAGGTAGAAGTTATACACCGGTGCCGATTTAAACGACTCTTTAGACCAGTTATAATTTTGGTTGCGAAGCGATAAAGGGCGTTCCGCGTAAAACTTCACTAAATCTATCTTGTAAGAGTTATCTGGTGCGCCTACAATATAATCGCGGTAAAACTCTTTCTGGTAATCGTACAGCTCGTTGCTGTTCATCAGGTTCATCTTACCAAAATCGGCAGTACGGAAACCTGTTGAGATTTTTGCCTCGAACCTGGTTTCGCCCTGTTTGGCGCTTTTGGTAGTTACAATGATAACGCCCGCGTTTGCCTGCGAACCGTATAAAGCGGTAGCACCGGCATCTTTCAATACGGTAATGCTTTCCACATCATTAGGGTCATAATTACCGCCAATTATACCATCAACCACAAAAAGCGGGCTTTGGCTGGCATTAACAGACGATACACCACGCAGCCTTATCTCGGCTACAGCACCCGGCGCACCCGAACTGTTAACTACGTTTAAGCCGGCAACCTTACCCTGCAGCATGGTACCAATATCGTTAGCGGTAACATCCTTCAGTTTGTTAGCAGATACCACAGTAACCGCGCTGGTTAGCTCGTTTTGTTTTTTGCTGGTGTAACCAACCACAACAACATCGTTAAGCTGTTGCACATCCTCGGCTAGTTGTACCTGGATGTTGGTTTGGCCGGCAGTTACGGCTACCTCTTTTGGCAAATAACCAACAAAACGCACAACAAGTGTTGCTTTGCCTGCCGGTACATTTAAAGAGAATTCTCCGTTAGTGTTTGTCATGCCACCAATGGTAGTGCCTTTAACAGACACTGTTACGCCCGGCATTGGCTGCTTATCGAGCGCTGCTACAACGCGCCCTGTTACCGGTAAGGTTTGCGAGAAACCCGGCAGGCAAAACAAAAGAGCGCAAGTACAGATGAGTAAAAGTTTTCTGATCATATTGTGTAAGTTAGTTTATAGTTTTTAGCATGGTTAATTGCTTATTTGTAAAAGTGATGTAAAATTATTGTTAACGAAAGGGCGCGGCCAGAACGTGAATTGAAAACACAGCTACGCAAACGTTTGCACGGTTTACGCAAACGTTTGTTCTATTTTACGCAAACGGTTGCGCAAAATTCACTTACGTGCTGATTAGCAGATTATTATTGGCTATTCGGGGCATATTACACCCTTAATTAGCAGCATTGCCTAAAAACAAAAGATAATTATTTGGCAGGAGTATAATCAATCATCTCCGAATCGATGATATGCTGCAACAGCGGGAGTTCTGTTGCATTGGGTTTTGTTGCGTTGTTGATGAGATCGAAAAGAAAGCCCGCTGCCATAGATGATTGCTTATAGGCAAACTGTTCAATAGATGCAAGTGGCACGCTATCCATGTATTCCCAAATGGGCAGGTTAGCAAAGCTGATAAAGCTGATATCCTTATTTACCACAAGCCCGGCGGCTTTAACCGCGGCTATACAATCCAGCAAAACGTAATCGTTAAATACAATAACAGCCGTGGGCGATTCCTCAAGCGAGATGAGTTTGTTTATCGCCTTAAGGTTATCGGCCTTGCCCAATGTTGTTGATACAATAATATCCTGATCTACCGGCAGGTTATTTTCTTTTAAACATCTGAAGTAGATCTCTAAACGTTGCAGGGTTGCAGCCAGCTTTGCCGGGCCGTTTATAAGGCCAATACGGGTATGGCCTATGCCAACGAGTTTGGTTATAGCCTGCAACATACCCGATACCAGGTTACATGCTACATAATTAATGTCTTTGCGATTAGGCACTCTATCAAAAAACACTACTGGTATGTTATATTTTTTCAGACTGTCGAAATGCTCATACGTCGAAGTTTCTTTGGTGAGCGATACCAATACGCCGTCAACACGGTGGTCTTTCATGTTCTCCACTATCTTTTTCTCGCGCTCAAAATTATCAAGCGATTGCCCGATGATCACATTATAGTTGCTGGCTTCAGCGGCGTCCTCCACCCCGGTTAACGCGGCCGAGAAGAAAGGTTCGGAAAGGTCAGGGATAATAACACCTATAGTGTATGTTTTTCGTTCTTTAAAATAGATGGCCATTTTATTGGCCTCGTAGCCAATCTCTTTGGCTACCTTGTGTACCCGCATAGTAGTTACCAAACCAATGCTCGGATGATCATGCAACGCCCGCGATACGGTTGATGCAGATACATTAAGCCGCTTGGCTATTTCTTTTATGGTTGGTAACTTGTTTTTCGACATTTATAAGCTGGTGGAGGCAGTTTTCTTAGTTAGCTAAATTACTATATTAATTATGAAGCTACCAAATTTACATGCCGATAACACACGCAGACTTGTTTATGCAAAGCAACTATTACTTACAGCGAAGGCCTTATTTGTTCCGCCTGTTCCATTTATGAACAGAACAAAGCGGAACAGTGTGTAATTTATTAATTTACCGCATCTAATTGCAATACTACACTGGTGTGGTAGCTGCTTATTTCGGGGTTAATACCAACAGCCATCAGGAAATCGCCGGTGTAAACCTGGTTATCATGTAATACAGAGCCACTACCCGGGTAAAGGTTTATCTCCTTAACCGTATACTTCTTTTGCGGGTCTAAGCCCTTAAAACGGATAGGTGATTTTGTGCCGGTACCGTAACGGTTATTTACAAGGTAGTTAAATACAACCGCTTTTGATTTTGAATCGTTTACATACATTAATGCCGCTGCATCATTATCCCATGGGTTTTGCAGGCGGTACTGGTCGCCATGCCAAATTACATCTTTTAAGGCATCGTAGTTTTTTAAAGCCTGCTGGCAAAAGCCAAGGTCTTTATCATTTAATTTACCTACCACAATATCAAAACCCATTTTGCCCATCATAGCTACATCCACCCTAAATTTGATTGGCTGTTTACCCCAGTCGGTAACATGGTTTGAGCTTGCAATGGCAGGGAAGAAATATGAATACTCCCATTGAATAAAGATTCTTTCCAGCGGGTCGGTGTTATCGCTTGGCCAATACTCCGTAAAGTATTTAAGCGCGCCGTAATCTACACGGCCGCCACCGCCAGAGCACAGCATCAATGGAACTTTTGGGTACCTGGCGCGTACGCGATCAAGTACTTTATACAGCCCTTTCACATAATCAACATACAGGTGCGACTGGTCTTTCTTCAGGTATTGTGAATGTGCGTTATAAATAACCGCGTTACAATCCCACTTAATATAAGCCAGGTCGGGGTTCCTGGTAAACAGGTTATCAACCACACTAAATACAAAGTCCTGCACTTTAGGGTTTGTCAGATCGAGCACCAACTGGTTCCTGAAATATTTTTCGGGACGGTTAGCTTCTTTTATCACCCAATCAGGGTGTGCTTTGTACAGATCGCTGGCCGGGTTAACCATTTCGGGCTCAATCCATATCCCAAATTTTACGCCATTTGCCTGCGCTTCTTTTACCAGCGAGCTTATCCCGTTTGGCAATTTCAGTTTGTTTTCCTGCCAATCGCCCAGGCCGGCATTATCGCCATTACGGGGGTGGTTATTACCAAACCAGCCATCATCCAGCAAAAACATATCGGCACCAAGTTTTTTGGTGTCTTTTATCAGCTGGGCCAGTTTAGCCTCGTTAAAATCAAAGTAGGTAGATTCCCAGTTATTTAATAATGTTAGCCTTGATCCGTTTCCGTCAACAATTTTATATTGGCGCGCCCAGCGGTGCAGTTGCCTGCTGGCATCGCCACGGCCATGGTCGGAGTAGGTATACACCAATGCAGGTGTTGTAAACTCTTCGCCCGGCTTTAATCGGTATTCTGAGGCGGCGTTATTGATACCGGCTATCAGCCTTAGGTTATCTGCCGGGTCGTATTCAAAATCGACTCTGAAATTGCCCGACCATTCCAGCGAGCCTAAAAATACTTTACCTTCATCTTCAGTAGCGGGTTTCCCCATCGATATCATAAAGGTTGATGGCTCGTACAAATTAGCGCGGGTACCCAGTTTACTATCGATGGTTTTGATACCATGGGTAAGTTTGCTTTCCTCGGGCTTCATTTCTGACGCCCAATTACCGTGATAGTGTTTCAGCCAAAAACCCTCGCCTTCTTTTTTAAAGTTAAGGTTGGCCGATGCATACTTATTAAGCGTTACTATTCCTTTTTCGTTGTTGGTAATTACCGACCATTGTTCAGTAACATCTTCCTTATAAAATGTTTTATAATACAGCTTTACCTCGAACGGATAAGCCGGATCTTTCAATGTTATAGTTAACAGGGAAACATTGTCATCTGCCTTAGTTATTGTATGATTTACATATAGCAGATCGAGCGATTTGTTGCCATCGGCATGGGTAACAGTCAATGCAGGCTCTGCAAGGTTAGCCGAACCCGACGGGGTATAGGCATCATCCAATATTCCCGAATCATCATTTGGTTTGTACAGCTTTTTAATAGCGGCATACTCCGCTGCATTACTCAGTTTTGCGCCAAAATAAACCATCTTCAGGTTTTTCCGGGCATCTGTTTGCAGCACAAGTGCATTGTGAATCGTTTCTACCGGGATGGTTACAACTTGTGCTTTGGCAAATGAGCATACTGTAATAAGGCAAACTATCGCTAAAGATAATCGGGTTCTTTTAAATCTCATAACTGGGTTATAAATGTATGGCAGACAATAATACGGTAAAAAAAAAGCCTTAACAAAATGCTAATGGGTAATAATTATTGGGGTGGGCGTTTATAATAATTCAACAAAACAGGAAATGTAGTACTTCCGGTTTTCCAGGTGCTGTTTATCTGCATTATTGTCCGCACTGTTCACCGCCATGCCATATAATCACTTTCGCCAAGCTGTGTGCAGGGTGCAAATATTTAATTGCATAGCCAAGGCTTGCCCGCAAATTTTAGGAACTCATCACAACCTCATGCCCATTATTGGCGTAGGTTTTATAAATTGCAGGATACTTTTGGAAACAAGCCTTATGAAATACCTTATTATTACCCTGCTTACTTTTATAACGCTAACTAGCTATTCGCAAGGCTATAAAAGCCGGTTAGAAACGTATCGTAAACAGTATCAAGCAGATTTCCTGACGGATAAAAACTCTCCCTTAAAAGAAGCCGACCTTAAAAACCTGCGTTTTTATGATCCGGATAGTACCTACCGTATTACAGCCGATGTAGAAGTTTTGCCAACCGAGCCATCATTTATGATACCCACCTTTAATGGTGCGAAGCAGGAATATGTACGTTACGGACGTGTAAAATTTGTATTGAATGGTAAATTGTTGCACTTAACTATTTATAGCAATACGTTACTGGCCAAACGGCCCGGTTTTGCCGATTACCTGTTTATGCCATTTACAGACCAAACAAACGGAAAGGAAACTTACGGCGGCGGCCGATATCTTGATTTGAAAACCACCGACATCAAAAACGGCCATTTGGAAATTGATTTTAATAAGGCTTATAATCCTTACTGCGCCTATAGCGCGGGCTACCAATGCCCTATGCCCCCACAAGAGAATGACCTGGCACTAAAAGTACAGGCAGGCGAGAAACAATACACAGGCGAAAAAAAGCATTAAATATTTAATTATGAATACGTAAGCTATTTTGTAAATTGCATTAATTAACCTTTATAACCCCTTATCAATGCTAACCTCAAATAGATTATGGAGGGTATTATTTGCCTTATCCATTATTGGTATTGCCTTATTGCAAATTGTATTTTTAGTGTTTATGCCTGTCATTATCCCGTGGCCGGCTGATATTGCCGTTTCGCATTTTTCGGCGTGGATAGGTAGTATTGTACTGGCGGCAATATGCTTGCCTGTATTGGTAAACAGTAAAGCCCGGCCTGCTGCCATTTATTTAGGGCTGCTTTTTTTACTATTACTGATTGTTTTTCATATCCCAAACCAATTTTTAACTACTCCCGATTTTTTAGGTAGCTGGGCCAATGCGTTTAAAATATTTGCATTAAGCGGCTGCGCTTTTATAGTGGCATCGGCATTACCGCAGGTGGGCGAATTTACCACCGGGTTTGAAGGGATACTGCCTGCAGGCAAATACTTCCTGGCTTTAACTATACTCATATTTGGCATTGAGCATTTTATTTACATTGGCTTTGTACCCGGCCTTGTACCAAAATGGATCCCCTTCCCGGTTTTTTGGACGTACTTTACAGGTGTTGCCCTCATAGCAGCCGGGCTTGGCATCTTACTGAATATACAACGCCGGCTGGCGGCAAAACTACTGGGTATAATGCTGTTGATATGGGTAATTATACTACACATTCCCCGCGCCTGGGCCGACACAAAGGGTATGCACGGTAACGAAATAGTAAGCGCATTTGAAGCCCTGGCTTTTAGCAGCGCGGCTTTTATATTATCTAACGTGCCCAAAAAGGGTATTAAAACTACGGCTAAAACCAAAGGCAAAGCAAAAAAGCGTTAGCATATGCCAACGCTTTAGGTTAAAGTTTACTTTCCAATTCTTTCGCTTTGGTGTAATTAGATGTACCTGGTGGTACATGTTTGAGCCATTTGCGGGCGTTTGCCTTATCGTTCTGTTTAACATAACTTAAAGCCATGTAATACGCGGCATCATACTTAAATGCCGATTCGCCCCGGTAAAGCTGTTGCAAAATACCGCGTGCTTTGGCCTCCTGCTTATCCTGTATCAAAGTAATACCGTAATAATAAGCCGCCATACTGTTATTAGGGTTAGCTGCATATTCTTTCGCCAATAGCTTTTCGGCTGCCGCATAATCCTTTTTATTGTAGTAAGCTGCTGCCTTTTCTAAATTGGTTTGCGCACCCTCGCCCCTTTCAGATACCGACATGCTGCTTGCTGTACTGTATTCCTCATACAAACTCTTCTTCCACGGGTTAAAAACGATAAGCCCCAGTATAAGCACCGCCGCTACGCCCGAGATCCACCTTGTGTATGATTTAAATGATACTACTTTGGCCTCGGCTTTAAAATGCGTTTTATTTAGGTTACCAAGTGTTTGTTTTAAATTATTAAGGCTGGCATCAGGCGCAAGCATTGTTTTTAACGCGATGCTTGCCTCCCGGTATTGCTCCACATATTCGCGCAATTCGGCATCGCCCTGCATTTGCAGTTCAAAATCTTTTTGCTGCTGCAAATCCATTTCTCCATCTACATAATTTGATGCCTGTAGAATGCTCTCGTTGTCCATTGCTGCTAAATATTAAGATTGAACCATTTTTACTAAAGATGCCATACACTCCGATTTCTTTTTGCGCAGGTACCCGTAAGTAACACCCATGGCTTCAGCCACTTTTTCCTGTGCCTCGCCCTGCATGCTCCAACGGATAATTTCCTTGCACTTTTCGCCCAATTTTTCAAAAGCAGCCATAAACCTGTTGTTCTGTTCTGTTTGGTGCTCCAGCTCTTCGGCAAGCGCAAAAGTATCTTCGCTGCTATCTAATACATCGTCGGGGTTATTTGTTACCTGTATTAATGATCTTTTTTTTAATTCATTAAACCATTTGCGTTTGCATATCAAAAAAACAAAGGCATTAAAGGGGCAGGTAAGCTGCAGGTTTTTGTTTTTAGCCTGGTGATATATATCTATTAAGGCTTCCTGGAAAATATCGGCGGCATCATCCTCATTCCCATTATTAAAACAGATGTATGATTTTACCTGCCGGGCGCAGCTTTTATATATCTCATCAATAAGCCCGGCATCATTATTTAATAAGGCCGTTACGTAACGCTGATCGGGATGGGTTGCTTTTGCCATAAAATAGGTTGTGGGAAAGTACGAAAAATAATATTTAAAAAATATTTCAAAAAAGGGGGGTAACAAATTTTAAGCGCCGCTGATATAGATGCAAACAACGATAAATCACGGCGTAACGCTGAAAAGCCAAAACAGAGTAAGCGATAAAAAAATTAAAACTACAATTATGAAAAAGTTCAATTTAACCTCAGTATCAGTAGCAGCATTATTGTTATTAGCAGTATCCTGCACAAAAGACAAAAACGACATGGGCTTCGTTCCAACAAACCCAGATGGCAATGCACAGCAGTTTGTAGCCAGTAATGCGCCTAAAACCCAAACCATGCAAATTGATGCATCAAACCTGCCGCAAAGCGTAACGTTAAAAGGCGGCACCAAAATCACGTTCCCGGCAGGGTCATTAACCGTAGGCGGTGCAGCGGTAACCGGTACAGTAACGGTAGAGGCTGTTGAAGTATTGAAAAGAAGCGACGTACTATTTTACGGTAGCAACACTAACCACATCAGCGGCGCCCCGCTTGCATCAGATGGGTTTATATATGTAAATGTTAAAGCAAACGGCACAAGTGTAGACAATATGATGCCTGTACCTATGCAAATTTCTATTCCGGCGAAACGAAGCGGTGTTACCCAACTTTGGGAGGGGGTCGACCAGGGTGGTAACCCGCTTGTAGCCGGAGCCGCGGCACAAATGGCCTGGGCTGCACCACGCAAAGGCGCTAACGGCCAGGATGGCGGTAAGGAGGTGGCTTCGGTTAATAACACCTTCACCTTTAACTTTGGCACTACCGGGTGGATCAATACCGACGTATTTTACAGCTACAGCAACCCAAAAACTACTGTGAATGTTGATCTGGTTGGCAACCCGGGCACACTATCTTCTTTCCACTCATACAGCGGCGAAACTTATGTTTACTTCTGCGCAAAGGGTAGTAATGTTGCCGCGCAATTGTACACTACAACCGGCCCAAACAGTGTTAAAAGTTATGACAATGTAATGCCAATAGGTGTTGAAGGTAAATTTCTTACCTTCTCAATAAAAGATGGCAAATACTACTACGGCGAACTGGAAAGCACTATTACAGCCAACCAGCACGTAACCTTAACCCTTACAGAAACTACCGAAGCTGCGGTACAAACAGCTATAAACAGTCTGGATAGTTACTAATTCTACCTATCTCTAATCAGCTAAGCGGCCCTGGTTTCAGGGTCGCTTATTATCATTTTAAGTTTTTATATTTAATTGTTTTTTTACCTAACCAGTTGCCCCTGCCACACCATGAGAAAGCTCTTGCTACTTACCTTCATCTGCATTGCTACCAAACTGAGCGCGCAGGTACTCCCCCCGGCGGTAATACCAACAGATACTATCCCGGCTATTATTAATTATACTGACGACAATGGCACGGTAAAATTCACCCCGCAGTTACGCGCCTTAAGGCCAATTGCAGGTGCCCCCGCCCCATTCTTTACCTACTTTTGGGAGTTTGGCGATGGCACCTTCAGCTTTGAAAAAGAACCGGTGCATACTTATTTAGATTCCATCCTTACTTATAGCGCCCGGCTTTACGCCACTAATAATTATGACGATGGCAAGCGCCCGCCCACCCGGCCAAAAAAAGTGATCATTAAACGATCAAAGGCCATGCTGGCCTCGGCACCTGCGCCCAGTAATATCTTCCAGCCCGGCAGCAGTATCACCCTAAAAAATAACTGTATGCCCAAACCCGGCGATGATATGATGCTGGTATTAGGCTATCGCAACAAAGCCGGCAACCTAACCAATAACCTGGGCGGCACCATTGCCATTTTATATAACGATAAGGAGTTTAGCAGCAACAATTTCGACCTGACCGAAACACGCACCTATCATGGCGAGAAAACCGAAGACCTGCAAAAGTTGAACACGTTTGCCTATTCGCCGGTAAAAAAAGCAAAAGATAATTTGTACTACGCATCTGTTAGCCCGGGTATTTCGCAAGCGCAAATAGATGAGATATTGGCAAAGGAGGCTTTGGTATTGCGCGACCAGGTAAAGAACTTTAAAAGCAGCAAGGCATGGCATTTTGAAAATCTGAAAGCCGGGCAGGAAAACTTTGTTTTTATGGATTTTAAAACCACGCCCGAGATGATCAAAGATACCAACGCCATAGTGCGCCTGAGCGGTGTTTTTATCCCCGATGATCCTAAAATAGAGCGGGAGATATTTAACGTGGAGTTGCAGATAGTGGCCTCGCACGATCCCAATAAAATGTCGTTACGCAGAACGCGGATGGATTACCGTTTTACCGGCAAACACCGCGAATTGACCTACCGGGTAGATTTTCAGAACACAGGCAAAGGGCCTGCAAAAAAGGTAAATGTGGGCGTTAGCCTGTCGCCGGTATTTGATGCCGGCACCATCAAGGTAAGCCGCACCAAACCAGAGGTAAAAAGCTGCGACAGCGCATACGCCAACCAAAGCTGCCTGAAGGTTGTACCGGGTGCCGACAGCGTAAATTTTATTTTTAACAATATTTACTTGCCCGGCACACAGCAGGAAGGTGTGCACGATGCCGACTCGACCAAAGGCTTTGTGGAATACAAGATCAAATTTAAGGAGAAACCAAAAAAGCTTCCCATTTATACCCGGGCATCTATCATATTTGATAAGAATGAACCCATTGTAACCAACAAGGCTACCGGCAGGTTTAAACCCGGCTTATCGCCGGGGATCATACTGGGTTATGGCTTCCCGTTACAGTCAAAGGGTAGTGATTACCTTACGCAAAAAAATATTACTGTTGGTGCAAGCATCTCTCCTTATTCATCTTATGGCAAATATTTACAGGCCGAGATCTACCTGAGCGACTTTAAGGAAGTATCACAAACACGCACTGTAGCCGGTAACAGGGACACCACAATAGGTAAGGTGCCATACATTATTAGTAGCCGTACCCGAACTACCTCCACCAAAGTAACCACGTTAAACATGGTGCCTGTATCCTTACGATATAACTTTAACGATTACATTGGCGCTGGTGTGGGCGCGCTGGTTTCCATAGACCTGAACAATACCTTCAAAAACAATATAAACTATGCGTTAAAAGGTGTAAATGGCGTTCCTGATGAAAATTTGGCTGTGCTTGCCGACAAGTTTAGGAAGGTATTTTCGGACGCGCGGGCCTCCGTTTTTGCTGATGTTGTTGTGGGCAAAGTACGTGTAGGGCCGGCTATTGGGTTCAGGTATTTTTACGACCCAAAATCTTCAGTATCACATGCAAGCACCTATGTAACCTGGAAATTTTAACTTAAAATAACTTATTTTAGTGGCACTAACCATAACCTATGCCGCTACAGCGTGTACGATACATTGTACTTTTTTGCCTGATGCTTTTGCAGGTGGTTATTCATGCGCAGGATGCTGCGATCAGCAAAAAACTGGCCGACCTAAAAAACAAAAACGACCTTACCGAATGGCTTTACCAGCGGATAGATTATGTAACTGCTAACTCGCAGCAATTACCCTTTCTGCTTGCCACGCAAAAACAAGCATGGCGGCAACCCGCCACACTTGAAGAACGCATTGCCTGGCTAACCCTGTTAAGCACACAGGGGTATGACCAACTGCAAGCCGGGGATATACTCAGTTCTATTAACTACTATGAAGATGCTTACGCATACTTCTATAAGTATAAAGTAATACAGTTTGATGTAGTGGAATATGTGTTTAAACCACTTGGAAATAACTATACCCGCCTGGGCGATTATGAACGGGCTATATTCATCCAGAAAAAGGCAATTGAACAATTGAACGCCTTTGAGAATACCAGGGATATGGCATCGGCTTATTGCAATATGGCCATATCATATTACACCATGGGCAATTATACCGCCGCCCTGAATTGCATAACCAAAGGCCAAAAACTTACAAAAAACCCCGGGGTGAATTTTCGGCTTCAGAACGTCCTGGCTGACATTTTAAACGACCAAAACCGCCCTTCGAATGCCCGGGAAATACTTCAAAAGAACATTAAATCGCAAAAAAGCGCCAACAGCCAAAACGCCTATAATTTGCTCGGCGCTTATACAACTTTGGGGAATATAGAATTAAAAAGCCACCACCTGAAATTTGCCGGGAACAATTATAATTCGGCCCTTAACATCATTAACACCTGGTACCCCGGCGACCGGCTGCGCGAAAAAGCAAACCTGGTTGCACAACTTGCCAAAGTTAAACGCTTAGAGAAGCAGCCACAAAAAGCACTTTTATTAGCCGATGAAGCTTTAAGAATATTACGTATAAATACATCGCAAAATAAAACCCTGGCGCAAAACATTTATGGCGAAATTAACCTGGTTGATATCTTCACCGAAAAAGCGCTTACCTACCAACTATTAAAACAACCCGAAGCAGCCCTGCAAAACATACGCTACGCCCTGCTGGCAACTGATAAAATAAGAAAGGAATTTGCCGATAACAAAACCAAAGAGCGCCTGCAAAACAACGGCAAGGAACTGGCCGAAACCGCCATAGAAATGGCGTTGGGCTTATACCAAACATCGCACGATGAAAAATACCTGAACCTGGTATTGGAAATTACCGAGCAAACAAAGGCCCGCACCCTTGCCGACCAGATACAGCACAACAACCAGCAATTTGCAAGCAACCGCCACGATAGCTTATTGCGCAAACGTACAGATCTTGAACGTGCCATTGCCTATAACGAACGGTTAATTATGACCGAAAAAAGCGGCGCAAAATACCAGGAAAAAGTTAACGCATTAAAATACGACCTATCGCTGCTCAACAAAAAATACCGCGAACAATCAGCCGGGACGGTTTCATCGCCAACAGATATGTTATCGGCTTTACCAAAAGGCCTGCATGCCATCGAGTTCTTTTTTGGTACGCGCGGCGTATATATGATAGATATAAAAAACAGCGGTGTTAAAAAAGTTGCGAGAATAGCCGGCGCTGATAGTCTGCGGCAGCAGCTTACCCAATTCATCAACACCTATTACCGTAACGGGCCGGATGCCATGCTTAATTCGCCAAAGGAGTTTTTCATAACATCAAATACTATCTACAGCACACTTTTTAAAAATACCACGTTACAAGCAAATGAGCGCCTTTGTATTATTGCAGATGATGTACTCGGCTACCTATCGTTCGATGGGTTAATAACCGGGGATAAGTATGCCCCGGCCACCTCGCAATGGCCGTTCCTGCTCAAAAAGCTGACAACCACGTATGCATTCTCATTGAATGCCCTGATCAAAAACAAAGCGAAGGATACCGGCAGGGCAACATTTAGCGGGTTGTTTGTTACGCACGAGGGCAACAGCAACACGCCTATCATCGCAGTAAAAAAAGAGGCTGCTGCCATTAATAAATTGGTAAAGGGCAATTACCTGTACAATGAGGAGGTGAACACCCGGACGTTCTTTAACAGTTTTGAAAACTCGGCCACGCTGCACATCAGCACCCATGCTTACTTATCAGGCATCAATAAAGAGCCAACGCTTGATTTTGGCAAACAGAAACTGTTTTTGTTCGAGCTATTATCAAAACCCCATAAACCCAACCTGGTGATATTAAGCGCCTGCCGCACGGGAGATGGGATGCTGGCAAACGGCGAGGGCATCATCAGCCTGTCGCGCGGGTTTACAGCTATTGGTACACCCGCAACTATTGCTGGTTTATGGAACGTGAATGATGAAGCTGTAGCGCAGATAACCGCCAACATATACAAACACCTGCTTACCGGTAAAAGCAGCGGTACGGCACTGCATCAAGCTAAACTTACGTGGTTAAATACTGCGCATCCATCTGATGCCATGTACCTGCCTTACTATTGGGACAGCCTGATACTGATGGGTGCCGACGGGCCTGTACATTTACAGGCAGCCATAAATCCTATTTATTGGTATGCTGTAAGCGGCTTTATAGTAATTACGCTCGGCTTGTTTTATTGGATAAAAAAGAAACCTTGATTTTTACCTGCTTGCCGTGTAAATAAACCACGCATTCAGCAAAACATAACCTGCCAGCATTACCTGGGCGCACCAAAAATCGAACTTTTTAGCATCCTCTACTTTATCCTTTTTTACCAAACGCAGGGAGTAAGCGGTACTGATAATTATTGTAAGGATAAATAACAGGGTGATGCCGTGCAGCGTATCAACCAGGGTAAACGTGGTAGATTCGGGCAGGGATGAGTCTACAATATACTTGTTACCAATTACCGCAAACAGGGCACCCACACTCAGTCCAAACCTCGAATCGATACTATCCGTATGGATGTAAAAGCACATATAAGCGATGAGGAAAGCCACATACATGCCCAGGAACATTTTCCAGAACAAACCCATCGCCGCCCTGTCAAGCAATAACTTCACTTTAAAATTACTGTATTCGGTATGTGGCTTAGGCACGCTTTCGTCCCCAAAGGCGGTTTCATATACCTTTATCCCGGTTGTCACATTAATACTATCTATGTTCCATCCCCGCAGGGTGAAACGAGGGTCGAAGTGTTTGCCCAGTGTATCTGCTGCAAAAACAAGGGCTTTTGAATCGAACTGTGAATTTTCGATAGAAAAACGCAGTGTTTGCTTATCAAAAGGGAAATTATTTACTGCCCATGAATCTTTCATCACACATTGCAGCTTCATCAGGATGTAAACCCTGTTATCGCTGGAGTCGACAGTAGAATAGGATTGCGTAACCGTTTTTGCCTGCGGCACTTCCAGGTTATGCAAAAAATCGAATTTTTTGTTCTTGTACTTTAACCACAGCCAAAGATTTATGCTGTATTCTTTATCCTTAAAATTTATATCGTGGATGCTGGTAATATAAATACCGCTGTAAACCGTATCCGGTTTTTCGGCCTGTGCATTAGCCTGCAGGGATGCAAAAACGGCCAGGATAAAAGCAATGGCTAAAATAACTTGTTTACGCAGGGGTATCGCTATCATAAATTGAAACTACAAGCTAAAAATAGTTATTTTGTTTTGATCAGCAGCCTATTAACAGGTGTAAATGAAATTATCTTACATCTATCAAACGTTCCTATGGAACGTAATGCTTTTATAATTGGAACTACCAATATGGCCTTTAACTCAGCGCATCATGAAAGATAATACCCAGGCTATGCCTGTTGCCGCTATGCAACGGACTAACCCCATGCTTTATATTAACCCGGTGATAACCCTTTGCACCTTTAGCAGGGCGAAAGCTTGTAGTGAAGATAACCATATCGCCCCTATCGGGCACCAGCACATTGTTTTTTGATTGCGCGCGTGGTATTTGTTCTGTTATAACAAATTCGCCGCCCGTAAAATCTTCATTGGCCTGGTTTAACACAAACACCATTTGCATAGGGAAATATACCTCACCGTACAGATCCTGGTGCATGGTATTAAACCCGCCCGGCCCGTATTTTAAAATAAGCGCCGTTGGTTTTAGCTGGCCGTTGTCATGACTTAACTGCTTCATTTCCGTATGCGTTAGCGGGAAAGTTTTATCAATTCCCAGTTCCTGCATCCAGGCATTGGCAACCGGCGCAATGCTGGGGTAAACATTTTCGCGCAGTTCATTTATTAAATGGGGTAGCGGGTAGTCGTAGTATTTATATTCGCCGCTACCATACCGGTAACGATCCAGACTAACCGTTTTACGGTAATTGCCGGTATCGTAATTATCAATCAGGGTATCGCATTCCTGCTTGTTTAAAATGCCCTTTACAATTACAAATCCTTTGTGGTGCAGTGTACGGGTAATTTGCTCCCAGTTAATTGCGGCTATCCTATCCGATATTTCAGGTGTTTGCATAAATTTAATTTATCCAAAACTGCAATGATCAGCACGTAGTTTAAACCCGTTTCTTGCGGAATTAAACCTTTGTATTTAATAAAATTGCCAGCATGCGCTTAAATCAGGAAACAATTTAAATATCAATCCATCATCCAGCGGTTACGCACACATCTGTCGCATTTATATCTTTTAAGCGGCAGCCAAAAAAGTAATGTTTTCATCAAAAAAGTTCGCCGTATCCTTTGCATATCCGTTTTAAGGCCTTTTCCACAAGCGCAGGGGGCAACCCTTTTTATGGGTACAGATTGAGGGGTAGTTGTCATTTGTTAGGGGTATTTATAAATAGACGGGAAACCTATAGTACCCGGCCTATTTTTATTACAGGCAAAAATACTGGTTGTTTATTAACATAATATTAAGATGCAGGCATAATATTATAATTATACCATATCAAATTAAAACTCAGGTTAATTATTTTTACTGCCGGCGGTTGTGTTCTGTTTGTGGCCCGGCATCATAATATATGCCCCTATATAACTATTTAATTCTGCGAATCCAGATACAAAGCAGCAGCGCCTACAATACCGCTATTATGCAGTTCTGAAATTTCTATTTTGATCTTTTCGACAGATCCCGGGAAGGCAAATGTTTTGAGCTCATCCCACATGGCGGTTTTAAAATATTCAAACCCGTGGCGGGCCGATCCGCCCAGCACAATAAGTTGCGGATCGTAAGTGTACATCACCATTTTTATGGCATAGCCAACATGTTTGCCAAACTCATGGTACAGGCTTAAGGCTTCCGCATCTCCTTTTTGCGCGTTTTGGAAAACCTGCTACCCGTTTACCCCTTTGGTAAGGGTAAAAAACGAGCCACTTGCATGGTACTCTAAAAGGTTGGCTTCATAAGGTAAAAAGCCAAACTCGCCTGCCCCGCAGTTAGCCCCTGCATACAAATGCCGGTTTATAATAACACCGGCCCCAAGGCCCGTGCCCATGGTTAAACCTATTACAGATGAATACCCTTTCCCTTTACCGTAATAGTATTCACCAACGGCAAAGCAATTGGCATCGTTATTTACATAAACCGGCAGGTTATACCGTGCCTGCAGTATTTTCTTCAGGTGTACTTCTTTCCACGAAGAGATGTTCAATACATTGTAAACTATCCCCTGTTCTACATCAACTATACTTGGTACGCCTATCCCAATAGCAAGGATATCGCCTTGCGTTAACAGCTTTTCAATTACCAGGTAAATATCAGCAAGCACTTCATCAACGGTACCGTCGCTTTTTATTTGCAGTGCCTCTATAGCCGATACCTGCCCATCCTCAACCACAGCGCCCCTAACGTTTGTTGCCCCTAAATCTATCCCTATAATTTTAGTACCTGCCATGCTTTATATTGCTATCAATTTCTTTTAAATATCTGTAATGCTTCGTTATTTCTTGCCACTAATATATATGTTCCTTTTACTGTTTTTATATTTATCAGGCCTTTCCATAAATTTTCATAATCAAACCAACCGCGGCATTGCTTTTATATATAAGGGAAATTAGATATGCAGGCAAAAACGGGTTGTTTTCCTGTAGCCGATCGTAAGTTTTTCATCCCTCCACATAAGTTTAAACAAATGAGAATGCAACTTTACTGTTACATAGCGGTTACTGACTAAATTGTTATCAACTTTGAATATAAAGTTGCGTTAATAGATATTATGCTTTCGCTAAGGGTCCATTACTTTCTGTTTATTGCCGCATTAATGTTAGCTGCGAAACCATTTATAGGTTTCAACGCGCTTGAAAAACTCCAGGAATGTAAATTGCCAGGGATATGTGTTAAAGCGTTTACTAAACGCAAACAGGAGTATGTGGAAGATAGCGCCTTTGATATTTCAACTATTCAAAAACGCCTGGCCAACCCGGATCTGGCTTTAACTCTCCTTTTTTCTTTGCTTTTAAATACCCTGTTCCCATCGGTATTCAAAAAAACACAAAACATTACGGCGGGTATTTTATCGCATATACATCTCAATTTATCCCCGCCCCTGCACAGATACCTGCTTTCAGGAAAATTAGTCATTTGATCATTTCTCTTCCCGGGGAGTACCATTATTGGTATGTCCATATCATAGCCGCTTAACTGAGGCTATACTACTCTCTATTTCTTAATTTTATTAATACATCATCAAGATGCACTATCTTAAACGATATGGCTGCATGGCCTTATTGCTACTATTGGCCATAACTGCACATGCCCAACAACGGGTTACCCTAAAAGACCTGTTAAAAAAAGTTGATCAGAACGCTCCGGCTTTAATTACCGATTCGGCTTCTATAGCTATAAAACAGGCACAAGCCAACGAAACGAGGAGTAACTGGCTCCCTGCTTTAAAACTTAATTACCAGGCCGATGTAGGTACCAATAATAATACAGCAGGGCCTTACTTTGGCTTCGGTATCATCCCGTCAAACTCGCGCGGCGTACGTACCCAAAGCAATACCAATGCCGTACTTACTAATTTAGGTATTGCCGCTTTAGATTGGGAGATCTACAATTTCGGGGCTTATGCTGCCCAAAATAAGGTAGCAGGGTCGGATATTACGGTTGAGCAAAACCAATATCAGCAATCTAAATACCAATTGCAGGCTTATACCATAGGCAACTACCTGCAACTACTACGCCTGCAGGATTATCTAACTATACAATCCCGCAACATCAAACGTAACCAGCAGATCAGGCGGTCTATTCAGTCGCTTGCCAAAAGCGGCATCAGGCCGGGGGTTGATACCAGCATTGCCGAAGCAGAACTTTCAAAAGCACGGCTAACCTATATTGAATTAAATAACCAGCTTAAACAAACACAATTGCAATTAGCCGCCATCAGCGGCCTGCCTTATCAAAGTATCATGCCCGATACTATGGTAGAAACCCGGCTGATTATGCAAACCAATACGCCTGAGCTTATAGGCGCTGATACTGCTAACCATCCTGTTATTAACTATTACAGATCAGTAGTACAGAATAGTTTACAAAAAGAAGAACTGGTGAAAAAGCAATATAATCCAAAGGTGCTGCTGGAAGCAGCTGCCTGGGCGCGTGGCTCAAGCGTTGATGCTAACGATAACTTTAACAGTTTATCCAGTGGCTGGGGCTTTAGCCGCAGCAATTACCTGGTTGGCATCGGCATCTCTTATAACCTGTTCGATCTGCGCCACAGGCAATTAAAGTTACGTACACAAAAAACAGCTACCGACTATGCGCTGAAAAAACTGGATGAACAAAAAAAATTACTGGCTTTAGGTGTAAACCAGGCCGATGAGGAACTCAACACAGCAAAACAGCGGTTAGCGGAGATCCCCAATCAACTGAAGGCCGCTAACGCCGGGTACCGTCAAAAACTTTCGCTTTACAAAAGCGGGCTAACAGATATTATTGAGTTAAACGCAGCCCTAAACATCCTGTACCGTGCCGAAACGGATTACGCGCAGGCCCGGTTTGCTTACACCAGCGCCATCTTTCAAAAGGCGGTTACCGGTAACCAGGTCAGTTCTATCTTAAACCTTTTAAATTAAATTATTATGTCAATGGTAAGCTCTGCGCTTAAACGGCCCATTACGGTGGTAGTTATAACCATCAGTTTGATGATCTTTGCCGTACTCAGCGCCATCAATATACCTATAGATATTTTCCCGCAGTTAAACCTGCCAACTATCTATGTGATCGAATCATACGGCGGCATGTCGCCGCAACAAATGGAAGGTTTTTTCAGTACCCGTTTGCAGGATCAGTTCCTGTATGTAAATGGTATCAAAAACATCTCTACCAAAAATATCCAGGGCCTCACCATGCTCAAGATCAGCTTTTACGAAAGCACCAATATGGCCGAAGCCCAGGCGCAGGTAGCCTTACAGGTTAACCGCGCTATGAAATTCTTCCCGCCGGGCGCTTTACCGCCGCAGGTGGTGAGGTATGATGCTTCATCACTGCCGGTAGGCCAGTTGGTGCTATCGGCCCCCGGGCGCAGCCTCAAGGAAATTTACGATATGGCGGCAACCCGCATCAGGCCTATGTTTGCTTCGGTGCCGGGGCTATCGGCTCCGCCGCCCTTTGGGGCCAACTCCCGCTCCATAACTGTAAATGTAGATCCGGCCAAACTACGCAGTTACGACCTCACGCCCGACCAGGTGGTAGAGGCGCTGGCCAAATTCAATGCCATGTCGCCATCGGGTAACCTGCGGATAGATAATACCATGTTTACCACCACTATTAATTCGCTGGTAAAAAAGGCTGATGAGTTTGGCGATATCCCCATCAAAACAAAAAACGGCGTATCTGTACTTGTTAAAGATGTAGCGCGTGTGGCCGATGCTTCGGATATTACGGTAGACTATGCCCTCATCAACGGAAAACGCTCGGTTTACATCCCCATTGTAAAAACAGCCGATGCCTCTACCTGGTCGGTAGTGCAGGGGTTAAAAGCCAAACTGCCCGAAATGCAAAGTTTGCTGCCCGATGACATCAAGGTAACATATGAGTTTGACCAATCGGTTTTTGTGATAAACGCGGTAAAAAGCTTAATGACCGAAGGTGGCTTGGGCGCTTTGCTTACCGGTTTAATGGTACTGTTGTTTCTGCGCGACTGGCGCAGCAGTTTAATTGTTGTGATCACCATCCCGGTTTCTATCCTGTTAGGGGTAATGCTTTTAGGTGCGTTTGGCCAAACCATCAACATCATGACCTTAAGTGGTTTGGCTTTAGCCATTGGTATTTTGGTTGACCAGGCCACGGTTACAATAGAAAATATTCACCAGCACCTGGAAATGGGCAAATCAAAAAAGCTGGCCATTTATGATGCCTGCGAAGAGATCTCTTTCCCGTTGTTACTGATCCTGCTTTGTATCCTGGCCGTGTTTGCACCATCATTTATGATGAACGGGGTACCCAGGGCCATGTTCCTGCCGCTGTCTATGTCTATCGGTTTAACCATGATCGTGTCTTACGTATTAGCCCAAACCCTGGTGCCGATACTCAGTAACTGGCTCATCAAGGCGGAGCAATACCAGCATTATCAGCATGGCGAACTACACGCCCATGCGGGGGAAGCTTTAGATCGTATTGAGGAAATACAGGTAAACAAACATCTTAAAGAAGAAGATGAACATCCTGAAAAGAATGACCTTTTTGAGCGGGTTAAACTCCGCTTTATGCAGATCATTACCCGCTGGATGCCTGCTAAAAAACTCATAGTACCGGTTTATTTAGTGGTAGTTATTGTTTTAGCCGGGGTTGGCTTTGTTATTATTGGGAAAGACATGATGCCTAAACTGAATAACGGGCAGTTCCTGATCAGAATTAAAGCGCCTGACGGAACCCGCCTGGAACGCACTGAAGATAAATTTAAACAGGTGCTGAGCATTATCGATAAAACTGTTGACCACCACATCGAAATAAGCTCGGGCTATGTAGGGATCATACCCAGCAGCTATGGCAGCAGTAACCTGTATATTTTTAACACAGGTACGCATGAAGCTGTATTGCAGGTAAAACTTGATGAAAGCTATAAAGTGAATATGGACGAATTGAAAGACGCCCTGCGTAAAAACATCGGGCATGCTATGCCAGATCTGCGCATCACTTTTGAACCTATTGACATGACCGAAAAGATAATGAGCCAGGGCGCAGCCACACCGATAGAATTGCGTGTAGCCGGCAAGGATATGGCGCAGATAGAAACTTACGCTAACAAAGCAGTTGAAAAGCTTAAAAAGATAAGTTACCTGCGCGATGTACAAATTGCACAGCCATTAAAGATCCCCGTTATTGCCATAACGCTCGACAGGCAAAAGGTATCGCAATTTGGCTTAAACGTTACAGATATTGCCCGTTCGGTTACAGCGAGCACCTCGTCAAGCCGGTTTACCGAAAAAAACCAATGGCTGGATGAGGATAAACAATACACCTACCAGGTACAGGTACAAATACCCGAATACACCATGAACACGATGGATGAGTTAAAGGAGATCCCTTTATTGAAAGGGCAAAGCACCCCAACACTTGCCGATGTAGCCGATTTTAAAGTCACCTATGCACCGGGGGAATATGACCGCACCGGGCCGCGCCGCTTTTTAACCGTAAGTGCAAACATCTATAAAAAGGATTTGGGTACGGCTACCGCCGATGTACAAAAAGCAATGAAAGAGATCGGCACCCCGCCAAAAGGCCTGGTGGCAGAACTAAAGGGGATGACAAGCCTGCTAACCGAAACCATGAGCAGTTTGCAAAGTGGCCTGGGTTTCGCCGTGTTGGTTATCTTCCTGCTGCTTGCTGCCAATTATCAATCGTTCAAATTGTCACTCACGGTACTTTCAACAGTCCCGGCGGTAATTTTGGGGTCGCTAACGGCCTTACTGCTTACGGGTTCTACGCTCAACCTTCAATCTTATATGGGTATGATCATGTCTACAGGTGTTTCTGTGGCCAATGCCATCCTGATCGTAACTAACGGTGAAAAACTAAGGTTAGAGTTTAGAGATGCTACCCGTGCATCCATCACCAGTGCCGCTATACGTTTACGCCCTATTTTAATGACCAGCTTAGCCATGATGGCAGGCATGGTTCCCATGGCATCAGGAATGGGCGAAGCCGGTGAACAGACCGCACCTTTAGGCCGCGCGGTAATTGGGGGCTTGTTTGCCTCTACACTGGCCGCGCTATTTATTTTACCATTGGTATTTGCCTGGGTGCAGGATAAAACTACTTACGAGTCTCCGTCATTAATGCCCGAAGAAACAAAAGACATTCAAACATCAACAATATAAAACATGAAAACGAAATTGATCATACTGGCCTCAATAGCTTGTTTTTTTGCGGCCTGCTCAGGTAATCAAAAACCGGTAGACCTGACCGAAGCTAAGGCAACAGATGCTAAAAAATACGAGATCGGGAGCATCACCGAAAAGGCCTTGTCAAGCTATGCCCGCTTGCCGGGGATATTAAACCCGTTTAACGAAGTGAACCTGTTCCCCAAGGTAAATGGCTTTGTTAAACAGATCTTTGTTGACCGCGGGTCGCAGGTAAGCAAAGGGCAATTATTACTTACGCTGGAAGCGCCCGAAATGGAATCGCAGCTACAGGCGGCTAATTCCCGCTTTATGCAAGCGTTGGAAACCGCCAGTGCCAGTAAAGAAAAATACAACCGTTTAAAACAGGCTGCCGCCGAGCCCGGTTCGGTTTCGCCGCTCGATCTGGATAATGCCATATCCCGGATGAAGGCAGACATGGCCATTGCCAATTCCGAAAAATCTAACATGCAATCGGTAAGGACCATGCAGGGTTACCTGCGTATTTATGCGCCGTTTGATGGTATGATAGTGCAAAGAAATGTTTCGCCCGGTGCTTTGGTAGCTCCCGGTAAAGCAACCGACCAACCAATGCTGGTTTTACAGGATACCCGTAAACTGCGTTTAGAGGTAGCTATACCTGAGAACTATGTGGATAAGGTTGATTTGAAGCAGGCCGTAAGTTTTACTTTTAATGCGATGCCCGGCACAGAGCATAGCGCAAAAATAAGCCGTTCGGCCAACGCCCTGGGCAGTATGCGCTCTGAAGCCATCGAAATTGATGTGCTCAACAAAGATGGCCAGCTAAAGCCCGGCATGTATGGCGAAGTTAAAATACCCATGTTATCGGGTGCTAAATCTTTATTGGTACCCAATAGCGCCATCGTTCGCTCTACCGAAAAAAAGTATGTCATTGTTGTTAAAAACGGCAAGGCCCAATTAGTGGATGTGAAGGAGGGGCTGGCAGGGAAAGATTCGACCGAGGTGTTTGGCGCAATATCGGCAGGTGACAAGATCATCATGAATGCCAGCGACGACCTTAAAGACGGAGATGTGGTAAAATAAAGTGAATTTTATACAGGCTTGGCAAATTTAAAAAGCGATGAACTTTAAATCTGTTACCATTTTACCCGACATTTACCATACTTAACTATGTCGCGATATACAATTTATATTACCTGTATTGCTGTAGCTTGTTTCGTCATCGTTGTAGCATCATTGTTCAGCACCAGGCTGGCCCGTAAGGATGCCGGAGCGGTTACCGCAACAAATAACATTGCGGCCCCGGTTGCAGGAGCTGCAGTTGCGGGTCCGCAGCGTATAGTTCCTAAAGATGCCTGGAAAGCACCCGATGATGCTACAATACCAGTTGGAGAAACCGGTGATGCTATCCGTTATGGCCGCGAGTTGCTGGCGCATACGGCTAAATATTTTGGGCCCAAAGGCACCATAGCTACAATAACCAACGGTATGAATTGCCAAAATTGCCACCTTGCAGCCGGAACCAGGCTTTTTGGGAACAATTTCGCCGGCTTTATATCTGGGTACCCCCGAATAAGCAATCGTAGCGGGAAAATTGAACAACCGGCACAACGTATTGCCGAATGCTTTGAGCGCAGCCTTGCGGGTAAGGTACCGGATACTACGGGTAAAGAAGTGCAGGCCATGCTGGCTTATATGAAATGGGTGGGCAAAGATGTAGGAAAAGGGCAAAAATTATTTGGCAACGCCACAGAGAAACTACCCTTTATGGATTATGCTGCCGACCCGGCAAAGGGAAAGATAGTTTTTGTGGCTAAATGCCAAAGCTGCCACGGCGCAAATGGAGAAGGAACACTTGCGCCCGATAAAATAAGCTACATAAACCCACCATTATGGGGCAAACATAGTTATAACGATGGCGCAGGCATGTACCGGCTTACCAACTTTGCCGGGTTTGTTAAAAATAATATGCCATTTGGCGCTACTTATCAAAACCCGCAATTAACTGATGAAGAAGCCTGGAATGTGGCCGCTTTTGTAAATTCACAACCCCGACCCCATAAAGACCAGCACCGTGACTGGGCTAACCTTAAGAAAAAACCGATCGATCTTCCGTTTGGCCCTTATGCTGATAATTTTAGCGAAAAACAGCATAAGTTTGGCCCTTTTAAACCCATCAAATACAAACAAATAAATTAGCCAATACAAAATCATAAAAATATAATCATCATGAAAAAGTACATTTTCCTATTAGTGTTCGCTTTACCGTTTTTTGTAAAACCGGCCATCGCACAGCAAACAGACCCTGTCGCTTTCACCGGCGCAACGGCCAAACTCAAACATTATAATGCCTTGTACATCCTCAACTCAAACGACGAGAAAAAGATAAAAGGCACCCTGCGTAATATTAATAACGCCTTAGAAGACCCACGGCTTAAAGGTAAACTGCATGTGGAATTAGTAGCTTTTGGCGATGGTGTTGCTGTTTTTATGAAAACCGGCATTTATGAGCAAACTTTAAAAGATCTGCAAGCCAAAGGTGTGGTATTAGCGCAGTGCAACAACACCCTCAACGAGCGGAAGATAGACAAGAACGATCTGTTTCCCTTTATATCTTTTGTGCCCAGCGGTAACGGCGAGATCATCATCCGCCAGTACGAAGGTTGGGCAACTGTGCATCCATAGTTAATACCTCAACCAAACAAATTATAGTATAAACATAGCAAAGGCAGTACCTATAGAACTTAAATCTAACAGGTACTTCCTTATTCCGTTAAATTTATCCGTTATAAGCGGGGTCAAACTCCACTATCCATTCAATGCCGTATTTGTCCCTGAACATTCCGGCGTATGTGCCCCATGGACTGTCGCCAATAGGCCCTTCTACCTCTCCACCTACAGATAATCCCCCGAATATTTTATCGGCTTCTTCACGGCTTTCGGCAGCCACTACTATTTTAGACCTATTCTCGTTTTCGTTTACACGCCCCATAAATGCAGGTACGTCATTGGCTATTAATACATTGTGTTTGCCAATAGGCAAAGCAATGGTCATTATTTTGTTTGCATCATCGTCCGCTATCGGAAATTCCTCGCTTGCGAGTTCCTTGAAACGGACAATCCGTGTGAACTCGCCTCCAAAAACCGATCTGTAAAAAGTAAACGCTTCTTCGGCATTTCCGTTGAAGTTGATCCATGGGTTAATTGCTCTCATAATTTAATTTTTAAGTGATTATAGTTTTCTTTTTATGTTTTCTACGCTAAGGTGGCCAACAGTTCTTCCAGGTTTTTTAAGGTGATGGTGAAGCCTATTTTGAAGCCCTCTAATAATTTCTCCAATCGCTCAAACGATTCATTAAAAATGGTAATATCCACTTTGGTTTTGCCGTTTTGCCCGCTGAAATTGTAATCCCATTCAGAACCCGGCAGCTCACGGTTCTCGTTTTCATCTGCAAACGCGTTGTACATCTTAAAATTGGTTTTCGGGGTAATGGAAGTAAATTCCTGCACCGCCCAGCGCTCCTGCCCATCGGGGCTTATCATCGCGTAAAATCGCCGCCCGCCAACTTCAAAATTCATATATTTAGTTTTGGCGCGCATAGGTGCAGGTGCTCCCCATTGATCCAGCAATTCGGCTTTGGTAAAGGCATCCCATACTAAAGACTGTGCAGCATTAAATTCCCTGGTTATATAAACCGTTTTCGCTGCCTTGTCTACGTTAAAATCAAATAGCAAATCGTTGTTCATTATTTCTGTTCATTAATTGTTGTTAATAAATGGTCGAGCTGGTTAAACTGGGTTTCCCAGTTTTGCCTGAATTGGGCTAACCAATGGTCAAACTCCTGCATCTTTTTAGCATTAAAGTGATAATAGATCTCCCGCCCACTTTGCTCGGGTTTAATTAATTCGCATTCGTGCAACACTTTAATATGTTTAGATACTGCCTGCCGGCTCATATCAAATTTTTCTGCCATTGCATTTGGCGTTAGCGCCTGTATAGCAATTAAGGTTAAAATAGCCCTGCGTGTTGGGTCGGCTATTGCCTGGAATATGTCTTGTTTCATTTTACAATTTAATTACGCAACCTTCAGGTTGCAAATATATATGCAACTTTTGAGTTGCGCAAATTTATTGTAAACTTTTTCCGTGGTAAATTGACGGGGATAAATTTCGCTTAAGAAAAGTTTAAAATTTGCAATAGCAACCTAAGTGCAATATTGGCCGGCGTAAGCCGCCCATTTATAATAGCAAGCCAATAAAAAGTTAAGATCAAGCTTCAATCAAGAGGAAGAAATCTATTGTATATTTATATTACCAAAGTTATTGGTATGTACGTTTGGTTTAGCGTGCACTCCAATAGAATTCTGTAGGTGGCATCGATAAGCACAATTCGCCTTTTATCTAACGAAAACGCAGTTTGAATCTAGTATGCATAATATAAACGACCCAATTAGTTTGCTTTTTTAAACAGGAATTTACGGTGGGTAACTCCCCAGGCTGAAATAGCGGTAATTACCCCACTTAAAGTCTTCCCATGTTCCGTTAACTCGTATTCAACAGTTATCGGTTTTGTGGGCATCACGGTTCTGGCCACTATTTGATTTTGCTCCAGCTCCTGTAACTCTTTAGAAAGCATTTTTGCAGCAATACCATCTATGCCCCGCAACAGATCCATAAAACGAACCTTACCGTATAGCAGGAGCCATCCAATGATCTGAATTTTCCATTTTCCCGATAACAAGATCATCGTATCCTTTATCGCCATCAATTGCTCTTTACAATCAGGTATTTCCGGGGCTTGCTTTTTTGTGTTCATATGCTGCAAAATTACGATGGTTGATATATGGTTAGCGACCTACTTTCATTGAGGAAACCAGTTTCCAAAGGGTAACAGATAACATTTATAAAGTTACTTCAAAATAATTTTGTGCCATAAATATTAAAATCATGCAAAAAGAAAAAAGAATTTATTGGATAGTGACCATTATAGCTATGGCGCTGATCGTGCTACCATCCTATTTTGCCCCGAAGGCATACCTGGTCGAGGCAATACGCAGGATGGGCTTCCCGGCTTATTTTGGCCTTGAACTGGACATCCTTAAAATCGTTGGCGCGTTGATCATACTCATCCCGGCCATACCGGCTATGTTTAAAGAATGGGCTTATGTCGCTTTCGGGATTTTACTGCTTTCCGCCAGCCTGGGTCATTGGCTCGCTGATGGCCCTGCAAAAGGGATAGCACCACTGGTTCCGTTTGCCATACTATGCGTATCCTATTATTATTTCAGAAAACTAAACTATCCGGTGACCGCAAAAGTATAAAACATGAAAATAGAGATCTGGAGCGACGTGATGTGTCCGTTTTGCTATATCGGCAAAAGGAATTTTGAAGCTGCCCTGGCACAGTTTCCTGACAGGGACAATATAGAGGTGGAATGGAAAAGTTTCCAGCTTGACCCTGCCATGCCCGAAGTGCCGCAGCATCAGGAAAACATGCACCAGTTTGTAGCTTCACGTAAAGCAATCAGCTATGAGCGCTCCGTTGCCATGCACGGACAGGTAGGAATAATGGCTAAGGGTGCGTGACTTGTTTATCATTTTGATAAGATGCTTGTGACCAATTCGCTGAAAGCGCATCGCCTTATCCAGATGGCAAAAACAAAAGGGCTGGTAGAAGATGCGGAAGAGCGCCTGTTTTATGCCTACTTCACAGAGAGCATGAACCTTTCTGATGAAGCCGTTTTAACAGAACTGGGGAATGAAATAGGGTTAACGAATGCTGATGTAAAAGAAGCCCTTACCAACCCTGTTTTTCAACATCAGGTGGAAGCAGACGGGGAAGAAGCATCCAGGCTGGGGGTAAGAGGGGTTCCTTTCTTTGTGATCGATCGCAAGTATGCCATTGCAGGCTCTCAACCCGGCAATGAAATTCTTAACGTACTGCAAACTGCTTATACGGAATGGGAGAAGAACAATCACGGTCTGATCAAGGTTACTCAAGGTGCCACATGTACCTCAGGTGAGGATTGTACAAATTAATTGATCAATAAAAAAACAAAAGAATAAAGATGAAAAAAACAATAGCCATTGTCGGTGCGGGTCCGGGTGTAGGATTTGCCGTGGCAGAAAAATTCGGAACTGAAGGCTACAATGTTGCGTTGCTTGCCAGGAACGTAGAAAAACTAAATGCGCTGAAAGACGATCTGTTGAAAAAAGGTGTTGAGGCTGCAACTTTCCAGGCCGATATATTAGACTGGGAACAGTTGACCCGCGCGCTGCAGGCGGTTATACATCATTACGGTGCGATTGATGTATTGGAATTCAGCCCGACACCCACCTGGGACAGTATGCGGACTGCCCGGAATATAGATATAGCAAATGAACAGCATCACCTCGACTACCAGGTACTTGCTGCAATAACTGCTGTGCAAGTTGTGCTTCCACAAATGCTGGAAAGAAAAGACGGTAGCATCTTGTTTACCACGGCGTCCTCCGCCCAGCATCCGGTAAATAGAACCGCCAGTTTCGGCGTTGCTGCAGGCGCTTTATTAAATTATGCGCGGTTGCTCAACATGGACCTGAAGGAGGACAATATATACGCAGGTATCGTGTCTATCGGTGCTTTGGTTGTAAGTGAAGGTAAACACAAAGGGGATTTTCCTGAAGGTATGCCAACAATAACAGCAACTGAGGTTGCAGAAGCGCACTGGAAACTTCATCAGCAGCGAGAAGTTGCAGAGATCGTCTTATCGTAAATTTCGCGGGAAAATTTTCCCACCCAGCACTGAACAACTTGTAAATGTTAGGCAGGGGCACTTAAGTATGCACTTTGTTACAGTTTCAACCCAGGTTCGGGTTTCTCCGGGGTTTCCGTTACAAACAGATCAAATAAAAGCAATAAAGAGGACAATTGAGAACGCCATACATAGAGGGGAAGATAAAAATGAAAGGGGCGATTTTCGAATTTTTCACTCAAATAACCGCTTAAACAACATTCTTAAACAAGGGAACAAAAATTGTTGGAAATATGCGACAGTAGAAAAACTATGCGAAAACTATGCAAATAAAAAACCCTTACTCGCCAGAGTAAGGGTTAAATCATTGATTTTAAGTGCTCCTGAGGCTGGGCTCGAACCAGCGACCCTCTGATTAACAGTCAGATGCTCTAACCAGCTGAGCTACTCAGGAGTGTTTTCCGGTTTGGAGTGGTGCAAAAGTATGATTTCTGAGGTAATTTCACAATATTTGCACAAAAAAAAATTAAAAATATTTTACATGAGTTTGTTAGTTATTGGTACTGTGGCGTTTGACGCAATTGAAACCCCCTTTGGGAAGACAGATAAAATTGTTGGAGGGGCCGCAACCTACGCAAGTTTGGCCGCTTCGTACTTTTATGACAAGATAAAAATAGTGGCTGTAGTGGGCGACGATTTTCCGCAGGAGGATATTAAGGACTTTAACAATCACAATATCGATACTGAAGGCCTTCAAATAAAAAAAGGCGAAAAATCATTCTTTTGGAGTGGCAAATACCATAATGATATGAATAGCCGCGACACTTTGGTTACCGAACTTAATGTACTGGCCGACTTTGACCCTATTATCCCTGAGGCTTACCAGGACTGCCAATACCTTATGCTGGGTAATCTTACCCCACAGGTACAGCAAACGGTTATTAAACGCCTTAAAAACCGCCCTAAGCTGATTGTAATGGACACCATGAACTTCTGGATGGACATTGCTATGGACGATTTACTGGATACCATTAAATTGATTGACGTTTTAACTATTAACGATGCCGAGGCACGCCAGCTATCAGGCGAGTACTCGCTGGTTAAGGCCGCCAGGAAAATTTTGACAATGGGCCCAAAATACCTGATCATTAAAAAAGGTGAGCACGGTGCATTATTGTTTCATGAAGATCACATCTTCTCTGCCCCTGCCCTTCCCCTTGCCGAGGTATTTGACCCAACCGGCGCAGGCGATACTTTTGCAGGTGGCTTTATTGGCTATATGGCTAAGGTTGGTACCGTTAATTTCAACAACATGAAAAATGCTATCATATTTGGTTCGGCACTGGCATCGTTCTGTGTAGAGAAGTTTGGGACAGAAAAGATCAAAAACCTGTCACAAGAAGAGATTGCGGCACGTGTACAACAGTTTGTACAACTGTCATCATTCGATATTAAATAATCCCAAGCCTGTGCGATTCCCTCCAAACGGGAGGGTGCAGGGAGGAGTTTATGCAACTATGCACGTAAAACCCCTCCCTGCCACTACATGGGCCATCGCACCCCTCCCCGGGGAGGGAATTTAGTTGTGAGATAACTCCTTCGCCATATAATCATAATTGTTCAGAAGATTGTACTAAAGTTAAGGATCTCACCGTGAGCTTGCCGAAGGGCGTGCGGCAGAAATAGTTAGCGAGTGTTTCGACAGGCTCAACATGACATATATAATCTTCCGAACTTTTGTAGTTATTTAACGGGCTCCTAATACTCCAGCCATTTTTTTATTTTAAGGCCTGCTATATCGCCTTCGGCATACTTCCCGCTTTCATCGTTCACCACACGCAATAACGTGCCGTTGTTCTCCAGTATCAGGTCTTCATAAAAACCCTTAAATAACACTTCTTTTACGGTCCATTCACTGGTTTTCAGGATATTGTTCAGGCGGATCCACTCCGGGTAGATCACCACGTACTCTTTTTCGGTCATAATACCACAGGCTTTGGCTTCTTCGGCATTCAGCACGTTGCAGTTGGTCAGCAGTTCGGCAGTGTATAAATTAAGCGGGGTTCGATACAGCGATTTAGGGCTGCCGCTTTCTACTATTTCGCCATGTTTTAGTACGATCAGCTCATCGGCCATAGAGAGCACCTCTGCCGGGTCGTGTGATACCATTACCACCGTAAGGCCGGTTTCCTTTACAATCTGCCTGATATCGTGCTGCAGGCCTTCCCTGAACGAGGTATCAACCTGGTTAAAGGGTTCGTCGAGCAAAAGCACTTCGGGGCGGGTAATAATGGCGCGGGCTATGGCAACACGCTGCTTTTCGCCGCCGCTCAGGTCGGCAACGCGTTTGTAGGCCAGTTGCATCATATTTAGCTGGGTAAGTACCTGCTCTGTCTTTTCTTCCTTCAGCTTTACGTTGGTACTGGGCAGCATGCCCGATACGTTGTCCCATACGCGGGCAAAAAGGTTCAGGTCGTCGGTATGCTGGGTTACCATTTTCATGGCATCATGGCCGGGTATCAGCTTTTCTTCGGGCCCCCAAATGCGTTCGCCTTTAAAGTTTACGGTGCCTTCGTCCGGCGATAGCAACCCGTACAACAATCGTAGTAAAGTACTTTTACCACTGCCGCTTTCGCCTATTATAGCGGTTATTTTGCCGGGAACAATATCAAGAGAAATTTGCTTAACCCCCGACGCTTCGGCCCCGCCGTATGATCTGCTTACTGAATTTGCCTGTAAAAAAGGTACACCTGCCATTGCTGCAAAGATAACCGGGATTAAGCAGATTTAACAGATTTTTAGGATTTTGAATAGCATGCTCGTATTTAAACCGGGATTTAGCGGAATTTCGCCCTTGTTGGTGTTGTCACCAACAAGCCGCCATGCTTGTTTAATAACTACCTAAGCCAATTATCCTTTCAGCCAATCATTTTTCTTACAAGTTCTTTGGTAATTTCTCCATTTATTACAGGGTTAGCTAAGTCGAAAATGAATTCACTAAGTTCGCCATTCTCAAACCCTATATCATCCCGGCTTTCGATAGCGTTTGCCCAATTCTCTAAGTCATCAGTAGAGAGTACCCCATTCAAAAAACATTGCGCGACAATAATGAAGTCCGATTTACGCATTATAACTAATGGCTCCTCGGCATCCCATGTATATTCGGATAGTTCGTTTTGAACCCTGTTAAGTTTTGTTTGAAACCTTATCAAGTCGTTTAAAATGGCTATTCGGGTTCTCATAGTTTTGGTTCACGTAATATGCTACCATCAGGTGCAAATGTGGTTTTGCGCCCTTGTTGGTGTTGTCACCAACAAGGCGCCATGCTTGTTTAATACCTGCCCGAAGGTTGTTGGTGACAACACCAACAACGGCTTAACAGATTTTTAGGATTTGAATAGCAATTCGCTAAATCCCGATCCTACCACCCAACGCTCATCCCGAATGAGAAGTTACGCAGGCCATCCTGTGCGGGGCTGTTCTCAAACATATTATTGAAATAGTATTTACCAAATACGCCTATTGCGCCATAACCCACGCGTAACGATGCGCCGTATCTGAATTTAGAGAAATTGTAGTTACCGCCCAGTTTAAAGTCGCCGTTCTCTTTACTTTCCTGCTTCAAGCTGCTGCTTATCAGCACACCCATTTCGGCAGCGGCCACAAAGTGGAACCTGCGGCCATCATCATCATCGCGGGTACGGAAATCAAACGCAACGGGCACACGTATATAGGTTGCCGAAAGGCGGTTCTTATCATACTTAATATCGTCTTGCCTGTAGCTCAACGGGGCTTGATCGCGCAGTATGGTGATGCTTTGGCGCAGGCGCAGGTTTGTCCAATCGAACCCGCCGGCGGTGTAGATCCTGAATGAGCTGTTGAAACGGTACCCAAGTTGAATTACGTCAAAACCAATATTGCTGCTCCTCCATGAGCGGTAGCTTAAAAACTGGTTGGCCGGCGACAGGTTGAAGCTGCCATTATCATTTAAGGTTGTCAACCCGATATCAAACCTGGTTAAGGTTATCCCAAATGAAAACCCGGGAGCTTTTGTGGCAGGGTAATCAGTTGTATCGTTAATCCTCACCTGCGACACATCATCACCAAAACCGAGGCGGATCCTGGTATGGCGGGTTTTAGTGCTATCGGTAGTGGTAGTAGTTTTAACACTATCTGTTTGCGCAAACACAACTGTTGCTGCCAGGCATATTATAGTTGTAAAGATCAGGCGTTTCATATATGAAAACAATTATTGATTTAGTGAATTATTGATTTAGTGATTTCATCTGCATATCTGAAATCCGCACATCTGCATATTTACACATTTGCATATCTATTTATCTTCTTTTTTTATTTTGATAAACCCAAGGTTAAGGCCCGATACTATTGATTCATCCTCATCCTTCGTGCTCGAAAACTCTATCAGCTTATCCTTGCGCTTATCAACTTTGCTTACCACAACATTTATCAGGTCGCCAAGGCTGCGGATGCGGTGCTTTTTTGCAGCCACTACAGCCATTGTTTTGGGCACTGTTACCGATTGCGCTGCTAAGGTATTTGTTTTAAAAGGCATATCCTCGGGTGCATCAATTTTTTCGAGTATCGGGGTATTTTTATCGGGCACAGTAAATTTTATGCTCTCTGTTGATTTGCGACTTGCCTGCGCCAATTGCTGTTCAGGCTCTTCCACTTTCAACAGGGGGGTAACAGGTAAAACATGTTGTTGTTTAACCCTCCTTGTTTTTTGCTTGCGCGATGCTGTGCCTGCATTTACCGCTGTAACTTTATCTATCTGCGGCTGTACTATTTTTGGCAATGCTGTTTCCGGCGCTACAGTCGCTTTTACAGGCTTATCGTTTTTAACCGCAGCCAATTGTACCGTTGGTTTTATATTATCCTTTGTTTGCGCTACAAAATATAACCCAGCAGATAATAAAACCAGTAAGCTTGCAGCTACAGACAGGGAGGTTTTTAACGATCGCCTCTTCTTATCAAGTTGCGATGCTACATTGCCCCAAACCGCAGCGGAAGGCTCCACCTTAAAATCATCAAACTCAGACCTGAATAGTTGGTCAATTTCTTTATCCTGCATATCCATATCTTTTATTGTCCATTTTCATTACCTGTTCCTTTAAAATAGCCCTCGCCCTTGATAACTGCGACTTTGATGCCCCCTCGCTGATACCCATTATTTCGGCTATCTCCTTGTGCGAGTAGCCATCAATAGCATACAGGTTAAACACCATCCGGTATCCCGGCGACAGGGCTTTGATCATTACCAGCAGGTCCTTTGCTTCTAAGCTACTTGCGGCAGCGGCATTAACCGATGGCTCGTGCCCGGCGGTATCAATATCAACCACCTGCATCATTTTGTGGTGGCGGCGGTAATACTCAATAGAGCTGTGCACCATAATGCGCCTTACCCAACCTTCAAATGAACCATCGCCCCGGTAATCGGCTATTTTCTGAAACACTTTTATAAATCCGTTCTGCAACATATCCTCTGCTTCCATCTTATCGGTAGCATAGCGCATACAAACCCCCAGCATTTTTGAGGCGAACTGCTTATACAACAGCTCCTGCGCCTTACGCTGCCCTGCCTTGCAGCACTGCACCAGATGATCGATAGTAGTTTTAGGTTCCAAAAACATCATTTAACAGTTAGATGTAAAGGAACCCCGTTTGGTTGCATGGGTGATGAAATAAATTTTAATTAAGTTTAACCGCTACAATGTCTGCAATTACTCTATATTAACAAGGGGTTGAAAATATGAAACTTATCTATACTTTAACTTTAATCTTGATTGCCAACGTTGGATATTCCCAGAGTGCTGCCCCTGGCGTGAATCAAGTTTATAAATTGTTAAGGTCTAGCATAAATCAAACTTCTAAAAAGAGTATTAGTATCGGCTCAGGCGAATGGCTGATTTGTAACCAAGATAGTGCCTTCTTTAAAAACGACACTTTAAGACTTTATGATAACATCAATTACTTTTATCAATTAAGCAAATGTTGTGATTTTATTGGATGGACTTTTTATGAAAAAAATGCTTTTGTTCAATCAAAATCCCAAATATGCAATGAGCCAAGCTCAATGTCAATACAAACGGAATATTACAATATTCAGGTTTTTTCTAAAGATAAAAGCACATTTATGTTTGTTATAAAACAAGGAGTAGTATTTGGTAAGTTTGAAATTATTAATATTAAAAGTATTGCGCTGGCTAACAATAACTCAAGCAAAATTATAGTTCTAAAAAGGTTTAAATAATAGCAATTTATTCCCCCTTTTACTCAGTCTCCCGGCTCTTTCCGAGTGACGACTATTCAGCGATGTTACTACAGTTTATAAATTAGCAGGCGAAGGCCTTAATATTTGTTACCCGTCAAATCCGAGCGGCCAAATGAGAACCATGACAATATGTCATTTTGACAAAAAAAATAACGCTTTTTTAAATGATGCGTATGTGGAACTTATACGATTTTGAAGGCGTTTTAAAGTCGAAAAAAGGCGAGTAAAAGGCGTCAAAGATCGCCAAAATTCACTCTATTTCTTTTCCCTGAAGTATTTATAGATCTTCACAGCCGACATGATGATGAGGCTGAAAAGGATAATCCCAATTACCCCGAAGATCCAGTTAAGCGCACTTTTGAGAACCACCAGGAATACTATGGCAAACAGGATAATAGTAGCCAGTTCGTTCCATAAACGGAGCTGGATAGAAGTCCACTTGTATACCCCTTTTGCCATCTGTTTCATTATTTTTTGGCAAATGAAATGATAAGCGATTAGCCCTATTACAAAAGTGAGCTTTACATGTAACCAGGGCATTTTCCACAAGGCCGGGTTAAGGTGCAGCATGGTTGCCCCCGCTACAATCACAAAGTACATGCTTGGGGTGGCTATGATCCACCACAGCTTCTTCTCTATTATCTCGAATTGTTCGGACAAGATGGTACGTGCAGGTTCGGGTTTATCCTGCGCTTCGCGGTGGTAAATAAACAGGCGTACAATGTAAAACAGCCCCGCCATCCAGCAGACTACAAAGATGATATGTATAGCTAAAACGTATTGGTACATGTGCCTGTTTCTACATGTCATTGCGAGCGTAGTGCAGCAACCTCAGCGAGTAAGCGGATGTGCTAAGATTGCCGCGTCGCTACGCTCCTCGCAATGACAAGTTGTATTATTAATATCTAAACTCTTTTATCACTTCAACCGCGTACTTCACATTATCAAACGGGATATCGGGCATAATGCCGTGGCCCAGGTTGAAGATGAAACCGTTCTGGCCGCGCATGCGCTCGAACAAGCGATGGATGCGGTCTTTAATAACAGTTTTATCTGCATATAAAATATGCGGATCAAGGTTGCCTTGTACGGCTATGCCTTGGGGTAAACGGTTTTTAATATCCAGCAAATCAACATTCCAGTCGATAGATATTACATCCGGCTTGGCTTCGGCCATCAGCGGTGCAAATACCGAGCTGCCTTTGCAGAACGATATTACAGGAATATCCTTCCTGTTCAGTTTGCTAATGATCTCGACAATATAACGATGCGAAAACTCGGTATAATCATCCCATGATAATGCCTGTGCCCAGCTGTCAAATATCTGTACGGCGTTAACACCGGCAGCAATTTGCAGGTTCAGGTAATCAGCCGTAACCGTAGCAATTTTTGATAGTAACTGATGTGCCATCTCCGGATGGTTGTGCAGCATCAGTTTAGTCAGCTTAAAATCTTTTGACGATCCGCCTTCAATCAAATAGCTCATCACCGTAAACGGGGCGCCTGCAAAACCTATCAGCGGGATGCTACCGTTAAGGCGCTGCTGAATAACTTTTATAGCATCAGCAACGTACTGTAACCTATCGCCTACATTGGTTTGCAGGTTATCAATATCAGCCTGTGTGCGTACCGGGTTGGCAAACTTGGGGCCTACACCCTGCGTAAAGCTTAGGTCGCCACCCATAGCTTCGCCGGTAACTAAAATATCTGAGAATAAGATAGCGGCGTCGATACCCAAAAGATCAACCGGCAGCATGGTAACATCGGCAGCCAGTTCGGGTGTTTTACACATCTCCAGGAACGAATATTGGTTTTTGATCTCCCAATACTCGGGCATAAAACGGCCTGCCTGGCGCATCATCCATACGGGTGGCCGTTCTGTTTTCTCCGAAAATGCGGCTTTTATAAATAGCGAATCTTTCATGTTTCTTTTGAGAGCCAAGAATCAAGAGCCAAGAATCAAGAGCCAATCTGGTGGTTTTTCTTGATTCTTGACTCTTACATCTTGATTCTATTTTTTGTGTTTTTTAAGTTCCTGCTCAACCTTTTGGATCACGTCCTTCATTTTGGCAGTTATGTTGTCTTTATGTTTATCGGCAAGCTGCAGGTAGGCGGTAGCTTTATCAAAGTTGCCATTGCGGATACTTATGTTGGCTACATGTACCAATGCCGCTACGTGGTCGTTAGCGGTACGCAGCGGGTATAAAGCCGCTAATTCGTAATGCTGTTCGGCTTCGGCATAGTCTCGCTTTTGCAGGCATACACCACCATATATAAACTCGTAAAACCCACGGCGTTTTTTACTTAGCCATTGGGGGTTTGGCACCTGTTTTAAAAGGCTTTCGGCTTTTTCATAATCTTTTACGTGAAACGCCTTAGCTGCCAAAACAATGGTATTTTGCTTAAAATACCCCCATATAAGCAGGGCAATAAACATTACGGCCAAACCTGCCAGCTCATACACCTTCATTTGAAGGCTAACGGCCAGCATTATTACAAAAAGCCCGGCTACTAATATTCGTGCCCTGTTTGTAAACATGTATTAGTGCTGGTTGTCGGTAAATTTATAGCCTACGCCGCGGATAGAGTGAAAATAAACCGGGTTTTTGGGATCAGGTTCAAAATACTTACGGAAGGTTAATATAAAGTTATCGATAGTACGGGTTGATGGGTACACATCGTAGTTCCAAACAGTTTCCAATATCTGCTCGCGCGATACGGCCTCGTTACGGCGCTCTATCAGCAATTTCAGCAACATGGTCTCTTTCTTGGTAAGCGGAGTAATGCTTTCATCGCCGTTCACTAACTCAAACGAGTTAAAGTGAATGGTTTTATCACCAATTTTATAGCTGTTAAACTCTTTAAGGTCTTCGCCTTTAAGGCTGCGTTTTACCAGGTTGTTAACACGCAGTATCAGCTCTTCCAGGTTAAATGGTTTGGTCAGGTAATCATCAGCACCTTTTTTAAGGCCCGATATTTTATCTTCATTCGTGTTTTTAGCGGTCAGGAACATAATAGGCACCTCAGAGTTTTCAAGCCTAATGGTTTCTGCCACCACAAAGCCGTCAATCTCGGGCATCATTACATCTAATATCACCAGGTTAAAACGCTCTTCTTTAAATATCTGAAGGGCTTTTTTACCATTGTTTGCAGTTGATACCTTGTAGCCTTCCAGCTCCAGGTTTAACTTAATGGCCTCTAACAAATGGTCTTCGTCTTCGGCTAATAAAATTCTTTTTTTGTTGAGCATGATCTCTATTTGTTTAGGTTAATGCAAATACTACTTCAAATATGCTACCGGCAGGGCGGTTATCTTTAACTTTTATGCTGGCCTGGTGTTTATCTAATACTTCTTTTACAATGTACAAGCCTAAGCCGGTCCCTTTTGTATTACGTGTATCTTCACTGCCTACACGGTAAAATTTATCAAAAATGCGGGGCTTCTCACTATCTGCAATACCTATGCCATGGTCTGCCACCTGAAAGTAAATTTTCCCGTCCTTCTCAAACAGTTTCACGTTAACCGTTTCGCATGGGCTTGAATATTTCACAGCGTTCTCCACCAAATTGGTTACTACCGATGTTAAAGCGAACTTATCGCCCGTTATTTCAATTTTAGGTTCAATCTCGGCGTTAATGATCTGCTGGTTGCAATCGCACTTGCTTATTTGCAGGCGGTTTACAATGCTATCAACCAGTACCGACATATTAAATTTAGCTTTAGGGAAGGTGTATGAGCGGTTATCAATTTTTGATGCCAGTAACATATTCTCAACCATATCGTCCAAACGCTCTACATCCAGCAGAGATTTATCAATAAAGTTGAGGATCTGGGCTTTGGTAAGATCTCGTTTCTGAATGGTTTGAAGCAATATCTTAATAGATGCCAGTGGCGATTTCAGTTCGTGCGTTACCGAAAGCAGGAAGTTTTTCTTCTGTTCCTGCAGTTTGGCCTCTTTGTTCAGTGATTGGTGCAGAAAATATGCGCCTATCAAAAATACCATCACAAACATCATCCCCTCTCCCATGATCATCCCTTTACGGCTTGGGTTAAGATGCACCAGCATATAGCCCCACCATACCAATTCTGCAACCGCATAAATGATTATGGCATAGAATATTACGAGTGTTTTTCTCATTCCTTATAGTATTTTATTGCCTGCAAACTGCATGCCTTGTGCTGCAAACTTATTTCCCAAATACAATATCCAGACTCTCAAATATAGCTGTTTTTGTTATTTCTAAGTCAGCTGTTGTATGAGCAGCCGATATAAAGCCTACTTCATAGCCAGATGGGCCTAAATAAATCCCCCTGTTGATCAGCTCGCGGTGCATTTCCTTAAATTTTAACATGCTTGCCGGGTCAATCTGCTCGGCTGTGGTGATGCTTTCCTGGTCGGTAAAGGCAAACCAAAAAATAGAGCCAATAGTAAATATTTTTAACTGGTAGCCATGCTCCGTAACAAAGTCCTGTATATCTTTCACAAAGCCCGCCGTTTTGGCATGTAATTCGTCATAAAAGCCGGGTTTTAATAATTCGCTTAACTGCGCGATACCAGCTGCCATAGCTACCGGATTGCCCGATAATGTACCCGCCTGGTAAACCGAACCAACCGGCGAGATATGATCCATCACCGCTGCCGATGCACCATAAGCACCAACCGGCAAACCACCACCTATAATTTTACCATAAGTAATAATATCCGGCCGGATGCCGTAATATGCGGCAGCCCCCTCAAAGCCTACACGGAAGCCCGAGATCACTTCATCAAAGATCAGCATGGTGCCGTTATCGGTACAGATCTGGCGCAGGTAATTCAAATAATCCTGTGTTTGCAAAAGCAACCCGTTGTTAGCCGGAACGGGTTCAATGATAACTGCGGCTATTTGCCCCTTAAACTCTTCAAAGGCCTCTTGCAGGGCTTTTTTATCATTTAACGATACAACTATGGTTTCATCAGCAAAAGCCTTTGGTACGCCCGCTGATGAGGTTTCGCCAAAAGTAACAAGGCCCGAGCCCGCCTTTACCAATAAGCTATCTGAATGGCCATGATAACAACCTTCAAACTTTAATATTTTATCGCGTTTGGTGTAACCCCTCGCCAGCCTGATGGCCGACATTACCGCTTCGGTGCCCGAGCTTACAAAACGTATTTTTTCGATGAATTTATTATTGCCCAGGATAAGCTCTGCCAGTTCATTCTCCAACGCTGTGGGCGCGCCGAACGACATTCCCTTCTGCATCACTTCGGTTACTTTATTACGCACCGATGCATGGTTATGCCCCAGGATGAGCGGTCCCCATGAACAGCAAAAATCTATAAACTCGTTCCCGTCGGCATCCCATATATGGCTGCCATTGCCTTTTTCAATAAAAAGCGGTGTGCCGTAAACAGATTTAAACGCCCTTACCGGTGAGTTTACCCCACCCGGGAAATAGGTTTTCGCTTTCTCGTACAGTTCTGCAGATTTTGCTCTGCTTATATCTTTTATTTGCATTTTTATTATTGCTAAAAGCTTCCTAAAGCCACTTATTCAACAACACTTCCTTAGCGTGGTAAGTTAATATCGCGGTAGCACCGGCACGGCGAATGCTGGTAAGCACTTCGGTAGTGGCGCGCTGCTCATTTAACCAGCCTTTTTGTACGGCGGCTTTTATCATCGCGTACTCGCCGCTTACGTTGTAGGCTGCAACCGGCAGTTCAGTATCATCTTTTATCAGTTTAATAACGTCCAGGTATGATAACGCCGGTTTCACCATCAGGAAATCGGCACCCTCAGCTTCATCCAGGCGGGCTTCTATTAAAGCTTCGCGCTGGTTGGCAGGGTTCATCTGGTAAGTTTTTTTGTCGCCAAATTTTGGTGCGGAGTTTAATGCATCCCTAAACGGACCATAAAACGCACTGGCATATTTTGCCGAATACGACATGATGGAAACGCCCGTAAAGCCGTTATCATCCAACACTTCGCGGATGTAACCCACACGCCCATCCATCATATCTGACGGGGCAATGATATCGGCACCGCTACGGGCGTGGGCTAAGGCCATTTTGCCCAATACCTCTAAAGTTTCGTCGTTCAGAATCTGTCCATTCTCTACAATACCATCATGCCCATCGCTGCTGTAAGGATCCATCGCTACATCGGTTATCACGCAAGCTTCCGGAAACTCTTTTTTTACGGCACGGATGGCACGCAGGTAAAGGCTCTCATCGCGGTGACTTTCGGTAGCGAATTTATCTTTTAATGCTTCGTCGATATTAGGGAACAGATCGAACGAGTTTAAGCCCAGTTTCATGCAGCTTTCTACCTCGCGCAGCAGGTTATCTATCGAATACCTGAAAATACCGGGCATTGATGCCACTTCGGTTTTCTGGTTCTCGCCATCCACAATAAACAGCGGGAATATCAGGTTAGCCGCGCTAACATGTGTTTCCTGCACCATCTGGCGGATAACTTCACTCTTACGATTTCTTCTTGGTCGTTGTAACATTTTATAGTCATTGGGTCATTGAGTCATTGCGTCATTGGCCTCAATTATAATGACCTAATGACCCAATGACTCAATGACTAATTATATCCCAAACACGGCCTCTGCCAGCCCAACTTCGTCGGGAGAGAAAGGCAGGGTGTATTTTACACCCATTTCATCAAACTTTTTACCGGTTGATTTACCTATGGCTATTACCTTTTGTCCGGGTTCAAGCAGGTTATCGGCAAAGTAAGCTTCCACATTGCTTGGGCTGGTAAATACTACCACATCGGCACCTGTTGGCTCTACTTCTTCTTCCAGCACGGTTTCGTAAACGGGCAGGTCAATTATTTTTGTTTCGGCAGATAAGCCTTGTTGTATGCTCCTCATTGGGTTATCGGCACCCGGAAATAATATTGCACTGCCGTTTGCCAGTGCGGCAAAATCGGCAGCTACATCGGCCGTATCATTGCTCTCGCCAACAAAATCGGCAAAGTGACCGTTGCGGCGTAGCATATCCTCGCTGCCTGCGCCCATTACCCCAAATTTTACTTTTTTAGGGAACTGGGGCAATAATTTAAAAAAATACTCTACAGCATTCTTGCTGGTGAAGAATATCCAATCAATATTCCTTAAAATGTAAGAATCGAACTTGGTAATAACCGGCACCGTGCGGATAAGCGAACGGGCCTCTATCTCTATTTTATGTTTCTCTAATGCTTTGCGGAAATAGCTGGTCTCCGAAATATCGCGGGAGATAAACACCTTGTTTGGGAACTTCCTGTCTTTTGCAAAACGGGCCACTATTTTATCGGCAACACCATCAAGGGTATCACTTTCAATAAAATACCTGTCCGGGAAACCTTCGCCATCTTCGGCCTTTGAGGTAAACACCTGGAATTTACCATCATCCCTGCGGCAATAAACACCAAGGGGCAGGTGGCAGCCACCGCCAAACATTTTTAGCACACCGCGCTCTAACGAAAGCTCTTCGGCTACATCAGGGTGGTGCAAAGCCTGTAATATCTCAAATAACTCGGTATTGCTCTCGCGGATCTGGATAGCCAGTGCGCCTTGGGCCGGAGCAGGAATAAATTCGGTAGCGGTTAGTTCCTCTACATGAAATTCGCTCAGGTCTATTCCCAAACGGGTAACACCGGCTTTTGCCAGCATAATGGCATCATACTTTTCGTCGCGCAGTTTGCCTATGCGGGTTGGTACGTTGCCGCGCAGTTCATCTATTTCCAGATCGGGGCGCACGGCAAGCAATTGCGCCTTGCGCCTGTTTGATGATGTGCCCACCATACCGCCATATTTTACAGATAGCTTTTGGCGTACATCAACACAGTCTTTCAAGATCAGCAACAGTTCAGCCGGATCTTCCCGTTCTGAAACTGCTGCGATGATGAGTCCCGGAGGGTTTTCTGTTGGCAGGTCCTTGTGCGAATGCACAGCCAGATCTATAGTACCTGCCAATAATTCTTCTTCCAATTCTTTGGTAAAAAAGCCTTTACCTTCCAGTTTATCAAAACTGAGGTTCAGGATACGGTCGCCCTGTGTTTTTATAATTTTAAGTTCGGCGGTAATGTTAATTGCGGCAAGGCTATCCTTTACAAAGTTTGCCTGCCATAAAGCTAATTCGCTGCCACGCGTTCCTATTATTACTGTTCTGTCCAAGGGGATAAATTTTTACAGCACAAATTTAAATTTTTATGCACAGTAATATAGCATTAATTAAGGATATGAAAGTAGGCTGACTAAGTGAGTGTTTAGTAAGCTGAAAGCTTACCTTGTGCTGTGTCACAAGTTAAGCTGCACCAAACTCGCGACAATGATAGAAAGAAGCCTAATTATTGATCAATATATCTTTCGCCATGATCATGGGAACGCTGATATATTTTTTTTCCATGTAGTTGATCACCTTCTCCAGTATCTCGCGCGATTCTTTATCAAGGCTTTGCACCTCGTCGGCAAAAACGGTATTTACCGCGTTATTGCGGATCTCTTTGATCTTTTCAGGCACCTGTCGCATAGCCAATTCAATTTTGCGTTGCTTCAGCATCACTAAAAACTCGGCAATATTTTGCTCTATAATGGCTTCGGCGTGTACAAGCTCCTGGTAGCGTTCCTGCAAATTCTTTTTTGCGATCTCGTTAAGGCTGTGTACCTCAATAAAATTAACATCAAACTGCTCAAGAACTTCAGGCGCGGTATCGTTGGGGATAGCAAGGTCAACAATTGTTTTCTTGCCGGTATCGCCATTTAATAACGAGCTATAAATTTCAGTAGTAAGGATAGGTTCAACTGCCGATGTACAGGTGATAATGGCGTCAAAACCGCCTTTAAAGTTCTTTAGTTCATGCAGCTCAAAAGCTTCGCCGCCCAAATCATCGGCCAACTGTTGTGCTTTTGAAAGCGTACGGTTAAATACCGAGAAATTTGAGAATTTATGCTTTTGCAGGTATTTTGAAATGTTGCGGTTAGTTTCGCCGGCGCCAATAATAAGCACACGTGCGTTTGAGCAAAGTTTCAGGTCCTTTAATTTGCGGTATGCCAATGACACCACCGAAATTGGATTTTTTGAAATATTGGTATGGGTGTAAACTTCTTTGGCACCTTTTACAACACACTCCATAACCAGGCGCAATTTATCGGCGGTAAGGCCCGCCTCGCGGCAATCATCATAAGCTTTACGCAGTTGAGCTAAAATTTCTTTTTCGCCAACTATCAGGCTCTCTAATGAGCATGATGTACGCAGTAAATGATTAAGTGCTTCCTGCCCTTCATAAATAGAAGCTGCATCCAAAAAAGTTTGGGTAGAGTGGGTACAAAGGCCCATTTGCATCTCTGTTAAAAAAGCCTCTGCAAATTCCCTGTCAACCTTATGCTGGGTAGACAGTACAAATTCAACCCGATTACAGGTTGACAAATAAAAAATTTCGTCAATACCGAAATGCCCTTTAGCTGCATGAAGTTTTTCGGTAATGTTTTCCTGGCATAATACCAGTTTACCCAATTCCTTCAGCTCGATCTGTTTATGTGTAAAAGCAATAACTTTTAAATACTTCAAAGCAATTTCTATTTTGACCCAACAAAAGTAACATACCAATAAGGATGCAATGTCAAGGATATGTCAAACAGACGGATTTAGAATGATTATAAATAATGTGTTTTCTTCAATAAAAAGCCATATTTTTACAATATTCTTTATTAATCAATCGATTAAACAATCAAAAATGCGAATTTTAAAAAATGTCAGCCTTGGTATTTTGGTGATTGGATACCTCGCTGCCGGGACCAATCATTTTATCCATCCACAAGGCTATTATCGCATTATCCCTTCCTATTTGCCTTACCCGGTTTTACTAAATATACTGGCCGGTTTCTTCGAGATCTTGTTCGCGTTATTGTTGATACGGCCAAAAACGCGCAAGGTTGCTTCATACGGCATTATATTAATGCTTATCGCCTTTTTACCTGTGCATATCACCATGCTTACGGATGCACCCTTAAAGGTTGGAGATTTATGGGTTACACCAACTATTGCATGGATAAGGTTATTGTTGCAACCGGTATTGATACTTTGGGCGTGGTGGCATTCTAAGTCGAGAGTATTTAGTAATAAGTATTAAGTATGGGCACTTATATAAAATCCGATTTTGGACTAAAGACTTCAGGCTGCAAACAAACATTCTTGCCCTAACAGGGTTACAGAAAAATGGATCTGCAAAGTATCGAACTACGTACCCTGGAAGTACAGGATTACCAGGAACTAAAAAAATCAATGAAATCGGCTTACCTGGATATGGATGACGACCATTGGGACGCCGCATCTATCAGGAAGCTCATTAAACTTTTCCCCGATGGGCAGGTTTGTGTTACCGTGAATGGCGAAGTTGTTGGCTGCGCACTATCCATTATTGTTGATTACAGCAAGTTTGGCGATAACCATACCTACAAACAAATTACCGGCGACGGCAGTTTCAAAACACATACCGATAAAGGTGATGTTTTATACGGCATTGAGGTATTTATACATCCAAAGTATAGGGGCTTACGTCTTGCACGCCGTTTATACGATGCCCGTAAAGCGCTTTGCGAAAAACTGAACCTGAAGAGCATAATAGCCGGTGGGCGCATCCCTAACTATCAAAAATATCAAAACGACCTTACTCCCCGCCAGTATATTGATAAAGTAAAATATAAAGAGATCTTCGACCCTACGCTTTCGTTCCAATTGTCAAATGATTTCCACGTACGTAAAATACTACGCAATTACCTGCCCGAAGATGCCCGTTCAAAAGGTTTTGCCACGCTGATAGAATGGAATAACGTTTATTACGAAGAAATAAGCACGGTAATTAACCAAAAAACTGTGGTACGGATCGGGTTGGTGCAATGGCAAATGCGGCCATACAACAACATTAGCGAGTTAATGAAGCATGCCGAATACTTTGTGGATGCCGTAAGCGATTACCAGTCGGATTTTATATTGTTTCCCGAACTGTTCAACACCCCGCTGATGGCCGAGTATAACCACATGGATGCGGCCAAGGCCATGCGTGAGCTGGCCAAATTTACCGAACCCATCACCGAAGCGTTTACCAAGCTGGCCGTATCATACAATGTAAATATTATATCGGGCAGTATGCCTGTTATAAAGGATGATTCACTTTACAATGTATCCTACCTGTTCAGGCGTAACGGCAGCATGGAAGAAAGCGTAAAGCTGCACCCCACCCCATCCGAGATCAACTCATGGGGGATGCGCGGCGGCAACGACCTGAAGGTTTTTGAAACCGATGCAGGCCGCATAGGCATCCTGATATGTTATGATGTGGAGTTTCCGGAACTGGGTCGTATACTGGCCGGCCAGGATATGCAGATCTTGTTTGTGCCTTTCCTTACCGATACGCAGAATGGCTACAACCGGGTTAAGTTTTGCGCCCAGGCCCGCGCGGTTGAAAACGAGTGTTACGTAGCTATTGCCGGTTGCGTAGGTAACCTGCCAAACGTAAACAATATGGATATTTCCTATGCGCAATCGGCGGTGTTTACTCCGTCTGATTTTGGGTTCCCTACAAACGGCATACAATCTGAAGCGACCCCGAACAGTGAGATGATCGTAATTGCAGATGTTGACCTATCTACCCTAGGCGAGTTGCATGAATACGGCAGCGTGCAAAATTTAAAGGACAGACGTACTGACCTGTATGGGATTACTTTTAATGGCAAGAAAATTTAACCTGTAGTGACAATAAAACACATAGACACATTTCTATATATCAATAATAACTTTTACCTTTGTATCGTTGGTTGATCAGACACTAAAATTGATCGGCCCTAAATAATGGACAACAAAAAAATAGAGAAAATATCCCGTGCACTGAGCGATACCAGCCGGATAGCTATTTTACAGGAGTTTAAAAAAAAGAAGGACTGCCTTTACTGCGCCGAGGTTAACGATCTGCTTGATCTTACCCAGCCTTCAGTTTCGCATCACCTAAAACAACTGGTTGATGCTGAACTGTTGTTGCCCAAAAAAGAAGGCCGCAACCTTAAATACGTGCTGAACCAGCAAGTACTTAACGACTACATAGACTGTTTGAACGATCTGAAAGATTAGGATCGCTTTATTAAAATCACATAAATCTACACCTAAATATATCGAAATATTTAAATATTTGAATATTAAAACTACATGAAAAGATCAATTTACATACTTGCCCTCGGCGCTTTCGGCATCATTACTACCGAGTTTGGGGTTATTGGAATTTTACCCACCATTAGCCGCGAATTCCGGGTATCTATTGATACGGCGGGTTGGCTGTTAAGCGCTTTTGCACTCACCGTTGCTATATCGTCGCCATTTATAACTGCACTTACCACAAAATTGAACCGCAAGTTTTTGCTGTGCCTGGTACTGGGGGTGTTTATACTATCAAACCTGCTATCGGCTTTTTCGCCAAACTTTACAGTGCTGATGATAGCCAGGATATTACCGGCATTTTTCCACCCTTTATTTTGGAATATCTCTTTGGCAGTAGCATTTAAACAGGGTGGCGCCAAAGCCGTTTCTGTGGTAATGACGGGGCTTAGCATCGCCACGGTATTGGGTGTACCGCTAACCACCTACGCAGCCGATTTTTTCCACAACTGGCAGGCATCCTTTTTCCTTACCAGCCTAATAAGCTCGGTTGCCTTTTTGGGTTTACTACTTTTCGTGCCATCTATGCCGGGTAATAAAGAGAAAACTGCAGAAAGCCAGTTACATGTTTTAAGAGAACCGAAACTATGGCTTAACCTTGTTTCAACAGTTCTTACACTCGCCGCTATGTTTTCAAGCTATAGCTATCTGGCTGCTTACCTCGAAAAAATATCGCATATGGACGGTGCTCAGATCAGTATTATGCTGCTTTTGTTTGGCGGTATGGGTATAGCCGGTAATTGGCTAATGGGTATTGCCCTGGGTAAAAATGTAATGCTGGCCAGCCGCGCATTTTTTATGCTCCTGATCGGAGTTCAAGTATTAGCGTATTATTTTGGAGGCATTTTTATACCCATGATCATCATTGTTTCTTTTTGGGGGATGATACACACCGGCGGGTTTTTAGTACCTAACATACGCACCACCCAAAGTGTACCACATAATGCCTTAGAATTTGTAAATAGCCTGCTCACGTCATGTTACAATATCGGCATCTCACTGGGGGCCTTCCTGGGTGGCTTTGTTATAGCAAAATATGGCGTTCATGAAATAATCTGGATGTCTGTACCCTTATTGTTACTAGCATACGGACTAAGCTTTATAGTTACCAAAACACAAAAGGCCGGCAAGAAAGCAACCGAAGAAATAATTGAACAAGAACCTGTACCGGCGGTTGTTTGCGAGTAATCGCTAACTTACCTATTCGCCATCCTACTCACCCGGTCTTTGCTTCGCCCGACCACCCTCTCTTCGCTGCGCGGAAAGAGGGTTTTTGCTTTTCTCCTCACCCTCTTTGTGAAGCAGAGAGGGTCGACAAGCGAAGCTCAGTCGGGGTGAGTAAAATTCGCTAACCTACCTATTCAACATTCCACTCACCCGGTCTTTGCTTAGCCCGACCACCCCCTCTTCGCTGCGCGGAAAGAGGTTTTTTGCTTTTCTTCTCACCCTCTTTGCGAAGCAGAGGGGGTCGACAAGCGAAGCTCAGTCGGGGTGAGTAAAATTCGCTAACCTACCTATTCAACATTCCACTCACCCGGTCTTTGCTTAGCCCGACCACCCTCTCTTCGCTGCGCGGAAAGAGGTTTTTTGCTTTTCTTCTCACCCTCTTTGCGAAGCAGAGGGGGTCGACAAGCGAAGCTCAGTCGGGGTGAGTAAAATTCGCTAACCTACCTATTCAACATTCCACTCACCCGGTCTTTGCTTAGCCCGACCACCCTCTCTTCGCTGCGCGGAAAGAGGGTTTTTGCTTTTCTCCTCACCCTCTTTGCGAAGCAGAGAGGGTCGACAAGCGAAGCTCAGTCGGGGTGAGTAAAAATATAAAGCGGCATTACTATTTAGGCTTGCTGCTTTTTGCATCAAAAGCCGTAATTTTCGGGCTATGATCGTCAAGCAAAATTACACCATCCCCGGGGCAAAAGGCCGCGGGATGACAGCCGATATTACGTACGATACCCTGCTCCCTTACGCGCCGCTGGTAATTTTCGCCCATGGCATCAGGGGGTTCAAAGATTGGGGCGCACATAACCTAGTTGCCAGATATTTTGCAGAGAATGGCTTCCGCTTTTTGAAATTCAACTTTTCGCATAACGGTACTACGGCAGATAACCCTACAGAATTTGCCGACCTGATAGCATTTAGCGATAACACTTTCACCATCGAACTTGAAGACCTTAAATCGGTAATTGATTTTGCCTGCGGCGGGTCGGCCATCCCCCGGGTAAATAGCGTTTATCTTATCGGCCATAGTATGGGCGGTGGCATAGGCATCATCAAAACAGCCGAAGATAAGCGCATTACCAAACTGGTTACTATGGCGGCCTTATCGAGTTTTCATAACCTTTGGCCAAAACAGGCCGAGCAGCAATGGCGCTTACAAGGGGTAATGTACATGAAAAACTCGAGTACAGGCCAAAATATGCCTTATAAATCGTCGTTGTTAAAAGATCTGGACGATAATGTTGCCCGTTTACACATCCCGCTTAAAGCGGCTGCAATAAAACAACCGTGGCTAATTATTCATGGCGATGCTGATACCAGCGTACCATTAAGCCATGCCGAACAGTTACATGCCGCGCAACCGGCTGCTGCGTTTCTGGTTATCCCGGGTGCCGACCATACTTTTAACGCGAGCCAGCCTTATGAATTACCGGATTTGCCTGTGCAACTTTTGGCTTTCTGCGACGCCGCTATCAGTTTCTTTAAGAACTAAAGCTTGTTTGATCATCTTTAAGCAAGGTTTTACCGTTATTATAACATATTTAAATACAAAGTTTTATAATTGTTCATGAGTTTAGCCGGAGCACAAAAAAAAGGACGCAAATTTTTAAACCCTATACCTACTGAAGATGCCGGTTTTGGCAAAATGATCCCTATCCTGAGGGAATACATGAATAACAAGGCCGAAAACGTTCCAAAGATCGCCTTAGGGCCGTTCAAAACAGATACTTCCATTTACAAAACGCCACCGGCAAGCGGTTTACGCATTACCTGGGTTGGCCATAGCAGCCTGCTGATAGAGATTGATGGTATCCGTATTTTAACAGATCCGGTTTGGAGCCAGCGGGTTTCATTTTCGCAGGCGTTTGGCCCTAAAAGGTTTTTCCAGCCCCCTATAGCGCTGGAAGACCTACCCCAACTGGATGCGGTTATCGTATCGCATGATCATTACGACCATATGGATAAGGCCACAATTAAGTTTTTTGCGGGTAAGCACATCCCCTTTATCACCCCTATGGGTGCTTGCAAATACCTGGAGGATTGGGGCATACTAAAAAACTATACCCATGAGGTTGACTGGGGTGATAGTGTAATGATAGGCAATTGCAATATCACTGCTACACCTTCCAGGCATTTCTCGGGTAGGGGTATTATAAACCGCAACGAAACCCTATGGGCGTCTTTTGTCATAAAAGGCCCGCAGCATAACATCTTTTTTGGTGCCGATTCGGGTTGGTTTCCGGGTTTTGCAGAGATAGGTGAAGCCTTCGGCCCTTTCGACCTGACTATGCTGGAGATTGGCGCTTATGGCAAATACTGGCCGGATATACACATGGGCCCTGATCATGCCACAAACGCGCACCTGGCACTTAAAGGAGATGTGATGATGCCGATCCATTGGGCCACTTTTAGCCTTGCCCCGCACGCCTGGTATGAGCCCGGTGAAAGGCTGGTGAACTTCGCAAAAGAAAAAGACATCAAACTATTTATGCCCGAGCCGGGTAAACCTACTGAAGTGAGCGGTCCTTATAATTCGGAATGGTGGAAACGTTTTATGAGTAAATAAATGTAAATTTACTTGTATGAAGAAAACGGTATCGCCCTGCAAAATTCTATTTATGCTGATGCTGTGCAGCTTTGCAACGCAGGCCCAAACGGTTATACCACTATGGGCAAAAGGCGCACCCGGTTTTGAGGACCGCCGTAACGAGCCGGAACAGGCCAAAGATTACTGGGTAAAAAATATCCATAACCCATCTTTAACGGTTTACATGCCCCCCGCCGATAAGGCCAATGGCGCGGCTGTGATAATTTGCCCCGGTGGTGGGCACCGTTTACTGGTTTATAATGCCGAAGGTGTGGCACCTGCTAAATTTTATAATAATTTAGGCGTAACCGTTTTTATACTAAAATACCGGTTAGGCAGGGATACGTTGTCACCATATAAGGTTGATGTACATCCCAAACAGGATGCTTACCGCGCCATGCGTTTGGTGCGCAGCAGGGCGGCCGAGTTTAATATCGATACCAACCGTATTGGTATGATGGGGTTTTCGGCCGGCGGCGAGGTAGTGGATATGGTTGCTTTTAGTGGCTGGAAAGGCGACCCAAAGGCCACCGACCCGGTAGACCGCGCCAGCGCCAAACCCAACTTTATTGTACAGGTATATCCCGGCCCGGGCTTTGTGCCCGAAACCATCCCGGCAGATGCGCCACCTGCTTTTTTAGTAGCCGCTAATGATGATGCCTGCTGCTCGTTGCCTATCATCCAGCTTTTACAGCGCTACCGCGAAGCTAAAGTACCGGTAGAGATGCATATGTACGCCAAAGGAGATCATGCCTTTAACATGGGTACCAACCGTAAGCTGGTATCCATTAATAACTGGCCGCAGCGTTTGGCCGACTGGCTGCAGGATAGCCACATTTTGCAACCCGAGCGGAAGAAGATATTGCATTAAGGTTTGTTTGAGGTAAAGACGCTAAAGGGTAGCTCCCGCGGAGCAAATAATCTTCTATCTTCTTCTACAAAGCGGTAACCCGATGGGGCATGCTGTAAGGACGGGATAACAAATTGCCTTATCCGGCTTTAGCTTAATACGGAATGTGGCTAAAGCCCATATCATTTTGTGCTATATTCCGTTGACTAAAGTCAACGGCAATGATAATAGATATTTAAAGATGTCCCGTAGGAACTACCGCTTTGTAGCAATAACCAAATGAATATGTGCCATAGATACGTAACCATAAATTGCATACAAATGATCAATCTGTAAAAACGTATTCTCACATTTATAGTTATTATTAAAAGGAGATAAACCAATGGCAAACTTCCAGGAGATTATAGCATCAGACAAACCCGTGTTAGTTGATTTTTCGGCAGAGTGGTGCGGGCCGTGTAAAATGATGCCCCCTATTTTAAAACAGGTTAAAGATGCACTTGGTGATAAGGTTACCATCATCAAAATAGATATAGACAAAAACCCTGCGGCTGCCAGTGCTTACCGTGTACAAAGCGTGCCCACGCTAATGGTTTTCCAAAACGGGCAAAGCAAATGGCGAAAAAGCGGTGTAATGCAGGCTAACCAGTTACAGCAGGTTATTCAGCAGTACATTAAAGCTTAATGGTTACAAATAGCTAAGCCACCATTGTTTATGGGTTTTCTTATAATTAGAGAACCACTTACATGGGTAATAAAGTGACAGGATGATAGCCAGCCATATTAAGTAAACTATGCCTATGTTAAACCCAAACCCCGGGGGCGCAAACAAAAAAGGGCTGTTTGGCGTAATGATCTGCGAGGGCTTAAATGCCTGCAAAAAGAAAACAATAACGGTTAAGGTGCGGATCAAATAAAAATGGCACACGTAATAAAAGAAAGGCACGCTGCCATATACCTTGAAAAACCCCGCCAGTTTCCCGGCCGAGTTTTCTGTTAATGCCAATACTAATAAAGCCGCTGATAAAGTAAGGCATGTATACATCAGCGAAGGCGGGTACTTGCTTACATTTAAAAACGACATAAAAGTAAACAGCCCGTTTTTTTGTACCGACCATGGCGCAGGATCGCCATAAGCGTTAACCAGGCGCAAGGCCATAAATACCAGGAATAGCAACAGCGATGCATATATCAATAGTACCTTTCTGTTAACAGGCCTGTATTTAGCCTGATATAAACCACCAAAAGCATAACCCAGTAACATTACACCCGTCCATGGTATAACCGCGTAAAGGGCAAACACCGCGTGAGTTTTGTCTAAAAAGAAAACGGTACCACGGGCGGTAAAAAACAGTTTCATTAACACATCTTCGGTGCCGTTTGGCGGTAGCTTTATGTTATTAAGCAGATCATGGCCCACAATTATTAATATTCCTATTAGTCCAATTACTCGAGCCGGTAACCGCACCAGTAAGCCCAGCAATATCATACTTACACCTATAGCCCATATTACCTGCAAAGCTATGGCGTTATAAAGCGGATTAAGGGATAAGGCTAATGTAATAAGGGCAACCTCTACAAACACCAGCCATACCCCTCGTTTTATCAAAAACCCGCTTAACCCGCCTTTTGTTCGGCGCGTGCCGGCCAGGTATGCCGAGAGGCCGCTTAAAAAAACAAATGCAGGCGCGCAAAAGTGGGTTATCCAACGGGTAAAGAACAGCAGCGGTGTAGTTGTAGCAAGATTTGTTGGGTCGCTTGTAACGGCACCTATATGGAAATACTCGCGCGTATGGTCTATCGCCATTATCAGCATAATTACGCCGCGTAATATATCAATAGATTGCACCCGCTGTTTGCTGGATAGGCTTGTGGTCATGACTTTAACGTTCAGGGTTTTATGATTTGAAATTACAGAAAATTATCAGTCAATAAAAATTTCGGCTTTTGGCTAAAGCCCAAGCTCCCTTTATTAATCCGTTGGCTAAAGCCAACGGTAATGAATTTCCTTTTCTTTCATTACCGTCCCATTTATGGGGCGGATAACAACATGATCAAAATGGCTTTAGCCAAAATAGAGGAAGATATTTATTCCGTTTCGGCCACCGGGGCTTCTTCTTTACCAGCACGCTTACGAAGGTATAACCATGATAACAGGTAAAGCGAAAGCAACCCTAATAAAAAGCCCCCCAGCACATCGGTAAACCAATGCGCCCCCAGGTATATGCGGGAGAATGGTATGGTGAAAATAAATAAGAGACTGATTACGATAACGATATATTTAAAAGCTTTAGAGATATGCTCTAACTGAACCATCAGCAGTATTAAAAAACCAAAAAACACTACATAAAACATTACATGCCCGCTGGGGAAGCTTTGCTGCGTAGTTTCAAAAACAATGCGTACCAGATCTTTTGATGGCCTTGGCCGGTTAACCAAAGCTTTTACTATGGTACTTACCAACCCCGAAAGGCTGGTAAGCAATACAAAAACTGCGGCTTTTTTATATTTAAACATGAAAAACAGCAGGCTGCTTACCGTTACCAATATCACCGACTCGGGCATGTAACCCGGCGTACTTACCAGGTACATTACCATATCAATAAATTTGTTCTGATGCTCCTGTATCTCTTCAGAAAATTTAAGGTCGATAGCCAGTGTTGGGTATATAGCCACGATGATGGAAAGTACTATAAAACCCAGTGTAATTACAGACAGTACCAACAGCAAAATATGCCGCCTGTGTATATTCATATATTATATCAGGTCTTTTAAATGTTTATAGTTGGCTTTTATAGTATCTACAACCTCGTCCATACGCCCGTTAAGCATAAGTTTGGTCATGGATAAAGCCATTCCCTTCATCTGCCCCAATTCAATTTTTGGTGGCATGGCTAAAGCGTTAGGGTCTGTAAATATATTTATTAATGCCGGGCCTTTGTATATCAATCCTTCAATTAATCCTTGTTTTGCTTCATCCGGGTCTTTTATGGTGATGCCTTTTATACCCATTGCTTTGGCAACCATAGCAAAGTCGGGGTTATGCATATCAGTTTGCCAGTCGGGCAGGCCGGCAACTTCCATTTCCAGCTTCACCATCCCTAACGATCGATTGTTGAATACGATGATCTTGATGGGGAGGTTATATTGTGTAATAGTAGCCAGATCGCCCAATAGCATCGACAGGCCGCCATCGCCACATAAAGCCACCACCTGCCTGCCGGGGCAGGCCAAAGCAGCGCCAATAGCCTGCGGCATAGCATTAGCCATTGACCCGTGGTTAAAAGAGCCTATCATTTTACGCTTACCTGTAGCATTAATATAGCGCGAACCCCAAACGCACGACATCCCCGTATCTACCGTGAAAATAGCATCATCCGTAGCCAGTTCATCAATCAGGCTGGCAATATACTCGGGGTGGATGTTCTCTTTTTTACCGGCATCTTTTACATACGTCTTCATGTTATCCTTAACATGGGCATAAAATTTCAGCTGTGCCTGCAAAAAGCTGTCGTCGTCGTGCTGCTCAATCTGTGGTAATAATTCAGTAAGGGTATCTTTTACAGATCCGCTTAAACCCACATCCACTTTAGCGCGGCGGCCAATGCGTTCGGGCTTAATATCTATCTGTACAATTTTACAATCGGTAGGCATAAAAGGCGTATACGGAAAATCCGTTCCCAGTAAAACCAGCAGGTCGCTCTCATGCATACAATGGTAGGCCGATGGCAGGCCTAACAAACCCGTCATGCCAACTTCATTGGGGTTGCCGTACTGTATATCCATTTTAGAGCGGAACGAGTAAGCCACCGGCGCATTAAGTTTTTGCGATAACGCAACCACTTCATCATGCGCATCAGCGGCACCTATCCCACAAAACAGCGTTATCTTTTTATGCTGGTTAAGCAAGGCTGCCAGTTTAACAAGGTCATCGTTTGATGGCCTTATTACAGCAACCGGATCAAAGTTTTGGGTAGATGTAGTAATATCCTCCGCATCCATGCTGGTGAGGTCGCCGGGCACACCTATTACTGATACCCCCTTACGATGCAACGCAGCCTGTATGCCTGCCTGCAGCATCCTCGGGAATTGTTTAGGTGTTGTAGCCACCTGGTTGTAATAACTGCAATCATCAAATAATTTAATGGTGTTGGTTTCCTGGAAGTATTCGGTGCCATACTCAAAACTGGCAATGGTTGATGCTATGGCAATAACAGGTGCGCCAGATCGGTGAGCATCATATAAGCCATTTATCAGGTGCACGTGGCCCGGGCCGCTGCTGCCCGCACAACAGGCAAGGTTACCGGTTATCTGGGCCTCTGCACCTGCTGCATAGGCACCGGCTTCTTCATGCCGTACGTGTATCCATTGTATGCTGCCTTCGCGTCGTACAGCATCATTTACCTCGTTTAAGCTGTCGCCTGTTACGGCGTATATCCTTTTGATGCCCGCGTTCACCAACATCTTTACCATTTGGTCTGCTACGTTTGCCATTTTATGTTTAAATAGTATATTATCTAAACCCAATAAGTAGGCGGGGGTTTTAAAATTCGGCAAACATTACAAACCTGGTTAAACAAAAAAAGCCCTGGTTAAATAACCAGGGCTTTAGTATGCTTAAGGGAGGAATTAATTACTCACCTTTTTCAGCGTTTTCTTCCTTATCATCAGCTGCAGGAGCTTCAGTTGCAGGAGTTTCTTCTACAGCAGGTGCCGCTTCAGCAACCGGAGCCTCAGCTACAGTTTCTTCGGCTACAACAGGCGCTGCAGTTTCTTTTGCTACAGGTGCAGCAGTTTCAGCTTTTGCTTTTGAAGCACCACCACGGCGACGTGTTGATTTTTTCTCAGCTTTAGCAGCAACATCTTTACCGTAAACAGTGTTGTAATCAACTAACTCGATGATAGCCATTTCAGCGTTATCGCCTAAACGGTTCTCTAACTTAACGATACGAGTGTAACCACCCGGGCGGTTAGCAATTTTCTCAGCAACTTCACGGAACAGGATGTTCACCGTGTCTTTGTCTTGTAAATAGCTAAATACGGTACGGCGTGAGTGCGTGGTATCGTTTTTTGATTTAGTTAAAAGTGGCTCAACATAACCGCGTAAAGCTTTTGCTTTTGCTAATGTTGTTGTAATACGCTTGTGTTGGATAAGCGAAGAAGCCATGTTAGCCAACATCGCTTTGCGGTGGCTGTCTGTACGACCTAAGTGGTTAACTTTTTTTCCGTGTCTCATTTGTTTTTGTGTTGTGGCACGTGCATACCGTTGGGCGACTTATAAATCAAGCCCGCGGAATTACGCGATATTTAGTGACTTGTTAATTAGCAGTCAAAGATTCGTCACCGTATCATCTTCAACCAAAGTTCTATTTAAATAAAAAGAGGTTAGTGATGCGGAACATCGCTAACCTCTAATCATAAAATTATTCTTCGTCTAACTTAAATTTAGACAGGTTCATACCAAAAGATAAACCTTTTGATTTAACCAGGTCCTGAATTTCAGTTAATGATTTTTTACCAAAGTTCCTGAATTTTAACATGTCAGCAACGTCGTAAGAAACCAAGTCTGCAAGGCTGCGGATATCGGCAGCTTTTAAGCAGTTAAGTGCACGCACTGACAGGTCAAGATCAACCAATTCAGTTTTAAGGATCTTACGCATGTGTAAGATTTCCTCATCAACTTCTTTAGTTTCTTCTTTAGCCTGTGCTTCAAGCATCATGTTCTCGTCAGAGAACAGCATGAAGTGCTGGATAAGAATTTTCGCAGCTTGTTTCAAAGCATCCTCCGGATGAATTGAACCATCTGTAGAAATATCAAGGATCAGTTTTTCGTAATCTGTTTTTTGCTCAACACGATAGTTCTCTAAAGTGTATTTTACATTTTTGATAGGCGTAAAGATAGAATCGATAGCTATCACACCTACGTTAGCATCAGGATTTTTGTTTTCCTCGTTGCTGATGTAACCACGGCCTTTAGCAACAGTAAGCTCAACTTCAAGCGTTACTGATGAATCCATGTTACAGATAACCAGCTCAGGGTTTAATACTTCAAAGTTGTTTGAAAACTTGGTAATATCGCCTGCTTTAAAAGCATCCTGGCCGTTAATGATCACAAATATTTTCTCATTATCGCCCGATTCACCTATCTTTTTAAAACGAACTTGTTTTAAGTTAAGGATGATCTCGGTTACATCTTCAACCACACCTTTGATAGTTGAAAACTCATGCGTTACACCCGAAAAACGAACAGATGTAATAGCAAAACCTTCTAATGAAGAAAGTAAGATACGACGCAGAGCATTACCAATGGTTACACCGAAGCCTGGTTCTAACGGACGAAACTCAAACGTGCCATCAAAATCATTTGATTTCTGCATGATAACCTTGTCTGGTTTTTGAAATGCTAAAATTGCCATTTATATCTTTTATTTATTGTTAACTAATTTGAATAGATTTTAACCACGAAAATGATTGACATAGTATGCCAACCATCCCGCGGATAATTATCGTTATTATTTTGAGTATAACTCGACGATTAGGTTCTCTTTGATATTCTCAGGGATCTCGTCGCGGTTTGGATAGTTTAAGAACTTACCTGATAATTCATCAGCGTTCCATTCTAACCAGCTATATTTATTTACTTTACGGCCAGCTACTGATGTAGTGATGCTTTCAAGTGATTTTGATTTTTCGCGTACTGCAATAACGTCACCAGCTTTAAGTTGGTATGAAGCGATGTTTACAACGCTACCGTTAACAGTAATGTGCTTGTGGCCTACTAACTGGCGTGCACCAGAACGTGTAGGAGCAATACCTAAACGGTAAACTGCATTATCTAAACGTGCTTCTAAGAATTTTAACAAATTCTCACCGGTGATACCTTCTTTAGCAGAAGCAGTATGGAATAAGTTTTCGAACTGACGCTCTAACACACCGTAAGTGTATTTAACTTTTTGTTTTTCCATTAACTGTACTGCGTACTCAGATTGCTTTCCTCTTCTTTTAGAAGCACCATGCATACCTGGTCCGTAGTTTTTTCTCTCTAACGCTTTATCCGGACCGAAGATCGGCTCGCGGAACCTACGCGCAATTTTTGATTTGGGGCCTGTATATCTTGCCATTGTTTGTGTGTTTTAAAGTATCAAACAGCCCGCAGCTGCCGAATCTTAGCTTTAAAATTTGATTAATTAAACTCTTCTACGTTTTGATGGACGGCAACCGTTGTGCGGAAGCGGGGTGATGTCCTTTATGGTTGTTACCTCGATACCTGTTGTTTGCAGGGTACGGATAGCAGACTCGCGGCCAGAACCCGGGCCTTTAACAAACACCTCTACCTTACGTAAGCCAAGGTCATAAGCAACTTTACCGCAATCGGCAGCAGCCTGACCGGCAGCATAAGGGGTGTTCTTTTTAGAACCTTTAAAACCCATTTTACCCGCAGAAGACCATGATATAGCCTGTCCGTTTTTGTTGGTAAGGGTGATAATGATGTTGTTAAAAGTTGCGTTGATGTGTGCTTCGCCAACTGACTCAACTACTACAATACGCTTTTTGGTAACTTTTTTAGATTTAGCCATTTTCTTAATTATTGATTTAATGAATTACTGAGTTAGTGATTTAACTCGGACCCACTAATCGTTTTTATAATTTTATGTATTCCTGGCAAAGGCATGTATCACTACTCACCACTCACCAATCACTATTTACTATTTAGTAGCTTTCTTTTTGTTAGCAACTGTTTTACGTTTTCCTTTACGGGTACGTGAGTTGTTTTTGGTCCGCTGGCCACGTAGAGGTAAACCTTTACGATGACGGGTACCACGGTAGCAACCTATATCCATTAAACGTTTGATGTTAAGCTGAACTTCTGAACGCAGTGCACCTTCAACTTTAATTTGATCGTTGATAATGGTACGAATAGCAGTTAACTGATCATCTGACCAATCCTGAACTTTAGTGTTAAAGTCGATACCTGCTTCAGTTAAAATGTTTTGAGCGGTTGTACGGCCTATACCGTAAATGTAGGTTAAGCCTATCTCGCCTCTTTTATTTTTTGGTAAATCAATACCGGAAATCCTTGCCATATTTGTTTTTTGTTTTACGTAATACCGAACGGCGGGCCACCGTTGTACGGGTTATTACAAATTCTTTAATTATCCCTGACGTTGTTTAAACTTCGGGTTCTTTTTGTTTATAACGTAAAGTTTCCCGTTGCGGCGAATGATCTTGCAATCAACACTGCGTTTTTTAATGGATGCTCTAACTTTCATCTCGTTTATTATTTATATCTGTAGGTTATTCTTCCTTTTGTTAAATCGTATGGGCTCATTTCCAGTTTCACTCTGTCGCCAGGTAAAATTTTAATATAGTGCATACGCATTTTGCCGGATATGTGTGCAATAATCTCGTGGCCGTTTTCAAGTTCAACTCTAAACATAGCATTTGATAATGCTTCGCGAATTGTACCGTCTTGCTCAATCGAGGATTGTTTTGCCATATTTTACTGATTATTACTTAATTATCCGCCCTGAAAGCGGGATGCAAAATTAATAAAAATTATTTAATTATTATTCTTTTCTTCTAAAACTTTATCAATGTATTCAAACGTCGATAAAATGTCTGGTTTTCCCTTACCAACAGCTACTGTATGCTCATAATGTGCCGATGGTTTTTTATCAACCGTTGATACGGTCCATCCATCATCCCAAAACTTAACACCAGCACGGCCTGCATTTATCATCGGCTCAATGGCAATTACCATCCCTTCCTCTAATTTAATGCCCGATCCACGTTTACCGTAGTTTGGTACTTCTGGTTTCTCGTGTAAGCGAATACCCACACCGTGGCCAACCAATTCCTTAACAACACCAAAGCCATGCTTCTCGGCATGTTCCTGAACTGCGTAGCCGATATCGCCAATGCGCATACCTACTACTGCTTTCGCAACACCAAGGTCTAAACATTCCCTGGTAACGCGCATTAGGGTTTTGGTAGTTTCATCTACCTCGCCAATAGCATAAGTGAATGCCGAGTCGCCAAAGTATTTGTTAAGGATCACACCGCAATCAACCGATACCAGGTCGCCTTCAACTAAAACATGTTTGCCTGGGAAACCGTGTACCACCTGGTCATTAAGCGATATGCACAATGAATAAGGGAAGCCGTTGTAGTTTAAAAATGCCGGAACCCCTCCGTTGTCACGGATAAAGGTTTCGGCAAGTTTATTCAATTCCATTGTAGTAACACCCGGGGCAATAATTTTTGCTACTTCCGCGTGTGTTTTAGAAACAAGTAAAGAACTTTCTCTTATGAGTTCTATCTCCTCGACAGACTTATAATTGATCTTTGACATGTATTAATTAGATAACTGGCGGGGTAGCACCCGATGCTGTAGGGATACTTGCACGGCCTTTTATCCTGCCTGTTTTCATCAACCCGTCGTAATGGCGCATTAACAAATGGCTCTCTATCTGCTGTAAAGTATCTAAAACTACCCCCACAAGGATGATCAATGATGTTCCACCAAAAAATCTTGCAAACAAGCTGCTTACACCTACCAAACTGGCCAGGGCCGGGATAATAGCAACAATAGCTAAGAAAATAGAACCCGGTAAAGTTATTTTTGAGATTACCCCGTCAATAAAATCAGCCGTGCTTTTACCTGGTTTAATACCCGGTATAAAGCCACCGTTCTTTTTCATATCGTCAGCCATCTGGTTAGGATTAACTGTAATAGCTGTATAAAAGTAAGTGAATAGTATAATTAATATACCAAACGTTAAGTTATGTTGCCAGGAGTTAGGGTTTGATAATGCTATTAACACACCGTTTGAGGTTGCATTAGGGAAAAACTGCGAAACTGTTGCCGGTATAAACATTAATGCCTGCGCAAATATAATTGGCATTACACCCGCAGCATTTACCTTTAAAGGTATATACTGGCGCACACCACCATATTGTTTGTTACCCACAATACGTTTTGCATATTGCACAGCAATTTTACGAGTTCCCTGCACTATCAATATGGTAAACATTACCACACCAAGCAGTGCAACAATCTCAACAATGAAGGTAATTAAACCACCTGCACCACCTGTACGAGACTGGAACTCTACAATAAACGCCTGTGGCAATTGAGCAATGATACCCACCATGATGATCAATGAGATACCGTTACCGATACCTTTATCAGTGATCTTCTCGCCAAGCCACATTACAAATAAAGTGCCCGCGGTTAATACGCAAACATTTAGTATTGTAAAGTATGGGTTGGGGATAAGCATAGCATCAGCCGTAACCTGCGATTTTAAATAGCCAATAGCCTGTAGCGCTGTGATACCTATAGTTAGGTAACGTGTCCACTGGTTTATTTTGTTACGGCCGCTTTCGCCCTCTTTTTGCAGTTTAATGAAGTAAGGTACCGCAATACCCAACAGCTGCACCACAATTGAAGCAGAAATGTAAGGCATAACACCTAATGCCAAAATAGACGAACGTGAGAACGAACCTCCGGCAAACATGTTTAACAGCCCTACAAGGCCTTCTTTGTTTTGGGTACTATTAAGTGATGCCGCGTTTACACCCGGCAAAACAATAAACGAACCAACACGATATATCAAAAGAAATAAGAGTGTGTTTGTAATACGCACTCTTAGATCTTCAATTTTCCAGATATTGGATAATGTGGTGAAAAATTTCTTCATCGAAATTATAACTTTACAATAGTTCCGCCAGCTGCTTCAATAGCTTTTTGTGCAGTAGCAGTAAATGCGTGTGCTTTAACCTCTAATTTAGCTTTTAATTCGCCACGACCAAGGATTTTTACCAAATCGTTACGAGAAGCTAAACCGTGCTCTTTCAAGATATCGAAATCAACTGTTGCCAGTGAATATTTCTCAACCAGTTGTTGCAACACATCAAGGTTTACACCTGTATATTCAACACGGTTAGGGTTTTTAAAACCAACCTTAGGCACACGGCGTTGCAATGGCATCTGGCCACCTTCAAAACCTACCTTGGTAGATGTACCTGAACGTGAACCGGCACCTTTATGGCCACGGGTTGATGTACCGCCACGGCCAGAACCTGTACCACGGCCAATTCTTTTTCTATTTTTAGTAGAACCTTCTGCAGGTTTAAGATTACTTAAATTCATGATATTAAATATTTTCTACTGCTACCAGGTGGTTAACTTTTCTAACCATACCTATAATAGCCGCAGTGGCTTCAACTTCCACGCTGTGGTTAATTTTCTTAAGGCCTAAGGCCTCAACGGTTTTCTTTTGGCGCTCGCTTCTGTCGATAACGCTTTTGATCTGTGTTATTTTAATTTTCGACATGACTGATTATCCGTTAAATACTTTACCTAAACTAATACCGCGTTGTTGCGCTACAGTAACTGCATCACGTAATTGTGATAATGCAGATACGGTTGCTTTAACCACGTTGTGCGGGTTTGATGATCCTTTTGATTTTGCCAATACATTGTGTACACCGGCAGATTCTAATACCGCACGCATCGCACCACCGGCTATTACACCGGTACCGTTTGCAGCTGGTTTTAAGAATACAAAACCACCAGAGAATTTACCAATTTGCTCATGCGGGATAGTGTTGTTGATAATCGGAACTTTAACTAAGTTCTTTTTAGCATCATCAATACCTTTTGCAATTGCTTCGGTAACCTCTTTTGCTTTACCCAAACCGTAACCTACAACACCGTTCTCATCACCTACTACCACAATGGCAGAAAAGCTGAATGTACGGCCACCTTTGGTTACTTTGGCTACACGTTGTATGCTCACCAGGCGATCTTTTAATTCGATCTCGCTGGTTTTTACTCTTTTTATGTTGATTGTTGACATTTCCGTTTTCGATTAAAAGTTTAAACCACCTTCACGTGCACCTTCAGCCAGTGATTTAACACGGCCATGATACAGGTAACCATTCCTGTCAAAAACTACATCTTTAATACCTGCAGCAATAGCTTTTTCAGCTACTAATTTACCTACAGCTACCGATTGATCTGACTTTGTTGTACCGTTTGCTACGAAATCTTTTGATAATGATGAAGCAGATACAATAGTTTTTCCTGTTACATCGTCAATGATTTGTGCATAGATGCCTTTGTTGCTTCTGAATACAGATAGACGAGGGCGTGCTGTTGAACCTGAAAGGCGTTTTCTGATGCCTTTTTTAATCCTGTCTCTTCTTGATAATTTCATGACGATTATTTTTTAGATGCTGATTTACCTGCTTTTCTTCTCAATACTTCGCCAACAAACTTGATACCTTTACCTTTGTAAGGCTCTGGTGTACGTAACGAGCGTATTTTTGCCGCTACCTGACCGATCAATTGTTTATCGTTTGATTCCAGGATGATTGTTGGGTTTTTACCCTTCTCAGCAGTGGTTGTAACTTTAATTTCTTGTGGTAATTGAAACACATAGTGGTGAGAATAACCCAACACTAAATCTAACGTGTTGCCGGTGTTAGTTGCGCGGTAACCCACACCCACTAATTCCTGCTCAACTTTGTAACCTGTGGTTACGCCAACTACCATGTTATTGATAAGCGAGCGGTATAAACCGTGCAGCGCTTTGTGACGTTTCTGGTCAGACGGGCGTTTAACTAATAAATTACCCTCTTCTTGCTCAATGATGATATCTCTATCAACTGCCTGTTGCAATTCACCTTTTGGGCCTTTAACGGTAACAACATTATCTGCTGATACTGTAACGGTAACACCGCCGGTTAATGCAATAGGTGCTTTTCCTATTCTTGACATTGCTTAATTTCCTCCTATTAATAAACGTAGCATAAAACTTCGCCACCTACATTCTGCGTACGCGCTTCTTTATCGGTCATTACACCTTTAGAAGTTGACAGGATAGCGATACCTAAACCATTTAACACACGCGGCATGGTGTCCATACCTGCGTATTTCCTCAAACCTGGTTTACTAATACGAGAAATGCTGCGGATAGCAGGGATCTTAGTTATCGGGTGGTATTTCAAAGCAACTTTGATAGTGCCTTGCGGACCATTGTCCTCAAACTTGTAATTAGCAATGTAACCTTTTTCGAAAAGCACTTTAGTGATTTCCTTTTTCAGATTTGATGCAGGAATTTCAACAACCCTATGGTTGGCTTTAATAGCATTCCTTACTCTTGTAAGATAATCTGCGATTGGATCTGTATTCATTATTGTTGTTTATGATAGTGGTTTCCTCCCAGTAACATCCCGGGCGACCTGCTATCGGTTTAATTCTTCTTGTAAAATTCGAGCCGCGAAAATACACAAAAAATTCAAAACATATTTAGTGTATGTTTTGAATTCTTAATTGCTTACGAATTATATGATAATTACCAGCTTGCTTTTTTAACACCCGGTATTTTACCAGCTAAGGCCATATCACGGAATGTTACACGTGAGATACCAAACTGACGCATGTAACCACGCGGACGGCCTGTTAATTTACAACGGTTATGCAATTTTACCGGTGATGAAGCTTTAGGTAATTTATCTAAACCTATATAATCGCCGGCTGCTTTTAACGCTGCCCTTTTTTCAGCAAATTTTGCTACTAATTTGGCACGTTTTACTTCACGAGCCTTTACGCCTTCTTTAGCCATTGTTAGTTGGTGTTTGATTTTTAAATGGTAAACCAAATTGTTTCAGTAACTCCAATGCTTCAACATCGTTAGTTGCCGAGGTTACAAAGGTAATATCCATACCTTGGATTTTATTGATCTTGTCAATATTGATCTCAGGGAATATGATTTGTTCAGATATACCTAAAGTATAGTTTCCGCGTCCGTCAAAACCTTTATCGTTGATACCTTTAAAGTCACGGATACGTGGCAGGGCAACAGCAATTAAGCGGTCTAAAAACTCATACATTGTATTATCACGTAAAGTTACACGAACGCCGATAGGCATGTTTTTACGTAATTTAAAGTTAGAGATATCCTTTTTTGATTTTGAAGCAACTGCCTGTTGGCCGGTAATGGTTGTTAGCTCAGTGATGGTGTTCTCGATAAGTTTTTTATCGGTAGTAGCACCGCCAACACCCTGGTTAATGGCAATTTTCTGCAATTTAGGAACCTGCATTACGCTTTTGTACTGAAATTTGTCTTTCAGTGCGGTGCGAATCTCGTCCTTATATTTTGTTTTTAATCTTGGTATGTAAGTCATTACTTAATTTCCTCCCCTGATTTTTTTGATACTCTAACCAATTTGCCGGCATCGTTTAATTTACGGCCAACGCGGGTTGTTTTACCTGTTGAAGGCTCAACCAGCGCCAGGTTAGAGATGTGTATAGCAGCTTCCTGCTTTACAATCCCACCGTTAGGGTTGGCTGCATTAGGCTTAGTGTGTTTTGATACCAGGTTGGCACCTTCAACAATAGCCCTGTTTTTATCAATGATAATTTCAACTATTTTACCTTGTGAACCTTTTGAGTCACCGGCAATTACCTTAACCAAATCACCCTTGCGGATCTTTAATTTGGCTGGTTTTGTGTTTTTCTTACTTTCCATATTACAATACCTCCGGTGCTAATGATACAATTTTCATAAATTGTTTTTCACGTAATTCTCTGGCAACAGGGCCGAAAATACGTGTGCCCCTTGGCTCATCCTGGTTGTTTAACAAAACGGCTGCGTTATCGTCAAAGCGGATATATGAACCATCTTTCCTGCGGATCTCTTTCTTGGTTCTTACCACTACGGCTTTAGATACAGTACCTTTTTTTACGTTACCCGATGGGATAGCGCTTTTTACGGTAACTACGATCTTATCGCCGATTGAGGCATATCTTTTACCGGTACCACCTAATACGCGTATTACTAAAACTTCTTTAGCACCGCTGTTATCAGCTACATTTAATCTTGATTCCTGTTGTACCATGTTATTTAGCCCTCTCTAAAATTTGAACTAATCTCCAGTTTTTGTTTTTGCTCAACGGACGGGTTTCCATAATCAATACGGTATCGCCAACACCACAGGTGTTTGCTTCGTCATGAGCCATAAATTTGGTAGTTTTCTTAACAAACTTACCATAGATGGGGTGCTTCACCTTCCGCTCTACAGCAACCACAATAGATTTTTCCATCTTATTGCTTACTACCAGGCCGGTACGTGTTTTTCTTAAATTTCTTTCCATTGTTTTCCGACGCTTAAAAATTAATTCTGTTCAGAAGCTGACGCCGCCTTGCGCTTTGTTAATTCAGTATTTAAACGAGCAATATCCTTACGTACTTTTGTAATACGGGTTGGGTTCTCAATAGCCGAAACCGCGTGTGCAAATTTCAGTTTAGTAAGAGTTGATTTTTCCTCGCCCAGTCTTGCTGCCAATTCTTCGGTTGAAAGCTCTAAAATTTCTGAGTTCTTCATTTTCTTTATTAGTTGTTGTAATGTTGGAAAGTTTAAATGTTTTAATGTTACCTATCGGCGGTTGCAATAACTTTACAACCTTTCAACATTTACAACTTTTCAACCTTTTATTTATGCTTCTACGTAATCCCTACGTGTTACAAATCTGGTTTGCACAGGTAATTTCTGTGCTGCAAGGCGTAATGCCTCTTTTGCAATTTCCAAAGGCACACCTTCTGCTTCAAAAATCATGCGGCCCGGGCGTACAACTGCTACCCAATACTCGGGAGCACCTTTACCTTTACCCATACGTACCTCTGCTGGTTTTTTGGTTACGGGTTTGTCAGGGAATATCCTGATCCACACCTGGCCTTCACGTTTCATGAAACGTGTAACAGCAATACGTGCAGCCTCGATCTGGCGGCTTGTTATCCAAGCTGCTTCGAGTGATTTTATACCGAAAGATCCGAATGAAAGCTCAGTACCACGAGTGGCTAAACCTTTCATCCTGCCTTTTTGCATCTTTCTGAACTTCGTTCTTTTTGGCTGTAGCATTTTATTAAGCTTTTATATCCTCACGGATATGTCTTTTCTAATTATTATTATCTTCTTCCCGGGCCGCCTGGACGGTTACCACCACCTTGACCTGGTCCACCTGGACGGCCACCACCGCCTCTGCGGTCGTTGTTACCTCCTGGTTTACGATCGCCTCTGCGCTCGCCGCCTCTTTCGCCGCCACGTGCATTATCACGTCCGCCAAAACCAGCGCCACCTTCAGGGCGTCCGCCTTTACCGCTCGCGCTGCTTGTACCACCAATGTTTGGAGATAAATCGCGTTTGCCGTAAACTTCACCTTTACAGATCCATACTTTAACACCTATTTTACCGTAAGTGGTTAAGGCTTCTGCCAAAGCATAGTCAATATCAGCACGGAAAGTATGCAAAGGGATTCTTCCTTCTTTATATTGCTCGGTACGTGCCATCTCAGCGCCACCTAAACGGCCTGATGTCATCACTTTAATCCCTTCAGCACCCATTCTCATGGTTGAAGCAATTGTAGTTTTCATGGCACGACGGAAAGAGATACGTGCTTCAAGTTGTTTAGCAATACCTTCGGCAACTAACTGCGCATCAAGCTCAGGGCGTTTTATCTCGAAGATGTTGATCTGAACATCTTTTTTTGTTAATTTTTTTAACTCTTCCTTGATCTTATCAACCTCGGCGCCGCCTTTACCTATTACAATACCCGGACGGGCAGTATGGATAGTTACGGTGATGCGTTTTAAAGTACGTTCTATAACTACTTTAGATACACCGCCTTTGTTTATACGTGCTGATAAGTACTTGCGGATCTTTTCGTCTTCAACTAATTTGTCGGCATAGTGATTTCCACCGAACCAATTAGAATCCCAACCGCGGATGATCCCTAACCTGTTACCTATTGGATGTGCTTTTTGTCCCATTTCAAATTAGTTGTTATCGTTTTTACTATCCACAATAAGAGTTACATGGTTAGAACGTTTGCGGATACGGAAACCTCTACCTTGTGGTGCAGGGCGTAACCTCTTTAACTGACGACCACCTCCTACTGATACTTCTTTAACAAATAAAGCGCTATCCTCAACACGTTTGCCTTCGTTTTTTGCTTCCCAGTTTTTAATGGCTGATAACAAAAGTTTCTCTACACGTATAGCTGCTTCCTTGTTTGTAAATTTTAAGATGTATAACGCTTTCTCAACGTTTTCACCACGGATCAGATCAACCACCAAACGCATTTTGCGTGGTGAAGTTGGACAGTTCTGTAATTTAGCAACTGAAGAGCCACCCACTACGAGTTTAGCCGCTTCTTTCTGTTGCCTGATCAATACAGACTTTTTGATTTTAGTTGTTGCTTCCATGCCTTATTTTTTCTTTTCTGCGTGACCGCGGAATGTGCGGGTTGGTGCAAATTCTCCCAACTTGTGACCAACCATGTTTTCTGTTACGTACACAGGGATAAATTTATTACCGTTGTGTACTGCGAATGTATGACCAACGAAATCAGGAGAGATCATGGAACGACGTGACCATGTTTTTACAACTGATTTTTTACTTGCATCATTCAAGGTAAGAACTTTTCTTTCCAGGTTATGATCTATGTAAGGTCCTTTTTTAATTGAACGTGCCATTATTATTTCTTCCTTCTTTCAATGATGTAACGATCTGATCCTTTTTTCTTGTCACGGGTTTTGTAGCCTTTAGCTAATAAACCTTTACGTGAACGTGGATGACCACCTGAGGCTCTACCCTCACCACCACCCATAGGGTGATCTACCGGGTTCATGGCAACACCACGTACCCTTGGGCGACGGCCTAACCAGCGATTGCGGCCAGCTTTACCTAACACAGCGTTTGCTTTTTCGCCGTTTGAAACGGTACCGATAGTTGCCAAACAAGTTGACAGTATCATACGTGTTTCGCCCGAAGGCAATTTGATGATGGCGTATTTACCATCACGCGCTGATAGCTGAGCATAAGTACCGGCACTGCGTGCTAATACACCGCCCTGGCCAGGGTTTAACTCAATATTGTGGATGATAGAACCTAACGGGATGTTTTTCAAAGGCATGGTATTACCAACCTCTGGTGCAGCACCTTCGCCAGATACAACTATAGTTCCAACGGTTAAGCCTTCAGGAGCTATCATGTATCGTTTTTCACCATCAACAAAATGTAACAGTGCTATACGTGCAGATCTGTTTGGATCGTACTCAATAGTTGCAACTTTTGCAGGGATGTCAAATTTATTCCTTTTGAAGTCAATTAACCTATATGCTTGTTTATGGCCACCACCAAGGTAGCGCATAGTCATTTTACCGCTGTGGTTACGTCCGCCTGATCTGGTGTTGGCTGATACAACCAACGATTTTTCAGGAACGTTTGTTGTAATGTCCGAGTTAGATACATCAATTCTGAAGCGGGTACCCGGTGTTACCGGTTTAAATCTCTTTACTGCCATGTCTTATATTATATATTGCTGTAAAAATCTATTGTTTCACCATCCTTCAGCGTGATGATGGCTTTCTTGTATGTAGCCGCACGGCCAGACACTGCACCTGCTTTTGTGTTGCGGGTTTTAAGTTTACCTACATATTTCATTGTGTTAACTGCTGTAACGTTAACACCATACATAGCTTCAATAGCGCCTTTTATCTGAATTTTGTTGGCTCTGTGATCAACTTTAAAAGCATAACGGTTAAGCTTCTCAGTTAATTGAGTTACCTTTTCAGTAAGTAAGGGTTTCTTTAAAATTTCCATAATTACTTAGCTAATGCTTCCTCCAAAGTTTTAACAGCGCCTTCAGTTAACAAAAGTTTGCCAGCGTTTAACACGTCATAAGTGTTTAACTGATCGGCAGTGATAACTTTCGTTTTCTTAAGGTTCCTGCTTGATAAATACACATTCTCATTTGCAGAAGCTAATACTAATAATGTTTTAACATCAGTAACATTTAGGTCTGCAACCATTTTAACATAAGTTTTGGTTTTAATAGCGTCGAAGCTGATATCTTCCAATACTAAAATGTTATTGTCTTGTGCTTTGTATGATAAAGCCGATTTACGTGCCAGTGATTTAAGTTTTTTATTCAACTTAAAGCTGTAATCACGTGGCTGCGGACCGAAAACACGACCACCACCATTAAACAATGGAGATTTGATGCTACCTGCACGGGCGCCGCCTGTACCTTTTTGTTTATGTAATTTGCGGGTTGAACCTGCAATTTCATTACGTTGTTTTGATTTGTGCGTACCCTGGCGTTGGTTTGCTAAGAACTGCTTTACATCTAAGTAAATAGCATGATCGTTAGGCTCTACTCCGAATACGGACTCAGGCAGCTGCACCTTGGCACCTGTTTCTTTACCTGATAGATTTAATACGTTGATTTCCATCTTATTTATCCACTATTACGAATGAACCCTTAGCTCCGGGGATTGAACCTTTTACCACGATTAAGTTTTGCTCGGCAAATACTTTAACCACTTCAAGGTTTTGCACTTTAACACGAACGTTACCCATTTGACCAGCCATACGCATACCTTTAAATACACGTGAAGGCCAAGACGAAGCACCCAATGAACCTGGTGCACGTAAACGATTGTGCTGACCGTGAGTTTGCATACCCACACCACCAAAACCGTGACGTTTTACAACACCCTGAAATCCTTTACCTTTTGAAGTACCTACCACATCAACGTAATCGCCTGCAGAGAATATCTCAACGGTAACGGTGTCACCAAGAGCTTTCTCTTCTTCGAAAGTTTTAAATTCAACTAATTTACGTTTTGGAGTAGTACCGGCTTTTTGGAAATGGCCTTTTAACGGACCAGAGGTGTTTTTTTCCTTCTTCTCGCCATACGCTAACTGAACAGCAGCATACCCGTCTGTTTCAACAGACCTGATCTGAGTAACTACGCAAGGGCCAGCTTCGATTACTGTACAAGGAATGTTTTTCCCTGCCTCATCGAAAATGCTGGTCATTCCTACTTTTTTACCAATAATTCCTGACATTTTCTTTATTTTATTTGTGCCCATCGAAGCAGTAGGGCTTCGTTCAAGGCATATTATTTCCCCCTTAAGGGACGGCAAAGATAGAAACTTTACATTAATTTTCAAATAGTTATCAAGTTATTTTTAAATAAATATTCGGTAAAGCGAAATAGTTGGTTTTGTGGGAGATGCATAGAACGGAAAAGGAATAATTACAACGGCATTTTATGCAGATCAACCACACTAAAGTATACGCGGCCAGGGCGGCCGCATTTTTTAATGATCGCATCATTTAATTTATGGATGTTGCCTTTGGCCGGGCTATACGCTCATACTGCGCAGGCGTTAGCCAGAGGCCGGTATCCACTGCAATACCTAACGCAAAGTTCGCCAATATATTCCTGGCGATGCTCAGGATAACAACCAGCGGGACTACTCCATCATCAGCCTTCGTATCAGTTCGGCGCTTTGTTTGTTGCCTTCTTCCAGCCTGCCTTTAAAGAAGGCCTGTACCTCGTTAAAATGCTTCTTGTAGCCTTCCATATCGCCATAGCCGATAATGGCACTCCACTCCCGCACGGCCGAATGAAACTCCAGATCATCCCCGCGGATGGTTTTATCATACAGTGCGGTTTCTATCGATTCCTCAAGCAGATCTTCGTTCTTAAACAGGTATTCGGCAATACCAAGGCGCAGCCTGAATGGCGGCGTTTGGCATATCAGGTTATCATACGGGTTTACCCCCAGGTGGTACCAGGCATCAACCATACTTAATATACTGAGGTGCGAGTTTGGTTTTTGATGGTCGGCATTTTGCGATAACGAAAACTCCCGCATCACACTATCATTAAGCATAATGGGCTTACGGCTCTCATGGAACACAAAATCGCGCGCCTTGTATAACCGGGCCTTAAATTCTGCCGCTTCCTCTTTTATCATCAGCTTAAACAACTCAGATTCGGACATGGCGTATTGCCGTACCTGCTGCCGCGCGTATGGGTTAAGGATTGCCAAACCGGCATACACGTGCGCTTTGTAACTAAAGATACGCAAGGTGGTCAGGATCTTTACATTATCTATCCCGCCTACGTATGAAGCATTCTCCCAGGGGAAAAAACCGGCAGATTTCCACGCGGTGCCCATACTCTCGAAACCTACGTGGGTAACAGCCTGGGTATCGGCCACTATTTTATCGTGTTCGTGGTAATCTTTTATCTCAACTATATCGGTTTCCACTGCAGTGAACAGGTCCAGCATACGCTGATAAGCATCAGGTTCGCTGCGATGGTTTATCAGGATAAGTTTCTGGCCTTTAGGTTCAAAACCCGGCCCGTGCATGGCATGGAAGGTAATGATCTGCGCATCTGCAGGCAGGTATTTTTCAAATATGGCTATTTCGGGGTGTTTAACCGAGGTTTGCCCGGCTACTATGGCGCCGTACTTAGTTGCAGGCCCGTATTGGGCCACCACCTGTTCCAGCTTATCGGCCTCAACCGAGTAGATGATCAGGTCGCTTACACGCGATACATCTTTCCCGTGATCCATCAGGGTAATCCCCAGGGGGCTTAGTTCGTTTTCCAGTCGTTCCCGGTTAATGGGCATATCGCAACCGCATACTGTATAACCCGCTATTGCAAAAGCTTTGGCATACAAACGGCCCATATCGCCCAAACCTATAATACCTATCCGCATAGTATAAATTAAAAAGGCTAATATATGCTTTTGATAATTACACGCTATAATATATAGTTAACATCTTTTTTATACATTACAGCTGCTTATTGTAAAGATAATAGTGAAGTTTGCACTATATATGAAGAATATTTATAAACTTTAAAGTAATTTATTACGTTAAACATATTATACCAAATTAAAAAAACTACCCTATCCTATAATCCGCCCCCCGAACCTAATATTTATATGATGAAGCTTTTTAAATTACAGATACTATTCATAACACTCCTATTAAGTTACAGCGGCTTTACTTACGCGCAAGACACCACAAAAAAAGCCGCTGCTGTAAAAACAACTGCTGCAAAACCTACATATAACGCCTATAAAAAACCGGTAACGCCACCCGTTAATGCGGCGGCAACAACTCCCGTACAGCAACGAGCACTTGCCCCTGCACAACCCGCTGCACCGGTAGATAAAAGCTTACGCGGGCAATATCAATATTTACTAACCAAAGTATATAACTATCAGCAGCCACTGGTAGCTGCTTTATTTAAAAATTATAACGATACCCTTCGTATAACGCGCAAGCAATTAACAGAAGCAAAGGCTACGCTTGCGGAGCAAACAAAAACCATAGATACGCTAAAAGCGTCAGCAGCTACAAAAGACCAATCCCTCGCCCAGTCAAAAGCAAAGGTTGATGAGGTAAGCTTATTAGGCATGCCGCTTTCAAAATCAACCTATAACTTAATTATGTGGGGGCTTGTAATAAGCTTTGGCGCAATAGCTGCTATTGTTATTGCCCGTTCTGGCAGCCACAGCCGCGAAGCCAGCTACCGTATTAAGCTTTATAACGAACTGGAAGAAGAATACAAAGCTTATAAAACCAAAGCCAACGAGAAGGAAAAGAAACTTGCCCGTGAGCTGCAAACCGAACGTAATAAAAACGACGAGCTAACGGGTAAAGGATAATGAAAGCTTACCTTTTTGGCTGGAACCCCGTTAAGTTTAAGTGGGAAAATATTGACGCTGATATAGAAAAGCTTAATACTACCGGCAAATTAGTAGATAACTGGAGCGTTGCCAGCCATAAAACCATCCAACCCGGCGACAGGGCTTACCTGGTACGCCTGGGTGTTGAACCAAAAGGCATTTTCGGCTCGGGGTACATCCAATCTGAGCCCTACCTGGCATCGCGCAAGGGGCGCATCTATTACCGCATTAACATCAGTATTGATGTTTTACTGAACCCCGAAAAAGAACCTATATTAACATTTGATATATTAAAAACAGGTAACCTTGCCGAACAAACCTGGGCGCCACAGGCATCGGGTATTTCCATCAGGCCACATTTGGTTGATGAATTGGAAGGTGTTTGGCTTGATTTTTTAGCAAATAAGGAGGACTATCTATGACAACTATAAAACCCATCTTCAGGATGTTTGATTATGATAAAGCTATTGAGTTTTATGTAGACTGGCTTGGTTTTAAAATCGACTGGAAACACGGTGTAGAAGGCGTGCCTGTTTACATGCAACTATCCTTAAACGATGTGCAATTCCACCTGTCCGAACATCATGGTGATGCCAGCCCCGGTTCGCAGTTTCGCGTTGAAAACTTCACAGGCTTAAAAGCCTTTCACGAACAGTTGATAGCCAAACAATACAAATATAACTACCCCGGTTTAGAAGTACCTGAATGGAACACCGATTCGATAGAGATGACGGTGAACGACCCATTTTTAAACCGTATCACTTTTACAGAAGTGGTTAAATAACATGTCGCAAAAGCCCCCTAAAATTGTCGTTTTTGCGCATTTGCAGTATAGCTTTGCGCCCATACCTTTGGATAATAAAAACAACTCAAAAACATGGCAACTCAAATTTTTTTAAACCTTCCCGTTAAAAACCTTGATAAGTCGGTAGCATTCTTTACCAAACTTGGTTATACGTTTAACCCGCAATTTACCAACGAGAAGGCAACCTGCATGATCATCAGCGATACCATTTATGTGATGTTGCTAACAGAACCGTTCTTCCAAACCTTCACTAAAAAAGAAATTGTAAATGCCCGTAAAGCGGTAGAATGCATCATATGCCTATCTGCCGGGAGCAAAGATGCCGTTAATGAAATGATAGGCAAAGCAGAGGCAGCGGGTGCTAATATACCTAACCCACCAACCGATTACGGCTTTATGTACCAGCATAGCTACGAAGACCTTGACGGCCACCTATGGGAAATTGCGTGGATGGATCCAAATGGCATGCCGGAACACCAATAAGCAACAAATGTTATTACGAGGAGCGATAGCGACGTGGCAATCTTAACATATCCGCTTACCCTATGAGATTGCCACGCTATCGCTCGCAATAACATTTGTTTATAATAACGCATTGCAGCAACAAAAAAGCCATTCTTTTTCAAGAATGGCTTTTTTTATAGATCTTCCGGTACTATCACACTTTGATCTCAACTTCAACACCGCTTGGCAATTCAAGCTTCATCAGCGCATCTACAGTTTTTGAGTTTGAGCTGTAGATATCCAATAAACGCTTGTAAGAGCATAACTGGAATTGCTCACGTGCTTTTTTGTTAACGTGTGGTGAACGTAAAACAGTGAAAATTTTCTTTTCGGTTGGTAACGGAAGTGGCCCGCTAACTACAGCGCCTGTTGGCTTTACTGTTTTAACGATCTTCTCGGCTGATTTATCAACCAAGTTGTAATCGTACGATTTTAATTTGATCCTGATTCTTTGGCTCATTTTGTTTTTGTTTATGACCGTTATAAGAGCTATTTATTATAGCGGCCGATTATTTATTTGATTTGAAAAGTTGATCGGGGATTACACCCGATCAACTAATCTTTATTTACGCGTTTGCAGCAGCTCTTTTGCCTTTTGCTTTGGCAACTACTTCTTCCTGTACGTTACGTGGTGCTTCAGCATAGTGATCAAACTCCATGGTTGAAGTAGCACGGCCAGAAGTGATAGTACGTAACTGGGTTACATAACCAAACATTTCTGAAAGTGGTACAGTTGCTTTAATTACCTGTGCACCTGCGCGGCTATCCATACCTAACAGCTGGCCACGACGACGGTTCATATCACCGATAACATCACCCATGTTTTCTTCAGGGGTAAGGATCTCGATCTTCATGATAGGCTCAAGCAATACCGGTTTACATTTTGGCAATGCCTCACGGTAAGCCATCTTAGCAGCTAACTCAAAAGATAGCGCATCTGAATCGACCGCGTGGAACGAACCATCAATTAACCTTACTTTTAAGCTGGTTAACGGGTAACCTGCTAATACACCATTTGCCATTGAAGCAGCGAAGCCTTTTTCAACAGATGGGATAAACTCACGAGGGATTGAACCACCGCTAATTTCGTTCACAAACTGTAAACCTTCTTTACCTTCGTCATTTGGTGATAATACAACCTGTATATCGGCAAATTTACCACGGCCACCGGTTTGTTTCTTGTATGTTTCGCGGTGTTGTATAGTACCTGTGATAGATTCTTTGTAAGCAACTTGTGGGGCACCCTGGTTAACCTCTACCTTAAACTCGCGTTTAAGACGGTCCATGATGATATCCAGGTGAAGCTCGCCCATACCGCTAATTACAGTTTGGCCGGTTTCTTCATCAGAATTTACACGGAAGGTTGGATCCTCTTCGGCTAATTTACCCAAAGCCATACCTAATTTATCAACGTCAGCCTGAGTTTTTGGCTCAATAGCCAAACCGATAACCGGGTCAGGGAAGTTCATAGATTCAAGGATGATAGGGTGTTTCTCGTCACAAAGTGTATCACCTGTTTTGATATCCTTAAAGCCTACTACCGCTGCAATATCACCTGCACCTACGTTAGGGATAGGGTTTTGCTTGTTAGCGTGCATCTGGAAGATACGGGAGATACGCTCTTTGTTATCTGAACGCATGTTGTGTACATATGAACCAGCATCCAGGTTACCAGAGTATACGCGGATAAAGCATAAACGACCTACGAATGGATCGGTAGCAATTTTAAATGCCAATGCAGCAAATGGCTCTTTAACATCCGGTTTACGTAATACTTCTTCGCCTGTATCGGGGTTGGTACCAATAATACCTTCAACATCCATTGGTGAAGGAAGTAACTCCATCACATAATCAAGCATGGTTTGTACACCTTTGTTTTTGAAAGATGAACCGCAAACCATAGGAACTATCTTAGCATCTAAAACCGCTTTACGTAAAGCATCAAGTACTTCGCGCTCAGTAATGGTTTCAGGAGCATCAAAGAATTTCTCCATCAGGCTTTCGTCGTACTCAGCAACTGATTCAAGCAATTTCTCTCTCCACTCGGTTGCTTCTTCAAGCATATCATCAGGAATAGGCACTTCAGTAAAGGTCATACCTTTATCATGCTCGTTCCAAACAATACCTCTCCAGTTAATTAAATCAACCACGCCTTTAAAGTTCTCTTCGGCACCAATTGGTAACTGAAGCGGAACAGCGTTGCTGCCTAACATGCTTTTTACCTGTTTAACAACGTTTAAGAAGTCGGCACCAGAACGGTCCATCTTGTTAACGAAACCTATACGGGCAACGTTATAGTTGTTAGCAAGCCTCCAGTTGGTTTCTGATTGTGGCTCAACACCATCAACCGCGCTGAAAAGGAAAACCAAACCATCCAATACACGTAACGAGCGGTTTACCTCAACGGTAAAATCCACGTGTCCCGGGGTATCGATGATGTTCATGTGATAGTTTTGGCCCCTGTATTTCCAGTTAACGGTGGTAGCTGCAGATGTAATGGTAATACCACGCTCCTGCTCTTGCGCCATCCAGTCCATGGTAGCTGCACCCTCGTGTACTTCACCAATTTTATGGCTAACACCCGAGTAATACAGAATACGCTCTGTAGTAGTGGTTTTACCGGCATCAATGTGGGCGGCAATACCTATGTTTCTTGTATATCTTAGATCTCTTGACATTTCAATTATTTATTTATTGAATTAGCGAATTAGTGATTTTAGAATTAGTAACATGTTACCAAATCAATAAATCACCAATTCGCTAAATCGCTAATTATTTTTTAGAATCTAAAGTGAGAGAACGCTTTGTTAGCCTCAGCCATTTTGTGCGTATCTTCTTTCTTCTTCACGGCAGCACCTTCACCTTTAGCAGCAGATATGATCTCGCCGGCTAATTTCTCCATCATGGTTTTTTCACCACGGCGACGAGCATAGCTGATCAACCATTTCATACCCAAAGCAACTTTACGTTCAGGGCGAACCTCTGTAGGTACCTGGAAGTTTGCACCACCAACACGGCGGCTTTTTACTTCAACAGCAGGCATTACATTGTTCAAAGCTTTTTTCCAGGTATCTAACCCGTTTTCGCTTGTTTTTTTCTCTACTATCTCAACTGCATTGTAGAATATGGTGTAAGCGGTAGATTTTTTACCGTCAAACATCATGTTATTTACAAACCTGGTTACCAAAATATCATTGAATTTCGGATCAGGAAGAAGGATTCTCTTTTTCGGTTTTGACTTTCTCATTTTTACTATCCTCCTTTAATTATTTCTTTTTACCTTTTGCTGGAGCCGCTGCTGCTTGCCCTGGTTTAGGACGCTTGGTTCCGTATTTAGAACGACGTTGGTTACGGCCGGCTACACCTGATGTATCTAACGCACCACGGATGATGTGGTAACGTACACCCGGTAAGTCTTTAACACGACCACCACGGATCAAAACAATAGAGTGTTCCTGTAAGTTGTGGCCTTCACCAGGGATGTAGGCGTTAACTTCTTTACCATTTGTAAGGCGCACACGTGCAACTTTACGCATTGCTGAGTTTGGTTTTTTAGGGGTAGTGGTGTACACACGGGTGCACACGCCTCTTCGCTGTGGACAGCTGTCCAACGCTGGTGACTTACTCTTGTCAACCATAGCTACTCTACCTTTTCTAACTAATTGCTGAATAGTAGGCATTTTTGCTTTTTTGTATTTACAGTTTTATCCTTATTTTAAGGACTGCAAAGGTAGATTTTATTTTTTGATTTTCAAGGGCTTGCAAGAAAAGTTTTTTTGTAAAGGATTGATTAAGTGGAGTGAGTGGACGGGAATGAATGATTCTACGTTATCAACTTGTCATTCTGAGCAATAGCGAAGAATCTAAAAACGCGCGACAGGTTACCTTTTATTTATTAAGGTATCAATACCAAACCTAATTATGAACGCAGCCTGGTTATACCCGTTGTTATTGAGTTTTATTTGAGCAGCATGCAGGTACAGCTTAAATAATTTGAAAAACAGTTGCTGTGCAGCTATCGCCAGCCGGCCCCGCTTTCCGCTCATACTGCACAGGCTTTAGGCGCCGGGCCGGTATCCGCTGCAATCGGGTTTAGTTGGCAATGCCTGTGCCCACGGGCCTCATAGTAATTATACCAAATAAAATGGTGGCAATATTTTGTCATTAGCTGATTTTTAAAACAACTGATTATCAACTATTTATTAACTTTCACAGGTGTTCACGGCAGTGAACGTGAACGCTTGTGAGTTACCGGGGCCGTTTCAGGGCGTTTTAAGGGCGTTTTAAGGCGTTTATAGTCCCCCTTTAAAACGTCATCAAAGCTGCCGATTCAACTATTTCAAAATATTTTTTTGCCATTTAAACTAAAATTATACTTTTGCCACCCCAACGCGAAAGTAGCTCAGTTGGTAGAGCACGACCTTGCCAAGGTCGGGGTCGCGAGTTCGAATCTCGTCTTTCGCTCAAAATCCTTCCCATAAAACGGAGGGATTTTTTGTTTTGCGCCTTTTTGTACGCCGTCTAATCTCCCAATCAGTATAAAATTATTATTTTTACCCCTGCATAACCTTATATATGAAACTATTATACCCGCGTTTTTTTATTGCTTTTACAATTATATTATTTGCTGTAACAGGCTGTAAAAAAGATAAGCTGGCTACCAATACTATTCCAAACGTAAGTTTAATCAGGCAGTCGGTATTGCCATCAGGCGATGAAAACTCATTATTTACATTTACATATGATGGCAACCAAAACCTTGTATCTGTTAAGCACCTCAACCCCACATTTAGTAGCAATCAAAACGAGATTATTACTTACGAATATGCAAACGGGCGTATAATCGCAGCAACAACCAAAACAGCTGATAAAACCTCAACAAAAAAACATGTTTACGACGCGGCAGGCCGCCTAACTACTATACAGGTAATCCCTTTACAATATCATCAAATAGCCGATGGCACCTTTGTACCTTACAATCAAATAAAAGATCAGTACAATTTTAGCTATGATAGCGGTGGCAGAATCACCCGTATTGAACTTGTAAATGTACTAGGAATATACAATGATCAGGAGAAACGCTATTATTACGATTATGAATACAATAGTAATAACGAATTGACCAAGCTTACCTGGCAGGAAAAAGGTGATTACCCCGGCGGCAATACCTGGGTATTTGAAGGATGGACAGAAGAAGTTGGTTTTAACCCCGAGGTTATTCGCTCTTTTGATTACGGGGATTTGAATCCAATGGTTCTTTCCTTAATCAAAAAAATGCCAAAGTCTATGAAAATGTACTTTAACACCGATTTGAATGGCAAAGTTTATGATGAACACCAATTTGAATATAAGATAACCAACAAAAAACTGGAAAGTTTAACCACTACCAAAGTATACCACTCCTGGGATACAGATACCATTCTTTTCACCCTTATTTACAAATACGACTTTAGCTATTAAACTGCTATTTAATAAGCTTTACCAGCCTTTGCTGTACCACAATGGTATCTTTTGAAAACAATTCTTTGGTAAGATCGGGGTTTAAAAGGTCGTAGGTGTATGAATTGCCATAAACATATGAAGTTCCGTTTTGGTAATGATAATAATATGCCAGTTCTGACAAATATAGCTCACCCCCTATTATTGCCAGCCTTAATTGAGGCAGGCTTATTGTAAAGCCACCAAATGGCGCGGGATAAAGCATAACGCTAGTTATTGGTTGTGTTTTACCTATCCCCCCTCCAACAGGATTATACGTCGAAGGGATAGTATCAGGTTTATTACCCTTTATCAATAGCTCAGATGATGATTGTTCGGCAATAAATCCATTAATATCCTTATAGGCATTGATAAACCCTTTAATATATACCCGGCCTGTTACTTTTGAGGCTGCATCTATATTGATATTTAACAGATCTGCTTGTACCGCACTAGGCGTAAAAAGGTCTGTTATTTTTTTGCGGCTTAAGTAATTATTAATAATTGAAGCATCGGTTATTATACCCCTCTGGGTATACATAACGGGGGCGCCGAAATCCGCAGTAGTTGATGAATGATAATTACCTTGCAGGTTTACCAGTTTTTCTTCTGGCTTGTTAGATTCCTTTTTACAGCCTATTGCAGCTAAACCTAATAATATAATTAGTAGTTGTTTCTTCATACAGATATTCAAATCGTCCCGAAAATAGCCAAATACTCATACATTTTATAAAAATGGACAAGTAGAATTTAACCTAAACCACTATCTTCAAACCACAAAACCAATAAACACATCATGAAAACAGACCTGTACACCAAAATCATCCTAACCGTTATTGCAGTTGCCTTAACCGTAAACCTGTTTAAAGGCAGCATTACCCCCGCCATGGCCGACACAAAAAAATATGTTACCCTGCCAGCCAACCCCGATGGCAGTATCAACGTAAATATTAATAAGATGAACGAAACGATGGATGTAAACATTAAAAGCGTTGACAGAGGGGCTTTTTATTACGTAACGCCAATACCCGTAAAGGTTACCCAATAAAGCGCTAACTATCAGCCGATTGTTTACCTATTGTAATTTTGAATAGATTATCAAATTTGATTTATATGATAATAATTAAATTAAAAAGATAATTTATTATATTTGTACTAACTAACAGATTTAATCAAACTGTCGGTTAATAGTTAATTAAAAATTTATGAAAGCAGGTATAGCGCAAGGCCAAGCCTGCTTTTTTTATTTCACTTTTATCCATGCTACATTGTTTGTTACAAAAGCTTTATCAATAGCTCCCGAAGTATCTTTTTCAAACCTTAGTTTAAATTGGGTATCTGTATTATAAAATTCCAGGTCGCCTATCCTGAAAAACTCCAGTTTGTTACCATCCCATGATTGGGTGAGGATGATCCTGTTCCTCTTAGCCTCTAACTTTAGAAATACGTCGGCTTTATCTAATTTGGTAAATTTGCCGGTAAATACATTGAGCTTATCCGCAGTAAAAGCGGGGTTCTCTAACCCTTTGATATGATAACGAGCGGCTACATTTGTAGTATCTAATCCCAACGAGCGTTTATAGCTGTTAATAGCCAATTGCTTATTGCCTAAACCTTCGCTGGCTTCAGCAAAGCTATCGTAAGCGTTTGCGCTTTGCGGGTACATGGCTACCTGCTGCTTAAATATGGCAAAAGCCTGCTTATATAGCATCTGCTTCATTAGTACATATCCGTAGGCATTAATATCCCTTTCAGAGAATTGATAACCTTTGCTTTTAAGATTATTAAACACCAATGGCACATTATTAAAGCCTTGTTGGCGTAAAGCATTATATAGCCGCGGCATGGTTTCGGGATGGTCATACCCTAATCCAAGCCAGCGCATAGCCCAGGTTGTTTGCTTGCCCATAAAAATATCAGCCAGCTGGTCGGTAATTTTTAAGGCTGATGTGCCACACGTAAAGAAAACCATGCTTTGTTTGCTAACCGGGTTGGCTATAAAAAACGAGTAAAAATCGCCGGTACTGCCCCAGTGCCACAGCATGTTCCCTTTTTGGTTGTATTGTAAGCCAAGGCCAAGTCCCCAGTTGATATAATCATCGGCTTTACCGGCGGGGTGGCCAAACCATTGCGCGTTGCTTTGTTTGCTAAACATTAGCTTCTGCGTAGCGGGTTTCAACCCTTTACCTGCTAATAGGGCCTGCAGAAACAGATTATAATCATGCGCGTTGGTAAGTAGTGTAAATGCTGCATTTGGCATCATATCGGCAAGGTCTTTATTCTCCGGGCCAATTACGCTGATATCCATGCCTTGGTTTTGCACATAAGTACTACTTTGCATTCGCAGCGGTTTAAATACCTCTTCCTGCATCAACTGCTCAAGCGGTTTGTTGGTTAGCTTTTCTAACACCTTTTGCAAAAACCAGTAGCCCTCGCCCGAATATGAAAAAGAGCTGCCCGGTGCAAACAGCAGCTTTACAGGCTCACCTGTATCAAATTCCTGAAACTCGGCCAGGCCGGACGTATGACTTAAAACCATTCGCGCGGTTATCATACTATACCGCGGGTCTTTAGCGTCGAACCTTTTGTAGCTGCCTATATAACGCAGTAACGGTGTATCTAACGAGAGCACGCCCCTGTCATAAAGGCGCAAAACAGCATAAGCAAATACACATTTACCTAATGAGCCAGCCCTGAATATGGTTTTGGAATTTATTATTTGTGTTAAACCCTCTTTACCAACACCGGCATTATAAGCCGTTGTTTTACCATTGGCTGTATACACCAATTGAATGCCCGGCAGATTGGCATCTGCCAGTACTTGTTGTAGTATTTGCGGCCTGGTTTTTTGTGCATATAATTCGATACACGGGAAGAGTATCGAAAGTAAAAAGACAATTCGTTTCATTTTTACGGCTGTGACGATTTAACATTCCAAACATATTGAATTATTTATAAAAACAGAATTATATTTTAAATAAAAAATTTTAACAGAATTATATTTTAATATATAACTATGTGATGTATTAATACTATGCGGATATTTTGAATTTGCTAAAAATTAAAAAGCCTGCAGTGGTTAGCTGCAGGCTGTACTTAGGTGTATAATTGATCAGTATAGTTTCTTTATTTTAACACTTCCCGGCTGATAACAATTTTCTGTATCTCTGAAGTTCCTTCGCCAATGGTGCAAAGTTTGGCATCACGGTAAAATTTTTCTACCGGGAAATCTTTGGTATATCCATATCCGCCGAAGATCTGCACAGCCTCGTTAGCGCAGCGCACCGCTACTTCAGATGCAAAGTACTTGGCCATAGCCGATTGCCTGGTAACCGGTAAATGGCGGTTCTTCAAATCGGCAGCCTGCATAATTAATAACTCTGCAGCTTCTATTTCAGTAGCCATATCGGCCAGTTTAAATGCAATTCCCTGAAAGTTGCTTATCGGCTGGCCAAACTGGTGGCGTTCCTTTGAGTAAGCAACGGCAGCCTCAAAAGCGCCTTTAGCAATACCTAATGACAATGCCGCGATAGAAATACGTCCGCCATCCAACACTTTCATAGCTTGTTTAAAGCCTTCGCCTTCGGCACCTAACAGGTTCTCTTTAGGTACGCGGCAATTATCAAATACCATTTCAGTGGTTTCAGATGCACGCATGCCCAGCTTATTTTCTTTTTTACCTGCATTAAAGCCCAGGGTACCCCGCTCAATCACTAAGGCAGAGATACCTTTGCTATCTCCTTTTTCTCCGGTACGAACCATCACTACAGCAACATCGCCACTTTTGCCGTGGGTTATCCAGTTTTTCGACCCGTTTACAATATAGTGGTCGCCATCTAACACAGCGGTTGTTGCCATACGCATCGCGTCGCTGCCTGTATTAGCTTCAGTTAATCCCCAGGCACCAAGCCATTCAGCAGTAGCTAATTTAGGTAACCAACGGTGCTTTTGCTCTTCGTTTGCAAATGCCAAAATATGACCGGTACATAACGAGTTATGTGCCGCAACCGACAGACCAATCGACCCGCAAACCTTAGCAATCTCTACAATGGTAGTTACATATTCGGCATAACCAAAACCCGAGCCGCCGTACTCTTGGGGCACCAATATGCCCATCATACCTTGTTCGCCTAATTGCTTAAACAACTCTAATGGGAAATGCTGCTCCTCATCCCAGGCCATTACGTTTGGGCGGATGTGTTTTTCGGCAAAATCTTTGGCCATCTGGCCTATCATTTTTTGGTTATCGCTTATTGAAAAATCCATGCCCGCAGGGGCATCGGTTAGTAAATGATCCATTTTAAAAAGTAGATTTATAATTGGTTGCCGGTAAAACTAATAATTAATTTATGTACTTGAGAAACCCAAAAAGCTGCTCAAATCAACACCAAAACGGTATACGGTACAAATATTAGCTTTAAACGCTGCAACATAAATTTATTATGCATGCATAGTAAATAATATTTTTTTAATTATTTTTTTCTCTGCTGACATAAGGCTGTCATACCCCGGTTGTTTCTTTGAATCATAAACCAAAAACAACAACGTTATGTCATTTATCGAATTTTTCCTGAAACAGTTAAACGAAGAAGCTTTAACTACCCGCAACATGTTATCGCGCATCCCGGATGACCAATACGATTACAAACCGCACGAAAAAAGCATGGTGCTGCGCAACCTGGCTACACACATTGCCGAAATCCCAACCTGGGTTACCATGGCGCTGACAACCGATGAACTTGATTTTGAAAACAACGCCTGGGCACAAAAAAATGTGAACGATACCGCAGCTTTAATGGAAGTTTTTGAAGCATCATTAATTGATGGCCGCAGCCAGCTGATTGCCGAGAACGAAAGCAGATTGGATGAAATTTGGACCTTACGCAGCGGGGATACCATTATTAGTAAAAGAACCCGATTGGAAGTACTTAGGATGGCGCTTTCGCAGATCATCCATCACCGTGCACAACTTGGCGTTTACCTGCGTTTGCTTAACATCCCTATCCCGGGTAGCTATGGCCCAAGTGCCGATGAGCAAAGCTTTACCCCCAAAGAAGCCGCTGCCTAGTTAATAAGCCCAAACTGCCTTAAATGATGCGCCAAATGTTTGCCATGCCATATAAGCCATTCGTTGTAATCCATAGGGCCATACGCACCGTGGTTTACAACGGTATCGGCTTGTTCAAAATAGCGGTCAAAATCTTCCAGTTCCAGCATCAACTGCTTTATCGCGGCATGCAGATCGGGATATTCATTTGCAGTGGGCAGTGGCCCTAAAATCAGGTTTGGCGGTATTTGCGCGTCAGTATAGATCCATTTTTTTTTGGCTTGATTGGCCTCATCTTCGGGGAAATTAAAAACAAAGGTGAGCTTTTCATAACTGTACCTTACCTGCTCAATCATATGCTCAACCATCTGTTGCGCCGTCATTTTACCCCAAACAGGTATAGCATCCGGCTGTAGCTTTAACAATAAGTGATGTAATGTTTCCCTGTTAGCCGGGTATGCCAGTTGTTTCATTATTAATTAACAGATAGTTTCACAATAGTATCTACCGGATCTAATGCAAGTCCATCGGTGTATATAAATACCCCTTCTGGTTGTTGCTTAAATTTAACTGTGTTTCCATTACTCAGCAATACCGCCTTGCTTACCTTCTCTTTTACCTTCGGGATAAAAATATACCCTTCGCCATGCGGGGTGGTAATATGCACATACATATTTTTTGCTTTAGTGGTAATAACACCCCAGGGTTGCGGTGGTACATAGCTGCCGCGTGTACCATAAATACTTTCGCCGTTTTTTTGCACCCAGGCGCCAACAATAGCCAGCGTATCGGTAAATTCCGACTGGATCTTACCATTCGGCATAGGTCCTATATTTAGCAAAAAGTTTGCATTGCGCCCGGCATCATTCACCAGGTAATGTATAATTTGTTTAGACGATTTAAAGCTCCTGTCGTTAATGTTAAAGCCCCAGCTGTTGTTGATGGTTTCGCAAGTTTCCAGTGGCAGTTTACCAATAGTTTGGTCGGGCGCGAAGCCTGTGGTATTGGCACCCGGCAAATCTTTTTCAAACATCTGAAAATCCTCGCCGTCCTTTGGCGCTACGTGGTGATTGTTGCCTACCAGTATAGCAGGGATTAGTTTATGGATCAACCCATAAATTTCATCATAATGCCAGTTAACCTTGGTACGCTCCCAATCGCCGTCAAACCAAATACCTTTTACACCCGGGTATTTGGTTATCAATTCGGTTAGCTGGTCTTTCATGAATTTAATATAGCTGTCCCAATCACCTTTAACGGGTTTGCCATCTACTATCTGGCTGCCAAAAGCATAATCGGGCCTGCCCCAGTCAAGTAATGAATAATAAAAATGCAGTTCGATGCCTTCCTTCTCGCATTCTTTAGCCAGTTCCATCAACGGGTCTTTATGATATGGCGTAGCATCCACAATGTTATACGGCGACATTTTAGTACCGAACATGCTGAACCCATCATGGTGGCGCGATGTAATGGTAATATATTTCATGCCCGCCTTTTTGGCGAAGGCCACCCATTCTTTAGCATTAAACTCTTGCGGGTTAAAGAAACCTGCTAGGCGTTTATAACTCTCATAAGGGATGTTTTTATTATGCATCACCCATTCGCCATCACCCAAAATGCTGTAGATGCCCCAGTGAATGAACAGGCCAAATTTCATGTCCTGGAATTTTTGCCGGGCGGCCAGGTTATCGGCAGTCGGCACGTACGGCTCCTGCGCGTTTGAACGGCCTGCAATAACGGCAAATTGTAAGCAAAGCAGTAATATTTTCCTTCTCATATTTGTGGTGTATTTATAGTTGGAATATTTTATCCATCAAAACCCATTTCTCGCCGGCAAGCGCACCTTTTATAGGCTGCTGATATTTCCACATCAGGTTTTCCCATTGCTGTACTTTGGCGTTGCCTGCATCCATAGCGGCCTTTTTTGAAAAATTGAAACTTTCATTGGCTTCTATGATCATAAACAGACGGGTACCTAATCGATAGATCTCCATATTGGTGATACCTGCTGTAGTAATGCTATCCCTTATTTCGGGCCAGATGGCTTTGTGCTGCTCTTCGTATTGGGCAATCAGGTCGGCATCGTCTTTTAAGTCGAGGGTGAGGCAGTATTTTTTCATAGGCTTTTGGATGAGCAGCAATCCGTTTATTGGTAGTACAAATAAGCAAATGTTTGCGAGAAAAGCAAGGTTAACGTTTTAACCACAGCGGGCACTGAGTGGTGATTGCATATAGTTTAGCACAGAGGTCACAAAGCTTTGATTTTCCCTTTACATAAAATTTGTACTGTTTGCAGGTAATTTTATAGCTTAGATTTAATATGTCTGATAAGCTCTTTCAATCAACAAATCTCTACCTAAGGCGCTTTACTGCTGATGATGGCCCCTTTATTTTTGAATTGCTGAATACACCAACCTGGAAACAATTTATTGGCGACAGAAATATTAACACACATCATGATGCCGTTAATTACATTACAAATGGCCCGCAGGGTTTATATGCCAAATATGGTTATGGCCCCTGGTTAGTGAGCCTTAACAACACCGGCGAACCCATTGGTATGTGTGGCCTGTTTAAACGCGAATACCTTGACAAGCCCGATCTGGGTTTTGCATTCCTGCCCGGGTTTGAAGGGCGCGGGTTTGCCTATGAGGCCTGCCTGGCATCCCTACAATATATAAAGGATGCTTACAAGGTGGATAAAATATTTGCTACCACAACAGATGCCAATGTACGCTCACAACGTTTGTTAGAAAGGTGCGGTTTTGTAAGCAATGGTTTGGTTAGCCCGCCGGGCGAAGCACCGCTTTTGTTATATGTGCTTACTTTACAATAATATAATAATATCATTACTATACTTTACAGCCAATTAATTTGGGTTTGATAACTTAGCGCTATGTCAGATACTCGCAGAGATTTTATAAAAAAGGCCGCCATACTTACCGGTGCTGCCGGGTTAACAAACTTATTACCTGCCTCTATCCAAAAGGCTATGGCAATTAACCCCGCTCAGGGTTCCACCTGGATGGATGCCGAACACGTAGTGATACTCATGCAGGAGAACCGCTCGTTCGACCATTGCTTTGGCACTTTAAAAGGTGTGCGGGGCTTTAACGATCCGCGGGTTATAGATCTTCCGAACAAAAACCCGGTTTGGCTGCAATCAAACAAAAAGGGCGAAACTTACGCCCCGTTCCACCTCGATATCAAAAACACACGGTCAACCTGGATGAGCTCGTTACCGCACAGCTGGAGCAACCAGGTAAACGCCCGCAACGATGGCAAGTTTGACCAATGGCTTAATGAAAAAAGGTCTGGCAATGAAGAATATAAAGATATGCCATTAACGCTGGGCTTTCATAACCGGAGTGATCTCCCATTTAATTACGCCCTGGCAGATGCCTTTACCGTTTGCGATCAGCATTTTTGCTCATCGTTAACCGGCACTACACCTAACCGCCACTTTTTGTGGAGTGGGACTATCCGTAAGGAACAGGATGAAAATTCGAGGCCAAACGTGTGGAATGAAGATTCTGATTTCGGCACACTCGACTGGACCACCTTCCCCGAACGTTTGGAAGATAACGGCATCTCCTGGAAATGTTACCAAAACGAGATCTCAGTTGGGGTTGGTTTTGAAGGCGAGGAGGATGCCTGGCTATCAAACTTTACCGATAATAATCTGGAATTTTTTAAACAGTACAATGTTAAATTGCACGATAAGCATATAGCACATTTAAAACGCCAGCTAATTGCATTACCAAAACAGATTGCAGATACCCGGGCAAAATTGAATAGCCTCCCTGCCGATGATAGCAGTCGTGCTAAAGTAAAAAAACAGTTAAAACAACTACAGGAAGAACTGGATAGCATTAACAATAACAAAGCTATTTTAGAACCCGACGCTTTCGACAAGCTCTCCGCACGCGAAAAAAACCTGCACCTTAAGGCTTTTACCACTAATAAAGGCGACCATGATTATCATAAACTTACCACGCTAAAATATAATGACAATGGTGTTGAACGCGAAATGCAGGTACCTAAAGGTGATGTGCTTTACCAATTCAGGCAGGATGTAAAAACCGGCAAATTGCCAACCGTATCGTGGCTTACCGCGCCAGAGAACTTCTCCGATCATCCCGGTGCGCCATGGTATGGGGCCTGGTATCTGTCGGAAGTTTTGGATATACTTACACATAACCCCGAGGTTTGGAAAAAGACCATTTTTATACTCACTTACGACGAAAACGACGGATATTTCGACCATATTCCGCCTTTTACCGCCCCTCATTCGCACAAAAAAGGCACCGGCAAGGTATCTGACGGGATTGATACGCGCGTAGAGTTTGTAACCTTAGAACAGGAAAAAGAGCGCAAAGGTTTCCCTAATAATTACGACCGCGAAAACGCCATTGGCTTGGGTTACCGGGTGCCGATGATCGTTGCCTCGCCATGGAGCCGGGGTGGCTACGTAAATTCTGAAGTATTTGATCATACATCGAGCCTGCAGTTTTTAGAGAAATTTATCGCTAAAAAAACAGGAAAAAAAATCAAGGAAAGTAACATCAGCGAGTGGCGCAGAACTGTTTGTGGCGACCTTACATCGGTCTTCAGGCCGTATCATGGTGAGAAACTGGCACCGCTTCACTTTTTGAATAAAGAAACATCTGCAGAAGGCATCCATAAGGCGCAATTTAAAAAACTACCTGATGATTATAAGCTGTTAACCGCTGATGATATAGCGCTGATCAAAAAAGCGCCGCACGCCTCGCCTTACATGCCAAAACAGGAACCGGGCATCAAACCATCATGTGCCTTGCCATATGAGCTTTATGCCGATGGTATGTTAAGCGAGGATAAAAAAAGCTTCGAAATTAAATTTAAGGCAGGCAATACTGTTTTTGGTGCGCAAGCAGTTGGTGCGCCGTTCAACGTTTATGCCCCGGGTAACTATACCTCTTTCCATAATCCGCAGAAAATGGAAGCCGTACGCACCTGGAGCTATGCCGCCAAAGCGGGCGATACACTGACCGACAACTGGCCGCTAAACGAATTTGAGAACGATAACTATTACCTGCGCACCTACGGGCCAAACGGTTTTTACCGTGCATTTAAAGGCAATGCTAACGACCCCGGCATTGGCGTGCAGTTCACCTATCAAACCAACGGGAAAAAATTAACAGGCAATGTGGTGCTTACCTTTTGGCTTATTGGCACTAATACGCCTGTAACGGTTGATGTGGTTGATAACGCTTACAAAACCGGCGCAAAACAGCTAACCATTCAACAGGAAAGCTTTGCCCCGCAAACCATCAAACTCGATTTGGGCAAACAGCATGGCTGGTATGATTTCAGCATCAAAGTAAAAGGCTACAGCGATTTCGAAAAGCGTTATGCAGGCAGGGTAGAAACAGGTAACTCAAGCTATTCTGATCCGCTGATGGGTGGGGTTATTGCTTAAAAAAGAACGCATCATCCCTCATCACCTTTATGCATTGCCGGCAATTACCAGGGAAATTGCGGGCAATAGCCATGCTTTTGCACAAGCATTAAAGGCTTAAAAATAAAGAGTGATGCGCTCATAAGATCAGCATGTATTTATATTTTCACCCGGTGATTATATTACGCAGGCGTTAAACAATGTGATACAAGGGTTTATATAATTATTTCACCATTACTACTTCCATGGGGTTAACCTGTTTTTGGCGGGTGGCTTTGTTTAAAAAAGCAGGCTTAAGCCTTGATACCCAATACCGCTGAAACGATGCTAAATGCTCAACCTTATAACCTTTTATAGCTAATGATGTTGCCACAGTGGCCGGGCCGTAAAATATAAATGGCGGTGCCGGTAATTTGCCCGAGCCATCTTCACTAACCACCGTAAGCGGTTGGTTAAGGTAAAACTCCATCGGGTAATTGGCATCCTCCCAGCTTTGTACAACGGGCAGGTTTTGCGGGTTGTGTCGGTTTATCCAAACAGCGGCTTCGCTACCGGCCTGGTACTTTAATAGCGATGGATAAAAAACCAGGTTCAGATACAGGTTCACCACAAAAGCTACAATGAGTGTACGGACAGCCGTTTGCCTGAAATCGGTATTGGCAAAATTGCCCGGCAGTATAATCAGCAGCGCAAGCCATACCAATATTGTAAGCCCGTTATCCCACCAAAACTCACTGGGTTTAAAAAAGTAATGCAGTGCGGCTATTACCACAAGCAGCAAAGTCACCAGCCCTATCTGTACCGTCCTGATGGTTTTTATTGTACGCTCGGATTGCAAACCCACCAGGTATTGCGCTGCGATAATAGCAAAAAACGGGAACACAATATTCAGGTAATGTGGCAACTGGAATTTTGATGCCGAAAACAGCAGGAAGGTAAGCAATGCCCCGCTAATGCAAAACCACTCGCGTTTCTGCACATCCTTTACCCCTGTTTTTATAAAATGCCATATAGCGGCAAACAATACCAACGACCATGGCAAAAACGCCCAAAGTGTGGTATGCACAAAAAAACTGGGGTCGCCGTGACCTTTGATTGGGCCGGTATTAAAGAAGCGCCCAAACTGGCTATCCCAAAAAAAGAATTTGATGCCCGATACCCCGTGCGTATCAAACACCAGTTTCTCGGGGTGCGCATCAAACTGCTCATACAGGCAATATATCTCGGGCAGGATAAATATCAATATCAATACAGCGGCAAGCAGCCAGCGCAGGTTAAAAAGCTGTTTCCATTGTTTGGTGATGGCCAGGTGCCCAACTATAGCCCCGCCAATAGGGATCAGTGCAAACATCCCCTTAGTCATGATAGCGCAAGCGGTAAACAGCGATGCAAGTACCAGTTGCCAGAAACTTTTGCTGCTATAAGCCCTATAAAAATGATAAACCGAAGCAATGACCAGCCCGGTTAAGTAAGGCTCAGCACGTACATCGTTATTTGATAGGATGATGTGTTGTGCAGTAAGCAAAATCAACACCGACCACAAGGCGATCTCTTTTGTGTAAAGCGCCCTGGCCAGTTTATAGGTATAGGCTGCCCCCATCAGCATAAATAAAATACCCGGCATTTTGTAGGCCCAGGTGGTAAAGCCAAAAAGCTTAAACGAAAATGCGGTTACCCAAAACGGAAAATGCGGCTTATCCAGCCAGTCGGCATTGTGTACAAACAGCTGCACGTAATCGTTACGCTGCACCATGGTTTTGGCAATTACTGCGTAAAGGGTACCATCAGGCGCCAGTATGGGGATAAACAACCCGCTGAAATTTAGCAGAACAGCCAGCCCTATAAAAAGGTAAAGCCATTTGGTTCTATCGGCGGGTGGTTGTTGCATGTGTGGGTAAAGTTAATGAGATACGGGGAAAATTGAGCATTGGGGTAAAAATGTTTGTTAACCCCCTCCCCGCGTATCTTCACTGCGAGGCATGAAGCCATCTCTTTAGGTCAATTAACAACTATTCTAACCACTATAATAATCCGCCGCTCATTGACGCGGAGGCTACTTCTTTCTCTTGATAGAAAGAAGCAAAGATCAAGACAGAAAAAGCCCCCCCCCCGCACAGGCTTTACCTTTTGGCCCGCTTTTCTGCAGGCCACCGCGCGTTCATTACCAGTCCTCAAATCCTTAATCAGGTAAATCAGGGTTCAAAAATGCGTTAGCGATTGTAGCGGATACCGGCACTGTGGCTAACGCCTGTGCGCGTATGAGCAGAAAGCGCGGGCCGAAGGCAACGCCATGTAAATAGTGATTCCCTCACCCAACAATTTAACAATCAAACAATATAACAACTAAAATTTATCCCTAAATTTAACCAACCGCAAACGCCCCTGTTGCACAAACCAAATTTAAACCTTCATGAAAAAACTTTCTGTACTGTTGCTATCGCTTTGCCCGCTGCTGTTATTCGCGCAAACCGGTAAGGTTTATGATAATTTAACCCTCACCAGTAAGATCCTGAAAAGTGAACGCAAGTACGCCGTTTACCTGCCGCCTGATTATGAGAGCAGCGGCCGCAGTTACCCCATACTTTACCTGCTGCATGGTGCCGGTGACGACCAAACCGGCTGGGTACAATTTGGCGAGGTGCTTAACATTACCGATAAGGCCATCCGCGATGGTATTGCCACCCCGATGATCATTATTATGCCCGATGCCAATACAGGCAGGCGGGGTTACTTTAACGATATAAAAGGCGACTGGAATTATGAAGACTTCTTTTTTAATGAACTGATGCCTTTTGTTGAGAAAAAATACCGCGTAAAAACCGACAAGCGTTTCCGCGCGGTGGCAGGCCTTAGCATGGGCGGCGGCGGCAGTTTTGTATACGCCCTGCACCACCCGGAGATGTTCTCATCTGCATGCCCGCTGAGCGCGGCCACGGGTTTCCTGAGTTTAGATGATGCAAAGGCCGGCCTCAGCAAAAATAACCCTAACCTGCCCGATAGTACCATAAGCAACTATTATAACCGCTATAGCGTAATACCCCTGATGAACGCCATGCCCGACGCACAGAAAAAAGCCGTGCGCTGGTTTATGGATGTTGGTGATGATGACTTTTTATACGAAGGCAATGGCTTGGTACATAACCTGATGCGTAAAAAAGAAATTCCGCATGAGTACCGTGTTAGGGATGGCGCCCATAACTGGACTTACTGGCGCGCATCGTTACCCGTTGTGCTGCAATTTGTGTCGGATGCGTTTCATCAGTATTAATTGGAAAATTCTAAATCCTTAAAGCAGGACTAATACTTTAAAATAAAACATAACTTTAACTGATCTCTGGTCATCTAATATCTATCTCTAACTATATGGAACGTCGTAAATTTTTAATAAACACCGCCTTAGCTGCCGGTTCGCTGTCGTTTTTAAGTAATAAAAGCCTTGCTGCAATGCTGGCCGCTCCAGAATATAAACTTACCCCGCTACGCAACAACGTAGGCATTTTTACCGAGCAGGGCGGTACCATTATTTGGATGGTGAATAAAGAAGGTATTGTTTGTGTTGATGCCGAATTCCCTGAGCCGGCAACACACCTGATAACCGAGCTTAAAAAGAAAAGCGACCAGCCTTTTCAATGGCTGATAAACACCCACCACCATGGCGACCATACCAGTGGTAATATTTCTTTTAAAGGCATCGCTAAAAACGTTGCAGCGCATGCCAACTCGTTAACCAACCAAAAAGCAGCTGCCGCAAAGCAAAATACCGACGATAAGCAGCTATACCCCAACATTACCTACACCGATAAATGGAAGGTTAAAGTTGGCGACGAGCGCATTACCGCCTACTATTTTGGCCCCGGCCATACCAATGGCGATAGCTTTATACACTTTGAGCATGCCAACATTGTACATTGCGGCGACCAGGTGTTTAACCGCATGCACCCCTACGTTGACCGTAGTGCAGGTGCATCATGCAAGCACTGGGCCGTGGCTTTAGAGCAGGCGCAAAAGCAATTTAACAAGGATACCATATTTGTTTTTGGCCACGCGTTCGACCCCGTAAAAGTTACCGGCACCATGGCCGATCTGAAAGCCATGCAAAACTACATGGAAAAACTTGTGGCTTATGTTGATAGCAGCATAAAAGCCGGCAAAACCAAAGAGCAAATTTTAGCCAGCACCTCAATACCGGGCGTAACCGAATGGCAGGGCGATGGCATACAGCGCAGCCTTACCGCCGCTTATGAAGAATTAACCGCATAGTGCGTAAATATCCCTGATTATATGAAACGCCTGTTGTCCATCCTTACCTTTGTAGTAACACTATCAGTATGGGGTTTTACGTTACCAACGCAGCTAACATCAACCGAGGTTATTAAAAAAATGTATAGCCGTTACCATAACAAATGGCATACATCATTAACGTTTACCCAAACTACCGGGCGCTACCGTAACGATACACTGGTAAAAACAGATATATGGCATGAGCGTATTGTTTACCCGGATATGCTGCGGATTGATTTTGGCGAGCAAACAGGCAACGGCGTTATTTACCGGGGCGATTCATCGTACGTTTTCCGCAACAATAAAGTGGTACGCGCCACAAAAGACGAGAACGAACTGATCTTCTTTTTGGGCGGCATGTATTTTACCACCATCGACCGGGTGTTTGCGCATTTTAACACCCTGCATTTCGACCTGAGCAAGAGCCACGAAAGTACCTGGAAAGGGAAAGCGGTTTATGTTTTAGGATCGGCTAATGATGACGAGAAGGTGAACCAGCTTTGGATAGATAAGGAAAAACTGGTAGCCGTACGTTATTTTAAGTACGATAAAAACGGCAAAATGGAAGCTACTTTTGAGGAGCATAAACTGGTAGAAGGCGCCTGGAGCGAAACCCTTTGTAAGTTTTACATTAATGATAAACTATTGCAAACCGAAGTTTATCAGGATATTAAAGCAAACCAGCTGATAGATAAAAGTGTGTTCGACCCTGCTTTAATAGGGAAATAGCAACTAACATATTTAAACGATCCCTGGCAAGCGTCGGGGATTTTTTATTTAATATCCCGCAAATTCTTTTTGCGTAACCACTACCGATCCTTTGTTTTCTGTAGTGCTTATCAGCATGGTGATGAAGTAAAATTCGTTATCAAACTTGTAGATATTGTTATACGCATCCTGCCCCTGAAATTTCATGATAAGTTTTGCACTGCGGGCCTGCGCTATCAGGTTAACAATATGTTGCGGGTCGCGGGTTTCATAGGTAACGGTACGTAAAATAGTACCGTTTGATAGTATGGTATTTTCGCCAATGGTAATGCTTTGTTCCTTTACCTTGTTAGACCGTGAACGGAAGTGTTCGATCTTTTTACCATCAACCTCTTCCAGGTACTGATGCTTAAATACGTTGCCAAGGGTTAAGTAAGTGTGCGCCTGCCCATTGCTAAGGTTGGTTAAGTTTGTCAGGTCGAAAAAAGAAATGCTTTGCGCCCGTACACTTGAGCAAAAACAAATAATCGCCAGTAATAAGCAGTATCTTTTCATTTAATTGTGATAAACAAATGTAATCAATTTTTGATTACAAGGTTACCCGCAAACGGGTTGCTTTATAGCTTATAGTTTTAGCAACTACGGGTGATAACTTTTCTCCACATGCTTTAATACATCCTCTTTATAAAACAGCACATCCTTAAACTTCCCGTTAATGTACCCTTCGGCCTGGTCTGTAAAATGTTTGGATTGCGCGTTGAAGGATTGCCCGCCGGTTATAATTGTTTTTGCTTTTACTTTAGGCCCAAAATCAATAGCGGCAATAAAGCTATTGCCCGAGTAACCATACCTTTTATTGGTTTGCATGGTACGGCTTTGGTATGAGGGCAACTGCCCAAAAAGTGATGAGGTTGCCCCAACGGGGATACTCGGCTCGCTATCGCTAAAGGTTACACCATCCGCTGGGCGCTGGTAACGGTTGATATCGCCCCATTGTACCTTCCAAGTGCCGAAACGTGTTTGAAGGTCCTGCAGAGCCATACCAAGTATTTGCAGCGGCTTGTTTGCCGGCTGGGTTTGCAACATCTCCCGGGTTCGTTTTACCTGGTAGCTGCCCTCGCCGGGTTGGGCTGCGGGCATAGCCCCGAACATTAAGGCTCCCCAATTAACCGCTAATGTAGTAGCTATCGATGTTGCCGAACTGCGCTTGTCCCATGCTTTTAAAATGGCAATAGGTTCGGCAAGCTGGGTCTTCAGGCTGTCGGGCGCATTATTATATGATGTAAATAAAGCGGGCAGCAAGTCATCAAAAGCAGCCAGGTATTTATCGTAACCTTTGGCAATAAGGCCATCCAGCGTGATGCCTTTTGCGTTACCGAGCAAATTAATGGCGTTGATACCACGATAATTTTCACCATCAGGCGCCATATAGGCGGGGTATTTTTTTTTATCGGGACTGGCAACGCCCGATGATGTAAACGGTGTTGAATTACAGTTTTGAATATATCCTGTTGCCGGGTTGTAAACATGTACAATCTCGTCAACATCATGTAAACCCTTCCATTCGGTAGCAGAAGTGCTGCCATCAACAGGCTGATTCCAGTTAAACTTCACATCACGTTTTGGCATAAAATTACCGTACCAGAACGCGATGTTACCTTTATCATCCGCATACACCGTATTGTTGCTGGTGTTTGATAACAGGCTCATGGCCCTTTTATACTCGGCCATGCTGTTTGCCTTAGTGATCTGCCATGATTCCAGCAAAGCTTTATACGAGCGGTTGTTGTGTTTCAGCGCCAGCCACTTGCCATCTTTACCGGCTATTACCGGGCCGTGATGCGTATAATAAGCGGTAATATTACGGGTAACATGGGCATCGCCCTGTTTTATATTCAACTTCAGCTGGCGTGTAGTTACGGGTTTTAGTTTGCCGTCATACTCATAAAACCATTTGCCATCTTTTTTTGTCACCTTTTCGGCGTACAGGTCACCTACATCGGCATAGCTGCTGGTATGCATCCAGCCGCAATGTTGGTTAAAGCCCTGGTATATAAAAAATTGCCCCCAGGTAACCGCACCGTAGGCATGCAGCCCTTCTTTACTGTTTAACCCAACCTCGCTCCTGAAATAGAACGGCACATGCGGATTGATATATAGCATAGCATGCCCACTTGCCGACCGCGACGGCGCAATTGCAAACCCATTGGAGCCTATCTCCCGCTCGCCCGTATCTTTGATAAGCGGCTGCGACTGGTATGTTGCCCCTGTTTTATAAGTATCACCAGTATAAAATGCCTGTGTTTCGCGCGGGCTGATATCGCCGGTTTCTGTAGCGGCAACACTGCCATCAGTAAACATAAGGGCATACCAGGGTTTAAATTTTGTAAAAACAAGCGGCTTAACTTCGGGATGTTTATACAGGTAGTAGTTGATACCATCAGCAAAGGCATCCATCAGCTTTTTAAAATATGGGGAGCTTTGGTTGTAATCTTTTATGGCATCAGCACTATCGGCAATAAGTTGCAGCTGTACATCTTCAAACAGCTTGCCTTCGCCATCGGCTTCGGCCTGGCGCCCCAGTTGGTACAGGTAATTACGTTCTATGCCTTTAAAATTATCTTCGCATTGCGTATACATTAGTCCAAAAACCACTGATGCATCTGTACTACCATAAATATGCGGCACTCCGTAATTATCGCGGATGATGGTAACCGACTTTGCTTGCTGCTTATAACGGCCTATCTCGGCAGTAGAAAATTTGCGTACCTGTGCAGTCGCATTAATACTTATTGTATACAATAAAAACAATGTGTATAGTTTTTTCACAGTAATGAATTTAAGCCGTTGGGTTAAAATTAATAAATCATTAACACTAAACAGCACTTACAAAAGCTCCATGTTGATTTTACAAATGTCATTTTAAAACAATAAAAAATGTATTTGTAACATTTGCATGTTAAAAAACGACATAGTAGATAATATGTTTTAAAGCGCCCCGTTCATTGTGTATCTTTGACACATCTATTCTTTGGAAAGATTAGGAACAGTTTTTGCATTCTAACATACAGAATATAAATACATTAAATATAATATTATGCTACCGCAGTGGTTTAGCTATAAAGAACTTGGGTAAACTTGCATAGTTATCTGAGGTTTAGTTGATCAACATTATTTGAATGATGTTGTAGTGCGTTCCGGGGTGAGATACGGAACGCATTTTTTGTCCCGTATTTTCCTGATCCCAAACTCCTCACTTACTTTTATACATTGCCATAATGAGCAATACCATCCTGTTATAAGTATCAAGGCCCTGGGGCTGGTTATTCACCTTTAAAAAGTTATCGTAAAAAATGCTGGTAAAGGTGTTTAGTTTATTTTGATACGATAGCCAGTACAACCGTTCCTCTTTAAAATCGGCCAGTACCGCGGGCGATATCCGGGTTTTAAGCTGCTTAAACACCACCGTATCTGTATACCGCATGGTGTGCATAAATTCGTTCAAGGCTACATTATAAGCCGAATAGCGCAGCAATTTATCATCCGAGCGGCTTGATGCTAAAAAGCCTACAAAGTTTGCTTCATCCTCGGCGCCATACCCCATTTGGTGCGACATTTCGTGGCAGGCCACAAAAGGGCGGTTAAACACCGGCATCTGGTAGTTTATTTGCGCCTCGCCGGTAAAGGGGTTGTAATAACCCGATGTACTGATGTAGTTAAGCAATGGCGTAAGTAATGATGGCTTTACCGCCGGGCTGTAAGTACTAAACTCGGCCGATGTACCCGAGAGTTTCACCACTGCTCTTACTGCCGTTTTATATATAGAATCATTACCACGCCTCAGATCGGCCGGGGTTACTCTTGCCCGGCTGGCATTGGCGCTGTCTATCAGTATAGTGGTTACCTTTTGCAGTTCGGTTTTGGTGTAGGTACTGTCGCGCAGGTTTAGCCGCTCCCCTGCCGAAGGCCTGAAGTAGTTTAGGCCCCAAAAAAGGTAAAACATAAGTACACCCGCAAACACACCAATGCCAACGCCCGTAGCTAAAAGCCCTGCCTGCATAAATCTTTTTTTAATGCAATGGGCAATGAGGCGGATAAACGCATAAATTAAATAAACAATAATAACCAGGTAAAGTACATCACCAAAACTAAACGGGAACAGGTTAAACACCGGGTGCAGTATATGGCAAATAAAAGGGTAAAGGCCCTCTGAGTAATACCACTCTACCGCCTTGGGGTGATCGGCAAAAACATTTAACAGGTAAATAGCTACGATAAGGGCAAGTATAGCCACCCCTCTTTTTATTAAAGCCTTTTTACCCTTTTGTTTATTCATTTTATGGCGATAAATATAGTATTTAAATTAAAGGCAAATATTAAGCTTTATTATAATTTGACCCAACAAAAAACCCCGGGCAAAGCCGGGGTTTAGTATTTTAAATAATCTGTTGGTTATTTCACTTTAACCGGAACAGATAATTTATCCCAATTTAAAGAGAAGCCTTTGGCGTTTATTTTATAAACCAAACGCTCGTTCATTTTGCTTTTTACAGGCTTAACCGTTACCCGCAAAGCATCCTGTGCTTCATCATATTTGTAAGCGCCCCATTGTTTAGCCACTTTGTTGAAAATGATTGTCCAGGTGGTTGCTGTTGGTATAGCAAAAAGGCCATAGGTGCCTGCAGGTAATTTTTTACCTTCAACCAATATATCCTTGCTTGTTGTAAACACAGTAGCTTCGTTTGCACCAGCGCGCCATACTTTACCATATGCTTCCAGTTCGCCAAAAACCTTACGGCCTTTTACTGACGGGCTGCCATAGTTAATGCTGATAGTAGCACCGTGAATGGTTGCGCTAACACTATCGCGCGGGCTTTCAACAGGTTTAGTTTGGGCAAATGTAACGGCTGAAAACAGCATAGCAAACGCAAACAGCGCTGCCGCTTTTAATTGAATTGTTTTTTTCATGATAGTATAATCGTTATAGTTTATGTGCGTAAAGATAGACGTAAACAAATAACAATATGAAAAAAGTTTGCAACCGGTTATCTGTACAAAAACTTTCACTAAAACAGTGTGTTATACAAACTGAACTCGCATTGCAGTTAGGAATTGACCGAAAGGTTAAACAATTGTTGTGAGTTTTTGGCCCCCGCCTTGCGGCGGGGGTTTTTTATACCTGTACTTCAATAAACTTTGGTAGCATTAAACTTATATTTGCTGCCAGTGATGACCAATAATTACAAGCCTTTTTACCTGCTGATCTTTATACTGGCACTAATGGTTAGTTTTGCCGGCATCACTACCGATTTTTTTACCGACGACCAGGGCCTGTACGCAGCCATTGCAAAAGCTATGGTACAGAAGCATGATGCACTGCAACTTTTTACCTATAACCGCGACTGGCTCGACAAACCGCACTTTCCGTTTTGGATGGTGATGCTGAGTTTTAAAGTATTTGGTATTAGTACCTGGGCCTACCGCCTGCCTGCCTTGCTATTTTTTTTATTGAGCCTGCTTTATACCTACTTATTTGCCCGGAGGTTTTATAGTAAAGAAGTTGTCTTAACCGCAGTTTTAATATTGATGACAGCGCAACACGTATTGCTATCAAACCTTGATGTACGTGCCGAACCTTATTTAATGGCACTTGTAATTGGAAGCATTTACCATATTGCCCGCTATAACGACAAGGCTATTTTCAGACACCTTATACTGGCCGCCCTCCTTACTGCATGCGCCATCATGACCAAGGGCCTATTTGTTATTGTAGCCATTTATGGCGCTCTCCTGGGCCAGCTTATATTCCAGAAAAAACTTGTGCAAGTTTTTTACGGCAAGTGGCTGCTGCTTTACCTGCTCACCTTTATTTTTACCCTGCCCGAGTTTTACGCTTTATATATACAGTTTGACCTGCACCCCGAAAAGCTGGTTTTTGATCGCCACCATGTAAGCGGTATCCGCTGGTTTTTATGGGATAGCCAGTTTGGGCGCTTTGTAAACAACGGCCCCATCAAGCAACAAAAATCGGGCGATATCTTTTTTTTCACACATACCATGCTGTGGGCCTTTTTACCATGGTGCCTGCTTTTTTATTATGCCGTTTATAAAAGCCTGAAAAACATTAGCCAAAAAATAAAACTGCCCGAATATTACACCTTAAGCGGCGGGCTGTTACTGTTGCTTATCTTTTCAGTGTCGCGGTTTCAGCTGCCGTTTTACACCAATATTTTATTCCCGCTTTTTGCCATTATAACAGCTCCGTATTGCTTTAAACAATTAAGTCGCGCAGGCCAATATTACAGGCAGGTGGCTTTATGGTTATTTATAGTGGCATTACCGCTGGTTATTGTGGTAATACATATTTATTTAAAGCCGCAATCAAATATATTTTTTGTGGTAGATTGCCTCATTTTTGGAGCGATAGTTTTGCTTATCACACTGAAAGTAAAAACCCGCAGCCACAAAACCTTCATGTTCACCTGCTGCTCGGTTTTGTTTGCTAATTTTTACCTGAATACCGTTCTATTCAAAACTATTGCTTCCTACGGCGGGCAGGTGGATGCGGCTAAATACATCAATCAGCCACAGTTTAAGGATGCAATTATTTATTCATTACGGCCATCAAACAACATCTTCCAATTTTACAGCAATAAGCCTGTTAATTATATCCCGATGGAAGATTTTGGTAAGCTTATCTCTATCGGTAAAGATATCTTTTTTGTTAACCAGCCTACGGTTGATTACCTCACCCAAAACCATCAGGATTTTAAGGTGATCGCATCGTTTACAGATTACCCGCAGGAAAACATCTTACCCAGGTTTGTAAACCATGCTACACGCAACACGGTGCTGGCAAAGGTTTACCTTATCAGTAAATAACGGCTTATTTCACCGTGTACTTGTATACAGCCCTGCCTATATTGCCTGCATTATCAATACCCTCAACAATAACACGATATTGCCCGGGGCCATCGTTAAAATAATCAAACATAGCGTTACCGGCATCGTTAGTTATCAGGTTTGGTTTCCAATATATAGTGGCGCGGTCTTTTTCAGGCCATTTTTTAGCAGCCTCATAAACCGGCGAATAAAACTGGCGCGCAACATAAAACCCTTTAGGGCTTATAGATAAGATACCAGAGGACATCTCCTTACTTATCACCTCATCATTAGTGCCGCCCATCCTGGTATTGATAACTATTACGCCTGCCCCTGCGCCTAAACCATAGGCAGATGCATTTGCCCCTTTTAATATTTCTATATTATCAATATCGGTTGGTAAATAGCTATCAATGTTGCCATTTTGCGTAATGGCACCATCTACAACTACCATCATCGGTTCCTGTACAACGCTCTTACCTGAAAATACCGCATTGTTACGAATATAGGCCTTACCTTGTACAAAATCGATATTACGGGCTATTCCTACCAAACCCTGAGACAACGACGGGGCAGCTAAAATATCTTTTCTTAATATTACCTGGTCGGCATTACCCGCCCCACCCAAACTTGATGAACGGTACGTCACCTTGTCTTTTATATTAACTACTTTCAGTTTACGTACTTTATTCCGATCGGCGTCAGGCGCATCTTCATATGTCCCGTTATAATCGGGCAGCTTCATATCTATTTGCCTTTCGGGCGAATTACCTTTATTTATAGGTAACCCGGCCCCCGCCTTATCCAACAAAAATTTGGCCCTGTTGCGAATAGATTTATTCTCGATATTAAGTAAAAAGCTGGTTTTATCTGTAAAATCCAGGTCCGGGAAACTAAACCTGCCGTTTGCATCCGTCACCGCATTCATAGATTGCATGGTAGATGCCAGCATAAGTGATATTTTTTCGTTTGGCACAGGCTTGCCTGCATTAGTTACGAGAGCGCCTTTTATATCCATCCCAACCTCGGGCTTGTAAGCAATTGGGGTCGGTGCTTCATTTAAAAGCTGCTTCCACTCAAACCGGCGGTAACCTTGCGTAAGCATTAAAATATCCAGGTTGTTGCGGGTATCGGCATTTACATTATTAAAGTAGTAACCGGGCTGCTCTACATAGCCACGCAGCTCAGATGTAAGCAACAGATCTGACAGTATAGAGCTTTCCATATCTTCGTTTATTTGCACTTTGCTTTCGTCCACCACAGCCACAGAGAAATTGCCTATGGATGCTTTATCGGCCGAGGCCAATTTTGCATTAAGGGTAATATGTGCTTTATCATGGCTGGCATAGGTAGTTTTATCACTGTTGATGGTAAAATTAATATCAACCGGGTTTTGAATAAACACCAGGCGTTCGCTTAATGGTACGCCATTGTCAGAGAAAAGAGTAATTTGCGCAATGCCGCTTGCCAGATCTTTTTTCGGAAGATCGAACCCGATCACCTGGTTATCAAGCACAGTTTTAACCGTTTTTACAACCCCTGCCGAGTACACCACCACATTTAATTCTTTGTTCTTATTCTCGAGGTAATAAGCCTTATTAGCATTAATATCTATCGATAGTTTGGCCAGGTCGCTATTATTAACGTTAAGTGATATGCCTTTTGCTTGTGGTACGGGCAATTGTACCACGTTCATCGAACCATCCGGGTAAGTCACTTTAGCATTATACGTTTTACCATCCTCGGGTGTTATAAATATCTGCCCCATACCCAAGTGCGCCGAGGTAAATTTGCCAACCTCAACGTTGTTATTATCAACTACAATGCCTTTTACATAAATGCCCATACCGTTACTCCCAACTGCTTTAAATGCAATTTTGGCCGGCAAGGCCGCTACAAAAGTCCCCCCTTCCGGAAAAAACTGTACATCGGCTTTGGTACCTGTTGCTTTTGCGGCATAAACCGGCGCTATACTTTTACCATTAACCGGAATGGTTTTATCAAACACATAAGTATTACCCGTATTTTGCATCCACTGCGTATAGGCCCTAATGCGGTAATTCCCTTTAGATGTATAGCCGGGTAGCGCAAAATCGCCCCAGGCAAGCCCGTTCTTTAACTGCAGTATTAAAGTTTGCATCACCGAATCGCTTTTGCTGATCAGGTCTACGTGCAGCACACCGCTTATTTTTGAAAGTTCGTGGCGTTCGCCCGCGGTTACATAAGCTTTAAAATAGATGGTATCGCCGGGGCTGTAGTAGGGTTTATCAAAGTGCAGGTATGCTTTTTCTATTATCCTGTCTGTTGAAAGCGACTGCAATTTGGCCACTACCTCTTTAGTAGTACCCTCATTTTTTACAGCAGCAACCTGTGCATGCAAAATGCTATTATAGCAGCTTACAGCAAACATTAGCAGCAAAAGTTTTTTCATGATTGTGAGATTATTTAGTTGAAATACAGCACGAGTGGTTAACCCGGCATAATTGGCAAATAAATATACTGATAATCAGCGAACTACTGCAAATAATATTTTACCTAAAAATTAAATTAATGGAGACTATTACACCGGATAGGGCATACTATCCCCTTGCAGATTTGGGAGTTCGGAATGAGAGATACGTTTTATTAGTCTTTAATTTCTTCCCAATAAACAGTTTCCTGGTTAATACGGTTCTTTGTAGCAACCTGGGCCCTTATTTTATCAAGTTCGGCCTTTTGTTCATTAGGGGTTAGGGTTGTGCTTAACGACGAATAAAAAATTACATAGCCAGTCTTACTGTTTATGAATTTGAAATGTTTATCAGCAGTATTCATAATGATAATGCTTTTAATATCATTATAGTAATACTTTAAAACGGCATATTGTTTTTAATATTACTTACCGCCTAATGGCTCGGCAGGCATCTGGCCACCGTTATCTTCACGGCCCTCTTTATCTTTGTTTTTTGAAAACTCGAGCTTACCAAATTTGTAGCTTAATGTTATACCGAAAGAGCGCAATGGCAACTGCCTTAAACTTGCCTGGCTAAAGCCCGGGCCCGAAGTAGTTGACGACTGGTTGATATACTTGCTGAACGCGTTATTGGCCACCAGGCCGATGCTTGCTTTTTTATCCAAAAACTGCTTGCGCACAGCAATATTGTACCAAAAAAACTGCGGCCGGTTACCCTGTAAGGTGCGCGATGATGAGTTATAGTTACCAAACGCCTCGGCCAAAAAGTTAGACGGGAACTGGTAGCTGGCGTTTAAATTAAGCCTGTATTGAAATGCTGTTACCTTACCTACGCCCGGGGCATCATTTGTACGGCTCACTAAAAATATATTGGTGCGCAGGTTAAGCTTGCTGGTAACGGGTACCGATGCAAACACATTACCACCTAATGATGCCTGGGTACCCAGGTTGGCGCGCTGGCTAAGCAATACATTGCTGTATGTTTTGCCATTTATGCTCAGGGTATCGTACTGCGTAGTAAATTGCTGTATATCTTCGCTGTTGTGACGGTAAAAACTACCGATATAAATGTTGGCACCACCATCAAACGATTTATTGTACCCCAGTTCAAAGCTGTTGCTTATCTCGGGTTTCAGGTTAGGGTTACCAGTGCTGATGTTATGCGGGTCGCTGATGTTATAAAAAGGGTTTACCTCGCCATAATCGGGGCGTTCTATACGGTACGAGTAGCTAAACTTGATACTTTGTGTACCGCCTATTTTATGCGATATAACAGCTGATGGCGCAAGCGTATTATAACCCGGTATTACTACACCGGGAAAATTGGCGTTAGTAGTAGTGTACTCGTTACGCAAACCCAGTTTTACATCTAAAAATTTTTTAAATAACGATGCCGATGTGCTTAGGTATGCCGCGTAAATATTGCGTTTGTAGTTAAACCCGTAGGTTTGATCGGCATTGTTCATGTAACTGCCATCGGCTAAAAGTGTATCAGTATTGGTAACGTTCTTCAAATCTTCAATTACCAATTTGGCACCACCTTCAATAGTAAAGGTTTTGGTTATGGGGTGGGTGTAATCTACAGAAATATTGGTCTCCCTGTCATTACCTGGGTTAAAACCGCGGATACCTGTCGAGATCATGCCAGGCGTCTCATAATCCTGGCGCTGAAAATAATTCACTGTGTTTTTACTGTAACTGCTGGTAAATAATATATCCAGTTCCCGCCCTTCTTTGGCAAAGGTTTTCTTATAATCAAGGCTGTAATCGGTAGAGTATGCGCTAAAACGGCTGTCAGAATTACGCAGACTGATAATATCAGAAACCAGATCACCAGCACCGTTGGTAATAGATTCCTGCTGATTAGTTAAGCCGTTGCTGTGGTTACCAAAATGGTCAAACCCTACTGATGCCGTTAAGGCATCCTTTGGGGTAATATCCCAGTTTAAGCTAAGACCCGATTGATAGCCGCTGCGTTTTGTAGCCGCACTACCTTTTTGAAACAGGTGGGTGGTGCTATCGCCGGGGCCGCTTGTATTACGGTTATTAGTGCTTAGTACCGTAGTGTTTAACTGCGCGTTACCGCTAAAAAATGCATTTACACCAAAATTACCTTTACGGGCATTCAGGTTAAATGAGCCGTTTTCCTGACGCGTGCCGCCGGTTAAGTTTATGCTACCATTTATACCCTGTACCTTACTATCTTTTAATATAATATTAATGATACCGCCTGTACCGGCAGCATCGTATTTAGCGCCCGGGCTGGTTATTACCTCAATGCTTTTTATCTGGCTGCCGGGTATGGCCTGCAGGGCATCGGCCAGGCTTGCTCCAAAAATACTGCTTGGCTTACCATTTATCAGGAAACGGATATTACCGTTACCCTGCAACTCTACGTTACCGTCAATATCAACCGTAACCTGCGGTACTTTCTTGAGTACATCAATAGCTGCACCGCTTTGCGCGGTAAGATCATTGGCGGCATTATACACCATCTTGTCTATCCGGTTTTCAATAACCGGGGCTTTGGCGGTAATGGTAACGCCGGCAAGCTGGTTTTGTATCGATTCTAATGCGATATTCCCTAAAGTAACATTACCACCAGTAGCAACAATTACATGCTCTATAACGTGTTTTTTATATCCTAAAAAATCTATGGTAAGGCGGTAATCTCCGGGGGCAATATTATCTAAGGTAAAATTCCCTTTGGGATCGGTACTGATGCCGTTAAAGGGGCTTGTACCACCTTGTTTAAATACCGATACGGTAGCATAATCTACCGGTTGCCTGGTAACGGCATCTATAACCTTCCCGGCTATTTTCCCTTTACCTGCATTAGGGGTTTGGGCATTAATACTTAATGTGGTAACAAACAGAAAAACAAGAACAAATAACCTACGCATATAACCTCTTTATTTCGAGGCGCAAAACTGTTAAGAAACTTTGGATTAATTATGGAGGTTTCGTAATTGTTACATTTACATTATGTCATATTAAAATATCAGCACCAATGTGCCCGATATAATAAGTAAAGCGCCCATCCCGGTTTTAAGGGTGAGCGGCTCGCCCAAAAACACAACCGATAATATGATGGCAATCGCCACACTCAACTTATCTACAGGCGCAACCTGCGATACTTTGCCCAACTGCAACGCTTTAAAATAAAAGATCCACGACAGGCCGGTTGCGCAACCCGACAGCACCAGAAAGGTCCAGTTAAGTTTGCTTAACCCGCTTATGCCGTGGTTTGTACCTTTGTACAATACAATTGCCCATGCTATAAGTAAAATAACTACCGTACGTATAGCAGTTGCCAGGTCGGTATCAACTCCTTTGATACCTATTTTTGCAAATATTGCTGTTAAAGCTGCAAACAGCGCTGATAATAAAGCATATATCCACCACATAATTAAGTATTACTGGTTAATTTTTTTATAAATCCCCTTTAACAAATGAAAACTTTAAAGAAATTAATTTCTTTAAAGTTTATAAAAGTGGGCGTTTTTCCACACAAATTACTGAATTTTCATAATTAAATCATTTTTTTAACACGTTATTCTTATCTTCATCGTTTTAACCCTAATATGAAGAAGACTGATTTTGTTTATTCCCAGGAGTCGGAACCGCACCGTATACGTACCAAAAAGATACTGAAGCAGTTTCCGCAGTTAAGGAATTTAATAGGTAAAAACCCAAAAACCATTTGGGCTATTGTAGGGCTTGTAGCCTTCCAGGTTATACTGGCTTGGTTTCTGCGCGATCAATCGTGGTGGCTGGTATTTGGCGCGGCCTATTTATTAGGTGCCTTTGCAGACCATGCATTGTTTGTAATGATACATGAGTGTACCCACCAATTATTATTTAAAAACCGTAACGCCAACCGCTGGGCATCCATGCTTGCCAACTTGCCGCAAATACTGCCAAGCGCTATATCGTTCGAAAAATATCATATCAAACACCATTCATTCCAGGGGATACATGAGTTAGACGCTGATTTGCCAAACCGATGGGAGGCAAAACTGATCAACAACTCGTTTTTTGGTAAAGCTTTATGGCTATTATTCTTCCCGATATTCCAGTTGTTCCGTCTATCGCGCCTGCGCGAGATACACCCTTTTGATGGCTGGATATTAACCAACTGGATAGTACAGGCTGTATTTACCGGTGTTATATACTATTTTATGGGCTGGCATGCATTAGCTTTCCTGCTGTTAAGCTTCTCGTTCTCGGTAGGTTTACACCCACTTGGCGCCCGCTGGATCCAGGAGCATTACTTAACCCACAGCGTTGAGCAGGAAACTTACAGCTATTATGGTAACTTTAATGCGGTAGCATTTAACGTAGGTTTCCATAACGAGCATCATGATTTCCCGTCGATACCTTGGAATAAACTGCCGGAGATCAAAAAAACTGCGCCCGAATACTACGATACTTTATACTATCATACCTCCTGGACCAAACTTTTCTTCCAGTTTTTATTTGATAGGGAGATCTCCTTATTTAACCGTATACTACGTAAAGAGCGCGGTAAAGTAGCCATTACCGATGTATCGAAACCTGATGCAGAAATGAGCTTTGCAAAAGAACCCGCATTAACCTCACAAAACTCGTAAAAGCTAATTTTAACATATAACAGAACGGCCCATAATAATATGGGCCGTTTTTTGTTCTATATGCTTAGTTATGTTTAAAAGTAAAACTTTAAAAATATTTGCACCCATACTTGCCCTGTGTTTTATAGCGGCATTTGCCAAGCACCGCTTAGTTGATAATAAGCAATTACCCGAAAGCCATTTATATTCAAAAGAAATGGATGAAACCTCGGGCCTGGCAGCATCGGCCTTAAATCCCGGTATTTATTATGCCCATAATGATAGCGGCGATACCAGCCGTTTTTTTGCCATTACTGCCGATGGTAAATTAAAAACCACCGTATACTATACCGGCGATATAAAGGTGCGCGGTCGTGGGGTGATAGATTGCGAGGACATTGCCGTAGGCCCCGGGCCGGTTAAGAACAAAAGTTATGTTTATATGGGCGATATTGGCGACAATGACGCCCGCAGAAACTATATAACCGTTTACCGCATGGAAGAACGGAAAAACTGGGGGACAGATGGCATTGCGCACGCAGTACCTATACCACAACACTTAAAATATCCCGACGGCGCAAAAGATGCAGAAGCCATGACTATAGACCCTATTGAAAAACTTTTATACATTATTACTAAACGGGGCGATAGTGTTGGTGTTTATACTACGCCGCTTAAATACAAAGCAAATGATACGCTTACCCTTGCATTTAGAGGCAAACTGTTCTTTAAAGGATTAAAACCCTTTAAATGGATAACAGCTGCGGATGTATCGGCGGATGGTAAGCAGATACTGGTGAGGAACTACGAAAAGGTTTTTTACTGGCACCGCGCTGCAGCCGAGCCTATTTGGCAAACTCTGAAAAAAGAACCGCGTGAATTGCCTTACAAACAGGAAAAGCAAGGTGAAGCTATTGCTTTTACACACGATGGCAAAGGTTATTATACTACCAGCGAAGGTATATATGCACCTATTTATTATTATAAAACTCCCGTTAATTAAACCCTTTGATAAGCGCCTTAAAATCTATCTTATCAAATACAAACTCGGGCATTTTGTCGGTTTTGCAGTAATTGTGTACCATATCAAAATTTTGAGCAAATTGTACCGGCACATACAAACCGTATCTATAGTCTGCCGGTAAGGCTGTATCTTCCCAAACAGCCACCTTGTTTTTAGGGTCGATAATATAGATATTGATGTTTGACTTTTTTACAAACTGGTAAAAGGGCTGCGATGTGAGTGAATATTTACTATCGTTTATTTTTTTAAAACTTAGCAGGGGCTTCAGATCGGGGCCGTCAACGCTCCAATAAGTTAGTGTACTATCCGTAAGTCTGCGCCGGCCTGTGTTTCCCCAATCGCTTGGCGCATATAAATAATATTTGCCTTTATAGGCGTATAAAGGTAACCAATCTTGCCCCAGGCTTGCTACATCATACTTTTTAAGCGGTTTTTTAAACTTCACTTTAAGTATTTTATAGTTTTCGTTATATGCTATGCTATCGTAATGGTCATACTTAAAATCAAGTAAACGCTTATATACTTTTGATTCCCTGTTCTTTTCGATGAAAACTGCATGATAAAAACCTTTCTGCGCCTCTTTCAATAAAAAAGTAGTGTCGGCAGGTCTCATTGCCCCGGAAGAATCGGGCTGTACGGTAGCCTCCAACTTTTTATCCGGGTTACTTTTACAGGCCGAAAGCAGTATTAACAGGTAGAATAGCTTTTTCATACCTAAATATAGTTATAAAAATCCCTTTACTTCACCCTGTGGGTGTAATCATTCACGTAATCTCTTGGCGATTTGCCCATTATTTTTTTAAACGTTAAATTAAAATTGTTAATGCTGCTAAAACCGCAACTGTAGGCAATATCGGCAATAGTATTCAATTCACCGTTTATAAGCAGTTTGCAGGCCTGGTTTACCCGTACCTTATTTACAAAGGCCACAAATGTTAACCGGGTATGTTTCTTAAAATAGCGGCAAAATGCATTGGGGGTTAAATGAGCCTGCAGGGCAACATCCTCAAGCGTTAGGGTGCTGCTGTAATTATGCATAATATAATTTAATACCGATGCTATGCGCATACCCTCAGGGTCTGTAAGGGGTTGGGTATGGCTGGCAACCGATAAGGGTTGTAGGTTTTCTATCCCCATCAACAGGTTAACCATCCTTAAAAATACCGACATGCGGTAAACGCCCCTTGTATGCTGTACCATATCAATTTGCTCCCTAAAAGCACCCGTTACCTCAACCGGGATCTTAAACCCCACCTGCCATTTTTCAAAAAATGTTTTTACGGCCTGCATCTCTGGCAGGTCAAACAAAGCCGATAGTTTTCCCGTGGGGTCAAAAAATATGGTAAGTTCCTGCACATCCAGTTTGTTGCTTTCATCAAAATATTCGGGGCTGCTTCTAAATAAATGCGGCAGGTTTGCACCAAGTACATATACCTCGCCGGCTTTAAATGAATGCATACTGTTACCTGTAAGCAAAGTTCCCTCGCCGCGTTTTATCCAGGTTATCTGTATTTCTGCGTGTCGGTGCAGATGCGGATAAAAGTGACTCTGCATCTCTTCCTGCACAATTATAGTTTGCCCCTCGGGCACAGGTATGGTAAAAGGCAGTACTTTCATTAAGGCATTTAGTAAATTACTAAGTTATTGATTTAATTATAGCTAAATTTCTTTAATATTTGGCCTGCGGATGATTATTCAAACAAACAGATATTTTTTTTACGTGGCGGGCAACCTTTACACCACATCTATCGTGATGTATGCAGATAAGGTGTTAAATTAAGGCAAACAGAAACCCAAACATGGGCGAAGAAGAATTATATCAACTGGTAAAAGGCTGTTTAAATAACGACAGGTTGAGTCAAAAACTGTTGTATAAGGCTTACTATGGCTTTGCTATGGGGATATGCCTAAGGTACGCGGCCAACAGGTATGAAGCTTCGGAGATCATGAACCAGGGATTTTACAAAGTATTCAAAAACCTTACTAAGTATGATATAACCAAGCCTTTTAAGGCCTGGCTGGGCCGTATTATGGTTAATACGTCTATAGATTATTATCGCTTTAACCTAAAAATTGCTTACACCGAGGAGCTTGATAAGGCCGAGCATATTAACGATACCGATTTTGCCGACAGGAATTTAAATTACAACGAGTTACTGGATATGATAAGTCAGTTACCGCGTGCATACCGTACTATATTCAATTTATTTGCGATTGAAGGTTACACGCACGAAGAAATAGGCGGTATGCTGAACATTAGCATAGGCACCTCAAAATCAAACCTGCATAAGGCCAGGGAAAAATTAAAAATTATGATAACCGAGAGCAACAAAACGCCCGGCCAAATAAATAAACAAGTAAACGACAACATAGTACCCATTAACCATACAAAGCACACAGACCTATCCATCTCCTTTGTGAATAACGTAACCAAAAGATGAAAGAGGAAAAAGAAAATAGTATTGATAAATTGTTTAGCCAGGGCCTAAGCGAGCCTGGCGACAATGCATCATACCGGGAGGAGGACTGGGATGCTATGGAGGCTATGCTTGATGGTAAAAAGCCAAAAGGTATCACCCGCAGTTTAATACTACTGGTTAGCACCATTGCAGCCATGTTGCTGCTGGTTATTGGCTGGTTATTTTTAAACCCTGTATCAAAACCCGATAAAACAACACAGGTGGTAAAAAAAACAGCGCCTGTTCAAAAAGATTCCGGTAAATACGGCCCGCCTGTGCAGCAACTGGCAGATCTCAAAAGTAATACGCTTTCGGCGAATGATAGCAGCGCGATGAATGCGGGTGATATGAGCCGTAAAAGTAAATCGTTCTTCACCTTATCTGCTGTACCGGGCGGCCGTAAAATTACCGGAATTGATACCTATGGCGTTAATACATCCTATATAACAAAAACACCCGGTGTTGTTACAGACAACGCCGCTAATAACATAGTAGATAATGTTACAAAACACGATACTGCGATTACTGACAAAGCCGCCAATTATGCTAAGGTTGATACTATTATAACTGATAAAACCGCTGTAATGGCCAGTAATAGCAATCAGGCCGACACCCTCAAAAAACGCGAACTGGTATCGGTAATGGATGATGTGAAGCCAAATAAAAAACCGGCCAAATACCGTCATAGTGCATCGGGTGGTGCGGCTATGGCTTTTAAACCAACTTTAGCATTAAGCTTTGTAGCATCTCCAGACGTTAACAGTGTTAAAGGATTTTCGCAAAAAGTAGGTACAAATGCGGGGCTGCTGCTAACTGTAGGCGTAACACGTAAGTGGAGCATTACTACCGGCGCTATTTATGCCGATAAACCTTATCTGGCAAACTTCGCCAACTATACATCGGCGTACAAATTCAGTTCAAACCCCGAGAGTGTAAGCGCAAGTTGTACTGTATTGGATATACCTATCAACGTGGGTTACCAGGTTTATAACAAAGGCGTAAATAAATTCAGTATGGGCACGGGCCTATCGTCATATTTTATGCTGCGCGAAAATTACACATTCAACTATGCCGGCGGATACCCCGGCGGGCCTGCAACATACAATATCCGTAACAAGAACCAACATATTATGGGCATCCTAAACCTTAATATGACTTATCAGCGCGAGATAAGCTCAAAATTTGGTGTAGCTGTGCAGCCATATTACAAAGTACCGCTTACGGGCATAGGCTACGGGCAGGTAAATCTGAAATCGGCAGGGGTTGCCGTAGGCGTAACGTGGAACATAAATCCGGGAACAAAACCTTAGAAAAAACATGAAGTATATCGCTCTAATTTTACTCGTCTGGTTTAGTACAAACCAAGCGGGGCAGGAAATCTATGTCTGTAAAAATGCTACTGTAAGCATCTATTCAAAAGCACCAATTGAAGATATCGAGGCCAAAACAGACAAAGGCACCTCGGTTTTTAATGCCGCTACCGGCGAGCTTGCCTTCAGCGTGCCTATCCGCTCTTTAAAGTTTGATAAAGCTTTAATGCAGGAGCATTTTAACGAGAACTATATGGAGAGCGACAAGTATCCGCAGGCCAGCTTTAAGGGTAAGCTTGCGCAAACGCCCGATGTAACTAAAGATGGCGTGTACCCGGTAATGGCCAGCGGAGTATTTGAAGTACACGGTGTAAAGCAAAGCCGCACCATTCCGGGTAAGCTTACGGTTAGCGGGGGTGCTATCAGCCTGTCCTCTGAATTTATCGTTGCCTGTAAAGATCATAAGATAGAGATCCCCACGCTGGTATTCCACAACATTGCCGAAACCATTAAGGTGCAGGTTAACGCAACTTATTCGCCATATAAATAATAATCCCTAACACTTATAATTATCATGAAAAAATCCCTCTTATTTATTACGCTGTTATGTACAGCCGGCTTGTTAAAAGCCCAAACCATTAAAAAAGACACAGCAGCCAAAAACAGCACCGATTCGTTAATGAATACGCTAAGCGCCCCTGAAAAAGGTGAGCCTGTTATTGCTACTTTTAAGGCAACTCGCTTAATACTATCACAAACCACCGAAACGGTTAAAAAGAAAGAGCTTAACTTTTTGGTGATACACCGTTTTGGTGATATTGGCAGCTCGGCAGGTGGCGGTAAAACGCTTTGGGGCCTTGATAACTCATCTGACATTTACATCGGTTTTGAATACGGCCTTACCGATAACCTGAATATTGATTTTGGCCGCAGCAAATTTGAACAGATGCTTGAGCTGGGTTTAAAATACAATATATTGCATCAAAAAACGGATGAGAGCATGCCCGTTGCCGTTACCCTGATAGGTAAAACGGGTTTTAAAACATACCATACCGAAACTACGATGTTTGATGATTATGCAAACCGTTTCTCGTACTTAATGCAGGCGGTTATAGCTCGTAAAATTTCATCGGCATTATCGCTGCAGGTATCGCCCATCTATTTAAGGAATAACATCCCCTATCCATTTTTAGCAGGTAACGAAAAAAATATCTTCGCCTTATCTGCAGCAGGTCGTTTAAAATTCAGTAAGCGGATGGGGTTGGTGGTAGATTATGTGCATCCGTTCTCTAACTACAGGAACAATAGTGTTGATCCCAGATTTTATGACGGACTGGGTTTAGGTATAGAGATCGAAACAGGCGGGCACGTCTTTACTATAAACTTTACCAACGCGCAGGCTATCTCCGAATTTAATTATATCAACAACACCCAATCAAGCTGGAGCAAAGGGCAGTTCCGTTTAGGGTTCACCATCTCCAGGATCTTTGACTTCAACAAGAAACACAAATCGGCCTATTGATTTAATTAGTGAACGACCGATTTAGTGAATTAGTAATTTATATACTCAGCAAAATCACTAATTCAGTCATTCACTATATCGCTAATTAATATCTGTTTGGCGAAAACTGGCTGATACTGGCTGATGGGAGGGTGCTATTCATCACCTCATCAATCAGTTTACCGGTTGCAGGTGCAAGGCTTAATCCCATCATGCCATGCCCTGTGGCAACAGCCAGGTTTTTGTACTTGTCCGATAAGCCTATGTAAGGCAAACCATCAGGTGAGCAGGGACGGAAACCAAACCATATATCCTTTTGCCGCGGTAAGGCAGGCGTAAAATCTGGGAAATATTGAGGGATTGATTCCACGATGCCTGCCACCCGGTTCATATTTACCTGTTGGTTTATCTTGCCAATTTCCATAGTTCCCCCAAAGCGGATCTGCCCGTTCATAGGTGTTACCGATACCCTTGCCTCGCAAAGCAGGGCGGGGATGGTCATGCGGTGCTGTGGTTCATCAACCATAAAAGAATAACCTTTGCCCGGCATCAGTGGGATGTTTAGCCCCGCCAGTTTGGCAATAGCAGGTGTCCATGCGCCACCGGCCATTACGTAGGTATCTGCCATAAAGCTTTTATCATTGCTGATAGCCCGGGTTATCTTACCATCGATATGTTCTATTTTAGTAACAGGGGTATTCCGGTGGATCCTTACCCCGGCCTTTTCAAGATGATTAACCAGAGCCACCATTAATTTGTTGGGATACAGGTGCGCATCGCAATGGTAATGCACCGCGCCTAATACGTCCAGCTCAATGTCTGGCTGTAGTTTGCGGCATTCATCAGCGGTAAGGTATTGCGCATCAAGGCCAAGGCTAATAGCCTTTTCAGCGGTATGGCGCTCTTCATCTTCAAACTTCGAGGTTTTAAAAAGCATCAGGATGCCTTTATCGGCAAAGCCAAAATCAAAGTCGGCATCCTGCTCTAAATCCGTGTAAAGTTTTTTGCTGAGTAAGGACAGATCCCGCAGTGCCGTTGCCGAACGTTCCACATGTTGCTTATTGGCAGCCTTCAGGAATTTAAGTCCCCATCCTATCAGTTCCGGGTTTAAACTCGGCTTTACGTAAAATGGACTTTTACTATTAAACATCCATCTAAAGCCCTGCTCTATCATACCCGGCGCTGCCAATGGTATAAAATGACTGGGCACTATCATACCCGCGTTACCAAATGAGGCGTTATCGGTCAGGTCACCCTGCTCCAATATCTCTACTTCCCAACCCGACTTGTTCAGGTAGTAAGCTGAAAAAAGTCCTATTATTCCCCCGCCTATTATTATTGCTTTACTCATTACTTGTTAAATATTTTCAGGACGTCATTGCGAGCGTAGCGTGGCAATCCTTGACATGCTTGTAGCGAACTTTTCTATCGAAGATTGCCACGCTACGCTTGCAATGACGTTTTTTTAATTACAAAACCTGGAACCCAAATGCGTACGGGTCATCTTCATCATCAATTTTGATGGTGTTGTAGCCGTAAACTTTTGCCCATCCTTCAATACCGGGGATGATGGCTGGTTTATCGCCAAGCATTACTTCATCCTCTACAGTACCGATGAACTGGCTGCCAATAATGCTCTCATGAATGAACTTATCGCCCTTTTTCAACTTCCCTTTGGCATGCCATTGCGCCATACGGGCAGACGTACCTGTACCGCAGGGTGAACGGTCTATCGCTTTATCGCCATAAAAAACAGCGTTACGGGCCGTTGCCTCCGGCGATATGGTTTTGCCCGCCCACAGGATATGCGAACATCCGTTGATGGTTGGGTTTTCGGGATGCACAAACGTGTATTTTTCGTTTATCCTTTGACGCAAAACACGGCTCCATGATATCAGTTGATCTGCGGTATGGTTTTCCAGCCCTTTAAAGTTTTCCTGCGCATCTACAATGGCGTAGAAATTTCCGCCGTAGCTTACATCAACCGTTAACATCCCTAAATCAGGGCATTCAACATCCAGATTCTCTGCAGCCAAATAGCTTGGTACATTCACCAGCTTTACAGATTTTACCTTTTTGCCTTCCTGCTTGTAAGAGATCAGAACCAAACCGGCAGGCGCTTCCATGCGTACAGTGCCCGGCACTTTTGGTGTGATCAATCCTTCCTCAATGGCGATGGTGATGGTACCGATAGTTCCATGCCCGCACATGGGCAGGCAACCGCTGGTTTCAATAAACAACACCGCCACATCGTTCTGCGGATCATGAGGTGGATACAATATACTGCCCGACATCATATCATGCCCACGCGGTTCAAACATCAGCCCCTTGCGGATCCAGTCGTACTCTTTTAAAAAGTGCTGGCGTTTTTCGCTCATGTTAGCACCAATCAAATTTGGCCCGCCACCCGCAACCAGCCTCACCGGATTACCGCAGGTATGCGCATCTATACAGAAGAAAGTTTTATTCATGTTTTTTTAAGTCTTAAGTCGAATGTTCTAAGTCTTAATTTCCAGTCCTTTGACTTTGGACTCAAGGCTCCGGACTACTGACTTATTTGCTCATTTCCCCATTAACCAACCGCCATATATTTAGCGGGTTGCCGTCTTTCAATTCATCCGGAAGCAGATCATGCTCCCAGTTTTGCCAGCATACCGGGCGCACAAAACGTTTGATAGCGCCTGTACCAACTGAGGTAAACCTGCTATCGGATGTTGCGGGGTACGGGCCGCCGTGTTGCATGGCGTTGCCTACCTCAACACCAGTTGGCGGCCCGTTCAATATTACCCTGCCGGCCAGTTTTGCCAACTTATTTGTAATGCTTTTATAGTGTGATAGCTCTTCTTTTTCGGCCATGATGCTTGCGGTTAATTGCCCGTGCAATGAATCTACAACCTGTTCCAATTGGGTAGCATCGTCGGCAACAACAAGCATAGAGTACGGGCCGAAAACCTCTTCCTTGAATTTTTCGTTGGCTAAAAAATCAGTCGCGCTTATTTCGGCAACAACAGCAACGCCCTGGTTCACTTTCTCTGAATCTATTTTATCAGATTGTGCGATCACAGTAACCGCACTATCAACCATCATACCGCCTGATAGTTTGTTAAAGTTCGCGGCAATACCCGGTGTAAGCATGGTTGAGGAATCAACATTAGCTATTGCGATACCTAACGCTTTTTTAAATCGCCCTAATGCATCAGATTTAATTGCTAGCAGCAAACCCGGCTGCGTACAAAACTGCCCTGCATTATTGGTAATAGCCACCGAAAGGTTTGCCAGTTCTTCCGCGCGTTTCTCCAATGCTTTTGGTAATAATATAATAGGATTGGTGCTGCCCATTTCGGCAAATACCGGGATAGGTTCATCGCGCTCCTGCGCCATTTTCACCAGTGCCATACCGCCCTTAAGCGAGCCTGTAAAGGTTACTATTTTTGTTTTTGGATGTCTTACCAGTGCTTCGCCAACGGTATAGCCATCATCATAAAGCAAAGAGAAAACCCCGTCGGGCAAGCCGTGCTTTTCGGCAGCTTTTTTCACTGCTTCGCCAACCAGCGCGCTGGTACCCGGGTGTGCCGGATGTGCCTTCACTACCACCGGGCAACCCGCCGCCAAAGCCGAGCAAGTATCGCCACCGGCAACAGAAAACGCCATAGGGAAGTTACTTGCGCCAAATACCACTGCCGGGCCAACAGGCACCGCCATTCTCCGCAAATCTACCCGTGGCAAAGGTTTTCTATCAGGGATAGCGGTATCAATCACTGCATCAACCCAGCTGCCTTCTTCCAGCAAATTGGCATACATATTCAGCTGACCGGTTGTACGACCACGTTCTCCTTGCAACCTTGCCTCAGGCAGGCCACTTTCGGCCATGGCTTGGTGTATCAGGGTATCGCCAAGGGCGTTTATCTCGTCGGCTATGCTGCGTAAAAAAGCAGCTTTAGTTTTTCCGTCTGCAAGACTGTAAACAGCAAATGCTTTATCGGCCAGTTGCATCGCTTTGTCTGCATCTGCTAAGTTCGCCGCATTAAACTCTGCTTCAAGCTCTTTACCTGTCGCAGGGTTTATACCTCTGAAAGCTTTATCCCCTTTTATGTATTGGTATCCGATTAAATTCCGTGTTTCCATAATATTGTGTTTTATGGTATTAAGCTCAGTTTTTAACAGGCTTCCCATAACAATTGTCAATTAATGGCGGTATAAGTGTTCACGTTTACAACCGTGAACGCCGCGAAAACTTATTAAAGTATTTATAATCAGATGTTTTAAATTTAGCTACTGACAAAACATCGCCATTATTTATTAAATAAAATATCATATGCCTCTATTTTAAAAATGCAGGCTGACATTAAATATTAGCTCACCCCTGTCACATCAATCTCGGCTTCAACACCCCAGCTACCCGCAGGCAGTTCGGGGCGGTGTTTTACAGCGTTGTTAATAATACCCAAAACCCTGTCGCGCTCCTTGCCGGTAATTTTAGCCCTTGGCAACCTAACCGTTTCGGTACCCAGCCCGGTAACCGTTTCGGCCAGCTTAATGTACTGCACCAGTTTTGGGTGGATATCCAGCTCCAGCACCGGTAAAAACCAGCGGTAAATTTTTAACGCTTCCTGCATGCGGCCTTCTTTAGCTAACCTGAAAATGGCAACTGTTTCCCTGGGGAAGGCATCAACTAAACCGGCTACCCAACCATCAGCACCCATAAAAAGACTTTCTAAAGCCAATGTATCTACACCACAAAGTATGGCAAACCTGTCGCCAAAACGATTGATCATACGAGTTACGTTGCTCACATCGCGGGTAGATTCTTTCACCGCCTGGATGTTTTTGTATTGCGATAGCTCCTCAAACATATCCAACGTAACCTCTATCTTATAATCGTGCGGGTTATTGTAGATCATGATAGGCAGCGTAGTGCTTTTTGCCACAGCCGCAAAATAGTTTAATGTTTCCTGCTCATCAGCCAGATAACGTAATGGTGGCAGCATCATTAATCCATCGGCACCATATTTAGCAGCATTTTCGGCACAAAGCAGGGCAGCTTTGGTTGTTTGCTCCGCAATATTAAGTACCACGTAAGCGCGTTTTGCAACCACCTGTACGGTGTGCTTTAGCAACTCTATTTTCTCTTCATCGTTTAAAACGCTTGCCTCGCCCAACGAGCCACCGATGATAATACCGCTTGCACCTGCTTCCAACTGCGCTTCAATATTTTTATCAAAAGCATCAAAATCAAATTCATCATTCTCGGTAAACTTTGTTGTTACCGCTGGGAATACCCCTTTCCAAATTACACTCATGTTGTTATTTTTTTGTGTTCTTAAAATCGTTTTTTAGCATCTGTCTACCCCCACATGGCCCTTCTCAACAGAGGACCACTACTTTTTCAAGACCCCCCCTTTGCAAGGCTGGCCCAGGCAGAAAGCTTACCTTGTTATCAATTCAATATATTTTACCTGTTGCGGGAACCACACCGTCATCTCGCCTTTGCCCCGGTTAGCCCAGCTGTAATACGGAATGGCCGTCATGGTTTTATTTACAGTGCTGACGTTTTGCCCATCGGCACCAACCTGTATAGTTTTCACATCGCCTTTTATAATAGTTATACCGTTTAGCAGGTTGGCATTATAAACAGTACTAAATGTTGTGTTTTGCGGAACGATGATATTAGCTGCCTTGCCATCGTTATCCTTCCATTCGGCACAGTACATAATGGGGCCGCGCTGCAGGGCTATCTTACCGGCATCTTCGGTTAGCTTATCAGTAGCAATAACGCGCTGTACATCCATAGGCAGGTTCATTTCTACCTTGTCGCCTTTTTTCCATTTTTTGCTGATAACCGCATAGCCACCCTGTATTTGGTAATCAATAGGTTTACCATTCAGTTTGATCACGATCTTTTTGTTCAATGGTGTTTGATAACTATACAGATCTGACGGTACAGCCTGGTTTTGCGCCCAGCCCGGTATGCGGATCTTCAGGTTCAGATCCATACTGCTTGCCGGATTAACGGTAAAGGCCAGCGCTCCATCCCATGGGTAATTATTTTGCTGGGTTATTTTCAGGTCTTTATTGTTCACTTTCATATCACCAGTACCACTAATGAACAAGTTTACGTAAACATCTGTACCATTTTGTGCGTAGACATAGCCGGGGATAGACGGCATTAGCCTCACCACGTTGGTAGGGCAGCATGAGCAGGTGAACCACCCAGCACGCTCACGCTCAATATCGGGGTGGTTAAAGCCATCGCGGATTTGCATGGCATTTGTATAAAAGAAGGATTTGCCATCAAGGCCCACGCCGGATATTAAGCCGTTATACAGGGTTTTCTCCAGCACATCAATGTATTTGGCATCGCCATGCAGCAGGAACATCCGCTCGTTCCAGAATACGTTACCAATGGCGGCGCAGGTTTCATTATAGGCCGTGGCGTTAGGCAGTTCGTAGTTATCGCCAAAGCGTTCGCCATCGCCAACGGCACCTATGCTGCCCTGAACGTACATTTTTTTACCCACCATGTTGTTCCATATCTTATCAATTGCGGCTAGGTATTCTTTATCACCCGTTAGAGCAGCCACATCTGCCATGCCCGAATACAGATACATAGCACGCACAGCATGGCCTTCGGCTTCATCCTGATCGATAACAGGCTTGTCATCCTGCCAGTAAATGCCGTTCTCGTACACGTTTTTGCTCTTTTTGTTATATTCTTTATGGCCGCGTTCGTCAATAAAAAACTTGGCCAGATCCAGGTATTCTTTTTTGCCGGTAATGCGGTACAGCTTTACCAGCCCCATTTCTACCACCTGGTGGCCCGGCGCTACATGCCTTTTACCCGCCCCGAAAGTTCGTACCAGCAGATCGGCATTTTTGAGGGCGATATTGAGGAGATTACGTTTACCCGTAGCCAGGAAATGGGCGACGGCGCCTTCATACATATGGCCTGCATTATATAATTCATGGCTGTTCTCCTGTTCTTTTTCCCAGCGCTGGGTGCCCAGCCAGGGGCCAACATGCAGTGGGTCGATAGTGCGGGCGGTGTACAGGTAACCGTCGGGTTCCTGCGCACGGCCAATGATGGTAATCATTGAATCTACATAATGATCCAACTTTTTATCGGGGTGCAGGGCCAGTGAATATGACGCGCCCTCTATTGTTTTGTATATATCGGTATCGTCAAACGGGTAGGTGGTGCAGAATTTGCCCTTATGCTCTGCCGCCATCTGGAAGTTTTTTACACGCCCGGTACTCTCGCAACGCTCAAACGACGCCGGGATGGTTACCGTACGGTTTGTTTCGATGCGGGAGGTCCAGAAATGGTCGGTAAGTTTCACTTGAGTGAAAGCCACCGGCTGTATGGGATAATCCTGTTTTTGGGCCAGGGCGGTGAGGCTGTAACAGGAAAACATCATCAAACAAAACTTTTTCATGGGCGGTAAATATTTGATTTATTAAGATATTCAAAAGTAGCACATAAATAGATCGGAGTTGGTTAATAATTACCCTATTATATCAGCATATTACCATCATTTATTGTTATCAAATTATAAAAATGGTTAAAATACTGGAATTTTGATTTTAAAGAGGCATAAAAACTAAGAAAATTTAGGCGAACCCATAACTATGGTTAATGCCTGTTTTCAACAGCTTACAGGTTGCATTAAGGCTAAACTGATACTTATCCTGCAAAAATAAACCAACGGGTGTTAAATTGAACTAATAACAGGGAAATTTTGCATGCTATAAATTTTGAGGGCTACATAGAAACAAATTCGCCATTGCTTTTTGGCAATGGCGAGAAGTTAAATTTATAGGGCTTCATTTTAATGTTCATACGCTTAACAAGTTTGCTGCCCTTTTAGCCATATTTAAACCATAACATGATGTGGCAATAGCAAGCCCTACGCCTAAAAAAGCAAGTATGGAGTTAGCAGGCATTAGCTTTTTTAAGGTAAAAACTATGCCGCATACAGCAATTATGGTACTCCATGTAGCCAGGTAATAATCTATAGTGCGTTTAAATATTTTGCCCATAGGATAAAAATGCAGCCCTACTACCAATGCAATTACAGGTATAGTGAGTTCGGGATGGCCAAGGTTAACAACTATATTGATACCGATAAATATACCCAGTCCTTCTGCACCGAAAACTATACCGAACCATTTTCCTCTTCTTTTTTCCTCAGCAATATCTTCCTCATCAGTAAGCTTGGGGAAATTCTTAGCTATCCTAAATAAGGCTACTCCTTTTACAATAAAATAAATACTCAATAAAGGGAATATAAACAACAATAAAGCGTAGGCAGTTCCATGTAAACCACCATAGGCAATACCTGCCCATATCATAGTAAAAAGAGCCATCATAAAAAGGCCTGTTGCATTTCCCTTTACGGTTGCTTCTGGTACTCTATGTGGCTCCTTTTCCATTTTCTTATTTTTGATCTTATATTTCTATACTTACACCGCGTCCGACAGCGAACTGAATGTAAAGTCCCTGATCTTCATCGGCGGGATGAGGTAACTTCGGTAGCTTTCTACGCTAATACTGCGTTCCTGTTTGCCAAGGGCTTCCAGGTTGTTCAGCATAATCACCGGGCTCTCGTTAAACCTGAAGTTTTTTACCGGGAACATGATCTTGCCGTTCTCAATATAAAACGTACCATCGCGGGTAAGCCCGGTTAAAAGTAACGATTGCGGATCGACCATACGAATGTACCACAATCTGGAAACCAGGATGCCTTTCTCGGTACTTTTTATCAGTTCTTCGAGGGTTTGAGTACCACCATCCATAATAATATTGCTTGGGCCGGGCACAGGTTTTACACCTTTCTTTTGCGCCCAGTAGCGCGAGTACGAAAGGTTCTTCACCACGCCGTTTTCTATCCAGCTGGTTTTTTCGCGTGGCAAGCCATCACCACCCCAGGTAGAACCCGGCAGGTCGGTATTAAACGGATCTGAGTAGATATTTACTTTCGGATCTACCAGTTGCTCACCTAAACGGGTGCCGCCACCTTTTTTACTCAAAAAGCTACGTCCTTCTTCCGCGCTGCGTGCATCAAAACGGAACATATTCTCCAGCATGTAAGTAGCCGCTACAGGCTCCAGTATCACGGTATATTTACCGGGTTCAATAGCTTTTGCACCTTTAGACGCATTTGCTTTCATAGTAGCAACCCCTGTTGCCGAGGCTGTATCAAGTTTTGAAACATCGGTAAAGCCACGTGCGGCATAGCCGGATATACTGCCTGCCTCATCGCGTGTAGTTACCGAGAAGGTAACATCGCTGCTCCTGTTATAAGCAAACAAACCTTTAGAGTTCATCACCGCGTTAAAACCCGTAGAGTTTTCTAAAAAACCCGCTGCAAAAAGTTTGGCATCTTTGGTAACCTGTAAGCTTTTACCAACCATTTCGGCGCGGCTTTCGGGCGTCATGGCGGCTGTATTGGCGTTGTAGGTTATCGAGTCTTTAAATTCGCTTTGGCCAAGCATCGGCATATACTCCGGGTTCTCGGGTGCCAGTTGTGCCAGCTCTTCCGAACGGCGTACAACACGCTCTAAAGCAGCATCGTCAAACTCATCAATGCTGGCCGAACCAGCTTTTTTGCCATAAACAGATGTTACTGCTAAACCTGTAGTGCTTACATCGCCTGCGGTAGATACCGCGTTAAGCGCGTACCTGATATTACCGCCTTCGCTACCGAAGAGGCTTACTTCGCACTCATCGGCTTTTGAATAGCTAAGCACCTTCTTTAATAAAGCCTGTGCCTGTTCTTTTGTATATAAAGCCATACGTTATCCGATCTTTCTTTTTGTGTTGATTACATTAACACCATTAAACCTTGCTGTTGATGAGCCGTGCGACACCGCGCTGCTTTGGCTTGGCTGGCCCTTACCATCGTTAAATGAACCGCCCAAGCGGTAATCGCTTGCATCACAAACCTGCGCGCATGAGTTCCAGAACTCCCGGGTGTTGGCCTGGTAAGCTACATCATTCAGCATACCGGCAATTTTGCCATCTTTTATCTCGTAAAAAAGCTGCCCGCCAAACTGGAAGTTATAGCGCTGCTGATCGATAGAGAAAGAGCCGTCGCCAATAATGTAAATTCCTTTCTCAACGTTTTTGATCATATTATCTACACTCAGCGGGGTTTTACCCGGTTGTAATGATACGTTTGGCATCCGCTGGAATTGTACATCCTGCCAGCTTTGCGCGTAGCAGCAGCCCTGTGATTCTTTCAGACCGATGATATGCGCCTGGTCGCGGATGGCCTGGTAGTTTACCAGCGTCCCCTCTTTAATGATATCCCATTTTTTGGTGCCTACACCTTCATCATCATAACCTACGGCGCCTAATGAGCCTACTTCGGTTTTATCGCCGGTTACGTTTACCTGCTTGCTGCCGAAATTAAAATTACCCGATTTCCATTTATCTAAAGTTAAGAAACTGGTACCTGCAAAGTTTGCTTCGTAGCCCAACACACGGTCAAGCTCGGTTGGGTGGCCAACAGATTCGTGAATAGTTAACCACAGGTGGCTTGGATCAAGCACAAGGTCATATTTACCCGGGTCTACAGATTTTGCCGTTATCTTTTCTGCCGCCTGTTTAGTGGCAAATTTTATATCCTCCAGCATATCATAACGCTTTTTATAGCGGGTGGTAATACCGGTAACTTTTTCGCTTTCGGTAGGGTTAAGGTACTCATAGCCCATACCTACCGGCGAGCTTAACGAGCGCCTGGTTTGAAAAGAATTTGAAGCCGAATCAATTTTTGTAACCGTAAACGACGGGAAGATGCGGTGGATATCCTGATCAATGTATGAACCATCGGTAGAAGCAAAGTATTTTTGCTCATTCACCGCGAAAACGGTTGAATTTACAAAGTTAGCACCACCGCTAATAGCCGCCGCGTTGGCGCCAAGCAAAAGATCAACTTTTTCTTTGATAGGCACTTCAAAGGCGTTCTTCTCAATCGGGGTTTTCCAGCTTACTTCGCCATAGCCTTTTTGCGGTGCAAGCTGTACCGGCGCACTGCCCAGTTTAGCATTGGCCTTTGCAACGGCAACCGCACGTTTGGCAACTTTTGCAATACCTTCTTTGGTTACATCATTAGTGGCAGCAAAGCCCCAGCAGCCATCGGCAATTACGCGGATGCCCACACCGTACGATTCGGTGTTCGCCACGTTTTGCACCCGGTTTTCGCGGGTAATAACAAACTGGTTAAGGTAACGGCCAATACGCACATCGGCATAGCTGGCCCCGGCAGATTTTGCAGCATTAAGCCCTGCATCAGCCAGTTGTTTTTTAATGCGCACATCAACGCCTTCAAGCGCCTGCTGCACATCAATGTTTTTACCGAAACTGTTGAGTGACGGGAGCACCATAGCCCCTGCACCAACACCGGTTAAAAAAATAAAGTCTCTTCTTCTCAAAGTTTGTCCTCCTTTTATTAATTCTGCCCGCAGGCAATGTTTTAAATTTATTCAGCGCAGTCGCTCGCGTCATCGCGAGTGACGAATATTACGCGGCCGGAGCCGGGTGAGTGCATAAAAATATATTTTATGATATCTTAGTTTCTATCCACAAAAAAGTACATGCTGCCAGCAACAGGATATAAAAATATATTTTTGGCACATCAATCCGAACTTTTTGCTGTATCTGTTTTGTTACAATATGCCTGTTTGGATGCAAGGCTGCATATTGAGTGGTAGCAGCAGTTTTTTCTGCAGATCGCAGGGGTTTCCATTCGTTTTGAGGATAGGCATACCATGTACTAATTTTGTCGCCCTGTTTTAGATTTTGCCACCCGGCATTTGAAGGGCGGTAAGATGCATTCCATTCAAAAGGTATATCAGCATTTTGCGCCGGGGCTATCAATTCGTTGTTTACAACAATAGGCGATGAACTGCCTTGCGATACCTGTAACACTACCGGCTCATTGCTTACCGGCAATGATGAAAATTGAATGTAGTTTTTCACCTCATCGTTCTTCCTTGCGGCTTTGCTTAATAACACCGACCATAATTCTGTATAATCCTGCTTGTTGCCACCCAGCATCCAGCTAAAGGTATTGTTAAGGGTTGTAAAAACAATTTTGCCCGAGCCATATAAGGCAAGGCCGGCAAGAATACGCTCCTTTGTTTTTACCAGCGGCTGCGTACCATCCTGGTAAACAATATAAGCAGGCCCATAGGCAAGTTTACCCGAGCCACTTTTATTACCATTGATAATAAGCGATGCGGGTTCAGGTTCCTTGCCCGAAGGCCTGTCTACCGGGAACTGCTTTTGCAGCCATGATGTTTTGCCTGCACTATCAGCCCGTACAATAAGGCCCATGCCTTTATTGGCAACGGCCTGTTTCAACACATCGCTTTCGGTACTGCTTAAGGTACTTAAAACGGACAGGTCGCCAATAACCACATCAAATTGAGCGAGTGTTTGGGCGGAGAGTTTATCCAGATTAAACTGGGCTATATTGATATAACCGCTGTTATATTTCCCTTTGCTGATGGCGGAGCGCAAGGCTACCGAATACCCGTTTTCGCTCAGCCAGTTCTTTAAAAATTTGCTTTCAAAATCGGGCGAAGCTGACAGCATTAATACTTTTAGCGGCTTTACGGGTTGTATCTGAACCGGCAGGCTGCCTTGCAAAGCGGTATCAGCATTTAACGTAAACACCATTTTACCCGTTGCTTTCGGTGTGGTACTTAGCCCGAATGGTGTTTGTGCGTTTGGCGGTAGGATGATGGAATCCAAACCGGTACTCAAGCCTCTTAAAACCAGCTTTACTTTTTGTGCCGATGTATTATTGTATACGCCTTGCACCCGTAAAACCTCGCCTGCCTTTAATTGATCATTCCAGCTAATATTGCTTACCCCGGCAGGTATCTTTGCCGCATGAAGGATAACCGGCAGGCTGTCCAGCTGCACTAATTCATCCTTACTTAAACCATTACCATATACATGCAAAGGCGCTGTTTTACTCAATTCATCTAACCCGCTAATGAGTTTTACTTTTGGATAAGCTTTTTTAATGGATGCGTCCAACGTTATTAAGCTGGTATCTATACCGTCTGGCAGGCTATCCGCATTAAAACCCTGGGTTAGTAATATATTTTTATGCTGGATGGATTTGGTGATCGTGCTGTTATATTTTATTGGCAAAACAATACAGCCTAAGGCCGCTACTGCAACAAGCGCCGCTCCTATCCGCAGCAGCAAAAAGCGTTTATTGGCACGGCGGTATTCCAGCCATGCAAATAATACCGCCATAAAGATACAGAGCGCCCAAACCATATATATCCAACTGCCCTGCATCATCTGTTAGCCTGTTTTAAGTTTTTATAATACTGTTTAGACAGGCCCATATCCGTAATGTTAGCATTTGACGAAGGCATGTTTTTAGGTTTACTTAAGGTGCGCTGTAATGCCCTTTCTACCAGGTCTACATCTTTACTTTTTGCCGGGGCAGCTGATAAGATCCGGCGCATGGCGTTCAACGCAGGCAAATAAACACCCGGCTGTGCAGATGCTTTTAAGCCTAATTGCTGGTTAGCCAATTGCAAAATACGGTTATCCCCGCTGCTTAACACGGGATTAGTTTTCAAACCCTCCAAAACATTAACTGCTTTCTTCAGGGCGTCCATCTGATCGGCAGGGGGGTTAATATCCTGTTTGCTGATGGGTTGGATAATTTTATCCAACTCACCGCTTAAACGTTTTTCCTGCTTAAATGGAGGCGGATTGTAAGCCGTTTTGGCCACAAACGCCCTTGATTTCTGCTGCAGATCCTTCAGTAACCGCAGAGCTTTATAGGCAAATGGCAATGCCGCCTGTGGTTTGTAAAGGCGAAGCTGTAATTCGGCCTTCCACATTTCGGTAAGGGTGGCTTTTAGCTGGGCTTTTATAGCCGGTTCAAAAAAGCCCGCATCTTCAGCGTTATCGTGGTCATCAGTATATTCTTTTAATATTTTGGCGGCGTTGCTAAAATCAGCGGGGTCTGCTGGGTCATTACTCGGCGCCCCAATGGCATCTTCGCCTTCCTCGCCTAAAAACTTGCCATAACGCAGGCGTAATAACTTTTGGTCGATACCAAGGTTATTGCTTCGGTTATTAAATTTCTCAACACTGATGCTATCCTTTTCTTTAAGCAGTTGCTCGGCATCAATGATGATCTGCCGTTCGCTCCTGAAAAACTCCGGCTTAAGGTTTACCCCGTTGATTATACCGTTCATGCTCAGCAATTCGGCGGTATCCTGTACGCTTACCGTGTACACATCCGTACGGCTCAACTGCTTATGCGTATCCTGTGCCTGTACGTAAAAGTAAAGCTCGTCGCCGGGCTCCACATTCAAGGCCGGCAACTGGATCAGCTTCTGTACATCATACTGCGCATTATGCGCGCCAAAACCCTGCGCAAAATTCAGTTTGTATTCCTTAAATTTTACGCCCTCGCCCTTGCCCTTGGCAACTGTGGCTATAATTACCGCATCGGCAACGCCATAGTCATCATTAAGTGCTGCATTTATGGTAACTTTTGGTGCTTCGCCTGCATCAATATAAGTATATTGCTTTGGCGTTTTTATATGGATAACGGGCGGGCTATCCTTTACAACCTGCGTATAATACAAGTCGGATAGTTTCCCATCAATACTCACCTGGTAAAAACCAGGGCTTATAATGGCTTTGGTGGCATGCCAGTTGGTACCGTTGCTGCTGCTTTTTAAAGCAACGTGTTCTTTATCGTTAAAAAGAAGGTAAGCTGTTTTGATGGCTACATTGGTTTTGATGTGCCATTCTACCATAGCACCTTCCTCTGCCGACAGGTTAAATTTATCCTGTTCGCGCCTGCCTTTACCTGTATATGCAGGCGGGGCAATGCTTATATTTACGCTGCTTATCTGTGGTAAAACTTTTTCGGCCACTTTTGGCATCGGCGCGCATTCTGCCACCGGGCGGTTGTTACCGTAAAAAACACGCTCGATATGAAAGATCTTACCCAGTGCCCAAATAAATGCGGTGGCTACAATAAGCGATATAAAAGCAACCACCAAACGCCTGGCGAACGGGTTATGCGATATTTTAAGGCCGGTTAAAACAGCATCTGTTTTTGAGGAAGCAATAACCTGCAAAGGGTTCAGTTCAGCAGGGGGTAGCAGCAACAGGTGGCTGCTTTCCTGCAACTCGGGGTATTCTTTATTCAAAAAAGCAGCTATTTTTTGCCCGCTCATTTGCCATGGGCGGTTTATGGCTAATAAAATAATAAGCGCTACGGGGAAAACAATTATTCCCCACAATATTGATGGCGAAAGTAGATAGTATATAATAGCGCCAACATATAATGCCGCGTAAAGTGACAGCAGCACATCTTCCAGTATGTGGTAAACTATCCAGCGGAGGCGCAGTCCCTGTATTTTATGTAGCCCGCCCTGATCAGCCATTATTTGTTGTTTTTTTGTGCGACAAGATGCGTTCGGCAATGAATAAAAGAACCGCCAGCAGCCAGAAATATTTTGAAAGATCGGTTTGTTCGTTTGTTTTAGATGATAGCTGCGGCATTGATTGTGCAAATATTCCCGGTTGTAGCTGGCGGTTACCAAGGATACGGCGCTCGTGGCCTTTTGGTTGGCTTTGACCATTACCCAGTAACAGTTTTAACATCAGCTTAGGGAAATCATCGCTCCAAACCAGGTCGCTCCATAAGGGGTTAAAACGGCTGTAAAAATGCCAGGTGTTCCCACCCGACACTAACACTGGATTGCCAAAACCATCTTTCCATACGGCCTCATAACTGTTTGTTGAATTAATCCTTTTAGCCAAAGCAATATGGCCCGGATCTATCCACGAGGTTACATCGGTTACTTTTCCGGCCTCATATTGAAAAATATTCTTGCTGCTTTTTAACTGATCAGGTTTTACCGGCTGCTCTGACAACCAGAAAACCCACGCCTGCCCTGCAGGGATCTGCGCAGGCGAGCTATATTCTTTTATAACCCACTTCCGCCCCATAAAATCCGCAGCAGCTGATAAGGCCGCTTTGAGATAACCGGCATCAAGCTGGTGTTTATCGGTGTAGATTGCGATACGCAGGGTAGATGTATCAACCGGTACGGATTGCGCAGTATTTTTAAGGCTTACAAAGGGCTGCCCGTTTTGCACGTTAACAGTTACATCGTTATTGCCGCCGCCTTGTATGGTTTGCGTGGTAAAATATGTTGATGAAGGGATACTGTTACCAATGATTACTTTAATAGCCCCGTTATTATTTATAAATGCTTTGTCTATCCATTTAGCGGTAGAATCTTTAGCGGTGTAGGTTTGCCAGTGAAGCGCATTCAGCTTTACCTGGGGTTTACTACCTTTAAAATATTCGATACCGTTTTGGGTAAATAAATAAACAGGGGCATCGCCAACCTGGTTCTCCAACTGCTTTACCAGGCTCCAGTAATTGGCGTTTATGGTTGTATCTTTTAAGGATGAATCTGCCAGTATAGTTTTCAGGTCCTGCTTTGCAAAACCTCTATTAAAATAATGGAACTCGTAGCCCGCCTTATCCAACGAATCTATTGTCGGTTTAAATTTTTGATAAGTTTCTTTTAAACTCTCCTTTGGAATAAGTACCCAGCCCTTTTTTTGGGTAGCTACATACTTCTGCCAAACAGGTGCAGCCAGTAGCAGGGCAATTAATATCAACAACAGGCAACGCAGTATCAGCAATAAAATATCCAATAGCTTAAAGCTGCGCCTGGTACTTTTTGAGGCTTCGGTAATAAGTGAGATGCTGCCCACCTTCAGCGTTTTGCCTGGCCTTATATTCCACAAATGGATAATAACCGGGATAGTTATAGCGGCCAGCGCAAAGAACCATATGGGGTTTAAAAATTGCATTGCCTACTTTGCCCCCTTTTTACGCTGAATCAAAAAATCGCGCAGAGCTTCATCAAGCGGCTGCGAGGTACTCACCATGCGGTAGGCAATACGCTTACCTAAAAGTTCGCTCCGGATGGCAGCCAGATGGCCTTGTAATTTTTCCTTGTAAGCAGCTTTTGCACGCTGGGTGTTTACCTGTATGGTTTCGCCGGTTTCCAGGTCCTCCAATGTAGAAAATCCTTTAAAATCGAAATCCAGTTCATTTTGCCCCATCAGGTGGAACACTATGATCTCATGCTTCAGCGCCGATAAAGAATTAAGCAGGGCGTTAATTTCGCCATCGGCCTGGTACATATCGGTTATAAAAACTAATAGCTCTTTACGGCCTGTGCCGGCAAATAATTCTTTATAATGGATAGGTTTTGTAAATGTACCGGCAGGGTCAACCTGTTGCAGGTAGTAAAACAACCGCTGCAAGTGTTGCGGGTCGGGTTTAGATGGGATAGAGAATAACTCGCCATCCTTAAACACATTCAGCGCAACCGAATCGCCCTGCAAATTGGCAAGGTAAGCCAATGAGGCGGTTAGTGTTTTAGCATACTCTATTTTTTTGATCCCATTATCGTCATGGTTCATAGATGCGCTGGCATCCACCAAAAACCTGACGGAGATACTGGTCTCGATCTCCGATTCCCTTATATAATACCTGTCGCTACGGGCAAACATACGCCAGTCAAGCCAGCGCAGATCATCGCCCGGCTGGTAACTGCGGTACTGGCTAAATTCAAGCCCGGGGCCTTTTACGGTGCTTTTGTTAAAGCCATTCATAAAGCCATCAATAACCGTTTTCGCCAATAATGGCAAATCCTTAATGGTCATTAATACTTTAGGGTCGAGCACGATTTAATTTTAGATGTTAGATTTACGATTTTAGATCTATTCCCAAAACACTCTCTTGTGGAAATGGCAAGGTGAGGCTATAATGAACCTTTGCGTTCTATTACCTTTATCAATTCTTCGGTTACCCTGTCGGAGTTGATGCCTTCGGCTTCGGCTTTAAAATTCATCAGTATACGGTGCCTTAAAACGGCAGGCGCCATAGCGTGGATATCTTCCATTAAAACAGCATACCTGCCTTTTAGCAAAGCACGGGCTTTTGCTGTTAATATTAATGCCTGCCCTGCGCGCGGCCCTGCTCCCCAGCGTACCCATTCTTTTACGTAATTAACGGTGGTAGTATCCGGGCGGGTAGCGCGGATCATTTCGCTAACGTAACGGGTCAGATCTTCGTTAATAGTTACCTGCCTTACCAGCGCCTGCGCCTGAATAATCTCTTCGGCAGTAATAACCGCCTGTACCTCGGCCTTTTTGGTGCCGGTGGTACGGTTTAGTATCGCAAATTCTTCCTCGGGTGTTGGATAGCCAATTTTTATCAGCAATAAAAACCTGTCGAGCTGCGCCTCGGGTAGTGGGTAGGTACCTGCCTGCTCAATAGGGTTTTGTGTAGCCAGGATAAAGAAGGGTTTATCAAGCGGGTAAGTTTGCCCACCGTAGGTCACCTCAAATTCCTGCATCGCTTCTAAAAGGGCCGATTGCGTTTTGGGCGGGGTACGGTTTATCTCATCGGCCAAAATAATATTGGCAAACAACGGCCCCTTGTTAAATTTAAAGAAACGCTTGCCGGTGGCGTGATCTTCCTCCAGTATCTCGGTACCGACGATATCCGTCGGCATCAGGTCGGGCGTAAACTGGATACGCCTGAACGCCAAATGCAGCGCCTGCGACATGGTTTTAACGATCAGTGTTTTTGCCAACCCGGGCACACCCTCCAGCAGGCAATGGCCGCCGGCCAAAAAAGCAACCAGCAATTCGTCCAGTATGGCATCCTGCCCTACAATTACTTTTTGTATCTCGGCTTTTAGCTGCGGTAATTTTTCAAGCAGGTTTTTTATATTTTTCTCGGTCAGTTCCAATGTGTTTGGTGTTAAAATTTATTCCCGTAGTTTACTCACCCGGTCGTTGCTTCGCTCGACCACCCTCTCTTTGCTGCGCAGAAAGAGGGTTTTGCCATTTTTCCCATCTTCACCCTCTTTGCGAAAGCAGAGAGGGTCGACAAGCATAGCGATGTCGGGGTGAGTCAATTGACTGGTGAGCATATATTCACCCAATCCCCTCACAAGATATTACGCTTTTCACTAAATACCATGCATTTTTGTCAAAAACACAACAAAGTATCTAAAACTTTACAACCTGTTACGTTTATTAATGGAAGCAGGCAATAATTTTGTTTTAATTTTAGGGTTTTAGTAACAGATGGCACACGGGCAAAAATTCACTTTTACAAGGTTAAGCTACCAAAGCGGCGATTGGGATACCGACCAGCGCATGCCATCAAATATCCTTAACTCGCTGCTGGAGTACACCACCATCCCCATCAACGAGCATGAAAAGGTTATCCCCCTAAGCAGCGACGATATTTTTAATTATCCCTTCTGCTACCTGAGCGGGCATAAACTGGTACAGTTTGATGGCAAAGAAAAAGCCAACTTTAAAAGCTATGTACAGAACGGCGGCTTTGTTTTTGTTGACGATTGCAACCACGATATAGATGGGCTTTTTGCCAAATCATTCGAAGCGCAGATGGCGGCCTTGTTTGGGCCCGCGGCCATGAAGAAAATACCGAACAATCACAAGCTGTACAGCTCTTTTTTTAAGTTTGATAAAGGCCCGCCTACTACATCATTCGAATTGAACGGCTGGGGCGACGACCTGGTGCACGATTATTTAAAAGCTATAGAAATAAGCGGCCGCATTGGCGTGTTATACAGCAGTAAGGATTACGGATGTGAGTGGGACTACGATTTCCGCAACAAGCGCTTCCTGGCCGAGGACAACACAAAATTCGGGGTGAACATTATTGTTTACGCCATGAATTCATAAGTGCGCAATAATACAATAAGCGCTATATTTATCGGGATTTATAATTCACATGACAGACGGTTACTACATATCAATAAACGACGAAGAAAAAGGCCCTTTTACCTTAGAAGAAGTGCTTGAGATGGCCCCCGGGCTTGATACCATGGTATTATCGCCGAAGGCCGAAGATTGGGAACGCGCGGCAGACCTGCCCGAGTTTTTTTATTATTTTGAAGCGCAAGGCATTTACTTCCCCACCGAAGATAACCTTGCCAGCTTTTGGGTAAGGCTGCTGGCTTATTTTATTGATTATATTCTCACCAGCATCGTATTTTCGTTTTTTGTACCGCCAATTATTTTAGCCATATACAAAAGGCTGCTGAACAACACCTACACCATGGGTGATTTGAATACCTATTCGCTATTCCTGTTATTAACATTTATTATAGTTGTTTTTTACAACACCTTTTTCGAGGCAAGCAAAATGCAGGGCAGCATAGGCAAAAGGATGTGCGGTATTGTAGTGGTTGATGCCGACGGCCGAAGGCTTAGCTTTATGAAAGCTTTTTTTCGCAACCTGGGCAAATTTGTTTCGGGTACGGTATTGGGCATTGGTTACCTCGCTATTTTATGGGATGACCATCGCCAGGCCTGGCACGATAAATTTGCCAAAACCTACGTGCTAACACGTAACAGGCAGTAGATGGGTTGATTGAGTGAATTGTAAGTGGTTGTCATGGTGAGCCTCTCGAACCATTAACTGCCGTATGTTCACGTTCACTACCGTGAACGCGCGCTAAAATCATAAAACGTTAATAATGAGATGTTTAAAATTTACTCTACTAGCGCACGCGCGCGTCAGCAGAGATGTATCTCTTGACATTTCCCAAAATGTAATAAAGTCGTTTTTTCCAAAACGTACATTTAGTAGTATATTTAAACATGTCTATGCCAAAATATATTTACAAGTATGTAAGTGCCAAAACCTTATTAACGATATTGAAGGACCAAACTCTCAAATTTTCTTCGCCAGAACAATTTAATGACCCGTTTGAAGGGCATTTATTTCAGCCCCCGATATACACATTAGGAACAGCAACTAAGTTTGTTGAAGAGAAATTTTCAAAATTAAAGGAGTACTTTTTAAATGGTACTGATAAGGACAATGACCTTCCACTAATGTACAATATACGTTGCTTCATGATGCAACTAGCAAAAACGGGCGCATTTTGTTGTACAGAAAATCACGAAAATATCTTAATGTGGTCTCATTACGCTGATTGTCATAAAGGAGCCTGTTTAAAATTTAACACTGAAATTTTGCAGAAACAGTTTTCGGATATAAGAAGAGTTATTTATGCAAGTGGAATGGACCATCTTAATATTTTTGAGAATGCTAATTATGCAATAAAAAACGCAATGACATATAAGGCATTAGATTGGCATTATGAAAAGGAAATCAGAGTTTTTAATCAACCAGGAATTATTAAATATGATGTTGCTGCACTTGAAGCAATTTATTTAGGTGTTAATTTCATTAAAAATATAGATATGAAGATTTTTTTTGATGCTTATCAGTCCGATGAAAGGTACGCGAAAGTCAATATTATGAGAGGTCAAATAGATGATAGTGCTTTCGTTATACATTTTAATGCACATATTAAAATAGGTGGCTTTAACGAAAACACATTTAAAAAAACATAGAACATGATATTTCTCGCGAGTTCACACGCGTACCACATTGCTCAATTCATAGCCCCACCTCTAAACCCGATAGCAGCGTATACCATGTATAGCGGATAGCGGGACTACCGTGACCAAAGCACCACAACACTTGATTTTCTAAATAAACTTTTATGCCAGTCTAAGCTTGTCGAAGGTCTGTGTGTGCGACTAATGACTCGGCACGCTCGCCATGACAATTTTAAAATCGCTTTTATAACACAACCCCTAACCCCTCTCAAGAGGGGAATTAAAATCATCTGCATATTTTCTCATCCGCACATCAGCACATTTGCATATCCGCACATCAATTTACTATATTTAGGCAATTAATACTGACCCACTTTGAAAAGAAAAGATTTCCTTTACCTTACGGGCATGGGCATCAGTGCCTCCATGCTCAGCCAGTTTACCGCGCTTGGTTCGCCGGTTGTACCGGGCACCCGTATGCGGGACGTTGACGTAGCCATAAAAAAACGCATGAGCGATGTAGCCCTTAATGCCGCACGCGCAAAAGGCGCCACTTATACCGATGTGCGCCTTGGCCGCTACCTTAATGAGTTTGTGGTTACCCGCGATAAAAACATCGAAAATATTGTGGATACCGAAAGCTACGGCATGGGGATCCGCGTAATTGCCAACGGCTGCTGGGGCTTTGCCGCAACAGATAAGCTGGACAACGATAGCATAGCGCGCGCTGCCGAACTGGCCGTAGCCATTGCCAAAGAAAACTCGCGCATACAAACCGAGCCGGTGCAGCTTGCACCGCAAAAAGGGTATGGCGAAGTAACCTGGAAAACACCTATAGAGCGCAATGCTTTTGAGGTGCCGATGAAAGAAAAAACCGACCTGTTACTGTCTGTTAACGACGCCGCTTTTAAAAATGGCGCCAACTATGTTAACTCGGTACTGTTTATGGTGAACGAGCAAAAATACTTTGCCTCAACTGATGGTTCATATATCGACCAGGATATCCACCGCATCTGGCCGGTATTCGGGGTTACCAAAATTGATGAGAAGAGCGGCAAGTTTGAAACCCGCAGCTCATTAAGTGCACCTCGTGGCATGGGTTACGAGTACCTGATGCCTAAAGAAAGCGAAAAGATAAAAAGCCAAACCACTTTATACCGCGACCGCTACGATATGCTGGAAGATGCAGGGGCTGCAGCTTTGCAGGCCGCCGAAAAGCTGAAAGCAAAATCGGTTGAGCCGGGTAAATACGACCTGGTGCTTGACCCAAGCCACCTGTGGTTAACCATCCACGAATCTGTTGGTCACCCGTCAGAGCTTGACCGCGTGTTGGGTTACGAGGCTAACTTTGCAGGTACCAGTTTCTTAACATTAGATAAATGGAAATCGGGTAAATTTAACTTTGGCAGCAAAAACGTAAACATAGTGGCCGATAAATTACAGCCGGGTTCGCTTGGTGCTGTGGGTTACGATGATGAAGGCGTTGGTACTAAACAATGGGATATTATTAAAGATGGTATCCTGGTAAATTACCAGGCCATCCGCGATCAGGCGCATATCATCGGCCTGAAAGAATCACAAGGCTGCTGCTACTCGCAAAGCTGGCGCGATGTACAGTTTCAGCGCATGCCGAACATATCACTGCAACCGGGCAAGGAAAAACTTTCTCCTGCGGATATGATCAAAAATGTGGAGAAAGGCATCTACATCATTGGCGACAGTTCCTTTTCTATCGACCAGCAACGTTACAACTTCCAGTTTAGCGGGCAGCTTTATTACGAGATAAAGAATGGCAAGATAGCAGGCATGCTTAACGATGTAGCTTACCAGGCCAATACCCAGGAGTTCTGGAACGCCTGCTCGGCAGTTTGCGATAAGGACGACTACCGTTTAGGCGGATCTTTCTTTGACGGTAAGGGCCAGCCTATGCAGGCCAGCGCGGTATCGCACGGTTCATCAACAGCCCGTTTTAACGGGGTTAACGTAATTAATACAGCAAGAAAAATATAAACATATGGCTATTTTAACTGAAGATGAATGCCGCGCTATCATGAAAAAAGCGCTCAGCTATTCAAAAGCCGACGAATGTGAAATAAACCTGAACGGGTCTGACTCGGCCAATATAAGGTACGCACGCAACACGGTATCAACAAGTGGCGCTATAAGCAGTACCAGCATGGCCATATCATCGGCATTTGGTAAAAAGCTGGGGGTTATAACCCTGAATGATTATAGCGACGCCGCTATTGCAGCAGCCGTAAAAAAATCAGAAGAGCTGGCACAACTGGCGCCCGAGAACCCGGAATACATGCCGATGCTTGGCCCGCAAACTTATGGCCCTGCAGCACAAACATTTGTACCTGCAACCGCGGCTATGACACCCGCGCAGCGCACCACCCTGGTAGGCGATAGCCTGCAGATATCAAAAGACAACAAGCTTACCGCTGCCGGCTTTTTGGAAAGCAGCGCAGGTTTCAGCGCCATCATGAACTCTAAGGGTTTGTTTGCGTACAATAAATCAACCGATATCAACTTCTCGGTAACTTTACGTACCGCCGATGGGCAGGGATCGGGCTATGCCACTAAAGATTATAACGATGTTGCTAAAATGGATGCTGTTACCTTTACCAAACGGGCAGCACAAAAAGCAGCAGGATCAACCGGTGCCAAGGCTATTGAGCCGGGTAAATACACCGTGATACTTGAACCCGCCGCCGGCATTGTACTGCTTGAGCAATTGTACGGCAGCCTCGACGCCCGCAGCGCCGATGAAGGCCGCAGCTTTTTAAGCAAACCAGGCGGCAAAACCCGCCTTGGCGAAAAACTGGTGGACGAACGTGTGAATATTTACTCAGACCCATCAAACATAGAACTGCCCGCCAGCAACTGGGCCGGCGATGGCCAGCCGCTGGGCAAAATGAGCTGGATTGAAAAAGGTGTGGTTAAGAATTTCAGTTACTCACGTTATTGGGCGCAGAAGAAAGGTGTTAAACCTGTTCCGGGCCCTGCTAACATTATTATGGAAGGCGGCACCCAAAGCCTGGAAGACCTGATAAAAGGAACCGAAAAAGGCATACTGGTTACCCGCTTGTGGTACATACGCCCGGTTGACCCGCAAACATTACTGTACACCGGCTTAACCCGCGACGGTACTTTTTACATAGAGAACGGGCAGATCAAGTTCCCTATTAAAAACCTGAGGTTTAACGAAAGCCCTGTTATTATGCTGAACAACCTGGATGCCCTTGGTAAAGCAGAACGCACCGTGAGCGGCGAAAGCAGCCAAAGTGCCCTGATACCGCCAATGCGCATAAGGGACTTTACATTTAGTTCGCTGTCTGACGCTGTGTAGGTCAGTTTGCAGTAGATGGTTTGCAGTTTGCAAGCCTCCTGATAAAAAAAGCGATGGGTAAAACCCATCGCTTTTTTTGTTATCCAACCTGTCATTTCGAACGTACCGGGGAGGGTTTGCGTGTGGGGTTGAGGAGAAATGACAGGTTGGCAACGCAAGATATAGACGAACGAATTGCCCGCGCCTATTCCTGCTATTATCCAAAATGCCTATCTTTCCTTAAAATCTAAATTATGGCTTTTGCATACGGCACTTCAATTACAACACCCAACGGAACTACCCCAATAGAGCAATTAACCCAGGGCAACATAGTTTCGGCCTGGACACCCGATGGCACGGTACCAAAAGCGGTTATATTTAGTGACGGTACCCCCGGCGGGTTTCCGGTAAACGGCCTATTTTTCCTTGAGTTTGGCGAAGGCTCTTTAATTGTTACACGCGACCAGCCTTTTGTATTAGCTGATAATACGGTAAAAAAAACAACTCAGCTTAGGCCAGGCGACCAACTGCTTAAGGCAGACGGACAAACGGTAATGTTACAGATGATATCGACAGGCCAATGGGATCGCGGCCTGCATGGTATAGCAATTGATAGCCCCGGGCAGTCGGGCAATCACCTTATTATAGCCGATGGCATTGTTTGCGGCGATTATGTGATGGAAATGATGCCATCGCCGCCTGATGACAGCGATGACATGCCCCTTTTTGGAGAATAAGAGTATAACTAACATATTTTCCCTCGCAAATAGCCTCTCCCCGTGCGTCATTGCGAGGTACGAAGCAATCTCAAAACTATGCTTAACCGTCTGGCATGCGTCACTGCCCATCTGGAGATTGCTTCGTACCTCGCAATGACGGTTTGGTTAGATATGCCAGGATGCCACTCACAACTTAACTACTCACCACTCACTAAAGATTAAATGTCACCTTAGCCAGTAAAAACCTGCCGGGTATGGTGTATGAACTGCTGGTAAATGTATTTGCCGATAAATACAGGGCGCTATACGTTTTGGTATTGAACAGGTTTTGTGCGCTTATCTCTATATCTGCTTTTATTTTATTGAATTTGTAGCGCATAGATGCATCTGCAAAAACGTATTTCAAGTCGTTAGACTGCTGCTGGTGGGTGTAGTAATGATCGGCAGAGGCACTCAGGAACAGGTTACCCAACGGGTTATAATTTACCACTCCCTGCTGTATCAACCGCTCAAACTTGCTTTTTTGCGCTACTACGGATGAGCTGCTGGTTGTTTGGCTATAATTGGCCTTGTAGGTAAAGTTTACTTTATCGCTCACCTTGGTATCAGCACCTACACTATAAACGGTTGAAATGGTATTATAAGGCAGGATGATGTTATTCTGAATTTGATTTAGTTTGGTAGTTTGTACCGATACACCCGCACTCAGCGTGGTACGCAGGCTAAAGGCATACTTACTCATGTAGCCGCTCCCCACCCACGAATCCATATTATTATCAAACGGCAGCACAATACGCTGCTGTATATTATTGGTTAATATGCTTGATGAAATGTTGTTGGCATTCATGTGCGTGTAGCCTGCATTTACACTAAAAAAGAACAGCGTAATAGCCTTGCGGTAATTAAAGCCCAGGTTGGCCGATTGCGTTTTACGCTCGGTAAGGTCGGCATTATTGGCGTATAGTGAACGGTAATTTTGCAGGATATAGCCATTGTAAACGCCCTGTATATTACCAATATCATTACGGAAATTATAGCCTAACGAAACATAGTTTTCTACACTGGTTTGGTATTTTACCGATGCACGCGGGTTAAAATATAACCGGGTAAGGTCCTTATTCAGGCCATAATAACTATCCTTATAACTGATCTGCTGCAAATTTATTGGTAACGAAACAGTCAGCTTTAGTTTATCTCCCGGGATATCAAACCCCGCCTCGGCATACACCTTACGGCGCTGCCAGTGGAGGTTGTTCACCGCACTGTCTGACACCAGGTTAACAGAATTATCCAGCTGGGTTACATTCAGTGCCGATTGCAACTTTTGCGACTGGATGCTAAACCCGGCCTTATAACTCTGGGTCATTAAGTTCCCGGGGATCTTATAGCTCACATAGTTATTGGTAAACCACGATGGTATATCAACTGTTTGGGTTAGCTGCTTGTATACAACGTTATTATTAAAAATATCAGGGTTCAAGCCGGGGTCTATCACGCGGTTCTCGGGCTCGGTGCTGCGGTTAAGGTAACTGTAAACCTCGATGATCTTGTTGCCTTTAAAGGTATTCATCAGGTTAAACTCGTTAGACAGATCCATCAAATTATCCTTAAAAACCTGGTTAACAGGCGTACCGTTTGTGTTGAGCGCCGAGTACCCGGTATTGCGGCTATAGTCGGCAATAAAATTATTGTTCAGGTAGTATTTATCCTTGTTTACATTTAACGCAAGCTGGCTATGCAAAATATCCGGCCTGCGCCTGTTGTTTTGCACCTCGGCGTACCTTATGGTATCATTAGGCAAATAATACTCGCTTAACTTGGTGTAGCTCTGTTTCTGATTATCGTGCAGGTACGATACATTGGCACGCAACTGTACATCCTTCTTCAGGTTAACCAAGTTATTTAAATTTAAGATGCCCGATTGATTGAACAGGTAGCGGTTACGCGGCAGATCAGGATCGCCGGCGGTGCCTAACGAAAGCACCGTGCCGGGTTTGTCATTATCCAGCCTTGACAGGTAGCTTGATAAATTGTGCGAGATAAGATCATTTGCCACATCATTACTGGTGTTATTGGCTTTAAAGTAGTTGATGCCCTTGTATTTGTCCTTAAACATCATGGCGTTTAGGTCGGCGTAGTACTTATCAGGCAACCCACCGCCAACGGTTTCCTGCCCGACCCATTGCATTTTGGCATCTTTTTTCATGGTGAGGTTAAGGGCTACATCCTCGCTTACTACTTTATCTTTCAGCATTTTTACAGGCTGATGGTTTTCCATTACCTGTACTTTGTCAACCACGCCATTAGGGATGCTGTTGGTGGCAATGTTATACTTATCATCCAGTAAATTATCGCCGCCTATGTACAGGTTAGATATGGCCTTACCATTGTAACTGATCTTGCCATCTTTGGCAACATCAATACCCGGTAGTTTTTTGATCACATCGCCAATAACCCTATCCTGCGGGCTGCTAAAGTCTGACACCTTGTAATCAGTTGTATCGCCATGCACACGCAGGCGGGGCCGGTTATCCTTAATAGTTACCGTTTGCAACTGGTTAATAGCTTTGGTAAGCTTAAAATCATAAGCGGCGGTTACTGATGCAACCTGTTTACTTTGTTTGCTAAACCCAACACAGCTTACTTCAATTGCCAGTCCGCTTTTATCGGCATCAGCGGGGATCTGTAGTATATAACTCCCCTTATTATCGCTGCTGGTGTAGGCAATAATTAAATTGCTGCTGTTTTTAAGATTAATGCTGGCGTATGATATAGCCTTGCCCAGGCTATCGGTAACCGTACCTTTAAGGCTTTGGGCAAAGCCCGCGGCAGAGCACAGCATACAAATAATGAATGCCGTGTTCAGTTTGTATATCCGGCTCATTTTTTCTCAGGCAGTTCTAACGGGTTGTTGATAACCGGGCCTGACGAAACCTGAATTTTATCTTTAGAGCCGCCGGGAGCCACCTTAAAGCTTGCGCCCGAGCCGGCCAATGCCGATTGCATAAACGCCTGCGGGTCTTTTTTCATGGCGTCCTTTAGGTTGGTAAACTCTTTTTCGCTGGCCTTGATACCTGTTGAGGGCAGTGCAATTACAGACGGGTCGTCGGTATCATCGCCCACGCCAACTATCTTTACAATAGCACCACCGCTTTGTATGGTACCGGGCTCGCTGCCTGGCGCGGGCTTTTCCAGCTTATCGGCGTTATCCAATCCGTCAAACTTAAACACCACCTGTTTTTTGGCATCATAAGCCTCTACAATTAAACCCGGCAAACCCATTAATTTCCACGGCCCGCTATGAAAGGGCAGATCGGGACAGAACCATGCGGTGTAATCGCGGCCGGCAAAATGGCCGGTAGCCTTTTGGCACTTTAAGCCCGAAAAACTTGCCGTATCTTTGGTTATGCTCCATTTAATAACCGGCATGGGCTCTTCTATAAGATAGTTATTTACCAGCTTTTCTTTTCTGATGAATTTCTTCTGTTCGGCAAATGTAAAGTACTCGGTATTGCTGGCCCGGCCGCCTTTAATCCTTATATTGATAGTGCCACCGCCACTTGTGGCAACCTGCTCTGCCACTTGTTTACGCATCATGGCATCCTGCGTTTTGCGGTCAAAGCTTTTATAAACGCTTGCGCTCCTGCCTAAAAACAGCACCATGTTCTCAGTATAAATATCATCGGGTTTGGTGGTATCGCGCAGGTGCGAAAACTTATAATGGGCTACCGCTCTGGTGCTATCGGTTTTTTGCGCTTTTGCAATTGTAGCTATAAGGCACACGCCTAAAAATAAAGTAATTAGTTTTTTCATAACTGTGATATATCTTTAAACTTAAGGTTGATTAATAATACATCACAAACATAACTAATAAATTAGTCATTCTACGAATAATTCGTAGAATTAACACTTTTTAACAATTATTTGCGGATAAAGGGAGAGGGTTATCCGTCGAGCCGGTCCTTAATCACCAGGGTTTCGGCAAGCATATCATGCAGGCATTGCTGTTTTTTAGTGAAAAAACACATCAGGTATCCAATAAAGAAAGTGGCTACACACAGGTATTTGCCCAGGTTACGCCCTAATGCCTGCGAGGTGGTTATCTGTTCGCCATAAATATCACATACGCGGATCTTCATGAGTTGCTTGCCAATTGTACCCCGTTTGGGGCTACTTTCCATTTTTATATTGTAAACGAGTTTGGCAATGGGTGTAAGTGCCACAATGCCTATGGTAATACCAATGCGAATCATCTTATTATCATCGCCGGGGAGGGCCAACAGCAATATAAGCATTACTACAAAGGCCGCCAACACAAATGCTGCTAAAACAATCAGCCAGTCTATAACAGCGGCGGTTGCGCGCTGGTCAAAACTACCGAAGTATTGCATGGGTAAAGGCCTCCTGCTAAAGCCAAATAGCTGCCTTAAAGCAGCTATTTCATGCGCTTCTTTGTAATCGTCCATCGCCGGATTTTTTACAAAGTCGCTGGGTTTAATTTTATGCTCCCGCAATTGTTCAATACTGAACGGCCCCTCAGGCTTACCATTGATGACCATGATATATTGGTCGTTAGCAGTAGGTTCAGAAATTAAATTGCCGGATGGTTGCATGATCTTCAAATTTAAGCATTGTGCAACCCATCCGGCAATAAAACAATTAATATTTAATTACTTTAAAATCAGATATACCGCCTTTTAAGTGTATAACTATTTTGTTTGTAGCAGCGCCAAAGCCCTGGGTTTCGTATGTATTATCCGCTTTTTTATCAAACCCGTCAAACTCTGTTGATGACAGGCCCGAGTCTGATGTGATACGGCATGCTGCGTTTGCAGGCACTTTTATCTCAACCTCTGATACGCCTGTTGATACTTCAACATTAGTTTCGGCAACAGGCTGGCCAAGTTTAACATGGAATGATGCTGCACCACCATTGATGATCAAATTCCTGATCTTAAATGGTGCCAGATCAAAATCAAGTTCGGTTGCGCCTGCTTTTACATTAATATCCCATTGCGGGTTTGTATTTAGTTTAATGGTTGCTGAGTTACCCTTATCAGTATCCCACTGGATATGGCCTTTTTTATCTTTCATGTGCAGGTCAAGCACTGGTACGGTGCCTTCCATAGTATGTGTATATTCATACCTGTTGTAACGCTCGCGGGTAGTTGCTGTAAAAAGTTGGTTGGTAGTATCTTTTAAAGTATATAAAGTACCGCCTCCGCTGATGTTAAGTTTGGCTACTGTTGCGGTTGCCGAATATGGCTCGGTGTAGGTGCTGCTGCCTTCAACTTTTACAATGCCGGTGCTATCGCTATCATTGTCATCATCGTCGTTGTCATCGTAGTCGCCGCCATCATTTTTGTACCAGCCCTTGTCATTAAAATGCCAATTGCCGCCGAAAGGAGAAAACCAGCGGTTTTCGAAATGCCCAAATACTAATAAGCCAAAACCCAGTATAACTACCCCTACTTTAAGGGCTGTAGCCCAGGGTGCCCTATTGTTGGCAAATACCAGGTTTACACCACCCATTATCAAAAACATGGGCCATAGGTGCCATAAATTGCCCCAGCGAAAATCTATTACATGATAATTATCTAACAGGAACACGGTTCCTAACAGAACCAGGATCAGGCCCGGTATAATTTTTTCGTATTTCATGATTATATAGTTGGAGTGTTATCGTTTGGTTTATCTTCTGTTGTATCGGTTTTGGTATCGGCGCTAAAGTCGGCCTGCTTTTTATCTTTATCGGCATGCCAGCCTTCTTTTTCCCATGGCTGTTTTTTTGTACTAAATAATAAAGTTAAACCAACTGCTACCAATACTACAGGCCATAGTTTTTCAAAGTCCCAATCGGGGATAAAGTCGAACTGGTCAAGTAAAAATATAGATCCAAGTGCTATCAATATCACTCCGAATATTACACCCGAGTTTGATGTTTTTTTAACCGGAGGGTACTGACCAAACGGCTGGCCCACTGTATGCGGAGGCGGCACGGTATAATCAACCTTTACATCGCCAAAAGGCTGGCCATATTTAGGGTTAAACCCGGGTGTAAAGCCCGGTTGGTAGGTAGGGTCGGTATAATTGAACGGTTTTTTTGGCAATACTATCCACAATACAATGTATGGCAGTATACCTATACCTTTTAAAAATACAGCCAGTACAAATATTACCCGTACTACTGATACATCAACGCCGAAGTAATCGGCTAAGCCTGCACAAACACCGCCAACTGTTTTGCGTTGTTCGTCTCTGTAAAGTTTCTTTTCCATTATCTTTTAGTTTAAGTGTTTGGTTACTATATCTGGCCCGGTGCAGGTTTTATTATCAGTTCGTCAACATTTGCACCGGCGCTCATATTTAATATGTTTGTTATTGCCGATGCTACATCCTCCGGGAGCACCATTGTGTTTTTGTCAACCTCAATGCCTTTCCAGGAATCTGTTAATGTTGACCCCGGGATTATTGCTGTTACTTTAACACCTTGTCCCTGCATTTCGAGCCTCATTACCTTATTAAGACCTAATAACGCATACTTAGTTACACTGTATACACCCGCCTCTGCTATGGGGTTTAGGGCTGCTACAGAGCATATGTTGAAAATATGCCCTTTACCGACCGAAACCATACTTTTACCGAAGAAACGGTACAGTTCATAGGATGGCATCAGGTTGGTATCTATCTGTTTTTGGAAAGAATCTCCGCTATCATTAAGTATAGAAACATGCTTGTACATACCCACATTATTCACAATAATGTCGACGAACCCCAGCTTTTTCTCGGTGAATGCGGCAAAATTTATCACCTCATCGCGCTTACTGCAATCGGCAAGCAGGGTAACAACTGTAATTTGAGGGTTAATTTTATGCAGCTCCTGTTTAAAATCAGATAATTCTTGCTCGTTACGAGAACAAATCGACAGGTTTATTCCTTGTTTAGCAAAAGCAATTGAAACAGCGCGGCCAATGCCTTTGGTTGCTCCGGTTATAAGGGCGTTTTTAGTTTGTATCATACAATAAATATCTAATTAAATTAAGTGAATTAGAACAGGCAATATAGCCTTAATATTAAAAAATGTATTTTTAACCGAATTTCACAATTAGCAGATGTTTCAAAGTTTAGGAAAATATATACTATTACTGGGTTTAAGTTTTAAAAGGCCGGAAAAATTTAAGGTTTATTGGGCCGAGGTAATGCGCGAAATGGTATCGGTAGGTATCGGCTCGTTGGGCATTATCAGCATTATATCGATATTTATTGGCGCGGCCACCACTATACAGGTAGCCTTCCAACTGGCAAGCCCCTTGGTGCCGCTTAGTATCGCCGGTAAAATATCGCGCGACTCCAACATCCTGGAGTTTAGCCCAACCATATCATCACTGGTACTGGCGGGACGTGTGGGCTCAAACTTTGCATCAAATATTGGTACCATGCGGGTAACCGAGCAAATTGATGCCCTGGAGATAATGGGTGTTAACGCGCCGGGTTATTTAATAGCCCCTAAAATATTAGCCTCTATTACCATGGTGCCGTTGCTGGTAATTATATCCATAACACTGGGTATAACAGGCGGTTACATTGCCTGCCTTGCCGGTAGCGAAATTACCCCATCTGATTATATTGCCGGTGTAGTTGATGGCTTTGATGGCCTTACCATACGTGTAGCGCTGGTTAAAGCTACCGTTTTTGGTTTCCTGATAGCATCAATATGCTCATACCAGGGTTTTTATACATCAGGCGGTGCACTTGAAGTTGGGCAATCGGCTACACGCGGTGTAGTTTACAGTTGCGTTATGATACTATTTGCCGACCTTGTAATAACACGTTTGATGCTATGATCGAGATCAAAGATATTTATAAGACCTTTGGTGATAATGAGGTACTTAAAGGCATTAGCGCTACTTTCCAAACCGGTAAAAACAACCTTATTATTGGGGGCTCGGGCTCGGGTAAAACAACGTTGCTAAAATGTATTGTGGGCCTGCACGAGCCTACAAAAGGCAAGGTATTTTTTGAGAATGAGAACTTTACCGATATGGATTTTACTGCACGTGTGCCTATCCGTACACAAATAGGGATGCTTTTCCAAAACTCGGCCCTGTTTGATAGCATGACGGTTGAAGAGAACATTATGTTCCCGCTTAACCTGTTCACCAATCAATCAATAGCCGAAAAACGCGACCGGGCCAACTTTTGCCTGGAAAGGGTTAACCTTAAAGATAAAAACAAGCTTTACCCGGCAGAATTATCAGGCGGGATGAAAAAACGTGTGGGTATAGCCCGCGCCATATCCATGCAGCCAAAGTTTTTGTTTGTGGATGAACCAAACTCCGGGCTCGATCCAAAAACTTCCATCCTGATTGATGAACTGATTGCCGACCTTACTGTTGAATATGATATGACCACGGTTGTAGTAACACATGATATGAACTCGGTAATGGGTATTGGCGACCATATCATATTTTTACACCAGGGCCAAAAATGGTGGGAAGGCAGCAATAAAGAAATTGCCAAAACCGATAATAAAGAACTAAACGACTTCGTATTCGCCAGCAAGTTTATGCAGGCAGCAAGGGAGAAGCTGTAGTTATGTTAGTATTGAGTAGCAAGTATCAAGTAATTATACACGGCATTGACGCCTAAAATTCTGATATTTGTAAAATCTTGATACTTGATACTAACTACTTGATACTTTAAAATGATCCAACTGCTTACCCCAACCCACTGGAAAGATTACGAGCTGATTGATTGCGGCGATTTTGAAAAACTGGAGAGGTTTGGCAATACTATATTAATACGGCCCGAGCCACAAGCTGTTTGGAGCAAGGCACTTAGCCCTGCCGAATGGCAGCGCCTGCACCATATAAAATTTAAAGGCCGCAGCGCAACCGCGGGCGATTGGGTAAAGAAAGACCCTAAAACGCCCGATCGCTGGCACATTGAATACAAGAACAACGATGTAGCTATAAAATTCCGTCTGGGGTTAACGTCGTTTAAGCACCTGGGTATTTTCCCTGAGCAGGCCGTTAACTGGGATTATATATCAGGCAACATCAAAAAGTTTAAAACACTAACACCAAAGGTGCTTAACCTGTTTGCCTATACCGGCGGAGCATCGTTAATTGCCAAAGCGGCAGGTGCCGATACCACGCACGTTGATTCTATTAAACAAGTAGTTACCTGGGCCAACGAAAACCAGGAGTTATCGGGGTTAAAGGATATCCGCTGGATGGTTGAGGATGCCCTGAAGTTTGTAAAGCGCGAGGTAAAGCGCGGTAAAACCTACAACGGCATCATCCTTGACCCGCCCGCTTACGGCAACGGGCCCAATGGCGAAAAGTGGAAACTGGAAGATAACATCAACGAGATGATGAGCGATGTAATGCAGTTGCTTGATCCGGAAGAACACTTCCTGATACTCAATACTTACTCACTTGGTTTTTCATCGGTAATTATTGAAAACCTGATCAAAAACGCGTACCCTAAAGTTGAAAACCTGGAAATTGGCGAATTATACCTGCAGGCTACAGCAGGCTCTAAATTGCCGCTGGGCGTATTTGGTAAATTTTATAAAAATAAAAGCTAACCGGATACAATAATTATATTAACAAGCATTATATTTAACCACACACACTCAAATACCTCCATCTATCTATGAAATTAAAAAGCGTATTTTTCTCAGCACTGATCGTATTAGGTTCGGTAGCATTATTACCTGCTTGCAAAAGCAACAGTGGCGGTAAAACAGCAGATAAAAAAGCCGGCGATACCACCGCAAAAGCCAAAGGCGAAGAAGCCGATACCCTAAGCGTTGTAAAATCATCTTACCCGCCGGTTGATAAAAAACTGTACGATTCGTTACTGAAATTTAACGCCCATACTGATACCAGCGGCAGATGGCCGGTAAAAAATCAGCCTTACCCGGTGGGTGGCGCTATTTTGCCATTTAAGCGTGTGGTATCTTTTTACGGTAACCTATACTCTAAAAAAATGGGCATCCTTGGCGAATTGCCGCCAAACGAAATGCTTGCCAAACTAAAGGGCGAAGTAAAGAACTGGGAAAAAGCCGACCCTAAAACGCCTGTACAACCTGCCTTACACTACATAGCCGTAGTTGCGCAGGGCGATGGTGGTAAAGATGGCAAATACCGTTACCGCATGCCGTTTAAACAAATTGACAGCGTATTGGTACTGGCTAAAAAAGCACATGCTATTGTGTTTTTAGATGTGCAGGTAGCCTTAAGCACCATACAGGCTGAGTTGCCTTTATTTGAAAAATACCTAAAAATGCCACAGGTGCACTTTGGTATGGACCCTGAGTTTTCCATGAAGGATGGCAGCAAACCGGGTAAAAAAATTGGCACCTATGATGCTGCCGACGTTAACTACGTATCGGGCTACTTAGCCAACATTGTTAAAAAGAACGGCCTGCCGCCAAAAATTTTGATAGTACACCGTTTTACAAAGAAAATGGTAACCAACTATAAAAATATAAAATTGCGCCCCGAGGTACAGGTGGTGATGGATATGGACGGCTGGGGCGAACCCGACCTGAAAACCGGCACCTACCGTTACTTTATTAACCAGGAGCCGGTACAGTTCACAGGCTTTAAATTGTTCTATAAAAACGACATTAAGAAAGCACCTCATCACATGTTAACACCACAAGAGGTATTATCAAGATACAGCCCGTACCCAATTTATATCCAATACCAATAACAAGTCGAAAGTCTTTAGTCAGAAAAGCCTTAAGTTGAAATATCAGCTTAAGGCTTTTTTATTGGAAACTAAATCGCATTTTTAACTTCTGACTAAAGGCTCTGGACTTAAGACTTTATACTATGACCAAATGGGGCATCATTGGCTGCGGGCGTATTGCGCACCGTTTTATGCAAGGCTTAAACGCACTGCATGGCAATGTGCTGGCTGCTGCTTATTCGCGCAGAATAGAGACCGTAGAGGCCTTTATTAACCAATATGGCGGCAAAGCCTGCAATAGCGCTGATGAATTGCTTGCAAGCGACATAGATGCCGTTTACATAGCCACCCTGCCCGATACCCATGCGGCTTATACCATAAAAGCCTTTAATGCCGGTAAACCTGTATTGTGCGAAAAACCCGCTACCCTGAACCTGCCGCAACTACAGGAAGTGCTTGACATAGCCAAGGCAAAAAATATTTTGTTTATGGAGGGCATGAAACCGCCCTTTTACCCGCTTTATAAGAAATTAAAGAAATATTTAGCCGTAGACCCGATAGGCCCGGTGGGGTATGTACGGGCGGGTTCATCCGTTGCAGATATCAGCTGCGACCACCCAAATTTTAGCCATGCACTTGCAGGCGGCGCTTTAATGCAGATAGGTATTTACGAAGCTTTTTTAGCCATAGACTGGCTGGGCAATACCGAAGAAGTACAGGCCATGGGCCGCTTCAGCGGGATGGAAATAGATATGTTCAGTATTTTTCAAACCAGGCACCAAAATGGATATGCCCAGTTGTATGGCGGTTTCGATCTGCATGGCAAGGGTGATGCTTTAATTTGTGGCACCATCGGCCATGTCACCATCCACAAAAACTGGTGGAACCCGGCAAAAGCTACCATCAGCTATCTTGATGGCCGCACCGTAGAAATTGATGAACCATTTACAGCCGGAGGTTTAAATTACGAAATAGCCCATTTTGTGGAGTTATTAAAAGCCGGCAAAACTGAAAGCCCTGTTATTACACATGAAATGTCTCGCCAGATGATCAAAATGATTGATAACGCAAGGGGGATTGTTGGGTTAAAGTACATTGGGGAATAGGTAATACTCTCTCCACGCGTCATTGAGCGTAGCGTAGCAATCTTCGATAGAAAAGTCGGCGATAAGCATGTCGAAGATTGCCACGTCGCTACGCTCCTCGCAATGACGCGTGGGTTATAAAAAAAGCCCCACTCTACAAATGGGGCTTCAATATCCTAAGGGAAATTAGTGTATGCCCATAAACAACCTGCTCCAGCGAATTTTGCTGAAGAACGATGCATTATCATCCCAGCTCATCCATACAAACAGGGCTTTACCTACTATATGATCTTCGGGCACAAAACCCCAGTAGCGCGAATCGGCGCTATCATGGCGGTTATCGCCCATCATCCAGTAGTAATTCATTTTAAAGGTATAGGTAGCAGCCTCTTTATCATTGATAAATACCTTGCCATCTTTAATCTGCAGCTTATTACCCTCGTACACTTCAATTGCACGGCCGTAAACAGGCATGGTTAAACTATCAAGCTTTACTGTCCAGCCTTTTTTAGGGATGATGATAGGGCCGTAGTTATCAACATTCCAGTCAAAATCTTTATTCGTAGCGTAAAGCTTGTATTTGGGATACGCTGCCGGGAACACCGGGTTCATCGGATCGGCAATACCGGCAGGTTTATAATTTGGTGTAATAGCCTTTATGTTTGAATAAGCTTTCAATTTTAAAGCACTCTCCTTGGTCATGGTAGGAGCGCCAACATTATCATATAACGACACATTAAGATCTGAGTAGATCTGCGGGTTTATGTCCGTTCCGTTAGTGGTAACCGTATAGTCAGTTTGTTCGCCCGGAGGGTTTGGTGCGGCTTTGCCATTTACATATACCTGTGCATTAATGAGGCTAATTGTATCGCCGGGCGCACCCTGGCAGCGTTTAATATAATTCTCCCGTTTATCAACCGGCCTGAAATAGGGCGAGTCGGCCTCCATAGGGTAGTTAAACACAACCACATCTCCTTTTTTAACTTCGCTTAAACCGGGTAAACGATAGTAGGGCAATTTAACACCATCCCAATAAGCCTTGGTACCTAATATTGGCATAGTATGATGCGCAAAAGGGAAGGCAATTGGCGTCATAGGGGTGCGGGCACCATAGTTAACCTTGCTTACAAACAAAAAATCGCCCACTAAAAGCGAGCGCTCCATTGATGGGGTTGGTATGGTGTACGCCTCTATAAAAAGTGTGCGGATAAGGGTTGCGGCAACAACAGCAAAGATGATAGCATCAGTCCATTCGCGGGCTGCGCTCTTTTTTTTCTTTGCTTTATCCTTAGATTTATTTTTATTCCAGAATTTCCAGTTCATTACTTAATTATTGGGGCAGTAAATTAATTACTATTTATTAAAATCAAACATATCTTCAACCGAATAAAAGCCTTTTTTATCTTTTACCCATTCGGCAGCAAGTACGGCGCCTAATGCAAACCCGTTACGGTTGTGGGCTGTGTGCTTAAATTCAATGGTATCTATTTCAGAATCGTAAATTACGGTGTGGGTGCCGGGTACGTTCTCGATACGTAATGATTCGATAAGCACTTCGTTAGTGGCAACAACTTCATCGTCGGGCTTGTCATCGCTTACCAAAACGTTCTTCCATTCTTTTTTGCTGTCAAGGTTTTCTATGATCCCCTCGGCAATAGTAATGGCGGTACCGCTTGGCGAATCGAGCTTTTGCGTGTGGTGGATCTCTTCTACCTGTACATCATAGTACGGGTAGTTATTCATCAGCCGGGCCAGTATTTTGTTTACGTGGAAAAATATATTAACCCCAACGCTAAAGTTGGTAGCATGTATCAGCGATCCTCCGTGGTATTCGCATTGTTCTTTTATCTGCGCAATTTCGTGGTGCCAGCCTGTGGTACCAACAACAACAGGCACGCCTGCCTTAAAGCATTTTTCAATATTCCCTAAAACGGTTGATGGGGTGCTGAACTCGATGGCCACGTCGGCTTTCTGAAGGTTTTCCTCGGTCAGTTCGTCAAGGTTGCTGTAATCTATTTTTAATACAATTTCGTGCTTACGATCGTGGGCTATCTTCTCGATTATTTTGCCCATTTTTCCGTAACCTAACAACGCTATTTTCATTGATAAAATTTATTAGCTAAATGCTTTGTATTTATTTTAAAGCGTAAAGGTAATTTTTATCCCCGGAATAAACGCACTGTTAAAATTTGAAGCATACATAGGCTGCTGTTGCCCCCCCATTAAGGTTGGGCTAACCTTAAATGACAGGTTATTATCTACCGTATAGGCATTAATAAACTTGGCTGTAATATACGCCTCAACAGCCTGCACACCCCAAACAGCTATTACACCCAGTATGCTTATTTGAAAATTACGCTGATACCCATTTGCTGCACTTTCAAGATCAGTATTTGATACGTTGTATTGAACAACATACAAGTCATACTCTTTCTTATATTTCAGATACGATGAATAAAGCGGGTTGCTTTTTTCTGGTATCCCACCTGTCCGGGTTATTTTAGCCAGTGCAGTAAAAATCTTGTATTGCTTTTGGTTTACAATAATTGCGTTACCTAAAAAGCCCAGGCCTATATAAATTGCAGGTACTTTTAAATACCATAACTCCTTGTTATAATACTGCCCCCAACCCGGTATAAATAACGAACGTTTTACGGCAAGTTTAGGGCTATGCGTGCTATCCGGGTGGTACTCCTTCTCTTTTTTTATTTTAGGTGCAAATGATGATCGCCTAACCGTATCAATTTTTTTTACAACCGTATCGGTTTTAGCTTTGGCCGCTACGGTATCGGGCGTTTGGCCCATTGCAAAAAAGGCGAAACTTAAAAAAAGCACAGTTGTTAAAAATCGTTTAAGCATATATAGATCTACCAATCCAGCATTTCAAGTATACGGCCCAGATCGTCTTCGGATAAGAACGGAATTTCTATGCTTCCATTGCCCTGGCTATTAACTTTAAGCTTAACCTTTGTGCTAAACCTCGATGCCAGGTCATCCTCAACCTTTTGCAGCTGGTATGATAGTGTTTCGGGTTGTTTTCCTTCTTTCTTTTGAGGAGCTTTCTGAATATCCCGCCCCATCTCTTCTACCTTACGTACCGACAGTTCGTTCTTAATAATCTGCTGATGGATGTAAAGCTGAATGGTTGGGTCTTCAACCGCTAACAAAGCCTTTGCATGGCCCATAGAAATGGCGCCATCACGTAAGGATGCCTGTATGGTGGGCGGTAGTTTCAGCAATCGCAGGTAGTTGGTAACGGTAGACCGGTTTTTGCTTACGCGATCGCCCAGTTCTTCCTGCTTAAGGCTGCACTCATCTATCATCCGCTGAAAGCTCAGGGCAACCTCTATAGCATTAAGGTTTTCGCGCTGTATGTTTTCAATCAATGCCATCTCCAGCATTTGCTGGTCATTGGCCGTACGTACATAAGCGGGGATCTGGGTAAGGCCCGCCATTTTTGATGCACGCAACCTGCGCTCGCCCGATATTAACTGGTAAGCATGCGCGCTAACCTTACGTACGGTGATAGGCTGTATTAACCCTTGCAACTTTATAGAGGCTGATAGATCGGCAAGGGCCTGCTCATCAAACTCGGTACGGGGCTGAAAAGGGTTAACCTCTATCTCGCTTAATTTTATCTCGTTAACTGAGCCAAGGCTATCAAGCTCAGAAACCGAGCTCGCGTTTACCTTATCACTGGTATTAGTATTCTTATATGGAAGTACGCTTGGCGAATCGTTAAGCAATGCGCTTAGCCCTTTCCCCAGTGCGTTTCTTTTTTCTGCACTCATAATTTAATTAAGCTGTTACTGTTGTAGCCAGTTCTTCGTTACTCACCAAACCGTTCTTGCGGATTATCTCGCGGGCAAGGTTTAGATAGTTTACTGCACCCTTACAGTTTGCATCGTGCATAATTACCGATATACCAAAGCTTGGCGCCTCGCTTAAACGGGTGTTACGCTGTATAATGGTATCAAAAACCATGTCTTCAAAATGCGTACGCACCTCATCAACCACCTGGTTTGAAAGTCTTAAACGCACATCATACATGGTAAGCAATATGCCTTCTATCTGTAGCTGCGTATTCAGGCGCGATTGTACAATTTTTATCGTGTTTAATAATTTGCCCAAACCTTCTAATGCAAAATACTCGCATTGCACCGGGATGATCACAGAATCGGCAGCGGTTAAAGCGTTAATGGTAATTAAACCTAATGATGGCGAGCAATCTATGATGATAAAATCGTACTCATCGCGAATGCTCTCTAAAACCGCTTTCATTTTATACTCGCGGTTTGTAAGGTTTATCATTTCAATTTCGGCACCAACCAGGTCTATATGCGCTGGCAGCAGGTCAAGGTTTGGCGTGTCGGTCTTTTGGATGGCATCGTGCGGGTTAATATCATTGATGATACACTCGTAAATACTATTCTTAATGTTACGTGGATCGAACCCAATACCCGATGTTGAGTTAGCCTGCGGGTCGGCATCTACCAGTAAGGTCCTGTATTCCAGTACTGCTAAACTCGCGGCAAGGTTTATTGATGATGTAGTTTTCCCAACGCCACCTTTTTGATTGGCTAAAGCAATAATTTTACTCATTCTGTATCTCCAAAAAATTTATATCTGCGGTTTATTTGAAACGTAAAACAGGGTTAGAAATTTCTATGTTTGTACTGTTTATTTATCCGCCGCTAAAGATACGGATTTAAACAATTGAGAAATTAACAGTTTTGCCAACTTACAAACATTTGTGAACGGCAATTAGTGAGTTATTGATTTAGTGAATTAGTGATTTTTTTGGCTTAAAAACAGCCAGTTAAGATTAGCACAACTTACTTTTCAATCACTAATTCACCAGCTCACTCATTACTAAATAAAAATGGTCACCATCATAGCATCTACCAACCGCCCCGGAAGTTCAACCCTGCAACTTGCACAATATTATCAAAAGCAACTTGCCGCAAAGGGCATGGAAACCAACCTGCTATCGCTGGCCCAACTCCCCCCCAACTTAATTGAAACCGACCTGTATGGCAAACGCAGCGAAGCCTTCGCTCAAATCCAGGACATTATTACCGCTACTGATAAATTTTTGTTTGTAATACCCGAGTATAACGGCAGTTACCCCGGCGTTTTAAAGGTTTTTGTTGATGCGTGCAGCTTCCCCGAAAGTTTTTATGATAAGAAAGCCGCACTTGTTGGCCTCTCATCGGGCAAGTATGGCAACATACGGGGCATAGATCATTTTACGGGTGTTTGCCATTACCTTAACCTGCATGTTATGCCGCTCAAGATCCATATCGCATCTATCCGTAAAGAGATGGACAGCAATGGCAACCTTACTGCCGAAGACACGCTGCGCTACACTAACGAGCAGATGGATAAGTTCATTAAATTTTAATTTACCTTACCAGCAGCACCCAGCCCGACATATTCGGCATACCATTTTCCAGATCGATAACATAGTAGTAGGTACCAGCCGGAAGCAGGGTTCCGTTGAGTTTTCCATCCCATGGTTTACCATAACCCCGGCTTTGAAACACCTGTTTACCGTTACGGGTATAAACAGATATAGTGCTTTGCGGGTACGTTTCTAAAGCTTCAATATTCCATATATCGTTCACACCATCGTTATTGGGCGTAAATGTGCTTGGAATAACTATTTTTTGGAAAACCCTTATAAACACCTCATCTGTATTTATACCGCAGCCGTTGGCCGATGTTACTGTAAGTAAATAAGGCATATTATGCGGTGGAGTGGCAATGGGGGTTGGAGAATGCGGATCGTCCAGGTAATCAGGCGGCGACCATGAATAAGTTACGTTTCCTTCTGCGCTGCCATCAAGTTTGATGGATTGCCCCTCGAAGATCTTTTTATCGTTACCCGCATGAGCTACCGGCACATCAAGCACATTAACCTGCACCTGTGCCGTATTAAAGCAGTTAGTAATTTTATTGGTTACCGTAACAGTATACAGTGTTGAATTATCGGGACTGGCAATTGGGTTATAAACGTTTGCATCTGACAAGCCCGCAGCCGGTAACCAGCTATAAGTATATAAGCTAACATCATCTACAGATGCTGCTACTTGGATACCGTTGCCCCTGCAAACTGGCAGCACCTGGCCTACAGTAACAATGGGTTTGGGGTTAACGGTAACATCTACATTGCGGAATGTTGAGCAACCGGCAGCGGATATTACCTCTACATGGTACTGGCCTTGATTAGCTATGGTTACATGAGGTATGATAAGAGGATTCTGAGAGGTCTCAGATATCCCCGGCCCGTTCCATTTATAGGTAGCCCCTCCCGATGCTGTTAAGGTAAGTTGTTCGCCTTCGCATATTGGTGAGGCTGTAGGTGCAGGCGGGTCGGGATAGGAAGTGATATTAATGGTAACCGGATTGGAATAAGCGCGGCACTTTAAAGATGTTATATTATCCCCCTCGGCCAGGCCAATTTTGTATTGATACGCGCCGACCGGGGTATTTGCAGGAAGAACAACATCATAAAACGAATTTGTTGCCCCGGGGATGTCGCTCCATCCGGTACCATCATTTACCTGCCATTGATAACGTGGATGATCATATGCGGTTATTTGTGGTGTGGTTAAATGGTAAGTAGCCGGGCTACCCACACAAACACTTTTTTCGATAACTGATACGTCGCCCGAAAAACTCACGTGTACATCAGGCCCGCATGCCCTAAAGGCGATGTCATCCAGCAAAAGGTCGTTCCCGTTGCCGCCGGGAGCATTGTTTACTATCCTTATTACTACCTGGGTTACACCCGGTGATGTTTTAAAGAATGTACCATACTTTACCCATCCATCAGACCCGGCTGATTCTGGTATATCGCCTGTAGGATAGTTTTTTATAACAGTACCATCAAGTGATTCAATAATAAATGACAGATTGGGCTTTATATGCGAGCCATTAGGCGAAATGAGGTTCATCACATACGCCGAAAATTCATAGGTAGTCTTTTCACATAATCCCCCCGCATCCGTTGTTTGTTTAAAAAACTCTTTACCGGGGGTTTCATCGGCATTAACAATCATCATATAACCACCAGGGTCGCCGGTATGGTCACGCAAAACGGTATGCCATGCGTTTCCAAAACACGCGCTGGTATTGTTGGCTATGGTGTAGCTGCCATCGCTGGGGCAAGTACTTGAAGTGTAAGTATAACCTGTAACTATCGGTGTAGCCGTTCTTGTGGGCGAACCAAAATCCTGCGTAAATACAGGGTCGCCTAAAGTACCTGTACACACCTGCGCGCGCGCAACGGTGCCGGCAAATAATAATAGTATGAATAAAAGAAACCTCAGTTTAAATTGCATTGGGTTTGCTGAACAGGCAGCGATTTTCAAAAATATACTTTTTTGCGGGCTATTGGTGTGTTTTGTACAATTAGCCGCCTAAGTAATTAAAAAATTGTATCGGGTGTGATTATCTTAATAACATTACCCAGCCGGCCCGTTTTGGCAAGTCGTTTTTAAGATCGATAACGTAATAATAAACGCCTGAAGGCAAAGACTTGCCCTGGTAAATGCCGGTCCACTGTCGGGCATCACCTATGGTCCTGAATACTTCGTGCCCATCGCGCGTGTAAATGGTCAATACACTTTCGGGATAAGTTATTAGTTTGTCAATGCGCCAGGTATCATTTATGCCGTCGCCATTAGGGGTAAAAGTTGATGGCACTGTAAGTTTTTTAAATACCCTTACCTCCATCTCATCGCTTACTATTCCGCAATTGTCGGGCGATTGTACGTGCAGGGTATAAGTTATATTATCAGGCGGATTAATTTGGGGTGTAAGTGATGTTGGATTGTCCATGTAATCGGTTGGTGTCCAAAAATAATTAACGTTTGTACCAGCAACTGTACCATGCAGTGTTATAGGCTCCTCCTCTTTCATAGTTCTGTCGGGCCCGGCATTGGCAACAGGCAGTTTTAAAACAGTTACGGTAACCGTTCGTTGCTTGGTGCAGCTCCCGTTACTTATTAAAACGTTATATTCGGTATTAACCTTTGGATTTGCCATTGGGTTTGGTATATCATCATGGTCTAAGCCCATAGATGGTGTCCACTTATATGTAGTCCCCCCGCTTACACCTAATTGAACCGCCTGCCCCTCGCATATTACAGGCGCGGCGTCATCCACTTTTATAACTAATGGTTCGCCCACCACAACCTGTGTTTGCGTGAGATATGAACAGCCATCCTGCGAAATAACAACCTTATATACCCCTTCGTCGCTTTTTGATGCACTGGTACTTACGTCTAAGAAATGAGCATCAGAAGTGCGCCCATCCGGATAGGTCCAATGAAATTCAGTTCCCCCGTCTGCATGTATAGATAATATTTCGCCTTTACAAACAGATGTTATTTCGGGCAATTTAAAACTCGGGTTTTTAACAACATCAATGGTTATTGGTAGTGAAAATGTTTGGCAATTTAATGATACCCCCGGCGCACTTAAAACGCCGACACGATATTGATATTTACCCACAACGGGGTTTAAAAATTCGTTATCCAAAGGAAGGTTTGCGCCTGTTTTACCCGGCATATTAACCCAACCATTTTTATTAAAGTTTGATTGCCATTGGTACTGGGGCGTGGTATAGTTATGAGGGAATGACTTTAAAATATACTTTTTAGGCCCGTCATCCAAGCACTGAGGGATTGTGGTAGGGCCAGTTGTTGAGCCAATGCCGGCATCTATTACCGGCCCATAAGCTTTAACTGTAATATCGTCCATAGCAAAATCATTACCTACGGTACCTGTTAGCGCATTATTGCTTAGCGTAATTATCACATCCGAACCATCATTAGGCGCTACAAAATCTACATGATATTGTGCAAAGCTCTCATTTGGGTCAAGCGGGCCGGTAACATAATCAGCCAAAATTGCGCCTTTAGATGTTTTAACGGTAAATCTCACATCAGCATCAACATACCCGTCCGGGCGTGGCATCCCGGTATTAATATTGTTTAGGTAAGCGGCAAACTGATATTTTGCACCTGCGCAAAACACTCCTGCATCTATTGTATTGGTATAGTAAACTACAGGTTTATCATCACCGTTCACCATCATCAAATACCCAAAAGGGTTTGTGCCGCTATGGTCAAAGTTTATGGTTTTAAAAGTATCACCGTAACAATTGGCTGAACTGTTTAAAATTAAATAAGCACCCGGATTTGGGCAGCGACCACCGTTACCGCCAGCTTGCATGGTGGTGTATTTACTACCTAACGGTGGGCCAATCGGGGTATAATTTGTGCCAAAACCAAAGTCTTCATACAGCACAGGGTCGCCCAGGCTGCTTTGCGCAAGCCCCCTTGCAGAAAGCAATATTATGAATACCGGTAAAAGTAATTTTAATTTTTTGGTTAGCATTTACGCGCTGGTATACAGACTTATATCAAAAATATATTTTTTTACTACATAATTGCTTTATATTCTTTGCAATAAAGATTTTTAACCCATTTTCATTCACAAACAAAACATATCATCACAAGTTAATTATTTAACTAAAAAATAAAATGAAAACTTATATAGCATACATAGCAGGCATTACCTTACTGGCAGCAAGCTGCAAACAAAAAAAGGCAGATGCCTCGAAAGCCGACGATATTAACACAGATGTAAAACAAGAAGTTAAGCTCCCCGCCCCATACCAAACCAAGGCAGTGAGTAATTACTGCAAGGTAATTGGCTGGCCGGCCGGTAAAATGCCCATAGCGCCCCCCGGTTTTACGGTTAACCTGTTTGCAGACACGCTAAAAAACCCACGCAATATTTACATAGCCCCCAACGGCGACGTCCTGGTATCTGAAGCTAATACCGAAACTAAGGGCATTAAAAAGATCGGCGCAAAAATTATAGGTGTTGCAGCTTCACAAAACCTTGGGAAAAGCGCTAACCGCATTACCATACTGCGCGATACCAATGGCGACGGCGTACCGGATATGCGCGGTGTATTTTTAACCAGGTTAAACCAGCCCTATGGTATGCTGATACTGGGCAACTCATTCTACGTTGCCAATACCGATGGACTTTGGAAATACGATTATAAACCCGGGCAAACCCAAATAACAACTCCCGGCAAAATGATATTATCATTACCCGCAGGCGGGTACAATAACCACTGGACACGCAACCTTCGCGCAAATGCCGCCGGGACCAAAATATACATAGCTGTTGGATCAGGCACAAACGTTGCCGAGCACGGCATGGAGGTTGAAAAACGCCGCGCCGATGTATTAGAGATAAACCCTGATGGCAGCGGAGAAAAAATTTACGCAAGCGGTTTGCGTAACCCTGCGGGGATAGACTTTCAGCCGGGGACAGGAGTGCTTTACGCCGCCGTTAACGAACGTGATAACCTTGGCGACGACCTGGTACCCGATTACCTAACCAGCGTTAAACCCGGTGGCTTTTACGGCTGGCCATGGGCCTACTTCGGCCAGCATGAAGACCCGCGCCTGGAAGTTAAACGCCCCGATATTGTGCAGAAAACCATTACACCCGATCTGTCTTTAGGTCCTCACACCGCATCATTAGGCTTGGTGTTTTACAACGGTAAAAAGTTCCCTGCAAAGTATATAAACGGGGCCTTTATTGGCCAGCATGGTTCATGGAACAGGTCGGTGCTATCGGGGTATAAAGTTGGTTTTGTACCATTTGTTAACAACAAGCCCGCACCACAGATGGAAGACTTTTTAACCGGCTTTATTGCAAATGCCCAAAAGAAAGAGGTTTACGGGCGTCCGGTTGGCGTAGCAGTTGCCCAGGATGGTTCGTTGCTGGTAGCTGATGATACCAGTAACCGGATATGGCGCGTAAGCGCTAAATAAACGGAATGGAATTATTCGATAACAAGCATAGCCCATTACAATGTAACGGGCTATTTTTATTAGTTTCGTTTTATCTATGAATAAACATTGCCTGGTGCTGTTCCCGCTGCTAATACTAACGGGGGCAGTTTTAGCTCAAAATAAACCTGCCGCTAAAACAGATACGGTACGCCAGCTAAAGCCTGTTACCATCAAAGCATACCTGTCAGAACAACCTGTGCTGAGCGTACCTGCTTCAGTAAGTGTATTGGGGGCTGCGCAACTAAAGCAACAGCCCGATAATTCGTTTGTGAGTGCTTTAAATACAGTGCCGGGTGTACGGGCAGAAGAGCGTTCGCCGGGCAGCTACCGTTTATCCATCAGGGGGAGTTTGCTGCGCTCGCCGTTTGGAGTGAGGGATGTTAAAATTTATTTTGACGAAATCCCGCTTACTGATGCAGGGGGCAATACTTATTTAAATGCAGTCGATATCAGTAACATTCGCCATATTGAAATCCTAAAAGGGCCGGATGGAAGCCTGTTCGGGGCAAATTCGGGCGGGGTAGTTTTGTTAAGCCCCGTTAACCGTACCGATAGTAATTACCTTTCGGCAGGGATAAATGGTGGCTCGTATGGTTTGTTTCATGAGAAGGTTTCCTTACAAAACACCGGGGCTAAAAACCGCTTTAATTTTAACCAATCGTACCAAACGTATGATGGTTATCGCCAAAACAGCCGCATGCACCGCAACTATTTTCAAGCCGGCGATGCTTACCAATATGCCCAAAACAGCGAATTGCGCGCGCTGGTGTTGTACTCCGACCTTGATTATCAAACACCTGGCGGCCTAACCCTGGCGCAAATGCAGGCCAACCCGCGCAGTGCAAGGCTGCCCACAGCTACCTTGCCCGGCGCTATAGATCAAAAGATCCGCATTAACACCAAAATGCTTTTGGGTGGCCTAGTGAATGATGCGCAGCTTACCGACCGTATCCGCAACGTACTGGCCATTTTTGGCAGCCATGTAGATTTTGCCAATCCATTTATTACCAATTACGAGCAGCGCGATGAAAACACCTACGGCATACGCACCTACTTTGAACTGGCGGCTATCCCAAAGGAAAACTTCGACTGGAAATTGAATATGGGTATGGAATGGCAGCAAACCAATTCGCAGATCAGTAACTATGATAACAACGCAGGCGAAAAGGGCAACATTCAAAAAATAGATAAGGTAAACACCGGGCAGCACTTTTTCTTCGCTCGTTACGCGGCGGATATTTTTAAGCGTTTGCATATTGAAGCAGCAGCCAGCCTAAACTACTATGGGTATAAATTCCGTAACCTGGCCCCATTGAACGAGGCTGATTTTACCAACCGCAGGTTTGATGCAGTGGTGATGCCAAGGCTGGCGCTATCCTACCAACTCACTAACAATTTTATCTGGCGGGCGTCGGTTAGTCGCGGGTATTCTACACCAACAACTGCCGAGGTTAGGCCAACCAACAATATCATCAACACCGGCCTGCAGGCACAGCTGGGCTGGAATTATGAAACAGGGTTCCGCTTGCGGGATAAGGAGCAGCTATTTATACTGGATGCCTCGATATTTTACTACAAGCTAAAAAATGCCATTGTGCGCCAGTTAGATGCCAACGAGAAAGAATATTACATTAATGCCGGAGGCACCAATCAACCGGGAATTGAAATTGCCGCATCGGGATGGGTTGTTAGGCCTAACACTATAAATTTTATCCGTGGCATCCAGCTAAACACGGGGCTAACCTTAAGCCGGTTTAAGTTTAGTGATTACAATGCGTCGGGAGCAAATTATTCGGGCAATCGCTTAACAGGTGTACCACGCGAGGTTGCGGTATCATCCGTACTGCTTAACCTGCCTGCATCATTGTCATTATTTGTGCAGCATAACTACACCTCAAGCATCCCGCTTAATGATGCCAATAGCATTTATGCGGCTAAGTATAACCTGCTGCAAGCCAAGGCTTCCTGGCAACATGCCATCAGCCGTAAAACCCGTTTTGAGCTTTACGCCGGGGCAGATAACCTGCTTAACCAACAATACAGCCTCGGTAATGATTTGAATGCTGTTGGCACACGGTACTTTAACCCCGCACCACTACGCAATTACTTTTTGGGGGTGAATGTGAATATGTAACTTCTTCGCCACGTCATTGCGGGAAGCGTAGCGACGTGGCAATCCTCGACATGCATGTCGCCTACTTTCTATCAAAGATTGCCACGCTATCGGTCGCAGTGACGCGTTGGTATAGGGTTTAGTTTACAACGCCGGTTCCTGTTTATTCTGCACTTCGGCTACATTACCGCCACGCCCTTTGGCATCAAACGCGCGGAACTTAATAATGCCGTTTGCCGGGATAGGTTTTTCATAAACCGGGCTGTTGGCATCAGGTTCTTTGCCGTTTGTTGTGTAACGGATAACCATCCCAGGGAACTGAATATTGCTTTTGTATTTGCCATCCTCTAATATCACACCCGGTTTTGGGATACGAAAGTTGTAGCCGCCGTTGTAGTAGGCTAATCTTGGCAGCTCGCGCTTACCTAATATATTCAGGAATTTGCTCCAGTCGGCATTGTATAATTCACGGGCTTTTGTGGTATCGCGTTCTGTGGCCCATGACGGGTCTTTTGCCCACGCACGCTCTGCCAAACCGATCAACTTAGGGAAGATCATGTAATCCATGCGCTCGGGTGTTTTTACCGTTTCTGCCCAAAGTGCGCCCTGCAGGCCAATGATGTTGGTTTTACCATAATCGGTAAGGCGTTGTTTGCCCACAAACAGGTTACGGTTTACCGGACGACCGTTCTTATCCACGTCGGCATTTTTGAAGTAATCGTAAGGGATAAATGAGAAGAACTTATCTATACCCAAAAACGCTCCCCAATAGTACCCGGGCTCATCGTACGATTTATAGTTCGCCATATCAAAATACAGGTTGGTTACACAGGTAAGCACCGTTTTATAACCGCCGTTTGCCAGTTTATAGGCCAAATCTTCCTGCCCGTCGCCAAGTACGTTGTTCCATACATCAACCTGCATCTTTTCTCCCAAAAACTGTGGGTTTGGCACATAGGTATTTTGCCCATCCACCAGCGTTTTGCGCAGGGCCATTTCCTCCCATCCGGCTAAACGAATGTTGCGTTTCTTCAGGATATCATTCACCCTGCCGTAAAAGTAATACCACAGGTCGCCGGTGTTTTGGATGTCGGGGTTGCTGGCTTTTAAAGCCAAATAAGCCGGCGATTGCTCCCAAACATGTGCAGGCACCTCATCTCCACCAAAATGGATAGCAGGCAGCGGCGCACCAGCTTCTTTGTAGATGTTTACCAGATCGCCAACTACGGTTTCAATATAGTTATAGGTTGATGGCATGGATACATCAATCACGTTATCATTCCAGTATTGTACCGAACGGTAGTCGGATTTATCGTTCATATCGCGCAGCAGGTTACGTTCGGCACCGGCTTTATCACCTGCAGCAAGTAAGCGGGCGTAACGGGCATCCATCGCTTTGATAGAGGCACGGGCGTGGCCGGGGGTTTCTATCTCAGGCATTACGGTTACGTGGCGTTCGGTAGCATATTTCAGTATCTCTATATAATCGGCTTTGGTATAAAAGCCGGTACCGGCTTTATTTTCAAAATCGGGACCAGAACCATGTGATGCCGGTAGGAATGCTTTGCTATCCAATGTATGGCCGCGTTTTGAGCCTATAGCGGTCAGTTCAGGTAACGACGGTATCTCTATCCTCCAGCCCTCATCATCCGTTAAGTGCAGGTGCAGGTTATTCAGCTTATAAACCGCCATCAAATTGATGAGTTTAAGCACCTGTTGTTTGCTCTGGAAATTGCGGGCAACATCAAGCATTACAGCGCGGTAAGGGAAACGAGGTTCGTCCTTTACATTAATGCAGGGCACCGGGATGCTGGCCTGCGCCTTCATCCACGGCGTGGCAGATATAGAAGTTTTAAAAGATTGGATACCATAGAACAATCCCGCAGGGGTTGATGCTGTAATGGTCATATCATTTGGGGTTACATTAAGTGTATAAGCTTCCGCACCCAGTGTATCATCCTTCTTAAAAATGATCTTTTTATTGGTTGATGTACCTTTTAATTTACTGCCTAAAAGTTTTTCGATACCGGTTATAAAGTAGGCTTTCTCTTTAGCAAATAACGGGTCGCTTATAATGCTTACTGCATTGGTAATTACAAAATTACCTGCATTTTCTGTGTAGCTAACCGGTGTTGGGATAATTTTTTGCAGTTGCGATGCAGGGATATCCCGGATGATCTTGTTCTGATTATACAATATCTCGGGTGTAATTAAACCCTGGTAGGTTGGGTTAAAGGGTTTGATGGTAAAATCGCCGGGCCAGTAACCTTTAGTAGGTTCGGCATCCCATACAAAATAAGGGCCTTCAATGGCATCGGTAAAGTTTACCACAATATCCTCGCACAGGTAGTCGATACGCAAACTTTCGCCGGGTTTTATTTCTTTGAATTTATCGTTGGGGGTGATGCTGTATAAATCGCCGTTTACCTGTAATACTTTGGCGTTACCGCTAACTGCATCAGCAATAAAATTACGCGATGAGTTAAAGTAGATCTTCCAGCCACCGGCAGGTAAAGTTTGTTTTCCCTTGTTAGTGATGGTTAAAGAGGTAAGTGCTTCATGTTTGTTCTGATAGTTGTTGTCAATCACCTCCCAGCTCAGGTGCAGGTCTTTAATATCAAAAGTTGGCGCATCGGCCATTACAGCTACAGCTTTTATATTAACTGCAACAAATAACAATAGGGAAAAGAAACGGCGCATTGGTTTATATTTAGGTTTGTTTATTGGTTTATATTTCTCGCAAAGACGCAAAAATACTTTATCGGTTTAAGCCTGTCGAAAACTAAACGGTATACAATATCGGTAAATGGTTCGACAAGCTCACCATGACATTCCTTTTGAATATCACTTAAAACTTTTCGCGTCTCTGCATCAGATAAAAATCTAACGTACCGTAAATATAATAAATTTAAAATGTAGAAATACTTTTTAAAATATTTTTTAAAGTGAGAATTTTATCCAACCGTCACCTTCGTAGCCAAATGCAAATTGCTTGGGATGGATGATCTCGGCCAATATCTCTACCGAGTCTACTATCCTTGGGCCGGGGCGGTTAAAGTATTGGTTGCCATCGGCAATATAAATGCGGTTATTTTTCACAGCTTTTAGCTCGTTAAAGCCGGGTTGCTCTAACAGGAGGTTTATCTCGCGCATCGTGCGTTCTATAGAAAAGCCGCAAGGCATCAGCAGGATAATTTCGGGGTCGCTGTCGCGGATGTTATCCCAGCTTACATACGGGGAATGTTTACCAGCCTGCGCCAATATAGGGGTACCACCTGCAATGCTTACCAGTTCGGGGATCCAGTTGCCCGATATCATCATAGGCTCAAGCCATTCTATACAGGCAATAGTTGGCTTGTTCTCCATAAACTTTAGCTTATGGCGGATAATGTCGACGCGTTCGTTTAGGTCTTCCAGCAAACGCTCACCCGCTACTTCCACATTTAAAGCTTTGGCAACGGTAGCTATATCTGTAAATATACCATCAACGCTATTGGGTTGCAATGAGATGATCTTTACCTGCTTGTCCAGATAGCTTTCCAGCGCCTGCTCTACCTCGGGTAACGATACAGCGCAAACATCACATTGCGCCTGAGTAATTACCACATCGGGCGACAGTTCTTTGATCACATCGCGCTTTACGGTATAAACCGACAAGGCTTCGGCCAGGATCTCTTTTACCTTTACATCAATATCGGCGCTGCTTAAACCATCAGGAAAGTTGGCTTCAGAACATACCGGTAAGTTTTTTACACTTTCGGGGTAATCGCACTCGTGCGAGCGGCCAACAAGGTTACCTTCTAATCCTAATGCACAAACCATCTCGGTTGCTGCGGGTAATAATGACACTATTTTATGAGCAGACATATTGAGTGCAAATATGCGAAATATAGAGGCAATTTTGTCAATGATGCGAAGTATCACCGCTCATAAATCGCCATACCCGGTAGAGACGCGATACTTCGCGTTTCCCGTCATGCCAGCAAATCCATCCGCATCTCTCTTGCTTAGTTTACCACTATGATAATCCACCCGCTCAATTGCCGCGGAAGGGCTGTTACTTTTCTCTTGATAGAAAAGTAAACCAAAAGATCAAGACAGAAAAAAGCTTCTCCCCACAGGCGTTTACCTTTTGGCCCGCTTTTCTGTCAGGCCTTTACCCGCGTTTGATACTTTGCACACTTTGACTATCTGGATTGCCCGACGCCGTTTTTAAAAGCACGACTCGCAGGTACCGTCACAATCTTAACTTTCATACTTTACCCTTTAAATATTATCTTTACACCGATGATATTCCTAACCTTTTTTATCGGGGTAATAGCCAATTTTATAGGGTACATCCCCCCCGGTAACATTAATCTTACTTTAGTACAGATCACTATAAACCGTGGTATTAAACAGGCACTGCAATTTATTATCGCGTTTAGCTGCGTTGAATTCTTTTTTACCTATGTGGTGATGCAGGGTGCCAAATGGCTCTCTGAAGAGGTTAGGCTGGATACCATCATCGACTGGATAATGGTTGTGCTGTTTGGTACTCTGGGCACTATTACCTGGTTAAACCGCAATAAACCGCCCAAAACTACTTATAGTAACCACGCCAGTATTAAATACGGCATTCTACTTGGCTTCCTTAACCCGATGCAGATCCCCTTTTGGATGGTTACCGGAACTTACCTGATCACACACGAATGGATAGCAGATGGCAGGTTAGCTCTAATTATATTCAGCATTGGTTCGGCAGCAGGTGCTTTTATCGCCCTGTTTTTATATGCCAAATTTGCCAAATACCTGCAACGGAAATTTGAGCTGAGTGGACGCGTTATTGACATTAGTATAGCCATTCTGTTTTTTGCTTTTGCGGCTTACCATGTAGTTAAGCAGGTGTACCTGATATTTTTTAAGCACCGGTAATTTATTGGTGACAACACCAACAAAGGCGAAATTTGTTATGCTGAGTGAAGCCCCTATTCGCCGATAGATCCTCAGCATGACAACTAAAAAGCATTAGTTATTCTCAGGCAGAGATTCGGTTTCTGTATTGATATTCCAGATTTTCTCTGCCTTGCGGCCTATTAGCCAAAACGACAGAGCAAGGATGGCGAAGAAAAGCGTTTTATTGGTATGATCCCAAAAGTATTCGAAATATTTGGTGTATAAGAATATGATAAGAAAGGTGATACCAAACTCGCGGGCTATTACATCTTTAAATTTTAAGCCATACAGCATAAATGCCCCGGCAACCACTGCCGATATAATACCCCAGTAAAACAGGCTGATCTGTTTAATTTGCCACCACATATCCAAACTGCCATAGTTACCAAATATGCTTAACAACCAAAGCGACATAAACAGGTACAGCATACCAACTACATAGGTAAGCTCCCAAAAGTAGGCGAACCATTTTTTTCCTTTCAATAAGTGGCATGTGCTAACCAGTATTAACCCGAACAGCACAAAGCGAAGCGGGTAGTTCATCCCTAAAAAATATAAAGCCCAGTTGGTTTGATACCCCGTTTCGGTACCGAACCAACTGCCCAGCGATACAAGTGCGAACAGCCATATCAAACGCGAGCCCATGCGGTAGGCCAAAAAACCATATACAAATACCGATACCAGGAACAGGATGGAATAATGCCCCGAGCCATTATCAAATGTTTTACCCAGGTAGGCAATGCAACTGGCGGTAAAAAACACACCTAAAAATATAGTAGCCTCGTTACTGAAAACTTTTTCGGGGTATTGCTTTTCGCGTTTGCGGCCCAGGTAAAACAGCCCAACAGCGGTAACTGCCGACAAGATGCTGATCACAATATCGGGCGTATCGTACAGGTTTTTTATCCAGTTAATAACGGCATCATCAACTATGAGCGAACCGATAGCTATAGCCCCGCAAAACAGCGCTACCCAAATGCTGTACTTGGCCAAGCGCATCCAGTCGAACCCTTTTACCTCGTACGAGTTTCGTAACGCTTCGGCCTGTTTCGCGTCTACAAGATGGTGTTTCTCCCAATGAGATATAGTACTATTCAGGAAATCGCTTTCCTGCTTATCGATGTTTAGTTTAGCCATATCTCTGTACGTACGAATTTATGGGAATAAGTTAAAAGTAACAATCTTAATTAAAACTTAATGCGCAATAAATAAAAGGGAAACTAGGCTTTGTTTATGAAAATGAAGTGAAAACTACGTATTAAACTGCGGTCCGTTTAATATCAACAGGGCCTGCACGTCTTCTTTATCTTTACCCAATTGTATTACCAGTTCTTTAAGCGATGAGAATTTGATGTCGCCGCGCACAAAGTGCAGGAATTCCATACGGAGTTGCTGGTTGTAGATCTCGGTGCTGAAATCAAAGATATTTACCTCGATGTTACGCGTCATGCCGTTAACGGTGGGGCGGTGGCCAATGTAGGCCATGCCGGTATATTCCTTACCGGCCACTTTAACTTTAACCGCGAAAATACCATCGGCAGGTATCAGTTTATAACTTTCCTCAATCAGTAAGTTGGCTGTTGGGTAACCCAGCTCGCGGCCCAACTGATCGCCACGGATAACCTTACCTGTAATGAAGAACGGATAGCCAAGGCATTCGTTAGCGATGTTGATATTGTTTTCAAGCAATGCCGTACGGATACGGGTAGAGCTGATCGCTACATCGTTTATATCCTGTTCGGGAATCTCTACTACCTCGAAGTTATACTGCGGTGCCAAGGTTAGCAGATCTTGCAGGCCACCCTGCCTGTCCTTACCAAAGCGGTGGTCGTAACCTATTACAATGGTTTTGGTACCTATCTTATTTACCAGTACATCGCGGATGTAACCCTCGGCAGTTTGGTTTGAAAAATCGCGCGAAAATGGAGTGATGATCAAATGATCCACACCTAATTGCTCCAGAAGTTCGGCCTTTTCGTTAATGGTATTAATGAGTTTAAGGCTTTCATCCTCGGGGTGCAGTATCATGCGCGGATGCGGGAAGAAGGTAAGGATAACCGTTTGGCCGCCTGTAGCTGCTGCCAGTTCTTTAATGCGCGATATAATTTTGCGGTGACCTATATGCACACCATCAAATGTACCAATGGTAACCACGGCGTTTTTAACCGCTTTAAATTCGTCAATATGATTATAGATCTTCATTGTGCCGGCACAAAGGTAAAAGGACTAAGCAGCTTTTTGTTTGTTGAAGTGTAAAATTTATACTGCTGTACCAGGTAGTTCGCTTGCCTTTAAATCGCGGATGGTATTTACCAGCTCCAATATTTCGTGGGCATCTTCTATACGATAATTTCCGCTGCGTGTACGCCTTAAGGCCGACATATACGCGCCATTATTTAACGCCGCACCAAAATCATTTACCAACGAACGGATGTACGTACCCTTGCTGCAAACCACTCTAAAATCAACTTCAGGCAGTTCAATACGGGTTATCTCAAATTCGGATATGGTGACGTTACGCAGGCGCAGCTCAACTTCTTCGCCGCGGCGGGCTTTTTCGTACAGGCGCTCGCCATCAATTTTTATGGCCGAGTGCGCGGGCGGGTATTGTTGTATCTCACCGGTAAATTGTGCGCAGGCAGCTTTTATTTGTTCGTCGGTTAAGTGGCTAACATCAAATCTGGTCTCCGGTTCGCTTTCCAAATCGTAAGTGGTGGTGGTTGCACCCAGCACCATGGTACCGGTATATTCCTTGTCCTCGGCCTGGAAGGTATCTATCTGCTTGGTCATTTTACCGGTGCAGATGACAAGCAGGCCTGTAGCCAATGGGTCGAGCGTACCTGCATGACCTACCTTAAGCTTTAGAGGCTTAAAGGAGTTGCGCAGCTTACCTACAACATCAAAGCTTGTCCATTTGTAGGGTTTATTGATGAGGAGGAGTTGGCCGTCTGCAAAATCTTGTATGGATGAAAAGGAAGTACTCATTTGTTTGAACCTTGATTAAGGTGATCTACCTGATTACAGGATTATATCCGAATCAAATCTGATAACCCTTAAAACCCGTTTAATCCCGGTTTTATATCACTTGTAAATTATGGCCGCTTAGGTAAAGGATAATTATTACCCCGCCTACCAAAATACGGTACCAGCCAAAAAGCTGAAAACCGCGGCGCTCTAAAAATGTGATGAATGTTTTAATAGCCAGCAGGGCTACAATAAATGCTATTACGTTACCGATAGCCAAAAGTTTAATTTCTTCGCCGGTAAAGACGTGGCCTTCTTTATAAAAATCGTACAATTTTTTACAGGTAGCGGCAAACATGGTAGGCACGGCCAAAAAGAAAGAAAACTCGGCAGCTGCCTTGCGGCTAAGCTTTTGGCTCATACCACCAACTATTGTAGCAGCCGAACGGGAAGTACCTGGTATCATAGATAAGCACTGGAAGAAACCGATCTTAAGGGCGGTTAAATAGCTTATCTCTTTTTCTTCTTTAACATCGGGCCTGTTAAACCATTTATCTACAAAAAGCAGAATAATACCACCTATAAAAAGGGTAATACCTACTGTTAAAGCACTTTCTAATAAAGCGTCTATTTTTTTACTAAACAACAAACCAAACACCGCGGCGGGTATAAAGGCTACAAAAAGTTTATAGTAAAACCCAATGGTTTGAAAGAAGCGTTTGAAGTATAACACTACTACCGACAGGATAGCGCCTAACTGGATAGCAACTGTAAAAAGTTTTACAAAATCATCGCTTTGGATACCCATTACTGAAGAAGCAATGATCATGTGCCCTGTAGATGAAACGGGCAAAAACTCGGTGATGCCCTCAATAATAGCAAGGACAATTACGTGGATGATATTCATTACTTAGCGGCCGGCTTTTTTAAAATAGCATAAAAACCAAGGCCGAAACCTGCTAATACCACAATTGGTGCAATAACAATTTTGGTTGTGCTATAAATATCGGTAGTACCGCTCATCAATACAAAGCCAAAGGCAACCACAGCTATGCTGATGATCAGCCACATGTAGTTATCTTTGCTGAATATAAATTGACCGGGAGTGGTTGGATTGCTTACCGGCGTTTGTGTTTTGCTTGCAGCTGTTTTTGTTTGTTGCAGTGCCATATCTTTAATTAGTGATTTTTTGAATTAATGAGTTAGTGATTGATTAGCTACAAATAAACTAATGAACCAGTTAACTATCTATACAGATCGTATATTTTTAAGCGTAAAAATTTATTAACTGCCAGGAATGTGCTAAAGGCCGATATAAAGATCCCCAGTATCACAATACCTAAAAACACCATACCAAACTCAGCAGGGCTTTGCAGGATAACCAAATCAGGAATTTGTTTATTAGCCAGGAACAGCGTACCTATCAATATTACAATAGATATTAAAGCGCCTAACAAACCATGCCAGATGCCGTAAAGCAAAAACGGCTTACGAATAAACCCTTTTGTAGCACCTACCAGTTGCATTGATTTGATCAGGAAACGTTGTGAATAGATAGCTAACCTGATGGTGTTGTTGATCAGTGCTACGGATAATATTACAAAGATGCCTGCGAAAGCCAATATGATCAAGCTGATAGATGTAAGGTTAGAGTTCATCTGATCAACCAGCGATTGCTGATATTTTACCTCTTTTACCAATGGATTTTTAAGCAGTTGCGCTTTAAATTTATCTATACCGGCATTGTTAGCGTAATCAGCTTTCAGGTAAATATCCAGCGATTGCGATAACGGATTATAGCCCAGGAATTTTACAAAATCCTCGCCCAGGTCTTTTTGCAGGTTACGGGCGGCAAGCTCTTTACTTACATACTGGGTTTGCTTTACCATAGGGTTGGCATCCAGTTGTTTTTGCAGTTGCAGTACATCGGTTTCGTGTGCCGAATCATCCATAAAGATGTTCAGCACGATATTTTCTTTAACGTAGCGCGACAGGTTATTGGCGTGTACCAATATCAGCCCAAGCAACCCTATCATCAATAAAACCATGGCAATGCCAAAAACGGTAGATATGTATATCGTTTTTGTTTTTTTTGCCGATGAGCTTGCTTCAAATTCTTCCATGCTTTGTATAGATATGAGATGTTGGATATGAGATTTGAAACTCAGATCCTATTCTTATAGTTTGCGAAATTAACAAACCTGCTCTAAAGGTAAAAGTTTATAGCGGATAATTAACAATAATTAACGCCTAAGTACCAAACCGTCATTGCGAGGCACGAAGCAATGACGCGCGGGTTTAAGCACTAGGCTCGACAAGAAACAAATCACGCGCCCACCTGTTATTCTATCATGACAACACCTGCAAACAACCACGATAAACCTTCACCGTCAGACACACCTACCAACAGGCCTGCTGACGAAGGACACAAAAGCGTAGTAAAGAAAGAAGATAAGCAATATGGCGCCGATGAACCGCATCAGCAAAATGTAGCTAAAAAGTATGAAAAGGAAGAGCAACCGGTAAATCCTGTAAAAAATCCGCCAAAGCAAAATCAGCCCGATGCATCTGATGATGACGCACGCCGATTGGAGTCAAAATAAATTATTCCAGCGGCTTGGCTATCCCGGCTGAATTGAATTGCAGGTCGTACAATTTGCGGTAGTAGCCACCGTCAATACGCAGTAGTTCCTGGTGGGTGCCCATTTCTTTGATCTCGCCATGGTCAAGCACAATAATCTTGTTGGCGTTTTGTATGGTTGATAAACGGTGGGCAATAACAATAGCCGTACGGCCCTGCATAAGTTTATTGATGGCATTTTGTATCAGCAGTTCCGTTTCGGTATCTACCGATGAGGTAGCTTCGTCCAACACCAGTATAGCGGGGTTGTAAACCAACGCACGGATAAACGAGATCAATTGTGCCTGCCCTGCCGAAAGCGTCGCGCCGCGCTCCATTACGTTATAATCATATCCACCTGGCAGGCGTTCAATAAATTCATGCGCACCCACATCTTTTGCTGCCGCGATAATTTCTTCCCGGGTAATATCCTCGTTATTCAGGCTGATATTGTTGCCGATGGTATCGGTAAACAAAAACACATCCTGTATAACCGTCGCAATTTTTGAACGCAGGTAATCTACTTTATACTCGCGGATGTCGTGCCCGTCAACCTTTACCTCGCCACGGCCAATATCATAAAAGCGGTTAAGGATGTTGATGGTTGATGACTTACCCGCGCCGGTTGCGCCAACCAGTGCCAATGTTTCGCCGGGTTTAATGTGGAAGTTAATATCTTTTAGTACCCAGTTCTCATCGTTATAGGCAAACCAAACGTTGTTAAATTCAATTTCGCCTTGTAAAACCGCCGGAGCAAGTGTACCGTCGTCGGTTGCAACCTCATCGGTATCCAACACCCTAAATATCCTGTCGGCACCAACCATACCCATTTGCAGGGTATTAAATTTATCAGCCAGCTGGCGTATAGGCCGAAACAGCATATTCAACAGCACAATAAAGCCGGTAATAACACCCGGCGTAATGCCATTTGGCGAAGCCGAAATAGCATGCAGTTGCTGATCGTTCAGGATACGTTTACAGCCATACCAAACCAGCAGGGCCATACAAATGGCAAACAATATCTCTACCACCGGGAAAAAGATAGAGTAGTACCAGTTAGAGCGAATGTTGGCATCGCGATACTTCATATTTACCGAACGGAACTTGCGCATCTCCTGTTCTTCGCGGGCAAAGTATTGAATGATGCTGATACCACTGATATGCTCTGCCAAAAAGGTATTCAACTGCGCTACCTGCGTACGCACTTCCTGGAAGGATGATTTGATAGCCTCTTTAAACACATAGGTTGATGCAAAAAGCAAAGGCATAGGTATCAGGGTAATCAGCGCCAACTTCCAATCCTGCCATAACATAATGCCTATAACGGCAATTACCAGCAATAGGTCGCCCATAATGGAGATCAATCCTTCCGAAAAAATATCGGCGATGGTTTCCAGGTCAGATACCGTACGGGTAATGAGCATCCCGATAGGTGTACGGTCGAAATATTTTAAACGCAGGCTGGTGATATGGTTAAAAACATCTTTACGCAGATCGCGAATAACCGACTGGCCAAGCGCATTTGTTAAATAAGTTTGGTAATACTGCGCTATGGTTTGTATAACCAGCTGGCCTACCATCAGCCCTACCATAAACACTAATCCGTTATAATCATTCCCCAAAATGTTTACATCAAGCGTCCTCTGGATCAGGATGGGTTGTACAACAGCAATGGCCGCCAGGAAGATAGTCAGGAATGCAGCTATCACAAAGGTCCTGTTGTAAGGCTTCACATAGTGCATAACCCTGCCCAGTAATTTCCAGTCGAGCGCCTTACCTGTAACTACGCCCCCTCCGCCCCCTAAAGGGGGTACCTTTGACTTACTATCTTTTATATTTTTCGCCATTGATTCAATCAAATCTTATTCCCCCTTCAGGGGTTAGGGGGTAAGGATACTTTATTTCTGTTAAATACAAGCCGCAGGCGGGTACACTCATACCAGCGTTGCTGCGGTTTTTACTTTCAATTATTTGGCGGATCTCTTCGGGCTGCATTTCCCCCCGGCCTACCATTAGCAGCGTGCCTACTATGGCGCGTACCATGTTACGCAGAAACCTATCGGCTGAGATGTGAAAAACTATGCCATTTTCGGTCTCTATCCATTCCGCTTTTGCAATTTTACAATTATTGGTCTTAACCTGCGTATTACTTTTACTGAAACAGCTAAAATCTGTGTATTCCATGACTATTGCCGCCGCCCGGTTCATCAATCGCAAATCAGGTTTATCGCGTAACAGCCACGAGTATCCGTTTAAAAATGGATTTTTCTCAAAGTGGATATGGTACTCGTACGAACGTAGCGTGGCGTCAAACCTGGCATGCGCTTCGGGATGAACAGGGATGATCTGCTTAACGGCAATATCATACGGAAGTAGTGCGTTTAGTCCCCGTTTGTCAATAAGTATCTGTTTATCGCCAGCGGAGGTTACATCCAGGTGCACAAAAAAATCTTTGGCATGCACACCGGTGTCTGTACGGCCGCAGCCTGTGGTTTCAATGGGTTGCCGCAGTAGTGTTGTAAGTGCTTTATCAAGCAACTCCTGCACGGTTACGGCGTTTGGCTGCACCTGCCAGCCATGGTAATTGGTACCATCATAAGCCAGTTCAATAAAATATCGTTGGGTGTTTGCCACGTGGCAAAGTTAACATCATTTAGTAAAATTATTATTTTGTGAACTGCACACTTTTTATTAGGCCTGATTTCACATCAACCTCCACCCTGTAACAGTCCCAGGAATTTGCAAAAATCATATCCCCCCAAGATGTGAAGCCAACATATAAATCATTTTCAGAACTCAAACTGGGCATTGGTAAAAACCACTCTATGTCAAGCGCTCTACTTAAACAATACAAATTCGATTTATCCTGGTAGTTAAATTCAAAGTAATCTTCACAGACTAAAAGTCGTCCATCTGTTAATATTTCAACCTCTGTAAATCAGGTGGACAATGGTGAATGTTTTTTACCAACCCCAAATTCATTAACAAGGCTTATGGCATTATTTAGTAAATCTATTTTCATATAAATTGAAAATAAAAGTAATCAAAAAGCATTTATCTTTGCTTCAATATACAATCATAAAAAATGCTACAAAGAATCCAATCCATATACCTTTTGTTCGCCTCTTTAGTACTTTTCGCGCTGTTTGTTTTCCCGCTTGCACATAATATTTATGTGGATGGCAAACTGGTAAATGTATCTGTACTCGGTGTTTATGAAATTATAAACGGGCAGGACCAACAGATCCAGGCGTTTCTGCCACTTACCATCATTACCGTTATTGCTGCATTAATACCTCTGGCAGTGATATTTCTTTATAAGAACCGCAAACAGCAAATCACTATCAGTTATATTGCCATTTTAGTATTAATAGGCTATAGCTTTTGGATGGCGCAAACCGTTAAAAAAGTGGTTGGCCCTATTACTTTAGAGTACCGTAATATGGGCATAGGCCTGTTTTTAACCTCTCTGAGTATTATCTTGATCATTTTTGCCGTTAAAGCAATTCAAAGGGATGAGAAGCTCGTAAAGTCGGCTGACAGATTAAGGTAATATCTTATTTCTTAAAAAAATCGGCAGGCGAAATTAAAAAACCGAGGTAGGCCGTCATTGCCGAATTATTAGGATAAAAGCCTCTTACCTCTACTCCTATGGTTGCATTTAATTTTGTAACTTTTTCTGTGACCACTCCTTTTGCCAGATAGAAAAACTTATTAGGGATTGGGCCTTTGTAAAAATTAGAAGGATTTGGGCCGTAATTATTATCGCCCCCAGTTATAGAACCCCCTGTTAAAAATAAAACATTAAGATTTAATAAATCACTTTTCTGGTAAACCAACTGTGGGCCAATTCCATAATAGCCAGTTATGTAATGTTCATTTGCAAATGAATTAACAGGTTTTATTCTGGGGTTTTTCGGCTCAAGTGCATCTTCCCTGGTTACCATGTCATTATATTTTACATTTACAGAGTCGACAAGCTTATAATTATTAAAAGTTGTTTTTATTGAATTCCATAAAACTTCAAAACTTGCATTAATATATATTCTTAAGCTTGCTTTATTACGATCATTATTTGCTATTAAATAGGTAGGGTTAAAATAGGCCCCTACTGTGTTAAATTCTTTTTTTGCGAATCTGTAATAAGTATTTTGAGCATAGTATATCGTATCATTTAACTTTTTAATATTAAAAACACCTCTACCTGTATAAACAGAATCTGTATAAAAACTTTTTGTGAATACGCCGGCATTAGCCCCCCACCGGTTATGCAAGCTCGGCATTCTCACATCTAATTGGCCAACATACTTAGAGAAAAAAGAGTTTCCAAAAAAATTCAAACTTCCGGCAGTAAGTATGGTAAACCTTGAAGAATCAATGTCTTTCAATTCAAGCGGTTGAGACGCCCATTTACCTTTTTCCGGAGGTTTAATTGAAGCCGGTTTTATAATCAATGAATCTGTTAAAACCATGAAAGTTTCGCCACCTGACTCAATTTGCAATTTAAATATAACTGACTTAGGCCGTTTTTGTCCGTTATCTTCAAGTACATCAATATCAATTGTTGCTACATCAGTTATATCTTGATTGACAGGGCTGGTAAGTTTATAATCAACTCCTCTTGCTGCAGAGCCTGAATTGGTCTCAAAAGTTTTTAATTCAAATTTTTTACCCGGTTTAACATCCTTAAGATATACATGAATTTTGTGCAATTGCTTTGTTGATTGCCTGTTTATGGATAGGTCGTTTTTCTCAACACTCAACTTTTGACAAAGCGCGGTAATAGGGAATATAAAAACACACAGCAGCAATAGGGTTGGCTTTTTCATAACAGAGATTTTTTATAAATCTCCGATGAAATAACACTCCTCAACACCGTTAAAACACCTTACTTATCAGGTATTTTACACCGAATATTCAACTTACCTGAACCTTCCCGTCTTATCTATTTTTCTGAATGGTTTGGCAAAAAAGTCGCCTACTACCTGGTTAAACATATCCTTATAAACTACCGGTGTTGCATGGCCCGAGTTTGGCAGGATCCACAGATATGAATTGGTGATCGCTTCGGCTATTGCTACGGTGTGTTTAGTCACTATTACATCATGGTCGCCACCTATTACCAGGGTTGGGCAGGTTATTTTCTTTAGGGCCTCCAGTTTAATATGCGGCTCGTATGATAACAGGTGCATCAGCTTCAACTGATTTTTCATCTCGGGAGTAGGGTTCTTCATCCGTTTTAAAGAGTCTGCTCCTTTAATATTGATATCCATGATCATTTTATACACAAACGGATCAACCGCTGTGCTATCAGGCCAAAGGTTGGCGCCGGTAACAGCCAGTTTTTTAACCTTATCGGGATGGTTCATGGCCAGCAATAACCCTTCTATCCCACCATCGCTCCAGCCTATTACGTTGGCGTTCTTTATTTTCAGATGATCGAGCAATCCGTTAAGGTCATCGCTGATCATTTCATACGTCAGCGAATCGGTATGATCTACAGTTTTGCCCTGCGCGCGGCTATCGGCCAATATCACCTGGTATTTTTTTGCGAAGTAAGGTATCTGGTAAACAAAGTTTTTGATAGAACCCCCATTGCCGTGAATGATCAGCAAAGGCTCGCCTTTACCATAAACTTCATAATACATTTTAATGCCCTGTATATCGGCATATTTACCCACAGTTTTATTACGGCCATATTGGGTAGTATCCATGTCTTTTTCAAAGCTTTGGGCAAAACAAACGGATACCGTTAATAAGAGAATTATTGAGGTGATAAATGGTTTTAACTTTTTCATTTAGTGTGGTATTTGTCAATAGCTAAAGATATAAATTCATAGCTGATCTGTCATCATTTTTATAAAGGCAATTAACAATCTTTAACGCTTTATAATAATAATCAAAAACAGCATGCGGTTCAAAAAGCAAACAAAAACTAAAATCATTGCCATAAAAACTATGTTGATTTTTAGCAACTTACAATAAATCTAGTCTATAAATTTACCAGTTTTACAAATTTTAAAATCAGTATTTGAAATATAATTAATTAATTGTACTTTTGCACCCGATTTGACGATGTAGTCAAATACGTTATTTTAATTCATGAACCCATTTATTAATCTGGGAATCCGTCATGATATTGTTAATGCCATCTCTGAGTTAGGATTTGAAAATCCTACACCAATCCAGGAACAGTCAATTCCGGTATTGTTAACAGGCAGCAACGATTTTGTCGGATTAGCCCAAACAGGGACCGGTAAAACAGCTGCTTTTGGACTGCCGCTATTAGAACTGCTCGATTTCGAAGAAAATCATCCGCAGGCGCTTGTTTTATGCCCAACACGTGAACTTTGTTTACAGATCACGAACGACATTAAGAACTACGCCAAGCACATGAACAACGTTAATGTTGTTGCCGTTTACGGTGGTGCAAGCATTCAGGATCAACTACGCCAAATTAAACGTGGTGTACAGATTGTTGTTGCTACCCCGGGGCGTATGCTTGACATTATTAACCGTAAGGCGATCAATTTTTCGCAGGTTAGGTTCGTAGTATTGGATGAGGCTGATGAGATGCTCAACATGGGCTTCCAGGAAGACATTGACAGTATTTTATCCACCACTCCGGACGAGAAAAAAACCTGGCTGTTCTCAGCTACTATGCCTTCTGAGGTTAGAAGGATCGCTAAAAAATACATGGATAACCCTTTTGAGTTAACCATGGGCGAAAAAAACACAGGTAATGTTAATATAGAACACGAGTACTACGTTGTACGTGCCCGTGATAAATATGCAGCCTTTAAACGCATTGTTGATAACAACCCCGAGATCTTCGGTATCGTATTTTGCCGTACCAAAATAGAAACTCAGGAAATTGCTGAATCACTTATTAAAGACGGTTACAATGCCGATGCTTTACATGGCGACCTTTCACAGCAACAGCGCGATAAGGTAATGAAACGCTACCGCGAACGCAGCCTGCAATTATTAATTGCTACCGATGTTGCCGCACGTGGTATTGATGTTAATGATGTTACGCACGTTATTAACTATAGCTTACCTGATGAGATAGAAAACTACACCCACCGTAGCGGCCGTACAGCACGTGCCGGTAAAATGGGGGTATCTATCGCTATCATCAACAGTAAAGAGCTTGGTAAAATTCGCCAGATAGAACGTGTAATTGGTAAAAAGTTTGTAAAAGCCGAAATACCTACAGGTTTTGATGTTTGCGAAAAACAACTTTTTGCCCTTATACATAAAGTGCATAAGGTAGAAGTTAACGAAACACAAATTGAGCAATACATCCCGCGTATTATGGATGAATTTGCCGAGTTAAGCAAAGAGGATGTAATTAAACGTTTTGCATCATTAGAGTTTAACCGCTTTTTAGATTATTATCAGAATGCACCAGACCTTAACGCCCCTGCAGATGATTTCCGCAGAGATGGTGAAAGAGGCGAACGCGGCATGCGCGATTCAGGTGGCAAATCAGAATATACACGTTTGTTTATCAACTTAGGTAGTGTTGATGAGTTTAACCGCGGCGATTTGCTGGGTTATATTTGCAACAACTCTAAAATAAGCGGGCGCACCGTTGGTAAAATTGATGTTAAAGGTGTTTACTCATTCTTTGAAGTAAACAACGGCGATGTTGAACAGGTAATGAATAACTTTAAAGGCGTTGAGTTTAAAGGCCGCGAAGTTAGGATAGAAGTATCTGGCGAAGGCACCAGCAGCCCAAGAAGCGGCGGCGAAAGACGTGAAGGTGGTTACCAAAGGCGCGAAGGCGGCGGTGGTTACCGTGGCGGCGGACGCCGTGAAGGTGGTTTTAACAGGGACAGGAACAGCGGCGGTGGCAACAGCGGTGGCGGGTTCCGTGATTTCTCCGGCAAAACCCGCGAAGAACGCCCTGAACGACGCAGAAGATTTTAGTTTAGTTAGTTTTCATAAGAGCTTTCGGAGTAGTTAACCGGAAGCATAGTTTTAGTTTAGTTTTGTTTACAAAGCCTCTCGTTTGTTTATCATCCGGGAGGTTTTTGTTTTAACGGGCAAATTCAACTAAAACAGAATCCGGATACACCAAGTTAAGGGTTTTCTCATCCAGCTTTTTTATCACAAATCTGGTATAAGGCTGATTGCCTTCAAACGAGGTGAAAATAGTATCGCCTTTAGTAAAGTAATCCTCAGCGCTTTGCTCATCACCATCCATAATAAATTTCTTATCGGTTATTTTTAATGATGTTTCGCTGTTCTTTGATTTCCAGCTGCCAACCAATTTAGGGTTTGATTCTCTTTTCTCGTTTCCACAAGCCGACATCAGCATTATCACTCCCGATAGCGCTATAATAACTAAAGCGTATTTTTTCATTGCATTAAGGTAATAAAAAAAGCATCCGTTAGTTAACGGATGCTTTTAAATTTTATGTTATTTAACCGGCTTATCAACCAGTTTTGCTTTTGGAACATAAATATGATGCCCCTTTTTATTTACATAATAGTAATATGAATTTTTATCAATGTAAATAGTTTGTCCTTGTGGACCTACCTTTTCGGCGTATTTTTTATCGGTTACTGCCGATGCTCCTTTTGAAGCAACCTCGGCGGTTTTATTACCTACGGTACTTGCAGCCTTTTTAGTGGCATGCCATCCCTTTTTAGCCGTTGTGCCAACCTTTTGGCCAAGTGTAGTATCTTTATGCGCTTGTGCGAAAGCCGATGATGCTGCGAATAACGAGGCAGCAAACATGGTCGATTTAAATAGCTTTTTCATCTTTTTGGAAGATTTGTTTAGTTAATTGCTATAATTAACTCAATTTCTCTGCCAGTTTCTGCATTTCTATTACCGGTGGGCTCTTCTTATATAAAATAGCGTAAACAGCCTCACAAATGGGCATATCTACATTGTACTGCCTGTTTACCTGGTGTAGGCAATTTACTGCATAATATCCTTCAGCAATCATATTCATCTCCAGCTGGGCCGATTTTACGGTATAGCCCTTTCCTATCATATTTCCAAAAGTGCGGTTACGGCTAAACTGCGAGTAAGCGGTAACCAGCAGATCGCCCAGGTAGGCCGATTCTTTGATATCGCGGTCAATAGGGTGCACCTCATCAACAAAGCGTTCCAGCTCGCGTATGGCATTTGATATAAGCACCGCCTGGAAGTTATCGCCATACCCTACACCATGGCAAATACCACTGGCAATAGCGTAAACGTTTTTAAGTACGGCGCCGTACTCGGTACCGTATATATCATCAGAGACAATGGTTTTAATATAACGGGTACTCAACATGGCGGCAAATACACCGGCAAGCGCTGTATTTTGTGATGCTATGGTTAGGTATGATAATTTCTCAAGGGCTACCTCTTCGGCGTGGCAGGGGCCGCTTATTACCAGTATATGATCAAAGGGAACATCGTAGTTTTCATTTAAAAACTCACCTATGATCTTATTCTCATCCGGCACTATACCTTTTATAGCCGATACAATTTTTTTGTCTTTCAGATCTGCCGGGGTTATACCGTTTAAAGCTTCCTTTAAAAATGCGGCCGGCACATTAAGCAATATAAAATCAACCTCCTTTATAATGGATTTGAGATCGGTAGAGATGTTTTGCGCCGGCACTTTAATTTCAACCGAACTTAAATAATTAGGGTTGTGCCCAAATTCGCGAATGTGCTGAACTGCCTCACCGTTGCGCATCCACCAAAAAATCTCTTTTTCGGTAATGTTATCGGTAAGCATTTTAATATTAGCTGTGGCCCAGCTTCCGCCGCCTACAACAGCAATTTTGTTTGTTTGCTTAAGCATTAAATTAGTAATGTCCCACTCGGGTAATTGGTTTGCCCGATGGTGCAAATTAATGAAATATTATTCAGACGGAGAAAGGCAGGTTTATAGGGAACATTTAGCTAATGCCTGAGATAATCAGTTTAAAACAATTGGCCGAAGCAAACGGCAGCCAAAGTGTTCACGTTCACTGCCGTGAACACCCGCGAGCACTTATAAAAACCTAATAATCAAATGTTTAAAATTTAGCCAACTGACAAAGTAGCGACACCATTTTTAAATGGATAAATATTATCATCAAGTATTTTTTACAAGCTTTATTTAGGCAAAAACCGCCCCTGAAACGCCTCAAAACGCCCTAAAAAACAAAAAAGGACAAAGGGATTTTCGCCCGTTGTCCTCTCTTTTATTCTTAATAATCTAAAAAAGATTATTTCTTAGCGTCGGTATTAAACAGTTTCGATTTATCAACCTTCTCAACCACCATACCATCATTTAATGTTTTTGATATAGCTGCAAACGGCGCCGATACCACTTCTTCGCCACCTTTAAGGCCGCTTAATATTTGTATGTAAGTATCGTCCTGTATGCCGGTAGTAACCTGTACCTGTTTTACTTTACCAGCCTGCAAAACAAATACGTATTCTTTTGAAGGAGGGGTTGCCGTAGTTTTCTTATCATCCTTTTGCGTGTCGCCACCTGTTGATGCCGGCTTTTTCTCATCGCGGGTGGTAACAGATTGTATTGGTACCGATAGCGCCTTTACATGGTTAGTATTTATATCAACCGTAGCGGTTAATCCCGGGCGGAAAGGCGAATGGTTTGCAGCATTCTTTTTCAGTAGGTCGATGTATGATTGTGCAGTGATCCGCACTTTTACCGTAAAGTTGGTAACCTGGTCGGCATTGGTGCCCACTACGTTTGCCGAGCTGCCTATCTCAATAACTTCACCGGTAAATTTCTTACCCAAAAAAGCGTCTATCTCAATTTGAGATTGGTTGCCTATAGCAATACGGTTAATGTCATTCTCATTCACGTCAACATTCACATCCATTTTGGTAAGGTCAGATATGGTCATGATCTCGGTACCGGCAAACTGCTGGGTACCCAATACACGCTCGCCCTGCTCAATAGATAATTTTGAAACCACACCATCAACCGGTGAGTAGATAGTTGTTTTAGCAAGGTTATCCTGTGCTTCTTTAACAGATGCCTGTGATTGCTCTAACCCAAATTTTGAACCTACAACATTTTGCCTTGCCGCTTCCAGGGCTGCTTTGGCGCCGTCGTAATCAGCTTTCGCTTTTTCAAACTCGGCAACAGTTAATACCTTTTTATCAAAAAGTTCTTTACTGCGTTTGTATATCGATTCCTGGTTGGTAAAAGTAGCTTCAGATTGTTTTAGCATTTGTGACGAATTGCCTACGCTTGCTTTTTGTGTATTGTATGAAGCCACGGCACGGTCATAGCCCGATTTTAAGATATCCGGGCGGATACGACATAATAACTGGCCTTTTTTAACCACGTCGCCTTCTTTTATAGGCAGTTCAACAACCTCGCCTGATACCTCGGGGCTTATTTTAACCTCGATATGCGGTTTAATTTTACCACTGGCAGATACGGTTTCGTTAATGTCGCGGCTTTCGGCTTTTTCAACAGCAACCTGTGTTAATTGTGGTTTGCCTATTATACCTGTGGCCTTACCTATAATTAACAGTACGATAAGTGCCCCAAGGCCTATCAGAATATATTTAGTAGTTTTTCCCATGATGATTTCAGGATTGTTTTTGTGTTTAAAGTGTTATAGGGTTTCCGAGATAATAGTCAATTACTTTGTTTCTGAACACCACTTCGTATTCTGCCTGTATCAGATCAAACTGCGATTTGTTAAGGTTGGTTAACGAGGTGTTATAATCAAGCGAGTTCACCAGGCCAACATTGTACCTTTGTTGTATCACATTAAAGGCGTCTTTATTGGCATTATACGTTTGCAGGGTACTTTGGTACTTCTTCTGTGAAGCTTGCACATCCCACACCGCCTGGTATATGATCTTGCTGAGGTTATTACGAGCCAGCTGTGCTGTTACAATGGCATTTTCATTTGTTATTTTGGCTTTACGCACTGCAGTACGGGCGGTAAAACGGTTAAATATAGGTATCTGCAAGGTTATCCCTACCGATTGGTTAAAGTTGTCGCTCAACTGCCTTCCTAATGGATATTTAAGCGGCGGTGTTACCCCAAAATTTGGCGCTACAACAGGCGTGGTTGAGTTTTGCACATAACCAAGGGTATCAGTTCTCCCGGTAAGGTACGGCTGCCCGGGTAAACGGCGTGCATCAGAGTAATTTGTTCCCAACTGTCCAAACAGCACTACGCTCGGGTAATAATTACCCCTTGCAACTTTAATATCCTGCTCAGCAGCCTTTTGCCTGGCTTCGGCAAGTGATACATCCGGGTTAACGGCCATTGCAGTTTTCAAAACCTCTTCAGGATCAAACACGGTTGCTATATTTTTAAATTTGCTGATATCCGGTTTCTCAAAAACAACTTTGGTTGCCGGCGGCATCTCCATGTACTGTTTAAGCGTAAGTATAGATAATTCCAGTTGGTTCTCGGCAGTGGTATAATTCAGGTCGGCAGTTGATTGTGAAGCCTTAGCTTGCGACAGATCGGCCTGGGTTTGGTTACCCGCATCAAAGTTTTTCTGTGCCCTGTCAAGCGTTATTTTTGCAATATCAATTTGCTGTTTTGCAGCAGTAACCAAATCCTGGTTTGTTAATATTTGCAGGTACTGGGTAACTACATTTAAAATAAGATCGTTTTTAACTTTAGCGGTGTTACTGCGATCGGCACTCAGTAATAATTTATTTTCGATGATCTGGTTACGTAACTGCCCTCCCTGAAAAAGTGTTACCTGCGTTGAAAGGTTACCGCTGATCGCAAAAATACGCTGATTGGTAAACTGGTTGGTAGATGGGTCAATATTACGGCCAAAGTTAAATGACCCCTGCGGGCCTGCGGTTAAATTTGGCAGCAGGTTATATTTAGATTGCTTCAGGGTTTCTTCTGATAGTGCTTCGCTGAACTGTGCTTGTTTTATAGTTAAGTTACGCTCAAGCGTAAGGTCAATAGCCTTTTGCAGCGTTATAACCTCCTGTGCTTTTACGGTAAAATTTACTGTTGAAAGTAATATGAAGCAGGCAATAGTTACTTTTGTGATGGGTAAGTTTAGTTTCATAATTAAATGTATACAATTGTAAGTAACCGGTAATTACTTTGCAAGCTCTAATTTATTTGGTTAAAATTTAAAATACTTAAACGTTTTACGAATGTACCTGGTAAAAACTCCCTGGTGGCTTAAAAAACTGTACCCTCAATTAATTTGGGATACTAAACCAGGTGCCCGTTGCATTTATTTGACTTTTGACGACGGCCCTATACCCATTGTTACACCGTTTGTATTAAATATTTTAAAAAAGCACAATGCCAAAGCTACATTCTTTTGCATAGGCGACAATGTACGCAAGCACCCTGATGTATTTGACGAGGTAAAAAAAGGCGGCCACGCCATAGGCAACCATACCTATAACCATCTTAAAGGCTGGGCTACGGATAACCAAACCTACCTGGAGAATTTTTTACAGGCCGATAAGATTTTGGACACCCCGCTGTTTCGCCCGCCGTACGGGCGTATTAAAAGGGAGCAGGTAAAACTGCTGAAACAAGCCCGGCCCGACCTTAAAATTATTATGTGGGATGTACTGAGCGGCGATTTTGACATAGCCCTTAACCGCGATGAATCACTCAACAACGTTTTAAAAAACGTGCAGGATGGCTCTATTGTATTGTTTCATGACAGCATAAAGGCCTTTCATAAAATAGAATATGTGCTGCCACTGGTTTTAGAGCATTTTAGTAAAGAGGGATATACTTTTGAAACGCTTAACGCCTCTAACATTTAAAGCGGTGGCGGTCGGTTATCTCACTATATGAGAGATAGAAAAGATTTAGCTGATAAATTTAAAATCAATTTAGAGGTTGATCTGCATGGCGATCATCATGTTGTGGCATTGGAGTGGATCCTCGTTTAGACTTTATTTTTTTTCTCATCAACCCTTTATCTGTAAAGTGCCGTGCAATTTCGTGCGTCAGGCTAACGAAATTATCATCATTATTATGTTCATGAAAAAATATTTTAATCGACCTGCATTTTTGATGTTCAAAAATCATTTGAAGCATCGTCCGATCCGACAAACCGCAACTATGCCCTAACACATATACTTGGTAGTCTTCACTATCTAAAAAATTTACCAGCGATCTGTAATTATCAGTACGTAGATACCAAAATGATTTAATGTAATCAAAATACCCTTTAACCTTTATATCGTCTTCCATTCTTTTATATGCACTATCTGTTTCGTCTCCAAAACCAAAGATCAATTCATTATCAATATCCTGTAATTTGCCATGTATATAGTTCAGTACTGGCGACAAGCCGGTTCCCGAAACTTTAATTCTCTTTACATATTGTTCTGCTGTATTAGTGTAATTGAAATTAAGAACATAAGTCTGGTTTGGACTTACTGATTTCTCAGACCGTTTAGGATATAAATCCCCTCCTGATATAGCTGATGAAAATATAGTTTTATACCCTTCTAAAAATGGAGCAACTGGAAGTGTTGACAAGTATTCTTCTAATTGAGAAATAATAAAGCTAAGTGACTCATTTAAGTTAACTAATTCTGGTTGCCGCGCTTCCGTATCTTTCATTTCAAGTATATCTTTCAACAATTCATAGTATTCACCTTCGATATCTACCCAGTTTGAGACGTTGCAACTACTTAAAATAGGCTCTAACAAGTTCGACTCAAAATGCACTTCAAAAGGACTCATATCTATCCTTTTACTGTCGCTCCAACCGACCCGTAGCCCTGGTTTCCTTCTCTTTGGATGTTCTATTTTTGAAAGATACTCATCTATCCATCGCAAAAGCTGTTCCTCTTCATAATAGCTAAATTTACGGCCTATAGTGGTAATAGTGATTAAACGATCTTTATAAATCCCGTCGTTGTTGGCTTTTACAAAACTTTTTTGGATATACCAATAAATAAAATCCTTATAGCAGGTTTTAAGCCCATGTGCTAAATCAAACCCATTGCCTATCAAAATAAGTCTATTCATACAACTAAGATATGAGATATTAGCAATTGAGTGATGAAGATTAATAGTACTAATAATTTAATTATATCTCTATATTTCTACATGCTTTTTTAAAGATGCCAAACATAATATGAAGCAATGGCGTATCGCTCTTGTTGATTTGTATGAATAGTGAGTAGCCTGGGCATTATTTAACAAATACCCTTATTTAGAACATATCCAAATAACAATTGTACAAAGCCCTGACTGTGAATAAAGTTTATATTTTGTAAATTCGCCGCAAGTCCTCCATCAGGCGGATTTAAACATCTTTTACTACTAAAAATCAAACATTATGGCTTTTGATTTAGATATGATCAAAAAGGTTTATGATCGCTACAGCACCCGCGTGGATGCTGCCCGCAAAGCGACCGGTAAACATCTTACTTTAACCGAAAAAATATTATACGCTCACCTAAGTGAAGGTGATGCTAAAAAAGCATTTGAACGCGGTACCGACTACGTTGATTTTGCACCAGACCGTGTGGCTATGCAGGATGCAACCGCGCAAATGGCGCTATTGCAGTTTATGCAGGCAGGCCGCCCGCAGGTTGCAGTACCATCAACCGTACATTGCGATCACTTAATACAAGCTAAAGTTGGCGCTGTTGCCGATTTAAATACAGCGGTTGATATAAACCGCGAAGTTTACGATTTCCTTTCATCTGTATCTGATAAATACGGTATCGGTTTCTGGAAAGCCGGTGCAGGTATCATTCATCAGGTTGTTTTAGAGAACTACGCGTTCCCGGGTGGTATGATGATAGGTACCGACTCGCACACACCTAATGCAGGTGGTTTGGGTATGGTGGCTATTGGTGTTGGCGGTGCCGATGCCTGCGATGTGATGGCAGGTTTACCATGGGAGCTAAAATTCCCTAAACTGATCGGTGTTAAATTAACAGGTAAATTATCAGGCTGGACATCAGCTAAAGACGTTATTTTGAAAGTAGCAGGTATCCTTACCGTAAAAGGTGGTACCGGCGCTATTGTTGAATATTTTGGCGAAGGTGCACGTTCACTTTCTGCAACCGGTAAAGGTACCATCTGTAACATGGGTGCCGAAATTGGTGCTACCACTTCTATCTTCGGTTACGACGAAAAAATTGCTGCTTACCTAAGCGGTACCAAACGTGCCGAAGTTGCTGAACTGGCTAACGCTGTTGCCGAACACTTAACCGGCGATGATGAGGTTTACGCAAACCCTGAGCAATATTTTGACCAGGTTATCGAGATCAACTTATCTGAACTTGAGCCGCACGTTAACGGCCCTTTCACTCCGGATCTGGCATGGCCTATCTCTAAATTCGCGCAAGCGGTTAAAGAAAATAACTGGCCTGTTAAATTAGAGGTTGGTTTGATAGGTTCTTGTACCAATTCATCATACGAAGACATCACCCGTTCTGCATCTATCGCTAAACAGGCTATCGATAAAAACCTGGTTACCAAAGCCGAGTTTACCATTACACCGGGTTCTGAACTGGTACGTTACACCGTTGAGCGCGATGGTTACTTAGGTACCTTCGAGGCTATGGGCGGTGTGGTATTGGCTAATGCCTGCGGCCCTTGTATTGGCCAGTGGGCACGTCATACAGACGACCCTACCCGTAAAAACTCTATCATCACATCGTTTAACCGTAACTTTGCTAAACGCCAGGATGGTAACCCTAATACACACGCTTTTGTGGCCTCTCCGGAGATTGTTACTGCGTTTGCTATTGCGGGCGACCTTACCTTTAACCCGCTTACCGACAGCTTAACTAACAAAGCAGGCGAGCAGGTTAAATTTGATGAGCCCGAAGGTATTGAAATGCCGATAAAAGGTTATGCGGTTGAAGATGCCGGCTACCAGGCGCCTGCCGAAGATGGCAGCCGTGTTGAGGTTATTGTGAGCCCAACATCATCGCGTTTACAATTACTGGAGCCGTTTACCCCATGGGAGGGCACAGACATTACCGGCTTAAGATTATTGATCAAAGCACGCGGTAAATGTACTACCGACCATATCTCAATGGCCGGCCCATGGTTGAAGTTCCGCGGTCACCTGGATAACATATCAAACAATATGCTGATCGGTGCCATCAACTACTTTAACAACACTGCAGACAGCGTTAAGAACGAACTGACCGGCGAATACGGCCCGGTACCTGCCACACAGCGCGATTACAAAGCTGCCGGTATAGGTACTATTGTTGTTGGCGACGAGAACTATGGCGAAGGCTCATCACGCGAGCACGCTGCGATGGAACCACGCCACTTAGGTGTACGTGCCATACTGGTAAAATCATTTGCCCGTATCCACGAAACCAACCTTAAAAAACAAGGTATGCTGGGTATTACCTTTGCAGACGTGAACGATTACGAGAAAATACAAGAGGACGATGTTATTGATATTACCGGCTTAACCACTTTTGCCCCGGGCAAACAGTTAACCGTAGTATTGCACCATGCAAATGGTACAACAGAAAGCTTCCCGGTAAACCACACCTACAATGCACAGCAAATAGAGTGGTTTAAAGCAGGCGGCGCGTTGAACATCATCCGCAGGCAAATGGCTTCTTAATTTTAGATTTTAGAAGTACGATTTTAGATTAAGCCTTCCCGATTGGGGAGGCTTTTTTTTGAAGTAAATTTCACGCATCTTTATATAACTGATATAGTTATTCATATTTAAACTCGTGCCCAATACCCTCTACCCGCTTAATATTGTTAAAAGCATCCAAAGACAAAGGCTTGCATATAAAATTACTTTCAGTTATGTCTTCGATTATTTGTTTTTATTGCTTGCAGTTGGATTTTCACTTTTTGTATGTTACATTTTTTTAAAAATTGCAACTGATAGTTTATCTCAAAACATTTCTTTATTTCTTACTTATACAATATTGATCGTTATTGCCTTGTGGCTTTTTACAAACATCTATTTTTCAAATGCGTTAGTCAAGGTTAGAGGCGGTTACGCCGCAAACAATAAAGTAGAGTTACATAACTTAATAACCAAAAAGTTTAAACGTCTAAATAAAACGGTTGAGCTGGATAATCTTGTAGCCTATTATCGTGAACCCAAATTTGCAGGGCTTAGCATATTAATTACTTGCATATTTAACGATAATGATATATATCTTAATATATCAAGTTTAGGCAGAGGAGATGGCCCGCTTCCTTTTTCCGGATTATATAATTATTTCAGGGCAAAAAGGTTATTGGAGAGTTTAAAACGCATTCACTTACGTTGAAGCTACTATTCACCTTGCACTCGTCTTCGACGAACGCAAGGTGTTGAACCTAACTAATTACCCAATATCTTTTTCTTTTCGGCATCAAACTCATCCTGCGATAATATCCCGGCATCCAGCAACTCTTTAATATCCAGCAAAGCTTGTTTTTTGGATGCCATACCACCTGCAGGAGCATCCGGAGGTGTTTCTGCAGCAGCATCAGTAATTTGTGCTGGCTGCGTTGCTTGTGGGCCGTATTTTAATAAAAGCGCCGTTATTTCGTTAAACCCTTTTACGTTGGCATAATCAATGGCCCGCTGGTCTTTTACGTTTACAATGTTTGCATCTGCCCCTTTTTGCAGCAGTTCGGTCACAATGTCCTTTTTACCGTTTGATGCGGCATAATGCAGCGCTGTGTTGCCGGATTCATCCTGCTTATTAACATCAGCGCCTTTCTCCAACAGCATCCTGATCATGGCCAGGTGCCCGTTCTTAGCCGCCACATGCAATAAAGTTTCGCCGCCGTATTGCTTGCCCGACAGGTTGTACCCGTTGTCAGAAGCAGCCCCTCCGTTAGTAGATTCAAGCCAATCCAGGTACGAGCCCATATCATCGCCGTTGGTGCCCGGTTTACTGTAGTTAACATCCAAACCATTATCTAAAAACATGGCTACCATTTCTTTTTGGTTATGGGCACAGGCATACCATATTGGCGACACCCCCTCTTTAGAAACCGTGGTTACATCGGCATTATGGTCAATCAGTAATTTGGTAATGACCCGGCTGCCGGCTATTGCAGCTATTAATAAGGCGGTTTCGCCACGGTCATTTGCATGGTTTACATCGGCGCCTGCTTTTAGCAGGGTTTCAATAACAGGCAGGCTGTTGTTGCGTATGGCCAAAATAAGAGCCGTATCGCCTGCTTTGGTAGATGCTTCTATATTAGCCCCATGTTTCAGCAGCTCTTCAACTGCTTGCTTATTTTTATAGGCAGAAGCTATCAATAAGGGCGTTTCTGCCTCGTTATTAACTGCATTTACATCCAGGCCTTTTTCTATTAGCTTTTGCAGCATTTCAAACTGGCCCGAAACTGCAACTAAATGCAACAAGCTATTCCCTGCAAAATCATTAATATCGGTCTTAGCCCCTTGCTCCAGCAGGTACAACGCGGTTTGCTTTTGCTTTTGTAGTAAGGCGAAATAAAACGGGGTTTCGCCACGCTGGTCCTCATAATCGATAGTGGCACCCGCTTCAACAAGTTGCTTTACCAGATCCAGATATCCTCTATGGGCTGCATAATGCAAAGCGGTGCGGCCTCTTTCGTCGGTATATTTTACATCCGCTTCATGGTTTGCAAGTAACAGTTCTGCTATTTTCCGGTTACCATTTTCGCAGGCAACAATAAAAGACATTGACATGTATTAATTATTTAGGCTTGGTGTGTTAATAATAATTCAACCGTTTTTGCTTTCAGGTTATCATCGCCGGCTAAGTCGGCAGCTGTTTTATCCTGGTCGTTCAACAGTTTGGTATCGGCTCCGGCGGCAAGCAGTAATTTAACTTTTTTGTAGATCTCCCTTGCCTTATCCTGTTCGTAATTTACGTTGATCGCACAAACCTTATGCAGTATGGTATTGCCTTTATTATCGGCCTCGTTAACATCTATTATATTTTTCGATAGCACCATTTCCAATACGCCTGAACTTTTTTCGGCTACCCAATCAATCACCGATTTATCACCCCCGTAGTATGGTGCTGTTTGCCTGATGTCGGCACCGTCATCTATCAGGCGCTCAAGTAGTTTCAGGTTATCGCCCGATTCGTTGTAAATCATCCTTAAATAAGCTGTCAGCAAGGTTTCCCCATTTTTATCGCGAAGGTCAAAATCGGGCATTTCATACGATGCAAGCTTATCATAAACCGCATAACTTTGCTGATCGACCACGGCATTAAAAAAAGCTGTTTTACCTTCATTATCAGCGTGGTTTGGTTCGGCGCCGTTGTTTAAAAGCACATCTAAAAAATGCTTTTTAGTGTTTTGCACTGCAGCCATTAAAGGCGTTTTCTTTACAATATTGGGGGCATTAACATCAAGGCCTTCGGCAATCAACAGATCAACATAGGCCAGGCTTTTTTCTGTATCGGGTGTGTAGGTGTTTACAACCCGCATTATAAAGTTTTCTTCGGCGTTGTTCTTATATGAGGTATCGCAACCGGCGTCAATAAGGGCTTTTATAATTGGGGGATTCGCGCCTTTTTCAAAGGCGTACCCCAAAAGCGTTTGGTTATTTACCTCATCATTTTTACTGGTTAATTTTGATAAAAAGCCTTTAAACCATTCCAGATCTGCTCCTTCATCTTTTAATGAGGTAAAAAGCTGATCTATGATGGTCCCGTCAAAACGATCGTACTCATAAATATCCAATTCTATTAAGCCTTTATCAATCAACAGGTCCAGGTATTCAAAACGCCGGGCGTTAACAATTTGCCTTATGGCATCGCTTAGAGCGAATTTTTCTATCGTTTTGGGCAGCGACTCCCCGTTATCAAGCAATTGTTTTGCTGTTTGGAAATCTGATCTTCGGAACGCCTGTATGATCGTATCTTCATTCTGCATATATTAAAAAGCTGATTAGTGAAAAATACACTAATTTAAAGCAACAAAATTTGAGTATTGTTTTGGTTATTTGTCAACGATATCAAATTCAGTTAAATAAATATCTCAGCTTAAACCCAATCATGGAATTGAACGAACAAAAGCTTTGGCAAAAAATCCATGCCTTTGAACTGGATGAACCCGGATCCGCTTTTAAATTTTCGGACAGGCTGGCCCGCGAGAATGGCTGGACCAAAAGCTATGCTAAACGGGTTGTGGAAGAGTATAAGAAATTTATATTTCTTTGCTGTGTATCCCAACAAGGTGTAACCCCGTCTGACCCGGTAGACCAGGCATGGCACCTGCATTTAACTTTCACCCGATCGTACTGGACAGACCTTTGTAAGAACACCTTAAACCGTGAGATCCACCATAACCCAACCAAAGGCGGCGAGCAGGAAGCCGCTAAGTTTGATGGCTTTTATACGGGCTCGCAAAAATTATATGCCGAAAAATTCGGGCAGCAGCCCCCATCAGATATCTGGCATGATAACCATACCCGCTTTAGTGACATCAACTTTCAACGCGTAAATACCGGCAGGTACTGGATGGTTAAAAAACCCCGGTTTTCTGTTTATAGTTTGGTTTTGTTAATGCTGTTTATTGCTTCTACAATTTTCATACAAGCTTCAGACACCATACTATCAGCAATATTAATGCTTGGTATAATTACAGTAATTATTATTGCTGTGTACAAGTGGGAATCGGACCCTGACAGGTGGAAAAATAATGATGATGATAGAACCGGTGGTGGTTGCAGCACAGCCGGAAGCGGTTGCAATTCACATCATGGCGGCCAGCATGGCGGGCATTACGGTGGTGGAGATAGTGGTTGCGGCAGCGGCTGCTCGGGTTGTTCAAGTTCCGGCTGTAGCGGTTGTGGCGGTGGCGGAGATTAAAAAAGGCGATGATAATTCACCGCCTTTCAAATTCTGTTTCCCCTTCAGGTGTTTAGGGGGTAAACCGCTCCTTTAAAAACTTGCCGGTATAGCTGTCTTCTACTTTGATCAGGTTTTCGGGGGTGCCTTCAAATACAACATTACCGCCGCGGTCGCCACCTTCGGGGCCAATGTCTATTACCCAGTCGGCGCATTTAATAACATCCATATTATGTTCAATTACAATAATGGTGTTACCATGCTCCAACAACGCATCGAATGATTTTAACAGCTTCTTGATATCTGCAAAGTGCAAACCTGTAGTAGGCTCATCAAAAATAAATAATGTTTTATGGGTATTGTTACCCTTTACCAGGAAGGACGCCAGCTTAATACGCTGCGCCTCGCCGCCCGATAAGGTGTTTGATGATTGCCCTAACTGCACATAACCTAAACCAACATCAACCAGCGGTTTTATTTTAGCAATGATCTTTGGCTCTTTAGCGAAGAACTCAAGCCCTTCGTCAATGGTCATTTCTAAAACTTCGGATACATTCTTTTCATTGTACGTAACATCAAGGATGTGTTGCTTAAAGCGTTTGCCGTTACAAGCCTCGCAGGTAAGGAAAATATCGGCCATAAACTGCATCTCAATCTTCACTTCGCCTTCGCCCTGGCAAACGTCGCAACGGCCACCCTCTACGTTAAAAGAGAATGCCGATGGTTTTAAGCCCGCAGCCTTAGCAACCGGCAGGGCGGCATACAGGTTACGGATCTCGTCCCAGGCTTTTACATAGGTAACCGGGTTTGAGCGCGATGAACGCCCGATAGGGTTCTGATCTACGATCTCTACCTGTTCAACCTTAGCGTAATCACCCTCTATGCTGTCGAACGCGCCGCTTTGGTCGCCGCTGTAATTACCCAGTGTTTTTTGCAGGGCAGGCGCCAGTATACGTTTAACCAAACTTGTTTTACCAGAGCCTGATACACCTGTTACTACGGTAAGCACCCCAAGTGGGAACTTCGCGTTGGCATGTTTCAGGTTATTTTCGCGCGCGCCTTTAATTTCAATAAAATCGCTCCATTTACGGCGTGTTTTTGGGATGGCTATTTCTTCGCGGCCGCTCAGGTATTTACCTGTAAGGCTGTCATCGTCAACTATGATCTGGTCGTACGTACCGGTAAATATCAGGTTACCGCCATGCGTACCGGCTTCGGGGCCAATATCAATAATATGGTCGGCGGCCTTCATTATTTCCTCTTCGTGCTCTACTACCAAAACAGTGTTGCCCACATCCCGTAATGATCTTAACACAGTTATTAAACGCTGGGTATCGCGCGGGTGCAGGCCAATGCTTGGCTCATCAAGTACATATATTGATCCTACCAAACTGCTCCCCAAAGAAGTAGCCAGGTTAATACGTTGCGACTCGCCACCTGATAAAGTATTTGACAATCGGTTAAGCGTTAAATAGCTTAACCCTACGTTATTTAAAAACACCAGCCTGTTTATTATTTCCAGCAGCAGGCGTTTGCCAATTTTGGCATCCGTTTCGTTTAACTGAATGTTGCTAAAAAAATCAAGAGCGGTATCCAGTGGCATCAATACCACATCGGTGATAGATCTGCCTGCAATTTTTACGTACGATGCATCCTTACGCAACCTGCTGCCCTTACACTCGGGGCAGGTAGTTTTACCCCGGTAGCGGGATAATAGCACACGGTACTGGATCTTATAGGTTTGCTCCTCCATTTCCTTAAAGAAAGCATCCAACCCGCGGAAGTATTGGTTACCGGTCCAAAGCAAGCGTTGTTGCTCTTCGGTAAGCTGGTTATATTGGCGATGGATGGGAAAATCAAACTTTAATGAGCTTTTCACCAGCATATCATTCCACTCGCGCATCTTCTCGCCGCGCCAGGGGGCAATAGCACCCTCGTAAACGGTTTTACTTTTATCAGGAATAACCAGGTCCTCGTCAATGCCAATTACCTTGCCATAGCCCTCACATTTTTTACAGGCACCATAAGGGTTATTAAAGCTAAAAAAGTTTGCCGTAGGCTCTTCAAATCGGATATTATCCAGTTCAAAACGATCGCAGAAGAAACGCTCGGTTTCTTTCCCGGCATCCGGCTCGCGGTATTGTACGTAACAATCGCCCTTTCCTTCAAAAAACGCGGTTTGTATAGAGTCGGCCAGGCGGCTGATGGTTTCATCCTCCTCGTTCTTGGTAATACGGTCTATAACAATCCGCACTACAGAAACCGCAGGCAATGATGATTCGGGAGTTGAGTTGCTTTCTGCTTTTTGCTTTTTGCTTTTACCTTTTGCAGCAGGGGCGGCTTCCTCATCCATCGCCATAGATGCACCGTCGATGGTTTCATCCTCTAATAACGATTCGATACGCGATACCTGCCCGTTAAATTCAACCCTTACAAAACCTTTTTGCATTAAAACGGCTAATTCCTCTTTAATACTGCGGTTATTATGCGGGTGCAGCGGGCATAGTATGGTTACCTGTGTTTCATCGGGCAGGGCCGTAATAAAATTGATCACATCGGTAACCGAATCTTTTTTTACGATACCGCCTGATACCGGCGATATAGTTTTACCTATGCGCGAAAAAAGCAGCTTCAGGTAATCATATATCTCGGTAGATGTCCCCACGGTAGATCGCGGGTTGCTGGTAATAACTTTTTGCTCAATAGCAATTGCCGGGGCAATCCCTTTTATATAGTCAACATCGGGCTTGTTCATACGGCCTAAAAACTGGCGCGCGTATGATGACAGGCTTTCTACGTAACGCCGCTGCCCTTCGGCATACAGGGTATCAAACGCCAGCGACGATTTACCCGAACCCGACATGCCCGTTATAACAACCAGCTTGTTTTTGGGGATAGCCACATCCATATTTTTAAGGTTATGTACCCTGGCGCCTTTTATGATAATATTTTTCTGCGGATCTTTTTCTGCTTCTTTGATCATTTGCTGCTGTTAGATCATGGTTCGTTGCCTTGCCCTATTAAAAGTTTAATGGCCGGTTAAACCCCCGGCGGCACCAAACAGTCTAAACGGTAAAGCCCGATATTTGAACCGTTAGTATATTTATAAGTTTGGAAAAATTCACAATTGATATTATGTATTTTTCCGGCTGCAAAAATCCTAAAATTTTTAGCCTTATCCAAATCGGTTTTAGTAATTGTAAAGGATAAAGGGTTATTAATAAAAGAGTTTGCAATATGCTGACACAAACAGAAATTTGGCCGAACGCAACATACCTGGTTAAAAAATATTTGTTTTTATTTTTTAAGATTATTATATTTGAGGGTAAAATTATTCTTAACCCTAAAAAGAAACGCTATAGATAGAACTCTACTTTTAATAACGACAAAAAATTTAATTTAGTTTATTAGTAGCTTTCTATGGATTTTCAATTGAAAAGTGATCAGGATCTAATCCATCTGTACATTGCCGGCGACGAGGCAGGCCTTGTTGAACTCATCAGGCGGTACCAGTCAAAAATTTACACTTCTATTTATTTACTTGTTAAGGACGAAGCCCTTGCCGAGGATATTTTCCAGGATACGTTTATTAAAGTTATTAATACGCTAAAAGCCGGTAAATATAACGAGGAAGGTAAGTTTTTACCATGGGTAACCCGTATTGGCCATAACCTGGTGATTGACCATTTCCGCCGTGAAAAACGTGCGCCTATGGTGAGTAACGGCGACGACTTTGACATTTTTGAAGTTTTAGGAAATTACGATGAAAGCGCCGAAGACCGTTTGGTACGCGAACAAACACATAAGGACTTGAAATCGCTTATACAACTTTTGCCATCCGAGCAAAAAGAGGTATTGATTATGCGCCACTTTGGTGATATGAGCTTTAAAGAAATAGCCGATGTTACCGATGTAAGCATTAATACCGCCCTTGGCCGTATGCGGTACGCACTTAATAACCTGCGTAAAATGATGCAGAATAAAGAGATGAGTTTAAAAAACTAATTTTAAAACCGGTACAAAATATTGCAAGCTGCCCTGTTTACAGAGCGGCTTTTTTTATTTGCGTTATTTCACAATATCAGGTTGCATAATGTCGTTTAAAATCGTGTTGAAGATGCTGATTTAAAAAGAATGAGTTAATATTCTTAATTTGAACCATGCATATAAAGCATAAATTAACCTGAGAAAAAAATTTCATTTAATTTTCATCTTCATAAAATATTACTAAATAATTCTCGTTATTTTTATATCTCAAACAACAACAGCTTATGGGTGAAACCTTTACATCAATTTTTAATGCGGTCACTAACAAAGCCCAGGTGAAAGAATCAGAGGTACATGAAAATCTGGATGCGGACGATGTGATATTCTATCGTTCTATCCGCGCTGATTTGGATCTTTTAAAGAAAAAGCCAAAACTGCAGACCATTCATTATATCCTCGATTATTCGAAAAGCCTGCGCTAAGTAGTACTACGCCAAAACGCACTGGTTCATAGATCAAACAATTTGGATGCAAAAATCCGGTAGCTTGATTTATGAACCTTTCTATTTTTACTCCTATTCAGTTTTTAAACTGTCTACCGGGTTACTCAACGCAGCCCTTATGGATTGATAGCTTATAGTGATGATTGATATTGTAATAGCGGCCATCCCTGCAATAGCGAACATCCACCAACTGATCTGGATGCGATAAACATAACTATCCAGCCATTTATTCATCAAAAACCATGCTGCCGGAAATGCTACCAGCAAGGCCATTGCTACAAGTTTTATAAAGTCTTTAGTGAGCATGGCCACTATGCCGGTTGTATTTGCCCCAAGTACTTTCCGTACGCCTATCTCTTTAAGCCTGCGTTGCGTAGTAAAGGTAGCCAACCCAAAAAGCCCCAGGCAGGATATGATAATAGAAACTACCGAGAAGGTGTTGAACAATACCTGTGTACGGCTTTCTGATTCATACATCCTGTTCAGATCCTGGTCAACAAAACCGTATGAAAAAGGCTCATCCCTATAAACGCTGCGAAATACCGATTTAAGGCTGGCTATGGTTTGTTTCATATTGGCAGGGTTGGCCCTGACAACTACAAACCCTCCTCTGTTGGTATTCCTTAAAATAAGGGGCTCAATTGGCTGCTGAACGGGTTTAAAATTAAAATCCTTAACTACACCTATCACAGTACCCTGTTGGCCGTTATAGCTTATTTTTTGCCCTATCGCGTTAGCGGTGGTCATCCCCATAACTCTAACACAGGTTTCGTTTAATACATAGTTACCTTCATCTGTTTTTGAGTTGTTATCAAACGTTCGCCCTGCCAGTATATGCATGCCAAACACCTTTGTAAAATTACCATCAATAACTATCTGGGGGAACAACACCTGTTTTTGCCTGGGATCTTTACCCGGCCAGGTAACCTGGCTGGATCCATTTTGCAGATCAGTAGGTAAATTATTGATCAGCGTATAATCTGCCAGTCCGGGTTGTTGCTGCATGGCTGCTTTTACAGCCGAATAGTTATTTTGCAGGTCACCAGTTTGCGGCATTTGCATATACAACAGGTTTTGTTTATTAAACCCAACGTCCCTGCTACGGATAAATTTAAGCTGGCTGTTAACTACAAGCGTACTTATCATCAGCACCACCGAAATGCTAAACTGTACTATAACCAGCCCGCTCCTTAAAAAAGACCGCTGCCCATTTACCTGTTTCAAACCCTTTAATACCGATACCGGTTTAAAAGACGACATGAAGAAGGCAGGGTAACTGCCCGAAATTACCCCTACAAAAATTGCTAAAAGTAAAAGCTCGCCAATTATTTTAAGATCGAGCAGATCAATGGTAATGGCTTTAAACGAAATAACATTAAACACAGGCAATAGCAGCCAGGCAATAGCGATACCGATAACCAACGATAACAACGACACCAACAAAGATTCGCTGATGAATTGGGTAACAAGCTGAAAACGCATGGCACCTATTGTTTTACGCAGGCCAACTTCCTTAGCCCTTTGCGCACCCAGAGCGGTGGATAGGTTCATGAAATTGATACAGGCTATAACCAAAATAAAAACCGCGACCAATAAAAATATGGTAACGTTTTGGCTGTTTCCCTGCCCGCTAATATCCCCTAAATAATGAGAGTGTAAATGGATATCTGTAAGGGGTTGTAAGGTGTAGCTGGTTTTGGTGTTACTCTTATCATTAAGTTTATAAATGCTGTTGATCTGTTTCTCCAGCCCGGCAATAAACGCCGGCGTTGCATTCACCGAGCTATCCAACTGTACATAGCTGTAAACAGAAAAATTATCCCATACGTCCCCGTTATCCTTATTATAATAATCAATAGGCAGCAGCACATCAAATTGCAAATGCGAATTATGCGGCAGATTTTTTAACACCCCTGTTACTACATAGTTATTGCCGTTAATACTGTTATCAACATGCAGCACTTTACCGATAGCGTTAACCTTGCCAAAATATTTTATGGCCGCCGCTTCTGTAATAACAGCACCCTCCGGGCGGGAAAGCACGGTGTTTTTATCGCCCTGCAAAAGCGGGTAGTTAAACATTTGTAAAAAGTTAGCATCAGCATACTCCAGGCTTTTCTCAGCAAACTTTTGGTTGCCCACCGTAACGGTTGCATTAAGTGGCACCAAACGGGTAACGTTGTTAACCTTAGGCATTTGCTGTTTCATAGCTGTAACAACAGGCGGCGGTGTAACCGCGGCATCCGACCCGGCAACGTTGGCTACCAACCTATAGGTATGGGCGGTATCTGCGTTAAACTTATCATAACTAAGCTCATCCTGCACCCATAATAAAATAAGGATACTGCAAGCCATCCCGCTTGCTAACCCAAATACGTTAAGAAAGGTAAACAGCTTAAATTTTTTAAGGCTGCGAAAAGCGCTTAAGAGGTAATTTTTAAACATGGTTTATGCTTTTGATAATTAAAAGCTAACCAATAAAATACCAATATTTCAATTATTTGATTATCAATTAATTACGAACAAACTGATTGATAAAGTGTACGGTTACGATACAATTAACCGTTCGCTTTTGGGCTGATTATTAAATGGTTATAATCCCACAAGCGGACAAATTTTATCGCTTGTTCATCTGCTAATTATTAAAGACTTTTGCAACAACATGGTTCCCGCTATGATCTATGAACCATTAACTATGAATTAACCCAATGCTTAAACAGGAACGCTACCGCCATTTTGTAGAATACTTTTCAAAAAACCAGCCTAACGCAGTTACCGAATTGCATTATAACAGCCCTTATGAGTTACTTGTAGCAGTTATTCTGTCGGCCCAATGTACCGATAAGCGTATTAACCAGGTTACCCCGGCCCTGTTTAAACGTTTCCCGGATGCGGCTGCCCTTGCGGCATCTGATGCCGACGAGATCTTTACCTATATCCGTAGCGTAAGTTATCCAAATAATAAAACCAAACACCTGGCAGGCATGGCCAAAATGCTGGTGGAGCGGTTTAATGGCGTTGTACCTTCAGACCTGAACGAGCTGCAGCTATTGCCGGGCGTTGGCCGCAAAACGGCCAATGTAATTGCATCGGTAGTATTTGATGCACCGGCCATTGCGGTTGATACGCACGTATTCAGGGTGGCAAACCGCATAGGCTTAACAACCAGGGCTACCACACCATTAGCGGTAGAAAAGCAGTTGGTACAATTCCTTCCCGAAAACACACTGGCTATTGCCCATCACTGGCTGATATTGCATGGCCGTTATATATGCGTGGCACGTACCCCGAAATGCGAGATCTGCCCCCTTACCTGGTTTTGTAAATATTACGAGCAGCACAATACCGAAACTGCTTTACTGAAGGCCGAAACAGTTAAAATAAAAAAAGCAAAAGATGCCAAAAAGAAGAAAGCTTTAAATGCAATAAGTAAAGAATTGGCTAAGCGTAGTGTTGATAAAGATATTTGATTACCAGGCAACAGATAGGTAAGTTTACAGATAAACAAAACAAATAAAAAATAATTACTAAAAATATTAGTAATTATAAAATTATGTTTTATATTTGTTTCACATTAGTTTAATATGAGCAACGCAGATAAATTAAAGGCATTACAGCTAACATTAGATAAGCTGGAAAAATCATACGGCAAGGGCACCATCATGAAAATGGGTGATACCGCTATTGAAGCAACCGAAACAATTTCAACAGGCTCTTTAGGCCTTGATATTGCTTTAGGTGTAGGTGGTTTACCAAAAGGCAGGGTGATAGAGATCTATGGCCCCGAGTCGTCTGGTAAAACAACCTTAGCTATACATGCCATAGCCGAATCACAAAAGAAAGGTGGCATTGCCGCTTTTATAGATGCAGAACACGCGTTCGACCGTTTCTACGCCAAAAAACTTGGTGTAGATGTAGAAAACCTTTTAATATCACAACCGGATAATGGTGAGCAGGCCTTAGAAATTGCCGATAACCTGATCCGCTCGGGCGCTATTGACATTTTGGTTATTGACTCTGTTGCGGCGTTGGTTCCAAAAGCCGAGATTGAAGGCGAAATGGGCGATTCTAAAATGGGTTTACACGCCCGTTTAATGTCGCAGGCATTGCGTAAACTAACCGGTACTATTAGCAAAACCGGATGCTGCTGTATATTCATTAACCAACTGCGCGACAAAATTGGCGTTATGTTCGGTAACCCCGAAACTACAACTGGTGGTAATGCCTTAAAATTCTATGCTTCAGTTCGTTTAGATGTACGCCGTATATCACAAATTAAAGATACCGACGAGGTATCAGGTAACCGTGTTAAGGTTAAAATAGTGAAGAACAAGGTCGCTCCTCCGTTCCGTATAGCAGAGTTCGATATTATGTTTGGCGAGGGTATCTCAAAAGCTGGCGAGATCATTGACCTGGGTGTTGAATACAACATTATTAAAAAAGCAGGATCATGGTTTAGCTACGGCGAAACCCGCCTTGGTCAAGGCCGTGATGCAGTTAAACAGTTGATACTGGATAACCCTGAATTAGCTGAAGAACTGGAAGCAAAAATTAAAGCAACCGTAACCGGCGACAGCTTAGCAGAAGTTTAGTAGATAAAATAGTTTTTATAAAATGTGGGCCTTCATGTTAAAAAACGTGAAGGCTTTTTTGCGTCCCGCTTAAATCTTGGTGCGTATTTTTCTTTTGGTTTAATTACATTAGACAAAACATTGCCTTATTATAAACACAAACCTGCCTTAAACACCTATGAAAGTTCTTCAAACATTTTGGACAGGCCCTGAGGAAATAAGTAAAAAAAAATTATTAAGCCTAAAGGCCGGCTGGCTGTCTCCCGAGTATCATTGGATGAGCTGGGCCCTGAGCAGCCTGCAGGCTAAAAGTATATTTGGATCTGTAAACCTGGTGACAGACAAGGCCGGGAAAGAGATATTAGTCGATTTGTTGCAACTACCTTATACCAATGTGTCAACAGCTTTAGAAGGTACGCTTAACCACTATCATCCCAGTTTATGGGCGCTTGCAAAGATCCACACTTACAGCATCCAAACCGAACCTTTTCTGCATCTGGACGGAGATGTTTATCTGTGGCAAAAACCGCCTCAAAACGTCCTTAATTCGCCACTTTTAGCACAAAACCTGGATAAGAACCTCCCGTTTTACGCTACCATACTCAATCAGATAAATGATCATCTATCCTTTGTACCGGAATCGTTTTCAAGAAGGAATTTTGAACACAAAGATGTGTATGCAAGCAATGCCGGTTTATTAGGCGGCCATGATTTATCCTTTTTTAAAGAATACAGCAGGCGGGCTTTTGAATTTATAGATAAAAACAAGGCTGACCTTGAGAAAATGACTACCGGCAGCCTTAACCTGATTTTTGAACAATACCTGTTCTGCCAGTTCGCTGCAGAATCAAACATCCCTGTAAGCTATTACAAGGCTACGGTTGAGGACCCGGTATTTAAAGATTATATCCGTTTTGAGGATTATCCGCACTTGCAGATGGTACACCCGGTTGGTGGGTTTAAACAATATCCGCATGTGTGCGATCACCTTGCAAAAACCCTCAGAAAGGACTACCCGGAATACTATTACCGCATAATAAATTTGCTGCGCGATGCCGATACCGGTATCAGGTCTGCTATATATAACTTCCCGCAACTTACAATTACCGCCTTATCCCCATCATTAAAAGAAAAGGAAACATCCACTCGTTTTGAGCAAGTATACATCCGTACCCGTGCGGCAATTGATTATATAAATACCGCGATGCCTCCTGATAAGAAAATAGATTTTCCTGAAAACATAAAACCCGGCAGCTTTAATAAGCTGATAAACATAAGCGCTTTAGGTATTGATGATAAACAGCGCCTGACTGATATATTTCACCTGGAATATGAGAAAAATTCGTTTTCAAAAAAAATATACGCTGGTGTTCCATCCATAAACAAATTGTATGCTGATAACATTACTGCTTATAACCTGATCCGACATACTTTTTCATTGACGAAAGACAACTTGCTGCAAACCCGGGTCAGAATACAAGATGAATATTTACAGTTGGACCTTGGCTGGTATTGGAAATACGATTATCTGAAAGACATCCCCACAATTGTTGAAAGAAATTTCAGCCAGGAAAGATCTGAACTAACTGCAATATTATTGCCTGATTTATTGCAGGCAGGTATTAAAGAGTATTACCCGGATGAATTAGACCTGATCATCACCGAAACGCTTAAAAACACATTTACCATTGAAGCATTATTAACTGAAATGAAACAATACTTTTCGGAAGAAGAGGTAAAAGACGACTACCCCTCCTTTGAGTTGTTGATAGTTGACGTAGTTAAACGCTTGCTTTACTACGGGTTATTGAAAATTATTGCACAGTAATTAAATCTATATTCTTATATTTATTTATAACCAATAATTAAATTATGAAAACATCAAAACCAATGGGCAAACTAAGCCTGAAAAAAGAGTTATCAAGAAATGAGCAAAAAGAGATCAGAGGTGGCGCAAGCGGCGCAACCCAAACTTACTGTGACGGTGCAGGCGGATCAGCATTTCCTGTATTTGGCAGCACGCCGATAGGTTGCCAACCTGCTTATTGCAGAGCCGCAGGCCATGGAAATTATCTGTATTGCGCTTAATGCTTAGGCAAACGCAAAAAAGCCTCCCTTTAAAGGGGGGCTTTTTTGTGCGTATTGGTACGTAGAAAAAAATACGGCAAATACGGTATAGGTGTAAGGGGTTAATTTATAGAATTTTATAAAAATTTAATCCCTTGGCACTCATGAAAACACACTTACAAAAACTATTAAAAACAACAGCCATATTACTGCTATTATTAACAGTGATACCTTCCTGTAAAAAAGAAACTATTATTAAGCCAACACCTCTGCCAACCGAGGTAAAAACATCATCTATACAGGGTAAAATTGATGGCAAAGATTTCGCTATAAAGCAGGATGGTATAAAATCAACCTTATACAGCACATCAGGCGATGGCGTAAAATCGTTAGAAACAACTGCAACACTTGATGCCGATGGCAGCAAATTGGGTTTCTTTATTGACGACCTGAAGAACGGCGCCATAGCGTTAAGCAAAAAATCGGGTACATCACTTAATCCTGGTACAAAAACCATTAAAATAAATTCAACTACCCCGGTACAAAGCTATGTTTATTACTACAGTGCGGGTAATGAGTATTACGCGTTCTCGGGCTCGATAGAGATTACCATCACCGAAACCGACATAACTGTAAAATGGAACATTATGTTTAAAGATGCAAGCGGCCGTGAGTTTAACTCATCGGGGGCATTCACTATAACCTATGCATCGGTAGTAACCAAACCAAAATCTGAAGTAAAAGACCCTACCCCAGTTGCCGACAAGCCCACTATTGAAAGCATCACCCCTAACAGGGGCCGCCCCGGCGATACCATTGCCATTGCCGGTGTTAATTACAGTACCACAACTGCCGATAATGTTGTAAAATTCAATGGCACAAATGCTGCTGTAATATCGGCTACAGCTACTAAACTATTGGTAAAGGCACCTACAGAAGGCTCAACAGGCGCAGTATCTGTAAAAGTTAAAAACAGCGAGGTTACCACAGGTCCTGTGTTTAGCTACATAGGGGCAGCTACCTTTACCTCATTTGCCCCTGCAAGCGCTAAGGTTGGCGATACCATTACTATTACCGGCACAAATTTCAGTAAAACACGGGCCGATAATGTGGTACATTTTACCGGCCCGCAAAACAATGTATTTACAGGCACTGTAATAGCAGCTACCGAAACACAATTAAAAGTTACGGTACCCCAAGGTGCTGTAACAGGCAAAATATATTTAACCGTTAACAGCGGCTTAAAACTAACCAGCGCTACCGATTTTACTTTAACTGTGCCTTCGCAAACAAACGGATGGACACAGGTTGATTTTACGGTAAGCCCGCAATCCGGTATCATTTCAGCAGCATCCGGTAACCGCATGTTTTTCAGCAGTGGTAAAACGGGCAAATATTTATATTACAGCAGCAACCAGGGCGCTACATTTACCAACGTATTTAACCAGTTACCTATGCCCCAGGATACCCTAAAAGTTAATTACATGGTGGCTGATGGTAATTACTTTTACATCACCACAAACCTGGGTATTGTAAAAACCGATGGTACAACTTTCACTAAGTTAACTGTAAGCGCCAACCAGCCAAACCTTGGCTTTACGGGTATAGTTGCCAAAAATGATAAGGTCTATGTATTCCTGGGCACAAGCAGCTATGTTTCGTTAAATGGCGGCACAAGCTTTCAATCGAGGCCAGCTACCCTTGGCGGGGCTACCAGGCTCGATTACCTTACAAGCGATGCCGGCGGTAAATATTTTTACGCTATTGACCCTACATCAACAAAATTCTATAAATCAACAGATCAGGGGCAAAACTGGTCGGTAACTACGGGAGCAACTGGCACATACCCTTTAGCAGATGGCTATAAAAACATTCTCCTATCCCCGGCATACACATATGCTATATTCAACACCGGCACGCAGCTTACGGGTAACCGCCTATACCAATCGCGCGGGCAGGGAGATGCGTTTGTTAGCGTAATAGATGAACAGGTAAATGTTGTAAAACAATGGGGAGATTACGTTGCTTATGGCGGTGCTCGCTTCAGCCTGTCAAACGATGTGGGTAATACCTATAAACATTATGATATACCGCAGGGTACCGTAATTGCCGGTATAGAGCGGATAGAAAATGTGTTCTTCATTTTCTGCACCACAACAGGTGGGCAAAGCGTCAAAATATATAAAAGGGCATTCTAACCGGTAGAAAGCGGTTAGGCATTTTGTAAGTGTTTTTTCTCAATAGCCCTCTGTAGCAATGCAGGGGGCTTATTGTTTAAGCTGCAGGGCTGTCAGCCTGAGCCTGTTAAAGACTTATATGGTGGTTCAACAAGCCCAGCATTACAATTAGTCATGTTTACCTATTGTGTAACGGTTGTAGCTATTACTTACCGCCGGTTTTCCAGTACATATAGGCTATACAGCCTACCACGGTTATAGCTAAAACAATAAGGCCTGTTATGCCCTTACGTTTATCCTGGCGCATAAGCCATACTAAAAATGCAACAAGTGGTAGTACAAAAACCGCCCAGAATATAAAAGAAGGAATAGACATAGTGTCGAGTTAGTGAATTAATGATTTAGCGAATTAGTGATCGTAAATTATGTGCTCAAAAAATCACTAATTCACCTCCACACTAATTCATAGTTGCGCCTACATCGGCATCCTTGCCAGTGGGGCTATCGCCTGCCCTGCAAATTCGCCTTTTAAATATTTATAATAACCGGCAATGGCTATCATGGCCGCGTTGTCTGTACAGTATTCAAATTTGGGGATAAAAACGTTCCAGCCTTTTTCTGCGCCAAGTTTGGTTAGCCCCTCGCGCAGCCCGGTATTGGCGGATACGCCACCTGCCAGTGCAATATCTTTAATACCGTACTCTTCGGCAGCACGTTTTAGTTTGTTCAACAAAATGGTGGCAATACGCTTCTCTACCGAGGCGCAAATATCGCCCAGGTTTTGTTGTATAAAATCAGGGTTGGCGGCAACGTTATCTCTAATAAAATAAAGTATAGACGTTTTAACACCGCTAAAGCTAAAGTCAAAGCCGGGTATTTGCGGCTCGGGGAATTTATATGCATCGGGGTTACCGGTACGCGCATGTTTATCTATCAGTGGGCCCCCCGGGTATGGCAAGCCTAATATTTTGCTGGTTTTATCCATCGCCTCACCGGCAGCATCATCAAGCGTTTGGCCAATTACCTGCATATCAAAATAGTCTTTCACCAAAACTATTTGCGTGTGCCCGCCCGATACCGTTAAGCACAAAAACGGGAATACAGGTTTTTTTTCGCCAATAAAATGCGCCAAAATATGCGCCTGCATGTGGTTAATATCAATAAGCGGCAGGTTTTTTGCCAGCGCAAACGCCTTTGCGAACGACACACCAACTAAAAGTGAACCTAAAAGGCCCGGGCCACGCGTAAATGCTACCGCATCAATATCATTTTTGCTTACTTTTGCGTTTAATAGTGCTTGTTGTACTGCCGGAACAATATTTTGCTGATGAACCCTTGAGGCAAGCTCAGGGACAACGCCCCCGTACAATTCATGAATGGTTTGATTAGCAATAACATTGCTCAATATCTCACCATCCACACAAACAGAAGCGGAGGTTTCATCACATGAAGATTCGATTCCTAATATTACAGGCACTTTGCTAAGTAAAAGATCAAAAGTTCAGAGTCAATTAAATTGGCTAAACTTTCGATGCAGATTATAAATAAATTCAAAAAGTAAAACACTTAGTGCGTTTTTGAATTTTTACTTTTGAATTTCTAATTAAATACAAAGTTATTAAAAAAGCACTTAAAATAGCGTTAAGCATCGTATTGATAATTTTGTTACTGATAAGCATTATTTTAATGCTTTTTCAGTACAAGCCGGTACAAACGTGGGCTGCAAAAAAAGCCACCGCATATTTATCAAAAGAACTTAACACTAAGGTTGATATAAAAAGCCTATACATTAAGCCTTTTTCATCAGTTGTGTTAGAGGGGTTGTATATACTGGATAAACAACAGGACACCCTGCTAAGCACCCCAAAACTGGCTGTCGAGCTTAGTGGTTTTTCCATTTTTAACAGCATCAAAAAAAAGAAGATAGATTTCGCTTCCATACAACTGGATAGCGGTGCGTTTTACCTGAAAAAACAAAAGGATAGCACTACTAATCTTAAATTCGTACTGGATTATTTCAACTCGGGCGATACCACAAAAACCAAAAGCAAACCCTGGACGCTGACGTTCGAGAAGATCACGATCAATAATTTCCATTTCAGGTACAAAAACTATTTGCGCACCGAACTGGTAAAAGGCGTAAATTTCAATGATGTTGATGTAAGCAACTTCAGCACCATCATCCGCAATATGGACCTGCAAAACCACCTGTTTAAGGCCAGGATAGGCGGCATGACCCTGCGCGAGAAAAGCGGCTTTTTTGTACGTAACCTAAATGCCAACGCCACTATAGATACCAACCAGATACTACTGCAAAACCTTAATATCCTCACGGCCTACTCCAACGTTAAAAACTTCTTTAAAATGAAGTTTAAATCGTTTGATGACTTTGACAATTTTGAGAACACCGTTACTATGGATGCCGATTTTAAAACGTCGCACCTGTCATCAAAAGACATAGCCTTTTTCACCAGTTCGCTTGATAAAACAACGTTTGAGCTTGGCCTGGATGGCCGTGTACGCGGTATGGTAAACAACCTGAAAGCCAAAAGCCTTACCATAACGGCAGCGCAGGCCACTTTTATTAAAGGCGATTTTAACCTAACCGGGCTGCCCGATTGGGATAACACCTTTATGCAACTGAGGTTTGACCAGATAGCCACAAATAAAAAAGACCTGGATTATTTGTACAGCCACTTTACCGGCAAGCCCAATGCAAAAGTACCCGATGTGGTGGGCAAATTTGGCAACGTAAACTTTAACGGCAGATTTACCGGCCTGCAAAACGATTTTGTTGCTTTTGGTACTTTTAAAACAAAGCTTGGCCGGTTTGACCCTGATATTAACCTGAAAATAAACAAAGCCGGTATACCCAGCTACAGCGGTAAGGTTACCACCAGTAATTTTGACCTGGGCGCGTTAATTGACAATAACGCTGTTGGCCGCACAACCCTATCTGCCAACCTAAGTGGCAGCGGCGATGAAATTAAAAACCTTAATGTAAAAGGTGACGCCCGAATAGCATCCTTTCAGTTTAAGGGTTACAATTATAGCAACCTGATCGCCGCCGGCACTTTTAAAAACAAAACTGCACAAGGTAAAGTTGCCATTAACGACAGGAACTTAAAACTTAACCTGGCAGGCCTTATAAACCTGAACCCTAAACTACCTGTATACACCATTACCGGCAACATTAGTAATGCAAAGCTGCAACAGCTTAAATTATTAAAAGATACCATTACTTTTAGTACCGATATTAACACCAACTTCTCAGGCAATAACCTCGATAATTTGGACGGCAGTATTTTGTTAACCAAAATTCGCGTTACCGACCCACGGCAAGACTATGTAGTTGATTCGCTTGCGCTAACAGCCAGCGGCAAGGGGGATGCAAGGTTGATATCTTTAAAATCTGACATTGCTGATGGCAGCATTAAGGGCAGCTACGATTTGGCCACACTCCCTTCCTATTACAAAACCATCGCCAAAAAGTATATCCCATCGCTAAAAACGGATATTACTACCCCTAAACCGCAAAATTTTGATTTTAATTTAACCCTTAAAAATATCGACCCATTAACGGCTATTTTTATGCCTGATCTTAAAATACCCGATCAGGGTACTTTTGTAGGGAAATTTAACTCAAATAACAAAACGGCTACACTTAACGGGTATATTAAAACCATAAAACTCGGCAAAATTGTGTTTCATGATTTTATTATTGATGAAAGCACAACTGATGATATGCTGGGCCTCAACATATCATTAAATCGGGTTGATCTTACCGACAGCCTTTACATTAAAAACATAAACGTTACCAACTTTTTGAAGAATGATAGTTTAAACTTCAACGTTAAATTATCAGATAAAGACGCCGCCAACCAGTTAGACCTTTACGGCCTTGTAGCTTTTGGTAAAGACACAACGGCCAAACTATCGGTGCTGCCCTCTGATGTGATACTGGAGCGCGAGAACTGGAAGATACAAGATCAGGTAAGGATCCGCTTACTTGATGGTAAAACGCAGGTATCGGGCTTCGAACTATCAAACGGCAAACAAAAAGTACGAATAAATGGGTTTATATCTGACAATCCTGAGGATAAGCTGAAGGTAACTTTTGAGAAATTCAGTATGGCTACGCTTAATCAGCTCACCAAAACATCGGGCGTTTTATTAAAAGGATCATTAAATGGCGATGTAATATTAAACTCCATTGTTAAAAAACCCGGGATAGACGCCGACCTGTCTATTGATTCGCTTACCATGAATAAAACACTGGTAGGGAATGTAAAAATTGTTTCTGACCTTGATAGCGATAAAGGGCTGGCCAACGTAAAATTAAATATTACCAACCGTGGCCTTGAAACCATGAACGTTGCAGGTGTATACATATTGGGCAAACAAACCGAGGACAAGCTTGATTTTGATGTAAAGATGGATCATACCGAGGCCATCATATTTGAACCTTTTATTAAGGATCTGGTTTCGAATATAAAGGGATCTGTATCTGCAAATCTTAAACTATCCGGCTCGCCATCAAAACCCGAACTAAATGGTGATGTATCTTTAAATAACACCGGCATTACCGTTAATTATTTAAAAACAGCTTATACCGTTAATGACAAGCTGGATGTAAGCAACAGTGTTATCAGGATCAACAAAATGATACTGAAGGATGTCCGCGGCGGCACAGGAGAGGCAAACGGCACGGTTGACCTGAATAACATATCAAACCCAACACTGGATATAAAGCTTGATGCCAATAACCTGATGGCCCTTAACACTACGTTTAAAGATAACCACCTTTATTATGGTACGGCTTATGGCTCGGGCACGTTTAGCTTTACCGGCCCCATCGATAACATGAAGATCGATATCAAGGCATCAACCGAAGAAGGCACGGTATTTAATATTCCGTTGAATACTTCAGCAACTGCTGCCGATTATGATTTTATAAGATGGGTTAACCATAATGATACAACCAGAAAAGTTATTGAAAAGAAAAACGCCTTTAATGGTGTTACCCTGAACTTTGACTTAACCGTTGATGAGAAAACAACCGTTAGGATTAGTACTGACTATGGCGTACTTGAAGGCACCGGGCAGGCGCGTAACTTAAAACTGAACATAAACAGCCTTGGCGATTTTGAAATGTTTGGCGATTTCGGGATCACATCAGGCAAGTTTGAGTTTACCGCCAAGGATTTCATCAGTAAAAACTTTGTGGTGAACCAGGGTGGAAATATCCGCTGGACGGGTAACCCATCAAACGCGGAGATAAACCTAAAAGCGATATACGAGGTACGTACAAACATTGCACCGCTATACACCGCCGCAGGTTTGCAGGCGCCGCAGCCAAAACAGGTACTGGTACAGGCTGAATTGATTTTGACCAAATCGCTGTTACAACCAAGCATCGATTTTAACTTTAATTTCCCTGTAGATCCATCAATCAAGGACGACCTGAACACTTACCTTGCCGACAATAATAATCGCAGCCAGCAGGCACTAAGCATCATTGTAAGGCGAAGCTTTGCATCCGGCACCGGCAGTAATTTAACTAACCAGGTATTAGGTACTGCCGGCGAGGCTGTGAGCGAATTCGCTTTTAATAAATTGAACAGCTTTATCTCGCAATCAAACATCAAGTACTTCGATTTAAACATACGGTCGTTCAACGATGCAAGCGCGTCATTGAAGTTTTTAAATGACAGGCTTATCATCAACGGCAGTTTATACTCAAACAGTGGCACAAGCGATCTGTTTAACAACCGCACCAACTTGCTGAATACCGATTTCAGGACTTTAACAAAGGATTTTGAGATTCAATACCTGATACGTAAAGATGGTAACCTAAGGGCAAGGTACTCTTACCGTGCCCTTAACAGCACTACATTAAACAGTATTAATGATAACCTTACCGCACAATATGTAAACGGTATTGGTTTAGTTTACCAGCGCGATTTTGATACTTTCGGCGAGTTTCTGCGTAACATGTTCAGGCAGGGCCGTAAAAAAACACCAACCACGCCTGCACCCGTACCGGCAACAAACATTACAACCCCAACACCCTCAAAATCATCAGACGACAAGAACGGTGAGGATACCGAAGGTGATGACTAATTAATGCTCGCGCATAATAGCGTGGTCCATTTTATCCCTTTTGGTACGCAGGTAAGCCTCATTATGCGGGTTTGATGCTATTTCTATCGGCAGGTTTTCCACCACTTCCAACCCATAACCGATAAGGCCCGCGCGCTTTTTAGGATTATTGGTTAGCAGGCGCATTTTTGATATGCCCAGGCTTCGTAATATTTGGGCACCAATACCATAGTCGCGCTGATCCATCTGGAAGCCCAGTTTTATGTTAGCCTCTACGGTATCCAGCCCGTTCTCTTGTAAATGGTATGCTTTTAATTTATTAACCAGCCCAATGCCACGGCCTTCCTGGTTCATGTATACTATAACGCCTTTACCTTCTTTGCTGATGATCTCCATAGCCTTGTGCAGCTGAGGGCCGCAATCGCACCGGCACGAGCCAAATATATCGCCCGTAACACATGAGCTATGCACACGAACCATTACGGCCTCACCGGGCTCCCATTCGCCTTTCACAAGTGCTAAATGGTTCTCGCCGGTATCCAGTTGGGTGTAGGCTATCATATCAAAATTGCCCCATTCGGTAGGCATTTTTACAGACACCTCTTTACGCACCAACGATTCGGTGTTTAAACGATAGGCGATCAAATCTTTTATAGAAACTATTTTCAGGTCGAAATCTTTGGCCATTACCAACAGTTCAGGTAAGCGCGCCATATCGCCGTCTTCTTTCATTATTTCGCAGATAACGCCTGCGGGCTCAAACCCTGCTAATACAGATAGGTCTATCGCTGCCTCGGTATGGCCAGATCGGCGCAAAACGCCACCGTCTTTAGCTATCAGCGGGAATATATGGCCGGGCCTTCCCAGGTCGGCAGGTTTGGTTGCCGGGTCAATTAAAGCCAGCGTGGTTTTTGATCGGTCTGTTGCCGAAATACCTGTGGTACAGCCATTGCCCAACAGATCTACCGATACGGTGAAATTTGTTTCGTGCGAGGTTGTGTTTTTACTAACCATCGGCTCCAGCTCAAGCTCATGCGCTCGCTGTGTAGTTATAGGTGCGCAAACCAGCCCGCGCCCATATTTTACCATAAAGTTGATGGTTTCGGGCGTGGCGTTACGGGCAGCCGTTAAAAAATCGCCTTCGTTTTCGCGGTCTTCATCATCTACAACAATAATGGTTTTACCTGCTTTAATAGCTTCTATGGCTTCCGGTATAGTATTTAGCATTTCTATGTTTCTTTGGAGGATCGGTTTATCCGGTTTACGGCTGGCCGATGCTTTAACAAATTTATACGATAATTAGATGATAAAGGTCGGTAATTTGTAAAACTATACAGCCTTGGTTTTACGCAGGCTAAAGCGCTTAAAGAAACGCTTATATATATCGGCATCAAACAGGGCCGAATCTGTAGCTGCTTTATAAGTAAGGAACAACCCTATCGGGAATAAAACTGCAATTGCTATCCAGGCGCCTATCAGTGGTGACAGGTCACCCTCCTTGGCTGATTTTTCACCAATGGTGCCAATAATATAATATATCAAAAAGAAGATCACTGATACTACCACCGGTAACCCCAGCCCCCCTTTACGGATAATTGCCCCCAGTGGAGCACCAATTAAAAACAACACAATACAGGCGGCCCCAAGGGTAAACTTTTTTTGATACTCCATAACATACCTGCGTATGCTTTTTGATGTTTCTTTATGCCTGTCGGTACGGTTCTTTAAAACATCCTGTATTTGGTGCACCTCGCTTAAAGCATTATTAAATACGTTGGCTTTTTCGCTAACTGTAGTTATTTTTATGCTATCTGCAGGGATAGGCTTTTTAATATTAGCCGACTTTGCGGGCACTGTGGTATACTTAATATAAGGGCTAATGAGCGAATAATTAACGTTTACATTGCTATCCACTTCTTTATTTGCCGAATCTATATAGTGTTGCAGCTGGCGCAGGTTCATCATTGCTGAGGCATTGCGAAACTCATTCTCATCGGTGCGATGTATTGTAAAATCCTCAAGAGAAAGTTTTTGCTCCGTTTCCTTAAACCTGAAACGCCTTAGCTGTTGCCTTGGCCTATAGCCTTCATCGCCCGCATCTTCTTCATAACGTACGCCATCGTATAATTTCAACACCAGGTAAAGATCATCCTTAGTACGGTACATTAAGCCCGATTTTGCAAATGTAACAACCTGGTTAGTCTCCAGCTTACCCTTTGAATAGATCATGATATCACGCAGGGTTTGGCCGTCAGGGTCTTTCCTTTTTACACGGATAGAGTAGCCGGGAAAACGGTTACTAAAGATATTCTCGGGTAGCAAATCGGCCGATTTTTGCTTGCGGGCATCGTATAATAACGAGTAGTATTTAAGGTTAGCCACCGGCAGCATATAATCAGAAAAAGCAAACGCTGCGATACTAAGCACCAGCACTACTATCATCATGGGGTACATAGCGCGGCGCAAGGATATCCCTGCAGATTTAATAGCTACAAGCTCGTAATTTTCGCCCAGGCTACCGTAGGTCATGATGGAAGATAACAATACCGAGAGAGGTAGCGCCATAGCCACATTAGTAGCCGAGTTATACATCATGAGCTCCAGGATAATATACCATTGAAAGCCCTTGCCAATAAGGTCATCAATGTATTTAAACAAAAACAACATCAGCAGCACAAACATCACTATTAGCAAGGTTACTATAAAAGGCCTTATAAATGATTTGAGCAGTAAAAGATGTATTTTCTTCATCAGGGCAATTGTATACAGGCAATGAAACGTTTAGGTTTGCAAATAATTGTTTACCTGCAAACCTGTTTCAAGATACAAAAATAGGGAAATTAAAATTTTAAGCGCCCAATGTGCTTATCAGGTAATCTATCTGGTTATCCCAAATCTGTTTACGTTCGGCAATGGTTTCTTCTGTGGCAAAATCTGTAATGCTCAGGGCTACATCATTGGTAAGCTCATCCTGTATTATTTCCATCTCAAAATAACACTGGGGTTCATCGTCCAGCCATTTAAACCTTACCAGTTTATTCTCTTTAATAGCAACAAGCTTTGCATTTTGCTTCTCATCATCCCAGGTAAAAGTGTATATCTGGTCGCGTACGCTTACATCATCGGCAAACCATTGGGTAAGGCCATTAGCTTCGTTCAGGAAAGTATATAGTATTCTGGGTGACGATTTTATCTCGTACTCAAGGTTGAATTTTTTCTTCTCGGACATAGGGGTTTAATTGTTACAAATCAATCAAAGGGGCAAAAGTGAACATTTTTTCTAAAGGAAGCGAATTTCTACTATATTTGCAAACCTTTTTCAGCAAGCATCAAAATATAAGTTGATAAGGTAAGCATATAAGGCGGGGTAGCTCAGATGGTTAGAGCGTAGGATTCATAACCCTAAGGTCGGCAGTTCGATCCTGCTCCCCGCTACCTTACTGGGCAAATCAACTTTTATAGTAGATTTGCCCTTTTTATTTGCTTCAAAAACGGCCTTTACGCTATTAAAAACGCAGATTGCTTCGTTTAGCCGGCCAGTTCGATGTTGGACGCCATCAAAAGTGAGATTTTCGGGGTACATCGAACTAATAATCCGCCTTTTCCCCTCAGAATCAGCTCTTTGATATAATTCCGGAAGATTAGACATATTTTTCAAAGCTTTGTCCAAAAGGGGGCCAATGCTATGTGTTCTACTGGAGAGTTCGACTAATTTTCCCTCAATAATCGATATTTGCCTTTCACAATTGCTTTTAATATCTCGGTAATCAGATGCATCCAAATCGCCTACAAGAAGGAGATCTCTGGCTTTCGAAATTTTAGCCGCGTGGTCGTTTAATTGGCGTTTATACAAAGTCATATCTCCTTTACCTTCTCCTAATGCTTCTTCATAAACATCGGTAATGATTTTTTTATAAAGAGCTAATACTGCAGGATCTAGCGCATATTTAGAGAGATGCGCTTCAAATGCTTCGTTTACGATTTTTGCGTTGAATCTAACCCCACATTTAGTAAAGCAGTGATAATAGTGGTAATAACGCGTGCAACCTTTTGATGCACTTCCAGTAAGCATATATCCGCACTTTGGACAGATAAGAAATCCCCTCAATGGAAGCTGGTCAGGGGAAGCTATTTTAGTTTTAGTGGTTTTCTTTCGACCATCAAGAACGTCCATAACCTCGTTAAACAAACTTTCAGAAATAATGGGCTCATGAGTACCCTGTACCAAGTGAGCATCTTCATCTTTATATTTCGAAATGAAGATCTTCCCGCAGTATACCGGGTTTCGGATGATTTGCCAAAAATTCTTCCGACCACAAGTAAGGCCTTTGTCGCGAGCGGCTCGCCATATCTGATCGATATACCAATTTCCAGTTGCTAATTCGTTGTAAACCCATCGCATAATTTCTGCTTCAGGTTGTTTAGGACAAATATATTTTTTGCCATCTTCTGAAGTTTTGTTTGCATATCCTATTACCGCTTGCCCCATCCAGCGGCCTTCCTTTCGCGCACGTCGCATTCCGAAAAAAGTGTTTAGTGCTCTTCTATCGTTCTCTACTTCCGGCTGAGCGAGATAAATTGCGAGCATTAATTTGTTTTCTGGGATCGTTATATCTAAGGGTTGTTCGATTGCTTGAGGTTCGATACCTAAATTTGCAAGGATGCTAATCATTTGATATGCGTCACCAGCGTTCCTACTAAATCTATCCCATTTAGTGAAAAGCACTAAGTCTGTCTGACCGCGTTTCTTTTTGAGTTCTAAAAGTAGCTTTTGCCATTCAGGTCTTACAAACGATTTGGCGGAATGATCTTCGTAAATTATTCGTCTGATTTTTATTTCTCTTATTTCACAGTATCTGGTCAAAACTTCTTCCTGGCCTCTTTGAGAGTAGCCTTTATCAGCCTGTTCTTCAGTGCTTACCCGTATATATAAATCAGCAGTTTTCATCGTTTTAAATAATGATCCACTTCTAATTTAGCTAATAAATATAGCAAATCCAAAATGTTTTTAGCCTCACTTATGGTCACTTTCATGCCGTTTTTTGCGAGGATATTAACTGCCTCTTCTGCGCTTATTCTAATCTTAGGCGGCTTATCGTTCATGTATTCCCATTCAAGGATACAATGATCGAGAATTTTATATTCGTCCTTTGACAAGCATTTCGGTACTACCGAACATTAGAATTGTTATGATTTTTATGGCATTTGATGACTAAAAAGAGCATTCCGCAACTTGTACTAATATCATAAGAACATATTTTTGATAACAACTCTTACTTGTTATAATGCCATCCAAAAATCATCGAATGAATTGGAAACAGTTTTTCTATTTCGTTCACTTTTAATATCATTTAGCGGCAGTTTTATTAGTCCTTTATCACCGTTTTGAGCTTCTACTATAAAAAGCAAGAAAGATAACTTCGAAGCAATATTGAAGCTGTGGTCAACCAAAGTCATTTTTACCTGGTCACTTTTAAAACATTTACCATCGTCCAAACAAACAACCGATTGATCTGACGCCAAAGCATAATTTTTGCAAAACCCATTTCGTCGAAGTTCATTAATTACCCGTGTTTCCGTATCCTTAAATACAATTGTCCTTTGCTGTTTCATAGCATTTAAATTAAATCGCGCCAAATTATTCAGGCGACTAAACACATAATATTTTCCGTAATTCACATTCCACTTACGCGACGATTCATTAATTACCAGTCGTGTAAAGTTGCATCCAAATTAAAAACAGACGCCACAATGTACCTTAAGCGATGTTAGTTTTGTTTTAAATGGCCATGAGCAATCAGGAGTTTTATCAGATGTATCTTATACTTCGATGGACGTCCGAGACCATTTTCTTATTACTCGTCCACTACATCAATTCGTTGTCCCGATGCGTTAGATAGCTTCATGAGATCAAAAAGCCCATGCATCCAGACAGCGTCTTTAAAAGTACTTACGGTACTGGTACCATTAAGCTGATCAGCAGCAAAAGCCGCGTAAAGATTTGCAAGTTCTTGAACTGCTGATGGAAGATCTGAAGTAGGTATCCAATGATATTCTCCAGGAATTTCGAGATAATTTAATGATTGCTTATTCCCTTTAGAACCTTCAATAATATAATCCTGCCCAATACCGCCAAATGCAGATACATTAGAGATTCTTATGTCACCTTGAACTCCAGTAATATCGAGTTGTACACCCGAATTATTTCTTTTACCGCCTTCAATCTGAACACTAAATACAGCGTTCCCAGGCAGTATCCCCGTTAATATTAACTGATCCGGTGTAGACGACTTGACTGTTTCGCCGGTTTGGAGAATCACCTCTGGAAATTGATTAATCATTATTGCCGAAAGCGATCGTGGACGACTGACGGAAGTAAATAGCGCATCGAGAAAATGGCCCGCATAAATTGCGATAACGTCGGAAAAATTCTCTTCGGGCACAGTCCAAGCCAATGAGCGGACTGCTTGGAAACCATTCATACTTACATGCAGCCTTACAGACCTCAAATCCCCAACGTATCCTTGCTGAAGAAGGTCTTTTAGGTATCTGAATGCTGGCGCAAAACGCCTTTGCAAACCAATTATATGTTTCAAACCAGCTTCATTGGCAAGGGTAACCATGTTTTTCGCTTTTTCCGAATTAAGCGTAAATGGCCATTCCGAATACACGTTCTTTCCAGCACTAATTGCAGCCAACACACTGTGCTCATGCTGAGGTGCTGTGTTTAAAACAAGCACTAATTCAACATCAGGGTCATTCACAAGATCACCCACCGACTTAGCAATTTTTACACCGCCCAGGCGTGCAGCGACTGATTGTGCGACTTCGAGCCTTCGGCTTTGCAAAGCCACAATCTTATATTCAGGAAGCAACAGCAATGCCGGAATATGTCCGTAAACAGCCCAGTTGCCGACTCCGATGATCCCTACATTTATAGGAAACCGGGAGAAATGATCTTTATTTTCCATTTTCTATAGTTTTTTCGTTAGTGAGCTACAAATCAATAAGGTGGTTCGAAGAGTTATTTTAATTGCTAAAGGCATTTAAATTGAAAAGTGAATGCCGAGTGTACTAATCGTCTGTCAAACTTGTAGGTTCGTCTTTGCCAGTAAATGCGACCCAAAAGATGGCAATCAGGCAGGCAGCCAGGGCCAGCCTGGTCAATAAATAAATAAAAGTTTCCATGGCATTATATTTTCAATGGTTAATGTTTAAACTACTGCTAAGACTGCGGTTACAGATTGAATCCGTAAGCGACCCGCAGACCGATAAAATTTATTTTGCTTGCCGAATTGTTACTAATGAATTTCGTAGTTGCTTCATAACGTATGCCTGCATCAATGAACGAGTTTTTTGATAATGGAAATTCATATCCGGCTTGGGGAACGTATAAAAACCCAGCAGTTTTACTGAAGCCGACGTCAGACTTGTTAAGCGCGAATGCTGCACCTGCGGCCGCCTGTAAGTAGAAGTGAGCGTTAGGGAAATATTTAATGCCAGTCATTACGGGAAGGTAATGAAGGTCATTCGCTGATAGGCCTGCACCAAAAGCATTGTCCTTACCTAAAAATTGCATGTAACCGGTGTTCAGTAAAGCATGAAAGTTGTTGCCAAGCGCTAAATCAGCTTGAACTGAACCTCCTACATTCGCTTTATACGCGTTTTTAAAATCACCAAGTGAAATTCCGGACTCGGCGCCAATGCTTAGTTTAATGAGGCCTTTTGTAGGCGAGGTTTGTGCGTTCGCCTTTGGAGTAATGCCAAAAAGAGAGAGCAAGATAAGTGAGATTTTAATTGATGTCTTCATGTTATTATATATTATTGATGTTTATTATTTATAGAAGATGTACAGTAGCTCGAGGCAGGTCAGAAAAATGGTCACCAACCGATCTTTAATATATCGAATTGGCTTTTTAAGCGCTCCTATCATATTTGCCCCCCATTCCTCAAGGTCAATTAAATTTGATATGTGCATATTGACATTTTTCATAGTTACTATCTGATTTTTGCTGTACTGATACAACCGATTTGTTAGCTGCTTTTTTCCTGAGTAGCAGTCTAACCATATCTCCAAAAGAGTTGCCAAAAGCCTAATTACCTACATATCAATACATTGAAAAATATTTGACAATCACTTCGTAGTGATATATCGTGAACTAACGGCGGGAAAAGCGAAATTGAAGGGCTAAAGGGAATACTTTCCGCAAGACAAGAATATTGGAACAAGTTTAAATTATAGTGCAATAGAAACACACTTTAACGATATAGTATTTTCATGTACTGACTTCATGAAACTTCTCTAAAAGATTTGCCGGTCTTTTAAAGGCAACAAACTCTGCGTATTTGCTAATGATATATCATTTTCGCCTTCATCAATAAACGGTATATCATTTAATTAAAGACCAATAATAATTATATGTACCTGTAGTATAGGTATTTAAACAGTGGCATACTGCTTGAAACTTACTTGGCATTATCAACATTTAAATATTTCATTATGAAAATCCAAACTTCAAAAAATCTCTTTCAAAGATGCAGGATCGCTGCAGTGACGGCAGTTTTGCTGACCGGGTTATTATTAACCACAGGAGCAAAAGCACAGGTCAAAAACATTGTATTAGTACATGGTGCATGGGGTGACGTATCGGGCTGGGAAGGGGTTTACAAAATCCTAAAAGCAAAAGGCTACCACGTGGATGTGGTAAGTAATTCAGACCTGAGCCTTTCAGATGATGCAGCTTCTGTAAGAGCTGTGCTTGCACGCCAAATTGGGCCAGTTATCCTGGTAGGACACTCGTATGGGGGAGCTATCATTACGCAAGCCGGTGACACCTCTAACGTTGTAGGACTAGTCTATGTTTCTGCATTTGCTCCTGATGCGGGTGAATCCCTTGCCAGTATCGGCAAATCAGCGCCGCCAAATCCGGAATCAGGTATTATGCCTCCCGTTAACGGATTGTTGTGGTATGATATGAATAAGTTTCATAAGGATTTTTGCCCTGACTTACCGGCGGCTCAGGCAGATTTTATGGCACATTCACAGACCCCTATAGGAATACAAGCGATTATTACGCCGTTAACCAACGTTGCTTGGAAAAACAAACCAACTTGGTACATCGTGTCTACGGAGGATAGAATGATACCACCAGATGCGGAGCGATTTATGGCAAAACGAGCAAAAGCGAAAGTTACAGAAATAAAAGCGAGCCATGTGGCCTTTATCTCCCATCCCCAAGAAGTGGCGAATGTTATCATTGCCGCATCAAATGGAGTAGGTAAGTAAGGAATTCCATTTAACGGGTTATCCATTCACCAATAAAAACAAAGACAATGCTCAAATTAAGTATTATGGTTCCGCGCAGGGCTGACCTGACGCTGGAAGAGTTCCGCGCACATTGGAAAGATATTCATGGTCCATTATTTTCCAGCCAGCCTGAAGTTATTCAATATGTTCGCAAGTATATTCAAGTGCACAGCACGGGACAAAGCCTTGACCAGTTCCCGGTAGCTCCGTTCGACGGTGTTGCGGAAATTTGGTTTGATAAAATGGAAGACATCAACAAAGTTTTCGGAACGGAAAACTACCTTAAAACCATTGCTCCGGACGAGGCTAAATTTATTGACCGGGATAAGATTCTCTGGATCTACGGCGACGAGAACGTCGTGATGGGATAGCGCCAATACCAGATTTCATTTTTTTAATTCAACATTATGACCGATCAAGATTTAACAAACCGTAACAAAGCCTTGGTGCGTAGCTTTTACGAAGGTGGCACCGACAGCGAAAAAAAAACCTATGGTGAAATATTTCATCCGGGATTTCATGTAACCGCTCCCAATTATTTTCCCTGGGGAGGTACAAGTGACCTTAATGAATATCTTGAAGATGTGCTGCACCAGGTAACAGCAGTCTTAGATTTCGAAAGGTGTAGCATCGTTTCCCTTGTAGGTGAAAACGACGAGATTGTTATAGTTATAGATATTGGCCTTGCAGGCACAGAACATTTTATTAGAATTTCCGAACACTGGACCATCAAAGATGGTAAAGCAATCAACCTTTGGGTCGCGTATTTCGAGCCGGCCGAACTGGTAAAACTCCTCGAAAAAAAGTAATATAAAATAAACCCGTCGGATATCTCCGACGGGTTTCGTTATTCCATCAAACTCACAACTCTAAACAGTAACAACGATTTTTCCCACTTGCTGATTGGATTCCAAAAAGCGGTGTGCTTCTACAATGTCTTCGAAAGGAAAAGTCTTAGTAACAACTGGTTTTAATGCACCGGCTGCAATTCCTTTAAAAATGTATTGCCTTGCTTTCTCTACCCTCACCGGATCTTTTGTTGTGTCCCAAACTGTATGGCCTCTTATTACTGGGACTTTATTCAGTACTTCTAATAATGGCAGCGCAGTGACATCATCGCTTAAAGCACCATAAAGAAATATCTGCCCGCCTCGCGCCAACGATTTCAGCAAGCTGGAAAATAATATTCCACCGACAGAATCAAATACTACATCCGCGCCATTATTACTCGTGATCTTCTGCACCTCTTCAACAACATCTTGTTCGCTTGTAGCTATGACAAATGCCGCACCGGCATTTAATAATTGCTCCTTCTTATCTGAATTACGTGTCAATGCGACCGATATACCTCCCGCCAAGTTAACCACTTGGATCGCAGCAAGCCCGACGCTGCTGGATGCAGCCGTAATAAGGACTACCTGTCCGCTTTTTAATTCTGCAATATCGATTAGTGCCGACCATGAAGTGATAAACGGATTCCAAATTGCTGCTACTTCGATAAAAGATAGATCATCCGGACTTTTTATTACCGCGTTGCGAGGTACTGTGATCAAGTCACCATATACGCCATAATCGTTTTGTGAGAATGCCGGAATGGTCCCGACCTTATCACCAACTGCAAGGCCAGTAACATTCTTGCCTACAGCTTGAACAATACCTGCCGCATCATAACCGAGTTTTGCTGGGAGAACAGGTTCTTCAATATAGTTTCCTGACCGCCACATTGCTTCAGCACGGTTTAAGCCGATGGCACTTACTTTTATCCTCACCTCATCGTCCCTGAGTGGCAGAACTTCCAGTGATTCAATGCGAAGTACTTCAGGCCCGCCTGTTTTGGCAAAACGCACAACCCTTGCTGTTTTTATTTCTGCTGAGTTTCGCGGTAAAGCGTTATCTACAGAATTATTATTCTTTTTCATGATTTGAAATTATAAAGGCTGCCATGACAGCAGCCTTTTATTTATTTAAGCAACTACCGCTTCTTCGTAAAATGGATAGTCATTATATCCTTTCGCGTTGCCACCATAAAATGTATCGCGATCATAATCATTTATTGGCAGGTCGTTTCTATAACGGAAGGGCAGATCCGGATTCGCTATAAAATGGCGGCCAAAGGCAACCAAATCGGCATCACCAGCTTCCAGGATTGCCTCTGCACCTGCCTTATCAAAGCCACCGGCGGCAATCAATAATCCATTAAAAATTTTGCGTAAATGCATACTTGCCACTGGCTGGAGGCCTTCGGCAACCTCAGCATTGCCTTTAATACGAGGTTCAATAATGTGCAGGTATGCCAGGTTAAATTTATTTAACTGTTCAGCCACATGGCCAAACAATGCCAAAGGGTTAGAATCTGACATATTTCCAAATGTTCCGCTTGGGCCAACGCGAACACCAACCTTATCTGAACCCCAAACATCAACCATTTCGCTAACGATTTCCATCATGAAGCGCACACGGTTTTCAATTGAACCACCGTATTCATCCGTACGCTGATTGGAGCCATCCTGTAAGAATTGGTCAACTAAATAGCCATTAGCGCCGTGAAGCTCTACGCCATCAAAGCCTGCAAGCTTCGCTCTTTCGGCCGCAATACGATAAGTTTTTACCATCTCTTTAACTTCAGAAGTTTCCATCGCGCGGTTAAGCGTGGCCGGAACCCAGCCTTCTGGCGTGAAAACGAAATCTTCGTGTTCGATTACTGATGCGCCAATGGGCAATGCACCATCTGGTTGCAAAGTTGAATGTGACTGACGACCAACATGGAACAACTGCATAAAGATAATTCCTCCTTTAGCATGTACAGCTTCAGTGACTCTTTTCCAGCCTTCCAGTTGTTCATCTGTGTAAATCCCCGGGGCTCCATAATAACCGTGGCCTGTTTCAGAGATCACCGTGCCCTCACTGACAATGTAACCACCTTCTGTAGCACGCTGACTGTAATGTTCGACCATAAGGTCATTAGGAATAAAATCAACCTCAGTACGCATACGTGTTAATGGAGCCATAACGATACGGTGCGATAATTTATAAGGCCCTAATTGAAGGGAGGTAAATAATTTTGATTGTTCAGAACCAAGTTCTGCTGTTTCTTGAGTTTTCATTTTTATATTTTTTTTTAAGGTCACCTGTCATTTCCTGTAAGGATCCATGATCGATTGACAGTACAAATGTCCCCTTAAAAGGAAGGCGAAAGAAGATACAGATACCTGAAAAAAAAGGATGACACATTGCCGGAGCTCCTTGAACATTTTCTATTGCCGTGGAATTGCGGCAACATCGTTGGCAAAAATAAAGTAGCGGTAAGAAAGGCCAGCACAGCGATAATTAAACTGGACTTGAAAATATTGTAGGCGGCACGAACCAAGCGTTACTTTTTACCGAGCGCCGGCTTCTGCGAATAAATGTCCCTGATATGGCTGCCACAAAACAACTCGTGATCGTTCATTAATTTTTTCATGCCGTATTTGAATTCTGCCAACGGCATTTTATAGTAGTGATGATGCTTAGCAATCCGTGCAGTTTAACATACTGGTTTTTTCGTATAGACCAGGTCATGTTAAACCAAGACTTCATTCGGCCTTAATTTATAGTAGTCCTTAACATATCCGGCTATTTCTTTCAGTATATGTTTTACAATCCATTTTCTTTCAACTTAATTGAAAGTTCACACCCAACGGTATTTTATAACCGCACATTCAGGGAAATATACGGATACCAACCCTCTTCAGAATGGCCCGCCAAAACTTGAATAATGGTCAGATTTGCTGGTGAAAAATAAAGTCCTCCTCCTGTACCCTGGTGCCATTTGTCTGAATGGTCTCCTTCTGCCCAAACCCTGCCTGTATCATAAAACCCGGTTACACCCAATTGTCCCGGTAGTATGTATCCCGCGATATTTGCGAGCCTGATCCGGCCCTGGAGGTTATTGTAAGCCATATGCTTGCCTGCAAATCGGTTCTGAAGAAAGCCCAAAAGGTTACCTTGCCCGCCGAGGTACATAGATTGATAAAATGCCGGTTTGCCGGCTGTCAGGCCTCCGCCGATACGGTCGGAGAATATAACCCTGCCCGCCGGATCGGCTTTTTGATAAAAAGTAAATTCTGCCGTAATTCTGGCAAATGACCGCGAATAGTTATTCAGTCCTTGATATCCTGAAGCAGTCACGTCCAGAAAGTATCCGTTAGTAGGCAACATGTTGTTATCACGCTGGTTTGTCGTAAAGTCTACCTTAAGTCCCGCGTGCGCTTTATCACGCTGTAATGTCGCGGCATCGTAGACATTCATAGCGCCTGCTGTACTGATGAACCGCCCGTCATTTGCTTCCCCATTCAGGTGATAAAACTCAAAAAAAGTACCAATGCTTATAGAAGCATTATTGCCTGTTTTCCAGCGCAACGAAGGGTCAATCCTGTATATGTCAAAACGCGCCCGGTAAAACTTATGATAATCACCGATTTTATTGAGTGCGGTTTCGTTACCCGTTCCAAAGAAATTCATAGTGTTATCAGGTGCCTGGATTTTTACATCAGTAACCAGATCTGCCTTACCAAGGGCTTTGATCCACTCGCCATGATAATTTAGTCTGAATGCCTGCGTTGCGAACGCATGTGTAATCAAAAGTTCGTGCAGCGAAGAGTAAGCTCCTTTTTGGAAACCGTCGTGCCCGGTATATCGGAACCCAAGGCCGATTAAAAATCCATCATCAGCATTAGCGGCCGCCGTTGCCAACGGTGTCCAAACATTATATAGATTTACTGGGAAGAAACGTATTGACGCAGTGTCTTTTAAAAAATGCGTTTTTATAATTTTCCTGTCCCCGGAAAAGAAATCACTATCCCGGTGTGTATAAAATTGTAATTTCCGGCCGGCATTTTTGATATTAAACGATTTATTTCCGGCACTATCGATTATTCGCAGCAAAATCGGCGAATGGCAGTCCATTTGTAAGCGGTCGTTTCCTCCCTGTAGGTAAAGCCTGATCTCTTTTGTAGTCTCCGGGTTATAGGTAAGATCCCAAGTTGGCTTGCCCGCATATTGTTTATCATCTGCAGGACTAATGCTAATGTGCATCGCGTTGCCCGGTGCATCCGTAATTACAATTTGTTCTTGCTTGTCAGTCGTACGGATATCCACGATACGATGGATAAAGTTGTAATAATCTGACATCGCTCCGGGAAGGGCATCCCTGCGTTCTTTCAGTATGCGAAGAAATTCCTGATGCCTTAAAACATATGATTCCCTTGGCAAACGCTTTAGCCCCGCCTCCAGTACCTTATCCGTTTCTGCCTTGACGAAATCATTTGTAATGGCCATCCATTCAATATAGCTCATCTGCGCATCCGGAAAAGCACCCATGAAACGGGTTTTGAAAATATCGTATTTCATTCGAATACCTCCGTCAAAATCACCCAATACCGGATTTATCCAGGGTAATGCGGCGATACCAGGAAACAAACCCTGGTTGATATGGAAGACCTGGTCACGGTCGCGCGGCACGGCTTGGTATGCCTTTCCTGCGCTGCCCTTCACTTTTGCCCAGCGCCACTGATCTTCATGCCTATCCCAATCGCCGACCAGCAGGTCGAGCAGACGTGCACGCAGAAATAATTTGCCGTCTACGTGATTATTGTAGTCGGCCACCAACGCTTTTTCCAGCCGGATCGTATTGACGGATTGACCAATAGGCTCCCGCTCTTCCAACAAACAAACCGATCCCGCGAACAGGGAACGAAATTCTCCAAGAGCAGTTTCATCGGCAACAACACCTATGACCGGGTTAGCGTGCGGAACTCCGGCGGCTTCGGCGAGCGGGGGAACGATCAAGGCAGAATACGGATGTTGTCCACTGAATTCATCACCGACCCAGTCCACCGCGAAAGTACCTTGTAAGTTCAGGGGTAACAGTTTTTCGGGGCTTTTCTCTACGCTCCTAAGTATCCATTCATTTCCATGCACATCGGTCAGCCTGAGGGATTTGGATTCCAGTCCGCCGCCCTGCTTTACCGGAGTCAGCCCTCCACAAAATTTAGAAATTCTGATCAGCGGAAGCTTTACAGGCATAGCCCATTCCTCACGATAATTTGCACCAAAAAGCCATTTATGTATTCCGCTCACGTCATTGTATGAAGGATGTACTGCGGTTATCACGCTATCGCTTAAAAGGCAGTTCGCGACAGCTTTTTCACTCCCGCCAGCCGGAAAGCCCGATTGAGCAAATAGATTGTTCGTGTAAAGAAAAGTAAACAGGGAAAGAGAAAGTACTTTTTTTATCATGATTTTCGAATCGTAAAGGTTGAATTAGATAGGATGATAACATGATCTGACTTTGATCGAAACAACTATTCTTACGCAATGACACCATTAATAATAATGGCATCAGCAATGATAACCCCCTTTTCCCCGTTGCCCGTGTCAATGCTGTGGATGTACTTGAAGGTTTTGCTCAACCGATCATAAGCCTGATCGATCAACTTCACCCATGCGCTGGTAAGTGGTAATGAATGGCTGTCCTGAACGCAAACAAGATTTGCCCCTTCCAGGAGGTAATCATGATCATAACCTTTCGCTTGTAGCTCGATAAGCCTTTTGGTCATTGTGTTGTTTAATCTTCGCATCATTTCAATCAATTTTGGAAGCTATAATGAAAACAACGTGCCAGTTTAATAAAGTACTCATAATCAGCAATTTAAAATTTCAACTTTGTATGAAACTATTGATAGGTCGCTTATTTACGAGCTGGGTGACGAAATATCGCAGCGCTGTTTCGCCGTTGATAATCGGAGTTCGAACGATAAAGAAGAGATTATTTTTAAAAGATATCAGGTCAATTTATAAACGAAACCGTTAACTCAACGACGAGACGATGTGACCGAGTGTTTTGAGGGCATCGTCAATCCGGGAAGTCCAAAGCGGACAGCAATTGATACGGATAAAATTTGGGAATCCCTTTCCTGCAGAAAAAATATGCCCCGGACAAAATCCGATACCCTGTCTAAGTGCCTGGCGCTGCAGGTCCAACGCGTTCACTTTTCCGGGAAGTTCCAGCCACAAGCTATAACCACCTTTAGGGTTAGACATACTAATATTTTCGGGGAAGTACTTAAGAATTGCATTTCTATACTTGACCATTTGCCTCTGGACGTTAGCGCGCAATGATTTCAAATGAGCATTAAAATGGCCGTTTTCCATATAACGGGAGAGTGTGTCCTGAAATAAAGTATTAGTAGAGATATTTATCGCGAACTTTAATTTTTCTACCTGAGAATGGTATTTACCCGCCGATACCCAACCGATACGGAAACCGGGGCTTAGCGACTTAGAAAATGATGAGCAGTACATCACATTCTGATGTTCGTCGTATGCTTTAGCAGGAAGCGGCCTGGAGGTTGCGAAATGCAAATCACCTAAAGCGTCGTCTTCGATCAAAGGAATATTTTTGGTAGCAAGCATATTTACTAACCGGATTTTATTTCCCTCCGGCATAGAGGTGCCCATCGGGTTCTGGCAGACAGGCATGCAAATTACTGCTGCGATCCGGTGAGTATTTAAAGCAAGTTCCAATTCATCGAGATTGATTCCTGTTTGCGGATCTACACTAATTCCAAGCGCCTTTAGCCCCTTGCTCTCCAGTGCTTGAAGGATGCCTGCGTAAACAGGAGATTCTATGGCCACAATATCTCCGGCTTTCGTCACAGCGTCCAGACAAAGGCTAATCGCCTCCATACATCCGTTGGTAACTTGAATTTCATCCATCGGCAAGCTGCGTGGCCAATCCATGGAATGAAGCGAAATTTGTTTGATTAATGCCGGATGTCCTTCAGGGAAAGTGTATTGAAAATTTTGGTTGTCACTGTCTTTCATCGCAGCGTTCAACGCTTTATTGAGTCTGGTGATTGGCAGGAATTCATTCACCGGCGATAGAGAGGAAAAATTAATGACGCCATACTTTCTAGTATTCCTTATCATAGTTGTCGCCATCGTATTCACAGCCACATCTTCAGGAAGCAACAAGAACCCATTATCAGTTCTTTTGATCGTGTTTTTACTCCAGGAGCTAATATAATATCCAGACTTTGCCCTTGGAGAAATCAGTCCTTTCGCCTCAAGGATATTGTAAGCCTGATTAACGGTCGTCAAACTAACTTTTAAATCACCGCTAACTTTCCGTACAGATGGCACCTTATCGCCGGGTTGTAGTTGGAGGCCAAAGATGATTTCTTCTATTTTATTGACAACCTGTTCGTAACGGAAAGCTTTGTGTGTCATTTGTGTGTTTTTTAGTAATAAGAAGAGGCCTCATGGCCTCCGCGTTTTATTATCCTGATAAATCGGAAAATCAATATAATCGTGTTCATCACCGCCCCAAAAAGCTTCGCGTACGTAATTGTTAAGCGGCAAGTTGAGTTTTAAGCGCTCGGGGAGGTCAGGATTGGATGTAAAATAACGTCCGAAAGCAACCGCGTCTGCGTCCCCTGTTTCCAGGATTGCTTCGGCACCTTCACGGTCAAAGCCGCCGGCGGCAATAATCTTTCCCTTGAAAATTGGACGAAGAAAAGCTGTGGCAACAGGAGCCTGATCAACATCCAGGGTTTCAGTACCCATTACGCGGGGTTCGATAACGTGCAAATAAGCTAAAGGGTAACTGTTTAATTTTTCAACAAAATAAGCGAAAGTCGCTTTTGGATCAGAATCAGAAATACCACCCCATTTTCCGCTTGGCGATATACGCAATCCAACGCGCCCCTCTCCCCAAACCGAAATTAAGGCCTCTAATAATTGGAGAGAGAAGCGGGTCCTTTTTTCTAAGGTACCCCCGTATTCGTCGTTTCGTTTGTTAGTGCCATCCTGCAAAAAAGTATCGGCGAGATATCCGTTTGCATTATGAATTTCGATGCCGTCAAATCCTGCTTCCAATGCCCTTGCCGCTGCTTTGCGGAAATTTTCTATAACAAGTGCAATTTCTTCAATACCGACTTCCCTGTGTGGGGAGACGGGCACCCATCCGTTTTGTGTAAAAGATAGACCCTCATAAGGTACCACAGACGGTGCAATCGGGGACACACCATTACTAAGGTCAACATGCGATTGCCTGCCGTCATGAGCAATTTGCATAACTATCTTACCACCCTTACTGTGAACTGCATCTACAACTTTTTTCCATCCCGCAATGTGGTGATCTTCGTAAATTCCCGGTGCGCCAATATAACCGCGGCTATCATAGGAAGGATGTACTGATTCAGTGATGATCAGTCCACCTTTTGACGCTCGCTGATCGTAATACGTTAGCATCATATCGCTAACGCTATCATCAGGATTTGCACGCAGCCTTGTGAGCGGCGGGTGGATCACACGGTGCTTTAATTCAATTTTTCCAAGTTGCAGTGGGGTGAATAACATAAGTTCTTCCTGCTTATTATCTTTAGCAATAGTCATCTGATTATAATTTAAATTTTGCACTTGTTAGTAAAACCCGACCAACCGGGTGATTTGTAGATTACCAACTTGATGCCAATGGTTAATCTGCTGACTTACAGCTTTTTTTATTAAATTTCAAGTTGATAAAAAACGGCATATCATTTTTTAACGAGGATAGAATTGATATATCGGCCGGCTTCTGTCATTTCTTCGGATGTCTTCCTTGCCTGCGAAAAGAGAAAAAGGACTATGACTGCAAGTCCTGCGAATATGAGGTAGGCCATACCTAACATATGCTGATCCCGTATTTCAAGGACATTCACTATGCCATAGCTGATAATTGAAGTAACTATAAAGAGCGCCCCCCCGGTAATGCCACTTACAATTCCTGCATTTTTGCTGAACCTTCCAAGGCAATAAGCGAAGGCATTATTAAAAATAAATCCCGAAAGAAAGTGTACAGCCAGCGTAAATGCCACAAAGGTCCATAAATTGGCCTTGTAAAGTCCGCTAAGCATCATGGTTGCAGCGAACAATACTTGGAGCAAAATCGCAATAGTGAGTTTTCCGACCAGTGGTTTTCTGATAAGCAATTTGGAGATGATGCCGCCGGACATGAGGGCCATGCCGGAAAATAACGAGCTAAACCCTGTTACTACCGGTGAACGTTGAAAAACATGTTCGATCACGAACGGACTTGTCAAACCGTAAACGATTAACATCGCATAGGCGAGCGAGATAATTATTAATCCAAGTGTATAGTCAACAGTCCTAAAAGTCTCCCGATAAATATGAAAGATTGTTCCCGCCTTAAATGGCTGAAAATATTTAAGCGATTCTCCGCCATAGATCAGCTCCAGCATTAAAATGGCCAACGTGAAAAATCCCAGAAAATAAAAATTAGCCTGCCATCCGAAATTATCCTGGAGAAATCCGCCTAAAAAGGGAGCAATTATTGGTGCAGCAGCCCAAACTATTGAAAAAAGGCTAGTGTAATGTTTTAGTTTTTCTCCGGAGTAGGTATCTATAAAATAAGCACGTTTGCCCACGACGATTGCTGCCACCGCTATGCCCTGAATAACACGCATCACATATACCAGCAAAATATGATGGGAAACCGCAATGGCAAAGCTTGCCAAAATGAACGCCACAAGCGCTAGTCTACCGGGATTATAACGGCCATAGCTGTCAAGTAGACTACCGACAAATAGCTGGCTTATCCCAGAACTTATCAGAAATACAATTAAGGATAATTGCACAGCCGCGGTGCTGACATGCAGTTGCGTTGCCATAGCCGGTAGCGACGGAATATAAATGTCCGTTGCAAATCCCGAAAGCGGGATGAGTGCAAATGCCAAAAAAGTAGCTATGGGCCTATTCTTTTCTTTTATCGTCTTCATTATCATCACTTTAAAACAACAAACCCGCGGCACAGTGCCGCGGGTTTTATAATATTTACCATGGAAGTTCTTCGCCCATGTGGATGAATTTTCCTGTAGGGCCCTCTTCGCCAAGTAAAGCAAGTTCTACACTTGTCTTTGCGCCGTCCTCAATTCCCATAGGGGCCTGTTCGTTGCCGCCAAGATCCGTTTGTACCCAGCCCGGATGTGCAGAGTTAACTTTAATTCCACTTTCTTTCAATTCGTCCGCTAACTGTATAGTGAACATATTTAAAGCGGCTTTAGAAGCATTGTAAGATAAGACCCGATATGCTGCGATTGGACTTTCCGGTTGAGAATGGATAGTCAATGATCCCAATATGCTGGAAAGATTTACAATACGCCCCGCATTGCTCTTCCTGATTAAAGGCAATAATTCGTTTGTCAGGTAAACGATTGAGAAAAGGTTTGTTTCAAAGATGTACCCAAACTCCTCGGGAGCGGTTTCGGATGACTTGGGAACAAAAAGACTTTCTTTTGGCGCTACCCCCGCGTTATTAATTAATATATCCAGACTTCCAAAATTATCATTGATATACGTGGCAGCAGCTTTTCTGTCTTCAGCGTTTGTAACGTCCAGCTTTAGACCGAATGCCGAAATACCCTGGCCGATCAATTTTGCTGCTGCTTCATCTGCAGCGGTTTTGGACCTTGCACCAATAATTACAGCGATACCTTTTTGTCCTAATTGTTTGGCGGTCTCAAAACCGATCCCACGATTGGCCCCTGTGATAAGGGCTACTTTTTGATTTTTCATGATGGTGTTTTATTTGTACTTAATGAATGAATTAGACCATTTAGTCTTTTTTCTTATCCGGATCTGACTTTCAGCAACGCTTACACGAGTTGAAATGCCGAAACGCCAACCTAATGATCGAGGCAAAAATAGACCATTTAGTTTATTTAAAAATTTTATTTTTATCATTTATTTGTAAGGATATTTAAAATTGTCACTTATTATACTTTAAATCAGTGAATTTGCACAAATCAGACTCTGCTAAATTTGTATAAACAGACCAATTAGTTTATTTTTGTACCACAATTACAACATGAGCAAAGCAGAACAAACAAGGCAAACGATCATTGAAAAGGCTTCTGTAATTTTCAATGAGAAAGGTATCGCCGGAACTTCCATTGATGACGTTTTAAAAGCCGCCAAAGTCGCCAAAGGTTGTCTTTACGGACATTTTGCAAGTAAAGAAGATCTTTCCTACGCCTGCGTGGATTATATGCTGACCAGAATTTCTGAGCGGCGGAACAATGCATTGGATAAAGAAAAGACAGCGAAAGCAAAGATTTTCGCTTTTATGGATAATAACAAAAATCCTCTTCTAAGTTATATAGACGGAGGCTGCCCAATAGTCAATCTTTCCGCTGAAAGCGATGACACCAATCCGGTTATTAAAAAAAAGGTCAGAAAATTAATTACAACGGCAATTAAACTATTTACTGATATCCTCCATGACGGCATCGCAAAAAACGAATTTTCGGACTGTTTAAAACCGGAAGAATTCGCTTTGAAAATGTTTATGTCCATTGAGGGAGCAAACGCAATCTGCCGCGTGATTAATTCCGCAAAGCCAATGCAACAGCTCATCCATTCTTTAAAAGCTGAGCTGGATTCTTATTCTTTACCAGGATAAGTTGCTTTAAGGCTTATTTCCATCCTCCCCCCGCAGCTCTGTATAAATCAACCATCGCATCCAGCCTGGATTTTCTCAATCCCGCAAGTTCCAGCTCACTTTGCAGCACCGATCCCTGAGCAGTAATTACCTCCAGGTAAGTTGCCATTCCGTTATTAAATAGCGATTTGGAATTTCGCGTCGCAACCATAAGCATATTTGTCCTTTGAAGGGCCAAATCCTGCTCTGTTTTTAGTTTTTCAAGCGCCAAGTAAGCATCGGAAACTTCACCGACCGCAATCAACACGACCTGGCGAAATTGTATTACTGTCTGTTCCCGGTTTATCTTAGCAATCTCATAGCGGGTTTTTAGCTTCTTTTGCTGAAAAACCGGCTGTAAAACGCTACCGGCAACAGAACCGAACAATGATGCTGGAATATTAAACCAATTGCTTGCTTTGAAAGCATCCAAACCACCCTGTGCATTAATAGTCAAAGACGGATACATGTTCGCTTTTGCTATACCAACTTCAGCGTTCGCTTTTGACAGGTTTAGTTCTGCTATATGAACATCAGGCCTGAATGCCAACAAAGAATCCGGTAGTCCCGCGGACAATACCTCCGGTATACTAACAGATGATAGTTGCCTGTCGTGAATGACTGTTCCTGGATTGCTACCTGTTAAAATGCTGATCGCATTTTCCTGAAGGGCCATCTGACGTTCAAATCCCGGAATTAATCCCGCAGCGGCCAGCCTCTGAGCTTCTGCTTGTTGAACCGCCAGTAAAGTTACCTGCCCGGAGTTGAATTGCAATTTGATAATGCGCAGAGTGCTGTCGTTTAAGAGGACATTCGCTTTTGCGATTTCGAGTTGCGCGTTGAGCATCAGTAGATTGTAATACCCCTTCGCCAAGTCGGCTACAATTTTGGTTTGCAAAAGTTTACGCGCTTCCTGCGTTCCAAGGTATGCCGCCAATGCAAAGGCTTTCTGATCACGAACCTTTCCCCAAATGTCCGCTTCCCAGTTCAGTGTTGCCGATAACGTATAGTCCTCGATATGTTGGCGGCTTAGCGCCTGGTTCAAGCTCAAACCATTTAAACTATTGTCAGATGGGCGGGTGCTTAATGCAGATGCTTGCAGATTCACAGTTGGACTGTTCCCGAATTTGGCTTGCCATAATGACAGGCTCGCCGCATCAATATTTTTGAGCGCAATCTGAAGGTTATTATTATGTTGCAGCGCATCGGCAATAAGGCTTTTTAAAACGTCATCATCAAAAAAATCCTTCCATGGAAGTCCGCCAACAGAAGGCATATCGTTCGTCCGGCTGCCCCTATATGTTTTGGGTAAATTCGCATTCGGGACAGAAATATCCTTCGATAATTTGCAGGCCGTGAAAGAGCTTGCCAAAAAAGCAATAATAAATGAAGCTTTATAAAATTTCATTGTTTTCATCTTAATTAAGTATTAAATCTTTTTGCGTTTGTGGTTTTTCAATAACGGGCTTGCCGCTAATAAACTCCTGCAATCCCTGAAATACTACAAAGAATACCGGAATAAAGGAAAGTCCAAGCGCTACCCCTAGTAGCATTCCACCCGCTGCTCCAATGCTGATCGAATGGTTACCGTTAGCCGAAGGTCCGGTTGCGGTCATCATCGGGATCATTCCCACCACAAATGCCAGGGAAGTCATGATGATCGGACGAATGCGAAGACTCGCTGCCTCTATAGCCGAATTGATAAGCGAATGGCCGGCACGTCTGCGTTGCACTGCAAACTCCACGATAAGTATAGCATTTTTGGAGAGAAGGCCTATAAGCATGATAAGCGCCACCTGTACGTAAATATTGTTTTCGATACCGGTTAGGCCAATGGCAATGAACACGCCAAAGATGCCATTTGGAATCGACAGGATGACAGCAAATGGTAAAATGTAACTCTCATATTGAGCGGAAAGAAGAAAATAAACAAATAAAAGGCACAGACCGAAAATTATAACTGACTGACCGCCCGATTCAATTTGTTCCCGTGTAAGCCCGGAGTAAACGTGAGTATAACCGCCTGGCAATCCGGTCTGTGACACCTCATCAACTGCCTTGATCGCATCTCCGGAACTAAAACCGGGCTTGGGGATTACGGTAAGTGCTATGGAATTAAAAAGATTGTAGCGGGAAGTCGTTTCAGGGCCATAAACCTTTTTTAGTTGCACAAGAGTATTCACAGGAAGCATATCCCCTCTATCATTCTTAACGAATATGCCATTCATTGCGGATAGGTCACTTCTGTCTGCAACATCAGCCTGGGCAACTACACGGTAGTATTTGCCAAACCGATTAAAATCCGACGCCTGGATACTGCCGAAATAGGTTTGCATCGTCAACAGGATATCTTTGATGCCAACCCCTAACTGCTTTGCCTTAGCTTTGTCAATAACCAGGCTGAACTGCGGGTAGTTTGATTTATAGGTTGTGAACGCTACAGCAATCTCTTTACGCTGCATCAAAGCCCCCATAAAATTAGTCGCAACGCCGCTGAACTTTTTAAGGTCGGCATCGCCAGTCCTATCCTGCAGCACAACATCCAGCCCGTCAACATTACTATACCCGGGTATTGATGGAACCTCAAATACAAAAAAATCAACCCCTTTTACAGTTGCCATTTTGGCCTGCGCCTCGGCAATTATCTGTGGCATGCTATTAGCAGGACCGCGATCCTTCACTGGCTTTAATATAATAAAAATCTGCGATGAGGAGGGACTGTTTGAAAAGGTAAGGAAATTGAAACCTGTCAGGGTATTAACTGCACTAACTTGTGGCATTGCCCGAAGAGCAACTTGGGCTTCATTACTCAATTGCTCCATACGCTGTAATGACGCCCCCGGTTGCATAGTAACGGCGATCGCAAGAAAACCTACGTCCTCCGTAGGAATAAATCCCGTTTGAGTTTTTTTGATCATGACTGTTGTCGCGAAAACAATGAGACCTAGCGCACCGAAACACAACCATTTCATCCTAACCAGAAACTTCAGGCTGGTTACATATTTTGCGACCATTAAACTGAAGGTTGAATTAAAGAACACAAAAAAGCGCTCTTTTATATTTTTAGGCTTCAACTGACCATTTTCGCCGGAGTGAACATCGCGAAGGAGCAATGCGCAAAGCGCCGGACTAAGCGTCAGCGCATTTACCGCCGAAATTACAATGGCAATTGCCAACGTAAAAGCAAATTGCCTGTAAAACAATCCCGTAGACCCCTTTATCAAGCCAACAGGAAGAAACACAGCTGACATAATAAGGGTTATGGAAATTATTGCTCCGGTTATTTCATGCATTGCAGAAAGTGTTGCAGGCGCAGGGGCAAGATGTTCCCTTTCCATTTTTGAGTGAACTGCTTCAACGACGACGATGGCATCATCAACCACTATACCAATGGCCAAAACAAGTGCAAAAAGCGTAAGCAGATTTATGGTGAACCCGAAAAGGTTCATAAAGAAAAAAGTACCGATAATTGCTACTGGTACCGCAATAGCAGGTATCAAAGTAGATCTAAAGTCCTGTAAAAAGAGGTAAACAACTAAAAACACCAGGATAAATGCTTCGATCAAGGTGTGAACCACCTGTTCTATCGACGTATCAAGGGCCTGCTTCGTATTATAAACCAAAAGATTATGAACACCCTTCGGGTATTTTTTGGCAGCATCGGCCAGTAATTTGTTGGCCTGGATCTGTATATCGTTGGCGTTTGACCCTGAAAGCTGAGAGATGGCTATCGTAATTGCAGGCCTATTCGGATAGGTCATTGTATTCTTACTATTGTACGTATACGAACCGAACTCTATACGGGCAACATCTTTCAATCGCAAGACAGACCCATCCGCGTTCGCACGAATGATGAAATTTTCGTAGTCACCCGGTTTATATAGCTTGCCATCATATTTTAAAACGTACTCAAATGCCTCTCCACTTGATTCACCCAGCTTACCCGGTGCAGCCTCAAGGTTTTGATCATTGATTGCGCCAAGCACTTCCTGAACCCCAAGCCGGTAGGCTGCCATTTGTTTTGGTTTCAACCAAATACGCATCGAATATTCTTTATTACCACCGACAATCACGGCCGACCCGATACCCGGAATCCTTTTAAGTTCCGGTATAATATTTATATTGGCGTAGTTGGCAAGAAACTTTTGATCATATTTATCAGGATCATCACTATAGAGTGAAGGTACCATCATCAGGCTATTTTCTTGTTTTGCTGTAACAATGCCACGCTGTACGACTTCTGGTGGCAACTGGCTTGTCGCCTGAGATACCCGGTTCTGTACATTTACGGCTGCCTGGTCGGGGTCAGTTCCTTTCTTAAAGTAGATCGTAATGACAAGCGAGCCATCATTACTGGCGATTGAACTCATATAGGTCATATTATCAACGCCGTTGATGGCTTCTTCCAAAGAAGGAGTGACAGACCTTAAAATCGTTTCTGCATTTGCACCAGGATAATTTGCAGTAACCTGGACCGCAGGCGGTGCAATATCAGGGAAGCGCTCAAGTGGTAAACTAAACATCCCTATCAGTCCGAGTATAACCAAAAGCGAAGAGATGACCGTGGCCAGAACTGGCCTTTCTATAAATTTCTTTAACATGACTTTGAGGTTTAATGATTAGCAGCGAGATTTGTCGAGCGCTCCTTAACTGTCTGCGGAATTATTTTTTCTCCATCTTGCAAATGATCGAAACCATTATACACGATCCTGTCCCCCGACTTGAGTCCTGAAGAAACGAGGTAGTTAATGCCGCTTTTTCCGGAAACAATGATAGGCTGACGACTTACCTTATTAGCGGCATCAACAATAAAAACAAATGTCTTATCTTGGAGCTCGAGTGTCGCCGATTGTGGGACCAGCAATTGCTCTGAAAACTGAAGGCCCAATCTTATCTTGCCGGTATTGCCGGAACGGAGAAGACCATCCGGGTTGGGGAACGTTGCACGAAAAGTTATCGCACCCGTATTTTTATCAAACTGGCCATCAATCAGGTCTACCTTGCCTTTCAACGCGAAAGCGCTGTCGTCGGCGAGTATTAGTTCGACAGGCGGCAAAGAGGTGAGTTTATCCTGCAATGTTTTGCCCGCGTATTGTTTTTTAAATCTGATGAAATCAAACTCGCCAAGAGAAAAATATACATGGACGCGACGTACGTCTGATAGTTCGGTGAGTGCTGAGGGATCCGCAGGATTAACCAAAGTTCCGCGCTTTCTAGGCAACAGGCCTATATATCCGCTCACCGGAGCCTTGATCAACGTGTATCCCAAATTGATTTTTGCCGAAGCAATATCCGCTTTTGACGCTTCCAAATTCCCAATAGCGGTTTCCTTTGCTGCTTTCGCTGTTTTCAATTGGAAATCCGAGATAACTTTACCTTCAACCAGTAGACTAAGTTTGTCAATCTCAAGCTGCGTATTCGCGACTACTCCTGCGGCAGCACGATAACTTGCCTGTGCGCTATTGATCCTTTCCTTAAACGGAGCGTCATTTATCCTAAATAAAGGTGTACCGGCTTTTACATAGGAACCCTCTTCTATATAAACTTTATCCAGAATTCCGCTCACCTGAGGACGGATCTCTACATTATCCGATCCCTGAATTGCAGCAGGGTAATCCTGGAAGGTTGTCGCGTCACCCGTATTAACTGTCATGACCGGTAAAGTTTGCAGTGTAACGGGTGGTTGCTTCTTTTGCACACAAGCACTTAGAAGCAGGGCAAAAATTGCCAGCAAGTTTGTTTTCATAAGACGTTAGAATTAAGGTGAAGGATTTGAACTCGGTTCAGCCTGCTTGAAAATGGTTTTCCGAGCGGGTTAAAAGTTCGGGAGAAAAATGAACCTACATGAAGCTTAAGCTGATTTATTGACATGTTTAACCGGGTAATTAATAGTACCCGGCAGATCATTGCTATACTTATGCCATTAACTATCTACCTGTTATATAGATAGTTATTTAATATTGCCGTAAAACAAGAAACGGTATATCGAATTTCAGCGAAAATAAAATGCAATACCGCTTTCACACAAAGCTGTAACATTCCAAAGGCTTAAATATTTTCATATCTAACCGCCGTCGGAATAAAAGAATACTAATTGAAAATGGTGAAGCTTAACCGAGCAGGTACTGCCAGACAATCCCTAGCTTTTTCATCTTGGAGGCCAATGTTGTCGGTGGCAACTGAAGCATTTCAGCCGCGCCGCCTTTACCTGATACCTTGCCGTTGCATTTCCGTAGGGCTTCAATGATGTGCGCCTTGTCGAGATCAGCGATAGATTGGAATTTATCAGCGTCCGGATCAATGTAGTCGGCACCTGAGTCTGTAGGGAGATCTATAAAGGTTATTAAATCTGACTGGGTTGTCAGGGCGTGCCTTTCAATGATATTTTCCAGTTCTCGTATATTTCCGGGCCAACTGTATTGGATTAATTTCTCCATTTCTCCGTGACTTATCGACTTCTTATTTGCGGAATGTGTTGAATGCCTCTTTAAAAAATGTTCTACGAGCAATGGTATATCATCCCTGCGTTCCCTAAGTGGTGCAAGGTTTATAGGAAATACATTGATTCTGTAATAGAGATCAATTCTGAATTTTCCGGCAGCCACATCTTTGTAAAGATCTCTGTTGGTCGCGGCTACTATTCTTACATCAATTTTGATCGTAGTCCGCCCGCCGACCCTTTCCAGCTCCTTTTCTTGAATTACTCTTAACAACTTCGTTTGCACTTCGAGTGGCATTTCGCCTATCTCGTCGAGGAAAATCGTCCCGCCCTGGGCTTGTTCAAATTTCCCTATTCTCCGTTCGAATGCACCGGTAAATGCCCCGCGTTCATGCCCGAATAGTTCGGATTCGACCAGACTTTCCGGAATAGCCGCGCAGTTTATTCTTATCAGGGGCCTTCCGTGGCGGGATGAAAGCTTATGAATTGCTTTTACCAAACCCTCCTTGCCAACGCCGGTTTCTCCAAGTATTAGTACCGATGCATCGAAGGATGCAACTTGCCTGACCTGTTCAAGGGCTGCGAGAAGTTTCACGCTGTTACCGATAATGTGATCAAAAGCAGGGTTATCCTTTTGACTGACTGCAGAACGATAAGGTGATACTCCCTCCGTTGTTCCTTTATATTGTTTTTTTACACTGCCCAATATTTTTTGCAGCAGGTCGCTCACAGGCTTTAACAAAGAAATATGGTCCGTACTATACCCATCGCTCTCCGTATTATAAAAGGAAATCATCATGTGAGGTTCCCCGCTACTTAGTAAAGGAAACTGCAAACTTGATTGTATGCCGAAAAGCTTTCGAATGGCCTTATACGACGCCGACGAGCCGGTGAAATCTTTGCTATTGCGGATAACTGGCCGTATAAGTGCAGAATACCCCGCTCTTAAACTATTTACTTCAGTCAATGTTAGTCCTAACTTTTGGCGCAGGTCTCCTCCATTAAGAGCAGATAACTCGTAGTATCCCTTACGTTCAAATCCGAAAATACGGGATAAACCAAAATCGTCAATATCGAGATCAATCAGCACTAATTCAAATGGTATAAATGGTTTAACCGCGAGAAGTACAGCAGTTAATTTTGTTAAAATATCATTTCCTTCAAGTTCAATTGCCTCCAGACGTTCGATAATTTCTTTGGCATGCTTAGCATTCAGCTCCAGGCTGTAACGATGCCGATAGCTGGCAATATCCAGCGCAACAATAATATCTTTGGCGCGATAGGGTTTGACCAAAAAACCATGCGGATGCGTTGCTTTCGCCAAATCCAATGTAGATTCGTTAGAGTTGGCAGAGATATAGATAAATGGAATATTCTCCTGACCCAAAGTTTTAGCGAGATCGATACCAGTCAAAGTTCCTTTAAGATAAATATCAAGCAAGACAATGTCAGGCGTCGATTTCTTCAGGATAGTCATGGCCTGGTCGACAGATTTCGCGGTACCGATGACGGTGTGCCCGGCTTCCCGCAAAATATTACCCAAGTCGTTTGCTTCGATAAATTGGTCTTCGACCACTAATATATTTAAACCCATAAGCTTTTGATGTTCCCCTACAACCCAAATATCAGGTATGCTTTGAACTAAGGTAATTAAATCGACTTAGTATCGGGCTAACATATTCAAAAACTTAACCGAATATAAAACATTGAAGTACAAGCAATTGAATAAAGACAAACTATATATCGTTACTTTATTTCGTTTTTTAGCGCATCACTAACGAAAAACCGTTAATCGAATGCTCCTGTTTCGCCACCGAGCCCGATCTGCGCGTTTCGGGCATTAATGATATCAACAAAATGTTCACAGAATATCCGGCAAAACATTATTTTTTTTGCCAGCCGGCAAGGTGGCGGATCAAGCTGGATGACCATGTCGTTAAACGCTTCAACCAAGGCCATCCTATCATTATCTTCAAACCTAATCCAGACTTCAAGCGCCGTTGACAATGCCTTTACGTTCAATCCGTCTATCTCCGGAAAAAAAGCATCCCAATTTTCGGCAACACCGGAAACAAACACGTTCGAAATTTCCTGCCCCAAAAAATGCAATTCCGCTCTCAGATCAATTTTTAGTGCGGCTGCCTTGGCCTTGTCGAAATCAAAAGAATCAGTTTTCATAAATAAAGTTAATTAAAGAACATACTATGTAAAACGCTGAATTCACTCAAGGGCAAGATTTCGAATTCAACGAACTCTTCGCTCATCAGGGGCAGTGCGCCCAAACCTTGTTTAAAGGTTTCGAAACATCCGCAATCACTACCGAGCCAATATGCCGATGTTCCTTTCAGACTAAAGCAAATATCATTGGAATACTTTTTTAAGTACTCAGACCATACGGGGTAATCCAAATTGGACAGATATCCATAAAGGGCAGCGAGCGGGAAACCATATTTGACTCTGAGACAAATCAATATTTTCATAAACTAATTTCAGGTATTTAATAAATTGAGCTTACTCACATTTCCCAAGTATTTTGCCAAGTTGTAAATTACTGATAAACAATCAATTAAAAATATCGCTTCAAAATTTGGTTACGCAATACCGTAAATCGGCAAAAAATCACCGACATATGGATTTGTTGGAAATGACCATATCCGGCGTAAAAACTAAATGTCGTGAAAGACATTCGTAAATTTACCATATTTCGTAACTTCACAATCTCATAGCCTTTGTAAATTGTTGTAAATTAACAAATTAACTATTGGTATATGTTTGGCTATCATCAAGGCAGGATCCCGAAGATTTGCTGATTTCATCCTTTAACCGCTTTAGCAATAACCCAATGGAAGAGATAGATACTAATACTGAGCAAGCGCGTACCGTTATACCAAACGTATTAGGAATGAAAGACTTTTCAAACCTGGACACTAAAGATGCAAATGATCTTTTAAACGCCCTTTCGCTTGTATCGGACATTACTGGCCTAAGAACGTTTTTCTTAAGAACCCTTCCTGAGGTGTTAACATATGAAGCAATGGCACTCGAGGTTATTGATGAAAAAACTGGGAAAGCAGCAAGGGTGATCGCTTCTCCAAATTGGTTGCAGGATCTGCAAATGCCGGTTCCAGGTAGTGGAATACGCCCTAATGAACCATTTTTCATTAACCTCTTTGATAAAGATGCCGCACCCGGCGAGGCCCCGGAAGATTCAATCAGCTGCGATCCACAATTTGCCATCTGTGTCTATTTGTTTCAGGGCAACCGTCATCGTGGCACATTAGTCTTTCTTAACAAGAAAAAATCTTTATACTGCGCAACAGACTTGCTAAAAATAAGGCAATTGTGTTTTCCACTTGTTATGGTGCTTCGCTTATTTTCGCAAACGAAGGAGTTTGATCTTTTTAAGATCGAAGCAGGCAAGATCGATAAACAGAAACAATTACTCCTCAAAATCGCGGCGGAACTTTCGGCAGTTCATACGAGATCAGAACTTTTGGGGATACTTAATAACTCCCTTTCGCAGTCACTTAACTTTACACATACCGTTATTACGGTCAGCAATTTGCACAAGCAAACGTACAGCGCATTTATCAGGGACCAAAATGCTCCAAGTACATCACATCCTGATTACAATCAGAATGTCTTAAACTCCTATCCGCTGACAGATGCAGTTATGACGAGAGTTATTCAATCACCTGATCCTGTAGTATTCGATTTGAAAGAACTTCGGAGCAATGCGGCAAAACCGGGCTGGTTACGCATGAGCTTTGAAAGTGGTACGCGGGAGGTTGCGGTAATGGGTCTCAAACAGGCAGATCAGCATTTTGGGGCCATTTTTATACACGCCATAGAAAAAAACACTTTTCAGAATGAGCAGCTGCTGATTTTGAAAGCTGTCGCACCACACATAAGTAATGTTGTGGCAAATATTATCAACAATAAAGAGTTGATTCGCCAAGAACAGGAAAAAGCTATGTTGTTAACCTTTAGTGATCAAGTAGCTGCAATTCGAACGAAACAAAATTTACTTGAATTAATACAAGATAAATTAAAAAAACTGTTGCCTGTCAGCCACACCCTTGGAATTCGTCTGAACAAAAATGGGCAAAGTTACTATGCGTATATATTAGACCCTGCGTCGCCAAACCGCCATGACAAAGGGTACGGCGAACTTATTAGCTCAGAACTACCGGTCAACGAATTGGTAAAAATGATAATATCAGCCGATTCTCCAATGCTTTTTGAATTGAAAGACATTATCAATCAACCCGATCCACCAGCCTTTCTATTATCTAATTACGAAAAAGGAATTAGGCAAGTGGTTTGCTCCCCTTTTGGTAACGGTAAAAGGAAAACCGGGTTCTTAACTGTTTTTGTTGATCCAACGGTCTACGTTTCCAACTATGATATTACACTCATCCAGGGCGCTGCCGCCCAACTTTCAACCGCCATCGCCAATATTATAGCTAACGAAGAAATAATTGAAGCTGAACAGGAAAAAACATCTCTGTTGCTTTTCAGTAATGAACTGGCCGCAGCTCGCGACGGGCATAGCCTCCAGACTGTGGTGACCAAAGGGCTTAAAAACTTGTTGCAAATCTCCGAATACCTTCTGTCTGTAAGAACTAATGACCAAAATACGCATACTGTTTTCTTACATGATAATGATGCACCATATGCAAATGACAGTCGTTTTGAGCTTATCACAAATAAAAACATTCCAATTGAAGAAGACCTTTTACAAGTCGTTTTCAATTCCGAAATTCCGATCAGGTTTTCTGTCGACGAATTATTGGTGCCAGGTAAATTGAAGATGGAAAGTGCCGGGTTTTGGAAATCTGTCGGCGTGAAGTCTATAACCAGTATTTCATTGCGTGTAGGAAATGAAGTGATCGGCGCTCTGTGGACGTTTAATAATAAAGATGAAAATCAGCGTCTAATGTCCGGCATCTCATCTTTGATTGCCGTTGCCTTATCGAATACACTGGCAAGCGAAACGATTCAGTCACAATTCAATCAAATCTCCAGTTATCAGCAACAGCTAGAAATTGAAAATCAATATTTACAAGAAGAAATTCAAATCACTCATAATTATAGCGAGATAGTTGGCGAATGTACACCGATGACCAAAGTATTTGAGATGGTTTCACAAGTTGCCGCAACTGAAAGTACCGTGTTGATACTCGGTGAAACTGGTACTGGAAAGGAATTGATCGCACGCGCTCTCCACAATTCCTCCCAGCGTAAAAACAAAGTGATGGTAAAAATAAACTGCGCTACCTTACCGCCAAACCTCATAGAAAGCGAATTGTTCGGGCATGAACGAGGTGCATTTACCGGTGCTATCGATCGCAGGATTGGTAAGTTCGAGTTAGCGAATAACAGCAGTTTGTTCCTGGATGAGATCGGCGAATTACCGCTTGACCTCCAGGTAAAATTATTAAGAGCCCTGCAGGAACGGGAGATTGAACGTGTCGGTGGCCGAACGGTCATCCATGTGAATGTGCGTATTATTGCAGCAACAAACCGTGATCTATATAAAGAAGTACAGGCTGGAAACTTTAGAAGCGATCTTTTTTTCCGCCTGAATGTGTTCCCTATTAAACTTCCACCATTAAGAGAAAGAAAAGAAGATATAGCTTCGCTGGCTTCCCACTTCCTCATGAAATACGCTAAAAATAGCACGCGGGGAAAAATGTCTTTTTCAAACAAAGCCTTAAAGCAATTGGTAACATATAGCTGGCCCGGAAATGTAAGGGAACTAGAACATCTTATCGAACGGAGTATTCTGCTGGCAGAGAGTCCGATAATTCAACAAGTCCATCTGCCATTTTCCGAAAACGGGGAATCTACCCATTTACTACAACAAAATGCCATCAAAACAATCGATGAAATCGAACGGGAACATATTATGTTCGTGTTAAAGAAAACAAACGGCAAGGTGGCAGGCCAAGGCGGCGCAGCGTCATTATTGAAAATACCTTCAACAACACTTAACTCAAAAATAAAACGGCTAAAAATTAAAAAGGGGCTGGCTGGAATTTAATTAGCAAACTTACTATCAGGCTTGATTAATCATTGGATAGGCGTGTGATTCCCTGTATAGCGATATAACAGGTTCATTAAATAGAAATGAAATTGGAACAACTTATAAAGGCCCGCAATAGAATTGCTTTTAAATGCAACTTGCAAAAAGTTACCTGCACCGTTACAATCTTACTTGGATTATTGCTTTTTCCTTTGGAAAAGTTGGAGGCAAAGATACTGGCTGTTAGCAATTTAAAAACAGTAGCAAACGATACTATCAATATCAGGAAGAGTTTAAATCTCGCTGTTAATTATTCGGACAAAGATTCGCCGGCTGATCTGAAAACAGCATTGAAATTATCCGGTGAGGTAATATTGGCGACCCAGGCCCCGGAATTAAGAAAATTTAGGGAAGAAGCGACATTTTTGAAAAGCAAATCGCTACTTCGATTAGGATTGATCAAGGAGGCAACTGCTGCAATCAGTGAATTAATAAATAGTCATCATAAATTCCATGAAACAGCAAAGGAGGCTGATACATGGGCGATATATGCCTTATATCTTCGCTCGGCAGGGCCAGATAACTATTTGGAAAGTATCTCATATTTTAAACGGGCGGCAGATCTTTATCGAATTGTACCAAATCCAAAACTCGCACTGGACATGATGAAGGAACAAGCTGATATTTACTTAAATCTTGGCCGGTTGGATGAAGCCGAAAGGATGCTAATTCAAGTAGTTTCTGGTTATAGCAAAATTGGATACAAAAAGTTATATAAATCCTATGATCTGCTCGCAGCAACTGAGCGTCTGAAAAAGGATGTAAATAAACAACTTTTTTACAGAATCGAAACGGTAAAGAGCATGGAATTGACCGGTGATTACCAGGATGCCACATACTATTACGCTAAATTAGCGATGGCATATTATTCCATTAAAAGATTTGACCAGGCTGAAAAATATTTTATAAAAGCTCTGGCAGCTAAAAAATCTGATAACTACGAATTATTGTACCATACCTACCTTGCTTATGCGGCAGAGGCTTTAATGAATCAGAATAAGTTTGCCGAAGCCAATAAACTACTTACTCACCCGGATGTAAAGTTCCCTAAAAACAATCAGCTCAATACTATTTCATATGAACAAGCAGTAGGTCGATATTACGCGCATTACAAAAAGCCGGATCTTGCGAGGTTTCATTTTTTACGTTCAATTGAAGTCACAGACTCGCTATTTAACCTTACGCCAAAGCAATTGAAAGATGCTGATTACTTTGGTCTTTTAATAAGAGCGTCTAAAGGATTGATCAATCTTAAATATTATAACGATTCGCGGACGTTAATGCAAAAAGCTTCAAAAATTCCAAACCTGCTGTTTGATCCGGTATACGTATCAGAATACGAGCATCAAATGTATTTAATTGATTCTATTCATCGCAATTTTCCCGGTACACTTCGACATTTCAAAAAATATGTTTCAATACGCGATTCTCTTTTTAATATAGATAAAACCAGGAAAATCGACTCGCTTCAATTTGCGTTTGAAAGCCAACAAAAAGACAAAGACATTATCACAAAATCAAAAAACATTACTTCGCTTACCAAAATTGGAGCCCTTCAAAAAGTTGAACTTAAACAGTCGAAGATCATCCAAAGCATCATTTTTGTCAGCATAATTCTTTTAATACTTGCCTGCTTCCTGATTTACTATCGCTATCAAAAACAAATCCGGAGCAACCGTTTACTAGAGGTGCAGCGTAAAGAAATTGCTGGTCAGAACTTATCTCTAGAGCGTTTAAATGCAAGGCAACATGGACTCATCACCGAAAAAGAGTGGCTGATCAAAGAAATACATCACCGGGTTAAAAACAACCTGCAAGTTGTAAAGAGCCTGTTAAGTTCTCATGCAGTTTACTTAAAAGACCAGGCTGCGCTTAATGCTGTTGCAGAAAGCCAACACAGGATTCAGGCTATGTCTCTTATCCATCAAAAGCTATATAACAGGGAAAATATAACCGATGTTTACATGCCGGAATATATTGGTGACCTTGTAGATTATCTGACAGACAGTTTTGAAATAAGTAAAACAGTCATCGTCGAACAACAAATAGATAGGATCAGACTGGATGTGGCTTCCGCAGTTCCCGTCGGCCTCATCCTGAATGAATTGATGACCAATGCCTATAAATATGCATTCCCTCATTCAGATAAAGATAGGCTGCTTATTCAGCTAAAACAGGTTGATAACATCATCACTCTTTTGGTTGCTGATAATGGCAAAGGTTTCCCATCCAATTTTAACTCGGAGCTTAATAACTCATTTGGAATGACACTTATGAATGGAATGGCAGAAGATCTGGAGGGGACAATTTCTTTTGAAGATAGGAATGGAATTCGCGTTACAGTTAAATTTGAAAACTCGTTAGTAGATAATGTCACCTTACCGCATGTTTAATAATCCATTTTAGCAAAGATTCAAGGCGAACTATAAGCTTAAAAGTAGGATTGATCCGCATGCAGAATTAATTCACCCGTGCTAATAATAATGTATATTTATACAGAAGAATATTTACTATCAGTACTTTTTACATAAACGGCCTCAAGAGCGACATCAATAGTTAGAATACAATTGAAAATTTCAAGGTTAAAAATCAAAGTATACCTGGTAAATGGTCTCACTCCCAATTGGTTATTTCCTTGCGCACTCATTTTCTTCTTTCCGTGCATATTGTTTAGCCATTCTGTCAGCGGGCAAATTCGAGGCGGGCTTATGCCAACCAAGGGAATAGTTGATACCGCCATGCTAGATGGTCTTTTGGCCACCGCCGACAAATATCGGTCGAACGACCTTTCCACCCATTGGAAAGAGGGGCTGGCATTAGCCGAAAAAGTCATTCTCTTAACGAATACTCCTGGATTGAAAGGATTTCAGAATGTCGCGAAGTTCCAGCAATCCTGGTTTCTTATAAAAATGGGAAACATTGCAGAAGGCACCACTATAATAAAGAAACTGGCTGAACAATATCACAAGGAAAATAAGCCTCTGGATGAGGCTGTTGCGTGGGGTAACCTGGGCGATTACCTGGATGACGGACTAGGAGGAAATACTATTGAACGTTTGGCCTGCTTTAGTAAAGCAGAACTAATCTATCAATCGCGCGGACGTCAGAAAGACGCCATTATTATGCTAAAGAATAAAGCTGATGTTTACCTGGTCTCGGGTCAAATTGATACAGCTAATAAAATATTACTATCAGTGCTGGATCGTTATAAGGCTATTTCTTTTAAGAACCTTCACTACACCTACGATCTTCTTTCCGCAATTGCCCGAATACGGGGCGACATCAATAAACAAGTTTACTACCAGTTGGAAGGAATTAAAAGCATGGAGGCAGCGAAAGATTTTGAATATGCGATCGACTTTTACGGACGCATCGCACATTTGTATTTGAAGCTTAATAAAAATACCCTGGCCGAAGTCTATTTTAAAAAATCACTTGCAGCAAAGACATCGCGCTATTATGACTACCATTTTGCGAACGAGGTAGCGCTTTATTCGCAATGTCTGATGAATCAAAATAAAAACAAGGAAGCGTTACAGCTTCTTAAAACGTCCAAAATGAAAACGCCACCCAGCGGTTTCAACAGAATACAGATTTTATCCGCCTATGGCAGGTACTATCTTAATACTGGTCAAGCTTATACCGGCTTACAATATTTTAAAAAGGCGGCGCAGGTTGCAGATTCTTCGCTCGACAATAAACTCATCCGTTACGAAGGCTATTTTCTATTTATGACAAAGACCTGCCAGGTCTTTATTGATCTTAAAAAATTCCAACTTGCTGAGCGCTATTTAAAGAAACTGACAACAGGACAAAACAACCTTTTAGATCCGGTAGATATCAAAAATTATGAATATGAACGATTTGTTCTTGATTCTGCTTCGCGAAACTATCAATCGGCTTTGGTGCATTTTCAAAAACAAATCAGTATCCGCGATTCGCTATTTAATATTGATAAAACGCGTAAGATAGATTCCATGCAATACGCCTTTGAAAGCAGACAAAAGGATATTGATTTAGCCGATAAATCAAAAAATATTTTTGCCCTAACCGCAATCAGTGACCTTCAAAAAGTAAAAATAAAACAGACAAAAACGATCCAAACCTCTATAATTTTTGGCACTGCTGTTCTGTTACTCGTTTCGTTGCTGCTTTACCGCCGTTACAAAATACAGGTCCGAAGCAACCGCCTGCTGCAAAAACAACGCGTCGAGATCTCCAGTCAAAATGTTTCATTACAATCTTTAAACACTAAGCAACAGGCGTTACTTACGGAAAAAGAATGGTTGGTAAAAGAAATCCATCACCGCGTAAAAAACAATCTTCAAGTTGTCAAAAGTCTTTTAAGTTCACATACCATTTATTTAAAAGAACAGGCAGCCATTGATGCCGTAGCGGAAAGCCAACACCGAATACAAGCCATGTCCCTGATTCATCAAAAACTTTACAATCGCGGAAACATTACAGATGTTTATATGCCCGAATATGTTGGAGATCTCGTAGATTACCTTACTGACAGTTTCGAAACAAGCAAAAATGTTATAATCAAGCTGCAAATAGACAAGATAAGGCTTGATGTCGCATCCGCTGTTCCGGTTGGTTTGATCCTAAACGAATTAATTACCAATGCCTTCAAACATGCATTTCCGTTTAAGGAAAATGATCTTTTATCAATCCAGCTAACACAAGAAAAGGAGGTTATTATTTTAAAAATTATCGATAACGGAAAAGGCTTTCCAAAAAACTTTAATGCGGAGTTTAATAATTCCTTTGGAATGACCCTGATAAAAGGCATGGCCGAAGACTTGGAAGGAAGTATTCAAATTGAAGATAAAAATGGCATACACGCCAAGCTAGTTTTTGTAAATTCTGCTTTCAAGCAGGTCACTGAACCAACGGCGTAATCTTTAAAATATCACCGGTAATAAGTTCCTTTATGCCGGTATGCAATACAAAACCCGGTAATATGAAGTTTATCAAAAAGTTTAAAGGCAACCACTCACTTAAAACATCGGATTATCTTTTCTATTCCAAACTAACATCTGACACGATAAGCAGATCGATAAAATATCTTACTAAAAAGAACCGCCCATGATAAATACCGGAGATAAAATGGGTAAGAAGAAGAGTTAGTCAAGGTAACTCATCAACATACTTTATTTCAGTAATACACCGGTTATCCATCAAATGTATTATATACCATTCTGCGACCTCTTTCGCGCCATATTTATCATTTGTCTATATTTATTTCGCTTTCGACAGTCGCTAAACTAAACCATCTTTGGAGAATCGAACATCTTGCACATCTATAGACACCATCACCGGATCCGAATTGATTGTGCCGTCTGGGTTCCTTAGATAAACATCTGTTTTGGCGGGGATTTTTACCCCTTGAAAATCCTCGTAATTGGACATGTATTGAGTAAATGCAAATGGCTGCAGGATGTCAGCGGAATAATCATGCCTTCTAAGCAGAAAATTGCGGTCAAAATAGAACGTCTGAACAGCATTGTGCGTTTGGATATAATCCGGGAATGCTACTTCGAGCCGTCTCCATATTTCACCGTTCTCTTCCCAGGGCTCTAATTCCCTAGTTTCAAAACCCGGCATTTTAAAATTAAACGGAGAGGTGAAGTAATTCCACCAGGTATAATTGGCGAAATAATGCAGCTGAGATTTGGTCCAATTCATTTTAATTTCCTCGTCCTTAAAAAGCTCCCTGGGGCGGACCACACAATTGAGGTCAGATCCATTGCCGCTTTGTAGCGTCATTCCGCCGGGGTGCCATACTGATTTCTCGAATGGTGATTCCAACGATCGATAGGATGACTGCTGCCTGTGAAGACCAGCTTCAAATATGCCGTCAGCAAACAACCCATCTGCACCTTTAGCCTTCCAAATTTCACCGGAAGATTTTAAATGAACAACCATGCCATTAAAGCTCTTCCACAAATCCATACCGCCATGGGTATCCATAACTTCATCAACTAAATTTTTCATAAAACGTAGTGGGCAAGCATTGTGCCCACAAACAAAACACTCAATATCAATAATTTAAGAGAAAAACACAGTTCATTAAGATACTTTATAACGTAAAAAAACTCTTAATAAATGAATTATCGTTTCTGCGGATCTTTAACTTCTCCTATTCACATCCAAGTCTCAGCCCTTGATGTTGCCACCCAAACTAACCTGCAATTTAAGATGCACAATCGACTACGTAGTTGAATAACGCTTATTGAACGTTTTTTTACGAAATAACATAACGAAACACTGACTACCTAATATTAAATCGCTGACTTTCAAACATATATGCCACGGCGGGAAAATTGCGTTTCCTTGTTAAAAAAATTGGTATGAATACGCAACAAATGAAAAAAACAATCTTTATCACTGGTGCAGGGAAAGGCTTCGGCTTTGAAATTGCAAAGGCTGCTTTAATGGCCGGAGACCGGGTGATCGCCACAGTAAGATCTAACCCGGACCTGTTATCAGAGAAACTAAATCATCATCCTGACCTCATTGTAGTCTCTATGGATGTTTCTCGTGAATCCGAAGTTCGTGAGGCCGTGGAATTATCAATAGGCCAATTTGGAAACATAGACGTATTGATAAACAATGCCGGTTTTGGTATGGTAACTGCTATTGAAGAAGCGTCCGATGCTGAAGTTAGGAGGCAATACGATACTAACGTATTTGGCTTGCTAAATGTTACCCGGTCTGCTCTCCCGTATTTGCGAGCTCAGCGCTCCGGCCATATCATTAACATTTCTTCTATGTTCGGTTTTGATGTAATTCCGGGATGGGGAATTTACGGTTCGACAAAATTCGCGGTCGAAGGTATTTCAAAAGGTCTGGCCATAGAACTCGCCCCGCTCGGTATTAAAGTCACAGTTGTTGAACCAGGCCTCTTTTCGACAGACTTTTTAAGCCCTGAATCATCATCGGCATCCGCAAACGTGATTGCTGATTACCATGACAGTGTTGGCCAGATGCGCCAAAACGCGGTAAAATTAAATGGTCACCAGCAAGGAGATCCGAAAAAATTGGCACTGGCGATCATTAAACTTTATCAGTCAGAACAGCCTCCTCTGCATTTACCACTTGGCAGCGACGCCGTCGATTTTTACAAGAACAATATCTTAAAAACAGGAAAAGATGTTGAGGATTGGATCGCTGTATCCACGGGTACAGATCACGACAAATAAGAACGGTTTTTATCGCGTGGTAATTCACTTTAACGGGAGGCCTTAGGACTTTCGTTGAAAGATATACTACGGCCCTGGTTTGCAAAACTGTCAACAGATTACTGCAGATAGAACTGAATGACTTGACAAGGCATGCCATTTGATAACATAAATTTTCCCTCAAACAAGGTGAATTGATCTCCAAAAAATGCCCATGTCGACTTGGGAACCTTGAAAGACTGTCGATGGGCTGCAGGGAAGTTATATAGCCGGAGAATTGGAAAACTATGCACTATTCGCACAATTATTTTAAAAATAAAAAAAAATCTAAAATGAATGACTTACTAGAATTAGCGATTGAGGCACATGGCGGAATGGATCGCTGGAACAAAATAAAATCAATTAATGCCGAACTTTCTATCGGCGGGGCCATCTGGTATGTCAAGGGAAATCCGGATGTTTTACAGGAAATTACGATATCTGCTGACACCCGGCAGGAAAAGGTCGTGATGAAATTTCCCAGGCAGGATAAATTGACGGTGTTCCAGCCGGGCCTGATCGCCGTCAAGGAAAACGGTGCAAAGGATTTCCAGTATTTCTCCGATCCAAAATCAATTTTTGCAGGCCATAAGCTCGATACCCCGTGGAAAAACGAGCATATTGCGTATTTCAGCGGTGAAGCGTTGTGGACTTATTTAACAATACCATTTCTGTATACCGAACCCGGATTTCAAACGGAAGAAATTGAACCATGGGAAGAAAATGGCGAAATATGGCGCAGGTTAAAAGTAATATTTCCTGAAAATGTGGTTAGCCATTGCCGCGAACAACTATCCTATTTCGGAAGTGATGGTTTATTGAGAAGACATGATTATACCGTTGACATCCTTGGCGGAGCCACGGGTGCTAATTACGCCTACGACTATAGGCAAACCTGCGGATTGATGATCCCCCGGTTAAGGAAAGTTTACGCTTTTGAAGGTGAGGCCATGGAACGCAAAACTATAACCGATCCTTTACTGGTTTCGATTACTTTCCATTCGATCAATTGCGAAGAATAAGATAAGAATTGGCGGTTTGAATTTTACAAGCCGCCAATTTCATTTATACATTAAAGTAATATTCCCGGGTAATGCCTAGCTTTTTCATTTTTGAATTCAGCGTGCTTGGCGGCAGGTCAAGAATTTCCGCAGCGCCGCCGGGACCGCAAACTTTACCTTTGCAATTCTTCAACACACCAACAATATGTTGTTTTTCCATTTCTTCAAGCGTCCTTAAAGCCGGCGTTTTTATGAACCCTTTACCGTCTTCTGATATAGTCTCGGGCAATTCAACCCGTTCAATGACTGGCCCGGTAGAAATAAGCATACACCGCTGTATAAAGTGTCCGAGTTCGCGTATATTTCCAGGCCAGTCATAAGAAGCAAGCTGGCCTAAAGCATGCGATGTAAACCTGTCTACGTTCCTGCCGGTATCTTTAGCGAAAATTTTTAGAAAATGGGCAGCTAATTCAGGAATATCTTCTTTTCTCGCACGCAATGGCGGTAACGATATTGGAAATACATTCAATCTATAGTACAAGTCTAATCGGAACCTGCCCTCGGCAACTTCCTTCTCCAATTTACGGTTTGTCGCCGCGATCACCCGTATGTTGACTTTGACAGGTAGCTTGCCGCCAACATGGTCAATTTCTTTTTCCTGCAGTACCCTGAGTAACTTGACCTGAGCTTCTAAAGGCATTTCGCCAATCTCATCAAGAAATATGGTTCCGCCATCTGCCAACTCAAATTTGCCAACACGCTTTTCTATAGCACCGGTATAGGCTCCTTTTTCATGTCCGAATAATTCCGATTCGATTAATTCATGCGGAAGGGCCGCACAATTAACTACAATGTAGGGTTTGTTCTTTCGGGCAGAAAGCAAATGTATATTGTGTGCTACCTTTTCTTTTCCTGTGCCACTTTCCCCGGTGATTAAAACAGATATTTCAGCCTTACTTACCACCAAAATATTATCAAGTACTTTAAGCAACTCCGGACTATTGCCAACGATATCTTTGAAGCCGGTTGTTGGCGCTTTCGGGCCTGGTGCCACCTCAATCATTTTGTTATTGACGACAGGCTGCTTGATTGAAGTAACAAATGGAATGCTTGATTCAACGGAAACTTGATATAGCAGGTCAACAATCGCGTTATTTGCCTTTAACAGCAAAGCGAGTTTCGATGAGGCGTATTCAGAAGGGTTTCTGCTGTAAAAAGACATCACAGCCATTGATTTGTCCTCCAATATAAATACATGTGAAAGCTTGGCTTCCAGTTGAAAATGGTTACTCAGCATTTTATCCCACGCATCATCCAGCAACGACCTGCGAAAATCCATTCCATTTAGGAAATAACCGCCTATTCCTTTGATTGGTTTCGGTTTAGACAAGTTAAGATCCCTACCAGTTAAACCCATGCTTTCCGGTAATGCGGAATTTTTCAGGATTTCGTATTCCCCGAAGCTTTTCCGAATAAAATTGAATTGATCAGCCTGTTCATTATGCCGAAAAAAGTCAATTTTCATGTAGTCGAAAGGAATTAGCGCCTGAAAAGCTGCAGGCACATGCACCATTTTTGATTCCGGATTTGCAGGAGCAGCAATCAAACTCTGAACCTGTTGCAATAGCAAGGTTTCCCGCTGTTGGACCAATTCAAGGTTTTGGCTGTGTTTTTCCCGGGCAATCTCCAGCATAATCAGCAGATCTCTTTCCCTGAATGGCTTGACAAGAAAGCCGTAGGGTTGGGTGGCGGTTGCTGATTCTAATACTTTCTGGTTCGTGTTTGCAGAGATATAAACAAAGCCAATTTTTCTCGCTGTAAGAAAGTCGGCCAACTCTGTACCGCGTGACCCGTCCTGCAGGAAAATATCCAGCAATACCCAGGTCGGGTTTTCTTTCTCAATGATTTTTTTAGCTTCGTTGACCGACGCCGCGGTTCCGCAAACGTAATAGCCAGCTTTTGTCAACATAAGCCTGAGGTCATTGGCGACAATGAATTCGTCTTCAACAATGAGTATATTTTCTTTCATTTTTAAATTTTTAATATCGGTTTATGCTTTTTATTCGTCTTTCTTGAAGGCAATGTGAACAGATACACCACCTTTATTACTAACCTGGTAAGAACCACCAAGCTGGTGTGTTAGTCCCTCCATTAGGGTTTGTCCGAAGGAAGAAACTTTTGGCAGCTCCATGTCATTATTCAGCCCAATGCCGTTATCAGATATATCAATGGTATAATGTTGCTGATCTTCCGTTTTTAAAATCAAGCTGATCTCTCCCCGATCCTTTCCCGGATATGCAAATTTCAATGCATTACTGACAGCCTCATTCAAGATAAGCCCCAACGGCAAGGCGCGGCTCACATCAAGACTTAAGGGGGCAAGTGTAAGCTTGCAAGTTATCCGTTCGTCTGCATCAAGGGCATCACTTAGATATTCAAGTAACTCCGGAATGTACGCCTCCATATCAATATGCGAGAGACTTTCTGTCTGATAGAGTTTTTGATGAATAAGCGATATTGCAAACATCCGGTGCTGGCTGTTACTGATCGCTTGTAAAGCTTCCTTGTTGTCCAGATATGATAGCTGCGTATTCAATAAACTCATTACGATCTGCAACGTATTCTTCACCCTATGGTGAATTTCTTTTATCAGCCAATCGCGCTCTTCTGTTACCTGCCCAAGGCAAGCAGAACGTTCGTCCAATAATCCCTGTAACAAAATTTGCTTTTTAAATTGCCGCTTATTGTTTCTATAATACCATGTACCCCCGAAGATCAGTAAAGCACCCATCACAATAGTTGTCAATTCGAGCGCGAAAAACCTTCGACTCCGTGTTCCTGAGTTGTTAGAAGTGACCGGCCCGATGATTGCGGGACGCGTCACCTCTTTTCTGTCGCGGTATATATTTTTAGAAAAAGGTTTGGCAGCACTGAATTTAAAACCGCCCGAACCTGATATTATTAAAAAAACTGTCATTGTTATAAGCATTAATAGCTTAAGCGGCAATATCATCTTCATCTTCTTAGGTCAGTAAACGGCGACAAGTTTTTTCTTTTGCAGTTATACGACCATTGCTCAATCGCGATGCCATTGACAATAAGCTTGTTTATCAATTAATTAACGAAATTTACATAAGCTGAATCATTGACATTTCGCTGATCGGCGGGCGGCCGCTAACGAATTGCCGCTTTTCATTACGCCTATCCCAAGACAAATAGTTCCTTTATAACCGGTATAATCACCGGGACCTTTATTCTAAGCGTCAGTCCGTTACTGTTGAATAATTCAATTTGACCGTTTAATTGATGACTTAGTCCCTTCATCAGGCTCATTCCAAGCGAATTGCACTGATTAATATCGAAATCGCTTGTAAGACCGGGCCCATTATCTGAAATCGTTAAAAAGAAAAAGCCGCTTTCTGTTTCTTCAAGTGCTATCATTATCACCCCATCGTTGCCTGCCCGGAAGGCGTATTTGAACGCATTGGTTACTGCCTCATTAATGATAAGCCCAACAGGTACCGCCTGTGCAACATCCATGCTGACGGGTTCAATTTCCAACACCATTTTTACATTTTTTTTACCGTCAAAACTACCTTTCAGGTAATTTGTAAGCTCAATGATATATTCTACCATATCGATTCGCGCGAGATTATCCGACTGATAAAGTTTTTGATGGATCAATGAGATAGAATGCATCCTGTGCTGACTTTCCCTGATCGCCGATAGCGCGGCATCATTGTCGAGATAGCAGGACTGAGAATTTAAAAGGCTGATAACAATCTGGAGATTATTCTTAACACGATGATGGATTTCTTTCAAAAGCCATTCTTTTTCCTGAAGAAGTGAATCCTTATCGTTGACAAGGGCTTCAAGTGTATGATTCTTTTTATTGATCGTTGACTGCTGTTCTTGTAAATGCAAATGGCTTCGTTGTTTGATCTGGTAACGGCTGTAGGTTATCAATAGTAGAATGATCAGGATTATCGCCCCACCGATGGTTATATTTCGAATAAGAGCAGCATTTTCCAGACTGGCTTTTTGTAATTGGCCTTGCTTTGTTAACAACTGAATGTTTTGGTTCTTAAGCAAAAGCTGCTGCTCCTTCTTTTCCGTTTCGTACTGAATTTCCATTTGCGCAATGCTTTTTACCTTGGTTACATTCATCAAAGAATCCAAAATAATCTGTTCAGCGTGCAGATGATTTATAGCCGGGATATATTTTCCCTGTGCCGAATCCAATTTAAAACGCCAGTGGTGCGAAATCGCAATACCCATATCGTTGTGATTGCCCCGATAATTAAACTCACATGCATCAATGGCGCGAATGGCCTCGTCAAATCGCCGGCTTTCAAAAAGATAACGGATGACAAAAGGAAAAATAAAAATTTTAGTCGTGTTTAAAGCATCCATCGTCGCAGCAAGCCTGACCGTCTCCTGGTAATACCGATCGGCAAGCTGGTATTCTTTTAAAGAAGTGTGAGCGTATAGCAACAATCCCGCTTTTATATATTCATCGTCCGTTTCCTTGAAGTGCATTCCCTTCAACATTTGTATCGCTTCAGGCTCTTTATGGGTGAAAATTAACGATTGTGCCAAATTCATAGACAATGTCGGCTGCATATTATCGTCATGGTACCGCTTCACAAAAGCAAGCCCGGTTTTGTAATAGCCGATCGCTTTATTAAGCTGCCCCAGCTTCATGTAGATCTTACCAAGGTGGTTGTAAATATGAGCTGTCATGTCTGTGGAATCTTTTACGGCTTCAGCAACGCGCTGTGATTCCAGGCCGAACCGTAACGCCTGTTTTAAATCGCCGGTTTGATAATAACAAACAGTCAAATACTGGTATACTCCCTGAACAGATTTGAATTTGGCTTTATCATAAGCGACAAGCGCCTGGTTTAAATAACTTATTGCCATCGGAATCTCATTTCGTATATGATTAAGGTCTCCAAGGCTTTCCAGGACATATCCCATTTTAAGGAACTGCTTAGTTTTTATATAACATTTCAAGCTTATACTGTCAAGCTTAATACGCTCAGCTAATTCCCGCCTGTCTTGGTAACTATACGTTCGCCCCAGCTTACGATAGGCGTCCCCCGTCATCAACGAGTCTCCTGCCGCTTGAAAATATTTAATGGCCATTTTCTGCAAAACCCGGGCTTCCGGCATTTTGCCATCGGCCTCCAAAATGCTTGATTTGAGCTCGTATACTCGACCGGCGTAAGTCTTAGGGTCAATAGATTTGCTTAACCGTAATGCTCTATCTGCGGCGTCAGCGGCAGCTCTTAAATCGTTTTTTTCTTTTTGATGATCGAGTAAATTTTTGCCGAGTTTTATTAATATCGAGATTTTAAGCGTGTCCGCTTTCGCTTTTTGGAAATCTTTTTCAAGCGAAATACGTTGCTGCATAAATTTATCTTGCGCGAACAATCTGTTGGCTGATGGAAACATCAATCCAATTACCGTCAAAACTTTTATGATATGCTTTTTCATATTGAATTTAAACCTCACACTCTTCATTAATCTCAACCGGCATTTCTTTTGGAATCAATACACTTATTGTCAACCCGCCATTGTTGAAGACGCTTAATTGCCCGTTTAACTGCCGGCTTAGTCCTTTCATTAAACTCATTCCCAGAGACATGTTTGCATCAATATCAAAATCAACAGAAAGGCCGGGCCCGTTATCCGCCACGGAAATCAATATAGATTGCGCGTCGGGTTCGTCTAAAGTGATAGTTACCTTTCCACATTGCCCCGGTCCGAAGGCATATTTTATGGAATTGGTAATCGCTTCATTTAAAATCAGGCCGATAGGAACAGCCTGTGCCACATCAAGGGTCACCGGCTCCACTTGTAAGTCAATGTCTATTTCCTTTTGCCCGCAAAAGCTGTCCTTCAGGTAATCTGTTAGCTCCATGATATATTCAAACATATCGATGCGGGCAAGGCTTTCAGATTGGTAGAGCTTTTGATGAATGAGCGAAATGGATTGCATGCGGTGCTGGCTTTCACGAATCACCGATAACGCAGCATCATCATTCAGATAAGTGGACTGGGAATTTAGCAGGCTGATAACAATTTGCAGATTGTTTTTTACGCGGTGATGGATCTCCTTAATCAGCCATTCTTTTTCAGTAATCAACACCCCCTGCTTTTTATTCAGTAAGCTAAGGGATTGATTTTTTCGGGAAATTTCAACTCGCTGGCCGTTAAGCAGCCGGTTGTTTCTGATAAGGAGAATAGAAAACCCAAGCAAAAGTACAAGGCCTATGATAATCATAGTCTGTATTATGTTCGATTGCCTGATCTTCACTTTTTGCAGGTCACTTATTTTTGTGAGATTAGCAATGTTTTTTACTTTGAGAAGTAGTTCCTGATCTTTTCCAAGCGATTCAAATGCATATTGAATAGAATCGATTTTCCTGGTTTTATCAACATTATTGACTGTATCCAAAAGCCCCTTGTATTTTCGGTAATGTTCAAATGCACCTTTGAAATTCCGGGATGCAGAATCAAGTATATAAAGTTGCTGCTCGTACTGACTTGAAATGTACGGGTCAAACAAGGTTGTTGGGATTTTTGAAAGCCTTTTAAGGATAGCTACCGCTTCCCGGAATTGCTTTAATACGGTAAACGCCTTAGATACCCGTATAATGTAACTAAAGTAAGTGTACCCTGCCAGGTTCTGGTACTTATAGGCGGAATCCGCTTTTATAGCCGACTTGTTAAAATAGTAAATAGCCACTGATGGCATATTTTTATGAAGAAAGTATCGCCCCTTCGCCTGATTTACTTGCACGTCCCACTTCAGGTCAATTGGGTTGTTCAGCTTGATCTTAGTATTTAGCAAGGCGTAAGCCTGTTCATACTTATTTTCAAACATTAGATTTTCGGCGGCTGAAGAGACGACATAGTAATAGGAATAATTGTAAAACACAGAATTCTTTGCAGCCAGTGCTTTATCGTAATACTTTTCAGCCAGGTTATATTTTTTTAGGTTTTTGTATGCTGCTGCGAGTCCGGTATAATATTGAGTTTGATAGTAGTAATCTCCGGTGGCCTCCATACTTTTTACAACCTCCAGCCTGTAATGCAAATCATTATCGATATTTTTTCTTAATCTTTCGATCGATGCAAGCAAGTCGTAGGTATAATGTAGTTTTTTATAGTGTATCGCTTTATATGCTCCGATTACTTTTAGCAATAACGCTTCTGCCTGATCGAGTTTTCCCTGATTGAGTAAAATATCGGCGATTTCTTTATCCATTCCAATACTGTTAACTGCATCATGTTGTGCTGCATAAAGCACTTTCAATTGCTGAAAACAATTCAAGCGTTCCTGCAAGTATTCTTTTTGCCCCGTAAGCTGGGTAGCTAACTGGGTCCAGGTGATCAATTCTTCTTTCGACTCACCCCATTTTCTCTGGCTTTCGGCTATAACCTTTATCCCGGCTATCGCTTCTTTATACCTGTTCTGCGCAAATAGGTACCAGGAATTAAAAAACATGGCCTCATTGCGCAAATTTCTAAGGTCATTGTTTTTGGCCAATGAAATAACCTTTTCAGCGCACGCTCTTCCTATGCGCCATTTACCGTTGGAACTATCTCCCGTCGCAAAACGCTTGGCTGTATTCAAAAGCCGCTCAATTATTTTCCTGTCCGGCACAGTTTGCCTTAGATCCATTTTTACCTGTACTAAACTGTCCGGGGACGATACCTTGATTTGCGCGCCTGTTCCTGCCTTCAACGCTTGGTTAATAAGCATTAGCAAGAAAAATAAAACCGACCAGGTAGACTTTGGTATCATAAATATTGCATCAGGAATATACCGTTAAAAGAAAATAACGAGCCAAACTATAAATTACTGCAAATCAGTAATTTATATACAAAATAGGCGCAAATAAATACTTTATATCGTTTTTTAACATCGTGTTTACGAAATGCGGTTTTTCAACCTTCTAATCGAAACAGTCGCTACTGCAACGTATTCTTGAATAGCCAAATGCCGTTTTTCGGTTCGCTTATTTACGACATAGCGTTTTACAACTGACTTAGAAAATGCATTAACGTCTGATTTACAATTGATTATTCGATGGCATACCTGTTGCCATTTCATACCAAACAAACATGTAAAATGGAAAATAAATTAAACGTAGTGCTAGTTCACGGGGCCTGGGGTGACGCTGGCCATTGGAGAAAGGTTATACCTGCATTGGTAGCGAAAGGTTACAATGTTCGGGCTGTACAATTAAGCCTGAATTCAACAGAAGAAAACATTCAGCGGACACGGACGCTGGTGGCCTCCCTGAAAGGGCCGACCTTATTAGTAGGACATTCATATGGTGGCGTAATCATCTCGGATGTGGGCAACGAGGAAAATGTTGTTGGCTTGGTTTACATTGCTGCTTTCGCACCGGATGAAGGTGAAGCACCGGGACAACTTCTTGAAAAATGGCCGACCCCAAAAGGTTCCTTAATCGCAAATGGCGATGCAGATGGTTTTTTCTGGCTGGAATTCGATAAATATCATGAAACATTTGCACCCGGAACATCTGACGAAGAAGCATTGGTTATGTCATTGACACAGAAACCAATACATGGTAGCAGTTTCGGCGCTGTTAGCGGCAAACCCGCTTGGAAAACGAAACCAAGCTGGTACCAGATTTCAGCAAAAGACGATATGATCCAGCCTGAACTGGAAGCATGGTTTGCCGAAAGGATGAATGCTAAAACAATCACACTCGACGCCGGTCATGCTTCACTTGCTTCACATGGCGGAGAAGTAGCCGAGTTTATTATTGAAGCAGCTGAAAGCTTGTCGGTTGGTTACTAATTGATTGAAATGGGTGAGTGTCTTTCAGATCTGCTCACCCATCTTAATTTATCAAAATACTACTTGCCGGTAGTTTTTTTATCCAGCTGCGCATCCAGTAGATGAAGGGCCAAGGGATGATCAAAAGGTTTTCCGCAATCCTCGACCCGAAACTCATTGACCGCGGTTTGATTGGATATGTACAGGTAAACGTGGAACGGCACACCGAAGAAAGCCTGACCGCGTTTATGGAAGAAGCCGCTAAACTCGAAGAAATCATGGAATGTTACCACATGACCGGGGCGATAGACTTTCTGTTGCGCATCGCCATCAAAGACATGGATGAGTATAGCCGAGTATTGGTCAAGAAACTCGGGAACTTGCCCGGCGTTCGTCAGTTTACCAGTTTTTTGTTTTGTCAGAGATCAAATGCGAAACGGCTTATGTGCTGAAATAGCGTATTGATTCTTTTGAATAAGTTCAAATTTATTGCCGCTTTACGCTTTGGCTGTTTAGCTTTGCACCATGACTGATGAGGAACTGATCGCTTATTTTGAACATGCTTTATTACCCGAAAGCGTAAGGTTAGACAGGGCGACTACTCAGTTTAATGTAAGAGATGCGGTTAACCAAAACCTGGAATCCCTGCGCGCTGATCCTAAAGACACGCGTTGCAGGCACCGCTTGCAAAGGATAGCCATGGCTATCGAACATCCTTATGACGGGCCGGAGATACCCCGGTTTTAATTTTTTAAAATCCCTTATCATTATACCGGCATCCCTGAACTGGCTTTGCAGGCTTGGCCGGGCTATACGCTGTATCTTCTGCGAAGGATGCCGCTCCTATCCCTGATGCTTCCCTTTCGCCCTGATCAGGTTCAGGCCATCTCTTCGTTCTGCCGTCACCAGACCGGGCGACGAGCTGCAAGAGCCTTCCACCCGTATGCCCGCCGCACCATCCGAACCGGACCGTACGCTACGCTTAACCTGGCCGTTTCACCGCGCTCATCCGGCAGGCATTATGTATAGTTATTAATTATGTAAAGTACAACTGTATAAATACCTCATTATCGGCTACATACATTTGTAATCCCCCTGTTTACTTTACATAATTTGTCATAATTAACAGTCTATCATACACCGATGGTAATTTCATTCACTACCTTATTGCACATGATAGCTTTTCATGTTGGGAAAAAAATTTGAAATTATTTCATTTTATTGATATAACAATTATATTTGTATCAAATAAATAAAAAGATGGAAAGACTGGATGATATCTTCTTTTACACACTGGAAAAGTCCATTAAAAGTTACCGTCAGTTTGCTCAGCGGGCGATGCTCAAACAAGGTTTCAAGTTGACTATCGATCAATGGCTGGTATTGAAGGCGATCATGGATAACCCGGACTGGAACCAGCAGGCAATCGCCGACGCCTCATTTAAAGACTTTGCTTCAGTAACCAGGATCATTGAACTACTAGTGAAAAAAGGCTTTCTCACGAGAGCGATCCACCCGACCGACCGCAGACGTTTCTTACTTACACCAATGCCAAAAGCAGAACAGGATTTAAAAGCAATGCGGCCCATAACAGAACAAAACCGTAAAACTGCTTTGAAGGGCATTTCAGAAGAGCAACTCGCCCTGCTGCATCAATATTTAACCCGAATTATTGAAAATTGTCAAAACTCATGAAAACAACCACCGCAATTTTAATCTTCATCATGTCATACTTTGCTGTTGCCGCGCAAACCGGCCAGCTCACCAACGTAGGTAAAGCCGAGGTCGTTAACAGTATCGCGAAAAACCTCGAGGCTAAATATATCAACCTGGATACCGCTAAAAAAATGGGCCGCTATATCGAGCGGGAGCTTCTCCATGGCGCTTACGACACGATCACGTCGCCGCAAGTGTTCGCAGCCCGTCTTACCAATGACCTCTTATCTGTTTATTATGACGGGCATTTGTCTATTGCGTATAACCCGGCTTTTGCCACCAGCACCGGCCAGGTAGATACCGCGGCCGAACACAAACGTTTCCGGCACATGCAGAAAATACACAACTTTGGTTTTGACAAGGCCGAGATGCTACCCGGCAACATCGGTTATTTAAAGATCGGCGGTTTCTTTGCGCCCGACCAGGCGGGCAAAGCCATGGTGCAGGCAGCCTTCCGGTTTGTCAGCAGTGCCGATGTGCTGATCATCGATCTGCGGGAAAATCACGGGGGCGATCCTTCCATGGTCAGCTATATGTGCGGCTTCCTGTTCGCTAACAAGGTCCACCTTAACGATTTGTACACACGCAGTAGCCACTCGCTGGATACGTTCTGGGCGGTCCCTGATACAGAACTGACCGCTTTACAAACAGTGCCGGTGTATGTCCTGACCAGCAAACAAACCTTTTCTGCAGGTGAGGAATTCAGTTATGACTTGAAAACGCAGAAACGGGCGATGATCATTGGCGAAGCTACCGGCGGCGGCGCGCACCCCGTGCAGTCGTTCCCCGTGGCAAATGGCTTTGTCGCTAATATCCCTTTTGCCAGGGCAGTCAACCCGGTTACTAAAACCGATTGGGAAGGCATTGGTGTACAACCTGATGTTGTCGCACCTGCAGACCAGGCGCTGGATGTAGCGCTTAAAATGGCAGCGGCAGGTAAATAAATAGCGCATTCTTGCACCAATCGCGGTCAGCACCTTCGTTTAATCCCTCACGGTGTATGATCAACTGCGAATAAAGTGAATGATAGACATTGAATAATGACATAATTTCTCCTTTACTTTTATTGTGATGGCCATGTTGTCGTCGTAAAACAATAATATTATGAAGGAGAAATATGAAACCTTTGAAGACTAACAACACTCGCATCCGATTCTTTAAGGAAGAAAATATCCCGTGCGGATAATACAATACTCTATTACCAAAATATTTGGAAAAGAGTGAAAAAGTATATGGACACGCAGCAAATAGTGCACTTCGGTCCGGAAGTTAGCAAATGCTATCTTTTGCAACAATTCGGTATGCTCAAAAGTGCTAACATGGCAAGGATAGTGGATGCAAAGCTTATTCACCAAAAATGAGCTGTCATGTGCTCAGACGTTCTAAAGCGATGCATTTGTTGCAGGCAGGGGTTAGCCTGGTATATATACGCGATATATTAGGGCACGTCTCCGTGCAAACAAAAGGAATATATGCAAGAGCAGATTCGCGCCAGAAACGGGAAGCCATCGAAAAAGCTTACACCGATGTCACGCCAACAGAAACCCTTCCTGGTTAGTCAATGATAATTTGTTGGAATGGCTGAAAAGTTTCTAAACTCCACTAAAAAATTATGTAAAGTAATATTTCAAGGTCCGAAGTCAAAGTACTGATAGATGGCTTATAAAAAATGTTGCTTTACATAATTAATAACTATCCATAAGAGGCAGGCACTTGCTTTTCCTAAAAGTGATTACAGCTTATTGATTTGATGGCGGGAACGTGCTGCCCTTTATCAGATTCATGCATTCGCTTCGCTGCATTTCTTCACCAGATCCGGTCAGCAGGCAAAAGCCTGTCTTCCGCAAGCCCGGCACACCCGCCCTGACGGAGCGGTCGCTGCGCTAAACCGCCCGCCATTTCGCGCCCCTGCGGAAGACAGGCACTTGCTTGGAGTGGATAATGGGTAGGATGATTTGAGAGCTGGCAAAAAAGAAAAGATTTTCAACGGTTACAGAATGCTAAGCTTGCATATCGGTAGAATATTTTAAACATGCATCGCTGATAATAAATAGTTATCTGGTATTCGTAGCATGTTCCCTTATGGTTATGCTGATACTTTTAAAACTTAATCGAAAACCGGCGATGGCTGCGAATTGAGCTGTTTAACCATGTCTTTTGAGCCTAACAACACCACACTAACCAAATTCTGCCGACAACCTAGACTATTTACCTTTGTGTTATTATGGTCAGTGGGAACGCTAAAATTGCAAAGCCGGACAAACCTTTTATAAAATATTTTAGGGACATATTAATGACGATCGGCTTTCTACATGTATAGCGCCTCCGAAGGCCTGGCGCATGGCATCTATATGAAGAAGGTCTGTTGACAGCATCACCATCTAAGATCCGCTATTGATCCGCCGTTGATTACGGACAAACCGTCACTTTCAGGAAAGCAGCCGCTAAAACCATTTAAGCATAAAAAAATATGCGAACTTTTTGTACAGATCAGAGATCTGTTTCAGCTATTCTCATATCGTTAATATCCAGCAGATGTTCCGCCTTTCTGATGGCTGATAACACTCTGGATGCCATGCAATACCAAAAAAAAATCTAAGTTAACCATAACCACCTTACGTAACAAGAATGTGTAAGGGTAAATATTTCTGATAATGGCCAGGTAGACGCCCCCTTCTCCTTAGCACTCATGGCAAAAAAGTCGTGTAATGTGATCATCTATTAAATTTACACATTTGCCCTGAAAAAGTCGATCAGGTCAATGAACTCAAATAGCTCTTGTATCGTAACCGTGACGGGTCCGGGATGTGCCACCTTATTTCTTTTAAAAACAACAGCGCCCAGCCTTTTAAGCTCAGCATCGCTTCTATTAAATTTAAACGCCATTATAAAAGAAAGCTTTGGTAACGTAGTATGGAAGGTAATATTTTCAGGAGATCTCTTTTTCTCAAAAAAAGGGCCGTTCACAAGATCACTGCTATCTCTTTTAATACTTCTAGTATGCTTGTTATTTCCACCCCGGACCTCACCAGTTGGATCAGTGGTCGATAATTGTGTCGGCTCAAAACAAACCTCTGCGTATTTCTCAATAATCTGAAAATAATTGAGATAAGCAGCCTCCCATAATCCTTTCTGAACAAATTCAAAACTGCGATGCAATCCCGCTTCAGAATAACTTAGAAAATCAGGATTGGGAAAAGTGTTCTTAGCGATCGCCATTTGATGATCATTGTACATTTTTCGCAGATAATTTTTGCGAAAACACTCCTCAGCCTGGGCTTTAAAAATATCATAATGATAAAGGCTTAAGGTGTCAGGTATCAGGTACTCCGGCGACTCCTTAACAAAATACCCATCCGCGCCCAGTTCGATCAACTCCTTCAGATTCCACGCTTTGTTGGACGCTGTAAAAATAATCACCTGCGTACCCGGATTGATTGTTTTGATCTCCTGCAGGATGATCGTACCGCTGTAAATACCGATGGGAAGTACCCGCCCCTGCACATCTTCGATCAACGGCAGCAAACGCAGGTCCAGCAGGATTAGGTCCCAATCCTGGCGAATCTGGGCCCTGATGGCGGCAAAGAAAGCATCCTCCGACAGGCCTTGACCGGTAATCTCGGTAAAAAATGAATTTGGCAGCAATTTTTTCAGGATCGACACCCAGCCTTTATAACCTTCATCGTCAATATACAGCACCTTTTTGCCAACCGCCCTGATCACTTGTGGGGCCGTCAAACTACCCGACCCTGGGTGACCTGCCAAGCTGATCGCTCGGTTTCGCGCCGCTTGATACTGAAAATAAAGTGTTTCCTTACGCTGGAATGCCAGGTCAGCAGCAGTCAACGCATTTACCTTGGTAATTGCATCTAAGCGCAGTGCTCCCCATTCATTAGCCAGCGAATGTGGCCCAGTGGTCTCCGGCCGGTCGATAAGGAGCTTATCTAGAATCTGGGGTATCAGCGCTTTAAATGGTGGTGGCTTCAAGGCAGCAGTTTCCATGGATAATGCTTCTGCATCTTCGTTAACCAACACGCACCCAGGCGTTACAGCTAAAAGTGCAAAGCGATCTGCTTGCTCCAGTAGCAAGGTTTCCAAAGAGCGGTTAGACAAAAACACGATTGGAATCATCGGATCGACCCCAGATTTGTCTGAAAACCTGATATACAAACCAATCTTTAATCCAATGTGATTATTACCCGGCTGCCCAAGAGATACCGGGATGATCAACTTTTTGATCGCAGAACCCGCGAAGATCTGTTTTACAAACTCGCCAATCATTTCATCTTTGCGCAAATCATGTGCGATTATGACCGTCAGACCCAATTGTGGGACAACTTTATCTATAAAACTATTTTTACTACCATCACTGATGATAAATGTTCCGTCCATGTCTGATATATGCCTTAATGATTTTTTCCAGATAAGTTAAATAGGCGTTGAATTCTGATTCGCCCTTAAGTACAGTAGCGAGCATTGCGGGAATACGCGGATCGCCACCCACTAGTTCACCCAGTAAGCGGCTCAGTCGTTCGATCTCCGCTTTTTCTTTCATTCCCGCACCCGACAGGAATAAACTATTCAACCGGTCAAATAAGACCAACATATCCCGTGACAAGAAATTCCCCCCATAGGCCAGTATTCGCAATTCCGGCACCTTATCTTTTTCATACGCGGTCAAAAAATCACCCAAATTAAGATAGAATAACCGTTTATTGATCCTATCAAGACCCAGCGGGTTTTCCGGATCAAACGCCGGTTCGGTGTCTCCGTTACTAAAAAGCACATAAGGGATGGCAGGCTCATCTTTAAGCAGGTTAAAAATTTTTTCATAGACTTCTGATTGACCTTCGATCACCTTACCTTGGCCATCAAAATCAGGGAAAGAACTGTGAACAAAGATCGCATCAGCGCTTTTTAAAAAATTCAGGTCCTCATCCGGAGTCAATCGATAAAGCGGCTTAATGAAGTGACTGTAGGTTCCTGCTGCCAAAAACTGGCAATGGTATTCCTTTTGCTGGTCCCGGCGGTTATCATCGATTAGGTAAATCATTTAATAGAAGTATAAATGATGTGTAAAACCGAGCACCTTAACCATCACAGCTTCCCGCTCGGGCATGTCGACATCGTCTTTTAAAATATTTAACCGATAGGCGCCGTCATTGAATATCGCCGTCACTGACCAATTGCACAGTCCATAGAAAGCGTTCTTAGCTTCCAGGAAGTTGCCATTCAATAGTTCAGAGATTGCTGCATCTTTATAACAAATCGACGCCGTGTGGATTATCTCAATCATTTTCATCTCCCGCCCGCTAACAACCGTTTTGCGGTAAGTTATCAGTAGCTTTCGTGATACCTCCCCACGCTCCAAAATCCCGTCCAGCAAATGACGTATGCCGCCTAGCAGCATATCGACATCTGTATAAATATCCGCGCGTTCCAGATCGTTAAGTTCTACATCCCAATCAGCCGCCGCTTCCCGAAATTTCGCTTTAATATTCGCGTTGATGAGCTCCTTTAATTTGGGTGCCCGGATCCGGATGCTTTCTTTAAACGGCAGGATCATCTCCTCCCGGTAGGGTAGCAATAGCATCGGATGAGTGCCCGGGAATTTTTGGGCCCAAGTTCTAACAGAAGGCGCACTCCAGCCTAAATTGATCTCCCTCATTTTACCATCCTGCCAGCGCCACCATTTGGGGTTTTTCTCAAACGCGAACTGCTTAATCCGCGCATACAACGCACGGGTGATTGGATGTTTCTGATAAGCCGCCTGAAACTCCCGACCGGCCAGTTCCACGGTCTGTTCCAGATTGAAGACCTCATCGCCTATATCAAATTCATGGGTCAGGTATTTTAGACCCGCACTATCCTGGAACAACCGCAAAAAGATTGCAACGTTATGCGGTTGATGCTGCTGGAACTGCTCAGCTTCCTGATGATGTGTAGCATTTTCCCCTTTAACAACTTTCCTTGGCCCCCCTTTGTCCATTTTATGAAAACGGGCCAGCAATTTCAGGTAATCTCCAGTATCTCCTTTAACCATGTGCAGAAAGTCCAGCTTGCCTTTGATGATTGCAGCCATTGGAACCCCGGACCCCGAGAGTAGGAACTCATGCTGGTCCTTCAGATAGAGCTCATAAGCCTTTGTTAAACCGTAACGCTCCCAGTAATACAAATACCGCCTGAGTTCCTTAACATATTTCCGGCAGATATTCACCTTTTGATTAACCGTTAAACCGGTAACCTCCTGACGGTTCTTTTGCCTTTGTAAACGAGTTTTAATAGGATTGATTTGAAAACCCGAAGCGGTAACAATATCGGCCAGCTCCAAGCGGAATTCCGATCCCTCCCGAAAAACATTATGATTAGCTGAAAAGGTAATATCATCCGCGTAACGGCTGAAATTAAGATGAAACCGCTTAGCCAGTCCATTCAAACGCTCATCCATCTTCTGACAAACGATATTGGACAGCACAGGGGAACTCGGCGCGCCCTGCGGTAGAAAGGCGCGACGAGAATTGGCACCTGGAACTATTAATTCTATGCAGCAGATTCTGGCCAGTTGGGCAGCTATAGGTTCTCGAGAAAGGTCCAGCCCAAAAGGACTTCCTTCCAAACTCCGTTTTACCCGTTTAAGGCTGATACTGGTAAAAAAATCAGCCAAGTCGATATTGAAAACATAATGAAACCCGACGTGCATCCGGGCATTATCTACTACGGAACTCCCTTTTCTAAAGCCAAAGCTATGAGGGTGCGGCTGAAAGACGGAACTAAGTATAACGGCAATGATCCGCTGCACGGTTTTTAACGGACCCTGAGGTGAAGCGATCTGACGATCTTTACCGGAAGTTTTTTTGATCTTAAAAAAATGGTAGTCTCTTGGATAACCATTTTTATACAGCCAGGCGATCTCTTGCTCAAAATGCTCCCGCTTGGTTTCCCCCGCTGGCAACTCCCTAATCACCGACTGAAAAAGATCATAGAGGTCATCTTTAGTGCGTAAGGCTTCAAACCTGCCCCTGATGTCAGTAATTATTTCCGGCTTTAGGTCGCTAAAAGGGCTATTCACGTTGGTTTAAAAATAAAAGAGCCTACCAAATTCATTTGTATTATAATATGATATTAACCATACATCACTTAAAAATATAACCATTTTCCCCAGGGTGTACCCGGGTAACATGCCGATCATTGATTGCCGAAGCAGTCCAGCACATAGATTCAATTTGGGTAGGCTCCTTTTCAAAGATAAGTGTTAGATTGCATTTTCTATTCGTTTAACGGCAAATTGAATCAATATTCACATCAGACTGCCCTTTCAACTTTTAAAGGCCTGCTGCCAATCAAGTAACCGCAGCACTATCGTGCCGGTAAGCAAATAGAAACATAAGAGGAAAAACAATAACTTAAATATGGAATTACCACTTAACGATCCAAAAATATGAGCGTGGTAAACTGCAATACCAAACTTTGCACCTTGACCTCACTTGTAGCCTCAATAGCTAAGGTGTGCTGGAGAAATTTACCCTGTAAGCCTTTTTGTAAACAACGTCCAAGAGGCTGTCAGCAATGACAGCCTCTTTTTTTGACCTACAAGGCCAATACACTCAAACCTTTAACAAAAAAGAAAGCCCCAAAAAGGGGCATTCTTTCTATTATTCTGCGCGTTCGATAAACTGATTGTCACCTTCCTGACGTATTTTATCCTCCTGGTTGTCGTCCGGAACTTCCTCTGGCTCATTCATATTTGACCCTTTATATCAGGTATATCAAGCGCGATCAGCACAGGAATATGAGGTCGATTTTAACGACATGATCAATGATGCGGCATCTCACTTTAGAAATAACGACTTCAAAAAGACATATAAATATATTCTGGTTGATGAGTTCCAAGATATGTCATTGGGGAGATATAACCTATTAAAAAGTATAAGAGCGCAAAATCCGGCAACGAAGCTTTATGCTGTTGGAGATGACTGGCAATCTATATTTCGTTTACCGGGAGCGATATATCGATCATAACGGAATTTGAAAAACATTTCGGCTATTCCAGCAAAACAACCATATCACAGACCTATAGATTTAATGAGGAGATCCTAAAAGTTTCGAGCGATTTTGGTCAAAGAAATACTAAACAGCTTAGAAAGAAATTGATAGCTAGTCGGAAAGTAGAGGGGAACAGTTTTGTATTCAAAAACTTGAGCTCGTCGGAAATGGATATTACCACACTTTTAAAAGAAATATGTTTAATTCAATCTGATTGTCCTATAGATTTTCCACCTAAAATTTCGCCTTAATTATTGTTTTTTCTTCAATTCTACTATTTTCCTTACATTTAATTTTAAATAAACCTTGCCATGCCAGAAAAAATCTTATCCACCCTCGCATTTTGTGGCTCTTCACTCGCTCGTGACTTTTTCCATTGGTTTGGAGATCGATTACACGAACTAGCGAATGTGCCATTTCATCATACAATCTTGGTTCTGTTTTCAACGGTGCTGGCCGGCTTTATTAGTATTACCGTACCTGTTGCCCTGCGCATCGTTTCCCGCCATACCGACGAATATAAAGACAAGGAAATTTCCGACAGTTTTCTGAACGAACCTTCTTACGCTTTCCAGGTATATGCCGTAACGATATTAGTCGTTTTCGCACTTTTGGTCTTCGGACTTAAAGTAGATAATGGTTGGCTCGTCTATCTGATCTTGCTTTTTTATCCTGTCGTTTGCCGTTTTTGTGGTTTTTCTACATGTTTCCGGCAAATATGCGACCAACATTGACACTTATTATTCCGATAAATTAAAAGCGTGAGGCTGATGGAATATTTCAAACGAAAAAGTAGTTCGCCGCATAGTCTTTAGAGGAAACGGTAGAGTTATTATATCAAAATAACCAAAATGACGCGGCAAACGAAATTATTTCGAAGTTACCATTAAAGGTATGGATTTTCTAAAGCCTACCTATTTCAAGCACAATACCGAATAATTGTTGGCTTAATGATAATGCTTCACGAATCAAAAACTTATCTTAAGACACGGAATATTTATAGATTAGCTCACAAGTTGAAATTGAATGACAAAAATTATCGAAGCCCTTACCGCAAAATCTAGACTGAAACGTAAAATTCGCCAGCATTTAAAAAAACTAGGCTTCGAAAAAACACATGATGGAAATTTAGCGCTTCCGTCATCCGACAAACAAATAATCAGAAACTTACATTCTGCCCAACGTATTGAACGTATAAAAGCTAATAAAGCCTTCATTGATGAGAATTTATCCGGACTAATACAATATTTTGCTAATGGAGATGAAGTTGTACCAGAATTAATATCACCCGTACTAATAAGAGTCCGTGGGAATGGCTGGGAAGCAAAGCTATTTCGCTTGGCATCATTAACATGGTCCGTGCCAGTCTCAAATGGGTTTGGGCGTCGCCTCCGATATCTGGTTTGGGATCGAAATAATGAAAAACTTATTGGCCTAATTGCCATAGGTGATCCAGTATTTAATCTATCTGTCAGAGACAATTTCATTGGATGGACAGCAAAAGACAGAGGTCAACGCCTAGTAAATATTTTAGATGCCTATGTGTTAGGAGCAATCCCTCCCTACAATTTACTTTTAGGAGGAAAATTGATCGCTAGTTTATTAAGAACTAAAGAATTATACGATGACTTTAAATCAGAATACGGCAACTCTAAAGGAATTATTTCGGGCGAAGAGAAAGGAGCTCGACTTTTAGCAGTTACAACCTCATCCTCTATGGGAAAGTCGTCTGTATATAATCGAATAAAATTAGAAGGACGAGAATACTTAAAACCAATTGGCTACACTAAAGGATGGGGGCACTTTCATATTCCAGAAAATATCTTTTCAGATATGCGAGAATACCTTAGAGCGATTGGTCATTCGTATGCCGATTTGCATCAATTCGGTGACGGGCCAAACTGGCGACTGAGAACTGCGAGAGCTGCATTAGATGCATTAGGTTTTCGAGAAGACTTGTTGAAACACGGTGTAGGTCGGGAAGTTTTTATATGTCCCCTGGCAGAAAATGCAATCGAAATTTTGCGATCAGGTAAAGGTAAACCTAACATAAAGTCTCTTTTGACAGTGAATGAAGTTGCGGCACAGGCGGTAAAACGGTGGGTAATCCCTCGTGCAATTTCAAGACCAGAGTATAAGCTTTGGAAGGTTTCGAGCATTAAAGATCTTATATTGAATTCACCACGGCCACAAATGAACGGCTTAAGCCAAGTGAAACTTAATGCAATTAGAACAGCTTAGCATATCTGATGCAGCTACAAAGTCATTAGCTGAATGGCAACAAATGCTTGTTGCTCATTTTACTGTTCTTTCAAAAAATAGAAAAGAAAAAAGTATATCGGTCTTCGCAATTGAACATGGTCTTAAGCCAGCGCAGTTAAAGATTATTTCGAGCCGCTTAGCGGATGATCATCGTCTTAATGGCATCAACAAATCTTATTGGCTGTTATGGGTTATTTACTCTACGGAATTAGGATATGAATATATAGGAGATCAATATTGGATATCTTTTGAAGATAAGCTGCGTTACTGGGAACAGTCACACAGAGAAATTATTCGTTGGGCCTTTAAAGAATTTCAACGAAGATTCAACGGCGTTTTACCAACGGGCACATGGGCTAAAAATTTTCCAATAATTGCTTGGCCGATTACTCATGCTATTTTACCTCAGGACTTACAATATCATTTCGCAAAACTTTTATTCCTATCACGTTATACATTAAACACTTCACAACATAAAAATGCTATTGATGTAGGTAAATTACTAGCAAGATTTGCTTATAGCTTTTCTTCTTCGAGGTTTCTGAATTTTTTGCAACATGAAGAGCTTGTTGGTCGAATTGCTTTAGCGTTATTAGCTGAAAAAGGCGAAGCTTCTTTAGACGATAATATTTATAGTTCCACACTCAAGAGAATTACAGAGGATATTGAACAAAAGCAGAACGCTAAGGAATTAATACAAGGTGTTCGACGGGAAATTAAACCAAGAATATATGGCGCAAACAGCAATAGTAAAATAAAAAACAACAATGAATCTTCATATCGCCCTGTAGAATCAAGTAAAAAATCGGTCAAGCCCAAAATCCGTTTGCACAATAATGGAAATAATTGGGTGGCTACTATAGAGATACCTCGCCTTGCTGATATCATTGACGATGCATCGGTAACAGAACAACTAAAAAAATCGCGTGTTAAGATTAATGGTGTGAATAGCACTTGGTTGCCTGCGGAGGTCTTGTTGGGAGCGTCATTTATAAGAAAATTATCAGAATGGCCTCTAGGTGGAACACTGCTCAATTTTGAAAGTAAAATAGCTTCTCTTTCTGAACTTACGCGGAGTATTAATATCTCTAAAGGGCCTTGGTTATTTCATCTGAACGTAGATGGTCAGGCCATAGAAGTTCAAAATAAGAACGTCTGGGCTTGCGAAGAGTATTTAATTGTTTCTGAAAATAATGGCTGGCCAGAAAGCGAATTGCTATCTGATTGCGATATTGAATGTAAAGGTATTCATGCAAAAAAACTTACTATCCCAGATAACCTTCCTGAGGTTGATGAGAAAATACTATTAAACTTAGGTGTTTATATACAAAAAAGTATCAGGGTATGGCCAACTGGGCTGCCTGCACAATCATGGGATGGTAGTGGGTCAGGTGAATGGCTGACAACTGAATCAATATGCCTGGGCATACTAGGAGATTATCCAATTGATGAGTTTCACATCAGTTTAGGATCTTATCAATTGACAATTAAGGGGAAAGTTTCCGGATCTCCCACTTTTATTAGACTTGATCCATTACCGTGTGGTTCGCATATGCTTAAAATCGAAGCAATTTCCCAGTCTTCTGTCACAAAAAATACAGAGTGTTATGTGCACCTTGAAATAAGAGAGCCAGAAGGCTGGATTCAAGGCACAACTTTACACAATGGACTTACCTTTCGATTAGACCCTCACACTGATGATTTAGATGCGCTCCTTACAGGCAAAATTCAAGTAAAAGTATTTGGGCCAAAGAACCGATCAATCATCTTTCAACTAGATTTTTTTGTTGGTAAAGAAATTGTCCGAACGATTTCTTCAAAATCTATACAATTTCCTTTTCATGATAGTGAATTGAAAAAAGCATGTGAACAAGCTAACAAGGATGACAATCTTATTTACTCACACAAGCTTCGGCTGCGTATACTATGCGAAGACTTAGGTTATAAAGACATTATCTTTCTTAGAAAGGCGGCACCTATCGGATGGTTGTATAAATCAGTTGACCGTGTTCCCAACCTCAAGCTTATAGACGAGACTGACTGCGATGAGCCTCTTAAAATATTATATTGCGATTTAAATGAGCCGGAAGTCAAACGGGATATTTCAACTGAAAATTTTTCACAATTAAAAAGCACCCAATTAAGGAATGGACTTTTCTTTGCACGACGTGGCGAACACAATTGTAGTATTGTTATAAGCCATTCAGATCGTTTGCAAGGGTTTGAAGCCTTATCTATTAGTCCGAAACTAATTTCAAATGAGGCTTTGAATATTCCTGGTTACCTTTCATTTATCAATACATGGTTTACAGCGAGGTCATCGGGCTTTTTAGCTCAACACCATCAGCAAAAAGTAATCGAAGCCGCTACAATTAAGCTTTTCTCACACCTATGCGGCACTAACTGGGCCAGAGCAGAAAAAGAGTTTATCAATGACAATGATATAGCAGGCTCTATTGAAAAGCTGTCGCACTTCTTAGGTAACACAAGTGTGCAAAATATATTGAGATATAAGCTTTTGGGAAATGACAGTAAAGAAATCAATTTATCAGAGATGGCGGATTGGTTAAATGGAGTGCTCAAACGTTGTAATGTCTGCCATTCAGATAGTTTGGTTTCTTTCGCCTTAGAACTCGCATCGCGGCCTTTGTCTTACGCAGGAACTAAAGAAGAACAATTTTCAGAAATGCTGAATGTTCTACTATCCAATAAAACTATTTTACGCAGTTGCAGATTTGTTGTCCTTGCAACCGCAAAGTATATTGATCCGAATCGAAATTACCCACTTTTATTACCTACAGGATGGCAATGATAAAAGAAATAACAAGCAACGAGGTTTTGCGATCAGCAGAGGAAGCGTGGCATCTACCCGAGTCACAGTACACTCACGAGACTATTATTGCCAATTGCTTACGACGAGTTGCAAGCTACAAATGCCCATGTTCTATCACAACATTAGTAAATGAAAGCCAACAAGCGCTTAAGTTTCTTTTCGATGATTCAGCACTGGATGACGTTGAGCGAATTGTAAATCTTCTTCTTGTCAGTGGTGACTTACTTGAACTTAGTGACGTAATTAGTTCTGACGTTAACGTTAAAAGCACTTGGATATTTGCTGCACCACCTTCATTTGTGATAAGGCCTAATGGTAATGCCTTTATAGTCGGCATCGGCCCAGATGGGAATTTACCTATACCATTACTGCTTGATCGAATTAAGTATGACGGTTGTAAACGCATTATTATACCAAATGATCAAGAAAAACTTTCTGAAACGCTAAGCAACTTCGGACTTTCACAAATAAGTGAATCGTTGTGGTTAAAACTTCCGCGAAAATCAACTGCGGAGGACTATCTTGAGCAGTTTGACAAATGGTTAATGTCTTCACCGTCCAGCGACCATATTTCCGAAATCACGTTGCTTGATAAAGGTAGATGGGTATCACCTACCACACAAACCGGCAGATATATTGCAAGAAGGCCGCAACAATATGGACCCAAATATTGGTGCTATGTCGAAACAGAGAATGGCAAACTAAAAAGGTTCATTGATATTCCAGTACGGCTTAATGGTATTCCTCAAAGGCAATGTGATGTCGCTTGGTTACTACAGATGGCTATTGACAAAGTTCAGCATCAGCCCCAGGAATTTACAATTCAAATCGATGGGCAAAATTGTATTTTTAATTTTTACTCACCCATCCCATTGTGGGCCGAGCGACGATTGTTAGTCTTAGGAAGCGTAGCGAAGAAAAAAAATTGTTTATTTTCATACGAAATTCCTAAACAAGAAACCCTCACAGAAGAAGCCTTTTTGTACGATTATTTATGGCTTAGAAAAAAAGAGATAACACAATGACATCATCAGTTACCCAAAACATCGCCGAGTTGCACTCAGCGCTTTCCGATTATATAGAAGCAACATATCATATCAGTAATCCTGCCCTTGTAGCTCAACGGAAGGACCTTCTGAATGCAATAGGGGTTATTCATCAAAAACCCTATATTGAGTCAACGCCCAGATATGTGAGTGGCAATAAATTTTCTGATATCCCTAATTTAGCTACTTCAGTCATTGAACTTTTTGAATCCCTATCGAAATCTTCCGATAGCCATGAAAGAATAATATTTGACCCTCCTTATAAGCATCAGTTGCAATCTGTTGAAGGTGTTTTGGTTAAACAAAAAAACTTAATGATAATGACCGGTACCGGCTCAGGTAAAACAGAGTCGTTCTTACTTCCAATTATCGGTAAGTTAGCATTAGAAGCTTCTGATTATAAAGAGGGTTTCAAAGCCAATGGCGTCCGAGCCTTAATTCTTTATCCGATGAATGCTTTGGTCAACGATCAATTAGGAAGGGTCCGAAACTTATTTCAAGATCCAAGACTGAAATCGTTCTTCAAAGAAAAAGCCGGTCGTATTCCCACTTTTGCTAGGTATACCAGCAGGACGCCATATCCAGGTATTCGCGATGCCAAAAAAGATCAAAAGCGTTTAAAGTCTTTTGAAGAATTCTACGTGTCTATAGAACAGGCTACTTCTGATGAAAATCCAGAAATAAAACAAAAAGCCATTAAACTTTTGACCGAGCTTAAGAAGCGCGGTAAATGGCCAGCTAAGCCTAGCATCTCAGCTTGGTTTGGCGCAAAAAACTCGCGGTGGCAGGATTCATCGGGCGAATTCTTAAGGGCTGTGACCCTGCCGGAGGATTCCGAACTCGTTACAAGGCAAGAAATACAAACCTCAGCCCCAGATTTGCTGATTACAAATTACTCGATGTTAGAGTATATGCTTATGCGTCCAATTGAGCAGACCATCTTCGAGCAAACATCGCAATGGTTAGCAGATAATCCTGATCAAAAGTTCCTTATTGTAATTGATGAAGCACACTTATATCGCGGAGCGTCTGGTGCGGAAGTTGGCCTTCTCCTTCGGAGATTGCGAACAAGGTTGAATATCCCAGAAAGCCGCTTTCAAGTAATCTGCGCAACTGCGAGTTTTCAGGACCATGAGTATGCTTTAAAGTTTGCAAGTGAATTATCAGGAGTTCCCCAAGATACATTCATACCAATCACCGGCAGCTATAAATACAAAGAAGTTAATGATTATGATGCCGGTGCAGAAGCGGCTCTTTTATTTAAAATAGATCTGGAAAAGTTTTATGAAAGTGTTGATGGCGACCGGGTGAGATATGTAGGAGGCTTCTTAGAAACCCGAAATGTTAGCTCAAGGGAGAATGCCGAAGAATCTCTTTATGAAGCGTTAAAGGACTACGCACCGCTGACTAAATTAATAAATGTCACAATGGGGCAAGCCACCCCAATTGATACGTTAGGGACTGAGATTTTCCCTGATGTTGAACACTTTGTCGCTGACAGGGCCGTTGCAATTTTGCTTGCGTTAGGAAGTTTGGCTAAACCATCTAAAGATGAAGCTGGACTTTTACCGTGCCGTATCCATTCGTTCTTCCGGGGATTACCGGGTCTTTGGGCTTGTATTGATCCAAATTGCAGCGAAGTTGAATTAGGAAACAAATCGAATATTTGTGGAAAAGTATATAGTCAGCCAAGGTCACGATGTGAGTGCGGAGCGCGTGTTTTTGAACTTTTCACCTGCCGGAATTGTGGTACCGCACATCTACGTACATATACTGATAACATTGAAAGCCCAAGTTCCCTTTGGGCAGAACCTGGGAATAATATTCGCTTAATTGGTTCTAGAATTACAGATTTATTTCCTCTTGATTTATTACTTGAAATACCTGTGCGTGAAGATAGAACCGAAATAGCTTATCTGGATATAAAAACAGGTCGATTAAATCCGAACGATTTAGGAACTAATTACCGTAAAGTATATATCAGAAGAGAACGTCAATCTTTAGATGGACAGGACGATGAAAACGATGGAGTAGAAGATTCTGTAGAAACATTGGGGATGTTTGTTAAATGTCCTATCTGCACAAAAGGCGGCGGATCAAGAGAAAGTGCAGTACAGGATCATCAGACAAAAGGTGATCAACCATTTTTGGCACTTCTCTCAAGGCAAATCCAAATTCAGCCGCCTAGTTCTGTGCCAGCAACTCGTTTTGCCCCTCTTAGAGGTAGAAAAGTGCTTATTTTCTCGGACTCGCGCCAAGTGGCCGCAAAGCTAGCACCAAACTTACAAATGTATTCACTAAGGGATTCTGTAAGGCCTCTTATGCTTTGGGGATTCAGTGTAATGGCTAGTAATCCTTTAATTGCTGAAAACCTGTGCCTGGACGATGCTTACTTAGCTGTGCTGATTGGTGCAAATAAGTTTCAATTGAGGCTTCGGCCAGAACTTCCGAGCAGCCATAACTTTTTCACTACAGATCAACGCATTCGTAGCGAAATTGAAAACGGTGTCCTTGATAATCAGATGCGCTTTTTTCAGTTCTACGCTAAGTATCGCTCAGAAGAAGCACCGGAATCGCTATTAAAAGAAATTGTCAGCGCGTTATATGATCGTTTTACCGGTCTAGAGCCGCTTGCACTTGCCTCAATCTGTTTGAAAAAGGAGTTTGAAGATAAAATAATTGCCTTACCATCAATCGCATTGATTGCAACAACTAACGAAACTAAAATTGCTTTAGCCAATTTTTGGATCAGATGTTGGCAAGGACCGGGCTATTGGATTAAAGGCATGCCTCCGACGTGGTGGAGGCCTGCTGAAGGAAATAGCAGGCATGGTGTACGTGGTCATAAAGGGAACTTTAAATCAGTAGAACGCCTTATAGGGGCATCAGGAAAGCGCATCTTTGACGCTCAATGGCTACCTGAATTGAAAAATTTAGCAGATGAACTCGGTGGAATTTTTAGAATGTCAGGGAAAAACCTTTCCCTAGACTTCAGCGCCGCTTGGGTTCGTTGTAGTACATGTTCTTCTGTCCACAGACCGATAGAGACTGTTCAACATTGTTTAGATTGTAATAGCCAGTCCATTGAACAACTCAGCCCAGACGACAATCCAGTATTTATGGCTAGGAAAGGCTACTATCGTTTTCCAGTTAAAGGGATTTTCTCAGACCCACCGACTGTGCCGATGGCTCTTGTCTCAGCTGAGCATACAGCACAACTAAACTCACCACAAAGTGAAGATGTGTTTTCAAAAGGGGAGGAAAACGAATTACTTTTCCAAGATATAAATGTTGAATGGAATAACGGAAAAAACAATACTTGCGCCATAGATATTCTTTCAAGCACCACCACAATGGAGGTTGGTATCGACATAGGTGCTTTATCAGGAGTAGCACTTAGAAACATGCCGCCTGGTCGGGCCAACTATCAACAGCGTTCTGGACGTGCAGGACGACGCGGTAACGCTGTGGCAACCGTAATCGCTTATGGAAGTGTCGATAGCCATGACGAACATTACTTTTCACGTCCGCAAGAAATGATCTCTGGTGCCGTCGTTGATCCAATAATCACCCTGAATAATATCGATATTACAAGGAGACATGTTCGAGCATTCTTATTGCAAAAATATCACCAACATAAAATACCTCGCTTTCTTCCCTCGCATCACAAAGCTAATTTATTTTCGGTGTTAGGTACGGTAAGAGACTTCATTGTCGATAACACAACGTTGAATAGAAATGATTTTTCGTCCTGGCTTATTAAAAACGAATATGCCTTACGAGAACAAATCCGTTCTTGGATTCCTATCGAATTGAATAGTAAAGACAAAAACGAGATTCTATCTAACTTCATCCAGGACAGTATTGAAGCAATTGACGAAAGCATTGACTACGAACTTGTTCGAAATCAATTAGTCCCAGAGGTGCAGATTGAAAACGGCGAAGAGAATGATGGCGAAGCGGAGGATCAAATAGATTTAGGAAAGATGAATCTAGGTGATGGCTTACTTGACAGATTATTGTATCGAGGGAAACTTCCCAGATATGCTTTTCCTACCGATGTCGCAACTTTTTATATTTTTGACGAAAATAAATCCACGCCATATAAAACGGCCTTTAAATTTGTCCCATCGCAAGGACTTCCTATTGCCTTGTCACAATACGCTCCTGGAAAACAGGTTTGGGTATCCAATAAATGTTACACATCCGGGGCAATTTATTCGCCAATTCGAGGCGAGCTTTCTGAAGCTTGGAAAAAGCGGAAACTTTATTACGAATGCTTAAATTGTGGCTTTGCTAAAACGGAGGATTATGATTCTGCGAAGCGACGTGAAGTTTCTTGTTGTGATGCTTGTGGAGAGGAATTAGAGCAACCATTTGTTTGGTTGCGCCCACCAGGTTTTGCACATCCCGTCGATGTAGCAGAGGAAACAACACCTGATGGTATGCCGGAAGTGAGCTACGCTACAAGAGCTAAGCTTTATATGCCGTTCCCTGATCCTGATAAGTGGAGAAAAGTTAATGATCGCATTAGTGGATTAAATGTTCGAACGCATCTCCTTGTTTCAAATACTGGACCGAACAGAGAAGCTTATCAATATTGCGTTCGTTGTGGACGAATAGAATCTGAAGCAACTTTTACTGGCACACTAAATGGTGAACACCCAAAACCATTCCCGGATGAAAACCCCAATTGTCCAGGTGGTTTGCGTTCCAAAATTGTTTTGGGAACGGACTTTATAACAGATATTTGTCTTTTCTCTATTAATCTTGGTCCTGCAATTAGCTTATCGCCAGGTGCCTATACTACAAATGTTGCTTTAAGAACGGTTTGTGAAGCTTTATCAAAAGCTGCTTCGCAAATTCTTGAAATCGAGCAGAGCGACATAATGGCTGAATATCGTCCTGCCCTTACTACAAATGCAAGTGGCAGAACTGGAGAAATGGTGGAGATTTTCTTATACGATACATTGCCTGGAGGTGCAGGGTTCTCGTCTCAACTGGTAGACCAAGGTCCTGAGTTATTCGCACGAGCTTTGGAAATCATGCAATCCTGTCAAGAACAATGTGACGCATCATGCTATCGATGTTTGAGGGCCTTCAAGAATAAGTTTGAGCATAGAATGCTTGACCGATATATTGGTATTGACTTTGTTAAGTTCATCTTAACAGGGGCATTACCTGCACTTGACAAGAACCGTATCAAACGCGCGATTGTAGACTTGTTGGAAGACTTAAACCGAAATAGTTTAGGCGATGTGATTTTTAAAATAGGACTACCGGGGCAAGACAACGACGAGAATGTGATTCATGCATTAAAATCGAATGGGCAAGAATTCGCTATAAGTGTTTCCAATCCATTAACGCCTACCATTCCATTAAGTAAGGCCGCCCTCGCAATACTGAATAGCAGTACAACAATAGAGGTCATAACAGTTGACGAATATCTTATTAGAAATAATCTGCCTTCTGCAACACAATGGGTCACCGAAAAAATTAATCTTGAATAAGAAAGGACGTAAAGCGTTGTTACACAAATTATTTAAACATGGTTTGCGTTGCTTTTTCCAACGAGTTCCTTACAGGATCAAGTATAGTCTGGCATAAGTCTGCGTTGATTGCATAGATTCATTCCCAAGCTTGTCTAATAATCGGTAACACTGATGGAAAACGGCCATCTCTTCGGCGAGCGCCTCAAGCGTATGCATTTAAACTTACACTATCAATGAAGGATAACTGAACATTATCAACGAAAGGAAGGTGTAAAGCAAGTCATTTTTTTCCCATGCAATACAGAGGCTAATAGCATTAACTTTATTGCCTTTCAATTTCCCGTAATCAAAAATCCATCAAATCTTTCAATGAAACTTCTAATCCTTCGGACAATTCAATAAGCGAATTGAAGGACATATTTATTAAGCCCTTTTCATATTGTTGAATATCAGCGTGATCTATATTACATTTAGCGGCCAACTTACGTAAAGACAGATTTTTAGATTTGCGAATTGTTTGCAAATGGATGCCGAATTTAATTAAATGAGCTGTATGATTTTCACTTGCCATTGCAGATCGGGAGAACTGCGGAAAGTTGACTGTTTTAAAGAAAAAAACTGTTGGGCTTTAACCCAACAGTTTTTATCTTAGCTGTGAAATAGGACTTTAATTTATTGATGAAAAAAGAACAATTTTATTTCGGCTTGGCTGTAGTAGTACTTTGGCTTCTAATATCGATCGCAGTGAAAACAAACTTAATTTGATTAAATATGGAAGTCGAGTAAATCTTTAGGCTCCACTCCTAATCCCTTTGCTAATTCAAATATTGTCGATAACTGAATATTTATTTTTCCATTTTCAATCTTAGATATATTACTTTCATCCAATTCGCATCGACGATCAACTTCAATTAGACTATATCCTTTTGTTTCTCTAATTTGCTTAACATGCAAACCAAATTTTCCCTTTAAAACTGAGTAATCTTTCAATGGCGATTTTTTTTAAAGAGAAAGTTTTTTTACAAATATTTCACGGTTGAATTCAACCGTATTTAAAAATAAAATGTTATATTTGAATATGAGTTAACAATGTTCTATGATAATTAAGTTAATTTGCGATTCTTCAGAAAATTAAGAAGCGTTCGCACATAAATCTCGCCTTAGAAAACTGGTAATTTTAGAAGGAAGCGGGAGATGAGTGAAATGCTCACGTCATAGGCGTGGGCTCACTTATCCGTTTCCGGGTATACCAGTACCTCTAAGGCGGTAAGTTGAGTTCCACGCCTTACTTCAATGGACCAACTTGCCAGAAAACAAGAAAATGGAAGCGGTCATTATACAACCAAATTTTACCTCAAGCCTCACTTTTAAGCAAGTGATGGAAAAGTTTTTCAAGGCGCACACGCCTGAAGAAACGAAGGTGCTTTTCTGGAAATTTTTTCAATGCTGGGTAACCCGGGATTGTAATATCAAAGCAGACCTATCTGATGAAGAGGTCGCGAAATTCTTTGATCACCTGATCGACCTTATTACTGCTACACATCAACTACACGAAGCTAATGCAGCCATCCCAGGGCCGCAGGAAGGAGACGATCGTGAATAACCATGCTGTTCAATCATGGGTTCTGCTGATCTCACCTGGTGAGTAAAGCGAACCATTTCTCAGTCACTTAGGCTACCCCATTTTCCAATTATTTAACATCATAAATCGAAGCTAAAAACCGGCTTCCAGGCTTCTTATTGCCTTTTCCAAAGCGATTAAAACCTGAAATGAGATCAGTTAATTCAGCTAAAATCACTGGACAGTCCGCTGTCCGTGGCATTATTGAATGCTTGGTTGCCGGTTTTATGCTGAAACTATTTAAACGCATTCAATGAAAAAATATATCATTTTATCAGCAATCAACTTATTCTGCGGATTGATCAAAGCCCAAACAAATATGCCGCCTCCGGCAGGCCTGAAGATCGGCGATCAGGTGCCAAATTTCACTATTAATACAATAAATCACAAAAGCACTCCTCCTAAATTATCGGCCTTTAAAGGAAAAATCGTAATCCTCGATTTCTGGGCGACCTGGTGCTCTCCGTGCGTCGGCATGATTTCTAAAATGGATTCCCTTCAAACGCAATTCGCTGGAAGTATCCAGTTTATACCCGTCACCTCGCAATCAGAAAAGATTGTAACTTCTTTCCTGGCGCGTTATAATAGGAACCGGCCCCTTAAAAACGAACTTCCTGAGGTTGCCGGCGACGTTGAACTTCGAAAACTCTTTCCTCATTTTTCCCTGCCCCACTATGTATGGATAGACCCTAACGGCATCGTTGCAGCAATTACAGACGAAAAGAGTGTTACTGCAGAAAACATAAAAGATCTGCTGGCCAAAAAAAATATAGACCTATCCGTTAAAACCGACATCAGAGTTCCTTATAAACGGGACAAGCCCCTATTCGTCGGCGCGAATGGCGGTGAAGGATCCGCATTTATTTACCACTCTTTAATTGCAGGGTACACACCGGGTCTTCCTCTGGGCTGGTATATGCCGCTTGCCGACAGTAATAAAATGGAAAAAGTAACCATGGTAAACGGCGAGCCTTTGACATTGTTCCAGCTCGCCTACCGGGACAAGGGCAGGTTCAACCGAAACCGTGTACAGGTACTTTCTAAAGATTCCATGATCATTATGTGCCATGCCAATGAGCCCGTTATGGAATGGTTCAAAAAGAATAGTTTTTGCTATGATCTGTTCTTGCCAGCAAAAATGGCAAAACACAAATTTTCAATTTTTAAGGAAGACCTCAGGAGGCTCTTTCCTGACTACGAAGCGACGGTTCAAAAGCAAACCAGGAGATATCTCGCCCTGCAGCGAACCTCCACAGTGGACAAGCTTAAATCAACTGGCGGGGAACAAGAATGGATACAAGACCAATTCGGGATGACGCTGCATTACCAAAATTTCACCAGGTTTTACTGGGAACTCGACAACTACTTTTTTTCACTGTCTCCAATCCCCCTTGTCGACGAAACCGGGATTAAAGGGGCGATCGACATTAAGCTGGAAGCAAATATGAGTAATGTAGCCTCCTTAAATAAGGCCCTTGCAAATTATGATTTGCGGATCGTGGAAAAAACCGGTGACATCGACATCCTCGTGATCAGCGACAAGCCTCAAGAAGCTGAGTAGGTATCCAATTAACCCAAACCTTAAATATAAATCATGAAAACAATTATAATAGCGTTTTTACTGGCATTTGTCATTTCAGAAAGCCACGCCCAATCCCTGATTGTCGGCAAAGTGATTGACAGTGAAACACAGCGGCCACTTTCAGGCGCTACGCTAAGGATTAATCAATTTAACCTGACACTTACCTCCGATATAGCGGGCAATTTTAAGTTTCGTCCCGGATCCGGAGACTTTAAGATTGCTGTCAGCTACATCGGCTATTTACCATTAACATTAGGTGTCAACCCCGCTTCGCGAGATTCCATCATTATCCTTTTGGAAAGGAAAAACAATGAACTAAAGGAAGTGGTCGTATCAACGGGTTATCAAAACATCCCAAAAGAAAGGGCGACCGGCTCATTTGAAAAGGTAAACAATGAATTACTAAACCGAAGGGTGAGTACCGATATCATCAGCAGGCTTGAAGATGTTGTTCCCGGCTTAGTGTTCAACCGTGGGACAAGTAATGCCTCTTACCAGACGCAAATAAGTATTCGCGGGCAAAGTACCATTTTTGGGAAAGCAGATCCGCTTATCGTTATAGATAATTTTCCCTATGACGGAAACATCAATAACATTAATCCTAATGACGTAGAAAGTATAACCGTTTTGAAGGATGCAGCCGCAGCCTCTATCTGGGGCGCGAAAGCCGGCAACGGAGTAATCGTGATAACGACAAAAAAAGGGCGATACAGCCAGCCATCGAAGGTTTCATTTAACAGCAGCGTTACCATCGGGGATAAACCGGATTTGTTTTATCTATCCAAAATTTCCACTCCTGCATTTATTGAACAGGAAAAATATCTCTTCAATAAAGGGTTATACAACAGGGACGAAAATTCAGCCAACAAGAATCCGCTAACCCCGGTCGTCGAATTACTGATTGCACAACGTGACGGCAAGATTTCGGCGGCAGAGGCAAACGCGCAAATTGAATCTTTTAACAGCCAGGATGTTCGCAATGACTATAATAAATATCTGTACCAGCAGAATGTACAGCAACAGTACAATGTTAACCTATCAGGCGGCACTACGAATCAAAGCTATTATGTGTCCGCAGGTTACGATAAGAACATCGCGAATCTTGTCAATAATCAATACAACCGGGTTTCTTTCAATGCCAATCATACTTACAATTTCTTCAACAACCACCTCGATGTAGGCACGGGTATTTCCTACATACAAAGTGACAATATTGTCAATAATCAGGGAACAACGGGCATTTACTTCTCCTCTAACAACGGCTCCGCGCTTTATCCCTACGCGAAGCTGGCGGACGGAAACGGAAACCTGCTTCCTGTTAATCATGACTACCGCTCATCCTTTTTGACGGCCGCAAGACAGGCAGGGCTATTAGACTGGACATACAATCCGGTACAGGAAGTTCGCCTTGCGAATAATCATGCTAAAATTACGGACTACAGGTTCAACTTCGATCTCGTTTATAAGATCATACCCGGACTAAATGCGAGCGCGCTTTATTATTATGGCCGGACGACGGGATTGAACAGCACTGTAAATACGCAGGACAGTTATTACGCACGCGATCTTATCAATAAATTTTCGTCGGTGCCGGCCGACGGTTCGATTGTTTACCCCGTGCCATTAGGTGGAATCGCTGATTTTGGCAATTCTTTAGCTATCGCGCAAAATTTTCGGGGGCAAATCAACTATGCAAAGAACTGGAATAGCAAAAATGATCTTACCGCGATTGCCGGATACGAAATTCGGAATACGCATACGACCAATAACCAGTACCGCGAATACGGTTACGATCCTGAACATGCAACGGTTACTAAAGTCGATTACATCAATTACTTCCCGCTTTATTACAATACTGCCTCCACTTTGCAGATTCCAAATGCTGATAACCTCAGTGACCTTACCGACCGGTACCGCTCCTATTACGCGAATATCGCTTACAACTATGATAGCCGGTATACTATTTCCGCAAGCGGCAGGATTGATCAATCAAATCTCTTCGGCGTGAGAACAAATCAAAAGGGTGTGCCCCTCTGGTCTACGGGTATAGCATGGAACGTCTCCAATGAGCCCTTTTACAAGGTCGCCTGGTTGCCTGTTCTAAAAATCCGGGCGACTTACGGTTTTAATGGTAACGTCAACAAATCGGTGACTGCATACACCACAGCCCGGTATAACAGCGGCATTGATAATCTATCGGGTTTACCGTACGCAACCATAACGAATCCGCCTAACCCGGATCTTTTTTGGGAAAGGGTTAAAGTTGTTAATCTTGGAGTAGACTTTCAGGCTTTCAACAGGAGGATAAGCGGAACGCTGGAATATTACCACAAAAATGGGATCGATCTTATTGGAAACGCCCCTTACGCCCCATCCTCAGGTATTGTCGAGTTTCGCGGCAACTTATCGAACAATAGCGGATATGGTTATGATTTCTCGGTTCAAACCCGCAACCTTGCCGGAAGCTTTAAATGGACGACCAATTTTTTATTTAGCAAGGCCGTCGATAAAGTAACCGATTACAAGATCAAAGGCAGTGGACTAAGTTACCTGCAGTTGGTTTATCCACTCGAAGGAAGGCCACTATACGGTGTTTACAGCTTTAAATCCGCAGGGCTCGATCCTGCGACCGGTGATCCGCAGGGTTATCTTGACGGGAAGATAAGCAAGGATTACACGGGAATAATCAATGCCGCGACACCTGACAGCTTGCAATATAACGGCCCCGCCAGGCCGACGATGTTCGGCAGTTTCAGAAACACTTTCAGCTTTAAAGGATTTTCGATTTCCGCGAATATCAGTTACCGTCTCGGATACTATTTCAGGCGTAGCTCTGTAAATTATGCCACCATTCTAACAGGCCAGGGCGGACACGGCGATTTCGAAAAAAGATGGATGAAGCCCGGCGATGAAGCTTTCACACAAATACCGTCCATGCCCGCAGCTAACAACGGTAACCGGAACAATTTTTATATGTACTCATCCGCTCTTATCGAAAAAGGAGATCATATCCGCTTACAAGATATTAACCTGAGCTACACTATAGGAAAAGATAAGTTTAAATGGCTGCCGATAACAAATATCCAGGTATATGCCTATGCAAATAACCTGGGGATTTTGTGGAAAGCGACAAAAACACCACTTGATCCCGATTATCCGATTGCCCAATTCCCGCCGGTAAGAACCTATGCCTTTGGAATAAGAGCTGATTTATAAACCTTAAAAACGATCATCATGAAACTAAAAAAATATAGCAGATCAACCTACGCGATACTATTCGCGATACCAATCATGCTGTGCTTACTTTCTGTATCCTGCAAAAAAGACTTTCTCGACAAAAAACCTGATAAGGCATTGTTGGTGCCCACAACGGTACAGGACTTTCAGGCGTTATTGAACAATCTCACGATCATGAACGCCGCCCCGTCGCTAAATATGATCGCCGGTGACGAATTTCTTCTGCCCGACGACGCTTTGGAATATCTTGACATTTCCGAGGCCAACAGCTACACCTGGGAACCATTTTCAAGCGAGCGCTTGTTAGATTGGGAAACGCCTTACCAACAGGTTTTTTACGCGAACATCATACTGGAAGGGGTCGACAAACTCCCGAATGATCCGGCAACTCAATCGCAACGAAATCAGTTAAAAGGAAATGCATTATTCTTCAGGGCAAGGGCATTCTATAACTTAGCCCAGGAATTCTCAAAACCCTATACAAAAGCTTCCGCATCAACGGATCAGGGCATTCCATTGAGGCTAAAGAGCGATGTAAATATAAAATCTGTCCGGGCGAGTGTTCAACAAACCTACGATCAGATTATCACAGACCTGAATACTGCCAAGACTTTTCTTCCGAAAAAGCCCGCGCTGAATACGATGGCATCACAGCTTTCTGTGAACGCTTTATTGTCCAGGATGTATTTGAGCATGAGCGATTTTACGAATGCCAAAAAAGCCGCTGATGAATATCTTACGGCCGACAACCAACTGATCGACTACAACACTTTATCTGCTTCGGGCGTAAATCCTTTTCCACAGTCGGTCGCAACAGGAAATGATGAGGTTGTGTTTTACGGGGATCTTATCAGTGCCCTTTTTAACTTCTTTTCTCCCTACATTAACCCGGCCATTTACAATTCCTTCGAACAGAATGACCTTAGAAAATCCCTTTTATTTGTTGACGATGGCACAGGAAATTTTTCATTTATTGGCGATTATACCGGATTTACATACCGATTGTTTGGAGGGCTGGCTACAGACGAGGTTTATTTGAACCGGGCAGAATGCTTAGCGCGAAGCAACGATTTGACCGCCGCATTGAAAGACCTCAACTTGCTCTTAACTAACCGGTATAAAACCGGAACTTTTACGCCTATCGTATCAGCGAATGCTGATGATGTTTTAGCCCGGATTTTGTTGGAAAGACGCAAAGAATTGATTGCAAGAGGCACGCGCTGGTCAGATCTCAGGCGACTAAACCTGGAAGATAAATATAAAACGACTTTATCACGGGTGGTCAAGGGCAAGCTTGTATCCTTGCCGCCAAGTGATAATAAATATGTGTTCGCGATCCCTAACAATGAAATTTCCGGGAGCGGAATACCTCAAAATCCAAGATAAAAGAAAAGGGAGGCGATTGCCTCCCTTTTCTTTTTAAGGAACCTGTACAAATGTGCCGGGTGTTACGCTGATCGGATCAGAAGGGTCCATGTTAGGATTTTGGCCGGTAGGATATTCCGCTTTACAAATTGGCGGCGTAAGGTTATTACAAAGGTCATTGCTGTCCGCAATAACATAAGTGCCATTTGCGCGTTTTCCCCAAAAAACGGTTGTGTCTTTGTGAAAGTTTGTTGCATACGCTGCGCCTGTGCCTAATAAAACTGCGATAACAGCCAAGTTGATTTTTAATCTTTTCATAGTAAACGACATTTTTATAAATCAAAAAACATCAAAAAACTTTAAGTTAAAATTAAATTGCTGCCTACTCTTTTTTACGGGTTTTCGGCATATCCTGGTGAATAGTGTGCGGCCTCGCCGGCATTATCCATGATTACCATTCTTTAGTTTAATTGTCACCAAGTCTCCTTTCTTCGATGATTAATTTTATTGCGATTGAAATCAAGGCCAGTATAGAAATATTGAAAGCCAGATGCGTCTTCCAGCCCATTACCTTCAATATGCCTCCGCATGAACATGGCATCCTTTCCCAATAGCCAAGAAGGACCAGGGCGATATATCCGGAAAAAAATAACATCAAAATGAATGAAATAAACAGGCCGGCCAGCTTACTTTTATCGAAAACAAGCAACGCTGCTGTGATTAATTCTGCCTCAGGCAGCGTATATATCAGCAATTGCGCCACACCTGCAGGCAAAGTTTGATTATGCATTTGCCCCTTAAATTCTTCGAAAGTAAAGAGTTTGCTCATCGCCGCGTAAACCCACATCAGGATCAAAAAGGTCTCAATTACCGCCTGCCATTTGAAATTTTTAAGTTTCATAAAAGCAAAGGTGTATCGGCAATCAGGACAGAAAATGTCACTCGGTATTTTTTATAAAATATTTTTTTTGAAGCCGGTCGTATGTAATTTCATGACCCTGATCGCGGAGATGGGCGATCATTCTTTTGACCGTTCGGACACTACAGCTGAAACGGTCCGCGGTAACCTCGAGCGACCGGAACCGGTTCTTTTTGATCTGTTCTAAAATATACGCTAAACGCTGTTCGTAGGTCCTGTAGTCCATTTCTCATCCTGCCGGTTTACAGTATGAAATTGCCTGTTTTACAGAAAGTAAGCTATAAGTTTAACTTATAAATTATTCGATATTTAGCTTTTCAATGTCACTGTGGTATACATTGATATGGTCCGGCAGGTTCTCTTTCTTCCTTTTAATCTTATCCGACCAGAAATGTCCGATCTTCCGAATTGTATGCATGAAATTGTGGTAATTGATGTAAGTACCGAACCTTGGTTTTGGTAATAATACAAAAGGAGATATCTCAAGTATCTCGGCGATTTCATAGATCCGCTTAATGGTTAGTTCAGTCTCATTCCGCTCAAGATTGGAATAGGCAGCCTGGGAAATATCAAGCATAAATGACATATACTGCTGACTGTAATTCTTTGTCAATCGCTGTATCCTTATTTTCTCTCCAATCGAATCCATAAATATTTTGCCCAATGTTTCCTATTAGCTAAGGTAATAAAATACAAGTTAACCCTTTAGCTATCCGTATCGCTTAAAGACAATTTCGTGTAATTCATAATATTGTGAAGAAACACAATTGTTTTAAGATGGAAGATCTAACAGATAACATTGCCTCAGGGTTAAAGGGAGGCGCCAGCCAGTGTGCTTACAACATTGCGGTATCCGCCTCAGTCGGAGGTTTATTTGGTGGCGTCGGTGCCGCAGTCGGCGCGATTGCAGCTGCTACAGGCCCTTCGTGCCTCGGTTGGTGGTAATAAAATGCCGGGGCCGCCCGGCATTTTTTATCCCTTTATAATCAACGCGGAAATAATCCCGCCAAGCGCACCGTAAAAATGCACTTCGTTATTCACGAGCGGGTTCGCTGTCCTTAACTGGTAAACGATTAAAAAAACGATGTAGATCAGCGCGGTGTACATATTGATCACCCCACCAACAACCGGAATGTAAAACGCAATATGATAAGGCTGCAAAATCATAAAACTCATCATGCAGCCAAGGACGCTCCCCGACGCGCCGGCACTTGAAAATTCGAAATCCTTTCTGTGCATTAAAAAGGTAAAAAACGTACCACTCACACAGCTGCACAGGTAAACGAACACAAACAAAAGGCTTCCCTGACTATTAATGCTTCTTAGATATTCCTCCAGTTGTGACCCGACAGCAAACAGAGCAAATACATTGACAAAAAGGTGTACCAGGTCATTATGTATCAAATCCGAGGTTACCAACCTGTAATATTCTTTCTTCCTGCTTACGGTAACCGGATGCAATAGGCCTGCAAAAAACAAGCGTTTGTTTCTGAGCGCCAACACACTACATGCGAATATACAGGCGATTAAGGAAAGACAAACAGGGGATTCTTGCGGATTAAATGTATTGGATACGGTCATAGGCTTTTCTGAGGTTAATTTACAATTACTTTAACTAATAACTTACCACTTTAACTTATAGGTAGTTGCACGATGGCAACAGAATTTTACCAAAAATTCTATTGTATGAAAATTTGGAGCAATTACCTGTTTAATTTTATGGTGCTATGCCTTCTTTCTTGCCTGCTCATCTGGCTCACCGATAAATATATCCTGACGAGCGAATTTTTTATCCGTAATGGGCAATACCTTTCGGGCAAACCCGATCAGGAACTTGTTGTCTACAACTTACTTCAGAAATGGATCTATGCGTCTGCAATAACTTATCTTGCTGTAAGGATCATCGCCGTTGCGTTAATACTTTATACGGCACTCTACCTTTCAGAGGTTTCTGTTTCTTTTCCACAACTTCTGCGAATTACCACACTTTCCGAATTTGTTTTTCTTTTGCCGGCTACTATCAAGTTCCTGCATTTTTATTATTCGGACCCGGTATTCACACTCGAAGAGTGGCAACGGTACTATGCGCTGTCGGCGCTTATGTTGGTTGGAAATATCCCTGCGGATTGGCATTACGCCCTTCAAACCATTAACCTGTTTGAAGTGGCGTACTGGTTTTTGCTCGCAGCTGGTATTCAAAAGGAAACGCAATTGAGTTACGACTCCAGCCTGAAAATTGTGATCCGCGTATATCTTCCTGCGTTGCTGATTTGGATCGCCCTGCTGACGTTTTCATCCATCATTTATTTTCCCGCTACATCATAAAATCTATCATAACAACATCTAACATGAAAAATCTCGGCTTCTATCAACGCTGCTTCGTCCGGCAGACACATCCAAACAGTTGTGGAATGGCATGCATGTGCATGGTCTTACAATATACGGGGCAGACGGGCGAATCTCAGGAACTTGCAAAATTAATGGATACGCAAGCGTTCGAACTGTCACTTCTTGATCTCAAAAAAACAATGGAAAATTATGGCAGGGAAGGCAGGTGCGTCCGCTTTGAGCCTGACAGGCTTAGAGATATTAAAACCCCAATAATCCTTCATACAGTAAATTCGGTCGGCGCTTTTCACTTCATCACTTTATTTGAGGCCAAAAGAATAAATGGCCAATATTTTTACATCATCGGAGATCCCGCACTGGATATTAAAGTCATCGATGAGACGCAACTCTTAGCAGTTTGTCCGTCAAGGGCCGCATTATATTTCGATCCAATTGAGGCTATTCCTATTGAAAACGATTTCGTTTTATGGCAAAGAGCCTTTAATTGGGATCTAATTTCTAAGCCGCTATGGTATTTCATCCCCATCTTTCACTTATTAAGTTTTCTCATGGGTATTTGCTTATCCGTGTTGCTACAGCAATTACTAACCGCAAGAGCAAATATCGCCCATTTCGGTTTCAGGTTAGCGGTTGTGATCCTGATTGCAATCAGTGTTTTCTGCAAAAGCATCCTCAATCATCTCAAGCAGCAACTATTAATTAAGATCAACAAGATTATTAACCTCCACCTAACGAACCGCCTGGCATCTGCAACGGCTTATCCCTATAGAATTTCAGGTACAAGTGACAAAGCACTTCAAAAAGAACTCATACATATTGGTAAATATCAACTTTCAGTAAATAGCGTCTTTTCCATCGCGCTATCAGAGGGTTTGATAATGCTTTTGCTGCTTGGTTGTCTTACGTTTTTAGATGCCCTTGCCGGCTTCGTTAGCCTGATATTTGCAGTGGCGGTTGCCTTCCTTGCGACAAAAAGAATTCCTAATGATCTCTTATTTGCCAAATATTTAGGAGACCTGCATGTACAATCAGAAGAAATTTTAATAAATGTCAAATTCGCTGATGCGGATTTTCTACCCAAAGAAAAAGAGAGTTTTGCCTATGCTTACCAACGATACATCAATCAGGCCGCTAAGAATGCTGCCGTTTTGAGCAAATCCATGTTCAGCAACGAAGTCGCCGGCGGCATGTATATAATGACAATCATGGGACTGGAATTATTCAGCGGGCATCTGTCAGCGGCATTCGTCGTAGCCGTTACTATCCTGGGATACCTGATCCTGCTAGTACTCCAGCGCATGATAGCTGCCCTACCCACTATTTTTGATGGCGCGCAATCCGCCCATTCACTACAGTTTTAGAGATTTTCCTCCAAAATATTTCGCCCGCCACAACCGGGACGGAAATGCTATGCTTATCCTATTCTATCATTTTTAAACATAAAACGCACCTATGAAAACTGAACTCAGCAAAATAAGATCTGAACTTGAAGATGCATTACTTTATGATGATACCTTCACAAGCTCAGCAGGAAAATTAAATGAGGCGACGGCCCTGATCCGGGAAGCCCTGTTCAAGATCAAATCAAATATTTCCGAAGATGGTTTTGAAAGCCAGAACGATGAAATAGAATTTTTCAAACTCTTCAAACCGGCGATTCTCGCGCTAAAGATCGGCCTGATCTATAGATACAACCTGAAACTGAATGAACCCGTCGGCACAAGCGAAACCATTCTCAAATACTATGAATCTGAAATAAAGAGCATCCAAAGCTTTTTTAGAATAAACTCTTTCCATTATCAATATTATAAAAACAACCTTACAAATATGGATACGGACTACTTTCTCAGGAATGCGGGGCCACTTGATTTGCCTACTGAAGACATCAATGACCTCGATCCAAACTTCAGCACTCCGATGAGTCTGCTTTTCGCGAAATTCAAAGGTTATGAATCCATACAACAATTTAGTTTGAACCAGATTGCGCTCGCATGCGCTGAACCAACCAAGAAAACTCCAGGAGATAGCCTCAAATGGACGGGAGATTCGATCAATGTTGTTGAACTGGCTTACGGCTTGTACCTCACCGGACAGCTTAACAATGGCAATGCGAGCTTAAATCAGATCGTTCGCTGGCTTGAAGAAAATCTGCAGGTAAAAATTGGCGTCGTTCAGCGCCGCTTTACTGAAATTGGCAGACGCAAACGCCTGAGTCAAACAAAATATATAGATCAGATGAAAGAAAATATACAAGAAAAGATCGACCAGGGCAATTCATAAGATCACTTGTCCTCCATTTTATTTTAGCATACACAGCATCCCGCTGTGTATTTTTTTATCGGTAGTACCGAAAAGCTACAGTAGTTGCCGTTTTTTCCACCCCCACATTTGCATCAATGAAACACAAAGGCACAAGGCCTTAACGGTTCTTTGACATGCAGGGACAAAACATTATTCCGAAAACAACGGAAAATTTTGCGAAGGTGAGATCATATCAATATACCGAAAACGCATTGGCAGGCAAAGAGCCCGGCATGTAGATGCCGACGTGAGTAGTCCCGAAAAAAATTACCGGCAGAACCGAATTACACGGGTTCGTTACCCGCTGCCGGTACAGGCCCATCATGGGTTTACAAATCATTTATCTATTCAAACAAAAAATCATGACGCAATTACTAAATGCAAAAGAGCTCAAAGAAACGGCCTCAATAGTCGACCTCCTTGCCCGGCTTGGTTTTGAGCCTGTAAAAAAATACGGGAAGGAACATATGTATAGAAGTATGTTAAGGGATGGTGATTCTACCCCCTCATTTAGCGTAGACGACAAACTTGGTGCATGGTATGATCATGGCAATGGCAAAGGAGGCAATATCATTGACTTCGGAATAGCGTTCTGGCCAACATTAAATTTTAACGAGGTCGTAGAGAAAATTCAAAGGTCCTGCAATGTCCCTACCCCATCGCCTAAAATTCAACGGCCAAGGTTACCCGTAAAGGCGCGAAATTACATTATCGAACAACTCAAGCCTATCGGTACACATCCCGCCATCACAAATTATCTGCAAAGCAGGGCGATTTTCGATATGGCAAAAACAAAACTGAAAGAGGTTTATTATCATGTGAAAGACGAAAAGGGCTCAATCAAGCAATTTTTCGCCGCTGGATGGCAGAATGAAGCGGGAAGCTGGGAAGTCCGCAACAAATATTTCAAAGGATGCCTCGGTAATAAAGCGATCAGCTTTATTGCAGGTGACCAAAAAAGAGTTGCCGTTTTTGAAGGCTTCACCAACTATCTCAGCTGGCTCAAAGAAAACCCTGACAATGGCAATAGCGTCATCGTCATGAATACCTTGTCGCTACTGAATGACGGCATTAATAAAGCCCTGCAGTATTCACATATAGACCTTTATCTTGACCGGGACAATGCGGGGTTTTTAGCGACGAAGCAATTCATCGCGACATTGCCCTATGCCACTGATAAATCTATCTTGTATGAAAAATTCAACGACTATAATGATATGTTGGTGGCCGCAACCAAAAAGCCTGGAGACAAGGGAATAGTCAAAGAGCGAAGCAGATGACCTTCCTTGCCGGAACACCCGCGCATTCTGCAATTAGTCCCCTTTAGATATGCCGTCGCTTTATACCACCGGTGACGCCGGACGCGACTCCTGTAATAGCTCCAAATTCACAGTATCATACTGAAACGAAATCTTTGATTTCGTTAGGGCAAGATGTCTTTTTGTCGGACAAAATCCCCTCCGGGATTTTATCCATCCAAAAAGAATCTTGCCCTGCGGGGAGTTGTAAAAACTTCGCAACTCGTTTTTTTATGGTTGAATTCAGAAATTCCGGCGGACGGCCAAAAATGAAAGATGGCACCCGGGTTAAAAAGATCGACGTAAGGTTTACACAGGAAGAATACGATATCATAACCGGGCTCGAAAAAGAATTGGGCATAAGCAAAACCGAACTTATCCGCTTAAGGGTCTTAAACGACGCCGTTAAAATAGTAATTAATGCAAGCCAGTTGATTTGCGTACTCGACCGGATTGGTGCTGATATTGGACGGGCAGGTAATAATATCAACCAGCTCGCAAAGCATGCCAACACGCTAAAGCTCAAAGGTGCGCTTTCCCCTCAGGTCGCAGTTCAGTTTAATAACCTGCTGGAGGATTATATCGCTATCCAGGTTTCGCTGGAAAGCGCTATTCGGAAAATTATACAACAAATGGGAAAATAGCCCAATCAATTTTAGATACAATGTTACCGGCATTCCAAGCGCTACCGTTAGGTCGATAGGTTGGGATATTGCTATCGCGTTACAGCGATACGTTATATAGTTATCTACGGGTGCCGGTACACTGTTATGTTGCTACAAAGAAATTTTAGGCGCTTGTTCGGTTGCAAGGAAGTTACACAGATATCGTGTTACAACAGAACTCATGTCATATTGTAACAACCTCCGGCCGGTACTTTGAAACATCGCTGCTTAGATATAGGGTTATCCTTTTTCTAAGATATTGAGGCACGCCGCGCTAATGATATTCAGGCCTTTAGATACAGCGATCTATTCGCGCCGCTTTAAAATTCCGTCAATTTCAAAATTCATTCATGATCATATTCGAGCACATCCGTTGTCCGCTCAACCGCTATACTTTCCGGATCAAACCCGTAAGGACCTGGGTCGAAAAAAACTGTGAGGGTAACGTGCTGAACCTCTTTGCAGGGAAAACTAAACTCAGCGTCAACGAAACGCGAAATGACCTTAACCCCGATATGCCCGCAGATCATCACCTGGATGCACTGGATTTTTTGAAAGCCTGGCAAGGCCCAAAATTCAATACCATATTGCTTGATCCTCCGTACGCTTACCGTAAAAGCATGGAACTCTATAAGGGAATCATCTGCAGTCCGTTCCGGCAACTTAAAGACGCTGCTGTCAGCTGTCTTGAACCCGGAGGCATTGTTATTACATTCGGTTACCATTCGATCGTTATGGGCAAGGTGAGGGAATTCCAAGCCGAAAAGATAGCCTTGTTTAGCCATGGAGGCGCAATACATGATACCATAGCAACCATCGAACGTTACCTGCCGGCTTCGTCAACATTGGATTCGCATCAAAACCGCGAGCGATGATCGTTAAGATCTTAGCGCCGGCCGCCTCGTTTTCCGGCATCAGTTACAATACGCGCAAGGTTGACCGAAACAAAGGTGAGCTAATGAAAGTCGCCAATTTCGGCCCTTTACAGGCATTTGGTAACCTGAAGCCGCGCGATTACATCAATTACCTTTCGGCTTTATCAGCTTTAAATAACAACATAAAGCTACCGCAATTTCACGCGATCATATCCGCCAAAGGCAGAGCTTACAGTAAGGAATCGCTGACTGAGATCGCCGAAAACTGGTTGCGGGAAATGGGCTACGGCCGGCAACCCTACCTTATTGTGTTCCATAAAGACACCGCAAATAACCATGTACATATGGTAACGACAAGGGTGGACAGGGAAGGCAAAAAGATCAGTAGCGCATACGAAAATGTTAGGGCACAGAAAAACATAAAGCAGGTTCTGGGATATGATTTCGCGCTCCAATATAAGATCTCGACGAGGGCGCAATTCTTTATGATCCTGGAATCGAAAGGCTACCCCGGTATTGATCCGGACGAGAATGAAATAAAGGCAAAAATAAGCGCGTTCGTGCCTGACAAAATCCGGGCTAATGTTATTGCAGACCTCCTCCGGCAAAATAAAGACCACCCTGACTTGGCGTCAATAATGCGAAAACAGTTTTCAATTGAACTCCTGTTTCACGCTGCCGCAGGAAAAAAGCCTTATGGTTATTCTATCATCGATCATGATACAAAACAGGTTTTTAAAGGCAGTGAAGTATTATCTCTAAAAGAATTAAATAATAGCACTTTTCAATCAGGTTCGCCAGCTGGTAGTGAAGATCAGGGTTATTCTGAATTGGAAACCGCTATAAATATTCAGGCGATCAGCATCGCGGACGATGTAGACGACCAGCAAATTCATGGCATGCGCCGCAGGCGGCAACGAAAAGTCCGCACCAACACCAGATAAAATACCATACATGATTATAATAATAGGAAACCAAAAGGGAGGTGCGGGAAAAAGCACATTCGCGCTTGTACTTGCCAATTTTCTGAGCCAAACCAAGAATTGCGCGGTGACTGTAATAGATATGGATTACCAGCAATCTATTGCCCAAAAGTTTGAAAAAGCCAAAATACTGGAAAACGCGGAACCCTATGAGGTGGTGCCGGCCAACCTCGAAAGCTACCCCTATCTGCGGGAGCTGCTTTGTAAAAATGCAAAAGACATTATCCTCATCGATTTGCCGGGAAAACTTGATGACGACGGCCTGATCCCGGTATTCAATTCTGCCGATCTCGTCATTTGTCCCTTTTCCTATGATGAATTCACATTTCAATCGACAGTGCTTTTTACTGTGGTGATGAAACGGATTAATCCGGAGATCAATATGGTATTCGTTCCGAACCGCATAAAATCAAATGCACGCTACGAGATCATGCTGGAAGTTAACGAACAGCTTTCCAGGTTTGGAAAGATCACAGCAGTCCTGCCGGACCGCATAGACTTTCAACGGGTAACAACATTTTACACCCCGGTCAGCCTCCAAACGGTGACGACATCGGTGCTTGAACAAATCTACAATGACTACCTATATGGAAAAAATGAAATCACTGGCTGACCAGATCAGGGAACAGCTGCTCAAACCGGCTACAGCCGTAATAGCAAAACCCCAACCGGGAAAGCCGGAGAAAAAAGCCAGTCCCAAAGAATTGCCGCCCATCCTGTTTGCTTTAACTGCCTATGATACCAGTAACAATAAAAATATGGTGCATGCCAGGTTTGATGAAAAAACGGTTAGGACGATGAAACAATTCAAAATGGCGACCGGAATTGAGGTAACGCGACTGGTATCTTTTGCAGTCAAAAATCTCTTCGACACTTATCCTGAATTCAAAACAACCATTAAACAATTTATACAAAACAACGAATTATGAACTGGATCAAATTCGCGCTCTGGTTGAGCGCCATCTATTTTAGCTATTACGGGACATTAATACTTTGGGATATTCTCCGGGGTAAAAAGCAGCCCTACGATGAAAAGTCACACACGCTCTCATTCGAGGAAGATATCGAGCCTATCCGCGAAACTGCCGAAGAAGAAAACCGCAATTTTAATTCTTCTGTACTGTCCTCGGGCGGCGTAACACTAAAGCAATTGTTTAACCTCGCACGGGAGGAAGCGATCGAGTATACCCGCCCGGTAAGTTATTAAGATGAGGGCGCTGATTACTTTTGCCTGCTGCCTTTTGGCAGTCGGCGGAGCCGCTCAACCCGGTATCCCGGAAATGCAGCAAGCTCAAAGGCAACTAACCTCGGATTTTTTTTCCATGTCTGACTTATCCCTTGTCCTCGCGATCATACTTGGCCTCAACGGGGCTTCCAAAATTTATTATAACTGGCAAAACGGCAAACCGCAAATCGACTCAGATGTCGCCGCCTGGTTTTATGCCGCACTTTTTATGGTACTTGCCGGTGCATTCCTGAAAGCGCTGTTCGGAATCTGAACGCTTTCCTTTACAAAACAGTGCTCACCCGGGCGCTGATAAAAGATTCCCTCCATCAATTTCTCATGAATTGCCGGTATCATATTGACTGACCGGTTTCCCTTCGGGCTTATTTATCCCGGCGTCTTCGTGATCTGAACGCCGCATTGAAATACCATGGCCGCCTCCCGGATGCCACTAAAAGATCACCGCCTCTATTTCATTTCCCTTTTAATGTTTATCAAAACAAAACAATTGATGGCTTCAGCGATCCTGCTGGCCCTTTCTATCCCTGCCTTTGCCCAAAGTGGTGTTAACGGCCTGAACACCGCAACGTCAACCCTTAAAACTTATGTTGCACCTGTAACGAATATTACTTTGGTGATAGGCGGTATTGTCGGCATTGTCGGTGCCATCCGCGTCTATTCCAAATGGAATTCCGGTGACCAGGATATCAACAAGGAACTAATGGGATGGGGTGGCTCCTGCGTTTTTCTTGTCGTATCCGCGCTTGTAATCAAAGCCTTCTTCGGCTTATAACATGCCAAGGAAATACGCTGTTTATAAGGGGCTGCAGAAGCCCCTTATTTTTAAAGGCTTCAAAGGAAAGTTTATTTACTGGGGCCTGGGCTTCCTGCTTGCAGGCCTCGTTTTTGGCGCACTCACCATCGCGCTTATCAATATGTGGCTCGGGGCACTCGTCCTGACAAGCTGCATTGTCGGCGGACTGCTTTTTACAGCCGGCAAGCAGAAAGGCGGCCTGCATGCAAAAAACCGCAACACAGACATCAACATCATCAATCATTATGGCCGCAAAAACACTCTTTAACATACCATACACCGGCGTGGATACAAGCGGTGAATACGACCTGCTGATCGGGAAAAACGGGGAGTACTCTGTCATCATCGGCATCACCAATCCTGTCATCAGATATTCTGCTTATCCTGCCGGGTACGATGAATTTCATAACCTGCTGCTCAATATCGTAAAGGTTCTCGGGGACGGGTATATCCTGCAAAAGCTGGATGTAATAAGCCGCTCCGCATGGAAAGGGAAACAGGAAGAGGAATACTTAGAGCAGAAATACAACGCGCATTTTCAGGGACGCGAATGCCTCCGGGTTGAAACCTGGTTCACCATCACAAGGCAAACAAAAAAAGGGGCGTTTTTTGTTTATGACGCCAAAGCACTTCGTGACTTCAGGCAAGCAATCGGCAAAGTGATTGGTATACTTCCATCGCCCCATGTCCTGAAAGAAAGCAGTATCAACAGGCTTGTCATGCAGATGCTAAGTATGGACTTTCGCAGTACCCATATCAGCCTAAATAATCTTGCGCCTTCAGACACAGAAATAAGGATCGGCGACAAGAGCTTGCGCAACATCAGCCTCGTGAATATCGACAGCATCGACCTGCCACCCGAAGTCAGCACCCATATAGAGCTCAACGATAAAGAAAGTATAAAAGGGTTTCCGGTCGATTTCCTTTCCTTTTTATTCAAAGTGCCAAATGCCGATGTCATTATTTATAACCAGGTCATCGAGATCCCAAATCAATCTGTTACCCTGCGGAAACTGGAACAAAAAAAGAAAAGACATTCCGGAATACCAGATCCCGCGAATCAGCTTTGTGTTGAGGATATCGACCTGCTTTTGAACGATGTAGCCCGCGAAAATCAGTTATTGGTAAACTGCCACTTTAATATCCTTGTCGCTGCGCCGGAAATGGGAATTCAAAAAGCTGCCAACCATATTGAAAGTTCACTATTCCAACTCGGTATTATTCCAAGCAGGAACGCATACAATCAACTGGAACTGTTTCGAAGCGTTTTGCCCGGGAACGCGATAGAACTGAAACCATATGACTGGTTCTTGACAACCTGTGATGCGGCAGCCTGCTTCTTTTTTAAGGAATCGCTGCCTAAGGATGAACCCTCAGATTTCCTGATCAGGTTTACTGACCGCCAGGGGATTCCGGTAGGAATAGATCCTTCCGACCTCCCGATGAGGTCCGGAAGGATTAATAACAGGAACCGCTTTTGCCTCGGCCCCAGTGGATCAGGAAAATCCTTTTTTATGAATTCATTGATAGGCCAATACATGCTTTACAACATGGACGTGGTTATCGTGGACACCGGCCACTCCTATTCCGGGCTGTGTGCCTATTACAATGGGAAATACATTACTTATTCGGACAAATCTCCCATAACGATGAACCCCTTCAGGATTACGGAAGAGGAATACAATATCGAAAAAAAGGATTTTCTCTGTACGCTGATCGGTGTCGCCTGGAAAGGTGCTGAAGGTACATTTAGCCCGGTAGAACGGGACGTTGTTGCCAATGTTATATCTGCATATTACAGCCGCTTTTTTGCGGACGGCGGAGACCTCAGGTTCGACACTTTTTACGAATTTGCGCTGGATAAGATCCCTCAAATAAAAAGTGAGGAAAAAATCAGTTTCGATTTTGACGAGTTCCGTTATGTCCTGAAGAAGTTTTACAAGGGCGGGGAATTTGCGCCGATTCTCAATAAGGAAGCAGATAAATCGCTTTTTACCGAACGGTTTATCGTCTTTGAGATTGATTCCATCAAGGAGCATAAAATTCTTTTTCCCATCGTCACGCTCATCATCATGGATGTTTTCATCCAAAAGATGCGCTACCGTTCCGACCGCCGGAAAACGCTCGTTGTGGAAGAGGCATGGAAAGCGATAGCAAGCCCCCTGATGGCAGGCTATCTACTCTACCTGTACAAAACGGTACGTAAATTTTGGGGCGAAGCAATTGTTGTGACCCAGGAACTGGGAGACATTATCGGTAACGCGGTAGTAAAAGATAGCATCATTAATAACTCCGACACCATTTGCCTGCTCGACCAGACTAAGTTTCGTGATAATTACAACGAGATCGCGGCGCTGCTTTCTATCAATGAAACTGAGCGCAGGAAAATCTTCACTATCAATCAACTGGATAATTCGGAAGGGCGCGGCAGGTTTAAAGAAGTCTATATCAGGAGGGGCTCCGTCGGTGAAGTTTATGGCGTGGAAGTAGCACTGGAACAATACCTTACCTATACGACCGAAAAACCGGAAAAGTCTGCAGTGGAAAGTTATACCGGCAAGTATGGTTCCTACAGCGAAGGACTGGATGCGTTTATAACAGATCTTAAAAAAAGCGGTTTGTCATTGTCGCAGTTCATTACCAAAGTAAACCAAAACTAACCATGAAAACATTTTTATCGTTCATCCTCCTGCTTGGATTTAAACTTTCCGTGGCGCAGGAAATTGTAATTGACCCTGCCGTTTCTGGCGCAATCGCAGTCAACGCCGGGATTATCAACGGCCAGCTGAATACCACGAATGACCGTCTTAACCTAATACAAAAAGGGCAACTTGCTGTGAGCGGACAACTGGTCATCGTTAATAACCTGCAAAATAAAATCTACAACGGGCTGAGCCAGGTGGCCGCGGTAATCAATAACCTGACGACGGTAAAAGAAATTGCAGATTGCGGTTCGGACATCATAAAAGACGTAGAAGCATCTGTCAGGCTGGCAAAGTCAAACCCGGCGCTTTTACTGTTTGCAGAACAGGGAGCGCGGGACTTTCAGGCAAGGGCAATCACCCTCGCCGCCGAGGTTAGCGCCTTCGTACTTAAAGGAGGCAGTAACAATTTAATGGATTCCGGTGAACGCGGGAAATTGCTTAATCATATCGCACAGGAAATGCGAATCCTCCGCGGCATGGCGTACGGGATGAACCGTTCGATGTACTGGGCAAAAATGAACGGGATTTTCCATGAGCTGAACCCATGGGCGGAATGGCAAAATAACGACGTCCGAATTGCCAACTATGTACTTTCAAATGCTAAATATCTAAAACGATGAAAAAAATGATCCTGATGACCTGCTTGGCTTTTTATGGCCTGCCCGCAATTTGCCAGCAAAGCACGCTGGATATTCCCGGCATTCATCAATTAGTAAGTGAATCGCAAACAGAAAATAAGGCGCAGGTAAAAGCACGTAACCAGCAAGCCATCGTATCGGCAAACGAGCAGGCGAACCTGACGCAGCTTGCAAAACTGAAAGCAACCTACCGGGCCTTACAGCAACGGTACAACACCCTGGGTACAGCGATGAACGTGGCCGACGTTGGCATCTATGCTGCCCCAATGGTCAGCCGCATCATTGCAAACCAGGCACAAATTCTTAAGCTTGTGCTAAAAAATCCCGCACTCCTTGCTATTGGCTTTCAATCCGCTATACAGTTTGCAGATAAAGCGAAGAGCCTTTTAAGTTACGTCACCGGGCTAACCCTTGCGCTCGGCGATGTTAATCAGATGAAGGCGTCGGACAGAAAGCTACTCTTCGATTATGTGATCTCGGAACTTAGCAATGTACAGGACCTTTCCGGCAATATGCTTAATATAATGCAATATTCCAGACTGTCCGAACTGCTGAAAGCGGCAAACCCTTTTCAAAATTTTATTGACGCCGACAAAGCTATCGCCGGTGATATTATCCGTAATGCTAAATTCCTCAAAAAATGAAAAGGCTTCTATTTATTTCATCCCTTCTGCTATTTATTACACAGGTAAACGCGCAGCAAATCGTTATTGACTATCAGCACCTTGTTGCAGTAACCGAAAATGGCGCGGTTCGTAGTTCGGCGGAAGCCACACATGGACAATACCTCAGCAAGATCAATAATAATATTAACGACCTGAACACAAATGTGGCGTCAGTCGTACTGGCGCAAACCATCATCTATCAGGGCCTTTCCAATGTAAATTCCGCTTTAAAGGATGGGCTGGAAGTCAGGAATATGGCAGTCATCATTGCCGACATGACCGGCTATATCAATCAGGCCCTCGCTATGGCGAAAGCGGAACCCTATCTGCTGGCCTTCGCGAATGACATATCTTCGGAAATGCGTACAAGAGCCCTTGCACTCGTTAGGGACGTATCAGGATACATACTAAAGGAAGGCAATAACGTACTGGCCGATTATAATTCACGTGACCAGCTGCTGCGCAAAGTAACCCAGCAATTGCAGATCCTCGACGGTTTGGCTTATGGCGCATGGAAAGCGATGTATTGGGCAAAGGAACGAGGGGTCATCGCGTCCCTGACACCCTTTAAAGATTATATCAACCGGGACAGGGCAATCGTTTCTCAAATCATTCAAAATGCCGGATATCTCCGGAAGTAAACAAATTATTTATGAAAAAATACGTATTCCTACTCGCAATGGCATGCTGTTTTGTTTGCCACAGCTTTGCACAATCTGTTGTGCAGGACAAAAGCATCCGTTACCAACAGGAGCGAATGGTGTTTAAACAATGGGACCAAAAAAAGTTTACGCCGACATCCGGGTTTCTCGGCTTAAATCCATGGTACTGGCTTACCTGGGGGTTCTTTTACCCCAATTATCATAAAACTGACATCCGTCCGCTTAGCGCGAATGGCTCGCAAACGCAACGCCTGGCCATGGTAGCCGCCATGAACGGTACAGACAACAATTACAGGCTCCAGTCTGACACGGTCCGAAATACGGTATTATCTGAAATCGCCGGGCGGTCAGGACTGGTGGCAGGAGCCGATCCCCTATGGATGCTGTACTATAGCAACGAGTTCAAACCCGTTCTTCAAAACTCCATGTCTTCGATTCTTTCCGGGCTTTCACCGCATGTCAGCGGCCGCGTTGTTTCCGAAGGTTTATATAGTTGGTATAAGGCCGAGCTTGACCGGCTTAAAGAAAGAATTGAGGGAGCCCATTCCACTGACATGGAACGAGGTTCCAGAATAATGGCTTACTATCGCCTGCTCGCCGAATACAGGGCACTATCGGGAGTTTGGGCCATCAGGACCTCCTCCGCGCAGACGACAATCGACATGGAAGCACGGCAGCAAAAATTGAAACGACGGGGCGTCACGGTTGACGACTGGACACCACAAACGGATGTCGAAATCGCTAAAAAAGTACTCCTACACGTACAATGATGATGAAATTTATCCTTATCCTGCTGTTGTCATCAGGGATGACAACAGCATTCGCCCAGCCCGTTGGCAATATCAGCAACAATAAAACGCTCGAATACCTTCAGGGTGATGGCGTATACGAAACCGGCGTAATGGTATTTTTGAAAGGCCTGAAAGAATCGGTATGGACACATTTCGATCTTTTTATAACTGATGCCAAAGCGCTCGCGGCTATCTTTATGATCATTTTCTTTGCCATCAAGTCCTATGAAATGATGGTAGGTGATAAAAAGCTGGAAATCATGCCACTCCTTCGGCCCTTCGGTTTGGCGATGGTAATCCTTTGGTGGGGCCCTTTTGTAAAGATGATAGCTTTTCCGACTGATCTTGTGACGAACCAAACCGAACAAATGTTTGACAGCGAGCAAACGACCGTCAATAATTTGCGGCTCAACAGGGCCGACCTGATGCTTTCCGTCGCCAATTCGCTCCATACATTTCAGGCACAGGCAGAAGTGGCCGAAAAGGAAAGTGACACCTGGTACGGGCAGGCCTGGGACTCAGTAACGAGTACGGTCAAACAGGGTATCAGCACCGTAATATCACCATTGCTTGAACTAAAAAACAGGCTTACCATCGGTATGCAGTTATTGTTTACACAGCTATTGGAATTACTCGGCATATGGATATTGCGCATGGCCGTATATATCATTTTTATGCTGCAGATTATTTATTCAAGCATTCTTATTATTCTCGGGCCCTTCGCTGTCGCTGTCAGTATCCTGCCCGCTTTCCGCGATAGCTTCAGCACCTGGATCGCACGCTTCGTATCCGTTAACCTTTACTCCGGAATTGCCTACCTAATCATGTACCTCGTCGGCCTGATGCAGGAATACGCGCTGACATCAGAAATTAGTAAATACCAGGAACTTGTCGGAAAGGACGGACTTAGCGCTAATATGGAAAAAATGGCCTGGTTTGCCGGAAACGGGATCTTATCCTTTGGAACGGTTATCATCGTTTTCCTGATCGGCGCGATCTGCATGTTTACCGTGCCGAGCATTTCGACATGGATCATTTCGACCTCGGGTATCAGTTCCGCCACCTCAACCTTCGGACGCAGCGCCGGCACAGTGGTCGGGGTAGCAAGGAAAGCATCCGGAAGTTTCTTTTAGGCTTTCGGTCTACCTGTAAATGCAAGTTTGCGTCTGTTAATAATCCTATCCATTCATTTCAAAGGCGGCCAATAGTGCCGCCTTTTTTATTAAAAATCATGATCATCAAAAATATTGAAGCTAAGATCCGTCTTGCTGTTTTTATATCCGCCGGAAGCTTGCTGACGGCCGTCGTCATCGTCTGCATCAACTGCTTCTATGCTTACAAAATGGTTTCCAACGCGCAGAAGAGTATCTATATTCTGGATAACAGCGTGCCCATACTTGCCCGGCAGACTGATATGCAGCTCAACAGGCCCGCAGAATATCGCGCACACGTCGACTTGTTTCATTCCATATTCTTTTCCCTGACACCGGACGATCATTATATGGAATACCAGATGAAAAAAGCGATGTACCTCATCGATGAATCCGGCATGCAGCAATACAATGACCTTAAGGAAAAAGGTTTCTTTAACTCGATCCTTTCTTCAAGCTCCGTACTTACGCTCGAAACTGATTCGGTTACCATTGATCTGCCCAAACATTACTTCCGCTTTTATGGCAAGCTTAAAATAGATCGCCGGAGCTCAACGGTCGTGCGATCGCTAATCACCGAGGGTTACCTTAAAGATATCCCTCGCAGCGATAATAATCCCCACGGTGTATTGATCACCGGCTGGAAAACCCTGGAAAATAAAGACCTCGAAGATGTGGAGAAAAATACATTCTAACCGCGATCCAAGGGATACGCTGTATAGTGAACTCAGAAAAGAATTTAAGCCATGGTTTACAGGGGCAAAAACACTTTTCGCTAAAGTTTTATCAGTCTATCCAAGATTCAGTTTTTCCCTGATGATCCTTTGCTTAACGCTCTCCGGTATTCTTTCTTTTACCATTTTCCGGAACCGGGATAAAGCGATAATTGCTACCACCTCAAACAAACCCAATGTTATGCAGGAGGGATTCAGCACCATCATAAGGGCTACCGGTCAATTGCGGGAGACGATAGCATTAAAAGCGGTCATCGACAGCTTGACGGCGAAAAAAGGACTGACTGGTTCCGACAGCCTATTACTGGATAGTACGCTCAGCCGCCTGCAAAAAATCAATCCACCTTTAAAATAACTTTTATGAAAATCAATTTTAAACAGCCCAAGTATGTGCTGCCAGCTATTGCTTTGCCCTTTTTGTGCCTCTTTTTTTATGTATGGCAAAGCACGTTTAACAAGCCAAAACCAGAAGTAATACAGGAGGCCGGCCTTAATAGTGCAGTAGGCAACGTTTCTTCCGACGTACGCAAAAAAGAATTGTCCGATAAGCTCGACGCATACCGCAACACCTATAAAGAAGCAGACGGCTACTCTGCCGTTAACGTCATCCCAAAAGAAGTTTCCAGCAACGCCACTTTTAAAGACAGCTATTCCGGGAGTGAAAAGAAGACGCTGGATTCCATTGACATGGCCATGAAAGCGAAGTTTAATGCACACCAAGCCAATGGCCGTGACCGCGAAATCGCCGGCGTGCTGAATGCGATGCCGAAAAACAGATACAACGCTTATCCGGTTGGGGCACATATTACCAATCCTGTTTCAGTCGGCGCTGAACATAAGGAAAAAGATCCGATGGATGTCTTTAAAGAGCAAATGGCCTATATGGACAGCATTAGCAAGATGAATGACCCTGCCTATAAAGCCGAAAAACAAAAGCAGCAGGAAGCAGCAAAGGCAGCAGCCCAAAAAGCGGGGCAAATAAAACTTAAGGTAACAAAAGCAGACATTGCTTCATCAGCATTTAACACCGTGAAGCCGGCAGGGGAAAGCCGTTTTATCTCTGCCGTAATTGACGAAAGTATAACTGGTTACGCCGGCTCCCGGCTTCGCCTGAAACTTCTGGAAGACATCAAAGCAGGTGGAAACCTCATCGCCAAAGGAACCTATATATATGCGCAGATCAGCGGATTTTCGGAGCAGCGCGTTACCCTGTCCGTTACAACAATCCTTTCAGAAGGGAAAATACTTCCCGTGAAACTTGAACTATACGATCTCGATGGCATGCCGGGATTATACGTGCCCTCTTCTGCATTCCGGGAATTTACCAAAGACCTTGGCAGCAGCACTGTACAAGGCGTAACAATTGACGGCAACTCCGGCGGCAGCCAGTTTATCATGAGCTCTGTGGACAAACTATTCCAGTCAACCTCTTCAGCAATTGCCAGCCTTATTCGAAAAAACAAGGCTAAGATGAAATATAACTCTTATATCTATCTGATCGATACCGACGATCTGCAAAACACCCAACGCGCATACTGATCAATTGAGGCATTCGCCTTATAAATCCTTTCCACTTCTTAAAAATAAATAACATGAAAAAGCTTCTTTTCTGCCTGGCAGTTCTATTGTCCAATGCGTTGTACGCACAGCGTAAGGTTACCGAGGTAACACTTCCTGCAAACCTGACCATTCATTTTGTCTCCCCTGAACCTATTCAGTATGTAGACATCTCCTCCAAACAAATTTCCGGTGACCTGCCCTTAAAAAACGTGCTCAGGTTGCGCCTGAATGACTCTGTTACCAGTTTTACCGATGCCCTGATAACTGTTGCCGGTGAAAAGTTTATCGCCCAATACCATGTTGTCCGGGGCAACGCAGACGCGCTCACGGAAATTAATATTCTGCCTGAAGATATGCAGCCATTGGATATCGCCGGCATCGGGTTCTCGCAAAACCAACTTAAAAGCATGGCACTGAGAGTGATCGCGGAACGACCTGCAAAACAAATGGAAAAGGTAAAAGCTTTCGGCCTCACCGGAAAATTAAACCATATTTATACAGCCGGAGACTACATTTTCCTGGATATCAGCTACCGCAACAAAACAAACCTCGGGTACGATATTGAAGATTTCCGTTTCCGGATCGATGATAAAAAAGTCAATAAGGCCTCGAACGTACAATCTTTTGAACTGAAACCTGAGTTCGTGCTATTTGCCACCCCGGCCTTTGAAAAAAGCTACCGCAACATTTTCGTCTTCAAAAAAATAAGCTTTCCCGGTAATAAAGTACTACTGGCAGAACTTAGCGAAAAACAGATCTCCGGCCGCGTCCTGACCCTAAAAATTTCATATCAGGACATCCTCAACGCCGACACCATCCCAAACTGATTTCTTATGACGAACCTGATAGCCTACGATTATTTAAGGCTGATCCTGGAGGAGGAATTTCTCACAGCCTACCTGCGCTTTATCAACCACGGGATACTGCATTATGAATTAACAAATATCCAGGAAATCTGCGCGCCCTTATTAACCGGGCTGGAAGAGGATGACAGATTTCTCAGGTACGAAGTTATCGGGACGATCGCAAATTATTTAGAGGAGGAATAAGATGGCATTCAACAGCAGCAATAAACTGGCTGATAATATGTCGGCCATCGAAATAGCCCTGAATTATATCGGTCAGGAACTGTCACCGGAAGAAATTAAGAAGCTGGAAAGCTATTCCGGATTTGGCGGGATAAAAGCAGTGATGTTTCCTCCGGGAACAGCCGCGGACTGGCAGCAGTACGATATTTCTCAAACCGACCTGAAGATGCATGCCGAAGTAATGGCTTTGCATAAAATACTCCGTGATAAACTGTCCGACGCCGATTATAAACGTACTTTCGCCTCTATTGTAAACAGCGTTTCGACCGCATTCTACACCCCTGATTTTATCCCGGATGCAATATTTTCGGCTCTTAAAAACAGCGGCATCCACCCAAAGAGGATTTACGAGCCAAGCGCCGGTGCAGGAGTATTTGTAACCGAAGCGTTACGCGCTTTTCCCGGATTGGAAGCAATCAATGCCGTCGAAAAGGATTTACTGACCGGCAGGATCCTCTCAGTCCTCGCACAGGCAACCAGCTCCAAAATTTCTGTGCAGGTTAAAGGCCTGGAAGAAACCACGCCAAGTGAAAAAGGAATGTCTGACCTGGTCATCAGTAATATCCCCTTCGGCAATTTTTCGGTCCATGATCCTGCCTTTAACAACAGCGGCATATCCTCGCGCATTCATAATTACTTTTTTGCTAAAGGCCTGGATAAACTCGCTGACGGTGGGATTCTTGCTTACATCGTAACAGATGGTTTCTTAAATAGCCCATCCAACGATGCTGCACGAAAATACCTGCTGACTTCCGCGGACCTGATCAGCGTATCCGTTTTGCCCGCCAACCTGATGAAAGAGAATGCGAATGTTGAAGTCGGCACCCATCTTCTGATCGTGCAGAAAAATGATACCAAAGAATCACTTAGCGAAGCGGAAAAACTACTTATCGGTACGGTCATGCAAACAGGTGAAAAGGGCGCGTACCATTTGAATGCTTACCTCGCTGCACATCCCGGGTTGATGCTTGGGGATGAGGTGATCGAAGACACTAATAATTACGGCCAGGCGAATATCGTGGTTTGGCAAAACGGAAATATCCGCGACATTTTGCCGGAACTTAAATTACAGATCGGTACAGGTATGGCGGAATGTTTCGATTATGCGAAATGGCAAGCAATACATTTTTTGTCGCAACATTCAACGGAACGAAAGTTCACTTTTCTGCCCGTACCCGAGGTTAGCGATGGTAACGCGATCGGCCAGCTTGGCCTGTTTGATGCTGTTCCCGTCGAAAACAACAATAAGGCACAATCTTATCTTGACGACGCGGACAGGTTTATGGTAGAAGGGGCAACGGCGAGGCAAATCAGTACCATCCGTACTACCGCCCGCCCCGCCCATGACAGCGTTGTTTTGCTAACAGCAAGGTCCAAAGCGAACGCCAGGTATTTGTATAAATTGTTCAGCAATGTCGCCGAACTTTCCGTGCCGGCGAAATGGTTAAGCGGCATGGGCCTGGGCAATGAGCTTGATATTCTTTCTGCCAAACTGAAAAATTTCGCATACGACTTCCGGTACGATGGAGACAGCAGCCTGGAACAATCCTTTAAATTGTTTCCCGACAGGCCCAAAGCGTTTACCGGCCTTGAACCATTTTATGAAAAAGGAACTTTAGTGCTTTTAGAAGGCAAGGCAGGCTTAATTGGTGAACCCCATGAGGGAGCAGCGTCATTTACCGCTCTGGAAGTCCAGGCTGACCTTAATTTTTACCTGGCGTATATCCCGCTGCGGAACTCCTATTTACACCTTTATGCGTCCGAAGCAGAACATCATCTTGCATTCCCGGAATTGCGAAAGGCGCTGAACGGCTATTACAGTGCCTTTACTGAAAAGTATGGCGAACTGAACAAACAGGTAAACCGGCTTAAGATCCTTAGCGACGCCGCGTTTGGCTTCAAAATACTCGCCTCGCTGGAATTGAAAGAAAATGAAAAGTTTGTTACTTCAGACATTTTCCGCGGGCCGGTATTCCCCAAAGACCATCTCTACAGTACCAGCGACCCTGCTGATGCACTTGCCCGCTGCCTGAATGATATCGGCCGTGTCGATATCAACCGCATAGGAGAAATGACCGGTCTTGCAGAAGACGACTTAATCTTTCGCCTGGAAAAGCAAATCCTGCTCAATCCTGAAAATGAAACCTGGGAAACAACCGACAGCTATCTTTCCGGCAACGTAGTCGCCAAATTAAAGGAAGCGGAAAAATGTGCAGGGGCTGATCCGGAAAACTTTCAGGTACTGCGAAGCCTCACCGCCATCCGCAATGTTCAGCCGCAACTAATCCCGTTTGAGCTACTGGATTTTAACCTTGGTGAGCGCTGGCTGCCGCTCAAATACTACGAGGCATTCGCAACCGAGTTATTTAAGGTCAACACGGAGGTCAATTATTTCCCGTCAGTCGACATGTTCAAGGTTAGTTACGGCAGCGGGAATACGACTACAAATGAAGAGTATGCAGTTGTTCCCAAGCAAAGCGACCGCATCACCGGGCGTACCCTTCTGGAGCACGCCCTGGAAAATACGACGCCTCAAATCACCTATCCCATGGAAGTGGATGGCAAGCTTAGGCGTATGCCCGACACGGAAGCCATCCAAACCGCGCACCGGAAGATCGAAGCGATCCGCGACAGGTACAACGACTGGTTGAAAGAACTGCCGGCGGCCGATAAACAGCTGATCGAAAAACTCTATAACGAGACATTCAACTGCTACGTGCTGCGGGAATATGACGGCAGCCATCTGCGCTTCCCCGGCCTCGACCTTAAAGCGCTCGATATCCCTGACCTGTATAGTTCACAAAAGGATGCGGCATGGCGCATTATCCAAAACCGGGGCGCGTTGGTGGATCATGAAGTCGGCCTTGGTAAAACATTGACCATGGTGGTCGCCGCAATGGAAATGAAGCGCCTATCGTTGATCCATAAACCAATGATCCTCGCCCTAAAAGCTAATGTAAGCGCAATCAGGGATACGTTTAAACTGGCCTACCCCAACGCGAGGATATTGGCCCCCGGCGAAAATGATTACCTCCCGGCACGCAGGCAGCGCCTGTTCCACGAGATCAAAAACAACAACTGGGATTGTGTGATCTTAACGCATGACCAGTTCGGCATGATCCCGCAGTCACCGGAGATCCAGCGGGAAATATTTCAGATGGAACTGGATAACGTGAGCCGCGATCTCGCCACACTTTCCACCCTTGGCACAGCCATTAACAAGGCGATGCTAAAGGGGCTGGAAATCAGGAAGAACAACCTGCAGGTTCATTTGAGTGCCGTATTATATGCGATCGATACACGGAAAGATACCGGAATCAATTTTCAGGAAATGGGGGTCGATCATTTGTTTATAGATGAATCCCACAAATTCAAAAACCTGACTTTTACAACACGTCATAACCGTGTCGCTGGCCTCGGCAATATTCAGGGAAGCCAAAAATCACTCAATATGCTGTTCGCCATTAGGTCGTTACAGGAAAAGTTTAACGCTGACCTTTGCGTAACTTTTCTGTCCGGTACGCCGGTATCAAACAGCTTGACAGAGATGTACCTGATCTTCAAATACCTGCGGCCTAACGAGATGGAAAGGCAACAGATCAGCAACTTCGACGCCTGGGCGGCCGTCTACGCGCGCAAAACCGTTGACTTTGAATTCAGTGTAACGAACGAAATCAGGGCTAAAGAAAGATTCCGCTACTTTATAAAAGTGCCGGAGTTAGCGCGCTTTTACAACGAGATTACCGACTACAAAACAGCGAAACATATCAATCTTGACAAACCCGCTATTGATGAAGTGCTGGTCAATATACCGCCAACCCCGGCCCAGGCGAACTTTACGCGCCGCCTTATGAAGTTTGCCAAAACCGGGGATGCCACATTAATCGGTAGGGAACCCCTGACCGGAAATGAAGATCTCGGACGTATGCTGATAGCAACCAACTATGCCAAAAAAATGGCCGTTGACATGCGGCTGGTAAGCGCGGAACGTTATGGCGACCACCCCGGTAATAAAGTAAATACCTGTGCACGCAATGTAGCCCGGGAATACCGGGATAGTACTGAACACAAGGGCACGCAGATCATTTTTAGCGATATCGGCACACCAAAGCCCGACAGCTTCAATATCTATGATGCGCTAAAAGACAAACTGGTCAGTGACTTTGACATTCCTGCCGAAGAAATAACATTTATACATAACTGGACCGACAGGCAAAAGCCCGAGCTATTCAGAAAAATGAATGCAGGTGAGATCAGGATTTTAATTGGCAGCACAGAGAAAGCAGGCACGGGATTGAATGTACAGCAGCGCGTTATCGCCATGCATCATATGGATATTCCATGGAAACCTTCTGAGCTTGAGCAGCGTGACGGCCGTGGTGCAAGACAGGGTAACTGGCTCGCGAAAATGTTTTCGGGCAACAAAGTCAGGAACTATATCTACGCCGTCGAGCAATCACTGGACAACTACAAATTTGGCCTGCTGAAAAATAAACAGACGTTTATCAGCCAGATGAAAAACTCGGAACTGAGCCTCCGGGTTATCGATGAAGGGGCGATGGACGAACAAAGCGGCATGAACTTCTCGGAATACATCGCTATCCTATCCGGTGATACGTCCCTGCTGGAAAAAACTAAGATTGAAAAGAAGGTCGCCGAGTTGGAAAGCTTCAAGTCTTCTCACTTTAAAGAAGTTGCCAGAAGCAGGTACCTGCTCGAAGACACCGGAAAAAAGCGGGACCAGACAGCAGTAATGCTTGGCAAACTGGAAAAAGATGAAGCGTCATACCTGAAGGTGTTAAAAACAGATGCCAAAGGTCAAAAACTTAATCCTTTAGTAGTGCCTGACATCCACGAAAAAGATCAGGCAGCTGTAGGCAAATGGTTTATCGGCATGTATAAGGAATGGAGGCCGGCATTTTCTGAGCATTCCGAATATAAGCTTGGCGAACTTTATGGCTTTCAGCTGATGCTCAACCGCCAGTCAGCCTGGGTTCAGACCGAACAGGGAAGTAAGTTCGAAATGGTGTCCAGCCTTTACGCGGAAAGTCCTGGAACCGGTATAAAATATACGCGCAACAATGGCATCCCTAATACAGATAACCCGAAAAGCGCCGCGAAATATTTTCTTAACGCCATAGACAACGTAAGCTCATTGGTATTGAAATACCGCGAAAAACTCGAAGCCCTGGAAAAGGAGATTCCGGTAATAACAGAACTTACAAAAAGGCCTTTTGAGCAGGAATCCAAATTGGTCGCGCTCAAAGCTACACTTGCGGAACTGGAAACAAAGATCGCTCAAAGCATTGCGGAAAAACAGCGGGAAGCCGATATTATCGATTTGTGCCCGGATGGCAATGATGAGGCGCAAGACCTTAACTACGGCGGCGTCAAACGCTGATCTATTCTTCAACATCCAAAACAACACCATTTTATGGAAGAAACACGTGAACAGCAGAAGCTGCATGGCTTCCTTCAATGCGGCATATACCTGTCTATTGCCCTGGAAGCCGCCATATTTATTTATCAGAAAGCCCCATTTTGGGGCTTTTTCTTTGACCCGCTGGACAAGATCAGTCATATCGCCATCTATCAAAGTTTGCTTTACAGTAAGTTATGTACGTTCGGTCTGATCTGCCTGGTCAGCATAGGGACGCTGTCTAAAAAAGATACGGAATTCAATCCGAGAAGACAGATCATCTTTCCACTTGCCATCGGCCTGCTTTTGTTTTTTGGCAGCATCGCTTGCTATGGACGCGCATCACCACTCGCGTTTATTTACACGACCTGGTGGGACTTCCTTTACATGGTATGCTCCTTTTTAGGTGCCATTTTGGTAAGCCTTTCCATGGACAACATATCCAAGATGATCCGGTCCGGGATGGGCAAGGATAAATGGAATACGGAAGCCGAAAGCTTTATGCAGCCGGTAAAGCAGGTTTTTACACCCTATTCGGTTAATATTCCCATGCTATTTTATTATAACAGGAAAGTCAGGCATGGCTGGATCAATATCTGCAACGTTTTTAGAGGGACCATCGTGATCGGCACGCCGGGTTCGGGTAAAAGTTTTTCGGTCGTAAATCCCTTTATCCGGCAGCTCATCGCTAAAGAATTCGCCGTTTGCCTGTATGATTTTAAGTTCCCTGACCTCGGACAGATCGCTTACTATCATTACCTGAAAGCCAAACAGGCAGGAAAACTGGCCGGGTTTACGTTTCATGTGCTAAACCTAAACGACCCGGAAAAAAGCAGGCGCATCAATCCCTGGCGGGCCGACTATATCCGCTCACTGGCAGATGCGGCGGAAACCGCGGAAGGGCTCGTAGAGGCGTTAAAAAAAGGAGACAAGTCAGGCGGCAGCGACCAGTTCTTTACGCAATCCGCCATCAACTTCTTAGCGTCCTGTATTTATTTCCTGAGCAAATACGCGGGCGGCAAATATTCAAGCCTGCCGCATGTACTGGCCATGCTCAACCGGTCCTACGAAGAAATATTTGACGCCCTCGTTTCCGAACCGGAGCTACGATCACTCATGTCACCCTTCATGAGCGCCTACCGCGCGAAAGCATTCGACCAACTGGAAGGGCAAATCGGCACGCTGAAAGTGTTTATCAGCCGTTTGGCAACGAAAGAAACCTACTGGGTCTTCTCCGGTGATGATTTCGACCTAAAAATTTCCGCGAAGGAAAACCCGGGCATACTCGTCCTGGCCAACGACCCTAATACGCAAAACATAAACTCTGCCTGCTATTCCATTGTCATAAACAGGCTAACCAAACTGATTAATACCAAGGGCAACCTGCCCTCGGCACTCATCATCGATGAGGTGCCTACACTATTTGTTCACAAAGTAGAAAACCTGATTGCTACTGCCCGCAGCAATAAAGTCGCCGTGCTGATGGGCCTGCAGGAACTGCCACAGTTTAACCAGCAATATGGCAAAGACACCGCTGCGACCATTACTTCCGTCGTCGGAAACGTGCTGTCAGGTTCAGTCCGCAATAAGGAAACACTCGAATGGCTGGAACGCCTGTTCGGTAAGTCCAAGCAGATCGGCGAAGGGCTTTCCATTGACCGCAATAAAACGTCTACTTCCCTCAACGAGAAATTAGAGGTACTGATCCCGGCGGGAAAGATAGCTTCACTTAACGCCGGCGAAATGGTCGGCGTTATCGCGGCCGACGCGCAGGAGAAATTTACCGGACAGTTTGTAACCTCCGCTGTGAATTGCCGGATCAACCTGGACATGGCCGAAATATCTGGGGAAGAAAAGAACTACCGCGCCCTGCCTGCTTACTATGATTTCAACGGCCGCAAGGACGAAAAACTCCGTCAAAACTTTAACCGCATAAGCCAGGAGATCGAAGATATGGTTGCGCTCTTTAAGGCACAGCCAGTCAATACCTCAAAATCAAAAATGAAATGACATGACAGAACATGAACTACTGGGATCCCTCGTGCTCGTGCACCCGAACCTCGAAAACCATCCGGCGGGACGTGAAGGCTTTATAGGAATAGTCAATTATATAGATTCTCCAAACAATGAAATACACGTGGTTTTCACAGACGAGGCCGAAGCGGTTTACCCTTCCGATGCCTTGTTTAAATTAAAACCCAAAGAAGAGATTTATCCCACCGGGGGAATGGATTTTGCCATCCCCAACCTAAATTCCTATAAAGACCTGTATAAGATATCCTTGTTACAGCAAATGGGGAGGAGCACGGATATTTGGAACGCTTTACAGATCGCCCGCGAAAATCCGGAGATATGGAAGAATAGCCTGGTATCTGTCGAAGAAAGTCTCGGCCTGCATCATAATCAATACATAGGACGATGAAAGCCGGTATGATGTGCTGCCTGATCTGCCTTCCGCTTGCGCGCCTGTCCATCACTTCTTCTTTTGGCTACCGTAAACACCCCGTAACGGGGATTTATGCCTTTCATAACGGGGTAGATTTTAAGGCAAGGTCTGACACCGTGTATGCCCTGGCCGACGGCAAAGTGACGGCTACCGGCTATGATGATGTAGCCGGAGTTGGCATAACCCTAAATCATCAGGATTTCCTATCCATCTACGGGCATTTAAGCCAGGTGTTTGTGTCTCCCGAAGACCGCGTAACAGCAGGACAACCTATCGGAATTACGGGAAAAACTGGCCGTGTGACTGGTGAACACCTTCATTTCAGCATCCGTGCCGGTAACCGCTATCTCGATCCACTCGAATTTATTTATCAATTAATCAATACAAAAATCATGAGTAAAACTTTTAAACCGCTCTACGAGCAGCTTGCAGAAAAGCTGATCAACGAATTCAAAGCAGGGACTTCCCCTTTTCAAAAACCGGTAAAAGAAAATGGCATGCCCGCATTCGTTGCACCCGTTAACCCGATCACCGGAAAAGGATACAGTGCCATGAATGCCATCAATCTTTCGCTTAAAGGCTTTAACGACCCGCGCTGGATGTCCGCCGATACCGCGAGCTTTAACGGATACCTGGTCAAAGAAGGATCTAAAGGAACACTGATCAATTTTCCTAAGAAAAACGAGATCAGGGCGATCCGCACACCCGAAGGCGAAAGGGTTAAAGACGAAGCGGGCGTGACGCAAACGAAAACGGTCGAGTTTGACAAAATTCAAAACGGCAAGGCTTTCCTTTTTAACGCCGAGCAGATCAAAGGCATTCCGCCACTGGAAGAATGGCTGCAGGCGGCTGCCGAATTGCATCCCCTTTCTCCTGCCGAACGTGCCGAAAAGCTGATCGCCGATAGTGGCGCTGTTATCGTTCATGGGGGAATAGAAGCTTACTACGATAAAGTAAGGGACGAAATATATCTGCCGGAAAGGGAATCATTTACGAATGATACCAAATACTTACAGGCAGCTATCCACCAGCTGGCCCATTGGACCGGCCACGAAAGCAGGCTAAACCGCCCGATGGAAGGCAAGTTTGCTTCCATGGATTACGCCCGCGAAGAACTGCGTGCCGCAATAGGCGCGATGCTGATCGGTGGCGACCTGAAGATCGGGCACAATTTTGGCCCGCACGCAGCCTACACCAACGCCTGGTCGAAGATGCTGAAAGACGAGCCTTTCGAAATTTCTAGGGCATCAAATGACGCCCAAAAAATTGCTTACCTGTTGTTGGGCACCGGGAGAAAAGAGGAAATAAAAGAAGGGGCTGCGGTGAGCATGACCCTGACCAAAGGTGAGGAAATTCCCTACAACGATACCACTTACAAAGTATTGGATAAAAAAGGTAAAACCTTTGAAATGGAAAAAACAGACACCGGCGAACGCTTTAAAATAAAAGCGACTGACAAGGTTTTTGCCAATCTCGTGGAAGCAAGGAACAACCCTCAGGCAGCCAACCTTTCTGTGGCACAGGAGGCTGGAGAAGTGGTTGAAAATTCACAGTCACAAAAAGTAGGGAGGTAAACGATGAACCTGATCAACTTCAAAGAACATGAGCTTCCAATGAAAGAATTGGAAACCATAGGCCTCGCCTCAAGGGGCCAACTCCTACTGAATGTAACCGACCTGAAAGCGCTGCTTTCAGGTCGGAGGACAGAATTGATCCACCTCGAAAATTTGGAGACAGAAAATATCAAGGTTAAATCGATCGACGCGAAGGTTTCCCTTCGCAGAAACGAACAGGGCAAAACCGAACTCCTGATACATCCTATCTACCGTAAACCGGCAACACCTGATTTTCTTGACGTCAACGAAGCCCGGCAGCTGGAAAAGGGAGAAGTGGCCAGCCTGCTGAAAGTGACGAAAGACGGTAAAGGAAACCCGCAGGAATTATTGGTCGAATACGATCCCGAAACAAGGGAATTCATTGTCTCGGACACCGAGAAGATATTGGTGCCGGATATGGTGAACAGCGAATTTCTTACCCCCGCTCAAAAGGAAGCTTACAGGAAGGGTAAGGAGGTTAAACTGGCGGACGGCACCATACTCAATTATTCAGGAACGGATGTAAACGGGATTCAGTCAAACCGCCTGGCCCTTGTGGCTTCTATACTGATCGATGGCGGCCTATCCTATATGCTTTATCGCGGACTGCATGCAGCTTTCGGGCAAGAGCACGATCCGGACGAAGCAGCTTTTTTAAGCCCGGGTTATCATAATGCTGTAACAGACCTCGAGAATGATCGGCCTGTGGTCAATAATGAGCATATTCAATTTCAGGGAAGGGGCCGTACTTCCCGTTAATGGATAGCCATCTGTCAAAGCTCGGCGTCCCTCCGGAACTGCAAGCTTACTTCGGCACTGCTGATCTTTGCTTTGATTTTGGTGATGAACAAGAATTATTTGGCGAGGGGTTTCACCGTGTCCCGACCACCCCGGATCTGTGGATGGCAGGCAGCTACCCGGCGACAGAACTCATCATAACCTCCAGCGCGATGGAGGCTGTCGCCTATATGACGCTAAACGCATGGCGACATCCCCCAAACGCCGTCATGTCCTTTATTGCCATCGGTAACCTGCCGCACCCGCGGCAGATCCAATGGATAAGCGCCTACTGTCAAAAAAGAAAAATAACACTCGTCTTCAGTAACGACCTGCCCGGCAAATTAACCGACATCATCGTGGCATCGGGCATCAGGAAGAAAGCAGTCCGGGCAGCCTGGCAACGGGGAAAGGTACATCTACATCTCGGCCAACTGGCACTTGGGTTCCTGCCGGAAGTCGTCAGCCTGAACGCTTTTGAAAAAGCCGCAGGGATCAGGACGGGTATCCGCACACGGAAACCAGCCGGCCATAACACATTTTTAGACCAATTAATTTATGATCAACAACAATGAAATCCTGCTCAGGCCGGCAATCGGATTCGCCTTCCTGAAAATACTGCCGCTTGTATTATTGGCACTTATCTTTCTTTTGCTGGCGTGGTACTTGTCGCCATACTTCATGTTCTTCAGTTTCGGTGTGCTCGGCTGTGCATGGTACAGGCTATTGTATATCCGCAGCTTTTCCTACCTGATAACGCCTTCGGAAATAAAAAGCGGTCAGGGGATTTTTTTTAAACGGACGGATTTTTTAGAGATGTACCGTATCAAAGATTACGTAGTCACCCGCCCGTTACTACTGCAAATGATAGGGCTGATGAACGTCATCCTGAAAAGCACGGACGCTGAAAATCCGGTATTGGTTTTATTTGGCATACCGGAATCCGACCTTATCGAAATCATTAGGGAACACGTGCAGGAAGCGCGCAAAAACAACAATATTTACGAAATAAATTAACGCAAATGCTTGCATTATACTAAAGCGTTTAGTAAATTTAAGTATTAATCAACTATGAAAACGACAGCTTATTTTATCGCTACCTGCTTCATCTCCACCTTCGCGTTCTTTGGCGCGCTGGGTGCGAAAAATCCCTTCCCGCTTTTTGCAGTCGCATTCGGGATTTGGGCGCTTTTTCTATGGGGTTACAGCAGGAGATCAAAAAAGGACGCGGCGAAACGGTTTCAGGAGCGGTTGTTTAACGACTATATGCGCTCAAAAACACGCGGTTCGCTGCGCCGCTGAATATTAAATTAACATATTTAACGTTATACTAATTCTGTGGGCAACCCGCCCGCATTTGTGATAAGGTTTAGGTTAAAATCCCCTGGCAGCGATTGCTCAGGGGATTTTTTTTTACCGGCCTTTACCCCACCGGGCAACGTCAGCTTGCCCTCTTTTACTCTCCAACTTTCATCATGGAACAACAACAACTTTCACAAGTGGAGTTAATCGCCTGGCGGCTTGCCGGCAAGCTCCCGCACATCGATATCAACGGAACTGACTTTACCATTGACATACGCTTAGATGAGCTCCGCGAAACACAAGCGCCATGGAACCGGATAGATATCTCTGATATGGAAACAGCACCTGACAGCGATGACCGTCTGTTTTTTTACCACACAAAGGAGCATACCCCATGGGAACTGAAAGATGAAATAACCGAGGTTCCTGAACACGTGGTTCTCGTAGCCCTGCCGCCAGAGCTGATACTCGACCCGGTTGCTGCCGCCCGAAAGGTCGGGTTTAACGACGAAGAGTTCCTTCAGGAACATCCTATCCGGCAATATATCAAGGCTGGAATTACTCCCTTAGCGGAAACTTTCCTTCCGGCATTCATCGAAGAGAATATTGCCAAACAACAAAACAGCCGCTCCCAACGGCGTTAGATCCGAGACTATTCAAAGACAGCGAGTAATTGGTTTACAATTTATTACATTAGGATATTAATTTCCCTGATGAAGCGCTTAATTACCTTACTATTCCTTACTCCTCTCTTCCTAAGTGCCCAGGTACCTAATACCGCATATGTAAAAGCACTCTATAAAAAATATCCTACGCAGAAATCAGATCATTGCGCTTCCTGCAAATTGTGGGTAAACCCTTTTTTCAAGTCCATTGCGGATACCCTGCACCATACCCCCGTACTGACATTCTATATTTATACCAAAGCGCACCGCCTGGAGCAGGAAGCGCTTGATCTGCCAAGGTCGGGCGTTTACGCTGCTTGGCATGCCGCCTATGGCCAGCCCGACGAAACAAAAGTTTACAGGGAAGCCAACCGCCTGATCGGCAAACCCAATTCTTCAGAAATGATAGCCAAAGGCCATTGCCAGCCGTGGATCCTGCTCGCCTGGTCCGCCGATGCCGCGATCCTCTCAGACACTTACACCTTCAATGCCGCCATGGAGTTCCAGGGCCAAAATATCGGTACGGAATTGGCCACTGAAGAATTATGCAGGAAATTGACAGGGTATAAAACGGATGCCGTTACGGACAGCGTACTGATCTGGTGCGGTACGTCCGGCAGTCAGCAAGTGTATACTAAAGGCACGATAAGTAATACCGTTCCATCGTACTATTATAAAATTATCCAATATTATGACGGATCAGTCGGCGGCACCATACGCCTGTGTTACTGGATGCCGAACCTGGCCGATGAAAAACGGGCCATTCTGAAATCAAGAGAAGTAAGCTTTGACCAGCTCATTCAAAATATCGGATATGATCCTACCTTGATCTTTAATAAATGAAGCTAAAATCATAACTTTAAAAAATGAGGGAGATTGAGCCGCCTTTTGAAATAGACTATTACGGCACAACAAAGGTTACAGAAGCCGAGATCCAGGAAAAACGAGTATTTTATATCCAGTTCAGCGACGGGAGGAAAGCATTAACAAGCACGATTGCGGAAGACAGGCGGGAGAAAAAGTTCTGGACATCAATCCCGCAGGGGCGTCAAAAGGAAGCGGAAGAAACTGGCAAGCTAATTGCCGCATATATAAGAAGTAAAAGAAAATAGTATATGTGTTATTACAACGGACAAAAGGTTACAAGGGCAGAATATATCAGGCTGAAATCGCTTGAAAAAGCGGTCAGCAAGTTCTCGTTTTTGGATAAAGGTGTGATCAACGGCTTTAACGGAACACCTGTTGCCGTCTTAATCCCAACCGAAGATCGCACAAACTTTGATATCGTTCAGATGGAATGGGGCTTGCTACCACCTCATGTAAAAAACAGGGAAGAAGTATTACGTTTCCGGAATGGCTACAAAGACGAAAAAACCGGTAAGTGGAAAACCGGCTACACAACCCTGAATGCGAAACATGAAAATCTATTTATTAATGAATGGGGCAAAACATCCATGTTTGCCGAAGCCGCCAGGGAACGTCGCTGCCTGCTTTTATCCACCGGATTTTTTGAATGGCAACACATTTACCGTAAGCATAAAAAGACAGGTGAAAATTTGAAGACGCCTGATAAATACCCATATTACATTAATCTACCTGAACATGACTACTTCTTTATGGCCGGTATCTGGCAGCCCTGGACCGATAAAGAAACAGGTGAGCATGTAAACACTTTGGCCATCACGACCACCAATGCAAATCACTTAATGAAGCAGGTGCATAACTCTAAAGAGCGTATGCCCACCATTCTCAACGATGATCTTGCCTGGGAATGGATGATGTCTGATAGTTTAAGCGATGAACGGATTCAGGAAATTGCCAGCACACAATACCCGACAGAGTTGATGTCGGCTTGCACCATCACCAAAGAATTCCAGGCTTTGCTCGACCCGACCGAGCCGTTTACCTATGCAGATTTGCCCGCGTTAGAATTATCCATAGATAACCCTTCCAATACGCAAGGTGAACAACAAATTTCATTATTTTAACCACTATTTTAATTACATCGTAAAGTTTTGACCGGTATCGATAAACACCTGCGGTTGGACGCCACAGGTGTTCGATATTTATTTTCATACATTTAGGGACAAAACTTTATCACATGAATCAATTAGTGGATTTTTCCCATAGCGGTTTTAAATTAATTGCTATCCGTATTTTGCCCGGTTGTGATGAAAAATACACGAAGATTCTATCCGAAAATGAAATCTATCACTTCTACAACAACTACTCAATTGATAGGAAAAACGATAGTATTTCTGTCGAGAACCTGGTTCCTGACCGCTTTTACGACGATGGCCGTAAGAAAAATAACCAAACCGTTCTGAATATCTCCGCCATTGTAGGAAAAAACGGCTCCGGCAAAAGCACGTTAATTGAATTACTTTTTCGGGCCATAAATAACATTGCCCAACAAACTGTTAATGACTATGACGGGTTGGAAACAATCAAAGGCTTAAATATTGCCATATACTTCCAAACAAATAGCTTTTACAAAGTTAGCATCAATGATGGAAACTGTCGGCTTCACCCCTATTATATAAACGGCAGGATTAAACGTGGTAAAGGGACGCCGGTTCAATTACAAGATTTCTTTTACAACATTGCAGTAAACTATTCCCATTATGCTTACAATGTTGATGATTTTGAAGATGAAATAAACTGGCTAGATGGACTATTTCATAAAAATGATGGCTATCAGACACCTTTAGTGATAAATCCATTAAGAACAAACGGAAATATTGATATTAATTCGGAGAACGTCCTTGTACGGGCGCGATTAATCTCAAATTTAATTTCCCCTTTTCAAAATAACGATTTTAGCTATCGGGATCTGACATCAAAACACCGGGCGCACAGCCTTAAACTATCCCTTAAGCCAAGTAAAGAAAAACAAACTATTTACAAAAATGAATATAAGGATAATGATATTACCGAAGAAGTCCGTATAAGCTCATTCGAACCGCAGCGTGAATTACTTCTTGAAATGCTTAATAAAACCTACCTATTTAACTACCATAGATTAAATAGAGAGAAGTATAAAATAGCCCTTGATTACATCATTTATAAATTAGTCAGCATCTGTGTGAAATATGCCGATTACTATGAATTCTTGGATAGGTATGCGACACAATTTTACTCGAGTACCATTGGGGATTTTATAGCTCGCCTTATTGCTGACGATAGCCACATAACTTTTAAGCTTAAACAAACATTAAACTTCCTGCGGTTCGAGCATATTCCCCTTGAAACTCAGGAAATTTCAATAGACCGTCTGTCTAAGATTATGTTAAACTTGAGGAAAGATCATAAAAGGCGTTATATTGATACTGTTTTGTATATCCCGCCACCAATATTCGATACGGAGATAATGCTCGAATTAAAAGAACCGCCGAACAAGGTAATCTCATTCCGAAAATTAAGTTCGGGAGAAAAGCAATTAATCTATTCTGTAAGTACAGTATTATATCACCTCATCAATCTTGAATCGATCACACCAACAAAACGGAGGTCGAGTTATAAATACGTAAACGTAATTTTAGAAGAGGTTGAACTCTATTTTCATCCGGAAATGCAAAGGGAGTATGTCAGTAGAATTATAAACAGCCTATCCGGTTTGAATATCAAAAGGATCTTAGGTATAAACTTATGTTTTGTTACCCACTCCCCATTTATACTATCAGACATACCAAATGAGAATATTTTGTTTTTAGATGACCATGGTCAGCCCATAAAAGAAATAAAAAGCCTGAAAACATTCGGTGCAAATATCCACGATTTGCTTGCAAAAAACTTTTTCTTATCTAAGGGTGCGATGGGCGAGTTCGCACAAAATAAAATTCAGCGGGTAATCAATCAGTTAAATAATAATTCATTGGCTGACTATTACACGGAAAAGGATTTACTGATGATAATCAACTTAATAAGTGAGCCTTTTCTAAGGGAGAAGCTAATGGAGATGTTTTTTCAGAAATATGATAAACAAAAAAGAATTGAAGAACTTAAAAATGAATTAAAACGGTTAGGTTATGATCAAGCTTAATTATAACGACGCCGAATGCCTTTTGCACTTAGCAGATGTACGTCAGTTGATTTTGAATCGAATTCCCGGAATTTTAAAGAACGGCATTACGCATAAACAAAAAAAGTATTACGCTACGGGTAAGCTAAAAGCATATATACAGAGCTTAGAAAATGATCCAAATCAAATAACTCAATTGGTTACTGCAAAACCGGAGGCACTACGAGGGATCTATGAGGCGTTAAAACAAGGCAATAACACGTTCTTTGTAAATAATTCCCCCGCTAATCTCATTCTCAGAAATCTTTTTTTAGCTCATGCATATAAAAACATGGATAAGCTTAAATTAATCAAAAGAGTTAATGTGGATACTTGCCCTTATTGCAATAGAAATTATATCTATTATCTGTCGGAACAGGGAGCTATTAAACCACAAATCGACCATTTTTACCCAACCAGCAAATACCCAATTTTCGCCGTATCTTACTACAACCTAATTCCAAGCTGTCAAACTTGCAATGGTTTCGGAGCTAAGGATCAAAATGACCCAATTAAATTTGACTTGGTAAACCCATATTTATTAAAGCACAGTGATTTCAAATTCAGCTACAAAATCAAAAACATTAGTGTTGTAAATCCTTTAGGGAATAAATATGGCGTTGAAGTTAATTTCTTGTATAGATTGGATGGCCATTTGACAATTTTTAAATTAGATAAACTCTATCTGCAGCATTCCGATCATGTGCTTGAGCTCATATTGAAAAGCAAGGTGAAGTATGTAGAAACATATCGCAAAATACTGCAAGATTTTGAAGATTTTGAATTTAGTGATGAGGAAATCGATCGTATGATATTGGGTAATTTTTCCCTCGAAGAAGATCTTCATAAACGTCCATTTTCGAAACTTTACCTGGACATAGGGGCTGATTTAGGGCTGATTAAAATCCCTTAAAATTTTACTTAAAATTTCTTCCCTTATCAAGATAATCCCCCGGTGCAGGTTGACGGGTTTGCAAGGGTTTATCCATCGGAACAAAAGGCGACGCTTTTTCATCGGCGCGTGAGAGGGTCAGTACCGGTTGCTGGTCATTTCTGATGGCGGTGAGGTTACCTAAAAGTTTGGTCGCGTCAAAAATCCTCCTAACGATAATATGAGTAACTTCCGTGCGCTCAACCACGCCCTCTACCATTAGGAGGCGGGAATGAAGGATTTCTTTACGGTATTTATCAAAAAGATTTGGAAAAACCACCAGATTGGTTGTCCCTGTTTCATCCTCAAGCGTAATAAAACATACCCCCTTAGCTGTTCCCGGACGTTGGCGGATGAGGATTAGTCCTGCGGTTTTAATAATCGTTTTATGCTCAGTTTGATTGACTTGTTTTGCCGTGACAACATGAAGCAAATCCAGCGTTTGCCGAATGAAGCTAACCGGGTGGCCCTTAATTGAAAGGCCCATGCTGGCATAGTCCTGCACGACGTGTTCTGATTGGCGAAGCAACGGCAACGCTACTTGCGGCTCGAATAAGCTTTCAGATGGCTGACCTTCAAATGCTTTGATAGGCCGGTCATACAATGCGGCGACTTCCCATAACGCCTGCCTTCGGTCAAGGCACATGGAGCGAAAAGCATCAGCGCCCGCAAGCCGTTCAAGGGTTGCTACACTGACCCCGGCATCGCACATTTGGTTCGCCGCCGTATACTCCCCGTCTTCATGATTTTGCCGTCCCTGAATTAATTTTTCCATTTCTTCTTCGCGCAAGCCTTTGATCTGCCTCAAACCAAGCCTCAATGCACGGTATTTCCCGCCTTTTTCTTCAAGTGTATTATTCCAGGAAGAGCGGTTCACATCAATTGGCAAAACCTGCACGCTGTGTTCCTGGGCATTGCGGACAATCTGTGCGGGTTGGTAAAACCCCATTGGCTGGCTATTCAATAACGCTGCGGCAAATACTTCCGGGTAATAAAACTTGAGCCAACAGGAAACATAGACCAGCAGAGCAAAACTGGCGGCATGACTTTCGGGAAACCCATAACTGCCAAAACCTTCAAGTTGCTTGAATATCCGCTGTGCGTATTCTTTTGTATATCCGCGGGAAGTCATTCCATTGATCAGCTTATGCTCAAACTTGGTGACCAATCCGTTAAACTTAAAGGTAGCCATGCTCCGCCTCAACAAGTCGGCTTCCCCTGGCGTAAAACCTGCAGCTACAATCGCCAGTTCCATTGCCTGCTCCTGGAAGAGAGGCACACCAAGCGTGCGCTCGAGAATGGATCGGATCTCTTCCGATGGATAGTCCACCGGTTCTTCGCCGTTGCGCCTGCGGATATAGGGGTGTACCATGTCGCCCTGTATCGGTCCGGGCCGAACGATTGCTACCTCGATCACCAAATCATAAAAGCAATCGGGCTTCATCCTTGGCAGCATTGACATTTGCGCGCGGCTCTCGATCTGGAAAACGCCCAGTGTATCGGCGGCCGTAATCATCTCGTAAACCTTGGGATCATCCTGGGGAATATTAGCGAGCGTCAGGCCGATGCCGTAATGTTTTTGCACGAGATCGAAAGCCTTACGGATACAGGTGAGCATACCCAAAGCAAGGATATCCACCTTCATAAAACCAAGCGCGTCGATATCATCTTTATTCCACTCAATGTTCGTACGGTCCTGCATTCGTGCATGGAAAATGGGGCACAGGTCGCTGAGCTTACCATCGGTTATTACGAAGCCGCCGGTATGCTGTCCTAACTGCCGCGGGAAGCCAATCATTTGTGAAGTTAACTGCACCACCTTAAGTAGATGGGGTTCCTTGGGATTGAGTCCAAGCGCCTGCAATTGGGTGGCGGTTATCTCCTCGTCGGTGAGATCGCCAAAGGCTTCTGAAAGCTTATTTACCACATCTACGGATAGACCCATTGCTCTGCCAACATCGCGAACCGCGCCTTTGTAATGCAGCATGGTGACGGTGGGCAGGATGGCTGCACGATCGCGGCCAAACCGGTTGTAGACGTATTGCATGACCTCTTCCCGGCGCTCGTGTTCAAAGTCGACATCAATATCGGGCGGCTCGTTCCGTTCTTTGGACAGGAAACGGGCGAACAGCAAGTTGGATTTATCCGGCGCTACAGCAGTAATACCAAGTACAAAGCAAACAGCCGAGTTCGCTGCTGATCCCCTGCCCTGGCAAAGGATATTCCGGTCGCGTGCCCAGCGGACATAGTCTTCGACGGTCAAAAAGTAATTGGGCGTATCGGTATCGGCGATGATCTCCAGTTCGTCTTTGATGGCTTTGCGTACTTTTTCGGGGATGTTGTCGCCGTAGTATTCCTTCGCCCCTTTCCAGGTGAGGTATTCGAGCTGTTCCTGAGGTGTTCTACCCTCACTGGTCAGCTCTTTGGGGTATTTATACTTCAGGCTTTTCAGATCGAACTTGCAGGAATTGGCGACATGGGCGGCGTTACTGATCGCTTCGGGATATTGGCGGAATAGGCGCTCCATTTCCGTTTTGGTTTTAAGGTGCCGTTCGGCGTTCTGATGCAACTTATAGCCGGCATTGAAAATGGTGCACTTCTCGCGCACGCAGGTCAAAACGTCCTGCAGTTCCCGCCTGCCCGGCTCATGATAAAAGACATCGTTGGTCGCGCAGAGCGGGACGCCGAGTTCATTTAAAAGGAACAATCGCTTATTATCATCGCCGGTATAATAACGGGTCGCGGCCATGTAGAGGTTTGGCAGTTTGGCTTTGTATTCTTTGACATTTTGCTCGAAGATGAATTCAAATTCAAAATCCTGGCTGAGTTTATTTGGCGGAACAATGATGAAAAAGCTACCTTCTGCATGGCCGTAGACATCTTTTTTGTAAAGAAAGCATTTTTCCTTTTCGGCGCGCAGGTTCCCGAGGGTTAACAATGCGGACAAACGCGCATAAGCTTTTTTATCTTTCGGGTAGGCCAGTAAGCTGGGCCCGTCGAGCAGATCGATCCGGCAACCCGGGATCAGGCGAATGCCACGGTCTTTGGCTACAACGTAAGCGCGCACTAAACCTGCGAAGGTATTATGGTCGGTGATGCCGATGGCGTTGTAGCCAAGATCGGCCGCCATATCGACCAGTTCCTCTGGATGCGAGCCGCCCCTGCGGAAGGTAAAATTACTGGTGACCTGCAGCTCAACGTAACTCATGCAAAAAACCCGTGTAAAAACCAATGCCCCTGTTGCCGACCATCATAATGTCCTGAACGGAAAATCCAGTAACGGCGTCCGTCCTGATCCTCCGCTATGTAATAGTCCCGGTGCTCGCCCGGTTCCAGCCACCACTCTCGCTCAATTCGTTCTGGCCCGTCCGCCTTTTTAACTTCGTGTTTCGTCCCTTTATATATAAAAAGTACCGGCGGGTAATCGGGCGTTAAAGCGGTCGCTTCGATCGCCTCGGGCGGTTCAAGTAGCTGAACCGGCCTCGGCTTGTCTGTCCGCCAGTCCGATTCAGGTTTTTTCTTTATGCTTCGAGTTTGGGCAGCACTTCGTTCCGGCCAAAAATGTTCAGCGGGCAGGTAACGCTGAATAGCGGTATGACCGATTTTTCCGGCCACCCTATCCAAAAGTTCGGCCACCTCCTCGCTGTCAGCAGCAGGTTTGGCGGCCCAAAGCCCGCTTTGCTTGTCGCTGACCGGTTCGGTATGGGTAGTATCCAGTTCAAAAAGTTCGATGCCCATGCCGGGGGCGACGTTATCGAGGGTCAGGTTAAAAAGTTTGTATAAGTGTTCGACCCGGTGGCTCGGATGGTTGGTGCCGATGCTTACTGATCCGTTTTTACCGTCGATACGGTAATAGGTCATGGTCGCGGCCCTTAAGCCCAGTCCTTCGCTATAAAGGCGTTTACAAAGGTTCTCGAGCAAAGTCTGAACGGCATGCTCGATAGCAGGCCGTGTTTTAACGTGTTCGAGACAGGCCAGCCTTTCGCTGTAGGGTACGGGTTCTTTGAGCGGCAGCAGGAACTCTTCTTCCTGACCCAATGCCTGGAGCATGCGCAGCACCATGTCTTTGCCAAACCTGCGGCGAAGTACGGATTTAGGCATATGGATAAAACTGCTGATCCGGTACATGCCGAGGTTCTGCAGCTTGATGAGCATATCGGTTGGCAAGCGTAAAGCAGAGGGTGGCAACGGCATCAGCGCCGTGCGGTGCGCACCGGCCAGTACGATCAGGCCCGATTCCGCGCAGCGGGCCACACCCCAGGCACAGCCGATGGTATCAGCCATACCGGGCCGGACGTCGTAACCCAATGTCCTTAACCTATCGGTCATATCTTTGAGGTATTCCAGTTCGCCGCCCCGCAGGTGCGTACAGCCGGTCACATCCAGCAGCAAGCCTGCGGGCGGGTCCATCGCCACCAGCGGGGTATAACGCAGGCACCATTCGGCCAGGCCTTTTAATAACTTGAGGTTCCTCCCCGGCTTGCCGTCAAAAACCTGTAGGTCACGCGCGATAATGCGGGCATCAGCCAGTGCCATGCCCTCGCTGACGCCATGCTTTTCGGCTATTGCGTTGCTCGCCGTCACCACCATCCGCCCGTGATCGGGTTCAGCAAATACGACAGCCTTGTTCTTGAGCGAAGGTTGACGGATCGTCTTCCAGTCGGTCAGCAAGTGTCGAAACCATATGGATACAAAACGCTTAGGCATACCGGCGTAAATGCTTGATTTGTTGTTTTTTTATAATGACCGGGTTAAAACGGCGTTTTGACCATTCCACGGTCCATTTACCCGGGTTCCCGTTACGGACTTTTAAAAGCTCGACCTGCCAGCGCGGGAAGCCGACACCGGGCATGCCCCTTTTCAGTTGGCTCGGAGCGTGGGTGATCTTCCAGCGGCTAACGCAGGCGGTGGTGGTTAACTTATGCGCTTCTTTTCTTAAAATAAATCCCGTAACATGGCTGCACTCGACGGCCAGTTGCAAACGCCGGGATTCCATAAAGCTCATCTGGGCGGTCTCGCAGATCACCGCTGCTACGCCCTCACACTTCAGCGCTTCTTCGGCAACCCAGAGCACATCTTTCATCAGCGGGACGTCTACAAAAACCACCCTATCCGGATCAACCCCGAACAGTTTAAGCGCGGGCGGATAAATGCGCCGCGACCAGCTGATCCATAAGCAGGCACCGCCATGGCCCAAAAGCGTTTTGACCAGACCCGCGATAAAAGCCGCGGATGCCGCCGTATCTTCCGGGCAAAGGCTGATAAATTCGTGGATGGCTCCCGTCGGAAATACGCCGTTTGGAAAGGCTTCCTCTACAGGCCCCAAATCAAAACTGCCGCCCTCACCGGGCTTGGGCGGCCGGAAACCCTCCCAGCGCAGGATATCCTGACGGAGCTTCCCTATAATATCTTCTTTTGCTGCTATCATGGCCATTACTTAAAAATCTAACAGGCATTGCGCGAAGACCACTTTGGCCTCCCGGTTATATTGCAGGATCGCTTCAGCTATCTTCCTGAGTTCATCCACACTAAACACTTCTGTATCATCGTAGGCTAAAACTGCCGGCGATTCATCCACTACATTTACACGGATAACAGCACGCCTGTCCGACATCCGGACGTCATAACGGGTGTAACCGTCCACATCCGCGAAGCGTTCGAGTTGTTCTACGGTGACTGTAACCTGCTCATTTCCAATCGTTAATTCTAAATTAAATGGTACCATCATTTCAAAATTTGTGGACTATAAAGTTATGCTAATATTTTTAGCAATATTTCATACTTTTTTACATTTTTTTCCCCACTTTTGTTTTTATGAGAAGCAAGTTGTTTAAAGAGCAGCCAAAAACAGCCCAAATAAGTACCGAAAGATGGGTGCGTATTTTGCCCGACACGGGTGAAGGCTACCGGCTTTTTGACGCCATGCAAGAGCGCTATATCGGCCGCATTCTATTTGATGCGGATGATAACTGGATCTATGATGGCACAGTCCTGAATGTCTATGAACAGGAAGAGATTGCCGGCTCTATCGCCGGGCACCAGAAAGAAATGGATCAACTGATACAGGACTTATGAAAAAGAAAATTGATTATGACCTCAGCGCGGAAGAAAAACAGGTGTTAAAGCAGCAGAAGGTAACCCTGAAGATGTTACAGGAATATGCGCCTGACGAGATCGCGGCCATGTTACATGCTTCAGCGCAGCGCGCCAGGGAATTAGCGGCACTGGCCGAGTTTCAAAGTATCCCTTCATTGGGTATCGGTTTCGCCAAAGAACTGATTGCCCAGGGTTATTATGCGCTCGATGATTTAAAGGGAAAAACGGCGGTCGAACTTTTTGACGCTTTTGAAAAGCATTGCGGCTGCTGGGCTGATCCTTGCGTGGAGGATTCTTACCGCCTGCTGGTAAATTATACCGAGCATAAAGATGACAGCAAGCGCTGGTGGAACTTTACAGCCGAGCGAAAAGCTTACCGCGCGCAACACGGCTTTCCCGCCGACCGTCCCAAAACCGCTTGGTATGAAACAGGGGCTTTCCCCAAAATGCAGGCTTATAAAGAAGCGTAAACATGGAACAGTTAACCTTATTTGCACCTGCAGGTCAAAGCAAAGGCCTGCCCAAACATTTACTGGAGTATACCCCTTCGATGATCGGCCGGGCAGAAAGTGATCGTCTACTATCGCACTTTATTGAAACCACGCCCTGGAAACAAAACACTCAAAAACTTTGGGATAAAGAATACCTGACGCCACGCCTGACTTGCTGGTATGGGGAAACGGAAAAGATCGCCGGCACCTTGGCCTGGACAAACGAGCTTCAGGCCATCCGTGAACAGGTCGAACCATTGGCCGGCATTAAGTTCAATAGTGTCCTGCTTAATTATTACCGCGACGGGAATGATTCGGTCGCCTGGCACAGTGACAAAGAAAGCATCATGGGCAGCCAACCGGTTATTGCCTCTGTAAGTTTCGGGCAAGTGCGAAGTTTCGACATTCGTAGTAAAGCGGATCATAACGAGAAGTATTCGGTGAGATTGGAGCATGGTTCATTTCTTTTAATGAAATCAGGTCTGCAGGAAAACTGGGAACACCGTATCGCCAAATCCACCAGGCCAATGCACGCGCGGATAAACCTTACTTTCAGGTTAGTGATATGACGGAAACATTTGAAATATTGATAATTTACAAGGGAATCGAACAGGCGTTCAAGGCGCGATTTGAACGGTGGGGATATAGTCACCGTATTGCCGTACTTATCAATGAAACGACTTTTAACTTTGAACCGGACGAAGAAGGCGGATACCGTGTTTTGGTAACAGACGCAAATCAGCGTGAGGAAGTACAACTGAGTTTGCTCGAAATCATATCGAAAAAGTTAAAAAGCCTTACAGAGTAACTATGTAAATTCTCTGATTTACGTATCTTGTAATATGATTGAAACCACGCTATCAGGGACCTATACGACGGGCGAAACCTACGAAGTGCCTTGCGCGGAACTTATTTTTCCGCCGGATAGAAGGGTTTATTATATCCCCATAATCGATCATTTACACGCAGATGTGCAATTTGGTTTTCCCGACAAGCATTACCACATCGACGGCCGCTTTGAAATTGACCCTCGCATGCGGCAACACTTTCGTATTGTAGAAGGGTTTACAAATTGTGTAATCGTACCAGATGAAAAGAATAACTATACTTTCAAAAAAATAACAACACGCATAGTAAAATGCATTTGCCCAACTACCGGTCTTAGCTTTCCGGAGCATCCAAATGAAAAACAGCAGGCAAAATTGGGGCTTTACCAGGTATGGTACCAAAGCTATTTGGGCAAAATATGTGAAGGCAAACGTTGCCCCCACTTCGGGAGCGAAATGATAGAAATCAATGGAAGATTAGTATGCCCGCTCCATAATTTGACTGCTGATTTGGAAACTTTAAAAATTATTGAAATATGAGCAGGATTGACCAGGTAACTTTTTTTTCCAAACCTGATTTAGCCGGACACTCCATGTTGGTACAGGCAGAGAAACTTCTTAATCTTCAGCACGATTTTGCTGCAATGGATCTGAATTCATTATTAGAATTCCATCATATTCACCAGTATTTCGAACACGATCTTTTTTTGGAAATCTGGACAGCGGAGCAAAAAACCGTTTTTTTGAAAATTGTTAAAGCTGCACTTAACCAAATTAGATCATTTCTCTTTAACCTTCCTCAGGAACAATTGCTTAATGAAGTTGATCAATTGGATTTCAGCAACAGGGAAAACTTTTGGGAACTATTTCAATATTTTGAGGTCTATAAAAGGATCGACCGTGCTGTTTTCGAAGAAATATTAGCAGCGCACCCGCGTCACATCCGCTACGTCTTACCGCTTAAACAACTGGTAAACTATTATAATACTGAGCTTCGGCAATTTTTACTATCGTGCGAAGAAAGCGCAGAATTGTTGCTCTCGCACTATGAAGAAAAACAAACAGATCCAAGTAACTACATTTTTCCGAAAAGCCTTACTGAAGCGGATAAACAAACTATCATCAGCACTTACCTTGACTCACCCGAGCCAAATCTTAACTACGTGGAATTAGCGCGTAACTCAAAAGAGCTAAAGCTGCCCCCAAAACTATTGCTTAAGGCAAGGCAAACTGCAAAAATCATTACGGATAAAATACTGACGGAAGAAAATTCCATGAAAATGTCTGTTTCGGCAACCTGGAATCCTAATCAGGAGGAGCCTGTCGTTTTCACCAACGATGACAATCACACGAGAGCGGTTTACGGGGGACGTTTCTTCGATTCAATCGAAACGGATCTCAAATTATTTAGTGTTTTTAACGACGTGTTTGTGTACACCGATGAGGAAGCATTTATAACGCTGATCAATAAAGATTTAGAAATGGACGTCCTTGAGAAGATCTTCATGAAATCAAAAAATGAATTTCAAAAAGGGTTTATCTTCACAAAGAAAGACATGCTATCCCTGGCACAACTTGGGGTGTTATGGGATTACCTTCGAGTAAAAGGCCGTTCGATTGAGGCATTATTAGAAAGCTTTTTAAAAACTTTCTTTACAGATTATTTTAACATTGAAGAACTCACATTTAACATGCCGGATGCAAATTTAAGCAGCTCAGACAAAATCAGGCTTTTGGCCCCGGAAATGGAATACCTCTTAAAACAATACAAAAACTTCGTACTTGATGGCAGCATTAATCATGAGTTACTACAGATAGATTCCAGCCCGTTAAATTATAGTGAAATTCCAAGCTTACTTGATAAAAAGTATATTTTCTCAACGCATGAATCAATAGGAATTATAGGACATTGGTTTTTTGATGAGATGAGTATCCTCGCAAACCGTGGGGATTCAAATAAGCGAAAGCCTCTTATTCAAAGATTTCGTGAAGGAAAAGTTTACCAATCAGATTTTGAAGAATACCAGGTGCCTTATTTGCAACAAGTAGTGCAAGCTGGCGACATCAATATAAAAGATGATGGGGAAATCGAAATTATAGACATTCCGAAAGTAATTGTTGCAGGAAAACTGCGAAAAAACGGCAATATTAGTTACTGGCACTTTCATTCCACTTTCCGCGCGCAGGTCGATCGACTAATTGATGAAGGCTATTTATCAATTTCGAAAATGCTGTTTACCACCGCAGAAGTCAGCTATCTTAATTTCTACCTCAATAAAAAAGAGTTTACCAACTCAAAGGATTTAAGAAACAAATATCTGCACGGGACAAATAATCGGGATGCACAACAGCAGGAAAAGGACTATTTATATTTTCTTAGAACGTTTATCCTTATAATGTTAAAACTAAGAGATGATGCTATTTTAAAAAAGCATTATAATACCCTTGTCACAGAAGTCAGGTAAAGTAAATTGGTCATTAACCGTTTTAAATAAAACAATGAACAGAAACGAAGTAATTTCAATAATTAACAGTCAGCTATTAAACTCCGAAGAAGTAAAGTATGTGAGCCTGGGAGCCCCAGTTACAATGACCTCCGTTATTTCTCTGGAGTTTACCGCGCAGGGGTCTGATTTCAGCGGAACAGTGAATCTTTACAGTAGAGAGCACGAACCATTAACGCTTAAAGCGCAGTATGATAATCATTCGACACTGATCGATAATGAGAGCGCGAAAAAGCGCATAGATAAAGACGTAGTTCGCATTAACGCTTATATTAACAGCTTACCTTAAACGTATGCTACCCTTAAACATCCAATTCTCAATTCCTATCAGAGAATCTATTTAATCGCCCCGTATTTACTCTGTTTTTCGATACTTCAAGCATCGCCATATCATCATTTTTTCATGCTAAGGTAAAGCACTTCCTGAGCAGTCAAGGGTATATAAACCACGGTTGTCCGTGGCCCCTGACAGCTCATTCCTTCTGCTTTATTCCTGCATAAAAAATAATGATATGGAAAAGCTTATTTTAAATGTAGATTCAAAAGAACAGATCATCAACTACCGGGACGAACATCGCTTAACCCATTACGAACCCGCAATTCTCGACGAAATCCTTGCTGCGACGATAGCAGGGGATGCAGCGTTGTTGAATTGGTTCAATAAATTCGGCGATTGTTTCAGAAGCATTATCATGAACATTTATGCTTATCGCAAGGGACTGGAATTCGGTTTTACCGAAATTTCTTTCGATCAGTATGGTTGGTTTAAAAGGCCTGAGTTTTTATTTCAGGAAGAGTTAATATTCGGAAATTGTGCAAAGTATGGTGAATATAGCACATTGAAGATCGGCAAAGGAATTACCAATGTATGGACTTATGCATTAAGCTACAATTTTGGCACCGCAGGTGGTGGTTGTGGTCTTTCTGTTTACGGCAAACAATTTAAAAGTCGAGAAAATGCTGTAAAAATTGGTATAGCTGAACTGAAGAATTTGATGAGCGAAAAGTTAGGCCATTCTGATACTTCCAACTACAAACAACCAATAATTCAGGGAACTTTGAAAAGTATTGCTAAATACGAAATTGATAGTACGCAGCTGACACTTTTTTAGTCAGTTCCGCATATTTAAATTTATTGTGCTATATCTATTTAAGTTATCCTTTTAACGACCGAAGGCATATCATACTGAAGGCATAAAATCGGACGGCCTCCCACGTGGTAGTATCCTCCTTTAACTATCGCTAAAGGAAAAAAATTGCGTAAAAAGAACTCACAACATGAATTTGCTATGAGTTCCCCTGACATTAATCGATTGATGTTTTTATTAGATCCGATCAGACTCGGCTAAATTCATTACCAAACATTGGAAGGCCACTTTTCGACTCCGTCTCGTTAGCCTCATCCTGTATCACGTCCCAGTGTTCCGCAAGCAGCCCATTTTCAACCCGAACTATATCCAGTGTAACCCAAGCTTTTGGTAGTCCGTTATTTGAAAAACGTCCATGAACCATCACAAAGTCACCTTCTGCCATAATCAGGCTGTGCTCATACTTTAAATCTGGAGGACATTGAACGATTAGATTCCTTAGCCCTTCGCGTCCCGGAGGAATGTGCGCGCTATGTTGGATATAAGCCGGCGACCAGTAACGCTGATAGGCATTATCATCGCGTTTGTTAAAAGCAGCGTCAAATGCTTCAAGCACTAACGCTTTGTTTTTTTGTTCATCTGTCATTGTCGAGTTAATTATAAAAGTGAGGTAATTTCTTATAACCTATATCAATTGTTAAACCAACTCGCAAATAATTGATTATAAACAGCTTAGTAATTAAGTAATAGCAAATTAAAATGCGACATATCGTTCATTAACGAAATCGCGGGGGGAATGATATCATATTTTGATTTCCGCACAAGACTAACGGCTTATTGTCCCGCTAAATTGCATTAAATAAGGCTGGGATATACGGATTGAATTAGACCGCTGCTACTGTTTTAATCAGCATTTCTTTATCTTTAGCTATATGAATTGCTATCTCATAGACGATGAACCACATGCTATCCGTTTGCTAACTGATTACATAAGCCGAATAAAGGGTTTTGATGTTGTCGGAAGTAACCTGAATGCAAAGTTGGCTTTATCGGAAATCCATGATTTAAATAATGTGGATCTTGTTTTTACTGACATTAATATGCCTGACTTATCCGGCTTCGATGTTATCGAGCAATTACCTGATCATATTAAGGTTGTGGTTAACACAATAGACTCATCATACAGGCAGGAGGCTAACAAGATGCATGTTGCCGGATTTTTGCTGAAACCCTTTGAGTTTAGCACGTTTCAGAAAATTATGTTAGGCCTAAATGATAAATAGCGAAGCTGCAATTCGGAGCAAATTAGCTCACCCATCATCACATCTCTGAACAATTCGATTACTGGCAAAAAAGAAAATCATTCCAATATACCTGATTGACAATTGTTGCTAAAATCAAGCGTCCGACAATATTAAAGCGGCATGAATTAAACGCTTTACGCCATATAAAATACAAATTTATTCAACCGGTCCTTCCCACTGCCCAGTCAGCAACTGAAGAATAAAATCCATTTTCTTTTGAATTCCTGACTTGAACGAAGGGTATTGCTTATATTACCCAACCTAAATTACAGAATGATATACATACCAATTTTTACCGCAGTAGTAGCAGGGTTACTCGGCTTGTTCATTGGCCGGCTAAATGTGAAATCAGAAGAAAAGAAACAGGAACGAAAAAGATTAAGGCGTTTGCTTTACAATATGCTTGAATTAAAAAATTGGGTTGATAAAGTCATAAGCGCTGAAACGTTAAGCGGTAAATATGTCGAAAGAATGACGGCCGCAATTGCCTCTCGCTATCCCGAAATGCAAAATGACGAAGTAAACAAAGTTGAAACAATGATTTCATCAGGTCTAAAAAAAATGGTAATTAATCAACCACAAACTGTACGGCTGGAACAAAACATTAATGACATCATACGTGATTTTTCAGAAATCGACCCCTTTTTTGCTTATGACCTTACTGGCAAATACCAACTTAATGAAATCTTGGAGCAGATAAAATTTAGCATTAATGATTTAGTCCCTGAAGAAGAGTCAGTTTCACAAGCCTCGGCATTTTTGGACCGTCTCTTACGACCGGTAATGATGGCCGAATTGCAACATGACTTAAATATTCATTTGCCAATAATCGCCAAGTTGATAGATAAAAACACAACAGCAACGATTCGTAGCAAGTTCATTCATGGTTCAACAGCAAATAGCGAGGAAGATTTGGAAAGATATTGCAATGAGATGTTACCCTGCTTATTTACTACTATTGACCAACTTTTGGGACTGAAAACCTTTGAGGAGCATGAAGCGCATTAATTAAATCGTTACTGACAGTTTATACTTTTTAGTATAGCTTTAAGTATAATACTCCAGCCCAGGATTAATTGTAAGTATTTTGAATATTAACATTTAATAATGTTTCTTAACGACGTAAATCACGCCGGACAACCGATATCAAACGTATTTCATAAGTTTTTGATTATATCAATTCAAGTTTAAAAGAGAGATCCTGTCCATGACACTGTTTGTATTTTTTCCCCGAAGAGCAAAAACAGACGGAATTTCTCGTTTGTCCCTTTTGCAACATGTTTTCGATTTCAACCATTAGATTATTTATCGATGCCCAATTATTGGCGTCAGAACCTATAAATGATACTAAGCCCGTTTGACGGGCTTTCTCACCCTTATTCATTAGCATAAATTTTGCCATGGCTAATTTGATGTAATCGTCAACTAAAAGATTGCCAGTTTTATTGATTCTTATATTATCTCGCTGAAAACCATCGTATTTGAAATTAGGATCGGCAATAAATAAAATGTTGTTTAACAAGTGTTTTCTTGGGGTAACATCAAAAAAGGCACCTGAGGGTGTAAGCCAAACAGCATGTAATTCCGCCTCAATCATGTAGGGAGTTTCCCAAATTTGCCAGCCAATTATACGTTGCCCTCCTTCACTAACTACCTTGTTTCCTACATTTTCAAAACACTCATTTTCTTCTCCAGAAGGAGTCGCCAAAACGTCAACATATTTTGCTTCGCCTGTCAAACCGATTTTATTGATTAGAAAAGTCACATAATCATTGGGCATTTCCGGAACTTTCATGAGCAATTATTTTTCTTATAGTTGATTATAAATTGACGGTTCTTAATCCGAAGGTAGATTTGTCAATTTGCATTTTTTTGAAGGTTATCCACTTATAACGGGACTTTTTTACAGCTTTAATTTGCATTTCTATATCCCTATCCTTTACCTTGCAACCAAAAACTATTTCTCTTAGTTGCTCAGGTTCAAAATTAACTTTATCCGGCAAGTCTCTGCCAATAGCTCGTATTTCAGATTCATACTCCCAACAAGAGGATTTTCTCGTTAACCAGTAATGGAATATATCACTTGTAGGGATAAGACCATTAAGTTTTTCAATTTTTGATATATAATTAACAGGATATAAACTATAAGTGTCGGAAATAAGTGGCAACTCGAATCCGCAACAAATTCCTTTATGCATATCGCCATAGTGCGACCACATAAGTGTATCATCTTTCTTTGTGGAGAAACAACATATTTTAAATTTCTTCTTTTCCGCTTTCATGACATCAGCGTAAGAATATTTTTTTTTCGCTGTTCTTATCAGTTCCCTACGCTGCCGACGATTATATTCCCTGCCCGAGCTTTGTGCGTACTCTTCTAAACGAGCAGAATCGATATTCACGTTCAAAATATCCTCATTGCAATCAAAAGGATCGTTAAAATCTAAAGGGCTCGTAAATTTTAACGTCTTTTCGTCTATGATAAACTTTGATGCTGTTGAGAAACTGGCGTATTTGTAAAGTATCTTATTATTTAACGCCGCATTTAAATTTTGACTGGATATGGTCTTTAAATCATCAATTTTTAGCTCTGTCATCATTATTAATGAAAATTCCTTTTAATTTCGGTAATCTCAGCAATTGGGTAAGATTCTGTTAGAAGTGATTTAAGGTTCAATATCAATACTAATTAATACAGGCGTATAGATATCTATGCCATTGTCAGGCGTATCAATGGTTACAACTAAGCTGTAACGTATGGAATGGTCATAGCGTGCCAAAGCCTTGCGGTTCTTCCACCATCCACCAACCGAATAAACGGCTATTTTACGCCTGGTCGCCAGGTCGGCCGCTGTTGAATGCCAAATATCTTTATGAACTGATCCTTTATCCCGGATTTGATTACCTAAAATCCAATGTTCCCCACCTTCAGCCAGATAGTCATCATCCCTTGATTCTTTACTGATCCTGGCAGCAAATGCTTCGTCGCTTTCATACGTATCAATCATTTTAAAACGCAGCCCATGGGAGCGATAACTGGACGCCATTTCATATTGCTTGTTGCCCGGATTAGGTTCGATAAAATAGGAAAGGGTAACTTTTAGTTGCACAGGTGTCGCCAGCATATCCTGCAAGGCCTCTACCGGCCAGGGCAGATCGATGATATGAAAATCGTTAGTTTTCACTCGGCTCTCCTCAAACTTATAAGGTTTTAGACTGCGCTGGATAATCAGCGACAGGGAATTACTGGCGCTATACCTGGCCCGTTGAAAATTGGGCACACCGTAACCAACTGTAGCCAACAGTTTCAATTTTTGTGTTGGCGTAAGTTCATGTATTTGATGGCCTCCTAACATTGCTGGTGTCCAGTCAGCGGAGTGAACCATTAAAGCGCGAATGGTTTCGGGCCAATATTGCGGATAATAATAATAAAGTTCTGCGCCGAATTTACTGGCAAGGGCTGTAGCCGCGCTGGTGTCGCCAAAGGCGGTAAACCAAGGACGGCCTAATCCCCCTTTGCCTGTCGATAATAATTGCAGCGAGTCCGGGTCAATGAGAGAGCCATTATGGATGCCATGGTTACCACCTTCCATAACGATATCGGGTTTACGCGGCCATTCTTGTACCCATAACATCGAAGTCGTATTAGACGGTGACATTTCCCCGTGTTGGGCAACAACTAAAGCATTTGGAAACTGTTGAAGGTCTATTTGATCTTTGATCGTATACGCACCCACAGTTACTGCATTAAAAGATTGCGCCGGGTCTTCGATTGAAGCCGTATCATTTGCTATCGGAAAATCTATCCTCGCTAATAAAGGCAGATTGCCACCGGATATAAAAAACAAAGTGGTTTCATTGGGTTCTCCTATTGCGCCAAAACTTAGTTGATCGATAGCGGCAGACCAGGATGATGGCTGACCAAGGTGAACAAGGTCGGCAGAGGTAACTGCCATACAGACTATTCGCTTAAAATCCGGGTTAATGATCTCTGCCCTTGCTACAGCTTCTTGAGTAATAGCACCATACAATTCCGGGTTATTGGGCTGGTTGCGCTCTATGATCTTTATACTTTCGATATGGTGATAAATCCTAACTGGATTGTTGAACGGCAGCACTTCTGACAAATCGCCATAAACGGCAAGGCCGGCCATTGGCGTACCATGCCCTTGGGCATGTGTATCCAATCTGTCCCAATGCGGTTCAATCGCATCAAGGTGATTTTGCGGGATGACCCCGCTTAACAAGGGATGACCGATATTGATACCGGTATCCAACAAACATAGCGCTATCGCGCTATTCTGGTTACTCAAGTCCAACCTTCCGATCAAATCGGCAATCCAATCGGCCTGTTCAGGTTTATCCAGGTAAGTAAAATACTCTGCTGTTTCGCGTGGTTTACGCAGTTCGGCCAACCGGTCGGTATAAAGTACAGTTGCACCCAGTTGCTCGGCTGTACCTTTAACTAAAAAGACTAAATTCTCAGGAAACGCCAGCCAACGGTTGCTCCCCACTTGAATATCAGCCACTTCTAGCAACTCGAAAACTGGGGCCAACTGATCTTCAACCGCCTTCTCTTGATCGCGGTTTAACCAAATCTCCCACCAAACCACTTCACCGTTTGCTGGAAAAGCTAACTCAGGCTCCTGCCAGAAACTTTCCAGCGTGGCTACCCTAATTTGGTCAAGATTCGCCAAAAGGGATTGATGACGGGGATTGCCTCCAATTGTGTTCAGTGTAATATATTGCTCGACTTTGGTTAAGAATTGGCCTATTGCCTTACGGTTTAAATAGACGGTTGCTTCGTAAGTTTCGTCACCTGGGTCGCTATTTGTCTTGCGGTAAGAAGCCAACCTGAAGTTGCCTTTGTCGAATTTTTCAAGATCAAGAAAAAAGCCCGGTACAGATTTGAATACAATATAAACAAAGTCATCATTCGGGGCGCCCTGGGTGAAAGCCGCCACTGCTGCGGTAACTTCTTCCCTTACCCGGTTGCCCTGCTCAACACGGTCAATATTCGTACGTGGAATAACGATACTGCGTCCCTGATTTATCGAAGTATAGGGTAGGGCTAATGTATTCTCATTTAAAAAAATGTGATCGCGATAAAATTCAGGCATATTTTAGGTTTAAAAAGGTTTCTTTCTCTGTCGGATATTTTCAATGAATATCTCCTGTGAAACCTCTTCTTCACCATAAACCAATACATCTTTTGCCAGGTCTTCACATATTCTTGATATATCTGAATAGCTTAACCCGGTAGATTCCCGAGTGATTAAATCCAAATCGAAATTTTGATGCAATTTTAATTCTTTCAACCTGCTTTCGTAAAGGTGCCGGATCTCAGGCGCTTCAGGCAAGGTGTATACTATGATATCATCAAATCTCCGGAATAAGGCGCTGTCTAAAAACTCCGGAAGGTTGGTAGCCGCGATAATCAGGCTATTAGAATCATCTTTCTCGATTTGCAAAAGAAAGCTATTTAACACCCGTTTGATCTCTCCAACTTCATTGCCATTGGTCCTGGTCGTTCCTATACTATCAAACTCATCAAAAAGATAAACCGCCCTGAATTGCTTCATCGCATCAAAGATCAAACGCAATTTAGCGATAGACTCGCCCATATATCTGCTGATTAACCCGTCCAGTCGAATAATAAATAATGGTATTGCTAATTCGCTCGCAAGCGCTTTGGCAGACATCGTTTTCCCACAACCCGGAGGACCTGTAAATAACAACTTTTTTCGGGGTTGCAAATTGTGCTGTTTGATCAGCTCTAATTTACTTTGCTCCTGTAAAATGCGTTTGATCGCTTTTGTAATGGAAGGAGCCAATACCATCTGCTTTAGCTTCACATCAGGCTGCACTAGTTCAAGTAGATCGGAAAGTTCTTTTTGCGCAGCGTTGACTGGCATATTCCTGACAACGCCATGAAATTTATTTTTACCTAATTTCGCATTATCGATCAACTTTTTTAATTCATCAGCTAAGGCCGTGTGTCCTTTCTTAGCTTCCGAGGCAGCAATCTGCATAGCAGTAGCATAGAAACGACTGTCATCGCTTTCTCCGAATGATCTAATTAAGCTTTTTATTTGATCTGCTGCTGCCATAGTTTAGGTTGCAAAATAACGATTAATAATCTGTATTAATAATTAACGAAGGTCTACAGCTAATAATTGACGATAATATGCTTAATAAAATTCAAACACAACGATTTGTGAACAAACAGATGTCCTGTGGAAAGTTAAAGACTCATCTGGATTGCCTTTTATTTTTTTATGGATCTAAAGAATTAAAAGCCCTTGTTTTATCCGAAGTACCCCCGAATTGGCCTGCATAAATCACGTAACCTAATTGTCGTTTTTAATGGTAATCGTAAACTGCTTGTCCATTAAGGGCAAGCAGTTAGATCAAGGTTCACAAATATTAATGGCAGAAATTGCTACGAACGTCAAACCTTGAACTATTTTCAAAACGCCATTTTACGCAAATCCTCCAAGAAAAAGTTCGAAATTTGCCCAGTGTGGGCTACTACAGCAGAAAATGGCCTTGAAATGCATATTTCAAGGCCTCTGTTTTTCCACCAATTGCTATCGTGCTGAAAATCAATACAATGCCAAGTTCGATCCTGCTTCAGTACCTAAAGCAAAAACACTTTTGAACCCAACTATCCACCATTTTATACTTTCCTGTATTTCAATTAATTAACTTGTTTCTTCTTCGTCTTTTAATAGTTCGATATTTTCCATCAAAATTATCCTCCTTAATTGTTTGTTAAGAAGGGAAAAGTTCAAAACCACAGGCTGAAGGTCAGAACCAGCCGGAACCATCTGCGGTTCAAGTCGGTCACCTGTTAGAAATATTAGAATCAATTTAGTAGCGCATTAAATTATTTAATAATTTATTATCGTTGATAAACAGGTATTTATGTATATTTAAACGGCCTATTACACTTTCTAAATTACTCTTCAACCTTATCCATATGCGTAAATCATCAACGACCGACGATCTGAAAGTATTGGCAATTGCCGGTACCTATGTAGTTACCTTGGGTTTTCACTTGCCCCAAACCAAATGCGGCAATCTTTTAGGTTTTTCCGTTTTCCGTACTGATCATTCGGACAACACGGCTATTTATCTCAGCGGCATGAAAGCATTTGCTGAAACCGATCCCGGTTTTCCTCCCGGCTCTTTATATTCTACGAAAGACCACCCTGTACAAAGCTTTCAATGGGCAGATTATTCCGCTCAACCCGGACGCAATTACACTTACCTGATTACTGCTTTAAAAGGCACTCCAAGAAACCTTACCAAATTCGCGGCGACCTCGGTTACTGTTACAACAGAAGCCCCCGAAACCGGTGACCATGATGTTTATTTTAATAACGGCGCGGCAGCCTCACAGGAATATGTGCGGCGTTTCGGCGATAAAAGACCAAACCCTGACCTGCCTGCTGATCAACCGATATTTGACTGGCTATCGAGAGGGCTTTATGAAGCCATGGTAGGCTTTGTACAAAGCTGCGTGCCACACCAGGATAAATTACGCATCGCTGCTTATGAATTTAATTACGAACCATTTTTGCGGGTGCTAAAAAAAGCCCAAGCCGATGGCGTAGATGTCCAGATCGTATATGATCGTCGCGGCACGAATCCCGGCGATGCCAACGAAACAGCCGTTAACAACGTAGGTATAGCCGGCATTTGTACCAAACGCACACAAGGAAAGGATTACATTTCACACAATAAGTTCATGGTCAAACTGGACGGTAATGATGACGCCGTTAGCGTTTGGACAGGCGGCACTAACTTTTCAATTGGAGGTATATTCGGACACTCCAATGTAGCGCATGTAGTTGAGCAAGCCTCTGTAGCAGAGCAATACTTAGCCTATTGGAAAGATATGAAGGCTGATCCGGCTGAGGCTGTGATTAGAAAGCAAACAGAGGATATCAACCAGGTACCGCCAATACCTGTAAGTGCTGGAACGGCTACCCTATTCAGTCCGCGTAAATCGCTGGACGCGCTCAAGTTCTATGGTAAGTTGGCCAAAACAGCAAAGGACGGCTTATTTATGACCTTTGCATTTGGCCTGAACGATATTTTCAAAGACGTTTATAAAACCTCGACGGCGAAAGTTCGCTTCGCTTTATTGGAAAAGAAAACAAGGCCGATGGCCAGCAAGACACCGGAACAGCAGGCAGCAAAAGCCGCCGAGGAACAAATCATACAGAATTTGCGCAACCAGCCGGAAAACGTCTTCGCTATCGGCAACCTCATTACAACAAACAAGTTCGATGGCTGGGTAAAAGAATCCCTCACCAACCTAAATAAAAACGTCAAATACATCCACAATAAATTCATGCTGATCGACCCGCTGGGCGAAGACCCTATCGTAATCACCGGCTCAGCAAATTTCAGTAACGCCTCAACAACAGACAATGATGAGAACATGCTCATCATCCGTGGTAATAAACGGGTGGCCGACATTTACATCGGTGAGTTCATGCGGCTATTTTCGCATTTCTCGTTCCGTGAATCCTTGGAATGGCGTAAACCCGATGACAAGCCCAAACCACTCAAAACCGACGACTGGTGGAAAGACAGCTTTGGTGATACCCCGCGTTCTTCAAGAAGGAGGTTCTTTGCTGTGATAACCGAATAAATGCGCTTTGCCAGTTCAAGCCAACGCTGTGTACAACGATCAACGAAAAAGACAAGCACTGAAATTCAGTTAAGATAAGGCAAGCCCCGTATACAGGTTTGACACCAGTTTCTTTATCACTACCACTTAAGCATAAGATTTACGAATTCTCGATTAATTTATCAATTCGGCTTAAACGTTCCAAATCTTCCACAAATTGGTTTGAAAATCTTTTATTTTCGGCTACTTAAGCACAAGGCCGTTACAATAAATTGTAACGGCCTTTGTTTTTGGCAAAAAAAGCAGAAGGGCATATTAAAAAAACTTACCATTTACCACCAGCCCCGCCGCCGCCACTACTACCGCCGCCCCAACTACTGCTACTGGATGAGGAACCGCTGCCACTACTGCTTGAGCCTGATGAACCTGAACTTTTAGTAAGCATCGGAAAAACTACCATTTTTATCAATTCCTCATAATTACAATTATCGCACCGGCGTACCTCTTTACCTTTACCCTCGCGGCTGTAAGTAGCATTAACCAGTGTAATGGTTTTGGGTTTGCATAATGTTTTGAACTTGCATTGCGGGCAGTCGGTAAAATCGTCAAAATTATCGCCCTGGTTGGCAATTACCTTGTTTTCTTTGCCATCGGCACTAACCCAGATATCATATATATACACGCCCGCGTTTTCTTCGGCAAGCTGGCCGGATGTAATGTAGGGTTTACCATCTTTATTATTATCCCTGTTTATCCTTAACATAGGTTGTTTACGCGTATCTAATGGTGCTTTAAAGCGCTTAACAATATTTCTACGCCTAATCTCTTCTATAAAAATCCCTATCAGTATTAACGGCGATAAAATACCATACCACCAGGCTACCTTATTAAGTTGTTGTACCGCGTTTGCAAAATTCTCATCATCCTTGTAAAAATTGCGGTTGGCGCCTAACGCTGCATAGTATCTAAAAAACAGGCCAACAGCAATAAGCCCATACAGTATATACGGAACGGCTGCAAGCGTAATAATTTTAAGCCATCCAAAACCTATAGTAAAAGCAGATAGAAACACCAACACGAAACCGATGATGAATAAGCCCCCGCACCCTACCGTAATTACCTTATCGTAACCGTTGGTTCTATTTGTTTTACCGGCAACAAACGGCATGTGTTTTTTAGTGCTGCGTAGTATGGGTATCGCTGCCAGTATAATGAGTACGCAAATGCCAATTGTTTCCATCCAGGGTTTTTCTACGTGCTTTTGCTTTAGCATCAGTTGGTCCAGCTCGTTTTTATTACCCTCCTGACTTAGATAATCAGCAATAGCGGTAAGCGCGTTGGTAATGCCCGAGCCATAAGCACCCTCTTTAAAGGCCGGCACCATGTAATTATCCCCTATTTTTTTAAGGGCGGCATCAGGTAATAAACCCTCCAGCCCGTAGCCGGTAATAAATCGGTATTCGCGCCGGTTGGTGGCTACAAATAATAACAAGCCATTATCTGCATGGGCCTTGCCTATACCCCAGGTTCTAAAAAGCTGCAGTGCAAAATCAAACACCTCGGCGTGTTCATCAAAATCGTTTACCGCCACAACGGCTATTTGCACATTTGTTTGCTCTTCAAGCCGGGCAATAATTTGGTTAAGCCAGGCAACATCACTTTCACTTAAAACAGCATCCGGGTTGCTTACGTAGCCGGGGCCGCCTGTGGCTTTTGGATCGGGAATCTGCTTTACAGTATAATGCTTTTGTGCTATGCACAACTGCGCAGGTAATAATAACAGTATAAATAAAATTATCCGTAATGGTTTAAGATTGGGCATTGGTATTATGTTATTAATGCTGTTGTATCCTTAATTAAAAACCGATGGTGCAACCCATATAAACGCCAACCATTAATATAATGGCCGTTACCAGCATTATACTAATGTTTGCCTGTTGCTCAATGTAGGCGCCTTACCTGTATCTGTCAGCTCTATCATAATTGTTTTTTTACCAGCCTGATATATTTTTCGTCGCAACCGGCAAATTTTACATAGTAATTCATAGCGTTGCCTGTGTTTTGAATAGTGATCTCATTGCCTGCAATTACGCCGCTAATGCCTACCGGGAGTTCAAGCGCAGTGGTGTCGCCCTTTTCCGGGTCATTTGAAATATCGCCCTCATATTCGGCCCATTTAATACCCTCAAAATTAATGTAGGTTTGCTTGTCTTCGCCTTTTTGCAGCGAGGCCTTGCCTTTGGTTTTTTTGTCGTTAAGGGAGATCTCATAAGAATAACCCGCACCATGCTTTTTGATCTCGACGGTCATATTGCAGCTTTCGCTTTGGCCATCTAACGATTCAGCGTAATAGATGCCGGTTATGTCTGATGCTTCGGGTGATTTTAGTATGGATTTAACCGTGTCTTTTTTAGCAGTTTTAATAACACTAACGGTTTTTGCAGGCCTGCTTTGGCAGGCAACAAAAATAATGGGCAAGATAAGTAGGAAGGCTGCTCTGTTCATTCCAAAGGTTTGGTCCATTTAAAAGGTTCTAAAAACAATTTTGTTTGTAGAAATTTATTAATCCCCGGTTGTCCGGGCATATCTTGTTACATTCAAATATCCTATCTTTAAAAATGCAGCATCAAGAATTTGAACCTCCTGAAGAGCTACGGGATGCCATCAAGTGCTTTTGGTACGACAGAAGGGACCTCGGAGAACTACCATCGAGCTTTGAGGTACAGCCTGACGGCTATGCTGAAATCATTTTTCATTTTGGCAGCGGTTGCAGCATCTTGCATAATGGGGCCTTACAGCCATTGCCATCGCCATTTATGATGGGGCTGCTTAATCAGCCTGCTCACTTTTCAGCAAAAAACCGTTTCGAGATCATAGGTATCCGTTGTTATCCATGGGCGGTGTTTGATCTGCTCGGGCTGCCGCCAGATAAAGACGGGGTTAGGGTATTTGAGCACCCGATAGCGCAGGTTCAACCAAGGTTAGAAAAATTGATATACGCCGGAAGGATACATGAGGCTGTAGCTGAAGTAACACAATACTTTATGGACGACCAATTGCGGATAACTACCAACAGTATGTTATTTAAAGCGGGGGTTGCTATGCGGGAAACAAACGGCACTATGCCGGTAAGCAAGGTGGCAGAGGCGGCGCATGCAACAGTACGTACATTGGAAAGGAACTTCAAGCAATCTGCTGGCTATACGGTTAAAGATGTATCCGGGCTAATGCGCTTTGAGCAGGTACGTAACCATTTATGGCAATATCCAAATGCCAGCCTTGCCGGTTTAGCTCACGAGTTGGGTTATACAGATCAATCCCATCTAAGCAGGGAGTTCAAACGCTACAGCGGTACCACACCTGCAGCATTCGCGCGAATTGCAAAGAAGGGGAAACAATCCATAAGCACCTATTTTGTCGCATTTGTACAAGCCTGATATAGCAGCAATCCTGAATTTTGCATTTCAATCATGAAAAGGATGTTGATACAAAATAAACAGATTGCCATTATAGGTGGCGGCCCGGGCGGATTAACCCTGGCAAAACTTTTACAGCTGAAAGGCTCAAATGTAAAAGTATATGAAAGAGATGTTGATAAAGATGCCAGGGTACAGGGCTCGCCGCTTGATATGCATGAAGAATCGGGATCGGCTGCGTTACGCAAGGCAAATTTGTTTGATGAGTTTACTAAAAATGCCCTTATAGGAGCAGATAAAAAAATCGTCGTAAATAAAAATGCTGAAATATGCTTCAGCGACCACGAAGCCCAATCCGCAGAAGCTCAAAACAATACCCCCATTCGCCTTGAAATAAGCCGCGGTGTATTAAGGAAAATATTACTGGAGTCGTTACAGCCGGAAACGGTTGTGTGGAACAGTCATTATGTTTCAATGGAAAAACAAAATGAAGGCTGGCTGATGCATTTCAAAAATGGTTCATCTGCTTACGCTGATATTGTAGTTGCCGCTGATGGTGCAAATTCCAGGATCCGCCCATATATTACAAACACCAGGGCTTTTTATTCGGGCATTACGATGGTTGAAATCAATGTTTACGATGCAGAAAAAGCAACACCCCATATTTATGCATTGCTAAACGGCGGAAAGGTTATGGCTTTCGGAAATTCAAAGTGCATATTGGGAGGGCAGAAAGGCAATGGCGACCTGGGTTTTTACTTAAGCTTTAAAGCAGATGAAAACCGGGTTGCTACCAATGGCTTAGACTACTCGGATAAAGCACAATTGCTTACATGGTTTAAAAAAGAATATGCTGAATGGAGCAGTACCTGGTATGAACTGTTTGAAAATTCAGCAGCACCATTTATTCCACGCCCAATTTATTGTATGCCGTTGGATCAAACCTGGGAAACGCTCCCTAATTTAACGATGTTGGGAGATGCAGCACATGTAATGCCCCCTTTTGCGGGCGAAGGTGCAAATACGGCCATGCTGGACGCTTTGGAATTAAGTGAGTATTTAACATCTGGCAGGTACAACACTTTGCAGGAAGCCATTTCTGCTTATGAAATAAACATGCGTAAAAGAGCCGCAATGGCAGCACAAGCGTCGCTTGCAAACGGAGAACGGATGCACAGTGCCGGGGCGCTTGAAAAGATGCTGGCAGTTTTTGGCAGAAAGTAATAACTTGGCCTGATATGGCCTATAACAGGGAAAGCCACCCAAAAGAGTGGCTTTCCCTGTTTATATTATAATTTTATTTTACACGTTCAACGTAATCGCCTGTGCGCGTATCTACTTTTATCTTATCGCCCTGGTTTACAAAAAGGGGCACTTTTATTTCTACACCATTCTCGGTAGTAGCATTTTTAAGTGCGCCCGAAGATGTATCGCCCTTAACGGCAGGTTCAGTATAGGTAATTTCTAATTCTACATGGTTAGGTGCGGTTGCCATTATTGGCTCCTCGCTTTCAAAAGATACGATAACGTTCATCCCCTCTTTCAGGAATTTAACAGCCGGGCCAAATAATGATTTTGGTATATTATGCTGATCGTAGGTAACATTATCCATGATCACCATGTAGTCGCCCTCTTCATACAGATATTGAAAATCGTTGGTTTCTACCCGGCAAATCTCCACCTGCTCGTCGGTAGCCAAACGGGCCTCAACAATTTTGCCTGTTTTTATGTTGCGAAACTTATCTAAATAGAACGCGCCACCTTTACCTGGTGTACGGTGTAAAACTTCTGTAACAGTTACCAATTCGCCGTTGTAGCGTAATATATTCCCTACTTTAATTTCAGATGCCTTTGCCATGAAAATGTAATTGTAAAATTTAAAGTGCAAAGATATATTAAGTTACGATAAACCTTTATCATAAAAAAAATAGTATGGCAATAGCTATTATATCGATGTGTGCCATACTTTAATGGGCTCCGGCCACCCAAACATTGTTTTTGGGGTTAACATCTACATCGTAAGGTTTACCCAACACTATTTTACTTAGCGGCTTGTTTGATTTAAAAGATGCAGTTATTGTTTTATTCCCCTTTTCCCAGCAGGCAATACTTACATCTATAGCTTGTTTGCTGCCATCTTTATAATATACCAAAAGATGTACAGGGACTGCCGCGCCTCCATTATTTGCAACAACAACTCCATATTGCCGCTTTTGGCGATTAACCTTTGTTATAGCCAGATCGGGTGCAAACTTTTCAAAGTACCAGTTTCTCCAAAACCAGTTCATGTTTCTACCTGCACCGGCGTTCATACAATAAAAGAAATCATACGGGGTGGGGTGCTTACCATTCCATTGTTTAATATAGTACCGGATGGCTTTGAAAAACAGACTATCGCCCAGCATTTCGCGTACGTAATGAAACCCGATCGCCGGTTTTAGGTCTTTATCAGAGAACCGCGCTTTGCCGTACAATTGCGGTGTAAGCGTCATGATGGGCACATCCTGGTCAGAGCCTGCGCTGCTGTTAATATCGCTCATGCTATAGGTATCGGTTAATTTAGAATCGATGAATGGCGAAAGACTAAATTCAGAAAATGTGGCCCATCCTTCATCCAAAAAAGAATGTTTTGTTTCGTTATTGCCAACATAAAAAGGGAAAAGCGCGTGAAAAACCTCATGGACGGTAAATTCAACGGCTTCATCTTTTTCAAAAGGCAGGTTATTCACCATCATAGGGTACTCGGTGGCGTCAAGTCCTTCAAAAATTGTTTGGTGCGGATAAGGGAATGGAATGCCGGGTATTTTGTAACTGATCAGTTCGACCGTTTTACGGGCGTAACCAATAACCGGTTCAAAGGCTTTATGCTCAGGGTTATAAACGGCATCAACCCGGGTGCGTCGCCTTGTTTTTGGGTCTACAAGCACGCTCGATGCCTTCCAAACATAATGGTTGCTAATGGCGAATACAAAGTCGGTCACATTTTTGGCCTCAAACTTCCACGTATTAATTTGGCTGGCCATGGTGATATTGCCTTCTTTAACGTCAGCAGCGGTAATAATATTGGTAACCGAATCGCTGTTAATGGCATCGGCTATACGTTTGACAAATTTTGGCTGATATACCGAATCCACATTGATAAGATCGCCGGTTGCCCAGCACTGGTAATTCCCGGGGATGGTTAATTCCACTTTAAAATTACAGTAATCGTTATAAAATTCTTCTTTACCTACGTAAGGGTATTCGTTCCACCCGTCGGTATCATCATAAACTGCTATCCTTGGGAAAAAATAAGCTATTATAAAAGCACCGCTGTCAACCTGCCCTGTCCTGATAAATGACCCTTTATTTAAAGTATAAGTGTAAGCCACATTAAATTTAGCTTTACCCCCTGGTGGTATTACAAGCCCCCTGATGTACATATTAGTACCTCTTATTACCCTTTTATTTGGCTCTACAGGTTTATCATCAAACTGCATTGCGGAGATATCTACCCCGGTGGTCAGATCTTCGGGCGATACTTGCGTATTACGCATGGCTTGTTGCTGATATAAATTGGGGTAAAGCTTAAAAACAACTTGCTTAAGGGTATCGGGGCTGTTGTTTTGATAGCTTATGTTAACCTTACCGCTTAACACTCTTGTGTTTGGAGTAAAGCTTGCGTTGATTTGGTAGTCTGCACTATTTTGCCAGTAGGCCTTACCGGGGACCCCGTTTAAACTGCGGGTATGCCGCTCATATGCCTTGTTCAGGTTTGTGGCCAATGGCAACTTTGTTTGGGCGTAAACTATATTACAAAATATGGTTAAACATAAACCCCCAAACCATATCACCGTATTTTTATAAGGCATCATGTATATTTCTTTAAATCTTTTTAGCCTGTAAATATAAAAGCTGCCAACCATAAATGGCGGCAGCTTTATAATACGATAAACAACGCTTAATACTTTACGCTTTAATAAAAGCCAGCAAATCTTTATTAATTGTTGCAGCTTCTGTAGTTGGCATACCATGTGGGAAACCCGGGTACGAAATCAGTTGCCCGTTCTTTACCAGCTTTATCGCCTTTACAGCCGTAAGCTGGAATGGCACAATCTGGTCATCCTCGCCGTGTAAAATAAGTACTGGTACGTCCACGCTTTTAAGGTCTTCCGTAAAATCTGTTTCAGAGAATACTTTTACACAATCTACATGCGCTTTAATGGCCCCCATCATTCCCTGGCGCCACCAATTATCCCTTATACCTTGCGACACCTTTGCGCCTTCGCGGTTAAAGCCATAAAACGGCATGGTAAAATCCTGAAAATACTGTGGCCTTTTTGTAGCAGTACCCTCGCGTATCTCATCAAAAACAGATAAAGGGATGCCATCAGGGTTATTTTCTGTTTGTACCATTATAGGGGTAACCGCGCTTATCAGTACCGCCTTTGCCACACGGCCTTTGCCGTGTTTGGCAACGTAACGGATAACCTCTCCACCGCCTGTTGAGTGACCAACGTGTATAGCATCCTTCAGATCGAGCGCCTGCACAAGTTCGGCCACATCAGCTGCGTAGGTATCCATATCATGCCCATTAGCCGCCTGGCTCGACCTGCCATGCCCCCGGCGGTCATGCGCTATAACCCTATACCCCTGTGCCAGGAAAAACATCATTTGCCCGTCCCAGTCATCGCCTGATAATGGCCAGCCATGATGGAAAACTATCGGTTGCCCTGTTCCCCAATCTTTGTAATAAATTTCTGTTCCGTCTTTTACTGTAATGGTGCTCATCGTTTTTGATAATTAGATGTTAATAAAATATTGGAGATCTGATGTTAGTAATTAAAATAATGATGGATGTAAAATGATCCTTTATTACCTTATTACAAGTGGTTTAGGATCTGCACTATCCGTTGATAACGCAGAATCATAAACGAAGCTGAATTGAAGACCTAAAATAATAAATAAAAGCTAATCTTTATGTTCAAAAACCCTTAAACTTATCAATAATTGTTAAGCGAATACGTTAATCGTTAAACCCTCTTTAATCCTTTCTATTAGTTATAGGTTATTAAAAATATAGAAATCAATATCAGCGTGTCAGGGTTTGAAGATCACCCAAAACCATTAATAAGTACAAAAGCGCCCCTTTCGGGAGCGCCTTTTGGATGCTATAACAGGTAGATGGAGTTTGTTTATTTCTTAAAATACAGCTGCATAAAGGTTACAATACTGCTGCTTTCGTACGATTGCATGACACCTCTTGGCGCGGCCAAAGCATAATTTCTCCAGGTAAGGTTGCGTTCTTTATCGCGATTGTTCCAGCCGGTATTGATGTTGGTTTTAACCCAATCCAAATACTGTGTTTGCTTACCATCAGTTATCAACTGCATAATATACTGGGCAAAAATAACTTTCAGCACACCCTGCTCGTTAAAGTCGCCCTCGGCAGGCAAAATACCATTGGCACCCATTTTGGTTTTGGTATAATCGGCGGCTAACTTGGCGTCGCTTAGGTACGCTTCGTCTTTGGTTTCGTTATACAAGGCCATAGCCGCGCCAATAGCTGTACCCTGGTTGTAGGTATAGTCTTCATAACCGGGCGCATTGTTACCAATTTTATGATCAGCTATCCGGCCATTAGCGTCCATGAGGTTAGTTTTGGCCCATACGTATATGGATTTCGCTTTTGTAAGATAACTTGCATCGCCGGTTAATTTATACAAACGCATGGCCGCTATAACTGTTGGATAATTGATACAAGCGTTTTTACCGCTATGCTGAAAATCCCAGAACATCCCGCCGTTAACCGCATCGTATGATCCGTTCCAAACGCGGTTAAACCCGGCAATTGCTTTTTGCAGGTACACCTGGTTGCCGGTCATCTGGTTAGCACGGGCCAGAGCCATTACCCACCACATCATATCGTCATAAATAAACCAGGTGGTGGTGTTATCCCAGTTATAGCCATCATATTGGTCAAAACCGCCCTGGTAAATATCGTTAACCAAGGTAAGCTGTGCCGGGTCATTAGTACGTTCGTAAACATTCATGGCCATGTCCCAGTAAATGGCCTGTGTCCATATAGCACCAAGGCCATCCTGTTGTGTGGTGCTGTAATACAGCTTTTTTGCCGTGTTATAATAGTATCTGTTAAATGCGGTATAAGCGGTTGTTGCATCAGCCGCGGTAAATGTAGGGTCGGCCGTTGTTGGTGGGTCAACCGGTTTTGCAGCAGGCGGTTTATTCTCCGAGCCTTTACTGCAACCCATAACGGTAATAAATAAGCAGGTTAACAGGATATAAAATATTTTTTTCATAGGTAGATGTGTGTTACTTATTTTTCATTAGATAGCGAGTAGGGTGCGTCGGTGGGTTTAACGCCTTTTTGCTTATTTGGCTGTGCCGACATGTTAAAGTTAAGCGTAGCGCCTTTTAACAACGCCGAGTGACTAAGCCAGTTAAACGAATATGGTTTACCGTTTACACGTAAGCTATTTACATATCGGTTTTGCGCGCTATTGTTAGCGGCATTAATGCTGATAGTTTTGCCATTCTGTAGCTTAACGGTTACTTTTTTAAACAGCGGCGCGCCAAGCACGTACTGATCGCTGGCCGGAGTTACCGGGTAAAAGCCCATTGCCGAAAACACATACCAGGCAGATGTTTGCCCGTTATCCTCATCACCGCAATAACCATCGGGTGTTGGTTTGTACATTTTGTCCATTACATCGCGCACGTGCTGCTGGGTTTTCCAGGGCTGGCCGGCGTAATTGTACAAGTATATCATATGCTGTATCGGTTGGTTACCGTGAGCATATTGGCCCATTCCCGCAATTTGCATCTCACGGATTTCGTGAATAACACTGTTATAATAGCTATCATCAAATACCGGCGGAAGGATAAACACCGAATCGAGCTTGTTTACAAACTTTTGGTTGCCGCCCATCAGGCCTATCAGGCCCTGCACATCATGGAAAACACTCCAGGTATAATGCCAACTGTTCCCCTCCGTAAAAGCATCGCCCCATTTAAATGGATTGAAAGGGGTTTGGAATTTGCCATCCTTATTTTTACCCCTCATTAACCCGGTTTGCGGGTCGAAAAGGTTTTTGTAGTTCAGACTTCGTTTTTTGTAGATATCGGTTTCTGATGCCGGGCGTCCTAAAGCTTTACCCAACTTATAAATAGCAAAATCATCATAAGCATACTCCAGCGTACGGGCTGCGTTCTCATTTATATTTACATCATAAGGCACGTAACCCAGCGTGTTATAATAATCTACCCCACGCCTACCTGCGGCACCGGGGCCGGTATTATTTGCCCCATGCAGCAATGCCCGGTAAAGGGTGTTGATATCGTATCCGCGGCCACCTTTTAAATAAGCTTCGGATACTACAGATGCAGAGTTATTACCCACCATTACATCGGCATAACCGGGGCTGCTCCACTCGGGCAACCAGCCGCCTTCTTGGTAATCGTTCACTAAACCGGCCTGCATTTCTTTATTGATGGATGGGTAAACCAGATTCAGGAATGGATACAAGGCACGGAAGGTATCCCAAAATCCGGTGCCACCAAACATATAACCAGGCAATACCTTACCGTTATACGGACTATAATGAACTATCTGATCTTTGGCATCCAGCTCATACAATTTATTGGGGAAGAAAAGCATGCGGTACAAGCAAGAGTAAAAGGTGCGGGTTTGGTCAATCGTTCCACCGTCAACTGTAAGTCTGCTTAAGGTATTGTTCCAGATAGCTTTGGCCTTTTGTTTGGTGGCCCCGAAGCTTTCTTTACCCAGTTCGCGCTTTAAATTAATTTCGGCCTGCTCTATGCTGATGAATGACGACGCCACACGCAGATTAACCGCTTCGCCCTTGCTGGTTTTAAAGCTGATTACCGCACCGGCGTGGTCACCGGTGTATTCCAGTTTGCCATCGTCAATATCCTTGTTATGCCATACAGAAGCATTCTTGAATACCTTATCTATATAAATAACAAAGTAGTTCTTGAAATTTTGGGGCACCGCACCGCTGTTGCGGGTACTGTAGCCAACTATTTTATTCTCGCCGGGGATGATCTTTACGTAAGATCCTTTATCAAAAGCATCGATCACAATGTGTGAGCTATCGCTTTTGGGGAAAGTAAATTTAAAACTGGCGGCACGTTCTGTCGGTGTAATTTCGGTTGTAACATCATAATCGGCCAGGTAAACGCTGTAGTAATAAGGTTTGGCAATCTCTGCTTTGTGCGAGTACCAGCTGGCACGTTCGCCTTCGTCAACCCGTATCTTTCCTGTTTCGGGGAAGATAGAGAACTGCCCGTAATCATTCATCCAGGGCGATGGCTGGTGCGTTTGTTTAAAACCAACCAGTTTGTCGGCATTGTAGGTGTATTGCCAACCGCTGCCCATTTTACCTGTTTGAGGCGTCCAAAAATTCATGCCCCATGGTAATGCTATAGCCGGGTATGTATTCCCGTTGGATAGGGAGGGTTTGGAATCGGTCCCCATAAGCGGGTTAACCAGGTCGGCGAGGTTTGTTTTACTAATCTGTGCTGAAGTTATTATAGGGAGGGCCAAAAGGGCAGCTAATACTAATTTTTTCATTTAAATATCTTAATGTTCGTAAATATGTGCAGTTATTCCAGTCACACTACACATACACGGGTAAAGCCCATGTATGGTAGCAGTAACTGGTTCTTAAACCAACCTCAGTATTTACCAACTTAAACTAACTTTAATTCCTTCCGGGTCATTCGCGAAACCCAGGTACACGGTTTTTGAAGATGCATCCCACGATGTTTTTACGTCGGCAACCTCTTGCCCCTTACTATCGGTAACCTTTGTGGTTTTAGGTTTTGCCGGTAGTAATACGCGCATACTATTCAGTGTTTTTACAGGGCTTTTTACTACGAACGAATAACTTTTAGGCTGTATCACTTCGTTATAAGCCCTGGCAGCAGCAGCCAAAACCTGTGGTTTGGTTTTATTGGCCACGCGGTTAACATTATATAATAACGCCTGTTCACCTGGGTTAATAACCTTCTCGGCCAGTACCGGCAATTGCGGATCGAACAGATCAACAACAGGGCCCTTTATAGTGTACGGTTTACTGTCAGGGTTTTCGTCCATTACCGATACTACATCGTAAGGCCCGCGCTCTAAATAAAGACTGTTCTTAAATATAAGCTTGCCTGCTTTGGCATCTGTCTCATAGCCTTGTTTTACGGCATCCACAAATTTGGTGTCGGCGTTAGCTTCCATTACATACTCTTTAGGGTTTTGCCTTAAAATGTATACCGTGCCTTTGCCAACGCTGAACTTTTGCTTGCCAGATGCCGCATCAATATTTAACAGTTTAAACAGATGTTTAGATGGCGCGGTAAATTTATTGCCCTTGGTGTTCCACCACTCCATTACCGATTGGTACGGATCGTCATCGCGACCGGCATAGATCAATACGCCACCCTCTTTAACCCATTTGGCCAAAGCGGTATGAATTTCTGCTGATACCGGCTTCATGTTTGAATAACTCACTACCAGCACCTTTATATTTTTTAAGGTAGCTGCATAGGTAAGGTTTTCCATGTGTACGGTTTGTACGGGCACGCCGCGTTTTAGCAACGGCAAAGTTTGTCCATAAAAGTTGGAGAACTGCGGGTCCTCGAACCCGTTGTGTGTTGGGAAACGCTGAAACATCAACGAGTTGCTCATTAACACACCAATACCATTTACACCTGTTACCTTGTTAGGTGATTTGGGCATGCTGTTTAGTGCATTTACCATTACCTGCATTTGAGTTGAATAGTACTGTGGGATCAGCACTTTCTCGTTACTGTTAGCTACCTTGTACGGGTGGGTATAGATCCGCTCGGGCCATGGCATTACCTCGTAATCGGCAACCATGGGGTATAATAGCTTTGCAGTAAAAGTTGCCTGGTAATTCTTTTTATAATCGGCCCAGTCGCGTGGCCAGTCTTCTATAGGATCTGTCAGGAAGAACATTTTGCGGCCTGTAGGTGCAGTCATAGATACCATGGAACCATACTCTAAAAACGCGTTCTCAAATACGCGCTCCTTTTTCTGCCCGCCAAAGTATGTCGGTTCGCGCGAGGTGCCCGTCCATACCTGCGCTATGTAGCCATCAATACCGGGCAGGGATGCCAGGCTGGCTTCGGGGCTTACTATTTGCCACGATGAATAGTTAACAAGTGAGTGCGTGGCAATAAACACCTTTATATTTTTACCCTTGCTTTTGCCATAGGCTTTAGCGTAGTTCGATGTTTCTTTTATAGCCTCGTAATACAGGTGATACTTAAGCTTACTGGATAAATAGGTATTCTCGGCCGATGCATCCTGCGGTTTCCATGGGAAACCGTAATATTTTTGCCATTCTTCTTTAAACGGCGCGCTATAACCCGCCCTTGCCCAAAACTCGGGCTCTTCTAAAAAAATATCGGTGATACCCGCGTCTATCACCCGTTTGATGACAGCGGTTTTCATATACTCGATAAATGATTTTACGGGCACAACATAAGGCATATCCCTGCCATGAAATATGGTATCGCCTTTTTGTGTAACCTGGCCAACACCTAAATGGTTAATACCATCCCACTTGCCTAAAAAATAATCTTTGTAATCGCCCCAGGCAATACCTGTCATAAACTGGGCCTGGTAACCATGGTCTCGCCAGGTTTTTACGCGCTGCTCAAACGTCATTCCGGGCCTGTCGTTTACACCGTAAACAATGGCAATATCCGACCGTACATCGATCTCGGGCATCCAGGGGCTACTGGTTTGAAAAGCGGTTTTTTGCTTTAACGCAGCGGGCTTTGTTACCTGGGCATGGGCGCTAACAGTTAGCGCTGCCAGGCAGCAAGAGAATAAAAGTTGTTTCATAGGGTTTTGTTATTAACCTGCTTAAGCCTAATTACATACGCTTAAGCAGGTATTATTAGCTGGTTTTTATGGGGCGGTTACCGTTTTAACATCGGTATAGTTATAATATTTAAGGCCGTAATTTGTGCGGGCGCCAACCCTTATAAAGTACTGACGTTGGCCCGGCAATACGCCTTTAGTAGTTAGCGTTAAGGTTTGACCCAGTTTGGCGTTGCCATCAGTACCGCCATAGCTTGTAAGCGGCGAGTAACGGTCATCAAAATTATTATTACCCACAAACTTGTTTGAATTTACATAAAGGTTGATATCGCTAACGTCCTGCTGAAAGTTTGGATCGTTAGTGCCACGGTTAATTTTAACCTGTACAGTTATGGTACCATCTGCATTAAGCACCGGCTCGCCAACCCACTCTATCCTTAAAAAGGGTTCAACAGAAAAATTAACGGTTGTTGTTCCTTTTATATCAACCGTTTGGCTTTTATCTACAATGGTTTTCCCTGTGTTATCTGTTTGTACCATGGGTACAAAAGGCCCTTCGGCGCTTATCACGTTTTTGCCGGCAAACAGCTTGGTATAGTTAAAAGTACCATCCTGCATAGAGGCTATGTAAAACGGTGTTGGGTTATTGCTCCAGCTTATTTCAAGCAACTTTATACGCGTGCCGCTCCCTTGTTCGGTTTGTACTGTTTTACCCGTACCCGCATCAACTACGCTACCATTTAAGGTTTCGGATGGTGCGGCGTAATCATCTAATTTGCTGCATGAGCTACCAACTAAGGTAACTGCACATATAGCAAGTGTATATATTATCTTTCTCATGATTTCTTTTGTTATTAATAGCCTGGGTTTTGAATTAACTTCTGACTTTTCTGGATCTCACCGTTCGGGATCTGCTCGTAATACCAGCGTACATCAAATGTATAGCGCACGTTGCGCTCGTCCGTACGTGAGTCAAAAAAGTATTTCTTGTCGTTGGCAGAGTAAAAAGGCATCAGGATCTTGTAAATGGTTGAGTTTTGCTCTTTATCGGCAATTCTCCATCTCCTCATATCCCACCAGGTTTTATTCTCAAAACCCAGCTCTTTTCTACGCTCTTTGCGCACGATATCAATACTGTTCAGGTTGGCTGCGCTGGCTAACATATCAGCACCGGCACGCTCACGGATCTGGTTGATATCTGCAAAAGCATCCTGCAAGTAGTTTTTATCATTTTGGCCTGCTGTGTTTAATTCATAAGCAGCTTCGGCGCGGTTCAATAATACTTCGGCGTAACGCAGTTCAATCCAGGTTTGGTCTGAGCGGTTTTCTAAAACTTCCGATGTTGGTTTATCAGGGGCCAGCCATTTACGTACCGAGAAACCTGATATAGCACAGGTACCATCACCGCTAAATACACCGCTTAAGCCTGCCGGGTTAAGCGTACCGCCACCTGGTAAATTGTATGGGGTTTGGGTAGCGTTTGATGACTGTACAATATTAGCCGTTGGGTAATTTGCTGTTGAACCTGCAGGTAAAAGCGGACCTATACCACCTGCCGAACTACCGGTGTAGATTCCGCGGCGGATCTCGATGCTTTGCCCTTTAAATACGTCGCCGGGAAGGATTACGGTTGCCCTTAGCCTTGGTTCAGCATCAGCAAACAGGTCCATGGTGTTGGTATACAGGTCGTACTTACCAGCAGTCATGGTTTTTATAGTACCATCGGCATTTTTAGGCAGGCCATCAAACATCTCCACAAAATTCAGGGTAGGGTTAACTTCTGATGAGTAACCGTTGGCGCCCATTAGCTGGCGTGGAACATTGTATGCGTCATACCCGTGTACAGATTCGGGGTAATGGTATTGCCTTACAAAAATATTCTCTGAACTACCCTTATCAAAAAACATATCAACATAGTTTTGATACTGGGCGGCTTTATCTCCGGCTTTCCATCCGTTTTTGTAAAGGCTGTATTTATTCTCTAACAACACGGCAGCGTCATAAGCTGCTTTAAAGTAAGTTACTGCTTTTGCTGAAGGTATACCACAAACCCGGTTACCTGTAGCATCAACAAGGGTTACCTGGTTGTATTTGGCAATAGAGCCTGCATAAAGCATAGCACGCGATTTAAACCCTGCCGCTACATATTTATTAGCCCTGCCTACCTGGTTGGTTTCGCCCATGTTTGTGTAAGCATAATCAAGGTCGGCAGCTATGTAATCATAAACTGCTTCTTCGGATGAGCGGGCAACGTTCAGGTCGTCAACATTTGCTGCGGGCACTTGCAATACCTTATCAATAATTGGTACGCCGCCATAACGCTTTACCAATGCAAAATAAGTTGCTGCACGTATAAAGCGGGCCTCGCCCAACCAGGCGTTCACCTGTTCGGGTGTGTACGTTGCCGCATATTTAGGCATGTTCTCTAAAAAGTAGTTAACATCCCTTATCAGTTTATAAGAATCGCTCCAGGGAGATTCGTCAACATTCTCCTGCATGGCGCCTGTTTGGTCGCGGCTCAGGGCCTCGCCCGTAACAGCAGGGAATGGGCTAATTATCCAGAAGAAGTTTAGACCTCTTTGTGGCGAATACCTAAAATCTTCAATTGGCAGTTGACTATAAATGCGTGCCATGTATGCCTGAATGCCCCCGGTACTTGTAAAAACGTCCTTATCCTGTATAATATTGATAGGGGGTACGTCCAGCTTTTTACATGCTGTGGTCCAGCAGATAAAAAAGCATGCTATGATGAGTGTATATTTTTTCATGATCCTAAGCTTTTTATAATTTAACATTTACGCCTAATGAGAATGTCTTGTTTAATGGGTACAGGTAACCGTATGTAGCAGAAGGGTGCTCGGGGTCGAGGTATTTTAAACCAGTGAATGTTAAAATATTGTAACCGTTCACAAATATCCTGGCACCCTTGATACCTATTTTTTTGGCAAAGCCAGGCGAAAGGCTGTAACCCAGTTCGGCAGATTTTAGCCTTACGTATGAGGCATCCTGTATGTTAAACATCGAGTTTACATCGGCAGTAGTACCTGTTAAAGCATAGCGCCCCGGCACCCATACGGTGTTAGGGTTGTAAGGATCGGCATTAGGATCGGCCGGGTGCCACCTGTCCATAAACTGGCTAAGCGCACTACCACCACCCCATAATGGGATGTTCAATTGTTCGATGTATGATACAGTAACGTTTGCCGCGCCCTGCCATACGGTGTTAAAATCAAAGCCTTTATATGAACCGCCAAGTGTTAAACCAAATGTGGTTAAAGGCGCACTGTTATAAGCTATAGGGTGCACATCATCACCGGTTATCTGGCCATCGCCGTTCCAATCCTGGTATTGGTAATCGCCCACTACCGCATTGCGCGATACATACTGCGAACTGTTTAGGATGTCCTGGTAGCTTTGAAACTGGCCGGCGGCACCATATCCCCAGTAAATATTATTCCAGCGATTGTTATTGTTATTATGCCAGTTAAGTTGTGAGTTGCCGGCTCTTGCCTGTACCACCTCGCGATTTTTTGTACGGCTAAAAGCCACATTACCTTTTACAAAATAGGTAAACGCGCCAATATGGTTGCGATGGCTAAGCTCTAACTCAAAGCCCTGGGTGCGATCGCTGTTCAGGTTCTCCTGCGGAAGATCTGCACCTACAACACTTGGCAGGCTTAATGCCTGCGTGCCTAACAAACCTGTCCTGTCGCGTCTAAAAGCATTAACTGTTGCGCCTAATAATCCGTTCCATGCTTCAAGGTCAAAACCCACGTTATATGTTTCGGCATTAAACCAGGTTAGGTTAGGGTTAGCAATACCTAAATTTTGCACACCGTTTACAAACGTGCCATCAAAAACAGAACCCGGAGGCAATTGGTTATTGTCGCCATTTGCAGGGTAGCGATAACCTGTTAGGAACTGATAAGCTAAAGCTGAGTCATCACCAACCTTACCATAAGATGCTCGGAACTTTAAGTCGTTAATGAATGACAGGGCAGACGAGTTTTTCCAAAAATCCTCCTGAGAGATTCGCCAGCCTATTGAGCCGGCCGGGAAAAAGCCCCATTGCTTTGTTGGTGAAAACCTTGAAGAGCCATCTTCCCTGAAGCTAAATTCGGCAAGGTATTTTGATTTGTAGTTATAATTAACACGGCCTACTATAGATTTATTTACATAGTTGTAAATATCACCGGGATTAGCCGACCCAACCTGGTTTAAGGCACTACCTGCAAACAATTGGTCAACACCTAAAGAAAGTTCGCGCTGGGCATAAAAGTTATCTTGCTGGCGGTTACTTTCTTCATAAAGCAACAATCCTGTAAAACTATGGTTACCAAAAGTGCGATCGTAATTAAGGGAAAATTGCGTTAAAGTACCCGGCCTCTCAAAAAACTCCCTGCGGAAGGTAGCCGGTGTTTGGTTAGGCACAGCTCCATAAGCATCTTTACCCGCATCATAGTTATACAGGTTGTATGCTTTTTGATATATACGGTTACTTGAGCTGTAATAATCGTAACTAAACATTCCTTTTGCACTTAAACCCGGTACAAACGGCACTGTGTATGTGGCCGACACCTGCGACTGGAACCACTTGTTGTTAAATACTTTATAACCGTTTACATCAGCATCGGCTAATGCAATAGGGTTGGTACCATCAACCTGCCCGTTATTTAAATAATCGGGATTGTTGTTGGCATAAATAGTTTGTGTTGGCACCTGTCTCCAAAACGACCGGATGATCCACCAGGCATCCTGGTAAGGTTGGTTTTTCTGGTCCATGGTACCGTTCAAATTCAGGTCAACCGTTAGGTTCTTGTTTATCCTGGTAGATAGATTTGAGCGCAGGTTATATCTTTTATAGTTCAAATCGTCGCTGCGTAAAAAACCGGCCTGATTAGTAATACCGGCACTAATAAAATAGTTGGTGTTTTCGTTACCGCCCATAGCATTTAAGTTATGCTGCGATTGCGGCACACTGTTTTTAATAACCGGTGTGTACCAATCCGTACTTACCCTGCTACCATTTCTGAACGCTTCAAAATCTGCCGGCGAATAGGTAACCTGGCCGCCATTAACCCTATGCAAAGCTTGCTCGTTAACAAGGGTCATAAAATCAATAGCGCCTACTGCTTTTGGTAAGCCCGATGGTACCTCAAATCCGTACGTGCCCGAGTAGTTTAGTTCGAGCGAACCCTTTTTACCTTTTTTGGTAGTAACTAATATTACACCGTTTGCCGCACGCACACCATAAATAGCTGCAGATGCATCTTTCAGCACCGATACACTTTCGATGTCGTTAGGGTCAAGGCGGGTAATATTGTCGCGGGGGATCCCGTCTATCACCACCAGCGGGGTGCCAAAACCACGAATATCGAACGAGCTATCAAATGATCCAGGCTCTGATGTATTTTGAACAATACGCAAACCGGCTACTTTACCGGTTAACGAGTTTAAAACGTTCTCGTTTTTGGTGTTAACAATCTCGCTGTTTGTTACAGATGCAATGGCCCCGGTAACGGTAGCTTTCTTTTGTGTACCGTAACCCACTACTACCACCTCGTTTAATGATGATGAGTTTTGCGCTAACTTGATATTAACAGTTTGCTGGGTGGAAATGGCTACTTCCTGATTTGCGTAACCAACAAACGAAAACACAAGCGTTTGGCCCGGTGAGGCGTTTAGCGAGTACTTCCCATTAACATCGGTTACCGTACCAATATCCGAGCCTTTAACTTTTACGGTAACCCCGGGCAGGGTGCCGGCGTCATCAGATACGGTTCCAGTAACTGGTTTGCTTTGTGCAAAGGCCGAGCTGCACATCAATAAAAACAAAACCGACGTAATGCAAAACTGCACTGCCTTTTTCATTTTTACACCGTAGTAAATGCCACGGCATTTACCACAACAGGTAAAAATTTCATCCATAAGTAAATTGGTTTATATTGGTTTATAATAACACCGGCGTTATGCACAAGGGATGGTTAGCCCTTAATACATTTGGTTTTCACCGGCACACAAGTATAGACGGGAGTGTATTAAAATAAGGGTTAAAAAAGGGATTAATACAGTTAAAAATTTATTAACCGAGTGATTTTAACCCTTTTTTTAAGGAAATAAATTATCTGTAATGGACGCTTACCTGAGTTATATAAGCGCTGGAAAATAATCACTTACAGATCTTTTCGAAGGGAATAAGGTATTCACCCCCTAATGATTTGTGATACTCGGCCACAAATTCATCATAAACCTTTTTGGCATAATCTATCCCCTTGATCCTGCGGAGCGATTTCAACTTGTATTTTAAAGCCCCGTCATTAAACGGATCTATACTCAATATTACGCGCGATAGCTCGAGCGCTTTCTTATGATCGCCGCCGTCATAAATTTTTTGCAGTTCGGGTAAGATTACCCTGGCAAGGGCTTCCTCAAAATTTAACTTGATATCGTCTAACCAGGTTTCGGGTACCTGTTGTAACAAACCACCACGTGCAAACAAGTCGAAATTTTCGGTTATGAATTGTTCGGCAGTTTTATAATGGCGATGCACTTGTGCCATGGCATCGGTTACTAAAAAGTAATCGCAAAAAAAACTGTCGCTCAATTTAAAACTATAAGTATCGTTTAAAAAGATAAGTTCTACTCCATCAATATCGGCAAGTATGTTTCTGAGGTGATTAATGGTAACCCCTTTTATATTTTTTGTTTTTACAACCTCCTTATCCGGCCATAAGGTTGTTGATATTTTTTTTGACACTACCCCCTGCTCATCCTTACTGTTTAGCAAAATCAGTATAAACAGTTGCTTTATCTTTGGGCTAAACAGATAGGTGATATCCCTGCTGTTTTTATTAAACACCGTAAATTCACCAAGCAGGTAAACCGCATTGGGCTTTTTATCGGCCTCTTTTTTCTGTCTATAAAAGTCGGTTGTTATTTCATCATCAATAAAAATTTTACTGGCTTTACGCTTCCTTCTTCCTGCAAAATACCATATAGCCCCCCCTGCAAGTATTACCAGCAAAATAACGTACTTGTAAGTGTTATTAAACTTTGGCTTATCGGGCTGTTGGGAGTTTAAATATGCCTGCTGGCTTACCGGAGTGCCGGTAAGGGCGTAGATCTTTATGGTGGATTGCGAAGGGGAAGTAAACTCCTGTGCAGTACAATAAAATGCATCCTGTTTAGGATTGTAAAACAAATTAAAATCACTTTCAATTCTTTCGGATGCAACCGGGATAATACCACTCACTACTTCATACGAGCCATCTTTAAGCGAAAACTTGTATAACCGCAAACTGGTTTTGGGCTTTTCGTGCTGGTAGCACAATGCGTAAAAGTATTTTTTATCTTTTGATATAACCAGGTTGTTTGCTGATACAAATGGTTCTTCGGTGGGGGTAATTTCCCAGCATTTTTTTATAGTATGCCTTGTTAAATTAACCCTGTACAGGTCATAAAAATGCGTGCCGCCTACTATCTGGTTGCCCGATTGATTACCATAGCCCCCAAATATGTACACGTCGTTATTCTCGTCGGCCTGGCTGCTTCCCGAAAAAAAACGTGGGGTTATCGTATCGCCCGTAAAGGCAATCTTTTCCCATTTATCGGCGGCCTGTTCATACTTAAAAAAATCTTTATGGTAGGAGAATGATCCGTACCCGCCAAAAAGGTAAATATTAGCCCCATCCTTATCAAAAAAGGTATTATGATGGTGCCTTTGTTCTTTAATAGCACCCCTTCCAACATGCTCCCATTCTAAAGTATTCAGATCAAGCGCAGCTATGCTATGCAACGAATCAGGTGGTTGCACCTCGTACACATAGCACTTGTTTTGCTTATTGTTGATGATGCTTTTACCAAGTAAAAGCTTAACGGGCAGTTTATTTTTATATACTTTACTTGTTGTGTTGCCTCCCTGTACGTTATATACTATCAGCGAATCTGTTTTGTACATAAACAGGGCCTGCTGGCTTACATCAAAGTTTAACCCGGCAACTTCATTAAAATGCCGTTCAAACTTTGGTGTCCAAAAATATGATTCATTGATAAGCCATACAGGGTGGTCTACAACCCCTAACGCATCACCATCGGCAGTATGCACATTTTTCCCTTTCCACTCATTTAACGGGAAGGAATAGCTTTTGCTGTCATCACTAATAACCAGGTTTTTGACGGCCATTTTTGGCACATCAGAATAATGGGGGTTTTTACCGAAGGTGATCGTTGGTGTTATGCTGCCCTCAAATCCAAAATCGCGGGCTCTATACCATTTGCCATTTACTAAAAATGCTACGGTATTCTTTTTCAGATCAATATCGGCCCTGATTTTTATCCATTCACGTTTTTTTAGCTGGGCAAGGCTAAGCGGTATCTCTATCTTATTGCTTTTACTGTCGATGTTAAAGTTTAAAGTAGGCGACCCATTATAGTTATAAATATAAGTTAAGCTGTATGAATTGCTTTTGGTATCGGTAATGTTAAATACATAACCCAAATGGTCGTTGTCCCATAAAGACAGGTCAAAATTGATGGATAGATGATCATTAAATGTAGGCGCTTGATTAGCAAAAACGACATATGAGGTGCGTTGGCTCATTAAACTGTCGTTTGAATTAAACTGTAACCCTTGTGCTTTAGCTTTAACAGCAGGAAGCAACATCACTAAAAGAAACACTATTTTATATGCCTGGGGCAACAGCAATAAAATTTTATCTTTTCTTATCATTTATGCAAGTAACCATCAAATACAGATGTGTGAACACCGACAAAATTATACTTTTTTTTACTTAATAATTTACCTGAAATTAAGGTTTGTTTCACGCAACCTGGCATAAAAAAGCCGCTTATCGCGGCTTTTTAGTTTTAACATGTGTTTTACTGAATAACCTTTCGTATCCGGTTGTTATTATAATCGGCAACAAAAATATTTCCCTGCGGATCTAATACTATACCTTTAGGCCCATTAAATAGGGCGGTACTGCCATCACCATCTGTAGTGCCAGTTGTTGCGGTCTTGCCCGCCAGCGTGGTTATTATCCTGTCTTTACTTATTTTAAGGATTCGGCCATCACCATCTGTAATGTAAAAGTTGTTATTAGCATCAATTCTCAAATCCTGAGGGCTGCCTAACTTAAGTGCGGCTGTATCTACCCCGCCTGCAAAGGTGGTTACTATATAATCTTTTGTTATTTTCCTGATAGCATTATTTGTAGCTTCGGTAACATACATATTGCCGGCGGCATCAACAGCTATACCTGTGGGTTTGTTAAAAGATGCGGCCGTGCCGGTACCATTAGTATAGTTGCCTACACGGTTACCGGCAACGGTAGTTACAACCCCTGCAGGGGTTACTTTCCTGATCAGGTTATTGTTACTATCCGTAACGTAAAAATTCCCGTCGGCACCAATCGCAATGCCGGTAGGGCCACTAAATGTTGCCGTATTACCTGTACCATCGCTTGAGCCTGATGATCCATTCCCCGCAAATGTACTCACCACACCGCCGGGGGTTATTTTCCTGATAGTATTATTACCAAGGTCAGCTACAAAAATATTCCCGGTGGCATCAATCACCAGGCCCGATGGAACATAAAACTGTGCTGATGCGGCCGGGCCATCTGCATATCCAAAGGTACCGGTACCTGCAACCGTAGTTGTTACACCCTCGGGCGTTACTTTTCTAATAACTGAGTTATAAGAATCTGATACGTAAATATTACCCGCAGCATCCGTTGCAAGGTATGTTGGGCGATTAAATAAAGCTGCTGTACCCGTATTGTTGTCATACCCCGCGCCAGATCCAGCCACGGTGCTTACCGTTCCGTAAATTCCGGGTGTACCGCTGCCCGTTTTAAACTGTACTACATTACCATAACCGGTATTACCTACCGAATTGGTTGCATAAGCCCTTACATAATACACCGTATTTAAAGCCAGACCCTTAAGCTTGCTGCTGTATGAAAATACATTCACCTTATCTGTTGTTTTGCTATCGGCAATAGTAGGTTCGGGATTAGTTGTACTATAGCAAACGCCATAGGCCGATACGGCTACATTATTGGTTATTAAACCGCCCGTCCACGCAATGGTGGCTGTTGGGTCTATAATAACATCATTAGTTACGAGTTGCGGCGCATCAACGGTTACAGACGAGCCTTTAACGCAGGCGCCAAGCGTAGCAACCACCAATAGCAGTAATAAATTGATCTGAGTAATTTTAAGTTTCATGTAAATTGAGGTAAAGAGTGTTAACAGTAAAAGCAGGTGTAGGATCTGGGCACTAATTTGAATGTTATTCTATTAAGATGTAAGGCTGTGTATGTTAAACAATGTTAAAGAAACAAGCATGTTACAATTAGCTATACGTTTAAATAAAGCGGTTTGAAACACCCTATACAACAATGTATCGGTAAGTGCTGTAAATGTGCCGATTAAACTGGTATGCAACGGGCATAGAAACTTTTATAAACAAAAAAGCCCCGGCATAACGCCGGGGCCATACTTAATTACTATTTCTACTATTATTGAAAAGTTATTTTCCTGATAGTTCCTGCATCTGTACCAACATACAGCGTACCTTTACTGTCAACTGCAATGGCATTTACCCCGTTAAATCCGGCTGCTGCGCCAATACCATCAATATCGGTTCCCGCACCCGCACCACCTGCAATGGTGGTAACCACACCACGCGGGTTTATCATACGTATAATAAACTTCGAGGTGCCGTAGTCATTATCACAAACATACAGGTTGCCTTTTTTATCAAGCACAATGCCAAATGGTGCGCCAAACTGTGCGGCTGTGCCTACACCATCTTTTGCAACATGGGTGTTGTTACCGGCCAATACCTTTAACCCGCTATTATCTTTTACCCAAACCCGGCCGTTTGTTGCATCAGACACATAGGTTGTTGAGCCCGAAAGTGCGATGCCGTATGATGACACCGTTTTAACGGTCGGCTCGGCCGATTTAAAGGCAACAGCGTCTATCACAACGCTTACCGCACCGCCCGGGGTTATTTTTTGCACATTACCACTATTATATACGTAAAAATTATCCTGCTTATCAAAGGTAACTGCCGATGTACTCACCCAAAGATTATCTTTAGTGGTAGCAGTAGCGCTTGCCCCAAAACCGGTCCACCACTCTGCAGTTGTAGGGGTGGCTGCATTTATACGGAATATCCCTCTATAACCTGCTGTATCCGGGCTTGATTGTGTTGCAAAATATATTTGGCCCTGGCTGTTTGCAGCAATGGCCCACAATGTTGTTTTACTATTTAAAACCGGGATATTTTTACCATCCCCGTTAGGGTTCGGGAATGTAGGCCTATAGTAGGAGATCTGCCCCGCGCTGTATTTTACAAGCCTGGCTGCTGCAGTATTACCGCTATAGTAATTATCTGTCCAGTAAACATTATCAGCCGCATCAAGCGCAACGCCTTGTACAGGGCCACCGCCACTGCCCGCTATAGTTGTAACATTTGCTTTTTGCACGGTTAAATTTTGTGGGGCAGTTATGGTACGCCCTTTAGTATCTATAGTTAAAATGCCGGCTTGTACGCCTTGCGGTACTGTTATTATTAATGAATCCGGACTGGCGGTGTGTACAGTGGCTGCAATTCCATCAATTTTAACTATATTTTTATCGGCAGTAAGGCCTAAGTTAGCTCCGTATATGGTTAGCAGCCAGCCCGGGAAGGTTTTTACATCAGCTACGCCTGTAATACGCGGCAGGGTACTGGTGTTAAGTAACCCGGCAATGCTAAATACCACAGCGTTATCACCTGTTGATAGTACTGTTATATTTAAGAAAACACCATTCAAAAGCCATTTATCCCCCACTTTGGTTAAAACCAGTTTTTTGCCGCTAAGTGCGGTAAAGATTGTACCACTGGTTGTTTTAGTTATATCTACCTTACCCGGTACAATGTAATCTTTCACCACCGAAGAATCGGGCAGGTACACATCTGTATTAGCCGTTACTTTTTTTATACTTGTTGTTTTTAACGTGTAGGCTTTGTTAGATGGCGCAAAAACGGTTACACCTGCATCTACCTCTGCCTGGGTAAGCCCGGCAGCTTTAAACATTGCTGCAAACTGGCTTAGCGTATCCTTGCCGGTAAGTGCCGTATTTACACTGGTTGTAACCTCTGCAACAGTTGGTTTTGCAGGCTCAACAGGTTTTGGGGTAACAGGATCACTTTTTTTACATGATGCTGCAAACAACACAACGCAAATGAGCCCTAAAAAGTATTTGCTTAGCTGATGTATCTTGTTCATGGTAAAGAGTTTAGTTGATCAATATTAAGCTTATTTACATCGCTGATATATACCCAAAAGCAGGTATATTTAAGATATTTATTGCTGTTAAAAAACTCATTACAAACCACTGACCCAATAAATTTTGACCATTACACCTTAACGTTATTTTTGTACTGTTAACTGATTAATTTCTTTCGTTTAAAAAACTGCATGGCTGAAACTACTTTAGCAAGACGTTTGGGCCTGGCGCAAGCCACCGCAATAAACATGACCGACATGGTCGGTATAGGGCCGTTCATTACTTTACCTATGGTAATTAGCATGATGAACGGGCCGTGGTTCTTATATGCCTGGCTGGCTGGTGCATTACTGTCATTTATTGATGCCATGGTTTGGAGCGAACTTGGTGCGGCTTTCCCTATGGCCGGCGGCTCGTATAACTTCCTGAAAGAAACCTATGGCAAAAAGGGCCCGGGTAAACTCATGAGCTTTTTATTTGTGTGGCAAACCATGATACAGGCTCCCCTTGTTATCGCATCTGCCGCCATCGGGTTTTCAAAATACTTTTCTTACCTGTTACCCCTAACCCGCACCCAGGAACGGATAATGAGCGGGAGTGTTGTTGTATGTATTATTATATTGCTTTACCGCAAAATAGAATCTATAGGTAAAATAAGCATGGTGCTTTGGGTTGGCGTGTTACTCACCATGGTATGGATCATTGCCGGAGGTTTGGCACATGGCAACTTCTTATCCCCCATAAAACATATTAATGATGGGCTTACCGTTAACTACGCCTTTGTTGCGGCTATTGGTTTTGCCAGTGTAAAAAGCGTTTATAGCTATTTAGGATATTATAATGTTTGCCATTTAGGCGGCGAAATTGTTAACCCATCTAAAAACATACCGAAAAGTATGTTTATTTCCATAGCGGGTATTGCCATACTTTATATGCTGATGAATGTGAGTGTGGTAAGCGTTATACCATGGCAGCATGCTAAGGATAGCCAGTTTGTGGTAAGCGAATTTATGGAGCGGCTATCAGGCCATACGGCGGCAAAAATAGTTACCTGCCTTATATTGTTGGTAGCCTTCTCATCCGTATTCTCGGCTACGCTTGGTTACAGCCGTATACCTTATGCTGCTGCGGCAGATGGCGCATTCTTTAAAATATTTGCCAAATTGCATCCAAAAGGAAATTTCCCATATGTATCGTTATTAGTTTTGGGTGGGATAGCTTTTGTATTTAGCCTGTTGTTCAAGCTAAGCGATGTAATAAGCGCTATACTAGCCATGCGGATACTGATCCAGTTCATATCGCAAGCCCTGGGCTTATACCTGCTGCGACGAAAGAAAAGTGAAACCCAATTCCCTTATAAAATGCCATTGTTCCCCTTACCAATATTTTTGGCTATCGCGATGTGGGTAGGAATTTTAATATCAACCGGCTTCCACATGGTGCTGGGTGGCTTAAGCGCCATCGCCCTGGGCACAATTGTATATTTCACCAAAGCAAAAGTGAATAAAGAGTGGCCGTTTAAATCTGTTAATGCTAATCATCTAACCGGTAAAATTCGATAGCATTTTTAGCCCAGAAATGCTCCTGCTCATTTTGTGTTAAACGGTTAATATAATTTTCGATGATATTTAAAACACCCGCATATCCTCCGGCAACATTACACACCGGCCAGTCGGAGCCATACATTACGCGCTTTGCGCCAAACACATCAAATACTACATCAAGGTAAGGCGTAAAATCTTCGGGCTTCCAGTTGTTCCAATCGGCCTCGGTTACCATGCCCGATATTTTGCAGGATACATTTGGATAAGCTGCCAGGGCCTCCATCCCCTCTTTCCATCCGTTAATCTTCCTTGCCTTTATAAAAGGTTTAGCCAGATGGTCTATCACAAAGCGCTGATCCGGGAAGGCGGCCATCAGTTCTATAGCGTAAGGCAAATGATGGGGTTTGATGAGGATATCATAACTAAATCCGTATTTATTTAATAAGCTTATGCCGTACATAAACTTTGCATCCAGCATAAATTTATCATCTGGCTCGCCCTGAAGAATATGCCGGAAGCCTTTCATCAGTTTGATGCTGCTGTAATGCTGCAGGCGTTCTTCAATATTATCTGCCTGCAAGTCAACCCAGCCAACAATGCCTTTTATAAAGCTGTTGTTTTCGGCAAGGCCAAGCGTGAAATCATTGTCGGCTTCGGTTTGGTCTACCTGTATAGCAACGCAGCCTTCAATGCTGTTTTGTTGCAAAATGGGCTGCACATCGGCGGGTAAAAAATCCCGCTGGCATGCCTGCATAGTATCGTCAATCCAGGCATGCCTCTGTTTATCGTAAACCCAAAAATGCTGGTGACTATCAATTTTTCGCATAAGCTTTCAGCACTTGGCGGGCTTTGCCCAGGCCATCAATACCAAGCTCAACCACATCGCCTGGCTTTAAGTAAAGCGGGGGTTTAAAGCCCAAGCCCACACCTGCAGGTGTACCGGTTGAAATAATATCGCCAGGCAGCAAGGTCATGAACTGGCTGGTGTATGATATGAGATGCGCAATGTTAAAGATCAGGTTGGAGGTGCTGCCATCCTGCATGGTTTTGCCGTTAAGGGTTAACCAAAGGCGTAAGTTATGTACATCCTTTATTTCATCGGCGGTAGCCAAAAACGGACCTATAGGCGCAAAGGTGTCGCAACCTTTACCTTTATCCCAGGTACCGTTACGCTCCAATTGGAACTCCCTTTCGGATACATCATTATGCAGCGCATAACCCGCAACGTAATCCATGGCTTCGCTTTCTTCTACGTACGATGCTTTTTTGCCTATCACTACAGCCAGTTCCACCTCCCAATCCGTCTTAACAGAGTTTTTAGGGATGATAATATCATCATTCGGCCCAACCAATGCGGTGGTTGATTTAAAGAATAGGATCGGCTCTTTTGGTAAAGGCGCGTTGGTTTCTTCGGCGTGGTCTTTATAGTTCAACCCGATACATACAATTTTTGAAGGGCGCGCAACAGGGCTGCCCAGACGTTCGCCGTCGGCAATTTTGGTTAAAGTATGTTTATTGGTGTTGATGAACTGCTGTAACCTGTTCAGTCCGTCGTTCTCAAAAAAGGCTTCGTTATAATCTTCACCAAAGGCTGATGTATCGTATTTTATATCATCAATAATAACCCCGGTTTTCTCTTTACCGGCAGCCCCGTATCGTATCAGTTTCATATTAGTGAGTAGTTGATTAGTTAAGTGGTTAATGGTTGAATTGTGTGCCTGTACCTAATAGCTTAGCGAACTATCAACCACTCACTCATCAACCATTCTCTATTCAATATAAATTAGTTGTTCAATTTTATAAACCCGCCGTCAATAGGGTAATCGCAGCCGGTGATAAAGCCTGCCTCGTCACTGCACAGGTACAGGGCCAGCGCGGCAACTTCTTCGGGTTTGCCCATACGGCCTATGGGTTGGCTTTTTGATAGTTTTTCAAAGATCTCATCCTCGCGGCCTGTGTAATTTTTGGCTATAAACCCATCCACAAAAGGTGTATGTACCCTTGCAGGGGATATACTGTTGCAGCGAATGTTATCGGCCAGGTAATCTCGTGCTACAGACAGGCTCATGGCCATCACAGCCCCCTTGCTCATGGAGTAAGCAAACCTATCGGCTATGCCTACCCATGCTGCTATTGATGCCATGTTAAGGATAACCCCGCCGCCGTTAGCCTTCATCCCCGGAATGGCGGCATACAACGCATTGTAAGCGCCTTTAATATTCACATTGTATATGCGGTCCAGGTCAGCTTCGGTTGTCCCCTCCAGGTTGCCCACATGTGCAATACCGGCATTGTTCACCAGTATATCAATACGCCCTGCTTGTTTAAATACATCCAGCACCTGCTCCTGCTTACTAATGTCTGCTGTATAGCCGAAAGCAGTTCCACCGGCACCTTCAATTTCTTTGATGGTTTGCGCGGCCGCATCGGCATTCAGTTCGATAATGTGCACCGTAGCGCCTTGTTTGGCAAATAGTACCGAAATAGCCCGGCCTATCCCGCTGCCACCGCCTGTAATTACCGCGTGTTTGTTCTTTAAGCTAAACATATATCCGTTTTATAAAGATACCCCTCTTTTCCATGGGATAAAATCGTCTTGTCCTAATATTACCGCCTTGGGCTGTTTACGGCCACTGGCTACTTCTATCACATAATCCAACATCCGTGTGGCCGATTGTTCAATAGTTTCTTCACCCTCTATAATGGTACCGCAATTAATATCCATAATATCAGGCATCCGGTTAAACACCGCCGTGTTGGTTGCTACTTTTATAACTGGTGCAACAGGGTTACCTGTTGGTGTGCCAAGGCCCGTTGTAAACAAAACCACGTTTGCGCCCGATGCTACTTCGGCCGTGGTGCTTTCTACATCGCTACCCGGGGTACATAGCAGGTTTAGGCCGGGTTTGGTTATCTTTTCAGGGTAGTCCAGCACATCCGTTACCGGCGATGTACCGCCTTTTTTTGCCGCCCCTGCCGATTTGATGGCATCGGTTATTAACCCATCCCTGATGTTACCCGGCGATGGGTTAGCGTAAAAGCCTGAACCACCTGCCTCGGCGCGCGCGTTGTAGGTGCGCATCAGGTCCATAAATTTCATGGCTTCGGTTTCATCCACGCATCGGTCACTCAGCTCCTGTTCCACCCCGCAAAGCTCGGGGAATTCTGCAAGGACAACACTACCACCAAGGCCTACTAATATATCCGACAAATACCCCAGTGTTGGGTTTGCCGAAATGCCCGAGAAACCATCAGAGCCGCCGCACTCCAGCCCGATACAAAGCTTTGATAAGGGGGCGGGCTGACGCTGTTGTTTATTAGCCTCCATTAAACCGGTAAAGGTTTGCTTCAGCGCCTCATGCAGTAATTTACTTTCGGTACCTATTTTTTGCTGCTCCAGCATCACCAATGGTTTGCTAAAATTGGGGTCGCGTTTTTGTATTTCGGTTTGCAATATCGTTGCCTGCGCATGCTGGCATCCTAAGCTAAGAACGGTTGCACCAGCCACGTTTGGATGTGTAATATACCCTGCAAGTAACCCGCAAAGTGCATCGCTATCGGTACGCGTACCGCCGCAACCCATATCATGGTTCAGGAATTTTATCCCGTCAATGTTTTCAAATAATTTTTTAGGGGATTGCCCCTCGGGTGATAATTGAAGATCGGCATTTAATATTTCGGCCGCTGTTTTGCCCGACTGATACATTTCTACCAGGCTATCAACTTCGCTCTCGTATCCACGCGGTTTGGCAAACCCCAGTTTGGCTGATAAAGCCTCTTTTAAAACATTAATATTCCTGTTCTCACAAAAAACCAGCGGAATAACCAGCCAATAATTGGCCGTACCTACCGAGCCGTCTGCCCTATGGAAACCCATAAATGTTTTATCCCGATAGCTCTCTGTAACTGCAGGTACCGTCCATTCTGTTTTGCGCTTACCCAATTTAAAATCATCAGATGCATGTTTAATGTTATCTACTGTTAAGGCCGTTCCCCGGGCAATGTACTGACTGGCTTTGCCAACCAATACACCATACATATGGATGGGTGCTTCTGGTTCAAGTGCTGTTATGGTAAACTTATGCTTCACTTCTACCGGGGTAAGCAGGTTAAATGTTTGCCCATTAAAAACAATTGGTGTACCCGCGGCAAGATTGGTGAGTGCTACCAGCACATTATCTGCCGGGTGTATTTGTAAATATGTATGTTTATCTGCAGGCATAGCTTATAGGCAAGCTTAATTGGTTATCTGATTTACGAATATATAAAAAGCTTATAATTATTTACAGTAAAAAAACGCGCTTAATGTAAAATAATATGGACAAAAAAAATCCCCCACAAGGTGGAGGATTTAACATAATGGATTATCCAACTATCAAGATGGATTATTTTATTTACTGATCAGGTTGTACAATTCATCCAGTTTTGGTGATAATACGATCTCGATACGGCGGTTTCTTGAAAGCGCCTCGGGTGTGTTTGCTGTATCTATCGGCTGGAACTCGCCCTTACCTGTAGCAGTTAACCTTTTAGGGTCAATATTTTCCGTTTCGGTTAAATAACGGGTTACCGATGTTGCGCGCAGCACGCTCAGATCCCAGTTATCCTTTATCTGGCCCAGGTTCTTTATCTTTTTATTATCGGTATGGCCTTCAACAGCAATGTTGATGTCGGCTTCTTTATTTAAAACAGCTGCCAGTTGTTTAAGCGCCTGTTTACCTTTATCGTCGATAACGATACTGCCCGATGGGAACAATAGCTTATCAGTTAATGATACATACACTTTACCATTGCGGATATCAACAGTTAAGCCGCTTTGTTGAAAACCAAGCAGGGCTTTCTGTAGTTTTTCTTTCAACGCGTTTGTGGCTTCATCTCGCTTACGCAGAATTTCTTCCACTTCTTTTAAACGGGCTTCGCGTTTTTGCAGGTCGGTAGATAGCTGGCTAACTTTTGATGAACTTGCATTATAATTTTTATCTAAGGCGTTATACTTATCGTTTAATGACCTATAGTTACCTTTTAGCCCTGCCAGCTCCTGACGAATGCGCGAAGTATCGGCTATTAGCTTTGATACCTGTTCTTCTAAAGTGGTAGTGCGGGTTGCCAATGAATCGCGCTCAGCTAATAATGCCTTGTGTTTTTTAGGCGACATTACCACGCACGATTGCAGTGCGGAAACGAACAGAACGGCTAATAATAAGTGTTTCAATTTCATGAATATGTAGATTAGTGTTTAAGCAATTGCGTTCTTCAAAAAAACATTCAGCGGATAGATCCTGCTGCACATATCAACTATCTTATCGGCGGCATTTGCGCTTGTTACTTCTTTATCTTTTAACTCATGCACAACAATAAAACTTTTCAACCGAAGCAAGTCGATATTCTCGTTATCAGCATCATACCCCTTCGGTGTTGTTTTCAGTTGGTCCTGCTTCCTGAATTCGCCAAACAGGTTTACAAATTCTTTATCGTCAATCACCTTTTTCAGGTCGGCAGCATTGTAATCAATTTCCTGGCGGATGGCTTTCAGGTGTTCGGCCTCTGGCATCCAGTACCCACCGGCAATGAATGATTTGCCGGGCTGGATCTGCAGATAATATTCTACCCCGCCAAGTTTTGACCCCTGCGTGGGCAGGCTAATACCAAAGTTGTTTTTATATGGTGTTTTATTTTTGCTGAAGCGGATATCACGATAAATACGCATTACGCATTTTTTGGGGTCGAGATCGGCACTAACGCTTGGGTCTACTTTATGAAGCTTCGCAATTACTTCGGCGGCAAGTTCTATCACATTCCCGCGTGCTTTATCGTATCTATCTTTGTTGGCCTGGAACCACTCCCTGTTGTTGTTTTCAACAAGCTCTTTTAAAAAATCAAGCGTATGGGATTCTATCATTACAGAAATGAAGTATTAAAAATGAATACAGGAAAATGCGAACGCTTAATTTAAGTTAAGCTTCTCGCTGCGCATATTAAGGTCAACATCTTTACGGCGGTATTTTTTATACCAGATATATGCTACAGCAGCAACTGCCAGGTAAGGCGCTCCCAATAGGTACATAATACCGTTATTTAACCCATTTGTGGTTTTAGCACCACTTTTTGAGTTTGTTTCAACATTGGCTGCACAGGTAGAACATTGTGCTTTTACAGGCACCACACTTATCACTAATAAACCTAATACTAATGCGAGGTATAAGAACTTTAACTTTTTCATATCGACCTGATTAAAAATGGTAGTAAGGTTTGATCATCAAATATACAACAACGCCCGATATTGTAACGAATAACCATATAGGAAACGCCCATCTTACCAGTTTCTTATGTTTTTGTACCTGCATTTGTAAGCCGCGGTAAAAACTTAATAATATCAGGGGTAGTACGCCGGCGGCAAGTACAATATGAGGCACCAATATCAAGAGGTAAATTTTCCTGAGGCTGCCAACATCTGCAAGCTCACTTTTTGATAATATACCATCACCATTTACATCGCCGTACATAGTATCTGTACGCATTAGATAATGAAACAAGATATACGATACCAGGAATAATGATGACAGGCAGAACGTTAAAATATTTAAACGTTTATGAACGGTAATATTGCCCTGTTTAATAAAATACAAAGATGTTAACAGCAATACGCTGCAGGTACCATTTAATATGGCATTAAGCATTGGCAAATATGGCGTAAACGCAGGCGGAGTTTCAGGCCCGGGTATCAGATGGCGGTTTAGTACAATAACTACTGCAACAACAAATATGGTTACGCCCGCAACAAAACGGAATATGAATTTATCGGTCATTCTTTTAAGAGAGTCAGGAATCAGGACAACAAGAGTCAGGATTCGTTAATTCATTATATTGATCAGAGAGTTTCATCTTGACTCCTGATTCTTGATTTCTTGCTTCTAATACAAAGCCTTATCAACCTTACGCAGTTCTTCGGCTATCAGCACTTTTATTTCGTCGTTAAGCTTAGTAAGGTCGGCGGCTGATGTACCGTCATAATACCCTCTGATGCGTTTTTCTGCATCTATCAATATCAGTTTATCGCTGTATATAAAATCATCCTTACCAGCCTGTACTGCATTAACCAAAAAGCCTTTGCGGGCCAGGTTATAAATAGTAGCGGTGTCGCCCGAAAGAAATAACCACTTTTTTGTTTCCTCGTACTGTGCCGCGTACTTTTTCAATCCCTGCGGTGTGTCCCGTTGTGGGTCTACTGTTATACTGGCAAAGTACACCATTGGGTTTTTGCGGTAGGCGTACACCTGTTCGCTAATGTTTTTATTTACCGTGTTGCAAATGCTTGGGCAGTTAGTATAAAAAAAGCTGGCTACAAATATCTTCTTGTCGAAATTTTTAAAAGATACAGTGTTTCCGTTTTGGTCTGTCAGGTTAAAATCGCTTAGCTTGTGGTAAATGGTATCGGGTATAAACGTACCATGAAACTTATGGCCGGTTTTAGCAACTACTTTTGGCCCGTAAAACGATAGTGGTTTGTACCTGTTTTTGCCCTTTGCGGTTAGTAAATAATATAAAAATCCCGGTAAAGCTAATATCAATACCAGGATTATTATTTTTTTCAGGACTGACCCTTTACGCATTACAATTTTGGCCTCAGGTCTATCCAGTAGTGGCTTTCGTTTGTAAGCACCAATATCAAACCAATTATGAATAATATCGGCACAATGATACAAAGGGCTAACCCAATTTTTTCAAACTTTAAGTGCATAAAGTAAGCAACAATGTAAAACGCTTTAGCCAGTGTTAATACAATGTATATTGGGTTTGCTGTGTGCAAAGGAATAATACCTTTTGGTACCAAAACTAATGCTATAATAAATTCAACTACGGTAATGGCAAGCAATACACCAAATATTTTCCATATTTTTTTGCGGGTCATTCCTTCACCGTGCTCTTCGTGATGAATTTGTGTTGTTTCTGTTGACATATTTATATATGTTAATTTTTTTAAACTAAGTAAAAGAAAGTAAATACGAATACCCAAACAAGGTCTACAAAGTGCCAGTAAAGGCCAACTTTTTCTATCATTAAATAGCTGCCACGTTTTTGGTAAGTACCTAACAACACGTTTACAGTGATAATAATGTTAATGATAACCCCGCTAAATACGTGGAAACCGTGGAAACCTGTAATGGTAAAGAAAAGGTTTGCAAATTGCTGGGTGTAGGTTGCTGATAAAGGTGCTCCTTCATGAAAAAATTCTTTCAGATCATGCGGGATACTGCCCCACCAAAAGCCTTCGTGGTGCAAGTGGTTCCACTCAAGCGCCTGGCAACCCAAAAACATAAACCCACCTATAATAGTGAATACCATCCAGGTTACAACTTCTTTTTTTGCCATGCGGTGACCGGCCTCAACTGCCAGTACCATAGTAACCGAACTCATGATCAGGATAAACGTCATTAAGCCCACAAATACAAGGGGGGCACCATGTTCTATCGAGGTTCCGGGAACCGACTGGAAAATAAGATCGGCAGCAGGCCAGCTGTTTGAGCTAAACCTTAACGCACCATAGGCAATTAATAGCGATGAAAAGGTAAACGCATCCGAAAGGAGGAAAAACCACATCATCATTTTACCGTACTCTACATTAAACGGAGATTTGCCTCCAGACCACGGCGTTGTCTTTACTTCATCAATAGGTGATACTTGTACACTCATGAGTTTTTATTGTTGGTTCAAAAGTAAAAAAACATACAGATAAATCCATATAATATCGACAAAATGCCAAAAAATAGAGGACATCTGTACACTGTATAAATTTTTAACCTGCTCTATGCTGCGGTAGCTACGCCATAGCGTATTGGCCAACAACAACAAACCGGCAAAAATGTGTAATAAATGCATCCCGGTGAATACATATATAAAGGACTGGGATGCATTTGGGTTGCTAAAATAAATACCATTTTTCACCAGGTATGACCATGCATATAACTGGATCCCGAAAAAGGCTACGCCTAACATAATGGTAAGCCAAAGGTAAAGCCTTTGTTTGCCAAACTGTGAACTTTTGGCAGCCCTTGCTGCTAAAAACATAGTTAAGCTGCTTAACATAATTACAGCGGTGCTGTACATAAAAGCATCAGGCATTTTGATGTTCATGCCGTGTGCCGAGCTGCCGCCCACATATACGATAAAACCGCTGGTTAACGCCGCAAAAAACATAAAAGATGTGAATATAAAGATCCACATATTGAATTTTTTGGGTGCCAGGTTTAATCTGTCTTCTTGCTGTATCTTGGACATCATTTTCCTATAAAATCAAATAAAAACATTAGTTGCACTACCGGCAAATAATAAAAAGAGCCAAACATTAGCTTTTGCGCCGACTTAATTTCAAGCGTACGCAGCAGGCCAAATGCCTGGTATAAAAATAAAAGGCCCATTGCTAATGAAACCCCGCCTACGTAATAACCGCCATAACCGTAATATGTTGGCAATAAGCTTACTGGCAACAAAATTAAAGTTACAACAAAAGTAATTACAGCGCTTGTTCTGTCGCGTTTACCGCTTGGCAACAGGCGGAAACCAGCCAGCTTGTAATCATCGTCCAGCACCCAGGCAATAGCCCAAAAGTGCGGAAACTGCCAAACAAACTGTATGGCAAATAATATAAGTGCTATTTCATCTATTTTAGGGTGCGCACCAACATAACCTATAAGTGGTGGTAACGCGCCCGGTATAGCCCCTACAAATACCGCTATTGGCGATCTACGTTTTAATGGGGTATAAGCAAAGGCATAAAGTAATATTGAAAATACCGATAAATATCCGGTAGTTAAGTTAAGTTTACCCAGCAAATATGTGCCTAATATGGCCATAAACAAGCTTATTACTAATGCCTGCCCGTTAGTCATTCGGCCTGATGGGATAGGCCTGTCTGCGGTGCGCTTCATTAAACGGTCAAGGTCTTTCTCAATAATCTCGTTAAACCCGTTTGCTGCCGATGTTACCAGGAAGCCGCCGCTTATCAGTAATAACCATTTACTCCAAAAATCCCAGCTACTCCAATCAATAGGGCCGTTTACTTTACTGCCTATAACAAATGATATAGAAGCCGAAAATACCACAAGAAGCGTTAAACGTAATTTTACCAGCTTTATAAAATCCTTCATTTGCCTGCCCCCTGCACGTTAACCGAACTAAATAAGTTCAGCAATAAATAAAACTGAGCGCCAAACAATAAACTTGCCAGTACTATATGCGATGCTTGTGCAAACGGTGGTAACGACCAGTATGATAAAAATATGCCGGTAACTATTTGCAGCATGATCATTAAAAACGTAAAACTCATTAACTGTTGCTGTACCGAATGCCTGTTAAAGCCTTTACGGATCAGCGCGTACAAAATGAGGTTTAATATCAACACTATCACAGCCATATCGCGGTGCTGTGAAAATATCTCGCCTGCCCTGGCTACCCAGCTATCGCGGTAATTGCCTTCTAAATGGCTGGTTACTGCATCTATTTTTTCGCGCACCTCGGTGCCAAATGTTATCTGTAAAATGCTCATCGCCAAAACCAATAAGGTAACTATTGTTACCAATGGTTTGCTTTGTACCTTATACCTGCCTTGTACTTTTGCCATGTGATAGGTTGCTATGCTGATAGCCAATATGGCTAAGGCAATAAGCATGTGTACCGTAACCGTCCAGGCTGTTAAATTGGTGGATACAACAAGAGAACCCAGCCATGCCTGAAAAAATATCAATATCAGGTTAAATACACTCAGAAAAACAATTGCCTTATTGGTTTTCCAGTACTTAAAAGAATATACGGCACAAAGCAACATAAATAATCCTGATACAGCGCCTACCAAACGGTTTAGATATTCTGTCCAGGTACGGGCACTGTTAAATTCTTCGGGTACCAGTATTGATCTGTCGTTACGGATCTGTGCAGCAAGTTGATCGTAACCCAAAGCATCAAGCATTTTCGCAAACTTTTGATTTTTCGCCAGGCGTTTATCAGAGTAAGTTTTTTTATAATTAGCCGGCAATTCAGATATATTGGTTGGTGGAATATATCTGCCAAAACATTTAGGCCAGTCAGGGCAACCCATACCCGAGCCCGTGCTACGCACTACCCCGCCTGCCAGTATCACTAAAAACAGCGTTATAATGGTTATGAGGTTAACTTTTACGAACGTATTCCCGGATGCTTTTATGCTCATCTAAATATTTCTAACAAATTAGGGTACCTGCTACGGATGTAAATTCCTGCACAGATACCCTAAAAGATCAGATCAGTATATGTTATTTTACTTCTTCGTTACTTTTTTGAGCACTTGTCCATTTAGTATGTTCCTCTAAACCTACCGGGTTGTCCTCAAAATCGTGCGGAAGGTTTGAACTCATTGTTTGAGAAAGCGGAACTGTTTGTGGTATAAAGTCGTGTTCGGCACCAGGCTTGCTGTAATCATATGGCCAACGGTAAACGGTTGGGATCTCGCCCGGCCAGTTACCATGTAAATGCTCAACTGGCGTAGTCCACTCCAGAGTATTTGATTCCCATGGATTTTGTGGCGCTTTTTTACCCCAGAATATAGAATGTATAAAGTTGAACAGGAATGCTAACTGTGCTACTGCCGACATGATTGCCGCCCAGGTAACAAATGTATTTACAGATAGCCATTGTTTCATTGATTCAAACTCGGTGAATGCGTAGTAACGGCGTGGTACACCATCAAGGCCCATAAAGTGCATTGGGAAAAACACAAGATAAGCGCCAATAAATGTTAACCAAAAGTGCAGGTAACCTAAACGCTCATTCATCATACGGCCAAACATTTTAGGGAACCAGTGATAAACACCTGCAAGCATACCAAATATGGCCGCCGAGCCCATTACAAGGTGGAAGTGGGCAACTACAAAGTATGTATCATGCAGGTTGATATCCAACGCGGCGTTACCTAAGAAGATACCTGTTAAACCACCTGAGATGAAGAATGACACCATACCGATAGCAAACAGCATACCTGATGTAAAGCGGATGTTACCGCGCCACAGTGTAGCCAGCCAGTTAAATGTTTTTACTGCCGATGGTACCGCGATAATCAATGTAGTGATCATGAACACACCGCCCAGGAACGGGTTCATACCCGTAACAAACATGTGGTGACCCCATACAATAAATGATAATACGGTTATACCTATTAGTGAGTAAACCATTGCATGGTAACCAAAGATTGGTTTACGCGAGTTTACCGACATAACCTCTGATGAGATACCCATTGCAGGCATAATTACGATGTATACCTCGGGGTGACCAAGGAACCAGAACAAGTGCTGGAACAGGATAGGGCTACCACCTTCAAAAGGTTGTATTTGTGTACCGTTCAGTACGATATCTGAAAGATAGAAACTTGTACCAAAACTACGGTCGAATACTAATAATACCACACCTGCAACTAATACAGGGAATGATAATACACCTAATATAGCGGTTAAAAATAATGCCCATACAGTTAATGGCATTTTCCAAAGGTCCATACCTTTTGTACGCATGTTAAGGATGGTACTTACGTAGTTGATACCTGCCATGAGCTGTGAAGCGATGAAGAGTACCATACTGATCAACCATAACGTCATACCCATACCAGAACCCGGCATGGCTTTAGGTAGTGCAGATAATGGCGGATAAATTGTCCAACCACCGCTTGCAGGGCCTTTTTGTACCAGGAATGATGATAACATGATAACGCTGGCAATAAAGAAGAACCAGTATGAAAGCATGTTCATGAACGGCGAAGCCATATCACGTACACCTAATTGCAATGGAATTAAAAGGTTGGCGAAAGTACCGCTCAAACCGGCTGTTAATACAAAAAATACCATGATGGTACCGTGTATGGTTACCAACGCCAGGTAAAAGTTAGAATCTAAACGCCCACCTGGTGCAAAACGGCCTAATAATGTTTCCATTAAAGGGAATGCTTTATCCGGATAAGCTAACTGAATCCTGAACAGGATTGATAAAATCATGGCTATGAAGGCCATTGCCATACCTGTAATAAGGAATTGCTTGGCAATCATTTTGTGATCCTGGCTGAATATATAAGTATTCAGGAACGTTGCTTTATGATGATGTTGTCCGTGATCGTCTTCGTGATGTGCTACTCCGTGATCGTGAACTGCTAATGTTGACATACTCGCTAATCTTTTTGTATTAATTGTTTAACGCTAACCTGTTTGGTTGTACTTCTTTTTTTTCTGTTACGGCAAATTTAAGGTCTTTTTTAACCGCGTCTGTCAGATATGGTTTCTGCTGAGCTATCCATGCCTGGTATTCAGCTTCGGTAACCACACGTACAATTTTTTTCATGTTATAATGGCTACCACCGCAAATTTTGTTACAAAGTATTTCGTACTCAAATGTTGGTTTATCCAATTTGGTACGCATCTCTGCAGTAGTAATGGTAGGCTTAAATTTAAAGAAGGTAGGCAGGCCCGGCACCGCATTTAACTGTACACGGAAATGCGGCATATAAACGCTATGGATAACATCCTGCGCGTGTATGTTTAACCTGATAGACTTACGTACCGGTATAACCATGGTATCGGCCTGTAAATCGTCATAACTGTTTTTGTCTTTAAAATCGATACCAAGCTTATTTACACCGCTAACAAGTTTATAGTCGGTTTTGCCTAATAAACCATCGCGGCCGGTATAGCGTAGCTCCCAGGCAAACTGGTGGCCGGTAATATCAATATTAATATCACCTTTAGTGTTTGTACTATCGGTAATTTTTTGCCATGTAAAGAAACCGAAAATAACAAGTATAGTTAAAACGATAGCCGGGGCTATTGTCCATACTTTTTCGATAGTATTGTTATGCGGTAAGAAATGGCCGCGGCGTTTTGCATTATAACGGTACCTGAACAGGAATGTAAACAGCAATATTTGTGTTACTACAAACACTATCATTGTTAACACGGTGGTTGTCCAAAACATCTCGTCTATTTTAACACCATGCTCTGATGCTGCACCGGGCAATATCATGCTGCCATGTACTGTAAATTCCCAGTAAGCGCCGTATGCACCTGCAATAAGGAATACAAGGCATAAAACACCCATAATATTATTCCAGTTGATAGGGTTTCTCCCTTGTATCTGCTGGGTTAGGTCAAACACGCGAAGTATTTTACCAACTATCCCTACAATAAAACAAGCGATAAGGAAAAGCAGGATATAGTAACCTGCGGTAGCTAAGCCATTATCCTTAACTGCATCAGCAGCTGGTGAAGCAGCAGCCCCGGCTGTTTCCGTACCCTGGGCAAAAAGCATGCTTGTACCCAAAAGCATAAAAACAGCTAAAAGCGAAAGTATTTTTTTAGTATTTATTAAATGTTTGAATCCCATTTTATTGGTTATTTGAATTGCTGTATCCGGTTGCAAATTTAACAATTATTATATGTGATGATGCAGGCTCTCTTCAAGGAACGGATGTTTTTTAGGCACAAGGGAATTAAACTTGCTTAATGTATTTAACATCAGGTAGGTAAACAAACCTGCAAAACCTAAAAATATGCCAATCTCTTCTACACCAAAACCTCTGTGTTCTTTTACTGTACCCGGCATAATCATAATATAATAATCAAGCCAGTGGCCGGCTATCAATATAATACATGTCCACATCATACGGTTAGTAACTCGTTTTGCATCGCGCGACATCAACATTAACAATGGAGCTAAAAAGTTCATGGCAATATTTAACCAGAACCAGAATTTATATTGAGGCTCCCAACGGATGTAAAAGTAAACCGATTCCTCAGGGATGTTGGCATACCAGGTAAGGAAGAATTGTGCAAACCAAACGTATGTCCAGAAAATAGAGAAACCGAAGATCAGTTTACCCATGCTGTGCAAATGGTCGATATGTAACCAGGTAAAGTAACCTTTTTTCTGCAGGTATATCATCACCAGGGCAATAATAGCTAAACCGCTTACGTGCATAGCAGCTAAATTGTACCAACCAAACATGGTTGAGAACCAATGTGCTTCTAACGACATAATAACACCGAACGCGAAGATCGGGAAGGTAAAACCAAATATTACCAGGAATATACACGACAGCTTAAAGCTTTTATCGTAGTTGCTCATGCCGCCTACGCTATCTTCATTTTCAGAGCATTTAGCTAAAGCCCAGCCAAAGTAGCTGTAAGCGCCTAACAACACTACCAGCATACCGTAAAAGAACGGGATGTTTAAGAATGCTTTTTTGCCAAAAATTATCGGGTCAAAGTTTTCGCTGCCCGGTATGGTAAGGCCATGTGTAGCCCAGTGCGCATATAAATAAGGTACAACTTCTTCTTTACCGTGCTCAACAACTTTATGGGTTGTGAATAAACCAAAGGTTACTATCACGATAAGAATAAGGCTGGCTATAGGCAATACTTTGGCAAATGCCTGTGGTATCCTGATAAAAGCAGCCGACCAGCCAGCTTGTGCTACATACTGGTACGCGCAAAAGAATACGCCTGCCGTGCAAACACAAACAAAGTAGTAAGACATAAGCAATAAATTGCTATAAGTACGCTGAACGTGCTCACCACCAAAAATAAATCCTAATGCAATTGCGAGTACACCAATTACAATAAAAACTAAACTCAACGTTTTGGCAGTGCCGTTGAATTCAAATCTTTCTTCAAAACTATTGTGAGTCTTCATTAAAAATAATCTTATAAATTTTGTAAATGGTGTACATACATAACTATCTTCCAGCGATCATCGGGTGCAATCTGTGATGCATATGATCCCATCGCGTTAACACCGTAAGTTATAGTATGATAGATTTTTCCGTCTGTAAGATCTTTCATCGCACCACCACGTGATGATTGCCCTTTTGAGTATGATGGCGGCGGCGGATACCCGTGCTGCACAACCAAACCATCACCCTGCCCTGTTACACCGTGGCAAGGCGAGCAAAATGTAGTGAACAATACCTTACCCTCTGCCAAATGCTGAGGTGTTTGGGCTATAAGGCTGGTCACATCAAGTCCTGCTTTTTCATACCCGTCTTTTGTATTCGGGTAATCAAAACGTTTAAATCCTACCGGTATAGTACCTGCAGGGGGTACCTGCGCTGTTTTGCCATCCTTAAAGTTAGAGTTGGCCTGATCCGGGTCAAATGCTTTATGCTCGTACATATTGGGGGCGTATTCCCAGCCGGTACTACGCTTATCCTTGCATGATGTAATTACGATCGATGCAGCAATAACGATAGCCGTTGTGCCCAATATTCTAAGTTTATTCATAGCTAACATATTTTCTTTCGTTATGCTTTACTTCTACTGCTCCTGCTTGTTTTAATAAATTGGTGATATCCTCGTGCGGTACGTTCCCTTTAGCATCTACTGCTATAATAAAACGGTCATCAGTTGCACGCAGGTCCATTACACGTGGCGCACGGCCCGGAAAAAGGTGAGTAGATGCAAAGTAAGTTATCGTCATACCAAATGCGGTAAATAAAATGGTCCACTCAAAGGTAAACGGTACAAAGTTTGGTATTGAGAAACTTGGTTTACCACCCACGTTCAGAGGCCAGTCAAGTACCAGTGTATAAAACAGGATGCTGAATATTACCGAGGCGCCAAGGCAACCAAAGCAAAACGCTGCATAACCCAACCGTGAATCTTTCACGCCCATTTTGTCCTCAATACCGTGGATAGGCATTGGTGTATATACATCATAAATAGGGATACTATTTTTCTGTAAGTTATCGATACCCTGCATCATGTTGTCAGGATCATCAAAACAGCCCAATATAAATTTAGTCTTGCTCATTTTTATACTTTTTCGTAATCAGCCATGTCAATACTGTCGTACTTCGTTAAGGACTCTTTGTAATACTGAACCTCAACCGGATCAAGGTGCCCTTCTTCTATCAGTTTCTTCTTAGACTGCTCGCTTGATGTTTTCAGCAGCAGTTTTACCTCGGCAATTGCTACCGATGGCAATACCCTGATAAATAACAGGAACATGGTAAAGAATAAACCTATCGAACCGATGAACACACTTACATCTACCCATGTTGGATAGAACATGGCCCAGCTTGATGGGATATAATCGCGGTGTAATGAGGTTACGATAATTACGAAACGCTCAAACCACATACCTATATTCACGATGATTGACAGGAACCACGAGAATTTTATGCTTGTACGTAATTTTTTAGACCAGAACAGCTGCGGTGAAATAACGTTACAGCTCATCATGCTCCAGTATGCCCACCAGTAAGGGCCGGTTGCACGGTTGATGAAAGCGTACTGTTCGTATTCAACCTGTGAGTACCATGCGATAAAGAACTCGGTGATATATGCCACACCTACAATTGAACCTGTAAGCATGATGATCTTATTCATCGATTCGATATGGAACATGGTGATATAGTTCTCTAAACCTAATACCTTACGGGTAACCAGCAATAGTGTTTGTACCATTGCGAAACCAGAGAAGATAGCACCCGCAACGAAGTATGGAGGGAAGATAGTGGTGTGCCATCCCGGCTCTAACGACGTAGCAAAGTCAAATGATACAATGGTGTGTACCGAAAGTACCAGTGGTGTAGATATACCCGCTAATATCAATGATACGGTTTCGAAACGCTGCCAGGTTTTTAATGACCCTGTCCATCCGAAAGATAGGATTGAATAAATACGGCGGCGTAAGCCTGTTGCACGGTCACGTATCGAAGCGATATCAGGCAGTAAACCTGTGTACCAGAATAATAATGATACCGAGAAGTAAGTTGATATCGCAAACACGTCCATCATCAGTGCCGAGTTCCAGTTTACCCAAAGTGAGCCGTACTGGTTTGGCAGCGGTAATGTAAAGTATGCTAACCATGGGCGGCCCATGTGTGCTACAATGTACGTAGCGGCACAAATAACGGCGAAGATGGTCATCGCCTCAGCCGATCGGTTGATAGAGTTACGCCAGTTTTGACGGAAGATTAACAGTACCGCAGAAATAAGCGTACCGGCGTGACCAATACCTACCCACCATACGAAACCGGTGATATCCCACGCCCAGCCTACAGTTTTGTTTAATCCCCAAGCGCCTAAGCCAAACCAAAAGGTGTAGCTGATGGACACTACCCAAAGCAATGCGCCTAATGATGATACGGTAAAACCTATCCACCAAGCTTTGTTGGGTTTATTTTCTACAGGCAACAATATATCGTTAGTAATTTGGGCATAGGTTATATCCTTGCCCGTCATTAACGGTTCCCTGATTATCGATTCATGATGATGACTCATATGTTGTTATATATCTCGATGTAAAAAATTAAGCCAATGATTCAGTTCCAGTGTTTCTAACTTTTACCTGGTAGCCAATACCCGGTTTTACGTTAAGCTCTTCAAGCACATAGTAAGTACGTTCGCTCTTCAAAGCTTTTGAAACTTCAGAGTTAGGGTCGTTCCTGTTACCAAACACAATAGCGTTTGCAGAGCAAGTTTGCTGGCAGGCTACTTTAACCTCACCATCCCTAAGCGGGCGTTTTTCCATTTTAGCCTGTAATTTACCTGCCTGTATACGTTGTACACACATTGAGCATTTTTCCATTACCCCGCGGAAACGTGTAGTAACATCAGGGTTAAGTACTAATTGTGTATGCTCGTTGTTCAGGTAGTTATCAAAGCGCGAATCGTTCCAGTAGTTAAACCAGTTGAAACGGCGTACTTTATACGGGCAGTTATTTGCGCAGTAACGTGTACCAACACAACGGTTATATGCCATCTGGTTTAAACCTTCGCTTGAGTGTACGGTAGCTAATACCGGGCAAACAGTTTCACAAGGTGCGTGGTCGCAGTGCTGGCAAAGCATTGGCTGGTGAACAACAGTTACATTGTTAAAGTTATCCAGTTTTGCAATTTCTTTTTCTTTGGTTACAGCGTGGCCATTGCTATCGTTGTTAAAGCTATAGTAACGGTCAATACGGATCCAGTGCATTTCACGGCGGCGGCCAACTTCGTCTTTACCAACAACAGGTATGTTGTTTTCTGCGCTACATGCTACAACGCAAGCGCCGCAACCTGTACATGCATTTAAGTCGATAGCCATAACCCAGTCATAAACGGGGCGTGCGTGGATATGATCTTCATTGGTTGCTTCCCAAAGGTCGTATTTCTCGTGCTCACCTTCAGCGCCGCTTCCTGCTGCCGGGTTCTTTTTGTACTCGGTAAAGCTTGCTTCGCGTATCACATTACGGCCTTCAAATGAATGGTGCGTTTGTGTTTGCGAAAGCGGGAATATATCGCCTGTTGCGGTTATAGTTGCAGATGCATTTGTCTGGAACGTGCCGTTAAGGAAGCTTAAGAAAGGATACGCGTTTTTACCTACATTGTTACCAACCAAACCGGCTGCTGTGCGGCCATAACCAACAGCTACTGATATTGTACCCGGCGCCTGGCCCGGTTGTGATAATACAGGTAATGTTACAGTGTAACCGTTTGCTTCAATTTTAATAACCTCAAATTCGTCAAGGCCTAATTTTATAATATCAGACGGAGACATTGCTGCAAAGTTGTCCCAGGTAACTTTAGATACCGGATCAGGCAGCTCTTGTAACCAAGGGTTGTTTGCCCTTTTACCATCGCGCATTGCTGTGTTCTGGTATACCTGCAGCTCAACTTTAGCTTCTGCTAATTTCGCGCTTTGGTTTAATATGGTTTGTGCAACAGCGTTAAGATCATAGTTAAAGGTGTAAGAACCCGCTGCAACCGGTGCTGCTAATACAAAACCTGTTTGTAATAAGGTTTCCCAACCAGCCTGGCCTGATAAGCCGCCTTTAGCTAATAAGTTATTGTTCCAGTTATTTCTAACATAGGTATAGTAATCTTTAACCGGGTTGTCGCTCCATACCAGCAGGCTTTGCTCGGCCTGGCGGGTGTTGTAAACCGGATTAATGGTTGGCTGCATTACAGTGTAGTAACCTGTAACCGAGCTATCATCACCCCACGACTCTAAATAGTGGTGGTTTGGTGCAATGATGTTACAAAGTGCAGCGGTTTCATCGGCGTGGTCAGAGAAAGATATTTTAAGGCTAACCTTTTTAAGAGCATCTTTAACTGCATCTGCAGAGTGGTAATCATAAGCAGGGTTAGCATCAAGGAATAAAGCTGCGCCAACTGTACCATTTTTTGCCTGGGTGATGAAATCAACAATTTCAGCATCGTTGCCGGCGTACTGGCGCGATGGGTTATCCAGATCAATTGTAGTACCGTAGCTGCCTAATAAAGAGTTAATGGCATTTACCAATACTTGTGTAGCAACATCGTTTGAACCGCAAACAACTAATGCTTTACCTTTAGCGGCTTTTAATTCGGCTGCTACCAGCAATATCGCCTTATCGGCATTAGCTGTTGTTAATTTTCTTGAGCCCGGTAAAGTTGTACCTGATAATGCATTGTAAAGGTTAACCAGTGCAACACCTTCTTCAGACGGTTTAATAGCTATACGCACATCCGCATTGGTACCGGTAAGGCTCATCCCGCTCTCAAACTGGATGTGACGTGACATCTTCTTAGCTTCAAGCGATTTGTTGTTCCTGTTTGATACGTACTGGCGTGTAAACTCTTCGCCTGAGATCCATGTTCCAAGGAAATCGGCCGCGAAGCTTACAATAACGTCTGCTTTATCAAAGTTGTAATGAGGTAATACTGCTTTACCAAAACTGTTTTGGTTAGCTTTTATAATACCTGTATATGATACTGCATCATAACTTACGTGTTTTGCAGTAGGATATTTTGCTATAAAATCATTAATAACAGCCTGGGTAGATGGGCTGTGTATAGTTGAAGTTACAATGCTGATTGTTTTGCCGCTTGCCGCGATAGCTGCAAGCTGGTTTTTTACAAAAGCATCAACCTGCGCCCAGCCGGTAGGGCTGCCATTTTGTTGCGGGTCCTGCACACGGCTGTTATCGTACAGGTCAAGCACTGATGCCTGTGCCTGTGCGCTTAAACCACCTTTTGATAAAAGATCATTAGGGTTACCTTCAACTTTAATAGGGCGGCCTTCGCGGGTTTTAACCAATATAGCGCTACCGTCGTAAGTTGATGAGTAGTAGTTGGCCACACCCGGTGTTACCTCTTCCGGCTTTATTAAGTATGGGATTGATTTGTGTACCGGTACTTTTTGGCAAGCCGCTAAAGTAACTGCACCCACACCAAAACCCAGTGCCTTTAAAAAGTCGCGACGTGGAGTTTTGCCCATAAGGCCGCCACCGCTTAGTACCTCTTCAATAGGGATTGGCTCGGCAAACTCGTGTTTATTTTTCTCAACAAATTCTGGTGTTCTGTTCAGTTCTTCTAAACCTTTCCAGTATTTTTTATTGCTATCCATTTATAGTTATATAAACTGTAATGTACTGTTCTTGATAATTATTAATAGTGGCACTTAGCACACTCAATACCGCCTAATACTGCTGCGGTAACTTTCTCACCCTTTTTAATTTTATCATGGGCAGCAAGTATGCTATCGTAGTAAGCATTGCCTTTACCGTTAACCTCGGTACGTTTGTGGCATTGTATACACCATTTCATTGTTAATGGCGAGTACTGGTAAACCTCTTTCATGGTTTCAACCGGGCCGTGGCAGGTTTGGCATTTAATAGCACCAACCTTAACGTGCTGCGAGTGGTTAAAGTAAGCCAGATCCGGCAGATTGTGTATACGTACCCACTGAATTGGTTTTGCTTTAGTGCTATCGTATTTAGCGGTGTTAGGATCATAACCCAACGCATCATAGATCTTATGAATTTCCGGCGATTCTGTTTTAACAGATTTGTGGCAGTTCATACAAACGTTTAATGATGGGATTGAAGCGTTTTTAGATTTGAAAGCGCCTGTGTGGCAGTACTGGCATTCTATTTTCATAGCGCCGGCGTGCAACTCGTGCGAGTATTTAATAGGCTGTACCGGCTGGTATCCCTGGTGAACGTTAGTGTTCCACATGGTTACCCAGCTAAAGCTGCCCATCGCTATAGTACCGCAAAGCACTATAAAGAATACAAGCTTTTTGTTTTTCAGCAGTTTTTTGAAAGTTGCTGTGCGGTCGGCTTTTACTTTTTCCTCTTCAGCATCTTCTTCAAGTACAATACCTTGCCTGTTAAGCAACAAACGCTCAAGCGTTGCAATTACTTTGTTTAATACAAGGATTACAATGAAAGCGATAACGATAACGCCTAACAAACCCCAGATAACCAGGCTGCTTGGGCCTTTGTCTTCGGCAACTGCGCCAGCGGCAGGTGCTTTGGCTTTATCTTCCTGGATCTTTTTCCAATCGGCACGGATGTAAGTAATAACATTACCCACATCAGCATCGCTCAATTCGGCAAATACTGTCATACCCGCCTGGTTGTATTCGTTAAATATTTTAACGGCCTTGGGGTTTTTGGCAGCAATTAATGCCTGGTTGTTTTGGATCCATTTGGTTAAATAGGCATCATCAGTTTCTGATGTAAGCTGCGGACCTAAGGCCGGGCCGGTCATACGCGTATCTATTTTATGGCACGCTGTACACTTGGCCTTAAATATAGCTTCACCTTTTGCTGCATCTGTTTGCGCATGGGCTGTTAAACCACAAACAACCAAACCGGCAATTAGTAAAACCGACCTTGAAAACTGTTTAAAAATCAATGAGATATTTCTCATAAAAGGTATTTATGCTAAATAATTTTTATATTAAAGTGTTAAACTGACGTAGAGCTGTATGTTTTTGGCACTTTTTCAGGCACAAAAGTATAATTTATTACAGTATCGCTGACAATATAATGACACCAATATCTAATTTATAATCGTTCTAAATTACTAATAAAAGCCCTTTAAATTACATCTAAAGGCTTTTTTGCTAAATACAGGGTATATAGGGTAAAAGAGATTAACAATACGTCTCTCTAAAACTCAACTATTATTCTAATATCCAGGCAATAACAAACAGCCCGGCTACATGGGTACATTAAAATTGCAACTTATTTTCTCAAATACCAATAGCAGGGTACTATTAATTATAAAACATAATTTAAAGGCTCATAATTTATCCCCTGCCATAGCATTATATAGTTAACTGTAACATAATCAAAACAATAAATTACCCGGTAAAATCATTTTATAAATACCCGGCAGAACCCATATAAAGTTTTGCAATTAATTGTAATTTAACTTTTGCCATGTTAACATTGTAACGCTGCAACCTTATTTACCTAACAATGATCAAAAACCTCCTCCTCTGTATTGCTATTGTCCTGTTCTCTTTTTATACCAAGGCCCAAAAACTTCCCCGGGCCGGGCTTGATACATTACTGCAGAAAATTGCTGCTATGAAAGACGACACTAATAAAGTGAAAGCTTATTTTAACCCGGCTATAAAAGCACAAACAGGCAATAGCGATAAGGCGATAACTACCTATACATCAGCAAGGGGACTGGCAAAAAGGTTGAGGTTTTTTAACGGGATAGTCACTGCAGATCTTAACTTATCTTTTGTATACAAAAACCGTACTGACTATAGCAATGCACTTATATATGCCCGCGAAGCCCTGGAAATAGCGAAAAGTAACAAAAAGCAATATGTGCCTTATATATTGTCGTATATCGGCCAAATATATTATGACTTTCAAAATCACGAAATGGCAGTTAAGTATCATACCCAATCTTTAAAAGGCTATCAGGAACTGGGATTGAAAGAATATATTTTAGGCGAATACCTTACCCTGGCAAACGATTATGCCGACTGGGAAAAATACGACACCGCACTTGCCTTTGATAAAAAAGCCCTGGCCCTGGCCGAGGAATCAAAAAACCCGCAACTAAAGATGAACGTTTACGGCAGCCTTAGCTGGCATTATTATTTATCAAAGCAATACCTGCTGGCCATTGATTATTGCCGTAAAACCTTAAAAATAAGTCATGATACGTTAGCTGCGGCAGCAGTATTTGGCACTATCGGCAATATTTACCAGGATGCTCCCGATTCCTTACTTGTAAAAATGGGCGTTAAGCCATCTCAACGGCACCAGGAAGCGCTTAAATACTTAAAAATAAGCATGGAAGGCGCTGAGCAGGCAAAATATTTACGATCAATAATGTTAAACTGGCGAGACATGAGCAAAAGCTACGCCGGTATCCGCGACTATAAAAATGCCTATGAAGCGTACAAAAATTACATTGTTTTTCGTGACAGTATAACCAACGAGACACAGCAAAAACTCATTCTTAAAAATGAAGCAAGTGCCCGGGAAGATATGTTGAAATATCAGCAGCAACTTGCCAATGTTAAGGCCGGGCAGCAACGCAATATGTTTATTGCCGGTATAGTTGCATTACTATTGCTTTTGGCCTTCATCGGGCTCAATTATTTCAATCAGCGACGCTCTAACAAACTTATCACCCTGGCCAACCACGAACTTGGCCGCCAGCGCAACGAAGTGACCACACAGCGCGATAAGCTAAATGAAACCATAAAAGAACTTAAGGCCGCGCAACAGCAACTCATCCAATCAGAAAAAATGGCCTCGCTTGGCGAACTGACAGCTGGCATTGCGCATGAGATACAGAACCCGCTCAATTTCGTCAACAATTTTTCGGAAGTAAGCGTTGAGTTATTACAAGAACTTAAGGAAGAGGTAGCAGCCGGCAATACCGAAGATGTGTTGGCTATTGCCGATGACCTGACACTGAACCTGTCCAAAATAAACCATCACGGCAAACGCGCTGATGGTATTGTAAAAGGCATGCTGGAACACTCAAGGGCAAGTAACGGCACAAAGGAACCTACCGACCTAAACAAACTGACAAACGAATATTTGCGCCTTGCCTACCATGGCTTAAGGGCTAAAGACAAAAACTTTAACGCCGACATAGTAACCAATTTTGATAATGCACTCCCCCTGGTAAATGTTATACCGCAGGATGTGGGCCGGGTAATGCTTAACCTGTTTAATAACGCCTTTTATGCCGTGCAGCAAAAAGCCAAAACGGCCGGGGCGGGCTATAAACCTGTAATTGATGTAGCCACTACCTTAAATAGCACCCATGTTGAAATTATTGTTAAAGACAATGGTACAGGCATGCCCGATAATATTAAAGACAAGATATTGCAGCCCTTTTTTACCACCAAACCTACCGGCGAAGGGACGGGTTTGGGGCTTTCACTTAGCTATGATATTGTTGTTAAAGGCCATGGTGGCACTATCGATATACAATCTATAGATGGCGGGGGCGCTACATTTAAGCTACAGTTGCCATTAAATACATAAGTAGCTGCCCAATAAGATATGATGAACCCACCAATTAATACCTTTTTACTATGTTAGGAGTTTTTGGTGATACACATACGGGGAAAGGCCGGGAATACTATAATTAACCTATATAAAGAAGGCCCTTTGAATTTCTCCAAAGGGCCTTCTTTATAATTTTATATGCTGGTTATTGTTTCAATATCCACGCAAATATTAACGGTACAACTATCGTTGCATCGCTCTCTACAATAAACTTAGGTGTGTTAATATCAAGCTTACCCCATGTTATTTTTTCGTTTGGCACCGCGCCCGAGTACGAACCGTATGAGGTTGTTGAATCGCTCACCTGGCAAAAGTAGCTCCAGAACGGAATTTCCGGCATCTCCATATCCTGGTAAAGCATTGGCACAACACAAATTGGGAAATCACCCGCTATACCGCCACCTATCTGGAAAAAGCCTACGCCTTTACCACCCGAATTTTCGGGATACCAGCCGGCCAGCCATGCCATGTACTCGATACCGCTTTTCATGGTAGTAGCTTTTATTTCGCCTTTTATAACGTACGATGCAAATATGTTACCCATGGTGCTGTCTTCCCAGCCCGGTACAACAATTGGCAGGTTCCTTTCGGCAGCCGCCAGCATCCACGAGTTTTTAGGGTCTATCTCATAATATTGCTCCAACTCGCCGCTTAGTAATATTTTGTACATAAACTCATGCGGAAAGTAACGTTCACCTGCTGTATCAGCATCTTTCCAAATTTTGTAAATATGTTTTTGTAACCTGCGGAAGGCTTCTTCTTCGGGGATACAGGTATCAGTAACACGGTTGTAGTGGTTCTCTAACAAGTCCCACTCGTCCTGCGGGCTCAGGTCGCGGTAGTTTGGCACGCGTTTGTAGTGCGAGTGTGCTACCAGGTTCATTATATCCTCTTCAAGGTTGGCCCCTGTACATGATATAATATCAATTTTACCCTGGCGGATCATCTCGGCAAGCGAAATACCCAATTCTGCCGTACTCATAGCACCTGCTATGGTCACCATCATTTTGCCACCTTCGGTTAAATGCGTTTCATAACCTTTGGCTGCATCCATTAACGCCGCTGCATTAAAATGCAGGTAATTTTTCTCGATAAACTGAGATATTGGGCCTCTTGTACTCATCTTTTCAATCAAATATTTAATTACAAAAGTAGGTATTTTGTGCACATCAGAATTTTAAATTACAAATTCAGTAAAACAAGTGCTTTAAATTTACCTTTGTTGCTAAAGCTAAAAGCCGAAAGCAGAGAGCAAAAAGCAAAATATCCTAAAAGCTTTAGGCTTTAGTCTTTAAGCTCAAGAAGCTTATTACATGAAGAAACTTACTACCGTTTTATTACTTTTTATACTTGTACAGCCCCTTTTTGCCCAGGTAAAAATATTGCCAAAGTTTATCCGCAAGATGTATTTTGAAAAGGATACCACCAAAAAAGGGAGCTTTGTTATTTTACCTGTGATAAGCTCGGCCCCCGAAACAGGGCTGGAGGCAGGTGGCTCGGCGTTATATTCTTTTTACACCGACACACTGGGTAACGATACCCGGGTATCAAATATATTTGCCTACGCCACCATTACTACAAAAGGCCAAAGCCGTTTAAACCTGAGCAGCAGTTACTGGGCGCCACATAACCGTTATCATTTTACCGGGCAGGTTGGCTATATTAATTTCCCTTTTGATTTTTATGGAGTGGGTAACAATACAGCTAAGGCTGATGCCGACAGGCTTGGCCAAAAGCGTGTACGTGTAACCCTTACCGGTGAAAAAAAGATAGGCAGCAATATTTATATAGGCCTTGTTGCCGGTGGCTATGATTACCGCTTTAATGACCAGGACAATTCCGGTATTTTTGCCTCCGACCCAACCATTGAGGGCAAACATGGCGGCACTATCCTCTATGCAGGCCCGAGTTTTATATTCGACAGCCGCAACAATAATACTTACACCACCAAAGGCAGCACCATAACCAGCTATTTCAACATTATGAACGGCATTGGAGGGAACAGCGACTACAGTGGTGGTTTTTTAAATGTGGAACTTACCCATTTTGTAGCATTAAGTAAAAAGTTTGTTTTAGGGTTTGATGTACAAAGCCAGAACCTGACGGGCAGCCAGTCGCCATTTTACCTGTTACCTACCCTTGGCAGCGACGAAATGATGCGCGGCTACTACAACGGCCGTTTCCGCGATCGTAACATGATAGCGGGGCAAACCGAACTGCGTTACCGCATGAGCGAGCGCTTCGGCATAGTGGGTTTTTTAGGGGCTGGTGAAGTGTTTAATAAAGAGTTTAGTACCGAACAATTAAAGCCTAACTATGGCGGCGGCTTACGCTACTTTTTCGACGTACAAAAAGGCCTCAGCATTCGCGTAGATTACGGCGTTGGCGAAAAGCGCCCCGGCGAAAGCAGGCAAAGCGGCGTTTATGTGGGGTTAGGGGAAGCCTTTTAGTAGGTTAATTACTCTCCCTGGTGAATAGAAGTATACCCTGCCCCGTTCCAATAAATTAAAACCCCGGCTAATTCATCTCCATCTTGAAGCGAGTAAATAGATATAGCGGGATGAGGGATTTTTACTTTTTTGCTTCCTGAAATATCTCCATTCGCGTCGAATATCGTTTGGTAAGCAAATTTATCTTTATGTAGGCGCCATCCATTTAACCAATTAGTATCATTAAAATCCTCGTCTGGAATTTTTTGTCCCGCTCCAAAAATGTAATACGTTTTAGTTCCGCCATCAATAATCAGGATCCCTCTTTTTTTGCTTTTTTTGTCGAGCACTTGAACAGCTATATCGTTTATTTTATCACCGGTAAAATCGGCTTCTAAATAACCTGGTTTAATGGGCTTTATGATCAGATACCGTTCATTTAACTTTTTCTCATTAAACGATTTGGTGAACCAACCAGGTAATCCTGTTGCATGTGCAGATGTCATCCAGAAAACTGCAAAGAGTAAACTTAATTTCATCTACTATACTTTTATTAAAAAATTCTCTTTAGCCTGTCCCGGTTTAAAAAACACCAGTCCTATCCAGTAAAGGTCAACCGTAGCGGTTACATCCGGGTGGGCTTTTATTTGCGCCCAGGCTTGTTTCATGCCTTCGCTCCAGTAAATATCGTCGAAGATGAGCATGGTACCTTCATGCACTTTTGGCAGGCACCATTCAAAATACTTAAGGGTGGCATCGCGCTGGTGGTTGCCGTCTATGTACACAAAATCGAGCTTATCCAGGCCGGCAATTACACCCGGCAGGGTATCATCAAAGTTCCCGGTGATGATGCTGATACCCTTCACCCCTGCTTTGTCAAAAACATCTTTGGCAACACCGGCGGTTTGAGGGCAGCCTTCTAAAGTATAAACTTTGGCATCGGGCGCGGCGGCTTGCAGGTATAAGGTGGTAATGCCCAGGCAAGTGCCCAACTCAACAATGTTGGTAGGTTTGGTAAATGCCGCCAGGCGATAAAGCAGCTTGGCCAACTTTGGCGGTTTTAGCGCATTCAATGTAATATCGCTTATCTTTTTCTGCTTGTTATTGTTTACGTGCGAGCCTGCGCCAAGGTCGGTAACGGTGATGTGGCGATCGTCTACCAGCAGGTGGTCGCGCTGGTATTCAATGCTATCATACGCCGGATAGGGCTTTTTATCATAAATAACCTCATCTACCAAACGGTAAACAAACGGCGAGTGCAAACCATGACGGTTTTTTGACTTAAGCCTATGCAACAGAAAATCCTTTGCGAACGTTAAATTGAACATAGCTGTAAAAATATTAAAACGTTTAGTATTTTAGCATGAAGTGATATGATTAATCCTACAGAAGTAAATTCATTAATTCGTTTGCTTGACGACCCTGACACCGAGATCTTTGGTCACGTACATGAAAAGCTGGCCTCATACGGCCCGGAGGTGATCCAATACCTGGAGAATGCCTTTGAGCAAGCCTTCGACCCTATACAACAGGAACGGATTGCCAACCTGGTACACGAGATCCAGTTCGGTACCGTAAAAAACGATCTGAAGCTTTGGTACCAAAGCGGCGCGTTCGACTTATTGCAGGGCATTCTCATTATCAACCGTTACCAATACCCCGACCTTGACGAACAGAGGGTGATTAACCAGATAGAATCCATCAAACGCGATATCTGGATCCAGATGATGAACGAGGCCAGCCCTGTTGAGCAGGTAAAACTGATGAACCATGTATTTTACAGCATCCATGGCTTCAGCGGTAATACCGCCAATCATCGCGACCCGCAAAACAGCTACATTAGCCAGGTTTTGGAAACAAAAAAGGGTAACCAAATCTCGCTGGCTATTATTTATTCCATCATTGCCCAAAAGCTGGATATCCCGGTTTATGGCGTAAACCTGCCCCAACACTTTATACTGGCCTACCTTGATGAAAGCCGCGAAAGCGAGTTTGAAGGCGGCATCCTGTTTTACATCAATGCCTTCAACAAAGGCTATATATTTGGCCGCCGGGATGTAGATATGTTTTTGAAGCAGCTTAACCTGCAGTTTGACAAGCAGTTTTATGAACCCTGCTCAAACGCCGATATCATTAAACGCGTACTACGCAACCTCATTAGTGCATACGAGCACCTTGGCTCTTCAGAGAAAGTGGACGAGTTGAATGAGCTGCTGAATATTTTTATAGTACCGGGAGAGTGAAGGGATTTTCAGGCAAAAAGAGATTTTTAACGACCTTAAAACGTCTTTTTTCGCCTTAAAAACGTCCGTGATAGTCTCTTAAAAAGTCGCCATCGATGATCAATAGTTTTACCCCTTTTTTAGATGTAGCTGACATCATCGGATACATAACTTTCGCCTTTGTTTGATGTAAAAAAATTCACCGGAGGCAAACTCGATGTCAAAACTCCCTTCCATGCAATGGACGATATGACCCTTTTGGCAACAGTGACCGGCCAGGTAGCCGGGCGAATATTTGACCAGCGGCAGCCTAAGTCCGGGCAGTTGTAGCGTTTGCCGACAGGAGGTGCCCTACTTGCTGGTATGATCTTCTTATCCAATTGAAATGTTTGGAAAATGATGCTGATAAGTAGGGTTCATCATTACCTCTTGAAAGATGCGGATCATCAAGATACAGTGCTAAATATTTATAATTGTTAACACATCAATATCTTATGAGAACCAATAATACTATTGCGCTCACAGTATTGAGTATCAATCCCACTTTAGCTAAAGACAACCATTCATATATTTTTCACTTACTCAACCAACCATTATCGCCCATCCAAACCTTGGCCCAATCAAACCAAAGGCCTTTACTTTTGGGGTTGATTAAACCAAACCCATGGCCGCCTGCCGGGAAGATATGCATTGCAGCTTTAACCTTATTTTTTACCAGGGCATCGTATATCAATAAAGCATTCTCAACAGGTACCACGTCATCATCTTCGGCGTGTACAATAAAGGTTGGGGGTGTATTGGCAGTAACCTGCTTTTCGTTCGAGTACAGATCTACCTTATCCTGCGGCAACTCTTTCCCTATCAGGTTCTCGCGCGAGCCGGCATGCGTTTTTTCGCCAAAGGTTATTACGGGATAGATCAGCATCATAAAATCGGGCCTAACGCTGATGTTATCTTTGTTATCGATAACCACTTTATCAAAATGCGTACCCTCGGTTGATGCCAGGTGGCCGCCTGCCGAAAAACCGATAATACCTATCCTGTTTGGGTTGATGCCCCATTTAGCGGCATCCTGCCTAACCATTTGGATAGCGCGCTGCGCATCCTGCAGGGGGCCAATGGTTTTATCAACCATAATACTGTCGCTGGGCAGGCGGTATTTTAGCACGAAGGCAGTAACACCGATCTTATTAAACTCCTGCGCTATCTGGAAACCCTCATGTGCCGAAGCCAGGCCCGCATAAGCGCCGCCCGGGCATATTACCACAGCTGTACCATTAGCCGTGCCTTTTGCAGGCAGGTATGGCGTTAGCGTTGGTATACTTACTTTGGTTATCCAGTTACTTTTATCTGTAACCTCTGCATAGGTTGCCGGTGTGGGCTTTGAGTTAGGCACACCTTTAGGGTAAAGCAGTATCGGTTTTTCCTGGCTAAAAGCCATTGTGGTTATAGTGGTCAAAATTATCGCGACAAAAATATTCCTGATCATAGCAGATGTATAAATTGGTTGAGGCAAGTTACAATTTACACCAATAAAAAACGATGCTGTTGTGCAGCATCGTTTTTAGTAAGCTGAATGCGATTCCTTCCTTGGGAAGGTGCAGGAAGGGGTTTAACGAACTATTAATAAACCCCTCCCTGCATTGCACAGCCAGCCGCACCCCTCCCGCAGGGAGGGAATTAAATGGTGCTTTTTAATTCTTCGGTCCGCCAAACTCCATCAGGTACGATTTTAAAAACTCATTCAAATCGCCATCCAGTACAGCGGCGGCGTTTGATGTTTCATGATCGGTACGCAGGTCTTTTACCAGTTTATATGGATGCAATACATAGTTTCGGATTTGTGAACCCCACTCTATTTTCTTTTTGCTGCCTTCAATGGCATTAGATGCCTCCTGGCGTTTGCGCATCTCTATCTCGTATAATTGCGATTTCAGCAAGCGGATGGCATTTTCCTTGTTCTGTAACTGCGAGCGCGATTCCTGGTTTTTTATGATAATGCCCGATGGTTTGTGGTATAAACGTACAGCGGTTTCAACCTTGTTTACGTTTTGTCCGCCGGCTCCACCCGCACGGAAGGTTTCAAATTCAATATCACCGGGGTTCACCTCAATTTCAATGGTATCATCAACCAGAGGGTAAACATACACCGAGGCAAATGAGGTATGGCGTTTTGCATTGGCATCAAACGGCGATACGCGTACTAAACGGTGCACACCATTTTCGCCCTTTAAATATCCGTAGGCAAAATCGCCTTCCAACTGTAGGGTAACAGTTTTTACACCGGCCACATCGCCCGGCTGGTAATCCTGCTCGGTAACTTTGTAGCCATTTTTTTCGCCCCACATAATGTACATACGCATCAACATACCGGCCCAATCGCAGCTTTCGGTACCACCGGCACCGGCCGTAATTTGCAATACGGCGTTAAACTGGTCTTCTTCGGCGCTTAACATGTTTTTAAATTCAAGCTCTTCAACCGCGGTAACAGCCTGCGCGTACTGTTCGTTCATTTCGGCTTCGGTAGCATCGCCACTCTGAAAAAACTCGAACAATACATTCGTATCTTCAACTACCGATACCACTTTCTGGAAAGCATCGGTCCATATTTTTTTTGTTTTGATAGATGCCAGGACTTTTTCGGCTTCCTTAGGATGGTCCCAAAAATTTGGCCCTAATGTTATGTCCTGCTCTTTTTGCATAGCATCGAGTTTGGTATCGATGTCAAAGATGCCTCCTCAGGGACGTTGTTCTGTCCCTTAAATCCTGCATGTTTTCTTTTGTCATAAGGCAAATATATAAAATTGCGAACACGGCAAATAAAAAAAGGCTCGATTGTAACAACAACCAAGCCTTTTACATAATTATATTAAACGTTTAAGCTATTCGCATTTGGTTTAGCAGTAAACCCATATCGGTAACGTTACCACTTATCTTTGACAGGATGCTGCTCAATGAAAAGTCTTTACTCCCCTCAACTTTTGACTCTTCCATCAGTTGGTGCATAACAGGTGGTATCAAGCCATCGGCAATTTTCATGGCCTCGGCCGTGCTAATGTTATAGAAGTTGTTAAGCTTGTTGGCAAATTTATTTACCGCGCTGTTTATAAGCGGGTTTTCATAAATGGCCGAAAACTGAAAATACTTTACCAGGTCTTTTAATTTGCCGCTTTCCAACTGGCCTTTCAACACCTCGATGATTGAGCTTGAAGCATCATTCATCACCGCCTCACGATATTTCTCAGGGATTACCGGGTTATTAATAACAGCTGTACCTGCGTTATTTTTTACGAGCAAAAAAAGTTTTTCGAACATGGTATAATGTATTTAAAAAACAAATTAAGAAAATGATGAAAAATAATTGGTTTTCTTACCAACACCACAAATATATTGAATGTTTATTTTCAATTTATAAAAATTATCAAATATTTGTTATTGAAATGACAATTCTATAAGTGTAAAACAAACACTATGTAGGCGATGTTTATAAGTGTATAAATAACAGTAAAATGTCCTTTTTTCATATTTAATGACCGGCTCAGTTTTAACTTGTTATTTTTACAAAAAACATCACAACTATGCTGCCAAATATTGATTTCACAAGCACCCAGGCGTACAAATATTTAACCGACCATTACATTGATATTGTATCAAAAAGCTTAAAAGAACTATTTGAATCTGATAATCAGCGGTTTGAAAAATTTTCGCTGCAGTTTGAAGATATTTTGTTGGATTATTCCAAAAACCGCATTGATGAGCAAACGCTTGCCTTGCTGCAGCAATTAGCACGCGAGTGTGGTGTAAATAAGGCAATTGAAGCCATGTATTCCGGAGAAAAGATCAATGTTACAGAAGACCGCCCGGTGCTGCACATTGCCTTGCGCAACCGAAGCAACACCCCTGTTTATGTTGATGGTAAAGATGTAATGCCTGATGTGAACCGGGTATTGGATCACATGCAGGAATTCAGCGAAGCCATTATCAGCGGCAGTTGGACCGGCTACACCGGCAAAGCTATAACCGATGTGGTAAACATAGGCATCGGCGGGTCAGATCTTGGTCCCGTTATGGTTACCGAAGCGCTAAAAGCTTACAAGAATCATTTAACCATGCACTTTGTATCAAACGTGGATGGTACACATATAGCCGAAACATTAAAAACGGTTAACCCTGAAACTACGCTGTTCCTGATCGCATCTAAAACATTTACCACGCAGGAAACTATGGGCAACGCCCACAGCGCCCGCGATTGGTTCATCGAAAACGGCGGCAAGGATGAGGATGTGGCTAAACACTTCGCGGCATTATCTACCAATACCGAAGGCGTTGAAAAATTTGGCATCGATACCAAAAATATGTTTGAGTTTTGGGATTGGGTTGGTGGCCGCTATTCGTTATGGAGCGCAATTGGCCTGTCAATCTCCCTAAGTGTTGGCTTTGATAATTTTGTGCAGTTGCTTGAAGGTGCCCATGCAATGGACAACCACTTTAAAACGGCCCCGCTTGAACAAAACCTGCCCGCTACTTTAGCCCTTGTAGGCATTTGGCACAATAACTTTTTTGAAGCCGAAACCCAGGCTATTTTACCATACGACCAATACCTGCACCGTTTTGCGGCGTACTTTCAGCAAGGCGATATGGAAAGCAATGGTAAACATGTTGACCGTAACGGAAAGGATGTTGACTACCAAACAGGCCCTGTTATTTGGGGCGAACCCGGCACAAACGGCCAGCACGCATTTTACCAATTAATTCATCAGGGAACAAAATTGATCCCCTGCGATTTTATAGCACCGGCACAATCACACAACCCGCTGGGCGAGCATCACAATATGCTGCTATCTAACTTCTTCGCCCAAACCGAAGCGTTGATGAATGGCAAAACCGAAGAGGTTGTGATTGATGAATTGAAAAAAGCAGGTAAAACCGAAGAGGAGATAAGCAAAATAGCGCCGTTTAAAGTATTTGAAGGTAACCGCCCAACAAACTCTATACTTGTTAAAAAAATAACCCCGCATACTTTAGGCAGCCTGATAGCCATGTACGAACATAAGATATTTGTACAAGGCATCATTTGGAATATTTACAGCTTTGACCAATGGGGTGTTGAGCTGGGCAAACAACTGGCCGGCAAGATCTTGCCTGAGTTGAAAGACGACAGCAAAATAACAAGTCATGATTCATCAACCAATGGGTTGATCAATCAGTATAAGGCCTGGAGGTAAGCTTCGGCTGGCTGTTTTGAGTTTGCAGCAGGCAAATTAATCTGCCATTTCGAACGAGGCACGAGGAGAAATCCTGTTCAATATACATATCGAACAGGATTTCTCCTTCATTTTGGCTATCCGTTGGCTGAAGCCAACGGCAATGAAGCAAGATTGTGCCTGATATCATTGCCTGCTATCCGTTGGCTGAAGCCAACGGCAATGAAGCAAGGTAATGAAGCAAGGCAATGAAGCAAGATAGTACCTGATATCATTGCCGTCCCATTTATGGGACGAAATAAGGAAATTTCCTATTTTAGGCTATCCGTTGGCTGAAGCTAACGGCAATGAAGCAAGGCAATGAAGTGCCTGATATCATTGCCGTCCCATTTATGGGACGGAATAAGGAAATTTCCTATCTTGGCTTTAGCCAAAACCATAAACATGTCATTTGTAAAAATCTGGGTTCATTTAGTGTTTTCAACTAAAAACAGGCAACCCTGGATGAATAAGGAATTGAGATATAAGATGCATCAGCACATTATTGAGAACTGTAAAAAGAAAGAAATATTTTTACAGGCAATTAATGGTTATACCGATCATATTCATTGTTTAATATCATTAGGAAAGGATCAAAGCATATCTAAAATAGTTCAACTTATAAAAGGTGAATCTTCTTTTTGGGTAAATAAGCAGCGTTTTTTGGATGAAACATTTGGCTGGCAGGATGATTACTTTGCTGTTTCGGTAAGTGAATCGCAGGTTGAAACGGTTATCGGTTATATCAAGAATCAGGAAAAACATCATGCTAAAAAAACATTTGCAGAAGAGGCGGATGAATTTACGAATGTGTACGGTTGGACTGTTGTTAAAGCATAATCTGTATTCGGCTAAAGCCGGGATTAGCTGTTTGGTTATCCGTTGGCTAAAGCCAACGGCAATGATTCTCTTATAACATTCCAAACCCAATCAGATTCATTGCCGTCCCTTTCAAGGGATGGAATAAGCAGTATGCAAAAGCTATCCGCTGGCTAAAGCCAACAGCAATGATTCTCTTATAACATACCAAACCCAATCAGATTCATTGCCGCCCCTTTCAAGGGACAGAATAAGGCTATCCGCTGCTAAAGCCAACGGCAATTATTCTCTTATAACATACCCAACCCAATCAGATTCATTGCCGTCCCTTTCAAGGACGAAATAAGGCTATCCGCTGCTAAAGCCAACAGATATGATTCTCTTATAACATTCCAAACCTAATCAGATTCATTGCCGTCCCTTTAAAGGACGGAATAAGCAGTATGCAAAGGCTATACGCCGGCTAAAGCCAACGGCAATGGTTCTCTTATAACATGCCAAACCCAATCAGATTCATTGCCGTCCCTTTAAAGGACGGAATAAGCAGTATGCAAAGGCTATCCGCTGGCTAAAGCCAACGGCAATGGTTCTCCTATAACATGCCAAACCCAATCAGATTCATTGCCGTCCCTTTAAAGGACGGAATAAGCAGTATGCAAAGTGGCTTTAGCCAAATTTCATCTCATAACACATCAACACCACCCCACTCTCAAACACACTTATATTAGTGGGCTGCATACCCAATTCTTCACGCAAATTTTTAAATAACGCCCTCCCCTTGTTCAAGGCCACCGGGTATACCCATAAGCGATATTCATCCACCAATCGCAGTTTACTTAATGCGGCAACCAGCTTACCGCTACCATATACCAGCAAATCTTTACCCTCCGATTTTTTCAATACAGTTATCTCTTTACCAATGTTCCGGCTAGCCAGCCGCGAGTTATGCCAGCTTACATTTTTAAGTGTTTTGGAGAACACCACCTTTTCATACCGGTTTATCATATCGGCATAATCCGCATCTTCACGGGCGCCAAACTGGCTGGTTTGCTGTGCCTGCCAATAGGGTGCTATGGCATTGTAAGTAACCCTCCCCAGCAATAGCGTATCGGCATTACTCAATTGTTGGGTTACGGCCCGGCTCAGTTCGTTATCCCAATAAGGTGTATGCCAGTCCAGCTCGCCATGCGGGCCGGCCATATACCCGTTAAGGGTTACATTCATCGATACAACTAACTTCCGCATCAAAACATTATGCAGGGTTATAGCAAAGCACGGTAATGCCGCAATTAAACTGTGTAGCCTTTACCAGTTTCAGGGCAAGCTTATCATCAAGCGCGTTGTATATGGTTTTGCCTTTGCCAATGGCAACAGGGTTCACAAATATATGATACTCGTCTATCAGGTTAGCTGCTATTAATGCCGATGCAAAGCGGGCGCCACCATAGGCCACAATATCGCCGCCTGGTTGGGCTTTTAATTTATTTATCTCTTTAACCAAATTGCCGGTGGCAAGGGTGGTATTCTCCCAGGGGCTTTTAGTAAGGGTTTTGGTGAATACTACTTTAGGGGCGTTTACCATTTTATGAGTAAAGCTGTCGGCATCAGGGGCAGTTGAGCGTTTTTCCCAAACCGGGATAAAGCCTTCGCCCAATACACGGCCAAGTATAATGGTATCTACAGGCTCTGTTATGCCTTGTAGGTATTTTTTCAATTCATCGTCCCAGTTCCAGGTCATCCAGTCCATTTCGTTATTTGGGCCGGCCACAAAACCATCAATGCTAACCTGCATCTGTAATTTTAGTTTTCTCACTATTTATTTTATTTGGCACTACAAATGTACTTGCGCTGTAAATATGCGGCACGGTGCAAAAAGGACTAATTAAGGGTTGTTTACGACTTCCATCTTCACTACATTTATTCCTGTAAACCTATAAGCATTACCTACTTATGAGACATGTATCGATCCTGATCACCAACGAAGCTGTATTAGCCAGCATTGTTGACCCGCGAATAATATTCACCGGGGTAAATGATTTTTTAGCTGCTGCTGGCAAACCGCCTGCATTTAATTTGCAGTTGGTGGGCTTACATAAAGAAGTGAAACTGCATGGCGGCTTATTTTCGGTACATACTGATGCTGTATTGAGCGATGTTAAAAAAACCGATCTTATTATTATTCCTGCCTTTGGCGGAGATATGGCGACAAGCATAAAACGCAACGAAGAATTTATACCGTGGATAGTTGACCAGTATTATAAAGGTGCCGAAGTTGCCAGCCTTTGCGTTGGCGCGTTTTTGCTGGCTGAAACCGATCTGCTAAACGGAAAGGAATGTTCTACCCATTGGCGGTTTGCAAATGAGTTTAGGGAGATGTTCCCTGACGTTACCTTAGTGGATGACCGCATTGTTACCGAGCAAAAGGGTTTGTATAGCAGCGGCGGCGCAACATCGTACTGGAACCTGCTTTTATACCTGGTTGAAAAATACGCCGGGCGCGATATGTCTATCATGGCGGCAAAGATGTTTGCTTTGGAAATAGACCGCAAGAGCCAGTCGCCATTTATTATGTTTAACGGGCAAAAAACACACGAGGATGAACCAATAAAAAAAGCGCAGGAATTTATAGAGGCCAACATCACCGAAAAGATCTCGGTAGAAGACCTGGCCATGAAGTACGCCATCGGCAAACGCCATTTTGAACGTAGGTTTAAGAAGGCTACCAATAATAGCCCGCTGGAGTATATACAGCGCGTTAAGATGGAGGCTGCAAAAAAACACCTGGAAAGCAGCCGTAAAAATGTGAACGAGGTAATGTATGATGTTGGCTATTCAGATACCAAAGCCTTCCGTACGGTGTTTAAAAAAATTACCGGATTATCCCCTGTAGAGTACAGGAATAAGTATAATAAGGAAAGTTAAACCCTATGATCGTTGTCATTCCTAACAAGATTTGAGTAAAAAGCAAAGCCCCGACAGATTGGGGCTTTGCTTTTTATTTCTTAAAAAACTTCACCTGAAAAAGCTTATTCCATTTTTTGCCGGTAACAAAAATGCGGCCGGTGGCTTTATCGTAGGCTATGCCGTTTAGTACGTCGGCTCCTGCATTACGGGTAAGGTAAAGGTCGGTCATATCTGCTTTTTGCAGCACAGCACCCGTTTTGGGGTCAATTACCAATATATCATCTGTGCCGTAAACGTTGGCATAGATCTTCCCATTAATGTATTCCAGTTCGTTCAGTTTGTTTACGGGCCCTTTATTATCGTACACATCAACATAGCCTGTTTGCTGGTAGGTATCCTTATTCAGAAACCAGATACGGTTAGTACTATCATCCATGTAAATTTTAGTACCGTCAAAGGTCATTCCCCAACCTTCAACACCAACATTATTGGTAAAGGTGTTCAGCAATTTCAGAGTAGTTTTATCGTAAACATAACCGATCTTCTCTGTCCAGGTAAGTTGTATTACTTTATCACCAACCACGGTAATACCTTCGGCAAATATTTTAGGGTCTACCGGTACCATTTTTATGACTCTCCCGGTTGTCAGATCAACCTTTCGCATGCTCGACTGGCCAGTTTCTTCAGTTAAGCGGCCGCCGTCACTTTCATATAATATTCCGTCGTGATATTCCAGCCCCTCGGTGTACGATGAGGTATCATGCGGAAAAACCTTCTCTACCTTAAAGCCCAATTCTTCAGGTGCTTTTGCAGCCAGCAGGTTTATATTAGTGGTTAATTCCTGGCTTTTACCCGCCTGGTAAACCCTGGCAGTTATAACCCTTGCACCTAAACCAAGGCTATCGGTTTTTAAGTTTACTGCCGATGAATCTTTAGATGCACCAACACGGGCCGAATCTACCAGGTACACTACCGAATCTATTTTAGCTCCTGTGGGGATATTCACTTTAAGTGCAATAGCATCGCCGCTTTTGTAGTTACTGCCTGCATCCGGGCTTATGGTAAATTCGTCGGCTGGTTTATTATTGTCTTTACATCCGTAGGCTAACAGCGCTACGATAGCGAAAAGGGCTAATCTTTTATTCATGTTAAATGGCAGAAGGCCAAAAGGCATCTTCAATATGTTTTAATGTATGGTTATTATTACGGTCGAAAAGGATAGATATTATATCAAACCTCACTTCGCCCTCATGATTCATCAAATATATGTATTCATCGGCAGCCTCAACCAATAAACGCTGTTTGCGGGCATCTACAAAATCTTCGGGTTCACCAAAGCCATTGCCGGTGCGGGTTTTTACTTCGGTGAAAATAATTACGCTGTTTTTATAGGCTATCAGGTCGACCTCGGCTTTACCGAAAACCCAGTTCTCGTCCATTATTTCGTAACCGGCGGCCTCCAGGTGGGCTTTCGCCATTGCTTCGCCTCTTCGGCCCAGGTCGTTGTGGGTTGCCATTATTTCAGTATCACCGAGCCTAAGTAATCAGATATGGTTTTCTCTACCTTTTTCATGTGCATGTACTGGTTCATCAGAATTTCCTGGTCTGCCTCGCCGGTAGTTACTTTCAGCTCGTTTCGCAATTTTTCCAATATCTTGCCCACCTTTTGTTTTTTAAGGTGGAAAATAGCCCCCAATATGGTTGCCTTCATATTGGCCTGCTCGTCTGGCACCAGTATTTTGTGCATTTCGTACCAATTCTCGCTTAGCGTATATTTCGTAGCCAGCAGGGTAACCACCAAATCAACAATGTTCTTATCCTTGTGGTGGATAAAATGCTGCTCTTCGGGCAATACGCCGTTCTCTACCTCCTGTCGATAGATCTCCATAAAATACTTACTTGTTGGCTCATCAAACTCCACATCACTTAGCTCGGCAATCATAAACGGGCCTATGTAGGTATTGGCTATGCCATCCCAATCAATCATTTTATTGCCGTAAAGGAGCAACAAGCGCACTATTTCCTTCTCCTGCGTGTCAGATTCCTTTGCAACTTTAGCTTCCGGCTCATCAAAAAACAACAGGTCTTCGGGCGAAGGTTCCGGCCGGTGGTTCTGCTGCTGCTGGTGATCCTTTTTGGCCTTAGCCTGGCGCATTTTGTTCAACTCTGTATTCAAAGAGCGTTCTTCAATTTGCAATATGCGGCTGCATTCCTGTATAAACACCGATGCCTTGATAGAATCGGGGATCTTGGCGATGCTTTCTACGATCTCCCTGATAACCTCGGCTTTTTTGATCGGGTCATTACCGGCATCTTTTAAAAGCATGTCGGTTTTATAAAGGATAAAATCCTTCTTGTTTTGATCAACGTGCGTTTTAAAGGCGTTGGTGCCAAATTTCTGCACAAACGAATCAGGGTCGTGCCCGTCGGGGAACAGCACTACCTTTACGTTCAGCCCCTCCTCTAATATCATATCCAGCCCGCGTAGCGATGCTTTTATACCCGCTGCGTCGCCATCATAAAGTATGGTGATGTTTTTAGTAAGCCTGCCTATCAGCCTGATCTGCTCTACAGTTAACGATGTACCCGATGATGCCACTACATTCTCGATACCCGCCTGGTGTACCGATATTACGTCGGCATAGCCTTCTACCAGGTAGCAGTTGTCTTCCTCACGGATGGCACGCTTGGCAAAGTAAAGGCCGTATAATACGTTCGATTTATGGTAAATTTCCGACTCGGGCGAGTTTACATACTTGGGTACGTTCTTATCAGTTTTGAGCGTACGGCCGCCAAAAGCTATCACCCTGCCGGTAAAGCTATGGATAGGGAACATTACACGGCCCCGGTAACGATCGTACAGCGAACCGTTGTCGCGTTTAACCGAAAGGCCGCTCTCTACCAAAAACTCTTCCTTATAGCCTTGCTTAACAGCCTCGCCTGTAAAGGCTTCCCATTGGTCGGGCGAGTAGCCCAGCTCAAATTTTTTGATGGTTTCGCTGTTAAAGCCGCGCTCCTTAAAATAACTGAGGCCTATGCTTTGTCCCTCATCGGTATCTAATAAACTTTCATGAAAGAATTTGGCGGCAAAGCCGGACACGATCATCAAGCTTTCGCGGTGATTTTGCTCTTCCAGGTTTTCGGTGGTGTCAACCGTTTCTTCAACCTCTATACCGTATTTTTTGGCCAGCCATTTAAGCGCTTCGGGGTAAGTGAATTTCTCCAACTCCATTAAAAAAGTAATGGCGCTGCCCCCCTTGCCCGATGAAAAATCTTTAAAAATGCCCTTGGCCGGCGAAACTGTGAACGATGGCGTACGCTCATTCACAAATGGCGATAAGCCCACGAAATTGGCCCCGCGTTTTTTTAATTGCACAAACTCGCCAATCACCTCCACAATATCTGTGGCTTCCATTATACGGTCTACGGTGGGTTTGGTGATCATATTTGTTGCTTCGCGATTGGGCGGGTACAAAAGTAAGTTTTTCGTAGCTGCCTAAATATATGAAATTCCAAATAAATGTGGCGATGTTTACTACGGCGCTACTTTAGCAGCCTTACCTTTCAAAAACGACAGCCCTATCCCTACCAATACAATAATACTCCCAATTATTTCTTTTATATGCAGAACCTCGCCAAGAAAACCGATGGCTAAGAAACCGGCTATAACAGTTTGCCCTAATAAGGCGATAGCCACTTTGGTAGGCTCCAGGTATCGCAGGGAATGATTAATGGTAAGCCAGCCAATTAACTGGCAAAGCACGCCCATACCCAAAAAACAGCCCCACGTAGCGGTATCAAAACCCAGCAAGGCATCATTACGCAGCAGGGCTACGGTTATTAACAATACAATTGCGCCCAGCATGTTGTAAAACATAAAGGTAAAAGTGTTTGTATGTTTTAAAACGCCTTTGGTTATCATGAGGTAACCTGCATAAAGCATACTTGCCGCTATAGCATAAAGTATACCTTCGTTAAATTGTAAATTGATTACGTTTTGGTAGCCTACCAGTATCACCATGCCTACAATAGCAATGATAGTGCCTGCCCAGAACATCTTCCCCGATTTTTTCTTAAAAAACAGGTAACTCATCAACCCAACCCAAACAGGGGCAAGGTTGGCCAACAGGGTTGATACCGTAGCACTGATCTTTAACAATGAGATGTTCCACATGGCAATATCAGCCCCGAAAACCATACCGCCAATAATAGTGATAATTAGTGTCCTTGGAGTTGTTTTAAGTTTGCCTTTAATAATGCAATAAGGTAGTAAGAACAGCCAGGCAATAAAAATCCTGTAAAAACCCGATGTAATGGCCGGCGAGGCGGCAAGCTTTACAAATATTGGCGAGAAAGAAATACACAGGATGCCAATAACAAGGCTTAGCTTCGGTTTCATGAAGAATTTATTGAGCTGCAAACTTAAGGATTTGTTTATATCTACCTGCAGTAACGCGCCCATGGTTTCCGGCATTCTCACTTTTTGCTACGCAAATAAAAGCCGGGAGCTGGGTTAACTAACAAAACTTTCATCTCTTGCAAAAATTTTCTTCCCATCTGTAGCACCCGCAATTTTTTTAACGTATAGTAGAAACAATACATTTAAAAACACTGATTAAAAACACGGATCATGAAAAAGTTAACATTTACCTCACTGGCGCTATTATCGTTGCTGCTTACAGCCTGCTTAAAAAACAATGATAATTGCTGCTCAACTGGTTATCAACCTTATTTTGTTGCCGAAAAGAATGGGTTGCAGGTTTATGGCGAACCGGGCAGCGCTAAGGTGGGCACCGATTCTATTTCTATAATTGGAAAAAGCCGGGATGCTGGCATCAGGATGCATATTAAATACACAGGCAAGGGTGTTTATGCCTTAACCGGCAACCAGGGAAAATACTACCAAAAAATTGGTAACGATACGGTTAGCCGTTATAACATTGGCTTAGCCAACGGAAGCTCGCTCGAGGTTACTGACGTGGATTCTGTAAACAAGGCAATTGCGGGTAAATTCACTTTAAAACTTAAGCGTACTTTCCCAACAACATCAAGCACTTACCCTGATAGCGTTAAGTACACTAAAGGCCAATTCCTCATTTACTTGCCACGCAACTAATTTTGATGCATTAATGTAGGGTTTTACTGCTTACAGGTTTAGCAAATAATTGTATTTTTGCCGCTCAAATACTTTTATATGAGCACTCGTACAAAAATTAAAGCACTGCTTGAAAGCGGTAAAACCGACATTGATGTAACTGTTAAGGGATGGGTACGCACCTTCCGTAACAATCAGTTCATCGCTTTAAATGATGGCTCGACAAATAATAACCTCCAGATAGTTGTCGATTTTGAAAACACCGACCCTGCTTTATTAAAACGTATTACCACCGGCGCGGCGCTTAGCGTTAGCGGCAGGCTGGTAGCATCGTTAGGTAAAGGCCAAAGTGTTGATGTTAAAGCAACCTCTATAGAAATACTGGGCGATAGCGACCCGGAGAAATACCCATTACAACCCAAAAAACATAGCCTTGAGTTTTTACGCGAGATAGCGCACCTGCGTTTCCGTACCAATACCTTCGGTGCTATTTTCAGGGTGCGTAACACACTGTCTTTCGCTATACACACCTTTTTCCAGGAACGCGGGTTTGTTTACCTGCACACGCCTGTTATTACAGCGAGTGATGCAGAAGGAGCGGGAGAAACCTTTCACGTTACCAACTTTGACCTGGCCAACCCGCCAAAAACAGAAACCGGCGAAATTGATTTTAAGCAGGACTTTTTTGGCCGTGCCACTAACCTTACCGTATCCGGCCAGTTAGAGGGCGAGCTGGGCGCTATGGCCCTGAGCGATATTTACACATTTGGCCCTACCTTCCGTGCCGAAAACTCGAACACTACCCGCCACCTGGCCGAGTTTTGGATGATAGAGCCCGAAATGGCTTTTTACGATCTGAAAGATAACGCCGACCTGGCCGAGGAACTTTTGAAATATGTTATCCGTTACGCGCTGGATAAAAACAAGGATGATATTGAGTTTTTAAGTCAGCGTTTGTTAGAGGAAGAGAAACAAAAACCACAGCAAGACCGCTCTGAACTTAACCTGTTAGAGAAACTGCAGTTTTGTTTGAATAACGATTTTGAGCGACTTACTTATACCGAAGCTATCGAGATACTGAAAGAATCTACCCCGAACAAAAAGAAGAAATTCCAATACCTGATTGAAGGATGGGGCACCGATCTGCAATCAGAGCACGAGCGCTACCTGGTTGAGAAACACTTTAAAAAACCGGTGATCCTGACGGATTATCCGAAAGAGATAAAATCCTTCTACATGCGCCAGAATGATGATGGTAAAACTGTTGCCGCTATGGATATCCTTTTCCCGGGCATCGGTGAAATTGTAGGTGGCTCGCAGCGGGAGGAACGTTTAGATAAGCTTGAACAACGTATGGACGAGATAGGCATCCCTAAAGATGAGCTTTGGTGGTACCTGGATACCCGCCGTTACGGAGGCTGCCCGCACGCCGGCTTTGGTTTGGGCTTTGAGCGTTTGGTACTGTTTGTTACCGGTATGGGCAACATCCGTGATGTGATCCCTTTCCCAAGGTTCCCGAAGAACGCTGAGTTTTAAACCGCAGATATATACGATTTTACAATTACGCCGATTATTTATGATCGGCGTTTTTTGTTTTATCTCCCCTCCATTTGTAATTTGCCAGTGAGATGCCAATAATAGAATTAACCACACACATCAATGCCCCTATCCAGCGTTGCTTCGATATCGCCAGGGATATAGATATCCATGTAGCCTCTACCGCCCATACCGGTGAGCGGGCTGTAGCAGGCCGCACCAGCGGCTTAATTGAACTCGGCGAAACCGTAACCTGGCGGGCAAAACATTTTGGTGTGTGGCAAAACCTCACCTCAAAAATCACTGATTTTAATTCGCCTACTTTTTTTGCAGATGAATTGGTTGAAGGTGCTTTTAAAAGCTTCCGCCATGAGCATTATTTTACCGGGGATGATAAGCAAACCGCTATGCGGGATGTGTTCGTTTTTCAATCGCCATTGGGCATATTGGGTAAACTGGCCAATTGGTTATTCCTAAAAAAATATATGACCGGGTTGTTGATTACGCGGAATAAGGTGATCAAGGAGGAGGCGGAGAAAGGCACCCCGTTGGCTGAAGCCAACGGCAATGAATTAGCAAACTTTTCAATACAAATCATTGCCGTCCCATTTTATGGGACGGATAAAGGACAATGAAAAATGGCTTTAGCCAAATTCTGTTCACCCTTCAGGGGGTTAGGGGGCTTCCCTCTTATAATCCTTATGCACAATCAAAAAGCTGGCGCGCTCTTCCTTATGGAAGGGAATATTCCAATTACCCTGGTAACTTATTTTAACGGGCAGTAACTGATCGTTAAACCTGTTCAGTTCAATATCCATCTGCACGTTAAAATCAAACAGCATATTACTGTATTTCATGTCGATATATCGCCCCAGGATCTGGAAGTTATTCATATCAAAAATGGTGGTCATTTCCTGTATCACCACATCATCCGGCGATGAACTGGGCTTACGGATAACTTTAAAACGATATACGGGGATGCTGTCCAAATACTTGCCCCTTGCAAACTCGTAGGTATAAAACTGCCGCATATCGGGCCCGAAAATTTCTGTTTTACTGCTGATAAACGGGATCCCGTTCACCTTACGGCCGGGTGTAAATACCAGTGTTTTCAGTTTGGCCCTGTAGCCTTCATTCTTCCCTTTGTTTGCCGTGCCTGTACTTTCAGATTTTACAATTCCGGAATTATAGGCATTCATGAAAATATAATCGAACATCTCTACTGTATACAATTGGTATTTGCCGTTCTTTTTAAAAACGTTGCCGCTATCGCTTTTGGCAGTATATTCTACCTTGTGCTTACTGGCCTCGTTACTATGCAGTATACGGCGGTATATTTTGCCGTTAACCTTATTCTTTTTATCATAGCTAAAAATGCGGTTCTCGGCAGTAAAAGCATACAGTTTCATATTCTGAAACGCCTTATAAAAACCGGTATCGGCCATTACTGCGTCAATAAAGTCCTGTGCGCGCAGCTTATGCGACACAATATTTACCGGCGAATCGATCACGATAGTTCGGATAGTATCAGGATTGAAGCGGGGGATTTGCTGCGAATAAGAGCTGAAAGCGGAGATCAAAAAGCAGAAAGTTATGAGTATACTTTTGTTCATACTGTACCCCATGTACTACCGTCTATAGCCTATTTACTAATTACCCAATTGTTTAACAGCCAGGTAAGCCATCAGGCCAACGCTTTGCTCCAGTGCGCTTTCTTCGACATCAAATGTTGGGGTGTGTACCGATGAGGTGATACCCCGTGCTTCGTTACGGGTGCCTAAGCGGTAAAAGCATGAATCGGCCACTTGCGAGTAATAGGCAAAATCTTCTGCTGCCATCCATATATCCAGGTCGAGCACGTTCTCTTTGCCCAAATAATCCTCGGCATTGGCGCGGGTTTTAGCAGTAAGTTTTTCTTCGTTAATGAGGAAAGGGTATCCCTTCATGATGTTAAACTCGCAGCTGCCGCCCATGCTTTCGGCAATACCTTCGGCGACCTTTTTGATCTTAATATGGGCCTCAGAACGCCATTTTTCGTCCATGGTACGGAAAGTTCCTTCCAAATAAACCTCGTTTGGTATCACATTGGTAGCGCCATTGGCAATTACCTTACCAAACGATAAAACCGACGGACTCTTAGGGTCTGCAGAGCGGCTCACAATGGTTTGTAATGCCGTAATAATATGCGCGGTGATCACAACCGGGTCTACATTTTGCTGCGGTTGCGCACCATGCCCCCCCTTGCCCCTTACCGTAACATAAAGCTCATCAGTTGATGCCATATACTTGCCCGCACGGAAACCAACCTTACCGGCATCTATCAGCGGCATTACATGCTGGCCAATCACAGCGGCTGGTTTTGGGTTTTCCAATACACCTTCCTGTATCATGAGGCTTGCACCGCCGGGAAGTTTCTCTTCTGCCGGTTGAAAGATCAGTTTGATGGTGCCGCCAAATTCGCTTTTCAAATTGGTTAATATTTTGGCCACACCCAGTAACGACGAGGTGTGTACATCATGCCCGCAGGCGTGCATAACACCCGGGTTTTGCGATTTGTACGGCACATCGTTCGCCTCGGTAATGGGCAGCGCGTCCATATCGGCACGCAGGGCCACCACCTGGTCAGACGGTTTATCACCTTTTATCAGTGCTACCAGGCCGGTATCGGCCATTTTATGGTATTCAAGCCCAAGCTCTTCCAGTTTATTTGCCACAAACACTGATGTTTCTACCTCGTGGAAAGAAAGCTCGGGGTGCGAGTGCAAATGCCTGCGGTTGGCCACTACATCATTAAAAATATCTTTTGCTAAAGCCTGTATCTTTTCTTTAATCATTAGTGATAACCGTTTTGGGTGGATTAATTTTTTCTGATATGATAAACATTATCGGGAACCATACTTTTAACTGCTCTTTCATACGTTCGGCTTCAATACGTGTACGAAAATCGCCGGCACGTACCTTAAAGTTCGGTTCGTGGTACACAATATAGGTACGCATTTCGGGAAACTCTTTATTGAATTTTGCCTGTGCATTATAGGCTGCACCGCGGTTGCTGCCACTATAGATCTGCACGCGGTAACCAAATGAAGATGAGTAGACTGTTGCCGAGCCCCCGCCGCCGCCCACTTTACTGTTAAGGGCCGCACGTTTAGCTAAAAGGGTATCAAACAATGGAGGGGCTACTACCTGTACTTTACCTCTCTCCTGGGCAAAGGCTATAGCCGGTGCTGCCAGCAGTAAAAACAAAAAGCAATATCTGATGAGGCTTAAAGGCACTTGAGTATCAGATATTGCTTTTTTCATGTTCTTTTTATTCAACAAACGTTGTCATGCCGAACTTGTTTCGGCATCCCACATACAAAGTCGACCGAATGCTGACCAATCGACTCGGGAGATCCTGAAACAAATTCAGGATGACTTACTGTTTTTTTAATTTTGTCCCTGGCCGTGGCAGCTTTTGTATTTTTTGCCGCTACCGCATGGGCAAGGGTCGTTCCTGCCAATTTTCTGCTCAACCTTTACCGGGGTTGGCTTTTGTATTTCGCGGGTATCTTCCATTGGCATACCGTTAGCCTCGCTAACAAGCTCGGGTTTTGAGGTGCGCATGTTTCTCAGATCAAGCTTTGGCTGAGGTTTTGCCTCACGTACCTGCTCAGGCTCTTGCTGAACCGCTATACCGCCCCTAAACAGGAAGCTAACCAGCTCTTTATTAACGTTCGCTAACATCTGGCGGAACAATTCAAACGCCTCGAACTTATAAACCAACAGCGGGTCTTTTTGCTCGTACACCGCGTTCTGTACAGACTGTTTTAACTCATCCATTTCGCGCAGGTGCTCTTTCCAGGCATCATCAATAAGGTAAAGTGTAACGTTTTTCTCGAACGATTTAAACACCTCTAAACCTTTATTTTCAACCGCTTTTTTAAGCGGAACTGAAACCTGCAGGCCGTGGATACCGTCAGAAAAAGGAACTACGATGTTCTCTACATATTGGCCACGGGTATCATAAACGTCTTTTATTACCGGGTATGCCTGTTGGGCAACGGCTTCGGCTTTGCGTTTGTAAAAGTCAGTAACCTCTGCAAATGTGCTGTCAACCAGTGCGGCAATGCTTGTACCTGCAAACTCTTCAGCGTTAACCTGGGTATCTACCGAGAATAAACGGATCACTTCCATTTGGAAGCCTTCAAAGTTATTGCTCTCTTTATATTCGGTAACCACATCTTCAATAACATCAAAAACGGTATTGCTGATATCTACATCAAGGCGGTCGCCAAATAATGCGTTTTTACGTTTAGCGTATATAACGGTACGCTGTGAGTTCATTACATCATCATACTCCAGCAAACGCTTACGGATACCAAAGTTGTTCTCTTCAACTTTCTTCTGTGCACGCTCGATAGATTTTGAGATCATGGAGTGCTGAATAACTTCGCCTTCTTCTATACCCATACGCACCATCAGATTAGAGATACGCTCTGATCCGAATAAACGCATCAGGTTATCCTCTAAAGATACGAAGAACTGGGATGAACCCGGATCGCCCTGACGACCTGCACGACCACGCAACTGCCTGTCAACACGGCGGCTCTCATGGCGTTCGGTACCTACAATGGCTAAACCACCGGCGTTCTGTACACCTTCGCCCAGTTTTATATCTGTACCACGGCCTGCCATGTTGGTAGCAATGGTAACAGTGCCAGCCTTACCTGCTTCGGCCACAATATCGGCCTCTTTCTGGTGCATTTTGGCATTCAGTACGTTATGTTTTATACCGCGCAGCTTAAGCATACGGCTCAGCAATTCTGATATCTCTACCGATGTTGTACCCACCAGTACCGGCCTGCCGGCTTTTGTTAGTTTTTCAATTTCTTCGGCAACGGCGTTGTATTTTTCGCGAATGGTACGGTAAACCAGGTCCTGCATATCTGCACGGCTGGTTGGCGTATTGGTTGGTATCTCTACCACATCCAGTTTATATATCTGCCAAAACTCACCCGCTTCGGTAACGGCGGTACCCGTCATACCGCAAAGCTTGTGGTACATCCTGAAATAGTTTTGCAGGGTGATGGTTGCAAATGTTTGCGTTGCATCCTCAACCTTAACGTTTTCTTTTGCCTCAATAGCCTGGTGTAACCCGTCAGAGTAACGGCGGCCATCTAATACACGGCCGGTTTGCTCATCAACAATTTTCACTTTGCCTTCATCAAGGATGTATTCGGTATCTTTTTCAAACAAGGTATAAGCCTTAAGCAATTGGTTAACCGAGTGGATACGTTCTGACTTGATAGAGAAATCGCGCATCAGTTCATCCTTCTGGGCTATTTTTTGTTCGGCCGGGAGATCAGATTTTTCGATATTGGCAATTTCGGTACCTACATCAGGCATCACAAAGAAATTAGGATCTTCGCCCGATGCCGTGATCAGTTCTATACCTTTTTCAGAAAGCTCAACCGAGTTGTTTTTTTCATCGATGATAAAGAACAGTTCAGAATCAACCTTCGGCATTTCCTTACCCTGATCCTGCATGTAGTGGTTTTCGGTTTTTTGCAGCACCTGCCTGTTAGCCCCTTCGCTCAGGAATTTGATCAACGCCTTGTTTTTTGGCAGGGCGCGGTGGGCGCGTAATAAAGCTAAACCGCCATCATCAATACCTGTATTGCCATCGTTTATAGCTTTTTTAGCTTCGTTTAAAACGGTGTTCACATACGCCTTTTGCGCGTTAACCAAACGCTCTATACGTGGTTTTAATTCATAAAATTCGTGCTCATCGCCGCGTGGTATCGGGCCCGATATAATTAACGGTGTACGTGCATCATCAATTAACACGGAGTCAACCTCATCCACCATGGCATAATGCAGCTTACGTTGCACCAGTTCTTCGGGGCTGCGTGTCATATTGTCACGCAGGTAGTCAAAACCAAATTCGTTGTTGGTACCAAAGGTAATATCGGCCAAGTATGCTTTACGGCGTTCTTCGCTGTTTGGCTCGTGTTTATCAATACAATCAACAGATAAGCCGTGGAATTCATACAACGGGCCCATCCACTCGCTATCGCGGCGGGCCAGGTAATCATTCACGGTTACAATATGTACACCCTGCCCGGCAATAGCGTTAAGGTATGCAGGCAGCGTAGCTACCAGCGTTTTACCTTCGCCCGTTGCCATCTCAGATATTTTACCCTGGTGCAATACAATACCCCCTATCAGCTGCACATCGTAGTGTACCATGTTCCAGGTAACCTCGTTACCGGCAGCAAGCCAGGTATTGTGGTGTATAGCTTTATCGCCTTTTATTAAAACGTTGCTTTTTTTGGCGGCCAGTTCGCGGTCAAACTGGGTTGCGGTAACCTCAATGGTTTTATTTGATGAGAACCTGCGGGCAGTTTCTTTTACCACGGCAAAAGCCTCAGGTAAAATATTTAATAATATATCTTCAAGTTCTTTATTACGGTCTTTTTCCAGCTTATCTAACTGGGTGTATAAGGTAACCTTTTCGCTTACCTCTATATCCAGCTCGTTTTCGGTACGGTCTTTTATAGCCTGTATCTCGCTGTCAATACCGGCAAGGCCGGCAGCAATAGTTTCTTTAAATTCTATGGTTTTGGCCCTAAGCTCATCGTTGCTTAACTGATCAAGCTTGGCATATGCAGCCTTAACCTTCTCTACAATAGGCAATATGGCCTTAACATCGCGCTCTGATTTGCTTCCAAAAAGCTTGCTGAAAAAATCTAACATATTATTTTTTTATAATGCACCAAACTCAATAATTGCGCCAGTGCAATTTTAAAGTCATTTTGACATGCAAAGGTACGTTTTTGAGCTGAAAGGAGAAAGTTAAAAGGGCATGACAGTTAACAGAATGTTATTAATGATAAGTGATCTTCCGGGTTTGAATGATTTCAAATTTATTTGAATAGCGCTCTTTTTTTCTTCGCACAATCCAGTTCCCTTTTTTGTCGTAAGTATAGCTATATAAACTTGTACTAAATTTATCTGGTGACATCACATCATAATAATGTACATTTTTGATAATATCTTGATGGCCGTTATACATCATAAAGGCTTTATCCTTTAAATAGCCATCATTGTTATAGGTTGATTGTGTTACTCTGAGCCCATTTTTATCATATGTAAATATCTTTTTTGAAGGATTAATATCAATACCATACTCTTCATTATAAACTTCAATTAATTGGCCTTGCTTGTTGTATTTGAAAAAGTATTTAACAGGTTTAAAGTATGTACGATCATTAGTAGCCAGGTTTTGCTGAACCAAATTCCCTTTGGCATCATAAATATTTGTGTAGATAGATATAATTTTACCGTTTTTCAACTTGGTTAGCCCCAGGAGTTTTTTTCCGCCATCGTATCTGAATTTCCAAATATAACCCAGCGATTGCACGCTGTCTGAATACACGGCATTGATGATGCGGCCTTGTGCATCAAATAAGGAAAAAGAAATGGATTCGATATCGGGATAGATACTATAATCTATTTTTTTCATAGTAGCCACCTTACCTTTTAAACCCTCTCTAATATCATCTGCTGTTATTTGGCAAACGCCCTTAACAGAGATACCCATCAACACCAACAAAATAAAACTTCTCAATAAGTTATTCATATATATAGCTTAGGCTGTTTGGTAAACTTACAATTATCCCTCAAATAATTCATTTGCACACCTGCATATCTGCACATTAACTATATTTGCCCGCATGAATATCCTGCTCCTTGGTTCGGGCGGAAGGGAAAGCGCCTTCGCCTGGAAAATTTCACAAAGCCCAAAATGCGATAAACTGTTTATTGCACCAGGCAATGCCGGCACCGGCCAGTATGGCACCAATGTTAATTTAAAGGTTACCGATTTTGAAGGCATCAAAGCTTTTGCATTGGCAAACGATATTAAAATGTTACTGGTTGGCCCCGAAGAACCGCTGGTAAAAGGCATCCATGATTTTTTCCTGGCAGATGAGCAGTTAAAAAACATCCCGGTTATTGGCCCGCAGCAGGAAGCTGCCCAGCTGGAAGGAAGCAAGGATTTTTCGAAAGCGTTTATGCAGCGCAATAACGTACCTACAGCCGCATCGCGCACATTTACCCGCGATACATTACAGGAAGGTTTTGATTACTTAGCTACAACCGGCCTGCCGGTTGTTTTAAAAGCCGACGGACTGGCAGCAGGCAAAGGCGTTTTAATTTGCCTTACGCTTGAAGAAGCACGCCAGGAACTTTTAGAGATGCTTACCGAAGCCAAGTTTGGCGATGCCAGCTCGAAAGTGGTGATAGAACAATTTTTACAGGGGATAGAGCTTTCGGTTTTTGTAATGACCGATGGCAGCAACTATAAAATATTACCCGAGGCCAAAGACTATAAACGCATTGGCGAAGGCGATACCGGTTTAAATACGGGCGGAATGGGTTCAGTTTCGCCGGTGCATTTTGCTGATGCTGCCTTTATGCAAAAGGTAGAGCAAAAAGTTATTATCCCTACGATAGAGGGATTGAAGAAAGAAGGTATCCCTTACAAGGGCTTTATATTTATTGGCCTGATGAATACCCACGGCGAACCCTGGGTTATTGAATACAACTGCCGCATGGGCGACCCCGAAACAGAAAGTGTTATGCCACGCATTGAAAGTGATTTTGTTGACCTGCTGCTTGGCGTTGCCGAGGGCAACCTTAACGAGAAGGAGCTGATCATATCCGGCAAAACTGCTGCTACCGTAGTTTGTGTGGCGGGTGGTTATCCCGGCGAATATTTAAAGGATAAAACCATTAGCGGGATTGAGAACGTACGCGATTCGCATGTTTTCCATGCAGGCACCGCCTTAGATGGCGAAGATATAAAAGCAACCGGTGGCCGCGTACTGGCCATTACCAGCTTGCAGGATAATATGTTTGATGCTTTGCAGCAAGCTACCGCCGATGCCGCACGCATTTATTATGATGGCGTGTATTTTAGAAAAGATATAGGATTTGACCTTATATAACATCCATTTTATAATAATAAAAAAGCGGTACTGAAATTCAGTACCGCTTTTTTTATGACGCAATAATTAACGGTTGCCTTTTAATACTTTCTAAATAATTGCCTGATAATTAATGTTATCCAAATTATTGGTATATTAGATTACATTAAAACTAAATGCAATGAAAAAACTAAAAAACTTTGGGAAAGTACTAACCCGAAAAGAAATGAAATCTGTTACCGGCGGCTATCGCCAATGCGGGTTAAATGATGGCTTTGTTTGCGGGCCGACAGGGTGTCCTGATCCTTATGGGCCATATGTTGGTACCATAATATCATGGCAATGCGATAGCCCAACAGGCACCTGCAGGCCTACGGAATGTTTATACGCTTAACTGCAAATTAAAAAGGCCGGGATTATGATTCCCGGCCTTTTTAATTGTACTTACTATTTAATTATTGAACCTCAAAAACATTGCTGAAGCTGCCACCATCAGGGTAGTAACCAGTAATAATTAAGCGGCCGTTCCTTAGGTTAGTGATCACTTTATCCATATCGGCAACGCTGTTGATAGGTTGCTTGTTAATAGAGGTGATTATAGAACCAACCGGAATTTCGGTATCATCAAATATACCACCCGGGCGAACCTGTGTAACCAATACGCCAGAGTTTACATGGAATTTGGCTTTCTGTGCCTGATTAAGCGGCTGGAAGCTTGCCCCCATTTTGTTAAACAACTCTGAAGCTGATTTTGATAATGCTGCCGTACGTGGTGCAGGGGCATCTGCCTTAAGTGTTACGGTAAAATTCTTCTCGCTGCCGTCACGTAAAACAGTCAGGTTAATTTTATCACCGGGTTGTAAACGGCCAACGCGCTCCTGCAAGTCAGATGCTTCGTAAACCGGGTTACCCTCAACTTTTACAATGATGTCGCCTGTTTTTATACCAGCCTGCTCTGCGCCGCCACCTGTAACAAGACTGTTAACATATAACCCATTGGTTTTATCTGTTTTTATGCCTTGTGCCATTTCGGGGTTGCTAAGATCAGCAAAGGTAATACCAACATACCCGCGTTTAACAGCGCCGTATTTTTTAATATCGTTCAGTACTTTTTTAGCCAGGTTAACCGGGATAGCAAAACCGTAACCCTCGTACGAACCTGTATGCGAGGCAATAGCCGCGTTAATACCTATCAACTCGCCGGCAGTGTTTACCAGTGCACCGCCACTGTTACCAGGGTTAATAGCCGCGTCTGTTTGGATGAAAGATTCGATACCCTTTTTTAAAGTAGGGCTATCCTGTTGCCTAACCGGGTATGGGTTATCTTCGTCTTCATCATCTTTACCAATGATGTCTATCTGGCGGCCTTTAGCACTAACAATACCCGCAGTAACGGTAGAGTTTAATTTAAAAGGGTTACCAACAGCCAATACCCATTCGCCAACGCGTACCGCATCAGAGTTGCCCAATTTTACAATAGGCAGGTTGGTTGCGTTAATTTTGATCAGGGCAAGGTCGGTATTAGGGTCGGTACCAATTACCTTAGCTTCAAAGCTGCGGTGATCGTTGGTTACAATAGTGATTTTCTCTGCCTTGGCCACTACGTGGTTGTTTGTTACAATATAACCATCGGGAGAAATAATAACACCCGAGCCTGATGCCATTTGCGGCCCCTGCGGACGCATGCGCTGACCAAACATCTGCCCAAACATCTGCTCAAACTGATCCTGGCGATCATTATTTTTAGCGGCATAAGTAGTACGTATGTACACCACTGCCGGGGTTACATCGGCAGCAGCCTGCGTAAAATCTACAGCCCCTGCCGATGATACAACAGGTGCGGCCGCGCGGTTATTTGCAAAATAAACTTTTTGTTTATCCTCCAAACTCATATTATCGGCGTATTTGTTTTCGGCAAGTTTATATACGCCTAACGCCATGGCACCGCCAACAAAGGCGGTTAATAATGTTAAACCAAATTTTTTCATATTATTATTCACTTTTCTTTTACTTTTTTAATCCGGGATTCAAATTTAATACCATATAGACGATATTATCAATAATAAGGTATATGTAATATTGTTAAAATTTGTTAAATTAAGAGTAGCGGCACGTTATATTTGTTACGTATTGCTATACCAAATTATTTAACGACTAAGATAGGAAACCATTGTGCATATAAGCTTTTATAAATACCAGGGGGCAGGAAACGATTTTATACTTATAGACAATCGCGCCGGCACCGTAAAAGGCCTTGATAAACAATCTGTTGCAAAAATTTGCGACAGGCGATTTGGCATTGGCGGCGATGGGCTAATGTTATTAGAGAACGAACCCGGGTTCGACTTTAAGATGGTTTACTACAATGCCGATGGTAACGAGGGCAGCATGTGCGGTAATGGCGGCCGCTGTATAGTAGCTTTTGCCAAACACCTTGGCGTTATTACCGATACGACAAAATTTCTGGCAACTGACGGCGTGCACCATGCCAAAATTTCAGAAACGGGCAACTGGGTAAGCCTGCAAATGATAGATGTGGCAACTATAAATAAAGATGGCGATGCCTATGTGCTTAATACAGGTTCGCCGCATTATGTGGCCCTGGCCAACAACCTGGAAGTTAAGGATGTTTATAACGAAGGCTACGCCATCCGTAATAACCCCACTTATAAACAAGATGGCATTAACGTAAACTTTGTTGAAAAAACCGACGGCGGATATTTTGTACGCACCTTTGAGCGTGGTGTAGAAAATGAAACCTACGCCTGTGGTACCGGTGTTACAGCCGTAGCACTGGCCATGGCCAAACATAACCACCAAACGGGCGCTATAACCACCCCGGTTAAAGTACTGGGTGGCGATCTTAATATCCGCTTTGATTACGACGGCTCAACCTTCAGTAATATATTTTTAGAAGGCCCTGCTGAGTTAGTTTTTGAGGGGGAGATAGATATTTAATCAAAGCCAAACAATACGGCTGTAATTGCGAAACAGGGGCAATCCCTTGCATGCATCCCGCCTCTCTGTTAACAAATATTTACTGCCGAAAATTTTCGGTTGTAAATATTTTACGTTACGTTTGAATTTTTTCTCGATGTAGCTTTCTTTAATTTTTTACCTAAAGAAAGTTCATGTTACGCGTAGACAGTAGTAAACCCTGCCAAATAATTTATGCCATAGCCCGGCACGATTACCTGTCGTACGTGATAGAACCGCATGTTGTTCAGTTAAACCCCAACGGCGAATTTTCTTTTACCCACCAGCGCTTATTCTCAAACACAGCCGAAGAGTTTGCCCAGTGTATTGATGATACCGACCGCAAACTCATCAAAATACTGGAGGATATTGAACAGGGTAACATTATCAAAAAATTCTACAAAAAGCCGATCCGCCCGTTCGAGTTTTTTGCCAAGATCTTTAACGACCAGCTTTTTGATACCATCCGCCCAAAAATTGAAAAAAAACTGGTAGAGGCATTGGCTCTCTTAGGGAGTGGGAATAGGCAAATTTACCTGATGAGTAAAGAGGGTTACCCCGCCGGGCGTAAACTGCATATTGCCGATGAACCGGCTTCGGTATTGTTCCACTTTAGGCGGGGCGATGATGAGATCCGTTACTTCCCTACCATTAAATACCAGGGGATGCGCATTGAGTTTATGTTTAAGGATGCCGAGATCATTTGCAACCACCCTGCCTGGATGCTGCTGGATGATACATTATATTATTTTGATAAAGAGATAGAGGGTAAAAAGCTGCAGCCATTTCTCAATAAGCGTTTCATCTCTATCCCAAAATCGTCAGAGCAATCTTACTTCGAAAAATTTGTTGCCCCGCTGATAGAAAAGCATAATGTTTACGCCGAGGGCTTTACCATAAACACCGAAAAGTACGATGCCACGGCTTTCCTGAAACCCATATATGTAGAAGGCGGCACATCACAGCTGCAACTCTATTTTAAATATGCCGGTTATATTTTCCCTTACGGGGATGGCAGGCACGTATCGGTACGGATGGAGAAAACCGGTGATGATTATCTGTTCCATCGTATTAAACGTTCGGTTACCTGGGAGAAGGGTAAACTACAGCTGTTAGAGGCCATGGGCTTAAAAACGGTTTCCTCTCTATTTCAAAACCTGGAGGTTGCCGCCCACGATGAAGAAAGCGACCGCTCTTTCCCTGTTTTTGAATGGCTTAACCAGCACCATGATGAGCTATTGGAAAAAGGTTTTGAACTGGAACAGCCCGACGGGCAAAAGCGATATGTGTTTGGCAACACCAAAATAGACCTGGAGATAAGCGAAAACAACGATTGGTTTGATATTAACGCAGTAGTTTATTTCGGGCCATACCGTATCCCGTTCATCCAGTTAAAAAATCATATCCTTAACCATAAAAAGGAATTTTTACTACCATCGGGCGAGATAGCCATTATCCCTGAAAGTTGGTTTTCGCAATACGGCAACCTGCTGCATTTTAGCGAGGGCGGCGATGAACTAAAACTGCGCAGGCACCACCTTGGTTTAGTTAACGACCTGAGCGACGGCGAAATGGCCGAAGTATCAATGAACCGCAAGCTGCAAAAGCTTAGTGATTTTGAAGAGACCGAAGATGTGCCAATGCCGGTAAACTTTGCGGGGAGCCTGCGCCCATACCAAAAGGCGGGGTATAACTGGTTCCACTTTTTAAAGGAATACCACTTTGGTGGCTGCCTTGCAGATGACATGGGCCTTGGTAAAACCATACAAACCCTGGCCCTGCTACAAAAGCATAAAGAAGATACCGAGGCGGTTGGCAGCAAAGCCACCTCACTGGTAATTATGCCCACCTCGCTTATTTATAACTGGCTTAACGAGGCCAAAAAATTCGCGCCGCAACTAAGGCTGATGGTACACACCGGGGCGTTCCGCTATAAATCGGCAGAGGTATTTGCCAATTACGATGTGGTGATAACCACTTACGGTATTAGCCGCATAGATATTGAGATGTTTAAGGCCTACTATTTTGATTATGTGATACTGGACGAAAGCCAGAACATTAAAAACCCTTCGTCAAAATCTTTCCAATCGGTAAGGCAGCTAAAATCAAGGTTCAAGCTGATACTCAGCGGTACGCCGGTAGAGAATTCAGTGAATGATCTTTGGACGCAGATGTCGTTCATAAACCCGGGCTTGTTAGGCGCCCAGCAGTTTTTCCAAAACGAATTTGTAACCCCGATAGAAAAGAAAAAAGACGAGGACAAAGCCCGCAAGTTACAGGCCATCATCAAACCTTTTGTATTGCGCCGTACCAAAGAGCAGGTAGCCACCGAGCTGCCGCCAAAAACCGAAACACTGTTCTATTGCAAAATGAGCGAGGAACAGGCCGAGGTTTACGACAAGGTAAAATCAGAATACCGAAACGAATTGCTACGGAGTATTGAGGATGGCACTTACGCAAAAACGCAGATCCAGGTACTTCAGGGCCTTATTAAATTGCGCCAGATAGCCAACCACCCGTCCATGATTGATGCGGAATATGAGGGCGATAGCGGCAAATTTGAGAACGTGGTGCATACCCTTGCCAACGTACTGGATGGCGGCCACAAGGTGCTTATCTTCTCGCAGTTTGTAAAGCAGCTTACCATTTACCGCAACCATTTTGATAAAGAGGGCATCCCATATGTTTACCTGGATGGCAGCACCCAAAACCGGGGTGATGTGGTAAAACAATTCCAGGAAGATACCAGTACACGGGTGTTTCTTATTTCTATAAAAGCAGGCGGCGTGGGCCTTAACCTCACCGAAGCCGATTACGTTTTCATCCTCGACCCATGGTGGAACCCGGCGGTTGAGCAGCAAGCCATTGACCGTACGCACCGCATCGGCCAAACCAAAAATGTATTCATCTATAAATTCATCACCAAAGATACGGTTGAAGAAAAAATCCTGGCCTTACAACAACGCAAGCTTAGTGTAGCCCGCGCGTTGATCACTACCGAAGATAGTTTCATCAAGTCGCTTTCGGCTGATGATATTAAGGAAATATTGGGGTAAAGATGGCCGTTGTCGCTCGGCTCCAGCCGAGCGACCGTTATTACACGGCGTCCCGCCGCAGTATGCTAATTAATTATAAAGGCGGCCAGAGGCCTGCTAATAGTTTATCACCCGGCCCGAGCGATTGAAATGATAAAAGGGACTGGTGAAGCACCAACCCCTTTTTAAATATTTCTTTGTTTCGGCATCCTCAGCAAAACAACTATTTCTTAGCTATCCTGTACAGTTTACCACTATCAGTTAAACCATATAAAGCGCCGTCTTTACCGGTTACAACAGCGCGCCAGCGTTCGTTTCTATCTCTAAGTAAGCGTTCTTCGCCAACTACTTTATTGTTCCGGATAACCAGCCTTGCAATGTGCGATCCGCTCAGGCCACCAACAAACAGGTTATTTTTCCATTCGGCAATGTTACCGGTGTAAAAAGTTATACCGCCGGGCGATATGGTAGGGTCCCAATAATAAACAGGTTGCGTAACGCCTTCTTTTTGCTGTATACCGTCGCCAACCTTTTCGCCGCTGTATTCAATGCCGTAGGTAACCACAGGCCAGCCGTAGTTACGCCCCGGTTTAATAATATTGATCTCGTCACCACCGCGCGGTCCAAATTCGGCTTCCCATAGTTCGCCTGTTGCAGGGTTCCAGGCCAGGCCATCGGGGTTACGTAAACCATAAGCATATACCTCGGGCAGGGCATTTGCTTTTCCCGCAAACGGGCCGCCTGCTACTGCTTTACCCGCTTTGGTTATATGGATGATCTTGCCTATACCCGCGCTCAGGTCCTGCGCCTTCATGCGGATGTCGCTGCCGCTTCTTTCGCCTGTGCTTACAAACAGGTTACCCTGCTTATCAAACACAATACGCGCACCGTATTGCAGGTTGCCTTTATAGGCGGGTGTTGCACGGTATATTACTTCTACATTGTCCAGTTTAGTTTCATCTGCCGATAGCTTGCCTTTGGCAATGGCCAATAGCGAGCCACCATCAGTTTGTTCGGTATACCCCCAATAAACCATACGGTTGGTGGTAAAGGCGGGGTCGATGGTAACATCAAGCAATCCACCCTGTGCACGGTATAACACCGCCGGGAAACCGGTTATTTGTTTATCAAATTCGCCATTTGCTTTTAATATGCGCATGCTGCCTGCTTTTTCAGTCACCAGGAAACGGCCATCAGGCAATACGTGGATACCCCAGGGGTTTTTAAGGCTGCTATTAATAACCGTAACCGAATAAGGAGTTTTGGTTTTTACACCACCTATACGGGTTTGGCCTTTAAAGGCGGGCTTATATGTACTGTTAGGGCTTTGCGTTTCTACGGGAGCCAACGTTGTATCGCGCTGTACAGCCGCATAACTTGCGGTTACTGCAACAGAAAAACTTAGGGCCAGTAACAGGGCTTTTTGGTGTTGAATCATGGTAGTAGCGTTTTAATTTAGAAATATCGTTATTCCATCCGGGTTTGGCTTTATCAATTGAATAATGTAACAGATAAAATACCTTTTAGTGAGCGACTGGTGCAATATATAAATGGTTTTGCTTCTAAAAATTTCAGCCTCAAACAAAACTAAACTTAATGTTGTATTTAGCTTAACTTAACATCATCGTTATCACATTTTTTTAAAGCATGAATAAAATATCTACCGCATACGGCTTTATTGCTTCCGGCTTATAACTTGCTTTTTGTAACATTGCACAAATTTTCAGATTGACAGCCGCCGCCAAAAAAATATTCTCATACCTGTTAAAAGCAAGCATTGTTGTTTTAGCATTTGTATTTATTTACAGCAAATTTTTAGGGAAAAACGACAGCCTTAAACAATTCGAGGTTTTAATATCTGTTATCAGCCGTAACCAGGTTATTTATACCTTAACAGCAGTAGTATTACTAATGGTAGCCAATTGGTTTTTAGAGAGCCTTAAATGGCAGTATCTGGCCAAAAAGCTAACCAATATATCTGTATGGGTAGCTGTAGAAGCTGTTTTTTGTGGCTTAACCTGGGCCATATTTACCCCAAACCGTATAGGCGAATACGGTGGCAGGGTAATGTTTTTACCAAACCGTAAACGTATCCATGGGATTTTTGCTATGGCGGTTGGCGCTTTTGCCCAAAACGTAATAACCAACCTGGTGGGCATACTGGCCTCATTATGGTTTATCTATTATTTCCTCAGCCTTAACACCTGGCTATATTTAGGGATAATGGTATTGTCGCTGGCGTTTTTGGGCCTTTTCCTGATGTTTTATTTCAATATCAGCTGGCTGGTTATATGGCTTAACCGTATCAAATTTTTAAGGAAATACAACCGTTTTTTCGAGATCATGGGCCGGTACAATGCCAATGAACTTTGGGTAGTATTTGGTTATAGCCTGGCTCGCTTTTTTGTATTCTCGCTGCAGTATTACCTGGTGATAAACCTGTTGCTGCCCAACATCCCGTTTTTTAATATGATGATGACGGTATTCGTATTTCTCTTTATCCAATCGGCCATGCCATCATTAGATCTACTGGATATTGGTGTAAGGAGTTTTACCGCCCTGCATTTATTTTTATATGTAACCAACCAGCAAATAGCTATAATTGCAGCGGTTTCATCCATCTGGCTGATCAACCTTATTATCCCTGCCATTATAGGTTCGGTATTTGTTTTTAAACTGAAGTTTTTTGATCGTACTGCATAGCACCATTTCGTTATTACTAACAGGTTTATACCTGCTGGTAGTTGCCTATTTAATTAAAGGCTGGGGGGCATTAAAACGCCCAAATATCAGCACCAGTGGTTTTACTACAAAAGTTACCGTACTAATAGCCGCCCGTAATGAATCTGCCCGTATCCGATATACAATTGATGATATTATAGCGCAAAACTACCCTAAACACCTTACCGAAATTATTATTGTAGACGACCACTCTACCGATGATACTGCCGCCATTATTAGCAGCTATGCCCACATGGGTGTTAAGCTGTTGCAACTAAACGAGGATAAACCCTTAAACTCCTATAAAAAGAAAGCCATTGCCGAAGCTATTGCCTTATCAACCGGCGAGCTGATGGTTTGTACCGATGCCGATTGCCGCATGGGTAAAAGCTGGCTATCATCAATTGTAGGGTATTATGAAACCCATCATCCGGTCATGATCTCATCGCCGGTAACTTATTTTGAAGAAACTACTTTATTTGAACGCCTGCAAACGCTGGAGTTTTCGTACCTGATTGGTATTGGCGCTGCCTTTATAGGCAACGGGCGCGCATCAACCTGCAACGGGGCCAACTTTGCATACAGAAAAGATGTTTTTTACGAAGTTGGCGGATTTAAAGGCATCGACGACCTTGCCTCTGGTGATGATGAGCTACTGCTGCAAAAAGTAGCCGAAACATATCCCAACAAAATAGGTTTCTTTAAAAACCACGATGCAGTAGTATTTACGCATGCCAAACACACCTTGCAGGAGTTTTTACAGCAACGCAGGCGCTGGGCATCAAAATCAACCCGGTATAAAGATAAAAAGGTGGTAGCCCTGGCCGTTTGCATATGGCTGTTTAACCTATCGATGTTGGTTAATGCCGGCCTGGGTTTTTACAATATCTTTTACTTTAAACTTTTCCTGGTGCAGTTCCTGCTTAAATATCTGATAGAGGCGGCCTTCCTGCTGCCTATAACCTCGTTTTTTAAACGGGCAAACCTGGTGGGCCTGCTCATCATACTTATACCGATACATATTATTTATTTTGTGTACGTTGGCCTTATTGGTAACACCAAAAAATATGTTTGGAAAGGCCGTACGGTACGTTAAAGTTGTTCATTTTTGTGCACAGTTGTAAAAAAGGCTAAACGTATCCGTTTAAAAAAGAATATTTGGCTATTTTAGGCTGCCTAAAGTAATAAATGCAAAACAACAACGATAGTTCTGGCGAGGACGAACTGATCCGCTTGCTGCTTAAACGGCAGTCTGAACTGAACTCCCTTTTGGAGGTCACCAGGGCTATTAACAAGAATACCCCAACACCCGTATTGGTGCAGATGCTGGAGGTTATCCTCAAAAATTACCTGCAGATAGGCAAGTTCAGGTTTTTGATAGAAAAGGACAATACGTTTACCTGTATCTCAAAATATGGGGGCGAGATTGAGCCCTCCTTTGCGCTTAACCAAAGCTGGGCGCACCTCAATAAAATAAAAGCCCCCTCGCCCTTAACCGGCCATATCGATGCCTTGTTAAATAAGTATAATTACTTTATCCCCATCTATCATAAAAACAAAGCACTTGCCTTTGCCCTTATTGGTGATTTTAACACCTCGGGCGACATGCTTAACAATGACCTGAACTTTATACAGACATTGATAAACGTGATAGTAGTAGCCCTTGAGAATAAAAAACTTTTTCGGGAACGCTTACAAGCCGAACGTTTTAAGCGCGAAATGGAACTGGCAGTTGAAGTGCAGAATATGCTGATCCCCCTGCGCGAGCATAAAGAGGAGGGCGTTGAAGTGGGGGCGCGCTACCTGCCCCATCAGGACATAGGCGGCGATTATTTTGATTTCTTCAGGCTTAACGAAAACGAATTTTTATGGTGCGTGGCCGATGTATCAGGCAAGGGCATCTCGGCAGCTTTGCTGATGGCCAACTTCCAGGCAAGCCTGCATGGTTTGGCAGCCATTGAGGATGAACTGACCACCGTAGTAGAACGCCTGAACAAAATTGTGATAAGAAACACCAAAGGCGAACGTTTTATAACCCTGTTTTTGGCCAAGTATAACGAGAAAACCCGCAAACTAAACTATATCAACGCGGGGCATAACCCAACCATCCTATACGCTGAAGGTGGAGCCATCCCATTAAAGCTGGGCACCACCATGATAGGCGCCTTTGAAGAGCTACCCTTCCTTAACGAGGGTGAAGTGGACCTGGAACCCGGCAGCCTGATATTTAACTATACAGACGGCCTGATGGATTACGAATTACAAAGCAAAAATTGGAGCGAAGAAAAGCTGCTTGAATTTGTAATAGCCAATGGTGAATTATCTCCCGATGAATTTAACGAAGCCCTGATGACCCACATCAATTCGGTAGTAAAAGGTAAGGCCATTGATGATATTACCTTGCTGACGTTGCGAATATCATAAGTTCAAATCCTTACAATTGCGAGCTATAGCGTGCAGTCTTCGACATGCTTGTCGTCGAGATTGCCAAGTCGCTACTTCCCGCAATGCGATTTTTATAATTATCCAAACAATAGCCCAAACACTTCTTCTATCCGCCCCACAACTTTTACATCAATAGTATAACGCGACAGGTCAAGCCGGTTTTTATCCTTGGCGGCGGTTGGCATATTGTATTTAGATATAAAGATCTGCTCAAAGCCCAGTTTTTGTGCTTCGGCAATACGTTGCTCTATGCGGTTAACAGCACGGATCTCGCCCGACAAGCCTATCTCGCCCGCAAAACAGGTTTTAGTTGGGATTGGGATATCCTCGTGCGAGGAGATAATGGCAGCAGCCAACCCCAGGTCGATAGCCGGGTCTTCTACCCTGATACCACCGGTAATATTCAGGAACACATCTTTGGCACCGAGGCGGAAACCACAACGTTTTTCTAACACGGCCAGCAGCATACTCATACGTTTAGTATCAAAGCCCGTTGCGGTGCGCTGTGGCGTGCCATAAGCCGATGTACTCACCAGCGCCTGGGTTTCTATCAACATGGGCCTCATCCCCTCTAACGTGGCAGATATGGTAATACCGCTTAATGGTTCGTCGCGTTGAGATAATAAGATCTCTGATGGGTTTGAGACCTCACGAAGTCCCTCGCCCAGCATTTCGTAAATACCCAGTTCTGACGATGAACCGAACCGATTTTTGATGGTACGCAAAATGCGGTACACGTGGTGGCGGTCGCCTTCAAATTGTAGCACGGTATCAACCATGTGCTCCAGTATCTTTGGGCCGGCTATCATACCATCTTTGGTAATATGGCCTATCAGGAATACCGGGGTAGAAGTTTCTTTGGCAAAACGCAGCAATTCGGCCGTACATTCCCGCACCTGAGATACACTGCCCGGGGTTGATTCTACATGCGAGGAATGCAGCGTTTGGATAGAGTCGATCACCAGAATATCGGGCTGTAATTCTTCTATCTGCTTAAATATATTTTGGGTTGATGTTTCTGTTAATATATAGCACCCCTTGTTTTCCTCCGGATTTTGACTTTTGACTTTTAACTTTTGACTTCCGTCTAATGCCAGCCTTTCTGCCCGCATTTTTATTTGGTGGTCGCTTTCCTCACCCGATACATACAGCACTTTTACATTGGGCATGTTCAGCGCCAGTTGCAGCATCAGGGTTGATTTACCGATACCTGGTTCGCCGCCTATCAGCACCAGTGAGCCGGCTACAATACCACCGCCTAAAACACGGTTAAACTCCTTATCGGGTGTAAGCAGGCGGTGTTCTTCCTTAAAAGTGATGTCAGCTACCTCAACCGGCTTATTTGCCCGCTGCGATGAAGCCGGGCTGCTTTTCCAGTTAGGCACCGATGCGCTGGATTTCTCCAAAATCTCTTCAACAAAAGTGTTCCATTGCTGGCAGCTTGGGCATTTACCCAACCATTTAGGAGATTCGTAGCCGCAGCTTTGACAGAAATAAGCGATTTTAGTTTTAGCCATTATATTGGATATGCAGATTCAAAGGTGCAAATATGCTAATTTTTTGCCAAAAAAATTAGCAATTGAATATAAGGGCTCTAAGTATCAATTAGCGTTAATAGCAGTTACTATTGCAGCTATAATATCATCATAAAGCGTTTTAGAGATATCGTTGTATTCTGCCTGGGTTTGTTCATCGCCAAAGCCAAGGTCATTCCATGAACCCATCCCACCAAAAACCCATGAAGAGGCGGCCGAAAAAAGTAACTGTTGCTGCTCAAGGGAAAACCCATCGGGGGGTATTAGGTCTTTATAATATTCAACCTTGGGGTTGGGGCTGTCTATATTACTTATGGCATTTTCAAAGGCTGTTGAGAAACCACCGGTATCGTTGTTCAATGAAAAATCTAATGCTGTTTTAAGTGTATTTGATAGTTCTTTTTTAACAACAGCCAATGGAGGCGATTGCTTTATCCGGCTTTTATCAGCCGTAAGTACCGCATAATAAGTTATAGACCAGATCCTATTATCGGGCGCTTTGGTATCGGTAACTTCCCATTTTGCGAACCAATATTTAAAATAGCCCTTTTTATGGGCCGATTCAATTAGCCAAACACCGCCACCGCCAACAAAGCCCGATGTTTTATGGTCACTAAACATGGATTGATCTGCGGAGTGCTCGTAATACAATTTTAACGAAGTGCAGCCCTCCGTTTGTAAATACCGGTACCATTCGCCCGGGTTATTAGCTATTGTACTTTCTTTATCAGGTAGGCCCCCGGTACCTTTTTCAATGTTTACAAATTCGATCTTTTTACAATAAATAAAAGTTGAACAGTACAGGTTTAACTCATCAGAAGATATTTGATGTTTTAAATAAGCGTTACCATAAGTTGCCAATGATACAAGCTGTGCTATCGTTCCGTTCATGCGGTTTAAGTAAGGTTATTATATGCGTAACCATATTCATGCAGATATTGTTCTAAATAAAAAGAGCAGATGCTACCTAAAACATCTGCTCTTTTCATTTGCATATTTGCACAGTTAAAATCTGCGCATCTACAATTTTATTTCTTCGTCTTTACTCGAGAAGAATTTAAACTCAGTGATCTGGTAAGCAGGGTTGCTTTTCACCTTTATCCACTGGTTGTACTTAAAATACCATTTCATCTGGCGGTTAAATAACCCCTTTTTAATGTATGCCTCAATGTACGGGTGTACACAAAGCGTAATATTTTTCTCGTTTTGCTCCTCAAGTATGTAATTGAAGTTGTTTTCAATATCATCAATAAGCAAAACGGTTGGCCTGATGGTACCGGTGCCACCACACGCAGGGCAAACCTCGCTGGTAACAATGTTCATTTCGGGCCTTACCCTTTGGCGGGTAATTTGTATCAATCCAAATTTACTTGGCGGCAATATGGTGTGCTTCGCTCTGTCATCAGCCATTTGAGCTTTCAGATAATCAAACAACTCCTTACGGTTAGTTGGCTTGTGCATGTCAATAAAATCGACAACCACAATACCACCCATATCACGCAGGCGCAACTGGCGGGCAATTTCTTTGGCGGCCTCCTTGTTTACCTGGTAGGCGTTCTCTTCCTGGTTCTCTTTGTTGGCTGTACGGTTACCGCTGTTCACATCAATAACGTGCAGGGCTTCTGTATGCTCAATAACCAGGTAAGCGCCACCGGCAAGGTTTACCGTTTTACCGAAGGTAGATTTGATCTGCTTATCAACACCATGATGCTCAAAAATTGGCTCCTTGTGTTTATGCAAACGAACGATGCCCTCCAGATCAGGTGAAATTTCGTGGATGTACGACCGTACCTCTTCATACATACTCTGTTCGTTCACATAAATATGCTGAAAATCGGGATTCAGGATATCCCTTAATATGGTTGATGTACGGCCAATTTCGCCCAGTACCTTTTTAGAAGGTTCGGTTCCGTGCAACTTGGTAACAAAGGTTTCCCATTTTGATATCAGGTCAAGCAGATCCTTCTGAAGTTCGGGCACACCTTTACCTTCAGATACGGTACGTATAATTACGCCGAAATGCTTTGGTTTAATGCTTTCAACCACCTTACGCAGGCGGTTGCGTTCCGTATTGCTTTTGATCTTTTTTGAGATAGATATCACCTCAGAAAAAGGTACCAGTACTACGTACCGACCGGCTATTGACAGGTCGGAACTTAAGCGGGGGCCTTTTGTTGAAATTGGCTCCTTAGCTATTTGTACAGGTACAAGCAGGCTTTTTGATAATACATCAGAGATTTTTCCCCCTTTGTTAATATCAGCTTCCGGCTTAAAATTATCTAAAAGCTTCGATTGGTACCCACCGCTACGTACTTGTTTGGTTAGCTTAAGCAGGCTTTGTACCTGCGGCCCCAAATCAAGATAATGCAAAAAGGCATCCTTCTCGTAACCTACGTCCACAAAAGCTGCATTCAGGCTCGGCATAATTTTTTTTATGCGTCCTAAATAAATATCACCAACAGTATAATTGTTAGTAATTTGCTCTTTATGGAGTTCTACAAGTTGTTTGTCCTGTAATAATGCAATGGTAGCCCCGTTGGGGGATGAATCGATAATTAATTCTTTTATCAACTGCTACTCCATTTCTTAAAACGGCGCACAATTGCGCCGCAAGTTAATAAGTGGGTAAAATACACACATAAAAACCCCGCAAAGCGAGGTATAAGCTATTTTACAGTAGCTTATTTTTTCTTATGTCTGTTTTTTCTTAAACGCTTTTTGCGTTTGTGAGTAGCCATTTTATGTCTTTTACGTTTTTTACCGCTTGGCATAGTATAATTTTTAAATGTGATTAATTTATTTTTTTAATTCCTTTATATACTCATCTATGCGCTGGCCCGCTACCGGGTCGCCCATTAAATCTTTGCATTTTTCATAAGCTGCAATCGCTTCCTGTTTCTTGCCCAGTTGCTTATAGCTTTCGGCTAAATAAAAGTAAGGCTCAATCTCTTCCTTTTGCGCAATAAGGGTTTTAAACCTGTCAACCGCTTTTTCGTACTGCCCGCTCTTCATGGCAAACATGCCTAAGTTTAGCAGTGCGTCGTGGTTTTTAGGGTCCTGCTTTACTACCTCAAGCAAAAGTGCAATACCTTGCATTGGCATAGCGCCGCCGTTTACATAAGCCACACCTAAACCCGTTTTAGCCTCAAGGCTGGCGGGCTGCAGTTTCGTAGCATGGTCAAACGCCTCAACAGCATTTGCAACAAACGTACCTTGTGCCGATGTATCGCTTGATAGTTTATACGCCGTGTTAAAACGGTTACCTGCATCTACCCAATCTGCCATAGCGTTGCTTTTATGAGCAATATCCAGGTAATAAAAGGCAGCAGGGGCTGGCTGTGTAACACTATCCCACGCTTTGGCAATTTGCCTTTGCAGGGTAATTTTATCAGCTTCGCCGGCTGTTTTAAGTTTGGCCTCAAGCGCGCTTATCTCTCGCGCAATGGTAGCATCAATATTGGGTTTAGCCAATGCCGATACCGAAGCCTCATTTATATTAGCATTTGGTTTTAGCGCCGGGGCCGTAGCCGCTTTTGCATTGCCGCGTGTTGCTTCGGGTTTTATTAACCCTTTAACCGGTAATGAATACAAATAGCCCATTATAGCAACTACTGCTACTGCAACAACTATTTGTTTTTTCTTCATAATGATTATTTGGCTGCTTTTGTAGTTTTGTTACCGCTGCGTACTTTCTCAACAAAAGTTTTAGCTGGTTTAAAGCTCGGTACAAAATGCTCAGGGATAATGATGGCAGTGTTTTTTGAGATGTTACGGGCTGTCTTTTTAGCTCTTTTTTTAACTACAAAACTACCGAAACCTCTAACGTATACGTTTTCGCCGCCAACCATTGAGGTTTTAACTACTTTGAAAAACGCCTCAACAGTTTCCTGCACGTCCACTTTTTCTATTCCTGTTTTAGATGAGATTTCAGCTATAATTTCTGCCTTGGTCATATCCTGTTTTCTTTTATTTAAATGTATAAATACTTAACTGTTTTGGGGTTGCAAAAGTATCGCTTTAAAATTAAAGATTAAAATAAATAGCACATTTTTTTTCTGAGACGCTTTTTCGCCTCAAATTATGATACGGCGATGATAAGATGTTACTTTGCATAGGATGAATTTTTCTGCCGAACTGATAGCCTGGTACACCGATAATAAACGCGACCTGCCATGGCGTAATACTACCGATGCCTATATAATATGGCTATCTGAAATTATACTGCAGCAAACTCGCGTAGAGCAGGGCATGCCTTACTTTTATCGTTTTGCGGAGAGATATCCAACTGTAACAGCCTTTGCAGCAGCCCATGAGGATGATATACTAAAGTTATGGCAGGGCTTGGGTTATTATTCGCGCGGGCGCAACATGCTCAAAACTGCACAACTGGTACAGCAGCAGTATAACGGCGTTTTCCCGGTAAGCTACCATCAGCTGATCAAACTAAAAGGGATAGGCGAGTATACCGCCGCCGCCATTTCCTCTTTTTCAGCAAACGAGGCAAGGGCCGTTGTTGATGGCAATGTTTATCGCGTATTAGCCCGGTATTTTGGCATTGATGAGCCTATAAATTCGCCCAAAGGCAAAAAAACCTTTCAAAAAATTGCTGATGATGTGCTGGATAACGCCCGGCCGGCCCTGCATAACCAGGCTATAATGGAGTTTGGGGCCATGCTTTGTAAACCTAAAAACCCTGCCTGTGGTATTTGCCCCGTGCGTATGGACTGTATTGCTTTTAAAACAAATGCAACAACCTGTTTGCCTGTAAAACTAAAGACCGTTAAGATCCGAAAAAGATATTTTAACTATATGTTAATATCCGACGGTGAGAAAATATTAATGAACAAAAGAAATGAAGGTGATATTTGGGCAAATATGTATGATTTGCCATTGGTTGAAACGCCGGAGTTAATGGATATTGTTGAGTTATTACAACTGCCCCAAATGAAAAACCTGGGCAGCAATATTGCTTTAAAGGATAATTCAGCTATAATTAAGCATGTATTAACGCACCAGCAATTATATATCAGGTTTTTGATCCTTAAAGATTTCCCGAAAGAATTACAGGAAAACTGGTTTTATGCCGATATTGAAAACCTGAAAAATTTAGCGCTTCCGAAACCTATTTTTATATTTATAAAATATTTTTTTAATTTCTAAATAATTCTCCGTTAATTTATGGCATGTCTGGAATTAATAAAGTAATACTGGTTGGACATTTAGGTAAGGACCCCGAAGTTCGGCATTTAGAGGGTGGTGTAGCCGTTGCAAGCTTCCCTTTAGCAACATCTGAAACGTTTAACAAAGATGGCCGCAAGGTTGAACAAACTGAGTGGCACAACATAGTTATGTGGCGTGGCCTTGCTGATGTAGCGGCCAAATTTTTACAAAAAGGTAAACTGGTTTATATAGAAGGTAAATTGCGTACACGCTCATTTGAAGATAAAGAAGGCGTTAAGAAATACACTACCGAGGTAGTTGCTGAAAACTTTACCATGCTTGGCCGCAAAACGGATTTTGAGAACGAACCTGCCCCGCGCCAGGCCCTAAAAACATCAGATACCGATGGCTACCGCAATAATGACGCGGACGACCTGCCATTTTAGTTAGCTTAATTAAACATCTTATATAATAAAAAGCCCCGCCGTTAACGGCGGGGCTTTTGCTTGTCACTTTCAATGCAGGAGATCGAATGTTGAAGTATTAATTTCTTCGCTATTGGATATTTATTATTCTATACCAGGGCCTTCTATCTCGCCCCCGGCGCGCAGTGTTCTCTTAAATAATTTGTATACAAGGTGCGTAAATGCATACTTGTACCCGGCCCTTCAGATATACTGTGGGTGCGGTTTGGGTACAGCATCAACTGAAACTGCTTGTTGTATTTCACCAACTCGTTTATCAACAGCTCTGCATTTTGGTAATGCACGTTATCATCACCCGTACCGTGTATGTATAATAAGTTACCCTTTAAGTTTTTTGCATAAGTAATGGGCGATCCTTTTGTGTATGCTGCCCTGCCATCTGCATCAACAGGTACACCTGTATAACGCTCCTGGTAAATGTTATCATAAGTTAACTGGTTACCAACGGCTGCTATGGCAATACCTGTTTTAAAGATCTCTGGGTATTGGAACATCAGGTTTAAGGTTGATGAACCACCACCGCTCCAACCCCAAACGGCTACACGCGAGGTATCCAGGTAAGAACGTTCTTTTAACATTTGCTTGGTGCCCATGGCCAGGTCGCGGATGTTTATGGTACCGATGCCTTTATAAATAGATTTACGCCATTCGCGGCCTTTTGGCACAGGTGTACCCCTGTTATCAATCGACATATAGATATAGCCATCGGCAGCCATATCGCCGGTATACATAAAGTTAAAGCTGCTGCCGTTCTCGTCCTTTACATTTTGGCCCCATGGTTCGCCATAAACATATAAAACAACCGGGTATTTTTTGGCTGCGTCAAAATTATTCGGCTTCACCATCCAACCGTCCATTTCAACACCATCCTCAGTTTTTATTTTAAAAAACTCCACATTTGATTTTGATTTGTTAGCTGCCGACGCAGCAACAGCCTTAGCCACTTTTTCAGACCCATCAAAGGTTTTATGCCCGGGCAGTGAAACCACTTCGTTTACACCATCAGTATAATAGTTTGAAAAAGCATGTGTAGCTGTTTTACCATTTGGCGATACATCATACTCGTGCGTACCCGGTTCGTTCATCGGAGTAAGGCGTTCCGCCTTGCCACTCCCGTCGAGTTTTGTACGGTACAAGTATTTTTGGGTTGCATTATCAGGCGAAGCCGAAAAATAAACATAACCCGATGTTTCATCAACCGCATTTATCTGCATCACATCATAATTGCCTTTGGTAATTAGTTTCTCCTTTTTACCGTCACGGCTGATGCGGTACAGATGGCGCCATCCGTCTTTTTCACTGGCCCATAAAAAGTCGGCCCCTTTTTTAAACCAATCCCATCCACCATAGTAGTAATGCTCTTCCCACTCGGGCAATATATCTATCCATGCGGCGTCTTTTTCCTGATATATGGTATTTGATTTACCCGTATTAACGTTACAAATCATCACATCGCTTTGGTTTTGCGCCCTGTTCAGGTGCTGTATGATCAGCTCTGTATTGTTAGCTGCCCACTCCATACGCGGCACATATGATTGCAGCACCGGGTCTGTCGGGATATCCATCCATTTGGTAGCGCCACCCGTAACACCTACTACACCAATTTTAAAGGGTGATGGAGCTTCGCCGGCTACCGGATACTCTACCGGTTTTACATACGGGTAAATAGAATCGGTAGTGTTGAGCATTAAATAGTTCTTTGTTTTGCTTGCATCAATTTGCCAGTAAGCTATCTGTTTGCTATCCGGGCTCCAGCGGAAACCATCGCGGCAGAAAAACTCTTCCTCATACACCCAGTCGAACGTACCATTGATCAGTTTATCCGTTCCGTCGCTGGTTAATTGCTTAATACTGTTATCAGCAAGGGTTTCTACATAAATATTATGCCCGCTTACGTAACCAACCTTGCTGGCATCAGGTGAGAATTTGGCAAACATTAATGATGATGCCGGTTTATCGGCCCCAAGTTTGGTTAGTTTTTTGGCGGCAAAATCATACACCCAATAATCGCCTCGGGTATTGTAGCGCCATACTTTTTTTGAATTGGTATATAACAAAACTTTCTGCCCGTCGGCACTCAAATAAAAGCTACGTACTGCAATTGTTTTTTGCCCTTGCGGGGTTAGCGCTTCTTTACCCAAAAGGATGGTTTTTTTAGCGGCATCGCGAGCATCAAGCACAACAATTTCTCCGCTTTGTACTTTATAATATTGGTACCCGTCTTTTGCCCAATGGGTAGATGGGATTTGCGCTATGGCTTTATTTTGCAAAAGCAACAGCATTAAAAACGCAATGGATAATGCCCCTGCGCGGTAAATTTTTATATTCATATTAGTTAAAATGATGATGGGTATTTTTTAATAAAATAACGCCGCTGTAATTTTTGCGTTAAATTAGCATTTTAAAGCCTTTTATATTTATCCCTCATGAAAAAATTACACTTGCTATTTTTATGCCTTTTTGCTTTTATAACTGTTAATGCCCAAAATATCGACAGGAGTAAATTCATAGCAGATAGCCTTGATATTTACATTAACAAAGCACTTACCAACTGGCGCATACCCGGCGCAGCTGTTTGTATTGTAAAAGATGGCAAAATTATACTGATGAAGGGCTATGGTATTAAAGAACTTGGCCTACCGGGCAAAGTTGACCAAAACACCTTGTTTATGATAGGCAGCAACACCAAGGCATTTACAGCAACTGCTTTGGCCATGCTGCAGGCCGAAAAAAAATTATCGCTTGATGAAAAGGTAACTAAATACATCCCCGAATTTAAGCTGGAAAACAAGGCCGCAGGCGATATGGCTATTGTGAAAGATTTATTATGCCACCGTTTAGGGTTCCGCACGTTTCAGGGCGATTTTACCTTTTACAACACCAACCTAAGCCGCCATGAGGTGATTGAAAAATTGGGAAAAATGAAGGCCACTTATCCTTTCCGCACTACATGGGGCTATACCAATTCGGCTTTTTTAACTGCCGGCGAGATCATTCCGCGTGTTACCGGTAAACAATGGGAAACCTACTTAAAAGAGAATATTTTTGCGCCATTGGGCATGAACAGCACCTTGGCTTTAACCGCCGAGATGCCAAAAGCGCTTAACCGTACCGTGCCGCATACCCTGGTTGACGGCCGCCTTACCGCCATACCTTATTGTAATATTGATGGGCTGGCACCTGCGGGCAGCATCAGTTCATCTGTTAATGATATGAGTAAATGGGTAATGGCCTTGCTTGATAATGGCAAGGTGGGCGGCAAGCAGGTGATACCTGCATCGGCAATTGCAGCTACACGCCAACCACAGGATTATGTATCTACTGCCAATTATTTAAATGGCGATATTGGATTTGAGCTGTATGGCTTAGGTTGGTCAATACAAGATTATTGCGGGCGGCGGCTGGTGATGCATACAGGCGGCGTTAACGGTTATGTATCCTCGGTAACACTGGTTCCGAAAGAAAACCTGGGTATTGTGATACTAACCAATACCGACCAGAATGAACTGTACGAAGCTTTAAAATGGGATATTGTTGACGCTTATTTTAAAAACAAAAATTATCATTACAACGATGTATTTTTAGAATACAATAAATCTAACACAGCCCAGTTCCAGGCTATTGATAAGAAAATGCGCGACAGCACTTTGCTGAACATTAAGCCCCAACTATCTGCCAATAAATACACCGGTAAATATGTAAACGACCTTTATGGCAGCCTGGAAATAACCCGCGGCGAAACCGGCAACGGCCTGGAGATCCGCTTTGAGCACCATCCAAAAATGTATGCTAAGCTACAGCCGCTTGGCGGCAACCGCTTTTATGTAACCTTTTCAGACCCGGTATTTGGTAAAGCCATTTTCCCTTTTACGGTGAAAGAGGGAAAAGTAACCAACCTGCGCGTTAAGGTAGCCGATTTTGTAGAGTACAACACTTACGATTTCAGGAAGGTAGAATAATGGTTCTTGCGATTTGATTGCCATGCTGAGCCTGTCGAACATTAGTAAAGCGTACAAGTCTTCGACAAGCCCAGGCTGACACAAAGTTGGTTTTTCAACGCTTGCGATATAATCGCAGCAACAGATTAAGCACTCGTCACAGACGAGCGTATGTAAGAAAGTGGAGTAAGGTGTTCACGTTCACTGCCGTGAACACCTGTAATATTTACAATTAACTGATAATCAATTATCAAGCAACCTGCGATGGTAGTTTATCTGCCCCAAATGGTAGCCTAAGTGCATGGCCAGGTGAACAAAAAAGTATTCGGTAGATGCGCCATCTAAGGGCCTATCGCCCGGGTATTCTTCGCTCATCTGCTCTCCTGAGATCATATCGAAGGTTTTGTCGATCATCGTGATCGTTTTTTCCACTTTATCCACCAATTCTGCACGCGGTACATTTTTCAGTGCAAACTCATCCTCGCGGTTTCTTACATATCCGGTTTTGCCAAATTCCGCACCGATGTAAGTACTTAAGTTACCAACCAAATGTAAACAAAGGTTGCCGGCAGAATTCAATATACTCTTTTCGATATACCAGATCTTTTCTTCGTTCTGGTAAGCCTCTATCTCCTGCTTTAACTTTTCAAGGTCGCGGATGATCAGTTTTTTCAGCGTATCTTTTATCATATATTATAGTATTACGAGTTCTTCTTATCGTTGCATGAGCCCCTTTCATAAGCCATGGACGAGCAAAAACATCAAAGGCCTCTATGTCATTTCAAATGGCAGAGAGAAATTTCGTTAAATTAGCCGGCGGTAAACTTTGTATATCTAACACGATATCTCCTCGCAACTCGTTCGATATGAAAATTTAGATCAATCTACAACCAATCGGCCAATGCTAACTTTAATATCTCAACCAGTTCGGGGTCATTAAACTGGTAATCGTCTTCAATATTAAGCACAATAACTGGTTTATCCTGCAAATTAAACTGCTGCTTTACTATATCACGGTGTTTATATTCCATTACCAAAATCACATCGGCCCAATCCATTAATCTTTGGTTCAGCTTAATTCGTGCCCTATCGCTTGTACCCGCGCTACGCGCATGGTGTACCTGGTGCCCTTTAAACAAACCCTCGGCTGTGGGGCTGCGCCATTGATTTTTACTGCAGATGAATAGGAGGTTGGCCATCGCTTAGTGTTTATCGGGGTGCCGCGTCTTTTGATCATTATTGATTCTATCCCATGCTTGTTTGGTAAGCACTACTAACTGGTCGTCTTTTGCGTCCCATATTGAAACATATTTGCGGGACATCACATAAGATTGCTTCACGTTATTTTCCTTTTCATATAGCATCATTGTACAAATATCAGTTGCACTCATTATTTCATCCTTACCAGGAATATGCGTGTGAAAAATAGCTTTTACGTCATTCTTTTTTGTATCGGTTGATATAAGGCTATTGTGTATCCTTTTTATGGAAACCACCTCGCTTTTGTAATTTACATCTAACATGTAATCGTTTCCAAATAAAATAATACCCGACGAGGTGGGTGCCGAAAGAATATAAACACGCTTTATTCCCTTGTTAATAAAAGGTATTACGTTAAAGGATGTACCGCTATACTGCTTAAATGTTGTATCGCTGCGAAGAGTTTTAAATGCAGCAACACGTAAGGTAAAAAGATCTTTCTCAATAGTATTCAATTGCCTCGTAACGGTATCCAACTGGTAATTTTGCACATTGAAATCTTTGCCGAAAGTGATCACACCGATAGCAACCGGCTTCTCGCCCTTACTGAAAAATGTATTAACAAGGTTGGTTGGGGTTTCGTAAGATACGTAGCCGCCAATTGATTTTGCTTTTCTTTGCATTTTCTAAAAAAATATCTGTCCCATGCCAGGATGCCCATTCCGAACGATACAGAGCTTTCCCTTCTGTTACAACACTATCTGTAAGATGGTCCACTTCGGCTCGCCCTGGTTCCTTTTCCTGGGCCAGTGAGGTTATGATAGTAGAAAAAAGCATAAAAGCAATAATGATGTACTTTTTCATAAGTATTTCATGGCACATTTAGGATAATTTATTTGTTCTTAGCTCCGTTCATATAATTAAGCGTTAAATTACACAGGGCTTTTACGCCGAGGGTAAACCCGCTTTCGTCAATAAAGAAATCAGGGGTGTGGTGCGATGGGGCTGTTATGCTGTTGCCGTCTTTTGGCATCCCGCCCAAAAAGAAGAATATGCCGGGTACTTTTTCCTGGTAAAAGCTAAAATCTTCGGCACCGGTTACCGGCGGGCGCAGTAATACATTTTTCTTACCGGCGGTACCCTCTAACGTGGGCAGCATTTTGGCGGTAAGGGCTACATCGTTAAAGGTAACAGGGTATTTATTGCTGTAGGGTATTAGCACCTCGGCTGTGGCGCCATAGGCTTCGGCTGTTTTGGTGGCAATTCGTTTCACGTTCCCGGTGATCATTTTCTCGTCAGCATCTGTAAAGTACCTTACCGTGCCTTGCATTTTAACACTCTCGGGGATAATATTAAAGCGCGAGCCGCCATTTATTAAACCGATAGTTACCACCGCAGGGTTTTCGGTTACGTTTATATTACGGCTAACGATGCTTTGCAAGCTACTGATGATCTGTGCCGAAACCACGATAGGGTCTATACTGCTCCATGGGTAAGCGCCGTGTGCCGAACGGCCTTTTACCGTTATTTGCAGGTCTTTTACGCCTGCCATGATACCGCCCGGGCGGTAAACTATTTTGCCAACCTCCGTTTGCGAATTGATGTGTAAGCCAAAGATCACATCAACCTTTGGGTTTTCAAGTACACCTTGTTTTACCATTTCTTCAGCGCCACCTTTCTCTCCCACGGGTGCCCCCTCTTCAGCGGGTTGAAAAATAAACTTTACAGTACCGTGCAGGTCCTTTTTCATTGACGTATGAAGCGGAAAATTAAAAAGTAAATCAAAGCAAATAAAAACGTATAGCGAAACAAAAAACATTTTAACAATTAGCAACAGTAATTTAAATGATTTTAGCATACCTTTTTAACTCCGCATCTATTGCATTTTTTCGCTCCAATTGAAGTGCGGATACATTTGTTTAAGCTGTTCTCTACCTGGTGAATTATCCTTAATATCCTTTAACATATCGCTGTTTTCGGTTAGCTTTTTAACAACAGTTGTAGCACTTATATAAAACTCCTTTTCCAAAATATCAGGTACGTCATCAAACCTACGGCGAATGATATTGAAGTGATAATAAAAACGGTACGCCATGGCCATATCCCTATCGTCTAATAAAGCACCGTTAACCTTTCGGGTTTTCGGCTCTTCATCAGTAAATATTACGGTTAGGGTTTGGCTACCTCTTATCATTTAATACAACAGAGATCAGTTTAACAATTTGCTGATCGTAAATTAATTAGGTTATTTATTTATATTTCAGAGCCCTGCAAATAGCAAGGCTCTGATTTTTTCATCTCTTACACAACCCTCCCCATTCCAGCGCTATAGTTTTTATAATCGTCCATCTTTTTATCCATAGACTCAAGGTGTTTTAAATAGGGGGCATAATCAGCCGATACTTTTGTATTGACGGATATTTCCATTAATGAAAGCGTATGCTTTTTCATTTCATCAAGCCCATCGCTCAAAGTTTTATTTCCTGCCCTGGTTAAATTATTGCCCTCTACGGCAGCCAGGCGCAACCCGCCTGTATTAGCAGATAGCAGGTCTATACTTTCCTGCGAGGCGGTTTTATAAGCACCTTGCAGGCTGTTATTATCGGTATTGGTTACGGTATCATCAGCACCGATAATTTTCTCGTATGCGGCGGCTTTGTCGGCCAATAACTTGGCAATAGCATCTTTTTGCGCCCTTAACGTATCAATCTCATTTTGACTGAACACACCATCCTCGCCAGCCTTATAAAGCTGGTCATAGAAAGGCTGCATAGCCTTTTCGATCTCGTTACGCTTAAAGGCATTGGAGAAAGCACGGCGAATGTTTTTTTCTATCGCATCGGCAAACTTTTGCGAATCAGCCTCGCCGCTGTCAAAAATCCCGCGTATCTCTTCGTTTAAGCTATCGAAGTTAACGCCGGTAATTTCTTCCGTTAGCGCGTTGGCGGTGTCTTTAGCCTGTTGCTTAAGGTCAATCATGCTTTTTACAATGGCGGCTGTCCTTTCGTCCAGTTTACCCTCGTCCATTAGCCTTGTGAGGTCTTCAATACTTTTACCAGTCAAGCTAATTACTGCATTTTGAGCAACCGCCCCTTTATACATGCTTTCAAGCAGTTGATTTAATGGTTTTTCGCCATTATTTAACTGATTGATATATTTTTCATCAAGCACTTTGATGCCGCTTAATGTAGTTCTACCGGCCAATTTTGCAGATGCATCAGCCTGCGCCTTTGCAATATCTTCTAATGACTTTTTATAAGCTACAAGCCTTTCGGGGCCGTATGTTTCTTTTGTTAATGCCAATTGGCGTTCAAGGGCTTTGTTTACCGCCTCTGTTGCCTTTAACTGCAAATCGGTAATGTATTTTTGCTGTTCGGCCTTTGCCTTTGCATTGCTGAATAAGCCGCCAATTGTAGAAATAATGCCTATTGCCGCGCCTACCATGCCAAGGCCTGCGCTGATCTGCCCGAACATATCTTTATCCGTTGAGGCTTTCTTAAAGTCGGCCATGCCTTGTTTAATGTTGCCTACCTGCCCTACAAGGTCGGCGGCGGTACGAAGTGCCGAGCCAAGCCCCTCGCTTAAATTACCGGCATATTGCGCAGCATCATTAAGCGATGAAGCAATGTTTTTAAAATCGCTTCCCGACTTGCTATCAATACGAAACTGCATATCACCAAAAAGTTTATCGAAAAACTCTTTTGCTTTTGGCGTTAACGCAAGCTTGCTAACCTGGCTTTGCAAACCGGCAAGGCTTTTACGCAAGGCCGATGTACTCATGTGGTCGAGGTTATCGTATAACTCTTTATAGCTATCCAGTTGCTCAACCCGTTTTTTATCAAACTCGGTTAATTCGGCCTCTGTCTTTTTGCGCAGATTATCGGCCTCAACGGTATTGCCCTTGCTGCGCAGTTCCTGAATTTTGGCCATAGCGTTCTCCTGTATGGCGGTACGCTTATCCTCGAAAGACTGATTATCGGCAAGCAGCTTTGTAAAGTTTGCCTCTGTTAAAGATTGCTCTGCTTTGATACCATCGCCCAACATTTTTAGCCGCTCTTTTTGAACGCCGGTTAATGGTGCTGCGCTTTGCTGATCTGTTAGTTTATTATACTCGTCGGTAAGCTTTTGCAGGTAGGTTTTTGAGGTATCTAAATCCCAACTGTAACGCTCGTTTGCCTTTGTTTCACCAAAGCTGGTTTTATAGTCCTCATATTCCCTGTACAGCTTTTTTTGCTCGTCGAGCGATGTTTTAAGCTTGGCGGTGTCCTGCCTGTAGGTAAGGTCGGCGGTTGCTTTATCCTCTATGGGCTGCACCGCGCCAACATCAATAGTACCGATTTGCTTTTTATGGGTTTTATTGTACTCGGCTATCTTGGCGTTCTCGTCGGCAATGATCTTGCGAAATGCAGTAAACTTGTCTTTTAGGGCTTGTTTCTCCTCTTCATCCTTAGTAAAGCCTTTGCGGGAATATTCGGCATCCAGCGCCTGTAATTGTTTGTAAACACTCTCACTACTATCGGTAATGTTTTTTAGGGCATCATTGGCGCTTTTGCCATCATCAATAGTATAAGCATCTTTAATGATTTTTTTAACCTGTTCAATCTTATCGCTCAACAATGCCCTTTGTTTATCGTTCGGTGCTAAAGCATCAAGCTTGGCCTGTAACGACTTTTCAAGTATTTCTAAATCTGCTTTTTGGGACGCATTTTTAACTATTGCATCGAAGTTTTTTAGCGGGTCTTGGATAAGCTTATTATTGCCCTCTATCACACTGGCAATTTTAGCACCGCCGCCGACAAGTTTTTGTATATTTTCCTGCTGTATTTTAGTGGAATTTATAATCTCATCTTGTGCTTTAGCAGCTTCAACCGCGCTACCATGGATAAGGTCAACCCCGCTGGCCATACCTGATTTTAACACCACATCTGCGCCGACTTTATTTCGTTGCATCACAGCCTGATGCGACAATACATAAGCTTTAGCCTCTTCCAGCGTCATGCCGGGGTTTTTGTTCATCGTAAAATCGACATCGCTTTTAATAGCCTTTTGTGTAGCGTAATTTTCCGCGCTCCTTATTTTCTGCTTTTGTATTTCTGCATTAAGCTTAGTTTTTTCCAGTTCGGTTATTTTATCAAGTCCTGCCTTGGCTCTCGCCTGGCTCATAATAGATTTTGTTACATCATCATAGCTACTGGCCAGTTTACCGTTGATGATTTGTAATGATGAAGCGTTTGCAAACTCATTGGGGAACTCTTTTTTTAACTCCTGTGCTGCCTTTACGCGTTCTTCCATCGCCTGTGTAACATCCTGTGTTACACTATACAAAATCTTAAGTTTGGATATTTGAGGGGCTGCGGCCTCGTTAGCCTTAGCCATCACTTCATTAAAGTTTTTTAGTGCTAACAGGGCGTTATTTATAGCATCCTTACCCTTAAAAAGCGAGGTAATTAAATTACCAAGTTCTTTGCCGTAAACGGTCATTAAGGTTATACCAACTGACATTGCAGTACCCCATGAGAACAGCCCGCTAACTACTTGCCGCCATACCGGCACCGCCGTTTGCCCTGATGCGGTTAACTGGGCGTTTGCTGCCCTTAACCGCCCAATTTCATCTGTAAGTATTGGTATATTGTTAGCTATGGCCATAAAGCCCGTTTGGGCTGAATAGGTAAATGCTGGCAACTCGCGGCCAATTTGATTTATGGAGTTTTGCAGACCGTTAAAGCTTTGCCTTACAACCTGCCCTTGTGTCCGGGCTTCGGTACCAACAGAGCGGATGCGTTCACGGGTTGAATTTAATTGCCGTTCCGTTTCCGCATCATTAATTCTAAATTCTATATCTAAATCTAAATCGCTCATCTTTTAGCCCTCCTTTTTTGATACCAAGTTCATTCTTGCGCCCAAACCTATAACCTGTATAAAATCATCAATACCGCCATGTAGTACCAATAATTCAAAAACACGGCAAGCGGCTTTATATGGCAATGAATTATCCAGCATCCACGCAAGCGGTTTGGTAAGCAACCAACGCAACAAACGACTATTAAGCAACCCGCATGCAAATGCTCGATATACTTTTTTACGGTGCTTGGCCTGCACAGTAAGCAGGCTGTTAAAATCGGTATGGTAACCATCCTTACTCGTTAGCTCCATACTTAAATAATAGGTTAGAATTTGTGTGTAAGCAGCACCTGCCGGATTAGTCAATACTAATACAAAATGATTTTTCATGAACAATCTTAAAAGCAAGGGGGTGCGCAATTTTATTGGCAACCCCTTATCTAATATTGTTTCAGTATCGCGCTGCTCTAAATCGGCATTAACCGTTTCGGTTTTTAAATCTCTCATAGGTTATGCGTTTGGTTTTTGCGCTTCGCGCTCCCTGATAAAATACAGACTTGGTCTCCAGGTGTTGTTTATAAACTCAACACCTTTAAAAATACCATCCTGTTTTAGTCCGCCTACTTTAAGGCTTAATGCGCTTGTATCAAGAGCCTCTAATTGGTTCATAGCATCGCACATGGTAAATAGTTGTGTTGCCAGGGCTGCACCATAATCATTTTTTGAATAGTATGTGTACTCGGTGGTTATTGAGGCATCAGCCGTTCCTTTCTTGCTGATAACATCATCAACCAAATCCAGCAAGGTAAAACGAATACCAAAGCCTGCACTTCTACGGGCGTGGAAGTAACCATCTAAAGCGCTAACCAATGTAGATACGTTAGGCACGTCTATCATATCGGCAATCTTTTGTGCGCTTATCGGCACGCCGTTATAATCTTGGCTACCGGCTTTGATAACTAACTTGTTTTTTACAAAAGATTTGGCAAGCTGCTCTAAATGATCTGTGCCTTGTGGGTTACGTGAAATACTGTTAAACAGGCTTTCAAGTTCCGCTAATGTTGCGGTTAACTGTAAGCCTAAAATAGCATTGTAGGCGCTTTGCAGAAAAGGTATAACGGTGGTTAAATACGCTTTTTCTTCTGTGGCTTTTTGTGTGTCTGTGTAAATTAATACTGGTGGCATTTTGATTGTTTTAAAAGTTAATATTTAAGGTTAGTTGCTTGGCATTTTACCGAAGCGATTAAAAAATTTAGATGCAAATAATTGCGGGGCTGCCTGTTTAAATTGTAGCAATTCGTTTGAGCGGTCAAGTTCATCCCAGCTTTTACAATCAAGGTCTAAGATTTGTGATAAGGTGAGGGTTTGGCTTACGGAGTGTGAAAGCACCGTTTTTGTTGACCGGGTTACACTTTTCGGCATCTCACCAAAATGCTCATAAAATTTGTGGTTATACAAGTCAACTGAAAGCCGTTTAAGTTCAGCAAGGTCTGTTGATCTGTGAAGTTCATCCCAACTTTTAGCAGCAAGAAATAAAGCACGGGGTGTATGGCCGTTGCTATCCATTGATAAATTAGCAGGGGCAGTGTATCCATCAGGATATTTTCCAAATCGTTCATGGAACTTTTTAGCGTACATATCGGGTGCGGCGGCTTTAAGGGCTTTCATTTCGCCCGCCTTATCAAGCTCTTCCCAGCTTTTAGCGGCAAGCTTTAAAATGTAAGGATCATTAAGCGCTCCCAGTGTTGATAGCTGAATTACGCCGCCATTGTTGCTATACAGCGTTACCGCTATTGCATCCGAGTTTGCGCCAATATCGCACAAACTTACCTCCTCCATAATTGAGCGCATTAGTGTGGCCGCTGTTTGACCGGGCAGTTTGTATTGCTGGCTATCATTCCACTCCACCGGCTTCAATCCGGCACTTGCCATTTTAATCGTGCCGTTCTCAACCTTGTTGTAAATAGACATTGCGAAAAGGTCGGAATCATCAAACACGGGTACACCGGAAATGCTGTTTTCGGTTACTTGCAGATCATCCCAATAGCCCAATGGCAAAACCTCATCCCGGCTGCTGCCATTTGCACGGCGGTGCATCCACAACATAAGCGGGTTGCTTTTGAATTGGGTTAAGTCTATGCCCGCCGTTAAAACACGAAAGCTGTACGAATTGACGGCATCGGTAGTTAAAATAAATCGTTTTGTGCTTTTAATCATATCATATTATTTGCTTGTGAATATCAAGTAGCTTGTAAAGCTACTTCGCGCCATTTTTACAACAAAAAATAGTTATGAAAATTAGAGCTAATTAACTGTTTATCAGTTTATTATAACTTAAAATTGATTGATTTTCCGAGTGCCTAAAGTGGCGTTTTGAGGCCTGTTTTTTGCACTTACCCCCCATGCTTCAAGCACTTTTTTTGCACGTTTGTGGCTTTAAAAAGACTATACTAATGACCTCCTTTTAAATTGGCACAAAAGGGGTATTTGGATAAACTCGGGTTGTTGTTGCTGAAAGTGTTGCTAAAAGTGCCGGGGTAACTGCACTATTTAATACCTATAATTCGTTAGGTAACGACAAATAAACACCGCGAACGTAGGGGGGTAAGTGCAAAAAACAGGGGTGTTAATTCTATAAAAAAGGCCTTTACACTATTGTAAAGGCCTTTTTTATAGGTTTTAAGTTGGTTAGCGCACGGCTTAGTTAATATCCACCGTCCAAAATCTCTATAAATTCAGCTAAAACATACAGCTGATCTTCTGTTGCATTAGTGATTTGATCGGGTTGGCGCACAAGTGAGCGCGTGTAGTTTACATATAATTGCGTTAACGCTTTTCGCGCTATCACCGGGTCTATACCGCCTGTGATATATTGTTTAAAGTGCTCAACCATTTCGGCTACACTGTTTGTATTTGCATTCATAATTATAATACTTTAATATCAAGTTCGCCTAATAGGTTATTTACTAATTTGTTAGCCGCCTTTTTGTCGCCGGCCTTTGTGTTATTCCTGACAATAGCCTCAAACTGCCGGTGTGTTTTAACAAGCTCGTCTAATGTCATTTGGTTAAGCTCCTTTTTAATTGCGCCCCGTTCTTTTAAAAACAGGTTTAATTTTGCGGCATTTATTTTTTTATCGTCGGAGGTTTCGCCGTATATGATACCGGCTTGGTAAGCCAACGAAAACACAAGTCGCTTTTGTCGCTCCTTTGGGTCGCAATTAGCCAAGCTGGTGATAAGGCGGCGCGCTTCATCAATCGTTAATTCTTTGGTGCTTTCCGTGCGGCCATCTGTCAATCCATAGATAATATCAGCTTTACTATCCATAAACCCGGTGTTAGCTAAAAGCACGTGTATTTTTGTTATTTGTTGTTTTGTGGCAAACTGCATAGCGTGATTAGATTAATGGTTTATAAGTTAATTCGTTATTGTAATTGAGTGATATACATTCGGCGCGAAGCAACCGCGCTGCCGCCGTGTTATCATTGCGTATGATCGTTTTTAACATGGTAATAGTCGTTAACGGCCTGCCGCCATAGTGTAAGGCATGTAGGGCAATTAAACCCTCTACAGACACGCTAAAAGGACTGCCAGCTATATAGGTTTCAGGCTTGTTGATTTTAAAGCGTTCCCGTAATACTTTTTTAAGCTTATTGACATTGTACCCGGCATTTGTCATAACCTCGTATGCCATGCAATTCATATCGTCGGCAATAGCGAATAGTAAAACTTCGCTATCAATCTCGTTAAGTTCGTACTTACTGCATGCTTCATGTGCATAGGTAAGTATATTCGTAAAATCGTTTATTTGTTGGTTCATTGGTTTAAGGTTTTGTTTGTTTGATCTTTCGCTTTATATATCCTTGGCGGGACACTTCAATTTCAGCGCCCAGGTGCGGAAAGTGTTTTTTAAAATGTTCGCAAAAGCGATTAACATTCTCGGCGGCGGCATCCAGCATTTCAGGCACTTGTTTAACAATATCCCATCGGTTAATCGTTATCCAATAGTTTACGGTCACTTCGCTAATGCTTAATTTCATGGCTATTTGGCCGGGTGTAAGCCCCTCAACTATGTATAGATGCGCTGACTTATATTCCTTAGCCTTAAGCATATCCGGCCTTAGTTCATTCCATCTACCCGCATCGCGCCACCTTGCTATTGATTGTTCTGCTACGCCTAAGCGACTTCTAATCTCTTTGGCTGATAATCCATCCTTAATGTATAGCACTGCCGCCTGATGCCTTAGATCGGCGTAATAGGCTTTTGTTTTTATAATGTTATTTGCTTCGCTCATGGTTAAATTAATTATCGGTTTCGTTAGTGATTGCGTTATATAAAAGCCTGTAATTAGGGATGCGGTGCAACTCTTTTATAGTGGCTTCATCTGTCAATCCGTTTGCCTGGCAAATGGCTGTTACCTCGGCTTTGGTAGGTCTGTTAAGTACATTCCAATTAGTGACCCGGCTATGAAACTCGGGGTAACCAATTTTCTCTTTGGTAACCGCTTTTTCTATATTGGTTTGAAAATACTCGCATCCGGCCAATAAAATACCAGCGCTGTACATGGTTGCGTTGCGTATGTCGTGGAGGTCTAATATTACATTGGTGCTAACCTTGCCAGCTTCATCAATTATCAGCAACGTATTAGGCTGTTCATTTAGCAAGTCAACGATTTTGTTAACCATATCGTAAACGTTACCCATAAAATTTACACCCATTTCAGCGAGGATAGCGCACAGGAATTGGCGGCGGTTCATAGAGTTCTTACAAACCATATAGTACACCCTTTCTTTACTACGGTAATAGTCATTTAGGGCAACGCTTTTACCTGCGCCGGTATAACCTATTACTACGTTCAGTTGGCGGCTGTTCTGCGTTTTGAGGCAAATGTTTTGTATGCTGTTATAGTTAGAGGTTCCAACCAAATTAAAGCCACTACCGGGCTGTAATTGGGCGATAATGCTATTCAGCATTTCTACCGAAAGTTTTTCGGCCTGTCCTTGCTTAATAAAAGTTAGCACAGCATCGCTAATGTTTAGCTTTTTAGCAAGATCAGCCTTGCTAACTTTTTTGATACCCGTAAAGTCATTTATTAACTTGCGGGCTTGTTCAATCAGGGTTTCTTTTTGCATCTTTGAAATAGATTTTAAATTAGTTTTAAATGGTTGTTAAAAGCCTTTTAAATGGCCGTTAAGCTGGCAGGCTTAACGGCTTTCTTATGGCCTCTCAATTACTGTTAATGTTGCCGCTACTATGTTCTTTTTAGCGTGCTTTTCCTGTATGGTTTTGGTTTTTTTGTTTGGGTTTGGTCGGTCGTTAAAATCAACATTGCCTATTTTGTCAGTAAATTTTATACCTGTTGCCTGTTGTACCCAGTTTAGATAAGCTTGCGTTTCTGCATCGTTGCGGCTATCCTTTAAAGCGGCATTCAGCGGATTTAAGGTTTGCAGTTCTAAGCCAGCTAACGGCGCTACCAATTCGTTATTTATGCCTTTGGCAACATTCTTTTTAGCCTCATTGTGCTTTGTTTGCTTGATGATTTGATGCACATCAGCCTCGGTTTGATTGGCTTTAGCTTTATGGAATTGCACTTTTTGCCTGCAATAGCATAGGTAACCACCGTCAAGGTCGCAAATGTGTACTCCTGAAAGGTCGGTTTCATCGTAGTAAACCATTACAGAAGTACCATCAATTTTTAAAGCGGCGGTATGCTCATATACTTCATAGTAATATTCATTATGCCGTATGGTCAATTTTACTTCGCTATTGCTAACCTTTATTTTGCGGCTATGGTTAAATAATAATGCTAAATCGGCTGCATCAATCGGCACCACGTTTGGCCGCTCACTTTCCGCAAATTTTTGGTTAGGTGATACTTTCTTTTCGCGGCCATTAGCATTATAGGCTGCTATCAGTTGCGATATAATTTCAATGGTTTCGCTTTTTGTCGGCACTCCTTTTGTTTTGCGCAGGTATGCTAAGTGTTCAACATCGGTATGGCCGTTTTGGCGCTTTGACCGTATGCCCTCACCGATATAGCCGTCAACACAGCGTTGATACTCACTTTGGAACGTGTTAAACCATCGTTCTACATCGGCCTTTTGCTTTGGTTCGCCTTTAGTAGTAGGGTTAAGTGTGCAGCCCTTTAACATTAAAGCCTCTTTTAAAGCCTTAAATTCTGCCGTTTTAGTCGCGCTGGCATTATCATACATTACTTCAAACGGCAATAGCATTTGTACGCCAAAGGCCATTTTAAAGGCTGCCATCCAGTTAAATTTATCTTCACTTTCGGCCAGGTCAAAACCAACTATTTTTTTGCTGTTTACGTCCATAACGACAAACAGATTTAGCCGTATTTCCTTGTTTTGCGCTTCGTTAAGGCAGGTCATTTGTATTGGTGAGCCATCGGCGTAATACAAATCACCTGCATAAAGCGGCGCTTTGCGGCGGGTGTAGGGTTGCACTACACGGCGGTAATAATCTTTATCGCGGCTGATTGATAGAGCGTTTTTAACTTCCGGCCTTGCCAGGTATTTCTCCACGCTACCGAGTGATACAACCGTTTTACCTTGCTGTAAACACTCGTCGGTTAACATGTTGTGTATAATCCTGTTAGTTAGCTTGTTTGGGTGAGCATACAAGTCGCGTATTACGGCTATATGCCAATCGCTCATTTTGCGTATCTCGGTTTTGGGCTTGCCTTTAGCCTTATGGATTAATTGTATAGGGCTTGTTTGCCATTCCTTAAGCCGCTGGCCGAATTTGAGTTGATTTTTAAGCGTTATTTTAATGCCCGGCGCTCTTAAATATGCGCTATGCAGTTCGGCAATGGTGTAACGTGGTTTAAGATCAATGCAGCACTGCAAAACGGAGTGGGTTTTAGCAAATAGCAATACTTTTGACCTGTCTTTATATTTAGGAAACAGCTTATCATATACCTTACAATACTTAACAAAATCCTCGTTTAAAGCATGGTTAATGCAATCCTGTAAACGGCCTTGCGCAAACTCTAAGGTCAATTGTTTTTGGCCTTCTTGCTCCAATGCACGTTCTTGCCTTACCAACTCCTTTAATGTATCTATACTCGGTAGGCCGTACTTCTCTATAGTAGTTTTTGGGATACTCTTATAGCTAATAAGTATTTTGCGCCCGTCTGTTGGGTCGGGCTGGCTTAACCATACAGTACTGTTTTGCTTGGCGGCGGCGCGATGACAATAAAACTTAATATTTTTCGCCGATAAATTACCTTCGCTTAGTTCTACCAATTCTTCTATTGATAATACGATATCCTTATAACCTTCAATTCTCATAATTAAAATGATTATGGATTATATTATTTAAGTCGATTTAGTAAAGCTTTCCTCTTTTCATTTATTTCTGCAAGCACTTCCAGCGTTGCCATTTCAACGTTAACGTTATCGCTTTTCCCATTTAGAAATTGCGAAACGGCTTGCTTAGTTGTTCCTGCCCGTTCTGCAATTATTTTACCGTAACCATGCGGTATTTTTGCTTTTAATTCGTTTCTTTCCATGCTTTTGTTATTTTTGATTAACTTTTGTATTGCAAATCTTGATATTATAAATGACATTTGCAACTTTAATTGTAATTTAAAATAACAATGTACAGTCCGGGAACACAACTAAAAAAATTACGACTGCTTGCAGGGCTCACTCAAGAGGAGTTGGCCAGCAAGCTAAGTATTAAAAGAAACAATATTTCAATGATCGAGTCAGGGCGAAATAACCCTACTTTTGACTTTATTACCTCTGTATGTGGGTTATTTAATGTAACGGCTGATTACTTTTTGACCAATGATGACCCTGCCACTTATGACACAGTTTTATTTGTAATCAATGGCATTAAAAATAACGCTGAAAATGTCATCAATAATGACAAAATTGGTGATTACCTAAATAGTAACACTGATGATAACCTAAACAGTAAAAAACATACTAAAAAAACAGAAAATAGTAAAAAGGGTGCTTCTTTAAATTTGGATGAATTAAACCAGGGATTAACGAAAGTAATTCAATCAAATTTGTTATACCTCGAATTTCATTTGTCAGATATCTTATTAAATCTTAAGTTTCTTAATGAGAAAATTACCGGCAAAAAATTTGACCGAGAAGATTTCGAAGAAAGAGCGAAAAGTATTAAAAATATGGTCGTTTTACTTAGAGACGTACTATCTTCAGGTCATCCAACATCTAAGGTTTTGTTTAACTCTTTGTTAAATAGCGAAGAGGCTATAAGAATAATGTTAGACGGAATACGGGAGCAGTCTAAGGATTTACTATTAAACAGCAAGTAACAAGATAAATCAAATATAGGTGCGTTAAAATATGGTATTTAAAGCAGCTTCATCCAATTGTAATCCAACCAAATACAAGATAATATACCTTTTTCATTCCGCAACTAAAAAAGGCACTCAAAATAAAAAACCGCCTCTACATAAGTAAAAACGGCCTTTTTGCACACAAATCGCACTTTTTTCTATTTTGTGTATTATATACTATTTAAAATACCCCCCATAGACGATAATACCTCTGCCACACCCATCAGGATAGCCATGTGCGAATCATGCCCGCAGGCATGCATTACGCCGACCTCCTGCCCGTTGTACTGTGCCTTTACTTTTGATGCGAAGGGCAGGTCTACCCGCTCGGTAACAGGCAGCGCGTCCATATCGGCACGCAGGGCCACAACCGGGCCTGGCTGCCCGCCTTTTAAAATACCCACAACGCCTGTAGTGGCAATGCCGGTTTGTACCTCTATCCCTAATGATTGCAGATGTTTGGCAATAATGCCTGATGTACGCACCTCTCGGTTACCCAGTTCAGGGTGTTCATGAAAATCGCGGCGCCAGGCCACTATTTTGCTTTGTAAAGCATCGGCCTTTACACTCACTATTTTTCTTAATGGGGTGTTCTGAGCCATTCCGTGTAAAACAGAAAGGCAAAAAAGAAGGGTTAAAAGCTTTTTCATTACTACGGCTTAGTGCAGTAAGATAAGCTTTTAACCCCGAAATATAAAAATGATACTATCGTATTTATGATTATTCAATAACAGGAGCTACGCCGTCTACTGATTTAATAGTAATTGTAAACACCAATACAGAATTAGCCGGAAGCGCACCATTAGCATATGGGCCATAGCCTAAAGCTGACGGTATGAACAATAATATTTTCCCTCCATTTTTAATTTTAGGCACACCTAACTGCCATCCGGCGATGATGTTTTGCGAAAGTGAAAAAGCAAAGTTGTCATTCCTGTCAAACTGAACGTCTTTAAGATCGGTACCCACATAACTTACTACAAGCTTAGAGCTTGCTGTTATTGCTGCACCCGTACCTGCGTCTATTATCTGGTAATACAACCCATTATTTGAAGCATCCTTAACTGCCATAATATTGGGGTGTGCATCAAGATATGCAACAATTGCATCGTCATCAACTTTTGCCTGTACAGCAGGGTCAACCACTGGTTGTGGTGTTGTTTTATCCTTTGAGCATGAGGCTAATCCGATAACCAGCACGCTTAGTATAAATAAGTATTTTTTCATAATAATATAAACGTATGAATTTTAAATGAATTATTTAATGCCTAAAATATCAATAGTAAAAACCAATACCGAGTTTTTAGGAATACCTGCACCCGGCGAGGTATTACCATAAGCTAAAACAGATGGTATAATTAATAACAAACGGCCACCAACTTTACCATGGGGTATACCCAGTGTCCACCCTTTTATAACACCGCCTGCTAAATTGGCCGAAAACCCTGTACCGGCATCAAACTGGCTACCGTTTAATAGTTTACCGGTATAATTTACGGTAACGGTGTTGGCGCCCGTTGGGTTAGCCCCGGTACCTGCTGTAATAACCTGGTAATAAACGCCATTAGCGTCTTTAGTTGCATTGATGCTTGGGTTGGCTTTTAAATAAGCTTGTATATCAGCTTCGTCTTTCGCCGCCTGTGTATCGGCGTTAAAATTGTCATCTTTTTTGCACGATGCAAAAACCGATATGAGTAAAGTTAGTATTAGAATATATTTTTTCATTTTATGATTACGTTAAAAATTACGCAGGCGATACAGCTGTTTTAATTTTTAGTTCATTAAGTTGCGCATCAGCTATGGTTGATGGCGAATCTATCATCACATCGCGGCCCGAATTGTTTTTAGGGAAGGCGATAACATCGCGGATAGAATCTAATCCTGCGAAGATAGACGTAAGCCTGTCAAACCCGAAAGCGATACCACCATGCGGAGGGGCACCATACTCAAAGGCATCCATTAAAAACCCGAATTGTTTTTGCGCTTCTTCTTTTGAAAAGCCCAGGTGCTTAAACATCAGCGCCTGTAGTTCCCTGTCATGGATACGGATAGAGCCACCGCCAATTTCGGTACCGTTTATCACCAGATCGTATGCGTTTGCGCGTACGTTTTTAGGGTCGGTATCCAGCAGGGCGATATCCTCAGGTTTTGGCGAAGTGAACGGGTGGTGCATTGCGTGGTAGCGTTCTGTTTCTTCGTCCCACTCCAGCAGCGGGAAATCAAGCACCCAAAGCGGCGCAAATTTATTTTTATCACGCAGGCCCAATCGGCTGCCCACTTCAAGGCGCAGTTCGTTTAGTTGCTTACGTACCTTATCGATTTCGCCGGCTAAGATCAGGATTAAATCGCCTTGTTCAGCTTCAAATGCAGCTGCCCAGTTGGTCAGTTCATCCTCGCTGTAAAATTTATCTACAGATGATTTCAATGTGCCATCTTCATTATAACGGCAATAAATTAACCCTGTAGCGCCAACTTGCGGGCGTTTCATCCACTCGGTTAGTTCATCAATTTGCTTGCGGGTGTAACCTGCGCAGCCTTTGGCGTTGATACCAACAACCAGTTCGGCATTATCAAAAATGCTGAAGCCTTTGCCTTTAACCACATCGTTCAGCTCAACAAACTGCATCCCAAAACGGGTATCAGGTTTATCAGAACCGTATAAGCGCATAGCATCTGCATATTGCATCCGCGGAAAATCGCCAAGTTCCAGGCCTTTTACGGTGCTGAACAGGTGGCGGGTTAACCCTTCAAAAATATTCAGGATATCTTCCTGGGTGATGAACGACATCTCGCAGTCAATCTGCGTAAACTCCGGTTGCCTGTCGGCGCGCAGATCCTCATCCCTAAAACATTTCACTATCTGGAAGTAACGGTCGAACCCGCTTACCATCAATAACTGTTTAAACGTTTGCGGCGATTGCGGCAGGGCGTAAAACTCGCCCGGGTTCATGCGGCTTGGTACCACAAAATCGCGTGCGCCTTCCGGGGTAGATTTGATCAGCACCGGGGTTTCCACCTCGATGAAGTCCAATCCATCTAAATACTTACGGATCTCTTGTGCCATTTTGTGGCGCAAAACAAGGTTGTTACGGATAGGGTTGCGGCGCAGATCCAGGTAGCGGTATTTAGCGCGCAGCTCCTCGCCGCCGTCTGTCTCGTCCTCAATTAAAAACGGAGGGATCTTAGCAGCGTTCAGTATTTCCAGCTCGGTAACGGTTATTTCAATCTCACCGGTTGGGATCTTGGTATTTTTGTTAGAACGCTCTACCACGGTGCCTGTTACTTTAATAACAAACTCGCGGCCCAGTTGCTTACCAGCTTCGCGCAGGCCGGCATCAGTATCAGTATTTAAAACCAATTGGGTTAAACCATAACGGTCGCGCACATCAATAAATGTGGTGCCCCCTAAATCGCGCGATTTTTGTACCCATCCGCAAAGGGTTACCGTTTCACCTAAATTGCTGATATTTAATTCTCCGCAGGTATGTGTTCTAAGCATAATTCCTTTTATTAAAAGTCTGCAAAACTACGTTTTTGAGGCGAAAGGTAAAAGGTAAAAGGCGAAAGGTTTGGTCTTAGAACTGCATAAATCCGAATTTGAACCTTCTAAATCCGAAATAACATCTATATTTGCCCCATAATTCTCAAGGGGTGCCTTGCTTTGAGCAATCAAAACTGAAAGACAGGCTGAGATCAAACCCATTGTTTTTTGAAAAGTTAAAAGTCAAGTTAATAAGTCGAGAGTGTGCACGCTTAAGATTTCCTGACGGGCTTCCAACTTTAAAATAAAAACATGCACCTGATCCGGGTAATGCCGGCGTAGGGAGAGGTAACAAGTTAAGTGTACTGCCATTATACCCTGGTGAGCAGATGGTTTAACTAATTTTATTGTTCAAACAAATTGAAAAACTTATTTGCGGCGTTTATCGCCTTGCTGCTGCCTGTCCTGGCATCGGCCCAATTTTCCATCAGCGGAAAGATCACCAATCAAGCCGGCGAAGCTTTGCCCGGCGCAACCGTAACCATTAGCAACCCGGCTGTAAACACACAAGCCGATGTAAAAGGCAATTACCACATTGGCGATATACCTGCCGGTGTTTACACCATTAAAGCCAGTTATATTGGTTATCAAATTACTACACAAACGGTTACTTTAAGCGGTAACCAAATCTTAAATTTTTCGCTTACCAACGCCACCTTCAGCGCTGAGGAAGTTACCGTAACGGCCACCCGTGCGGGTAAAAACTCCCCTACGGCCTTTACCAACCTCAGCAAAAAAGACCTGCAGAAAAACAACTTCGGGCAGGATATGCCTTACCTGTTAAACCAAACCCCATCGGTAGTAGTAAGTTCTGATGCCGGTGCAGGCGTTGGCTATACAGGCATTCGTATCCGTGGCAGCGACGGCACACGTGTAAACGTTACCATTAACGGCATCCCTTTAAATGATGCCGAAAGCCAGGGCTCATTTTTCATTAACCTGCCCGATCTTGCTTCGTCTGTAAATAACATACAGGTACAGCGCGGGGTGGGTACATCAACCAATGGCGCAGGCGCTTTTGGCGGCAGCATTAACATACAAACCGCTACCCGCCGCGATACCGGCTACGCCGAAATTGGCACAACAGTGGGTTCATACAACACCATGAAAAATACGGTTAGCCTGGGTACAGGTTTACTGGGCGGGCATTTTAGTGTTGATGGCCGTTTGTCGAGGATAAAATCTGACGGGTATATAGATCGTGCATCATCCAGCCTGCGGTCGTTCTTTTTAAGCGGCGCTTACTATGGCAAAAACAGTACGTTAAGGCTTAATGTATTCTCGGGCATAGAGCGTACCGGCCAGGCCTGGAACGGTGTGCCCGATTATGTTATTGGCGATAATACCCGTAAGGATAACCGAACCTATAACGAGCTTGGCCTGATGCCTGATAGTACTTATTATAAAGATCAGGTAGATAACTACCAGCAAAACCACTACCAGTTACTGTATGATCATAAACTATCTGATAAGTTATCCTTCAGCGGTGCGTTGCATTACACAAAAGGCTTTGGTTATTATGAGGAGTTTAAGAATGCCGATTCTTTAAAAAACTATGGTTTAAAGCCGGTAACCTATGGTACAACAACCATATATACATCAGACCTTACCCGCCGCCTATGGCTGAATAACGACTTTTACGGTATAACCTATGCCTTAAAGTACCAGGCGCAAAGCAACCTTAACTTTACTTTGGGCGGCGCTTATAACCGCTACACAGGTGCGCATTACGGCAACATCCTTTATACTAAAGAGAGTGCCGGCATCCCGCCAAATTACGAGTACTACCGAGATGACGCCAAAAAGAATGATTTTAACATTTTTGGCCGCGGCGAATACAAAATAGGCAATGCAACCCTCTTTGCGGATATGCAATACCGCCGCATTTTTTACTCCTTCTTAGGGTACGACAGAAACCTGAACAACGTACAGCAAAATGCTACGCTTAACTTTTTTAACCCCAAAGCAGGTATAACCTATGAGCTGGACGAGCATAATAATATCTATGCATCATTTGCTGTTGGTAATCACGAGCCAAACCGTGACGATTATACCAACTCTACCCCGGCCAGCAGGCCCAAACCCGAAAACCTGAAAGATTTTGAAGCAGGCTACCGCACCAGCGGCGATGTATTTAAAGGTGGCATTAACCTGTTTTATATGCTTTATAAAAACCAGCTAATATTAACGGGTGCCTTGAATGATGTAGGCGGGGCAACACGCATGAATGTTGACGACAGCTACCGTGCAGGTATTGAGGTTGACGGCCGCGTTAAAATAACAAGCCAATTAAGCTGGGCTGCCAACGCCACTATCAGCACCAATAAAATAAAAAACCTCGACCTGTTTTTAGCTAATTATGATGCCGACTACAATAAACTTGCGCCTATAGCACAGTCGCTTAAAAAGACGGATATCGCGTTTTCTCCGTCACTTATTGTTGGGAGCGAGATAGCTTACTCTCCGGTAAAAAATGGCAGCGTGGCCTTTATTAGTAAGTACGTAAGCAAGCAATACCTGGATAATACCGGAAACATAAACCCTGCCGGCATCAGTACCTCGCCGGATGTGGCTAACAACCCATACGCTGTAAACAGGCTGTTAAAAGCTTATTTTGTAAACGATGTAAGGCTAAGTTATAATATCCAAACCAGTACTATTAAAAATATAAACATAGGCTTATTGGTGAACAACGTTTTCAGTAAAAAATACGAAGCCAATGGTGCCACCTACCCCGAAGTAGACAATGGCACGCTGGTTAACTATAACTACTATTTCCCGCAGGCAACACGCAACTTCCTGGCATCGGTAACATTTAGCTTTTAGGTGATGCAACACTGGATAGAGCTGTTCACCGAACAGGTAAAAGCAACCACCTGGCTGGAGTGGGCGGCAGTAATATTAGGCGTGGCCGAGGTACTCCTTGCCCGCGCAAACAAAGTGTGGCTATACCCAACAGGTATAGCCGCCACTTTAATTTCTATTTACTTGCTGCTGAATGCCATGCTTTATGCCGAATGCCTGCTGAGTTTTTACTACGTAGTAATGAGCGTTTACGGCTGGTACCACTGGATAAAAAAACGCCACCTGCCTGCTGTAAAAGTGCGCTTCGCAAACCGGCAGGAATGGCTAATAACTCTATTAATTGTTTTTGGCGGATGGGGGGTATTGTATGTGATCCTTGTTAAGTTCACACCATCAACCGTTCCCATCTGGGATTCGTGGGTATCATCAACTGCGTGGGCGGGTATGTGGCTGCTGGCCCGGCGCAAGGTAGAAAACTGGGTATTGCTAAACATAAGTAACCTGTTTGCCATCCCCTTATTGTACCACAAAAACCTGGCGATGTTTGCGCTGCTCACACTCATATTATTTATTGTTGCCGTGTTTGGTTATTTCGATTGGCGGAAAATAGCGCGGCAGGAAAATTCATCAGCAAATTGATATGGAAAACATAAAACATCCGTCAACCCTGCTAAAACCCGAATGGGTAGCTATCATTCGTGATAAAGCCGCCGAAGCAGAACGTTTGGGCAAATTGCAACCGGCGCAATTGCAACTGGTTTATGAGCAGCAATGGTTCAATTTATTGGCTCCTGCTGCTTATGGCGGCTTGCAAACATCCTTGCCCGATCTGATAAAATTAGAAGAAGCACTAAGCTGGGCCGATGGCAGCCTGGGTTGGGTAGTTACTTTATGCTGCGGTGCCGGTTGGTTTGGCGGTTTTATCGCCCCCAAAATCGCGCAGCAAATTTATAGCGATAAGGAAGTATGTTTAGCCGGCAGCGGTGCACCTACCGGCACAGCCACCATTACCGGCAATGGCTATGTCATAAACGGCATCTGGAAATACGCCAGCGGCGTGCACCATGCCACATACATTACGGTTAGCTGTAATATAATGGATGGCGATACTTCAGTATTAAATGAAGACGGCGCGCCACTAATACTGCCATTTGTATTAGATCGCAAAGATGTGCAGCTATTATCCGGCTGGAAATATATAGGTATGATTGCTACCGGCAGCGATGCCTATTCGGTTACCGATTTATACGTTGATAAAAACCGCTGCTTTAAAATTGACACGGGTGCTGCGGTGATCGATTCGCTTTTGTACACCTACCCATTTTTGCAACTGGCCGAAGCTACCCTGGCCGCAAATATATCGGGCACGGCCGTGCATTTTATTGACCTGTGCGTACCCGCCTTCGCAAATAAGGCAACCAACATTCGCCGCGTTAACCAGGCAAATGTTTTGGTAATGGACGAGGCTTTGCGATCGGCTACAGCGCTATTGAACCAGGCACGCGCGGCATTTTTCACTGCCGTGGAAGCTTCATGGGCTAACCCAACCGATGAAGAGTTGTTAAAAGCTGTAAGTAGTACCAGCCGCGTTTTGGCTAAGGTATCGCGCGAATGCGTGGATGAATTGTACCCTTATTGCGGCTTGTTAGCGGCATCGCCCGATACCGAGATCAACCGGGTTTGGCGCGATCTGCATACCGCAAGCCAGCATGCCTTGCTTACTTTTTTAGATTAGTTACGCCTCGCTTTTAATAAAAAGTAACACAAATATCACATTGTTTATATATTGCAATCCTGATATTTGCCCTTTAATATCATATGCTATGAAGATAAAAGTTCTGCTTACGCTAACCTTTGCAACCGCCGTATTTAGCTTATCGGCACAAACAAAAAAAACCGCAGCCACTGTTTCAACAACTCTGCCCCGCCCAAAACTGGTAGTGGGTTTAGTGGTCGACCAAATGCGTTGGGATTACCTGTACCGCTACTACGACCGTTACCAGGCAGGTGGTTTTAAACGTATGCTTAACGAAGGGTTTACCTGCGAGAACACTCAGATCCCGTATATACCTACGGTTACCGCTATAGGGCACTCCTCTATTTATACCGGTTCGGTACCTGCCATACATGGCATTGCCGGCAATGATTTTATCATACAGGCAACCGGCAAATCAATGTATTGCACAGACGATAGCACGGTTACTGCTGTAGGCAGCGATTCGAAGGCGGGCAAAATGTCGCCACGCAATTTGCTGGTAAGCACCGTGACGGACGAGTTAAGATTAGCCACAAACTTCCGCTCAAAAGTGATCGGCATAGCGTTAAAAGATCGGGGCGGCATATTACCTGGCGGGCACGCAGCCAACGCCGCTTACTGGTTTGACGATGCAACCGGCGCCTGGATAAGCAGCACCTATTATATGGCCGAACTGCCAACATGGGTAAAATCTTTTAACGCTACAAAACCGGCCGAAAAATACCTGAAGCAGGACTGGAACACTCTATACCCGATCAATACTTACGTACAAAGCGCACCGGATAACAGCCCCAAATATGAAGGTAAATTCGCCGGGACCGACGCGCCAACCTTCCCGATAAAAACATCTGAACTGTATAAAGGCAAAGCTGGCATGATCCGCTCTACGCCATACGGCAACAGCATGACCCTTGACCTTGCTAAGGCCGCTATCGAAAATGAAAAACTTGGTGCAGGCACAGTGACCGATTTCCTGGCGGTAAGCCTTTCCTCAACAGATTATGTTGGTCACCAGTTTGGGCCGAACTCTGTTGAGGCTGAAGACACCTATCTGCGTTTAGATAAAGATATTGCTGCTTTCTTTACTTATTTAGATGGTAAATTGGGTAAAGGAAACTATACCGTTTTCCTGAGTGCCGACCATGGTGCTGCGCATAATCCTAATTTTTTAACAGATCATAATATCCCGGCAGGTGTTTGGAAAAGCAGCGATACACAAACCCGCTTAAATAAAATGCTTGAGGACAAGTATAAAGTAAAAGGCGCGGTGTTAAGCCTTGAGAACTACCAGGTAAACTTTAACAATGCCGTTATTAAAAAAGAGAACCTGAATACCGACGCTTTAAAGTTTGATTGCATTCAGTTTTTACAGCAGGAACCACAAATAGCTTATGCGGTTGATATGCAGCGTGTACAATTGGCCACCATACCCGACGAGCTTCGCACGCGTATCCAAAACGGCTATAATGCCGAACGCAGTGGCGCTATCCAGATCATCCTTAAACCGGGATGGTTTAGCGGCGGCCAAACAGGCACTACCCATGGCAGCTGGAACCCTTACGATGCGCATATCCCGTTGGTATTTATGGGATGGGGCATTAAACATGGCAGCCTGACCCGCGAAACCCACATGACAGATATTGCCCCTACCGTTGCCGAGTTATTGCATATCCAGGCGCCAAATGGCAATGTTGGTACAGCTATTGGCGAGGTGTTAAAATAAGTTTTTTGTCAGTCTGAGCTTGTCGAAGACTTGCCGCTTTGTTAATGGTTCGACAAGCTCACCTTCAACGCCAACAACGGCACAAAGGTCACAGAGATTTACATAAACCCTCTGTGACCTTTGTGTTTTTATCTTTGTGCCCTCTGTGGTTAAAAACAAAAGCATCCGATGAAAAAATATATATCCAAATTCCATTACCTCACACAAGACCTGCCCAACCGCAGCCACATAGAGCAGGCACAAACAGCCTGCGAAGCCGGAGCCAACTGGATCCAGTACCGCTGCATGAGTAAAACCGATGAGGAGATGATCCGCGAGTTACACCAAATAGCATCTATATGTGATGACTGGGGTGCAACATTGATCCTTGCTAATCATTATCATTTGTTGGATACGGTTGATGCGCAGGGCGTGCATGTTGAAGATTTTGATGCCGATTTTGCAGCTATCCGCGAAACTATAACAGATGAAAAAACACTGGGTGCATCTGCCACCAATATAAACGGTTTATTAAAAATACAAGATACCGGCGTAGTTGATTATTGCGGCTACGGCCCTTTTGCCCATACCGATACCAAACCCAATAATAAGCCCTTATTGGGATATGAGGGCTACCGCGAATTAGAACAGCAGCCAATTGAGATACCTGTTATTGCGGTAGGTGGTGTGCAGTTAAAGGATGTAGAGTTATTGATGCAATCCGGTGTATATGGTATCGCGGTATCATCGGCGATAAATTTGTCGTTAGATCCGGGGGGGATGGTGAAAGAGATCTATAGGAGGATATATTAGTGAGTTTTACTCACCCCGCGACACTACGTGCGCGATCCTCTCTGCTTCGCAAAGAGGGTGAATGAAAAGCCCTCTTTCCCCGTAGCGAAGGGAGGGATGTCGAGTGCAGCGATGACAAGGTGAGTAACATCGCCACATGCATGTTGGCGATTAGATGCTTCACTACGTACAGCATGACAACGAGGCGGCTATTTATACGCCACATAAATATGCTCATCCATTACCTTATCGCCTTTAATTACACTTTGCTTTAATACCCCCTGTAGGGTGTATCCCGCTTTTTCCAGCACCCGCATCGACCCCAGATTTTCGCTAAAAATAAAGCCCATTACACAAATGGTGTCAAAATTAGTAAAGGCATAACGGGTTACCAGCTTAGCCGCTTCGGTCATTACGCCAAGCCCCCAGTATTGCTCGCTAAGCCAATAACCTATCAGTGGCGATTTACGGTACACATCGTCCCTAAACTCCAAACCAATACCGCCTGCAACTTCTCCGTTTATTTCTATAGCGAAATTGGTAACGGTTAGTTTGTTTACCATTACATCGATAAATGCCTCCGCATCTGCCAGCGAATAGGGCGAGGGGAACCTGTCCAGCAAATACGCTGGCACTTTAGGATTATTGGCATGTTTTTGCAATGCCGGCGCATCGGCCAGTTGCCAGTGGCGCAGTATAAATTGGCTCCCTTTTATCTCCATTGTGTAACAATACAATGGCTAAAAATAGTAATATTACACAAACTGTTAAATTGCACAACTTAACAGCATTCTTTGTTATGAAAAAAAGCTTTACCTTATTATTATTCCTTTGTTTCGGCCTTTACGCATCTGCGCAAACCCTTGGCCAGCTTACTATCGAAAAAATAATGCGCGACCCAAAATGGATGGGGGTATCACCCTCAAATATCCGCTGGAGCGATGATAGCAAGAAGATCTATTTTAACTGGAACCCCGATAAAACAGAACGGGATGAGCTTTTTTCTATCACGCCAAACAACACAAAACCGCAAAAAGTTAGTGTTGATGAGCGTAAAGCCATGGTGCCCGAAAACGGCAAATGGAACAAAAAGCGCACGCTAAAAACCTTTGAAAAGAATGGCGACATCTACCTGCTGGATGCAGCAAAAGGTAAAGCTATACAGCTCACCAATACCACCGGCCGCGAAAGCAACCCCACTTTTAGCGGGGATGAAGGCAGTATTGTGTTCACCAGCGATAACAACCTGTACCAGTTAAAGCTTAATAAAGCCGAACTTACACAGCTTACCAATTTTGTAAAAGCATCCACCGGCGAAAAGAAACCCGCCAAAGAGAACGAGCAGGCCGCCTGGCTTAAAAAACAACAGCTGGAACTGTTTGATATTATAAAAGTTAACGAGAAGGACCGCAAGCTCGATTCGGCCGAGCGGGCATTATTTAAACCTTCAAAATTAAAAGAGCTGGCATTTGGCGATAAACGCTTAACCGGTGTACAGCTTAGTCCGGATGGCCGGTATGTAACCTACCGCCTTATTCAGGCTGCCGAAGGTGCAAAGAGCGGCATAGTGCCCGATTATGTAACCTCATCCGGTTATACAGAGGATATCCCTAACCGCACCAAAGTGGGCAGCCCGCAATCAACCTCAGAAAGTTTTATTTACGACAGGCAGCGCGACACTGTTTACAGTATCATAACCAAAGACCTGCCCGGCATAAAGGATATCCCTGAATTTATAAAAGACTATCCTAAAGAAATGGAGGCCCGCAAAAGGCTAAACGCCGACCGTAAAGTTGACATAGCCGGCCCCTACTGGAGCCCCGACGGCAAATACGCCATTGTTAATGTAGATGCACAGGACAACAAGGACCGCTGGTTGATGAAATTAGATGCCACTACCGGCAAACTAACCCTGCTTGACCGCCAGCATGATGACGCATGGATAGGCGGCCCCGGTACCGGTGGCTTTTTTGCCGATGGCAGCCTTGGCTGGGCAGATAATACCCACTTTTATTTCCAGAGCGAGGCAAGCGGCTACTCGCACCTGTACATGGCTGATGTGGTAACCGGCGAAAAAAAGCAATTAACATCAGGCAAATGGGAGGTGCAAACCCTGCATTTGTCGAACGATAAAAAGACGTTTTACTTTACCGCAAACATTGAGCATCCCGGCATTACGCACTTTTACCGCATCCCGGTTACAGGTGGCGCACCAGTTAAAATTACCGGCATTAAGGGCGGCAACGAGGTGGATCTGTCGCCTGATGAAAAATGGCTGGCTATTCGTTATTCATACTCCAACAAACCGTGGGAACTTTATGTGCAGGCCAATAAACCGGGTGCAAAAGCGGTACAGGTAACCAGCTCTACCACCGCCGAATTTAATTCGTACCCTTGGCGCGAGCCGGAGGTGATCAGCTTTAAAAATCGTAACGGTAAAGATATTTACGCGCGTGTTTATGTGCCTAAAACCCCCGACCCTTCAAAACCCGCCGTAGTATTTGTACACGGCGCGGGTTACCTGCAAAACGTACATTACTGGTGGAGCAGCTATTTCCGCGAGTATATGTTCAATAATATGCTTACCGATAATGGCTACACCGTAATGGATATCGATTACACCGCCAGCTCGGGCTACGGGCGCGATATCCGCACCGGTATTTACCGCCACATGGGCGGCGCCGACCTTACCGACCAGGTTGACGGCGTAAAACTGTTGGTAGAAAAATATGGCGTTAACCCCAAACATGTGGGTATATACGGAGGATCGTACGGGGGGTTTATGACGCTTATGGCACTGTTTACCCAACCGGATGTTTTTGCATCAGGCGCAGCCATACGCTCTGTTACCGATTGGGCACATTATAACCACGGCTATACTTCAAACATACTTAACGAACCATTTACCGATGAGAAGGCTTACCGCCAAAGCTCGCCTATTTATTTTGCCGACGGCTTAAAAGGCAACCTGCTTATGCTGCATGGCATGGTAGACCAAAATGTGAATTTTCAGGATATTGTACGCTTAACCCAAAAACTGATAGAGTTGCATAAGGAAAACTGGTGGCTTGCGCCATACCCGGTAGAAGACCACGGTTTTGTGCAACCCAGCAGCTGGACGGATGAGTATAAACGCATCTATAAACTGTTTGAGGAAACGCTTAAGAAATAGTTTGCAGAAAAATGTGGGGGAGTACCCCTTACCCTTTATAAACTTGTTAACTGAAATGCCCGATTATACTCGGGCATTTCAGTTATTATTTCCCGTCGATGAATGCAGAAGCTGTAACCTCCGGGATCACAACAAAAGCGTCATAGCCTTTTATTATCCGCAATAGCTTAGTGTCCTTTACCAATAACTTTCCATCGTCTATTGCGGTACGTAAAGGCTTCAGATCTATATAATGCCAGTTATTACCCTCAGCGGCTTTTAACAAGGGGGCCAATGACTTAAGCACGCCGCTGTTTGCATCAACTTTCTCACTCGGGAAGCCTTTAAATGGCGAGGCCTGTGTACCCGATACGCCAAGTACAATAACATGGTAGGAGCTACCGAATTTACTATCCTCAATACTACTTACCAAGTTTCCAATATCGTAGGTATCCATTAAACCTTCATTCCTGGCAACGTGGTTTGCGCCGTATTTATACAGGTTCTTTTTATTTTGCCATTGGGTGTAAACCTGCATCAATTGGTTTTTCATGAGCTGTACCCGCAGATGGTGGCTTTGCGATTTGTATATTTTGGCGCTTAATTTCAGTGCCTTTATTATTTTAACTTCCTGTTCGCTAAGCTTCAGGGCCGATAGCTCATCAAGGTTTTTTTCAAACTCGGGGGTGAGTAAATAAAACGGCTTGCTCTGATCTTTCAAAAAATTGGCGAAATATGTTTTTGAGTTGTTTTTAATCACTTCGTAAATTTCCTTAGCGCGGTTGCTTTTAGTAGTTTTTTGAAGTTCGTTACATATCAGTGCATCACCCACCAATAATATTTGGTCGGTACCGTTAATGGTTGTGTTAGTTTTGGTAAATTGTTTAAGCAGATCAAACTCGGGGGCGAAGGCATAAAAGGAGAATGTATTGCCATATTCGGCCACATACTTTTCCATCTCGGCAGGTGATAGATTTCTGATCTTATCCTGCAGGATACGCGCTGTAAAAGGGTCTATCTCACAAAAAAAGTTATCGAATTTAATTTGTGATGCCACCGCAGATACAAAGATAGGCGTTTCGTTGTTAAAGTGATCTTCGCCGATCATCACATTATTGCTGCTTTTGGCCTGTGCTAAAATTTTGTCCCACCCTGCACCTGTAAATTTATTGCCATCTTTGGCAAACAGGGTTGTGTTGCTTTTTGCAAGGCTGGTTAACAGGCTATCCTGTGCATACGTTAATTGTGTATAAAAACTAACAAGTAGTATAGTTAAGGCTAAGGTTTTTCTCATAGATGTTAAGAGTGCATCATTTGTAAAAGGTTACAAATAAAACAATCACTTTTGTAATAATGAATAAATATCTGATCGTGATAATTTTTATAATAGGAGCCTGTACTCCAGCCAGGCACCCCGCCGCCGTGCAAATATCACTTGTAAACAACGGCCGGTCTGTTCAATTTAAAGGGTTAGATTACGTGGTGATGCAGGATATAGGGCGCGATACCAATGCAGATGTTTGGCAAAGCCTGGTGCCTGTTTATCGGATGCCTGCTGATACCGATATGAAAAACTACCAGCCTGTGCAACCGGGCCGCTACCAGTTAAAAGATAGTGTGGTGGTTTTTACGCCCGACACCCCTTTTACAAAAGGGCAAACCTACTTTGTGCGCAATTACCGCCTTGGCGAAGGCGCGGCATTGATAGATTATATAAAAAGCCGGTCGCAGCCCGGAAAAGTGCGTTTTATTGATTTGATTTTTAAGCAATAAGCTTTGAAAAATCAAAAAAAGTTGTTACATTTGCATCTGAATTAAAAAAGAGGGGGCATTTGCCCCCTCTTTTATTTTATCAATCAAATTATCAACCGCCCCGTTACCTATCGGGAATACCGGTAAAAACATACGATAATGAATATTGAAAAAAGAACAGCTGAACTGGTAGAGGAAAAAATTGCCGATATGCCAAACTTGTTTTTGGTGGATGTTAAAATGCATTCGAACGGTAAACTGATAGTACTGGTTGATGGGGATAACGGGATAGGGATTGCTGATTGTGTTGCCATAAGCAGGCATGTAGGCTTTCATCTGGAAGAAGAGAACGTGATAGATACACCCTACAACCTGGAGGTTTCATCGCCGGGCATTGATACACCGCTAACCCTGCAAAGGCAGTATGCGAAAAACATTGGCCGTACGTTATCAATAAAAATGGATGACGGCGCCAAACGCGAAGGCAAACTATTAAGCGCCGGTGAAAGCGAAATAACAATAGAAGAAATAATAAAAGAAAAAGGGAAAAAGGCTGTAACTGTTGAAAGCGCTATCCCGACAGATAAAATAACAGAAACAAAAGTTTTAATATCATTCAAGTAGAAGATGAGCAATATTAATTTAATTGATTCTTTTCAGGAATTTAAAGATTTCAAGAACATTGACCGCCCAACCATGATGAGCGTTCTGGAAGACGTTTTCAGAAGCATGATCAGGAAAAAATACGGCACAGATGAGAATTGCGACGTAATTGTGAACACAGACAATGGTGACTTAGAGATCTGGCGCACACGTACCGTAATGGAAGATGGCTTTAGCGAGGATGATGACCTGGAGATAGAACTGGCAGAAGCACATAAAATTGACCCTGACCTGGAAGTTGGCGACGATTATATTGAGCAGATAACTTTAGAAAGCTTTGGCCGCCGTGCTATATTAGCTGCCCGCCAAACACTGGTATCAAAAATCCTGGAACTGGAGAAAGACGAGATCTTCAAAAAATATAAAGACCGCGTAGGCGAGATTGTTACCGGCGAGGTTTACCAGGTTTGGAAAAAAGAAACTTTGGTGCTTGATGATGAAGGAAACGAGCTTTTATTACCAAAAACTGAGCAGATCCCTGCCGACTACTTTAAAAAAGGCGACAGCGTGAGAGCTATCATCAGCAAGGTGGATATGCTTAACAGCAACCCTAAGATCATTATATCGCGTACAGCGCCTGAGTTTTTACAGCGTTTGTTCGAGATGGAGGTTCCGGAGATCTTCGACGGCTTAATCACTATCAAGAAAATTGTTCGCGAACCGGGTGAAAGGGCTAAAGTAGCAGTAGAATCTTACGATGACCGTATTGATCCGGTTGGTGCCTGCGTAGGTATGAAAGGTTCACGTATCCATGGTATCGTTCGCGAGTTGAAGAACGAAAACATAGATGTGATAAACTTTACCAACAATATTCAGTTATACATACAGCGTGCTTTATCACCCGCCAAAATCACTTCTATTAAATTAGATGACGAGAAAAAAACGGCGGCTGTTTACTTAAAGCCCGATCAGGTATCGTTAGCAATTGGCCGTGGCGGCCACAACATTAAGCTTGCCGGCAAGTTAACCGGGTACGAAATTGATGTTTACCGCGAGGCTGATGAGCATGATGAGGATGTGGATATTGAAGAATTCTCAGACGAGATAGATAGCTGGATACTGGACGAGTTTAAACGCATCGGGCTTGATACAGCTAAGTCTGTATTGGCACTATCTGTTGGCGAATTGGTAAAACGTACCGACCTTGAAGAGGAAACAATAAAAGAAGTTTTATCAGTTCTACAGGCAGAATTTGAATAAACGAAATAACACGAATAAAAAATCGTATTTTTGCGATAATTAGCAGAGAAAATTTAATAAATGTCAGAAGACAAATCCATAAAATTAATTAAAGCAGTAAAAGAACTGAACATTGGTATGGGTACCATTGTCGATTTTCTTGCTTCCAAAGGTTACAAAGTTGAAAAGCAACCAATGGCCAAGCTGGATAACGATATGTACACTACTTTGTTAAAGGAGTTTGCTGTTGATAAAATTATTAAGGAGGAGGCCAAGCAGATCAGCATAGGCAAAATCAGGAAAGAGGAGCCCGCACAGGCACCTGAAAAACCTGTTGAGTCCCGTCGTTCAAGAGATTTTGAGAACGAGGAGATACTGATCAAAAACACCGGCCATTTCGCTTCAGCACCGGCTGAAAAGCCAAAACCGATTGAACCTGAAAAGGTGAAAACCGAAGAGCGTAACGAAGCATTGCCGGGTGTAAAGGTAATTGGTAAAATAGACCTTAATAACCTTAACGCTAAGGCGCCCGCAGCCGAAAAACCTGCCGAGGCCCCAAAAGCGCCCGAGCCCGTTGCTGAAACGCCGGCACCTGCACCGGTTGTAGAAACACCAAAAGCACCAGAGCCTGTTGTAGAAAAACAGGCACCGGCAGCAGTTGCAGAAGTAGAAACGCCAAAAGCACCAGAGCCTGTTGCAGAAAAACCTGCGCCCGCCCCTGTTGCAGAAGCGCCTAAAGCCGAAGCGCCGGCAGCCCCAGCGGCACCGGTTGTTGAGCCGCAAGCAGCAGCAACACCAGCCCCGGCAGAAGACGCGGCAGAACCGGATGAAGTTATCCGTGCGAATGCAGAGCGTTTAACAGGGCCCAAAATTATAGGTAAGATACAGTTGCCGGTTAACCAGCCTAAACGCGGTGGCCCGGTAGCCTCATCAAGTGCCGCAAGTAACGCTGCCGATCAGAAACGCAAACGTAAGCGTAAAGATCAGCAAGGTGGCCCGGGTGGTAACGGCGGCCAACAGGCCCCGCCAAGCGGCACAATTAATCCAAACCGTCCCGATTTCAGGAACAGACCAACAGCGCCTCCGGGTGGTGGCAACCGTCCTGATTTTAGAGGAGGAAGGCCACCTGCAAGTTCAGGTCCTAAAGAAGAACCATCAGAAAAAGATATACAAGACCAGATCAAGGCTACACTTGCACGCTTAAGCGGCGCAGGGAAGTCGGGCAAATTTGCGCAGCGTGCAAAATTCCGTCGTCAAAAACGTGATGATGTTGCTGCAAATGCCGATGAACTGGCAATGGAGCAGGATGCACAATCTAAAGTGTTAAAGGTTACCGAATTTGTTACGGCAAATGAATTAGCCCTCATGATGGATGTATCAGTAACGCAGATCATCTCAACTTGTATGAGTTTGGGTATGTTCGTATCCATTAACCAACGCTTGGATGCCGAAACTTTAAGCATTGTTGCCGATGAGTTTGGCTACCAGGTTGAGTTTGTAAAACCACAGGACGAAGAGTTTATACTTGACCAGCCTGATGATCCGGAAGACCTGATACCACGTGCACCAATTGTGACCATCATGGGCCACGTTGACCACGGTAAAACATCATTACTGGATTTTATCCGCAAAACAAATGTAATTGGCGGCGAGGCCGGGGGTATAACCCAGCACATTGGCGCTTACGAAGTTACTTTGCCGGGCGATAAAGGAAAGATCACCTTCCTGGATACACCGGGCCACGAGGCGTTTACCGCCATGCGTGCCAGGGGTGCACAGGTAACGGATATTGTTATCATTGTTATTGCTGCTGATGACAGCGTGATGCCGCAAACCCGCGAGGCCATAAACCACGCACAGGCTGCCGGCGCGCCTATCATCTTTGCTTTCAACAAAATTGACAGGCCGGGTGCTAACGCCGATAAGGTACGTGAGCAACTATCAGCCATGAACATTTTGGTTGAAGAGTGGGGCGGTAAATACCAAACACAAGAAATATCAGCAAAAACAGGCTTAAACGTTGATTTGCTGTTAGAGAAAGTATTGCTTGAAGCAGAATTGCTTGAGCTGAAAGCTAACCCTAACAAACGTGCCGTAGGTACAGTAATAGAAGCTGCCTTAGACAAAGGCCGTGGTATTGTTACTACTATATTGGTACAGGCAGGCCGTTTAAAAGTGGGCGACCCAATACTTGCCGGTTGCTACAGCGGGCGTGTTAAAGCGTTAACAAACGAGCGTGGCCAAAGGGTCGAATCTGCAGGGCCATCTACACCGGTACAGGTGTTGGGTATGCAGGGCGCACCTACAGCAGGCGATAAGTTTAACGTATTAGATACCGAGCCGGAAGCACGTGAAATTGCGAACAAACGTTTACAATTACAACGCGAGCAAGGCTTACGTACACAGAAACACATCACCCTTGATGAAATTGGCCGCCGTTTGGCAGTTGGTAACTTTAAAGAACTTAACATTATTGTTAAGGGTGACGTGGATGGTTCTATCGAGGCGTTGTCAGATTCATTACTTAAACTATCTACCGAGCAGATACAGGTTAACATCATATCAAAAGCAGTTGGTCAGATCTCCGAATCAGACGTATTGCTGGCTTCTGCATCAGATGCGATCATTATAGGTTTCCAGGTACGTCCTTCGGGAGGTGCGCGTAAACTGGCCGAGGCCGAGCAGATCGATATCAGGTTATACTCTATCATCTACGATGCTATCAACGAGATAAAAGCGGCGATGGAAGGCATGCTTGCACCAACGTTTGAAGAGAAGATTGTTGCGAACGTAGAGATCCGCGAAACCTTCAAGATCAGCAAGGTTGGTACCATTGCAGGCTGTATGGTATTAGATGGTAAAATTAGCCGTAACAGTAAAATACGTATCATTCGTGATGGTGTAGTGATCCATACAGGTGAACTGGCTTCATTAAAACGTTTCAAAGACGATGTAAAAGAAGTTGGAACTAATTACGAGTGTGGTTTGAACATTGCTAACTACAACAACATCGAAGTTGGTGATATAGTAGAAGCATACGAAAACGTAGAAGTAAAACGTAAATTAGCGTAAACGTTAATTACCTTAATATTGAAAAGGACGGTTGTATAACCGTCCTTTTTTGTTTAGATTTTTTTATCCCCGCGCGTCATTGCGAGGAACGAAGTGACGTGGCAATCTTCGACATACTTATCACCGACTGTTATGTAGAAGATTGCCACGCTACGCTCGCAATGACTGTTGCTTTCCTAAAACCCCTTTTTCCTTGTAACGCCCGTTTTCCTGCTCCTCGGTGAAGGTTTATCCGCAACCTCATCGGCACCATAACGCCGGGCCATTTTGGCAATGCGTTCTTCCATGGTTTCGGTGGTGAGCCGTTCGCGCCCAAGGCTGTCTACCAGTATCGGGAATGCGAATGGTGTTGGGCGTTCGATAACTTTTAAAACGATGTTTTGCGTTTGAATACGTTGCAAGGCCGCACGCAAGCGGAACTCTTCCAATTGAAAAGCCAACGCTTCATTATATGCCTGCCGCACAAGAAGGTTATCGGGCTCATACTCGTTAAATACCTCAAACAGTAAAGATGTTGATGCCTGTAAATGTTTATTCTTTACCGGCTGGCCGGGATAACCTGTAAACACCAGCCCACCAATGTGCGCAATATCCCTGAACCTGCGCCTGGCCATTTCATTGGAGTTAAGGCTGTGCTGTATATCATCTATCAGGTTATTAATACTGAAGAAATCGGCATCCTCCAAAGCTTCTTCTATGGGGATATCTTCATCCGTAAGTAATTCAAACCCATAATCATTCATGGCGATGGAGAAGCTGGCCGGTTTAATTTTAGAAATACGGTAAGCAAGCAATGATGCCATACCCTCATGCACTAACCGCCCCTCAAAAGGGTAAAATAAGAGATGGTGCCCCTCGCGCGATTTAAAAGATTCTATCAAAAACTCGTGGCTTTGCGGCAAGTGCGATAATTCTGCCTGCAAACCAAACAAAGGCTTAAGCGCTTTCACTTCTATATCGGTTTCAATGCCATTAGCCACCTCATCCAGCTTATCCCTAAAAACGGCAGATAATTGAGACGACAAAGGCATCCGCCCGCCATTCCAACTTGGGATCAGTCCTTTGGTGGATTTTGATTTTTTAACATAAGCTGTCATTTCTTTCACCTTAATAAATTCAAGGCTGCGGCCCGCAAACCAAAAGGTATTACCCGGTTTTAATTTGGATATAAAGCTTTCTTCGACAGTGCCCAAGCTGCCGCCGCTAAGCCATTTTACGCGGATGCTTAACTCACTGGTAATTGTGCCTATACTAAGCCTGTGGCGCATGGCTACACGCCTGCTATTCACTTTAAACAGACCATTCTCTACCTCTACTTTTAAAAATTCATCGTATTGGGCAAGGGTTTTGCCGCCATTGGTTATAAAATCAAGCAGTTGGTTAAACTCATCCCGGCGCAGATCGGCAAAGGCAAAGGTGGTTTTCACTTCCTTAAACAATTCATCGGCGCGGAAACCATCTGATACCGCCAGCGTCACCATAAACTGTATCAGCACATCCATGGTCAGCAGCATGGGGTCGCGGCTCTCAAACACGCCTTTTTTAATAGCTTGTTTTAACGCTGCACCTTCCAACAATTCTAATGAATGGGTTGGCACAAAATAAGCCTTTGATATAGCCCCCGGATGGTGGCCGCTCCTGCCTGCGCGCTGCATAAAACGGGCAACCCCTTTTGGGCTGCCTACCTGCACCACCGTATCCACCGGTCGAAAATCCACCCCCAGGTCTAAACTGGAGGTACATACCACCACTTTCAGTGCTTCGGCATGTAAGGCCTGTTCTACCCAGTTACGCAAGTCATTATCCAGCGAGCCATGGTGCATGGCCATAATGCCGGCATACTCGGGATAATTATCAATAATGGCGTGATACCAGATCTCGCTTTGCGACCGCGTATTGGTAAATATGAGTGTGGTTTTGCTTTTGGCCACTATTTCCATTACCTGCGGCAATAGCTTTACCCCAATATGCCCGGCCCAACTATAATTTTCAATATTTGGGGGTATAACAGATTCTATCACCAGCTTCTTATTCACATGGGCTCGCACCATCCTGATCCGCTCCGGCGAAAAATCATTCCCCAGCAAAACCTCGGCGGCCTGTTCAAGGTTGCCTATGGTTGCCGAGATACCCCAGATCCTAAGCTCGGAGTCGGAGGTTTGAAGTCTTAAGCCACCTTTACTTTCGAGTTCAGACTCCCGACTCAAACTCTTCAATTTGCTCAGGCCCAGCTCCACCTGTACGCCGCGTTTGGTACCAAGCAATTCATGCCATTCATCGCAAACCATTACCCGCAGGCCTTTAAATACCTTGTTATACTCCTTTTGGGCCAGCATAAGGTGCAGGCTTTCGGGGGTAGTTAAAAGCACTTCGGGTAGCTTTCGCTTTAATGCGGCCTTTTCGGCGGCAGAGGTATCGCCGGTGCGCGTCATGATGCGCCAGGGCAGGCCAATATCATCACATACTTCCTGCATTGCCTTGCGGATATCATTAGTTAAGGCACGCAGGGGCGTTATCCATAACATCAGCAAGCCGTTGTTTTTTTGTGTGGTATAGGTATCAGGGTATTTATTGATAAAATCGGCCAGAAATGGCAGGAATAATGCAAAGGTTTTACCGCTGCCGGTAGGCGCATTCAGCAAGCCCGAAAAGCCCGACAGATAAGCCTCCTCCATTTCTTTTTGAAACGGAAACTGCTTCCACTGTTTTTGTTTGTACCATTGCTGTATTACCTTTTGGCCTTTTGATGTCATTGTTTATGGTAACAAATTACCCTATTATTGGTTATATCTATCAACCGTAAATTAAACAAATTGTTACAACCATGAATTTTTCAAAATATTTTATAGTCACGGCGCTGGCAATAGCACTATTTTCATGCAAGCAAAAAACTACGCCAGCATCGGCAGACACCATAGCTAACAAAACGGATACCCCACAGCCGGACAGCCTGATTAAAGCGGCAGATACCAGTGTTGTTGACCTGCCGGGAGATAAACCCGTACCTTTATCGCAGCTGATAGTACCGGGCATAAGCCTTGGCCAAACAACTATTAACGAAAGCGCGGAGAATGTGCATAAAAGATTGGGCCCCCCCGATGGTGGAGACGCTGCTATGGGGAAGAGTATATCTATCTGGTATGCCAACCATGATACAACAGGTTACGTAACCCAAATGTATTTTTCGCGCGGGCAGGGAGATGATGAAGTAAAGCGGGTTAAACAGATACGGGTAACCTCGCCCGCATTTAAAATTAACAGCAAGCTATATGTGGGCATTCCGTTTAAAAGTGTTTGGTCGTTATATAATTTAAAAAAGGTGGCAACATTTACATACAATGGTGGCAAACGCAGCCTTTATGATGATATTAAGGGAGGCATCGCTTTTGATGTAGATGATAAAGACATTATTACCGGCATTACCGTGCACGAACCCGGCAGAGAAGCGGCAACTACTTACCTGCCGTTCTTTTCCAGCTTAAAACCCCTCAAATAAAAAAGCCCCTGTTAGTTAACAGGGGCTTTTTTATTCCTTTTATATTACTTGTTACTTCTTTTCAGGCATCAGTATAACTTTTGCCAGGTTGTTATTATTTAGATATTTGATGGCAGCATCCTTTGTGCTTTGTACCGTTATTTGATCCAGGTTTTTAACGTGGCTCAATATCTGATCAGGGTCCTGATCATTTTGAACAACCCCGGCCAGGTAACCGGCCCATGAAATATTCTGTTTCATTTGCACCTGGGTTGACCGGGCTTCTTCAGCAACAAATTTTTCAATATCGGCGGGCTGTGCACCTGTCTGTTTTATTTTGCCTATCTCATCAAGCGTTGCAGCTATCAGCTTATCAACATTTGCAGCGGCACAGGTAAACGAAATAGTAACAGTGTACCTGCCTTGCGGGTTTTTAACGTAGTTTGCCCTTATACCCGGTGCGTATATCCCGCTTTCCTGCTCGCGCAAACGCTCAACAAGCTTAATGTTCAACACTTCTTCCAGCGCATCAAGCTGCAGGTTATTTGCCTCGTTAAAAACATAATCGCCACTGTATATCATTTGTACGTTGGCCTTATCATCAACACCTTTGTAAACGGTTTTGGTTATCTGCCCCGGTGCAGGGTACATTTTTAAATTCTTAAATGTTTCTTTTTTATTGGTTGATGGCAAAGCACCAAGATAGGCTTCCATAAAAGGCCTTATCTCATTTACCGTAAAACTACCAACCACCACAAAGGTAAAATTGCTTGCATCAGCAAACCTGTCTTTATAAAAGGCATACCCTTTATCAAGGTTAGCAGTGTTTAGCCTTTCAACCGTAGTAGCGCCGCCGCGGAAATTGTTATTACTTAACACGTTTGAAAGCGTATCCTGGTAAACACTAAGCGGGTCAAGTGTCCGGTTGGTTAATAGTGCCTTGGTTTGGTTTATAGTCCCCTTCCATATTTCAGCATCCTTACGTGGCTGTGTAAAATACAAGTATATCAATTGCATAGCAGTTTCAAAATCGCGCGGGGATGCGCTGCCTCTTATGCCCTGTGTAATTTCACTTATATAAGGCGATACATTTACATTTTTACCGGCAAGCATCTTATCCAGCTGGCCCTGGTTAAATTCTGATATACCGCTGCTGCCAACAACCGAACCTGCGAAGCTTGCTGATGTATAATCAGCATCGCTTGCCAGTGAGGTACCGCCAAAGGCCGATCCATTGATCAGGATCTGATCGTTTTTAAACTCAGTTGGTTTTAATATTACTTTCAGCCCGTTGCCTAATATCATGGTAGTTGTACCTATTGCCTCGTCTTTGGTTTCTGATACAACTTTTGAACCTTCCGGTGCTTTTTCCATTAGCGGCTTACTGGTAACATTATCTACATAAGCAGTAAGGTTATTTCCGGCTGCACCTATCCAGCTTAAAATAGCTTTTTCGTCAGGAAGTTTATCTTTATCCTTTTCAGCGCCTTCAACAATAATTACACGGTTTTGATCGCTGATGAATTTGCCGGCCATGGCATTCATTTCGGCAAGGTTTATCTTGCTGATATTGTTTACATAAAAATTATACTCAAAATCAATACCCGGGATAGCCTCTCCTTTTAAAAAGTTTAACTGGTACTCCCTTACGTAATTTGCCGAGTTAGTTTTGTTTCTTTCGTAATATGCATTTTGGATGCCTACTAACGCCTGTTGTTTGGCACGCTCCAGTTCGGTAAGAGTAAAGCCAAATTTACGGGCACGCTCGGTTTCGGCTACAACTGTCTTTACCGCTTTTTCCAACCCATCAGGGTTAGCAACCACTACCGACGAGAATGCATCCTGCTTACCAATAAGCGGGCCGTAAGAAGTACGGGCATATAAAAATGGTGGTTCGGCTTTTTGCTGCAATTCGCCAAGCCTTTGGTTCAGCATAAAGTTGAATAATGATATACGCACACTTTGCATGTAATTATCTGTTGTGCGTGTAACCGATTGCGGATGCTTTACAATGATCTGGGCAAGGGTATACGGAAACTCTTTATCAGTAGCTATTTTAACAACAGTGCCTGGTGTGGGCGCTACATTAAATTCGGTACGTGGTTTAGCTGCAACCGGATTTTTAAGGCCCGAGAAGTTTGCCTTGATCAGTTCCTCAACGCGTTTTACATCAAAATCGCCAACGGCAATTACCGCCTGCAGGTTAGGGCGGTACCAATCGGCGTAAAAGCTTTTTATGGTTTCGGCAGTAAATGCTTTAATAACATCTTCTTTACCTACAGGTAAGCGTGATGCATACCTCGAATTATTTAATATTACAGGCAGCGTTTGCAGGCTTAAACGCTCTTGCGCGTTCTTACCACGCAGGCGTGCTTCTTCTAAAACAACGCCACGCTCTTTGTCTATTTCTGCAGGGTCAAATGTTACATAACCCGCCCAGTTTGCAAGGATATTAAAGCCTTTTTCAAAAACAGCAGTGCTATCTGTTGGCAATGGTAATTGGTATACTGTTTCATCAAAAGAAGTATAGGCATTCAAATCGGCCCCAAACTTTACGCCCGATTTTTGCAGATAATCTACCAATGCGTTCTTAGGGAAATCGCGTGTGCCGTTAAATGCCATGTGCTCGGTAAAATGTGCCAGGCCCTGCTGCGCATCTGTTTCTAAAACCGACCCTGCTTTATTAACAAGGTATAACTCTGCACGTTTTTGTGGTTGCTCGTTATGGCGAATGTAGTAGGTTAAACCGTTTGGTAATTTGCCTATCAGCACATTTTTATCAACCGGGAGCAGCGTTGGGCTATAAATGGCGGCTGCAGTTGTTGCGGGCCTGTTTTTGGGAGACGGGGTAGGTTTTCTTTTTACCTGTGCCGTTGCGTTACCCGATACAATGATCAGGGCAAGTGCGGCAACAGATAAAGCTCTGTTAATGTTCATATTTAAATTAAAAAGGAATATTTTACTAAGATGCTAAACGAATATCTTAGTTACAAATTGTTTATTGATCTTTAAATGCTTCCTGCATCATTTGCTGCAGTTCGGCCTGGTGGCTTTGTACTGCCTGCTGCCCAAGTTGCGCCCCTTTTTGGAATAGTACAGGTTGTTTTTGATTAAGCTTTATACCCAACGGCGACCTGTAAAAAACCGCCAGGTCTTTTAGCTCTTTTTCTGTGAATTCCTGCGCGTACATAGCGGCCATCTGGTCTTTTATCATATCCCAGTTCATATACTTATCTGTAAAGGTGTTCATGACCTGGATAAACTTTGTTTTTTTATCCTCAGGCACATTCCCGCTGGCCTGTTTTATCATGGACAGGGTGTTTTCTTTTAATTGCGCGCCCGCACCTGATGCTAAGAGTACATCTTCGGCTGCTTTTAAGTGGGCCGGGGTAATGTTTGCTGTAGTTTGCGCCTTTGCTGCTATGCAGATGAATAAGGCGATGATTAAGAATTTATATTTCATGTTTTGTTTTACTATATGTCATTGCGAGCGATAGCGTGGCAATCTCAGCATATCCGCATGTCCTATGAGGTTGCCACGTCGCTACGCTCCTCGCAATGACATTCTGTTAATTTATCTTTATCTAAAATTTATACCTCACAAAAGCTTCCATAGCTGCATATTCGGCCATGCCTAAGCGGTCATAGTTCTGCGCAGTCTCGCGGTTTCTATCCTCGGCGCGCACCCAAAACTCGCGGGCATCATCACCAGGAAACACCGGCCTGTCTTTCTGCGACTGGTGTTTAAAAATGGCGTTGCGCTTGCGTAATACTTCGGCAGGCGATAGAGGCACCGCCATTTCTATTTCATGTGTAGGGAACTCCTGCCATGCGCCACGGTACATCCAAACCCAGCAATCGTTTACCCAGGCCTCGGTTTTGCGCAGGCGGCGTAACGATTCTATGATGATATTAAAGCATACGATGTGTGTACCATGCGGGTCGGCAAAATCACCGGCAGTGAATACCTGCTGGGGTTTTACCTTTTGCAGCAACTCCATGGTCAGTTTAATATCCTCCTCGCCAACGGAGTTTTTCTGCGTTTTGCCTGTTTCATAAAATGGCAACGCCTGGAAATGGATGTTACTATCGGGCACACCTGCATAACGCGCGCCTGCAATGGCCTCTGTTTTACGGATAAAGCCTTTTACATCGCGGATCTCCAGCGAATCTATCTGATTAGGTTGCTTGATCGCCATAAATTTGCGCATATCCTCATAAATACCTGTCATTTTTGAGGTGTCTTCGCCTATGCTTTCTTTAAAGTCTATCGCAAATTCCATAAAACGCAACACATCGTCATCCCATACGGCGGTATTACCCGATGTTTGGTAAGCTACATGCACATCATGCCCCTGGTCAACCAGCCTGATAAATGTACCACCCATCGAGATCACATCATCATCAGGGTGTGGCGAAAATACGATTGAACGTTTGCGTGCAGGCTCGGCACGCTCAGGGCGCTGACTATCATCGGCCCCCGGTTTGCCTCCCGGCCACCCGGTTATGGTGTGTTGTAACTGGTTAAATATATCAATGTTGATCTGGTACACCGGCCCCTGCTCTACCGCAAGCTGTGCCATACCGTTGCTGTTGTAATCTTCTTCTGTGAGTTTGAGGATGGGTTTACCAACCGCACCCGATAGCCACATTACAGCTTTTTTGATGAGCTGCTTTTCCCAAACGCAATCTTTAACCAGCCATGGAGTGTCAAAGCGGGTAAGGTCTGATGCGGCATCCACATCCAATATAAATTCAACACTGTCTGATAGCTGCAGGAAGGTAGCCGGCACTTCGCCCGAGATCTCGCCCTCTACCGCTTTGCGTACAATCGGCGCTTTCTTGGCGCTCCAAGCCATCAGGATAATTTCACGGGCTTTAAAAATGGTACCTACCCCCATGGTGATGGCTTTGGTAGGTACGTTTTGTTTACCACCAAAATCGCGCGAAGCATCGCGGCGGGTAAGGTCGTCAAGGGTAACTAAACGCGTACCCGAGTTTGGTGCCGAGCCCGGCTCGTTAAAACCAATGTGACCAGTACGGCCAATACCTAAAATTTGAAGATCCAATCCACCAAGTTCTTCTATCTGCTTTTCGTATTCTAAACAAAAAGCAGCTACGCTATCCGGCGCAAGGGTGCCGTCGGGGATGTGCACGTTAGCCTTTTTAATATCCACATGGTCAAAAAGGTTCTCGTTCATGAAGGTAACGTAGCTTTGTACCGCGTCGGGTTTCATGGGGTAATATTCATCCAGGTTAAAAGTGATCACGTTTTTAAACGACAACCCTTCCTGCTTGTGTAAGCGCACCAGTTCGGCGTAAACCTTAATTGGGGTAACACCTGTAGCCAAACCAAGCACAGCCGGTTTGCCTTCTGCATCTTTTTTGCGGATCAGGTCGGCTATGCGTTTGGCAACAGCTACCGATGCCGCGTTCTGATCTGAGTATACCGTAACGGGTAACTTCTCGTATCGTGTTTCTTCTAATAAGTTTAATCTGGCCATGGGCTTAAGTTTGTAATTGGTTTACAATGCTTCCAAACAAATATATCAGATTATATACATACAGACGGTTTAAATTTATCTTTTGTGAAGCGGGTAAAACAGGTAAATTAGCGCATGCCTGCACTCAACAAAAACCTGCAAAAACTATTTACCACTGCCCAAAAAGAAACAAAGCTGGGCATTGGCCTCATGTCGGGGACTTCTTTGGATGGCCTGGATATTGCCCTGTGTAAATTCAAAGGTAATGGTACCGATACCGGTTTTGAGCTGTTGCAGTTTATTACTATCCCTTACGATAATCGTTTTAAGAAGGAAGTGCAGCAAGTGTTTGCCCAAAGGCAAGCCGACCTGGAAAAGGTTGCGCTACTGAACGCTTATATCGGCAGCTTTCATGCAGAACTGATATTACAAGCTTTAGATAAATGGAATATCAAACCGGCCGAAGTTGATTTTATTGCCAGCCATGGTCAAACTATATACCACGCGCCAAAACATCAGCATAAACAACCTGACTATGATAATGCTACCCTGCAAATTGGCGACGGCGACCATATTGCGGTAAAAACCGGCATTTTAACCATAAGCGACTTTCGCCAAAAGCATATAGCAGCAGGCGGCGAGGGTGCCCCTTTAGCCTTATACGGCGATGTGTTATTAGGCAGCAAAGCGGGTGAAGAACGAATACTATTAAACATAGGTGGCATAGCCAACCTTACCTACCTACCGGCAGATGGCGACACATCAAAGGTTTTATGTACAGATATTGGGCCCGGCAATACACTAATAGATGCCGCCTGCCGCCAATATTTTAATAAACCGTATGATGAAGATTCGGCGATAGCCAATGCGGGCAAGGTTGATGAAACCCTGCTGGAGGATCTGCTGCACCATCCTTTTTTTAACGAAACACTGCCCAAAACTACCGGTCCGGAATTGTTTAACTTAGAGTACGTAGCCAACGCGCAGCAAACCTCCCGCAGCTTCAATATCAATAAAACCGACCTGGTGGCTACCCTGAGTGCCTTTACCGGGCGCACCATCAGCAACTTTATCAAAACACATTTTAACATCCCCGGGCTTAAAATATTTGTAAGCGGCGGCGGTGCAAGAAATCCGTATGTGATGAACTATTTAACAACCGCTTTACCCAATGCAGAGATAGCCAACACCCGCGATTTGGGGATCGATCCCGATGCAAAGGAAGCAATACTATTTGCCTTACTGGGTAATGAGGCGCTTTGTGGCAAACCTATTGCCATTGGTAATAACCCGGCAGTTTTGATGGGGAAGTTTAGTTTTGCATCATAAGATTTTTAACTACAGAGGGCACCAAGGTTTCACAAAAGGCACATGGCTACTTTGTATATCTGTGCTTTTTCTCTGTGCTCTTTGTGGTAAAACTAACCAACCTGCATCTCTACTAAAAATTGAAAAACTTTTATCTGTATATTCGGGTCAAATTTTAAACGTATGAACGCTTATAGCTTTTTCAGGTACTTCCACTCGGGTTTCAGGTATATTGTTATCATCCTGGTTTTACTGGCCATATTTCAATCATTAGCCGGTTGGCTTGGTAAAAAGCCATACACCGAAGGCAACCGTAAGGTTAATTTATTTGCCCTGATATCGGCACACACTCAGTTTTTACTTGGACTGGTGCTTTATTTTTTAAGTCCGTTTGTACGGTTTGGCGCCGGTGTTATGAAAGATGCCGAAGCCCGTTACTGGACAGTTGAACATATCGCTATGATGCTGTTTGCCATTGTTTTAATAACCATTGGCCATAGCAAATCAAAGAAAATTGCTCTGCCCGAGGGCAAGCACAGAACCATCGCTATCTTCTATATTTTAGCTTTAGTGGTTATCGCGGTAGCCATAATTCAGAGTAAAAGAGCTTTTTTTGGGATATCCCACTAAAAAAGTCGACAAAAAATTTGATAATTCAATTTTTTATATAAATTTGTTGCCACGATATGAAAACAACTATCCTTAATACCAATTGGTGGCACTATGTGAAAACATGGCAGGCCGGATAGTTTTTGATATGCAGTACTAATCAAATGTAAACCTAATTTGAAACCCGGCGAACGCTCAATTCGCCGGGTTTTTTTGTTTAATGCGCTCTGAGATAACCACTAATGAAAACATATAAAATTACAACCACTCAAAAAAAGCTACTTGCAGACACTACCACGCCCGTAAGCATTTACCTGCGACTGCGCGATGTGTTCCCCAATTCGCTGCTGCTGGAAAGCTCGGATTATCATAGCCGTGAAAATAGCCTCAGTTTTGTTTGCTGCGCACCCATCAGCGGGCTGATACTGGATAACGGTACACTGAAAAAGAAATTCCCGGACGACACCGAAGAGGTAAGCAACCCTGGTGAGTTTGATATAACCGACGAGATAAACAATTTTACCGCCCGGTTTGAGGTGGAGGTTAATAACTCCAAGATCCTGTCGAACGGCTTATTCGGCTACTTTACCCATGAGGCGGTTGAGCATTTCGAAACCATACGCTTAAAAGAAAGCACCGATACCAGCCGCAAGATCCCGGTGATGCAGTATCATATTTATAGCTACATCATCGCTATAGATCACTTTAAAAATGAACTGTATATTTTCCATAACCAGGTAGAAGGCCAGCCTCAAACCAACGGACTGGAAAAAATTGCAGACCTGATCAAGAACAAAAACTTCCCGGAATACAGTTTTAAAAGCAATGATGCCGAGAAGTCAAACCTTACCAATGAGGAGTTCATCGCCATTGTTGAGAAGATGAAGCAGCACATTTACCGTGGCGATGTGTTCCAGATAGTACCATCAAGGGCATTTTCGAGAACGTTTTTAGGGGATGAGTTTAATGTGTACAGGGCATTGCGCTCTATCAACCCATCGCCATACCTGTTTTATTTTGACTACGGCGATTTCCGCATCTTTGGTTCATCGCCCGAAGCGCAGATCACTATTAAAAACAGGGTAGCCAGCATTTTCCCGATTGCCGGTACCTTTAAACGCAGCGGCGACGATGAAAAAGATGCCGAGATTGCCCGCCAGTTGGAAAACGACCCCAAAGAATCGGCCGAGCACGTAATGTTGGTTGACCTTGCCCGTAACGACCTGAGCCGCCATTGCGAGCAGGTAACGGTAAACGCTTTTAAAGAGGTGCAATATTATTCACACCTCATCCACCTGGTATCGCACGTAAGCGGTAAACTAAAACCCGGCACATCATCTTTCAAAATTGTGGCGGATACCTTCCCGGCGGGTACGCTGAGCGGCGCGCCTAAGTACCGCGCCATGGAGATCATAGACGAGAACGAAAAAAGCAAACGCAGTTTTTACAGCGGCGCTATCGGTTTTTTTGGCTTTAACGGCGACTTTAACCACGCCATCATGATCCGTTCTTTCCTCAGCAAAAATAACACGCTGCATTACCAGGCGGGCGCGGGAATCGTAGCCGGCTCAATTGCCGAAAGTGAATTGAAAGAGGTAGATAACAAAATAGCAGCGCTTCGTAAAGCAATAGAGTTGGCGGAAGAATTATAAGCCGCTTCGCGAGTGAGTAGTGATTGGAGAATAGAGATTAGTTATACGGAATCAGGGAAATCCTTAATCCGAAAAATCAAGGTTTAAGACAAAATGAAAATATTAATAATAGATAATTACGATTCCTTCACCTATAACCTGGTGCATTTGGTAAACGAGTTAGGTTTGCAATGCGAGGTTTGGAGGAACGACCAATTTAAGCTGGAGGATGTTGATGCGTTTAGTCATATCATCCTGTCGCCCGGCCCGGGTATACCATCAGAAGCAGGATTGCTTTTGCAGGTGATAGAAAAATACGCGCCAACAAAAAGTATGTTTGGCGTTTGCCTTGGTCAGCAGGCCATTGCCGAAGTATTTGGCGGTAAACTTTATAACCTGCCGCAGCCTATGCATGGCATAGCCACACCTATAAAAGTAACGGATGCAAACGAGCCGCTTTTTGCCGGCCTGCCTGATACCTTTAAAGTTGGCCGTTACCACTCGTGGGTGGTAGAGAAAGACCTGCCCGCTATATTAGAGGTTACCGCCATTGATGAAGAAGATGGCTCGGTTATGGCTTTAAGGCATAAGGAATACAATGTACGCGGTGTACAGTTCCACCCGGAATCGGTACTAACGGAGTACGGTAAAGAAATGATGCAGAACTGGTTGAAGGCATAACCCCACCTGTCATTTCGAACGAGCAGCGGGGTGGCGAGTGCGAGGAGCGAGTAGAAATCTTATTCACCGTGCATGGCATGTAAGTCGCCCGCAGAAGATTTCTCCTTGTACCTCGTTCGAAATGACAACGGTTTATTATAGATTTGAATAAAATGACAATACTCGATAAAATAGTTGCCCATAAAAAAAAGGAAGTTGAACGGGATAAGGTGCGTACCACCTATACCAAACTGGAGGAGTCTGAATACTTCCACCGGGAAACTTATTCTTTTAAAGATTTTTTGCTGGCGCCTGATCGTACCGGCATCATAGCCGAGTTTAAGCGCAAATCGCCATCAAAGGGCATTATTAATGATGATGCGCTGGTAAAAGATGTTACCAAGGATTATGCAGCTGCAGGCGCTTCAGCATGTTCGGTACTAACCGATTATGGCTTTTTCATGGGGCGCAAGATGGATGTTACCCGCGCCCGCAGGGCAACCAATATCCCTATACTTCGTAAAGATTTTATGATTGATGAGTACCAGGTTATAGAAGCAAAAGCATTGGGGGCAGATATTATTTTACTGATAGCCGCCATACTTACCCCTGCCGAGATCAAAAACCTGGCGTCGCTTGCCAAAAGCCTCGACCTGAATGTGCTTTTAGAAGTGCATAACCTGGAAGAACTGGAACGCAGCATTGATACCAACCTGGATGCCATTGGTGTAAATAACCGCAACCTGGCCGATTTTACGGTATCGGTAGAAAATTCCTATAAACTGGTTGACCATATCCCCAACGAATTCATGAAGATCTCTGAGAGCGCTATCAGCGATACCGAAACCATTAAGCAGCTAAAAGCAGTTGGCTTTAACGGGTTTTTAATTGGCGAGAACTTCATGAAACAGCAAGACCCTGGCGCAGCTATGCGGGAGTTTGTGAAGGGGTTGAAATAATAAGTAAGTTAACTCTCCCCGACTGCGCTACGCTGGTCGACCCTCTCTGCTTCGCAAAGAGGTTGAAGAGAAAAGCAAAACCCTTTTTCCGCGCAGCGAAGAGAGGGTGGTCGGGCGAAGCAATGACCGGGTGAGTAAATTATTATTGCTAATTTTTTTAGTTTTTATATAATTTCGATATATTAGCCGCGCATGTCGGCCGAGATCACTTTAAACCCAGAACAGAAAGCAGCTTTTAAGGCAATCGAGAAATTTTTGGAGCACCCCGCTGCCAATGTTTTTGTGCTGAAAGGATATGCTGGCACCGGTAAAACATTCCTGATGCAGCGCCTGGCCAAAATGCTTACCGATACCGAGCAGGAATTTTGCATGTTGGCATCTACCGGCAGGGCAGCTACCGTTTTAAAAGGCAAAACCGGCTACGAAACCAAAACAGTACACGGAGAACTTTACAATTTTAGTAAGGTAGATGGCATACAGCATTTCATGAACGACAAGGCTGCCGAAAATAGTAACCAGATGAGCCTGGAGTTTATGGTGCGCTCCGCAGACGAAGGCAAGCGGGTTTATATTGTTGATGAATCGTCCATGCTATCGTGCGAAGCGCCAAAGAATGCATCGTTCACTAACTTTGGTTCAGGCAATTTGCTGGATGATTTTTTTAAGGTGGCCGGCAATAACAAGATCATTTTTGTAGGCGACCCATGCCAGTTGCCTCCTGTGGGGCAAAACAATAGCCCGGCATTGGATATGGCCTGGCTGGCCAAGCAAAACCGGGTAGCCGTAACTTATACCCTGCAAAAAATAGAGCGGGTAACCGCAGGCAATGATATATTGAGGCTGGCAACCGCGGTGCGCGATATGAGCCAGCAAAATGAATGGCAACGTTTCCCAAAGCTACCGGCAGCTGATTTGAACAACGTAAAACTCCATCAAACCAATGACGACCTGTTTACGCAATACCTGAAACATTACCGGGAACACGGCGCTAATGAAACGCTGGCCATTGCCCGCAGCAATAAAACCGTGCAAAAAATAAACCGCGATATGCGCCACGAGCTATTTGGTGATGCCTACAAGCCATTGCAAATTGGCGAGATACTGCTGGTTACACAAAATAACTATACCGTCCCCCTATCTAACGGTGATTTTGTGGAGGTGCGCGAACTGGGTGCTATAGTTAATAAGGTGGGCATGAAGTTTCAAAAGGTAAAGGTGAGGCCCATCTCGGCTGAAATTGATTTTACGCTGATGCTCTCATTAGATTCGGTTAATGACATAAAAGGAAACCTTACCGACGACCAAAGCAAAGAGCTGATGGTTGATTTTAGCTTTAGAATGCAGGGCAAAAAGATAGAACCCAATTCGCCCGAGTATAACAAAGCCATGCGCCAGGATGAGTTTTTGGGATGCCTCAAAGCAACCTATGGCTATGCTGTTACCTGCCACAAAGCCCAGGGCGGCGAATGGAACAACGTATTTTTATTTTTGGAAAAAAGCATGTATGGTATGGACAGGCTGGAACTTTGTAAATGGTGGTACACGTCAATAACCCGCGCCCGAACGCAACTACACCTTGAAAATAACTGGTGGATAAGGTAATAGATATAAATCGGCACAAAACATCAAAATATATGTTGTTACCTTTGTACTTTAATTGTTAATCATTTTTAAATGAAGCCAAAGTTTTTTGATACTGCTGTGAAGCAGGAGACAGTGGTTTTGGTTGGTGTTATTACACCAAACGAAACTGAAGAACGCGAGAAAGAATATTTAGAAGAACTGGAATTTTTGGTGGCTACCGCCGGTGGCCTAACCGTGAAAACCTTTACTCAAAAACTACAGCGCCCGGAACGCTCTACCTTTGTAGGTACCGGTAAGCTGGATGAGATAAAAGAATATGTTATTGCCGAAGAGATAGATATTGTTGTATTTGATGATGAGCTTACACCATCGCAACTGCGTAATATAGAGCGCGAACTGAATGTAAAGATCCTGGACAGGAGTAACCTGATCCTTGATATTTTTGCCAACCGTGCGCAAACCGCGCAGGCCAAGACCCAGGTAGAACTGGCGCAGCTACAATATTTACTACCCCGCCTAACCCGCCTTTGGACCCACCTTGAGCGCCAAAAGGGTGGTATTGGTATGCGTGGCCCGGGCGAGTCGCAAATTGAGACGGACAGGCGCTTGATCCTGAACAAGATCTCGTTGCTGAAGGAGCGATTGAAACTGATAGACCGCCAGAACGAAACCCAGCGCAAAAACCGCCAGCAACTGATCCGCGTGGCATTAGTTGGTTATACCAACGTGGGTAAATCAACCATCATGAACATGCTGGCAAAATCTGAAGTGTTTGCCGAAAACAAGTTGTTTGCAACGCTGGATACTACCGTGCGCAAAGTGGTGATCGAGAATGTGCCTTTCCTGTTATCGGATACCGTTGGTTTCATCCGCAAGTTGCCTCACCATTTGGTAGAGTGCTTTAAATCTACCCTGGATGAAGTACGCGAGGCGGATATACTGATCCATGTGGTAGATATCTCCCACCCAAGCTTTGAGGACCAGATCCGTACGGTTAATGAAACCCTTAAAGACCTGGGCGCCATTGATAAACAAATGATTACCGTATTTAACAAGATAGACGCGTTTGTACCCGAGCAGCACCATATTGACGTAACCGAAGAAGCATTAACGCTGGATGATTTTAAACACAGCTGGATGGCCAAGAACAACAGCCCGGCTATATTTATCTCTGCCACTGAAAAAGAAAACGTAGATGAGTTTAGGGAATTGCTTTACGAATACGTGAAGAAAGTGCATACGGAGAGATATCCGTATGATAACTTATTGTATTAGGAATAGCGTATGCAAGGTGACTTGCGTGCGCTATTTATACCCGCTCGGCACCGCCTCAAAACGCCCTTAAAACGCCCCGAAACGCCCTTAAAGGTGCAAAGTGTTCACGTTCACGGCCATGAACGCCCATGAACGCCTGTATATGCCTCATAATCAGCATTTTGATGATTTTCGCAATTTAAACAACTCGTATCTACCTTATAATCAGCGCCTTTACGTATTAAATTCTGATCCCCTAACGAAGTAGTAAAAAGTTCAACCTCCGGCTCCTCCTTCAGCGGGTTGGGGGCTAAGCTTCCTCTTCCCAAACCATGCATAAATGCAAAATGGTTTCAACCGCTTTTTGCATATCCTGCACCGATACCCATTCCTGCTTACTATGAAATGCGTGTTCGCCCGCAAAAATATTGGGGGCGGGCAAGCCCATGAATGATAAGCGCGAGCCGTCTGTACCGCCGCGGATGCTGCAAAGTTTGGCATCAAGCCCGGCACGGCGGATGGCTTCCATACCGTAATCAACTATCTGCGGGTTTTGCGCCAGCACATGTTTCATGTTACGATATTGCTCGTGCGTTTCTAACGTATAGGTGGAGTTTGGGTATTGCTTTAAAACATCATCCGCCACCTGGCGGATAACATTGGCGTGTTCAGTAAGTTTTTCATCCTCAAAATCGCGAATAATGAAATCAATGGTAGCGGTTTCTACATGCCCGTTAATGTCTACCGGGTGTACAAACCCCTGCATATCTGAGGTATGCTCGGGCGATAAATTATCCGGCAAAGCTGCAATAATGTGCCCGGCAATTTTAATGGCACTTTCCATTTTACCCCTGGCAAAACCCGGGTGGGCGCTTACGCCATTTATGGTCAGTTTGGCACCATCGGCACTAAATGTCTCATTCTCCATATTGCCCGCGCTTTCGCCATCCATGGTGTAACAGGCAAAGGCACCAATCTTGGCTATATCTGCCTTATCCACCCCGCGGCCAATCTCCTCATCCGGAGTGAACAATATTTTTATCGTTCCGTGCTTAATTTCGGGGTGGCTGATCAACTGGTAGCAGGCGTCCATAATTTCTGCAACACCAGCTTTATTATCTGCCCCAAGCAGGGTATTGCCTGATGCTGTTATGATATCGTTTCCAATCTGGTTCTTCAAATCGGGATGGTCCTGCATCCGTATCACCTGCGTATTATCATCAGGCAAAATAATATCTGCACCGGTGTAATTTTTATGTACAAGGGGTTTTACATCTTTCCCGCTGCAATCGGGCGCGGTATCCATGTGCGAGCAAAAACATATCACCGGGACACCTCTCTTATCACTATTCGCCGGTATAGTGGCATATACATAGCCAAATTCATCAAGATGCGCGTCGGCAACACCGATCTCTAAAAGTTCGCTCACCAGCAGCTGCCCAAGGTTTTTTTGTTTTTCTGTTGAAGGGGTGGTTGGCGATGCGGCATCCGACTGGGTATCGATCCTCACATATCTTAAAAACCTATCGGCAACAGTGAAACTTAGCGATGTATTAAAATCCATAGAAAGCTTATATTAGTAAAAAATTTATTTGCACGGATGTGTTTTTTAACCGGCAGCTAAATTGTAAATATCAAACATAAAATTCATTGAAAAAGTATCTTTTATTTATTGTATTAACATTGGTTATTTATAAGGGCAAAGCACAAGGGAGTTTAAATTATGCAACCTACGGTATTGGTATCAGCGCAAGCTTAAACCATCCTTATGCCGACCTTAAGAAGGAATACGACAATAAATCATACGCAATAACTGCTAATTATTTTTACACCCCATACGTACCAATTGGGTTAGAGTTTCAGTTTGGCAAGCTATCCGGCGGTGGTAACACCGTTGATCTTGACAGAGATCTGCGCAGGTACGAAAACAATTACAAAGCACTCATTCTCCACATGGATGTACAGCTGGGCGAGGTTATAAGTTATGAACGTAACATGTTTTTAAACATTGTAAAAAACTTTTACGCGGGTGCAGGCGTGGGAGGTATTTATAACAAAGTTGATGTAAACAGGACCCAGGCAGGATCAAACCCGCTTTATACCTTTCCGGGTAAAGATAGCGGCGTTAATTTAATTGTGCCTTTACGCTTTGGCTATGAATTTAAGTTTTATAATGCCTACGACCAGCCAAACATCCGCCTGGATATTGGCTATCAGCATAACCTTACTTTTGGCGAAGGCCTGGATGGTTATAGCGACCCGTCAACAAAATTTAAAAATAATGCCCTTGACCAATACAGGCAAATAACTGTTGGCATTAAGGTTAACCTTGGCGGGGAAGGCTCTTATGATAAAGATATAAGGGGTTACTAACGTGAATATAGAAGAACTACGCGATTACTGCCTGGCAAAACCGGCTGCTACCGAAGGGCTCCCTTTTGGCGAAGATACCCTGGTGTTTAAAGTTGGCGAAAAGATATTTTTGATAACCAGCCTTGGCCAGCCAAGCTTTAATGTAAAATGCGACCCGGAATATGCTATAGAACTGCGCGAGCAATTTAATGAGGTTACACCCGGCTATCATATGAATAAAAAGCACTGGAACACTGTTCGCACCGATGGCTCATTAACCAATAAGCAGCTGCGCGATATGATAGACCATTCTTATGAACTGATATTAAAAAGCCTACCTAAAAAACTACAGGCCGAGATAACCGGTGAATAATGTTATGAAAAAAAACATCTTCCTGCTACTTTCCGTTTTTTATTGCCTGCAAAGCTATGCGCAGCAAACCCCGTTTGAGCTAAGTAAGGATAAGAATTATACAGCTACTTATGCGCAGGTTGTGGCATATTATAAAAACCTGGCAAAACAACAACCGCAAATGCGCCTGTTCAATTACGGTTTAACAGACATTGGCAAGCCTTTAACCCTTGTGGTATTATCAAAAGACAAAGTATTTGACCCCACCCTTATCAAAAAGCAAAACAAGCGGGTACTGCTTATCAATAACGGCATCCACCCCGGCGAGCCCGAAGGCATTGATGCCAGTATGATGCTGGTGCGCGATCTGCTTAAAAATAACCAGTTACCCAAAGATGTAGTGCTTTGCTTTATCGCGCTTTATAATATTGATGGCAGCATTAACCGCGGGGTGTCGCGCGTAAACCAAAACGGGCCGCGGGCTTACGGTTTCAGGGGTAATTACCGTAACCTGGACCTTAACCGCGATTTTATAAAAAGCGACAGTAAAAACGCACTGGCTTTCGCCCAGATCCTGAACACCTGGCAGCCGGAGGTTTTACTGGATAACCACACCAGCGATGGTGCCGATTACCAATACGTAATGACTTTGATAGAAACACAAAAGGATAAGCAAAACCCTATACTGGCCAACTATACCACCAAAACCCTTACTGCCGACCTGTACAAAAACATGAAGAAAAGCGGTTTTGAGATGATCCCATATGGTGCCGGCGAGCAGGGCCTGCCCGATAGCGGCATTGTTAGCTTTATGGAAACGCCGCGTTTTTCTACTGGTTTTGCGGCGCAGCACAACATTATCAGTTACATGACGGAAACACATATGTTGAAACCTTTTGACAAAAGGGTTTGGGCTACATATACTTTTATGCAGCACCTTATAAGCATTTGCCAGCGCGATGCCAAACTGCTGGGCACCATGAAAAAGCAGGTTGATGCCGAAGTAAGCAAACAAAAAACCTTCGCCTTAAACTGGGCTTTAGATGAAAGCAAGGTAGATACCATCACCTTTAAAGGTTATGCTGCCGAATATAAAACAAGCGATGTGAGCGGCCTAAAACGCCTGTATTATGACCGCAACAAACCTTACAGCAAAACAGTAAAGTTTTATAATACCTATAAAGCAAGCGCTACTGCCGATAAACCCGTTGCATACATCATCCCGCAGGCATGGGGTAGGGTTATTGATCTGTTTAAGCTAAACAAGGTTGCCATGAGCCGCCTGGCGCATGATACCACCCTGAGTTTACAGATGTACTATATTGGCGATTACAAAACACCGGCGAAACCATACGAAGGGCATTACATCCACAGCAATGTGCAGCTAAACCCCGTGGATACCAAAGTGCGTTTTTATGAGGGCGACTACGTGGTATATGTAAACCAGCCCATTAACCGTTATATTGTAGAAACTTTAGAGCCACAGGGTGTAGATTCCTTTTTTGCCTGGAACTTTTTTGATAGCATGCTTGGCCAAAAAGAGTATTTTTCTAACTATGTATTTGAAGATGTTGCCGCCCAAATGTTAAAAGACGACCCAGCCCTGCGTAAGAAACTTGATGATGCCAAAACGGCCGACCCTAAAATGGCAGCCAGCGCTGCCGCGCAGTTAAACTGGGTGTACCGCAATTCGCCCTATTTCGAAAAAACATTCATGCGTTACCCGGTGGGCAGGCTGTTAACCAATACTAACCTCGACTTAAAATGATAGAGATCTTTTTGGCCGCCCCTGTGGCCTCCATTATATTTGTAATAACGCTGGCCATTTCGCTAATGGCCTTCTCAAACCATAACATATACGGCAATTTTATACTGAACCCCTACGGTGTATCGCGTGGGCAAAGGGTTTATACCGTTATAACCAGCGGCCTTATCCATAAAGATTGGAACCACCTGTTCTTTAATATGCTATCGTATTATTTCTTTGCTTTTATGCTGGAAGGCTTAATAGGGCACTGGCAGTTTGGGGTGCTGTATGTACTTAGTTTGATCTTAAGCGATCTGCCCTCTATCCAAAAGCACAAAGAGGATATTTGGTATAACAGCCTGGGTGCTTCGGGCGCTATAAGCGCGGTGGTGTTTAGCTTTATTATGTTTGCGCCTACAGCAAAAATGAGCCTGCTATTTTTGCCTATACCCATGCCGGCGTGGGTGTTTGGAGGCTTGTATCTTATTTATTGCCACTTTGCCTCAAAGCACGCGCGCGATAATGTTAACCACGACGCCCACCTTTATGGCGCATTAAGTGGTATAGTGATCACCTTTGCTTTGCATCATAATATTTTTAACGAATTTGTGAGCCAGTTTACCGGGGCAGCGCAATAGTAGCAGCGCTTATTTTGTTCCCGGCTTCATCAAACAGGTAACTTACCGGTTTTTCGGGATTTTTGATGATCTCTAACAACAGGAAGCCCCAGTTTTTCCAGAAATTTTCTAATACCTGCCCGTACGTTTTGTTTTGCCATTCATCAAACAAAGGTTTGCTGCTTATACCGCGCAGGGGCATATCCTCAATATAAATATCCTCGCCAACAGGTAGTATATTATACTCGGGCAGGCGGTTAAAAAGGTAATTGCTGTAAAATACCCGGCCGCTAAACTCTTCAAATTGTATAGGGTGCAGGGTATCGTCCTTTATCTGGCTGTAAATTTTATGGTGGTAACCTGCATTTGCACCATTATCCTGCAGGCACATCACAAAACCAAAATCCTTAATGCGCAAAGCAAATGTTTGGGTGTTTATCTCATCGCGATAGCCAAATTCTTCGGCTTTGTTATCTACCTTAAATAAAAACAGGCTATAAGGCTTAAACTCTTCAAATTGTATAGGCAGGTTAACACTTTGCAGCATCAGGTGCAGATGGCTGAATTTATGGATGATAGCCTGCGAAATGTTAAACTCCTCGCCCTGAGCATGCATCATTTTTATACCCGACTGGATCTCGTTAAAGATAATGCCGTACAAAAGCTTGCTGGTCCACTGGAAAAGCTTTAGCTCATCCAACGCTTTTACACCTTCGTACCCTTTGCCGAATGCTTCAGCTATCTCGTTTTCAAGTGGTTCTAAAAACTCATCATTTACCCGCGCCGAGCAAGGGATCTTTAAGTCTTTATAGGTAGCAATGCTTTCGTCGAGCAATTTAAAAGGCTGGTCTTCGAGGTTATAAAGGCTCATCAGCCATTGCGGAAAAACCTGGATCTTTTCTTCCTCGCTTTGCAATGCATCCCCTGTAAGGAAACATTTGGTATTGCTAAAATTAAACTTTTCGAACGGTGCGTAAATTTCTGCCGGCATGGCTGCAAAGATAAGCAGGATTTTAACACTAAAATTTTAGCTTTGATATTTGACATGCAGCTTACTTATCAACCATACGAATTACTGCTGAAGCATACTTTCACCATTGCTAAGTTCTCGCGTACATCAACCCCGCTGATGCTGGTTCAGATATCGCACCAAGGCCAAACGGGCTATGGCGAAGCATCAATGGTGCCCTATATGGGCGAAAGCCACCAAAGCGCCACCGGGTTTTTGAGCAAGGTGGATGTAAGCCAGTTTAAGTATCCTTTTGATTTTGCCGCCATTATCAATTACCTGGATAGTATAGCCCCCGGCCAGCCGGCCATTAAGGCCGCTATTGATATAGCCCTGCATGACCTGGATGGCAAACTGCAAAACAAACCCTGCTGGCAGCTATTAGGCAGCGCCCCCGCAAAAATGCCGGTTACCAGCTATACCATTGGTATAGATACCGAAGAGGTCATTATCCAAAAAGTAAAAGGAGCTGAAGGCCTTAAAGTTATAAAAGTAAAGCTTGGCCGCGATAGCGATAAGGAACTGATCCAAACCATCCGCTCGGTTACCGATGTGCCGCTTTATGTGGATGCCAACCAGGGCTGGACAGATCGCCGGCAAAGCCTCGATCTGATCTACTGGCTTAAAGAGCAGGGTGTACAACTGATAGAACAACCTATGCTAAAAACCGATATAGATGGCAACGCCTGGCTTACCGAACACAGCCCCATCCCTATTATTGGCGATGAAGCGGTACAGCGCCTGGCAGATGTTGAAGCAGCTAAAGGCGTCTATCATGGCATCAACATCAAACTCATGAAATCGGCCGGGATGTATGAGGCACACCAAATGATCAATAAAGCCCGCAAACTGGGGCTGAAAATATTAATAGGCTGCATGAGTGAAACCAGCTGCGCTACCCTCGCCGCCGCTGCGCTTGCCCCACAATGCGATTGGGCCGACCTGGACGGACCATTGCTTACTACTAATAACCCTTATCAAAACCCCGAGATGGTTAATGGCAAATGGGTGTTGCTTAATGAGGCAGGCTTGGGGGTACATATTTTATAACAAACTGTCATTTCGAACAAGCGAAGCGAGGAGAAATGACACTGGCTTAAAAAGAACGTTTTAAATCAAAAAAGGGATGCCGCAGCACCCCCTTTTCTTCTTAGTTAGTTAGTCAGTTATAGTTCAGTTATTATAGTTCTTCGTCGTGTTGTGTTACGTCCAAACCTGCAAGCTCTTCTTCAGGAGTAACGCGCAGCGGGCTTATCAGGTCGGTAACTTTAAGCAGGATAAATGCACCTACAAAAGCAAATACCGATACTGCAACCAGTGCAACAACGTGTTTTACAAATAATGTGGTTTCGCCATAAGCTAACCCTTCGGCACCGGCGCTGTTAACCGCTTTGGTTGCGAAGATACCGGTCATCAACATACCAACCATACCACCTACACCATGGCAGGGGAATACATCTAAAGTATCGTCGATATTGGTTTTGCTTCTCCAGATAACTACCAGGTTACTTACAACCGCAGCAACTATACCCACAATAAGCGAGCTTGATACGGTGATATAACCCGCAGCAGGGGTTACAGCAACCAAACCTACAACAGCACCTATACAAGCGCCCATTGCAGATGGTTTTTTACCTCTCAGGATATCAAAGAAGATCCATGACATGGCAGCAGCAGCAGATGCAGTAGTGGTAGTAGCCAGTGCAGTTGCTGCAAGCTCGCCGGCACCTAATGCTGAACCTGCGTTGAAACCAAACCAGCCAAACCATAGCAAGCCGGTACCTAATATTACGTAGCTGATACGTGCAGGGGTGTGAATTTCTTCGGCGCCGGTACGTTTTTTAAGATATAATGCTGATGCCAATGCGGCCCAACCTGCAGACATGTGTACAACCGTACCACCCGCAAAGTCTAACACACCATATTTAAAGAAGATACCTTGTGGGTGCCAGGTTGCGTGTGCAAGGGGGATATAGATCACTATGATAAATAGTGTGATGAAAATTAAGTACGAATTGAAACGGATACGCTCTGCAAATGCCCCGGTAATAAGCGCCGGTGTAATAACCGCAAATTTTAACTGGAACATGGCGAAAAGAATAACCGGGATGGTACCACCTAACCATGCAACGCCTAAAGTGTTCTGCATCATGAAGAATGATTTAGGATTGCCAATTAAGCCCAGGCCGCCTATATCATCGCCAAATGCCATACTGAAACCAAATACAACCCAAATGATTGTGATAAGGCCCATACAAACAAAGCTTTGCAACATGGTAGAGATAACATTCTTTTTACGTACCATACCGCCATAAAAGAAGGCAAGGCCCGGTGTCATTAATAATACAAGTGCCGTAGAGATCAGCATCCAGGCAATGTCAGCACCATTGTAAGTCGTGGCCGGTTTAGCAGCTGCAACGTTACCCGGATACATGAACGCAAGTATCACCACAATAACGAGAATTCCAAAGGGTACAATTTTTTTCATTGTTTTAGTTTAAGTGGAAAGTTTAGTTAGTTAATTAATAGTTGTATTATTCAGGTCAGTATCTTTTAAGTGCCGGTATTAGTTGCCGGCCCGCGTAGTTCGCCAAAATGTTTTTTCCATATACAGCGTCGGCCCAGGGTGCAACCTGTAAGCCGATGCTGTATAAATTAAATTGTGATATATATAAACTGTCGCGGTGTTTAGTTCTTTATTTAAGTGAGAAAGATGCTTTTTGGGGTTTTTACCGAATTTACAAGAGCCAAAAATGGTAAAATTTGATAAAAACACCTCCTTAATATGGGTTTTTAATACGCAAGCCCTCAAAAACAAATACAATTCACAAGAAAAGGCTGAAATAATCTCAAAAACCTTATTAAATAAGGATAAATTTATTGAAATATATTTATTTTTCGCCAATTGCATATGCTAAAATAACAATATTAAAATCATATTGTCAATAAAAACAATGAAATTTTATTATTTTTTTTAAAAAAGCGTAATAAAAATGAAAAAATGGATTGTTTTGCCGGGATAGCACCGAAAAAATAATGGCCTCACGTTAATAAAATACCTTATTTTTAATAAAAGGGAATATAATTTCGATTTTGATGAACTTTTAAAAGGAATCTAAAGAAAATTTAGAGTTATTTCAATCCTCAAACAAAGAAAGCTGATCTGATTGCGCTTTTACCTTAACTTCTGCCGGCAAAAAATTAGAAACAGTAATACCAAGTAGCCTGATGCGGCTATTTTCAATATCGGTAGTTGCCAGCAGCGTTTTTGATATATTTAAAATGGTGCCCATATCATTCACACAATTAGGCAGCGACTGGCTGCGGGTTATCTGCCTAAAATCGCTGTACTTTATTTTAAGGGTAATGGTACGGCCTTTTAACTGGTAACGCAAAAGACGGTCGTGTACGGTTTTGGCTATTTTTTCTAATTCGGCGTGCATCTCATCGGCGCCGGTAAGGTCATAAGCAAAGGTATCCTCGGCGCCCATAGATTTTGTTTCGCGATGGGGCTGCACTTCGCGGTCGTCAATACCACGCACTATGTTATAATAAAAACCACCTGCTTTACCAAAGCGGTTTATCATTTCATCCCGGCTAAGTTTTTTCAGATCGGCTCCGGTAAATAGTCCCTGCTTTTTCATTTTATCGGCAGTAACTTTACCCACGCCGTAAAACTTCTCAACCGGCAGGTTCTCCATAAAGGTTTCAATAGATGATGGTCCAATAAAAGTTAAACCATCCGGCTTTTTAATATCCGACGCGATCTTGGCCACAAATTTATTGACAGATACCCCGGCTGATGCAGTAAGATTAAGTTCGTCCTTAATAGCCTGCTTTATTTGCTGCGCTATCTCAATAGCCGAACCTATATCCCGTTTATCATCAGTAACATCAAGGTAGGCTTCATCTAACGACAGGGGCTCTATCAGATCGGTATACCGCCCAAATATCTCCCTTATCTTTTGTGACACTTCTTTATATGCCGCAAACCTTGGCCTTACAAATATGGCATGCGGGCAAAGCTGCAGCGCCTGTTTGGATGACATAGCCGAGCGAATGCCGAATTTGCGCGCCTCATAACTGGCGGTAGCAACAACACCGCCACGCCCTTCGGGCAGGCCGCCAACCACCAGGGGCAAGCCCCGGTATTCGGGAAAATCGCGCTGCTCAACAGATGCGTAAAATGCGTCCATATCAATATGGATTATTTTGCGCTTTACCTGTTTATCCTTTTCTTCCACTTGTAACAATCTAACGAATATTAAAACTATTTATTTAAATTACCTTTGGCAAAATTAGTTTCATCCGCAGGTATATATTATCATGTCATCCCACCATATTGTACGCGAAAAACAGGAACCGGCGCTGCTGCTGCTAAATCTCAATAATTTTTCGGAAGAATTACTGGGCCAGTTACTGGAGTGGAGCCCCACAGTTATCACTACTCCATTAGTTGCCGAGCAAATAAACGCATACGAAATAAAGATAGACATCATTATTGCTGATGCACTTGACGAGGAAATACAATCCGACGTTAAGCAGATCCCACAAAACGGCACTTCGCAAACTGAGGCTGCCTTAAAATATCTTATCCAAAACGACTACAAAGCCGTTAACGTGGTAGCCGAGACCGTAGACCTGGCAGATTTTACAGCATTTGCCCCTCTTATAAACATTGTAATATACAGCGGCAATCAAAAAATTTACGCGGTAAATTCAGGCTTTAGCAAATGGAAGCCCGCCGGCGAGAATTTCCAGATCCTTTCTGTACATTTAAACTTGCAAACCAGCGGGTTAAATAATATTGGCAGCAACAAATTTGTTACGATCAATGATGGTTTTATAAGCCTCAGATTTGATAATGAGTTGCTTTTTATATCGGAAGATATTTAATTAGGATACACGCCTGACAAACAGTGCAATTAAAGGCGCGTTTTTTGTTAAATAATTTAATATCAATTAAACCGTTGGTATATTTCTTAGTCATATACATACACCAGCAATAATACGCCGGTCAATTATAAATTTCAAGATGAAAACAGGATATAAAAAATTAGTAACTATAGCCCTAAGCGGAATGTTGTTCCTGGGTATGGGCTTATCTGCCAACGCGCAACACAGCAGAGGTGGTGGCGGTGGCGGCCGTCCATCAGGTGGTGGCGGCGGTGGTGGCGGCTTTAGCCGTCCATCAGGTGGCGGTGGTGGTGGCTTTAGTCGTCCATCAGGCGGCGGGTTTAGCAGGCCCTCTTCACCTTCACCCAGTGTAGGCATGAGCCGTCCATCGGGTGGTTTTAGCCGCCCTAACTCAAGCGGTGTAGGTATAAGCAGGCCTTCAGGTGGCTTTAACCGCCCTAATAGTGTTGGGGCTATACCGGGTAGCAGGGGTTCATTCGGCGGTAGCCGTACCAATGCCTATAACGGCAATGTTGGTGTTAATGGTCGCCCGTCAATGGGCAACTACAATCGTGGCACGTACGGCCGTGGTGCTTACCGTGGCGGCAACTATGGCCGTTATGGGTACGGTTATAACAGGGGTGGCTATTATAGCCCTCGTTATTTTAACCGTGGCTATTATAACTACCGTGGTTATTACAACTCTTATTACGCGCCGCGTATCGGCTTTAGCATAGGCGTATTACCTTTTGGTTATTATCCCTTTTATTGGGGCAATTACCAATATTACTACAGTGATGGCTTATACTACCAGTATAATGATAACCAATATACAGTAGTTGAACCACCGGTTGGCGCAGCAGTAAACGCGTTGCCTTCAAAAGCACAAGCTATTACTATTAATGGCGAGCAGTATTACGAATCGAACGGTGTTTATTACCGTGCGGTAACTAAAGATGATGGCACCGTAGTATACGAAGTAGCCGGTAAAGATGGCGAACTGAACACAGGCGATGGCAGCGGAGACGGACAGGAATACGACCAGCCTTACCAGATAGGTGATGTTTTAACCACTTTACCACAGGATAGCCGTAAAATAAAAGTGAACGGTGAAAAATTATATGTTGCGCCCGATGGCACCTATTTCCAGGAAACACGCGACAGTAATAACAACAAAGTTTACAAGGTAGTAGGTTTATCAACAGACGAACCTGACGACGATACAAATAATTAATATTTATTTAATAATTATAAAAAGGTGGATGCTGAAAAGCACCCACCTTTTTTTTGTGCGCTAAACTTTAAACCAATTGTTATAAAAGTATTAGTGTGGCTTACCATAGTTGCGTAATTTTATGCTGATCTGTTACCTATGAAAAAATCTCTGTTCGCCACCTTACTTGCAATACTGGCTATTACCGTATCAGGCAAAGCATCACCACAAATAAAATTCTTTACAGCGGATAACAGGCATTTTGTTTACACCGGCCGGGTTGATTTCACGGATCCACAAAAACCAAAATTTTGGTCGCCGGGGGTATATATTACAACGCGGTTTAAAGGCCCTACCTGCGAATTGCTTATAAATGATGAAGAAATGTATGGCAAAACGCATAACTACATCCAAGTGGTAATAGACGGTAAACCAACGCGCATACAAACCACCGGCAAAACCAATAACATTCAAATAGCAAAGGGATTATTCAACGGCATCCATACGCTGCTTATTTGCAAGGATACAGAATCGGGCATGGGGTACCTGGAGTTTGTGGGCCTGCGATGCGAAAAGCTCTTGATGCCCCATCAGCCTAAACGCATGATAGAATACGTTGGCGATTCTATTACTGCCGGGGCCGGTGTTGATGCCTCAGACGTGCCTTGTGGCAAAGGCCAATGGTACGACCAGCATAACGCCTACCTTACTTATGGCGCGCGTACCTCGCGGGCATTGAATGCCAAATGGCAGTTAACCGCGGTTGCAGGTATTGGCCTGGTACACAGTTGCTGCGATATGAAGATCCTGCTGCCCCAGGTTTATGATAAGATTTATCTGCGTAACGACTTGATCAAATACAATTTTAAACAATATCAGCCCGATGTGGTAACTATTTGCCTGGGCCAAAATGATGGCCCGCAGGATTCTGTTAAATTTTGCAGCGAATATGTACGATTAATTGCTACCATACGCAGTAAGTATGCAAACGCAAGTATCATTTGTTTATCAAGCCCTATGGCCAATCAGCAACTCACCACAGTACTTCAACGCTACCTTACGGGTATTGTACAAATAGTAAATAAACAAGGAGATAAGAAGGTGAGCAAATTCTTTTTCAGCAGGAGTTTTAACAGCGGCTGCGACAACCACCCCGATGCTAATGAACACGCTATTATTGCACAAGAACTTACAGCCTACATCAAAACCTTAAAGGGCTGGTAACCTAATTATAGGTATCGAAAGATATTTACCCCTCTTAATTCAGACCCTTATCAGGCGAATACACATCCATAAATACGTATAAGACGGTATTTTTACACCCTTAATAAAGTATTATTTTTATTTGGTGTATATTTAGTTGTGTCACATTATCCTAAATACACACTGTTAATACCCTAACCTTATGCAAGCTGTAAAAAACATTTTTATTGTAGATGACCACCAAATGGTGATTGACGGACTTAGGCTGATAATTGATACGATTGAAGGGTTTGATATTGTTGGCGAAAGTACCAGCGCCCTGCAGGCACTTGATGTACTGGCCACTGTAAATACGGATATATTGCTGACAGATGTAAGCATGCCCGAAATGAGCGGTATTGAACTTACCCGCCTTGTGAAAAAAAAACACCCCCATATCAAAGTCATCGCCTTGTCTATGTTCAGCGAAAGCCAGGTAGTTGCCGAAATGATCGACGCGGGAATATCTGGCTATATCCTTAAAAACACAGGCAAACAGGAGCTGATAGAGGCCCTGAACAAAGTTGCATCAGGCCAGAATTACTTTGGGCAGGACATTACCCTGCAACTCATGAAATCGTTTAAACGCAACCAGGACGAATCATCGCGCCTTACCGACCGCGAGATAGAGATCATCAGGATGATTGAACAGGATTTTGGTAATAAACAAATTGCCGATATGCTTTTTATTAGCGAACGCACTGTAGAAACTCATCGCAAAAACATTCTCCGTAAAACCAATACCCAAACTGTTGTTGGCCTGCTTAAATATGCTTACGAACGTAAGATCATCTAAAACTCCTATTCATCCATTCCCCATAATGCCACTTTTGCGGTTAGTACGTAGATAAATATGCCCTTTTCACGCGATTGTACCAAACTGACGCTTTAAGCAACTTTGTTTTAAATAAACAAAACACTTAAACAGTAAAACGATGAAAAGAATTAAAGGGGCATTTATAATAACAATGCTAATTGCCGTAACAGGCATCTCATGCAAAAAGGACGATTCAAAAAAAGAGGAAAATGTTGCGGGCGCAGCTACCGTTACTGCAAGCAATTACGGGTTCGACGGCACGGCAGGCGCATCATTTAAAAGTACCAAAGCCGGTATTGTACAGGTAGGTACAGTTTGGACACTGAGCGCAATTAAGGATGGCAGCAACGAGTCGATATCTATTGTACTGGGAAATGTAACAGCAACCGGCACCTATAAATTAGACCAGGGCAACAATGAAGGCAATGGCGCCATTATGCTAAAAGATTATAAAACCGCAACAGGCGAGGGCGCATACAGTACAGACTTACCTGCAACAGGCGGCATGACAGGCGGTGGCGAGGTTAAGATAACCAAACTAACTGCTACCGAGGCCGAGGGTGAATTTTACATAGTGGCACATAACAGTGCAGGCAAAGAGGCATTTGTTGAACAAGGTAAATTCACAGGGACTTTAAATAAGAGATAACATCAGCTAAATCTCAACAAAAAAGCGGCACCTGTATGGGCGCCGCTTTTTTATTATTTACTGTGCGCGAAAAGCCAGGGTATAAGCTGTGGTTCTGCAAAGGCATCGTCCCAACTGTTATGATCATCATTAGGGTAAATAGTGAATTTAGGGTCGGCGCCTGCTGCTTTCAAAGCATCAACCACCACCTGCGAATGATCAAACGGCACTACGCTATCCTTTTGGCCGTGAAAGATCCACAAAGGCACCTTTTTTGCATACTTAGTAACATTGTTAGTGTTATCGCCGCCGCAAATGGCAAAGGCTGCTGCAAAAGTATTGGGCTTGCGGCGTAATATTTCAAACGTACCCATGCCACCCATTGAAAGGCCGCCAATGTAAACCTGCTTTTTATTCACAAAGGGTTTATCAAGCATTTGGTCAACCAGGCCAAGCAAAGCATGCATAGCTGTAGTAGGCTCGCCGCCCTCCTGGAAATTAAAGATAAATTTTCCGGCTGCGTTTTGCTCTATTTTAACGTTTGCCCAAAAACTGTTATTAGGGCATTGCGGAAAAACCACTATTGCGGGATAATTTTGGCGGATAGTATCGTTCAGGAACAATTTTGGGCCATATTTAAGCTGCGCTTCGTTATCATTACCACGTTCGCCTGCGCCATGCAGTACCATGATCAATGGATATTTTTTTGATGGGTCGAACTTTTTAGGAAATAAAATACGGTAGGCCAACGTATCGGTTTTATTGATGTACGAGCCCCTATCAAACGCGGAATTGGTTTGCGCCTGTACTAAAAAAGGCAATGCCAGGTACATGATACCCAGCATTGCCAATATTCTTACTTTTTTGATCGTCATGTGTTATAAGTTTAATTTGGTAAAACTACTTAACGTAAATTAACGCCTTTCAATTCACTTCATTAAATTTATTTTCCGGGATCGGTACTATCGTTACATCCAACCCCTACACTTCAGTCTATTTCTTCGCGATAGCGGGGCTCTGAAAATCAAGCTTTTTTAACCCGTTTTGTACTTCGGGTGCGCTCATAAACAATTTCCAGAGCAGGCCGCTCCTGTAGTTCTCTATCATTACCACAATTGGCCCCTGGTCAATAGCCAGGTATGATTTAGCGTACCAATCGTGCGATTCGCTAAAGGCATCGGTAAAACCATATTCGCCCCATATCTTATCGCCCAGGTCGTAATAAAAGTGGCGCAGCGCTTTCATTGAATATTCTGGTGTATACGGAAACGCTGATAAAGCGGCGGTTGGCGTTATAACCCCCAGGTCGTTATCCGGCGAATGGGCGTTATAACCTTCGTAGTTATCGCTGGCGGTTAAGCCCCATGAGTTTTCGCCGTAACCTTTAAACTTTTTAGGGTTATCAACACAATAAGCATGGTTAATTAGGGTGTGGTTAAGGTTTTGTTCCCAATAATCGGCATAGCGGTCTTTTAGCCCCTTAGGATTTAAGCCCAGGAATGAATATTGCGAGAAGAACAGCGGGCCACCATACGGGAAACCCAGCGGTAACTTATAGCCATAGTAAGTATGGCCATTTTTAAAAAAGTCGCTTTGTGCCCAGCCCCGGTGGTATACATCGGCACTAACCGGGTAGCGGTCGGCAGATGCGGCAAGTATGTAGGTGATCAGGCACTCGTTAAATCCTCTGATAGGGAAATTCATGGCCCAGCCGTTATTTGGGCTCCAGTGCCAGTACAGGTTGTCGCGGCCATCGCGGGTGTACCAGTTCCACTCTACCTCGCCCCATATCCAACTGATCACATCGCGTATGCGGCGTTCTTTTGGTGTATCGGCGGTATAGTATTGTTTGGCACATATTAGGCCTTGCAGCAGGTATGCCGTCTCCACCAGGTCGCCGCCATCATCCTTGCGGCCAAAGCGGATGGTTTTGCCAGTTTCGCCGTTTAGCCAATGCGGAAACACACCGTGGTAAGCATCGGCCTTAAACAGGAAATCAACAATTTTAACCATCCTGTCCACAGATTGCTCATGCGTTATGAATTTGCGGTGATCGGCAGCTATCATGGCCATAATGCCAAAGCCCGAACCACCTGTGGTTACCACTTCATCACCATAATCAAATGATTTATTGCTGCGCTCGCGGGCAAGGCCGCTAACAGGGTGCCCAAAATCCCAAAAGTAACGGAATGTTTGGCGCTGCACCACATCCAAAAGGGCGCTGTCGCTTAGGTTTTTGATGATGCCTACCGGTTTTATGCCATCAGCGGCTTTAGCCGTTTTTTGCGCCATGCAGTAAGCAGATGCTATTGACATAATGGCACAGAGTAATATTTTTTTCATGAGTGTGGTTATATGATAATTAAAAGTCAAGCGGCACCTTACTTAAGGTGTTTTTATAATGATGGCCCTGTAAAGCCCAGTCCCTTCATGCCTGTTTTTATTTCAGGGCAGCTCATAAACAAATTCCAAAGCAGGCCGCTCCTGTAATTCTCTATCATTACCACAATTGGCCCCTGATCAATAGCCAGGTATGAATTGGCAAACCATGGATTGTTCAAGTTATATGCGTCATAAAAACCATAGGGCCCCCACATTTTGTCGCCCAATTTATAATACATGAACTTTAACGCCGCCATTGATTGCGTTGGCGTATAAGGCATTGATGATATAGCCGCTGTAGGTGCAATTACCCCAACATCATTTGTTGGCGAACTTGCGGTATAGCCGCCTTCAATATCGCTTGCAGTTAAGCCCCAACTATCGGCACCGTAGCCATAATAGTTTTTGGGGTTTGCAACACAGTAATTATAATTAATTTGAGCGTGCGCTTTGTTTTGGTCTTCATAATTTGCGTAAGCATCGGCCAAACCAGTAGGGTTAATACCCAAAAACGAGTAATGCGCGAAAAATAACGGGCCACCTTGTGCCGGGCCTAAAGGCAATTTTACCCCGTAATAGGTTGCACCATTTTTCATACTGCCATTACCCGCCCAGCCATTATCATAAACAATTTTAGGTATACTGTGCGTGGTTGATGAGGCCGCTAATACATACGCTATCAAACCCTCGTTCCAGCCGCTAATTTTCATGTTGATAGCCCAGCCGTTGCTTGGGCTCCAGTGCCAGTAAAGTACATTTTGGTTGCCTTGCCTAAACCAGTCCCACTCCACATTATTATAAAGGGTTGTTATATCGGCCCTCAAGGCAGTTTCATCAGCACCAGCGCCGTTAAAATACTGGCGTGCGGTTAATAGCCCTTCCATCAGGAATGATGTTTCGATCAGGTCGGCACCGTTATCCTGCGCGCTAAATGGCTGTACGGCACCTGATGTACCATTTAACCAATGCGGGAATGCTCCATGAAATGTAACAGCTTTGTTTTTTAAGAAACCTACAATTTTCTGCAGGCGTGCAAGGCCTTCGGCACGAGTTATAAAGTTGCGGTTAACGCCAACTACCATAGCCATAATACCAAAACCCGAACCGCCTGTAGTTACCACATCGCCTGATGTATTACGCTCTAAAGCCAGTCCACTTACCGGATGTCCAAAATCATAAAAGTATTTCAAAGTTTGTTTCTGCACCAGGTCAAGCAGTTGGTTGTCTGATATAGCGGTGAACTTATCTGTCGAATCTATACCGGTAGTCAGGTTAATGGTTAATGCCGATTGCAGGTTGCCATTATCTGTTGATTTAAGGCCGGTGGTTACATCAACTGTGTATTTGGAAATAACAGCCAGCGTAGGTTTAATTACAATAGTGTTATCGTTATCTTCGTATGTAGTAGTATAGTTTACTTTGGCACCGGCTTTATCCTTAATAAGAATGGCAGTGCCAACAGATGCTTTGCTAAGTGCTTTTGAAAAACTGATTTTAATAACCGGGGTTTTATTTATGTTGGTGTAATTAAACCCATTGTTAAGCCCGTTCACTTTTAGCGCATTAAAACTAAATGATGCAGGCGGGGTAACAGGTGGGGTAACCGGGGTTGGCGTGGTGCCGCTTTTGCTACAGGCAAAAAACAACGTAAATAAACCCAGCGTGGCAAAAATCTTTAAATCTTTCATCAACAATATTATTTGAGCAAGCAAATACCTGCAAACTAAATTTCAAAAAAAGAGGCTGCCCGGCATACGCCAGGCAACCTCATACTCAATCAAATGTTTACTTTCCGCGACCTTCGAGTTTGGCAATAGAGCCAACTTCTATGTCGGATAACGCTTTGTTATAAATTCTTACTTCATCTAATTTACCAGGCATAAAACTTGCCCAACCTTCAGCGCCATGGCTTGATGTTTGGCTGGGAGTGGTCATGAATTGTGGTGCGCCAAAAACAATATTACCCTGGTCTTTAAAATTTAAAGGGCCTGTTACACCCGGGAACGCACCGCTAAAAATCCTTGAACCGTTTACATAAATTTTGCAATTTGATGTGGTAGCATCGTAAGAAAACGCAATGTTTACAAATTTATTGAACAGGTTTTTTACGCCATTTACTTCCAGTGCCTTGTCATCGGTTCCGTTAAATAAATGGAAACGTAATAATCCATTATCATTTGTACTTCCGTTTTCAAAGAAAAACTCAATATTACCCCAAAAGCCCGTTTTATTAGCAAGCGAGAATATAGGTATAATACCCACTGATGGCGGCGGTGTGTTTATCCATTCGGTAAGGGTAAAACTTTTAAGATTAGTTACATCCGATGATGGAGCAGTTATTACGTAACTATTTAAAGCACCTTGCATTGCATCGCGTTTAATACCAGTGGCAAAGGTAGTTCCTGTTGCGGTGCCCGAGGTGTTTGATACGCTATCAACCAGGCCTCCGTCAAAAGCCCAATAGGCAACTAAGTTTTCTTTGGCAACCTGGCTTGCTGCTGTGTAGCCATTAATATCTAAGGCAGGCGCATAAGTTGCCGGGTCAAACTTTTTTTGGCATGATGAAAGGCCTGCACTAACAAGTGCAGCCATCAATATATATAGATTTGGTTTTCTCATAACATTAAGTATTAATAATAATTAATTATAACCTGGATTTTGGATTAATACACCTGCCGACAGGTCGATCTCATTTTGAGGGATTGGCCAAACTTCATTTTTGTTTGGTTTCCAGCCTTTAGGGCCAAATATGGTTTGTGCGCGGCCCTGGCGTATAACATCAAAATAACGGTCAAACTCCATGGCTAACTCTACCTGGCGCTCGTGCCATATGGCAGTACGCAGGGCAATTTGATCTGTAGTGGTTATTTTAGGTAAGATAGCGTTATTTCCACCACGTGCACGCGCCCTAACCAATTCCAGGTCGGCTAATGCTGTTGTCGGATCTCCGGTTTCATTAGCGGCTTCAGCATTCATTAATAATACTTCGGCATAGCGCAAAACTCTTACGTTTTGGTCCTCGCCCTGGTTTTGGATAAAAGGATAGCTTTTAGGAACATACGATTTTTGATTATACCTTGGGTTTGGCCCAGATATTTCAATAGCATCGCCCTGTGGGGTAGTTTCGCCTCTGAAGATGATAGTAGCGTCCATACGTGGGTCGCCAGGCTCAAATGCGGCAACTAATGCCTCTGTAGGCGTATTAAAGCCCCAACCCAGGTTAAGGTTACCCGGTACACCTTGTATTTGCGAATACTGGCTTGTTGCAGCACCTCCGCCTAAACTTTGGGCCTGTATTTCAAAAACCGATTCTGAATTATTCTCATTAGGTATCCTGAAGGATTCTTCAAAATTAGGGAACAAAGTATAACCAAGGCCTTTAACTGTATTGGTTAGGCTTAAAACCAAATCCCATTTTTTCTGATACATAGCAGCTTTTGCATGTAACGCTAATGCAGCACCTTTTGTAGCACGGCCAATATCATTTGAGCCGTAACTTTGTGGTAAAACTGCAGCAGCATCAGTTAAATCTGCTTCAATAGCTGCCCAAACATCTGCCTTAGGTGTGCGCGGAAGATTATATTCGCTGGCATCCTTCGGTAAATGTAAACGCAACGGCACATCGCCAAAAGCACGTACCAGCCTAAAGTATGCGTAAGCGCGTACAAATTTTGCTTCCGCTAAATAACGGTTTTTAAGACTCGCGTCCATAGAGATGTTGGGCACATTATCCAACACCTGGTTACATAGCTGTATGTCTTGATATTCACCGTTCCAAAAGTCCTGGATCTGGCCTTCTGTTGCAGTTACGGTAAAATTATCAAATGCATTCATGTATGAAGCATCTGCAGGTGTACTTCCTTTTTCAGCCTCATCAGACCCTAAGCTTTCAATTGCCATAGGGGCAAAAGCTGTGTTGTTCCATGCACGTAAGTTGGCATATATAGAGTTTACTGCTTTTGTAGCGTCATCCTGGGTTTTAAAGAATTCCTGGCTTGGCTGCTGCCCTTGTGGCGGCACATCAAGGAAGCTTTTTTTGCATCCCTGTGATACTACCAGCAGTGCTGCACACGTACTTAAAGTAAGTGTACTTTTAAAGTTTTTTATAAACATGACTTTAAATATTTTTAATTGTTAAAATGTAACATTTACACCGAAGTTATAAGTGGCATATAGCGGATATGCACCATTATCAATACCGGCATTTATACCCGGCTGATCGCCTTGTCCACCAATCTCAGGATTGAACCCTTTGTATGAGAAAGAATTGAATACGTTTTGCCCGCTGGCAAAAATCCTAACCCTTTTCATAAATATTTTTGATGCAACGGCAGATGGAAGCGTATAGCCTACTTGCAGGTTTCTTACCCTGAAATAAGCGCCGCTTTCTACAAAGAAAGTATTTGGCTTATAGTTATTACCACCACCTACGTTTGCTGATGGGTAGGTATTTGAAGTACCTTCGCCATGCCAGCGGTTGTCATAAAAATCTTTTGTATAATTTTCTGAACCGTAGCGTAGGCCTTTATTGGCGTTATAAACATCAACACCGGCAACACCCTGCAAATCAATTGTAAAGTCAAATGCTTTGTAGTTAAGGTTTGCGCTAAAGCCATACAGATACTTAGGGTTAGGGTTACCAATAGCGGTACGATCCTTCGCGTCAATAACTTTATCCCCATTAAGGTCTTTATATTTAAAATCGCCTGGTTTTGCATCCGGCTGTAATGAAGCGGCTACTTCTGCTGCATTTTGGAAAACGCCGTCAACAACTAAACCATAGTATTCGCCAATTGGCTGCCCTACAATTGTACGAGTGGCTAACTGGCCACCTGTTGCAGCTGCACCGCCTCCGTAAATTGGGTTGGCGCCCGTAACTGTTGATAACACCTTATTATTATTGATGCTAAAATTACCGCTTAAGTTATAGGTGAAATCGCTTGCAATGGTACCTCTCCAGCTGGCAGCAAATTCAAACCCCCTGTTGCGGAAAGTAGCCTGGTTACCAATAATAGTACCACCGCTTGTTCCTAATGAGCCTAAAACAGGTATAGCAAAAATGGCCTGCTCTGTTTTCTTTTCGTAATAATCAGCCTCAAATGTTAACCGATTGTTTAAGAAGGCCATCTCCAGGCCGAAATCTGTACCAACACCACGCTCCCAATAAGTAATTGGAGGAACGATCTGTGTAATGTTTGCGCCTGTTGCAGGTTGGCCGTTATAAATAGCTGTAAAGGCAGCAGAATTATTAACAACCAGAGTAGAAAGGTTGGCTGGTACAGATGCGTTACCAATTTTACCCCAGCTACCTCTGATCTTTAAATTATCAAATATGTGCTGATCCTTCATGAAATCCTCGTTGCTGATAACCCAGCCCGCGCCCACTGAAGGGAAATATCCCCAACGCTGGTTGCCAATAAATTTTGATGAACCATCCGCACGGAATGATGCATTTAACAGATACCTGTCTTTAAATGCGTAGTTAACCCTTCCAAAGTATGATTCATAGGTTGCTAATGACCCGCTATCATCAATTGTACGGGGGAAATTAGGATCTGTAGTGGTACTTCCTAAACCCAGGTAAAGGTCACCATCGCTTGTAAAAGGCACATTACGTGCTGATGCCGTAATATTGTATGATTTGTAGCGCTGTGATGACTGGCCAGCCAAAACAGTTAAGTGATGATCGCCAAAAGTTTTATCGAAGGTTAGGGTATTCTCCCATATCCAGTTCCTTACTTCGCCTCTTGACACATTAAGGGTACTGTTATCATTTAACTGAGTAGCTGTAGCTTTATAAGCCGGAACGTACCCTAATACCTCTGCCTGGCCAAATTCACCCCCAAAGCTGGTATGGAATGTTAAATAGTTTGTGAATTTGATATCAGCAAACATGTTACCTGTTATACGGTAACCATTAGAGCGCTGGTTAAAAAAGTCTAACTGGGCTTTAGGGTTATTGGTAGCCGTACCGATAGGGAAATCATTAGGATCACCGTAAGCACCGTCGTTGTAATAAACAGGCACTACAGGCGATGCGGTAAATGCTTTATAAATAACATCACCCGGTACATCCCTTGATTTGCTGCTTTGCAAAACAGCATTGTAACCTAATTTTAAAAATTTAGTGGCTTGCACATCCTGTTGTAAATGCGCGGTCATACGGTCATAGTTGTTACCGGTAACTACACCTTGTTGAGTTAAGTAACCTGCAGAAAAAGAGTAGGTAGACTTATCTGTGCTACCGCTAACGGTAATGTCGTGTTTCATGGTAAATGCGTCGCGCAGTACTACATTTAGCCAATCGGTGCCGGTGCCAAATTTTGATGGATCTGCAAACGTTTGCGGATCTGATGGAAACTGAATAGCGTTTAACTCATTAATTAAAGTTGCATATTCTGTAGCATTGGCCAACTTTGGTTGGTTGGTTACTTTTTGCCAGCCAGCGTAAGCGCTGTAATTAACAGTAGGCGCACCCTTGCCTTTTTTGGTAGTTACCAAAACTACGCCATTTGCCGCCCTTACACCGTAAATAGATTCACTCGACGCATCTTTTAGGATACTGATGTTTTCAACATCATTAGGGTTTAAAAAGCTAATATCATCAAACCATGCGCCGTCTACTACATAAAGCGGGTTGGCATTACCATATACAGTACCAAGGCCGCGGATCCTGATTTGCGGTGATGAGCCCGGGCCGCCTGCATTAGAAATCTGCACACCGGCAACTTTACCCTGTAATGAGCTTACAGCGTTTGTTGATGATTGCTTTGAGATATCTTCGCCTTTAACTGATGCTACCGAACCGGTAACGTCAAGTTTGCGCTGCGTACCATAGCCCACAACTACAACTTGCTGTAATTGGTTGCTGCTGCCTTGCATTTTAATATCAATTGCAGTACGGCCGTCTACAACAATGTCCTGTGTGGTATAACCTATATAGGATACCTGTAGTGTTGCATTAGTTGGTACGCTTAATGAGTAAGCGCCATTAACATCGGTTTGGGTACCGGTTGTTGTACCTTTTACAGCAACTGTTACGCCTATAAGCGCATCGCCATTGGCGCCGTCGGTAACTTTACCTTTAACGGTAATGTTTTGCGCAAATGCAGCAGTTGTGAAAAAAGTAAACAATAGCAGTAACCCCGAGATTGTATAAATTCTCTTCATAGTGGTTAATAATTTTTAAGTACTGGGTTAATTGGTTTTTGTAGGTTCGAAGTTGAGCAGATAATGTAATTTAAGCAAATAATGTAACTCTACATTAATACATCAACCTAAAAATACTTTCTCAAAAATTTTAATAAGAAAATATAACGGCATAGCTTTCAGCATTTTACATACTATGAATAATAACATCATATACTACAAAAACTATGCACGCATAACATATACATGAAAGAGGTATGAGAGGTAATGATGTAGTGTTATAACTCGATGAGAAACTCTACCAGGTTCTTGTCGTGCTCAAGGTTAAGCTTTTTACGAAGGCGGTATCGCCGTATTTCTACCCCCCGCAATGAGATGTTTAATAATGAGGCCATTTCTTTACTGCTCATGTTCATGCGCAGGTAGGCGCATAGTTTCAAATCATTGGGTACCAGATCGGGGTGGCCATGTTTTAGTTTTTTAAAGAAGTTCTCATGTGCTTCGTTAAAACTGTTCTCAAAAACGTTCCAGTCGCGGTCATCGCTCATGCCTTCATCAATAACCTTGTGTATTTTTTTAAGCTGGTCTTCCGAGAGTTTTTTACCTGCACTATCTTTAAAGTTGTTTATCTCGTCGCTTATTTTTTGCAATAGTTCATTCTTGTAAACAATGTTCATAGCCGAGTTTGCCAACTCCCGGCTTTTACTGGCCAGGTCGGCCTGTAATTGTTCGTTCTTAATAGTTACTATATGCTGCTCGTTAGCTATAGCTTCGCGATTTAAAAACTCTTCTTTCTCGCGTTGTAACTTCTCCTGTATCTCTTGCTGGTGCCTTTTTAATTTTAAGCGATAATAGTACCTGATGATGTAGTAAATGAGTATAATGAGTAACACATAAACCGCAAGTGCAACTTTACCTGCATACCATGGCGGTAATATCTCAAACGTAAAGGTTTTAACGGCCGAGATACTTTCGTCGTTAATTTTTGCCCTTACTTTAAAATGATAGGTGCCCTGATTTAAGTTGGTAAACTCCTTTTGGCTTTGCGGGCTCCATTCGCTCCATTGTTTGGAGTAGCCTTCCAGGTAATACTGATATTTAATTTTTGCCTGTTTATAATAAGGAAGGGCGTAAGCAATACGAATGTTATTCTGATTGTACGGAATACTGATATAAATATCAGCATTATTGCTCATGTCGCTCAAAACAGCCGTTTTATCGGTTATGTTCTCTACCTTACGTATCAAAACCCCGGGCAGGGTTATTTTATTTTGTTTTAGTGCATCTTTATCATTTAGGATAACAAAGCCATCGTCAACACTTATAAGATAGGTGAGGTTGTTGATAAGGTTTATATTCTCATAGTTTTGTACCATTTGGCCGTTTAAGCTGCTAAACCGGTTCGAATCAATAGTTAGTTTGCCCGGCACCGAAAGGTCTGCAAGTGCTACCCTGCCGTGATTAATAAACCAGTATTTTTTACCAATGGCTGCAATCACTTTATTTGATGTTGCAAAGGTGTGCAGCTCTTTATTCAGTTGCTGGTATTTATAAAACCTGTCGGTAATATCATCATACACATAAAAGCCCGAATCTGACGAGAACACGATACGATTATCCAGGTTAAAAACACCTACGTTATAATTATCGGGCAGGCCCGAGCTTTTATCATAGTATTTTTGCGATATTACCTTCTTACTATCAGCACTTAGCGTAACCTTATAAATGCCTTTATAGGCATGGCTTATCCATATTTGGCCTTTGTTATCCTGCTCTACATAACGCGATGGCTCGCTGAAGCCTTCTATTTTATGGTCAAACACCCAGTTACCCGCAACATCTTTACGGTATATAAGCAACCCATTGTATACGCCCTGTATCAACTGGTTACTGTTGAACTTTTTGATTGTCCACCCGCCGCTTATAGAACTTATTTTTGTGATGGATGCACCATTAACCTGGAAGGTACCATCGTTATGCCCGCAAAGCAGTCGGCCATCCTGCAGGGATAACTCCCATACCTGCCCTTGCGAGCCCGGGATGAGTTGAAAATCGAACGACTGAAGCAGCCGTTTTGTACCCGAACTTATCCAATCACTATAAAAAAGCCCCTGGTTGGTGCCGAGGTATATTTTATTATTAAATATGATGCTGGAATAAACGGTACCAAAGCGCCCGGTTTTATCAAAGTAAAAGTATAGGGGCGAGTTTACCTCGATACGATCTATCCCGTTATCAAGCCCGGCCCAAAGGTTTTGTTCGGTATCTACATATAAACTCAGTACAGTATTATTTTGCAATCCGCTCGATTTATTGATATGTTGCACCACATTACCGGCGGTATCTATAATGATAATGCCATTTAAAATAGTACCATAAGCAATATATTTACCGGGGATGAAAGCTCCATTATTAAGCTGATAGGTTTTTAAAAAGTCATTAGCCTGGTTTTGCCACGGGCTTACCTGCTTGCCATCATAAATAAATAAACCGTTTTTGGCCGTGCCAATAAGATACTTGCCTTTTTGAAAAGGTAGCACGGATAGCACACGGCTGCCTAAAATATTACTCCCCTCTACGTAGGTAAGTTTATCATCTTTTAACTCAAACAAGCCGGCATCAACCTGCTCTACAAAATACCGGCTGCCTGTTTTAAACAGAAATAAAAATGGCTTTGGAGCCTTTATAACGTTTACTTTTCCGTTTTTGTAAACGTAAATAGAACCAAAGGATTGAAAAATAACCTTGTCTTTATCCACATAGATCTTCCAGGTTTCTTCTTTTACAGGCTGATTTTTTTTAGGGACGAGATGAATAAGCGAATTGTATTTAAGAAAACCCTTTTTATCATTTTCCCAATAGCCAAACTCACCAAAGCCACCCGAGTATATTTTACCCCTCCCATCGGCCGCCACAGAGCGTACAATAAGGCCATTGGGCATGCGGTTCAATTGCCAGTACCGGCCATCAAATGATAGCAGGCCCTCATCATTCCCAAAATACATAATACCATGCTCATCGCGCGTTACCGACCAGTTTTGGTTGCCCGACTGGTACTGCGCTTTGGTATAGTTTTGAACGTAGGGTACACCTATGCTTTTAATATCCGCCGCATGGGCTAATAGGTTCATGCAAATAAAAAAAGCAAACAGAAGGTGTTTACGCATAGATATATAACGGTACAGCTGTAATTATACGAAAGTACAATTTGCCTTTGAATTTACATTGATAGCTTATCTAACTAATCAACCAGCTGAATATTGCCTTTTTTTGCGGTATTTACCGGCTGCGGTACTTTTACATAGTAGCCTGTGCCATCATACACACGCTTGCGCGGGTGTTCTTTACAAGCATCGCTGCAGCAGCCATCCATTTTGGTACCGCATTCATCGCACTGGGTAAAATGCTCATTACATTCGGGGTTGGCACAATTGATCATTTTATGAGTGGTGGTACCGCAGTTAAAACATTTAGAGATAACAACCGGGTTAACCGTGTTCACATCAACCGAAAGGCGGTTATCAAACACATAACACTTACCCTCAAAATCTTCGCCTCCTGCTTCTTTACCATATTTGATGATACCGCCGTGTAGCTGGTAAACATCGCTAAACCCCTCGTGCAGTAACAGGGCCGATGCTTTCTCGCATTTGATGCCACCGGTACAATAGGTGAGTATCTTTTTATCCTTGTATTGGGCAAGTTGGTTTATCATAGCGGGGAAATCGCGAAAGTTCTCGATATCCAGCGTAACTGCGTTTTTAAATTTGCCTAAAGAGTGTTCGTAATTTGAACGTACATCCAATATTACCACATCATCACGGTCTTTCATGGCCAAAAAGTCTTTTGGATCCAGGTGTTTGCCGGTTTGTTTTTGCGGGTTTATGATGTTCGGGTCGCGCAGGCCCGAGTGTACTATCTCCGACTTGTAGCGGCAGTGCATCTTCACAAATGAAGGCTCTGCCACCTCGTCAACCTTAAAATCAATCCCTGCGAAACGCTCGTCGGCATGTAAAGTATCCATATAGGTTTTACATGCTTCGGCAGTGCCGGATACGGTACCGTTTAAACCCTCATCAGCAACGATGATACGCCCGGTTAGCCCAAGCGATTTACAAAATTTTAAATGATCGGCCGCAAATTGCTCGCCATCGGCTATTGTTGAATAACAATAGTAAAGTAGTGTGTTGTATTTTGTCATAACCACATTGATACCGCTGCAAACGGTGTTAAATGAGGTGCAAAGATAGTTATTTTGGGTGAATGGTGAAAGGTTGGTTGGTGAGTGGTTCTTGCAAATTCAAACCACTCTCTACTAACCCAATCAACCACTCACTACGCGTTAGCGTAATCCATAAAAAATCCTGAACCCCTGGATGTATTTGTTGTTACCCGCATACGATACTCCGTAATCAACCCGGAAAATAAGGCGCTGCACGCCTACATAAAACTCCTTATAGTTGGGGTTGCCTTTGGTGCTTAAAAAGTTGGCGCCTATAACCTCTTCCAGTTTTAGCTTCCTGATAAATGGCACCTTGCTTAATATAGATCCGGCAAAATTATGCTGGAAATGTGCTTCAAAGAATGCCCCGCTGGTGCTGTAAGTATAAAACGGCAAAAAGTGAAAACTACCGATGTAAGTAGGATCGAACGTGGTACCCTGGTTGCCTAAGTAGTGGTAGTAATCCATATAGTACAGCGTGTTATGATTAAAGAAATCGCCGGCGGTTAATTTAAAGGATGAAAAACCCGATAAGCCTATCCGCATATTGTATTGTGAGATATCTGCCGATGCAAAATCGTAGTTTACATCCGAGCCAAATGCTTTGTTAATGCCCTTACGATAGTTTAGGGTTAGCGTTGGATATTTTGATGGCAGGTTAAATTTGCCGGTAGGCCTGGTGATGTATTTTTGATCGAACGTGAGGGTTACCGATGTATTAAAGGTTAATGCCTGGTGCTGCGGGAACAGAAACGAATGATCATCGGGAGGTGTGCCCGCCGGTGCTAATGGGTTGTTAGATGTGTACTCTTTGTTTTTCACATCAAATAAATGGCCGAACGCGTTATTATACATTTGGGTACGGCTGGAGTAATTAAGCCCGCCCATCCATAAAACACCGTTGGCCAGTTCGCGCTGGTAACCAAACCCGCCAAACTGCGACCGGTAGTACTTTACATAGTTATTCTCATAAAGCAGGGTACTTAGCGTGTTAAAGTACAATGATCGCGTACCCACGTTATTCAGATCGAGCACATCGCTGCCAAAGTTTACATAAAACTTACTGTTATGGAATGGGTCGTTAAAGTACTCGGCCAGCATGTTGGCGCTAAAAAGCTTGTTGGCAAAGCCATAGCGCAAGGCCGGTGTAATGCTGTAAGAGTGCAGATCGTCTATCTTATGCGAGTAGCGTACCTTAGCATTTATACCAAACCCTTCAACCGTATTATAATAAAATGTTTGCAGAAAGGGGAAAATGTAAAGCGAATCGGTCTCGGCACGGTTACTGGCGCTATATCCAAATATAGTGTAAGTAAAATAATTGATGTTGTTTTTGGTATGTTGAATAGAATCCAGGTATATATCGGTTTTTTTATATGCCGCTATGCTATCTTTCTTTTGATAATCACGGGCCTCCTGCCGGGTTAATAGCAACGGGCGGTTGGCGTTCCAGTAGTTTGCCGTTTTAATGTTGGCTGCGGTATCTATCCGCAGTATTTCGCCGTTAAAAAAACCTTTCGGGAAGGTTGGGTTCAGTTTATAGTTATTGTAGATGGCCTCGTAATAGCCGCCAAATTTAAACCCTAATACCGATCCCTTAAAGTTTAGCTGCACCGCCGCAGGCATCCAAACACTATCCGTAATCGGGATATACTGCTGGCTTACCCTAAGGGTATCAACCAGGTTAAGGCTGCTGCGTTTATTGGTAAGCATCAGGTCGGCGCTGTACAAACGCCAATCGCCTTCTACTATGTATATATTCCCCTGGAAATATTGGCCGTTCTCGCGCCTGGGGATCACCTCAATTTTATCAACCGTACGGCCGTTTTGTATAGTGCTGCCAATAAGCTTGTAGTTGTAAAAATTAAATGCGTTTGATGCCAGTGGCGAAATATAACCGCGGGTGCTAAGCCCGTTTATTTTAAAAACATTATTGTAAAAGTTTACCTGCAGGTCTGATGCTTTGCTGTAATCAAAAGCAGTGTTTACACCCGCCTGCTTTGATGCTATGGTAACCTCGCGTACCTTATCGGGCAGTTCAAAATTAAGGTTTGATAACATCTCCGATTGATATAGTATGCCCCGCCCGTTCGAGTCCAGGTCAAGCGCCTGGGTAACCGCCTTGCTGGTTAACGATTTTGGCGAGCTTAAAAGCTTTTGCACCCCCTTTACATATACGGCGCAGCTATAACCTTTCACCTCTTCCAGGTGTGCGCGGCGCTTGTCAATAACCATGCGCATAATGGTATCGCCCGGGTCAAGGTTATCTTTCCACTTGTCAGACACCTGGCTAAATTTAAATATCTCGCTGGCCAGTTGCACGTCGTGCGCCTCGTCATGGTCGGTAATGGTAATACTTTCTGTTTGTTCCTTATACCCGGTGAAACGGTAGGTAACATTATAAGTACCGGGGCTTAACTTTAAGCGGTAACGGCCCTCTTCATTAGCCGTTGTGCCGTAAGTAGAGTTACGGATATATACCGATGTAAACGATACCGGCTCGTTCTTTGGCCCGGTAACACGCCCCGATAAGCTATACTGCTGTGCTGAAGCACCTAAAGCCGTCAGGATGAAGGAGATGAAAAGTAATTTTTTTCTCATACAGTGGTTTTACGGTAAATAGTATTTAGGCACAAAATGTTTGTTTACCTGTGTTATTTATATTAATTGTACGGCATAACCTTCAATTGCCTGTTATTGTTTAATTTTGAGGCCTTAATACGCAACATTATGTACAAAACATTGCAGCCGGTTTTACAGCAGGAGCTTGCCGATATTGAAAGCGCCGGTTTATATAAAAAAGAAAGAATCATCACATCGCCGCAGGGTGCTGATATTACAGTACAGGGTGGCCAGGAAGTGATAAACTTTTGCGCCAATAACTACCTGGGCCTCTCTGCCCATCCAAAAGTTATTGCGGCTGCCAAGGCTACTATGGATACCCATGGCTACGGTCTTTCATCCGTACGTTTTATTTGCGGCACGCAGGATATCCACAAAAAACTGGAGCAAAAGATCTCTGAATTTTTAGGCACCGAAGATACCATCCTGTATGCAGCTGCGTTTGATGCCAATGGCGGCGTTTTTGAGCCGTTGTTTAACGATCAGGATGCCATTATATCCGACGAATTGAACCATGCCTCAATCATCGACGGCGTGCGCCTTTGTAAAGCACAGCGCAAGCGTTACAAGCATGATGATATGGCCGATCTGGAAGAGCAATTAAAAGCCACCCAGGATCTTCGCCACCGTATTATTGTAACCGATGGTGCATTCTCTATGGATGGAACCATTGCCCAGCTGGACAAAATTTGCGCCCTTGCCGAACAATATAACGCTTTGGTAATGATTGACGAAAGCCATTGCAGCGGCTTTATGGGTAAAACCGGCCGCGGTACGCACGAGCACCACAACGTAATGGGTAAAATAGATATCATTACCGGCACCTTGGGTAAAGCTTTGGGTGGTGCATCGGGCGGGTTTACGTCAGGCCGCAAAGAAATTATTGACATGCTGCGCCAGCGCTCGCGCCCTTACCTGTTCAGTAACACGCTGGCTCCGGCTATTACAGGCGCCTCAATTGCTGTGCTGGATATGCTGAGCGAAACCACCGATCTGCGCGATAAACTGGAAAGCAACACCCAATACTTCCGCGAGAAAATGACTACGGCAGGCTTTGATATAAAACCGGGCGTACACCCCATTGTACCCGTTATGCTGTACGATGCCAAGCTGGCGCAGGAGTTTGCCGCCAAAATGCTGGAAGAAGGCATTTACGTTATCGGCTTCTACTATCCGGTAGTACCGCAGGGCAAGGCGCGTATACGCGTGCAGATCTCGGCCGGGCATGATGTGGAGCATCTGGATAAAGCCATAGCCGCGTTTACCAAGGTAGGCAAGGCATTAGCCGTGATTAAATAATTACACCGTATATTTGTAGTTACATTTTTTTGAAGGAATAAGTTATAATGCAATCTAAAATAGATCAATACACTGCCGAGATAAAGGCGTTTACCGCTGCAAAGGCCGATGAACTGGAAGCATTCCGTATAAAATTTTTAGGCACCAAGGGTTTAATAAAAGACCTTTTTGAGGAGTTTAAAACCGTTGGGCCCGAAGAGAAACGCACCTTTGGTAAGGTACTGAACCAGTTTAAGCAGTTTGCCGAAGGCAGGTATAACGAGATCAAAGAAAGTTTAGACTCCGGACCAAAAACCCAGGACTTAGGCCTTGACCTAACCCTGCCCGGCGATGGCTTTGAGGTTGGCTCGCGCCACCCGCTGTCGTTGGTGCGTAACGAGATCATCGATATATTTAAACGCCTTGGTTTCGTGGTGGCCGAAGGCCCCGAGATTGAGGACGACTGGCATAACTTTTCGGCGCTGAACTTCCCGCAGGAGCACCCGGCAAGGGATATGCAGGACACCTTCTTTATCCGCAAGGGCGATGGTACGGATGATATCGCCCTACGTACACACACCTCATCGGTACAGGTACGCATGATGGAGAACGGCAAACCACCGTTCCGCGCTATTATGCCCGGCCGTGTTTACCGTAACGAGGCTATCTCTGCACGTGCACATTGCTTTTTCCACCAGGTAGAGGGTTTGTATGTGGATGAGAATGTATCATTCTCCGATCTGAAACAAACGCTTTATCACTTTGTGCAGGAGCTTTACGGCGAGGGCACCAGGGTGCGTTTCCGCCCGTCGTACTTCCCGTTCACCGAGCCATCTGCCGAGATGGATATATCATGCACCATTTGTAAAGGCGCGGGCTGTAATATGTGCAAATACAGCGGTTGGGTTGAAATTTTAGGCTGCGGCATGGTTGATCCTAATGTATTGGAGAACTGCGGTATCGACAGTAAAAAATACACAGGTTTTGCGTTTGGTATGGGTATAGAACGTATCACCAACTTAAAATACGTGATCCGCGATCTGCGTTTATTCTCAGAGAACGATGTACGTTTCTTAAAACAGTTTACAACAGATATTATATAAATGAAGAATATACCGGCACTGCTTATCATTTGCCTGCTATTTTTAGGTTGCGGCAAAGGCGGAAATGTAGTGCCGGGCGTACCGGTAAACGTAAAAATTGTAAAAACAGATCCCCGTTATACTGCGCTTAACGCGCCGGGTGGCTATGTTTATGTAAATGGCGCGGGTGTTGCCGGTATTATTATTTACCGCCAGGTGGATGGCTCATACGCGGCTTACGACCGTTGCAGCAGTTACCAGCCCGAGAAACTTTGCGCTATTACGGTTGATGATAATGGCTTTACTGCTACCGACCCGTGCAGCGGCTCAAAGTTCTCACTTTCAGATGGTGGGCCCGTTAAAGCCCCCGCAACCAAATATCTCAGGTCGTACATTGTAAATACCACACAATTTGAGATATTTGTGTCAAATTAGTGAATGGAAGCCGATAAAATTAAAGATAGTATTAAGCGGGCAGCGCAGGATCTGTTCCGCAAATTCGGTTACCACAAAACCAGTGTGAACGAAATAGCCAAGCGCGCCAAAATTGCGAAGGCCACCATCTACAAGTATTTTGATAGTAAGGAAGCCGTACTGCATGTTTTGCTGATGGACTATATTAAAGTGAGTGTTGATGAACTGATCAATACCAACACAGCCGATATGGACGAGGAAGCACACCTGAGCAGCCTCATTATGAAAACCTGCCGCCTGTCATACACCGTGTGCAACGAATTTATCGGCTGGGATTTTATCCGGGAAAGCACCAACTCGCAGGATTTTTTAAAGAACCTCTCAAACGAACTGGAAGAACTGCTTGTACAATCATTTACCCAACTGCCCGGTATCCGCAAGCACGAAGGTTATCACCAGCGCATCCGTTTCCTCATTAAATGCAGCAAAAGCATTGTGTTCAGCTTCGCCTTTACCTCGGTAAGCGACAGCGATGTGCGCAAAAATTTTGTGTCTTTCCAGAAAGAGATCCTGCCTTATTTAGTGAAGGCGGCTATCCTCGTATAAAACAGAAATGTCATATCGAACGAGGTACGAGGAGATATCTTGTTCATTACACAAAGTTCGGCTGATACTGATGTAAAGAACATCCCGATACAGGTCTAAGTTTTCAACTTAGACCTGAAATAAAACAAGCTTTCAGCTTGCGGGCGCACAGTGAATATTGTTAAGCTTTCAGCTTAACTCATTTTGGGTCTAAGTTGAAAACTTAGACCAGTATTAGAGGTTTATTTTTCATGACCCGTAGGGTCTACCCTTTATCAGCCTTTCAGATGTAGAACAATGCAATATACCTACCTGCCAGGTAGATGGGTAGCCGCGATGCGGCACAAATCACATATTATTATGCCTACAAAGCGGTAGACCCTACGGGTCATGATACTGGTCTAAGTTTTCAACTTAGACCAGTATTGTCAGGGAGATTTTTATGTACACAAGGCGTTATAAACCCCCGATACAGGTCTAAGTTTTCAACTTAGACCAGAAATAAAACAAGCTTTCAGCTTGCGGGCGCACAGTGAATATTGTTAAGCTGAAAGCTTAACTCATTTTGGGTCTAAGTTGGAAACTTAGACCAGTATTAGAGGTTTATTTTTCATGGCCCGTAGGGTCTACCGCTTTGTAGCCAATGAAAAAAACAGCTTTTGCCCCGTTAGGGTCTACCCTTTATCAGCTTTTTTAAATGTAGAACAATGCAATATATTTACCTGCCAGTTAGATGGGTAGCCGCGATGCGGCACAAATCACACATTATTATGCCTACAAAGCGGTAGACCCTACGGGTCATGATACTGGTCTAAGTTGAAAACTTAGACCAGTATTGTCAGGGAGATTTTTATTGTACACAAGGCGTTATAAACCCCTCCCTGCCACCACACAATCTGCCGCCCCTCTCCGAGGAAAGAATTAAAAATCTTTCTTTTCTAAAATTTTATTTGCAACTCTCAATTTTAATAACTTACTTTGAATAACAAAGTACTTTTAAGTGAAACAAAACGAAATACAGGACGAGCTAACCTCCATCCGCAGTTTAATGGAGCGTTCCTCAAAGTTTATCTCACTCAGCGGCCTTAGTGGTGTGCTGGCCGGGGTTTATGCTTTAATTGGCGCCGGTGTTGCCTGGTGGATAACATTTGGATCTGATTATTTTGATCAGTTAAATTATACAGCCTATAACGATTCTGTTAACGGGCCACTACACGCTAACTGGCAAAAGCTCGCTTTAACCGGCATCATCGTTTTTATTGCATCAATAATTACCGGTGTGGTGTTAACCAGGCGTAAGGCTAAACAAAAAGGCCAAAGCGTTTGGGGCCGGGCAAGCAGGCAACTGCTGTTTAATTTGGCCGTGCCTTTAGTAACCGGGGCGGTGCTGGTGCTTGTTTTAATATTCAGAGGGTACTTTAGTGTTGTAGCATCAACCACCCTGATATTTTATGGATTGGCTTTAGTGAACGCGAGCAATGTTACTTATAACGACGTTAAATATTTAGGCATCATAGAAATTTTATTAGGTTTGCTGGCCGCTTTAATGCCCGGTTACGGCCTGTTGTTTTGGGCTATTGGTTTTGGCGTACTGCATATTGTTTATGGCAGCATCATGTACTTAAAATACGACCGGTGAAGATTCCATTTGAAAAACTTGATAAGGCGTTCGAGAACCGGCTGCGTTTGCAAATAATGAGTGTGCTGATGGTTAACGAGCGTTACGATTTTAACTCGTTGAAGGAGCTGCTGGATGCGTCGGACGGGAACCTGGCCTCGCACCTGAAGGCTTTGGAGAAGGAGGAGTACATTACAGTGCACAAATCGTTTTTGGGGCGCAAGCCAAATACCAATTACGAGGCCAGTGCTAAAGGTAAGCACGCATTTAAGCAACATCTTGATGCTTTGGAGCAGATCATAAAAAATCAGAAGATCTAATAACTATATTTTTTTACCCTACTACTTTGCAATTCAAAGTACTTTTAAATAAAACAATGATAGAAGAACAAAAAACAGCTTTAAGAAGCATCATGGATTGGTTCAGGGAATCGATCACCATTAAATTGGCCTTCATTGGCTTTTTGATATTGGTATTAGTGATACCATCGTCATTAATTGACGACCTGATACGTGAGCGTGCCGGCCGGCAGCAACAGGTGGCCAATGATATTGCCAGCCAGTGGTCGGGCGCGCAAACCATAAAAGGCCCGGTATTGATGATACCTTACCGTAAGAGCGTAAATTTTATGGGGACTGATAATAAACAAGGCACTAAAGAGGTAATAGAGAACCTTTACATATTACCCGAAAATTTAAATATAAAGGCTGTTTTAAGCCCTCAAAAACGTCATCGCGGCATGTTCGAGGCAGTAATATATACCTCAACCATTAAAATAACCGGTAATTTTGCCGGCGCCGATTTGGGGATGTTCTCGTTGTCGCCCGATAAACTGCTATTAGATAAAGCCCGTCTTTTATTCAGTATATCTGATCTAAAGGGATTAAAAACCAATCCAATAATTACGGCAGGGGGAATGAAATTAACTGCGCAGCCCTCATTCAGCAATGATGATTTATTTGTTAATGGCTTGCAGGCCGGGATTAATTTAAGCAGTGTAAAGGACGGTGCTTTCGACTTTAATTACACACTTGAACTTAAGGGAAGCCAATCATTAAATTTTTTACACTTAGGTAAAACTACCGATGTGGAAGTTAGCGGCAAGTGGCAAAGCCCAAGTTTTCAGGGCCGTAATTTGCCCGATGAAAGTAAGATAGATGAAAATGGATTTTTAGGTAAATGGCGCATGCTGTATTATAACAGGCCTTATCCGCAGCAATGGGTGGTTGATAACAACCTGTTCCGCATAGAAAAAAAGCAGGACGACGCATCAGTTGGTGTAAAGCTTATATTACCGGTAGATCAGTACCAAAAAATAACCCGTACCAGCAAATATGCCATACTGATAGTATTGTTAACATTTGTGTCGTTGTTCCTTACCGAGGTTATCCGCAAGCAGCGCATCCATCCGTTTAATTACGTGCTCATAGGTGCCGCTATGATCATCTATTATATCCTGCTGCTGTCGTTCTCCGAGCAGGTTGGCTACAACACTGCTTACATCATTGCATCGGTGGCAACCATAGGGCTGGTGTCTGTATTCATTGCCTCCCTGCTCAAAAACAGGGGTGCTGCAGCCTTATTTGCGCTTATCCTCTCCGTTATCTACATTTTTATTTACGTTATCATTCAACTGGAAGACCTGGCGCTAATGATAGGTAGTATCGCCCTGTTTATCATCACGGGTATGCTCATGTATTTCTCGCGCAAAATAAATTGGGATAAACCTGAATAACACATATCGCAGAGACGCGATACTTCGCGTCTCTCTTTAACACCGTATCATATTATTCATCAACACACGAAGTATCGCGTCTTAACATAAAACATCAAAACTATGCATACAAGCAATTATTGGATAGGGTATTTCCAGGCAAATGCCCGCCACAAAAGGGTTAACTGGGCCTTAGCGCCAACCATTACGCAGGATGAGATAGCAGCCGTCCTGCCATCATTACAGGCCTGGCAACTGGGCGAAACATCCGAAGGCGAACACCTCATAGCGGCTTCAACAAAATACGCCTACCGCCTTGGCGACCCGGATTATGTGGACGCCGTAAAGCTTTTCATCAAAGAAGAGCAAAAACATGGCAATAACCTGGGCCGCTATATTGATAAGATAGGGCAAAAACGGGTAAAGAAGGATTGGGGCGATACGCTGTTCCGCAAGGTACGCTACTTTAACACCAGTATGGAGTTATGGACGCTGGCCGTTATTGTGGTAGAGAGCACCGCTCAGATCTTTTACCAGGCGCTGAAGGATGCAACCCAATGCCGCTTGCTTAAAGAGATCTGTACCGATATTTTGATAGACGAAGCACCGCACATCGTTTTCCAAACCGAGCGGCTGGCCATCATCTTTGAGGGGAAATCAAATTTCTCCAAATCGTGGCGCAAGGTGGCGTACAAACATTTCTTCCATGCAACATCGCTGTTGGTTTGGTATGGCCACAAAAAGCTTTTTATGGCAGGCGGTGTAACGTTTGATATGTACGTGAAAAAGATGCAGTATAAGTATAAGAAAACCATTGCTGCTATAACAATCGCGCAGGTAAATACCCTACCTTTATATATGTAATATTATAAATATGAAATCAAACTCATTTATTTACAGTATAAAAGTGTGGCTAACCAGTGTGGCTATAGCCCCTGTGATTTATCTACTTATTGAATCGTGCCTTAAAAGGGATGATTACACAAGTATAACTGATTACATGAACGAGGAAATAAGTAAGTACGCCATGTGCGTTTTGTTTGGCGGCATATTTTCTTTACTTACATGGGTAATATTCCTTTTTATAATTAAGGGGCTTATTGCTTCCTGTCCATCGTCACGGCAGATTAAACATTTAATAGCTGTGGCAGGCATAGTGCTAACGGCAGGCACTTTTGCATTGGTAATGCCAGAAGCATTCAATGTTCATAATGAGTTCTTTTACTTAATGTTGTCCAACTGTGTGTGTATTGCAGGCGGGTCATATCTTTATAAGCTGGAAATTACCAATGTGACCCAAGCCGTGCAGACGCAATAAATCGCAGAAAAGAAATGCCCCATACGGGCTATGTAGCATAACAATTAACCGGCGTATTGCCCGTAGGGGTTACCCACAGCCAAATCTTTAATTAATTCGTGGTTTTACCATAATAGCAATTAAGGGTAGCCTCTACAAGGCAAAAAAACTTTCTTTCCATAGCTACAAAGCGGTAGAGCTTACCGGTCATTAGGAATAGGGCTGCCGAAAATATACGCGCACAGAGAGTTAAGTATAATTTAAATAAAAAATAAAATCAAAATACCGTTTTGGTTTTCGGTATAAATTTTATTATGTTTGCATAGTAAAATTTATTGCCATGAGTAGGGAATTAACAGAATTTTCAGACCTGATAGACGAGCAGTTTGACATGGAAGATACCGAACCGGATACCTTTTGGAACGACATCCTGCACTTGTTTATCTGAATCAATATCATGATTGATGCTAAAGCAGCTTGCTGCTAAGTAGATTTCTATGGCTCAAAATACCGGCACTCCGCAAATCTCTTGCTCTCTGGGAAAATCTCTGTGCCCTCTGTGGTTAAATTTACGATAGCCAAACCCCTGTCACTAAAAAATTAATAAATACGTTTAACTTTGCAGCCTGATGAGTAGATCTGCAAAAAAACCTAAGTTCTTTGAGAACGTAACCGTAATTGATATTGCCGAAGAAGGCAAAGGGGTAGGCAAAGCCGAAGATTTTGTGCTTTTTATTGAAAAAGCCGTGCCCGGCGATGTTGCAGACGTAGAGGTTTACCGTAGTAAAAAGAGCTTTGGTGAAGCCAAGATCACCAAACTTATCACCCCATCAGAATACCGTGTGCCTGCGTTTTGCGAACATTTTGGCACCTGCGGCGGCTGCAAGTGGCAACATATGACCTACGAGGCACAGCTAAAATTCAAACAAAAAGCTGTACACGATGCCTTAACCCGCATTGCCAAGATAGATGTGGAACACATGGATAACATTGTTCCCTCACCTGCCGACCGTTACTACCGCAACAAACTGGAGTACACTTTCTCAAACAAGCGCTGGCTTTACGAAGGCGAAAACCGCGAAGACGAAACGCTTGATATGAACGCCCTGGGTTTCCATATCCCCGGCAGGTTCGATAAGATCCTGAACATTAACCATTGCTACCTGCAGGCCGAGCCCTCAAACGATCTGCGGAACAGCATCAACGCCTTTGCCAAACAAAATGGCATCAGCTATTACGATGTGCGCCAGCATACCGGCGCTTTGCGTAACCTTATTATCCGTACCTCGTCTACAGGCGAGATCATGGTGATCGTGGTTTTCGCCCACGCGGATGAAGAACAGGTAAACCTGTTGATGAACTATGTAGATGCCGCCTTCCCGCAGATCACGTCGCTGTTGTACATCTTAAATACCAAGATGAACGATACCATCTTCGACCAGGAGGTTGTAGCTTGGCGCGGCCCGGAATATATACATGAGGAAATGCCTGCTGCCAATGGCAATGTGGTACGCTTTAGGGTTGGGCCAAAATCATTCTATCAAACAAACTCCATCCAGGCCCTGCGCCTGTACGAGATAACCCGCGACTTTGCAGGCTTCACCGGCGATGAACTGGTTTATGACCTGTACACCGGAGCCGGCACCATTGCCAACTTTATTGCAGGCCATGTGCGCGAAGTAGTTGGGGTGGAGTATGTGCCATCGGCCATTGAAGATGCCAGGGTAAACTCCCAGATCAACAACATCACCAATACCAAGTTCTATGCCGGCGACATGAAAGATGTGCTGGTGCACGATTTTGTGGCCGAGCATGGCAAACCCGATGTGATCATCACCGACCCGCCACGCGCAGGCATGCATGCCGATGTGGTTGCCCGCCTGATGGAAATTGAAGCCGACAAAATTGTTTACGTAAGCTGCAACGCCGCCACCCAGGCCCGCGATCTGCTGATATTAAAAGAGAAATACGACACGGTTAAAATACAGCCTGTGGATATGTTCCCGCATACCCAGCATGTGGAAAATGTGGTGTTATTAAAGTTGAAAAAATAGGCTTTTAGTCAAAAGATCCCGGTCGGAACTATTGCCGCTAAAAAAAGGCGTTTCAAGGCCGGTTAAAGGCGTTTTAAGGTCGCAAAAAAGTCAGAAAAAGTTGCTGTTTTCTTCTAAAAAGATCTGCTATCTTTAACCTTTTAGAGCCGAACACACCTCCTTTATCGTGTCGCTCACCGGCCTAAACTCAAACCCGATAGCCTGTTTAATTTTGCTGTTATCAAATTCGCGGATAACTGATGCTGCCCGGGCGCTGGTTTTATCAAGGGCGGGTGCTTTGCCGGTTATAGCGCCAATTAAAGATGCACCACGCCAGGCCAGTTCCATCATCCAGGGTTTAGCTAATGTTTTGGAGGCGGGTACACCCAGGCATCCGGCAATCTCTTCAAAAAGCTGCTTGTATGCCCTGTTTTCGGCATTAATAATGTAGCGCTCTCCACTTATAGTAGTTTCCATCAGGGCTATCATACATTTGGCTACATCCTGCACATCTACAAAGCCAATAGTGCCTTTAGTGTAAAATTTAAGGCCTTTACGTACGGTTTCAAAGATCTGCCCGCTGCCGGTGGTGCCTGCGCTGGCGCCTATAATAATAGTTGGGTTTACAATAACGGCGTCCAGTCCTTCGGCAATGCCGCGCCACACCTCCATTTCGCTTTCCAGTTTTGATATGGCGTAACCATCGGTTTCTGTTGATGAATCCAGGTGATGGTTCTCAGTGATCATCTCGCCGGGCTTGGCCTCGCCCACGGCAGCAACCGAGCTGGTATGTACCATGCGGATGTTCCGCTCGTTACACAGGTCTACCAAATTGGCAGTGCCGCGCACATTGGTACGGATCATCGGTTCTTTATCGGCCTGTTTTAGTGATACAAAGGCAGCACAGTTATAAACCTGCGTTATGCCATCCAGTGCATCTTCAAGCGCGGTGGCGTCCATCAGGTCGGCATTTACCCAGTCAATTTTTGCAGCGTAAGGCTGTAGTATTTGGGGGATAGTTGACGACGCACGCTTAGTGCAACGGATACGGTTTCCACGCAGGATAAGCTCCTTCGCTAATTCGGCCCCTAAAAAACCTGTTGCACCGGTTACTAAAATCATATGCAAATCTGCAAAAAATCCGCACATTTGCACATCAGCATATCTGCAGATCAAAAAATATGTCTCTATCCGATTTTTTCACTCCAATAGATCTTAAAAAGATCACCCCAAAGAATGGATATTTTACCAGCCAGCTTGGCGATAAGATTGAACATTACTCGGTTGACTTCCCCGACCTGGAACAAAAAACGGATATCGCTATTATTGGTGTGCTTGATGATCGAAACGCCATAAACAACCCCGGCTGCGCTTTAGGGCCCGATTACGTGCGCGAAAAACTTTACCAGTTAAACGAAGGCGGTTATACTACAAAAATTGCCGATTTAGGTAATATTGCACGTGGCGAAACGGTTGTTGACACCTATTACGCGCTTAAAACCGTGGTTGAGGAGTTGATCAAAAAGGATATTATCCCGGTCATCATCGGTGGCGGGCAGGATCTTACCTATGCGCAATACCTGGGCTACGAAACCCTGGAGCAAAAGGTGGATATGCTGGTGGTTGATTCGCAGTTCGACCTGGAGGACGATGGCTTTCACGAAACTATCGAAACCTCCTCTGCATCGTACCTTAACAAAATATTTTTGCACGAGCCTAACTACCTGTTCAATTACAGTAACATGGGTTACCAAACCTATTTTGCCAGCCAGGAGAGTTTAAGGGTGATGGAGAAGCTTTATTTTGATGTACACCGCCTTGGCGAACTTACCCAAAACATAGCCGTAGCCGAACCGATTATCCGTAATGCCAATATGGTAAGCTTTGATATGGGCGCCATTCGCTCGTCGGACGCGGTTGGTAATGCCAACGCTAAGCCAAACGGTTTTTATGGCGAGGAGGCCTGCCAGATTTGCCGCTATGCCGGTTTTAATGATAAACTGAGCTCGATAGGGTTTTACGAGTTTAACCCGGCCTTTGATAACAACGGCCAAACAGCCATGCTGCTATCGCAGATGATATGGTATTTTATAGATGGTTTTTATAACCGCAAACGCGATTACCCGCTTAACCCAAAATCTCAATACCTTATTTACAAAACCAGCCTTAAGCACGATGAGCATGAGCTTGTGTTTGTAAAAAGCAAAAAAAGCGACCGCTGGTGGATGCAGGTACCTTACCCAACAGGCGGCTCCAAGAACGAACGTTTTCATTTAGTGCCTTGCCGTTATGAGGACTATAAAACCGCAGTATCAGGCGAAATGCCCGACCTTTGGTGGCGCACCTATCAAAAATTGAACTAATTGGCAATTGATTAGGCGTTTACCCGTTATAGATACTTTACTGATAAATTTAAATGAAGAGATTTTTTTTCGTGATAGCGGCATTTTTGCCTGCAATTGCATTCGCGCAAAACGCGCAGCCCTTTACTGTAAAAGCCAAACTGACTAATATTAAGGGCCCCGCTACAGCATACCTGGTTTATTATTTAGGCGCAAACAGCGTAACCGATTCATCAACCGTTAGTAATGGCGAGTTTAAGTTTGATGGTGTGGTAATGGATCCGGTGAGCGCGTCCTTATTCATAGATCATAAAAACCTGGGGTTTGATAAATATGTTGCCCAGAATTTCTCGGATGGGGGGCCATCTAAAACTGCCGATGGGTTAAGCTTTTTCCTGGAAAAAGGCACCCTCATAGTTATCGGTAAAGATTCTATCGCCACTGCTGATATTACCGGATCAGCTATTAATGATGATAATAAGAACCTTAAAGCCCAGCTAAAAATAATTTTAGATAAGGCACAGCAAATAACCCTTGAAGGGAAAAAGGCCACTGCTGAGCAGCAACGGTCGGCCTCCTTCCAAAACGCTATGCAAGCCAAATATAAAGTACTGCAGGGCGAACAAAAAACAGTGCTTAAAAACTTTATTAACACACACCCGGCAAGCTATATCAGTTTATTAGCGCTATCAAGCGTTAGCGGGCCAACTCCTGATGTAGCCGAAGTTGGCCCGTTATACGACCAGCTTTCTGATGATCTTAAAAAAACAGAGGGGGGCAAGCAATTAAAATTATCTATTGATGCGTTAAGATTAACCGCAATTGGCGCCATGGCGCCTGATTTTTCACAAAACGACGTAAATGGTGTACCTGTACAGTTATCATCTTTCCGAGGTAAATATGTACTGATAGATTTTTGGGCATCATGGTGCGGCCCCTGCAGGCAGGAAAATCCTAACGTGGTAAAAATTTATAACAAGTACCGGGGCAAGGGTTTTACCGTGCTTGGTGTATCCTTAGACAGGCCCGATGGTAAAGCCGCATGGCTGGCTGCCATAAAGAACGACGGGCTTACCTGGACACAGGTATCCGACCTGAAATATTGGAATAACCTTGCCGCCACTTTATACGGGGTACAATCTATCCCTCAAAACTTTTTAATAGACCCACAAGGAAAAATTGTTGCAAAAGGCTTGCGTGGTGATGATCTGGATAGCACGTTAGAAAAGTTACTCGGAAAAATTTGATTTCCTGATAATTAATTTGATATTGGTGCTTTAAAAAAACTGACCATCATGATGAAAAAGATATTATTAAGCGCCGTTGCGCTTTTGCCGGTGTTGGCGTTTGCACAGGATACTAAATTTACCGTTCAGGGAAAGGTAGGTGTATATAGCGCCCCTGCCAAAGTATACCTCCAATACAGAAACGCGGGTAAAACCATTGTAGATTCGGCCGTTCTAAATAACGGGGAGTTTAAATTTACCGGCACACCCGGCGCTGCTCCTGCTCAGGGATATTTATTACTGAATGATAAAGGCACCGGTTTAAATAGCTCACGCGATTATAAATCAATTTACATTGAACCGGGCACAATAACCGTTAAAAGTGCAGATGTACTGGAAAAAGCTAACGTTACCGGAACAAAAACCAATATTGAGAACGAGCAATTCCAGGCAGCTTTAAAGCCTGTGAGTGATGGTTATGCAGCCATGGAAGCTAAAGAAAAAGCAGCTACCGACGAGCAAAAGCAATCGGCAGCATTTATTAAACAAAGCAAAGCCGATGAAAAAGCCATTGATGCGCAAGAAAAAGCTATAACTAAAAAATTTTTACAAGAACACCCCGACTCTTACGTTAGTTTAAATTCATTACAGAGCTTTGCATACAGTGCTGATTATGCCGAGATAGAACCTTTATACAATGGCCTTTCTGCAGCGATAAAAGAATCGGAAGGCGGTAAGGCATTTGGAGTGATGATGCCTAAACTTAAAGCCGTGGCTTTGGGCGCAACAGCTCCTGAATTTGCCGAGGCTGATACAGCAGGTAAAATGGTTAGCCTGGCATCTTTCCGCGGTAAATATGTGCTAATTGATTTTTGGGCCTCATGGTGTGGCCCTTGCCGCCGCGAAAACCCAAATGTGGTAAAAGCATACAATGCGTATAAAAATAAAAACTTCACCATTTTAGGTGTATCGTTAGACAGGCCAAATGCTAAAGAAGCATGGTTAAAAGCTATCCATAAAGATGGGCTAACCTGGACACAGGTCTCTGATCTGCAATTCTGGAAAAGCAAAGCTGCCGATCTTTATGCTGTACGTGGCATCCCTCAAAACTTTTTGTTAGACCCCAATGGCAAGATCATCGGTAAAAACCTCCGGGGCGATGATCTGGACGACAAGCTTGCCGAACTGTTTGGTAAGATATAAAATTAAAGCCCGGTGTAACTAACCGGGCTTTTTGCTTACACGACTATTTAGATACCTGTTTCTATAATGCCGACGACTTTCTGTTTAACAAGGTGCGTGTAACAAAAATACATCTATAAAAACACAACCGCTTTTTTAGCATTTGTATTAGTATAAGTATGAAAGCTAAAAACAATGCCTCTATTTACAGCGCGCTTACGGCCAACCTGCTTATTGCGGTAACTAAATTTATTGCAGGTGGGGTTACCAACAGCTCGTCTATGATATCCGAGGGCATCCACTCCATGGTTGACACTGTAAACCAGGTACTATTGCTCTATGGCTTAAAACGCAGCCACAAAGCCCCCGATAGTTTAAGGCCCTTTGGTTACGGTAAGGAGCTTTATTTCTGGTCGTTCATTGTATCTATATTGATATTTGGCCTGGGTGGTGGTATCTCTATTTACCAGGGCATTCAGCATATTATAAAACCCGAGCCTGTAACCAACCCACTGTGGAATTACATTGTACTGGCTTCATCAGCGTTGTTTGAGGGCACCTCACTGGTTATCGCTATAAAAGAATTTGATAAGCTGCGCAATGGGCAAACCTGGTGGGCTGCCATTGTTAAAAGTAAGGATCCATCCAGCTTTTTGGTGTTGTTTGAGGATGGCGCAGCGGTGCTTGGCTTACTCATCGTATTTGTATTTATGTATATAGGCCATAATTACGACATGCATTACATGGATGGTGTAGCGTCTTTATTGGTAGGCCTGCTGCTTGTTGGGGTATCTGCCATTCTGGCAAGGGAAAGCCGCAGCCTGCTGATGGGTGAAGGCATAGCACCTATAACGCAGCATAAAATAAGGTTACTTGCCGAGAAGGATGAAGCCGTGATACGCGTGGTGAATGTATTATCTACCTACCAGGCGCCCGATGATGTAGTGTTGATGCTTATAGTAGAGTTTGAGCACGATATTGATACAGAAGATATTACAGCATCCATAGAGCGGATCAGAACAGCCATTAAAACTGTGTTCCCGCTTATTAAGCTTGTTTTTGTACAACCCCAAACCTATACACGTATCCCCAACAATTTATTCGACGTAAAAAAGCCCTGAACAATTAAATTCAAGGCTTTTGTATTGAGTTGTCTATGCTAACCGGCACGTGTCAACTGCAATATATATTCATTTACTTAGGCAAATATTATTGCACATAGTTGTTATTCTGTATTAGTGTCAGCACAACTTTACAAGCCGTTTCTTTCTTCCAGCGCGCTATTAACCAGGCAATAAAGCTCAATGTGAAGATATCGTTATTTTCAGCCTTGCCGGGCAAGGTTAAAATCTCCCTTCTATACGCCAAATCAAAAGCCACATCGGGTTTTAGCAGGTATTTTTCAACCAAGCCCAGATATGATAGCACGCGTTCTTCAGACGTTTTCAGCAGATACTTCTTATACCGGCGCCGGAAGCTGGCTATCCGGGACATGGCAAGCTCGATGTTAGAGAACTGTGCATGGACCAGAATTTCCATCAGATTTTTTCGAATGGTCCATAACATGCCCATTCTTTTTTCGTACCAGGCATCGGTGCGCATTAGTAATTTTAGCTGTTTTAAACTTCCCCGGTCATTACACAGGGCTAAAACCATGGTCAGGCATATTCGTAAATCCTCTACATCTTCGGGCTTAGACGCATGCTTTGTATTAGAGAGCGATTCCTGCAATAGCGAGATCGCATCTAAAGAAGAGCCCGTAAAGAACAAGTTGAGCGCAGATAGTAACTGATAGCGTAAATAAAACAACGTATAATAACGACTATCCGTCACCATCAGCTCCATCATTTCCTTAAGATAATATACACTCTTTGCAAAATCTTTTCGCCGTAAATGAAAGTTTGCCAAATAATACAGGATGGATATATGGTAAAAAAGATAAGCCGGCTTTTTATCCGCCTGTTTTATAAACTGATTCGTCCGGTTGATATAGCGCTCTATCAATCCATAATTTTGCTGTATGGCCGCGTATTCATTCGCAATGAAAAGAATTTGGTAAATGGACTTATAAGTCATCAGGTCCTGTTCGGAAATTTTGTATTTCCGGATCGTCGTTAGCATCAGGGCGGTTAAATTAACTACCTTCCCCTTCAGTTGTATCTCTTGCAGTTCCTGCCGTAAAAAGGCGTAGGCCATATTGAGTTTGGCCTCGCGTACCATATGCGCCTGGTTTCCCAGAAAGCGCGAGGTCAAAGTATCAAGCTCTTCAGCTCCCGGCAAATGGGCATACTGCAGTTTTAATAGCAAAATCTCGTTCAGCAGGTTAAACTGCTCCAAATGGTCGGCCAGCCGCTCGGCCTTATCTAAACATTTAAATGCTATCTTAAACACATCGTTTTCTAATAGAAAACGACCTACAACCACCAGGCGCAACGCCTCATAGGTATCAGAACTGTTGCTTTCAAAAGCTTTCTGAGATAAAAATAGCAGTAAATTATCCTGCAGCCTTTTACGTAAAGCATGGTATGCATCATTGTTTTTCTCCGGTTCGTAAAGCTTATTTAAGCCATTTATATCGTCAGTTTCTATCAAATCGAGCAACTGCAAATTTTTCACATCGCCTCTTTTGTTTTTCCGCTGTAAAAACTTCCTGAAAAGCTTCTTATCGGCAGTATTGAGTAATTTGATTAACTCCTGAATTGAGTCCATGATGATATATTATATGCATATAAAAGTATGATTTTCAGAAAATATATCGTCAGTAATTTTCAAATTCTGCTTTTTCCAGGTCTGTTATACAACCGACATTTGCTTTCATATTAATTACTAAAACAAAAAAATATGGAATCGCTACAACACAGAACAGAAGAAAATTCACCTATCATCAAACATGGTGATAATGTTAGAAACCCGTTTAAACCAACAGCCGCATTTATAGGGGCCTCCTGGTTTGCCTTATTAACAGGGGTGGTGGGATATTGCATCGGCTTATGGAATGCAAGTATGGAGTTGAACGAAAAAGGCTATTATTTCACCATTTTATTATTTGGCTTATTCGCCGTGATCTCTGTACAAAAAAGCGTCAGGGACCGGGCAGAAGGACTTGTAGTTACGGATCTGTACTATGGCCTAAGCTGGTTTGCTACTATAGCGGCAATGGTACTGTTAACGATTGGCCTGTGGAATGCAGATCTGGCCCGAAGCGAAAAGGGCTTTTACGCCATGGCATTCTGCCTTAGCATGTTTTCGGCCATTGCCGTACAAAAGAATACCCGCGACGCAAAACTGATCGACGATAAAGAGCTGTAACGTAGCGGTTACCACCCCGCAGTTCCTTGCCTGGCAAGCCTGCGGGGTTTATTATTATTAGTCAATGGCTATTGGCTTATTTTTAGACTATAGCCATCGTTAAACCCTGTAAAGTCTGTTTTTAACCGCCTGGATAAAACATTAAGCGTTTCGCCTTGCCTGCTTACTTCGAGATAGTGAAAATCCGGTTTATAATCTCCTGAGATATCGGGCATTTGCACGTTTTTAGCCCGCAGTGGCTGATGAAGGCCACCACCACCGCCAATTACAAGGAAATTCTTTCCCTGGATCTTAAAATTCTCAAAGTTGTGTGAATGCCCGGAAAGGAACAGTACCGCTTTTTTTGATTTGATGAACGGCTGCACAAAGCTTTGCCTTACAGCTTCTGAAGGGTTTACAATAGTGCTGTTTGTATACGGCGAATGATGGCATCCAACAATGATCATTTTTACTGCCGCTTCGGTATCCAGTGCATTTAATTTAGCCTCATACCACTCGTTTTGCCGGGCAATCTCTGTTACAGACATTGCTGCGAAATTAGAATTCAGCAATATTACCGCTACAGAATCAACTATTTCTGTATACCCGGAGGGGTCGTAGGCGGGAAAGCGCTTTATAAAATTGCGTATCCCTTTTTTAGAATTGAACATTACTTCGTGGTTCCCCAATGTGGCATAAACGGGAATAGAATCCTTAACTAACTGGCTAATGTAATTATCGATATTTCTCCAGGCCTTTTTGCTTTTGCCAAGCGAAACAACATCACCCAAAATAAAAAAAGCTTTTGGGCGCAGGCTATCTACATCTTTAAAGATCATTTTTGTTGCCAGTAAATTATGATTGGCTTTGAGCCATAGCTTCTCTACCCACATTGGTTCCTGCGTATCGCTGGCAAAAGCGATAACCTGATTTTTATTTTGCGCGGTTATTATCGGCACAAAACCCATTAGTAATATGCATAGGCACAAGAGGCGTTTCATGTATTAAGAACGCAAATTTCAGAAGGTTAGTTTTAGGGGGATTAATGATGTGGTTACTTGTTATAATTGCTGCCGAAAAAATAACTTTACAAGCGCGGGCTTCTTAAATGTTATTTAACTATAGCAATTACATATCAATTTTAAACAATTTAGCAGTATATTCCGTACAAACACCTACACCTATATAAATCAAACGGCCTTGGTTACCATATTAAAATTAAACCAGGCCGCTCTTACTAGCCTATGATTAAAAAAATAAATACGGTTTGGCTTAGGCTTATAGGTGATTCGTCCAGTTTTTCATTAGAAAGCAGGATATTTCATTCCATTAGTGTTGGTTTAAGTATACTGGCTATTTTTTATGTGCCGTACAATGTTTTTGCCGGGCTTTATGTCGCTTCTTTATCCAGTTTGCTATTAAGTTTGTTTTTTTATTATGAGTACTATAATTCCCGCTTTAATAACAAACCACACAGCAGCATTTTATTTGGAGTAATAGGGATAATCGTTTTCTCATTTAACTACTTCGCTAATTCGGGTATTAATGGCTCAACTGATATTATATGGCCAGCATACCTTTTGCTGGTATTTGCTATTTCTCCTTATCGGCAGCACCTGGCCTGGTTAATAGTATATATCATTGGTTTTTTGGCATTGCATTTTGCTGCATACTATTATCCAACGTTAGTCCAACATCCATTTGATGCGGGCAAGGGCGAGTTGATAGACAGAATTACGGCGTTTCCGTTATCGGTGATAGCAATTTATATCGTTATTAAATATATCCGCAAAAGCTACGATAAAGAACGTATAGCAGTTGAGGAAAAGGCCATAGCTATTGAAGTGCAGAATCAACACATATTACTTCAAAAAGAGCAGCTCGAAAAAAGCGATATTGAAAGGAACAAGTTAATGTCCATCATATCGCATGATATGCGCACACCACTTATTAACATACAAAGTTACCTGCAATTGCTTAACGAAAATGAATTGGACGGCCCGCTGCGGGAGGGAATAGAGCAGGAATTACTTGCTTCAACTAACAGCACAATAGATATGCTTACCAATTTACTGCAATGGTCTAAATCGCAAATGGAGGGGCCTGTTATTAATTTGGTGTCGGCAAGCCTGCTCGATATAATAAAAAGCACATTGGATATGGGCAAAATACAAGCTAATAAAAAAGATATCGCCCTAAGCTATAAAATTGACCCGGCGCTTGTAGTAATTGCCGACATAAATATGCTGCAACTGGTGGTGCGTAACCTTGTTAGCAATGCTATTAAATTTACCCCCAAAGGCGGTATCATTAATATAGATGCACAGTTAGTGAAGCACAAATGTAAGATAACGGTTAGTGATAACGGCAAAGGCATAGACCCAGCCAAGCAGGATGAAATATTTTCTATTAATACCGAGCCAGGTTTTGGTACAAACAACGAAAAGGGGGTAGGTTTGGGACTCCTTTTATGTAAAGAATTTATTGAGCGCCAGGGCGGCAGTATAGGTTTTGAAAGTGTAGCTGGCCGGGGTTCCAGTTTTTTTATTTTTATTCCGACAGGAGCGAATGTTGATTAATAAGAATGGCTAAAAAAAACAAAAAGCCTCAAATCTTTCGATTTAAGGCTTTTTGCGTCTGAGGTAGCGGGAGCAGGACTCGAACCTACGACCTTCGGGTTATGAGCCCGACGAGCTACCAACTGCTCCATCCCGCACTATCTTTTTAGTATATTACATAACGGGCATAATTCCGAAATGTTTGTTCCAATTGTCAAAAAAGCAATTTGCTCTTCCTTTTAATTGGACTGCAAAGATATAATTCGTTTCTTTGCAGTCCAAATAATATTTTAATTATTTTTTTATGGCGCATAAGGCAGGTTTTGTAAGTATAATTGGTAAGCCCAACGCGGGTAAGTCAACCCTTATGAACGCACTGGTGGGCGAAAAAATGTCAATCATCACCCCAAAGGCGCAAACCACCCGCCACCGTATCCTGGGGATTGTTAATACCGACGACTACCAGATCGTGTTTTCTGATACCCCCGGTATCATCAAACCACACTACGCATTGCACGAAAGTATGATGCACCAGGTGGATGGCTCTATTGTAGATGCCGACCTGATTTTGCTGGTTACTGATATCCACGAGGAGTTTAACGAAGAAGATGTTGTCAAAAAACTGGCAGGCTCTACCGCCCCGCTGGTTGTTCTGATCAATAAAATAGATCTGTCGAGCGAAGAAGAAGTAAAAGAGAAAGTTGATTACTGGCAGGAAAAATTAAACCCTAAAGCCATCTATGCGATATCAGCCTTGCATGATCATAATATAAAAGCCGTAATGGATTTTGTATTGGATAGCCTACCGGAACACCCTGCCTATTACGAAAAGGATGCCCTGACTGACAGGAACGACCGCTTCTTCGCATCAGAAATGATCCGTGCACAGATCTTTAAACAATACAAAAAAGAGATCCCATACAGCACCGAGGTTATTGTAACCGCGTTTGTTGAGGGCGAAAAACTGCACCGCATCAGCGCCGAAATTATTGTGGAGCGCGATTCGCAAAAGAATATCATCATTGGCACCAAGGGGGAAATGCTAAAGATCGTAGGCACATATGCCCGCAGGGATATGGAAGATTTTTTCCAGAAGAAGATCTTCCTGGAGATGTTTGTCAAGGTTATCCCCGACTGGCGCAGCAAAAAAAATTACCTGAAAAAATTCGGGTACGAATAGTTGAAAAGAATCAAGATGTAAGAATCAAGATTCAAGAAAAAATTTAATACACAGTACAGAATTTGAGAGAAGATTGCGATTTTTATATCGTCTTGATTCTTGGCTCTTAATTCTTGATTCTAAAAAACATGAGTAATATAGTAGCTATAGTAGGCAGGCCAAACGTTGGCAAATCCACTTTATACAACCGTTTAACCGAAAGCCGTAAAGCTATTGTTGACGATTTTAGCGGCGTAACGCGCGACAGGCATTACGGCACGTCCGAGTGGATAGATAAAAAATTCACGATTATTGATACCGGCGGCTATGTGGCCAATTCCGAAGAACTTTTTGAGGTTGCCATCCGCGAACAGGTGCTTATCGCCATTGAGGAGGCCACCGTTATTTTGTTTATGGTTGATGTTACCACCGGCATTACCGACCTTGACGACGAAATTGCCAACATCCTTCGTAAAGGTAAAAAGCCCGTATTTGTTGTAGTAAACAAATTGGATAACAATGCCAACCTTGCCGATGCAACTGAGTTTTACAGCCTTGGTTTAGGCGAGATCTATACCATATCGTCTATGACGGGTTCTGGTACAGGCGAGCTGCTCGACGATGTTGTTAAACATTTTGAGGATGTACCGTTTGAAGAGAACGAACGCCCTAAATATGCTATCATCGGCCGCCCTAACGTAGGTAAATCATCCATCATTAACGCACTTATTGGCGAGGAACGTAACATTGTTACCCCCATTGCCGGCACAACGCGCGATTCTATCCATATCCATTATAACCAGTACGGGCATGATTTTATGCTGATAGATACTGCCGGGATGCGTAAAAAAACCAAGGTAAAAGAGAATATCGAATTTTACTCGGTTATGCGTACCATCAAGGCTTTAGAAGAAGCGGATGTAGTGATCATCATGATCGATGCCGTAGAGGGACTTGAGGCACAGGATGTAAACCTTTTTCACCTTGCCGAAAAGAACAAGAAGGGTATCGTTATCGTAGTGAATAAATGGGATTTGATCGAGAAAAACAACAAAACCGTAAAGGTATTTGAGGATACCATCCGCCAAAAGATAGCGCCGTTTACCGATGTGCCAATTGTGTTTACATCCGTTACCGAAAAACAACGTGTGTTAAGGGTAATTGAAACAGCCAATCAGGTTTACGCCAACAGGGCCCGCAAGATCCCTACCAGCAAGCTTAACGAGGTAATGCTGCCAATTATTGAAAAATATCCGCCGCCATCGCTAAAAGGCAAGTACGTTAAAATTAAATACATTACACAGATAGCAGGTTCATCACCGATGTTCGCGTTCTTCTGTAACCTGCCACAGTATGTAAAAGAACCATACTACCGCTTTATAGAGAACCAATTACGCCAGAACTTCGAGTTTTCGGGCGCGCCAATACAGGTTTGGTTCAGGCAGAAGTAATTTAACCGGTATAAGATTTAAAGCATCTGCCTGTGGTAGATGCTTTTTTTGTTTTAGCCCTCTCTGCTACGCAAAGAGGGTCGACCAGCGAAGCGAAGTCGGGGTGAGTAATCTTATACTATTTATTGCTTTGCTGAGTTTAAAATATTAAATTTGAGTATGAACTTGATCGCCGAAAAATTAGAATTAGCTAAGCGTCTGCTGGATGTTGAAGACGAGGGATTATTGCTTCAAATTAAACAAGTGCTTGATAACGATGGAAAGGATTTTTGGGACGACCTGCCTGAAAATGTAAAGCAGGGAATTGAGCGCGCAAAAAAACAAGCGGCAGAAGGCAAATTAACCCCACATAACGAGATAATGGCTAAGTATGCCAAATACCTATGAGCCACGCCATTTATTGGACGGACGAAGCACATGAAACTTTTGATGCCATTGTGCTGATCATTGAAGATAAATGGGGGTTTAAACAAGCAGGTGTCTTTGTAAAACGAGTTCAGCAGATTTTAAGTTTAATAGCTGAACAACCCTATTTATTTAGAGCATCGATAACTCATGATTTAAGGCAGGCTATCATATCCAAACAAACCTCTATGTTTTATGAGGTGAAGGAAAACTCAATAAACATTTTATTCTTTTGGGATAACAGGCAGGAGCCTTTGTTCGATCTTTAGTCGAACATCACATCTATTCAATTATGCAATCTCCACTCAATAAATATAACGCCAAATTTCAGGAAGCGCTGGCCGGATTAAACCCCGAGCAGCTGGCTGCCGTTAACCAAATGGATGGCCCTGTGCTGGTTGTTGCCGGGCCGGGTACGGGTAAAACGCAGATCCTGGCCGCACGTATTGGTAAAATATTATCCGATACCGATGCCCTGCCAAGCGAGATCCTTTGCTTAACTTATACCGATGCGGGTGCGGTTGCGATGCGTAAGCGCCTGTTCGAATTTATAGGGCCGGATGCATACCGCATTAACATCTACACCTTCCACGCGTTTTGTAACGAGATCATCCAGGAGAACCTGGAATATTTTGGCAAACTGAATCTGGAGGCTCTGTCTGATTTGGAATCTGCCATGTTTTTCCAGGAACTGATTGATGAGTTTGAGAACGACCACCTGCTGAAACGCTTTACCGGCGACAGGTACTATGATGCCCCAAGATTGAAAAAACTGTTCTCGACCATGAAAACCGAGAACTGGACAGAAGACCTGATCAGGGATGCGGTAAAAGAATATTTGGAAGACCTGCCCAACCGCGAGGAGTTCATTTACAAAAAAGCAAATGCCAAAGCGGGTATCAAAGCAGGCGACCCCAAGCAAAAGGATATCGACAAGGCTACCGAGACCATGGAGAAGCTGCTTGCCGCCGTTGCCGAATATAAGCGCTACGATGCCAAAATGAAAGCCCGCGGCCGGTATGATTATGACGACATGATCTTGTGGGTTCTGAAAGCCTTCCGCGAGAACGACGAGATACTGCGCCGCTACCAGGAACGATACCAGTATATTCTGGTGGATGAGTTTCAGGATACCAGTGGGTCGCAAAACCAGTTGCTTAGGTTTTTGCTGAATTACTGGGAAACGCCCAACGTGTTTGTGGTGGGCGATGACGACCAGTCGATATTCAAATTCCAGGGGGCAAACATGAAGAACATTCTTGATTTTGCCGGCGATTATGTAGACACCCTGCAAACCGTAGTGTTGAAACATAACTATCGCTCTAACCAGCATATCCTGGATATTTCGCGCGCGCTCATTAACAACAACAACGAGCGTTTAACCGCACAGCTAAAGCTTGATAAAAACCTGATGGCATCGCACCCGCGCTTTAACAGCGAGGTTGTTGAACCCATTATATTCGAATACGAAAACCCAAGCCAGGAACTGGTTGATGTTGCCCTGCAGATAAAAAAACTGGTAACAACGGGTACCCCTCCCGGCGAAATAGCGGTGATATACCGTAACCACAGTCAGGTAGAGGAATTGCTGCACTTTTTAGATACGCAGCATATTGCCGTTAATACCAAACGCAAAATTGATATCCTTACCACCCCCTTCGGCGAGAAGATCATAAACATATTGCGCTACCTTTCTATGGAGCTGGATTCGCCATATAGCGGCGATGAATTGTTATTCGAGATCCTGCATTACGATTTCTTTAACATACCGCCTATCGAGATTGCCAAGGCCAGTATAGCGGTATCAAAAGAAAACTTTGGTACAGCAAGCAATAACCTGCCTAAAACTTCGATGCGCCGTTACATCCATGAAATAAAGTTGGCCGCGCAAACAGACCTGTTCAGCAAGCAAACGGGTACGGAAATGAAGTTCCTGATCAATGATATTGATGAGCTGCTTAAAGACGCTGTAAGTGTTACCCTGCAGCAGTTCTTTCAGAATGTGATCGCGAAGATGGGTATCCTCAAATACATTATGCAACAGCCGGATAAAGGCGTGCATATGCAAATGCTAACCAGCTTCTTCGATTTTCTGAAGGACGAAAGCCGAAAGAACCCCGAAATAAAACTGCCCGACCTGATCGCCACTATCGACCTGATGCGCAAAAACAATATCAGGATGGATTTGAATAAGGTGATCTTCTCTGATAACGGCATCAACTTCCTTACCGCCCATGGCTCCAAAGGATTGGAGTTTGAGCACGTGTTCTTCATAGGCTGCGATAAAAAAACATGGGACAGCAAGGGCCGCAATACCGGCTTTAGTTATCCTGATACGCTGACGAGGGCGGCATCTGACGATATCGCCCAGAAAGAAGAATCGCGCAGGTTGTTCTACGTGGCGCTTACACGTTCAAAACAATGCCTCAATATTTCCTACTCGGGCAAGGATAAGAATGGTAAAGATCAGGAGCCTTCACAGTTCATTGGCGAGATATTGTCCGATACGCACCTGCAAGTAAAACACCCCCACGTAAGCAGCGATGATATGCTGGAATTTTTCGCCACGCAATTCAGCGAGGCCGATAAACCGGTGGTTGAACTGCTTGATCATAATTACATTAACCAGCTGCTGCAAAACTACACCCTATCGGTTACGCACCTGAATAATTACCTGGATTGCCCGCTGCGGTTTTACTTCCAGTGCCTCATCAGGGTGCCATCGGGTAAAAGCCCGTCGGCTACCTTTGGGCAGGCTGTCCACTGGGCGCTAAATAAAGCCTTCAGGAGGCTTAAAGACAATAACGATGAGTTCATATCCACCGAAGAGTTTTTAAAGGAATTTGGCTGGTATATGGCCCGCAACCGCGATTCGTTCACCAGGGATGAATTTAAAACCCGGATGGCTTATGGCGATAAGATCCTGCCGGCTTATTACGAACAGAATGTACCCACCTGGAACAAGGTAGCCCTAACCGAGCGCAGCATTAAAAACATTGAAGTGCAGGGCGTGCCTATAAAAGGTAACCTGGATAAAATGGAGTTTGACGGCAAGCAGGTAACCGTGGTTGATTATAAAACAGGCCGCGTACGCAACGCCAAACCAAAACTGGAACGCCCGACTACCGATGACCCCAATGGTGGCGACTACTGGCGCCAGGCGGTGTTTTACAAGATACTGGTTGATAACGACCGCACCAACGATTGGGAAGTGGTAAACACCATTTTTGATTTTGTAGAACCCGAAAAGGAAGGCGAGTATTACAAGGCAAAAGTTGTGATAACCCCCGAGGATATTGAAGACGTTACCGGGCAAATAACCACCGTTTACCAAAAGATAATGGCCCACGATTTTAACACCGGCTGCGGCAAAAAAGAATGCGATTGGTGCCACTTCGTAAAAAGCAATTTTAAACAACCGGATGGCTTGTTAGAAGTTGCTGAAGGGGAGGATGGCGTTGAATAAAACGGTGCCGATTCAATTATCCAATTTGTACTCCCCCCGTTGTCATTTCGAACGAACCCGGGAAGGGCTGCGCAATGGGGTGAGGAGAAATCTTTTACACCATGCATCGTTTAAGCAAAGTTCGCTGGTTGATTGTAAAAGATTTCTCCTCGTACCTCGTTAAAAATGACAGGGACAAATAGTATTAGTTACGTAAGTTAAGTAGCCTCCGCGGCAATGAGCGGGCAGATTATCATACTGGCTCACTTTGCATGAGAGATCCCGACCTCAATTCGGCATGACGGGTTGGGAAAGGGTTTACGCCACATACGCACTAACACACCCCTAACCCCTCTCGAGAGGGGAACTATGGCGTACAAAACATTTGCTTCGATCCCCTCTTAAGAGGGGCAGCACAAAAGAACAAAAAGCACTACCTTTAATGGGGTGTGTTAATGAAGGATCATTTGCATGTTCACTAACACACCCCTAACCCCTCTCAAGAGGGGAACTATGGCGTACAAAACATTTGCTTCGATCCCCTCTTGAGAGGGGCAGCACAAAAGAACAAAAAGCACTACCTTTCATGGGGTGTGTTATTGAAGTAATTAGTTAATACACCTAACTCTTGCGAGCGCAGAACTATGGTGTCGTATAAATAATCAGAAAATAGTAACTTTCGTGGAGTAGTATTTAATGAAGCGACAGCTAATACCATATAACCAAAACCTAAAACAACTGGCACGTAACCTCAGGAATGATAGCACGCTTGGCGAAGTTTTATTGTGGAAAGAGCTTAGAAACAAACAGATGTGTGGTTTTGATTTTCATCGGCAAAAGCCCTTATTAAATTACATTGTAGATTTTTATTGCTACGAATTAGGTTTAATAATTGAGATAGACGGCCATTATCATGACCATGAAGAGCAAGACAAACTGGATACAGTAAGGGAAACCGAACTTGCAGTGTACGACCTGACAATACTTCGGTTTACTGAAATGGAAGTTAGAAAAGATATGGCCAATGTATTAAGGACAATTGAAAAACATGTTGTAGAACACACTATTGATCCATAACATACAAGCACAGGCTCATCGATCCCCTCTTGAGAGGGGCAGCACAAAAAAACAAAACGCACTACCCTTCATGGGGTGTGTTAATGAAGGATCATTTGCCTGTTCACTAACACACCCCTAACCCCTCTCAAGAGGGGAACTATGGCTATTATCCAGCAATATAAATTTTATCCACCCCCATGGTGATACTATATCGCCAGGGGTATTTATTCAATGATCTGATTATTAGATTGCTAAACATATTCACAGATGTTCACGGCAGTGAACGTGAACGCTAATACACCCCTTATCCTCTCAAGAAGGGAATGTTAAAACAGAAGCCTCCAAATCGGAGGCTTCCTTGTTTTATTTATTTGCCAGCTTGCCGGCTGAGGGTTCGTCTAAAAACCATTGCAGGTCTTTGCCCTCAATGAGTTGGGCGGGGTACTCCTGAATGTCTTTTTTGTCTTCAAGGATATGCTTTACAGCTTCGGCCTTGCCTGCGCCATATACCAAAAACGCGATATGGTGCGCGTTGTTGATCAGCGGGGCGGTAAAGGTAATGCGGTTCATTTTTACTTCGTCGATGTATAACGCCTGCACCGATGCGCTTTCGTCTGTTAAAACAGAGGTATGCGGGAACAGTGACGCGGTATGCGAGTTATCGCCAAGGCCAAGTATGATCAGATCGAAAGAAGCGCTCTCACCATCAAAAAAATGGTCGAGGTGGCGGGTGTAATCTTTCGCGGCCTCTTCGGCGCCCAGGGGTGTTTGCACAGCATAAACATGCGATGGATCTATCCCCAGCGGATCAAACAGCGTTTGCTTGGCCATCAGGTAATTGCTTTGCGAATCTGTTAGCGGCACATCGCGTTCATCGCCAAAAAAGAAGTACACTTTATTCCATTCAATTTTATCGCGGTATTCACTGGCCAGCAGCTCGTGTAATTTTTTGGGCGAGCTACCGCCGCTCAGTGCCACGCTAAAGCGGTCACGGGCTTCTATGGCCTGTTTAGCGGCATCTGCAAAGTAGGCAGCCAGGGCGGCTAGTACTTCGGTATCTGTTTTAAAAATATTCAGCTTCATATCCATTACTTTTTACCGTTAACAGGCAGGGTGAACCAATTGAACCCGTCGCGGGCAATTAATGCCTCGGCAGATTCAGGGCCCCATGAGTCGGCGCTATAGTTAGGGAAATTCAGGCTCTTTTTATTTTGCCAGGTGCTTAGTATCGGCATTACCAGTTCCCATGCAGCTTCTACCTGGTCGCCACGCATAAACAGGGTTTGGTCACCCATCATGGTATCCAGTATCAGGGTTTCATAAGCTTCCGGAGCCTGGTTGGTATAGGTGCCTTTATAGTCGAACACCATATCAACCGCGTTCAGTACCATATCAATACCAGGGCGTTTGGCCTGTACCTGTAAGCGGATGCTCATTTCGGGCTGTATGCTGATGATGAGCCTGTTTTGCTGCCAGCTTTCGGCTGCTTCGGTAGGGAATATTAAATGCGGCACATCCTTAAATTGGATGGTAATAACAGACGACGACTGGTGCATGCGTTTACCTGTACGCAGGTAAAACGGAACACCCTGCCAGCGCCAGTTATCAATAAAGAATTTAATGGCGGCAAAGGTTTCGGTGTTTGATTGCGGATCAACCTTTGGCTCTTCGCGGTAGCCGGGCACTTCTTTACCTTTCATCCATCCGCTGCCGTACTGGCCCCTAACAGCCGAATTACGTACATCCTCAGGGGTGAACTTACGCATAGCCTTCAATACATCAACCTTACGGTCACGTACTTCATCGGCATTAAAGCTAACAGGCGGTTCCATAGCTATGTGGCAAAGCAATTGCAACAAGTGGTTCTGGATCATATCGCGCATAGCGCCCGAGCCATCGTAATAATCGCCGCGTTCTTCAACACCCAGCTGTTCGGTAACCGAGATTTGCACGTGCTCAATATAGTTACGGTTCCACAGGGGCTCCATTATAGAGTTAGCAAAGCGGAAGGCCATGATGTTTTGAACGGTTTCTTTACCTAAATAGTGGTCGATACGATAGATCTGGCACTCATCAAAAATGCCTTTAAGCAATTCGTTCAGTTCTTTTGCTGTTTCCAGGTCGTGGCCAAAAGGTTTTTCGATAATGATGCGCACCTTTTGTTTATCCTCAGCCAATTTGGCTTTTGATATGTTAGAGGCAATGATCGGGAAGAAGTTTGGCGCTACCGCAAGGTAGAATAATACGTTTGCGGTGGTTTTCCATTCCTTATTATGCGCATCAATGCGTTTACCAAACTCTTTATAGGTCTCGGCGTCGGTAGCGTCAGAAACCTGATAATAGATGCTTTTTTCAAATTCGGCCCATTTCTTGGCGTCGGCTTTACCACTGCGCGAAAACTGGTCGATATCGTTATGCAAATTGGTCCTGAACTGTTCGTCGGTCAGTTTTGTGCGACCGGTGCCGATGATAGAGAATTGGTTTGGCATCCACCCGTCTAAAAACAGGTTATATAATGCCGGTGCAATTTTGCGGGAGTTTAAGTCGCCCGTACCACCAAATATGATAAAAATGGTAGGCTCGGATTTTGTGCTGTTACTACTCATGATATGTTTTTTTGAAGCAAGAATTTAAGAAGCAGGAAGCAAGAGTATTCTTCCTTATGTCTTGGTTCTTGCGTCTTGATTTCTTGTCTCTTTTATTTATCGTCAACCGGTGCCCATTGCGTATGGAACGTGCCTTCTTTACCTATCAGTTCGTAGGTATGCGCGCCAAAGTAGTCGCGTTGCGCCTGTGTTAGGTTTGATGGCATCCTTTCGTTACGGAAATTGTCAAAATATTCTAAAGACGCTGCATAGGCCGGTATTGCGATACCCGCGTTAACCGCCGATGAAACTATTTTACGGACGCCCGGAAGTGTGCCTTTAACCAATTCGGCAACATCACCATCTAACAATAAGTGCTCAAGGCCCTTATCCTTACCAAACGCGCCGTAAATGTTTTCCAGGAATTTAGAACGGATGATACACCCGCCTCTCCAGATCTTGGCTATCTCGTCAAGCTTCAGATCGTATTTATATTCGGCAGAGGCAAGCGACAGCATGTGCATGCCCTGTGAGTAGCTGATGATCATGGTGAAGTAGAAAGCCTGCTCTAAAGCGGTTAACAACTCGTCTACATTACCATCAATAGTTTGGTTCTCACTCTTACTATAAATGGCCGCTGCTTTTGTACGTAAGGTTTTGTATTTTGACAGGTCGCGCATTTCAACGGCACTATCTACTGTTGGGATAGGTGCCTGCAGATCCATAGCGCTTTGCGATGTCCACTTGCCGGTACCTTTTGCACGGGCCTCGTCTTTAATATCATCCAAAAGCAAATGGTCGGTTCCGGGAGCTTTAAAGGCGAAAATATCCTTTGTAATGTCTAAAAGGAATGATTGCAGGCGGCCATTGTTCCAGTCGGTAAATATTTTGCCGATGGCATCACCATCAAGCTTCAGACCTTTCTTCATGATCTCGTAGGTCTCGGCAAGCAATTGCATAATACCGTACTCAATACCGTTGTGCACCATTTTAACAAAGTGACCTGATGCACCCGGACCAATATACGTAACGCAGGGAGCGCCATCTACTTTGGCTGCAATGGCTTCAAATATCGGCTTCATTACGTTGTAGGCGTCTTTGTCGCCGCCCGGCATCATGCTTGGGCCGCGGCGTGCGCCTTCTTCACCACCAGATACCCCCATGCCGAAGAAATGCAGGCCCTTTGCCTCTAATTCATCAACCCGGCGGTTGGTGTCGGTAAAGTGTGAGTTTCCGCCATCAATTAAAATATCACCTTTTTCTAAAAGCGGGGTAAGTTCCTCAATTACGGCATCTACAATTTTACCTGCAGGTACCAGCATCATAATGGCACGTGGCGTGCTAAGGCTTTGTATAAACTCTTTTACATCGCCAAAACCCTTTACTTTTCTGTCGCCGGCCTCTTCATTTAAAGAAGCTACTTTCTCAGCATCTTTATCGTGACCGGCAGCTGCATAACCGTGATCAGCTATATTAAGTAATAAGCTACGGCCCATTACGCCCAAGCCTATCATACCGAAAGCATATTTATCTGTTGTTGCGCTCATGTTATTTGAGGTTTTCTTTCTTAAGGTCGTTTAATATTTTTTTAGTTTTCTCGAAGTCCGTGTGCTGAAACGAGCGTATGCCAAGCTTTTCGGCTGTGCGTACAAACATTATCCGGTCGTCAAAATACACGCACTGGTTCGGCGATACCTGGGCAATACCCATAGCCAGCTGCCAGATACCCGGGTCGGGTTTGCGCATTTTTACTTCGCACGATGAGATAAAGGCATCAAAACACTCGTGCAGTTTAAACTTCTGCACACGGTAATCATTCAGCTCCTTACCTTCGTTATTAATGGAGATGATGCGGAAGCCGCAATCTTTTTTCCATTCCTTTAGCCACTTTAGCATATCGGGTAACTCAACAGACTGCGCGTATATGAATTCCTTAAAGTCCTCGCGAACAAAATCGCGGGGCTCGTTAAATATCACGGTATCAAGGTACTCATCAAGCGTAATGCTGCCTATCTCGTATACGTTGAATATAAAGTTATGCAGGGCATTAACCTCCTCATAATCCAGCCCAAATTTTTTGGCTGCTTCATGGCGCGATTCGTGGCCCCATCCGTTGGTTAGCAATATGCCTCCAACGTCAAAGAAAAGAATCTTTACATCTGATTTTTTCATCAGCTTTTGGGTTATGCCTTTGCTTTTTGGTCTTCGATAGCCTTCAGCAATTTTTCGAAGGGCTTGTTGAATTTTTCGATACCTTCATCTTCAAGGTCTTGTGTGATCTTGTCTAAATCGATACCTAATGATTTTAACCTGCCTAATGTTTCGGTAGCCTGGTCTAAGCCTAACATCAATGTATCTGCTGCGATGCCATGGTCGCGGAAAGCATCGATAGTTTCCAACGGAACAGTATCAACAGTATCAGGGCCAATAAGTGCCTCAACATATTTGGTATCTTTAAACGCAGGGTTTTTGCTGCCGGTACTTGCCCAAAGCAAACGCTGTGGCTTACCACCTTTTGCTTCCAAAGCTTTCCAACGGTCGGTGCTGAACACCCTTTTGTAAATTTCGTATGCTTTTTTAGCGGACGCGATGGCAACTTCGCCAACCAGGCCGTTTTCGCCTTTTGCCTGTAATAACGGGTCAACAACCACATCAATGCGGCTTAAAAAGAAGCTTGCTACTGAAGAGATATGCTCGATGTTATGGCCTGCTGCTAAATGGTCTTCTAAACCAGAGATGTATGCTTCGGTAACTTCTTCATAACGCTCTAAACCAAATAGTAAAGTTACGTTAATGTTGATGCCTTTGGCAATAGACTCGCGGATGGCTTTTAAACCCGGTTTTGTGCCCGGTATTTTGATCATTACGTTTTTACGGTCAACCTGTTTCCAAAGCAATTCGGCTTGTTTAGCCGTACCTTCAGCATCTAAAGCTAAAAATGGTGATACCTCTAAACTAACGTATCCATCGGCACCAACAACGCCTTCATTGTAAACACCATCAAATAAGTCGGCAGCAGCCTGGATGTCTTTTATAGCTAAGCCAAAGAAAAGTTCTTCGGTAGTTTTGGCGGTTGCGCCAAGTGTTTTTATATCCGCATCATAATCAGAACTGCTGGTTATGGCCTTTTCAAATATCGCAGGGTTTGAGGTTACGCCTCTTACGCCATCTTCGTCAATCAGTTTTTGTAATTTACCTGATGAGATGATCTCGCGGTCAATAAAATCAAGCCAGATGCTCTGACCGAAATCATGTATTTGTTTTACGTTATTTGCCATGATGAATGTATATAGTGTTGTTTTAAATTCTTGTTAATTATTAATTTTTTGTTGCACAAATCTCAGGTTTATACTACCCGATAGTGTAATATTAATCTCCTTATTCTGTTAGTCACAAGTCACAATATCAATTGTTATCTGCTGTTAATATCTGCAGGTTATAACCAATGAACAACCCGCTTTCTATAACACCTGTTATGGCTTTTATATCACGTTCCAGGCTATCTTTTATTTCATCAAAACGGCAATCCAATATCAGGTTACCATTTTCAGTAATAATAGAACCGTCCTTCCCTTTTGCAGGCCTTAAGGCAATATTGTTGGCGCCAAGCTTTTTAAGTCCGGCCTCCACATGCAATAATGCCTGCGGAAAAACCTCAACCGGTACAGGGAAGTTTGTCCCCAGCTTTGGCACCAGCTTGCTATCGTCAACAATAATGTAGTTTACCTTACTGCTACTGATCAATAGTTTCTCTTTAAACATTGCGCCCCCTCGGCCCTTTATCAGCCAGTTGTTCGGGTCTACCTCGTCGGCTCCGTCAAAAAGCCAATCGGGGGTATGTTCAAACAACGAGGTAAGCGGGATGCCCAACTTGCTGCAAAACATCGAAATTTCTATCGACGTAGGTATAGCCAGCACGTTTAACCCTTCGGCCTTTATCCTTTCAGATATCGCCAGCAGCGCCATATAAACCGTGGACCCCGAGCCAACACCAAGCACATCGCCATCCTTCACCATTGCGGCAATTTGCTCTGCTACCTTTCGTTTACCGGCCGGGTTGATGATCTCTGACGACCATGCAAGGTTGCTTATCAAACTGCTGCTCTTGTTCATTGTTTAGCCTTTGATTTTTTACCATGTTTTGCAATCCATTCCTGCCTATCCTTACGCAAACTGGCAAGTGTTGCTAACAGATTACCGCCCCCTTGTTTAGCGGGATATAAAAAATTGATAAATCTCCGCTGGTTATTAACATTAGAAACCTGAGCTATTAAAACTGTTTCCGATTTTAATATTTCTTTTTTAGGTTCGCCAGCAGTCCCGCTATGTATATCTATTAAAAATTTATCTCCTACTTGCTTAACATCGCCTGCAAGGTAATCAAACCCTGTGTCTTGGGAACTTAGAAATGGGTCGGCATCCAATCCCAAAATTTCACCTGCATTTTGAGGTTGTTCTGTATAGTCCCTCACGAGGGCTTCGCCTAACGTTTTATCGAAATATGCAGGATATTTTTTTAGTGCGATCAAATCAGACTTAGGGGTATCCTTATTATATAATGCAACATACCAGCTATAAAACTTCTGAACAAAAGCTTTTGCGCTTTCTTTATCCTTTGCAGGAGATTGTGCCTTTACATTCGAAAATACAGACATGCAAAGCGCAGCTATACCGAGAATTATAAAAAATCTTTTGTTCATTTGCTTATAAATCGTCCAATCATAAGATAAGAATCAAGATCGAAGTTTGTCTTGGCTCTTGATTCTTATCTCTTGTATCTTTTTATAAAATCGCTTTCGCTCTTTTAACTACGTTATCAACTGTAAAGCCGAAGTGTTTGTACAGGTCATCTGCCGGAGCCGATTCACCAAAGGTGGTCATGCCCAGCATATCGCCTTCGTCGGTAGTGTATTTGTGCCACCCCATTGGCGAGGCCATTTCAACGGCTAAACGTTTGCGGCTTGCTTTAGGGAATACTTTTTCTTTGTAAGCGGCATCCTGTTTCTCAAACAACTCCCATGATGGCATGCTTACCACACGGGTAGAGATACCGTCGGCCTCAAGTTGTTTCTGTGCGTCTAATATCAATGCTACTTCAGAGCCGGTAGCCATCAGGATCAGGTCAACACCCTTGCTGGCTTCTGATACGATGTATGCGCCTTTTTCCAGGTCGGCAGCTTTGCCGTATTTATCCTGATCAAGTATAGGCAATGCCTGGCGGGTGAACACCAATACAGTAGGGCCGCCTTTTTTCTCGATAGCTACCTTCCATGCAAATGCCGTTTCGTTGGCATCGGCAGGGCGGATAACGGTTACGTTAGGAATAGCGCGCAGCGATGATAAATGCTCTACAGGCTGGTGGGTTGTACCATCTTCGCCAAGGCCAATACTATCATGGGTGTAAACAAATATCGGGCTTATCTTCATAATGGCTGCCAAACGGATAGGCGGGCGCATATAATCAGCAAATTGCAGGAAGGTTGCACCAAACGGCAACAAACCTTTTGTTAAGGCCATACCATTTAAGGCCGAACCCATAGCATGCTCGCGGATACCGAAGTGGAAGTTGCGGCCACCCCTGTTTTCAGATGTAAATGAATCAAAATCCTTCAGGTTGGTTTCTGTTGATGGAGCCAGATCGGCTGCACCACCAATTAAGTTTGGCAGGCTTGCAGCAACAGCATTCAACACTTTACCAGATGCCTGGCGGGTTGCCATTTTAGGATCAGAGCCTTTAAATACTGGTAGTTTATCTGCCCAGCCTTTTGGTAATTCACCTGCAAACGCAGCTTCGTATTCGGCAGCTAACTCAGGGAATTTCTCTTTGTATTTGGCAAAAAGTTCGTTCCATTTAGCTTCGGTTTTCTCACCGCGTGCGCCTTTTTCGTGGTAGTATTTTAATACTTCGGCAGGTACGTTGAATGATTTCTCCGGGTCGAAACCAAAGAATTCTTTTACCAGTTTTATTTCATCGGCACCCAGCGGCGAACCGTGTGAACCTGCAGTACCCGATTTGTTAGGGCTGCCGTAAGCGATCAATGAACGTACGCGGATCAACGATGGTTTTTGCGTTTCAGATTTAGCGTTGATGATAGCCAGTTCTAAAGCATGGGTATCGTTAACATCCGGCAGATCCTGTACATGCCAGCCATAGGCGCGGAAACGGGCGCTTACATCCTCATTGAAAGCGATGTCTGTGCTGCCTTCAATAGAGATGTGGTTATCGTCGTATAAGTAAATTAAGTTACCCAACTGTAAGTGGCCTGCTAATGAAGCCGCCTCAGAGGTTACGCCTTCCATCATATCGCCATCGCTCACTATTGAGTAGACGTTGTAGTTGAAAAGATCGAAACCCGGTTTATTGTAACGTGCTGCCAAATGTTTTTGGGCAATGGCAAAACCAACACCATTTGCAAAGCCCTGGCCAAGCGGGCCGGTTGTAACATCAACGCCCGGTGCCAAACCGTACTCGGGGTGGCCGGCAGTTTTGCTGTTTAACTGGCGGAATTGTTTGATATCATCTAACGAAAGATCATACCCGGTTAAGTACAGGAAATTATATTGTAGTATACAAGCATGCCCTGCAGAAAGGATAAACCTGTCGCGGTTTGCAAAATCAGGATTTTTTGGGTTATAATTTAAAAACTTGGTCCAAAGTACATGGCCCATTGGGGCTAAAGCCATTGCCGTGCCCGGGTGGCCCGAATTTGCCTTTTGTACTGCATCTGCCGAAAGGATCCTTACGGTATCTATTGCTAATTGTTCCAGTTCTTTGTTTTGTTTTTCCATTGTTGTAAGTAAAAAAAGAAAGATGATTATTTGGTTGGGGTTGCCATTGCGGTATGTGTAACGGGGTGCTTATCCTCCTGCCACAATTTGGCCCCGCCTTTAATGCCATCGGCATTGGTTACTATTTTCATGTTTTTGTCCAGCTTAAAATCAAGCAGGTCAGAGTTACCGCCGCCTATATATAAATAGTCGTAGTTGAATACGGTTTTTAATATTTCAAAAACTTTTTTGATGCGTCGGTTCCATTTTTTCTCGCCTATTTCTTCAAGCGCCTTATCGCCAATATACTGGTCATAATCGCGGCCCTTTGATACGGGATGGTGTGATACCTCCAGGTGTGGCAGCAGGTGCCCATCCATTAACAGTGCGGTGCCAAAACCTGTACCCAGGGTAATTACCATTTCAAGCCCTTTGCCGCTTACTACGCCAAGGCCCTGCATATCGGCATCGTTCACCACCTGCGCATCTTTACCCAGGTCAGCCTCCAGCAGTTTTCTAAAATCAACATCCTTCCAATAATCGTTACCCAGGTTTGGCGCTGTTTTTACAATACTGTTGCGTACATAACCAGGGAAGCCTACTGATATTTTATCGAAAGCCGGGAAACCTTTAACCAGTGCATTAATAGCCTTAACCACATTCTCGGGATTAGCCGGTTTGGGGGTTGCTGTTTTTTTATAATCCATGGTAAGGTTGCCCTTACTGTCAAGTATAGTAGCTTTAATACTGGAGCCACCGATATCAATTGAAAGGATTTTTAACTTAGAAGGCGTTGTTTTCATGTAACCGGTGATATGGGTTGAATGTATAAGCAGGTTTCAGTGCGTAAATATCACATTTTTAATAATAAATAGATATTATTTAGCTATAATATTAACGCCAAATAAACAGCATACGCATAACATAATTGTAATGCGGGTGTTATTTTATCAGCGAACACGTTGTAATACTAACCCCATTACGCTAAAGCGGTTTTTATTAATTGGGTTTTATGACATTGAAGCAACGGAATTGAGGGTTCTCGTATACCTGTTCTAAAAGAGACGGGAGGTATCCCGTCTCTACAAAATGCCTGCTGTCGCGAGTTTAGCGTAGCGTAACTCGTGATAAAGCACAAGGTAAGCTTTCAGCTTACAACAGCTGAAAGTTGTAGTCATGCCGTATCACGAGCTGAAAGCTCGCGACAGCAGTTTCTTTAAATCACAAGTTTATTTACTCCACCCTTTAAATAATAACTCTTTCCTTTCCAAACCAATACCCCATCCGTCTTTATAGGCAAATTAATGCTGATATTCCATTTGGCGCCGGTTTTAGCATAATTGACCGCCACTGTACCATTAGGGTGCGGCATCTCGCCGGAGACATTTTCCATTTTGCCCAAATGCGGTTCTATCTTTATTTTGCTGAACCCCGGCGCATAGCTGTCTATCCCCAGCACGGTGCGGAAAAACTCGATATTTGGACTGGCCCCCCAGGCGTGGCAGTCGGATCGGTTGTGTTCCAGGTCAGAGATCTCGGCCCAGGTGGTGAGGCCCATTTTGATGTTGTTGCGCCAAATATCCAGCCAGCTCATATAATCATCACCCAAACCGCCTTTTACCATAGCCTGGTGTACATAGTATTTAAAATAGATGGTTGATTTGACCAGGCTGGTATCATTCTCCAGCTTTTTACTTAAGGCAGCCGCGGTGGTGCCTGTTGCTACCCCGCTTAAAATAGCCAGTGCATTGGTATGCTGTGACCATGTTGCTTTTTCCTTAGTATCGGCATAAAGCCCTTTAGCGGCATCCCAATAATTTTTTTGGATGGTGAGTTTTAGCTGCGCAGCTTTTGTTGTATACATTTGTGCGTAAGCGGGCATGCCCAGTTTGGCTTCCATTTCGGCGGCTTGCCGGTAAGTACATAATAGCTGCATATCCAGCATAGCCGAATTGCCGTCCCTGTCTTTCGGCGGCTGACCGAAATCCCAGCCTTTGGTGTCTACCCAGTCAACAAATGTCCAATATGGCAGGTTTTTGAGGGAACCGTTCGCCTGCTGGTATTTGCCAAAAAACGCCAGCACCTGCCGCACGCCGTCCAGTTTATCTTTTACAAATTTAGGATCGTTGCGGTACATCCAGTAATCGTGCAGCATGCTGATATACCAAAGTGAAAAGGTAGATATGATCTGCGGGCTGTAAGATGGGTGCCTGCTCAACGTTATCCCTTCAGCTATACGGGAGTGGTCTATCAGGTTCAGGGCATTACGCGCAAGTCGGTCGTCGCCGGTGTTGTAATAAGATATCAGGGCCTGTATGCGCCCATCGCCTATATATTGCAGCTGTTCATAATAAGGGCAATCAAAATAGGTTTCAACCGCGCAAGAGCGGGCCGTGCGCCAGCCAATGTCCATGATCTGCTGGGTTTCGGGGTTGCCGGTTTGTATTTTGGCATTTAGTTTAAAAGGGAACCCGGTGTAAGTTCCGTAAATATCATCAATGGTTAGCGGCTGATCTTTGGTGGTAATGTTTACCAGTATGTATCTGTAAGTGCGGAAAGCCAGCGTTGTAAAACTTTGGTTTGCCGAGCCATCGGCAATGATGCTATCCTTGCGACCAACAAATTTATACCCATCCACATCGTTGCGGTTTGGTTTTACCATTCGATAGGTATTGCCTGCGTTCACCATCGGCGATTCGCAGTAAGTGAAGGAGATACCGGCTTTGTCGCCCCCGCTCATGTTCAGGGTTAAATAAGCGTTGGTCAGAAAAGATTGATCAAGCAGCATAGATGCGGTGGTGTTGGCAGCAATTGTAACCGTGGTTTTTGAAGCCGGGAAACCAGTCGGGGCGGTAAAGCCTTTTGTTATCCTGAGGGATGCCAACCGTTGCGTTTTTAACTCCATCTGCGGGATAGATGATGGCACCAGCATCCATCCAAAAGCATTGGCTATGCCCTTGGGATTACCATTGTCTACCTTTTTTGTCTGTAACCACTGGCTGTCGTTAAAGCTATTGGCTGCCCAATCTTTAATGTTTTGATGCATATCCATCATTTCACCAGGGCCGGCAACGTAGTAGGCAGAGTAGCCCACACCTGTTAGCGGCGCATAAGCTTTATTGCGTGTACCTTTCCATGTATTATTAGTGTTCAGTATCTCTTCCTTTTCGGTATCGCCCTGTAATATGAAAGCGGTACGTTCAGAGATCTGGGCTTCGGGGCGGGTGTCGCCATCGTTCCAAACCAAGGCGGCAACAGTGTTTTTGCCCGCTTCTAAATAAGGTGCTATATCAATGGTTTCATAATTCCAATAATAGGTGTCGCCACGGGCGGGGCCCATGCTAACCAGCTTTTCGTTCACATAAAGCTTGTAACGGTTATCTGCCGATACATGGATCACAAACTTTGCGGGTTTGGTAGGGAGGGTAACACTCTTGCGGAAATGATAAACACCGTATCCGTTATTAGGTTCATTAGGGACGGTAACCCATTGGGCTTTCCATTGTTTACTCAGCAGATCGGGGTTGATGTTTTGTGCAATAGATCCGGAAACGATAAAACACAGTAGGAGTATGGCAAGCCTGGTAAAGGTTCTCATGGTAGGTGTATTACGGGTTTACATAAAGGTACTGTTTGTAATGAGGATAATGAACACGTTTTCCGACCGTCATTGCGAGGAGCGATAGCGACGTGGCAATGACGGGTTGGTTACTTCACATCCTTCACCATAAACTCAAGCGCGGCTTTATCTGCTAATGATCTTGCCGCGGGTTTTTCGCCCAGGTACATTACTTGGTTAGTGGCGGTATTAAATGCCGGCCATTCAGGCAGTCCTGTACCATTAGGGTTGCCGCTTTTTACAAAATTTACCCAGTAAGATGAGATGGTATTGGCCAGTTGATGATCAATTGGCTCAAAAGGGCGGTGCAGGAATTTTAGGTTGTTGAATACATAAGCCACCTCGCCGGTGTGGAAGGCTCCGTATTTTTTAAATGCTTCGGTAGCGGGCAGGCGGCGGGTAAAGCGGTATACATAAATTTTTGCCCTGCCTTTTGCGCTTTGCACTTTTGCCCAGGTATAATTTTGTATACCGAAAATTTGATCGCGGGAGATAGCTATCTGTGAAGCCTCAGCTTCGGCATCTGTTAATGCCGGGAAAAGCTTTAAAAATTCCGGGGCTTTATTTCCGTATTTTTTCTTTGCATATGCGGTATACTCTGCCGCATTTTTTAGCGGACCAAGAAATGCATCGTCGGCATTCCAGCCTGTGAGTACAGGCACAGCGTTCTCTTTATTCGCGGCAAAAATAGCACCGATGCTTTCCGGGAGTACGTAGCCATCAACAATAGGGCCGCCGCCAAATTGCTTCAGTAATGCTTCGGCGGGCAACTTACGCAGATCGGCTACCGATGTTGCGCCAAGCCTTTCGGCAGTTTCTACACCGGCCACTTCTGCCCGCTTCAGGGTAGTGCCGCCAAATGGGCCTGCAATAAAACTGGCGCCGCTTTCGGCGATAGCTTTTTTGAACAGGCCTTTACCCAAAGGCGAAGCCACCAAACTGTTTACAGCCATTGACCCTGCCGATTGCCCCGCAATGGTTACGTTAGCCGGGTCGCCGCCAAAGGCCGCAATGTTTTTCTGAATCCATTTTAATGCAGCCAGCAGATCCATCAACCCATAATTACCAGAGGCATGGTTAGGTGATTCTTTTGTCAGTTCCGGGTGAGCAAGGAAACCCAATATCCCAACACGGTAAGGAACACTTACCAGTATGATGCCTTTTTTAGCCAATGCTTCTCCGTCATAAATAGGCACGTTGGTACCACCACTTACAAAGCCGCCTCCGTAGATCCAAACCATTACGGGCCTTTTTTCGGCAGATGTTTTTGCGCCCGTCCAAACGTTCAGGTATAAGCAATCTTCACTTAGGGGTTCGTCTTTGATCAGAAACTCGCGGGTGTAAACGCCAAATTCGTTTGGTTTGCCCTGTATTGGGCTTTTGGCAAAATCAGTGCACTCCTTAACGCCATCCCATGATGTAACTGGTTGCGGGGCCTTCCAGCGAAGTTCGCCAACAGGTGGCGCGGCAAACGGTATCCCCTTAAATATGTGGACGCTTTTATCTTCACTTACCGTTCCGGATATTTTGCCGGCATCGGTTTGTATTATGTTGAGATCGCTTTGCGCGTTTACAGCATAAGCAGCTACAAGGAATAATGATAAGATAATTAAGCGTTTCATAATTCAGGATTAAGGTTTTTACCACAGAGTATACTGAGAGAAAATTCACAGAGAGCACAGCGTTTTTTAAATTTCTTTGCGCTCTCTGTGTAAATCTCTGTAATTTCTGTGGTTAAAATAATAAACTAAAACCAATTTACGGTTTTACAGCAGGTTTACTATACTTTGCTGTGCGGGCATCTTTAATAACACCTTTCCAGTTTAAGCCGTAGCCAAAATCGTAAGTATGGCCTTCAGAGTCGGTGTAGCATTTCATATCATGCGGTACATCTTCAAATTGTGCTTCTACAACTTTCATATCCAAAGGCATTTGCAGCGGCAATAGTGCCGATGGTTCAGCCTTACCGGTCAGTATATCCAGGCTGGCTTGCCCCTGTACACCAAAATCGGCAATGATGGCGCTGGCTTGTTTTTCTAACTCGGCAAAAACCATTGGGTTATTCAGGTTCACTGATACAATAACCGGCTTGCCCTTCATTTTGGCGTAAGTATCGGTAACCATAGCCAAATCGGTAACATTAGTTGATGTTTCTGATTTACCCTTGTAGCTGCGGTTAGTGAAACTTTCTAAAGGGTCTCCGCCTGCAATACTGGTTTCCCGGGCGGTTTCGGCAGTATATTTGCCATATTGTAAAGATATCGGCAGGTAACCATTGCCCCCGCTTTTAGCATCGTCCTCACTGTAACCGCCATGGCCAATAGGGCTGGCAATAAATACAAGGGCATAATCGGCCTCGTCGGGGTTTTCGGTTACTTTAAAATACTTTTTAACGGTCTCTATATTCACCGGGTATTCTGTCTTTTCCGGATAAGGCATCCCCAGGAAGTTTTTACCGGCCGGAGTGAATTTTTTAGGCACGTAAACAGTTTTGCCTGTTTGCAGCGGCAACACATTAGCCTTGTTCTTTAGCATCACGATTGATTTTAGCTGCGCTTCGTAACCCGCCTTCATAAATTCGGGGCTGCCCACTGTCTTTTTGGTCACTTCAACATCCAGGTATGGGTTCTCAAACAATCCTGTACGGAAACTTCCCCTTAACAGCCTAACAGCCGATTGCTCAAACCGGGCGCGCATAAAAGCTTCGCCATGATCTTTTACGCCCATTTTGTAGGCTTCTAAAACCGGGGCCATATCGTTATTCCCACCAAACTGATCTACACCCGCCATCAGTATTTTATAGTGACGTTCGGCAATGGTAGCTTTTTCCATTCCCCATGATTTACCGGATAGGAAACTGTTGATTACCGTTTCGTCGCCGGTAACCAACCAGTCAGTACAAACCACGCCATCGTAATGGTACTTGTTACGAAGCAGGTCAGTAATGATATATTTGTTGTAATTATTGGCCACATTCTCGTGGTTTTTGGTATCCTGATTAAAGCTGATCGTGTAATAAGGCATCACAGCAGCTGCCATCCCTGTTTTACCGGCAAGCTTAAATGCACCTTGTGTAAAAGGGATCAGGGCCTCATTAAAATTATTGCCGGGATAAACAGCATACTTGCCAAAGCCATAATGCGCATCGCGGCCTCCTTCGCCGGCACCGCCTCCCGGCCAGTGTTTTACCATGGCGTTAACGCTGTTATAACCCCAGCCGCCGCTTATTTCTTTGGTACCCGTTGAGGTTTGAAAACCATCGATATAAGCACGGGCCATATCAGCAGCTAGTTGCGGGTCTTCACCAAAAGTGCCGCTTACACGGTTCCAGCGCGGGTCGGTAGAGATATCAACCTGTGGCGATAGGGCTGTAGCTATACCAAGTGCGCGATATTCCTGCGCGGCTATGTTGCCAAATTTTTGTGTTTCGGCTGGGTTAAACGTAGCCGCCATCCCCAGCGAACCCGGCCACATAGAAATTGCACCACCTGCACCGCCGTTATATTCGGCAGTAGCTACGGTTCCGTGGCGTGGGTCTGAACTGTTGTTGGCCGGGATGCCCAAGCCGATGCCTTCTACAAATGCTTGTGCGTTGTTGCTCCATTTGGCTGCTACTTCAGGGCTTTGTACTGATGTAACCAAAACGTGGCGCACGTTATCTTTTTCTAAAAACTGTTTTTGCTGATCGGACAGGTCGAACGGGTTTGCGCCGCTTTCGGCAAATGGTTTACCACCGTAAAAACCTGCAAAGGGCCCAACCGGTGCAGCGGGGATCATTTGGTGGCGGCTGTACAGCATCAGCCCGGCAATTTGTTCAACACTCATCTTTGAGGCGAGGTCTTTTGCGCGTACATCAACCGGCAGGCGCCAGTCTTCATATTTATCCAGCTTGCCGTTCTTGTTCAAATCTTTAAAGGCCAGGCCATCAATGGTTAAAATTTTAACCCCCGATGTGGTTGAATACCCAAGGCTTTGCCCGCCTTTATTGCTTACAAAAGCAATGTTGCCGTTTTTGGTTTCGGTCCATTTGGTTTGTGCAGATACAGCGGCCGGCAACAATGCCAACAGCAGCAGGTAGTTTTTATTCATAAAAAAAATTTAGCGTAAGGGATTAACAGCTATTGTAATTGGTTATATAATGATCGCAATAATTATTGTGTCATTACTACACAATGCTAATTATTATTATTGTAAATAACAAGTGTTTAAGCATTTATACGCTCATGAGGCATTTGCTTACATGAGTCGAGTAGTTTTAAAATTATCCTAACTTTGAAATTCAGCCTAATGTATAATATGACGCCAGTAAACTGCAGGGTATGTGATGCCCCTTTAAACCCAAAGTACATATTTAAAGAGATGATGTTTGGCAGCCGCGAAGAATTCCCGTATGGTGAATGCCCTAATTGCGGCTGCATCCAGATATTGCAGGTGCCAGCTGATATTAATAAACATTACCCGCCATATTACATGTCGTTTAACCAGATAATACCACCGTTAAAGCGGCTTCCTTTTTTAAAACGATTAAGGGGGGGGATGCGCATGAAGAAGAAATACAAAACATCAGACAACAAAACCCTTGGTTACCTAAAACCCATTAACACCATGCCCGATGCTAAAATATTGGATATTGGTTGCGGCAAAGGCCAGCTTATTTCTTTGTTATTTAATGAGGGGTTTGAGCATGTTACCGGTGTTGACAAATTTATAGGCCACGAGATAGACCACGGTTATGGCGTTAAAGTTTTAAAAAAGGACCTTTCTGAATTACCCTCCAACACTTATGATGTGCTGATTACCCATCATGTTTTAGAGCATATGGACGAGCAGGTTAAGGAATTGAAGGAATGCCATCGGTTATTAAAAAAAGGGGGCGTATTTTTAGTATGTATTCCCATTTTGGGCGAAGTATGGGATATTTATAAAGAGAACTGGGTGCAGTTAGATGCGCCAAGACATTTTGTGCTGCATACTTTAAAAAGCATGGGCATTTTGGCCGAGAAAACCGGCTTTACTATAAAGCAAACAATCTTTGATTCAACCGCGTTCCAGTTTTGGGGCAGCGAGTTGTATGAACGGGGTATTCCTTTAATGGAACCCGATACGCATCAAACATATCCTATAGAAACATTGTTTACACCCCAGGAACTTGCCGCATTCGAAGAAAGGTCTGTAGCATTGAATGCCATACAAAGGGGCGATTCGGCACGGTTTTATTTGTATAAAAAGTAATAGAAAAGATGCTGTCGGATAAATTAAAAGAGGAAACCAAACAAAATCATCAAATATTAGAAAAAGCGCTGGTTGGCAGACTAAAGTCCATCCGTTCGGCGCAGGAGTATGCCGGCCTGTTAAAATTGTTTTACGGCTATTTTGGCGGATTGGAAACACAAATTAATAAAACTATTGATGGTAGCCTGTTAACAGACAGTACGCAACGGCGCAAAACCCAGGCAATAGCAGACGATATTTTGGCGTTGGGTGATGGCATACCTGCAAAAGCAACAGGAAATTACCTGCCAAGAATCAACGATCATTTAGAGGCTCTTGGCGCTTTATACGTTATTGAGGGTTCTACGCTGGGTGGTAGGATCATTAGTAAAATGATGCAGCAACAATTGGGCTTTAACAAGGGCATGTCCTTCTTTTCAGGTTATGGCGATAAAACCGAACAGATGTGGGGCACCTTTAAACAAGCCCTAAACAACCAGGCCCAAACCCCCGGGCAGGAAGCCGTAGTAATAGCTGCCGCTAACGAAACTTTTTTGAAGTTTGGCGAGTGGTTTGCGAAAGCGCACTGACCTGGTTGATGTAAAGACGCGATACTTCGCGTCTCCATGTAATTCCCTATTTATTAAACGCAATATAAAAAGTTGAGCCTTTGCCGGGTTCGCTATCTACCCAAATTTTACCGCGGTGTTTTTCTACAATACGTTTTACAATGGCAAGGCCTACCCCCGACCCTTCTATATCACCCACATTATCGGTACGGTGGAAGAGTTCAAATATACGCGGCAGTTGTTTTATATCTATGCCTAAACCATTGTCTGTAATGGTGTATATCACTTCGCTATCACCCTCAGTGCCGGTAATGCTTATATTTTGCCTGTCGGCCATCATCGAGTATTTTACAGCGTTGCTGATGATGTTTGAAAATACCTGCGATAACATTACCGCATCGCCCTGTATTTTGGGGGTAGGGCCAATAGTGATACAGCTTTCGTCAATATTATATATCAACAACAGGTCGCGTACAATATCATGTATCATGGGCGCAGGGTCAATAGCCGTGAGAACCAGTTCCGACCGGCCAATGCGGGAGTAATCCAGCACCTCGTTGATCATGTTGTTCATTTTATCGGCGCCTTTATTTATCCGCTCTATTATTTTAATAGATTGGGGCTTCATGTCTTTATCGCGCAGCAATATCTGCGAAAAACTTTTTATGGTCGATATCGGGTTCTTCAGGTCGTGCGATATGGTGAAGCTAAAGGTATCCAGTTCTTCATATGCTTGTTTCAGTTTTTCGTTAAGCAGGCGAATAGCACCGGCTTTTTGATTGATGGCGTAAGTGATCTCGCTACGTAAACGTACAACAGATTTTATTTCTTCGTTAGTCCATTTTTTTGAGATGCCCGATACTGTTTGCGACCAAGCCTCGAAAGAATGGCGGGGAGATATATGTGATGCCCCTTCAGTATTTATTTCTACTGGCTTTTCGGGGTTGCCTGCCCAGGTAATGGTTTCTAATTGTTCTGGCTTAAACCATATTACATATTCGCCCATCTCGCGCGATAGCGTAGTAACCATTACACCCGATGCTACGTTCCTATAGAGTGCCGCCTCTGGATATTCTAACGGAAGTTGATTAGTGTAATAAAAATTATCTGTTACGTTTCTTTTTATCCAGGCAACCAGGCTGGTTATTTGCTGGTCATTGGGGGTAACACCAAGTTTGGTAACATTATTATCAAATATTAAAACGGCGCCCGTTGCATCAACGGCGTTAAGCAGGTTTACACTGTGGGCGGTTAGGGCATCATCAATGCTATTATCCTTTAACATTAAACGGCTTAACTGGTCAACCGCGCTCTTAAAAAGTTCCTGGGTAAGTTGGTTCTCCTCGTCTTGCCTAAATTCAAGGGCCGATGATAGTATCTGCCCTATCAGCTTAGCCGACTCGCGCGAACGGTAATCTATAAACCTGGGCGAGTAATTATGGCAGGCAATAAGGCCCCATAGTTCGCCCTTGTATATTAGCGAAATGCTGAAACTGGATTCGACCCCCATATTTTTAAGATACTGGATGTGAATGGGAGAAACCGCACGTAAATGCGAGTTGGTCATATCCAACGGCACTTCGTTATCTGCTACAGTTAAAATAGCCGCAGGCGTGGTATGCACATTGGCAATTAAGCGGGTTAAATTTACCTTATATAGTTCGCGGGCCTGTTTAGGTATATCTGATGCGGGATAATGCAGCCCTAACCATGATGGCAGGTCAGCATTTTTAGCCTCAGCTATAACCTCGCCATGCCCATCCTCAGCAAAGCGGTAAATCATTACCCTGTCATATCCAATTACATTTTTTACCAGTTTGGCGCTATTGTTTAAAAGGTTCTGAAGATTTTTGTCGGCAAGCATCTCAGATATCGAACGGCCTATTATTTTTTGTACATCAGTAGTACTGTCGGAGTACGCAGGTTCAAACTCCAGCAAGAAAAAATCTGCTGTAGCAGATATGATCAGGTGGAAAGCCTTTCCCCGTATATCTGTATTGAAGGGATTGGTTTGATCAAACCCGTTGGTTTTACCAAATATTGTAAGCTGATGAATGAAGTTTGGCGGTTCGTTCTTTCCTATAATGGGCTCAATGGTATTGATATGCTTCCCTAACAGGTTAGGCGTAATATCAGGGATAAAATCTGCAATATTATCACTATGATAAACGATAATGTCATCCTGGTTAATAACAATCAGAAACCCATGAGATTGGATTTTCCCGGGGATATGGATAGGTTCTCTATCGCAGTTAGTAAGGTCAATATTCACTGGCAAGATGTTGTATAGGGTAAATATTTAAACAAATATGAAAAAACATTTGTCGTTTCCTAATATTATTAGATTATTAATCAATTAAACAGATAAGTACGAATAACGTTTTAGCAGATATGTAACGAAATGTCGGTATTTACCCTTTAAATGGTCGCAATAACACCCCCTGTGTATGCATTAGCCGCCATATATTTGATATATAATTATTTACCATTAAAAACTAATATCATGACTAAGGAATTATGGATGAACCTGCCGGTTAAGGATCTTAACGTTTCAAGAAAGTTTTTTACAGCTATTGGCTTTTCTTTTAAAGACGGACCAGGTAACAGCGATACAATGGCCCCGCTTGTAGTAGGAGATAAAGAGACTATTGTGATGCTTATTGTAGAAAATGTATTTAAAGGAGCAACTCAAAATGCCATAGCAGATACTGATAAAGGTACGGAAGTAATATTTTCTTTTAGCGCCGAAAGCCGTGCCGAGGTTGAAGAAATAGCCCAAAAAGTAACCTCTGCCGGTGGTAATGTTTTTGCCCCGCCTGCCGAAATACAAGGCTGGATGTATGGCTGCGCCTTTACGGACCCCGATGGCCACCGCTGGAACGCGCTTTTTATAGATATGAGCAAACACCAATAATTTGTAAATTAGTGTTAACCATAAGTAACCCTGCACCCATGCAAAAACCAAATAATACCGATGAGTACATCGCGGCCTTTCCGCATGATGTGCAAACGCGCCTGCAGCAGATACGTGAGGTTATAAAAAAGGCTGTGCCGCAGGCGCAGGAGGTAATAAGCTACGCCATGCCCGCGTATAAACTTAACAGCGTGTTGGTGTACTTTGCCGGTTGGGACAAGCACATTGGCTTTTATCCCGGCGCTGGGGCTATAGCACATTTTAAGGATGAGCTGGCGGCTTATAAAGGCGCAAAAGGTTCGGTGCAGTTTCCGTTGGATGAACCGCTACCGGTTGACCTGATCAATAATATAATATCCTACCGCATAAAAGAAGATGAAGCTTTGGCTTTAGCAAGGCGAATGAAAAAGAAAAAGTAGCATTAAACACTACAACCATCTTATCACCAGCGTTTCTTCGGCTTCTATGCTGATGTGGTTGCCCCCGGCTTTCCCCCCGTTATTGGCAAAAATAACGATGGGTTGTAAGGATGGGTTTTTCAGTATCAGCTTAAACTCGCGGCGTATTTCTGCTTTATTGATGATGATGGTTACCCATTCTTTATCGTTGCCCATTACTTTCATCAATACGCCTTTTTGGGGTTCTTCAAAAATAAAAGGCAGGTTTAATGAGGTATAATGAAGTGATTTGGCAAGGAACATGTTGAGGTGGCCGTAATCGCCAAGTATACGGCTACCCAGTCCAATAAGTGAGGGCAGCCAGTAAACATTACCCTTACCAAGGGTGTTTTGTACAGCCAAAAGCTCGCCGGCCTTGTGTGATAAAGAGGTTGCGTTATAAGGTTTTAAAGTGCCGCGCCACTGGTATGCGGGCAGCGCTACGCCGTCAATAATCAATTCTTCCATGTCATCAATGGCTTTGTATTCCAATACATCGGCACCGAATAAATTACGTAGCGGGAAGCCTAAGCGTGTGGTGGCAACAGCGTTCTCATCATAATAACCTGTTAAGCCATCGGCCATAAGCTTACCTCCTTTTTGCACAAAGCCTGTTAGCAAGGGCCAGTATTTTGATGGGATAGAAATTTGGTGTGGCAGAATAATGGCTACTCCATTGTAATCGCCTTGCGTAAAATCAAATTCGCTTATCTCCTTAAAACTGGCCTGTACCCCGGCTTCACTCAAGGCTTCAAAATAGGCAATGGCCGATTTCATCACCCCGCCCTCATCGCGCCCTTCATAGCTTTTGCCGCCCATTTGCAGTTTTTTCTCGATCCAAAGCGATTCACGGGTGTACAGGATATTAATGCCCGATGATGCTTCTTTAGCGTCCTCAAAAAAGCCAATATGCTCATTAAGGGTTTCTATTACATCCGCAGCGGCCTTTAACCTGTCGGACGGTTCGTTATGGGAATTTAGCATCGCCCATTCGCCGGCTTCGATACCCGACGAGCGAGGGTTTAAACACCAGAATATAGCCCCCTTGCTTTCACTTCCAATAGCTATCCATAACCACTGGCTTATTTCTTCTTTTGTAGGGCAAAGCGCTAAAAAGCCACTATAGGTGTTGTTGCCTCCCTGCAATTCGGTCATAAACCAGGGAATCTCACCTGCGCCCGAGCGGATGATCTCGCAATTAGCGGCAACAGCCAATGCGTATTGCCCGCGGTTAAAGTAACCGAAGTGCCAGCTGGCGTGCGCTGAACCGCCAAGGCTGGTCAAAAAATCGCGCCAGTTGGTAAAATCATATTCAGCCACATTTTTAAATATGGCGTGGTTGTTTACATGAATAATACTCCCTGCATCATGCTTATGGATCTCGTCGGTCAGCCATTTTAAAAACCAGGTATTATAATACAGGTGAAAGCGCTCATCAGCAAAATCGAAATGATTATAGCCGCCACTAGTATATTCCGGGTTGGCCTGTTCTTTTTTCCACGCCTGGTATTTATCGGTAGCGAACTGCTCCTGCGGAAAGTGGCCGACGCCCGGCTCGTTCACCGGGACCCAGCCATAGCAGGAATTGAACTGTTTAAAGTGCGAAACCACATTTTCAATATATCGTGCTATAGCCCCAAGGTGGTCTTCATCTTTTGGGAATTTTAATCCGCCCAGGTCGGTAAAGGCCGTGGCCGGGAACAGGTTGCCATAAATTTTGATGCCATATTTATCGGCTGCCTTGTAGGCTTCGTCAAATAAGGTGTAATCCCATTTGCCATCGGGCCGGTGCATATAGGTTTCAAACAGGCGGATGCGGGTAACCGTCATGCCGGTTTCCTGCAGGCGGCGAAACCAAAGGTCTATTTCTTTGGGTGTTTGCCCGGGTTCAATAAAAACCTCGGCACCTATCATAATGGGCGTAGCTTGCTGTTTCGATGAATAGGACATACTTATTTTACAGGCTGTACATCCTGCAATTAAGTAACTTTTAAAAAGGGGAATGGTTTTAAAGCCCGTTATGTTGATTGAATATAACTATGCAACTGCTCTATCGTTTCTTTTTGCGAGTGGATAGTTTCGTAAACCACATCGTTAATAGAGATGATACCGCAAAGCTGTTCTTCCTTATCAAAAACCGGCAGGTAGCGGATGTTATTCTCGCTCATGATGAGCATACAACTATCCACCGATGATTCGGGCGTTATCTTTGGGAAATCATTGCTCATGATCTCGCCAACGGTAGTATCATCAGAGTGTTTACCCATTAGTATGATCTTACGGGCATAGTCGCGCTCGGTTACCAGGCCAATATAATTATCGTTCTCGGTTACCACTACCGAGCCAATATTTTTTTCCGACATCAGCTTCAGCACATTTAAAACGGTGGTTTTGGCAGGCACAGCAATAACATTGCTGCCTTTACGGGCAAGGATGTGTTTTACGCTTTTCATACTTTGGGGTTATTTGGTATTTTGAATTTACAAATAACTAATAGAAAAACAACAAGTTATGACGAAAATATTTAATTATGCCCGGGCAGGGCACTTATAAAAGCCTTTATTTAAGCATTTGTAATAACAATTTCTGCAAGTGTTCACGTTCACTGCCGTGAACACTGTTTAAATTTATAAACTACTTATAATAAGCTATTTGCAAACAATAAAGGTGACAGTGCCTTGTCACCTTTATTGTAAAATATATTAATACAGCGCAGGCGGAATAAAAGGATATTACAGGACTTATTTCGCCAATAAACGGCCTCAGAACGCCCTGTCGGATCAGCCGATGGCGATCACCTTGTCTTTTAACACCCCGAATACCTTATCGGCCTTGCGGCTCAGGATGGCCACCTTGCCCGTAAACTTACCGAATGATGGCAGGATAGCCTGGTTTTTACCAAACGCGAAACAAGGCAGCGTAACGCTTTGCCTGCCCCGGCCAACCAAACTAACGCCGGGATGGATGTGCCCGCATAATACATAACCGCCTTCGGCTTTTACTTCAGGATCGGGCAGGGGGTGGTGCAGCATCAGGAAGGGGCCCATGGTTAGTTCCTTGTGCAAGGTAATACCCAGGTTGGTATAATGGTTATCACTGATAATGTCGTGGTTGCCTTTTATCAGGACGATCTGTAGCCTGGGGAACTGGCTGCGCCAAAGCACAAACCAATCCCAGTCGTTATTCATATCGCTGTGAAACAAATCGCCCAGGAAGATCAGCTTTTCGGGCCGGTACTCGTGTATCAGATCGGATAATACAGCCAGGTCATCCTGCTCCATATTGCGGGGGATGGCGATACCGGCCTTGCGGAAATGCCCCACCTTGCCAAAATGCACATCGGCCGCCAGCAGGGCTTTCTCCTGCTGCCAGTAAATAGCCTTTTGTGGTAACAGTAAAAGATCCTGATCTAAAAATTGGAAGGGAGTACCCGCACTCATCGTCATATGGGGTGCAAAGATAAGGTTTTTGGGGGTTTGGTGAGTAGTGAGTGGTGGCAGGGCAGCGAATTAACTCACTCCGCGGCAGTACATGCGCTACCCTCTCTTCGCTGCGCGTAAAGAGGTTTTAAGAAATCCAAATTCCCCCACCCACTTTTCGAAGCAGAGAGGGTCGACGAGCGAAGTAATGTCGGGGTGAGTTAGCTCGTAAAGCGATGTATTAACCGATTAGTAAATTATTGTAATATTGTTTTATGGAAATTAAAGAAGCGCAGCATCTGGTAGATAACTGGATAAAAACAACCGGTGTACGGTATTTTAACGAGCTAACCAATACCGCCATGTTAATGGAGGAGGTTGGCGAGGTGGCACGCATTATGGCAAGGCAATACGGCGAGCAATCCTTTAAACAATCGGACAAGGAGGTGAACCTGGCGGATGAAATGGCCGATGTGCTGTTTGTACTGATATGCCTGGCAAACCAAACCGGGATAGACCTGACTGACGCGCTGGAGAAGAATCTGCAAAAGAAAAACATCCGCGATGCAACCAGGCACCAGAATAATGAGAAACTGAAATAGCAATTCACGTTATATAATTCCATAAAAATCATATAAACAGAATATTATTCTGTTTATATGGTGAAATCAAAATATAATAACGTAGGTTTGCTATTAACTAACCAAATCTATGTTATTATGAAAAAGCGCCTGTTATTTATTCTGCTTGCCATTGGGATGGCATTCATCGCCTGCAAACATCAACCGGAGGAAAAAGTTAAGTTAATGGAGGTAAGTTTGCCGCCGCCACCAGCTGCTGAAAAAGCATTGTCATCACAGAAGTTTTCTGCACCAGTAATTAAAGCCAACGAGGATAATATAGAACAAGATGCTGATCAAATATCTGACAAAGGCGGCGAAAGCGTACCGCTGGCAACTAACAAGGTTGATATAGAAAAGAAGATCATCAAAGAAGGCGATATCCGTTTTGAGAGTGCCGACGTTGTGAAAACCCGTAAGCAGATCCTTACTTCTTTAAAACATTTTGGCGGTTATGCCGAAAACGACAGCGAAACAACCGATGCCGCGTTGCGAAGTAAGGAATACACCATTGTCGTCCGCATACCGGCCAAAAACTTTGATGCTTTTTTGGGTACCGTTTCTTCTACTGCTACAAAAATAGATAGCCGCAACATCAGGGTAAAGGATGTTACCTCGGAGTTTATTGATACCAAAGCCCGGCTGGATAATAAACTGCAACTGGAAAAACGCTACCAGAACCTGTTAAGCCGTGCCGGTAAAATGCGCGACCTGCTGGATATTGAAGAAAAGCTTACCGAGATCCGCAGTGATATCGAAGCTACACAGGGCCAATTGAACTACATGAGCAAGCAGGTTGCCTATAGCTCGTTAAACATTACTTTTTACACCGTACAACCCGAGCAGGTTGCAACAGGCGATGGCTTTGGCTATAAATTTAAACATGCTTTAACCCGCGGCTGGGATTTTCTGCAGGACCTGTTTTTCAGCCTGATAGGTAACTGGCCTTTATTGATCGTTTTTGCAGTGGTATTTGTATTCATCAAAAGATGGAGAGGACGGAGGGTTGCTAAATAAGCTTAAGCGGCTTTTCATCATGCAAAACAGGCCAATGCTGTCGCGAGTTTAACGCAGCGAAACTCGTGACAGGCAGTAGGCATACGGCAGCTGAAAGCTGTAGCCATGCCGTGTCACGAGCTGAAAGCTCGCGACAGCGGTACTTTTCATCCTGCAAAACAGGCCAGTGCTGTCGCGAGTTTAGCGCAGCGTAACTCGTGACACGGCATGGCTAAAGCTTTCAGCTTTATAGACAAATTATTAATTTAACGGCATGAGCAGAGGTTATAAATTCCATGATCAAAACCGACCGTACTTCGTGACGTTTTCTGTAGTTAGATGGATAGATGTTTTCACAAGGCGAGAATACAAAGATATCCTTGTTGATAGCCTAAAATATTGTATTCAAAACAAAGGGCTTGAATTATATGCATGGGTAATTATGAGCAATCATGTCCATTTGATAATTGGCACTAAGGGCCAACCCATGCAGGATATTTTGAGAGATATGAAAAGACATACCTCTAAAATGCTGCTTAAAACAATCAGCGAAAATGCGCAGGAAAGCAGGCGCGATTGGTTATTGTGGTTCTTTGAACGGGAAGGGAAGCAAAATTCAAACAATGAAACATATCAATTTTGGCAACAGGGGAATCATCCTGTTGAATTGTGGAGCAACACTGTTATCGATCAAAAATTAGATTATATTCATAACAACCCGGTAACTGCGGGATGGGTTGATGAGCCGGAACATTACCTGTACAGTAGCGCACGCGATTATGCAGATGGGAAAGGTTTAATAGATATTTTATTAATGGTTTAGTATAGTAAGCTGAAAGTTTACCTTGTGCTGTATCACGAGTTACGCTGCGCTAAACCCGCGATAGCGTTGTGTTTTTTGATGACTGGTATGGTAAGCTGAAAGCTTACCTTGTGCTGTATCACGAGTTACGCTGCGCTAAACTCGCGACAGCTTTGAGATCTTTATGAAAACGAGTACTGGTCTAAGTTTTCAACTTAGACCTAAAACAAACCAAGCTTTCAGCTTAATTCATTTTGGGTCTATTGCTAAATAAGTTTAACCAGCTTTTCGCCCTGTAATACGGGGATAGCTGTTGTGAGGTCAACCTGCAGGCAAAAGGCTATATCTTTTTCAATGCCAAGCTTTTTGAGGCGTTCGCCATGGGAGGTTTTGCCGAGGTATTTGCTGATATCATTTTTTCCGATCTGGAACAGGTCGTTGGCAGCAATGGCGGGGTCGTCTAAGGTGTAGCCGCTGTGTTTCAGCTGCTCGATAACGGCGCCCGCAAAAAGGGTATCCTCCAGGTTAAAATTGTTTTGCCAGCCGGCGCAAACCAGCAGGATATTGCCTTCATGCTTCTTCAGGTAGTTGCAAAGTGACGTAATATTCAGGAAAGAACCTATCAAAACCTGCTTTGCACTGCGCGAAAGGTGCAGGGCATGGGTGCCATTGGTGGTGGTAAGCACAACGGTTTTACCGGCCACCTTTTCGGGGGTGTAGGAGAAGGGCGAATTGCCAAAATCAAAACCCGCAACCACCTCGCCATTTCGTTCGGCTGCCAGCAGGTAACCGGTGCCCTTTTCGCGATAAGCGGCGCATTCCTCTACTTCCGATACCGGGATAATAGCCTCGGCCCCGTTCTCTATTCCATAACAAATGGAAGATGTAGCGCGGAAAATATCAATGATCACCACCGTATAATCTTCTACCTTATATAAGGGTATCAGTGCCGGGGTAAGGCAAACGTATAAGTTTTTTGTCATTGAGTCATTGGGGCATTAAGTCATTAGTAAATTATCAGATCATCAATCCAAGAATGGCTCAATGACCCAATGATATAATGACGGCGCTACGCGCCTACTTATAAAACGGTGGTTTTACAACCTGTGCTTTTACTTTATTATCGCGGATAAGGATATAGATCTCGGTACCTTCTTTGGCGAATTCGTTTTTTACATAGCCCAGGCCAATTGCTTTTTGCAGCGATGGTGATTGGGTGCCTGATGTTACCTTACCAATAACGTTGCCGTCGGCATCAACAATCTGGTAATCGTGGCGGGGGATACCGCGGTCAATCATTTCAAACCCGATAAGTTTGCGCTCAACACCAGCTTGTTTTTGCTGTTGTAAGGCTTCAGAATTTGTAAATGCCTTGGTGAATTTGGTAACCCAGCCTAAACCTGCCTCTAATGGCGATGTGGTATCGTCAATATCGTTACCGTACAGGCAAAAGCCCATCTCTAAGCGCAGGGTATCGCGGGCAGCTAACCCAATTGGCTTAATGCCGAAAGCCTCGCCGGCTTTAAATACTTCGTTCCAGATATATTCTGCGTGCTCGTTATCAAAATAGATCTCGAAACCGCCTGCACCGGTATAGCCCGTTGCAGAAACTACTACATTATCAATACCGGCAAATGTGCCTTTTTTAAAGGTGTAGTACTCCATCGAACCCAGGTCAATATCGGTAAGGCTTTGCAGCGCATCGGCAGCTTTAGGGCCTTGTACGGCTAATAACGAGGTGCGGTCAGAGATATCTTTCATATCCACACCTTCTGTGTTGTATTTAGTTATCCAGTTCCAGTCTTTCTCAATGTTTGATGCGTTAACCACCAGCATGTAGGTTTTCTCGTCGATGCGGTAAACCAACAGGTCGTCAACTATACCGCCATCTTCGTTTGGCAGGCAAGAGTATTGTACTTTGCCATCATATAGTTTTGAGGCATCGTTACTGGTAACACGCTGTATCAGGTCAAGCGCTTTTTCGCCTTTTAAAATAAACTCGCCCATGTGGCTTACATCAAATACACCTACGCCTTTACGCACGGTATCATGTTCGGCATTAATGCCCACGTATTGTACCGGCATATTGTATCCGGCAAATGGCACCATTTTAGCGCCCAGATCGGTATGTACTTGTGTTAAAGCTGTATTCTTCATGGTTTGTTTAATATCGGGGCAAAAATAGCAAAATAGTGTTACTATTCAGCTCCAATTTCCCGGCGAAAGGTTTGGGGAGAGGCCAAATAGATTCTATAATAGCCAAATGTTGTTTTAACCACAGCGTGCCCGGAGGAAAAAGCACAGAGAGCACCGGGATTGAGTTGGTCGTCAAAATAATTCACAGAAATCTCTCTGTGCTTCTCTGTGAAATCTCAGCTAACTCTGTGGTTAAATAATAAACTATACAGCTGTATTGAGCGGACTGTTTTACACAATTGATTGATAAAAATCGGCAAGGTGGCGGGTAATGGTGTTTACATCGTGCTGCTGCTCTATCAGCTTACGGGCATTGCGGCCTATCTGGCGGCAATAATGCTCGTCGGTGATGCATTTAAGCATGGCGTTGTAAAACTCATCGGCATTATTGGCGATGATAATATTGCTGCCATTTTTGATGTTGATACCCTCGGCGCCGAGCGTGGTAGATATGATGCATTTTTCCATGGCCATACCCTCCACAATTTTTACCCGCATGCCCCCGCCTGATAACAGCGGGACCACCATGATACTTTTGCTGTTCACAAATTCCAGCGCGTCATCCACCTCTCCGTGTATAAACACCTTGCCCAATACCTCGTAATCATCAAATTCTTCGGGGATGTTATGGCCGGCAACATAAAACTTTGCCTTCAGGGCGCCATCAACCAGGTCTTTATGAAAGTTATCAAGAAACCATTCAATGCCCTCCCGGTTAGGCAGCCAATCCAGCGATCCCAGGAAAAAAAGGCTCGGGAAATCAGTTTTGGTATGGTCGGGTTTGTAAAGGGACAGGTCTACCCCTATAGGCAAAACTACAACAGGTATTTTAACCCCGTATGATAATATTGAGGTCTTATCCTGCTCGGTGAACGCCACAATGCCATCAAACTTATTAAACAGTTCAAGCTCATAGTTTTTAATGCGGCGGGCCAGCAATTGCAGGTACCAGCGCTTAAACGGATCGCTTTTTTGCCGGGCCAGCTTTTGCCAAACCTGGTGCTCAATATTATGCGCCCTGAATACGACCTTCGCTTTTGAATTTTTGCGGATAACGCCCAGGTAAGGCGCTACAAAGATGCCCTCAATCTGGATGATATCATACTTATTATCGGTTAGGTTTCTAAACAGCAGTTTTTCAAACCCGGCGTTATAATACCTGTCTATGTTATAAGAGTTTTTGGTGAACAGGTTACTTACCGCCTCAACCGCCGTAATGCGGATATCGATATCGTACTCAATATAGTTTATCTGATCAAGCAGGGCGTCGCGCTCAACCAATACACTGTTCTTTTTTACGTTGAGGGATATCAGGGATACATCGTGACCAAGGGCCACAAGGCCTTTTATGGTATTGCCTACCACAATAGGGTACCCCCCATTTTGCGGGAACGGGGCGCGGTGTGTTAATATCAGTATCCTCAAGGCCGGTAAAATTGGTTGCTCAAATGTATTAAACCTTGCAGGGTTTGGCAATTAAGTTTTATAAATCAACCAGCTCGGGGGCGGTTACGCGGAAAGTTTTACGATGATATGGCGTATGGCCAAGGTTAAGCACTATTTTACGGTGGCTGATGGTTGGGTAACCTTTGTTGCTGTGCCATTCGTACTCGGGATGCTCTAAAGCAATTTGCTTCATGTAATCATCGCGGTAGGTTTTGGCCAGGATGGATGCTGCCGCGATGCTGAAGTATTTTGAATCGCCTTTTACGATACAGGCATGTGGGGTATCGCGGTATTGAGTAAAGCGGTTACCATCAATAATTAAATACTGGGGGATGCAAAGCAGTTTATCAATAGCGCGGTGCATGGCCAGGAAAGAGGCATTAAGTATGTTGATCTCGTCTATCTCTACATTATCACACCAGGCCACAGCATGTGCAATGGCTTTTTCTTCAATTTCGGCACGCAGCTCGTAGCGGGCTTCTTCGGCTATTAGTTTGGAGTCGTTAAGCAGCTTATGCTTAAAATTACGCGGAAGGATAACAGCGGCGGCAAACACGGGCCCGGCAAGGCAGCCACGGCCGGCCTCGTCACATCCTGCTTCAATCAAATCTTTCTGGTACCGGGCTAATAACATCCGCTCTTTTCTCTCCGTTGATTTTACAAATATCTTAAAATTAGTTGCCAGAGTGCAACAGGTGTTTAAAAATATGCAGAATGGGCGGTAAATAAAAAAGGCCGCAGCTTTTAAACCGCGACCTTGAGTTTTGAATTTATTGATCTTTATTAAAAGAATTTAAAGCCTACGCTTAACGCCCATATATTTTGGCGCTGGCCGTAATTTTCGTTTATTTTGGTCAGGCCGCCCTCATAACGCAGGTCGGCAGTAATGTGGCCAATATCAACGCCACCACCAACCTGGTAGCCCAGGGTGCTTTTTTTGTAATCGCCAAAATCATTAAATGCGCCGCTCACGTTGTCGCTAAAGCTTTGGTTTTTATCTAACACATAGCTAAAAATTGGCCCGGCCATTACCCTAAAGTTAAGGTTATCGCCACCAAAGCCCTTGCCTATTAATAAAGGCACGTTTAAAGTGGTGAACCTAACTTTACCTTCGGTGGTTACGGTGCCGCCGTTGTTATTAAAATCAAATTTACCGCCGCTGCTGCCCAGGTAAAGCTCGGGTTGCAGGTAAAGGCTGCTGCCAAAACGTGCGAACAACCCGGCCTGGTAACCGGTAATGGTAGATTCGCTTACGTTGTTGGTGTTGATCTTGGAAAAATTGATACCCGCTTTGGCACCCAGCGAAAACTGCGCTTTGGCACTTATTACAGCCATAAATAGTATGGCCACGCTTAACAAACATTTTTTCATAGTAGTATGGTTTTAGTTTATAAAAACGATTTGATGCGTATTGTTTTTAAAAGTTTAATACGCCGCAGCATATTAAACGTACGCTGCGGTGTATTTTTTATATTTTTGCCTAAATAATTTATTTTATGGCAGAGATAACTATCAGTAATAAAGACTGGGAGCGTATAAAAATAAAGGTGCAAAGAAAATACAACCACCTTACCGATGAGCAGTTGCAATACACCGAAGGGCAGGAAGAAAGCCTGATAACGCGCTTAATGGACCTGGTTAACCGCGACCGTAAATACGTGGTGTTTACCCTTACAAAAGCTTTGGTAAACATAGATACTAACCGCCTTTAAAAACAGTTTATTATAAAAAGCCGTTAGGCTTTTATATATTTATATTTCAGGAGGTTAAGGATGATGGATAAAAGGGTTATAAGCAAATGCAAAAAGCCGGCATTATATGCGGGAGTTTTGGCATTAGCTATAAGTGTATGGAGTTTTCAGGACGATCTTTTCCAGATATCTAAAAACCTGGATGTATTTGCATCGGTATATAAAGAGGTTAACATAAACTATGTTGACGATATCAACTCGGCCAAGCTGATAAAAACCGGCGTTGATGCCATGCTGGATGGTTTAGACCCTTATACTGAATTTGTCCCCGAATCGGAAATTGAAGACTACAAACTGCACTACGTAAGTACCCAATACGGTGGTATAGGCGCCAGTATTTTTGTTCGCGATAATAAGATATATATATCTGATGTTTTCACCAACTTCCCGGCGCAAAAGGCGGATATACGCCAGGGCGACCAGATGTTGAAGATAAACGATGTTGAACTTGCCGGCAAAACCAACGACCAGGTAAGCCAGCTTCTAAAGGGGTCTAAAGGCGCGACAATTAAATTACTAATGAAACGCGATGCCGAAGCCCCGGTAGTAAAAAACCTGGTACGCGACGAGATAAAGCAGCCCAACGTTGTTTACTCGGGCATGGTGGCCGGTAACATGGGTTATATCAAGCTGAACAAATTTTTAGAAAACTCGGCCGATGAAGTTACCGCTGCTTTAACCGCTATTAAGAAAAACAACCCTAACGGCATCATCCTTGATCTGCGATCAAACGGCGGTGGCATCTTGCAGGAGGCTGTTAAAATTGTGAACCTGTTTGTGCAAAAGGATGTGCAGGTAGTATCGCAAAGGGGTAAAATAAAAGAGAAAAACTTTACTTACAATACAGTTAGCACACCTATGGAGCCTAACCTGCCGCTGGTGGTGCTGGTGAACAGCCGCTCGGCATCAGCATCAGAAATTGTTGCAGGTGCCCTGCAGGACCTGGACCGGGCCATTATAATAGGCCAGCGTAGTTATGGTAAAGGGCTGGTGCAACAAACCTTTAATTTGCCATATAACAGCCTGGTAAAGGTTACGGTTGCCAAATATTACGTGCCGTCGGGCCGTTGCGTGCAGGAGATTGATTACACCCACCGAAAGGATGATGGCAGTGTTATAAAAGTTGCAGATTCGGCCATACATGAGTTTAAAACAAAAAATGGCCGTTCGGTTTATGATGGCAGCGGTATTTACCCGGATGTTTTTATTAAGCAGGAACGCTTTGCTAACATCACTCAAACACTGATAAGCAAATTGCTGATATTTGATTATGCTACCAAATACCGCAATACGCACCCAAAACCTATCGACCCAAAATCGTTTGCGCTGACGGACGGGGACTATGACGACTTTATAAAGTTTTTAGACGGCAAGAACTATACCTACAGCACCGTATCAGAAAAAATGCTGAACAGCTTAAAAACACAGGCTACAAAAGAGAAGCAATTTGCCGAAATACAGGCCGAATACGATGCGCTAAAGGCCAAAATGGCCAGCAGTAAAAAAAACGACCTGCAATTACATAAGGATGAAATTAAGCAGGTAGTTGAAAATGAGATAGCATCCCGTTATGAATACGAAAAAGGCCGCTATGAAGCCAACTTTAAATATGATAAGGAACTTGCCGCGGCTGTAAAAGTTATGCAGGATAAAACACAGCTTGCATCTATACTAAAAGGCGTAGGCGATTATAAAACCATTGGCAAGCCGATGCTGGCCATGGCCGGCAAAAAAGCGGCTGATAAAGATGAGAGTGACGATTAGCCCCTCCTCCCCCCCCTGAAAGGGGAACAAAATATTAAAAGCCTGTTCCTATTCGGACAGGCTTTTTCTTTGAGCTTTATTTTATAGTTGGTTTTGTTAATCTTTCGCTTGCGAAATAACGGCTTCGTTCAAGCGCACATACTCTTCGTCGTTACTATCTTTAGCTAATTTTACACCCTGCTGGGCGGTAGCAATAGCCGCAGCTTTGTTTCCCATTTTTAGCTGGATACGAGCTTTCCATAATTTATACCATGGGCCGTTAGGCTCAAGTTTTTCGGCCTCTAATGCCCATTGCATGGCCTTTTTAAGATCTTTATCGTTCTCATAATAATACTGAATAGCATTAAAGTAAGGGCGCTTTTTAATATCGCCTTGCATTAATTTTTCAATATTGGCGGTTATCTGTGCATCATCATCTGTTTGCATGTGTATAGGCACTGCGGTGTGGTCCCAAATAATGTACAGATCGGTATTTTTTGTAGTAGAGTTGGCAAAAGCCATCGTAAAGGTTTCGCGTTTCTCTTTAACAGTTATAGGTTTTACAGTAAAACGTAAAAGGTCGTCTTCTTTTTTATAGCTATAGGCGCCCCACTGTTTAACCGTTTTGTTTAGTATAATAGTCCAGGTGTTTTGCCCGGGTATACTAAACAAAGAGTAGGTGCCGGCCGGCACTTTATTACCCTCAATTAATACATTTTCGCTAAAATTGATAGTGGTGGCAGCATTTGCACCCGTACGCCAAACCTCGCCATAAGGGTTTATACCACCAAATATTTTACGCCCCTTAACATTTGGGCGCGAGTAGGTAATGGTTATTTTACCCAGGCCAAAGTCTTGTATAATGGTTTGTGTTGAGCTGGCCTCAGGTATACGGGGCTGCTGCTCCTGTGCGTAGGTATTTAAAGTTACACATGCCAATAGCATGGTAAATGCATATATAATTACTTTTTTCATTAGTATAATTTAGCACTAAGATAGTAATTGTAAGATGAATTTTTGGTGAAAAGGTTTACGCGGGAGGTATGCAATTGCCGTAAAAAAATAAAAGCCTCCCAACCTTGCGTCGGGAGACTTTCAACCTAAACCTTATCACAATTAACCGGCAAGTTTGCCGGTATGCATAGGTTAATACAAATACTGTACCAAATATTGTTAAATGTTTAAGCTTGTTTTAAATGTGTCGTTATAACGCAATGAAGGGCGATTTAATGTTAAATTAACATGTCATAAATATCCGCCAAGCTGTCGGTTGTGGTCATTTTTATACAAAAAGTCTTATTTATTATTCTTTTGCAGCTGTTTTACGGCGTAAATAATGATCAAGCAGGAAAAGCCCCATCACCAAATCAAAAAACAGGAAGGCTTTTACAACCGGGCCCGTGAAAAATGTATTTACATGCGGTATCTGCATGTTTAACTGTTCAGGAATTTGAACACCATTGCCTGCCGACCAGTTAACGGCACTAAACATATAAATAACTAACGCAGAAAGGGTAAGCACAAAAAACGATGCTATCCCCAATATAATACGCTTATCAACAGCGGCCTTTAGGGGTTGCTTTGCTTTTTCGGCACGGATGGTTTCCATTACATTGTAGCTAAATGCCATCGATGGTTCATCAAGCTCCATAGCAGCAAACTCATTGTTAAGCTGTAACAACTCATTGTACTTTTTACGATATACTTCGTCCTGTTCAATGAGCATGGCAATGGCCTTATGCTCATCAGGCGGGCAGTTACCATCAATGTAGTCCCAAAGTTTTTCTTCTATACTGTTCATATCAGTTCGTTAACTTCGTGTTTTAAATTACGCTCCAGCCGTTCTTTTAAACGCTGTCGCGCCCTAAATAGTTTTACCTTAACGGTATTGGCTTCTATCCCCATTACCTGCGCAATTTCTTCAAGGGATTGTTCGCCTTTATAAAACATGGTAATAATAGTAGCATCATCAGGCAATAGTTGTTCTATAGCCTGGTTTATATAATACGATCGCGATTTATTCTCAACGTTATATTCATCGTAGCCGCTGGGTTTGTTTTCTATCTGTATGTAGCTTTCGTCGTCATCAATAGAGGAGGTATCCAGCCTTCTCTTACGCAAAAATGTCATGGCAGTGGTATAAACAATACTATACAGCCACGTACTAAATTTTGATTGCTGCTGAAAAGAGCTTAATGAACGGTAGGCCTTTATAAAGCAATCCTGGGCAATCTCTTCAGCATCCTCTCGCCCCTTTGCAAAGCGTAAAGCCAGTGTAAATACAAACCGTTGGTGGCGCTTCACCAGGTCGGCGTAGGCCGATTGGTTGCCCCCAAGGGTTTGTTCTATCAACTCAATATCTGAAAGCTTGCTTTGCATATTATACAACCTCTCTGACTACACCATTTGTAGTTAGGTTACACCTCATTTACGATTACTGGGCTTACCGAATAAATTTAAGCATTAATACATATAATACTATAAATGCGATATCTAAATCGCCATCCATAAATCTAAAATATTTACATCTGGGTGTAACCTGATTAAAAAACGTGTGGTCATAGCTTACAAATACACCATTATGGTGGCTTAGCAAACAAAAATTATTAATTTATTTAAACTTATATTATCATGGACGCAGAATTTTTAATCCCAATCTCAATTTCACTGGGGCTTTTCGCAATGATCTTCGGAATCTTTTATATCCGCAATCGCGAACGTATGGCAATGATAGAACGTGGCATGGACCCACGCAGCTATAAAGCACAACCCGCACCTTACCAAAACCTTAAATGGGGGTTGTTACTAATTGGAGCAGGCTTAGGTTTATTTTTAGCTTACTTGCTTGACCGCACCGTTTTTGAAAGCACCCGCGATGAGAATGAAGCTATATACTTTGGTTTAATAGCCATATTTGGTGGCCTTGGCCTGGTGCTTTCATACCGTATCGAAAAGAAAGAACTTTATGATAACGGACATAAAAAAGAAGCCTAATAATCAGCCGGATACAATTTTACAGGGAGCCCTCAAGGCTCCTTTTTTATTTGTAATAATATTAAAAAAACATATTATCTTTATACTAAATCTAATTATCATGAAAAATAAAATATTTTTAATGTTGCTAATGGCAGCAGGCTTTTCAGCGAATGCTCAAACCACAGAAAAGAAAACAAAAATAGATAACGTTTCTCTGGCAGTTTATAATGTAGATGCCAGAAACAATGAGAAAGAAGGTATCTATGCCGTTAAAAACCTGAGTAACGATGGTTTATGGTTACAGGGTATTTACAAAGATGACCAGCGGGCAGGTACCTGGAATTTTTTTAATAAAGATTTTAAACTGGCCATGCGTTATAATTATGACCAGAAGAAACTTGCTTTTGTTGATGCCAACACGCTGAAGAATGTATCTGTTAATGTTTTGAGTGACGATAACAAGATAAAAAATGGCGCTTCGGCCCCTTTGCCTATATGCTCTGTTGATTATTATTTACAATTATTGGCAAATAATATATATGGATTTAGCGACAGCAACAATTGGGGGAAAGATGCTGAAATAACTGCACACATTGGCACCGATGGCAAAGCGACATATAGCGTAATATTCATGGTTGATGGCAAGAAATCAGCAAAACAAAATGTTAAGCTATCAAACGATAAGTTTGCTATTGAATGGATCCCGAGTATGTATAACAACAAACCGGTAGAAGCAGAGTTTACCGCTTATGTTAAAATTGCGGCCGACGAGTCTGTTCCTGATCAAACCAAAAGGGTTAGATGGGATAACTAACCTAACTAACGAGTATAAAACAAAACGGCCTGCCAAGATATCTTGGCAGGCCGTTTTGTTTTATAGGTATCGTTCCTTTATAATATTGAGATGATAAAGCTCATGCCCGGCAGTAATATACACCAGGGCGGCAACTTTAACCAGCGCGCCACTGGCCACGCCGCTGCAGGCCAGTTGCCCCGGGCTGAATGACCGGTACAAAAATAAGGTAGCCTCACGTACTGCCTTAAATTCATCGGCAAGGCTTTGTATGCTGCGGCTGTTAAAATCGGTACTGTTTACGTAGGTATCCTGGTCAAAGCCGGGCAATGATATATCCTCGCGAGAGAATACAAATGCGCGGAATGAGAACACCCGTTCGGTATCTATCATGTGCCCAAGCACTTCCTTTAGCGTCCATTTACCTTCAGCATACGCATGCATGGCTTGTTCTTCAGTTAGGCCATGAAATAATTTATATGTTGATACCTGGTTATCGGCTAACACCTGCAATACATCTGCGCCATCCGGTACTAAATTTACATAACCGGCAGCATAAGGCGCGTAATCATCAAACTTTGGCTTGTTTATCATATCTTATGGTTTTTAATACAATCCTAAAGGTTGTTCCTTTGCCTATCTCACTATCTTTTACAAAAATTTGCCCGTTATGGTAATTCTCTACCATACGTTTGGTAAGCGAAAGGCCTAACCCCCAGCCACGTTGCCTGGTGGTGTATCCCGGCTGAAACACAGTGTCAAATTTTGAGCGCGGGATGCCTTTCCCGGTATCAGTAATATCAATAAATATTTGCTTTTTTTGCTTACTGCCGTGTATCTGTACTTTAATAACTCCCGTTTCATCGATAGCATTAACGGCATTTTTTAAGAGGTTTTCAAGCACCCAATCAAACAGAGGGATGTTTAACCCTGCAGTTAAACGGCGGTTGCCCGTCATTTCGAAAGTTATTTTATTACTTACCCGCACTTTAAAATAGTCTACAAACTCTTTTACCACTTCATATACCATATGCTCTTCCAATTTCGGTTTCGAGCCAATTTTTGAGAAACGATCGGCCACTATTTCCAGCCGCTTAACATCATTCTCCATTTCGGCCATTAGCGGGTCGTCTTCTGCATTAAACTTATCTTTTATCAGCTCTATCCAGGCCATTAATGATGATATTGGGGTACCTAACTGGTGAGCTGTCTCTTTGGCCAGGCCCACCCAAACCTGGTTCTGCTCAGATTTGCGCGATGAACTGAAAGCGGTATAAGCCACCATTAAAAATATAGCGATAACTGAAAGCTGGATGTAAGGGAACATCTTTAGCTGGGTAAGCAAGGCCGAGTCTTTATAGTAAACAAACTGCGGTTCATTCAACATAATAAACTTTATTGGCGCATGCTGTTTTTTCATATAAGCAAGCTCGTCATTAAAGTACCCAGGGTCATATTGCAGTTTACGTTGCTTCAGTTCGGCCTTATCAAGGTTATTATTTGTTTTAGTAGCATCGAGCCCGCGCCAATTGACAATCTCGCCTTTCGAATTTGTTATTATAGCGGGCACTACCAGGCTGTCTCTTACTGCAATTACATAACTCAAAAAATCATTATCGTAAGTGTTTACCAGTTGTTTCATACTTAAGGCCCAAACCTGGGCCCGGGTACGTTCAGATACCGAGATCTTCCTAACCAAATAGCTGGTGTAAAACAACGATCCGCTGGCTATAACTACGGCAAAGGCAAGCAAAAAATATTTCCAGCGGCGTTTTTGTTGGTACGGGTTCATAACAGATACATCAAATAACGGGATTTTTTTTAGAACCCGTGCCTGGCAATCCAGATCATTTCAAGCCTTTTTCTACCTGTTCTATTACATTTGATAGTTCTTCAGCACGTTTATCCCAGGTATTATTTTCGGCAGTTTTTAAACGTGCAGTACGTTTTTCGGGCGTATCGCCCGCCATTTCAGATAAAACGTATTGCAAAAACGTTTCTTTATCGTCGGTTATTTTAATGAGGCCGGCAAAATCAGCAATGTCGCCAAAAGCCGTACTTACCACAGGCAACCCCGCCGCCAGGTACTCGTTTATTTTCATGGGATAAATGCCTTTCGTAAAATCATCCTTTACAAATGGTATTATCCCCACCGAAAAAGTTTGCAGGTAAGGGGGAAGTTGCTCGGGCATTTTGGGCCCTTCTATTTTTACGTTGGGGTATCTACTTAATATATCCTTTGCGCGTTCACTTAATATACGGCCTACAAATACAAATTCGGCATCGGGCATATTAGTGAACAGATGGTGCAGCAAATCATAATCGCTGCGATCATCAACCGTACCCACATAGCCAACCACCTTTTTGCCGGGGTTGGGGCTTTGATTAAATCCTTTTTTAAAAAGGTCAACTTTTACTGCGTTCTTTACTATAAAACACTGTTTACAAAAATCTTTTTTGCTATCATATAACCCTTGCGAGGTAACAATAACTGCATCAACCATTTTCATAAAACCGGCCTCAAGGCGCAGGCCGTGTTTGCTTAACCAATAAGGTGCACCTTTTATCTCATCATAACAATGATATATCAGGGTTTTCTCGTTAAAGGTACGGCCAGTCATTAAACCCATGCCGGGGTTAAACGATGTGAAATTGATCAGCCCGGTTTGCATATTCAACTTTTTCAAAGCTTTTTTCACACTTCGGCGCAGCAGCCATGCATTAAAGGTAAGCAGGCTTTTATAAAGCGCCCCATTTGGTAAAAAATTAACCGGAAAAACCAGCGGAGGGAAAAGAATGTTTACTGTCCCCCCATTGTCGGTAGCAATGGTGCGTAACCGGCTTTTAAGGCCAAAGGCCCTTGCAAAATCTATTTTATCCTTATCGCTTACACCGGCAATAGCATCTTTGTAGGTGTAGGCATTTTCTACAAAAAGGATATTGTTTTGGGCTGACAGCACTTTCATCAGCTCAACTACCGCTTTTATATAATTACCGTTCCACTCGGTACCGCTAATGCATAATATATTACGGTTATTTAACATGCAGGGTGTTATTTAATTGCTAAACTAATAATAAAACACATTTATACTAAACATTGTATAGGTAAAAGAGCTATTTGTGCTGAATTATATACTTTTAACGCGTTTAAATATTCATCAAAATAAATTACCTTTAAAACGGTAAGTAAAACTACCTTTTTTATTAAAACCCTTTTATAAAATGTCTGATAATAAACTGTACGTTCATTATGGTTGCGGCCAAACAGCCCCTGCGGAATGGAAGAATTTTGATGTATCGCCAACACTTGTTATTCAAAAAACACCTGTTGTTGGGTTTCTGCTTAAAAAAAGCCTTGGGCAGGTATTTGATAAGAATGTGCAATATGGCGATATTACCAAAGGGCTACCAGGCATAAAAGACAATACTGCCGACGGGGTTTACTGCTCGCACGTATTGGAGCACATGTCGCTTGAGCATTTCAGAATAGCGTTGCGTAATACCTATAAGATGTTAAAACCCGGTGGTATATTCAGGATGATAATGCCGGATCTTGAAGTACTGGTACGCGATTATATTACCGATAAAGATATAAAGCACGACCCGGAAGCATCTATCACCTTAATAAAAAGAATGATGATGGGGGTTGAAGTACGGCCGCGCAGCTTTAAAGCGGTTACAAAACATTTGTTTGGCTACCTGGAACACCTTTGGCTTTGGGACTGGGAATCGACAGAAAAAGAATTACGCGACGCCGGTTTTACAAATATCCGCCGCTGCGAGTATAATGACTCGGCCGACCCTTTGTTTAAACTGGTTGAAAACCCAAAACGATGGGAACTGGTTGTAAAGTTTGAATGTATTAAATAACGAATACACAATACAAACAAAAGGCTGTATTTACCAGGGTAGATATAGCCTTTTTGTTTTAATAGGAAAAATTTTAACCCTATTAGCTTAACAAATAATTGGTAATTAATTAATTTAGCGGGTATTATGCCCCTGGTTAAATACTATTGCCTTTTAAAAAGATCGGTTTTAAGCATCGCTTTATGTACACTGGCCTGGAATGTTGCCTGCGCCCAAAAGCAGTATGATCAACCACATCTCAAAAAAATAACGCAATTTAATAATATCGATTCGGCCAGGCGATATAGTGATTCGCTTTTAACTCTAGCTCGGCAGCAAAACAATAAGGTTTTTGAAGCTCAGGTGCTTTACCTTACCTCATTTAAATACTACCAGGTTGGTGAAGAGGTTACAGCCCTTGAATACGCACGCCGCGCGGTTGCAAACAGCAGCCCCGAAAGCGACTCTTCTACATACGCAAAATCGCGTATGATGATAGCCTATATGCTAAGCCGCAGCGGGAAAAACGAGGCTGCACTTAAAGAGGCATTTGATGTTTTAAAGTTAACTGATAAACATGGCTGGCGAAAACTGCGGATAGAATGCCGCATCTGTATAGCCGACCTGTATCGCCCTCTGCGCGACCGTAACAGCGCATTGCCCATTGCCTTACAAGCCGTGAATGAGGCACAGGCTATAAAAGATACTTCGCTATACATCGCTGCAGCCAGCATGCTCTCCAATGTATATTCTAACCCGGTAAAGCACGGCACTATACCACCAAAAGACGTTGCTAAAGCTGTTTTTTACCTGGAGCAGGTATTGAGCGGGCCTTATTTGCAAAAGCTATCGGCATTTAAAAAGGTTAATTATATGGGCAACCTGGGCCGTTTGTATGAGATGCAGGGCCGTTATGACAAGGCGGAAGATGTGTTAAACATTTCGTTGGCGGTTGCTCTTAAAAACAACTACCCCTCGCTTGCCAAACATAACCTAAACGAGTTGATGACACTGAGCATCGACCATAAAAATTATAGTAAGGCTGTTGCATATGGACAAAGGGCGCTTGCAATACAATTGGGTGTAAACAGCAACTCTACCCTGCAACGCAATATTTATAATAAGTTAAGCGTAGCTTATGAAGGGTTAAAGGATTATAAGCAGGCCTTTAATTTTGCCGTAAGAGAAAATCAATTAAATGATACCATCCTCACCGCCGAACAAACACGGGCTGCCGCCGAGCTTGATAAAAAATACCTGAATGATAAACAGTTATTACAAGCTGCAAACCGTAATAGCTTACTGCAACAGCAACGCAACTTTACTATCATTATAGCCATTTTTATATTAATTGCTATCATCGCCATATACCGCTGGTTTGTTTACAAAAAGAAAAAAGAGGCTGCTGCCTTAGCACTTGAGCATAAACAACTTGCCAAAATGGACGCGATGAAGTCAAAGTTCTTTGCCAATATAAGCCATGAGTTAAAAACACCGTTAACTTTAATAATTGGCCCCACACAGCAGTTGCTTAACCACAGCACTGCCACAGGTCCCGAAAAAGACAACCTGCAAACCATAGCCCGTAACAGTAAAAAGTTGCTCAATATGGTTAACGAACTGCTTGACCTCGGCAAGATAGAATCTGGCACATTGGCCGTAAAACAGCAACCCGTGCAGCTGGCATCGTTCATAAAACTTATTTACCAAGGTTTTGCCTCGGCTGCCGAATACAAGGATATCGCCTATACACTGATCTGTAAAATTGATGAGCAGCTGTATGTATCGTTAGATCGGGATAAGTTTGAACGGGTAGCCAATAACTTTATCAGCAATGCCATCAAATTTACCCCGGCAACACAATCGGTAAATATTATAGCAGGAATAGATGACGACATGATTTGCTTTAGCGTGCAGGATAATGGCCCCGGGATACACCCGCAAGACCTTTCTCAAATATTTGACCGCTATTACCAGGGCAACCAAAACCATATAAATGCCGAAGGCGGCACCGGCATTGGCCTATCAATTGCCAAAGAATTTACAGAATTGATGGGCGGCCGCGTTGAAGTTGAAAACACCTATGGAGAAGGTGCTACATTTAAGGCTTATATTCCATTAGTACCGGTTACAGTACAAAACAGCCTGGTTACTTTACAAGATGATGATAATGTACAAATACAGCCCGCCAATGCAACAGCAGGCAATAAGCTTATTTTATTAGTTGAAGACCACTATGAGATGGTGAAATATATTGCCTCTATACTTTCGCCGTATTACAGGATAAAAACTGCCAATAATGGTGTTAAAGCGCTGGAAGTTTTGCAATCGGCAGATGTGCTGCCCGATCTGATCATATCAGATGTAATGATGCCCGAAATGGATGGGTTTGCCCTGCTTGGCAAATTAAAAGAGCAGTCGGCTTATTGCCACATCCCCGTAATAATGCTTACCGCACTGGCAGATAGCCGGAACAAGCTGCATGCATTAAGCATAGGGGTTGATGACTATCTTACCAAACCCTTTGTAAGTGCAGAATTACTGGCCCGGGCCAATAACTTATTAAAGAATGCCTCGGGCAGGTTTTATGATGATGATAATGAAACCGAGGGGCAAATAACCGTTGAAACGGTAGTAAAGCAAAAAGCCGTACAACCATCGCCGGCCGACTTGGCCTGGTTAAACGATCTGGAAAAAACTATAAGGAGATATATTGGCAAAACCACTATCAACTTGTTGCTGGTAAGCGATGAAATGGCCATCAGCGAGCGGCAGTTGTTTCGCCGTATTAAAGGCATTACCGGTTTAACACCTAATAAATATATCCGCATTATACGCCTGCAGGTGGCGCGGGAGGCTATTGAGAGTGGCAGATACCGCACAATTGCCGAAATTTCATATATGGCCGGCTTTGAAACACCCACCTATTTCAGCAAGCTTTTTAAAGAGCACTACGGGCGCGATGTAAACGAACTTTTATAGTATAAAGCAACCGGAATTTAACTTTTATTAAAAAATGGCGGTTTTATGCGCTTAAATGGCAGTTTTGTTAATATGAGTGGCAGTTTTGTTTAACTTAAACACCCCACTTTTGGGGAAACCCTTAATGAAATGGAACTTATATTTAACGAGCAAAAGGCTAAGCCCCAAATTGATGCAACGGCTAAACAAAAAGTATCGTGCCCGCGTTGCGGCCGGAGTGGTTGCGAACGTGTAAAGCGCGGATCCATTGTAAAAATATTTTTACCCTGGTTAAAGCTAAGGCGCTATCAATGCCATGGTTGCCTGCGTTATTTTTATAGGTTAAAAAATCTGTAACTAAATTACCCTACATCTGCAATTAAATTATAAAACATGGTAGTTTGTTGCTAATATTACGGCGGATAGTGGCTATAAAAAAGCCGCATCCGTCTTAAAATTGCCGGCAATGAAACATTATGGCCTAATTGGGTTCCCGCTTTCGCACTCATTCTCTAAAAGGTATTTCACAGAGAAATTTGAAAAAGAAAATATAACGGATTGCACTTACGAATTATATCCGCTGGAAAATATTGCAGACCTTTCAAAACTCCTTCACGAAAACCCCAACTTGTGTGGTTTAAATGTTACCATCCCGCATAAAGTAAAAGTTTTAAAACAGCTTGACTGGATTGAGCACGACGCAAAAGGCGCCGGCGCGGTTAACTGTATCCGCATTACATCAGAAAGCCCGGTGCAGGCCGCTTTCTCGGGTGAGCTTGGTATAAAAGGGCACGATTTTAGGCTGGAAGGTTATAACACCGATATTTATGGTTTTGACATGTCGTTATCACCGTTGTTAAAAACCCAACATGATACAGCTCTTATATTAGGCGATGGAGGCGCGGCAAGGGCCGTTAAGTGTGTGCTTGATAATAAAGGCATTACCTACAAGTGCATAACCCGCAAACCCGCCGAAGGGAACATCCTTTTTAGCGACCTTAAGCCAAAAGATATCAGGGATAATAAACTCATCATCAACACTACGCCCGTGGGCACTTACCCTAATGTTGACGAATGCCCGCCAATACCGTATGAAGCCATAAACGATGAACACCTGATGTTTGATCTGATCTATAACCCCGAAGAAACACTATTTTTGAAAAAAGGTGCAGAAAAGGGCGCAGTTACAAAAAACGGATACGAAATGTTAGTATTGCAGGCAGAAAAGGCCTGGGAGATATGGAACTCAAAAGAAAAGCACCCGTGAGATATTTTGTACTGATAATAGCTGCTTTACTCCTTGCCGCCTGCGGTGGCAATGCCGATTATTCGCCAAAGCCGCGGGGGTATTACCGTATCGTCTTCCCTAAAAAAGATTACCAGGCCTATAACGAAGGCTGCCCCTTTACGTTTGATTATCCAAAGTACAGCAAAGTTGAAGCCGACAGGGCTGCCAATGCCAAACCTTGCTGGCAAAATATACAGTTCCCCCAGTTTAATGCCACGCTGCATTTAAGTTATGAGCAAATCAAGTCAAAAAAAGAATTTAATGAACTGGTAGAGGATGCGCATAAACTAAGCTTTAAGCATACCGTAAAGGCAACCTCCATTGATGAAGGTATAATTGCCTACCCCGACCGCAAGGTTTACGGCATATATTATACTATTGACGGGAACGCCGCGTCATCGGCGCAATTTTTTTTGACTGATAGTACCAAACATTACCTGCGCGGCGCATTGTACTTTAATTCCGAGCCACGGTTGGATTCGATACAGCCCGTCCTTAATTTTATTAAGAAGGATGTGGATGTGATGATCAAAAGTTTCAAGTGGAAATAACCCCCGGTTGTCATTTCGAACGAGGTACGAGGAGAAATCTTGTTAATTATGCAAAGTTCGCCACCTGTCAATTGACAGGATTTCTCACTATCGTTTCGAAATGACATATTGTTTATTTGCTATGCCCTGCTAATAACCTACTTTTGCAACCATGGCTACCGTTCAATCCTTTGTAAATAATCCCTACCAGGAAAACACCTATCTGTTATTTGACGAAACCGGCGAATGCGTTATCATCGATCCCGGCATGTACACCGCTGCCGAGCAAAACGCAGTGGTGGCTTTTATTAAGGATAATAATTTAAAACCGGCACTGTTGTTAAACACCCATTGCCATATTGACCATGTGCTGGGAAATAAGTTCATTTTCGACCAATATGGACTAAAACCGCAGTTTCATGAAGGCGAATCGGAGGTACTGGCGGCGGTTGTAGCCTATGCACCATCAATGGGCTTCAGGTACGACCCATCTCCACTGCCTGATACTTACCTGCCCGAAACCGGCACCGTTAAGTTTGGCAATACCGAGTTGCAATTAATATTTGCACCCGGCCATTCACCCGCGCATTTGTGTTTTTATGATAAGGCAGCAAACATACTGATAGGTGGCGATGTATTGTTCAGAAACAGTATTGGCCGTACCGATTTGCCCGGTGGTAATTATAGTACGCTGATCAAAAATATTGAAGAGAAGCTTTTTTTACTGCCCGATGATTGTACGGTTTATCCCGGCCATGGCCCCGAAACAACCATAGGCTACGAGAAACAAACCAACCCATATTTATAATAAGCATTTGAATACTTCCATCTATATAGCCAAAAGGTACCTGTTCTCAAAAAAACAGACCCACGTTATCAATGTCATATCGGGCATATCAATGATGGGGGTGCTGGTTGGTAGCGCAGCGCTTATCATCATTCTATCGGTATTTAACGGGCTGGAGAAAGTTATCCTGAAGTTATACAGCAATTTTACGCCTGAGTTGAAAATAGAACCCCGTTTGGGTAAAACGTTCGACCCAAACACACCATACCTTGCCGGCCTTGGCCGCGATGTAAGGGTAGTGTCATACACCCAGGTATTGCAGGAGAAGGCCCTGATCAAATACGCCGACAGGCAATTTATAAGCACCGTAAAAGGCGTAAGCGATGGTTTTTTTAAAGGCCGTACTTTAGATAGTACTATACAGTCTGGCTCGTTTACCTTAAAAGATAAAGGTCAAAACTTTGCTGTTATTGGTGCTACGGTGCAAGTCGCCCTGGACGTGAGCTTAAAAAATCAATTTACTTATTTGCAGATCTTTTCGCCAAAGCGGTCGGCAGGGAACTCCACTAATCCAATGAATGATTTCACGTTCCGCTCCATATTGCCTTCAGGGGTATTCGGGATTCAGCAGGATTTTGATGACATCATCATCACACCGATTGAATTTACCCGCGACTTACTTGATGAACCCAACCAGGTATCATCATTAGAGATCATCTACAAAAAAGGCACCGATGTGGATGCCATAGAAAAGCGCATAGAAGAAAAGATAGGCAAAGATTTTACGGTGAAAAACCGTAAGGAACAAAACACCGGCCTTTATAAAACCATTAATTACGAGCGCTGGTCGATTTTTATGATCCTAACTTTTGTATTGATTATTGCCATTTTTAACATCATTGGCTCGTTAACGATGCTGGTGTTAGATAAGCGCAAAGACATTGCAATATTAACCAGCCTGGGCGCCAATAAAGGCCTTATAAGGCGCATCTTCTTTTTCGAGGGGATGATGATATCTGTTATAGGTTGTATAGGCGGGCTTATACTTGGCCTTATTGTATGTTTAGTGCAGATGCAGTTTCACATTATTAAAATGGGCTCGTCATTATCAGTACTGGATGCTTACCCGGTAGCTTTAAAAGTAAGCGATATAGGGTTGGTATTCTTCACCGTTATTATAATAGCGGTAATAGCATCGGGTATAAGCTCTAACCTGAGCGTAAAACGGCTGGATGAAATAAAAGCGGATCTGTAGATGTCACGTTTTTGAGATAGGGGGTGTCTGTTGAGTTAAACAATTAATTTCATACCATGAATTTTACAACCCAAAACCAATACTTCAAATTCATCATCGCATTGGGTCTTATACTGAGTAGTTTTCACTCTTACGCGCAAAGCCCATGGGATAAATTTTTTGACCATGATACCCTTACAGATAAGCACTTAGGCACTGTAGTTATTCATGTAACCAAAACAAATAGAAAAGAGAAAAAGCCATTATTGATCTATATTGATGGTTCGGGGAATTATCCACTATTTTACCGTAAAAATAACGGCAACTACAATACGTCAATAGCTTTTGATATCGGCCGGTTCGCGAAAGATTATTCCATCGTATTGATCAGCAAGCCTGGCACACCTTTTAGCGACAGCCTTAGATACCAGGCGGGTAAACCTTTTTATCCTGATAATGATGTTTATGACAGCCTTTATAGTTTGCAATGGCGGGCGGGGGCAGCTTCAAAGGCTATTGATTACCTGGTTAAAAACATCCCGGTTGATACTAAAAATATTATTGTTATGGGATATTCTGAAGGCTCGCAGGTTGCACCAGCTGTAGCTGTGCTTAATAAGAAAGTTACCCATGTGGTATGTTTTGTTGGGAACTCGCTCAATCAACTTTATGATTTTATTATAAACGCCCGGCTGGGTGCAGACCGGAACGAAATTACAGCAGAGCAAAGCCAACAAATTGTAGACTCGTTATACAATGTATATGGAAAGATCTATGCAAACCCAAAAGCTACCGACAAGAGATGGTTTGGCGCAACCTTTTTAAAATGGAGCAGTTTCTCTGAAGCTACCCCGCTGGAGAACATGCTTAAATTAAAAATACCTATCTTATATATTGCCGGGGGGAAAGACAATAACCAAACCATTATTGATATGGATTATGCCAAACTTGAATTTTTGCGAAAAGGGAAAACAAACCTCACCTATAAAGTTTACCCTAATAGTAATCACGGGTTTCAGGAAAATACTGTAAAAGATGGTAAAGAAGTAAGAACCGACCGGAGCGATGAAGTACATCAGTTTGCTTTTGATTGGATAAAAGCCCACTAAACAACTTATAGCTGCTTCTAACACAACATATTTACAAACACTATTTTGTAAGCTATTTTCAATTCCTTAGCTTTAACCTTTACCTTCGCAGAATAAATTGAAAACTCATTCGCCTAAGCAGCGTTACTAACATACTATGGAATCTAAACGTCAGCAAAAATTTGCCGGGGTAATACAGGAAGACCTGGCCGCAATATTTCAACGCGAGGGGATGAATTATCTTCCGCATACACTGGTTACCATTACCAAGGTGCGGGTAACACCCGATCTGGCTATTGCCCGTGTGTTCCTAAGTTTTTTTAACAATACAGATAACCAGCAGGCACTTCAGGTTATCAAATCACATGCTTCAGAGATCCGCTACAAACTGGGCGCCCGCATTAAAGACCAGGTAAGGATTATACCCCAGCTGGAGTTTTTTGTGGACGATACCAGCGAATATGTGGAACGTATGGAAAAGATATTTGATAAGATAAGCCACGAGCCGCGCCAGCCCGATACAGAAGAGAACTAAACGGAAATGAACGCTACCGAAAAACTGGCAGCATATATTAAAGTCCACCCCGGTGCCATTGGCAAAGTGGTGGACTTTGATGCTCATACAGACCGCCTTTACCCGCTTGATCTCACCGCGGCCAATACCCAGCTAACCGAAGCCCTGGTTGCCGATACCGAAGCTTTTAGCCAGTGGATAACCAAAACACTGGCCGATAATAATTGCCGCTACGGCGTTGGCGGCTATATGGAACACCGCACCATCTATACCCGTAGCACCTTATTTGATACGGATGATGAACCCCGCCGCCTGCATTTAGGTATTGATATATGGGGCGATGCCGGTACACCGGTGTATGCTCCTTTAGTTGGAACCGTACATAGTTTTGCTGATAACGATAACTTTGGCGATTATGGGCCAACGATCATCCTGCAGCATGATTTAGATGGCTTGGTTTTATATAGTTTATATGGCCATCTAAGCCGGAAAGATCTTAATGGGTTACAGGTTGGCCAATCTATCGGCATAAATCAACAGATAGCCGGTTTAGGGAATGCCGCCGAGAACGGGCACTGGCCGCCGCACCTGCATTTTCAACTAATGCTGGATATAGGTGATGCCAATGGCGATTACCCGGGCGTTGGCAGGTATTCGCAAATGGAGCAATATTTGCAAAATATTCCCGACCCGGAACTTATTTTACAATTTGCTGATGCCCGCAATAACTAAGGCTTATTTGTAACCACTTTATTATATAATACAGCCGATTGCATTTTACACATTAGTGCTTATATTTGCCATCGCTAAAAACTTCATTTAAATAAAATAATGAGAGAAATACAATTCAGGGAAGCGCTAAGGGAAGCCATGCAGGAAGAAATGCGCAAGGATGAGAATATATACCTAATGGGCGAAGAAGTTGCCGAGTATAACGGTGCTTATAAAGTAAGCCAGGGTATGCTTGACGAGTTCGGCGCTAAACGTGTCATCGATACGCCTATATCTGAATTGGGCTTCGCTGGTATCGGTATAGGTTCGGCAATGAACGGGTTAAAACCGATTATCGAGTTCATGACATTCAACTTCTCGTTGGTAGCTATCGATCAGATCATCAACGGTGCAGCCAAGATCATGTCAATGAGCGGTGGCCAGTTCTCAGTGCCAATTGTATTCCGCGGCCCAACAGGTAACGCGGGTATGCTTAGCTCACAGCACAGCCAGTGTTTTGAAAACTGGTATGCAAACTGCCCGGGCTTAAAGGTGGTTGTACCATCAAACCCATACGATGCAAAAGGCCTTTTAAAATCAGCTATACTTGATCCGGACCCGGTTATATTCATGGAATCCGAATTGATGTATGGTGATAAAGGTGAAGTGCCTGAAGAAACATATTACATTGAAATAGGTAAAGCAAAAGTAACTAAAGAGGGCAGCGATGTTACCTTAGTTGGTTTCGGTAAAATAATGAAAGTAGTTAACGCTGCTGCTGCCGAACTTGAAAAAGAAGGCATCCACGCAGAGGTTATTGACTTACGTACCGTTCGCCCTATTGATTACGAAACCGTAATTAACTCGGTTAAAAAAACAAACCGTTTGGTAATTGTTGAAGAAAGCTGGCCTTTAGGTTCAATAGCTACTGAGGTTGCGTTTAAAGTACAGAAAGACGCGTTTGATTACCTGGATGCTCCTATCCTGCGTATCATGGGCGGTGACGTTCCGTTGCCTTACGCACCAACTTTAATACAAGAATACCTGCCAAACCCCGAGCGTGTGGTTAAAGCGGTTAAAGAAGTAATGTACGTTACCAAATAATCGTAACGCCCTAATATTAAAAGCCTCCCAAACTTTCATTGGGAGGCTTTTTTGTTTCCGTTTGTCCTGCCGAGTTATAAAACTCCGGCGGGACTTTAAAGGAGAAGTGACATAAGGAAAGTGTCATCCTTAGCTTGTCGAAGGGTGCGCGGAAAAGGCCTTACCCGCTATGGTTCTACAGGCTCACCATAACAACCCACATATATACGTTATAGGTAACGAATTGAAACATCTAGCAAATTCGCGAATAGATTCTTCGCCATGCTCAGGATAAAACATTTTTTGATTTATCAATACAAACTATATCTTTACCTAAAGATTTAGTTATGAAAAAGACATTCCTTATTTTACTATTAGTGAGTGGTTATGTTATCGCATTTGGCCAGGTTAAAACAGATTCGGTTTTATATAAAAAACTTAGCGCTATGTTTAAGGAGGATCAAAAATGGCGCATCGAATCGGCTAAGTTATATAATCACCAAAAATCCGAATATGACAGGGAAACTGTTGATAAAAACTGGAGTATAGCTGATAGTACAAACGAAGCCGAAGCTAAGCGGATCTTAAACAAATATGGCTTCCCTGGTTATTCGCTGGTTGGCCAAAGCGGCAGCAGTAAGTTTTGGGCAATTGTGCAGCATTGCGATGATAATGTGGCTTTTCAGCAAAAGGTTTTACTGCTGATGAAAAAAGAGGTTGATCGCAAAAACGCTTCGGGAGAAAACTATGCCTACCTTACCGACCGTGTACTAACCAATCTTAACCAAAAGCAATTATACGGTACACAAGGCATCTATGATCCTAAAACTAAGAAGTGGGCACCTTTACCTATTAAAGATGCCGCGCATGTGGAGGCTCGCCGTAAGGCCTTAGGCATGATATCGCTTAAACAATATATAGCCGATACCAACGCGGCTAATTAATTTAAAGGTGTAACTTTATTGTTGTGGTGTAATCAAATGTAAAAGACAGTAATTAATGATATGAGCATAGTGCTTTTAAAGAATAGAGAAACAGCTAAGAATGTTGACCAAAATAGGCCGAAAGAAGTTTCTGGAAAAGTATCCTGATTTTCCAACAGCAAGTGAACAAAGAAATATATTTCATTTCCCGGAAGTTTACGCTGGTTATGTTTTATATGTTGAGCATAAGTCTGATATAGGCCTGGGTAATAATTTAGCAAAAGCAACACAAAGTTTAGTCGAAACTTTGTGTTGTAAAGAGTTAAACTTTTTGGGAGATACAAAGACACCTTGGGTATATCAGGATAATGAGTATAAACCAATAACGCAAGGAATAATATACTTTAAGGAAAACAAGCTGGATGGGCATTTCATTGGAGGAATAAATGTGCCATCAACCAGGGTATCTGAATTTATAAAGCACTTATACTGGTTGGTAAGGGGCAATAGTATTGTAAACTATGTACATTTTAGCAACCCTGAATTTACTTTCATAGGCAGCGTGTGCCAATACGGTAATTTACATTTTCATACGTTAAATAAAAAAATCGATTTGGCATTCAATGAAAATATTGCACAATGCGGTTTCCATATTTCTGAAAATGGTGAATGTGGCGGTGGAAGAATTAAAGGAAGAAAGTATGCATATAAACCATATATTTAATAACTTAGGATATGGAAAAAACACCACGTCAAAAACTACTGCCTTCGCTATTCATATTTATTGGGATGATAATAATAGGCATTAATAGCATCATAAAAGGGATAGACCAGCATGAAACCTGGCGCATTGTATTAGCATCTATATCGGTGGTAATGTTTGCTATCGGTATTGCTTTGATCTTCATCTACACAAAAAAGCAGGAAAAGGCATCGGTTTAACAGGTGTTTATCTGCCGCAAGTTTTAAAAGCTAAAACGCCACACTTTAGTTGTGGCTATACGTTCTGTATAAAACATATCCTATGAGCCCGATACTCCACGTACTTAATGGCGGTGCCACTTTAAACGTTTTTGAACAAACAGGCATTAATGGCGATGTACTGGTTTGGCGCGAGGTATTATCAGAAGGCCCCGTGTCTGAAAACATTGAGGCTGCGGCCTTTTGGCAACAGCGATCGGATTTTATTTGCAAAACCTTTGATGATACCCCCGAACACTACCACGATAATATTGTAACGCAACTGGAGAAATTTAGCCAGCCGTATGAAGAGATAAACCTTTGGTTTGAATTTGACCTGCATTGCCAGGTAAACCTGCTGGGCGTAATGATGTTGCTTTCGCAAAAAACCAACCTGTCCGGCCCTTCGGTATACCTGATATGCCCAACAGAAGTGTCAGATGTTTCTGATTTTCGCGGCATGGGTCAATTGGATAATGAGCAACTGGAAGGCCTATACGATAACATCCGTGTACAGCTTGGCGAATACGATTTTGAATTGGCCACTGAAGCCTGGGACCTTTATGTTGCCGGCGATGCGGCTAAGCTGCAGGAGTGGATAAACACTACAGCCTTCTGGGGTAATATGCACTGCCTTAAACCTGCTATGCAAGCGCATTTAAAGCGGCTGCATAGCAATACAGATGGTTTAAATTATATTGAGCAAACATTGCTTGATATATATATAAATGGCACCAAAACCAAGCCTGAAATATACGCTGCCTTTTGGAGCGCAGATAAAATTTATGGCATGGGCGATAGCGAGATCAATACCTACCTGGATAAACTCGCTGCCCGCGGGCTTATTAATGTATAAGCTTTATTGAACAGTTATTGCCATAGTAGGTGAGCGTTCGCTTTCATTCTTTAGCCTGTCTATAGCGGTTATTACGTAAAAATAAGTTTGGCCCGGTTTCACATTGCTATCCATATAAAAGGCCGTGGTATCGTATTGTATGTGCAGTATGTTCTTAGGGTCGCCCAAATCAAATTTCTCATTCTCCTGGAAACGGTATATCACATAGCCATAAACCGGTTCGTTATCGCTTGCCGGTAATGGGGCCTGCCATTTAAGCATTACACCTTTGTTTTCGGTATGTGCTATAAAATTTTGTGGCGCATTTGGGGGGATAGAATCAAGCCAAAGCATTTGCGGCGGCAACGCCGGGTAACGGTAAAAATCTTTCCTCAGGCTATCTGCCAAATGGTTGGCATTCCCTATAAGCGATTGCGACCTGAAGAATACGCTGCCCTGCACACGCGGGTTAGCACGTATCATGCGTATCTGGTTTGGTATCTCTGATGGGTTTTTAAAAGCCGGGCTGCGTAGTTCATAAAAACGATAGGGTGCCTGGCCAATATATAAATGCCTGTTGTAGGTATTATTGCTCCACCAATTTAACAAGGTATCAAATGATGCGGCGCGATTACCAATGTGCCAGTATATCTGCGGATTAATATAATCTATCCAGCCCTCCTGCATCCATTTGCGGGTATCGGCAAAGTTCTCAATATATGATGATCCCCCGTTTGTGGCCGAGCCATCGGGATGCTGGCTTTTGTTGGCCCATATGCCAAACGGGCTGATGCCGAACTTCATATTAGGCTTATATTTATGAATACTATCAGCCAGCATATGTACCAGCTTATCAACGTTATCGCGTCGCCAGTCTTTTATATTATCAAAATCCTGCCCGTATTTAGCATAAGTATCGGCATCCTGTATTACCTGGCCCCTAACCGGGTATGGATAAAAGTAGTCGTCCATGTGTATGCCGTCAACATCGTAATTTTTTACCACATCCAGTATCACTTGTACAATATACTCACGCACCTCGGGCAAGCCCGGGTTAAAAAGCTTTATACCATCGTAAATAAAAAACCACTCGGGTTTGGTACGGGTAATATGCTCTGGCGCCAGCGTCCAAAATTTATTATCAAAAGTAGCGCGGTAAGGGTTAAACCAGGCATGCAGTTCCATGCCGCGTTTGTGGGCTTCGGTAGTAGCAAATTCAAGCGGATCGTAACCCGGGTACTGCCCTTGTTTACCGGTTAAATATTTTGACCATGGTTCGCGGCTTTTGGCGTAAAGCGCATCTGCGGCAGGCCTAACCTGAAACATGATAGCATTGATACCGTTTTGCTGATGAATGTTTAACTCTTCTGCAAGTTCTTTTTTTTGATTTTCGGCAGTTGCCCTTGTATTGGTTGGCCAGTCAAGGTTTACTACGGTTGCAATCCAAACGCCCCTAAACTCTCGTTTAGGCTGTGTTGGCGTAACCTCTTCTGGTGCAACTGTTTGGGCTATAGACAGGGAAAATATAATTGAAAAGCAAAGTGTAGTAAGCAGGTATCTGTATAATTGCATTAAGCGAATATTTTGTTTTTTTAAAGCCTCAAAGATATAAACTCACAACTAAGCAGTTTTAGTATTAGTATAATAATTACGCCTATTTTGTGTTTTAATCATATTGTACTTATTTTAGCCTGCACCATTATAAGTGCAAACAACGGGCTTTTTACTACGTTATGTTAGTTTTTTGCCTATATTTATTTAGATATTAAAAAAAGAAAGATAGCCTTAATAGGTTAGCAACCCGTTAAATTATCATAACCTTTAAATAATTACTATGGAATACCAACCAACAGATAACCAACCGCAGCAACCCAAAAAAAATTCGAATGTAATTTACTTTTTAATAGCTGTTGTGGTTGCATTATTGGGTACCGATGTTTACCTCTACACACAAAAGAACAAATCGGACATAAAGGTAGTTTACCAGAACGACGAAAAAACAAGGTTACAAACTGAACTGGACAGCCTTGAAGCACAAATAGAACAGGTAAATGCAGGCCGTGCAAAAATGTCGGCAGCTATGCAAGCCAAAAATGATTCGTTACGCTTAAAAATACGCGTACTTAGAAGCGAGCTGGCCAAAGGTAAGCTTACCGTTGCCGAACTGGGCAAAGCGCAGGAGGATATTAAACAACTAAGGTATTTTGTTACCAAATACACCGCCGATATTGAGGAGCTTAAAAAACAGAACACCACACTGGCTACCGAACGCGATACTTTAAAAAACAACCTGGCCACTGTTAGCCAAAAAGCTACAGATTTGGAACAAAAGAACCAGGAACTGGACACCAAGGTGAAGGTAGCATCGGCCATTAAAGTAGCTACAGCCAATGTGGTTGCTTATAAAGTAAAAAACAGCGGAAAAGAAAGCGACGTTACCAAGGCTAAGCAGGCTCAAAAGATAAAGATAAACTTTACGGTTGCCACCAATGCCGTTGCCGAAAAAGGCCTGCATGATGTATATGTACGTATTATTGACCCAACCGGAAACCTGATTACCCAAACAGACTCGGGCACATTCAATGCCGATAGCCAGGACCTGCAATACACTTACAAAACATCAATTGATTTTAGGGACGATGGCAGCGGTTATACGATCGACTGGATAAACCCTGCTCCATTCCAAAAAGGCACCTACACTGTGCTATTATATGCCGATGGATATACTATGGGCAAAACCAGTATAACCCTTAAATAACAAGCCCCAACAGATATTTAAAGCCTCCCGATGTGTCGGGGGGCTTTTTTGTTTCTTTTCCTCCCTGCACAGCCCCGGGTCAGCAAAACAGCTTTGGACGAAAGCGGGCAAAACAGTGGTGGCCTGGTGCATGGCAGGGGCATAGGAACTTTTGCAGAAGTAGCGGGCAAGCGTAACAGGGCAAAAGATTCCAGCCCGGGGGGTTACGCGGTTTGCAGTGCAAAGGCTATGTGTGGCAAACAAACCTTTTTACTGACTTGATTTTTTGGTTACTTTGTATCAAGACATACAGCGAAGCCCAGTACCTTTAAAAAACAAACAACCACGAAAAACTAACAGCCATCCCGCGGCAATTGAGCGGGCCGGTTAATTATAGTAGTACACTTAGCATGAGTGTTATCGATCTGAAGAGATTGCTACGCGCACAATGACATAGTTATAAAAGGGATAGCTTAACTTAGCACTTGAGGTGCTGAAACAAATTCAACATGACATCGGTTAAAGCTACACCATTTCCTCGCCCGCTGCTGGGAAGCTTAGGTAAAATGTTGTACCAACATCAATTGTGGTTTCAAACCAAACCTTACCGTTAGCGTTTTCTATTGAGTTTTTTACGAAGGCAAGGCCAAGCCCCGTACCCGAACTTTTGGTGGTAAAGTTTGGCTCAAATATTTTTTCGCGCATGCTTTCGGGTATGCCGTTGCCGTTATCCTTTATAGTAAGCAGTATATTTTTGGTGGTAATAAGGTAATTAATATCAATTAAGCAATTGGTCTCCTGATGCGCGGCTTCAATAGCATTTTTTAACAAGTTATTAAAGCAGCGCAGCAACTGGTCGCGGTCAGCGCTTACAATAAACGGATCGGCAGGGGGTTGGTAGCTTATGTTAACATTATCCATTTGTTTAAATATGGTAACGGCCTGGTTCAGTATCTCAAATATCGAGATCTTCTCGATACGGGTATCGGGCATTTTTGCAAATGCCGAAAACTCTGACGCGATAGATGACAGGCTCTCTATCTGCTCAACAAATGATTTACTGAAACGCTCAAACTTCTGATCAAACTTAGGGTCTTTATCCTTCCATGATTTATCAAGCAACTGTAAGCCCAATTTAAGCGGCGTAAGCGGGTTTTTTATCTCATGGGCCACCTGCTTTGCCATCTCGCGCCAGGCGGTCTCACGCTCAGACTGGGCAAGCTTTTGGGCGCTGTTCTCCAGCGCAGCTATCATGTTGTTATATTCTTTTACAAGTGCCCCAATTTCGTCATTACGCTCCCATTTTATGGGCTCATTCTTTTTACCGTAAATGGTTTTACTTAAATTGTACTGTATAAAATTTAGTGGCGCAGTTATCTGTCGCGCAATAATTACCGCAAACAGCCCAATAGCTATAAATACCAGTGCATAAACATTTATCATAATGTTTAGCAGCGAGCCTATTCGCTCGGTGTAATCGGCGGCATTGGCAAAGTAAGGTAGTTGAAGGTAGGCGATGGTTTGGTGTTTCACATCCCTAATGGGGGTATAAGCTGCTTTATAGGTAAGCAGGCCTATCTTCTCTTCGTTTAGCACTTCAGAACTTTGCGCCCCACTTAATGAAATAAATGCACGTGCGTTCATTTGCCTGCATAGCAAGCCATAATCATAAATTTTAGGCTGTGTAGAAAACAGCAGGCCCCCGTTAAGGTCATACAAAGAAAGATCGGCAGAGTAGGTTTTGGCCAGTTCTTCAAACCGCATCTTACTATCCTCGCTAATGTTTGTAATATTATTAATAGGCCCGGCCTCAAAAGCTGCCGTAATCTGCATTATTTTGTTGCGGATGATCTTATCCTGTTGCGCCTGGTATTGGGTGCTTATGGATACAAAAGTGATTATACCAACAAGTATAAGCGTTATAACAACCGCAAATATCATCGAAAACTGGATCCGTGTTTTGTACAATATCCTGTCGAAACTTATTCTAAAGCTCCATTTGATGCGATTATTACTTACGTTAAATATGCGTACCCTTATCCATATCAACCTTATCAATAATATTATGGCACTAAATGCCAGCAACACTACAAAGAAGAATGTTAACGCCGTAATATTTGCCAGCAGCACATTGCTTTCCTGGCTTACCACAATGAGATTTCGGTTGGCGGGTTTGTACAGTAAATGATTAAAGGTGGTAAACTTATCGGTAAAGCCATGCTTAACACTTTGCGTGGTTTGTGTAGTGTACTTTTTTAGTTCTCCTTTAAACTCGTTGTTACGAATGCTGTAAACGTAGGTTCCGCTTTGCCCAATGAGTATATTATCGGTATAAAACGCAAACGAATAATTTTTAAACTCTTCGCTGTTGCCCTTAACTTCTTTATCCACCAGCAGGTCGGGGAAGCTGCCGGCGGCAAGCAATGGTTTTGACTTCAGCTCTACAACTATAGTACCTAATTTTTTAGCGCCATCCATAACAGGCAGTATGGCAAAATAGCTTTGAAACCCGAAGGATTCGTTTTGCCTGTAAAAATAATCAGACACTTTAAATGAACTGTACACCACCATATCCTTGAATACATCAAGCGTATAGTTCTTATCAAGCGATATGGGTTGGTCGGCGGTATCATACTCATGTACCTCAAAATCGTATTTAGACAGGTAACGGTCAAAGTAAAATTTTTGCAAACGGGTTTCCAGGTAATCAGAAGTATGGTCGGCGCTTTTATAATAAGAGATAAGCAGCGGGTCTACAATTATTTGCTTCTCTATTTTTTTGAATATCCCATCAGCAATAACATCATCAGGCACTTCCAGGCGTTGTATCAAAACTTTTCGCAGATCTTGCTCTTTTACAGATTCGAAATGGTTAAGTTTTACAGACGCTATTACAGCACAAATTAGTATAACACTTATAAATGATGTGGCCGTGAACTTACGGTCGTTGAATAAAAAGGCGTAGCCCCTCAACAAAATCATCAGCATCCAAAGTAAATAAAACAGGCTAAACTCCCAGTAATATGTTACTATGGCGGTTGTAATAATTATGCTTACAACAAGCAGCAATGCCTGCTGCATGATAGGTATATCAAGCTTAAAACAAATGGTAAGTACAACCTCTGTTAACAAAAAAAACATCAGGAAACTAAAACAAAGCATCAGTACGCCAAGCAGGCTAAACACTGATAAGTTGAGTACATTGTTTACATCGAAACTAATTTTGGAGTTGATGACCAGGCCATAAAAAACCTGCAATAAATGCGTAGATAAAAGAATTAGAGAGAGCAAACACGCTGTGAAAATGATATAGCTTACTACCTTGCCGGGTACCTTTTTAATAAGGTTGGTGCGATGGGCGTAGGCAAAAATAACAACCCAGCACATCATCAGTATATTGATACAAAGATCGCCCAGGGAACGGTATAAGGACGAGGATGCATATAATTTGGGATTAAACAGCGGCAGTTCGCGCGTAAAATAAGGCCAGCCGTAATGCAGGTTTGCAAACCTGAGGCACACAATAAACCCGCATAGAAATACTAATGCCCCATATATATAGCCTTTACCAACCAGGTAGCGTGCAACATTATTTACCAGTAAAAAAAGTGTAAAAATGGCTAAAAGCCAAAAACTTATTACAAAATAAAAAAACCGGTGGTTAACGCCTTTAATTAATTTTAGTGAGAACAGGTAAACATTATTTATATCATGTACGGCGTAAACATTTTTGTCTGTAAAGTCGGCAATGGTAATGTTTTGATCTATAGTAAGGTCTTTTGCGAATACGTTTTGCAGGTAATCGTTTGTAAAGGGGTAATTGGTTTTTACAGGAATAAAAAATATAACCGATACGTTGCCCTCAGTTTTCTTAATGGTTTCGTAATACCCGTTAGGTTGTTTTATAAAAGAGCACCCTTCTTTTAACTTGGTTGCATTTTGGGGGATTATTTTTGCACCGGTCCAAAAATCGAGTTGTTTATCTTTATAAACCAGTATCCAGATGGCGTTTTTAACGGTATACTCGTTAATATAAGCAAGGCCTTTGGCGGGGGTGTTGCGCAGTTGTTTAATTTCATTAAATACCTGCCTGTTTTTAATAGCGTCATACACTACGCTTTCTTTCCGGTGCAGGTTATTCTCTAACAGCCTGGCAGTTTGGATAAGGTTATTTCCGGGCGTGTAAGTTCTTTCAACAACAATTGCTGTAAATAACAAGCTGGCAAACAGTAAACCCAGTAATACGCGTATTTTTCCGGCGGTTGTCAATTTGTTATCGGTGCTAAATCATTGGTAAAAATAAAAGCCATCCATTGGGTAACAGATGGCTTATAATTATTGTATTGCAGCGCTTGCTGTAGCTACATCGCGGTTAACCTTTTTTACAAGCCCTTGTAATACCTTGCCCGGGCCAACCTCGGTAAATGAGGTAGCACCATCCTCGAGCATATGCTCAACGGTTTGTGTCCAGCGTACAGGGCCTGTAAGCTGGGCTATCAGGTTATGTTTTATTTTTTCAATATCGGTATAGGGTTTTGCATCAATATTTTGATATACCGGGCAAACGGGTGTTTTAAATTCAGTATTTACAATAGCAGCCTCCAGCTCAACACGGGCAGCTTCCATTAACGGCGAGTGGAAAGCCCCACCAACATTCAATTTTAAAGCGCGCTTTGCACCTGCTTCAGTCATTTTTATACAGGCAGCATCAATACCGGCTTCGGTGCCTGATATTACCAGCTGGCCGGGGCAGTTATAATTTGCAGGTACAACAACGTCTGTTAAGCGTTTGCAAATATCCTCAACTGTAAAATCATCAAGGGCTAAAATTGCAGCCATGGCGCCGGGTTGTATCTCGCAGGCTTTTTGCATGGCATTGGCACGGGCGGCAACCAAACGCAGGCCATCTTCAAAAGATAAGGCTCCACTGGCCACTAATGATGAAAACTCGCCCAATGAGTGGCCGGCAACCATTTCTGGTGCAAAATCATCACCCAAAACTTTAGCCAGTATTACCGAGTGCAGAAAAATTGCCGGTTGGGTTACGTTTGTTTGTTTCAGATCTTCTTCAGTGCCATCAAACATCACATCCGTAATACGGAAACCTAATATTTCATTGGCTTGTTCAAATAATTCACGGGCTTTATCGCTTTGCTCGTAAAGGTCTTTACCCATCCCCGGGAATTGGGCACCCTGCCCTGGAAAAATGTATGCTTTCATGTTTAGTAATTGGTTGATTGGGTTGATTAAGTGAGTAGTTAGAGCCTCAAACACTCACTTAATTAACCATTCACTATTAACTTAAATTCGAAGAAATCAAGTTTAAAAACTCTGTTCTTGTTTGGCCTTTTAAAAACTCGCCCGTAAATGCCGATGTGGTAGTTACCGAATTTTGCTTTTGTACGCCACGCATACTCATACATAGGTGGCGGCACTCAATAACCACGCCAACTCCTATCGGGCTAAGTGTTTCCTGGATACAATCGCGTATTTCGTTGGTTAAACGCTCCTGTACCTGCAGGCGGCGGGCAAACACATCAACTATGCGCGGTATTTTACTTAAGCCAACTACATAGCCGTTGGGGATATAGGCAATATGCGCCTTACCGAAGAATGGCAGCATGTGATGTTCGCACATCGAGTATACTTCAATATCCTTTACAATAACCATTTGGCTATATTCTTCCTTAAACATGGCCGAGTTCAGGATCTCTTTTGCATCCAGGTCATATCCATGGGTAAGGTAAAGCATGGCTTTAGCAATACGCTCGGGGGTTTTTAATAACCCTTCGCGTTCGGGGTTTTCACCTATCTGTTTTAAAACATTAAGGTAATTGGCCGACAGGTTTTGGATCAGTTGGGGGTTGTAGCGGTCAATCTTCTGGTAGCCGTTTATCCCTTCGTCTCTGTCGGGAATGTTATCGTGGTCAGTCATGGGTTAGGTTTATCCGCCAAAATACTCGGCAGAGTTGTTTTCAGTTTCGTACAATTTTACCGAATGTAAGAATACACCGGGGTAGGCTTCTATCGGGGCTTTCAACTGGTTAAATATGCCTATGCAAAGCAACTCTGTTGATGCCATTATGCCCTTCATAAACTCCACATCCATATTGATGTTCTTATGGTCGAGTTTTTCTATCACATACTCGTTGATGATCTCCTTAAGTTCTTTAAGGTCAATCAGGTAACCGGTTGCGTGGGTAATTTCGCCTTTTACAGTTACAAACAAGTTGTAATTGTGGCCATGCCAGTTTGGGTTGGCACATTTGCCAAAAACCTCGTTGTTTTTCTCTGCGCTCCATTCCTCGCGGTACATCCTGTGTGCTGCGTTAAAATGTTCCTTACGCGTAATATGTATCATCATAGCAATTAATGGTGCAAATATACAAAACAAAAACAGGCGAGTTGTTTTATCTTAGCTGTCAAAAAAATAGCTTTTATGCGGATATTGTTTGTAGCAGCTACGGAATTTGAAGTAGAAAGTCTCAAGTCTGAGGTCGAAAGTCTGAAGAAGAAGCCAGGATTAGGACTTCATACTCACGACTTCGGGCTCCTTATAACCGGCGTAGGCATGGTAGCTACTGCTTTTGCCCTTGGGCGCGAACTGACAACAAACCAATACGACCTGGCTATTAACCTGGGCATTGCCGGCAGTTTCGACCGCGATATTGCACTGGGCGATTTAGTAGAAATAACAGACGATACCATAGCCGAATTAGGCGCTGAAGACGATGAAACCTTTTTGCCCATTAACCAAATGGGTTTTGGAGAAAGCAATTTTAAAGCGAGTAAACAACTATCGGCTATTTATAAAGGCCAATCAATAAGGCAAACCTCCGCAATTACCGTAAATACGGTGCACGGTAACCAGGCATCTATCCAAAAAATACAGCAGCGCTTAAATGTGCAGATTGAGAGCATGGAAGGCGCGGCATTCTTCTTTGCCTGTCGCGAAGCGGGGGTGCCTTGCATGCAAATCAGGGCAGTGTCAAATTATGTTGAAAAACGTAACCGGGATGCGTGGCAGATAGGTTTAGCCGTTAAAAATCTGAATACATTTGCTGCGGAGTTGCTTCGAATGTTGGATGGATGAAACGTTGTAAGTTATTAGTTTCAATCAACCTTGCAACATTCCAACTTTAAAACATTTCAACAGTAAAAACATGAAACTAACCATTGGCTTTTCGCCCTGCCCTAATGATACTTTTATATTCGACGCGCTGATCCATCATAAAATAGATACCGAAGAACTGGACTTTGAGGTGTTTTATGATGATGTGGAAACGCTAAATCAAAAAGCATTTCGCGGCGAACTGGATATTACCAAACTAAGTTACCACGCGTTTGCTTATGCAGCTGATAAATACATTCTGCTGGATGCCGGCAGCGCCCTTGGCTTTGGCGTAGGGCCTATGCTGATATGCAAAGGAAATGCAGAAAAATTAAAAGCAAGACTTGAAGCGGGCGATACATCTCTTAAAATAGGTATCCCGGGGAAATACACTACCGCCAACTTTTTGTTAAGCCTTGCATACCCGGATGCTACCAATAAACAGGAATTAGTTTTCTCAGATATTGAGAATGCCGTGCTTGATGGCCGAGTAGATGTTGGCCTCATCATTCACGAAAACCGTTTTACCTACCAGGATAAAGGCCTGCACAAGATCATCGACCTGGGCGATTACTGGGAAAAACGTACCGGCTGCGCCATCCCGTTGGGTGGTATTGTGGCAAATCGTAATTTATCTTTAGATGTTCAGCACAAAATAAACCGCGTGCTTAAACGGTCGGTAGAGTTTGCTTTTGCCAATCCAAAATCAGGGTTGGAATACATTCGCTCGCACGCACAGGAAATGAGCGAGGAGGTGATGTACAAGCACATCGACCTTTACGTGAATAAATTTTCTGTTGACTTGGGCGAGGAAGGTAAAAAAGCCGTGAAGCTTTTGTTTGACACCGCGCTGGAGAAAGGGATTATCCCAAGTGTGAGCGAGAGCTTGTTTTTGAACAAGTAAGAAAAGGCAGAGGGCTATGCGATTCCTTCCCTTGGGAAGGTGCAATAAGGGGTTTAACAAAGCGGCTAACCCCTCCCTCCACTACCCGGACAAACGCACCCCTCCCACCAGGGAGGGGTTTGAAAAACTATTATTCCTCCGTTACTCGGCTCCAGCCCACAGATGTTAGGAAGAGCCAAAATGGCGGGAATTGTGGGGTCGAGAGCTTCCGTGTAGCTACTTGACAAACGTGTCTTCTATGACCCATAGGGTCTACCGCTTTGTAGCCAATGAAAAGAATATAGTTTTGCTCCGTTAGGAGCTACCCTTTATCGGCTTTTCCGGTATAGAATAATGTAATGTTGCTACCTGTATGGTAGTTGGGTAGCCGCTATGCGGCACAACTACCGATTATTATTGTTTGCTACAAAGCGGTAGACCCTACGGGTCATTGCCCTTCTACATTATAAAACTTGTGGGTACGCGGTAGCTCTCAGGAAGGGAACTTTATCAAAACTTCAATCTTCCCAACACCTGTGAACTTGAGCAGAGTGACCGATATTACACGGCGTCCCGCCGCAGTACACTACAACCATAGGCCGCCATGTTATCACTGGGCTTAAGCCAGGTGATTCCGGTAAATATATTTGGTTTATTTCTCCGCCAGCAAATCATCCGTCAATTTTTCAAACTCGCTGATAAACTCGGTGTAATGCTCGTCGGTGCCAGGACCACTAAAACCAGTGTGGATCTTGCGCACATCGCCACTTTTATCAATAATAATAGTTGTTGGGAAACCTACAACTTTGGTAAGCATAGGCAGGCTTTTGGCTGTTTCTACCTTATTGCTGGTATAGCCAGTTATCAGTATAGGGTATTTAACATCAAACCTGTTTTTGAGTTGCGCCAGCGCTTTTTGCGATCTGGAAAAATCAGTAGTGCGCTCATACGCTAGGCCTATAACTTCTACGCCCCTTGGCTGATATTTTTTATAGTAGTTAACCATATAAGCGGTTTCATCCATACAGTTAGGGCACCACGACCCCATGATCTGGATGATAACCACCTTGTTTTTATAACGGGCATCATCAAGCGATACAGGTTTGCCGTTCAAATCCTTAAAAGTAAAGGCCAGTTTCTTGTAGCCGGATTTTAAGGCAGCCAATGAGAAAGCATCGGGTAATTTGGCGCTATCATCACGCACCGCTGTCCATACGTCTTTGCCGGTTAAGCCCGAAAAGAATTTGCCATCGGTAAGGGTATTATTATCAGCTATTTTAGCGGTAAACAGAAAGGCGTGCCCACCATCAAAACACGAAAGATATAAGCTGTCGCCGCTAACCGTTCCTTCTAAAAAGCGATAGTCGCCGGTGGTAGTAAGGAAAGTACCGGTAACCTTTTGGCCAACCTGTTTAAATTCGCCAACGGTGGTATCGCGGCCATCACCTTCACCAATAATGGCACTCCATCGGCCACTTACATTATAATTAGTTGCTGCCGGAGTTTTTAAAAAACGCCATGGAGTTGCAGCGGTAGCTTTAAATTCTATCTGCTGATCTTTTTCGCCAAGGTGCCTGATGAACAGGCCCTGCAAATTATCCCCGGTTTGCTTCAGCCTAAACTCTGAATCAAACAAAGGCATTTTAATAAATACCGAATCTCCCTTTGCGGTTACATCAGTTACTTTGAAATGTTCGGTGCTGTTAATAATGGCCAGTTGCTGCTTGCCGCCGGTGTTGGTAACCTCAAAATTAAAGGGGATGTGGTTGGCTGCCGCCGTAGTTAAAGCACCACGCCATATACCTGTTTTAAGCTTGGTTTGCGCGGTAGTTATTTGGGTAAGCGCGGCAACAAGTACCGCGCTTAATAAGATCTTTTTTATCATGAGTAAAAATAGTCTACTAATTTTATATACTTTATCAAAAGTAATAAATGTAGCTAAACTATTTCAACACCTCGCGCGATATGACAATGCGCTGAATTTCAGAAGTACCCTCATAGATCTGGGTGATTTTTGCATCGCGCATAAGGCGTTCTACGTGATATTCTTTTACAAAACCGTAGCCACCATGTATCTGTACCGCCTCAATAGTAGTACGCATAGCGGTTTCTGATGCAAAAAGTTTAGCCATTGATGCAGCCTGCGCATATGGCAAACCCTGGTCTTTTAACCAGGCTGCGCGGTAGCAAAGCAAACGGGCTGCCTCAATTTCGGTAGCCATATCGGCAAGTTTAAACTGGATGGCCTGCAGGTCGGCAAGGGTTTTACCAAATGCCTTGCGCTCTTTAGCATATTGTACCGATAGCTCGTAAGCCCCAGCCGCAATACCTAAAGCTTGTGAAGCGATACCGATGCGCCCTCCCTCTAACGTAGCCATTGCGAATTTAAAGCCAAACCCATCCTCGCCAATGCGGTTAGCCTTTGGTACTTTAACATCGGTAAACATCAGCGAGTGCGTATCAGAACCGCGGATGCCCAGTTTATTTTCTTTTGGGCCAACGGTAAAGCCATCCATGCCTTTCTCTATGATCAGCGCGTTTATACCGCGGTGCTTTTTGGTGGCATCGGTTTGTGCCATTACTATATAAGTAGATGCGGTATTACCGTTGGTTATCCAGTTTTTGGTGCCGTTAACCAGGTAATAATCGCCCATATCAATAGCGGTGGTATGCTGTGATGTAGCATCCGATCCCGCTTCGGGTTCGCTAAGGCAAAATGCGCCTATTTTTTCGCCTTTGGCTAATGGCATTAAGTATTTTTGTTTTTGTTCTTCGTTACCGTATTTCTCCAGTCCGTAACAAACCAGCGAATTGTTCACTGATACCACTACCGATGCTGAAGCATCAACTTTTGAAAGCTCTTCCATCACTATAGCGTAAGATATGGCATCCATACCGCTTCCACCATATTGCGGCGATACCATCATCCCTAAAAAACCAAGTTCGCCAAGTTGTTTTATTTCTTCTGCCGGGAATTTTTGGTGCTCGTCTCGTTCAATAACGCCGGGTTTTAATACGTTTTGTGCAAAATCACGCGCCGCCTGGCGTATCATTAGGTGTTCTTCTGTAAGTTCAAATTGCATAATGGTAAATAAAGCTTAAAGGTATAATTATTATGCATGCATAGCAAAAAATCGGTAACAAAAAAAGAGAGCCTTTTTGAAGCTCCCTTTTCCCCTAATTAATTTAAACTATTGATTAAACCCAAAATAAAAGAACATATTCATCTCAACTTGGGCAACTGAGAATTCACTTTTGGCCTTAACATCAGAAAAGTTTTCATAGGTAGATGAAATGTTTTTCAAAAGATGCATGCAGGGCTATTTAACTTTTAACAAAAGGCAAGCCATAATTGCCAAAAAATCTAAAAAATAAACATAGGCTACTTATTATTTTATTCTTTTAAAGAACATTTTTCTTTTTAGGCAAAAATTAAACTTCAATAGGTTTTTTACTATATACTGATTATTAGAGAATTATGTATATATTAAAAGTTTAAACAGATTTTATCGGCGCAAAAAACCACGTATTTATACGCGGTTTTCGTTTTCCATAAAAAAATTAATATTTTTTTGCTTTACCCATTCTTTAACCCCACATTTTAATAAATTTACCTGAAAGCCGGTGTACAGAAAATTATAACATTCTGTTTTTCCATACACAGGCTGTATTATATTTTATACAAACTGCAAAAAATGATGATAAAAAAGAACGCTTTACATGTATTTGCCGCTTGTGCAGTAGGTACCCTATTACTTACCGCCTGTAAAGACAAAAATAAAATATACGCCGAAAACGATGTGCTGATAAAAAACATTGATACAAGCGTAAAACCCGGCGACGACTTTTTTATGTATGCCAATGGTGCCTGGCTTAAAAAGAACCCTATCCCCGGCGCATACTCTTCATGGGGTATTGGCAATGTAGTACAGGAAGACCTGCGCAACAAGCTAAAAAAAATAAATGAGGATGCGCTTAAAGCTACTGCAGCAAAAGGCAGCAACACGCAAAAAATTGGCGACTTTTACTTCAGCGGGCTGGATACCATTAATATAGAAAAAAAGGGCCTTGCACCATTAAAAGATGAATTAGCCCGCGTTGATAAAGTAACTGATGTAAAAAGCCTGGTAGCAGAGTTTGCCCACCTGGAAACCATCGGCGTGCAAACACCGTTTGGTGCCTACGCCGGGCAGGACGACCGCAATAGCGAAAAGATCATCATGCAGCTATCCCAATCGGGTATTGGCCTGCCCAATCGGGACTACTACTTTAATACCGACGAGCACAGCATAGCCATTCGCAACGATTATCAGCAAAAACACCTGCCCACCCTGTTTAAGCTGATGGGCCTTGATGATGCCGCGGCTAAAGCAGCTACACAAAAAACGTATGCGATAGAGAAATTCCTGGCAGATAGCTCACGTAAGCTGGAAGATCTGCGCGACCCATACAAAAACTATCATAAAATGCCGCTCGCCGGGCTTAGCAAGCTTGCCCCCGTAGTAGACTGGAAAGCTACCTTTGAGCAAATGGACTACAAAAAAGTAGATACCGTTATTGTTGGCCAGCCAGAATACTATCGCGCAGTAAACAAAGCGCTTGCCCTGTACAGCATTGACGACTGGAAGAACTACATCCGTAAAAATATTGTGAATGACTACAGCCCTTATCTGAGCAAAGCTTTCGACAACGAGAATTTTCGTTTTTACGGCAACATTGTTTCGGGCAGGAAAGAACAGCTGCCCCGCTGGAAACGGGTGCTGGATACTGAGGGGAGCTTAATGGGCGAGGTGCTTGGGCAGATCTTTGTAAAAGAATACTTCCCCGAGAAAACCAAAAAGCGTTATGTTGCCCTTGTTGAAGCTGTACGCACATCCTTTGGTGAACATATTGATAAACTGGATTGGATGAGCGCCGAAACCAAGAAAAAGGCGCATGGTAAACTGGCTAAAGTATTCCCCAAAGTAGGCTTCCCGGATAAATGGAGGGACTTTTCATCGTTGGATATCGATCGTTCGTCATACGCGCAAAATGTGATGCGTGGCAACAATTTTTGGCATAAGGTAAATGCCGATAAACTGGGCAAACCGGTTGACCGCACCGAGTGGGGAATGACACCACAAACCTATAACGCTTACTACAACCCATCAAATAATGAGATTGTATTACCTGCCGCCATATTTATGATCCCCTGGGCAATGGACGAGAACATTGACGATGCCGTTGTTTATGGTTATGGCGCGGCATCAACCATTGGCCACGAAATTACTCACGGCTTTGACGACCAGGGCCGTTTATATGACGAAAAAGGAAACCTAAAAGCCTGGTGGACGCCACAGGATTCGGTAAAATTTGCGGCACGCGCCAAAATGCTGGCCGATCAGTTTAGCGGCTACACCGTGTATGGCCAGCATATTAACGGCAAAGCCACCCTCGGCGAAAATATTGCCGACCTGGGTGGTATTGTGATAGGCCTTGACGCCTTTAAAAAGACCGACCAGTACAAAGAGGGCAAAACCATTAACGGCCTAACCCCTGTACAACGCTACTTTTTAGGCTACGCCTTAGGCTGGCTGGGGCAGGACAGGAAAGAATCGTTACTGAGCCAGGTATTGACAAATGAGCATTCGCCCGGCTTTTTGCGCGTGAACGGGCCGTTTACCGATGTGCCCGAGTTTTATGAAGCATTCGGCATTAAAAAAGGAGATAAAATGTGGCTGGATCCTGATAAACGGGTGAAAATCTGGTAAGAGATTCTCCTCCTTCTCCGCGCGTAATTGCGAGGTACGAAGCAATCTTCGATAGAAAAGTAGGTGACAAGCATGTCGGAGATTGCCACGTTATCGCTCGCAGTGATGCGTGTTTTATATTAATCGTATTATATTTACCCCATGCAAATCATCCATACACTGCATGATTGGTGGCAGCATCAAACCTGGCTCGAGATAGCCGGGGTTATCACCGGGCTGCTGTGTGTGTACCTGGCGGCCAAAAACAACATCTGGAACTGGCCCTTTGCAGCCGTAAGCGTTATCATTTACATCTTTATTTTTTTTGAGGCCCGCCTTTTTGCCGATATGGGCCTGCAGGTTTATTTCCTGGGGATGAATATTTACGGCTGGTGGTATTGGAGCCAACGGCCGCCATCCGAAAAAAAGGTGCCGGTTGCCCGTATTACAAAAAGCGAGATGGCATTATCGTCAGTAGCTATTGTAGTTTTTACCTTCATTTTAGGCTTTATATTAAAATATACCACAGCATCGTTCCCATACCTTGATAGCTTTTGCACCGCCTGCAGCCTTGTAGCACAGGTTTTTTTGGCGCGGAAGGTGCTGGAGAACTGGCTGATATGGATCTTTGTAGATGTTATATATGTAGGCGTTTATATATTTAAAGATTTGCATCTTACCGCCCTTATGTACGCCGTGTATGTAGCCATTGCGCTGATGGGATATATAGATTGGAAAAAAGACTGGAAGAAGATGCAGGAGACAAGAAATTAATGATCAAATCTGATATCATAAAAATAGCCGTTGTTGGCCCCGAGTCGACCGGCAAATCGCATATGTCGAAGTATCTGGCCCGTCATTACCAAACGGTTTGGGTGCCCGAGTATGCCCGCGAATACTGCGAAAAGCTAACCGAACCACCCACCTGGCAGGACGAGATCAACATGTTTCATGGTCAGTTGTCGCTTGAGGCTACAATACTGCCAAAGGCAAATAAACTGCTGATATGCGATACCACCTTTATTACCGTGAAGATCTGGAGTGATGAGATCTTCGGCAAGGCTCCACAGGAGGTAATTGATGAATTGCCCAAACACCCTTACGATCTTTATTTGCTATTGGATATTGACCTGCCCTGGCAAGACGATCCTTTGCGTGACTTCCCCCACAAGCGCGAACATTTTTTAGATGTATGGCATAAAGAATTACAAGCCCTCCATGCAAATTATGTAACTATATCAGGCACGGGCCAAAACAGGTATCAAAACGCTGTAAATGCGATAAATGCATACATCAACAGCAATTAACCCGATTAACCGGATTAGTAAAAATCGTATTAATTAAAAAAATCTGCTCAATCTTGGTTTTTTTATTGTTAAGCGTGCAACGTTGTTAAATGCCCTGCGTCATTTAACCTGAAACCTGTCAGTAATTTGGAATCCGTATACGTAGATAAACATTATAGCCTGGTGTCTGAGTGTAAGCAGGGCAGTAAAAAAGCCTGTTACGAATTGTACCGATTGTATGCTAAAGCGATGCTAAACGTTGCCTTTAGGATAGTGGGTAATATTGCTGAGGCCGAAGATGTTTTGCAGGAATCGTTTACGGATGCTTTTAATAAGCTGAAGGATTTTAGGCAGGAAACCACTTTTGGTTTATGGCTAAAGCAAATTGTGGTACATCGGTCTATAAACCTTTTGCGCAAACGCAAGTTAGAGTTTGTAGAAGTAGAAGATGGCCACCTGGAAAATGTACCTGACGAGGAACCCTGGGATGATGAAGATGTACAATACCAGGTGGCACAGATAAAAGAGGCCATGAAAGAGTTGCCCGAAGGCTACCGGGTGGTACTATCGCTTTATTTACTGGAGGGGTATGATCACGAAGAGATTGGGCAGATACTAAACATAACAGAGAATACATCACGCACACAGTTTTTAAGAGCTAAAAGAAAACTGGGCGAGATATTAATAAGAAAGGGAATAAAAAAATGAGCAAGCGTTTAGAAGATTTTATGAGCAGCAACAAGGATGAGTTTGACGAACTTGAACCACGCGCCGATATCTGGAACAACATTGCCAAAGAGCTTGATGCCTGGCACGAAGGACAGCAAATGCCAAAAAAGCGCGAAGCAAAAACCTTTTCGCTGGCATTTGTACTAAAAGTTGCCGCTTCGGTGATCGTAGTTATGGGTTTAGGGTTCGGCCTATATCTAAAAAATCAAAAAGCGGCCGGCGGCGTAGACCTGGCCGATATTAACCCAACTTATGCCAAGCAACAGGTGCATTATGCATCGGTTATTGAAGGGCAGCGTACCCGCTTAAAGCTTGTTGCCAAGTTTGACCCGCAGCTTTATAAAGAGTTTAACGCCGAGCTGATAAAAATGGATGCCAACTATAAAAAACTAAATATAGATTTAGCCACCAGCCCCAACCAGGAGCGTGTTTTACGTGCAATGATCCGGAACTTGCAAATACAAACAGAGGTGCTTAATCAGCAACTGAGTGTAATTGAACAATTTAATCAAAGCAAAAAAGATCAGCAACATGAAAACAAAGATATTTAAACACGCCCTGCTTACCATTATTGCGGTGCTGGCAATAAGCACCGGCGTTTCCGCACAGGATTCGCTTGCGGTGCCGCCTATGCCCCCCATTAAGCTAAAGGTGTATAAGTTTAAGGACGATAAGGCATTCAAACAAAACATGGCCGACCTTAAGGTTAAAATGAAACAGCTGCAAAGGCAGATGCAACAAAAAAAATTTAAGATGGATATGAAGTTTGCTTTTAAAGATTTCGATAAAAGTTTTAAAGACTTTGGCAAAAACTTTAACGACAGCTTTAAAGATTTTGGTAAAAACTTTTCAGGCAGTTTCAGCGAAATGTCGCCCAATTTTTCAGGTAGTTTCAAAAACCTTAACGGGGTAAACTACAGCAATAATAACAACGCCGACAACGAAGAGTATAAGCAAAAAATAGCCAGCGGCGAGATGATCGAAAAGGTGAAAAATTATAGCAAAAGCTATCCTGCTGATGGTAACGATGTTTTACAGATAAGCAACACCTTTGGTAAGGTAGTGGTAAATACCTGGGCAAAAAAAGAATTTAAGGTTGATGTGCAAATGAAATTTAGCGCCGATGACGAAGAGTATGTAAACAACATGATAGAAGGCTCAAGCATCAGCGATAGTAAAGATGGTTCAATAGTATCATTTAAAACCAACCTGGCCCGCATTAATAACCGCCGCGGCAGTAATCATATAGAAATAAACTACACTGTTTACATGCCCGCAGGTAATGCATTAGACCTGACCAATACATTTGGCAGCACTGTGTTACCCGATTTAAGTGGAAAAGTAACAATAGTGATAAACTATGGTAGCTTAATTGCACAACAGCTTACCAATAGCGAAAATGATATACGAATTAAGTTTTCCCAAAATGGTCCTTCATCAATAGCTTTACTTAATGGTGGCAAATTTAAACTGGAATATGGGAAGTTAAAAGCAGGTATATTTAATAATGTAGATGCGGACATTTCCTTCTCTACGGTAAGCGTTGATAAACTGAAAAACTCTGCAAGCTTCAGGGTAAGGTATGGCGATGGGGTTAATATTGGGATGATTGACAGATCAGTTAAAAATATCAATATTAATGCTTCGTTCTCTAAAATTAAGCTTGATTTTAAAGATTCGGAAAGCTTTAAATTTGATGTAATAACCAAACTTGGCAGTTTTAATTACAACGACGACAACATAAAAATAACGGCGAAGACGCCATCAGATGAAGAACGCGGTTGGTCATCAACAAAAACCTATAAAGGATATATAGGCAAAGATAACAGTGATGGTAAAATTACCATTCATGCCAGCTTTACCGATGTGAAATTCCAATAAAAAGTATTGAACACACTATAAATAATAAACCCCTTGCTGCGAACGGCAAGGGGTTTATTATTATTGATTTCGGGCTTACTGCTGATTCTCTGTATTGCAGTGTGCTACACAAGGCGTCACTATTAATGTGTAGCAAGTACTCTGCATATCATTATGGCAACCTTGCAAGGCTGCGGTAACACAAGCAGCAACGCAAGCTTCTCCCGTACCACCAGTACCTAACGGTGGCCCACCACCTAAAACATTTTTCATCTCAGCTTTGCTGAGTTTCATAAATTTCTTCATAATAATATAATTTAGTAATTGATGTTATTGCTGTAACTACGCCACAGCAATTTGGGCGGCATGTATTAAAGTGCATACTCCTTACTTTCACGAAAAGTTACTTTATTGTACATCCTTAACTTGTGTAAAATATAGATATGGGCTTATTGTCTGGCTCAATAAACTTATTAAGTTACAGGCAATAAACCTACAATTATTTTAAAATCACGTAGTTTTACGTGGTTTTGGCATGTAACTATTTTGCTCTTTTTTCCCAATTATCAATTCAAAAAATATTGGCTGTATTTGATAATTAATGGCTGATTGATACGGGTAACCAACCTTCTTATTCTCAATAAAAATTAACCTGTTTGTTAAAAGCTACATTAATTGGCGCATTGCCCGGGTAATTGTTAGGTATTAGTGCCGGGCACACAAATAGATTAGTTGCAAGTAAGTGGTGGCGCTATATTACCAGTAGTCAAAATATCAAATACCTGATTATAAGTTATTTATTCATGTTCACGGGTGTTCATGGCAGTGAACGTGAACAGTTGAATGGGCAGCGTGGTTAAACAGGCCACCTATTACGTAAGAAACTTTATAATAAGTGTTATGTATATGAGCCACTCATAAATTAAAAATCTTGCTATAAACGGCAGGGGTTTTGCTATTTTTAGGGCGAACAATACACTGCATGGAAATATTTACCGACCCGGAAGCGTGGATCTCATTAATTACGCTTACCGTTTTAGAAATTGTTTTAGGGATTGATAATGTGATATTCATATCCATACTATCCGACAAACTCCCCAAAAACCAACAGGAAAAAGGCCGTAAACTGGGCTTGGCCATGGCTATGATAACCCGCATATTACTGCTGCTTACCATTACCTGGGTAATGAAATTAACTGCACCGCTATTTAGCATTGCAGGCCTGCTAAATGTTACCGACCCGGAGTGGGTAGAAAAACTGGCTATCTCGGGCCGCGACCTCATCCTTATTATCGGCGGTTTGTTCCTGATCTATAAAAGTACTGCCGAGATCCATCATAAAATTGAGGGCGAAGAAGAAGGCGCAGAGAATGTAAAACCGCATTCGTTCTGGGCTACCATCTTCCAGATCATGCTGCTGGATATCGTCTTCTCGCTCGATTCGGTTATTACTGCCGTAGGTATGGCCCAACATGTTGAAATTATGATAGCCGCCGTAGTGATTGCCGTAGGTATTATGATGTGGGCATCAAGCGGCGTGGCCAGCTTTGTAAACAAGCACCCAACGGTAAAAATGCTGGCACTGTCATTCCTGTTGCTGATAGGTGTATCGCTATTGGCTGAAGCATTTGAGCAACACATCCCCAAAGGGTACATCTACTTTGCCATGGCCTTCTCTATCCTTGTAGAAATGCTGAACCTTAAAATGCGCTCAAAAAAAGCGGCTAAAAGCGCTCAAGGAATAAAAACAACACCGCCAAAGAAAAAGTAGTCTTAAAAACAGGCAAGTTGCAGAAATCAGATACACAAGTGGTATGCTTTATCTAATGCATACCATCAGTCGCTTTGTTTTTACAGTGGTATTTTTTGTAACATTACCTATGCATAAAAAATTAAACCTGCTGCTTTTTGTATTATTGTTTGCTGTAGCGCCAACACTTGCCCAGCAGCCCGGTGCACCTGTTGATGTGCAGCACTATCGCTTTGCCCTTACCTTAAACGATGCCGATAATGTTATAAAAGGCCGGGCAACCATAACAGTCAAATTCCTGAAAGCATCTACAAAGCTGGAACTGGACCTTTACAAAAAAAACACCGAAGGCAAAGGCATGGTGGTAACTGCAGTAACCGAAAACAGCCGCTCGCTAAAATTTACGCAGGATAGTAATAAATTTGTGGTTGACACTAAAACAGCGCAGGGATCCATACATAATTATACAATAACCTACCAGGGCGTACCTGCCGATGGGTTGATCATATCAACCAACCAATATGGCCATCGCACCTTTTTTGGCGATAACTGGGCAACCCGCGCGCATTACTGGCTACCCTGTGTAGATAACCCTGCTGATAAGGCTTCAGTAGAGTTTTTAGTGACCGCACCGCTTAAATACAAGGTTGTAGGCAATGGCCTAAAGGTTTTAGAGAAAACTCTTCCCCATAATAAAAAGCTTACCCACTGGAGCGAAACCGCCCAGTTGCCAACCAAGGTAATGGTTATTGGCGTGGCCGGTTTTGCTGTAGACAATTCAGGGAATCCCGATGGTATACCGGTTTACACCTATGTATTCCCAGAAGATAAGGAAGCTGGGTTTAAAAGCTATGCAGTTGCCAAAAAAATACTTCCCTGGTTTGTAAAACGAATAGGTGCGTTCCCGTATAAAAAGCTGGCCAATGTGCAATCAAAAACGGTATTTGGCGGCATGGAGAACGCCGGAGCTATTTTTTATTATGAAAAATCGGTGAACGGAAGAGAAATAGAAACATTAATGGCTCACGAGATTGCCCATCAATGGTTTGGTGATGCCGTTAGCGAAAAAAGCTGGTGGCATGTATGGCTTAGCGAAGGCTTTGCTACCTACATGACCAACCTGTATATGGAAGGTACTTATGGGGCCGATACCCTGAAGAGCCGCCTCGCTGCCGACAGGAAAGCCATATTCAACTTTGAGAAAAAGTATATGGCTCCGGTAGTCGATTCAATCTTTAAAGGCCCCATGATCAATATGCTGAATGATAACGCTTACCAAAAAGGCGGCTGGGTATTGCACATGCTGCGCCGTAAAATTGGCGATACAGCCTTTTGGAAAGGTATTACGGCTTATTACAAACAATACAACGGCAGCAACGCTAATACCGAAGACCTAAGAGTAGTAATGGAAAACGCCAGCAGTACCGATCTGAAACAATTTTTTAACCAGTGGCTGCGCGAAGCCGGCCACCCCCGTTTAAAAATAACCTGGGATTATAATACTGCCGACAAAACCGTTGCTTTCCATATAAATCAACTACAGGAAAAACCTTACCAGTTTACCCTGGAATGCCTGGTTGATGGTAAGCTATACAAAACAGAAGTAAAGAATAATGCTGCCACCTTTATTGTACCTGTGGCATCTGCTACTGCCATTATAAAGGTTGACCCTAATGTTAACCTGCTCGCCGAGTTTGATACCGGTGGTAATTAAACCTTTTATATAATTGACTGTCTAACTTTAAATCGAATTATAATTTAGTTCCGAAAAATTGATTTTAACCTATATTAAATTTTGACAATTAAAATAATTCAAAATAATATATCTTTTTAAAATATTTTTCGTATAATTGAATCATACAATAACTAAGATGGTTGTTGTGAGAATTAACCCGATCTGTTCACTTAATTTTTAGCATCATGACAAAAGCCTATCAATCCATTTATGTAAAGTTTTGCAGGTGGAGCTTCAAAAATTTTGGTCAGGGTACCCTGCCTCAGTTTAAATCATTGTTTAATGTAAGCTTTTTGCTGGTTGTGGTGCTAACAAACGCCATGCTGCTTACCAAGCTTATGGTAAACGCAAACTGGCTAAAAGTGGATATGACAGCTTATGTAGCCATTTTATTCGGTGCTGTTGGGTTCCTGCTCATTAACCATTTTATACTGTTAAATAACCGCATGTTCAAAAAGCTGAACACCCGCCTGGCAACCATCAGTGTACATAACAAAAACCTGTTTTCGGTAGTATTACTGGTAAATGTAATATTTGCCTGTGGCCTTTGCTTTATCAGATAATAGTATACCACATATAACAAAAAAGCACAGCACCTATTTATTTAGGCCTCTGTGCTTTTTTATTAAATATACTTCTGCCCCAAGCTGTTATAACTTAAGCCAAAACTACCCCATTTCTTTTAGCCACATCGCGCATTACAGCAGGGTCCTTCCCAAATACCTTAACGCTAAGGCACAGGTCTTTTAAAAAATTTTCAGGCCCAAAAGGAGTAATAGTTATCAGCAATTTACCGGTTTGGGTGCCTGCATTCTTAAAATTATGCAACACACCACGTGGAATAAAAATATTACATCCTTTTTCGGCTTCGTATTTTTTTCCATTGGCAAACAGTATAAACTTGCCATCGGCAACAAAAATCACTTTGTCTTCGCGGGTAGAAACATGGGGTGTAGAGCATACGCCTACACTTATCTCTTCTTCAATAATAGTTAGGTGGCCTCCGCTGCATTCAGTACTCAGGATCACACTTTTGCGCGTCCCGGTCATTTCTATATTTTCGCCCGCTTGGGGCTGGTTATAGTTCATAGTAGGTATCATTGCATTAACGTTTTGGTAATGATATGACGGAGGTTTTGCGCTAAGTGTTACAGATACACTTAGAAAATGTTACGTGTTTAAACGGGTAATGAGCTGTTAAACAGACGTGCCGCATCAGATATAGCGGAGGCTCAAGGCCAAAGGCAATACTCTTTTTTTATGGCACGCCCCCATAAGGTGCTTTAAAATAGAGTGCAACTACCATTCGGATCTCTGCAAGAAAGAAAAATCTCCTCCACCCCTCAAATAAATTCTATATCTTTCGGATAACAAAAATCTATCACGTGTTAGTTAAAACCTTTGGAAGTGCGGTTTATGGTATCCAGGCTATTACCATTACAATTGAAGTGAATATTGCGGCTGGTACCAAATATTTTATTGTTGGCCTGCCCGATGTAGCTGTTAAAGAAAGCTATTTCAGGATAGAATCGGCGCTTAAAAACTGCGGCTACCGCATGCCCCGCCAGCAGGTGGTGGTGAACATGGCCCCTGCCGATATCAAAAAGGAGGGCTCTGCTTATGATCTTACCATTGCTACAGGTGTTTTAGCGGCATCCGGTCAGATAGAGGCCGAAGAATTGGACAAATACCTCATCATGGGCGAACTATCGCTTGATGGGGGCCTGCAACCAATAAAAGGCGCGTTACCCATTGCTATACAGGCTCGCAAGGAAGGTTTTAAAGGATTTATACTACCTAAGCAAAACGCCCGCGAAGCCGCTATTGTAGATAACCTTGAGGTTTATGGTGTTGAAAATATAAAACAGGTAGCCGACTTTTTTAATGGCGACACCTCCCTGCTACCTGAGGTTGTTAATACCCGCGATGAATTTTACAACAGCCTTACCGCTTACGACAGTGATTTTAGCGAAGTACGTGGGCAGGAGAACATTAAACGTGCCTTGGAAATTGCCGCAGCAGGCGGTCATAATGTGATACTGATAGGCCCGCCCGGGGCAGGTAAAACCATGCTGGCACGCAGGCTGCCATCTATATTGCCACCGCTAAGCTTGCACGAATCGTTAGAGACTACCAAGATCCATTCTGTAGCCGGTAAACTGTCGGCTGCCGATGCGCTGGTGACCACGAGGCCGTTCCGTTCGCCGCACCATACGATAAGTGATGTAGCACTGGTTGGCGGCGGCACTAACCCGCAGCCGGGCGAGATCTCGCTGGCACATAACGGCGTATTGTTTTTGGATGAACTGCCTGAATTTAAACGCAGCGCGCTTGAAGTAATGCGACAGCCGCTTGAAGAACGCCGGGTAACTATATCGCGCGCCAAGTTTGCGGTTGATTACCCCAGCAGCTTTATGTTAGTTGCTTCTATGAACCCCTGCCCATGCGGGTACTATAATCACCCCGAAAAAGAATGTATTTGCCCGCCGGGTATGGTGCAGAAATATTTAAGCAAGATCTCGGGGCCGCTGCTTGACAGGATTGACCTGCATGTGGAAGTAACCCCGGTAAATTTCAATGAGCTATCATCAGAACGTTTGGCCGAAAAAAGTGAACTGATACGTGACAGGGTGATAAAAGCCCGCGAGGTACAGATTAAACGGTTTGGCGAACGGCCCGATCTGCACGCCAATGCACAAATGAGCCCGCAAATGGTAAGAGATGTATGTAAGATAACCACCGCTGGGCAAACGCTGTTAAAAAAAGCAATGGAAAAATTGGGCCTTTCTGCCCGCGCTTATGACCGCATCCTGAAAGTTGCCCGCACTATTGCCGATTTAGCCGGTAGTGAAGAAATATTATTAGAACACCTGGCCGAAGCCATCCATTTTAGGAGCCTGGATAGAGAAGGCTGGGCAGGGTAATGGAAAAGGAACAGAATATAACAGGTGCTATTACACTTAAGTTTAAAATATACTTCACAAACTGGATAAACGTATTGAGTATAGCATTAGGCACGTACCTGTTTGTAGTAATTAGTGAAGTATTCAAAACGGGGGGCTCGGCTCTTGTACAAATGCTTATTATGGCGGTATGTACAATTGTACTGTATGGCGGCATTTGCTTTACGGGATTCTTAATAGGCATGTTACTGCTGGATCTGATATTGATGAACAGCAACACAAAATACCTTAGATTAAAACTTATTGTTGAATGGGTATTGATCAGCGCGCCATTTACTTATTGGTTGGTAGAGTATTCAGAGTGGATATTTTTAGTAGCCATTATCTTTTTTTTAATAACCCAGTTTATTAGGGAGAGACGGATTTTAATACTACTGGCATATAACAGCTTCCGTCTTTAGCAGGTCGTGTTCCTTTTAATTCTCCCCTTCCGGTTAACATTACACCATCGCTTTTATATCTCTAATTAAAAAATTTGCTTTTTTTAAAACTTATTTATAGCTTCACCCCCCTACATTACCCATGAGCGACAAAGTAAAAAAGATCATCATTTTTGACGATGATGAGGACATCCTATCTATTTGTAGTTATATTTTAGAAGAGCAGGGATGGGAGGTTCACACCTTTACAGATTGCAATGATATTATTGAAAAAGTTGCCGGTATTTTCCCCGATGTAATATTGATGGATAACTGGATACCTGATGTGGGGGGTATTAATGCTACCCAAACCCTAAAAAAAGATGAAACACTAAAGCAGATCCCTGTAGTGTACTTTTCTGCCAACAGTGATATTCAACTACTTGCCGACCATGCAGGTGCCGAATCATACCTGGCCAAACCGTTTGACCTGGAAGATCTGGAAAGGGTTATCAACTCTGTACTGGTTAATTAACAAAATAAAACATTAAGCATAAAAAAGCCATCCGTTAATTAACGGATGGCTTTTGTTTTTTATTTACATTGGGCCACCACCCATAGGAGGGCCACCCATGCCACCACCAGGAGGCCTGTTACCACCACCATCACCGCCTCTGAAGCCCCCTCTGTCTGGATTAGACGGGGTTTTGCCAGAGAATTTCTGCAGGCGGAAAGTAAAGGTTAACAGATAATAACGACCAAGCCTGTTTACGTTTGTTTGTGTAACAGTGCTGCCGTTGGTAACCGTAGAGAAACCTGTATTTTCGTTAAATAAATCGTATGCTGCAAAACGTAAGGTACCACGATGGTCTTTTAAAAACCTGCGTTCTACATAAGCATTAAAAATATTAGGGTTTTTAATATTAATACTGCTTGAATACCCGTAGTTTAATGTTTTGGTATAATCGTAGCTTAAGGTCCAGTCTTTCCACACATAGTTTTTGCCGTTGATACCCAGATCAAGAGAGCGGATATTGGTATTTTGATTGGTTAACGGAGTGTTTAAAGAATTGTCGGTTTTATTCAGCGAATATCTGGAGAATATCTCTGCATCTATCACATCTGTAATATTCGTTCTAAAACGTAATTGCGGCGCAAAAGTTAAAGTTTTAGCAATGTTTTTTTCAATAGGTGTAATATCGTTTTCAGCATTAACACTTTGCGAGTAGCCTATGTTATTAGTATAGTTTACCTGGCCGCCAAATATTAAAGTATACTTACGTTGGCTCCATGGCTTAGAGTAAAGGAAATTAGCTCCGGCTGAATAGTAGCCATCTGAATTTAGATATTTGATCAGCGTTGTGTTTTGATAGTTTTTCAAAGAAGGGTCTGCCGCTAAGGTTGCAGCAGTAAATTCAGGCGGATAGCTAATAATATTCTGTACTATTTTATGATCGGTTTGGGTATAGTTTAAGCCTATCAGGAAGATATTGCCTGTTTGAAAACTAAATGCATTATAACGTAACGATACATTGTTAGTAAATTCTGGCTTCAGGTTAGGATTACCTTGCACCGGATACAACGCATTAGAGAAATCGGTAACGGGTTGCAGCTGGTTAAAGGCAGGCTGATTACTACTGCCGTTGTAATTAAATCTTAACGACTGGCTACGGCTGAAATTATAGTTAAAACTTGCGGCCGGGATGATATTAAATGTAGACACACTTGTAGATACATTATTCATCAGGTTTACGCCATCAAGTTTTGATGGCTGTCCACCAACACCCAGTGTTAAGTTATACTTCTTTTCAACAATACGGTAGTTAAGGCCAAATCGGTTTGTAGTAAATGTATAATTATAGTTATTACTTAACAGATCGTACCTGTGGTACAAATCAGGCGTTGAAGTGTAAAGAGTATCTGTTTCTTTATCGCTTGATGTAAAGGTATGGTTAAGTGCGTAATTAAACTCAAGGAATGATACCTTACCAATAGGCTCCTGGTATGATAGGTTTACACCATAAGCATTTGTACGGCTATCGGTGTAAATAACCTGGTTCTCGGGAGCGGTTGGGATACCTACTGTATAGTTATTAATAGGATTATCATACGCATTATTTTTATTGGTGCTTGCATTAAAACCAATGTTTAAATTACGCTTGCTGTTTTTAAAACGATGGTTAAAAAAACCTGTTAAGCCATAATTTGGAGCCGTTGAGGTACTAATTGTGGTTGATGTATAAGCCAGATTGGTAACATTGTCGCGTATTAAAGATTGATTGTCAACACTGTTTACGTCAGTACCTGCATAACTAAACGTAGGCGTAACTTTTAAATAGTTGAGGGTATCGGGCTTCCACTCCAGGTTAAAGTTAAATCTGTGGTTGGTTGGTGTGCTGGTTTCCTGGCTTTGCTGTGTGCTGGTGCTTGGGTTGGCCGAGCTATTGGTTTGTAATGTGGTAGAATTGGTAAAAGTAGTATTATTACTAAAGCTATAACTACCATATACAGATAAATTTTTACCCCACTGGTCTCTAAAGTTTAACCCTATAGAACGGGCATTTGTTATCCCATTCGCATTAGTAGTAGAACCCGTAGAACCGCCACGCAATGCGTTACCACGGCCACCACCGCCACCGCCAAAACCACCACCGCCCGCAGCACCGCCTGTGGCACTACCGTAGCTAAAAGTGTTAACGTTGGTGTTATTAAGGTTACCAAGTACCGAGATCTGCTGATCGCCTTTAAACTTAAAGAAATTCAATAAGCCTATGTAACGATTGGCATTAGTTACACCAGGTTCTTTAGGTAGCAGGTCTGAGCCATCGCCGCCAGTTGCCTGGCCAAAATATCCGTAATTTTTATCCTTACGGATGGTAAGATTCAATATTTTATTTGGCTCGCCGGTTTTTACACCGGTAAGATTTGCCTGGTCGCCGTAATCGTCAATTATCTGTACACTTTCAATTACATCTGCAGGCAGGTTTTTAGTAGCGCTTTGTACATCACCCCCAAAAAAATCTTTACCGTTTACACGTACTTTGGTAATTTGCTTTCCCTGCGATGATACCGTACCATCTGTTGCAACATCTACACCGGGTATCTTTTTAAGCACATCCTCAATAGGCGCATTTTCGCGTACTTTATATGCCGCTACAGAATACTGAACCGTATCTTCTTTAAATACAATTGGGTTAACCCCCACAATAGTAACTACGCCCAGTTGCTTGGTTGCCGATCTTAGTACTATTGGGTCAAGCACAACGGGCTTTCCATCGCCTTGCAAGGTATAATGCTTAATCAGGCCTTCAAAACCTATTGAGCTTATGGTTAATGTTATCTTATTTCCTTTTACCGATGGAAAGGTAAATTTACCATTAACATCAGCAATAGTAATACTGCTGTCACCAAGCTCGGTGCGTATTTTAACATTACTGCCCGGGAGGGTTAATTTGGTAGTATCCACAACAGAGCCGCTTACCGGCCGTGCGGTTTGTGCGGCAGATATGTAGATATTTAAGCAAACCAATGCTAATATTAAATAAAGGTACTTCATGATATTTTAATAACGTAAGGGTATATTACAAAATGCTTATACAAGCACATATTGTACAAATGTTCACTTTATTCGGTTTATATATTTAATAATCATAGCATTGTTACATATTTAAATATGTAAATAATAGAATTGTTACACTGCCAAATAAAAAGCCCTGCAAATGCAAGGCTTTTTACAATTTTTAAACATACAACGGCATGTTTTTATATACAATTGCTTAATATCTTAGTTCAGCCGAAAGGCCGATGCTACCTGATTAAAGTTTCTAACGTTTAAACCGGGGTGTGTTGCAGATAAAGTGGTAAGCGATGTTCCGGATATTACAACAACCCTGAAATCTAAATTAGAGCCTGTAAAGTTGGCTTTAATATCTACATAACCAACGCCATAGTTAGATAAGGTGAGTGTACGGTCGGCTTCGGCGTATGGCAAAGCATAATAACCGGTAGTTGTGCCGCTCACCCTAAAGTAAACAAGCACTATACCACTGTTAACCACATCAGCCGTTATTGCCGGTATAGAAAACCTGGTTAAGCCCGTTAAAGTGACACTTTTATTTAGCAATAAAAAGCTTTGTGCGTTTGCACCATCCTGACCTGCAGGGCCTTGTGGGCCAGCTGGCCCGACGGGGCCTTGCGGGCCTGTTGCACCGGTAGCGCCTGTTGCACCCGTAGCGCCAGTTGCACCTGTAGCGCCGGTCGCACCTGTGGGGCCTTGCGGGCCTGTTGCACCCGTAGCGCCAGTTGCACCTGTAGCACCGGCCGGGCCTTGCGGGCCTGTTGCACCCGTAGCGCCTTGTGGGCCGGCTGCGCCGGTAGCACCGGTAGAACCCTTATCTCCTTTTTCGCCTGCCACACCTTGTGGCCCCGGGGTTGTAGATTTTTTACAGGCACTTACGCTTAAAAGGCAAAATGCCATAGCAATTATTAAAAGTCTATTTTTTTTCATACTTATTTAGTCAGTGTTATCAACTTGTACGGGGTTGTACTTATTTAGTTTCAAAAATTAATTTGTGCGGAAATAATTTTCTTTATAGTGACTGAAAAGGTTGCAGATATCCACATTGGCTATCAACTTTTGTTTAAAACCCTTATATTCAGCACGAAACATTTGATGTGTTTTTTTCGTTAAACATTAAAAACATTTAACCTATGAATAATTTTAAAGGCTCATTGCATAATAAAGTGCATAAGTGGATGGATGCTATTGGTTTTAGGCTAAATACGTCGCAAACGCATAAAAAAAGTAAGATAACCACCAACCATTACTTTTTTGAAACCTTTAATTTTTTTGAAAAATGGAAGGATGATGATCACGCCAAAGCAAAATTTTTATGCTTTGATACTTATGGAGAGAAAGTAAGCGTTAAAACTTTATTAGATCTGCAAACGGCTTTTTTTGAAAACATAAGTCAACTTAAATAATACCCGCTGCCCGCGACCAGCGGCTTTTTAAATAATATTACAAAACAAAAAACGCCTCCGGCTAATAGCAGAGGCGTTTTTTGTGTCTTATAAAAGGTACTATATTATTTTGTTTGCGGGAAGCAATCAGTATCTGTCTGGGGGGCATCGTCAGTTAAACGGCCCGGGGCACCGCCGCCTGCTACATTAACTATAGGGCGGGTTGGGTACAATGCTTCTTTTATACGCAAACGCAAGTCGGCGTAATGCGCTGTGGTTAACGCGTCGCTACCTTTTGGCAGGGATGTGCTTATTTTAGTAAGCTCGGCACGTACCATTGGCCTGATGTCAGACAGGGCAATATTTATAGGCGTTAAACCAATACCAGCCAACTGCGCTGATGTAGCACCCGGGAAACTTGGGCTTGCATCTTCATTAAGCAGGCTTTTCAACCTGTCAACATAACCGCGCTGCAGGTTACGCTTAAACTCGTCAGGCGTGCCTGTGGTAAATATACCACCGCGCAGGTCATTAAACATATCGGCAACAGTATAAGCAGCTGCGCCATTTTTTGATTGGTTATCAAACATACGGGCCATGCGCGATGCATTCAGCACATTTGCTACCGAGTTAACCTGTAAGGCCTTAATACGGCCTATAATAACGCCGTTATCAAATTTACTCAGCTCTTCGCCATTTATAAGCCATTTTGGTGTAGTAAATACCTGCTGGTTTAAAAATATAACCGCATCATGCTGCAAATTTTTATTTATAAAACCATAAACCGGGCCTTTTTGGTCGTACGTTTTAAAGTTTTCGTTCATGCCACCAATGTTCATGGTGACGTGGCCTATGTAACGGTTAAACTGGCCAATAACTTCGTTATATAAGGTTTGTACATCATCATAATCCTCCCCTTTCTGAAAGGTCCATTTCTCGATGTTCGGTAATATCCTTTTTAAATTGGCAATACCATAGGTACTGGCTTTCATGGCATTATCGCCCAAATCTTCGTTCTGTAAACGCGGGTCAATAGATGTGCCTTGCCTGCCGTAGTAGTATAAAGGATTGCCTGCTTTTTCTTTTGTCCAAACATCCAGCATTTCTTTTTCCTGGGTTGGCGTTTTCTTACCCGGGAAATAGCTGTAACCCCATTTAACAGACCATAGGTCATACTCGCCAATTTGCGGGTACAGGTGGGTTACACCGTCCCCCGGCTGAGCAATGTAATTAAAGCGGGCATAATCCATAATTGATGGTGCTGTGCCATGCTTATCTGTGAATGATTTTGAACGAAGCGAGTCAACCGGATAAGCGTAGCTCGAACCAAAGTTATGTGGCAAACCTAATGTATGGCCAATTTCATGCGATGATACAAAACGGATCAGTTCGCCCATTTGCGCATCGGTAAATTTAGCCATACGTACATTAGGGTTAACAGCAGCAGTTTGTATAAAGAACCAGTTACGCAACAGGCTCATTACGTTATGGTACCAGCCAACGTGGCTCTCCAGTATCTCGCCGCTGCGAGGGTCAGAGATATGCGGTCCGTATGCATTCTGCACATCAGATGCAAAGTACCTTAAAACACTATACCTCGCATCCTCTGTGCTAAACTCAGGGTCTTCTTTAGCGGTAGGGGCTTCTTTACCAACAATCGCATTTTTAAACCCGGCAGCTTCAAAAGCTTTGTTCCAGTCGTTAACGCCGGCAATAAGGTATGGTACCCATTTTTTAGGTGTAGCAGGGTCTATATAATAAACAATTTGTTTTTTGGGTTCAACTAATTCACCCCGTGAATAAGCCGCTTCATCTTTAGGCTCAAGTTTCCAGCGATGAATGTATGCAGTTGCTTCTGCTTTTTGGGCATCGGTGCCATAATCTGTTTGGCCCTGGCCAAAAAAGCCAACCCGGCTATCCATCAAACGCGCTTTCATTGGCGTTTTTGGTAATAATAGCATAGATGTGTTTAACTCAAAGGTTAAAGCCCCGTTGGTATTATCAGTTGGCGATTCGCCTGCACGGTATGTTTTAAGCGTACGGGTCTCCACATTAAGCGGGAAGCTTTTTATAGTGTCAATATATGAGCGGGCATTATCAACTCCTGTAATTTTGTAAAGTTTTTTAATATTATCTGGCAGGCCAATAGCAGCAACATCTCCATTATACAGGTCGGTAACATCAATTAATACACCGGTAGTGTCTTTGTTATAGGCTTTAATATCAAACGAGGCCAGGATGGCGTCAAGGTTTGAATTTTTTACAGATTGGTACATATCACTGGTACTATCAGCCCTTACTGAGTAGCTTGGTACGCGTACAAAGATCTGTTTGTCGTGGCGCTGCCATTTCCAAACCTGATTATTAACTTCTTCGCCGCCGTATTGTTGGCCAAAAGATTTTAAGCCCGCTGGTGTTTTTACAAACCTTGTAACAACAAGCATTTCGCGGCTTAAAAGGCTATCGGGTATTTCAAAATAATACTTCCCATCAATTTTATAAGTATTGAAAAGGCCGGCATCGGCTTTGGTTTTGCCAACCAGGTCGCTAAATTTTTTGATGCCTTCTTTTTTACCGGCGCCTATAGTGGCTGTAGCGGTAGAGCCGCCCGGTGTAGCTGTGGTTTTTAAGGTGAGGGTACGATCGGCCGTTTGCTTTTTTGTAGCGCACGAGCTTGCTATGGTTGCTATAGCAAAAACGGCCACCTGCAGGTATGTATTTACCCGTAAAGTTTTGTTCATTGTTAAATTAATTAGTAAGTCGAAGATAAAATTATGGATTATATTGATGAGAATGCTTACGCAACAAATTAGTTACGTTGCCTTGAAAAAACAGTTATATACGCCGTTTTAAGGAGATGATAACGCGGTCGTACTTTTTATCATGATAAATCTCAAGTAGCAGGCTACGCTCGGCTGTTTTGAAGTAAGAGTCGATCTCCTCAGCGCTCATTTTTGATACTGGTTTAAAGTTAATAGATGTTATTTCGTCATCCTTTATCAGGCCTATTTCGTCGGCAGGCGAGCCGGGGGCCACTCGGCCTATAATTAAATGTGCAAGATTATCGCCGGCCATAAAGTATTCAATGCCACTCATATCATGCTCAAAAGGCAGACTGAATTTTTCGTTTGATTTTAGATAAAGCAGGTTATTGGTATAATCAAATATCAGGTTAAAGCGTTTTAATATTCCTATGCCGATATTGCCATCGCGCGGTACATTAAATGTTCTTTGCACATAATCTTTATCGGGGAAGGAAGTGATCACATTCTTTATTTTATAGCTCCCTAACTCAATTTCTTTAAGCCGGCTTAAGTAACCGGTAATGGGCCCGTTTAACGCCACGCCTAAATTGGCCTGGATAGATTTTTTTGGTAGCCCATGCTTTTGAAGCATATTCTCCAGCGAGATGGGGTGCCCTGCGCCCAGATCTATTATGAATTTATTTTGCGATTTGGTGCCGTCGGGGAAACTTACATTGGTTACCAGGTATGGTTTACGGTCTTCAATAGTAATGGGCACCTTCTGGCTCTTTTTAAAAGGCTTAAGGTCTTTAGGGTAGCAAACATTAATTACACTATCGGTAAAGTTTATTTTAACCGCCAGCGAACTAAAAAACTCGTACCCTAAAAGCCCGTGTATAGGCACGCCTACATAACCCGATAAGTTAAAAACATCGGTTTTTAATATAGCTGCCGATACATTATTACTTTTTAGGCCGGGGATAGAAATATCTAAGGGAGGTGTTACATACGCCTCATAGGCATCCCCTTCGCCCAGGCCCGAAAGTTTTATAGTGCGTTTGTGGGTTACGTTTATCGAATCTATCAGTTTTGGCTCAGTAACGATCATCAGGCCCACACCTGTATCTAATATAAAGTTAAAAGGGCCTTTATTATTGATACTGAGCTTTACAACCATCATGTTACGAACAAGCCTGAAAGGAATGTTCACACTTTTGCGGCCGCTATCAAGCTCAAAAGACTGGGCGCTTGCCGATAAAAAAAGGCAACTTAATACGGCGCTGAACCATATATGTTTAAACTTTGGATATTTATATAGACCGGCTAACACCTGGTTTGAATTGGAAGCTAAAGCTACGGTATTTTTTTATAAAATAACAGCAGGGCTAGCCAGGTTCAAAAATTACAGGTGCTCAATTGCAGCGCCAGTTTGCTTAGGCGTTGTTATATGTTTTTACCATCCTTGCCGTCTTCACATTTAAGCGCTCCTTCCAGTTCCGGATTCTGCAGGGGCATGCGCTTAGTTGTCCTTTCTACTTCGGTTTGTTGTATTACTACCGCGTATTCAGCCGGTTCAATGTGGCTGCCACGGGCTTCGGCATATACCTGGGTAAATTCGGCTCCGATATATAAAATTGCGGCTGTATAATATATCCACACTAAAATTACGATAAGGGAACCCGCGGTACCGTATACGGAACCCTGTGCGGTATACTGAATGTATAAGCTAATGATATACTGGCCAACAATGAATAAGATTGCGGTAAATATGGCGCCCGAGCGTACATCCTTCCATTTTATTTTAACATCAGGCAACACCTTAAATATAATACCGAATAATACCGAAATAACAAGCAGTGTTATACCAAAATTAACGGTGAATAAAAATGTTTCCCCAACAACGCCTGCAATGCTTTTCCCTAATAAATGAGGCAGAAATGCTACTATCTTATCACTAATAGCACTGATGATAATATTTACCAGTAGAGATGCCAGTAATAAAAAGCCAAGGCTCACAATCAATGAAAAAGACAGAAACCTGTTTTTTAACATTTTAACCCACCCTTTTTTTGGCTTGGCTTTAACACGCCATATAATGTTAAGAGAGTCTTGTATTTCAATAAAAATACTGCTGGCACCAAGCAATAGCGTAACTATACTTATCCCCAGGCCTAATCCGCTTTTGCCCGTAATATCCTGCGAATTCATGGTGCTTTGAATCTGAAGGGTTCCCTGCTTGCCTATATAATGTTGTATCTGATCGTAAAAATCTTTTCTGTAACTATCATCCTTTAAAAAAATGCCTGCAAGGGAGAGTATTAATAATAGCAAAGGCGCTAATGAAAAAACGGTGTAGTAGGCTAATGATGCACTAAGCTTTAAGCCATTGTCATTAGAGAAACCGCTAAAGGTAGCGATCAACACTTTCCATAGCTGTTTTAAATATTCTTTGCTAAAAAATTTCATATCAAAAATCGAATATATTTGTTAGTACCTTGTTCTTAATAACAGATAACACCATTTTATGAAAAATGTAATAATACCTGCCAACTTTTTTAAGCTATTATTTATTTGCCTGTTAGTAAGCAATTTTAGTGCCTTGGCTCAAAAAACTAATATATGGATTGTGCGCCACGCCGAAAAAGTGACCACCATTGCCAAAGATGATGACCCTGTTTTAACTGCAGCCGGCCAAAAACGGGCCGAAGCTTTAGCTAAAGAATTAAAAGGCGACCATATAAAAGCCATTTATGTTACCAAATATAAACGCACAGGCTTAACAGCCAGGCCGCTGGCTTATAAAGCCAAACTACTACCACGGGTATATGATGCAGACACCGCTGTTGTAAAACAGTTTGCCAAAACTATTCTAAAGAATTTTAGAGGGAATAATGTTTTAATTATAGGGCACTCTAACACCCTAATGCCGTTGCTGAATGCCTTTGGTTCAGAAATGCCTTTTGCGGGGCTTGATGAACAAGATTACGATATGCTTTTTAAAGTAACTATTAAGGATAACGGCAAGGTGGAACTGGCTATAGATTACTACGGTGAAAAGCATCATACCAATGAGATACCTGAAAAATATCAGCCCGAAATAAACCACCCGGAAAGCGTAAGGCCTTTTACAAATTACTAATGGTTTGATACCACCAGCAGGTCGAGGTCTTTACTTGGGATAGAGAAGCGCTCGCCCATGTGCTTGTTGGTAAGGTGTCCCTGGTATATATACACGGCGTTGCGGATACCCGCTTTTTGCCAGATCACGTTTTTAAGGCTACCTTGTTCGCCTATATCTAATAATATTGGCGCGAAGATATTTGTTAGAGCGTAGGTTGCGGTACGCGCCACACGCGATGCGATATTAGGTACGCAATAGTGGATAACATCATACTTGCGGAAAACCGGATGGGTATGGTTAGTAACCTCAGACGTTTCAAAACATCCCCCCTGGTCAATGCTTACATCAATAATAACCGAGTTGGGCTTCATGCGGCTAACCGTAGCCTCCGATACGATCTGCGGGCTTCGGCCATCATCAGCCCGGATAGCGCCAATGGCAACATCACAGGTGGTAATTGCCTTTTCAAGTACGATGGGCTGCACCACTGATGTAAATACCCGCGTGCCAATATTATTTTGCAGGCGGCGCAGTTTATAAATAGATGGGTCAAAAACTTTAACCTCGGCGCCTAATGATATAGCTGTACGTGCGGCGTATTCTCCAACAGTGCCAGCACCAATAATAACAATTTCTGTTGGGGGTACACCGGTTATGCCACCCAGCATCAGGCCTTTGCCCTCAAAAATATTGCTCAGGTATTCGGCTGCTATCAGTACCGACGTAGCGCCCACAATCTCGCTCATGGCGCGCACAACGGTAAGCGATCCGCCTTCGTCTTCCAGATGCTCAAAGCACAGGGCGGTTATCTTTTTTTTCATTAAAGCGTGCAGGCAATCCGCTTTTAAGGTTGATAGCTGCAGGGCAGAGATCAACAACTGGCCGGGTTTCATCATTTCTATTTCCTCCTTGGTAGGCGGAGCTATTTTGATAATGATATCGGCTTCATAAACCTTTTTGGTATCGTAAACTATCTGGGCACCCTGTTCACTGTAATTGGTATCAGTAAAGTTGGCAGCCTGGCCGGCGTTGCTTTCCAGCATTACCTCGTGGCCGTTGTTGATGAGCAACGCTACCGATAATGGGGTAAGCGGGATGCGGTTCTCCTGAAAGGAAACCTCCTTGGGGATGCCAATATAAAGTTTGTTCTTTTTGCTCTTAACTTCCAGCATCGACTCCTGAGGCTGCATCATTGCCTGTTTGGCAACATCTGAAAACCCACTGTATTTCCCTGTACTCATGATACGTTAATTTTCCGGCTGATGAAGATAAGCAAAAAACAGGTTTGATTATGAAATGTTTTCAACTGTTATTTGCCTTGAGGTTGCATCTAAGACATGGATGCGCACGCCGGTGTAGCTATCCGGGATAAGGCCTGCTATCTTTTCGGGCCATTCTATAAAACAATAATTGCCCGAGTAAAAGTATTCTTCGTAGCCCATATCCAATGCTTCGCTCTGATCTTTTAACCGGTAAAAATCAAAATGATAAACCGGGCCATTGTTGCTTTCATATTCGTTTACGATAGAAAATGTAGGGCTGGTAACCGAATCACTAACGCCCAATTCTTCGCAAAGCGCTTTGATGAGCGTTGTTTTCCCTGCGCCCATATCACCATAAAACAGGAATATGCGGGTATCGCCGGCAAATTGTAATATCTCTGCCGCGGTTTTTGGCAGGTCGGTGGTAGATGTGGTGTGTAAGTCCATATTAGTTATACTCTCCCAAACGTCATTGCGAGGAACGAAGCAATCTCAAGACTTTGCATAGCGGATATGCTTATCAGGAGATTGCTTCGTTCCTCGCAATGATGGGTTGAATTAATGCTTCAAAAATAAATTTTATTTCGGCCCGTACGTTACCACGGGGATGATCATTTCTTCTAACGAGATACCGCCGTGCTGGAAGGTCTCATTATAAAAATTAACAAAATGGTTATAATTGTTAGGGTACACAAAATAGCTGTCGCCTTTGGCAAAAACAAAGCTGCTGCTTACATGCAGTTTAGGTAGCATGGCATCGTGCGGGTTGCGTATGTGGAATACCTCTTTAGCATTATAATTTAGGTTTTTGCCCTGTTTATAGCGCAGATTAGTATTGGTGTTACGGTCGCCTATGATCTTGCTTGGGTTTTTAACACGAATGGTACCATGGTCTGTAGTAATTACAACCCTAACCTGTTTTGAGGCCAGGAATTTCAACAGATCAAACAATGGCGAGTGCTCAAACCACGATAAGGTTAACGAGCGGTAGGCGGCATCATCACTTGCCAACTCGCGGATCATCTGCATATCGGTACGGGCATGGCTTAGCATATCAACAAAGTTGTAAACCACCACGTTCAGTTCGTTATTCATCAGGTTGCTAACCGATTCATTCAGCGCGCGGCCTTCATCAATATTTAATATCTTATGGTAAGAATGTTTCACATCCCTGCGCAAAACACGCTTTAACTGATCGGCAACAAAATCGGCCTCATAAAGGTTTTTACCGCCTTCATCTTCATCGTTTTGCCACATTTGCGGGTAACGGGTTTCCATTTCTAAAGGCATCAGGCCCGAGAAGATGGAATTACGTGCATATTGCGTAGCCGTTGGCAGGATGCTGTAATAAGTATCCTCTTCCTCCAGCCTGAAATATTCTGAAATGATAGGGTTGATGATCTTAAACTGATCGTACCTTAAATTATCAATCAATATAAAGAAAACCGGCCCCTTGCCATCCAGCTTAGGGAAAACCTTCTTTTTAAATAGTTGTGGCGAAGATGTAGGCCCATTCTCAGGGTTTTTTATCCATCCCAGGTAATTACGCTCAACAAATTTACAAAACTGTACGTTAGCCTCCGCTTTTTGCAAGGTAAGTATCTCGTGCATGCCGCTATCCTGCAGGGCTTCAAGCTCAAGTTCCCAGTAGATGAGTTTTTTGTAAACATCAACCCATTCCTGGTAGCTAAGGTTATCGTTAAGGCTCATGCCCAGGTTACGAAAATCCTGCTGGTAGGCCATGGTTGTTTTTTCGGTCACCAGGCGTTTATTCTCGGTAAGTTTTTTTATAGTAAGCAGTATTTGCTTGGGGTGTACCGGTTTTATCAGGTAGTCATCAATTTTAGATCCGATGGCATCCTCCATCAAATACTCTTCCTCATTTTTGGTGATGAGTACAATGGGTACATCGTTATTAATGTTCTTTATTTGTTGTAAGGTTTCCAGTCCGGTAAGGCCGGGCATGTTCTCGTCCAGGAACACCAGGTCAAAGTATCCTTTTTTAAATTCGTCAACGGCATCGTTGCCATTGGTAACGGTTGTTACCTTATAGCCTTTTTCGCCTAAGAAAAGTATATGTGGTTTCAGCAGATCAATCTCGTCATCGGCCCATAATATTGTGGTATCCTGCATAATATCTTTATTTTTACCACCCTATAACCTTTCGGTGGTGTATTTTGTTGTAAAAATATGTAAAGGATTAACATTAATTAACAAATATACCGTGCTTGTTTTGTCATAATTCAACACTTTTGCATTCTTAACACTTGCTTTGAATAAAAAGAAAATAATAAACGACCCGGTTTACGGCTTTATCAGCATCCCTACCGAGCTGGTTTACGACCTCATAGACCACCCATATTTTCAGCGCCTGCGTTATATTAAGCAACTGGGTATGACACATTTGGTGTACCCCGGCGCGTTGCATACGCGTTTTCATCATGCCCTGGGTGCTATGCACCTGATGAATTTGGCTATTGAAACGCTTTGCAATAAAGGCATTGAAATTGCGCCCGAAGAAAAAGAAGGCCTTACCATTGCCATTTTGCTGCATGATATTGGCCATGGCCCGTTCTCGCACGCGTTAGAGCATACGATTGTTGAAGAGATAGATCACGAGGATATCTCTATACTATTAATGAATAAGCTGAACGAAGAGTTTGGCGGAAGGCTCTCTTTAGCTATCAGCATATTTAAAGGCGAATACCATAAGCATTTTCTGCATCAGCTGGTATCCAGCCAGCTGGATATGGACAGGATGGATTACCTGAACCGGGACAGTTACTTTACCGGCGTATCTGAGGGCGTAATCAGTTCTGACCGGATCATCAAAATGCTGAATGTAAAAGACGACAGTATTACAGTTGAAGAAAAAGGTATCTATTCTATAGAGAAGTTCCTGATTGCCCGCAGGTTGATGTACTGGCAGGTTTACCTGCATAAAACCGTTATAGCGGCCGAGCAACTGCTTTGTAAAATATTTACCCGCAGCCGCGAACTGGCATTGACTGGTACGCATTTCCCGCTAACAGCCGCTTTGAGTTATTTTTTAGAGAATGTTGTTACCAAAGAAGCATTCATGGCCAGCGACGAACATTTAAAAACCTTTGCCCTGCTTGATGACACCGATGTAATGGCAGCGGTTAAAATTTGGGCCAACAGCGATGATTTTGTATTAGCGACCCTTTGTAAAAGGTTAATTAACCGCAGGCTTTACCATGTTGACATTACTGCCGAACAACCCGACGATGCGTTTATTAAGCAACTGATAGCCAAAGCAGTAAAAAAATACAGTATCAGCGAACATGAAGCCTCATACTTTGTTTTTACTGATACTATTCGTAATAATGCCTATAATAAGGGCGATGGGAACATCCATATTATGATGAAGGACGGCAGTATTAAGGATATTACCCTGGCAAGCGACAATTCTAACCTGGAAGCATTATCAAAAACCGTGAAAAAATATATACTTTGCTATAGTAAAGAATTGGTTGATAATATTCTAATGAATGAATAAGAGCCTAAAACCTACCGGCAAATTAATAGCTTGTTCATTTAATATTAACATTTAAATTTGTAAGATGCAATTTACCGCAAAGGATATAGCCTTTATGCTAAACGGAACAGTTGAAGGCGATCCGCTTGCTGTGGTTAACCATTTGGCTAAAATAGAAGAAGGCACAGCTGGGTCGTTGTCGTTTTTAGCTAACCCTAAATACGAGCAGTATATTTATACCACTAATGCATCTGTTGTAATTGTAAACCATAGCCTGGAACTAACCGCATCTGTAAAGGCAACGCTCATAAGGGTAGAAAATGCTTATACATCCTTTTCGCTTTTACTTGAACAGTACAATACTATAAAACTTAATAAAACCGGTGTAGAAGAGCCAAACTTCATACACTCATCTGCTAAGGTAGGTGCAGAACCTTACATAGGCGCATTCACATATATTAGTCAGGATGCCGTTATTGGCGATAACTGCAAGATCTATCCCGGATGTTACATTGCCGACAACGTAAAACTGGGTAATAATGTAACTTTGTTCCCGGGGGTAAAAATTTACTTCGATTGTGTAATTGGCAATAATGTTGTAATTCACTCGGGTGCAGTAATAGGCAGCGATGGTTTTGGCTTTGCCCCCAATGCCGATGGCAGTTATAAAAAAGTGGCGCAAATAGGTAACGTTATTATTGAAGATAACGTTGAAGTGGGATCCAATACTACTATTGACAGGGCAACTATGGGCTCTACTATTATACATAAAGGCGCAAAAATTGATAACCTGGTACAGGTAGCCCATAATGTAGAGGTTGGCAGCAACACTGTAATTGCAGCGCAATCGGGCATATCGGGTAGTACAAAACTTGGCGAGCGCATAGTAATTGGTGGGCAGGTAGGTTTTGCAGGCCATTTAACAATTGCTAGTGGCAGCCAGTTTGGTGCCCAAACCGGCATAAATAGTTCTATTAAAGAAGAAAATAAACAATGGGGGGGCAGCCCTCACTTGCCGGTAAAAGATTATTTGCGGGCACATGTAAATATACGCCGCCTGCCCGATCTTGAAAAAAGAGTAAAAGAACTTGAAGATATAATTAAGGAATTAAAGAAAAAAGGCGATTAGTTAACCAACTTATTAGTTATTATACCTTTATAGGCTAACCAACTAATCACCAATGAGCAATTGAATCAATAAGGAACATCTCATAACATGAATGTAAAACAAAGAACTATTAAAGCACCTGTTTCTGTATCAGGCACCGGTTTGCACACCGGCGAAAGCGTTACCATGACCTTTAACCCGGCACCCGAGAAGCACGGATACAAATTTCGCAGGGTAGATTTGCCCGGGCAACCTATTATTGATGCCGATGTTGACAACGTTACCGATACCTCAAGGGGTACAACCCTTACTCAAAACGGCGCCAGCGTAAGCACTGTTGAACATGTGCTAGCCGCTTTAGTTGGTTTGGAGATAGATAATGTACTGATTGATATGGATGGCCCCGAAACGCCTATTATGGACGGTAGTTCGATACAGTTTATTGAGGCGATAGAAGAAGCGGGTTTCCAGGAGCAGGATGCCGACAGGGAATATTATCATATCCCATACAACATACACTACTCTGAAGCCGACCGTAAGGTTGACATGGTAGCCATGCCATTAGATGACGAGTACCGCTTTACCTGTATGGTTGATTATAACTCGCAGGTACTGGGAAGCCAGCATGCTACCATATCAAGCCTGGCCGAGTTTAAAAAAGAGATAGCATCAAGCCGCACTTTTTGCTTTTTACATGAACTGGAAATGCTGGTTAAGCACGACCTGATAAAAGGAGGCGACTTAAACAATGCCATTGTAGTGGTTGATAAAGATGTTGATGAAGAAGAGCTTGCCCACCTGGCCAAAATATTTAACCGTAAGGATATCAATGTAGCGCCGCAGGGAATTTTGAACAATATTGAGCTTCGCCACCAGAACGAGCCGGCACGTCATAAACTTCTGGATATGATAGGCGACTTAGCCTTAGTAGGCGTTCCGCTTAAAGGGCACATTATGGCTGCAAGGCCGGGCCACGCTGCAAATGTTGCATTCGCTAAAAAAATAAAAACATTGATAAAAAAAGAACGCAGCCGCAAGCACATAAAGGTTTACGACCCAAACATGACACCGGTGTACGATACTGTTCAGATAATGAACATACTGCCGCACCGCCCGCCAATGTTGCTGATTGATAAAATTTTAGAACTTACCAAAACCCATGTGGTAGGTTTAAAAGCGGTAACCATGAATGAGCCATTTTTTGTTGGCCATTTCCCGGGGGCACCTGTTATGCCGGGTGTTTTACAGATAGAAGCCATGGCACAAACGGGCGGTATATTGGTGTTAAACACCGTACCCGATCCCGAAAACTGGCTGACACTTTTCCTTAAAATTGAAAATGCGCGTTTTAAAGACAAGGTTTTGCCGGGTGATACGTTAATATTCCGTTGTGACCTGGTTGCGCCTATTCGCCGTGGCATTGCTCAAATGAAAGGTATTGGCATGGTTGGCGAAAAAGTTGTGGTAGAGGCCGAGCTAATGGCACAAATAGTTAGATATAAATAAGATATGATACAGCCCCTAGCATATATACACCCACAGGCCAGGATAGCCGATAACGTTGTTATCGAGCCGTTTGTAACTATCCACAAAGATGTTGAGATAGGTGAGGGTACCTGGGTAGGCTCAAATTCTGTTATTATGGATGGTGCACGTATCGGTAAAAACTGCCGCATCTTCCCGGGGGCTGTAGTATCGGCACCACCGCAGGATCTGAAATACAAAGGCGAGGCAAGTACCGTTACCATTGGTGATAACACCGTTATCCGCGAATGCGTAACCCTTAACCGCGGTACAGCTCTTGATAAAAACACCACAACTATTGGCAGCAATTGCCTGCTGATGGCATATGTACACGTTGCACACGATTGTGTTATTGGCGACAATGTTATTATAGCAAACGGCGTGCAGCTTGCAGGCCACATCAACGTTTACGATTACGCGTTTATTGGCGGCACGTCTGCCGTGCACCAGTTTGTTGAAATTGGCGCACACAGCATGATATCAGGCGGATCATTGGTACGTAAGGATGTGCCGCCGTTTACCAAGGCGGGGCGTGAGCCATTATCATACATAGGCATCAACTCTGTAGGCTTGCGCCGCAGGGGCTTTAGCGCCGAAACCATTAACGAGATCCAGGAGATCTACCGGATCATCTTCCTTAAAAAATATAACATGACCAAGGCTTTGGATATCATTGAAGCTGAGTTTAACCCAACTGTTGAGCGCGACGAGATCATCAATTTTGTACAGAACTCGCAGCGCGGTATCATGAAGGGATTTGGAAGCAGCTAAGAAGCTATATGTAATGTCGAACATCGAATGTCCAATTTTGGATTTTGAAAATTTCGAAATTGGACATTCATTATTCGATATTATCTACAATAACTCCCTATGAACATCACTCTTCAAAATATTGGCCGCCGTTTTAATCGTGAATGGATCTTCAGGGGGATTGATTATACCTTTGAAAATGCCTGCAAATATGCCGTGTTGGGTGCAAACGGTTCAGGGAAATCAACCTTGTTACAGGTGCTTAACGGTAGCCTTGTCCCCTCTGTGGGAATGCTTAAGTATAATGATGCTGGGAAAGAAATTGAAGCAGCCGGGATCTTTAACCACCTTAGTTTAGCAGCCCCATATTTGGAAGTTATTGAAGAGTTCTCCCTTAACGAGATGATCGACTTCCACTTTAAATTTAAGCAGTTTAAAAACGGGATGGATAAAAACGCGGTAGCCGATATTTTAAACCTGGAAGGCAGCCGTAATAAGCTCATCAAATACTTCTCATCGGGCATGAAGCAGCGGCTAAAACTGGCGCTTGCTTTTTGTGCCGACACCCCCATGCTGATGCTCGACGAACCAACTTCAAACCTTGATACACAGGGGATTGACTGGTACCTGGGCCTGGTAGAAAAATTCAGCGAGAACCGCCTAACCATTGTATGCTCAAACCAGGAGCATGAGTACAGCTTTTGTAATAACAGGCTAAGCATAGCCGATTACAAATAGTATAGATCTGAGATTTTAAATGTAAGGCAGCACCGCCTGCCTCATCCTGCACCTGCATCTCACCAAAAACTCTGCGACCTGTTTTGTTCCTTTTTTGAGAAATAGAACAAAATTAAATAGTATTATAGGGTAAAAAAAGCGCCTTTTTTTCGTCCCTTTTCGCCTTTTTTTCGGCCTTTTTAGGATGCAGACAGGTAAAAAGGGGCATTAAACGCATTTTAACTAAATGCTGGTTTTTATTTACTTTAAAAAATACCCCTTGTTCCATTCTGTCTCATTTTTTTTGAAAATGGAACGGGATACTTTTGCTTTTTGCCGCAACAGGTTTTCACAGCATGCCCGTTTGGGGAGAGCATGCGTGTTCATATTGCACGCGGGATTTGGGGCTATATAATAAAGGTAATGTTATCACTCTTATAGCATTATCTCACATCTCTTATCTAAAATCTCAAATCTATTCTATAATTTTGGTGGCTCAATTATAAAGTTTATGGCAAAAGCATCTGATGTAAAAAATGGGAATGTGCTTCGCTTTAACGGCGAACTGGTACAGGTAGAAGAATTTTTACACCGCACACCGGGTAACCTGCGTGCGTTTTACCAGGCCCGCATGCGTAATGTAAAAACCGGCAAATTGGTTGAATATCGTTTCCGTACGGACGAGGAGGTGGATATTGCGCGCGTAGAAACCAACGATTATCAATACCTGTATGAGGATGGTGATTCATTAGTGATAATGGATAACGCAACATACGATCAGCATAATGTACCAAAAAGGCTATTTGGCCCGGCAGTTAAATTCTTGAAAGAAGGCATGAACGTTATTGTAGCTTTTGAAAGCGATGAGCCTATCATGGCCAATATCCCCGGTTCGGCCGAATTAGAGATAACCTATACTGAGCCTGCTGTAAAAGGCGATACCTCAACCGGTGCAATGAAAAATGCTACCGTTGAAACAGGCGCCGAAATAAAAGTGCCATTGTTTATCAACATTGGTGATAAAGTTAAGGTTGATACCGCCACAGGCGCTTATGTGGAAAGAGTAAAGAGTTAATCCCAGCCCCCTGAAGGGGAGTGGAATATAACAAGAAAGCCGCGAAGTTCGCGGCTTTCTTGTTATATTCTTACTTCATTTTAGGCTTGGTTACGCTACATTAACCCGAATTTATAAGTCTCCAAAATCTCCGTTTGTTCCATTTTGCAGTAGAACAGAACTTCTACCGCTGCATCATCGCCAAAACATCCTCTTCAGTCCCCTCAAACGGACCCGAAGTTTCAATTTTTAAGGCTGCCATAGCAGCGGCAAATTCGCCTGCTTTTTGGATGTCGGCACCCTTAACGCGCTTGTACAGGTATCCGGCCATATAGGTATCGCCGCATCCGGTAGCATCAACTACCTCGGTAGGTTTGTAGGCAGGGATGGTATAGTAAATGCTGTCGTGATAAATTACCGAGCCCATGCTGCCCAGTGTAACAACTACTTCTTTAACGCCCCATTCGGCCAGTATTTTAGCACCTTCTTTAATATCGGTTAGGCCGGTAAGTGCTTCCAGTTCGTGCTCGTTTACCTTTAGTATATCTATATACTTAAGGGCTTCACGTTTATCGGCCCAGTCGGTTGCTTTTACGCTTTTATCAACAACTTCGCGCAGGTAGCCCTGTGCATCAACAGAAACATTGCCCCGGCTAAATAACTCCTTAATCAGCTCGGTCGACATATCATCGGCCAGCAAAGCCCCCAGGTGGAAAATAATGGCTTCGGTGTCCTTCAGGTCGGCAACTGTAAACGGATCGGCTTTTTGCAGTACACGCTGGGTGCGGTTATCCTGGTTCTCGCCGTAAATGTTCTCAAAATAAACCGAGTGAGTACTTGGCAAAGCTTTTACCTCGATGCCTTTATTGCGCAGGGCGGTAACTCCCGGCATCTCGGTTTCGGCAACGGCGGTAACCAGGCCATATTTAACATCCATATTGCGAATAGCGTTCGAGAAATAGAACGCCGTACCACCAGCCATATGTTTAATGGCTTTGGGGGTAACAATTTTATCTAAGGTAATGTGCCCTATGCAACAAATGTCGTACATGTATAAATTCAATTTATGTTTAGCGGGGTTACAAATGTAATATTCTGCAGGCTAATAATTAATTAGGGGTAGGTTATAGTTAGTATTGTGGCATTTTACACACAAATAAAGTGTTTAAAAATAGTGGTTTATAAATAGCAATACTCAATATCAATTGATTAAACTATAGATAAAAACTATATTTGATAGATATTATAGATAGAATGCTTCAGAGTTTTATCCTTATATTTGTTGCATAATTTTTAATAAAACAACCAATATGTTAACGATAGGACAAAAATTTCCCGATTTCAGTAAAACTGCCGTAGTTTCTTTAGAAAAAGGCAAAGAGTTTGAAACCATAACTTCAGAATACCTGGTTAATGATGATAACGTTTGGACTGTAATGTTCTGGTGGCCAAAAGATTTCACTTTTGTATGCCCTACAGAAATTGCTGAGTTCAACAAAAATTTTGGTGAGTTCCGCGATCGCGATACCCGTTTAATTGGTGCATCTACCGATAGCGAGTTTGTACACGCTGCCTGGAGAACCCATCATGATGACCTGCGCGACCTTAAATTCCCGATGCTGGCTGATACTTCAAAATCATTGGCTGAAGACCTTGGTATTTTAGAGCCAAACGAAAAGATCGCTTACCGTGCTACCTTCATCATCGATCCTACAGGTATCATCCGTTGGGTATCTGTAAATGACCTTAGCGTAGGCCGTAACGTTAAAGAAGTTTTGCGTGTGCTTGATGGTTTGCAAACTGACGAACTTTGCCCTTGCAACTGGGAAAAAGGCCAGGAAACTTTAACAGTATAATTACCTAAAAGAGGTTTATTTATTAACCACAAAGTACACGAAGAGAAAACCACAAAGTACACAGAGATTTAAGCTTTGTGCCCTCTGTGAAACCTTTGTGTTCTTTGTGGTTATTTTTTTACATCACCCATAAATATTTAACCATGAGCGAAAGCACCGAAATAGTACAGGAACTGCTGGAAACAACAGGGCTTGACAAAACATACCGTACACCAGCCCTTAACTTATTAGAAGCTGGTGAATCGCGCTACCTGCGCGACCTGAAGCTGAACTTTACCAGCACGCTTACATCAGAACACCTGAGCGCTAAAGAATGCGCCCTGCTTGGCTTAAGCACCGCAGCCAACAACCAGAATGCGCCCCTTATTGCTTACTACACCAATGTAGCCAAACAAAATGACGCTACCGATGCTGATGTTGCCGAGGCTGTGGGCTGCGCATCGTTACTTGCATCAAACAATATATTTTACCGTTTCAGGCATTTTACCCAAAAGGAAAAATATACCCAAATACCTGCGCGCATCCGTATGCAGTTAATGATGAAACCGGTAACAGGTAAAGAGTTTTTTGAATTGATGAGCCTTGCCATATCGGCCGTTAACGGTTGCGAGATGTGCGTAAACGCCCACGAAGACTCGCTGATAAAGTTAGGAACTACCGAAGAACGTATTTTTGATGCTGTAAGAATAGCATCATTGGTAACAGCAACCGGCAAAATTATTTTCTAATTAAAAAGAAATAGCTTTAGCTATGTTTAAAAATAATCTGCATTAAATTTGTGTTTGTTAATTTAAAAGCCTTAATTTTAAAGCTTAGATTATTACTACCCCCTGTTGTCATAATAATTTTATAGCTGTAAAACATTACCGATATAAGGGGGGATTACAAATTTAATTGTTGATTTTTTGGAGAAACCATTCTGCTTTTAAAGGCAGAATGGTTTTGTTTTTTTAGTGAGAATCTGTTACAGCCTTTAGCTTTTTAAATGGCTGCAGGTATAGTAACGGGATAGAGAACAGCATTACCAAACCCGAGATCCAGTAAGCGTCGTCATAAGTTAGCAACATAGTTTGCCTGATAACTGTACCTTCAATAGCGGCATATGCCATGTGTGATGCATCTAATACAGATTTACCTTTAGCAATAAACCCTTGCGTTACTATATTTAAGCGTTCGGTAAATGCCGGGTTGTAAGGGTTAATGTGCTCAATAAGTGTGCTGCGGTGAAAACCCTGGCGGATGTGTATAATGGTTGTTAAAGCCGCTATACCAAACGACCCGCCTAATTGGCGCATCATGTTGTTCAAACCCGATCCCTGGCCAATTTCAGCCCCTTTCAGGTCGGCCATAGCCAAAGTGGTTAAAGGCACAAACAAAAGGGCCATACCCACACCACGTATTAATAAAGGTATAAGCACATCTTTTTCGCCTGTAGCCAGGGTAGAGTTGCTCAGCATCCATGTAAAAACAAAGAACAGGAACATCCCGGCAGTAGCCATAAACTGTGCCGGTACACCTTTATTAAGCATTTTGCCAATAAAGGGCATCATAACAATTGTACATACCCCGCCCGGGAATAATAGTTCGCCCGTTTGCTGCGCATTAAAGCCCAGTAAATTCTGGCAAAATACCGGGAACACGAACACCGACCCGTATAAACCAAACCCCAGAATGAACGAGGTAAACATCCCTACGGCAAAACTACGGTGCCTCATAATGCTAAAGTTAACAATAGGATGGTCTGTACTCAGTTCACGCCATATAAATAATATAATGCCCAAAACCGCGGTTATGCTTAATACAATGATATAGTTTTTTGCAAACCAGTCTTCAGATTCACCTTTTTCAAGGATGGTTTGTAAACTACCTACGGCTACAGCCAGTAAGCCAATTCCCCACCAGTCAATAGGCCGTTTTTCGGCCTTGGGTGTTTCAGTTATAAATGTATAGGTAAGAAATGCTGCAAGCGCACCTACCGGTAAATTCACATAAAATATCCAGGGCCATGAGTAGTTTTCGGTTATCCAGCCACCTATGGTTGGGCCTACAGTTGGGCCTACAACCGCGCCTAAACCAAATAATGCGGTAGCCGTACCAATTTGTTCGCGCGGCCAGGTTTCTATCAGGATAGTTTGCCCGGTAGATATTAAACCACCACCTGCAATACCCTGTATGATACGAAATACAACCAACTCATCAAGCGAAGTTGCGTTACCGCATAAAAACGAGGCTATGGTAAATACGATAATAGAGGTAAGGAAGTAATTTTTACGGCCAAAGCGCCCGCCCAACCATCCCGACATGGGCAGGATGATAACGTTTGCTACGGCGTAGCCGGTAACCACCCAGGCAACATCCTCAAGGGTTGCGCCAAGGTTACCTTGTATATGCGGAATAGCTACGTTTACGATGGTGGTATCAATAAGCTCCAGGAGCGATGCCATGATCACTGTAATAGTAATGATCCATTTTTTAAAGCCAGTTTCAGCCATTGTAGTTAGTCTTTAGTAATTACCGAAACGTCAACGCTCATACCCGGGCGTAGTTTCGCTATCTCTTCTTTATTGCCTGTTATTTTTATTTTAACAGGTACGCGTTGTACAACTTTAACAAAGTTACCGGTAGCGTTATCTGGCGGCAGCAATGAGAATTTAGCACCTGTGGCAGGTGAAAAATTGTATACCGTACCCTCTACTTTCAGGTTAGGGTAGGCATCAACCTTAAGGTCAACCTTTTGGCCGTTTTTTATTTTATCCAGCTGGGTTTCTTTAAAGTTTGCAGTTACATAGATGCTGTTATCGTTTACTACAGAGAACAATGTTTGCCCCGCCTGTACTAACTGGCCTACCTGTACATTCTTTTTGGCTACTATGCCGCTTGCAGGTGATTTAACATTTGTATAAGAAAGCTGCAGGTTTGCATAATCAATATCAACCTGCCTTTGGCTTACGCCTGTATTAGTAACTTTTAACTGGCTGCGGCTGGTAGCAATTTGCTCAACTGCTGCTTTATATTTATCACGTGATGCATTGTAGTTAGCTTTAGCTACCTCCAAATCGGCTTTGGCCTGGTCAAATTGCTGGCGGGTTACTGATCCATCCTGTACCAGGTTGGCGTAACGGTCGTAATCTTTTTGCACCTTATCTAAACGTGCTTTTGCTGATGCTACCTCTGCTTTTGCGCTTGACGAGTTTGCAGCTGTAGTAGAAATTTGCGACTCACCTACATTGATACCTGCGCTTGCACCAACCTGTGCGGCTTGCGCTTGTTCTACTTTAATCTTGTAGTCGTGGTCGTCTATTTTAACCAGTAACTGGCCTTTGTTAACGTGTGTGTTTTCTTCAAACATAATGCTGTCAACATAACCCCCAACACGGGCCACAACCGGGCTTATGTCGCCGTCTATTTGCGCATCATCTGTATCAACGTGTTTGCTGAAGTATATATATTCTTTTACACCGAATATGATACCCCCTAAAAGAACCACTCCCAGTATTATCGGAAGTACTTTGTTTTTCTTTTTAGGTTCTGCTTCTTGTGTTTCTTTTGCCATCGCTTTATGTATTGTAATTATTTGTTAAGTTTTCCTGTTGATTTTAATAATGTATAGTATGCAAGTCCTGCATCTGCTTTAGCCAGCTCTAAGTTTATCTCGGCCTGGTAAAGCAAGGTTTGTGCATCAGCACGGTCTGTAGCGGTTGATATATTGCTGCGGTATTTGTTTTCCAGTATGCGGTTGTTTTCCTGCGCCTGGTTTATTGATGTTTGCAGCAATGTTATTTTATCGAGCGCCGCTTTATAGTTCTGGTAGCTTTGGTTCACCTCGTTTTTGATATTATCTGTTGCAATACCTTTATTGATGATCACCTCTTCGCGTTGCAGTTTAGCCTCGTTCAATTTGTTCTTGTTGGTCCAAAGGGTACCAAAATTCCATCCTAAGGTTAAACCGGCCGATATAGGGGTAATGAAGTTACCGGTTTTAGGAATAGGGTTAGCAGCTATACCAACATAGTAAGCACTGGCTGATGCCGATAGCGTAGGTGATGTATTTGCCTTTACACTTTTAATGTTTGTTTCGGCAACCCGGGTACGCAGGTCAAATTGTTGAAACTCGGCTCGGTTGCTCATGGCTGTATCCAGGTAAGCGGTTAAAGGCGCTGCTGAGTGGTCAGTTTCGGTTATTTGCGCAATATTTAACTGGGTACCTTCAGGCAAGCCCAATAAAATATCCATGTTGTAATTAATAATGCGGCGGTTGTTTTCCAGGTCTATACCGTTCAGTTCAATATTTGAACGCTGCAACTGGAAACGCAACACATCGTTTTTGGTAACAATACCCTGGTCAAAAAAGCGCTGTGCCTGTTTTATCTGCGCATCAATGGTAATTAAGTTTTGGTCTACCACTTTTTTGCTTTGCAGTACTTTGTACAAGTTGTAATACGCGTTGATAATACTGTAGGCTATCTGGTCTTTATCGTTAACGGCATCCAGGCGTGCAATCTCTGTTAACAAGGTTGTAGATTCGCGTGCATACTTTAACTTATTACCTTGCCATATTGGCTGGCTAAGAGATAAGGTACCTAAATAAGCGTTAGCGCTTGTTGGCAGGCTTAGGCTTTCTTCGCCAAGGTTAAGTTTGTTTGCAGGGATCTGCGCGCGGTTGTAACCAAAGCTCGCACTGGCTGTTGGCAAGGAACGGTCTTTGGCCTGCTGGTACTGCGACACAGCCTGGTCAATTCGCGATTGCGACAGTTTTAGCGTTTTGCTGTTTTCAATGCCCAACTTCAGGGCTTCGTCAAGCGTAATGGTTCTGTCCTGTGCGGCGGCGGGGTTTGTAACCAGCAGTGCCAATAGTAACATGGCCATACTGCCCGCGGCCTTAAAGGCTTTGTTTATGCGTGAGGGTTTCAAGGGTATATATTTATTAGTTGTCATTTTTAATTCTGTAAATAAGCTTTTAACAGTTTCTTCATATAAGTTTTAAATCGGGGCTTAAGCAGCTTATCCTGATTATCGGCATCCAATACATCATAGCCAATTACTTTTGATGAGATATGCGGGGTGTTTACGATGTAATTTTTAGTACCAAATATGGTAGCAACCAAAAGCTGCTGATCTGCATCTTTATTAAAATCACCTTTTTTAATGCCCTCTGCTATAATGTCTTGAAAAATTTTTACATTTTTCATCATGATATCGGTTATCTGATCGGTAAGCTCGTTCTTCTTTGATTTCGAGATCTCCCGGTTCAGCATAATGTGGAAACAATTATTGGTTACTACTTTATCTATATAGCTATCAAGATATTTATCAAGCTTTTCCCAGGAGTTCATGGTTTCATCGTTACCTATACTAAGCAGTACGGTTTGAAATGTGGTGATCCGGCGATCAAATATTGCCAGAAAAACGCCTTCTTTTGAGCCGAAGTAATAATTAAGCATAGCCATGTTAACACCTGCTTCGCCCGATATCATCCGCGTTGAGGCGCCATCATATCCTAATTCGGCAAAAACACGCTCGGCAACATCGAGTATGTGATCCTTTTTATCTGTTTTTTCTTTTTCCATTTTTATTTGTCCCGCACAAAATTAATCAAACGATTGATTAATTTAAATTTAATTTATCATATTATTGTAATTGTTTGACTGTTAGGTTCAAAAAGTTAATCAATCGATTGATAATAGGGGAAGAAATATAATTATGACGGTATAATTATCATACCAATTACTGCACCAAAGCATCTTTCAAATATATTTGTTGTTATGAAGCGTATACTGCCCGTAACACTTGTCCTTTTTTTAGTTTGCCAAACAGCATTTTCACAAACATCGCCACCATCAGATATCGGCACCATTCGCCAGAATTTGAAAAAACTGAACATATTGGGAAGCGTACTGTACATAGCCGCCCACCCCGATGATGAGAATACCCGCTTACTGGGTTATTTGGCGCAGGAGAAACATTACCGCACCGGTTACCTGTCGCTTACCCGCGGCGATGGCGGCCAAAATCTGATAGGCACCGAACAGGGCGAACTTTTGGGTCTCATTCGTACGCAGGAGCTTTTAGCCGCCCGCCGTACAGATGGCGCGGAGCAATTCTTCTCCAGAGCCAACGATTTTGGCTTTTCAAAAAACCCTGAAGAAACCCTGAATTTTTGGGATAAGGATAAAGTACTTGGCGATATGGTTTGGGTGATCCGCAAGTTCAGGCCCGATGTAATGATATGCCGTTTCCCTACAACCGGCGAAGGCGGACACGGTAACCATACTGCATCTGCTATACTGGCACAAGAGGCTTTCAGCGCAGCTGCCGACCCAAAACGCTACCCCGAACAGTTAAAATATGTTGGGGTATGGCAAGCCAAACGCTTATTATGGAATACTTTTAACTTTGGCAATACCAATACCACCTCGCCAGATCAGTTTAAGATAAACGTTGGCGGCTACAACGCTATATTAGGTAAAAGCTATGGCGAAATAGCTGCCGAAAGCCGTAGCAACCATAAAACACAGGGCTTTGGTTCGGCCAAGCAGCGTGGAGATGCTTTTGAATATTTCAAGACCATCCTCGGCGATGCCCCCAAAACGGACCTGATGGACGGCGTGGATGTAAGCTGGAACAGGATCCCTTTCGGCATGCCGATAGCAACGCAACTGGCTGCCATTACCAAAGCCTTTAATGATGATGAGCCGCAGGCATCGGTACCGGCGTTGGTGAAATTGTTGAACGAGGTTGACCAAACCGTTGCCACAAATAAAGCTTTCCAAACCGTAAGGTTAACCGAAGTGGCTAACTCAAGCTATGATTACTGGCATAAACAAAAAACAAAGGAATTAAAAGACCTGATAGCGCAATGTGCGGGCCTGTGGTTTGAGGCATACAGTAATGAGCCATCATACGCTTTGGGAGATAAAATAGCCGAAACAGCACAAGTCTATACGCCTAATAACTTATCCATTAGTTCCCTTACTATAAATAATGGAGCAACTGCCGTTAAGGTTGACAATGCAGATGGGAAGTCCTTAGGACCGAATAAATTACAAACGTTTAATTTAGAGCCTAAAACTGCCGATAAGATTTCACAACCTTACTGGCTGGAATCACCGCATGGTATAGGTAGCTACACTATAAATGATGAGCAAAAAGTTGGCAATCCCGAAAACCCGGATGCACCTGCTGTAAATTTTAAGTTCACAATAGCCGGTAAAGAGATAGCTTACGAACGCAGGTTGATTTTCAAATATGTTGACCCCGCCCGCGGCGAGATCTATCAACCCCTGGAAATAGCCCCACCTGTTACCGCTAACATTGCCGAAAAGGTATACATCTATAATAATACTCAACCACAAACCGTACAGGTAAAGTTAAAAAGCTTTACCAATGCCAGCGGTAGCATCAGCATAAAACCTGTTGCAGGCTGGAAAATAAGCCCTGAAAAGATTGACTTTACCGGCAAAAATAAAGGTGATGAATGGACGGTAGCATTTAACGTTACGCCAACCAGTAATAAGCCAAACACCAGCAACCTGGAAGTTATTGCGACAGCAAACGGCAAAGCTTTTTCACAAGGTTTATTGAATATTAAATATAACCACGTACCGGCTATCACCATTTTCCCGCCGGCACAGGCCAAACTGGTAAATATCGACCTGAAAACAGCGGGCAAGAAAATAGGCTACATCGCAGGCGCCGGCGACCTGGTGCCCGATGCCCTGCGCGAAGTAGGTTATGATGTGCACCAACTAACCGAGAATGAAATTATTAACGGCGACCTGTCTGTTTACGACGCCATTGTAACCGGCGTGCGAGCCTATAACGTAAACGAACGCCTGGCCTATGAGCAGCCGCGGTTATTAGAGTATGTAAGAAACGGTGGTAACCTGGTTGTGCAATACAACAACAATAATGGTTTGGTAACAAAGCAAATTGGCCCGTATCCGTTTACGGTAGTTAACCAACGCGTTACAGAGGAGGATGCCAAAATAACTTTTACCGACCCGCAAAACGCTGTGCTTAATTATCCCAATAAAATAACCGGTGCCGATTTTAACGATTGGATCCAGGAGCGCGGGTTATATTTTGTTAGCAGCATTGACAGCCAGTACAGCACCCCGCTGCAAATGAACGATACCGGCATGGAACCAAATAAGGGCGCATTAATTGTAACAAACTTTGGCAAGGGGCGTTTTGTATACACATCGCTTGCTTTCTTCAGAGAATTACCTGCGGGAGTGCCCGGCGCTTATCGCTTATTTATTAATTTGTTAAGTAAACCGAAAAACTAACAATTCAATTAGGCATCAATACTTTTATACACTAAATTTGCAGCACATTATTTAACAAAATACTATGTCACATCATCAGCACCCGCACAAAGAAGAAAAAAACTACGATTACATATATTACCTTGTTGCCTTAATTAGCGGCATGTTTGTAGGCGCTATTGTTGACAGAGGCTTTATCTGGATCCCGGTAGGTGGTGTTTTCGGTTTATTAACCGCAGCGCTGTTCATCAAATTCCTGGTGAAAGGCCGTGAAGAGGTCTAAGGACAGCGACCTTCCCTCGTTTATAAAAAACTGGAACCAGTTTTACGGTATTGTTATCGTATGGCTGGTTTTTTTAATTTTAGTATTTTGGCTCATTACAAGATCTTTTGAATGAGTTTAACCGATTGGATAGTTTTAGGCTGCACCCTGCTTGCCATAGTTGCCTACGGCGTATGGAAAAGCGGCAGCAGTAAAAACATCGACCAGTACATGGGCAACCGCTCGCTCCCCTGGTACCACGTCGGTTTATCTGTTATGGCTACGCAAGCCAGCGCCATCACTTTCTTATCTGCCCCGGGCCAGGCCTATAGCGATGGGATGCGCTTTGTGCAGTTCTATTTCGGCCTGCCGCTGGCCATGATCGTGCTGTGCATTACGTTTGTACCCATATTCCACAAACTAAAGGTTTATACAGCTTACGAGTTTTTGGAGCAGCGATTTGATCTGAAAACCCGGGCGCTTACCTCTATTTTGTTTTTGATACAGCGCGGTTTATCTACCGCTATAACCATTTATGCCCCGGCCATTATACTGTCGGGTATATTGCATATTAATACTACTTACACTACGCTATTTATAGGCGGATTAGTTTTGTTTTACACCGTTTACGGTGGTGCAAAAGCGGTATCGTACACCCAACTGCTGCAAATGAGCATCATTTTTACCGGGATGTTTGTAGCCGGCGTTTTTGTGGTGATGTTGTTGCCGCAAAATGTAGGCTTTGGCAAAGCTGTTAAGCTGGCTGGTAACCTGGGCCGCATGAACGTTATTGACTGGAAGTTCGACCCCAATAACCGTTATAACATCTGGAGCGGTATTATCGGAGGTTTCTTTTTGCAGTTATCCTATTTTGGTACCGACCAGAGCCAGGTTGGGCGCTACCTAACCGGCAGTACAGTTGGGCAAAGCCGGCTGGGTTTGATCATGAACGGACTGATAAAAGTACCTATGCAATTCTTAATACTATTATTAGGCGTACTCGTGTTCAGTTTTTACCAGTTTAACAGGCCGCCTGTTTTCTTTAACAATTACGAGGTTGAGCAGGTAAAGAAAAGCCAATACGCACCGCAATTTAATCAGCTGGAAAAACAGTATGCCGACGCTTTCGATCAAAAGAAACAAAAAACAGAAAGCCTTGTAAAGGCACTGGATAGTAAAGACCAACAGCAAATAACCGGCGCAAAAGCCGACCTTAAAACCGCCGGGGCGCAGGCTGATACTATCCGTAAGCAAGCCATCAGCGTTATTAAAAAAAGCAGCGGGAATGATAGCGTGAACGATACCAATTATGTGTTCCTCACCTTTGTAACGCATTATCTGCCTAAGGGGCTCATAGGCTTACTTATAGCCATTATCTTCCTGGCATCCATGGGCTCAACCGCAAGCGGGTTAAACGCGCTGGGGTCAACTACGGTAATAGATATCTACAAACGTATTATAAAACCCGGCGAATCCGAACAAAGCTATGTTACGGCATCGCGCCTGGCAACTGTTTTTTGGGGATTAGTTTGTATAGGCATGGCGCTTTATGCCAGCAAAATAGGTAATTTGTTAGAAGCTGTGAATCAGTTAGGCTCGTATATCTACGGAACTATCTTAGGCGTGTTCATCGTGGCCTTCTATCTTAAAAAGATACAGGGAACTGCAGTATTTGTAGCCGCGGTTATTACCGAAGCCATAATATGCATAATGGGTTATTACGAAACCGTGGCTTACCTGTGGTTAAATGCTATTGGCTGCATCGGGGTGATTATTATCGCCTTGGTATTGAATGGCTTTATAAAGGATAAGAAAGCGGCGGTAAATTAAAGTGCAATCGCTCGGCTCCAGCCGAGTGATAACTATTTTAAGGCCTCTGGCCGCCACCAGCATACAGCGGCGGGACGCCGTGTAATAATAGTCACTCGGCAGGAGCCGAGCGACGGCAAGCTCTACTCTCTAACCTTCGTATCTATCGTAATAGTAACCGGGCCATCATTCACCAAACTTACTTTCATATCGGCACCAAAAACACCGGTAGCTATTTTTTTGTCGGTGATGGCTTCCAGTGTCATAATCATTTGCTCATACATTGGGATAGCTTTATCCGGCTTTGCTGCGCGGATGAATGACGGGCGGTTCCCCTTTTTGGTTTGTGCAAACAGGGTGAACTGCGAGATCAGTAATATGTCCCCGCCAATATCGGCAAGGGCCTTATTCATCAGGCCATTCTCATCGCCAAAAACACGCAGGCCGGTTATTTTTTGGGCAAGCCATTGCAGGTCTTCCTCAGTATCGGCATCCTCAACACCCAATAAAACCATAAACCCAATGCCAATTTGCCCGGTGATGTTGCCATCAACCCGGCACGATGCTTCCGAAACCCTTTGTATTACTGCACGCATAGTTTTTATATAGATTCAGGAAGTCAAGACACAAGAGTCAAGACCCTGTTTAATATTATTGAATACATTCTCTCTTGATTCCTGACTCTAAAAGTCTTGAATCCTTCTTAAGCCCTCGTATCATTCCCATTATAAATACTCAAATAGCTATCATAGCGCGATGGCGCTATTTCACCTGCCTCCAGCGCATCCAGCACGGCGCAGCCAGGCTCGTTGATGTGGCGGCAATTATTAAAACGGCATTGGTTCATCCGTTCACGCATTTCGGGGAAGAAATGGCTTAACACTTCTTTTTCTATATCTATCACACCTAATTCGCGTATACCTGGGGTATCAATAATATAGCCGCCCTGCGGCAGCTCGAACATCTCGGCAAAGGTGGTGGTGTGCATCCCCTTGTCGCTCCATTCAGATACCATGTGCGTGCGCAAATCAAGGTTGGGCAGCAATCGGTTGATTAGGCTGGATTTACCCACGCCCGAGTGGCCCGAAAAAAGCGTTACCTTATCCTTCAGCAATTCCTGCACTTTATCAATATTAGTACCCTCTAAAGCCGATACAGAATAACATGGGTAGCCAATATGCTGATAAATGGCCTGGTAATCGGCCAGGATCTCAAGTCCTTCATCGCTAAACAGGTCCAGTTTATTAAATATTAAACAAGCGGGGATATCATATGCTTCGGCAGTAACCAAAAAGCGGTCGATAAAGCCAAGCGAGGTACGTGGCGATGCCAGGGTAACCACCAAAAGCGCCCTGTCCAGGTTGGCGGCAATGATCTGCGCCTGTTTGGAAAGGTTAATAGCCTTCCGTATAATATAGTTTTTGCGCTGGTGCAGGTTGGTGATAATACCGGTGCCCTGCTCTGGCTCCATATCAAAATCAACCACGTCGCCAACCGCCAGTGGGTTGGTTGTAGTGATACCCTTTATCCGGAATTTACCCTTGATGCGGCAGTCGATAGTATCATCTCCGCTTCTTACCTGGTACCAGCTCCCGGTCGATTTTGTTATAAGTCCCTGCATACGGCCGCAATTTAGGAAGATTTAAAGGCATTGAAAAAATAAAACCAATTTACATTTGGTATTTAAAATAAAATCTACTTACTTTACCGACATAATATATATGACAATTAACAACACCACAATTATTACCATTATTACCACCGGGATAAATTTCGGAGGAAGATAATCGTATGGTGTAAAAACATAAACAAAACCAAATGAAAGCCTTCCTCCGCAAAGAGGAAGGCTTTTTTTATTTTATCGCAAAAATGAAAATTCTAAAATTCGGCGGCACGTCGGTAGGTTCAGTAAGCAGTATAAAAACATTGCTGGAAATTTTAAAAGATGAGGATAAGCCCGGTAACCGCCCGGTAGTTGTACTGTCTGCAATGGGCGGTGTAACCAACCTGCTGGTAGCTATGGCCGAAAATGCTGCAAACGGGCAGGAATTTACCGCCCAACTGGCCGAACTTGAAAAACGCCATTTTGACGCAGTTAAAGCATTGCTTGATGTGCAAAACCAAAACCCGGCCTATACCCGCTTAAAAATTCACTTTAACCAGTTGGAAGAATTGCTGCAGGGCGTGCTTACCCTGCGCGAACTTACCCCCAAAACCCGCGACCAGATCCTGAGCTTTGGCGAACGCTGCTCGGCCTTAATGGTAAGCAAAATTGCCGCCCAGCATTTTAAGGAGGTACTTTTTGTAGATGCAGCTGAGCTGATAAAAACCGACAGCTCTTTTGGCAACGCTAAAGTAAACAGCGAGCTGACTGAACTGCTAATCAAAACTTTTTACCGGGAAAATAGTGATAAACTGCTTATTGTAACAGGTTTTATTGCCGGGAACGATGCCGGGCAAATAACAACACTTGGCCGTGGCGGCAGCGATTATACCGCAGCTATATTCGGCTCGGCATTGAACGCCGATGAGATCCAGATATGGACAGATGTAAACGGTATGATGACCGCCGACCCGCGTATGGTACAAAAAGCCTTTCCGCTGGAAGAGCTTACCTACACCGAAGCAATGGAGCTTTCGTACTTCGGTGCAAAGGTGATCTACCCGCCAACCATGATCCCGGCGTTTCTGAAAAAGATCCCGATCGTTATCAAAAATACATTTGAGCCTGCTTTTGCAGGTACGGTTATCCGCCATGATTGTAAGGCGTCTACTTTACCTATTAAGGGGATCTCATCCATCAACAACATCAGCATCCTTAATTTAGAGGGTAGCGGCATGGTAGGCAAATCGGGCTTTAGCGGCAGGTTATTTTCGCTGCTGGCGAGAGAGCAGATCAACATCATCCTCATCACTCAATCATCATCAGAGCATAGCATCACCTTTGCCGTACAGCCAAACGAGGTGGATAAGGCCAAACAACTGATAGAACAGGAATTTGAACTGGAGCTGTTGGCCAATAAGCTTGAGCCATTGGTGGTAGAAAAAGACCAGGCCATATTAGCCGTAGTGGGCGAGAACATGAAACAAACTCCGGGCATGAGCGGTAAACTGTTCCACGCGCTGGGCCGTAATGGTGTAAACGTACGGGCCATTGCGCAGGGCTCGTCAGAGTATAATATTTCGGTGATTATCTCGGCAAATGATTTGGCCAAAGCCCTGAACGCCGTGCATGATGCCTTCTTTATCGAACTAACTAAAACCCTGCACGCTTTTTGCCTGGGCACCGGTAATATTGGTAAAACCTTATTTAACCAGCTGAACGCGCATAAAGATTTCCTTCAGAAAAATAACGGCATCCAGGTTAAAATAGTGGGCATCAGCAATACCCGTAAAATGGTGTTCAATGCCGATGGTTTGTCGCTTGATACCTGGCAGGACGACCTGCAGGCATCAGACCACTCAGCTGACCTGGCAGGCTTCATTGCCAAAATGAAAGAAATGAACCTGCCTAACTGTGTATTTATTGATAACACCGCCAGCCCAAAACCAATAACGTTTTACGAGGAGGTTTTTAAAGCGAACGTATCTGTAGTAACCTGTAATAAAATAGGCAACTCGGCATCGTTTGCGCAGTACAAAACCTTTAGGGATACTGCACGCAAACACGGGGTAGATTTCTTCTACGAAACCAACGTGGGTGCAGGCCTGCCTATCATCCGTACGCTAAAAGACCTGATGAGCAGCGGCGACCGTATCCAGCGGATAGAAGCTATCCTTTCCGGAACCATCTCGTTTATCTTTAATCATTTTAAGGGTGATGCCAACTTCCACGATGTGGTAAAAGAGGCGCAGGAAAAAGGCTACACCGAACCCGACCCGCGCGATGACCTGAGCGGTAAGGATTTTATGCGCAAGATATTGATACTTGCCCGCGATGCCGGCCACGAAATGGAAGAGGCCGATGTGGAGATAGAAAGTGTATTGCCAAAGGCTTGTTTAGAGGCACAAACAGTTGAAGATTTTTACGCGGCCCTAAAAGCCGAAGATGCTTTCTTCACCAACCTGAAACAACAGGCCGAAAAAGACAAAAAAGTATTACGCTATATAGGCAAGCTGGAAAACGGCAAGGCATCTATCACGCTGCAAAGTGTGGATGAGAACCATCCGTTCTATATGCTGAGCGGAAGCGATAACATTATATCTTTTACCACCGACAGGTATAAAGAACGCCCGCTGGTGGTAAAAGGCCCCGGTGCAGGTGCCGAAGTAACCGCCGCCGGCGTATTTGCCGATCTGATAAATGTAGGAGCTAATTAAAGAGATGCAGGATTTTTAGAATCAAGAGACAAGATAAAAAAGGCACAGCGCGTATGGCTCCCCTCTTGAGAGGGGCAGGGGTGTGTCCCTAAACAACAGATAGTTTTATGAGTAACGATATACAAGATTTAAAACAACCGGCGAAGGCAACTCAAAAGCAACTGGATAGCATCCATGTTTTTGCCCCGGCCACCGTGGCCAATGTGGTTTGCGGGTTTGATGTGCTGGGCTTTGCGGTGAACGAACCCGGCGACGAGGTAGTTATGCGCATTACCGATAAACCCGGCATCACCATCAGCAAAATTACCGGTGATGATGGCCGCCTGCCGCTTAACCCGGCTAAAAACACGGTAAGCGTAAGCGTTGAGCATTACCTGCGCAGTATTGACAGGCTGGATATCGGCCTCGACATCGAACTGCATAAAAAAATGCCGATAGGTAGTGGCCTGGGGTCAAGCTCGGCCAGTACGGTTGCGGGTTTGTTTGCCATTAAAACCTTATTGGGTGATGATACAGACCCATCCACCCTATTACCTTTCGCCATGAAAGGCGAAGAAATGGCTTGCGGACATGGCCATGCGGATAACGTTGCACCTGCCTTATTGGGTGGTTTTGTACTCATTCGCAGTTATGAGCCTTTGGATGTAGTGCGTTTACCGCACCCGGCCAATTTATGGTGTGCTATTGTATTCCCTGATGTGGATGTACCAACACGCGAGGCCAGGCAGATCATCCGCAAAAACATCCAAATGAAGGATGCCGTAACCCAGTGGGGTAATATTGCCGGACTTGTAAGCGGTTTGTTCATGCAAGATATTGACCTGATTGGCCGCAGCATGAAAGATGTATTAGTTGAGCCCGTACGAAGTATGCTAATACCCGATTTTTATGAAATGCGCCAAATGGCAATGGAACTGGGGGCAGTAAGTTTCGGCATCTCGGGTTCTGGTCCGTCGGTGTTCGCCTTTACACGCGATGAGGAAACGGCCAAACGCATCACAGCCAAATTACAAAAACATTTAACCAGTATTAAAATAGGCTCCAACGGTTATGTATCAACCATAAATGATGCCGGGCCAAGGGTTTTGGGATAGGTGATAAAGTCAAAATTAAAAAGTTAAAAGTCAAAAACGCGCGTCATTGCCACGCTGCGTTCGTAATGACGAATACATAAAAACAAAATGAAATTCTACAGCACTAACAATACAGATTTAAGAGTTGGCTTCAAAGAAGCGGTTTTTAACAGCATGCCGCAGGATAAGGGCTTATATATGCCGGTAGAGATCCCGCGCCTGGATGATAAGTTTTTGAGCCACCTGGATGAATATACCCTGCCCGAGATTGCTTACCATGTAGCGCAAAACCTGCTGGGCGATGATATCCCGGCGGATGATCTGAAAGGCATTATCCACGATGCCATCAACTTTTATGCGCCTGTAGTAAAGCTGGAAGAGAACGTTTACGTGCTGGAACTTTTCCACGGGCCATCACTGGCTTTTAAAGATTTTGGCGCACGCTTTATGAGCCGTGTAATGAGCTATTTTTTGGAAGAGGGAGAAAAACAGCTGGACGTATTGGTAGCCACATCAGGCGATACCGGGGGCGCTGTTGCCCTGGGCTTTTTAGGCGTGCCAAATACAAGGGTAACCATCCTTTATCCAAAAGGCAAGGTAAGCCAGATCCAGGAATTGCAGTTAACCACCAACGGCCAAAACATCCGCGCGTTGGAAATTGACGGCACTTTTGATGATTGCCAGGCCCTGGTTAAACAAGCCTTTACTGATAAGGAACTGAACGAGAAATTCCGCCTTACATCGGCTAACTCTATTAATATTGCCCGCCTTATCCCGCAAACATTTTATTACTTTAATGCTTACGCGCAATTGCTTCGCGAGGGGATCAGTAAGGTAGTGTTTGCCGTACCAAGCGGTAATTTTGGCAACATAGGTGCCGGGTTATTGGCCTGGAAGATGGGCCTGCCTGTTGAGCAGTTCATAGCCGCTACAAACGCTAACGATACCGTGCCTGCATTTTTAAAAACAGGCGTATATCAGCCAAAACCATCGGTTGCCACGCTCTCAAACGCGATGGATGTAGGCAACCCAAGCAACTGGGTCCGCATTGCCGATTTGTTTAAAGAAAAACCAGAAGCGCTTAAAAAGTTAATTGTTGGCTATACATACAATGACGAGGAAACGTTGCAATCAATCGAAGCAATCTCTAAAACATACGATTACGTTGCCTGCCCGCATACCGCTATTGCATGGAAAGCGTTAAAAGCATATCAGCAGGAACACCCGGCTAAAGATACCGCGGGCGTTTTTTTATCAACCGCGCACCCGTGCAAGTTCCCGGATGTGTTTACGAAAGAAATCTCAGATAAGATCAACATCCCTGAGCAGGTAAAAGAGCTGGAGAAAAAAGCGCATCATGCCACAAGCTTAGATACCAGCTTTGAAGGGTTTAAAGAGTTTTTACTTAAAAATGCCTGAAATTGAATACCTGACAAGTTTAACAGAACAACAAAAACAGGTTGCGCTGGAAATTTGGAATGCAGAATACCCAAAGCAATTGTGCATGCCCGGCATGGCAGAGTTTAATACTTTTTTGGATTCGTTAGTAAACCCTGCATATTTTTTGTTAAAAGATAAAGGTGCCGGGTTTATAGGCTGGGCTACCGTATTTTACAGGGAAGGCAGCAGGTGCTTTTTTATCATGCTATCCGGCGGGGCGCATGGAAAGGGTTACGGTACGGCCTTGCTAAATGCATTAAAAGCCAAAGAGGATACCCTTTTTGGCTGGGTTATAGATCATGATAATGACGTGAAAGCAAATGGCACAAGATATCCATCCCCTTTAAATTTTTACAGAAAAAACAATTTCAAGATAAATAACCACCTTCGTTTGGAAACGGAAGTCTTATCAGCGGTAAATATTACCTGGCAGGCAAACACTTAATTGCCACGGGGGCCGTATAAATTAATTACAGAGTTTGAAGGATTTAAAGGATATTTGCCTTACAATATTTAGTAATATGAATCGCCTCAGATCATTCCGGTTTATTATCCTTTTTTTCCCGATATCCGCTTTTTTGTTTAGCTGTACAAATAAACAACCCTTTGATCGTGATGAGTGGAACGATGGGGACGGGATCACTTTCCCGAGGAGGTACATGATGGTTGATGACCTGCTTGCCTCCCATAAGTTGGTTGGGCTGAAATTTAGTAACGTGGTTGGCCTGCTTCATTACCCCGATCGTTTCAGCTACGATAGCCTGAGCTTCCATTATGAGATAACGCGTAAAATGAGCGGCATTGATACCCTGTACACCAAAAACCTGGTTTTTACCATGGGTAAAGACAAGGTAATTACCTCGGTTAAGGTTGTAGAGCGAGATGTAAAAAAGGAAAAAGAGGAGAAGAAGAAAAAGTAATTATTTGATAGCCGGGTTGTTTGCCAGTAATCGCCTGTTATGGTGAACTGTGATTATGTCCACTCTTTTATCTGAAACTATACGATAAATTAATCTATAACTGCCGGAAAAAACCTCCCTTATCTCCGGGTCTAACTTCTCAGGCACCATTTTACCTGATAATGGATATTTTTCTAAAACCTTTACCGCTTCAAAAAAGCGTTTTACCTGGATGTGGGCGTAATATTCGGAGTCTTTAGAAATAAATTCAGCAATTTATCAATGTCTTTAATTGCTTGCTTTGTCCATTTTACTTCAACCATTTAGCCAGCTGTTCTTTTGCTTCATTAGTTGATATTGTTTCGTTGTTCTTTGACTGATCTAACCCCGTATCAATTTTTTCTAATATTATCAATCTGTCAATTATCTCGTCAAGGCTAAATTCTTTTGGTAAATCATCAATTGTTTTTAGCACATCATCCCTTGTAAGCATATCTTTAATATTTATTTAAATATACTAAACGTCATTTTAATTAAAAGCGTTTATTTAGTTTAAAACATTATGATCAACACCATTATATTTGACCTTGGCGCGGTACTGGTTGACTGGAACCCGCATTACCTGTACCGTAACCTGTTTCCCGACGAGCAGGAGATGAAAGATTTTTTGGCCAACATCACCACGCCCGAATGGAACGAAGAACAGGATGCCGGCCGCCCGTTACAGGAAGGTACAGAGCTGCTTGTACAGCAATACCCTCACCACGAGGCCAACATCCGCGCCTTTTACGGCCGTTGGGAAGAGATGCTTGGCGGTGCCATTGAAGGCACGGTTGAGCTATTTAAACAATTAAAAGAAAATGGGAAGTATAAGATCTATGCACTTACCAATTGGTCGGCAGAGACTTTCCCTATTGCTTTACAACGTTATGATTTCCTGAATTGGTTTGATGGCATCGTAGTATCGGGCACCGAAAAAATGCGTAAGCCTAATCCAGCCTTTTATCAACTATTATTAGACAGGTATAATACTAAAGCCGAAGAAGCTTTATTTATTGATGATAACCTGCGCAACGTTTTAGCAGCACAAAAATTGGGTATCAAATCCATTCATTTTTCATCTGCCGAACAGCTAAAAGCTGAATTAGAAAACAACTTTATTATATAACCACAGAGTGAGCAGAGGTTTTCACAGAGGGCACTGGGTATTAAAAAAATCTCTGTGTTCTTTGTGGCGGTTCTTTGTACCCTCTGTGGTTTATAAAAAGCGAAAGCCCCGGTAACTACTCCGGGGCTTTCTTTCTAACTAAACTAACTAACTGTATTATTTATTGGTTCCGAAGGGTATGTAAACCCCAAAGGTTATGTTACGGCCCATGTTGTAAACCCCGTAGGTTGGGTCTTCCTGGCTGTAGCGGCCCGGCCTTAAACGGCTCAGGGCATCGTAATAGGCTTTATTGGTAAGGTTGGTGCCCGATACATAAAGTTTAAGCGGCTGCTTACCAATGTTAAATGTTGCACCCACACCGGCATTAAGCAAAGTATAGCCGTTTGTTCCGGTTTCAAACGTGGCATCAATGCGGTTTTGTGCAAAGTAGTTATCTATACCTGCATAAAAGTAAAAATCGGTTATACCTTTTACTTTTGGCTCAAAACGCAGGGTGTTATGCAAAACACCGGCAGGTATCAATGGTAAAGGCCTGTCGAAGGTTTTGTTTTGTGCCTGGGTATAGCTAAATGTATTTTCAAAATGTACAAATGATACCGGGTGCAGGGTAAGGTTACCTTCAAAACCGTAAAGGTTGGCATTTACCTGGCCATAACGGTAAGTATCGTACTCCCTTGGCAAGCCGGTTCCCTCGTCAATTACGGTTGTTTGCTCCTTATTGGTATTTGATGCATAGATGAAATTATGGATGTAATTTTCATAGATGCCAAAACTACCCGTTACAAATCCCGATCCGTACTCCAGCGTAGCATCGGCCTGGTAGCTTCTTTCGGGGCTTAGGTTAGCATCACCTATCTCGTAACGGCTTGTACCTTCATGCACACCGTTGCTGCCCAGCTCGGCAGGGTTTGGCGCGCGGAATGCGGTACCTGCATTCGCTTTAAAACTCAGGTCGTCGTTAAAGATGTGGGTGTAACCTAAAGCACCGCTCACGTTAGAAAATTTATTATCAAACCCGGTAAATATCGGGTTGCCTTCATCATTGTTTTGTGCCTTGCCTTTGTTTTTGACATAATCAAACCGGGCGCCTGCGCTAAATGTGTTTTGCCCCCATACTTTTTTCGCATATACAAATGCGCCGGTGCTGTATTCATCATAAGCCGGGATCAGTAATTCCTCACCCAGGTTAACGCTATGGCTCAGGCTGCTGCTTAAACCAATTACAGGGTGCCAGCCGTTACTTTCGGGCAGGTAGTATTTAGCATCCAGCGAGTAGGTGTTCATGTCAAAAAATAAGTTAGGCACAGGTGTGCTTTCCAACTCACGGCGCTGGTTTTTCTGGTAACCCAGGTCTAATTTTAACGAGCTTGAGCCAAACAGAAAATTATTGTTTAAAGCCACTTTATAATGGCGGATATCCTGCCTTGGGTAATCAAGTGTGCGGCTGGTTGATGTATTGTACAGCGGGTCGCCCGGTTCGGCATCATAAAAGCCAATGTTATCTTTAAAATATGAGAAGTTTAAATGTGAGTACCCCCATGCCTTGTTAAATCCCAGCATACCACTTGCATTGGTTTGGTTAAAACCACTGTTAATATACCTGCCGGCAGGCGTATTAAATGAGTAGGCGTTTTGGTAAGTGCCACGGCCACGCCAAACAAAACCGTTTTCGTTGCCGCTTAACATTACCGATGTATTGCTTAAGCCATTGTTGGTAGAGTAATTGGTTAAAACCTCGCCGGCAATATTCCCTTCGGATGGGGTAGGCGGATCTATTACGTTAATAACGCCACCAAGCGCGTCAGACCCATATTGCAGGGATGCGGCACCACGCAAAACCTCAACACGGCCTGCGGCATACTGGTCCATTTCAATGCCGTGCTCATCGCCCCATTGCTGGCCTTGTTGTTTTACACCATCGTTAAGGGTTACCACTCGGTTATAGCTTAACCCGCGAATAACCGGTTTTGAGATAGCCTGGCTGGTGGTAATCTGGCTTACGCCCGGCACCTGGCGGGCCAATGCGTCGATCAAATTGGTTGATGAGCCTTGTAACTGCTCTTTAGTAACAACTGTTGCCGATGTGCTGTTACTGCGGCTGCCCGATGTTACCGGCGTACCGGTTATTACAACTTCGTGCGTTTCTATAACGCTTGCCTGCAAGGCAAATACTATTGGAGCGGGTGATGAAAAATCTACGGTTTGGGTAAGGCTTTTATAGCCTACATACTGCACCTGTACCACAAAACGGCCCTTTGCAGGTATCGACCGGAAGGTAAATTCACCATTGGCGTTTGTGATGATGGATATGCGCAAATCGGGGATGCTAACAGTGGCACCGATAAGGGCCTCGTTGGTTTTAGCGTCAATAACTTTACCCTTAAAATCTATAGCGTCTGCAAATGCAGAAAATTGAACGAACAAAAATAAAAAGCAACTAATAAGCTTCAGTTTCATAATAAATAAATTAAAAATTCAAGAAAATGCCACATCAAGCGGCGTTTGGCAGGATAGTAATTATTATGAAACTACAGGGGGGGCGCGGCCCTGGGAAAGTATAAGGGCTATGCTTTTAAAATCGTATTGATATGTTACGTAAACATGGTCAACACTAAAAAACGGTGTATAGTACACATTGCCAAGCAGCTCCATATGGGTATGGTGCATGCTGTCACACAATTGGCATTTCTCTTTAAAGGTTTGTTTTGCCGTGTTGTGGCAATCGTTGCAGTTAGGTGCGTGTATGCTTTTGGTGATGTTGTGCTGGTGGGCAAATACCATATACTGCCCTGTTATAAAACAGAGTAGTAACGCCCAGGCGCAAATAATACGATACATGCTTTTTTTCACAACAGGGCAAAAGTAATTAATAAAACGCTAAAGATATTTTTAAAACGTAACAATGTTGTTAAATGTATATCATCAAAAAAGTATTTAACCCGCCTGCATACCTATATTTGCTTTATGAAACCTGCCGAAATTAATTTAAAATGGGCCGCCCTGCAAAACCGTATCGCTACTGAGTTTGATAATGAGAAACCGGATATTAAAGTGGTATTGTTTTTAATAGGGGTACAGGAACTTGGACAGGGCCCCCGCAAGTTCAGCAAAAGGCAAAAGGAAGAGCTGATGCATATTGCCAATTGCAAACTGTTCAGCAAAATGGGGTTTTATGAGCTGGAAGGGCTTGATCAGGACGGCTGGCCGCATTGGAAACTGGTAAAAACGGTACCCAATTATACTTTGCTGGAACAGGAGATGCTCATAAAATCGTTAATCATCGATTATTTTGAAGCGGAGATGGAGTGGGAGTTTTAACCTTACAATGATATATGAAAAGAATTTTTACCCTTTGCCTGTTGCTGCTTGCCATTAGCGCAGCTTTTGCTAAACCACCCAAAAATCAATACGTACGCATAAAAACCAGCTATGGCAGTGTTATTATACGCCTGTATAACCAAACGCCCAAACACCGCGATAATTTTATAAAGCTTGCCAAAGAGGGCTTTTATAATGGTACGCTGTTTCATAGGGTGATACAGAATTTTATGATCCAGGGCGGCGACCCTGATTCGCGCGATACGGCCAAAAACAAACCGGGCGCAGAGCTGGGCAACGGCGACCTTAAATACACCGTACCTGCCGAATTCAGGGATAGCCTGTTCCACAAACGTGGTGTACTTGCTGCCGCGCGCGATGATAACCCCACAAAAGCATCAAGCGCCTGCCAGTTTTACATTGTAGAAGGTAAACGCTTTACCCCCGGCAAATTAGATACCCTGGAGAATACCCGGTTGAAAGGCCGTAAAATCCCACAGTACCAGCGCGATATTTATACAACTGTTGGCGGTGTGCCGCATCTTGACCAAAATTATACAGTATATGGCGAGGTTGTTACCGGCATTGATATGGTTGACCGCATTGCTGCCGTAAAAAAAGATGACAAGGACCGCCCGGATGTGAATATCCCCATGACGGTTGAACTGCTCAGCAAAAAGGAGTGCAAGCAATTGGATGAATTACTATGGCCTAAAGTAAAATGATACGGCTTGCAACCATTACAGATCTTGATGAGATAGCACACTTATACCGCGATACCATCAGCACGGTTAACTTAAAAGATTACAGTGCGGAACAGGTGGCTGCATGGGCCGGTCGCTGGACAAACACACCCGGCTGGACGGACAAGATAACCAACCAGCATTTTTTAGTGGTTGAAGATGGTGAAATAACCGGCTTTTCATCCCTAACCCATAATGGGCATGTAGATATGCTGTTTGTGCATCGCAATCATCAGGGTAAGGGCGTTGCTAAATTACTGTTAACAGAAATTGAACAGGTTGCAAAAAATAAAAAGTTCAGCATTATTACTACCGATGCCAGCATAACGGCCAGGCCGGTATTTGAACATTTTGGATTTAATGTAGTTGCGCCGCAAACCATTATGGTTGATGGTGTTGAATTGAATAATTTTAAAATGGCGAAGAGCCTGTCAGTCTGAGGCTGTCAAGGATCATTCAAAACTTAAAATGGTTCTACAGGCTCACCATGACAGATAAAATAACATGAAAATAATTACCTATAACGTTAACGGCATACGCTCGGCAATAAGTAAAGACTGGCTGGCATGGTTACAAGCTACCGACGCCGACGTAATTTGTCTGCAGGAAATTAAGGCTACACCTGATGTGATCAAAGAACTGGGCCTGGTTGACGATATGGGCTATCAGCATTTTTGGTTCCCGGCAGAAAAAAAAGGCTACAGCGGAACGGCTATTTTTAGCAAACGCCTGCCAAACCATGTCGAGTATGGCTGCGGCATCCCTGATTTTGACCGCGAAGGGCGTTGCATACGGGTTGATTTTGATGAGGTATCGGTAATGAGCGCCTATTTTCCATCCGGTTCAAGCGGCGATGACAGGCAGATCTTCAAATACCGTTTCCTGGATGAATTTGGTAAATACCTTACCCTTTTAAAAGCAAGTATCCCCAACCTCGTTATCTGCGGTGATTACAATATCTGCCATCGCCCTATCGATATCCATAACCCAAAATCAAACGCCAATTCATCCGGTTTTTTACCTGAGGAGCGCGAATGGATGGAGAACTTTATCGAGTCGGGTTTTGTAGATACATTCAGGCATTGTAATAAAGAGCCCCATAATTATACCTGGTGGAGCTTCCGCGCAAATTCGCGCGCCAAAAACCTGGGCTGGCGCATTGATTATGCTATGGCCAGCAAAGAGCTGGAAGGCAATATTAAACGCTGCGCGATATTAGCCGAAGCCAAACATTCTGACCATTGCCCGGTACTGCTGGAGTTGGAGTTTTAAGGACGCCTAATAAACACCCGTCCTCGCAATGACGTATTAGATGGGTGTGTATTCTTACATCCCCAACTGGTTCATTACATATTCAAATACAAACGTCCAGTTTTCAATGGCTTGCTGAGTACTTTGGCCGCTGCCGTGGCCGCTGTCAAAATCCATGTGGAGGATGATAGGGCTGGTTTGGCCGGGGTTGTTTTGCAACGCTGCCACAAACTTTTTGGCGTTCATAGGGTCAACACGGGTATCGTTAGCGCCGGCGGTAACCAACATGGGCGGTACGTTTACACCTACGCGAATATTGTGGTATGGTGAGTAACGCAATAACCAGCGGAACTGCTCCGGGTCTTCGGCTGCGCCATATTCGGGGATCCAATAACGGGCTATCAGAAATTTGTGGTAACGCAGCATATCCAGCAGCGGCACTTCGCATACAATGGCTTTGAACAGGTCAGGGCGCTGGGTTGCGGCGGCACCCATCAGCAGGCCGCCGTTACTGCCACCCAAGGCAACTATCTTGCTTTCGGTGGTATATTTTTCTTTGATCAGCCATTCCGCGCAGGCGTAAAAATCATCAAAGCTGTTTTGCTTTTTGGCCAGCATGCCGTCAAGGTGCCATTTCTCGCCAAACTCGTCGCCACCACGGATGCCGGGTTGTACCACAATACCACCCGCCTGGATAAACGGCGCGTAAAAGCCAAAGTATCCCGGCTTAATGCCCGACTGGAAGCCGCCGTAAGCAGTTAACAATACCGGGTTGTTACCATCCAGTTTTATATCCTTGCGATGTACCACAAATGCAGGCACGCGGCTGCCATCTTTACTGATATAGAATTTTATCTCGCCGGTAATTTCGCTCATATCAACAGGCAGTATCCTTTGATAAAACAGCTTCCATTTATAATCTTTCGGCGAGCAAACGTAGGTTTTTGGGGTGGAGGTAAACGTTACCAGCGATATGTATAGTTTATCCTCCTCACGGTCGTAACTCATGCCACCAACGCTACCTTGCTCGGGCAGTGGCACGGGGCGTAGTTTTTTGCCGTTCAGGTCGTAAATAGTTAAGCGGCTTTGGATATCCTTTTTATCCTGTATGATGATGCTGTTTTTGGTAACCGCATAGCTCTCCATTACGGTGCTGCTTTCGGGGATAAGCGTTTTCCAGTTCTTATATTCCGGGTGCAGCTTGTCGGCCACCATCAGCTTACTGTTTGGCGCGTTATCGTTTGTTTTGATGTACAGGCGGTTACCGATAGCCTCGGGGTATGCCTGGAACTTTTTGCTGTTGTAGATCAGTTTGCCATCCTTAAGGCTTCCTGTAGGGCGGATCTTTACACTGTTTGAGTAGAAATCGCCCTCGCCGCTAAAGGTAACATCGCTGTAACGGTTATCGTATATAAAAAAGCTGTTCTGGGCATCTTTGGTAGTACCTACAAAGGTAGCTTTCTCAATAGGGTCGCCAACTTTTAGGTAGTAAGTTTTTAAAGGGCGCTGCTTATCAACGTCCTCCTGGCTGCGCAGGGTAACGTAGGCGTGCTGCTGGTCCTGTGCCCAATCAAACCCGCTGGTGTTTTTAATAGGGTCGTGAATTTGCTTACCGGTACGGGTATCAATAAAGTAAACGGTGTTTACCTCAGCACCGCTTTTTTGCGCACTTATGGCCGCGCGTTCCCCATCATAAGTATAGCTGGTGCCACTGGTCGAGATCTTGCCGTCGGCATCCAACGCAACCGGGTCCCATATCAATATCTTTTTACCGTCGATGATGGTATAGATCTTATATTGTTTATCGCCTTTCTTTTTCACTGTTTGGAAAACGCGTTTGCCAACTGTATTCAGCGGGCCCTCGTAGTCCATATTCAGGTAAGCGGCAATTTTTTCTTTCAGGTCGGGGTGTACCTTTTGGGTTTTGGCCAGGTACTCAACACCGTAATCGTGCTGTTTTTTTGTCCATTCTATAACATCCTCGTTCTTCTTGTCTTCAAGCCAGCGATAGTTATCGGTTAGCTTAACGCCATGCAGCGTATCAACAACGGGTATGGCTTTGGTTTTTGGCGGATCGAATTTTTGCTGTGCGTTTGCAGCCATAGCGGCGGTAGTAATTACGGTGAGTAGCAGGCCTTTTTTCATTGAAATATGGATAAGGATGATGAGCTAAATATAGGCAAAGTACTTGTGATGGCAATAGCAGAGGTGTTGGAAAGAAACTAAAAGCGATGGGATTTGTGGGATTCCCCTCTTGAGAGGGGTGCAGGGGTGTGTCCTTTCTATATTTACACACCCCTGCAGCTGCACAGCCAATCGCGCCCCCTCTCAAGAGGGGAACTTAGCAGAACAACAATCTGCCGTTCGCAAAAATTAAATTTCAAATACCACGTAACCTTTATGATCTTTCTTTCATCTACTAAATAAAACCAACGCATTATGAAAAAAGTTACCATTATATTACTGTCGATAATAAGCGGATTGGCCTGCTATGCACAGGAAAAACTTAGCGATAATAAGCTAAAGACCCGGTTCGATTCGTTGGTTAACAGCACAGTTTCAGCTTTTATGAATGATAGTTCCCGCGTTGGTCTTTCCATTGGGATTATAAAAGATGGCAATTCACTAATTTATAATTATGGTACAACAGAAAAGGGGAAAAGGAAAACACCAACGGCTAATTCAGTTTACGAACTTGCTTCTATAACTAAAACATTCAGCTCGGCTTTGCTTGCAAAGGCTGTTTTAGACAAAAAGGTAAAGCTTGATGACGATATACGCCTGTATCTTGATGGGAAGTATCCAAATTTAGAATACAAGGGTGTGCCTATTAAACTGGTTAATCTTGCTAATCTCACCTCGGGCTTACCCAACTGGATGCCCAATAATAAAGACCTTTTCATTAAAGCTAACCCCGATTCTATCCCCTATATTCTGGATGGCCTGCATAAAAAATACGCCCGTGCCGATCTTTACCGCGACCTGCATGATATAAAGCTGGATACTGTTCCGGGCGCTGTTACAAGGCATTGTAATACTGCAGCCCAGTTGCTTGGCTATATTATGGAACGGGTTTACGGAGCCTCTATCGACAAATTATTAGAAACATATTTTACAAAACCGCTAAAAATGAAAAATACTGTCTTTTTAGCTGAAGGGAAGCTTCCCGGGGCACTTGTAAATGGTTATGATGGCAAAGGCCGGGTTATGCCCTTTATTGTTTGGGAAGACCTGCGGGTGGCGGCGAGCATCAGTTCGACGAGTTCGGATATGTTAAAATATATGGCTTACCAAATGGACGAAAGCAAAGCAGATGTTATGCTTAGCCACAGGTCTACTAACGGGAAGCCGGAAAATGGCGCTATCGCCTTAAACTGGAAAGTTAATGTTACAGATAAAGGTGTACGCAAGTTTTCTCATACCGGGGGTAGTTTAGGCTTTAGCAGTTATATTGTTTTTTATCCCGATCAAAAAACCGGAATTATATTGCTTGCTAATGAAGCCGGCCCAACCACACAGGGAGCATTAATTAGTTTGGCAGACAAAATTATTAAGCCGTAACTATCACTTTGTTCCGCTTGTCCCCCGTTTCCGCTTAGGGACAAGCGGACACAGAATGACAGATCAATGCGCGAACGCTTCTTCGGGTATAATTGCAGCCTTTTTATCGGCTAATTTTCTTTTGGTCATTTTATCAACCCTACGCATCAGTAATATGCTGATGATAGAAATTACAACAATTACGTACCCCACAGTATTATAATGCTGTAAAGGCGCGCCTTTGCTTGGCTGGGTTACTATTAAACCTGCAACAGCTGCTGCAATACCCCCCGCAATTTGCTGTAATGAGGAATTAATGCTCATGAAGGCGCCGCGGTCGCTCATTTCGGGGATAGCGCTGGTTAGTGCCGATGATGGGATCATGCGGCTCATGATGCCCATCATCATTAAGATATTAAATACCATTACCAGTATTAAAGGCGTTACCCCTAGGTTGGTATAAAGCACGCACATAATCATCATCCAAACTGATGCAAAGGCAAATATCTTAAACTTATCTATCTTATCGCTTAGCTTACCAATCAGGGGCATGATGAGCAGGGAACTTAAGCCCGATACCATCAGCAGCATGGTCAATTGATTATAATTTACCCCCAGGTTATTCACCGCGAAGGCGCTACCGAATGGCATCATCATAAAACCGCCTATGGATAATAGCGCGGTTGAAGTGAAACCTACACGGTAATCGCTATTCTTAACGGTATGCCAGAGGTGTGTAAATGCCGACTTGTCGTGCTGTAAGGCAAGGTGAGCGGTTAGTGGTTTAAGGTATATGGTGATGGTAACGGCTATCATAATACTGAGTATTGCTACCATCCAGAACGGGGCTTCCCAGCGCCATAAAGTAGCAATGTAAATACCTATGGGTACGCCCAAAACCTGGCTGGCGCCAAAGCCCATTTGTATAAAGCCCATAACACGGCCGCGTTGTTGCAGTGCAAAAATATCAGTGATAATAGCCATAGAGATCGACCCGATAACGCCGCCAAAAAGGCCGGTGATGATGCGGGCGGCTACCAATACGGCATAACTTTCAGCAAGACCGCAAAATATAGTACCCGCTATAAAGCCTGCGTAAAAGAATAGCAACAGCTTTTTACGGTCGTATTTATCGGCAAAGCCGGCGGTTAACAAACCTGAGATGCCAGCGCTAAAAGCATACGCCGATACGGCTATACCAAAGGCGGAAGGTTTAAGGTTAAGAGATTTCATCAGCATATCGCCCAGGGGCGACATCACCATAAAATCCAGTATCACGGTGAACTGGGTGATAGCCAGCAGGAATATGACGAATTTTTGGTAGCCCGTAATGCTACCGGTTGTTGAGTGTTCATTGTGGGTTAAGTTAATTCACAGCAACTGTAGCCGTGTTGTGTTATCATTTCAATTATTTGTGTGTGCGATAGCGTTTCGGATACTATCCGCAGCACGCAATCGCTATCCTCCATATCAACGCTCCAGCATTGTACGGTGGGGTTGTTATCAAGCAACTTATGTAACAACTGCTTATCGTTATCGCAGCTTATGTTTGTTTTAAATAACAGTATGTGGTCAAAATTTTCGATTGTATTCATAAGCTTACTTTTTTAGGGCTTTTACAACCAGGTCAAAGGTTTTCCACAGTATTTCATCGGTCATTTTAAAAGGCCGGCCGCCCATGCTTTGGCCCTCGTTGTTAAAGCGGATAAGGTTGTATAAAGGCGCAAACGCTACCGACCAGTATACTTCAAATGGCATCAATTCAATTTCGTCACGGTCAATAATATTCTGCATAAACTTACCCATCACAACTTTAAACTCGCTCAAAAAGCTGGCAAGAAATTCCTCCTGGTAACTGGAGGTCCTCAGCTGTTCAAAAAAAGAATTCAACAGCGGCTTAGCTTTTGTATACTGATAACGGTTATGCCATTGAACACGTAAACCATCTTCAAACGACATATCGGGGCTGAAATCTTTCATCGTTGCCTCTGCCATTATAAGCCCTTCTTCCATGGCGATTTTCAGGATCAGATCATCGCGATCTTTATAATAGATGTACAGTGTAGCTACCGAAATATTGCATGCTTTAGCAAGCTTATTCATACTGAAGCCTTCCAATCCATCCTTCACAATCAGCTCTATCGCTTTTTGCTTTACCAGTTGTACCTTATCGTTGTTCCTTATACGCATATCTAATAATATCCGCTACAAATATAAATGAATATTCATTCATTTATGAATTATTTATTTATTTTCTCCATAACGTCCTCCTTACAATTACCGGCTGTTTACTTATAAGACGAATAACTGCCCATAACTTTTTATATTAGCTACAATCAATTTGCATCAGCCATGAAAAAGTTACTGTTCCCATTCATAACGGGGTGCTTTATTGCAAACCTGTGTAATGCCCAAGCCGGTAAAACAGAAATTACCCGCTGGCAGGACGATAAAAAAGGCGCAGTATCTATTACCTGGGATGACGGCTCCATCAACCAATTTAAAGTGGCGTTGCCATTGCTAAACAGCTATAAATTACCGGCCACATTTTTTATAATAACAGGGCAAATACCGGGTTCAACATATCATGGCAAATTTATTGGCAGGCCCGTTCAGGATATTATTAAAGAAACTGCTACTATCCCCACCAATGCAAACAACCTGTTTGAACGGGCTTCGGCGGCTTCATATTTAGGATTGATTGGCCCTATGGTTATTACTACAGCGCAGGCTCGCTTGTTGATGCCGGTAAAACAGACGAGGCAATAAAGCTAATTGATGAACTGTATAGCAAGGTACGCAACAACGAGTTTAAACAAGGCATACAGCACAACCCGGAATATATGGATGCGCACGGCACTACCTGGGCACAGATACGCAAGTATGCCGCGCAGGGCCATGAATTTGCCAGCCACATGATAACCCACCCGCGCCTGGCCATACTGGATGAACCCAACATGCTTTATGAACTTACCAAAAGCAAGGAGGAGATACTAAAGCATCTTGGCGCCCAATACACCTTTTCGGGCGAAGGGCCGTTTGGTACCGAAAGCGAAAGGGTAATGAGTTATGCCTACAAGGTTTATCCCGCACTGCGTAATCGCATGCCCGAGCCCTGGTTAAAAGAAATAAGCCGTGGCAATAATAGCAACCCGGGTAACACCGATAAAGAGTACATACAGTTTCAGCGCGGGGCTACCACAAAAACGCCCATGCCTATGATGAAAGCCTGGGTTGATACCACCGCCAATAAAAATAATACATGGTTGGTACTTACTATACATGGGGTTGATGGTATTGGCTGGGAGGCCTTATCCCATCAACAACTGAACGAGTATTTTAACTATATTAAAACCCGCGAAAATAAATTATGGGTAGCCACTTTTGGCGATGTTACCCGCTATATGCGCGAGCGCCAAAACGCTAATGTTAAAACCATAAGCAATGGCAGCATTACGGTAACGCTTTCGCAAACGCTTAATAAAGCCATGTACAACTTACCGCTCACCCTTAAAACCCATGTGCCTGCAAATTGGAAACTGGTTAAGGTAACGCAGGGCGCTTCCAGGCAAACCCTAAAAATTATGGCTGCAACAGATAAGGCTAGCCCCTATATTATATACCGGGCTAAACCAAACAACCTACCAATAAAGTTAAAAGGTATTTAAGAAGAAGCCGAAACGAATTGATCAGGGGCGATACACATTAAACACCTACACCTTATCGGGCACATTTTATGCCCGATAGGTAAGATGCACATAATTAGATTCAGAAATCCCCCTCTAAATCATTTAATCAGTCTTTTTTCTCTACGGTTTCCCAAACAGAACCGTACACGTATGATTTTTTATCGCAAATACTGCAAGAATATCTTTTTATGGGTAACCAAAACAGGGTTGCTTTCATTAATGCGGGTCTTCGGGCGCGGTTGGTGAGTTTGCCCTTGCCACAATGCGGGCAGGATTTTTTTTGTCGTGTTTCCATTTAGGGGGTATTGTAAACTTTAACAATTAAGTATTATAGTATTAGGCTGCTATTTCGGCAAGCACTTTTATCATTTCTGTTTTGCTTACCGGTTTTGGCAGGAAAGCATTAGGATGTGTTTGGTTAGCCTGGTCAATCATCTCCATATTGGTTACAGATGATTGAAAAACAAAGGGGATATGCAAATTGCGGTTAATATAATGTGCAAGGTCAATCCCACTCTCCCTTCCTTTTAGCATTATATCTGTAATTACAAGATCAACATGCATAACCTTTAGGTCTTTCACAGCTTCGTCATAACACTCCGCCAATCCGCAAATATTGTGTCCCATTTTAAGGATCATACTCTTTAAAGCATAGGCAATTAAAGGGTTATCCTCTACAATGTAAATATACAATTTTTGCATATAAATTAAATTTTCCGCTGGAGTTAATTATAGCGTTATAATATTCGCAATTATTAATTTAGCTATTGTATTCCAAATATGAATTAAAATACCTGCTTTTAATAATTTTAAGGGTGGACAAAATCAAGACAAATTATATAAAAAGTGTGCCCAGAGACAATTAGAGGCTATTTACTATATCTTCGATGTCATCATCCTCAAAAAGATTCATCTTTTTGCGCAAGCGTTGTTTAGCTTTTTTAACGCCGTCGACAGTGATGCCAAGCATACCCGATATTTCGCGATTATTAAGTTTTAATTTAATTAATGCAAGCAGTCTGATATCAGTATCCGATAAATTAGTATACGAATGGCGGAGATTATAAAAGAAGGTAGTGTGTACCCTCGAAAAAAGCTTTTTAAATTCGCCCCAGTTATCGTCGGTCATGATATGGGCCTGCATCATTTTATCAAGATTCCCCGCAACGCCAGTATCATTATATTTTAGCTGAATATTCTCAAGCTCGGTTTTGATCTCGTCTATCAGTGTGTTTTTTTGCATCAGGTTTTCAGTATAGCCACGTAATACAAGTATTGCGTTCTTTAATTCCTCATCTACCCTTAATTTCTCTGATGCGAGTAATTCTTTATCTTTCTTGGCTTTTAATCTTTGCCTGTTATATATTAAAACGGTAATTATTATTAGCAATATTAATACTACAATTATGGTATTCTGCTTAAACGAGTCAACCTTGGCGCTCCTCTTCAGGGCATCAAATTCTTCACGGCTTTTTTCAATTACCCATTGCAGCCTTACCCTTTCAATGGCTGTAATATTATCTCGCCTGGCAACGCTATCTCTTAGTTTTTCTGATATGGTTCGGTATTGCATCGCTTCTGTTAAACTACCAAGCCGTTCATTAACCTCTGCCTTAAGCTCATAATATTGTACGCGTTGTGTAAGTACATTCTCACGATAAGTTAACAGTATTTTATCAACCGTATCCAACCGCAGTGCGGCCAGTTTTATTTCTCCATAATCAATGTTTATTCTTACCAGGCGTAACAGGGCAATAGCAGCGTTTAATTTTTGATCGAACTTTAGCGATTGCCTGTAATCCTCCTCTACCAGAGGGCGGGCTTTTTTGTATTGATGCTGTAAAAAATATACCGAACCAATATTACCCCTGGCAATAGCAATCCATGCGGTATCTTTTATAGCTGCAGCCATTTTTAATGCATTATTAAAATAGCCCATTGCGGTACTGTATTGCCCATTGTTACGATATGTAAGGCCAATGGTATTCATAATATTTACACGCGTACGTGTTGCATTAGGCTGATACTTTAAAGCAAGGCGAAGATTCCCACGGGCGTTATCAAAGTCGCCCAGCGTGTAATAAAAATTTGCCGTTTCTGAAAAAATATTGGCAATGCCAGGTACATTATCAAACCCCACTTCGCGCAGGTTCTCTTCAGATAAAAGATAATACCGGCACGCGGCCGAGTTTTGTTTGTACAGAAAATAATAATTGGCTTTGCGATGCTGGTAGATGCCTGTTTCTAGCTGTAACTGCTCTGCCTGGGCAAATGCAATTGCTGCATTAAAATACGCGGTACTTTTGGGGTTATAGCCTTTGTTTACCGAGTAATAATCGGCGCGCATATCATAAATGGCGCATTCCAGTTTTATATCACTTAGGTGCCGGGCCACCTGTTTCATGTCGTCGAGGCTTTTCATGGCATCAGCTTCATTCATTTTACGGCAATTAACACGGTAAATGGCCCTTGCGGCTTCAACCCGATTGGCCGCAACTGTATCTTTTAAATTTGCAAAAAGGCCGGGTCGGTATACATGTCTGCCATCACCGTTTAACCCATAGGTAAACAGTGGAATAAGCAATATTAACCATATGGCAATAATATATAACAGCTTAAGCTGTAGCTGGTTTAAGTACTTTGGGGTCAAAGCAAAATAGTTATTAAGTAGGGGGAAATATCACGTGTTAAATTTACTAAAGGTCAATATTATATTACAAATATAATTACCCATTTTTAACCTAAAATAAAGGTGTGTTTACACCTTTAATATTCCTTATTTGCTTACCCCGGGCTGCTGAATCTGGTTTAAGGAAAGCGGAGTTAGCTTTTTTGTTTTTAGCCAGGTAATGCTCACTATCATCAACGTCATGGTGCCGCCAAATATAACAGCAGGTATTGTGCCCAAAAATTTGGCTGCTATACCCGATTCAAAGTCGCCAATCTCGTTAGATGAACCAATAAACATAGAGTTTACTGCCGATACCCGCCCGCGCATATGGTCGGGGGTTAAAAGCTGCATAATGGTACCACGTATAATAACACTTACACTATCAAAAGCGCCCTGTAAAAACAAGAATAGTAATGAAACGTAGAATATATTAGATAACCCAAACCCTATAATAGATATACCAAAGCCCGCAACAGCAATAAGCAAATTACGCCATGGCTTGTTCATGGGCGAAAAGCGGATCATAACCAGCATGGTTAACGCAGCTCCTAATGATGATGCCATACGCATAATGCCCAACCCTTCGGCCCCTACTTTTAAAATATCGAGTGCAAATACCGGCAGGAGTGCCACCACCCCTCCAAAAAACACCGAAAATAGATCCAGGCTCATGGCATAGAACATTATTTTGTTGGTAAAAACAAAGTTGAGCCCTTCTTTTAAGCTGATCCAGATATTCTCCTTCGGGATAAAAACAGGGGGGTATTCACGCAGCATATAAACCAGCACCAATGATACCAGCATAAATAATAGGGTTAAGCCAAATGTTGCTGTTATACCGGTTAATCCCGGTATAATATGGCCTGCAAACGCATATATAGCCCCGCCTGTGAGCGGCCCAAGTATGGATGCCACCTGCCAGCTGGAACTACTCCAGGTGCTGCCGTTAGGGTAAAGTTCTTTTGGGATGCTTTGCGCATAAATGGTAAAGGTTGCCGGGCCGTAAAAAGCACGGGCAAGGCCGTTGCAAGCTATCATGGCATAAAGTATGGCAAGTATCCCATTGGTGTGAAGCTGCGCGGCTATATTGGTTAAGGTTGTTACAAACATTACCAGCGATGATAAAAGCACCCCGGCAAATATGATGAGGAGCATTTTACGCTTTTCGTACTTATCGGCAATATAACCACCGTAGAGCGCTATACCTACGGCCGGGATGGCTTCGCTTAAACCAATAAAGGCAATAGCTACCTTGCTATGTGTTAACTGGTAAATATAAAAGCCCAGTACAACAGTTTGCATTTGATAGGCAAACGTGAAGAAAAAGCGCATCCCAATGTATGAGCGAAAGTCCTTATATCTGAGGGCTGCAAATGAATCTATCCGGGGCGCTGGGTTCTCTTCGTCTGGCAATGTGGTAGTGTATTAATTTGAGTCCGCAATTTACTACTGTAACGGGCGGCCTCAAAATGTATTCGGTATTAAATGGTTAAAAATTTAAACCATGTTGGTCTATCAGGTAAACAAGTGCTGTAATTGCTGCTGCGCCCAATTCAAGCTCGCGTTTGTTTACGTTCTCAAAAACATCGTTAGATGAGTGATGGATATCAAAATATCGCTGTGAATCGGGGCGGAAGCCTATTAGTTTTATAGATGGCACGGTTTCCCTCAGGGGGCCAATATCGGTACCACTGCCGCCCGCAACCAGCCTGTCGGCTTCATAGGGCTCAAATAAGCCTTTCCAGTTTTTATTAATTCCTTTTAAAAATGATGGTGATGCGCCTTCAAAGCTAAAGCCGCGCGGAGTGAACCCACCTTCATCTGTTTCAATAGCGGCAATATGTTCTTCTTTATTGGCAGCGGCAAGCTCGGCATATTTAATGCCGCCTTTATGGCCATTCTCTTCGTTCATAAAAAACACCGCGCGGATAGAATTTTTTGGCCGGTAACCTGTTGCTTTAAGTATCCTCAATACTTCGGCCGATTGCATAACACCTGTACCATCATCATGCGCGCCTTCGGCAAGGTCCCATGAATCGAGGTGGCCGCCAACGGTGATAAATTTATTAGGGTTTTCGCTTCCGGTAATTTCGCCTATAACGTTGTATGATTTTGCATCGGGCAGGGTTTGGCAGCTTTGTTTAAAGTAAAATTTAATAAGCGGCAGTTTGCGCAGCCTAAGCATGTTACTTAGTTTATTGGCTGCTAAAGTTGATATGGCTGCGGCAGGTATCTTCTTAACGCCATCAACATAAACAGTACCACCGGTGTGCGGGTAATCATCAACCGATGATGATATAGAACGTACTATTGCACCAACTGCGCCATATTTTGCTGCTGCGGACGGGCCTGCAAAACGTTGCACACCTGCAGCACCATAACCTGCGCCGGTTTCAATAAATCGTTGGTCGAACGGACCGTTAAAGAAAACTATTTTCCCTTTTATCACACTTTCACCCAGCGCATCCAGCTCTTTAATACTTCTTACTTCAACTATATTGGCCGTAATGCCCGCTGCCGGTGTAGCTATCGACATGCCTAAAGCAGCAATAGGCACGGTAATCTTTTTATTGCCATCAATAATATACGCCTGCTCTTTTGCACCACGCACCCAGTGCGGCACCATTACTTCCTGCAGGTAAACCTTATCAAACCCGTAGCCTTCCATCAGTTTTTTACTCCACTCAACAGATTTTGCAGCGCCTGCAGAACCGCTTAAGCGTTGCCCTATTTTTTTGCACAGGTAGCGCAGGTTTTCATAGCATTGGCCATTAACCAAAGCCTCGTCATAAAACTTACGGATCTGTACAGAATCCTGCGCTTGCGAGCAGATGGTTGTAACTAATAAAACGATAGAAAGCAGTAAGGATTTTTTCATGATAAGTAGCGTTTAAGCAAATGTAATATTTGCCCGGCATTTATCAATCTGTCAGGATATTTTATCCCAGCTTAGGCCGGCATTTTTTGCCTGGAACGCCAGGTTTAGGATCTGGTTTTCGGGCGCGGCCAGTTGCGGGTCTTTTTCAAAGATCTCAATAACGCAATTACGGGCCTGTTGTAATATGTCCTGATCGGTGGTTAGGTCGGCAACCTTCAGGTCGAGCACGCCGCTTTGCTGGGTGCCTTCAATATTGCCCGGGCCGCGCAGCTGCATATCAATTTCGGCTATCTCAAAACCATTATTAGTTTTCACCATGGTATTTAACCGGATGCGGCCATCGTTGCTTAGTTTTTCCTTACTCATTAAAATACAGAAGGATTGGTCGGCACCACGGCCTACACGGCCACGTAACTGGTGTAATTGCGACAGGCCGAAACGTTCGGCATTTTCTATGATCATCACCGATGCGTTGGGCACATTAACCCCAACCTCAATAACGGTGGTGGCCACCATTATCTGCGTTTCGCCTTTAATAAAGCGCTGCATCTCAAATTCTTTTTCGGCAGCCTTTAATTTACCGTGTACTATGCTAATACGATACTGTGGTAGCGGAAACTCGCGCGCCATGACCTCCGTACCATCCTGTAGATTTTTCAGGTCGAGTTTTTCACTTTCCTGTATCAACGGGTACACCACGTAAATCTGCCTGCCTTTGGCTATCTCCTGTTTCATAAAGCCAAACATGCGCAGGCGCTGTGCTTCAAAAAAATGCACAGTTTGGATAGGTTTACGGCCCGCTGGCAGTTCATCAATAATGGAAATATCCAGATCGCCGTACATGGTCATGGCCAGGGTACGGGGTATGGGAGTGGCCGTCATTACCAGCACATGTGGCGGTACTATATTTTTCCGCCAAAGCTTGGCGCGCTGTTCCACCCCAAACCGGTGTTGCTCATCGATCACCACCATGCCAAGGTTTTTGTATTGTACTTTATCTTCTATAAGCGCGTGGGTACCTATTAATATATTGAGGGTACCGTTCTCCAGTTTTTCATGAATAGCCCTGCGGGCTTTCGCCGGTACCGAGCCTGTTAGTAACGCTACTTCAATAAAACCATCACCAACCAAATCTTTTATGGTTTGGTAATGCTGGTTGGCCAGTATTTCCGTAGGGGCCATAATACATGCCTGGAAACCATTATCAATGGCTATTAACATACTCATTAAAGCCACCACGGTTTTGCCGCTGCCTACATCGCCCTGCAACAGGCGGTTCATCTGTACACCGCGCTGGGTATCTGTCCTTATCTCTTTAAGTACCCTCTTTTGAGCGTTTGTTAAAGGGAAGGGTAACTTATCATGGTAAAACTCATTAAAGTAGTGGCCTACTTTGTCGAAAACATTGCCTTTGAATTTTTGCGTGCGCGAAAGTTTATTTTTCAGAAGTTTAAGTTGCAGAAAAAACAGTTCCTCAAATTTTAAACGGTACCGGGCCTCCTTTAACTGGTTGGCATCATTAGGGAAATGAATGTTTCGATAGCTCTCCTGCCGGCCGGCCAGTTTAAAGCGGTTAAGGATGTAGGTTGGTAAATTTTCATGGATATCCCTTGCAGTTTGCTCTAATAACCCGGCTATCAGTTTTTGCAGGCCTTTGCTATCCAAGGTAAACTGTTTTAGCTTTTCGGTAGAATTATAAGCAGGTTGCAGTGTAAGGTTACCCTTTTGTTGTTGCGCCCCGGGATTATACAATTCCATCTCGGGGTGCGACATTTGCGTTTTGCCATTGAAAAAACCTGGCTTGCCAAATATTACATACACCTTGCCGGGCACAAGCATTTTTTCTACCCATTTTATTCCCTGGAACCACGCCAATTCAATAAAGCCTGTATCATCTTTAGCTTGTACTATTAAACGTTTGGTGTGTTTTTCGCCCAGAAGTTCTTTATGGGTTACGCGTGCTAATACCTGCACGTAGGGCATATCGGGCTGTATATCCTTAATTTTATAGAACCGGGTACGATCAATATATTTATACGGAAAGTGCCTTAGCAGGTCTTCAAAATTGTATATCTGCAATTCCTTTTTTAGTACTTCCGCGCGCGCAAGGCCTACCCCTTTTAAATATTCAATGGGTGTTTGAAACTGCTGATTGTTCAATTTTTTATATGATCAGGGCTTTAACGCAATTACAGAGATTTCTACATTAACACCTTTTGGGAGGGCCGATACCTGTACGGTTTCACGGGCAGGAAAATCGGCAGTAAAGTAAGAGCCGTATACTTCATTAACCTGCGCAAAGGTTTGCATATCGGTTAAAAAAATGGTGGTTTTAATAATGCTGTCAAAACCAATACCGGCTTCGGTTAATATGGCTTTAAGGTTTTCCATTACCATAGTAGCCTCGTCTGTTATGCCGGTGGTAATTATTTCGCCTGTTTTAGGGTTTGACGGAATCTGGCCTGATACGAATAGTAAACCGTTAGCGGCTACAGCCTGGCTGTAAGGGCCTATAGGCGCGGGCGCATTATTGGTATTGATGATAGTTTTCATTAAAATAAATGTTAGATGTTTTACTTTTTGAGGATAAACCACTGAATCAGTTTCCAGATAATACCAAGCAGAAACATACTTATGGCAATGGCATTTATAATATGCATTACCTTAAGGTTAAAGCTACTTGGCCTGTTTGGATCTTTTTTTCTGAAAAAGTACATAACACAAATTTAATAAAAAAAAGAAAGCCCCCCGAGTTATTCGGGGGGCTTCTCAAATAATATTTTATTTAGATATTATCTTTGTTTGAAAGAAACACGACGGTTTGCAACACGTCCTTCTTCAGTTGAGTTATCAGCTATCGGGTTAGTTTCACCATAACCTTTAACTTTTAATTTTGATGCAGCAACACCAGAGTTAACTAAGTAAGTTTTTACAGAGTTAGCACGGTCACGTGATAATGATAAGTTGTGAGCAGCAGTACCTTCAGATGAAGCGTAACCATCAATCTCAACAGTTTTACCAGATGAACGTAAGTCAGCTGAAGTAGCATCTAATACAGGGTAAGATGAAGTCCTTAGTACTGAGCTATCAAATTCAAACTGGATGTTTGAGTAAGCAGCAGCAGCACTTGCAGCAACTGTATCAGCTTTAGGGAATACGATAGGGCAACCTGAACCGTCAACAACGCTACCAGCAGGAGTGTTAGGGCATTTGTCGAATTGATCAGATACACCGTCACCATCAGAATCTTTCTTAAGATCAGTAACTGCGTTTTCAACGTTAGTTACACGGCCTTTAAGAGCTTCAACTTCCTGACGTAGAGCTGCATCGTATAATTCGTCATACATCATAGCAACTGGGTTAACCCACTCTAAGCTCGGTTTTGAGCTTGAACCCAAAGTGAATTCTAAACCTCCGTAACCGTAAGAGTAATGATCTTTTTTGTTGTTACCTTTTGTTAAACCGTCAAAGTTACCACCGTCAATAAAGTTTTCAGTGTAACCAAAGTTAAGAGCAACCGCATCGCTCAAACGGAATTTAACACCAGCACCAACTGGGATAACATATTCTTTAACCCATTTGTTAGTAGCAACGTTACCGGCAGCACCATCTTTAAAGTTAAATGGTACACCAGCAGCTGTTACACCAGTTGGGTTATACATAGCCAAACCGGCACCTGCGTTAATGAAAAAGTTAACAGAGTTTTTACGACGGATAAAGTCGATAGTTGCAACGTTAACAACACCGCTTAAAGTAGCCTGGTAGAATTTAGTTGAATAAGAACCAGGGTTAATTGAACCATTGTCGCCAGCAACTTTGCCACCACGTACGTCTAATTGCAGACCGAAGTTATGACCTAATTGATCACGTACAGAGATACCGTAACCTAGTTCAACTTTGTTTTTTGCGTAATCGTTCAGACTTCCGCCTGTAGCCATTGTAGGTGAAGTTGCACCAACGTTAACACCGATACTCCAGGTTTTGTACTGACCTCTACCGCCAAATACTTTAGCAGTGGTTGTTGCAGATGACATTGTTGTGTCAGTGGTGGTTGTGGTGGTGGTTTTAGTGGAGTCTGTTTGTGCACTAACCATTCCAGCAACCAGCAAAGAAGCAAATGATAATGCTGCTGATTTCTTTAATGTAGAATAATTCATAGTTTTAAGATTAAACGATTTAATTGTGATTTTTTTCAAAATTAGTAATTATGTTTGAAACAAATACCAAATCTTGTTCCAAAATTCATAATATCTACTACAATCGGTAGAAATAATTTGTTTTTATAAAAATTAATATTTTACATTCTATGAAATACCTGCCTGTTAATGAACGGTTATTTACAATTAATAGAAAAAATTTCGTTTCACGAATAAAATCAAACTCTATAGCGATATTTCACTCCAATGACGAATATCCGAGGAGTGGTGACCAAAGTTTCATATTTAAGCAAAATCCGGATTTTTATTACCTCACGGGCATAGATCAGGAGCAAAGTATATTGATACTGTACCCCGATTGTCCTAATCACCAATACAGAGAAGTACTTTTTTTAAGACAAACCAACGAACATATTGCAGTTTGGGAGGGGCATAAATATACTAAAGAAGAAGCACGCAAGGCATCGGGCATTGAGCATATTTATTGGCTGCATGAATATGATACTATTTTACATACTATTATTAATTATGCCGATAATATATACATAAATACCAATGAGAATGACCGTTATGCGCATACGGTGCCATACCGCGACCTACGATTCCTTGAAACTTTACGCCAAAAATACCCGCTTCATCATTATGAGCGTTCGGCCCCTATACTGCGCGACCTGCGTGTTATAAAGTCGGATATTGAGATTGAGCTTACCCAAAAAGCGTGTGATATAACAAACGATGCTTTTAAACGCGTACTAAAATTTGTACAGCCCGGCGTTACCGAATATGAGATAGAAGCCGAAATAACACACGAGTTTTTAAGGCAGCGCGCAACCGGCCATGCTTACAACCCTATTATTGCATCGGGCAAAAATGCTATCGTTTTACATTATATAGATAATAACCAGGTGTGTAAAGACGGCGATGTAATATTATTTGACTGGGCTGCCGAGTATGCAAACTATAATGCCGATATGAGCCGCTCTATACCTGTTAACGGCCGCTTTACCAAACGCCAGCGCGATGTATATGACGCTGTATTGCGTGTAATGCGCGCCGCTACAAAAATGCTTGTTGCCGGCACCGTATGGAACGATTACCACGATGAGGTAGGCAAAATAATGACCGGCGAACTAATTGATCTTGGCCTGCTGAAAAAGCATGAGGTGGAAAAACAAGACCCTAAAATGCCATTGTATAAAAAGTATTTTATGCACGGCACATCGCATCATTTAGGTTTGGATGTGCACGATTACGCCAGCCGTTACAAACCGTTTGAAGTGGGTAATATCCTTACCTGTGAACCGGGCATCTATATCCCTGAAGAAGGCTTAGGCATCCGTTTGGAGAACGATATACTAATAACCAAAGATGGCAACCGCGATTTAATGGCTAACATACCTATCGAAGCAGAAGAGATTGAAGAGTTGATGAACTCGAAATAGTGAGTGGTTGATTAAGTGAGCAGTTAACCATTCACTTAATCAACCTATTTAACTACTCACTCAATGTAGTTGGATGCAAACCTGTAAATATTAAAATCAGGTTTTTGTAAAGCTTTAGCAATATCCTGCTGAAGCTTTTTCTTATCTATACCCGCCATTTTATTTTGCTGGATAATATTGTAAACCTTTTGGGTAAGCAGCAGTTCGCGGCGGCTGTTTGTTATTTTAGGGTTAGCTAATATGAAATCTGTAATGGCATCAATCCCCTCATTTTTTGAAGCAACTGTTTTAAATATCGGCACCTTATTTTCCTTGCTCTGCTGCAGTATTTTTTTAAGGTTGTTAATAAACAGATCGGCGCCTTCTCTATCTGCCTTGTTAATGATAAAGGCGTCAGCAATTTCCATCAATCCCGATTTGATGTTCTGGATCTCATCCCCGGCCTCGGGCACAAGCATTACGAAGGTAATATCGGCAAGGCCGGCAATTTCTACTTCCGATTGGCCTACGCCAACCGTTTCTACTATAACATGATCAAAACCCGATGCTTTGAGTACATCCGTCATCTCGATGGTTTTGGCTGACAGCCCACCCAGCGACCCCCTTGTTGCCAGCGAACGGATAAAAACATCAGGGTGGTTAAAATGCGAAGCCATGCGGATCCTGTCTCCCAGCAGCGAACCAAAGTTAAAGGGCGAGGTTGGATCTATAGCCAACACGGCAACCTTTTTACCTTGTTGCACCAGGTTATTTATAATAGCGTTAACCAGTGTGCTTTTACCTGCACCCGGTGGGCCTGTTATACCCGTTACAGGTATTTGTATATTAAAGGTAAGGCTTTTTAACAGGTCAGCAGCGCCGGCAAGGTTATTCTCAACAATAGTTAAAGCGCGGGCTACCGAGCGGAAGTTGGTACAGGTAGGTATAATATGTTGTGTAGCGCCGGCCATTGTATGTTGTTGTAAAGAAACAAAAATACACGTTAATTAATCGACGCATAATAATATAAAATGAGCGGGCATAGATAATTATATTTGCAGGCAATATATACCTATTATTATAATGAAGGTTTCGGGGTTCACATTTATACGTAATGCTGTAAAAAACGACTATCCTGTTGTTGAAGCGATCACATCTATACTATCCATATGTGATGAGTTTGTAGTGGCCCTTGGCGATAGCGATGACGATACTGAAAAACTGATAACCGATATAAACTCACCCAAAATAAAGATCATACACACCGTATGGGACACAAGTATACGCGATGGGGGCAAAGTTTTTGCCGACGAGACCGATAAGGCATTTAATGCGATATCGCCAGATAGTGATTGGGCATTTTATATCCAGGGAGATGAGGTGGTGCATGAAAAATACCTGCCTGTAATAAAGCAGGAGATGCGGGATAACCTTACTGACACCAAAGTTAAAGGATTGTTATTTAAATATCTGCATTTCTACGGGTCGTATGATTATTACGGGCATTCGCGCAGGTGGTACAGGCGCGAGATAAGGATTGTGCGTAATAATAAAAACATACACTCCTACCGCGATGCGCAAGGATTTAGATGGGCCAACAACCGTAAGATACAGGTAAAACTGATCGACGCCTATATTTATCATTACGGGTGGGTTAAACCACCGGCTGGCCTGGCAAATAAGTTGCGCAATTTTAACCGCTTTTATCATGATGATGAGTGGATGTCACAAAACCTGCCTGAAACTTTTACGTTTGATTACAGCCATAAGAACCCCGACAGACTGGTGCATTTTACCGGCACCCATCCTGCAGTAATGCAAAAGCGACTGGCAGCCACCAACTGGAGTTTGGATATCGACTTAAAGGAGCTGGATAAGAAAATGAGTTTCAGGCGCAAGCTGCTACAAAAAATAGAAGACCTTACCGGCTGGCGGGTTAGCGAATACAGGAATTATAGGATGATTAAGTAAAAGAATTGCGCAGAAACACCTATTTCTGTTATTTCCATTTTAAGCACTCCTCATATAGTTGCAGGTATTGTGAAGCTGCATTATCCCATGAGAATTTTTCTGCTTGTTTAATTATGTCCTGAACAGGCAATCTTAATTCATAATCTTTCATACCTGATGTAAAAACATCTTGCATATGTTCGGGTTCAAAATTCTCGAAGTAATAAGCTACATCTCCACCAACTTCGGGGAGGGATGTTTTTTTTGCAAGAAAAACCGGCTTTCCAAAATGCATGGCCTCAATTACCGGTAAACCAAAGCCTTCCGCTTTTGATGGAAAAACAAATGCGGTGCAATTCTTAAAATACCAGCTTTTATCTAAATCACTTACCGGCCCAACAATATGTAGCCTATCCAGGCAATTGTATTTTATAGCTTCTTCTATGATGGTTTGTTTGTGAGGTGTTTCTATGCCGGCTATCACTAACTCATAAGAGTTTCCCTTAAGCAATGCAGGCAATAAGTGAAAGCCCTTTTGAACCGATAGCAACCCTATTGTAAACAAAAATGGCCTTGGAGGTATATTTACAGGGCTATAATCATCGGGTACGGATAGTTTGTCGGCGCCATTATAAATAACACTTATTTTGTTTTTTGCTTCCGGGAAGTAATGTCTCAGATCGTCAGCTACAAACTCTGATATCGCAACTACTTTATCAACATCTGAAATGAATTGTCTCAATTTATCAAGGTACACCTTAATCCTGTGCGGTTTGCTGAATTTTAAATGAACTTTGTTCATATCATGAACCGTCATAATTTTAACTGCGTTAACCTTATGTGGTCTCAAGCGACAATTTTGATCTGAAAGATGAACAATGTCAAATTTATTTCTGTGGCGAAAGAATAATTTATCAAGTTTAGATAAAATGTATATTTTCACTTTATTGTCAAACCGGTAGCTGGTACGCTTATGCAGATAGAAACTTAAATTAAACCTATTCCTGTTATTTATAATAAGCGCATTTCCTAAGCCTTTGCCAAAATAAAAGTATCCGCAATTATCATCCTTCATCGAGTCAAAAGTTACCAGCACAGACGGAGTATACATTATATAAGATTTTGTTATTAATTAATCCGATAAAAATAAGAATACTTATATCATATAAAAGACAGAATTGAGAAGCACAATAGCCAGCAATGGAGCCAATTTGCTATGATTTAATTGTGAATAGTTAGCTTGGGGTATTTTTATATCCTTGGGTTTTTATCGCCTTTTATCTTTGACTTAATCATCCTGAAGATATATCTCGACCAGATCTTAAAGCCAAAGTTTTTCAGTATCAATCCCGATTTATCTTTCGCAAAAGGTACATCTATCTGTGTGCCCGATATGCCTGTATGGTTAAAATTTGCTATCAGGTGATCTTTATATAAAAAATGATAGGCCTTATCGCTATATAGGTTCAGGTTGAATGCAAAATCGGCAGAGATACGGTATTTAGTATCGAAATTGTGCCCGGCAAAAATACTTGCAGGGTATATCATAGCCTGATGATAGATACCAACCTTGGCAAATTGGTATGTTGATAACTCACCCGATCTCTTTGCCCCCTCAGCCCAAACGTTACTGTAATATATGGCGCTGTTATCTTTAAGGTCATAGGCCAGGTCAGAAAACCCCGGTAAAAGGGCATCATCGGCGCCTAAAAAATACACCCATTTACCGGTAGCTTTTTTGGTAGCCTTGTTCATGGCGTCGTAAATGCCGCTATCCGGTTCGCTTTTCCAATAGCCTATCCGGCTGCTGTTTGCCTCCAGGATAGCTACGGTATCATCTGTGCTTTTGCCGTCAATAACAACAATCTCTATGTTTGGGTAGGTTTGTTTGTAAATGCTATCCAGGCAAGCCTGTAAAGTTGCCGCTGCGTTGTAGGTAACTATTATTACCGATACCTTATCGGCAGTACTATCAACGTTTAAACTTTTTTGGCCTGTCAGCATTCTATAATGATTACTTATATTTGCCCGCTACGGGCGGTTGCGCAAAATAATTATTTTTTATCCTAATAGCCGCTTTGTAAAAGCATTTAAATACATAACCATACATGACCGATAATAAAGCGCTTCCAAAAATTTCTGTAATAATTGTAACGCTTAATGTTGCCGATACCCTGCAGGCCTGCCTGGATAGTATTTATGCGCAGCTTTATCCAAATATCGAGATTGTGGTGATGGATGCAGTTAGTACCGACGGTACAGTTGATATTTTAAAAGCCAATGATGATAAAATTACCTTATGGCGCAGTGAGAAGGATGGCGGTATTTACGACGCCATGAACAAAGCGCTTGACTACACCACCGGCGAATGGGTGTATTTTTTAGGCGCCGATGATGTGTTGTTTGCGGATTATTCTAAACTGGCGTACCAACTGTCGGATGCCAATACTATATATTATGCCAATGTATTATTAAGGGATAAAAAGTATAGGGGTAAAGTAACCTCTTACCAGCACGCAAAAGGTACTATATGCCATCAGGCCATGATTTATCCGAAGCATGTTTTTGATAAATACAGGTTTAACACAAAATATCGCCTTTCGGCAGATCATGTATTAAACATGCAGTGCTGGAAAGATAAAAGCATACATTTTAAATATGTGGATCTTATTATCGCTAATTTTAACCACACCGGCGCATCCTCTAAACCCGACAAAGTTTTTATAGCAGACCAAGCGGGGCTGATTCGCGAGAACCATGGCTTTATACCCTGGTTGAGGTTTGTAATACGGCAATATCGCAACCGTAAAAAAGTTATACCCGAATCTTACAACTAAACTGATGATGAGATAATGGATATAAAAAATCGCAACCTGTTCAGGATATCCCGGTTTATACTTTTAAAACTGCCAAAGTTCTTCAGGTTTCTTTCCCGCTTCAGGCCCACTCGTAAACACCTGTTGTTTATAAAAACTGATGCCATTGGCGATTATATCCTTTTCAGGAACTTTATTGAAATAACAAAACGGTCGGAAAAATACAAAGACTATCGCATTGATATTTTAGGGCACCCCATTTGGCGCGATGTTGTTTCAAGCTACGACAAGGAATTTTTAAACGCCGCTTATTTTACCAATCCACGGGGCCTTTATGAAGCGCCGCTCACAGCATTTAAATTAGCCCTGCGCCTGTTTTTAAACAATTACGAAGTTGTACTGCAACCCGCCTACACGCGTATTTTTGCAACAGACGGGCTTGCCGCATTAACAGCCGCTAAACATATTATTGGTTACCAGAGCGATCATGAAGGGATAGAACCGCGGCATAAAAGTAAAACGGATGCATTTTACACACAAATGCTGCTTTTGCCTGCAGAGGTTTATTTTGAATTTCATCGAAACAGATTTTTTTTTGAAAGCGTTTTAAATGAACGCATTGCTATAAATGTACCATCAATAACAACAGGTATCAACTCAAAAAAGGGTATAGCTATATTACCCGGTGCGGGTGCCTTTAAGCGGGGGTGGGAACGGGAGAAATTTTTGCAACTCATCAAGCTTATCAAACAGCACACCACACAACCTATATACCTGATAGGCGGTCCCGCAGAAGTTGCCGCCGGCGATTACTTAATGGAAAACCTTGCCGATGGCAGCGTTGAAAATTTTATCAATAAAACCTCCCTGCCGCAGCTCATCGAAAAAATTGCCGGCTCGGCACTACTTATAGCAAATGAAACAGGTGCCATACATATTGCTGTTGCTACACAAACACCATCGGTTTGTATACTGGGCGGCGGCCATTTTGAGCGTTTTGCACCATACCCAAATGATGTTGCCTTTGGCCCTGTTTGCATTTACGAAAAGCTACCTTGTTACTACTGTAACTGGGATTGTATTTTTAATACTGCACCAACAGATCCATTCCCGTGCATATCTGGCATTAGCCTCGAAAAAGTTTGGGCAAAGGTACTGCCACTATTACCGCATAATAGTAATTGATTAATTACCGTTAACTTTGCATCTATTATATTTTTAAATGAAAACTTATTTCCGTTTATTATCTTTTGCAAAGCCAATTGGAAAATTTGCGATACCATATGTAATAACAACCCTGTTAACAGTAATATTCAGCACGCTTACTTTAGCGCTATCATCTCCGTTACTAAAAACGCTTTTCATAGATAAGCAGGCCACCCATATCGTAAAACTGGGAGAAAGGCCATCGATCTTTTTACATACTATTGATGCATTTAATTACTATGTGCAATGGATGCTAAACAATTACGGCGCATGGGGGGCATTGCAATTTGTTTGCGCTACCATAATAATATCGGCTTTATTAGGCAATTTTTTCAGATATCTGTCACAACGGATTATGGAAAATTTAAGGGTGTATACTCTCTTAAATTTGCGCCGGACGGTATTTAATAATGTAATGAGCCTGCACCTTGGGTATTTCAGCAATGAGCGTAAAGGGGATATTATTTCAAAAATAGCATCGGATGTACAGGTTGTGCAGTATTCGGTTACCGGCACTTTACAGGTCGTTTTTAAAGAACCCCTAACGCTTATTGCTTACATGATAGGATTATTCCTTATATCGGTAAAGCTTACTTTTTTTTCCCTGCTAATTATTCCGATTTCTGCGTTTGTAATATCGCGGATAGTAAAGCGCTTAAAACATCAGGCCGCAGCATCGCTGAAAACATATGGAAACATGATAAGCTATCTTGATGAGGCACTGTCGGGGATAAAAATCATTAAGGCGTTTAATGCTACCGGTTTTATAAAGGATAAGTTTGATAAAGAAAACACACGTTACTCGTCCATCACCCGGGCCATGGCAAAAAGGCAGCAGTTGGCTTCTCCAGTATCTGAATTTTTTGGTATTACAATGGTTGCCGGCATTTTACTTTATGGCGGGCACCTTATCTTCACAAAAGACACCGCTTTTTTAAAGCCCGAAAACTTTATTACTTATATTGCCTTGTTTTCGCAAGTAATGCGCCCGGCCAAAGCCATATCAGACTCTTTTAGTAACATCCACCAGGGAATTGCCGCCGGCGAACGTGTGCTGAGCCTGATAGATGAAAAACCTTTAATAACCGATTCGCCCAACGCAGTTACTGTTGCCGGGTTTAATGATGCTATCCGGTTTGAGGATGTATCATTTGCCTACCAGGAAAAAACGGTTTTAAACCATATTAACCTGGTAGTACCTAAAGGCAAAACTGTAGCGCTGGTTGGCCCGTCGGGTGGTGGTAAATCAACCATGATGGACCTGATACCACGCTTTATGGATCCGCAACAGGGTAGTATAACCGTTGATGGTAAAAACATTAAAGATGTTACTGCCGATTCGTTACGTAACCTGATGGGAGTTGTTAACCAGGATTCGGTTTTGTTTAACGATACCATTTTTAACAACATCGCCTTTGGTAAAACAGATGCCAAACGCGAGGATGTTGAAGCCGCTGCGCGCATTGCAAACGCCCACAACTTCATCCTGGAAACTGAGAACGGATACGAAACCAACGTTGGCGACCGGGGTACAAAATTATCCGGGGGGCAAAGGCAGCGCATCTGTATTGCACGCGCGGTTTTAAATAACCCACCTATTATGTTGTTAGATGAAGCAACGTCTGCATTAGATACCGAATCAGAAAAGCTGGTGCAGGATGCCCTTAACAACCTGATGAAGAACCGTACCTCATTAGTAATAGCCCACCGTTTAAGCACCATACAAAATGCCGATATTATTGCGGTGTTAGAAAATGGCAAGTTAATAGAACAGGGTACGCATATGGAGCTGATAAACCATAACGGTGTTTACCGTAAACTTATTGATATGCAAACTTTTAGCGAAGGTTAATATTAAGGTATGGCTCACGTAATCATCACAACTGCAAATATCCCTGAAGGATACGAGAACAGGAAAGCGCAGTATATCGAATCGATAGAAGCATGTTTAAAGTATTCGCACCTGTTCAGTTCCTATTGTATCCTGGAGTGTGTATCGGCCAATGAAGATTACCTGAACCAATACAATACCTATTACAGTAATGAAGGTAATATTTATGCCAATAAAGGGTTAAATGAAATGAACCATTTGCGGGCTTATTTAAAGCAGTCTTCATTTCCCGGCAATGAGTCCATCATCAAACTATCGGGCAAGTATTTGATTGAAGAACCATATTTTTTTGAGAAAGTAACAGAACTGGAAAACGAGTTTGACAGCATGTTTAAAAATGATAATGATGTATACGTGGGTAACGGATACCATACGTTTTTTTATTACATGAAAAAAAAGCTGTTTATTGATATTGCCGATAGCCTTGACTACTCAAACGATAATGGCAGGCCTATTGAGTGGGATGTTAAAGAATATTTAATGGTAAACAGCAGGCATATAGAAATAGACAGGCTGGGCCTGATGGCCCGGCAAGGGCCAAATTCCGAAAAAGTATTTCACTGTTAAAGGCATAACCCAATTATTGATGACATCAATACCCATCATTTTTTTTCACTACGGTAACCCCAATTACTTAAAGTACAGCCTTAAGCAAGCCAGGTTTTTTAACCCCCATTGTGAGATTTATTTACTGGGCGATAAAAAGAACGATCGGTATGATTTTTTAACACATATACAGGCAAGTAACTACCAAAAAGAAGCTGACGCATTTGCCGCCATATATAAACACAGGTCATCTAATGGCGAGCATTACGAATTGAATTGCTTTTTGCGATGGTTTTATATTTGTGCTTTTTGCAAAGAAAATAATTTCGGGAAATTTATTTACCTTGATTCTGATGTATTGCTTTATGAAGATATAAGTAAAATGCTGCCTTTTTTTGAGCATAGTACAATTGCCAACACTTGCGATACAATAGGGGTGCCCGCATTTACCTATTTTAATGGATATAAGGCGATTAATGATTTTTGTAACTTCCTGCTGTACTCCTATACCAATAGTAAAGCTATACAAACTGTACAGGAGCTGTATGAGCCCTTCGTTAAAGACCCCACCATAATGGGCGGGATAAGTGATATGACGTTATTTCATATCTACTTCCAGGAGCATCCCGCAGAAACCATGAAGATCAACCTTATAAATAACAATCTGGCAATTGATATTTGCATCAATAATCCCGATGGGTACGAGATGGAAAACGGGATGAAAAAAATTTACTGGCAAAACAACTTGCCTTATGGTAAAGACGTAGCCACACATAAATTGGTAAGGTTTGCATCGCTGCATTACCAGGGCCATGCTAAAGATGTTATACGCCGGCATTACAAAGCAAACGGCTATGTATTGCATCGCTTATGGGAATCCCTTAAAATTAAAGCCAGGTTTAAAAAGATCAAAACAAGTATTAAAGCTTTGGTTAAATAAACATATTTGTAAAATGAACGCCCCCGATAACCTCATATACAAAACAAAGTCCCCCGTATTATTCATCATATTTAACAGGCCGGACACCACTCAGCGGGTTTTTGAAAAAATAAAGGAAGCACAACCTTCCAGGCTTTATGTAGCTGCCGATGGCCCGCGTGCCGACAGGCCGGCAGAACCGGAGATGTGTGAACAGGCAAGGGCCATCATTAAACAGGTTAACTGGCCTTGTGAGGTTAAAACACTTTTCCGCGAAAGTAACCTTGGGTGCAAAGAAGCGGTATCATCAGGTATTACATGGTTTTTTGAGCAGGAAGAAGAGGGTATAATATTAGAGGATGATTGCCTGCCTGCTAATGACTTTTTTAGGTATTGCGATACCATGCTGGAGCGCTACAGGCATGATACCCGCATACGCCATATTGGTGGCTGCAACCTGCAGCAAGGCCAAAAATGGGGCAATGCCAGTTATTACTTCTCAAACATGACACACGTGTGGGGGTGGGCCGGCTGGCGCAGGGTTTGGAAAGATTACGATAAAGAACTAAGCCCTTACCATTCAAACGAAGTAAGGCCCCAATTAGAAACAATTTTTAACGATAGATTTATTGTTGATACATGGGAAGAGTTTTTCAATTATATGAAAGCAGATAAAATTGATACCTGGGATTTTCAACTGGCCTTTTTAAACTTTTTTAACAATAGCTTATCTACAATCCCTAATGTTAACCTTATCTCCAATATTGGCTTTGGCGAAAACTCAACCCATACTACAGATCCGGATAGCTTAAACGCAAATTTACCTTTAGGTACACTTGGCGAAATAACACATCCCTTATACGTATTGCCACAAAAAGGTGCCGACCTGTTTACGCTGCGTTATGATTTTAACATCGAAGCCCGGTGGCGAAAATATAATCATCCGCGGTATAAAGCAAAGCGGTGGTTTAAAGGGTTGTTTAAATAGCAAAAGCCACCCTGATTGCTCAGGATGGCCTTAAATGCATCAATAGTAAATTCTTCCTTATTGAAACTTAAATCCTAAGCCCAACTGAAATACCTGGTTGCGGTAATCGGGTGCCGAACTGTTAGAGTAATTTTTGTCAAGGTCAATAGCATAACGGCCACGTAATTCAACGTTGCGGTTAAGTTCAATACCTACACCAATTACGCCAGATATGTAGCTTTTATCACCACGGTAACTATACTCAGGCTCTGATATGGTGTTAAAGCCATTATCATAGGTATTGCGGGTTGATGTTATAAACGTTAACTGTGGCCCTATTACAAAGTTAAACCCCGGCACCAGGCGGAATTTTGCCAGCAAAGGGATGTCGACATAATTGGTGCGCTGTTTAAAGGTTCCATCAATGGTTTCGGCCTTATATCCTTTTTGCGAAAACAAAATTTCGGGCGCGAATGATAACGGGTAAGCAATAGGTACGTCAAACGTTAAACCTGCGTGCCAGCCCGCAATGGTACTGGTGCTATAATCAGAGTTGTAAGCATCAACAGTATTTGAAAAGTTAACGCCGCCTGCAAGGCCTACTTTAGGCTGCCAAAAATCATTCTGCCTTCTGTCGTACCGTTCCTGAACAGGGGGCGGGCGCCTTACCACTCTGCGTGGGGGGTAACGGCGATCATAACGTTGCGCACTTACTGAGCCAACTACAGCCAAAAGGCATATTGCCAAAAAGAGAAATTTTTTCATCGGTTCTATTTTTTAATGAAGCTGAAATAGAAGGGTATTTGCCCGTGATATTCCATTGTTTGTTAATTTTTATAACCTATAGAGTGAAAATTAGGGCTAAGGTTTATTCGTATATGCTTTAAATAATTGTTGGCAAGCCAAAACAATTATTGTTAATTGAGATTTAAGCTACATTTGAATAATAATGAAACGTAAAAATTACATAGCCTGTTGCCTGCTTTTTATATTAAGCCTGTCAGTTCAAAGCATTTTCGCCCAAAAAGCAAACTTCATCAGTACATTAACAGAACAAAACCACTGGGTTGATTCTGTTTATAAAAAGCTTAGCCGTAAAGAACGTATTGGCCAGCTGTTTTATGTAAGGGCACATACCAACAAAGGCCAGCATTACGAAGATTCGGTTGCGATGGTGATACAGGACGAACATATTGGTGGCCTGGTGTTTTTTCAGGGCGGGCCGGTAAGGCATGCCAATTTGATCAATAGTTATCAAAAGCTCTCCAAAGTACCATTGCTCATCGCAATGGACGGCGAGTGGGGTTTAGGGATGCGGTTAGACTCATCTGTATCCTATCCTTACCAAATGACTTTAGGCGCCGTACAGGATAATAACCTCATTTACAAAATGGGGCAAATGGTGGCTTACGATTTTAAGCGGCTGGGCATTCATATAAACTTTGCGCCCGATATGGATGTAAATAATAACCCCAACAACCCGGTGATCAACTACCGGTCGTTTGGCGATAATAAATATAATGTAGCCCAAAAAGGCATAGCCTATTTTAAAGGTATGCAGGATGCCGGGCTAATTGTTTTTGCCAAACACTTCCCCGGCCACGGCGATACCAATGTCGATTCGCATTACGACCTTCCTTTACTGCCTTTTACCCGCGCAAGGTTAGATTCGTTAGAGGAATATCCCTTTAGGGAGGCCATCGCCGCAGGCGTTAGTGGTGTAATGATAGCACACATGAGCATCCCTGCGCTGGATAGCACAAAAAACCTGCCTTCTACATTATCAAGGCCAATTGTTACCGGCATCCTTAAAGACTCGTTAGGGTTTAAAGGCATCGTAGCCTCTGATGCGATGGAAATGGCCGGCGTAACCAAGTATTTCCCAAACGGCGAAGCTGATGTAAGGGCATTTTTGGCAGGCAATGATCTGATAGAATTATCTGTAAACTCGCAAAATGCGGCCAAGCTTATTTTAAAGGCCATCCGTAAAAAAAAGATCACAAAAGCCGAATTTGAGGCCAAGGTGAAAAAACTGCTTGCTGCCAAATACTGGGCCGGTTTAGATGCTTACAAACCAACCACACCCAAAAACATTATACAGGATATTAACCGTCCCGCCGCTGCCGAACTGATCCAGCAATTGGCTGATGCCGCCATAACCGTACTAAAAGGCGATAGCCGAACCCTGCGCCAGAGCCCGTTCAAAAAAACAGCCATTGTAAGTATCGGGGTTGACAGGCCAACAGTTTTCCAGATGGAGCTTTCTAAATGGTATGCCAACAGCATGATATTTTTGGTAGGCAAAAACACTTCGTTAACAGATTTGAACAGAATGCTGCAAACCCTAAAAGGGTTCGACCAGATCTTCGTAAGCATCCATGATACCCGTCTCCGCCCCGCCAGCAAGCTCGATTATAGCAGCGATGTTAAGTTCCTTATCTCGGCCCTGGCCGCTAAGCCAAACGTGGTAACCAGTGTATTTGCCAACCCTTATACCATAGCGGGTTTACCCGGCATTGAAAAAAGCGCCGGGATATTGGTAGGTTACCAAAAAGATGATGCCATGCAGCGTTCGGCAGTAAAAGTAATAACCGGCTCAATGAAACCGGCTGGTAAATTACCTGTAAGCGTAAACATGTATTTTACTACCGGTATGGGTATGAGCTTTTAGAGGATATGCAGATTTCAAATTTGCACATGATAAGAATTACAATCTGCCCATCTATTTTTTCATTTGCACATCTGCACATATTTTTTAGCTATTGCAGCAAAGCTGCTTTAAGCGTAGCATCGTTGGTGTTTAGCACCCGGTAATAAGCATTATTGCCCCATTTAAAACGGGCTGCATTTGCTTTTATAAGGGTTTTGATAATATCACGTGATATTTCCAGGTCATGCAGCGTTATACTTTTTACTGTTTGCGAGGCATAAGCTATAAAGTTATGCAGGCCGGTATCGGTAATATCGTATTGGTTAATGAAATTATCGGCAGTTGGGTATTTGCTTATTACAGGCTGCAGCCTGTCTATCACATAAGCGGTAAAAAGCTGGTTACCGGCAAGGTCATCCACCAATTGCGTGTTTTGTGTAGTATCGGCAGGCACAAAAACGTCGGGCATAATGCCGCCCATGCTAAATACCTTACGGCCTTTTGTGGTATGGTAGGTTGATGCCCCCAGGAAAGCGCTGTCGCTTAAATTGCTCCCGGCGGTTAATAGTTCGCCTTTACGTGCGCGGTTAGCTAACTCGTTACGATAGCTGGCTGCACCATTTTTATAAGATTTCTGGATCGACCTGCCCGATGGGGTATAATACCTGGCAACAGTTAAGTTAATAGCCGTGCCATCCCCAAACGGAAATTGTTGTTGCACCAGCCCTTTACCAAAAGAGCGGCGGCCAACAATAGTAGCCCGGTCCAGATCCTGCAGGGCGCCTGCCAATATTTCACTGGCCGATGCCGAATATTCATCAATAATAACCGTAAGCGCTCCCTTTTCATAGCTGCCCGAGTCGGTAGCAAAGTAATCGGTGCGTGGTTCATGGCTGCCCTGAGTATACACGATCAGTTTGCCGGCGGGTAAAAACTCATCAGCCATGGCTGTCGCAGTGTTCAGGTAACCGCCGCCGTTCCCGCGCAGGTCAAGCACCAGTTTCTGCATGCCATCGGCTTTTAATTTACTTAAGGCATTCCTAAAATCAGCATCGGTAGTTGATGCGAATTTGCTTATTTTAACATAACCGGCATCGCCAATATTAAATGCAGCATCAACACTGCTCAGGCTAACCCGATCGCGCTTTATATCAAAATCTTTTGCGGTTTTAAATTGATCTCTGAGGATACCCAGGGTAATATGCGTGTCTTTTTCACCCCTAAATGTTTTACTAATGCGCGAGATACTCAGTTTTGTGCCTGAGAAAGCTTTGCCATCAACATTAATAACCTTGTCGCCAACCATAACACCGGCTTTTGCAGCAGGGCCATCATCGTTTACCTGAGTAATTACAAGGGTATCGCGCAGCAACTGGTATTCTAAACCGATGCCGTTAAAGCCCCCTTCCAACCGTTCGTTTATAGAACGGGCCTGTTGCGCAGGCAGGTAAACAGAATGCGGATCGAGGCTTTGCAGCATATCATTAACAGTTACGCCTGCAATACTATCAGTGTTTACCGAATCTACGTATTTGGTGCTTACCAGATCGAGCACGTGGGAGATCTTATCGGGCCCGGCAAAGTTTAAACCCAGCCTGCGCCCGCCAATATTACTATCGCTTATCAGCATCCCAATGGTTATACCAACCAGTATTAAAAGCAATGTCCTGAAAATTATTCCCGCAGTTCGTTTCATCTAAATTTTTCGCCAAGCAAATCTAATAATTAGCAGCTATTGCTGATAATTTATATCATGTTCGTTGCTTTGATGTTTTTTATTCAATTTTGTTAAAAATTTATGGCCAAAACATGGAAATAAACACCGAAAAGGATTCTAATTACAACGGCCTTGAAAACATGTCGGTATTGGAACTCCTTCAAAACATCAATAAAGAAGACAAAACCGTGCCATTGGCAGTAGAGAAAGCCCTGCCCCAAATAGAAAACCTGGCGGTTATAGTAACCGAACGCATGCGCAAAGGCGGCCGCTTATTTTATATAGGCGCCGGTACCAGCGGCAGGCTGGGCGTTGTTGATGCTTCTGAATGCCCCCCAACTTTCGGGGTGCCGTTTGATTGGGTGGTTGGCATTATTGCCGGTGGCGATACCGCTATACGCAAGGCTGTTGAATTTGCTGAAGATAATACCACACAGGCATGGAAAGACTTGCAGGAGTTTGATATAAATGAACACGATGTGGTGGTTGGCATAGCGGCCTCAGGCACTACGCCTTACGTTATCGGCGGGTTAAAAACAGCTAACGAGCATGGTATTGCTACAGGCTGTATAGTTTGTAATGCCGGCAGCCCTGTTGCTGCCGAAGCGAAATATCCGGTTGAAGTAGTAACAGGGCCCGAGTTTGTTACAGGCAGTACACGCATGAAAGCCGGTACCGCGCAAAAGCTGGTGTTAAACATGCTCAGTACCAGTGTTATGATACAACTGGGCAGGGTAAAGGGTAATAAAATGGTGGATATGCAGTTATCCAATAATAAACTTGTACACCGCGGCACCCGCATGGTAATGGCCGAAACAGGGTTAGATGAAATCACTGCCGCCGAACTGCTAAAAAAGCATGGCAGTGTACGTAAAGCGGTTGATAGTTTAAAATAGATGTGCAGATGCGTGGATGCAGATGTGCGAATTGAAATAAAAGAAAAATTAAAATAATCTGCACATACGCAAATTTGCATATCTGTACATCAATAATAAATGCACGAAATAGAACCATATTACCGCTGGCGGGATGATTATATAGCATCAGAGGATGAGTACTCTCCTTTTTATGCTACGCAGTATAACGAATTTGAATACGATAAGCAGATCTATAACTACCTGCTGCACCCGCAATGGGATTCGTTCGGCTCAAATACGCTGTACCTTAAAATTTTGTTTGTTGATTACGACCGTGGCTACACCATTATAGAATTTATTGGAGAATGGAATGATGCTATCAACAATGATATTATGCTGATGAAGCGCGAACTGTTTGAGTTGATGATAGACCAGGGCGTTAACAAGTTTATCCTGATAGGCGAGAATGTGCTTAACTTCCATTTTTCTGACGATAGTTACTACGAGGAGTGGTTCCAGGAGGTGGAGGATGGTTGGATAGCCGGTGTAAATTTCCAGGACCACGTGATAGGCGAGTTCAAGAAAAGCAATATCGATTACTACATTAACTTTGGTGGCGAACTTGATGAACTAAACTGGCGCGCACTAAAACCGGTACAGGTGTTTAAAAAGGTAGAAGAACAGCTCACCAAAAGGCTCAATTAACAAATATTATCAAGCCGCATCGGCAAAATGAGCCTGATAACCGCAGGTATAGTATTTGTGGCTTTTTCGGCTATTATGGGTATAAGCATTAGCTATATATTTTACCTGTATTCATTCGGTACTATATCAAGTGCTTTTATTACAGCATCTGTTGTGTTTGGCATAATGGCTATTGGTGGTTATACAACTCAGCAGGATCTGACCAAATTCGGTTCTATCCTGATCATGCTGCTTATAGGTGGTATAGTAGCAACTGTATTAAATGTATTTATCTTCCGCAGCAGCAGCTTTGATCTGCTGATCAGCTATGTATTAGTTGCTGTATTTGTAGGCTTAACCGCGTACGATGTGCAAAAGCTAAAACGCATTGGCGCAGGCATTGAATATGGTAGCACCGAAGGTAAAAAAACGGCTATCATGGGTGCTTTAACCCTGTATCTTGATTTTATTAATCTGTTCCTTTTATTACTGCGCATATTTGGCGGTAACAGAAGATAATAGCATGTTATGATATTATTGAAAGCCGTTTGCAATTTGCAGGCGGCTTTTTTGTTGAGCTGATTTTGGCTAAAGCCAGGATTGTCCTTTTTAGCTATCCATCCCATAAATTTGCCGGCAATGAAATAGGAACATCATTGCCGTTGGCTTTAGCCAACGGATAACCAGGCGGACTATTTTCGGCTTCAGCCAAACTTCGTGTAATTTATACGCTTGCACTTTACAACATTATTATTCATCTTTGTAACGCTTATGGAGAAAGACGGAGGGATTAGACCCTGCGATGTCTTAGCAACCTGTTACTTAACAAGGTGCTACATTCTACTCCGGTTAAAAGAATAACCGGGGACAGATAAGTGAAAGTCAATTAAACACCCGACTTTTCGAGTAAGCTACGTTTTGAGATTTCACAGATTGTGTTTTGATTACACCTATTTCGGCTATAATCAATTCTGGTAATCGGTGAAATCATCAGGATAGAATCGGTGGAATCAACAAATGGATATTAGAAAAGAATTACAGAAACGCATACTGGTTATTGATGGAGCTATGGGTACCATGATTCAAAGGTACGAGCTCACCGAGGAGGATTTTCGCGGGAAGCGTTTCCGTGACCATGCATCCGACCTGAAAGGTAATAACGACCTGCTGAACATTACCCGCCCGGATGTAATCAAAGCCATCCACGCCGAATACCTGGATGCCGGGGCGGATATCATCGAGACCAATACCTTCAGTACCCAAAAAATATCACTGGCCGATTATCACCTCGAAGAACTTGATTATGAATTAAGCTACGAGGGTGCGCGCATTGCCCGCGAAGTGGCCGACGAATACACCAAAAAAGACCCGTCAAAACCACGCTTTGTGGCCGGCGCTATAGGGCCTACAAACCGTACTGCTTCCCTATCGCCGGATGTGAACGACCCGGGTTACCGTGCTGTTACTTTTGATGACCTGGCCGAAGCTTATTACGAGCAGGTGCGTGGACTGGTTGATGGCGGCTCGGATGTGTTATTGGTTGAAACGATATTTGATACCCTGAATGCAAAAGCGGCGCTGTTTGCTATCGATAGATATAAAAAAGAATGTAAGGAAGCCGGTAAAGATTATCCGGCCTTCAGAGAAACCGGCGGAGTGATGATCTCGGGCACTATTACCGATGCATCTGGTCGCACCTTGTCCGGCCAAACGGTGGAGGCATTTTGGAACTCAATCAGTCATGCCAACCTGTTATCGGTTGGGTTGAACTGTGCCCTGGGCGCTAAAGAAATGAGGCCGCACTTAGAGGAGCTTTCTGATAAGGCAGGTGTGTTTATCTCTGCCTATCCAAATGCAGGCTTGCCAAATGAATTTGGCGCGTATGATGAAACCCCGCACGAAACCGCCCACCAGGTTGACGATTTCATCAAAGCCGGGCTGGTAAACATTGTAGGTGGTTGTTGTGGCACCACACCCGAGCATATTAAATGCATAGCCGATAAAGCAGCTAAATACTCTCCAAGGCAGCTTCCCGAAATTAAGCCTTACCTGCGCTTAAGCGGACTCGAAGCCGTTACCCTGACCCCCGAAACAAACTTTGTAAACATTGGTGAACGTACCAATATCACCGGGTCGCCAAAATTCTCCAAATTAATCCTGGCCGAAGATTACGAGGCTGCCCTAACCGTTGCCTTGCAGCAGGTAGAAGGTGGCGCGCAGGTCATTGACATCAATATGGATGAGGGTATGATAGACTCGGAAGCGGTAATGGTGAAATTCCTGAACCTGGTTGCCAGCGAGCCCGATATTGCCAAACTGCCCATCATGATCGACTCCTCCAAATGGACGGTTATTGAGGCTGGTTTAAAATGCTTGCAGGGAAAAGGTATCGTAAACTCTATCTCCCTGAAAGAAGGCGAAGAAAAATTTAAGGAATACGCCCGTAAGATACTAAGCTACGGCGCTGCTGCCGTAGTAATGGCATTTGACGAAACAGGCCAGGCCGATTCATTGGAACGCCGTAAAGAGATCTGCGGCCGCTCATATAAGATATTAGTTGAAGAGGTGGGTTTCCCGCCGCAGGATATCATCTTCGACCCGAATATTTTAACCGTAGCAACCGGCCTCGAAGAACACAACAACTACGCGGTAGACTTTATTGAGGCTACCCGCTGGATAAAACAAAACCTGCCACTGGCTAAAGTAAGCGGTGGGGTAAGTAATATATCATTCTCGTTCCGCGGTAATAACGTGGTGCGCGAGGCCATGCACTCGGCATTCCTTTACCATGCTATTAAAGCAGGCCTGGATATGGGCATTGTAAACGCCGGGATGCTGGAAGTTTACCAGGAGATCCCGAAAGACCTGCTGGAGCTTGTTGAAGACGTTTTACTAAACCGCCGCGACGACGCCACCGAACGTTTGGTTGAATTTGCCGACACCATAAAAAGTAAAGGTAAAGAAATAGTACGCGACGAAGAATGGCGTAAGAACCCGGTAGAGGATCGCTTATCGCATGCTTTAGTAAAAGGTATCATTGAATACCTGGACGAGGATGTGGAAGAAGCCCGCCAGAAGTTTGCCAAGCCCCTAGAGGTTATTGAAGGCCCGCTGATGGATGGCATGAACGTAGTAGGCGACCTGTTTGGCGCCGGTAAAATGTTTTTGCCGCAGGTGGTAAAATCGGCCCGGGTAATGAAAAAAGCGGTGGCTTATTTGCTGCCCTTCATCGAACTGGAAAAACAACGTGTGATTGATGCTGGTGAAGACAGCAGCGGTAGTCGCGCAAATGCAGGCAAGGTTTTAATGGCCACCGTAAAGGGCGATGTACACGATATCGGCAAAAATATAGTAGGTGTGGTGCTGGCCTGTAACAACTTTGAGGTAATAGATCTTGGGGTAATGGTGCCCGCGCAAAAAATAATTGAAGAAGCGAAGAAACAGGAGGTAGATATCATCGGCCTTAGCGGTTTGATCACCCCATCGCTTGATGAGATGGTGCATTTTGCCAAGGAAATGGAACGCGAAGGTTTTACTATTCCGTTGATCATCGGCGGGGCAACTACCTCGCGCATCCACGCGGCTGTAAAGGTAGCGCCGCATTACTCGGGTGCTGCTATCCACGTGTTGGATGCATCGCGCAGTGTAACCGTTTGCAGCAGCCTGATGAACCGGGATACCCGCGATACTTACATACAAGGCATTAAAGATGAGTACGCCAAAGCCCGCGAAGCCCACGCCAACAAAAAAAGTGATAAGCGTTTTGTAAGCATTGAGCAGGCCCGCGAGCAAAAGTTCCGGATAGACCTGAAAACCGTTGCCCCAGCGCCGACGTTTTTAGGCACCAAAGTTTTCGAGGCATACCCGCTGGAAGAGCTTGTGCCATACATCGACTGGACGCCGTTTTTCCATACCTGGGAACTGCGTGGCAGCTATCCAAAAATATTTGCCGATAAGTTTGTAGGCGATGAAGCCAAAAAGCTTTTTGATGATGCCCAGGCATTAATGAAACGCATTGTTGACCAGAAATTGCTTCGCGCAAGTGGTGTTATAGGTTTCTGGCCGGCTAACAGCGTGGGCGATGATATCGAAATTTATACTGATGATACACGCCAGCACTTGCTTACCCGAATCCATACGTTGCGCCAGCAGAACGAAAAGGTTAAAGGTGAGCCGTATTATGCCCTATCGGATTTTATAGCGCCTAAGGATAGCGGCATTGCCGATTACTGGGGCGGTTTTGCCGTAACAACGGGTATTGGCTGTGATGAACTGGTTGCCGAGTTTGAGGCAGACCATGACGACTACAACAGCATCATGACCAAAGCCATTGCCGACCGCTTTGCCGAAGCCTTTGCCGAAAAAATGCACGAACTGGTACGTAAGGAATATTGGGGATACTCGAAAAACGAGCAACTCGATACAGAGGAACTGATCAGGGAAGAGTACCAGGGTATCCGCCCGGCACCGGGTTACCCCGCCTGCCCGGACCATACCGAGAAAACCACTTTGTTTGAGATACTAAGCGCCGAAAACAACGCCCACATGCACCTTACCGAAAGCCTGGCCATGACACCGGCTGCATCAGTAAGCGGCTTTTATTTCGCGCATCCGCAGGCAAGATATTTCGGATTGAATAAAATAAGTAAAGACCAGATAGAAGATTATGCGCAGCGTAAGAATTTATCTATTGATACGGTTGAAAAATGGTTGGGGCCGAATTTGAATTATTAAAGGAGCGGAGCGAGGACCAACAATAATAAACAAACCGTCATTGCGAGCGTAGCGTGGCAATCTTCGATAGAAAAGTGTAAGACAAGCATGTCGAAGATTGCTTCTTACCTCGCAATGACGGGTAAAATAAAGATTTATAACCTACAATGAAGATAACAGAACACATTAAAAATGCGGCAGGGAAAACGCTTTTCTCTTTCGAACTTATCCCGCCATTAAAGGGCCAGAGCATCCAGGGAATTTATGATGCTATTGACCCTTTGATGGAGTTTAAGCCGCCGTTTATTGATGTAACATCGCTCCGCGAGGATTATATTTATAAAGAACATGAAACCGGTTTGCTGGAAAAACTGGCTTACCGTAAACGCCCGGGAACTATTGCTATTTGCGCGGCTATTATGAATAAGTACAAGGTTGATACCGTTCCGCATTTGCTTTGCGGTGGTTTTACTAAGGACGAAACTGAGAACGGCCTGATTGACCTGCAGTTTTTAGGTATTGATAACGTACTGGTTTTACGCGGCGACGCCCGCCGTGGTGATGCTTCATTCGTGCCGACCCCGAACGGCCATTGCTATGCTACCGACTTGTTACAACAGGTTGTGAACATGAACAACGGCGTTTACCTCCATGAACATTACGAAGGCATCCTGAAAACAGATTTTTGCATAGGTGTGGCCGGTTATCCCGAGAAGCACTTTGAAGCGCCAAATCTTAAAACCGACTTTAAATACCTGAAGCAAAAGATTGATATGGGCGCAGGCTTCATCGTAACTCAAATGTTTTTTGACAACCAAAAATATTTCGATTTTGTAAATAATTGCCGTGCAGAGGGGATCAACGTACCTATCATACCGGGATTGAAACCTATTACTACATCAAAACAACTGGTTAACCTTTCCAAAACTTTCCATATAGATATCCCCGAAGCGTTAAGCGATGCGATACAGGATTGTAAGGAAGAAAAGAACGTAAAAGATATTGGTATAGAGTGGATGATAGAACAATGTAAGGAGCTTGTGAAATTCGGCGCCCCGGTACTGCACTTCTACACCATGGGTAACCCCGGGCCAACAAAACGCATTGCAGAAGCAATATTTTAATATCCCAATATCCACCCTGTTATTTCGAACCAACGAGAGCGGGGAGAAATGGTTTAAACAAGAAATGCCCGACTAATCATCGGGCATTTCTTGTTTATGATGCGAGAGGATAGTTTATATCCCTTCGCCTTTTAGTTTTGATGCGGCAACTAACGCCCTGTAGGCATTAACTATGCCACCTGTTTTTGACAGGGTTGTAAAATCAACTTTCTCGGTTTGGCTGCCCGGCTTTAAAACCATAGTGCCGGTTAGCGGCGTGGCCGATTCCAGTATCACCTGTTTAAGCTGCTTGGCGCTCAGGTTAGGGTAATATTCTAACACCAACGCTGCAATGCCTGCGGTAATTGGCGATGCAAAGCTGGTACCATCGGCAGTGTTAAATTCGGCATCCATATTTACAGATGTTACTTTAACACCCGGTGCAAATACATCCACATTTTTTTTACCGTAGTTACTGAAAGTACCGGCAAGGCTTGCATCCAGCTTATCGGCAGATGCGCCAACGCAAATCACATTATCAGCATCCGTACCAGACCCATCCTCAAAGGTATCATTGGGGAATTGTGGTTTGGCGTCAACATCCTGGTTATCATTCCCCGATGCCTGTACAAGCAATACATTTTTACCGGCAGCATATTTAAAGGCCTCGTCAACCCATGCTTTATGCGGTGACAGTTTTTTACCAAAGCTCATGTTAATGATCTTTGCGCCGTTATCAACCGCGTAATGTATGGCGTTAGCAATATCTTTATCGTACTCATCGCCGTTAGGTACAGCTTTAATTGCCATAATGCGCACATTATCGGCTACGCCATCAATACCATATTTGTTATTACGTACAGCGCCTATTAAGCCGGCTACACCAGTGCCATGCTCGGCGTCAGCAAATTTGATGAGGTTACTGCCATAAGGTTTGCCATCTTTCTCGTCAGGGTTGTCGCCAACAATACGTTTGCGTGCATCCAGATCGGGGTTAACATCGTTGTTTAGTTTAGCAAGGTATTCGCTCAGGTCGTTAATGATCTTGGCGTTAGTGTCATCGCCGCCTTCCTGATCAAAAACAGATGCCCATACAGCCTTACTTTGTTTAACGGTATCGCTTGCAGAGGTGATCTTCGCCAGGTCGCCCTTTTTAAAAGAAGCATCAGATTTTAAATTAAGCGCTTTTTTAATATAACCGCTGGTGGCCATCAAAGCGTTCATGATAGGTTGCAGCTGCTGTATCTCGGTTTTTGATTTGTTTAAGGTGGTATTATACGTAAGTTTTACAGATTCCCAATAAGCAAATTCCTTTTCGCTGCCGGCAGGGGCCGATGTAAGGTTTTCATATTTAGGTTTTAACCTGTTGTATTCGCGTACCTCTTCGGTGGTTTCGGTAAAATCACATTTACCACCAGGGCCGCCTAAAAAGTTCCAGCCATGTACATCATCAACATAACCGTTCTTGTCGTCGTCAATACCGTTGCCGGGTATCTCTTTGGTGTTGGTCCACAGTACGGGTTTAAGGTCGGCTTGTGCGGTGTCAATACCGCTGTCGATAGTAGCTATAATTACCGTTTTGCTTTTTTTACCTTTTACAAACTGGTAAGCCTGATTAAGGCTGATACCGAAATATCCATCAGTTTTAAGATCCATCAGGTGCCAGTTCTTTGGCAGTTCGGCAGGGGCTTTTGGCGCAACCTGCGCCGTTGAGTTAAAGCTTATTAACAGCGCGCTGCTCAATAATACGCCCGCAATGGTTTTGCAAATTTTGTACATATTTTAATAATCGTGTTTATACTTTTTTATTCATTGCCGTTGACTAAAGTCAACGGATTACCATATTAAATTAATGGCTTTAGCCTAATTACTTAGGCTAAAGCCAAAATTGCTCTATCTGTCATCCCGCCCCATAAATGGGACGGCAATGAAATTTAATTCAATCGTTTACAGGTCAAATTTAATCCCCTGCGCTAAAGGCAACGTTTTAGAATAATTAATAGTATTGGTTTGGCGCCTCATGTAAACTTTCCAGGCGTCAGATCCGCTCTCGCGGCCACCGCCGGTTTCTTTCTCGCCGCCAAATGCGCCGCCTATTTCTGCACCTGATGTGCCTATGTTTACGTTGGCAATTCCGCAATCAGAACCCGCGTAAGAAAGGAATGTTTCCGCCTCGCGCAAATTATTGGTCATGATAGCTGATGATAAGCCCTGCGGAACGCCATTCTGCAGATCGATAGCTTCTTCGATGGTTGCGTATTTAATGAGGTAAAGTATCGGCGCAAACGTTTCATGCTGCACGATCTGGTAATGGTTCTCAACCTCGGCAATACAGGGTTTAACATAACAGCCCGACGAATAAGGCCCGCCATCCAGCTTGCCGCCTTCTACCACAAACTTACCGCCTTCGGCCTTGCATTTCTCAATCGAATCAAGATACAAGGCTACCGCATCCTGGTCAATAAGCGGCCCCATGTGGTTGTTCTCGTTTAGTGGGTCGCCAATTTTTATTTGGGCATAGGCTTTAACCAATTTTTGTTTAAAGGCTTCGTAAACACTTTCGTGGATGATGAGCCTGCGGGTACTGGTGCAACGCTGCCCGGCAGTGCCCACTGCACCAAATACAGCGCCAATAAGCGACATATCCAGGTCGGCATTTTCAGTGATAATGATGGCATTATTACCGCCCAGTTCTAAAAGGCTTTTACCAAGGCGTGCTCCAACTGCTGCGCTAACCGCCTTGCCCATGCGGGTAGATCCGGTTGCTGATACCAACGGTACACGCGTATCATTGCTCATTAGTTCGCCTATGTTGCGGTCGCCTATTACCAGGCAGCTTACGCCTTCTTCAATATTATTACGTTTAAAAACCTCCTGCGCTATGTGCTGGCAGGCAATGGCTGTTAAAGGTGTTTTTTCGGATGGCTTCCAGATGCAAACATCGCCGCAAACCCAGGCAAGGGCAGCATTCCAGCTCCAAACTGCCACAGGGAAGTTAAAGGCCGATATTACGCCAATGATCCCCAGCGGGTGATATTGCTCATACATGCGGTGCTCGGGGCGTTCGCTGTGCATGGTAAGGCCGTATAACTGCCTGCTAAGTCCCACGGCAAAATCGCATATATCTATCATTTCCTGCACTTCGCCGTAACCCTCCTGCAGGCTTTTGCCCATTTCGTAGGATACAAGCGTGCCCAGTTGTTTTTTATTCGCACGCAGCGATTCGCATATCTGCCTAACTATCTCGCCACGCTTTGGTGCCGGTATAGTGCGCCAGGTTTTAAAAGCCTTTGCGGCGGTCTCCACCACGGTGTTATACTCATCTGCGGTAGCAAACTTTACAGCGGCTATCTTTTTACCGTCTGTTGGCGATACAATATCTTTTGTAACAGCATTGGCGCTGCTACCCCATTGACTGCCAGTACTAAACGCATGGTTAATGTCGTTTATATGTAAATGATCAAGAATATCTTTTATAGGTAAGCTCATAATTGGTACTTTTGTCAAAGGTAAAAATCTTTAGGGCAATTATTCTTCAACTCATCGCTTGCCGGCTAAAAATGCTTTACATTTATTATCAGCCACTTGTATTAACGCTTGTTTAATAATGTTTGTATGTTGAAAACTTAATTGACTTATGGATGCTTATTATTGTAATTTGAACTCATGTTTAAGCCTTGCGGATATACATCCGCCGGGAAAATATGGTGTTCTGCAACTCAACTTGAATGGAAGAAGAATTTGAATTTGGTTTTACCGAAGATCCAAAGTTTTCGGTAGAACGGTACGAAGAGATGATTCGAAATCATGATCAGTACTTTTTTGACGCGCAGGCGTTTGAGAACATTATAGACTACTACATAGAAAAAAACGACCCGGCAAAAGCCCTGCAGGTATCAGAATATGCCCGCAACCAGCACCCGTTTGCCGCGGTATTTTTAATAAAGCAGGCCCAGTTGCTGGTAGTTACCAATCGCGCAAGCGAGGCATTTGCCGCACTTGAAAAAGCCGCTATGCTGGAAGCCAGCGACGCTGATATCTATATCATCCGTGGTAACCTGTACGAGAGTATGGAGCGCAATACCGAGGCTTTAGAGAACTACGAAAAAGCGCTTGAACTGGCCGAGGAAACTGACGAGATATTGTTGCACATTGCCTACGTTTACCAAAACATGGGCGATTACGATACCGCCATTACCTATCTTAAGCTTTGCCTTAAACAAAACATGGAAAACCAGGATGCCCTGTACGAGCTGGCATTTTGTTACGATGTTTTGGATAACCAGGAAGAGAGCGTTCAATTCTATCAGCAGTATATAGATAACGAGCCTTACAGTTATGCCGCATGGTATAATCTGGGCAACGCGTATACCAAACTTAGTTTGTTTGAGAAAGCGATTGATGCTTACGATTACGCCATACTGATCAAAGACAGCTTTGCATCGGCTTACTTTAATAAAGGTAACGCCCTGGTAAATCTGGAAAAATATGCCGAAGCTATTGAGGTGTACCGCCAGACATTTGAGTACGAGCAGCCTAATGCCGATACTTACTGCGCTATAGGGGAGTGCTACGAAAAGCTGGAGCAAATGGACGAGGCGCGTTCTTTCTACAAAAAATCGGTTAAGATGGACCCTAAACTGGCAGATGCCTGGTTTGGGATTGGTGTTACACTTGATTTTGAAGAACGCTATTTTGAGGCCCTGCATTTTTACAAAAAGGCGCTCGATCTGGATATTGCCAATGCCGACTATTGGTTTGCCATTGCCGATGCCGAATACAAGCTTGGCCACATGGGCGAAGCCGAACAGGCTTACGAAAAGGTAGTGGAACTTAACCCGCTTGATGTAGATGCCTGGCTGGATTACTCATCTATACTATATGAGCAAAAAAGGCTTAAAGATGCTATTGAGGTAATATCTCAGGCTATAAAAAACAACCCGGATGCTGCAGAACTGTACTACCGCATGGTAGCCTACCTGTTTGCCAAAGGCGAATACAACGAAGCGCTGAACTACCTGGAGATGGCGCTCGCGTCTGACCCGGAGAAGCATTATATCCTGTTTGATTACCTGCCACAATTGCAGGAGAACAAGGTGATCATTGATATCATAAACAGATATACGAAGTAGTGAGTGGTGAATAGAGAGCTGTGAGTGGTTCTTATTTCATTATCCCAACAGATAATACTCAAATCCGACTCAATCAAGTGTTAAAGGCCAAACAGTAATGTTTGGCTTTTTTTGTACCTAACGAATTACTTGCGAGGGCTATACTATACATGATAAAAGTGGTGGCAATATTTGCCAATCAGCGTTCACGGCAGTGAACGTGAACACTTCCGTGGGGTGAGTAAAATTCCAAACAACCCCACCGCTTATCCGTTGTTCCTTAAAACCCAATAAGTATGAATACGCCAGATAGTTCAAACCCGGGGAATAACCTCTCTTCAGTGGGGCAACCCAACGACCCGATAGTAAATGCGGAAGAGCAGTATGTGATCACCAATAATGATGATGCTGAAAAGGTAACTAATAAAGATTCCACCGTATCAGATGCTGAGAAAGTTACCGAAAAGGCGAGCGAAAGCGAGAAAGTTGCGCCACAGCCGCCTCCAGAGAACCTTTAACACCAGATCAACCATGAAAGCCCTGATATTGAATTGCACCTTAAAGCCATCGCCCGCCGTATCAAATACCGAAGCTTTGGCCAATACTTTTATAGAAGAACTGGAACGCCTTGGTGTGAAAACAACTTTTATACGCGTGGCTGATAATCATATCATCACCGGCATAAAATCTGACCTGGGTAAAGGCGATGCCTGGCCTGCAATCCTGAAAGAACTTTTAGCATCAGAGATACTGATTATAGCCACCCCTACCTGGATGGGCACCATGAGCAGCGAGGCGCTGAAAGTTTTGGAGCGTATAAACGGCCTGTACCCTAAACGCGATGCGCAGAACCGCCCGGTTACTTTCAACAAAGTAGCGGGTTTTGTAGTTACCGGCGCCGAGGATGGTGCCCGCCATGTGGTATCTGAAATTGCAGGCGCGCTGATGGATGTTGGCTTTACCATAGCGCCGCAATCATACACTTATTGGAACAATGGCCCCGGCCCCGGCGATAATTACCTGGAGAGCAATTACCGGAAGGAGTGGTCGATAGAAACGGGGAAAGCCGCAGCGGCTAATGTGGTGGCAGTTGCTAAAGCGTTAAAAAACACACCTATCCCCGGCAGGGAATAACATTGGCAATGATATTATTACCTTTGCAACCGTATGATAGATGTTGTATTAAAAAAGGGTAAAGAAAAAGCAGTACTGCACAAACACCCCTGGGTGTTTTCGGGGGCGATAGAAAACGTAAAAGGTAACCCTGCCAATGGCGAGATCATCCGCCTGCTGGATAGCAAAAAAGATTTCCTGGCTTACGGTTTTTATAACGCTCAATCGCGCGTGGCAGTGCGTTTGCTGGAATGGGACGAAGCCATTGCGGTTGACGACAATTGGTTCCGCGATAAAGTGCGGGTAGCTGTTGCCGGCCGTGCCCATATACTGGCCGATGGCAGTACAGATACCTGCAGATTGATCTTCAGCGAATCTGACTACCTGCCGGGCCTTATTGTAGATAAATATGCCGATCATTTGGCGGTACAGGTACTTACCTCGGGCATGCAAAATGCTATGCCTGTTATTATAGATGAACTTAACCAACTACTGAAACCTGCCAGCATCTTTGATAAAAGCGACGCCACATCCCGCTCGCACGAAGGATTGGAAACCACCAATGTGTTGCTTGCCGGTAACGAACCACCCGAACTGGTGATGGTGAAAGAAAACGGCATCAGCTACGGCATCAATATCGCCGAAGGCCAAAAATCGGGTTTTTACTGCGATCAGCGTTATAACCGCCAGGTATTGGCCGGTTATGCCAAAGGCAAAAATGTATTAGACTGTTTCAGCTATACAGGCGGCTTCACCTTAAACAGTTTAAAAAACGGTGCGGCATCGGTAACCAGTGTAGATAGTTCTGCCCTGGCATTGGAAACGCTTGAAGAAAATATCCGCCTCAATAAATTTGAAGGTACGGAGCATAGCGCTATCAAATCTGATGTGAATGTGCAACTGCGCAAATTCAGAGATGATGGCGAAATGTTTGATGTTATTGTACTCGACCCGCCAAAATACGCGCCATCGCGCTCCGCGCTCGACAGGGCATCACGGGCTTATAAAGACCTTAACCGCCTGGGCATGCAATTGCTTAACAGCGGGGGCTTATTAGCCACTTTCTCCTGCTCGGGGGCTATGGATATGGAAACCTTTAAACAAGTGCTTGCATGGGCCGCTTTAGACGCGGGGAAGCAGGTACAGTTCATCTACCAGTTCCACCAACCCGAAGACCACCCCGTTAGGGCATCATTCCCTGAAGGGGAATACCTGAAAGGGCTTTTGTGCAGGGTTTGGTAAATTGCTTGCGCGAGCTTTCAGCTCGTGCCGTGGCATAAGGTCAGCTTTCAGCTGACGAAAGCTTTAGCCATTCCTACACACGAGATACGCTACGCTGATATCGCGTTAGCATATGTTGTTTTACTTATTTCAACTTCATAAACCGTTCACCTAAAATAATGGCATAACCCATTGTTTTGGCCACGGTGACCTCAATACGGTCGAATGTTCCTTTGTTGGCACCTTTCCAACCAGCTTGGCCATTGTCGCCATATTTTAGCACCAGTACCATCTGGTAGTTTTCGTTCACATCGCTTTTGCGTACGTTTATTTTACCTTTTGCATCGGTTTCAATCCAAAATTCTACCGGGTAGGCAGGCACCTCATGCACCTGGAACTTACCGGTACCATCTTTATTAACATCAACAATAGGTTCTTTGTCGCCATCTTTACTATAACTGTAATGCCCAACAATTTCGGCGGGGATGGCTTTGGTGCCGTAATAAGTGTTGTTATTAATGGTAAAGGTTTCAACCTTTTGGGCAAAGGCGGTAATTGCCATAATTGTGAATAGCGCGCCGAATAATAGTTTTTTCATGGGATGATAAGATATTGGTTACCGTAATAAAGGTAACTGTGCGGCCAATTTTAAAAAATACCCATAAGTAGGTAATTAAACAGCCATACACCACAAAGCAACCTCTAAACCATGTAGCTGTACATAGTTCAGAGATTGCTTCATGCCACGCAATGATATGCGTGAGTATATTATATTATTGCAGGAAACCTAAAATAACTAATCCAGTGTTATCTGGCGTTTAATGCTTTCCTCTAAGGATATAAATGTTTCGGTGCGTTGTATGCCTTTAACGCTTTGAATGTTCTCGTTCAATACCTCGCGCAGGTGGTTGGTATCATGGCAAACAATCTTGGCGAAAATACTCCAGCTGCCTGTTGTGTAATGCAGCTCTACTATTTCGGGTACCATTTTTAATTGTTTTACGGCTTCGTTATACTGCGACCCCTTTTCCAGGAATATTCCCAGGAAAGCGGTTACGTCATAACCCAGTTTTTGCGGGTTCACTTCCAGGCTGGCACCTTTTATTACCCCCATCTCCTCCAGTTTTTTCATCCGCACGTGTATGGTTCCGCCGGAAACGATCAATTCTTTTGCGATTTCGGTGTAAGGAGTGGTCGCATTCTTCATTAATATTGATAAAATTTGTATATCAAGATTATCAATTTCTAAATTTTGAGGTTTCCTGTGAGGCATAATTTTAAATATCTATATTCAAATACAAGTATAATTATAATAAAAGTAAAAATAAAAATATTTTGTTGAAATATTTGCAAGAAAGTGACAACTCCTTTAGATTTGTATAAAGCAAATGACAATTGCTATATCGTTCTTTTAAAAACAAACATTGTTGGGTGGTGAAATTTTTGGCAGACACACCTCCTTGTCCCGGTGGCGGAGAATATGGGAAACCCGAAGCGGGCTAACCACTCTGTGAAGGTTCGAACCCTTCCCCAACAGCACTTCAAACGCAAGGTTTGATTTATATCCTGTAGGATGGTGAAATTTTTGGCAGACACACCTCCTTGTCGCGGTGGCGGAGATCATGGGAAACTCTTAGCAATAAGAATAACCACTCTTTGAAGGTTCGACCCCTTCTCCTACAGCTCTTCTCATAATTTAGGTTTATAATTGGTTAGTAAAGGCCCCTGCCCATCAGGGGCTTTACTTATATAATAGGGTTTTTGGTTTTAATGTGGCTATCCCTTTACATCAGCACCCGAAATTTAAAACTAACAGCTATACCGTATGTTAACTATCATAATGAAACGGTTACTTATCCTTGTTTTTATTTTTTGTACAATAAACGGTTTTGCCCAAAAGCATACCCCTTTACCGCATGGAATGGTTTTTGGCGATAAACCAAATGATATTGCGCCTGTGCCGGCCAACAAAATAGAGGGCTTTATGGGTAACAAGATACGGCAAACCACGGCCCTTACAGGGAAGATCATTAAAGTTACCAAAGAGCAGGGGGGCTGGTTTGAAATGGATGCCGGTGAAGGGAAGGTAATTGCCGCGCATTTTAAAAACTACAATATTAAGCTTCCGCAGGCTATTAAAGGCCGCACGGTAATTATTGAAGGCGTTGCCCAGCGCGTGTTAACTGCCGATGATATGCAGCATTTTGCCGGCGACACCGTAAGCGGGGCTAAACAACATACAGAAAAAGTAAACCCTAAAGCACGCATAACTTTTGAGGTTTGGGGCCTGATGGTAGACAAGTAAGCGGTTTGCAGTGGTGGGTTTCCTGTTTGCACCTTTGTCATGGTGAGCTTGTCGAACCATTGGCGGACTATCCCACGCGCGTCCTTCGACAGGCTCAGGATGACCGGACACAAAAAAAGCGATGGGTTTAAAAACCATCGCTTTTTTAATATTGTGTTCAAAATGCTTATGCGAAACGTGCTTGTTTTTTTAACGCTGATGGTTCCACGTGCAGATAATCGGCAAAAAGTTCTTTTACTTTTTCGGCCACTTCGCCACGGTTAACGGTTGAAGCATCACGGCGGCATTTCAGATAATGCTCGCGCGCAATTTTTTCAGAAAGGTCACCAAGTGTTTTCACCTTAAGCTCCTTCCCAAATTTACCGGCAAGTATTAAACCGGTAATGGCCAGCCCGGCTACAATAAACCCTGCAACATTATTAATAAATGATAAGGCTATCGCTGCCATAAGCAGCCCGGCAAAACTATAAACTATCCATTGTTTCGGCTGGAGCAGGTTCATATGTAAACCCATTTCATTTTCAAGATCGGCAACAACCTCAATACGGTTATCGCGCGGAAAAAGCTCGCAAAGTTTTGTTTGTGGCTTTAAGTCGCATTTTTCAATGGGCTTTTTAGCATTAATAGCGTTACGCAATTTATAGAAGGCCTGCTGCGTTGTACAGCTATCGCTTTGTACCTGTTTAACCTTATCAACAACCAGGTCGCATAGTGCGCCAAAGGTTTTTATGTGGGTAAGGTCTTCGTCTGTGAACCTGATATTGAATGATCTTTCGATCTTTAGTAACACATCACCTATATCCTCCGGGTCGATATTGCTTAAATTAACGACCGGCGTATTCTTTAAATTAACTTTCAATACTATAGTACTAAATTAAACCATGTAGCCACCGTAATAACACGGTGGCTAACCTTAAATTCAAAACTGATGCCAGTTTAGAACTACTTACTTAAATACATTGATTTTTCTTTGTAAAGATGCCTGAAATACGGGTCGTCCAGGTCAGGTATAAACCTGATGGCTTCGCCGGTTGATTTCATTTCTGGGCCAAGCTCCTTGTTTACTTCCGGGAACTTATCAAACGAAAATACGGGTTCTTTTATTGCATATCCTTTAAGCTTACGCTCAATAGTAAAGTCTTTTAATTTATTAACGCCAAGCATTACTTTAGCAGCTATGTTAATGTAAGGTACATCATAAGCCTTGGCTATAAATGGCACTGTACGCGATGCGCGGGGGTTAGCCTCTATCACATACACCTTATCGTCTTTAACAGCAAACTGTATATTCAGCAAGCCCCGAACGTTAAGCGCACGTGCTATTTTGGCAGTATATTCTTCCATCTGGCTTATCACATTATCTGATAGATCAAACGGCGGCAACACCGCGAATGAATCGCCTGAGTGGATACCGGCAGGCTCAATATGCTCCATCAAACCAATGATGTGTACATCTTCGCCATCGTGGATAGAATCTGACTCGGTTTCGGCAGCGCGGTCAAGGAAGTGATCTATCAATACACGGTTACCGGGTAAATTCTTCAACAAGTTGACCACCGCTTTTTCCAGGTCCTCATCGTTTATAACAATGCTCATGCCCTGGCCGCCAAGCACGTAACTTGGTCGCACCAATACGGGGTAGCCAACCTCATGTGCAACTTCTAACGCTTCCTCAGCACTTTCGGCAACGCCATATTTAGGGTAAGGGATACCAAGCTCTTTCAGCAGGTCGCTAAAGCGGCCGCGGTCTTCGGCTATATCCATATTATTGAACGATGTACCAACGATCTTGATACCATGCTGGTGCAGCTTTTCTGCCATCTTCAGGGCAGTTTGGCCACCAAGCTGAACAATCACACCTTCCGGTTTTTCAAGGTCAATTATCTCGCGTACATGCTCCCAAAAAACGGGCTCAAAGTACAGCTTATCAGCCATGTTAAAATCGGTAGATACGGTTTCGGGGTTACAGTTAACCATAATGGCTTCGTAACCTGCTTCTTTGGCAGCAAGCAAACCATGTACGCAGCTGTAATCAAACTCAATACCCTGGCCAATACGGTTAGGGCCCGATCCTAATACTATGATCTTCTTTTTATCAGACACGATCGATTCGTTCTCGCCTTCGTACGTAGAGTAGTAGTATGGCGTTTTTGCCGCAAACTCTGCCGCGCAGGTATCAACCATTTTATAAACACGTTTTATGTTTAAGGCTTTTCTGCGCTGATAAACATCTTCTTCGGTTACATTGCCTAAAACATACGCTATCTGGGTATCAGAAAAGCCACGTTGTTTCAGGGTGAAGAAGAAATCTTCAGGGATATTATTCAGCGAGTAGCGGCGCAGTTCTGTTTCTACGTTCACTACATCCTGTATCTGGTTCAGGAACCAGCGGTCGATCTTTGTTACTTTACGGATAGATTCAATTGGCACACCAAGGCTCATAGCATCATAGATGTGGAACAACCTGTCCCAGCTTGGATGCTCCAGGCTGTGCATTATCTCGTCAAGGTTGCGGCTTTGGCGGCCGTCGGCACCAAGGCCGGCGCGGCCAATTTCAAGGCTCTGGCAGGCTTTCTGTAAAGCCTCAATAAAGCTGCGGCCTATGCCCATAACCTCACCAACTGATTTCATGGTTAAACCAAGCTCACGGTTAGCGCCTTTAAATTTATCGAAGTTCCAGCGGGGGATCTTTACGATCACGTAATCCAACGTTGGCTCAAAGTAAGCTGATGTTGTTTTGGTGATCTGGTTCTCTATTTCATCAAGGTTATAACCTATGGCCAGCTTGGCAGCTATTTTAGCAATTGGGTAACCTGTTGCTTTTGATGCTAATGCTGACGAGCGTGATACACGCGGGTTGATCTCGATAGCGATGATCTCTTCATTAGCAGGATTAACCGAAAACTGCACATTACAACCACCTGCGAAGTTCCCGATGGCACGCATCATTTTGATGGCCTGGTTACGCATTTCCTGGTAGCAGCGGTCGCTCAGGGTCATGGCCGGGGCCACGGTTATCGAGTCGCCTGTATGGATACCCATCGGGTCGAAGTTTTCGATAGAGCAGATAATAATAACGTTATCGTTACTATCTCTTAAAAGCTCCAGCTCGTATTCTTTCCAGCCTAAAACAGCCTGCTCTACCAAAACCTCATGGGTTGGTGATGCCTGCAAGCCACGGCTTAAGGCGGCGTCAAATTCTTCTTTTTTATGCACAAAGCCTGCACCTTTACCACCAAGGGTATAGCTTGGGCGTATAACCAGCGGGAAACCAATTTGCTGTGCGGCTTCTTTACCTTCTAAAAACGAGTTGGCAATTTTTGAAGTTGCCACCCCAACGCCTATATCAACCATTAACTGGCGGAAGGCTTCGCGGTTCTCTGTTTTTTCAATAGCATCTAAATCTACACCAACAATTTTTACACCGTATTTCTCCCAAATGCCCCGCTCGGCAACGCTGATGCAAAGGTTAAGTGCGGTTTGGCCGCCCATAGTAGGCAGTACTGCATCAATTTTTTGTTCTTGTAGTATCTTTTCAATACTCTCCGGTTCAAGCGGTAGCAAATAAACATGGTCTGCAATAACCTTATCGGTCATGATAGTGGCGGGGTTGCTATTTATAATAGAAACCTCGATACCCTCGTCTTTTAAGGAAAGGGCAGCCTGCGAACCCGCATAATCAAACTCACACGCCTGGCCAATAATAATAGGGCCTGAACCAATAATTAAAACGGATTTGATGGAAGTGTCTCTGGGCATAGTTTTTTAAGTCTTATGTCTTATGTCCAAAGTCTTAAGTCAAGGTCTAAATCAAGCGATAAAAGACTAACGACTAACGACTAAGGACTTGAAAATCCTATGCGCTGAAAGGCGAAAAATCCCGACCTCAGCGTCGGGGTGCAAAGATAGTAATTTGCAGGGATTTGAAATGTTAAATTTTCAAATTAATGTGATAGCTACAATTATCATCCAAAACATGCGCTATGCACATTATGCGGAGCTGCTACTCCCTTGACAGAGCAAAACCAATTGGCACGCTATACCTGACTTTTGCAGGCGACCCATAAGCGGTACCCGGTATCCATTTAGGGCTATTCTTAAGCATCCGTAATGCTTCGTTATCAATACCTTCACTAACTGATCTTATTACCTTTGCATTTGTAAGTTCCCCATCCTTGTTGATTACAAAAGACAAAACCACACGGCCCTGAGTATTATTTTCCCTGTCTTTTGCAGGGTATTTTATTCCTCTTGAAAGGTATCTGTTAAAGCCCGATTCGCCACCCGGAAATTTTGGATTCTCCACCCGGGTTTTGCTATAATTAACAGCTACGCCATTATGCACTGCCTTGCCTGATACCAGATCCCCATTTTCATAAACCTCTTCAAACATGGTATCATATTTTTTATCAAAACCTTTCCATATTCCTGAACGCAGCCCGTTTTTAATGGGCCCCTCTTCTGTAACTTTTAAATTATTAACGGGGTCTTCATTGTATCCGCTATAAATACCATTGCCGTCTTTTACAGTAACGTTACCTAACGAGTCGAAAGCCTGCTGTATAGTAAAAGTACTGGTCTTATATTTATAATGTAATTTAGGTTCTACATTATCTTTTAAAATATATTCTTTACGGGTAGATAACCGCCCGTTTGGATAGTATTCATCAACGCTGCCGGCCAACACACCATCCTCGTAGTTTTCAGACGATTTTCTAAAACCATTCTTATAAAAGGTAAGGCATACTCCTTGTAAACGCAACGGGTCGATCGTCTTTGACCTGCCGGTTAGCTTTTTATTGCCATTGGGGTAGTATTCTATTACATTAAAAAGCGTTGCCCCTGAGTCGGGTTCGCTAACTACACGGATAAAGTCGGCACTATCTTTATTATCAACAAGGGAGTTATCCTCCTTTAAGAAATAAACATTTTGGCGTTGCGCAAAACAAACCGAAGTGGTAAGTAAAAAAGCGGCAATAAGGAAAAGTCGCATTATAGTAAGCGGGTTTAAGCTCCGCTAATTTACTTTATTAATTTATTATTTGCATCCGGGAAGATCAATATAGGCTCATAAGCACGGGCTTCATCAGCTTCCATATATGCGTATGACATGATGATAACGATATCGCCAACCTGGGCAAGCCTTGCGGTTGCGCCGTTAAGGCATACGGTGCCGCTGCCGCGTTCGCCTTTTATAACATAGGTTTCAAAACGGGCTCCGTTGTTGTTATTAACAATCTGCACTTTCTCATTCGGGATGATATTAGCAGCCTCAATAAGGTCTTCATCAATGGTTATGCTGCCAACATAGTTCAGTTCGGCCTGTGTAACCTTAACGCGATGAAGCTTTGATTTTAATACCTCAATAATCATGGTGCAAAGGTAGGAATATTTTTATCTGTAAAGTTTATGCATCATCGCCACATTGTAATATATACATGACGGTGCCGTGATCTGCCGTTTACTTTATCAATACATTATCTATCAGCCTTGTTTTGCCAACACGGGCGGCAGTAAGGGCTACAATAGTTGTACTATCTTTACCGGCAGGCAATAAGCTTTCCCCATCAACTATCTCAAAATACTCGGGCTGTACGTCATTTTCAGCTTTAAGCATCTCCATTGCCTGCTGTTGTAGCTGCGGTATATTATCAATATCAAAGTTGCTTTTTACCCAATTCAGCGTTTTTGACAATACAAGCGCGTGTTGCCTGTCGGCAGGTGATAAATGAATATTGCGCGAGCTCATGGCCAAACCATCCGCCTCCCGCTCAATGGGGCACATCACCATTTTTACGGGCATATCCATCAGTTCAATCATGCGGTTAACAACCATAATTTGCTGGTAATCCTTTTGCCCCATGTAAAGGGTATCGGGCTTAACAATATCTAGCAATTTGTAAACCACCTGCGTTACGCCCTGGTAATGCCCTGGCCTGAATTCGCCCTCAAGCAAATGCTCAAGCGGGCCAATATTCAAATGCCATTGCTCATTTGCGTCATACATTTCTGTAACGGCGGGGTTAAACAAAACATCGCAGCCGGCCTGCTCCAGTTTGGCTATATCGGCCTCAATGGGGCGTGGGTAATTTTCCAGGTCTTTGGGATCGTTAAACTGTGTTGGGTTAACAAAAATGCTGCAAACAACAATATTGTTGCCCTGCTTTGCCTGCGCAATTAACGACAGATGGCCATTATGCAGCGCGCCCATGGTGGGTACAAACCCAACAGTTGCTGGGTTTTGTGCGGATAGATATTCCCGGATTTGCCGGCGTGTGGTAAATATTTTCAAACTAAAAAGGGTTGCAAAAATTTGGTAAAGGTGTGCAATTACTTAAAAACTACCAAACCCTCTTGCATAAGTGGTTGCCAGTTCATATAATAATGCTTATATTTGCACACTCAAATTTTTTGACTTCTTTACATTTATTAATACTGATTAGTGATGGGTAAATCAAAACTACTGTTCATAACTCATGAAATGTCTCCTTTCCTTGAACTCACAAAAATTGCCGAAATAACCCGTCAGCTTCCGCAAGCCATGCAGGAGAAGGGTTTCGAAATTCGCATTTTGATGCCACGTTTCGGGAACATTAATGAGCGCAGGAACCGTTTACATGAGGTTATCCGTTTATCGGGGATGAACATTATTATTAACGATAATGATAATCCACTGATTATTAAGGTGGCTTCTATACCGGCAGCACGCATGCAGGTTTACTTTTTAGATAATGAAGAGTATTTTCAGCGCAAGCACGTGTTTAATGACAAAGACGGCAAATTTTATGCTGACAATGATGAGCGCATGATCTTTTTCTGCAAAGGCGCTTTAGAAACCGTTAAGAAACTTGGCTGGGCACCTGATGTTATTCACTGCCATGGCTGGATGAGCGCTTTAGTGCCGGCTTATTTAAAAACAACATATAAAGACGACCCAACCTTTAAAAATTCAAAAGTAGTTTACTCTATTTATGGAAATGATTTTAAAGAGAAACTGGATGCCGATTTTGCAAGCAAGGCTGTAATGGGCGATATGACCGAAGCACATACCGAAGTTTACAAGGATGGCACCAATACTGCAATGTACGCAGGTGCAATACACTACAGCGACGGCATTGTACTGGGCAGCGCCGATATTGATGCAGATGTGTTAAATAATGTTAAAAACAGCAATAAATCGGTTTTGGAATACGTTTCTACTTCGGATTTCGAAAATTATTACAATTTTTACGAAGAAATCACCAACGAGCAATTGGTGGATGTTGCATAAGCTTTAAAATTATATATGAAATTTTACAAATTAGGCTTATTAACCCTGTTAATAAGTCTTTTTATTTTGAATAGCTGTAAAACCCAGGATGGTATAGGCTTAGACCCGGCTACACCAATTGCCGGTAAACTTATAGCTGATACCAGTATAATGGCCACCACCGTTAAAGAAGACAGCGTTATAACCAGCGGCTTATCAAGCAGGGTGCCTTTATCCTACTTTAAGGATCCGGAGTTTGGCACAACCGAAACTAACATTGCAATGGTGCTATCAACCCCGGGCGCAACTGCTTACACCTTACCAACCGGAACAATCACCATTGACTCGGCCCGATTGATCCTGCCTTACGCTACTGATGGCTTTTATGGTGATTCGCTGTTATCAACATATAAAATTGACGTGCGCCAGCTTAGTGAGCGTATTGTAGCTACAAAATCATACTACAACACCAAGCATTTTGAATCTTACAGTGATATAATAGGGTCTAAAACTTTTTCGGCCAGAGCGCATGACACACTGAAAATATTAAACATGGTGAAAGGTGGCCCCGATACACTGATAAAGGTTAAACCACAGGTACGTATCCCTATTGATCCGGATTTTATTAATCAACACTTTTTTTTAGTTGCTCAGACAGTATTAAGCAACCCTGTGATTTACGAAAACCAAATGAATGGTTTATATATTTCACTTGATAAAAATCAAACACCTGGTGTGGGTGGTAATATGTATTTCAATCTCGATTCGGCGGCGTTAACAATTTATTATAAAAACATTAACGGCTCTACTACCGATACCACCTCAATTTCACTATCACTTGGCAGAAAAGTTACCGAAATTAAACATACTTATAGTACCAAAGTACTGGCCGCATTAGATAACACATCAACTAAAGGGCTTGTATATTTACAGGGACTTGCCGGGCTTAGGGCTAAATTAACCCTCCCCGATGTTAAAAGCATCTTTGCATCCGAGGGAGGCAGCGACAATGTTGTATTAAACCGCGCCGAATTGATCGTTAAGGTTGATCCGGGCTCTGCAACACCGTTTGCACCAAGCAAAAGGCTAACGCTTTACAAGTACGACATTGCACGCCAGCGTACAACCTTACAAGATGCATCATCAACCGACCCAAGAGCATCAAACTTTGGCGGAGCATATAATGCAGCCACCGGTGAATACCATTTTATAATAACCGCTTATTTACAAGACCTGTTACGTGGCAAAACTGTAGATTACGGTACTTTCCTGGCACCTGTAAACCCTACTGGTACAACTATTGACGTTACCCCCGCATCTACTTATGCCGATAGGTCAATAATAGTAGGTAAAAATTCGCCTTACCGGGTAAAGCTTAACATTATATACACCAAAATAAATCAATAAAACTTTTTAAAAGCATTTAAAAATACCCCATTAGGGGTATTTTTTTTTATCTGATAAATAGCATTTGATAATGCTATTTATCTCCTTACTTTTGTCGCACATCTAATTCTATTAATTACATTAAAAATTCTATTTATTTATGTGCGGCATAGTAGGTTATATAGGCTTCAGAGACGCCTATCCAATAGTAATAAAAGGGCTTCACAGGCTTGAGTACAGGGGGTATGACAGTGCTGGTATAGCACTGGCTAATGACGGCTTAAAACTTTTTAAAAAGGCCGGAAAAGTAAGCGAGCTTGAAGCCCATGTAAAAGACGCAGACGTTTCAGGCTCTGTAGGTATGGGGCATACCCGCTGGGCTACCCACGGCGCCCCAAGCGACCGCAACTCGCATCCGCATACCTCCGGCGATGGCAAGCTTACCATCATCCACAATGGTATAATTGAGAACTACGCTACCTTAAAAGAGGCCCTGTCCTCAAAAGGGCATGAGTTTAAAAGCGACACCGATACTGAGGTGTTGATACATCTTATTGAAGAGATTAAAGACGTAACCGGCCTTGGCCTGCGCGAAGCCGTAAGGCTTGCCCTGAACCGTGTTGTTGGCGCCTACGCAATAGTTATTATGAGCGAGGATGAACCCGACGAACTTATAGCTGCACGCAAAGGCAGCCCGATGGTAATTGGTGTTGGTAAAGGCGAGTATTTTATTGCATCTGATGCTACACCAATTGTTGAGTACACTAAAAACGTTATCTATTTAAACGATAACGAGATTGCATATGTAAGGCGCGATGACCTGCTGATCAAAAATATTGATAACACTATCCAGACACCGTATATACAAGAGCTCGAGCTTAAACTGGAGATGCTTGAAAAAGGCGGCTATGACCACTTTATGCTTAAAGAGATATACGAGCAACCCCGCTCTATCCGCGACTGTCTGCGCGGCCGTATCGACCCTGAGCATGGCATTGTTACCCTGGGTGGTATTAAAGAGTATATCGAAAAACTAAAAAATATCGACCGTATCATTATCGTTGCATGCGGCACATCATGGCATGCGGGCTTGGTTGGCGAGTATTTGATTGAAGAATATGCACGCGTACCTGTTGAAGTTGAATACGCTTCAGAGTTTAGGTACCGCAATCCTATCATATCATCAAAAGACCTGGTTATTGCCATTTCACAATCGGGCGAAACTGCCGATACCATGGCCGCTATTGAACTGGCTAAAGAAAAAGGCGCCACTATTTTTGGTATTTGTAACGTTGTAGGCGCATCTATACCGCGTATTACACATGCAGGGGTTTACACCCACGCCGGGCCGGAAATTGGCGTTGCATCAACCAAGGCGTTTACCGCCCAGGTTACTATACTAACCCTTATTGCGTTTTATATTGCCCAACAAAGGGGCACTATAACCCAAAGCAAATTTGTTGAATACCTTACCGAACTGGATGAGATACCAGCCCTGGTTGAAGAAACCTTAAAATGTAACGATGTGGTTAAAGCCATAGCCGAACGTTTTAAAGATTCAGCCAACTGCCTGTTTCTTGGCCGTGGCAGCTCATTCCCTGTTGCGCTTGAAGGTGCTTTAAAGCTGAAAGAAATTTCATACATACACGCAGAAGGCTACCCTGCTGCCGAAATGAAACACGGCCCTATCGCTTTAATTGACGCAGATATGCCGGTTGTATTTATTGCTACTAAAAACTCATCGTATGAGAAAGTTATCAGCAACATACAGGAGGTAAAAGCCCGTGGCGGCCATGTTATCGCCATTGTATCAGAAGGTGATACCGATGTTAAAGCAATGGCCGATTATACAATTGAGATCCCGCTAACAGGCGAAACTTTTGTGCCATTACTGGCAACAATACCATTGCAGCTGTTATCATACCATATAGCGGTAATGCGCGGTTGTAATGTTGACCAACCCCGTAACCTTGCAAAATCGGTAACGGTAGAGTAAAAAACTCAGATTTAAGCTATTAGATGTGAGATTTGAGACCGCAAGGTTTCGGATCTCACATTTTTTTTGCCTCATTCCCGTCCATAGCCAAAATCCAATATTTGTTTTTTGGAACAATCCTTGCCATACATCAATCAACAAAAACTAAAATTATGGCAAACCGGGGGAAAAGAGGCCCGTGCTGGGCGGGCTACAAAATAGCGGGTATGAAAACAAAAAATGGTAAGAAAGTGCCTAACTGTATTAAATCGGCCACCAAACGCAAACCCAAGAAATAACAAAAGCCTCTCGTTAACTGGCGAGAGGCTTTTTATGTGAACTTTTCTCAAATCTCACATCTAATATCTCAAATCTAAACTATGCCGGCATGTGCTTCATGGTTTCGCTCAGGTCTAACTGCAGGCCTTGTGCAATAGCCATACCCAGCCCAATATCCGCACGGAACCAGTGGCAAAGCTGTCTGTTGGTAATCTCATCCTTTTTAGGGCCTTCAATACCACTCATTGAGTTAACAATGTTTTTGATCAGGTCCTTCTTAGCGGTCTCATCCATCAAACGGTACAGGTTCCCCGGTTGGGTGTAGTGGTCGTTCTCGTTTTCGGCATTGCGGTCATACCAATCGGCAACCTGCGCATTTACATCCCAGGCCGGTTCTTTGTAATGCTGGTCGGCCTCAATGTCATCAAAACTGTTTGGGAAGTAGTTAGGGTTTTTACCGCCATTGCCGTCAATACGCATCTGGCCGTCGCGTTGGTAGTTGTTCACCATAAAAGGGCAGCGGTTTACCGGTATTTGCTCGTAATTAGCCCCAAGGCGGTAACGGTGCGCATCAGGGTAAGAAAGTATGCGCCCCTGTAACATCTTATCTGGCGAGTAGCCTATACCATCTACAACGTGTGCCGGCGCAAAAGCAGCCTGCTCCACATGCGCAAAATAGTTATCGGGGTTTTCGTTAAGCTCTAAAATGCCTACATCAATAAGCGGGTAATCGCCATGTGGCCAAACCTTGGTCAGGTCAAACGGGTTAATATGGTAAGTTGCGGCTTCAGCTTCGGGCATTACCTGTATCTTCACAGCCCATCTCGGGAATTCGCCGTTATCAATATGCGTTAACAGGTCATGCTGTGCAAAATCGGGGTTTTTACCGCGCATCTCGCCGGCTTCTTCATCGGTAAAGTTCTTAATCCCCTGCTGGGTTTTAAAATGGAACTTTACATAAAAACGTTGGTTTTGCGCGTTAATGAACGAGAAGGTATGGCTGCCAAACCCATCCATATGGCGGTAACCGTAAGGCGTTCCCCTGTCGCTCATCAAAATGGTAACCTGGTGCAGGCTCTCGGGGTTAAGCGACCAAAAATCCCAAATCATGGTTGGGCTCTTACAGTTGGTGTATGGGTCGCGTTTTTGGGTATGGATAAAATCGCCAAACTTTTTGGGGTCTTTTATAAAAAACACCGGGGTGTTGTTACCCACAAGGTCCCAGTTGCCATCCTCGGTGTAAAACTTCAGGGCGAAGCCGCGGGGGTCACGTTCTGTATCAGCCGATCCTTTTTCGCCGCCAACTGTAGAGAACCGCAGAAATGCGCGGGTTTCTTTACCTACCTGGTTAAATACTTTTGCACGGGTATATTGAGTTATATCATGCGTAATTGTTAGGGTACCATACGCGCCCGAACCCTTTGCATGTACCACACGCTCGGGGATACGCTCGCGGTTAAAATGAGCCATTTTTTCGTGCAGTATATAATCCTGAAGCAGGATAGGGCCACGCGGGCCAATGGTCTGAGAATTTTCGTTCTCTGCAAAAGGCCTGCCTGATGCAGTAGTAAGCTTTTTATTGGGTACCATAACGTTGTGGATTTGTATTTTCCCAAACTTGATTAAAAATAATGGATAGAAAAAATCAATAATTACTATCTTTAGATAGATTATATTGATAATGACTATAACTCAGCTTGAATATGTAATTGCGGTTGATACCTACCGTAGTTTTGTAGCGGCGGCCAACAAATGTTTTGTAACGCAGCCTACCCTTAGTATGCAAATACAAAAACTGGAAGACACCCTTGGGGTAAAGCTTTTTGACCGCAGCCACCAGCCGGTTATCCCTACCGAAATTGGTGAAGAAATTATAGCACAGGCAAGGGTGCTGCTGGCCGAAAGTGAAAAGATAAAGGAAATCATCAGCGACAGGCAGAAGGAACTATCCGGCGAATTAAAAGTGGGTATTATCCCTACAGTATCGCCATATATATTACCTAAAATATTAAACGGCTTTATACAAAAATACCCGGCCGTAAAACTGATAGTTTGGGAGCAAACCACCGAGCAGATCATCCAGCAGCTAAAACTGGGCACAATTGATTGCGGCATACTATCAACCCCGCTGCATGAAAGCAGCATTACGGAGATCCCGGTGTTTTACGAAAACTTTGTGGCCTACGCTTCAAAAAACAGCAAGCTGTATAAAAAGAAAACCATCACCCCCGATGATATTGATATGGAGGAGATTTGGGTGCTTAACGAGGGGCATTGCATGCGCGAACAGGTACTGAACATTTGCCAGCGGCGTAAGGCTACCAAAGGCTTTCAGCATTTTGAGTATAACACCGGCAGCGTTGAAACGCTAAAACGAATGGTTGATATGAATAACGGCGCTACCATTTTACCAGAGCTTGCCCTTGCCGAAATGAGCGATAAGCAGCGCGATCGCGTACGCTATTTTAAAAGCCCCGAACCGGCCCGCGAGGTAAGTATAGTGATGCACCGCAATTTTTTAAAGCGCCGGATGATAGAAGCCCTGAAAAACGAGATACTTGATTTTGTACCTAAAAGGCTGCGGACTAAAAAGAAAAAAGAGGTGATGGAGATATAGGCCGCCCGCATGATACCCCCCGGGTTAATTTGGCATCCCATTTTTATATTACCTCCTGTAGTAGCTTCTGATATTTACCTGTGCCTGCTCCTTTTATTTTGTGGCTATGCATGGCTATATCATTAACAACAATACTATCACTAAAATAAATCGCTAAACAGCTTCACCAAAATTGATGCTGCAATACTATCTTGGCGCTATCAATCAAACCCTTGTTCACATCAAATGAAAAAGAAATATTACCTGCTGTTATTTGTGCTGATATTATCGGCCACCGCTAATGCTCAAACCACCTGGATAACTAAAAACCTCGACGAGAAAATATCAGTAAAATTCCCTGCCGAGCCGCTAAAGGATAGTAAAAACGGCATTGATATTTATACCCTTAAGCAGGCCGACAGTATTGCCTATACCGCCAATATGATAGACTATAGTGTTGTGGCTCACTTAGATTCGGCCACTTTAGCACCAATGAAGGACGACCAGCGGTTTGCAGATCAGTTGCTGGCGGGGTTTGCATCTAAAAAAACCAACTATACCTTCGGTGAGATAACAATAGGTAAGTGGAAAACATACACTACCTATAGCTTCTCGGGCACTGAAAATACCACAAAAGCTACGCTGACCATACAAATGATTTTAACCGGAAGCAAAATGTATTCGCTGTCATGCCGGGTACCTGCTAATCTGGTCACCAAAAACAAGGACTCATTTTTAGGGTCGGTAGAGTTGTTAAAGAAGTAAAGGCAGCCTTTGGCTACCACTTACTCCCTGCACAGCCTATTTAACAACTCCCTATGCTGCGGGTATTGCTCCAGCAGGTCATCCTTCTTAGCCATCTCGAACTCGGCAAAATCAAAACCGGGGGCAACGGCACAACTCACCAGGGCAAAGCCGGTGGCTGATGATATCTGGGCCGCGAACCAGGTATGGGGCGGGATAACCGCTTGCAGGCTGCCGGTGCTGCTGTCGCTCAGTTCAATGGTGGTATGTACACCTTCATGGTCAATAACATGGATGTGCAGCGGCGCGCCTTTGTGAAAGTACCACAGCTCATCTGATGCCAGTCGGTGGAAACCCGAAAAGTCCTGGCCTTCCAGTAAATAGTAAATGGATGTGCAGGCCTGTTTCACAACCGTAGCCCCGGCCCGGGTAACCTCATTGTCCGACCGGAAAATTTCTTTGTAGTACCCTCCCTCGGGGTGCGGCAGCAGGCTTAAGTGATCTATCCAGTATTGGGCTGTTTGAGGCATAGGTATGTTATTAAAACAATTGAAAGGTATAAAATATTTCGACCGGGAGTGCCTTTTGAGGGCGTTTTTAAGTCGTTTGGGGGCGTTTTAAATACCAAATTCAGCTTTTAACTGATAATCAAATACTTAGCCGCGTTCACAAGTGTTCACGGCAGTGAACGTGAACACTTTATATCTTGAGCCGTACATTTATTTTTTGCAGCAAACCGGTTAACCAAACCATTACAAACGCAAATATGACGCACTTAATAAGCCCGCCGGTGCCCTGGTTAAAGTATTCGGGGTAGCCAAGATCCGTCATTTGGTAAAGGGGATAAAACAAAAAAGGCAGCAGGTAGCAGGTAAAAGTGTTGGTGCCGGCGGGTTCTATCACCTTAAACCAATGGAATTTGTGCTTTACATCTACCAAAAAAATAAAGAAAGCGTATACCACCAAACTTATACCTGTACAAATGAGCACCCATGAAGGGGTATCGCGCGCCTTACTTATTCCACCGCTAAAATAACGCACGATAAAGCCAAGGTTAAACAATATCACGGCCATCAGCAGCATAGCAACCCACAGCATTTTAATTTCCTTATTTTCAGCAAGCCGCATGTAAAGCACTGATACAAAAACGCCGGCCATGGTAAAGGCCTGCATGGCCCCATTACCGGCTATCCACATATATTTTTGGATGCCGCTTAAAAAGTTAAGCATGCCAAAGTGGAAATCGATATTGAAGAACATAAAGAAGATCCAGGCGGCAGCCTGTACCCAAAGCACCCCATTACTGTAATAATAAATAAACGCACAAACCAGGTACGACCAGCCAATTAGCCCCAATATGCCCCACCATGTTAAATGCAGCCACGGGTGGTTGGGGTCGGTACTTTTGTATAGAATGCACATGACGGCCAATAGCAGGATGCCAAAGCCCTGAAGTACGTATCGCGTGGTTTTTGACTGTACTTTGCTGTAATCTAAAAATATAAAGAAGAAACTGAAGGTGGCCAGGCTTTCCCAAACAGGTTGCGGCAAAAGGGTGGCCGGGTCGTTATAGGTTTCCATATTGGCGTGGAAAAACCCGATAAATATAAGCGCGAACGACCGGGTGACAATGCGCATAGGGATATGCGCGTTCTCATTATGCAGCCGTTTTTTAAAGGCATAGGGTATGGATAAGCCTACAATAAAAAGGAAGGCTGGGAATATGGTATCGGCAAGTCCTAAAGCATCGGCATTAATTCCTGCATGTTTAAGCCATTGAGGGGTATTTGGCACGCCATCCAGATCATTCACAAAGATCATCAGGAACATGGTAACTGCACGAAACGCATCAATTGACCTGATGCGGTTAATTAAATTACTCATTAAACAGGAAAATGATTTTTATAGATAAATGTTTTAATCTAACGGTAATAAATTTAAAACAGTATCTCTGCGATGGCTTATTAGTCCCTATCGCGACTTAATTTGGCAAACATCAAAGGGTTCTCGTTTAGCTCGGCGGTTTCTCTTCTGTGTTTAATAATATGTAAAGCGGTGAATAATGCTTCGCGGAAAGATACTTCCGAAGCCATGTTTCTACCGGCAATGTCATAAGCGGTTCCATGATCGGGTGAGGTGCGTACAAAACTTAGCCCGGCAGTGTAGTTGACACCTGATTCAAACGCTATTTGTTTAAATGGGATAAGCCCCTGGTCGTGGTACATGGCCAGTACGGCATCAAATTGCAGGTAGGTACCGTTAGCAAAAAAGCCGTCGGCGGCGTAAGGGCCAAAAGCCAGTACATCGTTGTTCCGGGCTTCTTCAATAGCAGGGATGATCGTATCTTTTTCTTCACTGCCAATAAGGCCATTATCTCCCGCGTGGGGGTTAAGCCCTAACACGGCAATTTTTGGCTTGCGGATCCAAAAGTCATCCTGCAGGCTGGAATTCATCAGCTTTAGCTTGTGGATGATTTTGTCGGTAGTGATGCTTTCCGCGATCTTTGACACCGGGATATGGCCAGTTACCACGCCAACACGCAGGGTATCACTCACCAAAAACATCAGCGATTCATCTTTGCTGTCGCGATGCTGCAGGTATTCGGTATGGCCGGGGAAACTAAACTCCTCGTTTTGGATATTGTCTTTATTGATGGGCGCTGTTACCAGGCCGTCTATATTGCCGGCCAGCAGGTCGTCTGTTGCGCGTTGTAAGGAGATGTAAGCGTATTTGCCACCTTCGGCAGTTACCTGGCCGGGTTCAATTTTCACATCTTCTTCCCAGCAGTTTATCATGTTGGGTTTACGGTGCTGCGCATCGGCGGCACTATCTACCACATTAAAATTAAATTCGTTTATATGGGTAGCCCGGCGGTGGAATGACGCCACTTTAGTATGCCCGTAAACAATTGGAGTGCAGTAATCGTATATTTTAGCATCAGCCAGGGTTTTGATGATTATCTCTAACCCTATCCCGTTAACATCTCCAATACTTATTCCTATTTTAGGTTTGTCGCTCATGATTATTATGATTTCGCCGATGGTTTTTTATACCGCCGGTTACGTATTTTGCTTTGTGCTTTAAGCCTTTAGCTCGCCGCTCAACATGCAAATAAAAAGATTTTAAGTTTATAAATTCTGATTAAAGCACAAATATGCCTTAATTTGCTCAAATAAAAACAGATAATGACATTAGTAAGAGCAAAAAAACATTTAGGGCAGCACTTTCTTACTGATAAAAATATTGCCTCTAAAATCGTGGATAGCCTGCGCCCCGAGGGTAGGTATAAGCAGGTACTTGAGGTTGGCCCGGGTATGGGCATCCTGTCTGATTTTTTGCTGCAAAAAGCCGAGTACGAAACTTTTTTGATAGATATTGATACCGAATCGTATACGTTCCTGAAAAAGAAATACCCCAAATTGGGCGAGAGGCTGATCAATGCCGATTTTTTGGAGCTAGACTTTAAAGCGAAGTTTGAAAGCCAGATGGCTGTGATAGGTAACTTCCCTTACAATATTTCCTCGCAGATACTTTTTAAGATACTGGATCACCGTGACCAGGTACACGAGGTTGTAGGCATGTTTCAGAAAGAAGTAGCCGAACGCTGTGCATCAAAACCCGGCAGTAAGGAGTACGGCATCCTGAGCGTTTTTTTGCAGGCCTATTATAAGGTTGAATACTTATTTACGGTGAAGGCTGGTGTATTTAACCCGCCGCCAAAGGTACTGTCGGCTGTTATCCGCTTAACCCGTAACGCCACTGCCGATCTTGGTTGTGATGAAAAACTTTTTTGGCAGGTTGTAAAAGCGGGGTTCAACCAGCGCCGTAAAACCCTGCGAAACGCGGTATCATCATTAATTAATAAAGAGAAGATGGTAGATAATAAAACCCTCGACCTGCGTGCCGAACGTTTAAGTGTAGCCGATTTTGTGCAACTAACCAACGAGATAGCGGAAAACAGACAATGAAACATGTATTGATAATGATTGGTGTGGTTTTGCTTGGCACTTTTTGTTGCTATGCACAAAAAACCATAACAACCAAGCCTGTTTATTTAAAATACCAGGACAGTGCCGATACGTTATACCTTCCGGTGGTATCAAATAAATCTCCCGAATTACAAAAAGCGCTGTCTGAAAAGGAAATTCTTAATGGCAAAACAATAGCAGAGGTTGTTTCAGAATATGCGGAATGCGGATGCGGGATAACTGCATTAAACTACGATGTAAACTATTTTAGCGGAGATATAATATCTGTTAATTTGATGTATGAAACCATGGGGGCATACCCAAGCTCGTACCAGCGGTGGGTTACCTTAAATACAAAAACCGGCAAGCCCGTTTTGCTGTCAAAAATTCTTACTGCAAAAGGGCTTCGTATAATTAAGGCCAGGTACAAACGCATTTTAAGCGAGCGTATACAAGATGATAAAAACTCCCTTAAAGACGACCCTGATTATGATTCGGTTATATATGACAGGTTGATGAAAACCGTAAATACATTTAACATCAGCAGCCCCGCAACAAAATATTTAATTACCTCCAAGGGGATACTGCTGTCATCAGATGATGTTTTGCCGCATGTTGTGCAGGCTTTTGAACCACAACGGGATGTGCTGTTCAGCTACAAACAACTCATGAAGATGAAATATCTGGACCCCAACGGGTTGTTAGGTATAAGCAAGTCGCGTTAGTCAATCGGTATTACCACTACCTTATCTGCGCCTTTCATTTCTTTAACCTTTAAGGCCATGCGTTTTACAAACAGGTAATTTGCTGTGCCACCAATTACGGCACCTACAACCGGTACTAAACGCTCCGCAGCGCGTACGCCAAAAGCCAGCAATAATTTTTCGGCAATGCCTTCCATCATGGTTTTGGTTACGGCTATGCCAGCCTCTACTTTAAAAGATGTGGCAACAAGTACCATAAATTCATCAAAGCCTATCCTGTAGTTGCCTTTGGTATAATACATAATGGCCATAGTAACCCTAAACTGTTGGGTTATCAGGTTAATAAAATCAACCGGCATGCCTACCAGCATGGTCATTACGCCGCCACTGCCGGCAATAGCACCCGAGCCTGCAGCCATGTACGCACATTGGTTGATGAACTTATCCAGGCCATGTTTATCAACGCCTTTTTTGATGCCGAGCTGGTCTATATTGTCAAATATGCGCCTAAAGCCATCGTGCGATAGCGTATCTACATATCTTTTAATATCTGTACGTGCTTTTTTAAATGGAATAATCATCAGTGAATTTATTATATATAGATGTATGCTATTTGCGTGCCAGTTTTTAAGGTGGCAGGTTGGTGAGTAAACTCACCCTCTCTCCGCTTGTGGAAAGAGGGTGTTTGCAGTTTCATCCTCTTTGCGCAGCAGAGAGGATCGGCCAGCGCAGCATAGCCGGGGTGAGTAATTCCGTCATGCTTAAACCACATAATTATTCGCTCCTGCCTTATCCTTTCTAAATTTGTAATTTTGCGCATCAAATTCTTACGCCATTGAAAAACAACATCCTTATTGTCGACGATCTGCACCCTACGTTTATTGAACAGGCCGGAGGTTTTGGGTACACAATCAATTACCAGCCAGATATGAAGCTTGATGAGGCCTATGCCATCATCAATAATTATGATGGATTGGTTATCCGTTCCAAGTTCCAGGTAGACAGGAAGTTCATTGACCAGGCCACCCATCTGCGTTTTATTTGCCGCGCCGGGGCCGGTATGGATAATATTGATGAAGATTATGCTTTAGAAAAAGGCATCAAATTAATCAACGCACCCGAAGGTAATATGGATGCCGTTGGCGAGCACGCCATAGGCCTGCTGTTGTCACTGATGAATAATATGAATACCGCGGATGCCGAGATCCGCGCAGGCAGCTGGCGCCGCGAGGAAAACCGCGGGTACGAATTAAAAGGGCGGACTGTTGGCATTATTGGCTATGGGCATATGGGCAGCAGCTTTGCCAAAAAGCTATCGGGTTTTGGCGTAAATGTTATTGCTTACGATAAATATAAAACCGGTTTTAGCGACCAATATGCCCGCGAGGTAAGCATGGAAGAGATTGTTAAACACAGTGATGTTTTGAGCCTGCATATACCGCTCACCAAAGAAACTGATGGAATGGTGAACGATGAATACTTTTATCATTTTAAAAAGCCTATATTTTTTATCAATACAGCACGCGGCAAGGTAGTTAAAACCAGCGCAGTGCTCAGCGCCATTAAACAAGGCAAAATAATAGCTGCGGGGCTTGATGTATTGGAGGTGGAGAAATTTCCATCGCTTGCAGAACAGGCCTGGTTTGATGAATTACGCCAAAGCGGCAGGGTAATTTTAAGCCCGCATGTTGGTGGATGGACGTTTGAAAGTTACCGTAAAATAAGCGAAGTAATGGCCATGAAACTGGGTAAACTGGGATTAGCGTAGTCAGTAAAATTCCATCCGATAGGTGTAAGCATTCAATTAAAAAATTTGGATAATAAAATTTAATTATACTATCTTCGTTTTACACTAAACAAGACTATGCAGGCCCGGCCCACGTAGTCTTGTTTGTTTTTAAGGCCATCACGCTCTTCTATAGAAAAAGTAGGGGGGCGGTTTTTTTTGGCGCAAACTGATAATAAACTACTAATTATATTGTGTTATGGCAGAGGTATCATACTATACCAAAGAAGGTTTAGAAAAATTAAAAGAAGAGTTACAATACTTAAAAACTACAGGCCGTGCTAATATCAGCGCTGCAATAGCTGAAGCACGTGATAAGGGCGATCTTTCGGAAAACGCCGAATACGATGCAGCAAAAGAAGCTCAGGGCTTGCACGAGGGCAAAATAGCCCAAATGCAGGAAACGCTGGCAAACGCCCGTTTACTTGATGAATCAAAACTGGATGTATCTAAGGTTTTGGCCTTATCTATCGTAAAAATAAAAAATATAAAAAGCGGCGCTACTATGAGCTACCAGTTGGTATCAGAAAGCGAAGCTGATATGAAAGCCGGTAAAATATCGGTAACATCACCTATTGCAAAAGGCTTGTTAGGTAAATCAGTTGGTGAAATAACCGAGATAACCGTACCCGCAGGTAAAATAGAATTTGAGGTATTAGAAATTAGTAGATAGTAAATGGTTTGGGTGAGCAGTTCCGTAGCTGTTCATCCAAACCATTTCTTAACTATTCACCACTCACATAATCAACCACTCACTAATTATGAGCATCTTTTCAAAGATCATATCAGGCGAAATCCCGGCACATATAGTAGCCGAAACAAATGAGTTTTTAGCTTTTTTGGATATCAGCCCATTGGCCGAAGGGCATGTGCTGGTTATCCCAAAAGCCGAGGTTGATTATATTTTTGACCTGGAAGATGAAACGTACATGGGTTTGCAGATATTTGCTAAAATTGTAGCCACGGGGATAAAAAAAGCTATCACATGTAAGAAGGTTGGCGTAGCTGTTATTGGTTTAGAAGTACCTCACGCTCATATTCATTTAATACCTATGAACAGGGTTGATGATATGAACTTTGCAAGGCCAAAACTTAGCCCTACGCAGGATGAACTGGCCGCTACTGCTAAAAAAATTGTGGAAGCCTTACGTGAGGTTACCCACCAATAAATAACCGTGTGGTATGATGGAGCGGAAGAACCATTCCCCACAACGCATTACGCATGCTTACATAAACACGGAGAGGCCAGCCGCTTTCTTTTACCCTTAGCCTTTCCGCTTTTACAGCCCTTCAACGGACATTGTTAACAACCCAAAAACCAATTAAAAAAAACACTTTCCAGTTTTCGGAAATTTACCTACATTTGCGGGCTAATTGTTGCTCATTGAAATCGCTAAAAACATATTCAATCCCTTTTACCGGCCTTAAGCTGGGCAAGCATTATTTTGAATACGAAATAAACGATGTTTTTTTTGCCGAGTTTGAATACTCGTTAGTTAAAAAAGCCAATCTTATTTGTAAGGTTGAACTGGACAAACAGGAAACGATGCTTATCCTGAACTTTGACATTACCGGCACTGTAAATGCCACTTGTGATAGATGCTTATCTGATTATCTGCAACCGATAGATATTCACGAACAGCAAATAGCCCGGTTTACAGAAGAGGAAATGAGCGAAGATGACGAGATAATTACCCTTGGCAAAAACGATCATGAGATTGATGTTGCCAGGCTGATATATGAATATGTGAACGTTGCGCTGCCGTTTATTGCCAATTGCAGTAACGAGGGCGACGGGAAACAATGTGACGAGGAAATGCTGGCAAACTTAAATAAGCTTGCGGCAAATGATGAAAAAACCGAGAGTGTTGACCCGAGATGGGAAGCTCTTAAAAAATTAAAATAATATAATAACTAAAAGTTATGGCACATCCAAAACGGAAAATTTCAAAATCAAGAAGAGATAAACGCAGAACGCACTACAAAGCAGAAGCGCCTACTTTAACTACTTGCCAAACTACTGGTGCAGTACACTTGCCACACAGAGCATACACTGTTGACGGTAACGTTTACTTCAACGGAAAAATCCTTATTGAGAAAGCAGTAGCAGTTTAAGTTTAATTTTCTGAAAATGAAGATTGGCTTAGATATTATGGGCGGTGATTTCGCCCCCAAGGCAGCAGTTTTAGGGGCAATTGAAGCTTGTAAAGTTTTATCTGCCGGGCAAAAACTCGTGCTCATTGGCGACAAGCATATTGCACTAAGCATACTTCAGGAAAATAATTTTAGCCCCGATAACTTTGAGTTTGTACACACAACCGAAGTTATTGGCATGGGCGAACACCCCACTAAGGCTATTGTTCAGAAACCCAACTCGAGTATAAGCGTTGGCTTCCAGATGCTGAAAGAAAACGCTATACAGGCATTTTCCTCGGCAGGGAATACCGGGGCTATGCTGGTGGGCAGCATGTTCAGCGTAAAAACCGTACCCGGTGTAATACGCCCGGCCATGACAACCATTGTACCCAAACTTAAAGGCGGTTTGGGTATTATTTTGGATGTAGGCGCCAATGCCGACTGCAAGCCTGATGTGCTTTTGCAGTTTGGTGTTTTAGGCAGCCTGCTTGCCGAATCTATATACGGGATACCCAACCCGCGTATAGCGCTGATGAATATTGGCGAAGAAGAGGAGAAAGGCAACCTGCTTTTACAGGCCACCTACCCTTTAATGAAGGATACCAAACTGTTTAACTTTGTAGGTAACGTTGAAGGACGCGACCTTTTTGCTGATAACAACGATGTTGTTGTATGCGATGGTTTTACAGGGAACATTATCCTTAAACTTGCCGAATCTTTTTACGTTATTACCCAAAAGAAAAGATTTAAAGACGAATTTTTTGACCGCTTTAACTACGAGCAATACGGCGGAAGCCCTATACTTGGTGTTAATGCGCCTGTTGTTGTTGGCCATGGCATTTCAAGTCCCGAGGCTATCAAAAACATGGTGCTATTGTCAAGGAACATGATCGAGACCAACCTTATAGACAAAATTAAACTGGCTTTTCAGTAAAAAAATATAGAATGAGCAAAATTACTGCTGCTATTACCGCTGTAAATGGTTACGTGCCCGAGTACGTATTAACCAACCAGGAGCTGGAAACAATGGTGGAAACCAACGATGAGTGGATAACGAGTCGTACCGGCATTAAAGAGCGTAGGATATTAAAAGGCGAAGGGCTTGGCACATCAGATATGGCCGTACCGGCTGTTGAGGGTTTGCTGAAAAAGCGTGGTATAACTGCCGAAGAGATAGACCTGATCATATTTTGCACCACCACCCCTGATTTACCTTTCCCCGCAACGGCAAATATTCTTGCACACAAAATTGGCGCTAAAAATGCCTGGGGTTATGATCTTCAGGCAGCATGTTCCGGCTTTATATTTGGCCTGGCTACCGGTGCGCAGTTTATTGAGAGTGGTAAACACACCAAAGTATTAGTAGTAGGGGGCGATAAAATGTCGTCAATCATCAACTACGAAGACCGTGCTACCTGTATCATTTTTGGCGATGGATGCGGCTGTGCCCTGCTTGAGCCTAACACAGAAGGCTACGGCATTATAGATTCGGTGCTGAAAAGCGATGGCGCGGGCTCACAGCTTTTATTTCAAAAATCGGGTGGTTCGGTTAGTCCGGCCACGCACGAAACCGTTGCTAATAAAGAGCACTATGCATACCAGGAAGGCCAGGCAGTATTTAAATTTGCTGTAACCAACATGGCCGAAGTTGCCGCCGAAGTAATGGAACGCAATCATTTAGTTGCCGATGATATTGCATGGCTGGTACCACACCAGGCCAACAAACGTATTATTGATGCTACAGCTAACCGCACCGGTATAACCCCTGATAGGGTTATTGTAAACATTGAGCGTTACGGTAATACCACAAACGGTACTATCCCATTGTGCCTATGGGAGTGGGAAGATAAATTTAAAAAGGGTGACAACCTTATTTTAGCTGCCTTTGGCGGCGGGTTTACCTGGGGCTCTATTTATTTAAAATGGGCCTACTAAACTGATGTGCAGATTTAAAATGTGCAGATATGCAGATTTTAAATTAAAACATCTTAAAATTGTACTTGTTAAATAAATAATTCATTAAAAATCATTTGCACATTTGCATATCCGCACATTTGCATATTTATAAACTACTTTTATCCAAACCAATTATCGCTTATTATGGATATTAAACAGATTCAGGATCTTATACGCTTTGTGTCAAAATCGGGCGTAAACGAAGTATCGATCGAGCAAGAGAATTTTAAGATCACTATAAAAACCAACGAAGCACCAACGTATGTAAACGCTTCTATACCGGTACAGCAACCGCTTGCTGCAGCCCCTGCGCCGCAGCCTGTAAGCTTGCCATCTGCAGCACCTGCTGCCGAAGCTGTGGCTGTTGCAGATACTTCAAACCTGATCACCATCAAATCGCCGATGATAGGTACGTTCTACCGTTCATCATCGCCCGATAAACCATTATTTGTAAACGTAGGCGATGAAATAAGCACAGGCAGCGTATTGTGCATTATTGAAGCTATGAAACTTTTCAACGAGATCGAATCTGAAGTATCAGGCCGTATCGTAAAAGTACTTGTAGACAATGCTTCGCCGGTTGAATACGACCAGCCTTTATTTTTAGTAGAACCTAAGTAAATTCGTTGATGTGCAAATTGCGGATGTGCAGATGAGCTGCGCATTAATCTGCATATTTGCACATCTGCATATCTACACATTCGAAAGCCATGTTTAAAAAAATATTAATAGCTAACCGAGGTGAAATTGCCCTGCGAATTATTCGCACATGTAAAGAAATGGGCATTAAAACCGTAGCTGTATACTCAACCGCCGATCGTGATAGCCTGCATGTGCGTTTTGCAGATGAAGCTGTTTGTATTGGCCCTCCTCCAAGCCGCGATTCATACTTAAATATTCCCAACATCATCTCAGCAGCCGAATTAACAAATGCTGACGCGATACACCCCGGATACGGTTTTTTATCTGAGAACGCAAAATTCTCAGCTATTTGTGCCGAGTATGGTATCAAATTTATTGGTGCCACGGCCGATCAGATCAACAGAATGGGCGATAAAGCTTCGGCTAAAGAAACCATGAAAAAAGCCGGCGTTCCTATCGTTCCTGGTTCTGAGGGATTGTTAACTGATGTTAAACAAGGCATATCTATTGCCAACAAAATAGGTTACCCTATAATACTAAAAGCAACCGCCGGTGGTGGTGGCCGTGGTATGCGTATTGTTTGGAAAGATGCTGAATTTGAAAATGCCTGGGATAGTGCCCGTGCCGAATCTGGCGCAGCCTTTGGTAACGACGGCCTGTACCTTGAAAAATATGTTGAAGACCCACGCCACATCGAAATACAGGTAGTAGGCGACCAGTACGGCAAAGTTTGCCATTTATCTGAACGCGACTGCTCTATCCAGCGCCGCCACCAGAAACTGGTAGAAGAAGCTCCATCTCCTTTTATGACAGAAAAGCTGCGTAAAAAAATGGGCGAGGCTGCCATTAAAGGCGCTAAAGCGGTAAAATACGAAGGTGCCGGTACGGTAGAGTTTTTAGTTGATAAGAACCGCAACTTCTACTTTATGGAAATGAACACCCGTATACAGGTAGAACACCCGGTTACCGAAGAGGTGATCAACTTCGATTTAATAAAAGAACAAATAAAAGTTGCAGCAGGTATCCCTATATCGGGCAAAAACTACGAGCCAACCATGCACGCCATTGAGTGCCGCATTAACGCCGAAGACCCTGCAAACAATTTCCGCCCATCACCGGGTAAAATAACAAACTTCCATTCGCCGGGCGGCCATGGCGTACGTGTAGATACACACGTGTACAGTGGCTATATTATCCCGCCAAATTACGACTCGATGATAGCCAAAGTTATCTGTATGGCCCAAACCCGCGATGAGGCTTTGGCAACCATGGAGCGTGCTTTAAGCGAGTTTGTTATTGAAGGGGTTAAAACAACTATTCCATTCCATTTAAAACTACTGCAAGACCCAAACTTCCGTGCGGGTAACTTCACTACCAAGTTTATGGAAACGTTCGAATATTAATATTTAATAAATCTTCACGGGTTAATACAACGTAAATAGCATTCCGGCGTTAATACTGCGGAAAACAGGTAATGAGCGAAAACAAAATAATAAAAGCAATAAAAGAGAAAGGCCAGACAATGGAGGCCGAGATGTCGTTTTTTGATCACCTGGAAGCCTTACGATGGCACCTGGTACGCGCGGCCATTGCTATTGTTATTTTTACCGGCGGTGCTTTTTACTTTTACGATTTTATATTTGATACCATAATCATGGGCCCAAGTAAGCCGAGCTTTTGGACCTATAGGATGTTGTGTAAGCTTGGTGATTATCTGCACCGCGATGGCTTTTGTATCAATAAGATCAATATCAGCCTGCTTAATACCGAAATGGCCGGGCAGTTTACCCTGCAGATCAACTCCGCCCTTCTTATAGGTATAACCCTTGGTTTCCCTTACCTGCTTTGGGAATTATGGCGCTTTATAAGGCCCGCATTGCACGAAAAAGAACGTAAGGCAGCATCTGGGTTTGTAGTTTACTCTACTTTTCTGTTTATAATTGGAGTGCTATTCGGTTATTATGTTATTACGCCCGAGTCGATAAACTTCCTGGCCGGCTATACCGTTAGTTCATCAATACAAAACATGTTCTCTATTGATTCTTACCTGTCATCGGTAGCCACATTAACGCTGGCAACCGGTATAGTATTTGAATTACCCATACTGGTATATGTGTTGTCGTCATTAGGCATCCTTACCGTTAAGTTTATGCGCGAGACCAGGCGTTACGCCGTGGTTGTGATACTGATCATAGCGGCTGTAGTTACCCCAACACCCGATATGATGACCATGACAGTGGTAAGCATACCGTTATTCATTTTATATGAAGTGGGCATACTGGTTGCCGCAGTGGTTGAAAAACGCAAAAAAGCAAGAGAAGCAGCGCTATAATTATAAGAACAATTTCGAATACTGAATGCCCAACATCAAATGAGGAAGTATAACCTCTATGTTGGGCATTCAATATTTATTATTGGATATTTGCACTTCTAAATCCATTACACTATCCTCTTCAATTCCAACAAAATCTTTACCTTCGGCAACGCAATAAAATCATAAATTTGAGTTGATGAAAAAAGGGTTAAAGATAGCCATAGGCGCAGACCATGCCGGGTTTGATTATAAGCAAGCCATTTTAGGCATGTTTGGCGATGATATTATATTTACCGACCACGGTACCTACTCTTCAGAATCTGCCGATTACCCCGATTTTGCCCACCTGGTTGCCAACGCTGTTGAAAACGGCGAGGCCGATTTTGGCTTTTTGCTTTGCGGCAGCGCCAACGGTGTAGCCATGACAGCCAACAAACACCAGGGCATCCGCGCGGCACTGTGCTGGAAACCCGATGTTACCATCCCGGCACGTACACACAACAACGCCAATGTGCTTTGCATCCCTGCGCGCCATGTATCATTAGAGGATACCAAAAAGATAATAGAGATATTCCTGACCGAAGAATTTGAAGGCGGACGCCATGCCAACCGCGTTAATAAAATTGGCTGCTAAATAATAAACTGACCCATTATTAAAATCAAATGAAGAAACTATCACTTTGGATCACCGGGATTGCCTTTTCGGCAACCGCCTGTGCCCAGCAAAACCCAACCGCACTTAAGTACGGTAACATTATTAACACAACCGATGCTAAAAAACACCTGAGCATCCTTGCATCTGACGAGTTTGAAGGCCGCGAAACCGGTAAACCGGGTGCAGAAAAGGCTGCCAACTACATTGCAGCCGAATTTAAAAGATTAGGCCTGCAGGCACCTGTAAACGGCTCATACTTTTTAGATGTTCCTTTAACCGAAAACCAACTTAAGTTCACCGCTTTTACTGTAAACGGTCAATCTTTTGGAAACTGGCAGGACTTTTTTATGCCGGGCACTTTCCCTGATAAAAATGTAACCGCTAATGATATTGTTTACGTTGGTTACGGTACCGAAGCCGAACTGGAAGGTGTAGACCTTACCGGCAAAATTGTTTTGTTAATTAACGAAGACAAACCCGAAGAAGGTAAAAAAACAAACACCAGCTACCGTGCAACTCCACAGCGCCAGGCAATTTTAAAAGCTATCCGTGCTAAAAATCCGGCAATTATAATGGGTGCCAACAGCGAGCTTACTGCTATACTTAAACGTTTTGGCAAAAGCCAGGCAGGCGGCAGATTAGGACTTAAAAAAGAAGAGAAAGCAAATACAGCGGCCCCATTATTTAATATTACACCTGCCGTGGCTGATGCGTTACTAAAAGCTACAGGTAAAACCTACGAAGAATTAAGAACAGCGACTGCTACAGGCAAGCAAACACAGGTTGTTAAATCAACAGTTAATATTGCTTTTGTAACCGAGAAAAAAGACGTTAAAGCAGTTGATGTATTAGGCTTTATGCCCGGCAACGACCCTAAGCTTAAAAGTGAGGTATTGGTGTTCTCTGCGCATTACGACCATATTGGCTTAAACCCCGATGCTACTGCTAAAGATAAAGTAAACAACGGTGCCGATGATGATGGTTCTGGTACAACAGGCATCCTTGAAATTGCCCGTGCTTTTTCTAAAGCACAAAAAGATGGCAAAGGCCCGCGCCGTAGCATATTATTCCTGGGTAACGTAGGCGAAGAGAAAGGTTTGTTAGGTTCAGAATGGTACACAGATCATCCTGTATATCCATTGGCTAATACCATTGCCGATCTAAACATCGACATGATTGGCCGTGTTGGTGAAGAGTACATTGGCAAGCCCGATTCTGGTAACTATGTATATTCAATCGGTTCGGCTATGCTAAGTACCGATCTGCATAAAATTGGCGAAGCTGCAAACGCAACTTACACCAAAATGAAATTGGATTACAAGTATGATGACCCTAACGATCCTAACCAGTTCTACTACCGTTCAGATCATTACAACTTTGCCCGTTACGGCGTGCCTATTATATTTTACTTTAACGGTGTACATGCCGATTACCACGGCCTTGGCGACGAAGTAAGCAAAATCAACTTCCCGTTATTGGTAAAACGTGCGCAACTGGCATTTTATACCGGATGGGAATTAGCTAACCGCGATACCCGCCCTGTAGTTGATGCTAAATCACCAGCTCCAACAAAATAATTATAAAACATTTCACAACAAAAGCGGCCATTAAGCCGCTTTTGTTGTTTATACCAAACATCCCGGTGTAGTTTTAAATATTAATAGCTGTATTTTTAACACATTACAAAAACTTTTAACAGGTTTGTTTAATTTCGCATAAATGGGAAATACCGCTGAAGAATTTTTGGTAGCCTCAGAGCAAAAGGCGTTCGAGATAGATCATCGCAGGATTATCAACAACAGTATTGGCAAGTACGATACTGCTTTTGACAGGGGGATCTCGCGCATGATCAATGTTGAGAACACCAAAAAGAAAGGCCATACCATTAAATGGAAGGTGATGGAAAACCTGGACAAGTTTTTGCCCGAGTTTGAATCGAACTTTCAAAGACGGGGCGGTAAGGTTATCTGGGCAAACGATGCTGAAGAGGCTAACCGCGAGATCCTGAATATTATCCAAAAATCCGGGGCAAAAAAGGTCATCAAATCAAAATCGATGGCAACCGAGGAGATCCATTTAAATGCTTTCCTGGAGAAACACGGCGTTGAATCATTAGAGAGCGACCTTGGTGAATATATTGTACAGCTGCTGGGGCAGGAGCCGTATCATATGGTAACACCTGCTATGCACCTCTCCATACAAGATATTGCGAAACTGTTTAACGAAAAGTTTGGTAGCCCACTGGATAGTACCGCCGAGCAGCTTACCCAAAAAGCACGCGAATTGCTGCGCGAAAAATACCTGCAGGCTGATGTAGGTATTAGCGGGGCAAACTTCCTGATAGCTGATACCGGCAGCATAGGCATTACCGAAAATGAGGGTAACGCGCGTTTAACAACAAGTTTCCCTAAAATACATATCGCCGTGGTGGGTATCGAAAAAATGATCCCGTCAATAACAGATCTGGATACTTTTTGGCCAATGCTGGCCACACATGGTACGGGCCAAAACTTAACGGTTTACAACACCATATTAAGCGGCCCACGGCAAACTAATGAAACGGACGGTCCGGATGAAATGTACGTGGTATTGCTTGATAACGGCCGCACTAACCTGCTGGCACAAAAAGAACAACGCCAGGGCCTGTACTGCATCCGTTGCGGTGCCTGCCTTAATGTTTGCCCGGTGTTTCAAAACGTGGGCGGCCATACATATGATACTACTTACGGCGGGCCTATAGGTTCGGTTATAGCGCCGCACATGCGCGGGATGGAAGAGTTTAAGCACCTCAGTTATGCATCAAGCCTTTGCGGCAAATGCACCGAAGTTTGCCCCGTAAAAATAGAGATCCACAAAATGCTGCTGCTTAACCGCCGCGACGCTGTTAATGAGGGACTTGTTGCCACCAAAGAAAAATGGGGCTGGGCCGGCTGGAAAAAAGGAATGCTTAAACGCAGCCTTACCGACTTTTTTAGTGGTAAAACTAAAAACTTTTTGATGAAAATATTCTTCAAAAAATCATGGGGCCAGTATAAAGAAATGCCGGAAGTATCACCAAAATCATTCAGCCAGATGTGGAAGGATGGCAAACGCCCCGAATAACCCATTCCATTATGCGTAAAGTAGTTTTAAACCTGGCTGTAAGCCTTGATGGTTTTATTGAAGGCCCCAACGGCGAATATGATTGGTGCCGTGCCGACCAGGATTATGGCATGGAAGCATTTTTTGCCCGTACAGATACCATCTTTATAGGTCGTAAAAGTTTTGAACTGATCCGCGCTGATACCGGCATGTTCCCGGTTAAAAACATTTATGTGTTTTCTGATACGCTGGTTCCTGAACCTGGCGAAAACTTCAGTGTCATATCATCCGCCAATTTTGAAAGCGCGGTTGCAGCAATAATGGAAAGTGAGGGTGGCGATATCTGGCTGTTTGGCGGGGCCGAACTGGTAACCATATTTGTAAATAAACGCCTGGTGAGCGAGTTGCTGCTATCCATCCACCCATTACTTTTAGGGGAAGGAAAACCTTTGTTTAAGGATATTAAGGACAGGGTAGCATTAACCCTTATCGACCAGAAAACTTACGATACCGGCCTTCTGCAGGTTAGATACGAGCTAAACCCATGGTTCGACCCCGAAAAGCTTCCGTTTTTAGGATAATTATAGTCTTTATTGGTGTCCTTTAATTCCCTCCGCTTTTTTAGCCGTTGTTGGTGTTGTCACCAACAACATTTAGGCTCGTATCAATATCGTCTATTGCATGGCGGCTTGTTGGTGACAACACCAACAAGGGCGAAAAAAAAATCTTTATTGGTGTTCTTAGTACCCCCGCTTTTCAGGCAAAATATCAAATAGAATAAGTATCTACTTAGTGCTTATCCCCAAAGCCAAATTCTTTATAAGTATCCGGCGCATCATCATGGTTGCTGAATGAGAAGGTGTACGATGCCACCCATGATTGGTAATCGGCATCCTTACTTTTCGATTCTTCGAACTTAGTGGCCCTTATCAGGTAAATACCTTCACGGCTCATATTAAAATACACCTGGCCCGATGCATCACTGGTTAGTTTTTGCGGGTATACATTTCCCGATTGCGTTTTAATAAACAGCTCTACCGACCCGGCATATGGTTTGCCTTTAAAATATATGGCTGCAGTAAGGTCATCACCATAGTTTAATTTATAAGGGTTCTTTTTCAGGATGATTTCAAAATCGTCGCCCAATATTTTGCCAAATTCGCTGCCACCTTCGTTATCAACCCGTATCAGGGTTTTTAAATAGCGGTTGTATTTTTCGGTAAAGTTTAACGCGTTGCTGTTTTTCAGTTTATCGGCTATCTCATCATAACCCTGCTCGGTTAAATAAGGTAAAAAGTCCTCACGGGCAATATCATTCAGCTCGTTGGTATTCATTTGTACCAGCGCAAGGCCACTGTTCTCCATCGTATAATTCAATAATGGCGAAGCATCATTTTTTACAATTGTAGTAAGGTCGGTTTTTTTCTTACCCTCGTATATCACAAACCTGGTGGTTTGCTTGGCATCATAAGGCACCTCTCGCTCTTTGATCAGGCTTTCGCCCGATAAAAGGTGCAGGTTAAACTTATCGCCCTTGTGCAGGAAGAAGTTTTCGGGCATTAAAAATTGGTCGGGAATAAAAGATACCAAACCAAAAAATGCAAACATTATAAGAATTCTAACGTACAAGTGCTTCATAGCGAAAAGATGTGTTGCTCAAACATACAAAGTTTTAAAAACTTCTTAGCTTTACCTGATGATTTTTGACCGGAAAAACATAGATAATGACGGTTTGATAACGTTTTATAAGAAATTGTTATTGCCCCGCCTGGTTGAAGAGAAGATGTTAATTCTGCTCAGGCAGGGCCGTATTGGTAAATGGTTCTCTGGCATAGGCCAGGAAGCTATCTCTGTAGGCAGTACAATGGCCTTAAATGCCGATGAATATATCCTGCCGATGCACCGTAACCTGGGTGTGTTTACCTCACGTAACATTCCTGTTTCACGCTTAATGGCCCAGTGGCAGGGAAAGGCTTCGGGTTTTACAAAAGGCCGCGACCGTTCCTTCCATTTCGGCACGCAGGAGTTTAAAATTATCGGCATGATATCGCACCTTGGCCCGCAGCTGGCTTTGGCCGATGGGATTGCCCTTGCTGATAAACTAAGAAATGATAAAAAAGTAACTTTGGTTTATACCGGCGAAGGTGCCACCAGTGAAGGCGATTTTCACGAAGCACTAAATATTGCCGCCGTTTGGGACCTGCCCGTTATTTTCCTGATAGAGAACAACGGCTACGGCCTGTCTACCCCCACCAATGAGCAATACCGTTGCGCAGCACTGGTTGATAAAGCCATAGGCTATGGTATAGAAGGCCGCCGTATTGATGGCAACAATATATTAGAGGTTTATCATACCATAAAAGAGCTTGCAGAAGAGCTAAGGGAAAATCCGCGTCCGGTACTTATCGAGTGTATGACCTTCAGAATGCGCGGACACGAAGAGGCATCGGGCACCAAGTACGTACCACAGCATTTGTTTGACGAGTGGAAACAGAAAGATCCGCTTGATTGCTTCGAAAAGTTTTTGCTGGATGAAGGTGTGCTTCGCCCGGAGTGGGTGCCCTATCTAAGAAATGAATTTACTACGCTGATAGATGCCGAAGTTGAAAGGGTTTTCAGCGAGCCCGATATTATACCGCATGTGCAAACCGAAGTGCAGGCTATGTACCGCCTGTATAACACAGCTACACATATCACATCTGAAGTTAGCACCAACAAACGCTACATTGATGCCATAAGTGACGGGCTGAGGCAAAGCATGCGAATGCACCCTAACCTGGTTATTATGGGTCAGGATATTGCCGAGTATGGCGGTGCCTTTAAAATAACACAGGGCTTTTTAGAAGAATTTGGTAAAGACCGCATCCGTAATACACCTATTTGTGAATCGGGCGTAGTAGGCACAGCTATGGGGCTTGCATTAAATGGCTACAAGGCCATTGTTGAAATGCAGTTTGCCGATTTTGTAAGTTGCGGTTTTAATCAAATAGTGAACAACCTGGCCAAAACCTATTACCGCTGGGGCCAAACGGTTGATGTAGTTGTCCGTATGCCGGCAGGTGGTGGTACTGGCGCAGGGCCGTTCCATTCGCAAACCAATGAGGCCTGGTTCACCAAAACACCCGGCCTGAAAGTAGTTTACCCGGCTTTTCCTGATGATGCCAAGGGTTTGCTAATGGCATCCGTAGATGATCCGAACCCGGTAATATTTTTTGAACATAAAGCCCTATACCGCAGCATGAGCGGCAATGTACCTGATGATGATTATTATGTTGAGATAGGCAAAGCCCGTGTTGTACGCGAAGGCACCAAAGCCAGTATCATTACCTTTGGGCTTGGAGTTCATTGGGCTATTGAGTATGCCGATAATCACCCCGATCAATCTATAGAAATAGTTGACCTGCGCAGCCTGCAGCCTTGGGATAAGGAAGCGGTTGTAAAAAGCGTGCAGAAAACATCGAAGGTGCTGGTATTGCACGAAGATACGCTCACCAGTGGCTTCGGCGGCGAGATAGCTGCCTATATAGGAGAACATTGCTTTAAATACCTTGACGGGCCTGTAATGCGCTGCGCCAGCCTTGATACTGCCATCCCCATGAACAAAGCGCTTGAGGACCAGTTTTTAGCCAAAGCACGCCTGGAAGAGGCGATGGAAACATTATTAAAATTTTAATTGCAAACAGCACCCGGGGCAGGGTAGTACAATCTATCTTCACTATCCCCCAACAATCCCGGTTAATAATAGTTAATGGTTTTATGAATAAAATTATTAATAACATCATCCATTTACCGGTAAATCATAATGTATATGGTGATGTTTCTATACAAACCCTTCTTGATCAAACCGGCTATAATGATCATTATAAAGAGGTAACTGTAAAAGACATTTTATTCGCGCTTAATGCAAACCCTGTATTAGCAGATAACTGGCTGATTTATTCGTCAGATAAAAGAAGTGATTCTGGCTGGTACATTTTAGATACCGGCGACGGCAAATACCAGGTAGGTTTTTATCCCGAAACGGACGAGATCCCCGTAAGAACCTACACCGACCTAAATAAGGCTTGCGCTATTTTCATTAAGCAGGAGCTGGAATCCATCAGGTTAAGTTTTTAATTCCTCTCCTCTATCACCTCCACCTCGGCAACAGGGCTAAACAGGTAAACTCTACGGGTACTTATCTCGATACATTTATAGCGTTTGCGCAGTTTCTCTTCCTTGCGGAATATACGGCCATCCTTTAGCTTAAATAAGGCTTTTAGGGGAAGTTTCTCTACCGTGTGCACAGATTCCTTCGGCGCATCGTATTTGCGCAGAGAGCGGTACAGGGTGAGGTCGGAGCAGCTGGATGCAGCAGGGTTATTAAGGTAACCTGTAATGGCCTGCTTTACATCCGGCGGGAATACATCCTTCTCAAAAAAAGGCTGCATCATTTTTTTAAAATTGTTCTTCCACTCGGTGCCGTGGGGCTTTGCTTTTTGCTTATGCTCATTCCAGGTATGTAAGTGCGCAAACTCGTGCACGGTGGTTACCAGGAAAGCGTAAGGGTTCAAATCAAAATTTACAGATATGCGGTGCCCTTTGCCTGCATAGGGGGCGCGGTAATCGCCAAACTTGGTACCGCGGTTACGCGATATTTTAAATTCACACTTAAAGTAATCTATCCAGCGGCCAATAAGTGGTGCCGCATCAGGCGGAAGATATTTTTCTAATACTTTTACTTTATCCAATTGCTACCTCTGTATCAAAGATAAGGGTTTAGGCGTAAACGTGAAAGGCCAAAGCCTAAAGCTTAAGCTACGCTGACAAAAGCCGTCTGCTTTAAGCGTTCAACTACTTCAACAAATGATATGCTAAAAACGCAGCTCCGTAAGCCAGTACAGTCATGTAAGCAAATTGCGCGGCGGGCCAGCGCCAGTCTTTTGTTTCACGGTAAACAACGGCTACAGTGCTGGCGCACTGCATGGCAAAGGCGTAAAACATCATCAAAGAAAAGGCCACGCCAAGCGTAAATACAGGGCCGCCCGTATTGGGGTTTTTAGCGTTACGCATTTTATCCTGTACGGAGTCTATCCGATCGGCATCGCCATCAACACTGTAAATGGTGGCCATGGTGCCTACAAACACTTCGCGTGCGGCAAATGAGGTGATGAGCGCTATACCTATCTTCCAGTCGAAGCCTAATGGTTTGATAACCGGCTCGATAGTATGGCCTAAAACACCGGCGTATGAGTTCTCCAGTTTTTCGGTAGATATAACCCTCGCCAGGCTATCCGGTGTCATGGTTTTGGTGTATTTCGGCTGGCTGTAGGTTTGCTCTATCTTTTTAAACCTGTCGCCCGGGCCATATGATGACAGCACCCACAATATTACCGATACGGCAATAATAACTTTACCCGCCTGCAGTACAAAAGTTTTTGAGCGCTCGTACATCGAGAACAGCACGTTGTTCCACCTTGGCATACGGTAAACGGGCAGCTCCATAATAAAATAACCACGCTCGCGGGCCTTCAACACAAATTTCATTACGTAGGCCACAATAACAGCCGATAGCAGGCTTAAAACATACATGCCAGTTAAGGCCAGGCCTTGCAGGTTAAATATCCACCAAACATTTTTGTGGGGCACTACAAGCGATATTAGTAAGGTATAAACCGGTAAACGTGCAGAGCAGGCCACTAATGGGGTTACCATAATGGTGATCATCCTGTCCTTCCAGTTTTCGATCGTGCGGGTACTCATGATGGATGGCACGGCGCAGGCAAAACCACCAATAAGCGGCACTACCGATTTACCGTTCAAGCCAACCTTCCGCATAATTTTATCCATCATAAACGTAACACGCGACATGTAGCCCGTATCTTCCAATATAGATATGAAAGCAAACAGGATGGCTATCTGTGGGATAAATACCATTACACCGCTCAGGCCGGCAACAACGCCGTCTATCAGCAGGTCGGCAAGCGGGCCGCCGGGTAATACGTGGCGCAGGCCGCCTTCAATCCAAACAAAAAGGTCTTCTATCAGCGACATAGGGTACGCCGACCAGGCAAATATCGATTGGAACATGAACAGCAATACGCTCATGAAAATAATAAACCCGAACACCCTATGGGTTAATATCTTATCAATCTTATTACTTATCGATTCATCGTGCGCGGTTACGGGCGTGTGCACCGTATCATACAATACATCGTTAATGTAGTTGTAGCGCGCTATGGTTTCACTGGCCTGTGCTTTTTGCGAGTGGAAAGAGTATTCCTTTTCCAATTCCTCAATACGGTCGCTTTGGGCGGGCGTTAAAAATTTTAAGGTTTCGTGCTGGTGCGCCAGCTGTAGGGCAACGTATGGGTTATCGGTTTTAAACTCGCTACTAATGCTTGCTATAATTTGTGGTGCAATGGCTTTTACATCAATACTATCCTGCTGCAGCGCAAATTTATTGGCGTATGATATGATGTTTTTTAATTGTTCTATTCCTTCTAGCTTACGGGCTGATACAGGCACAATAGGCACACCCAGGCGTTGCGACAATAGCTCAACATCAATTTCTATTTTTGCCTTTTTCGCCTGGTCCATCATGTTAAGGGCAATGATAACCGGGATCTTTAAATCGGCAACCTGTGTATAAAGCAACAGGTTTCGTTTTAAATTGGTGGCATCAATAATCACTACAACCAGGTCGGGCGTAAGCTCTGTATTCTTTTCGGCCAGTACAGAAAATACAATGGATTCGTCCTTGCTTTTTGGGTAAAGGCTGTAAGTACCCGGAAGGTCGATGATCTCGGCCCGGCGGCCATCAGGAAGCTGGCTGTAACCTATTTTTTTATCAACGGTAACACCCGGAAAGTTTCCTATCTTTTGATTTAACCCGGTTAGTGCATTAAAGAGTGTCGATTTACCGGTATTTGGATTTCCTACAAGCGCTACTCTGATATCGGCTTTCAAGTGTTATAGATGTGCTATTGCAAAATTATGGTGGATGCTTCAAACTTGCGCAAACTTAGCTGGTAGCCAGACACATGAATAGCGATAGGGTCGCCAAGCGGTGCAATACGTGAAACTCTGATAGACTCGCCGGGAAGGCAACCCATTTCCATCAGCTTTACAGACATCTCAAGATCAGTAAATTCTTTTACTATTCCTGTTTCTCCTACTCCAAGCTGTTCAAGCGTCATTTGCGTAAAATTAGATTACAAATGTAAGCTTATTTATAACAAATCCAAATAAGGAGATTGTGTTGTTAACGTAAATTTTTGAAAGCCTATTGTAGTTACCTTTAATAGGCTAACTATCAATTTGTTATAGAGAATGTTCAACAAAAGTATTAAAAGTTAAAAAGGTTTTAAGACCAATTTAACCTATGTCTCTAATCAAACTATTCGCGTAGAAGTGTTAGCCGACTTTGCATTACTAAAATGCGGGCAGTTACAATCCTTTTTGAAGATGCCGCACGATGAGAGCCCTATAGTAATAATTAAAGCTGCAGACAGATATTTAACTGTTTTCATGATTGATAGCATTACTGGTTAACAATACGCCAAAAATACCCATACAACTGCCAATGGTATCTGCCAGCAGGTCATTCCAATCGCCACTGCGCCAGGTAAAAACGCGCATTTGCAAATATTCTATCAAAGCGCCATAACTTATCAACACCACTGTGTTTTTCATAGCAATTGCTATACGAATGCTTCGTGTTTGCCATTTGCGGATGCTGCCATAGCAGTATAATACAGAAAGCACAAAAAACAATACGCAATGCACAAGCTTATCAAAACCTGGGAAAAACAAATCAGGAGGGCCGGGCGCACTAAACGGCACAGCACATATAATTAAAATAAATAAGGCCCACAAAATTGCAGGCCCGTAATATTTTAGCGTTTGTTTCATTTATTGGCCAATAACGCCTTTATAAGCATCTGCATCTAAAAGTTTTTCTACGTCTGCCGGGTTGGTCAATTTTATCTTTACCATCCAGCCATCGCCATATGGGTCAGAGTTAACCAGTTCGGGCTGGCTATCCAGTTTTTCGTTCACCTCAAGGATGGTTCCGTCAACCGGCATAAACAAGTCTGATACTGTTTTAACAGCTTCAACAGTTCCAAAAACCGATTCTTTTGTAACGTCCTGGCCAACAGTATTTATATCGATGTAAACTATATCACCTAATTCGCCCTGGGCAAACTCGGTTATACCAATGTAAGCCTCATCACCTTCAACTCTTATCCACTCGTGGTCGCTTGTGTATTTTAACTCTGCAGGAAAATTCATATTGATTGATTTATGTCTTCAAAAATAATAAAACTTTAAGGGATATCAACAACAAGCACAATTTTAACACATGCATAATTAATGTAGTGGCAACAAACCAATTGGCGTAAATTTTGTTAACTAATAATATAAAAACAAAAACACCTATCTAAAATGAAAAAATTAAGTTTAGTGGCAATGATGGCTGTTGCAGCCTTATCATTCCAGGCATGTAACAATGCCGCAAAAGACAGTAAAGAAACTGCTGACAGTGTAAATGCCGTAAAAGACACCACAACAAACGGATCTACCGGTATTGCCGTGGATGCTAATGATGCAAAATTTGCTACAGATGCAGCCAACGCAGGCATGGCCGAAGTAGCGGCTGGTAAAGTGGCTTCAGAAAAAGCGACGAACCCACAGGTTAAAGAATTTGCTGCTATGATGGTTACCGACCATACCAAGGCAAATGACGAATTGATGGAAATTGCCAAGAAAAAGAATATCACTTTACCGGTAGCCCCCGATGCTGACCACCAAAAAATGCTGACCGATATGTCGGCAAAAACAGGTAAAGATTTTGACAAGGCGTATGTTGATGCCATGGTTGACGGGCATAAAAAAGTAGCATCAATGTTAGAAGATGCGTCAAAAAATTGCAAAGATACCGACCTGATGGCTTTTGCCACCAAGACATTGCCTACAGTTAAAGAACACTTGGCTAAAATTGAAGCGATACAAAAAAGCATGAAATAAGCTGGTCTTATTATAAAGAAGAGGGGATAGGTGTAAGCCTATCCCTTTTTTATTTTAGATAATTTATGTTGATACCTGTTAATATGATAAATTTACCACCATGGCAGCACCAATAGTTACAGGCCTAATGGCCTACGGCATGTCGGGCAGGATTTTTCATGCCCCATTTATCAGTACCAACCCGGGCTTTAAGCTTAAAGCGATAGTTGAACGCAGCCAAAAAAAGGCCGCCGATATTTATCCGGACATTATTAGCTATAACAACATTGATGAGTTGTTAAATGATGATGAGATAGAACTTGTTATTGTAAACACCCCAAGCAACCTGCATTTTGAGCACGCCATGATGGCCATGAAAGCCGGTAAACACGTACTGCTTGAAAAACCAGCAGCTGCAACATCGGCACAGGTTAAAGAGTTGTTTGATACAGCCCGCAAGCTAAACAAACACCTCATGGTTTACCAAAACCGCCGATACGATAGCGGCTTTTTATCAACTAAAGAAGTAATAGAAAGCGGCCGCCTGGGTAATTTAATAGAAGTTACTTTCAGGATGGACAGGTACAAAACGGCAATAGGCGTAAAATCATTTAAAGAAACCAAGGGCGTACCGGCCGGTGGTTTGGTGTATGACCTTGGAGCACATTTAATTGATAACACTATCGCGTTATTTGGCAAACCTATCTCGTTCCATAAAACAACGGGCATCTACCGTGAGGGTTCTGAAGTGCCCGATTACTTCCATTACCATTTAATATATCCAAATCAGCTTAACGTTTATTTAACATCGGGCCTGCAAATTGCCGGTGATACACCGGGCTTCTGGATAAACGGCACTTTAGGTAGTTTTATTAAAAACCGCACCGACGTACAGGAAGCACAACTTGATAGAGGCATGATGCCAACCGATCCGGCTTATGGAATTGAGCCTGCCGGTAATGAGGGCCAATTAATAACAGCAGGTGTAGACAACCAAAAAAGTACCGAAGCTGTACCTTCGCAAAAGGGCGATTACAATGAAATATTTAATGCAGTTTATCATACAATTCGCGATAATGCGTTATTCCCTGTAACAGAAGAACATATTGCCTGGCAGCTGGAACTGCTGGAGGCTTAATTAATTTTCTAAATGACGATAAAACAAATGAAAAGACTTATATTTCTATTACTTGCGGTAATAGCCGGCTTTGCATGCACACAGGCACAAACTATACCGCTTACCATTCCCCCGTATAAAATATTAACAACTAAAGACCAAAACCTTACCCCGGCAGACCTGGTAAAGAACAAACCTGTAATGATCATTTATTTTGCGCCGGACTGCCCCCACTGCCAAAAACTGATCAATGACATGAAGCCATCCATGGCTAAATTCAAAAACATACAGGTGATAATGATAACGTTTACCGATATCCGAATGGTTAAGACCTTTGAGAATGATTACGGCTTAAAAGCTTATCCGAACTTTGTTTTGGGTACCGAAGGCTACACCTACACCGTACAGCGCTTTTACCAACTTAAACATACACCGTTTGTGGCCATTTATGGTAAAAACGGCCAGTTGGTACAGTCATTTGAGAAACAACCCGAAGCGAGCGACCTGTTAGCGGCGATCAAGAAAGTTTAAGGCCGATTTGACTTTTATAACAAAGCCCGATTGCAAATGCAGCCGGGCTTTTATTTTTTAAAATAGTATTTATAGCTTATTCGCCACCGGCGTGATCGTGTGCGTGCTCCTCGCGGAACAGTTTTGCGCTGAAGAAATCGTTATTCATGAACGCGATGTTGTTCAGGCTGATCTCTTTAGGGCACTCTGCTTCGCAGGCACCGGTATTGGTACAGTTACCAAAACCTTCTTCGTCCATTTGGGCAACCATGGCTTGTACGCGGCTATAACGCTCTGTCTGGCCTTGTGGCAGTAACCCTAACTGGGTAATTTTTGCTGAGGTGAATAACATAGCCGATGCATTTTTACAAGCAGCAACGCAGGCCCCGCAACCAATACAGGTAGCCGAGTTGAAAGCCTCGTCGGCAATAACCTTAGGGATTGGGATGATGTTGGCATCGGGCACACCACCGGTATTTACCGATACGTAACCACCTGCCTGCTGGATGCGGTCGAAAGCTGAACGGTCTGTCGCCAGATCCTTCACTATCGGGAACGCAGCCGAACGCCATGGCTCGATAGTAATGGTCTCACCATCGTTAAAGGTACGCATGTGCAACTGGCAGGTTGTAATGGCTTTTTTAGGGCCGTGCGGGTGGCCGTTAATATATAATGAGCAAGAACCGCAAATACCTTCGCGGCAGTCATGATCAAAATAGATAGGCTCCTCGTTTTTACGGGTAAGGCTTTCGTTCACCACGTCAAGCATTTCCAGAAAAGACATATCCGGCGAAATATTTTCGGCCTTATAGGTCACAAACTTGCCCGGTGTTTGTGTGTTTTTTTGGCGCCATACTTTCAGCGTCAGGTTCATGTGTCCACTCATTGTTTTGAGATTAGTGAGTAGCTGATTAAGTTAAGTGGTGAGTGGTTTTAACCATTCCCTATTAAACTCAATCAACCATTCTCCTATTTATAACTACGTTGTGTTAACTTAACATTTTCAAAAATCAGCTCTTCTTTGTGCAGCACTTCTTCCTGGTTTTCACCGGTAAATTCCCATGCTGATACAAAAGCGAAGTTGTCGTCATCGCGTAAGGCTTCGCCTTCTTCTGTTTGCGACTCCAGGCGGAAGTGTCCACCGCATGATTCTCGACGGTTTAACGCATCGGTAACCATCAGTTCGCCAAGCTCAATAAAATCAGCAACACGGCCTGCTCTTTCAAGGGCAGCATTCACTTCTTCGTTTTCGCCGGTTACAATAGCGTTCTTCCAAAAATCGGCTTTCAGCTCTTTTATCATCGCCTTAGCTTTGGTCAAACCTTCTTCGGTACGTGCCATTCCGCAGTACTCCCACATAATGTGGCCAAGCTCGCGGTGGTATTCAACAACTGTTTTAGTGCCTTTAAGGGCAAGCAATTTGTTGTTGTATGCAATAACATCCTGTTTGGTTTTCTCAAAAGCAGGGTGATTTTTATCAACAGGCTTCGGCCCTATGGTTGCAAGGTAATCGCCCAGTGTGTAAGGGATTACAAAGTAACCGTCAGATAAGCCCTGCATCAGTGCTGATGCACCAAGGCGGTTTGCACCGTGGTCGCTAAAGTTACATTCGCCCATGGCGTATAAACCCGGTACGTTTGTGCTTAAATTATAATCAACCCAAAGGCCGCCCATTGTATAGTGTACCGCCGGGTAAATGCGCATTGGCTGTTTGTACGGGTTCTCGTCCGTAATTTGCAGGTACATGTCAAACAAGTTACCATATTTAGCGCGTACAGTATCTTCGCCTAAACGTTGTATGGCTTCGGCAAAATCAAGGTAAACAGCTAAGCCGGTTGTACCTACACCCTTGCCCTCGTCAGACATTTCTTTGGCATTACGTGATGCCACATCGCGCGGTACAAGGTTACCGAATGACGGATATTTTCTTTCCAGGAAGTAATCCCTGTCTTCTTCTTTTACATCAGAAGCACTGATCTCTTTCTTTTGAAGTTTTTGTGCTATCTCAACCGTTTTTGGTGCCCAGACACGGCCATCGTTACGTAACGATTCAGACATCAGCGTAAGCTTGCTCTGGTGATCGCCGGTAACCGGTATACAGGTTGGGTGGATCTGGGTATAGCAAGGGTTGGCAAAGTATGCACCACGTTTGTGGGCGCGCCACGCTGCAGTTACGTTAGATCCGATTGCGTTTGTTGACAGGTAGAACACGTTACCATAACCGCCTGTAGCTAATAGCACAGCATGACCGGCATGTGTTTCAATCTCGCCGGTTTTTAAGTTACGGGTGATGATACCTTTGGCATGGCCGTCAATAACAACCACATCAAGCATCTCTGTACGGGTGTACATTTTTACTTTACCCAGGTGGATCTGGCGGTTCAATGCCGAATACGCACCTAATAAAAGCTGTTGCCCTGTTTGGCCACGGGCATAAAACGTACGTGACACCTGCGAACCACCGAATGAACGGTTATCCAATAAGCCGCCATATTCGCGGGCAAATGGTACGCCTTGTGCAACGCACTGGTCAATGATATTTACAGATACCTCTGCCAGGCGGTAAACGTTGCCTTCGCGGGCGCGGTAATCACCACCTTTAATAGTATCGTAAAAAAGGCGATAAACGCTATCGCCATCGTTTTGATAATTTTTTGCAGCGTTAATACCACCCTGTGCAGCAATAGAGTGCGCACGGCGTGGGCTATCCTGAAAGCAAAATGATTTAACGTTATAACCAAGCTCGGCCAGTGATGCCGCCGCAGATGCGCCGGCTAAACCTGTACCTACAACAATAACATCGTACTTACGCTTATTGGAAGGGTTAACCAGCTTTAAATTAAATTTATGCTTGCTCCATTTTTCGGCTAATGGGCCTTGCGGAATTTTAGCATCTAAACTCATTTCAAATATTATTTAGCGTAAACTTTATAAACTCTTTAAGTAATATATAATCGGCATTAGGGCGAAGCCTATCGGTATAATAACCGCAAACAGCCAGGTGCCGAAGAAGTAAACAATAGGTGTGTACTTTTTATGTACCCAGCCCAGCGTACGGAACGCGCTTTGAAAGCCATGCAACAGGTGGAATGACACCGCGCCCATTGCTATTACATAGAATGCAACATACCATAAATGGCTAAAGCTGCTTTGGATGCGTGCATGCAGGTCTTTTACACGTACTATCTCTACATTGTTCTCGGTAGAGATCGACCTTTCAAAATCGGCAACCTGGGGGGTGTAATCAGATACCGTGGTTTCGTTTGTAGCCAGATTGGTGCGGTACTCTTTAAAGCCTAAAATGTTGTTGTACTTGTAGGTAAACCAAAAATCGCCCATGTGTATTACAATGAACAATAGCAGGATAGAACCCAATAAGCCCATGTTTTTTGATGACCATGAGGCATCCGACTTTGGCTGCACGGCATAACCCACCGGCCTTGCCCTGCGGTTTTTAATAGTTAACACCAGGGCATAAACAGCATGCACTATTATAGATAGGTACAGCAAATAGGCTATAACTTCTATAGGAGGAAAATGCGTTAAGAAATTTGCGTAGCTGTTAAATGCAAAGCCCTGGTCGTCTTTAAATAATAAAAGGTTACCGCCAAGGTGCACAATTAAGAAAGTACACAAAAACAAGCCAGTTAAAGCCATGATCAGCTTCTTTCCCAGTGATGAGTTAAAGGTTTGTTTAAATTCGCTCATTATTGATCAGATTTATTTACGCAAAAGTACCAAAAGATAGAAATGGTTTCGGCTTAAAGGAATGATATTGATTATTTAGAAACAGTCTAAGCAAGTTATAGAAATGTAAGCCGTTTCGGCGGAAATTATTTTTATAAATAATTTATGGAATATGCTTTTGTATTGCATCCTACAGGAAACAAGCAATACGATGAAAGCACAGACCAGATCACTATTATGTTTCCTGCTATTATTAATTATCAGCTCAACAATTGTAAAAGCACAATCGCCGCAAATTACTGTTGATGGCCAGAGCAATACCGGTGTAAAACTGCAGCAGTTGAAAATTGACGTAGCCGTGTATGGCAATATAAGTCGCACAACATGGCAAATGACGTTTTACAACTCCACCTCGCGCGTTTTGGAGTGCACACTCACCTTCCCGCTAAAGGATGGGGTTAATATTAGCCGGTACGCCCTTGATATTAACGGCAAAATGCGTGAGGCTGTACCGGTAGACAGGGGTAAGGGCACAGTAGTTTTTGAATCGATAGAACGTCGCCGGATTGACCCGGGATTGCTGGAGAAAGTAGCGGGTAATACCTTCCGTACCCGCATCTATCCGCTTAATCCTAATAGTACCCGCACCATTATTATTGGATACGAAGAAGAGATCCCGATGGCAGATAACGGGGTGCTTAAATTTAATTTGCCTCTCAATTTAAAAGATACGGTGCAAAAGTTTTCCCTGAATGCATCTGTAATACAAAGCGCGACTGTGCCTCTTACCGATAATGCGGATGAACTTAAGTTTAACGCGCATCAAAACACCTATACGGCATCGGTAGAAAAAACAAACTACGTTCCGGACCACGCCCTGTCATTTTCCATCCCTAAACCTGCCGATGCAATCGGGGTAATGCTACAGCAGCTTGGCAACAAATACTACTATTTTGTAAACACAATTATCCCTGCCAAACAAATTGAAAAGTCCCTGCCAAAACGTATTGCTTTATTGTGGGATGCATCGCTAAGCGGCGCAAACCGGGATATTAACAAAGAGCTTTCATTTTTAGCAAACTACACCGAACAAAATAGCGATGCAGAGCTTACACTGATAACCTTTAGCAACAAAGTTTTAAAAACCAGGGTGTACTCCCTAAAAAACAGCTGGGCGGCTTTAAAGGCCGATTTAAAAAGCATGGTTTATGATGGCGCTACCGATCTTGGCAACATCGACCTATCGAAATACAATGCCGACGAATTTTTATTGATGAGCGACGGCCACCAAACCTTTGGCGATAAAACCTTAAAGCTAAACAACAAGCCCGTTTACTGCATCAATTCATCGGCCACTGCCGATTATAATAACTTAAAGCTGATCGCATTAAAATCGGGCGGGGTACTGATAGACCTTAATACCATTACCCCTGAGCAGGCGCTACAAAAAGTAATGATGCAGCCCCTGCATTTTTTAGGCATCAAAAATGGCGGAGATATTGAAGAAAGTTATCCTTCGCTACACGTTACTGTTAATGGCGCTTTTTCAGTAGCCGGTATTACCCGTAATCCAAATCAATCTGTTATTTTACAGTTTGGCTATGGCAACAAGGTGAGCGTTGAAAAAAACGTAGACCTCGACCTGCAAAAAAATGCTGTTGATAATGTTGATGTTGCCAAACTTTGGGCACAGAAAAAAATAAACGAACCGGATATTGATTATAATACCAATAAACAACCGATAGAACAACTGGGTAAACGCTTTGGCATTATAACCCGCAACACATCGCTCATTATACTGGAAACAATTAATGATTATATCCAATATGAGATTGAGCCGCCTGCAGAACTGCGTGCCGAATATAATGCCATAATGAAGCAGCGGGGCAGCAATATAAACTCCCTGCAAAGAGAAAACCTTACTACGGCCACCAATATGATGAGTGAGTTGACACGTTGGTGGAACCGGGATAACAACCCTAAACTAACCCCAAAAACCAAAAGGAAACGCGTTACTGGCGATGCCGCTTCAGTAGTCCAAATTGATGAGCCTGTTGGTAGTGCAGATGTAAGGCAGGTTGTTGAGGAAAGGAGCGCTCATGCGGCGAGTCAGCGTGTAAACCCGGGGCAACTTAACGAGGTTGTAGTGACCGGTACCAATGTACAAAGAAGAAGGGATGTAACAGGTTCGGTTAGTACCATAAATCCCCCCGGAAGCGCACAAGGCTACGATACTACTCAACCAGCAAGCCCCGATGCAATTACACATGGCTACACAAAGAATTTACCTCAAGCCTTGAATGGCATGGTTGCCGGTTTGCAAGTAAATGTAATATCGTCTGGCGCAAACCCAAACACACGCATCGTGCTAAGAGGCAACAGGTCGGTGGCCTCAAACGACAAAGCATTAGTGATTTTAGATAATATTATTGTTCCGCAGGATGTTTTGAAAAATTTAAACCCGGATGATATCGACAATATATCTGTATTGAATGGGTCAAACGCAACTGCTTTATATGGGGCGAATGCAGCGAGCGGTGCGATCATTATCACCACTAAAAGAAGCGCAGCTTCAAATGCAGATTCATTACGTAGTGGTAGTGCTGCAAAAGGTATCGATATCACTTATAAAAAAGCCGACGAGGATTATTTGAAAGTGCTTAAAAAAACGGCTAAAGAGAATCAGTATCAAAAATATTTAGAGTTGCGTGCCGGCCAAAAAAGCAATCCGGTGTATTATTTTGATGTGGCTAATTATTTCATAACAACGGGTAACCGGGAGATTGGTATACGGGTATTAAGCAACCTGGCCGAGTTAGACTTGGAGAGCTACGAATTATACAAAATGCTGGGCTATAAATTTAAACAGCTTGGTGATTTTGAAAGCGAAGTATTCGCCTTTAAAAAGGTAACCGAACTGCGCCCCTTAGACCCGCAAAGTTACCGCGATTACGGGTTGGCGCTTGCCGATGCCGGCGAATATCAAAAAGCGCTTGATGTACTTTATGCCGCCATGACAAAAAGCTACACCAACGATGCCGACAATATTTACAGAGGGATACAGGAGATCTTCCTGCCCGAAATAAATCATATTATAGCGTTGCATAAGCCGCGGCTTTCCCAGTCCGCTATCTCTAAAAAGTTTATTAAACCACTGCCGGTTGATATAAGGATTGTTATGAACTGGAACATGAACAACACCGATATTGACCTGTGGGTAACCGACCCGAATGGCGAAAAATGCTTTTACAGCCATAACCGTACCGCAGCTGGTGGCCGCATCTCGCGCGATATGACCCAGGGTTTTGGCCCCGAACAATTCATGCTGAAAAAATCCATAAAAGGCACCTACAAGATAGAGATAGATTATTATGGCGATACCCAGGCAACCATTGCGGGGCCAACAACTATTATGGCCGAGATGTACACCCATTACGGAACACCACAAGAAAAGAAAGAGATGATTGTACTGCAAATGAAAAAAGATGCCAAGGGCGGAGTATACATTGGCGACTTAGATTTTAAATAACAAACAGCCGGGTTTAACAAATGTTAAACCCGGCTTAAAAGTTCTTTTAAAATTGAAAAGATATTCTCTATTTTCGGTCTCCTGATTATTTATAATGAAATACTATTACCTTATCGCCGCGGTGTTGTTTATTACAGCCTGCAACCAACCGCCTAAAGTTGAATTAAATATTAAAACTTCCGGTATAGCAAGCGGTACGGTCATCATCAACCAAAACAACCAGGAGCTGTTAAGCAAAATATAAAGGATGGCAGCGCTACCATCAGCAAGGCTTTTGAAGCCCCCGGCTATTATAATATTACTGTACTGGATAACACCAAGCCATTAAGCGCCAAAAACAGTTTCGAGATATACCTGGAGAATGGCAGCTATACCATAGATGTTAAGCCAAACAGCAGGGGTATTTACCCGGGCATTACAACCACATCGCATACGCAGCGACAGCTTTCTGATTATTATAAAACCGAAAATGAATTATCCGGGGGCCTTAACCACACCATAGATTCGTTACTGATATATCTGGATACGCGCGAAGCGAAAGCGTTAACTAAAAAAGCGCACACAGCACTGACCGATAAAACCCGGGGTTATCAAATAAAGCGTAGAAAGCTGGAGCCGGAGATACTAACTGCCTACGTGGCCAAACATCCGGATAACGTTGTCGCTGCACATATTATGGCGCAGCAATACATGGATGAGTACCCGGTTGAATATAACAGCATTTTTAAAAAGCTTACCGAAAAAGCTAAAAGCACTGACGACGGCGTAAAGATTGCCAACAAAATAAGCATCTTAACCAAGCTTTTGCCGGGAGCAAGCGCACCCGATATTGCAGGCTTTACTATCGATGGGAAAGCATTCGATAAGAGATCCATAAGCGCCAAAGTAATATTGGTAGAGTTTTGGACATCAACCAGTCAGTTAAGCGAAATAAACCACTCTAAAATGCTTAACGGCCTTATTTTAAGCGATAGCGATAAAGGGGGTTTTAAAACAGTAAGTGTTGCTACCGATGCCAACAAACAAACCTGGGAACGCGCAGTTAAACTAAGCCAGTTAACCTGGCCGCAGGTGGCCGATTTTAAAGGCGATAGTTCGCCAAACGTTGCTAACTGGCAGATAAAAACAGTCCCCGCCTATTTCCTGGTCGATGGGCAATGGCGCATACTTAAAGCTAATATAGATTTGGCTGATGTAGATCAGTTTGTACATGATTATTTGAAGAAGAAGGGCTAATCCCTATCTTCTGCTAATCCTGGCTTGTTTCGTTTATTTTGCTGATGGTATCATCCAACTCGGTTGATGCTTTTTCTAAAAGGGAGAGCAGGTGATTCAGGTCTTCGGTATTATTGGCGCAAGCCTTAATTAATGGGATCAGCCCCGTTATATTACAAAGCGGCCTTCTTATTTCGTGAGAGTTTAGCCAGGCAATTTTTTTCAGCCGCGCATTTTGCTCCTCTAATTGCTGGCCATATAATTTAGGTGTGCTAATATCCTGCATCGCACCAATCATTCTGACAGGTTTATTATTTTGATCGCAGATCAGATACCCGCGGTCTAAAACATATTTATAACTACCATCCTAGCATTGGTACCTGTATTCTGCATTCCATTTTTGCTTTTTTTCTGCAAGCACCTTTTTAAAGGCGCTAATAATAGTAGCCCTGTCGTCCCCGTGTATGCGCTTCATATTCCAGAAAACGTTTGTTGCTATTGACTTATCTTTATATCCAAGCACCTCCTTGTAACCACTAATCCACGTTAGTTCATCACTGGTAATATCGTAATCCCATATAACATCGCTTGTTGCCCGGGTAACAACCTCATAAATATTTAATAATGCATCAAGTTCAACTTTCCCCTTTGCAACTGCCCGTTTAAAACCCTTTCCTTTAGCAGTAATATTTTATAATAGCTGTTCATTAAATAAACAACACCAATTACACTCGCTAAAAGAAAAACAATGTTTTTTATATCCCACAGGTACTTCAAATTTGCCGAAGGGTGGTTAGCTTGAATATGGTTAAGCAGCCAGGTACCGGTAACCAGCCAAACAAATCCTATAATAAGGTATATGAGTATCGGCCAGAATAAAAACTTCCTGCTCACGATAGATTAGATTTATTATTAAACACAAAAATGCAATATAAACAAAAAGCCCTTCAGATTTTCACCCAATGGGCCTGTCAAGCTCAACATAATATATACAAAGAAATTACCTATCTCCAATTAAAGCAAATGTAACACCAACTGCTCCCACTCCTTTTGTAAAGACAAGTTTGGGCGAATATGCCGCGCTTTGCTATACCAGTAATCCGCATTCCAGATATCACCTTCTTTACGGTGTAGGTAGGCATGAACCCACGCCGATCCCTGATCTTTTAATTGATCAACCAGGGCATGCGCTTGATACCAATCACCCTTACCATCATACCATAGACTTTTTAACTGAACACAGAGCTCGCCGATAGGCTGGTCTAAATTCAATGATTCTTTAAATTCGATTAAAGTTTTCACTGCTCATTTTTTTTCAAAAATAAAGGTAAAATATGGTTTGTAAATAAGTGTTTACCAATATCGCTGATGAATGATTTAAACAATCCCACTGTAAGCAACTGATTTACATAATGTTAATTCGGCCATAGGTGATAAATTTGGGGAAAGATCATGTTGCCCGAAATGATACCCTACAGGATTGTAAATAATTGATTTATCTGATATGGAAGCCCCCTAAAAAGGCTTAACGCAGAAAAGCCTTACTTCTCAGTAAGGCTTTTTAGTTTTCTGCGGAATGGACGGGTCCGTTGACTTTTCCGCAATGGCTTTATTATCAATAATTTGATGTTTCTATGAATTAAAAGGTAACCGATTAGGTAACCGAATAATTTGATACGTTTTAATTGAGTTTGAAAGAACTATTTCAAATATAAACAATTGAAATAGCTTTTACCAGTAAAACTATAACCTTATTTCTTGGAGGTATTCGTGAATGCAAGATGCATATTTGGCTATCCTTATTGTGAGCTTTCTGTCACGGCTACTATAATCTTTGCAACTTCTTCAGGTTGCGACAAGCATATTCTATTTCGAATGGCACCCAATCGTCATCATGTTTTGTTGTTTCGCCGATGATTAAATCATGTGTTTGCTGTTGTTAAGATGTTCTGTTAGACTTCGTTTTTGCCCAAAATTGATCGACCTATATATCAATGCCACGCTTAATAGTCTGTACGCATTTCCGGAAAATCAAACCTGATGGTAACCCTAACACCATGCTTCACGAAGACATAGTTCTTGCTGTTTAGAATCTCACGATCTGCTCTGGAAATAAAATCGAATTCTGACCGCTGTTCATCTTTAATCAAGGAGAGTAACCAGTTATCCCGCTCGGTAAAGTTTAATCTTTTAGGTATAGGGTGACATGAACCGTGGCATTCGCCATTTTCATTCCGGCATATGGCAAGATCGTCATCGGGACAATTGGTGGTGCCACCTGGGGGCCTATTGCAACTGCAATTCATGGGAAATTTAATTAGGGTGATTGATTAATTCGTAATGTGAGCCGTTAATATTTACCTTATAACGAACGGACGGCTCCTCCGTTAAATGTTGGAGGGCTTCTAAACCTTTGTAGGTGTTTTCTGCATTAACCTTTTGTGAACGAATACCGACTGCCAGTTCGGCATCGGTGAAACCAGTAAAAGAGATAGTGCAAGAAGCTGTCTCTGTTAATAACTCGGCGATTACTTTCAATGAACAACCAGCAGGAATGTCAAATTCCATTGGCGCATTCCCTTTTACAGAGCTGCTCTGTTGTTGGCCCAGAGTTACTAAGGCTTTCAATTCTTTCAGCAGCCGCTTATAAGGGGTATGTGATGCCGGGTCCGAGATATCCTGGACGCTGTAATGGTTGTGATTGGTGTCGATACGAAAAGCGGCGGTCACACCTGCTGGTATAGCTGAACCTTCGTTAACGATTTCATCCTGGTGACCCGATTGGTAAATGACCGTCGGCTTATCTTCCAGGTTAGCAAATTGATAAGTCAGTTCATTAGTAAAGTCCGAAAATCTTTTTAAATCAAGTAACTGAATATGCTTGCCCAGCAATTTGGTGCCGAGTTCAGCTAAACTTGCACCATGATGCGGGACAGACAAGGATAGCACCAATTTTACTTTTCTGAGGTCTACTGCCTGCATATCGATTATAGCACGTTTAACAATCAGCCCACCCATACTATGCGCAACAATAACAATATTTTTGTAATCACCAAAAGTTTCCCGGATGTCGCTGGCCAATTCCATGGCAATTGCACGAATACTAACGTTGAAAGTATCTTTTTTTTTTCCTGAAAACGGCAATTTCGCTTTGATTTTTTTCCAAAAACCAGCTTCGAGGATTTTACTGGGATATTCAAATACGAATAACTGGTAATTGGCGTTTACATCGCTTTGCTTCTTTAGCGTGCTCACGAAGCTACTGTTTTCACCCATCCAACTATCGCGGCTACCATTTAAGCCGTGAACAAATATGATGGCATTATCAAATTTTTTGTTTCCAACCTTTAATGATTCATTAAACAGCGGCATATGTCGATTTAATCTGTATTAAAGTACAATGTTAATTATAAAAAGGCAGAATAAGACCGCCGTTCCACCCGCTTCATTCCGTTTCTCCATTCAGCAGTTTCCCGGGTGTTGGCACCAGCTTCACCAGTGCGCTATTGAGAGTTTTCCCCTCGGATGTGGCGCGATATTATAAGATAATCAGTAAATATAAACAATGTTATGCCGTTTCCTATTGCAGCCATTTACAGAGTTGTTAAACTCAACTGTGTGGCTATAAGCGTCAACAAATGTCTTTAACATGTCTTTTAATATAATTCGAAGCCTATCAAGTTTCAATTTTCCAAGGAGAATCCGTTTGATATAACGCCAAGGCGCGTTCGAAAAAGAGATAGACGCCCTTGATAAAACTTTAGGGTTGTATGGACCCAATGGGGTAGACAAGTACTGAAAAAAGGTTTCCTAAATATCGCTGATTCAAAATACGTAGGTGATTTTGTTCGGAATATACTTTCAAAAAGTGATCAATAGAGTGATCAATCACGTTATTGTATAGCATATTTCTTTTCTCGTTGTTTAAATGCTTTGTTACCACCCTCTAAAATGTCACATACATGCTCTTTTATTCCTTGCTGGTGCAATACATTTTGAATCGTCGTATCAATCTTGCTCGTGTGCTCTAATGATCCGTTAACGTATTCAAAACGCAACCCAGATAAAGTTTCATTAGTGGATTGTCCTAATTGATTTGCAACTATCACATTTTCGGTGTCGGTAGCCACAACTAAATTCGCATTATGAGATACGATAATGATTTGTCGTTCCTTCTTTTTCTCTTTAATTATTCGACACAATAATTCATATATAGTTCGATTATCTAAATTATCTTCGGGTTGATCAATCAAGATAGGATACTCTGCTGAACTGATCTCCAAAAACAATATTAATAAAACAGTGCCTTTTTTACCTGGCGACATTTCAAGTAAGTTATCCCCCTTGTAACTGACAGTGTAATCTATCTCCATTGTATCCTTTATAAGAGCGCGCAAAACGCCATCAATAGACATTTTCTGCTTCAAAGGCAAAAATTTATCACTTTCGTACAAAAGTTTGTCATCATTAACTCTTAGTGGATGAATGAAAAAATCGTTAATGTAATTGTAATCAACGCTAGTTTTGCTGCTAAAAAACTTATGGTAGTCACTATCTTGTGAGATTGCTGCCTTATTGATCATTTCCGAAAAGCCAAAATTTTCGACCTTATAAATGAGACTTGCTTCTAATGTTATTTCTGCATCAATATGTTTTTTAGTGCCATTTACGATATTGACTATTAGTTCGTAAAATTCGACACGCTGTTTCAATAACTTGACAATCCTTTCTCGTGTAGATTTATAATCAGCTAACAAAGACGAAAATTGCTTTTCTAAACTTAGAGCTTGTTGTAGTCGGGTTTTCTCCTTGTTCAAACTCTCAGTCAATCTAACCAATTCTTTCTGCCCGGCCAGTTTTACAAGATATTTTTTAAGAGATGTGTTTATGCCCACCAAAACCTGTCGTAACTTATTAATGTTCTCATCGATATTTAGCTGGCTTACTTTGGCTTTTAAATTATCGATAATAGATTGATATTGAGTTTGGATATCTTTTCGCAATTCAGCAATTGAGGGATCATCGATAATTTCATCTAACAGTACTTCAATACGTCCGCGAGTATTGAAACCATCACTATCTTGACTCCCAAGTAGCTCAGAATTGTTCGCAGCTAGCTCAGAAAGCAAACTATCTAACGTCTCTTTCTTAGTTGACTCAAATGCAATTGCTTTTTCGGTTGCCTGTTGTTGGTTAGATAGTTTTTTGTAATCGTCAAACTCTTCGGGAGAGAGGTTTGAACTCTTTTGTCCATCGGTGATTTGCCTATCGATATCATCAATGCTTTTCTGAATCGATTGGCTTTTACCCAATTCAGTCGATTCCTTTTGTATCGCTAATGCTTTATCTCTGGTTTGGAGATATGTATTGATTAAAGTTTCAATTTCTGAATTAACGAGTTTAATTTTACCCATCGCCTCATCATATCTTATTTTGAATGCTGAATCTTGTAAAAGAATTCCTTTAATAAGGGAATTTAATTCTTCTTTGTTATTTTTCTCTACCAGATAGTTGATATAGAGTTGGGGTATATATGTAATTTTATGAATTTTGTTTTCTCTAATATTGTCAGCATACCTGTCTGTTTCTCCGTTCTTCCATTCTGCAATAAAATCGAAATTTTCTTTAAAAGTGTAGCCGTCAAATCCAAGTCTTGCCGATGCGCGCTCTACTTGTGACGGGTCAATACTCCGAGCCATCAAATAAAGCAGAAGCGACTTTCCTGATGACTTACCACCAATAATCGCATTGAGATTATCATTCAATAAAATCACCTGATTGCCAAATAGTTTGCCACTATCTTGAAAACTCAATTTAGAGATAACATACCTGTCTTTTTTGACGTCCGGCTTTAATGCCTGGACTTTTACCCTGTCGTCAGGTTCATATAAAATTTGCTTGAGTCCTTCGAAATTTGGATTGGCCTTTATCCACGTATTGCAATTCCCAATTCGATCTTTTTCTGGTGCACTTGAAAAATAATGTGCGTCACTACAATCAAGCAATAAATCTTTTACAGCATTGTTTTTTAGCTGGATTTTGGCCTTTTCAAAATCTTCAATACCATTAGATGCAGTGAAAACTACATCCGCCTGGTTAATGATTGTCTTTTTGGTAGCTACAGAAGCTTCTGTCCATTTTAAATCACCCCATTCGGTTTTACCTACCGCTATTAAATACTTGCCTTTAAAACAATCCTTTTTTAATGATGTAAAAATTTGATCTTCCTTAATATTAAGATTACTAAATCCTGTGTTTAGCGGGGAACTAAATGTACTTCTCTTATCTGCTGGTGCATTCTCTATAATCGTCTTTCCCAATTCGTTAACACTTGCATATGTAATTGCTCTGGTCCAAGCTTCACCTGTGGTTTCTAATACATAACTTTGTTCAAGGGTGTTTAGAAATTGACTTTTAATAGTTTCAACAGATAATTCCTCGGAAAATATAACGTGCAAGTTGATACGTTTTAACGAACCGAAATCAATCCCAGCAAACTTTTCTATTCGGAATTCAACAACGGGTAGTAAACATTTAATATTAGCCATTCGGCCGTTAGACTTTTCCTTTAGTAGTCTTTCATAACCATCTAGAAAAAAGTAATCATTGATACCAAGTACACTAAATTCAGGTGGCAAACTTTCAATGTCTTTTATGTATGCTTCCCATGCCTCCTTTGTATCACCGCCGTAACGTTGAAAAATTGATAGCGGGGTATGAACATGTAAATCCCATTTACTCCATTCAGATCCACGTAGAAAAGAATTATAATCAGACATAACTTTGGATAAGGTGAATTATACAGTTTATAAAAAATTGCTAAACTGAACAATTATACTAATTAATAACTCATTACCATACACTTGAGAGATTATGCTTAATTCTTGTAAAGCCACCAATCCCATGAGTTTTTTAGTAAACCCTAAGATTAATAAACTTTAATGCTTTCTTGGGCGATAATATTGAGACAGGTCTAACGGCTCACCAAAATTTCCAATTCTACAAAGTTTATCTATAAATCTGCGCGAAAGTAAGCCAGTCTGGGGAGCTTCGATTTCGTCCCCAAAGTGGGCATAATTTAAATAATGTGATGCAACAATTGCGTTTTTTAAACGATTTAAAGGTAGCTTAAACAGGGTTCGCTCGTTCTGTAGGTTAGGCAGTAGCGGCATAATATTTCGATTAAGCATAATTTTGTTACAACCTCACAAAGGTTGTAACAAAACTATATTTTACTATTTACCGTGATTGATCCTTTAAGTTATGAATTGTTATTTGTGAATTCTTTATTAGTACGAAATGTACCTCCGATAATCAAAACAAAAAGCAGTTAAAATCACAAGTCTAGTCCACATCCTATTTTATATATAAAATCGCATGGGTAAGAAAACGACCAGTTGTTTAGTATCCTGATATTTATGTAATTTTAGCGCTTACCTCAAACCAGTTCGCACATGCCTTGGACTAGTGATCACATCCCCTGGTTGACTGACCAGCAAAATATCTTGACGACCGCCGACGGCCACCCGGTGGCGGTGCTGGAGTTCCAGCCCGACCGGAATGACCAGGCCGTTATGAGCGCCTGGGCTAAACACTTCCGCAACCATTATGCGTTCGACACTGAGATTGATGATTTGCGTCGGGGAACGGGTCTAGACCGTAAAGAATTTCTTATGCAACTCAAATTCCCTACTGATGGCCGCGGGTTTGGACCCGCTGTCCGTGCAGGCGATTTTGGGGAAATCTTGGTCGCCGATTACTTGGAGTTCGTGCTCAACCATTTCGTACCGCGAACCCGCTATGGCACGAAAACTGTCAAGGACGAAAGTACCAAGGGCTCCGATACCATTGGCTTTCTCTTGTATGACGAGCACCAGACCCCGCAGGATATTTTGACCGTAATCGAAGCCAAGGCCCAGTTCTCCGGCACTGCGCCTAAAGCGCGGCTACAGGATGCGATCGACGGGTCGGTATCTGATCCCTTACGCTTGGCTGAATCCCTGAATGCGATGAAACAACGCTTGTATGATAAAGGCGAAAAAGATCAGTGTGCGCTAGTTGAGCGGTTTCAGGACAAGGCGGGCAAACCTTACCAGAGCAATTTCGGTGCCGCCGCGTTATTTACAAACGCCGCTTATGGCCCAACAGCCATCACGGATGCTGATACTTCCGTCCACCCGCATCAGCAAAACCTTTTCCTGATCCTTATCAAGGGCGATGACCTTATGGATCTAGTACACCATTTATACGAAATTGCTGCCGATGAAGCCTGAAGCAAATTCGGTGCGTTTGCTCGGAGTGACCCGAGCCCGCGCCAAAATGTACGAATATGAGGTCGCTGAGCAGGACTTTAACAACATTCCCCAGCACCCGGAAGAATTGTTACTGATCACGATTGGCATCCTCGGCGATCTCAATAATCGTTCAAACGGGAAAAGGCCACTACCTTCGGAAGAGAAAAAGAATGTGCTCTTCTCTGCACAATTCTTTGATGCTTTTTTGCAGTCGCGACTCACCCAGACACCCGGCAACTACCTATTGCTCTTATGCGCCGCCGCTTATTATTTGGCCGATCTGCCCGGCAGTTCCAGTGTATTGGTCCAGCAAATCGGCGATTTCCCCGATCTTGGCGGCAGTGGCCTGGAATATTTACTGTTCGGCTTCCTCAAAGACCCTTTTAAAAAAATGCCGCCAATGTCCCAGGATTACCGCCAACAGCTCCGGCGCATCCGCAAGGCGTACCGGCGCTATTTCAGAAACGGCCAAGGACGCAAGACCTGTTTGCGCTTAATGAAAGCTTTGCGCCGGCAAGTCTATCAGCACGGCTCGGACCGCGAACTGTTACTTATCGATACTGCCATGAGCGTACTCAAGCGGCGCTTCCGCCAGGCCAGCTGGCGGCTGTTACCCCGGTACACTGGCACCGGTAAGAACGATTGGCGCAATGCTATTATTAAAAAAGGCTTCATCCGTGAACTCTGGCCCGCACAGGCTCTCCTGGGTGAAATGGGCGTGTACAGCGGCAATTCTGCGGTAGTGCAAATGCCGACCAGTGCTGGCAAGACCCGTTCCATTGAGCTGATCATCCGCGCACACCTTCTGATCTCAGAGCAACCGCTCACCGTGATTGTGGCGCCATTCAAGGCGCTTTGTAATGAGATCAAACAGACGCTTCACCACGCCTTTCGGGACGAAGATATTCGTATTGACGCACCATCAGACGCGTTCCAAGCAGACATCGAACTGGAAGAGGGCCTGGCCGGCGGCCAGCAACGCTTAGTTTTGGTGCTTACCCCTGAGAAATTACTTTACATGCTGCGCCAGTTACGGGAGCTTGCGGCTCTTGTCGGATTGCTCATCTATGATGAAGGCCACCAGTTCGACAGCGGCATTCGCGGAGTCACTTATGAACTGCTGCTATCTTCCTTGCGTTCGGTCATTGCCTCGGAGACCCAAATCGTGCTTATTTCGGCTGTAATTCGCAATGCCGAAGAGATCGGCGACTGGCTGATCGGACCCGAACGAGTTATCGTGAACGGCGGCGACCTGTTGCCTACTTACCGTACTGTGGGCTTTACCAGCTGGAATACGGCCCAGGGGAGGATCGAATACGTATTGCCGGATGACCCGGATACCGACGACTTTTTCGTGCCGCGCGTCCTGCGGCGGGAAACCCTCCAGCGCAAACCCCGGGAGTTGCGGGACCGGGTGTTCCCCGAGGCAGGCAATGGCCGTGCGGTAGCGGTTTATCTTGGCCTCAAGCTGGTCAAGAACGGCGCAGTCGCCATCTTTTGTGGGACCAAAGCGGTCGTCAGCACCACCAATGAACTGATCGATGACCTGCGCGTCCGGAACTATACCCAAAACTGGCCATCGGCTTTAGCCGACGCTGCCGAACTCACCCGGCTGAACCTGCTGCATGAACGGCATTTCGGCGCCACCCATGCGCTGACCCGCAACTGTGAGATCGGTGTGTTCGCGCATAGCGGCTTTACACCCCAGGGTGTTCGCTTAGCGATTGAATATGCCATGCAGCAGGGCCATATCCGCTTCCTGATCTGCACGTCCACCCTGGCCCAGGGCGTAAACCTGCCTCTCAAATACTTATTAGTGACCGGTTTTTACCAGGCGCAGGAAAGGATCAAGACCCGGGACTTTCATAACCTGATTGGGCGTGCCGGCCGTGCCGGCATCTATACCGAGGGCACGATCCTGTTCACCGACCCGGAGATCTATGATGATAAAACCTATCATCATGACAACTATAATTGGGGACTCGCCAAGGGCCTACTTGATCCACGCCGTTCGGAACCCTGCTCGAGCACCATCCTGACGCTCTTCGATCCGGTCAAAAGCGCTACGGGGAACTTTGAACGCCCGATCGATGTGCCGGCACTCGTGGCTGCCTATATCGCCGGTGCGGCCGAGGTGAACGCTTTTGTGGCAGAGGTCGTTCAGCGCCGCGTTAATGTGGCCTTTACCCTGGAGAATACCGCCCGGCAGATCGCTCACCGGCTTGCGATCCTGTCGGCCATCGAAAGCTACCTGCTGGCCCATTGGGCCAGTAATGATATCGAAGCCGACGAAGAAGGAGTGGCAGCCCTGGCGGCATCCACGCTTGCCTACCAGCTCATGGATAAGGAGCAACAGGAAGAACTGGTGGCGGTCTTCGAATTGCTTGCTGGCCGCATCCGTACCGACCTGCCCGCGGCAAATCAAAAAGCCCGTTACGGCCGGACCTTACTGGGCGTGAGTGAGCTCCTGCAGATAGAGGCTTGGCTGGAGGTACATGAAGCTGGATTACTGGAAACGGATACGCCGGAAGAATTACTGGTCCTACTTTGGCCCTTATTAGCCGGTCATTTGACGCATAATAACCTCAATAAATTAACTCCTGTAGCACTCCGGCAAGGCTTGGCCAGAATGTGGATCAGTGGTCAGCCTTATCACCAGCTGTTGACGGCCTTATTTAACAGCCAGGCCTACCTCGCGCAAGGGTCCCGGCGCGGCCAAGTCAAGCTGGAAACGGTGATCGATATCGTCGAAGGCGCATTCGGATTTGACAGTACGCTCATCGTGAACGCGGTCACGGAGTTACTCTTATTGAGGGGGAATGATGACCAAGAGCAGTTAATTGCTCACCTGCAGTTATTACAGAAACAGCTGAAGTATGGTTTGCCGACCGCCTTGGCGATCGCGTTTTACGAACAAGGTTTCGCTGACCGGGTGCTGGCGCAGGAGCTCGCCCTAAAATTCCCGGACTTCCCTATCCAGCGATATAGGCTGCGGGAAGCTATCCGGGCTGAAAATGAGGCCGTCCAACAGGCCATAAGCCTTTACCCAGCTTATTTTTTGTATGTCTTGCGTGAGTTATAACAGGTGGGTGTTCGAGAATCCGCCCCGAACTACATCTTTTAGAACCTTATAAATTATCTTTGTTTACTTACTTTGATTATGTATGCTCTACGCCGCTGACGATATCCGTTTCGAACAACTTAGCCCTACTGAATTCGAGCGGTTATGCTTTGAGTTGTTATTAAAACTAGGGTTCCGCCAGCTAATCTGGCGACAGGGCGGCGCAGACAATGGTAGGGATATCGAAGGCATTTGGACTGTGGAGACACCGCTAAGCCGGGAGGATTGCCGTTGGTTTTTCGAATGCAAACATTACACAGCAGGTGTTCCCCCGGAACAGCTTAACGCCAAAATCGCCTGGGCCGATGCGGAGCAGCCAGCTTGTTTAGTAATTCTTATTTCTTCCTACTTGACAAATAATGCCCGTATATGGTTAGAGCAAATAAGCGCACAAAAGCATTATCGTATCCAAGTCATCGAGGGACAGGAGCTGAAAAATCTGCTGCTTCGTTTCCCGGCATTGATTGAGCAACATTTTGCGGCAAATCGTTATGAGCAGTTATATTTGGATGCGCGCAGACATAACAGCGAATATCGAATCGCGATCAGTTATGATTTGCTATATGCATTGTCGCAGCATCTTGATCCGAGCCGTTTAACGCTTAATGATCTGGGGTTCTTATTTACCGGACTTTACAGCCAATATAAATATCTAGTAGACCGCAACGATTACTACGGGGACTTCGATCCAAAAGTAATGAAGCCATTTTACGCAAGGCTTAGAGAGTTGGCCGGTACTACAGCCATTGCATTATTTGACCAGTACCGCAATAATTATGATTATTTAGGGGGTAGTGGGTTTTGGGACGATATGGAAAGCTGGGAGACTGGTCTGGAAGGTGAAAGTGAGGCAGCTTATCAATACAATACACTTCATTTGAATCACAGGGGACCTGACACCTCGTGGGCGCTTGGCCACTACTTATTTTTCCGTATCTCTACGGGCGAAGCGTTTGAACTTTTTTGTGTTGAAGATTCAGAATTCACGACTGCTGCCCGTTATTTCGCAGAAGTTAGCCCTGCAACAGTCGGCGAACTATGCCTCCAAGGAACAGCATATTTTAAAGCTTTACTAGAGAACAAGGCACTCGTTTTTCAACGTCCGCCCGAAGAATAGATTGGTCCATCAGTTTAAATCCTAAGTAAACCGATTAACTAAATGAATGAAGAAGAAATCAGAGGAAAAATATTATTACCTTTTTTAAATGATTTAGGGTTCAACGTTTCCGAGATATCCTTGGAGAGATCGTTTACGATCAGACTGGGGAAACTCCGCCAAATGATCAAAGGAAGGGCCGATATCCTGTGTAAAAGACATGGTAAGAACCTATTTGTTATCGAATTAAAAAATGACCAACATAACATTTCACAGGATGACGTCGATCAGGGTATTTCATATTCAAGGGCGCTTGATGAAATCGCGCCTTTTACCATAGTTACCAATGGCAAGATCACAAAGATCTTTGACACGATCACCAAACAAGACCTTACCGGCAAAAAGATCTCTGATGCGTCAGAATTCTGGAAGAATGGTTGTACACTCGCAACGGACGTTGATATAAGAATCAGATACGAAGCACTTAAAAACTTTGTCTCATTTTCTGATGAAAACCTACAAGCATTTTGCAGAAATCAAGTGCAGGAGCGGATGGGGACAATTGTCGGCGATTTAGATTCACCGAGCGCTAAATTTGTTAGGGAGCTTTTCGTTCCGAGAAATGACCTGCGATCTGTGTTCGCAGAATTTGTCAATTCTGAAGCATCGGCCTTTGCGATTGTGGGTAGTGCCGGTGTAGGTAAAACAAACGCGATGTGTTCACTTGCATTACAGTGCCTGGATGACAAATTTGTATTTTTTTACAATGCTGCGATTATCAACAAATCGCCATTGGAGCATATAGCCGATGATCTGAACGGGGTCTTTTCAAGTAAAAGTGAAAGTGAACTGGTATTAAAAAAGCTGGATGAATTGGGGCGATTTATTAGCAAAAAGATATTAATATTTATCGATGGCATAGACGAAACTATCAGTTCAGCTTTGGCCATTGAACTTAGCGAGATCGCGCTCGCCATCAAAAACCTGGATTACGTCAAACTTTGTGTGAGCTGTAAGGATAGTATCTGGAATAGCGTGCTTGAAATCAATGGTAATTTAACTCATTTGTATGAAGAATTATTAAAATTTAGAACGAGGGTGCCACGGTTGAATAATCGACCGGGTTACCTATTGGAAGATTTTAGCGATGAAGAACTCAAAGAAATTATCCCGATTTATAAAAGTGCGTTTGGCTTCAAGGGAAATATCTCTGATCAGCTATTGAAGGAGTTGAAAAACGGTTTTTTTCTACGAATATTCAGCGAGGTTTACAGTAATAAGGATGTTCCACCGGAAATTGACGACAAACATCTGATTCATGCTTATTTAAAGCAATCTCTTGGAAAAACCAGTATAGGTGTTGAGTCTGGTCTTAGAATACTTTCAGAGATCGGCAGGATATTAATGAATTTCAAATACTCTAATCACGAAGAGTTTGAAGACGATGGCGTAGAATTAGAACGACTGCTGGAAGCTTTGAATTTTCCGTTAGATAAAGGCTTACCAGACGACCTGTTTGCGAGAAACTTATTGACAAAATATAGTAAGGAAGATTCTTACCACATATCCTTTTACTATTCAAAGATCCGGGATTACATCATCAGTTTTCACACCTACAAATTGCATCGTCTGGATGACACTGCGTTTGCGAACATCGTAGGAGATTTTTACCATAATTATATTGGAAAGAGTGCAATTGCGTTTTACATCAGCAACGCTTCAGAAAGCCATCAACACGTATTCCGAGAATTTAAAAAGAACAAAGCCCTTAATTACGTAACAGCGTACAATGCCTACCTTGATGAAAATTTCGGAACATTTAAGCAGCTATTCAGGCCTGGGACGAAAGGTGAAATCGGGATCGTACTACCGCATGATATCATCAAAAATGATGGTTATGCTCTTTATCGGATAACGCCTGAATTACCAGGCAAGATCATTTATGAAGATCTGCGCTACGCCTTTGAAGGGAATTACTTCGAAGGCCGGTTATATAAGATCGGGGTCGAGAGCGTTTACAGTAGCCATATCTCTTTACTGGAGCCTGACCAGGATAAGCTTATTCGAAAACAAGTATTTGATAAATTAAAAGACATTATTCAAAAAGGTAGGCTAAGCGTCTATAACTCGGAGGTATTGCTATTAGAGCAGGTATCGCTGATCGTTTATTATTACCTCAAAGACCTTTACTTTGATCTAAAACCGGTAGATCTTTATTTACCCCGGTTCAACCAAATATATCCGATAGATTTAAGCGACTTGCAGAACCGAATACGCCGTTTCAGAGCTATACGTCATTATCGCGAAAGTAATGTTCCTTATGAAATGGTAACTTCTTTGGTCGAACAAGCCTTGAAAAATAATCTTGATATACCCAAATTAAATATCATAGGTGATATCGCACCTCTAGAAGAACTTTCTAAGATTGTGACGATCTTGCAAGAAAAGGGATATGAGAAGATTGAGACACATCACTTACCTTTGCCGGATATCGCGATTAATGATGTTATCAGAGTTAAAGACGAAAAGGGCATGACAGATGTCGCGCAGATAAGAAATAATCAATATAGTCCAGAACAGGCGCGTCTTTATATTGAGCGTTTTTTTAGATCGTTGGAATCTTCTTACAAAGATTTTGTTGAACAACTGTTTCCAACATTTAAAGACGGGTTTTCTTTTTACAGTTCCATGCCGCATGACTATTTCTTTTATATGAAAGATTTAGATATTCTGAAATGGGGCTCATTTGGTTACTGCAAGTCAAAAGAAGGCCAATCAAAGTTTTACTATAAAGAACCTGTACCATGGGAAAAGGCGTTCGAAGATGTATCCTCACTGGAAGCGTTTTCACTAGATAAAATTTTGCGTAGCGACTACCACAATCAGATAAAAACGATCGATAAAATCAACACAGGCAAAGTTGATGATTTTTGCGTGATCAGAAACTGGGTTTACAAACTGCTTAAAGATGATATGCGTGACCTGTTCAGGCAAAATGGTTCTTATATTTAGCAACGGGTAATAACAAACAGTATGACCTTATTTTTGCAATAGCCAACCGGTAATTGCTTCCATGGCCTTATCATGAAGCTGCGTGATCATGTCTTCCGAGGACTTCATCTGATCGAGTATGCTCATAGCCTTTATCATCGCGGTAGAGTCTTCATAAGACTGGTGGATAAGTTCTGTAAAACGCACTCCGTAAAAATAATCGCTTAGACAGAACAGTCGCTTAATGGCATCCGGATGTGATACATTTTCTTTGTTATCAAATAAATAAAATGTATCAAATAAGGTGATCATTGTTGTTAACAGAAAAAACTTTCGTTCGGGACTTACGGGCTGGCGCTCTGTTTTGAGAACCAACAAAAATGCCATCAGGTCGGCGAAATATTCCTTCCTATGTTTCGGATTGGGTTCGTTAAGGAATATCATATCTGATGGGCGGAGACCACTAATCTCCATCAAGTCACCATTGAGAAAATGACCAATCTCGTGAAAGATAATAAAGCGCTCCTGAACATTTAACATTTCAAAGTGTGCGACAGCATAGCTTTCTTCCAGCACGATAAATGGCCCATCAGCCCTTTTGGTCTGGGAAAACGCCGCAATATATTCATCGCGCATTGCCTTGATCTCTCCTGCATTCGGTTTACGGCCAGGATAACGGTTACAGAATTTCAAAGCTTCGGGATTTGATTTAATTGCGCTGAGTTTACCCATTTTTGTAAGCAGGTCGATCAATGTCGTATTGATAAATACGGCATAAAAAGCCTTAGGTTTATAAACGGATATTTCCGCATTCACGGTCGTCGTTTCCAACGTAGTGAAGTGAAAGTGTTCATCAAATACCTTTCGATAAACTTCATTGAGCTGCCCCTTGAATTCAACGATAATTTCATCTATTACCCGTTGATACCGGGTATCCTCCGCATTATAATTATCGGACATTTCGAATTTATAATGAGCAGCCATAAATTTTTTGCGATGCGCCATATCCGCCGCATCGGGTCGGGTAACGTCCCGGAATTTTATCCGTTTGATGTAATTGGCGTACGCACGCGGATCGTTAAAAACAGGCATGGTGCAAATGTCCGGGTTTCATATGGCAATCGAAACACGTTTGACGATAATCTCTTATCTTCGTTTTAAATACAAATTATGACATCAGATCTAAACCCACAGGAAAATCAGGAACAGGAAATCATCGTTGATTTCACGCCTGTTGATGAAGCCAGCGCAGCAGACATCCGGACTTGTTTTGCAGACGACGAAGTGTTAGAGTCCAATTCTTTTATTGGTTCTACTATGGTTACGGTCATTCTTGTAGCCGGAAATCGCGCTTTAAATAAAGTGCTGAATTACTTTTTGGAGCGTCGGAAAACCCTTAAGGATGCAATAGTGAAGATCGGCAAAGACGAGATATCTCTGAGTGGTTATTCAATAGATGAAGTTAAAGCGCTGATCGAATCAGGGAGCGTGGAAAAACTGGTTAAAGAGTTTAATAAAAGTGGAAAAAAGTGATTACGTCGAATGGGTAATCAGCCGGATCAGGCCTCGCGCCCGGTTCGTTAGTGTTTCGCATACAGACGAGTTCATGCCCAAAGAAGCAGAGATCGGCACTGGATTCTCTTATGTTTCATTGTACGATGAAGAGATTGCTTCCAATGTGATTCGCACTAAAAATGGCATTATCCTTATTGACAATTCTTATCTCTCATCCTTCGCATATAACCTTGCGCTAAGCCGGGTTTATGCGGTTTCAATGCAGGAAAGTACTGGAACTGACGAAGCGCTACTTCTACGGTATAACCTCAAAAAATTCTATGGTGAACAGCTATTTTCCAAACACAACGATAGCTTTTCACGAGCTGTACTACTGGAAACTTTACTTTACGAGGAAAAGCACATGCGGCCTGTTTTCGCGAGTATTAAAGATAACGCTGATTTCCAATATACTGCATCGACACTTTCCCAGATCATGTCGAGCCTTGTGGTCAACCATGAAATGGGCCATTATTATTTGGACCACTCGCCAGAAATATGTGAACCTGTCTTTCTAAAGAATCAAACGGCCATTACGCCAATTCTGAATTTTGCTGAAGCTGAATATGGCAAACCTTTTGCGACAGAGGTTAAATGTGATGTTATCGCTGTCTATTCTGTACTACATCTCCATGAAAAGACAAGCGGCCTTTTATTTTGTCTACGCGCTATTGCATTCGGCTTTGCTGCTTTTGCAGCTACGTCCTCGCTGGCAAAGTCTGCCGCCTATACCGCAGCTTCGCATCGTAAAATCCAAGAAGAGATTGATTTGACCAGTATCAAAAAGACGCATATTGATTTTGATTATGCTATCGGTAAAGATTTGGATTTTATTGAAAGAGCAAAGCTAGTTATTCAATTATGCGCAAACATTGCGCAGGTCAATGGTATGAATCTATTCAGTAATGAACCAGCCTTTCCATTGCAGGACAACATCTTAGATCACATATTGAGCATCATGGATCAGGTGATGGAGTCGTCCGACCCTCTCGAAAGGGAAATGGCTTTACTGGTTTCGCAGGGATTTCATGGGCACCCTGACGGCATAGATTATTTGTATCTGAGATCTAAAGTTTACACCAGTTATCGCGACATCGGCAATTGACAGCAATTTAAGTTTACCGCCGATAAATACTTAGCTTTGAATAGCAAATAATTAATTAACAATTCGTGGATATCATCGCCGTTTTAAATCCCTTGTATCAAGATTTACTTGCCATTGAATACGATGGAATGATGTCTAATGCTAACTTCAATCGAATAACGAATACATTGGGGGTAACGGATGTTTATGCAGAAGCAGTTAATGATGCCCGTAAAGAAAAGGCAAATGATCAGTATGCATGGCTGATTGCAGGTAATTCGAATGAAGAGATACTTGGACATTTTTTGAATAAGATTTTCCAAAAGCCACATCCTGAATTTCAGGAGAAGTTCACTGCACTATTAACAGATACTCTACCAATCCTTGACTATGTACCAAGTATTACTGATATTCTCAGCGATCTGAGTTCTATTGGCTTTGAAAAAACTTATTTGGATAAGATCACTATGGCCTGGCAAAAAAATGAGCATAATTACGGAAAAAAGGTTGCTTATTTTCAGTCATTAGTAATCACTAGAGGTATTAACCGCCCAGTCAATGATGCACATTACGCACCATTAAGGGCGGATATTCTGAATCATCACGCTCTAAAAGAATATGTACCGGATTACATTGTAAATAATCCACAAATTCAGGGTTTTTGGGAATTTATTAAAGGGCAAGGCGGTTACCGTCTACGCGAAGCCTTTATAGCGGATACTTTCGAGCCTTTAATGAAAGCCTCACAGAATATTTTAAATGTAGCTCATGATACCATATTTACCAAGCCACATCAAAATATTGACATGGCTTTTATAGGTCACGATTGGAAAAAGGCCCTTAATCGCTTGAAAGACGACCCGGAAGCTGCAATTACTTCGGCAAGGTCTTTAACAGAAACTGTGTGTAAGTATATTTTAGATGCAAGTCATGTTGAGTTTGATGATAGTATTGATCTGATCAAACTTTATACACTTACCACTAAGCAATTAAATCTTTCGCCTGAAACCCATACTGAACCTATATTTAAACAAATACTTTCAGGATGTTTCTCTATTGTCGGCGGTTTAAGTGGGCTGCGTAACAAACACAGCGATGCTCACGGTAAAAAAATAACGAACATTAAACCGTCGGCAAGGCATGCAGAACTGGCGGTCAATATCGCAGGCGCTACGTGCAGCTTTCTTTTGCAGACATTCGAGTTTCGGCAGGAAAAAATAAATTAATGATGAACGTCGAAGTTCAGGAACACAAAATCATACTTTCTTTTATTAATTTCGGATAAATTATAGGTGATAATAGTTTATTTTCCAAATAGTTTATCGAAGAATGGCATATGTCTGTTCTTGGCATACTCCAGTAATTTTGCGAACGTCATTACTTCTATGTGTAAGTTATTATTCGCTTCCATCTTGTAGAATGTACCAAACGGGGTTTTCTGCCAACCTTTCCCGATATTATATTGCTCAAGCAACGGGGGCAAAACGTCAATAATCACGAATCCAAATTTGGGAGTTTCCTTTTTGACTATTACCTGTTTCCCTTTATAATTTTTCTTATCAGGAGAATACAAAAAATCCTCGAAATACGGTTCTATCAACTCAGAAAATTGCCAACGGTAATTTCCTTTTGTTTTTTGATGGGCTACTTCACCAGGTCGTTTAAACTCAAAAATTACCATTGAGTTTACTTCCCCATTACTTTTATCTCCAAAGCTAATGGGATTATCAAACATTTGGGGCTGTTCATCTAAGCAGATCAGATCCGGTTCTTTACTGCTTTTTTTCTGTGAATAAGATGTTATCGACTTATCTGAAGCTATGAACTTATAGCTTAGAAATCGTTCATCCAATAACCACAAATTATGCATTTCATAGCCAAGGTCTTCATTAGTAAAACCGAGAGGAAAAATTATATTGTGAATATCTTTTTCAAGCTTATACTTTCCCTCACTATCGGCTTCAAGAAATTTATCAAACAAATCAATGATAGCTTTTCTGCGCATCATGTAGTCTGCTAAACTATCAACGTCATATGCCGTTTTTTCCTGGATATCCTTTTTAACCTTTTGAATAGTGTCCTCGCTGATTTGTTTATTGTCTATGAAATCTTGAAGTTTACTTTCTACTGTTTTCCTGGCATGATAGGATATTCGATAAAGATGTTCTTCTTTTTTGTCATCGGTCAAATTAGGCGGAATTGACTTAAGCAGATCGGGGTTGTTTCTTAAGCTCTTGTACCTTGGCGCTTTTTGATCAATATAATTTTGAATTTCGGTTTGGCTTTTTTGCGATGCTTCCTTGATATGATCCTCATATTCTTCCTCAAGCACATTCACCAATGCTAATTCAATTTGGTCAAATGACAAGCTATCCTCATTACTGAATAAGCCTTCGTCCTCTTGGGGAATGGCAAAACCATTCCTTGTCTTGTAATTCTTTTTATTCAAGTAATCACTTACAACATAGATCTCCAAAAAATAAGGCTTCCCATCTTGTATAATTGGGTAGCTAAAAACACTATTGACCTTGCCAATACTTTTTGGCTGTCCAACAACTCTTGAATTTGCGCAATAGAAAATGTAATGATTCTTCCGGTTGTTTTCTTTAGGCACTTTGGTTATGTATGCCATGAAGAATTCGTTACCTACTTGGAACGTTCTCTCATTCTCTTTTGAAACTTGTTGAAACAGATCGTTGATTACCTCGCCTTCAGAATTGTCAGCGTCAAATATCCTGATCAGAGGCATTTGACCACTTAAATAATAAATTAAACAGTGGTGCATGATCTCTCTGGAAATTTCCTGAATGCTAATAGCCGTTTTATACTTAATTATTGGGTTAAAGCAATCGATGAGATCGATAGTTGTTTTTGGAATTTGAACATCCGATGACTCGTGTTTGATTGGAGTTACTTCGTTCTCTGGGTCGCAAGTAAATTCGCGATACTTCCAAATTCCATTCTCTTGATAATTGCTTCTTACATGCAATTCATTAAAGGCGGCTAAAACTGTAAATCGCCCAATTCCTTTGCAGCCAAAATCTCTGTTTACTCTAGAGAAGGGTGTTTCAAATGATTTGAAATTCTTTTCTGTAAAACCAACGCCATTATCAGTAATGGTTATGGACTTTATCGTATTCACACCATCAAAATGTAATTGGGATGGCGCATCCCCTCTTTTTACTTTAATTTGAATCTCCTTATTTGTAACATTTGACTGCATTAAGCTAATTATCGAATTAACAACGCATTCAAACAATGGAAGCAAAGCATCCTTTGGTGTCAGGTCTACGGTTTCAACAATATTTTGTACAGGAACAAACATCACTTTTAACTACTCTATAAATATATAACAAATGAATTTTTCGGCCGGTTAGCAAAATTTAACACAACATCAAAAGTAAAATAAATACTAATAATATTGGCATTTCTCACAATCTAATTAATCAGATATATTTTTAACCTCATTTTGTATGCTGCTGTTAAAATACAACTCTAAATGCCTTTTTTATTAAAGGAAAGCAAGTTATGTTTTGGTAATACCAAAACGACTTGCCCTACGGGTCAGCTGTGCTGATTGTGGCTACTTCACTGCGTTCAGCAGACCCTGGGAATTTAATTACAGCCTTTATTTTTCGGCGACTATGTTACGGTAGTACAGAAATGCTTGTGATAAAGTGTTTTTCAGATACGACAGCTTTGCACCATGGCAAGGCCGAAAAAAGATAGAGAACATAAGTTATCCAAGACAGTCGTATTTCGGTTGACAGAAGGCGAGCTGCAAAAATTGGAGCACTGGAGTGTCATGTGCGGACAGCACCTGGCTGTGATGATCCGGCAAAAGCTGTTTACCGGTAAATACCCGAAAACCGTTTTGCCGAAAGTAACCGTTGACCTTTATGCGGAACTAAACCGGATCGGTGTCAACATTAACCAGCTTACCAAGCAGGTTAATGCCGGGAGACTGCCAATTAGCCTTCGGGCGGTATTAGATGCGGTTGAAAAGCAACAACAGGAAATCATTAGACATTTACTGGATGATCGCGGTTGAAAAGTTTGGCTCTAACTTTATGGGCGCTTTGGCCTATAACCTTAAAAAGCTGAATCACCCCGATAAAGCCCAAAGGGCGGAATTACTGGCAAGCACTTTTTCTTCTCTTTCAGCCGGCAGCATCAAAAAAGAGGTGGATCTGATCAGAAGCCTGCGCCCTGCTCTATCAAAGTACGTCTGGCATACCAGCCTCAATTTTTCGAAAGATGAATACCCCGGCAACCTGAGTAATGAAAAGCTTTTGCAGATCGGATTAGAGTATATGCGGTCCATGGGTTACGATGATAACCAGCACCTGGTCATACGTCACTTTGATGCTGAACATCCGCACATTCATCTGCTGGTTAACCGTATCCGATTAGATGGAACGGTAGTTTCTGATAGTAATAACTACCGTAGGAGCCAATCAGTGCTGCGAAGATTAGAGCAGCAATATAACCTTATACCATTAGGGCGGGCGAACAATATAGCTATGCAGCTTAATGGCGATATAGCAAGCGATCGGGATAACAGCATATCAGCGGAACTTTATGACGGCAGAGCAAATGAGCAAGATAACAGTGCAGCAAGCTTGCCGGATAACCGAATATCTTCCTATCAGAATAGCCGGCGACCAACAGACCGAAATAACAAACTATCGCAGCGTTCATTGCGAAAGAATGAGATCGAGCGGACGATCAGGACCGGCTTTCCCTCCGACAAGGCACTATTACAGGCTATCCTTGATCCGATCATTTACGAGAGGAAACTGAATTTAAGTGAATTTATAGCGCGTTGTCATAAAGCCGAAGTCAGCCTTTTATTCAACCAGGCAAGTACTGGCAGAATAAGCGGTATAACCTATTTCATCAACGACTTTAAGATCAAAGGGCAATCTTTAGGAAACCGCTTCAAATGGGCGGAGATAGTTAAGTATATCGATTATGAGCAAGACAGAGACGGCAAGGCTGTTAGCGCTGCAAACAGCGGCACAAAAGCAAAGTACGGAGAACTTACCTACAGCTGGCCAGCTGGAAGCGACAAGAGTATGGGAGGAAGAACGACAGATGTTACTAAAAACTCTCGGCCTGATGCAGACCAACGCGACAGCGAACGCAAAGCTGCTACGGGAGATGGGCGACAAGAACGCAGAGATCATGAATCGCTTAACAAAACTGGAGCAAAAAGCAGTTTTACAGGGAAAGAGTTTGACGGTTCTGAAAATAATGATCGTAGTGATGTTTCTGATCGTGCTGATCGTAATTTATATAATTACCAGGGTATCGATATAACTGATGATGTCGATGATGAAGCGATACACGGAAGAAACAGGCACCGGCAAAAGCAAGCGAGGACTAACAGGAGGTAAAAGGAATGATGGCAAATGTGTTTGCCATATGTCACCATTAGTCTTTCAGTTTAAGATCCATAAATAGGTGATTCAAAAGCTCTTTGGGGTCGACATCTATCGCTAATGCAATGAGGTAAAGTTCATCAGCTCGAAGTTTTGTGCTGTTGTTCATAGACAATTCGCTAAGTCTTGACTTACTAATACCGGTCTTACGGGAAATTTCCGCTTTATTAACGGATTTCTTTGCCAGAAATAACCCAAGATTTGTCATTTATTTAGTTTTCCGTTACGTTTTTCCAGACTTAAAGTACAAGTGTTTAGGCGAACTGGATAAATAATTTGATTTTGTTTAGAAAATCTATACATTAGTAATGTTATTCTAAATTAGATTGGATTTATGGTAGGTAAGTTGTGTGAGATAAGCAGTTTTGACGATAAGGTATTTGAGAAAATACTCAAGCAATATCGCCTAACAATTTATTCATTCGGCAAACGAATGCTTAATGACAGTTATATAGTAGAAAATATAGTTCAAGACGCCTTTCTGAAACTTTGGAACTTCAGGCAGACGATAACCAGCGATGAGCATGCCCGGCGTTTTTTAATGCAGTCGGTTAAATGGGCATGTTACTCCTACTTTCGGAATTCAGACAGCAGGTTTCACCGTAATATGATCAGGTTGAATGATTACGATAACCCTGCTGATCTTTTTGGAGAGCACCCGGATGTTCAGACTTATAACGATCATACCGAAGCCCTGAATGAAAGCCGCCTGAATGAAGTTAAGGAAGCTATTGATAAGGTTTGCTATGGAAGGGAGAAAGAGGTCATGGAACTTCATTTTATCAAAGGGCTTAGCCATTCACAGATAGCCGAACGGTATCACCTTTCCATTCGTACCGTGACCGTGATCATCGAAAAGGGAACGGTTCGATTAAAGACCATATTGGTCACGGTTAAAACGCCTGTACATGATATACAACTAAGCCCGGCCCCCGGCTTTGTGGATAGTTTTAACCATATCGAGGGCTTGAACGAAGAGCAGAATAAGATCTACCATCTAAGGCTGACCGGCAGGTATGATTTTGAACAGATCGCTTCCTTCTTACAGTTACCCCTCGCATTCGTCCAAACGGAATATCTCAAGGCATGGAAGATAGCAGCCTGTCTGAAAAAGAAAAATGGCAAACCGGCTGGTCGGGCCAATAAGGGCATCTCCGGGCGGTACGGACTTTTAAGTGCTTGAAATGGCGGACAACATGTATATTACCCGGAAGATCCAGATCATAGTGAACAGCCCCGATAAGGATGTCGTATACGACGCTATTGGCAAGCTAATGCAATGGCAGCAGGCCTGTTATAAATGCGCTAACCTGATCTATACCCACCAGTTCCTCCAGGAACAGATCGCTGAGATGGTCTACCTCGCAGATGGTGTTAAACTGAAGATCAGCGACCATCATAAGGATGCTGACGGTATGCTGGTATCATCCCGTACCAATTCTACTTACAAAGTCCTTACAGAAAAATTCAAGGGTGTACTCCCAAGCAGTATCTACAATAACCTGAACAGCCAGCTGGTCTCCACCTTTTTAAAAGAAAGAGGGCTTTATGTCAACGGGGAGCGGTCGATCAGGAATTTCAAACGTTCCATTGCCATGCCCTTCAGTGCGGAGAATATCAGGCGGCTGACAGCGGGCGATCACGGAAACTTTACTTTTATCCTATTCGGCATCCCTTTCAGAACTTACCTCGGCAGGGGCTATGATGAGAAACGGGAACTGCTCCGGCAGGTTGTCAACGGTAAGATAAAGCTGGCATCCAGCTTTCTGAAAGTGGAGCAGAAGAAGGTCTTTTTGCTGGCCACATTCGAACAGGAAAAACAGTTTCATCTCTTAGGCGGGGCCATTATTGCCGAGGCATCCCTTTCATTGGAATATCCGCTTACCGTTAAGGTCGGCAAAGCAAGAATGACCATTGGCAGCAAGGAGGAGTTTCTACATCGGAGGATGGCGATACAGGCCGCCCGTAGCCGGGTGCAGGCATCGGTCGACGGGAACAAGGCGGGTCATGGCAAAGTTCGTAAACGTAAGCCCTTAGCCCATTATCAATCTTTAGAGAAGGACTACATCAAACACAAGCTGAATGTATACAGCAAGCGGTTGATTGATTTCTGCTTGCAGCACCGGGCAGCGACCCTGATATTGACCGGGCAGCAGGAAAAGGAAGAGATCGCTATGGCTGAACCTTTCCTCTTAAGGAACTGGAACTTTGCAGGGCTGAAAGAAATGATAGCATTCAAAGCAGCGAAGGTCGGTATCGACCTGATCGTGGAATAGCTGTCAATAAAATATGAGGCTGCTTGTACAGCCGTAGGGTGTGGCCTTGTTGCCTCACTGAATATGGATTGAACCTGAGATCACATCTGTATATACAACGGCTCGCTTATCGTGTAAAAATAAGCTTTCTATAAGTTGTACGGTTAAGTTATAAGCAGAACTTATAGTTCATTTAGATTTGGCGTCAAGGATTTTGGCGATGTCATCGTACTTGTAGTAGATGATGCCGCCAATTTTTGAGAACGGTAAAGTGCCGTTCATTCTCAGATTCTGAAGCGTTCCGGGCGATATCTTAAGTAGATTTTTGACCTGGTAGCTCTTAAGGAGTTTACCGGTCTCTGGTTTGTGGTTGCCTACGATCGACCTGATATCTTCTAACAGCCTCAGTCGAAATTCCTCTAAGTCGGATTTTGTTATGATCTCTAATGCCATTTTACTTTCTTTTTGCACAAAGATCATATTACTGCATTAAAATTCTTCGGTAGCTTTCCAGTACTACCGAAGAATAAATGATCTGTAGTTAAGCTTCGATCAAAGTTGCTAAGCATTACAATTCAGCTTATTTCTAAGTTGTCTCATATCGGCACTTAGCTTTTGCTCCCTGACCCTTGCGTATATCTGTGTAGTCGTGATTTTAGTGTGGCCGAGCATCTTGCTGACAGATTCTATCGGAACACCATTGCCCAGGGTTACGGTCGTCGCGAACGTGTGCCTTGCCATGTGTGTCGTAAGATTTTTCTTAATGCCGCACAAGTCTGCTATTTCTTTTAGGTACGCATTCATTTTTTGATTGCTTTTCATCGGCAGGATGCGGCCACTGATCATACATTCATCGTGCTCTTTGTATTTGTTGATAATAGCTATAGCCCGCGGCAGCAACGGTACATTGGCGGCTATGTCTGTCTTTGTCCGGTTGGTTCTCATCCACATTTCCCCGTCATTCCCAATGACGATGTTAGCGGCGGTTAATTTAGAGGCGTCAACAAAAGCATAACCCGTATAGCAGCTGAATAGAAAACAATCACGCACTTCTTCGAGTCGCTTGATAGCGAATTGCTTATTGGTAAGCGTTTCAAGCTCGTCCGGATTCAATTCTTCACGTGTTACTTTGCGCGTAGTACATTTGAAGGCTGAGAAAGGGTTGTAAGCTATCCAGTTGTTGTGTACCGCCAAAGAGATTATCCTTTTAAGTCGCTTGATATAAGCCATAGTCGTATTATGGTCGATACCTGCTTCGATCTTCAGATACTTTTCAAACCCCGTCACGAAGCTATATTCAAGTGTGTCGAGATAGATATCAGACTTGCCGTATTTTTGGAGAATGTACTCGGCAACCTTGCTTCGAATGGTCTTGTACTTTGTCAGCGTAGCTTTGACATAGTCCTTGCCGACCAGTTTCTGAATATCGTTATTGTGTTCGTCAAATACCAGAAGCAGTGACCGACGCTCAGCGGGTACGCCTGTGTATTTATTTTTTATTTCCTCGGCGGATATGTATTCGCTGTTCTTCTGCAATTCACTGTAGATCTGGAAGATCTCTTCGGAGACCTGGTGAATATGATTGTTGACCGTACGGACTTCGTTTCCGTTTCCTTTCATATAGCCGGTCTTGGCATCCCATTTAGCAGGATTAACTTTCTTTTTTAGCGAGATCTCCGCCCTTTTGCCCATAACAGTCACTCTTGCGTATAGGGGCATAAGGCCATTAACATCTGATTTTGCTTTGTTCGCCCAGATCAGGATCGAAAAGCTGTTAGAATTCTTCATAAGTAACCAATTTTTTGATAAAAGATTTAATAAAATTTGAATCGTTTTAATGCCATTCGACATCGGGTTAATTCATTCAAAATCAATTAATTAAATCTATATTCGGTTACCTAAATTAGGTGATTCAAACAGGTAACCGAATAGGTAACCGGGAGAATCATAAAACTTAGTCTGAAACGAGCGCTTTTGGCATAAAAAAAGCGCCTAAATCATTGATTTAAGCGCTTTTGGTGGGTTTTGACACCCTTTTAGCGGAATGGACGGGACTCGAACCCGCGACCTCCTGCGTGACAGGCAGGCATTCTAACCAGCTGAACTACCACTCCGTTTGGGATTGCAAATATACGCACCTTTTTCTTTTACACAACTCTTTTTTAAAATTTCTCATTTTAATTGTTTTTAGCCTAATTGGCGTCAAATAGACGGTTTTTAAAAAATTACTTTAAATTCGTTTTTTGATACCCAATTATTAATCGTCCACGTAATTCTTAAAGATCAATAGCATGCTGTTATTAGGCATTGATGTAGGCACCTCTTCGGTAAAAGTATGCATTGTTGATGCTGAAAACCAGCGCGTTATTGCTTCCGCGCAATATCCTGACGAGGAATCACCCATCAAATCCCTGCAAACCGGCTGGGCTGAGCAATCGCCAGATATGTGGTGGCTGCAAACACAGAAGGCCCTGGCAATTTGCAATAAAAAGGGTGGGTACCACCTTAAAAATATTTCTGCAATTGGCATTGCTTACCAGATGCATGGGCTGGTTTTGGTAGATAAAGAGCAGAAAATTCTGCGCGACAGCATCATTTGGTGCGATAGCCGGGCGGTAGAAATCGGCGATAAAGCCTTTACCGATATCGGTACCGAAACCTGCCTGTCGCACATGCTTAACTCGCCAGGCAACTTCACGGCGGCAAAACTGGCCTGGGTAAAACAAAATGAACCGGGCATTTACAACCGCATAGATAAGATCATGCTTCCCGGCGACTACATTGCCATGAAACTTACCGGCGAAATAACCACCTCGGCTTCGGCATTATCAGAAGGTATTTTTTTCGATTTTCAGTTTAATGGTATCTCAAAAGATATTACAGATTACTTTGGCTTTAGCAATACACTGTTCCCAACCGTTAAGCCGGTTTTCTCGGCCCATGGCAGGGTAACGGAAAAGGTTGCTGCCTTATTAGGGCTAACAGCCGGAACCCCGGTTACCTATAAGGCCGGCGACCAGCCCAACAACGCCTTATCTTTAAACGTGCTGAAACCCGGTGAGGTGGCTGCAACAGCAGGAACATCAGGTGTTATATATGGCGTGAGCGACCAGTTGGCTTTCGACCAACAATCGCGCGTAAACACCTTTGCACATGTTAATTATACCAATGAACGTAAAAGGCTTGGCGTTTTACTTTGTATAAACGGCACGGGCAGTTTGTACCGGTGGGTAAAGAATACATTCGGCATATCGCTTAGTTATGAGCAGATGAATAAACTGGCAGAAAGCGCCCCGCAGGGCAGCGATGGCCTGCGTATACTTCCATTTGGCAACGGTGCCGAGCGAATGCTGAACAATAAACAGGTAGGCGCGCACCTGCACAATATAGACCTGAACCTGCATACGCCCGCCCATATCTTTAGGGCTGCGCAAGAAGGTATTGCCTGCGCCTTCAGATACGGGCTTGATATTATGCGCGAGAACGGGATGAACCCAACTGTGATCCGCGCAGGTAAAACCAATATGTTTTTAAGCAACCTGTTTACCCAAACATTTGTGAACGCTACGGGTGTACCTGTAGAGCTTTATAACAACGATGGCAGCATTGGCGCAGCATTAGGAGCCGGCATTGGTGCCGAGATCTTTCCTTCACAGGCTGAAGCATTCAGCAAGGCGGAGCGGATTGGCTATGTGGAACCTACTGGTGCCGCTGCTTTCGAAAGCATATACCAGGATTGGAAAAATATTCTTGAACAGCACCTGGAAGCGAAGCAGGACGACAAGAATCAGGAAGCAGGACGTAAACCTATCAATAAATAATAAATCATTATAAATCTACTACTATGAGCATTGTAACCGGTGAGAAAACATTTTTTAAAGGAATAGAACAGATAAAGTACGAGGGCCCGAGATCTGATAACCCTCTGGCATTTCGGTGGTACGATGCAGATAAGGTGATCAACGGTAAATCCATGAAAGACCACCTGCGCTTTGCCTGTGCTTACTGGCACTCGTTCTGTGGTAACGGCGCCGATCCGTTTGGCGAACCAACCCACATCTTCCCGTGGGCCGTAAAGGCTGATGCTGTAGAACGCGCCAAAGATAAAATGGACGCCGCCTTTGAGTTTATCACTAAAATGAATTTACCCTACTACTGCTTCCATGATGTGGATGTTGTTGATTATACCAACGATGTTACGGAGAACGACCGCCGCCTGCAGGCTTTGGTTGAGTATGCCAAACAAAAGCAAGCCGCAAGTGGTGTAAAACTACTTTGGGGTACATCAAACCTGTTTAGTAACCGCAGGTATATGAACGGGGCTTCTACAAACCCCGATTTTCATGTACTGGCACATGCAGGGGCGCAGGTAAAGGCGGCTATTGATGCTACCATTGCCCTTGGTGGCGAAAACTATGTTTTTTGGGGCGGCCGCGAAGGATACATGACCTTACTGAATACCGATATGAAACGTGAGCAGGAACACTTCGCTAAATTTTTGCATACGGCTAAAGATTATGCACGTAAACAGGGCTTTAAAGGCTCGTTTTTTATAGAACCAAAGCCATGCGAGCCAACCAAACACCAGTATGATTATGACGCGGCAACGGTATTGGGTTTTTTGCAGAAGTATGACCTGCTGAACGATTTTAAACTGAACCTTGAGGTTAACCACGCCACGCTGGCCGGCCATACGTTTCAGCACGAACTGCAGGTAGCTGCCGATGCGGGGTTGCTGGGTTCAATAGATGCCAACCGTGGCGATAACCAGAATGGCTGGGATACTGACCAGTTCCCGAATGATATTACCGAGGTTACTGAGTATATGCTGATCATACTGCAAGCCGGTGGTTTTGCAGGTGGCGGTATAAACTTTGATGCCAAGATCCGCCGTAACTCTACCGACCCGACCGACCTGTTTTATGCCCACATAGGCGGGATGGATGTTTTTGCAAGGGCGCTGATCATTGCCAACGATATTTTGCAGCGATCGGATTATAAAAAGATAAGGCAGGAACGTTACGCCTCGTTTGATAGCGGCAAGGGTAAAGATTACGAAGCCGGAAAACTATCGCTTGAAGATCTGCGCCAATATGCTATTGATAATGGCGAACCTGCAACCATCAGCGGCAAACAAGAGTATCTTGAAAATTTGATTAACCGATATATATAACTATTATTAGCCTACCAATTTATAAACCTATTTTAAAACCCCTTAGCAGATAAATGAAGACCCTATCTAACGGCGATTATGCTGTGTTTTTTATCTATTTTATAATTGTATCGTTATACGGATACTGGATCTACAGGCGTAAGCATAATGCCGACGCAACGTCTAAAGATTATTTCCTGGCCGAGGGGTCGCTTACCTGGTGGGCAATTGGCGCATCACTTATAGCCTCAAACATCTCTGCCGAGCAGTTCATCGGCACCAGCGGTTCGGCATTTAAAATGGGGCTGGCTATATCTACCTACGAGTGGATGGCGGCAGCTACCTTAATTATTGTAGCTATATTTTTCATCCCCATATATCTGAAGAACAAGATTTTCACCATGCCGCAGTTTTTAAATCAGCGGTACAACGGCACAGTAGCCATGGTTATGGCTATTTTTTGGCTGTTGCTATATATCGTGGTAAATTTAATGTCTATACTTTACCTGGGGGCATTGGCCATAAGCGGCATATCCGGAATTGATATAACAGTATGTATAACACTACTGGCGGTATTCGCGGTTTTTATTACCCTGGGTGGCATGAAGGTGATTGGCTACACCGATGTTATACAGGTATTTGTATTGATACTGGGCGGTTTGGTTGCCACATATTTAGCATTGAATCTGATCAGCGAAAAATCGGGCACTACCGGTTTATGGAACGGCCTTAGCATTATGCGCACAGAGGCTGCCGATCACTTTCATATGATATTTGACAAAAGCAATCCTAATTATATGGAGATGCCGGGCTTATCGGTACTTATTGGTGGTATGATCATCGTAAACCTTAACTACTGGGGCTGTAACCAATACATTACCCAGCGCGCCTTAGGTGCCGATTTAAAAACAGCCCGTGCGGGTATCCTGTTCGCGGCATTTTTAAAATTGCTGATGCCTGTTATTGTAGTATTGCCGGGCATTGCAGCTTACCTGCTTTATCAAAAAGGGATGTTTCACCAGGAGATGATGAGCTCAAAGGGCATTATGGACCCAAATAAAGCTTATCCATCGCTTTTAAACCTTTTACCAAATTACTTAAAGGGCTTATCGTTCGCGGCGCTTACAGCCGCTATTGTGGCCTCGCTTGCGGGTAAGGCAAACAGTATTGCCACCATATTTACATTAGATATTTACAAGAAAGCTATTAACCCCGAGGCTAACGATAAAAGCCTTGTTAAGTTAGGCAAATGGGCAGTTGTAGTGGCTATGGCGCTGGGCGTAATTATGTCATTGCTTATTGGCGAACAATTAATGGGCGAAGGTAAACAAGGTTTCCAGTACATACAGGAGTACACCGGTTTCGTATCGCCGGGCATATTTGCTATGTTCATCCTGGGCTTTTTCTGGAAAAAGGCCACCTCTAACGGCGCGTTGTTTGCCACCATTGGCGGCTTCTGCTTCTCGGTATTCTTTAAGTTTTTACCCCACTATGCTAACCTCGCTTTCTTAAACCAGTTTGGTTTTTCTAAACTGAACGAAAAGGGCGTTTACGAGATCCCGTTTATCGACAGGATGGGTTTTGTATTCCTGCTATGCGTTTTGGGTATGTACATCATTTCAAAAATAGACCACGCCAAAGGTGTTAAAGCCAAAGGGCTGGAAATTGATGCCGCTATGTTTAAAACATCCCGCGCGTTTACTGCCGGTGCATTACTGGTAGGCGGTATTATTGTAGCGCTGTACTCCTTCTTCTGGTAATACCATTAAACCTGATATGCAAAAAGCGGCCTTTACCCGGGCCGCTTTTTTTATGCTTGTTGATACCAAAACAAGCGCGTAGGATACTTTGTTGTAATGTAAACCAACAGGCCATGAATAACCCAACCGAAAATATACCGCCACAAACCGAAGGCGAAAAAACTGATGTGATCCATTTTGCCGATTGCACATCTATAGAGGAAGCACACCACCTATTCTTATTAGCTAAAGACCGGCTTAAGGACATCTCGCAATGGCATGTATTAAGCGGGCCGCATTCGGCTAAGTTTGCCCTAACAGATGCTGCAGGTAACGAAGTTTATAAAATGGCCGAAAAAGGCGACCTCTTTTATATTAATCTGCCTGCCCCCGGTCCGCTTGCAGGTGATGGGAAGGAATGGGTAAGGATAGAGGCGATAGAAGAAGTTGACGACGCTACCGCCGAAAGTGAATATATCACCATGACCGTGAGACCTGTTGCCAGCCCTATGCACCCCGATAGGGCCACTGCACACTTTTTTGCCCACCAGTCAACCAATACATTTATTGTAGAGCGGTACCTGACCCATGTTAGCGCGGCTTCATACGGCCGTAACGAAACGCCCAATAACAAGGGCGTTGGTTTGTATGATACCGTTCGTAATACCATAATTGCCCTTGCGGCCCGCGAAGGCCTCTCAGGGCCGCAATGGAAATCGCTGGTTAGCGGCATATTAGAAAAGTAATAATTTTTATTTAGCTACTTTATTTTAAACTAATGGCTAAGTTTATAGTCTAAATGAATGTCACACTTATAAACTTTAAACTTCACCAAATTGAAAAAAATAATCTTACTTACAGCAGCAGCTCTATTTTGCTTATCAGGCGCCTTTGCACAGGTAGGTGTAAATCCGGCAACTTCACCATTTATTTTTACTGATTTTACAACAGGAACCGTCTTCCAGAAAAACGGGGCAACACTTGATGCTATACTTAACTACAACACCATAACCCAAGAGATGATGTTTGATCAAAATGGCAGCAAGCTGGTTTTAGATCAAAGCGGTAATATAGATAGCATTGCTATCCAGGGCCGTTTACTTGTACCCGGTAAAGTAGGTTTTTATGAAAAGCTTACAAAAACCCCCGTTGCCTTATATGTACAATACAAAGGTAAAATAGTTAAAGGGGATGCGCTTGGTGGCCGCATAGGCACCTCAAATTCAACCCTTAACGGCACACTGGGTGGCAGCAAGAGCAGTTCGGACAAACCCGGCAATTATGATATTAAACTGGCCGACGGTTATATAATGGATACACAAAACATTTATTGGTTAAAAAAAGGTAACGATTATATACCAGTACCTAATTTAAAAGCTTTCGCTAAACAGTTCCCAAGTAAAGAAGCCCCTATAGACGCCTTTATAAAAGAAAACAACATTGCCTTTGGCAAAGTACATGACATGATAAAGCTAACAGAGTTTAGCAATAAATAAGCAACTGTTTACATCGTATAAAATACTTCTTAAACACAAAAAGGCCCCTTCTATAAAGGGGCCTTTCTTATTATAAATGGGGATAATACTTAATCCCTGTGTCCGCGATCGTGGCCTTTGTTATTACCACGGTTATCGTGTTTTACAATTTTAGTGGTATGTTTTACCACTTTGCGATTTTCTATACGTACCGGGCGGTTACTACTTGACCAATGGTTACGATATTTAACATCGCGGCTATCACGTATTATGGTTTGGCCGGCACGGCCCCTGTAACCTGCGTATTTGGTTCGATAGGTTGTTGCATGCACCCATGGGTTTGGTTCGTTCACAACAACTTTGTAGCCGTTATATACATTGTAGTTACTATACCTTGGGGGTAAACTGGCCCTGCGTACCCAGCTGTTATTCTCCAGGTATACATATTGGTGGGCCGGTACATCATAATAGGTATCAATATCCGGCATGTAGTAATAATCGGCGTGGTCGTAACCTGTTGGCCCCCATTCGGGCTGGCTGCCAATGTTAATGCTTAAACTAACTTGTGCACTTGCTGTTTTGTATGCTATGCAGCTTAAAAATATGGCTGCTGTAATAATTACCTTTTTCATAGTTGTATATTTTTGCAGGTATGACAGCTGGTGCGAACTATAGTTTAATAAATAGAAGGGGTATAACATGGATGTTACAGAAGCCTCTATCCGCCTGAAGGGGGAACCGAATTAAACTTGAGTCATCTTAAAATAAGTTAACTTGAGTGTCAACTTATTTCAGGACGGGACACCCTAAATAAATAAGTTTGAGGCTTTTTTGCGTTTATCTGAAAAACTAAATTGTTAAATTAGCGAAAAAACTCACGCTATGCTACGCAATCTGCTTCTGGTTACTTATCGCAATCTGATCAAAAACAGGTCTTACACAGTAATCAATGTGGTTGGTTCAAGCTTAGGGCTTGCCGCATTTATTGTAATAAGCGCATACGTACATTTCGAGAAGAGCTTTGATAAAATGTACCCCGACGGTAACAATATTTACCGCGTGGAAAGCCAGTTTTACAGGTCGGGGGAGCTTACCGATAGCTGGGCTACCGCCACCAACGGTTACGCAAAAGCCATGTATGATAACCTGCCGGGGATAGCCAGTTATGCCCGCATTAGCTGGAATGATAACGAACGCATAGTACGCTACCAAAGTGTAAAATACCGCGAGCAGCGCGTGTGTTTTGCCGATAGTAATTTTGTTTCTTTTTTTGGGCTGCCGCTGCTTAAGGGCGATGCATCATCGGCATTAAAAGATGTTAACAGCGTGGTCATATCAGCATCCGAAGCAAAAAAATACTTTGGCAATGCAGATGCTGCCATGGGGAAAATGATGCAGTTGTCGTCGAGGTTTAACAGTTACAGTTGTATGGTTACGGGGGTGTTTAAAGATCTGCCCGCTAATTCAACGCTGCAATTTAATATGCTGGTATCGTGGGCCACATCACCTGCCTGGATCAAAGAATTTTGGTACCAGCATGAAAATTATACCTTTTTAAAACTTAAGCCGGGTGCAACAGCAGCCAGCATTGAACAAAAGTTCCCGGCGCTTGCCGAGCGTTTTAAAACCGAGGCCCCCTTAAAGGAACTTAAGTGGAGTGTAAAACTGGTGCCCCTTGCCGAGATCCACCTGAATACCGCGAAACCTTATGAAATGGAAACGAAGGGCAACAGGCGGGCTGTAAACTTCCTGGCAATAATGGCGTACGGCATCTTGCTTATTGCCTGTATCAATTATATTAACCTGGCTACTACAAAATCTGTTGACAGGGCGCGCGAGATCGGGATAAGAAAAGTTAACGGCGCCCATACCTCTCAACTTATACTTCAATTTTTTATAGAATCATTTATCATCAACCTGATATCGCTTGGCGTTGCTTCTTTGCTGGTAATATTTATCAGCTACTTATTGCAGCAAATATCTGGCGATACCCAAACCTACCGTTTATTGGTAGATGGTAGCCTGCTCATCAAGGTTACCCTTGTTTTTATGGGCAGCATACTATTATCGGGCGTTTACCCGGCAACAGTCCTGTCAAGGCTGCAACCTATTAAGGTGCTTAAGGGTAGGTTTGCGTTTTCAAAAAGTGGCGTGTGGTTACGTAAGGCAATGGTGTCTTTTCAATTCGCAGCATCACTGTTGTTGTTGGCAGGTACGTTTGCTGTTTACAGGCAATTATCTTACATGAGCGGGCAGGAAACCGGGGTAAACTTAAAACAAACGGTAGTTATTAAAGCTCCCTCCAATACAGGCAATTACATACAAAAAGTTAACAGCTTTAAAAATAGCGCCGCTAATGTTGCGGGCGTAAAAGCAATTAGCATATCGGGCGCGGTACCCGGCAAGCAGGTTGGTATGGCTGCAGCCTGCCGGAGATATGGCACCTCAAAAAACGATGAGCGCACTTACGAAATGTTACGGGTCGACTTCGATTTTATGAAGATGTACCAATTACAACTTATTGCCGGCCGTAGTTACGATAGCGCCAATACCGGCGACTCAACCAAAGTGATACTTAACGAATCTGCCGTCAAGCAATTTGGCTTTAGATCACCGGAGGATGCTATTGGTAAAAAAGTATGGATAGAATCATTAGATAAAGAACCTAACGAGGTAATTGGGGTAATAAGGAACTATCACCAGCAATCATTAAAAGAGGCTTATACTGCAACCGTACTTTTTATGGACCCTAAGCTTACATGGGTACCGCTTAAGTACATATCTGTGCAGATAGATCAGGCGCAAATGGAGGCATCTAATCATACCCTCAGTAAGTTATGGACTGATTTTTTTCCTGATTCATCCTTTGATTATTTTTTCCTGGATGATTTTTATGCAAAACAATATGAGCAGGATATACATTTTGGGCAGGTGTTTATGCTCTTCTCATCTATGGCGATAATAATTGCCTGCCTGGGCCTGTTTGGTTTAACAGCCTACTCAACGGCCAGGCGCAAAAAGGAAATTGGTGTGCGTAAGGTATTAGGGGCATCGGCACAAAGCATTATACAACTTTTAACAAACGATCTATTAAAGCTTATACTTGCGGCAAGTATAGTTGCCTTGCCTGTAGCGGGGGTACTTATTTATCAATGGCTGCAGGGGTACGCGTTTAAAGTGCAAATAACCTGGTGGCAATTTGTAGTGCCGGTTGTAATATTAATGCTTATATCTTTTTCGGCAACTATTTATCTTACCTATAAGGCGGCGCTTACAAATCCTGTAAAAACCCTGCGCGATGAGTGATATACCCGGTTGAGACTGTATTTGTGATACTATTCAGCTTTACTGGCAATCTCTTTAATCACCATATCAAGGTCATTTGCGCTGGCAATAAGTTTCTCATGGAGCTGGCGCACATCCGGGCCAACTTCTATATCTGCTAAAAGATGGGAAATGCCTATAATATTGGCTAAAGGTTTCCTTACCCCATGTGATTGTATAAAGCTAATTTCGGATAGCTTCATGTTTTTAGTTTCAATTTCGGTTTGAGCGGAAACCAGTTCGGTGATATTATAGCCAATGCAAAAAACACCCTCAGGTTCGTTTTTCTCACTAAATATCCCCTGCATTTCCCATTGGGTAATAACAAATCCTCCTTCTCCATCATGCTTGCGCAATTTTGCAGGAATAAGAACGCCCGGGTTTTGCAAGCACTTCATGCCCGCCTCCGCGCATATTACGATATCATCGGGATGCAGGGTTGTAGAGAAATGCTTGCCCAGCAATGATTTTTCTGATAGCGCAAAGTTACGATTGTAATTATCACTGACGTAGCTATAACGACTGTCCAGGCCAATGGCAATGGTATAGAAAAAAGACGAACTACTCAAAAAACTATTGATCTCTTTGAAATACTGCATGGATTATGTTATTTACTTACAACCCGTTACCGCCTGGTTGGTTTGATATTTCAGTGGTATTATTAACCCGCTTTTACGCGGGCTGTATAAAAGTTTAAGAAGACCGTGCCGTGTTTTCGGTTCAGCCATATAAATATAAAAGCCATTTATAGCCAATTGGTGTGTTCTGTAAAGCCCAATGGTTGATAATTGATGTATTGTACAAAACGTGGCTGTGCTGATGTATTGGGGCTGCTACCATGTTGCAACGCCTGTTGCCAAATAATAAAGTCGCCGGTTTCGCCTGTAATGGGCATGCTACCAAGCGCGTGCAAATCCTGCCTACGAGGATCGGCACCGGCCGGCAACGAGTTAAGCCAGCTTTGTAACCGGTGCTGAAAGCCAGGCACCAATGTAAAAGCGCCCTGGTTAGCTGCTGTATCACTAAGATATAAAATACCCTGCAAGCCAAAGGGAATTGGGAGTTCAAGGCTACAGTCCCAATGAAGGTCAGGCCCCGGAAATTTCCAGTTTTCGGTTTCCGGCGGGTTAAACCCCACCCGGTCATTATTCATCCAAATATTCTTTGTATGCCACAATTGTTCAAAGGCCCTGCGTATTTTATCTGAACTGCGGTTTTTGGTTAATATTGGATGCTGAAACAACTGCACCATAATACCCTGGCGGGCGGGGTTTGGCTTGTACCAGGTATCGGGCTGGTCTTGCTTAATTCCCAAAAAATCGCAAATAACGTTAATGGTTTCTTTGCAGTCATCTTCCGGTACAGCATTCTTTATTACCACATAACCATTTGTTTCAAAAAAGATCAGATCATCCGCAGAAAGAATAGGGTCGATAGTTTCGGTTTCGGCCATCTTACTATCAAATATTCTGTTAAAACGATCAAGGGTGTCGTTATCAGGTATGCCTGTAGTATCAATTATCCAATCTTCAAAATCATCAAATGAAGGGGCGTTTTGATAGATATGGGTAATCGTTTGTTCGAGGCCTAAGCTAAGAGCCCCTAACAGTACTTTATTGAGTTGCCATTCACTCTGCAATATTGCACCAGCCTTGCCACTACGATTAAGCTGGGTTGCCTGCCAAAATCGTTTTAATTGTTTAATTCTTAGCTTACCCGTTTCGTGAGGCGAAGGTAAAGTTATCCCGGAGTTCATTATTTAATTTAAACAATAAGAGTTGAATAATTACTACATATAATTATAAGCAGAATAATTCAATTATTATCTGAATGTTTTTTTGTACCCTTTATGTTTAGTATATAAGATTTTGCCTTGCAGTAGCGTTTTTAATAGCCGGTTCGTATTGTAATGGATTGCAGGTGCGATCCCATTATCTTTAAACCTCATGACCCCTAAATTAAACGCATTATTGTTGTATGTTTTTATTGCAATATTACTAACAACCGGCATTGGCTTATTTTGCTATTTATTCTATCACATCCTGGCCTGTTGTAACTCATCTATATTAATGCTTATTGTAACTCTTTTAATTATTCTTGCCCTGATCGTTTTTGCCATGTGCCTTCGTAACGATATCAGAAATAAATATAAAAACCACACCCGCTTTTAACCCTTGCGGGTTATTCAAATAAAAAGGGGCTCTGATTTTTCAATTGGAGCTCCTTTTTATAAATACAGCTTTTTACTATAAGTATAACCCCCAAATTATAAGCTGGTAATCTGAGATTGTTACTTCACCATCAAGGCTTCTCCTTCAAAAGCTACTCCCGGCCAGCCATGTGCTATAAATTGCCTTATATTTTGATGATCTGCGGCATGGGGGTTCTCCAGCACCGACAGGTAATGTTCGGCAAACAGGTAAAGCGTATCTGCTGCACTTAAATTATTGATCCGGGCAAAGGCAAATACTTTAGCACTACCCTGGTTTTGTGTTGCCTCGTTGTATACGTCGCCGTTTTTAAATGCGGTTGGTTGGTGCCAGTATCGCGCCTGGATAAAATCAATAACATCATTAAAAGTTACCGAGTTTTCCTTTAACCCTGTAATTAAGCCTCTTAGTTGTTCTTCCATCTAAAATTATATTTCACCGAAAATAACCAATGCAGCCTCCACATTCAATAAGCATTGCTTATCCCTTTATAGCATACGGGTTTATTAACCTTTCAAATTCTCTTTAAAAAAATCAATTGTGCGTGTCCAGGCAAGCTCTGCCGCGGCTTTGTCATACCGTGGCGTGGTATCATTATGGAAACCGTGGTTGGCTCCCTCATAAATAAAAGCCCGGTATTTTTTGTTATTTGCTTTAAGCGCAGCTTCGTAAGCCGGCCACCCCGCGGTAATGCGGGTATCAAGCGATGCATAGTGCAGTAGTAAGGGCGCTTTAATTTTTGGTACATCTTCCAGGGCTGGCTGGCTTCCATAAAAAGGAACCGCTGCTGCCAGGTCGGGGATGCGAACAGCCATCATATTGGCAATGCCGCCGCCGTAGCAAAAACCTACAACGCCTATTTTGCCATTACAGTCTTTATGGGCTTTGAGGTAGTTGTATGCATCAATAAAATTTTGTTCCATTTCGCCTTTATCACGGGTGGCCTGCATTTCGCGTCCTTTATCGTCATTACCGGGGTAGCCGCCAAGCGGGGTTAAAGCATCTGGTGCAAGGGAAATAAACCCGGCCAGGGCTGCCCGCCTTGCCACATCTTCAATATAGGGGTTCAGCCCCCGGTTCTCATGAACCACAATGATGCCGCCAAGTTTGCCTTTTGCATCAGCCGGCACAGATAATAATCCTTTAATGTTCCCGCCACCTTTTGGCGATGGGTAGGTGATGTACGCTGATTTTATGCGCGGATCATCTGCTTTAACCTGAATGTTCCCCTTATAATCGGGCATCAGGAAACTCATCAAAGCGGGCACGGTTAAGCCGCCCACTGCATACAAGGATAGCTTTTCCATAAATGTGCGCCTGTTAAGGCGGCTGTGCGCATAATCATCATACAGGTCAAACACTTCCTGTTTAATATCTTCTTTTTTTATCTGGCTCATGTTAGTTGGCTTTGATCAAATTTAATGCTTCGCGATGTACAAAACCCTAACAGTGTACCCGCCCATATTGTTTATAACAATACAGGTACAAATCTGTTAATTTACTTATGGAAATTAAACGCAACGGCTCACAGCCATCGGGTAAAGGCCCCGCAGAATATTTTACCGGCACCGTACGTATCGACCCACTGTTTACCCCGCCAGATCCGGCACGGGTTGCTATGGCTTTAGTTACCTTTGAACCGGGCGCCCGTACCGCCTGGCATACCCATCCGCTTGGCCAAACCCTTATTGTTACCGCCGGCAGCGGCCGTGTGCAGCGTGAAGGTGGGGCTATAGAAGAGATACGGCAGGGAGATGTAGTATGGTTTGCGCCGAATGAAAAGCACTGGCACGGAGCATCAGCAACTACTGCCATGAGCCATATTGCCATACAGGAAAAGCTAAATGGTTCACCGGTAACCTGGATGGAGCAGGTTACGGATGAGGAATACGGTAAAAGGTAAAATCGTGCTATTGGGTTGTTTTAGAACACCGATTCGCCTTGCAAAACTTTCCTATAAAAAGCTTTCCATCTGAAACATTGTTGATGCTAAAAGAAAACTTAATAGTTTTTCCACTCCGGGATCGGGAAGCTGCAATGCCGGCTTTTCGGTTACTTTTTTCCAGATAGAATACCCGCCATAAATAAACATGCATGCAATAAAAACATACACCCATACCGGGATATTACGCCCCGCGATGATCAGGTACATGTAGGGCAGGCTAAAACTTGCTGCAGCAAATAGCACAACGGTAATAATAGGTTTCTTTGCCCGTAAGTTTCTTAACAACAGCCCTATAAAAGTAAAAAAGGATAGTTTACTCACTAAATAAAGGCAGCCCAGCAACAGGGGGTCTACATCGTGTTTATCGCCTAAGGCAATTATCCAGTCTTTTAAAAGGGTAAGGTAGTGGGTCATTAATGCAATGTATGAATAACAAGTTACTTAACGGTGATTTACAGAAAATCGCATATTATTTTTTACTAAGTTCCTGTTTTCTTTTTGCGCTTAAATATTTACGTACCGGGATATCATAAAATACCATTACCAAATAAGCCAAACCAACCAAAAGAACCATACTTATTATAATTATAACGGCCAGTTGCCCGGGGCCCGGCTTATGGGCTACATAATAGTTGGCGAACATCCATATTACCGCGTAGTGGGTCATATACAGGGGGTATGATATATTGCCCGAAAACACACAAAGCTTTTTTAGCCCTTGTGCAAGTATTGCCCCGGCACCCAACGCCACCAATAACGGGAAATAAAATATCACAACCAATGGCTCGGTTACCCAGTTCCATTTGGTAAAGGGCATTAAAAAGGCCAGCATCAGTAATATGGCTATCCCCATAAAGCCCAATTTATTCTTAATGATCCAGCCTCTGCGATAAATAAGCAGCCCCGCTAAAAACGAGTAACCGATGCGCGCGCAGCCATCCCAAAAGTTACCCTTACCCCAGCCACCCATAATATTGCCTGCATGGTAGGTAACAAAACAAAGTACCACAGCTGCAACTATAGTTAATAAAATAAGCCAGCCCATTTTTAAGCGGAACAATATAAAAGCGTAAAAAATATTGGCTACATATTCCCAAAATAACGACCACGCCGGTGCATTTAAACCAAACTGATTAAAAACCCGCTCGGGCATTACCGGGAATGGGATAAGGAATATTGAACATACAAATATCAGCACAGTTTTACCCAGGCTGTATCCTACCGGGCCAACAAACGGATCAAACAAAAAAGCCAGTAACCCCAATACCGAGCCTAATATAACCAATGGGTGCAACCTGATGATCCTCGACTTAAAAAACTCCATAATGCCCATTTTGCCAATCCGGTCATCATAAGCATAGCCTATAACAAAGCCAGATAAACAGAAAAAGAAATCTACTGCCAGGAAGCCATGCGCTATAAAATTTTGGCTGTAATCCGAATAGGCCACTTCCATAAAATGGAAGGCAACAACAGATAAGGCGGCAACGCCCCTTAAGCCGTCCAGTATCTCGAAGTGCTGTTTGGTTTTCAGGATTTCGGGGCTTAGCTTTTCGTCAGTCATTGTTCTTTAGGTGTTATAACTCCAAGATTAATAAATAATACCGATTTACCCATACGCTTTTCTATAAGATTAAGCCTGCCTGGATAAACTGCCGGCTAGTACTCCTAATGTTTTTTTATCTTATATTGCAGTAAACATATAAAGCCGTTTTTTAATGCACGAAATATTGCTGTTATGCATGGGGCTTATCCTCAGCGTTTCTTTCCTGGTTGTGGTGGCAAATAAGTTAAAAATAGCATACCCCATATTTTTAGTGATAGCTGGTTTAGCCTGCAGCTTTATACCCGGCATCCCCAATATCCATATCGACCCTAACCTTGTTTTCCTGGTGATACTGCCCCCGGTATTGTACGATGCGGCCCAAAATACGTCATGGAAAGCCCTTTGGAAATGGCGGCGTATTATCACCGTTATGGCGCTGGGTTATGTTTTACTCACTGCAACAGCAGTGGCTATTGTGAGCCATTTGCTTATCCCCGGGTTTTCATTGGCGCAGGGCTTTTTACTTGGGGCTATTATTTCCCCGCCCGATGCTGCTGCGGCAACCTCAGTACTGCGTTTTATAAAAATGCCCAAAGGGATAGTAGCCATTTTAGAAGGCGAAAGCCTGCTGAACGATGCAAGCAGTTTAACCATATTCAGGTTTGCACTGGCGGCTATAATCAGTAGTAATTTTGAGTGGTATAATGCCGCTGGTGGTTTCTTAGTAGTTACATTTTCGGGTATTGCCATCGGGCTGGTTTTGGGGCTGATATTTTATGCCATTTACCGTTGGCTTCCCACCAATTCAAACCTCGACATCGCATTTTCGCTGGTGCTGCCATATATCATCTACCTTATTGCTGAAGAACTGCATTCATCGGGCGTACTGGCTGTTGTAAGCGGGGGATTATTTATCTCGTACAGGAACCATTTTGTTTTAACTCACAGCAGCCGGCTAAAATCAAATGCAGTTTGGCCATCTCTTGTATTTATTATTAACGCCGTTATATTTTTCCTGATAGGCCTGCAGGTTACCGAAATTGTTGCGGGTTTAAAAAACGTAGCGTTATCTGAGGCTCTTAAAATAGCGCTCATCATCACGGCTGTTGTTATTGTAATAAGGCTGTTTGCCGGCTTATTTTCTGCCTGGTTTACACGTTTTATCAGCCAGTATATTACTGTGGCCCAAAGCAGGCCCGGATGGCGAAACCCACTTATAGTAAGCTGGACAGGCATGCGCGGGGTTGTTTCACTCGCCTCGGCCCTATCTATTCCCTTGCTGTTAAACAACCAGCCTTTTCCACATCGCAACCTTATACTGTTTATAACATTTGTTGTTATAATAGTTACTCTTGTGGGGCAGGGCCTTACCTTACCTGTAATAGTGCGCTGGTTAAAACCCGAACCGCTTTCTGAGGATAAAACCGATGATCAGCAGGTATTGGAAATTGAGATAGCCCTTTTAGAGCGTGCTGTTGAAGAGTTAGGTGAAAACTACCCGCTCGACCTTAAAAACAATGTGCTGTTGCAAAACAAGCTCGACCTGCTAAAAAACAAATTGAAATTATATTCAGAATCGTGTTATAATGAACCTCAAAAAAAGATAGTCAAAAAAATGACAACACGTTTCCAAAGCATCATATCAGCCATAATTGAGCAGCAGCGGGCAGAGTTGCACCAGTTTCGTACCAAAGATAAATTTGATGATGATGTGATCCGCCTGATAGAAAACCGTCTCGACCTGGAAGAAGAGGGCCTGCAGGGGGAAGTAGATTAAACAACCCTACGCATCTGCCAATTCTACCCAAACCGGTCCGTGGTCGCTGGTTTTTTCCCAGCCGCGTACGTTGCGGTCAACACCGGCGGCTAAAAGCCGTTTATTCACATCAGGGCTTAACAAGAAATGATCTATCCGTAAACCGGCATCACGGCCGTAGGCATTGCGAAAATAATCCCAAAAGGTATAAATAACCTTATCGGGGTTAAGCTTGCGGATGGCGTCCGTCCAGCCCTGATCAACCAGTGCCTTAAAGGCCACCCGTGTTTCCGGGCGAAAGAGGGCGTCTTCTACCCAGCGTTCAGCCTTATAGGCATCCAGTTCGGTAGGTATCGCGTTATAATCTCCGGTTAACACAACCGGTTTGCCCGATGCAAGCAATTCGGCTGCATGTTCGGCAAACCGTTCAAACCAGCGCAGCTTATATTCAAACTTAGGGCCGGGTGCCGGGTTGCCATTTGGCAGGTACAGGCAGCCAATGGTAATGCCGTTTACCTCGGCTTCAATATAGCGGCTATGGGTATCGTCGGGGTCGCCGGGTAAGCCACGCCGGGTTTCTTTTATATCTAAATTACGGGTAAGTATAGCAACTCCATTCCAGCTTTTTTGCCCGTGCCATATCGCATTATACCCGGCATCCTTAATGGCCTGTTCGGGGAATTTTTCATCGGGTGCTTTCAATTCCTGCAGGCAGGCAACATCGGGCGTGCTTTCTTCCAGCCAGCGCAGCAACACCGGCAGGCGGCCGTTTATTCCGTTAACATTGTAGGTGGCTATTTTCATAATATAAGGGGACAGGCAGTTGCTTTAATAATTTAAAGGTAATATTTTCCATCATTGGGCCAATGCCCGTGCCCTATATTTAACGCCGTATATTAAAGAATTATCGGGGTATCTATCAACTTACGCCAATCAGCTATTATCAAAGCCGGGTTTTGCATATCCTCGGTAAGCTCTGTTATTTTCTGGTTGATGTATGGTGGGATAGCATCCCTCTTAAAGGCCTCGTAATTAGCATTTTTATCTTTCTTTTCATCCTGGCCTATCTCTCTTTCAATAGATGTAGGCACCCCGCAATCAACAAGGCGCGCCATCCAAACCGTTTTAAAAATGGTGCCTATCCTGGGTGTATATCCATTGGCTACTTGTTTACTGAATTTTTGACTGCCAACCTGCTTACGGCGCTTATCAAGCACGGATACCCATGTTTTTTCGGCAAAATCTGCAAACTGTTTCGCCGTTTTTGATATGGTACCTGTTTTAGGTTTGCCATAGCTCGATTCAAGCGGCGATTTCCATTTCTTTTCCTTTTCGTTATAATTACCCGGGTCAACAAAGGCCATCTCCTGTGTAATACCAAGCTGCAGGGCAGCTCCCAGCATAAATACACCAAGGCCTGCATTTGCAAGCTTTGCATCTTGTAATGAACCCAGCATTCCGCCGGGGCCTGTTAAAAAAAGTTATCATACTTTTGCAGCAGGGTAAATAATTTATCCCTGTCGTTTTTATTATTCAGGTCGGCATTTTGTTTTGCCGGTATGTATTCATTCTCCAGTTTGCTCATCAGGTTATGCAAGCCACCGTTTATGGTGAGGATGGTATTAGCATCTATCTTTTGGTCTACAATACGGGCTACCTCCTGGTAAACCTGGTCGAAATAGTCGGGCACCTCTTCAGGGAAAAAGTGGTTCACAATCATATCGCCTATAAATCCACCCACTTTAGACAGGATGGCCCCGCCAATGCCTTTCGCTATGGTCATAGCTAACGATTTCTTCTTTGCCTTTAACCTGAAAGCTGGCTTGGGGTTAAGGTTAGCATTATTTGCCAACTCTGGCTTAAGTACATTTATGGCTCCATTTTCATCAAGCCGGATATTGATAACCACATAATACATGGTAGCCAGGTTGGTAATACGCTCAAACACTATTGTACCGGCGGCAATCTCTCCATATTTTTTTGAAAGTACACCTAACGTTTCTTTTTCGGCATATTCCCCCAATAACATCGGATAATTGCTATGGATGGTTTGCATCAGGCAATCAATCCTTTTTTGGATGCCAGGTGTAATTTGTGGTAGCTTGGATGGTTCTACCAACGGCAAAGTCCCGGTTTTTATATTTTCAGTACCAGGGAAAAGATTACCGGCCGAGTTGATCTGTGCATAAACGGTAAATATGTCCTGATAATAACCGGGGGCAATATTGGGCTTAAGGGCGCCGGGTACAAGTGCAATGTCCGGCTTAATTGCCGCTACATCGGCAGAGATCGCCATAGTTTTCATTTAATAAGGTTTGGGTTAGTTAATAGCAATTAAACACAGCAACATGCTGATAGCATGTTAGTTACTTTTAAAATTAGGCAAATATTATGGCCCCAAAAGGGGAAATACACCTTTTGGGAATGCCCTTTTTGGCCCTATTTGCCAACCCCACAGTATTTAGCTTTTGTGACGGGAATCTATGGCTTATTTTAGCGCTTTTGCAATGGCCTCGTCTGTTACTTTAGCCATTATTTTATACCCGGCGGCATTGGGGTGTACGCCATCAATGGTGAGGTCGGCGCGTGTTCCTTTTTTATCATCTACCAGTGGGCTGTAGTAGTCAAGCAGGATCAATTTATTTTGGGCGGCGTAAGCTGTTATTGCTTTATTAAGGCTTATTATTTTTTCGGCAGCCGGGAAACCTTTACGCCACGGGTATTCATTGATAGGGACGTATGCACACAATATGGGGGTGATTTTATGTACACGGCATAGTTCTACCATAGATTTAACATCATCTAAAATACGCTTGTTGGTTACATGCCCTGTTGTGCTTGCAATATCATTGCTCCCGGCCAGTATAATTACTGCTTTGGGTTTAAGCGCTATTACATCTTGCTGAAACCGGAGGAGTAGCTGAGGTGCTATTTGCCCGCTAATACCCCTGTCTATATAGTTTTTATGTGCTTCAAAATACTCGGGCAGGCGTGTTTTCCAGAATTCAAAGATCGAGCTTCCTAAAAATACCACACGTTTTTCACCGGGTACCGGGGCAGGCAACAATTTATTCTCGGCTTCATAATGGCGCAGGTTCGCCCAGTCATCACTAAAATTTTCTTTTACAATAGCGGCGGCTGTTTTAGTGGCGGTATCTGTTTGCGCATAAACCGATGCTGTTAATAATAGTGCAGGTAAAAAAAGTGCAATTTTCATGTCTGTCGTATTGGTTGATGATTTTCAAATGTACATGTTCCGTTTAAAAAAGCAAGCAAAAGCATTAAATATCGTTCCCTGGAAATTAATCGGCACATTATAAGGTGATTGTATTTTATTCCCTTAGTTCCACAAAAAGGCGTTAAACCAGTTGCGGGCATTACGGCCATATGGCCTATTTCTAAATCAATTAACAAACCTTTTAAACAATTTACATGTACAAAAAACTCCTTTTGGCATTCGTGTCAATCATTGCCATCCAAACCGTTAAAGCACAAACAGAAAAGGGCAGCCAGATGCTAGGACTTAGCTTTGGGGTAAACACCTCAAGTTCAGACTCCCGCTACATTGATTACTCTACTAATGCTTTCAGTAACGTTCATGGCAAGCAAACCAGTTTCTCTATTGCTCCAACTTACAGCTATTTTATTGCCGACAAGCTGGATTTAGGTCTGTCTGTAGGATACGGCCAGTCAAAGCAGGACTATGGCAGCATTTATAATCCGAGCAACACGGAGTCGAATGCCTTTAACGCTGGCATTTACCTTAGAAAGTACTTCCTGTATGAAAATAAATTAGGGATCAGGACCGGCCCAATGTTTAATTATCAGCATGGTAAATATACCCAGGAATATGCCAGCAACCAGCAAAGTAACTCGGAGAGTATTACTAATACCTATTCCGGGGGCCTTGGGTTAGACTTTGTTTACTTCCCGGTTAAACGCCTCGGCTTAACCGCCGCTTTAGGAGGAATTACCTATGCACATCAGGAGGTTAAGGGAACCACCCCGGGCACTTATAATAGCTTCGATGCCAGTTTCGCGAATCGCTTTATATTTTCTATCAATTACGCATTCGGAAACTAACAATTATATTGATGTTTATAAAGCCCTAAGTTTTGCTTAGGGCTTTGCTTTTACCAACAGATTTTATTCCCTTAACTACTTTCGCGACGAATATTAGCCTTCGGCTTAAATTGAGTCGTTATTTTCAAAATATTAAGACATTTTCTATATTTTAATATAAATTTTGCATAAAAAAATTATTATTATTCATAATTTACCAAAAAAATTAAAAAAAGCCATCGATATTTTATTTAAAATCACGACAAATGGCAAGTAATCGGTTTTTAATTTAAAGATTTTTATGTACAAATCTCAGCATTTTGAAAAATACAATCTAATAAACGGCGTATGGGACGAGATGTACAACGAAAAAAGCATCGTGCGTGACCATTATCAGAAAGTAATTGAATACCTGGCCAAAGAATCGCCCGATGACCTGAATAAAAAAGAAGAACTGGCCAAACGCTTGTTCATGACCCAGGGTATAACTTTTACTGTCTACAACAGCGGCGAAGGTATCGAGAAGATCTTTCCGTTTGATATCATCCCCCGGGTGATAACCGCTGCCGAATGGGATTTTGTAGAGAAAGGCATTAAACAACGGCTTACCGCACTTAACCTTTTCCTAAAAGATATTTACCATAACCAGTTCATTGTAAAAGATGGTATTGTGCCGATAGATATCGTATACTCGTGCCCGCATTTTCTGCGAGAAATGTACCAGTTGAACGTACCTTATGATGTATACGTACACATAGCCGGTATCGACCTGATACGCGACCATGACGGCACTTTTTATGTATTGGAAGACAACCTGCGCACGCCATCGGGCGTAAGTTACATGCTGGAGAACCGCGAAATAACCAAACGACTGTTTCCTGACCTGCTACCCAACTGCGGCGTACGCAGCGTTACCGAATATCCATCCATATTATATAAAAACCTGCTTTCACTTTCGCCGAGGCAGATCAGTAACCCTACCATAGTGCTGCTTAGTCCGGGTATTTATAATTCGGCTTATTTTGAGCATACCACCCTTGCACGCTTAATGGGTGTTGAACTGGTGGAAGGCCGCGACCTTGTGGTGAACAACCATAAGGTGTATATGAAAACAACCACCGGCCTGCAGCAGGTTGATGTAATATATCGCCGGGTGGATGACGACTTTTTAGACCCGCTGGTATTTAACCCTAACAGCGTTTTAGGTGTAGCCGGGCTGATGGGCGCTTACCGCAAAGGCAACGTAGCCATTGTTAATGCCATAGGCAATGGCGTTGCCGATGATAAGGCCACGTACATCTACGTTCCGGATATGATACGCTATTACCTGAACGAGGAGCCATTGCTTAAAAATGTACCTACCTATCGCCTGAGTAATGACGATGAGCGCGAATACGTTTTTAAGAACATTAATAGCATGGTAGTGAAAAAAACCAACGAAAGCGGCGGTTATGGTATGCTGATGGGTCACGCATCCAGCGAAGAGGAAATAGAAAAGTATAAAAAAGATATATTGAAAGACCCGCGCAACTTTATCGCGCAGCCAACCATCAGCCTGTCGGCAGCGCCGTGTTATATTGGCGGAGTGCTGCAACCAAGGCGTATAGACCTTAGGCCATACGCCCTTTGCGGACCGGATGGCATCCAGATAGTGCCCGGCGGCCTAACGCGTGTGGCCTTAACAGAAGGCTCATTGGTGGTAAATAGTTCGCAGGGGGGCGGCAGTAAGGATACGTGGGTGCTTTGTTAAGCCCCGTACCCCCTGAAGGGGGAACAAAATATTAAAACATAATAATATGTATCTCGATATAAATAAAATAATTCATTCAAAAAACTCCTCCTTCAGGGGGATGGGGGGTATATGTTAAGCAGGGTAGCAGCAAGTTTTTATTGGTTAAGCCGTTACATCGAACGGAGTGACGGTATCCTGAGGATGCTGAAGACCAATTACGCATCGTCGCAGGATTCGGTTGCGGGGTTTACGTGGGAGCCGGTTATCCGTATTTTTTCGGGTTCGGATGAAGAATTGATAGAAAAATTAGGGGACGACAGTCGCGCAGTTTTAAAGTATATGGTGATAGATAAGGAAAACCCCAACTCTATTGTCAACCTCATCACGCTTGCCCGCGAAAACGCCCGCAGTGTGCAGGAGCATATCCCGAAAGATCTTTGGCAATGCCTCAACGAGTATTATCATACCGCCAAAGAGCCCCGCATCCTTGCCGGCCTGAAAAAGGACGATCCCATAGGCGTTTTAGATGTATTGATAAAAGAAGTGATGCTGTACTACGGCACAGCCGAAATTACCATGGAACGCGGGCAGGCCCGCAGCTTTATGAACATTGGCAAATACCTGGAGCGCGCCATCCAATCGATAGACATCCTCGATGTAAAGTTCGGGCCTATCAACTCCAACCCCGACCTGCTGCTGGATATCACCTACTGGAAACACTTGCTGCTTTCCATCGGCGGGTACGAATTGTACCAGAAAACCTACCGCGACGGGCTGGAAGCACATAATGTAATTGAACAGGTTATTTTGAATAATGACTTCCCGCGCTCGGTTATCTATTCGGTAAACAACATCCAGCGGTATTTCGACAGATTGAAGAACAACAGCAACGTGAACGATTACCGCGAGATATCCTTTCATATAGGGAAGCTGCAAAGCAATATCAAATACAGTTCGGTTAAAAGCATCCGCCAGATGGGATTGCACGAATATTTGACCAGCCTGCGCGAAGACCTGTATCGCATAGGCAACTCGCTGAACGAATATTACTTTGCAAATTCCTGATAAACAGAATTTATTATGCCCGAATTTAAAATACAACATACCACCAAATATGCCTACGATGGCTTTGTGCGCGATAGCGCCAACAAGATCATCCTGTATCCTATTGTTGACATTTACCAGGATGTTTTAAAACACGACCTGCAAATTAGCGGCCACCCGCAGGTAGATACCTACGTTGATTATTACGGCAACGAAGTGGGGAGCTTTACCTATACCGAGCCGCATAACCTGATGGTGATCAACTCGCAGTTATCTATTATTACCCATCCGAGACCTTTACCGCTGGATAATATATTTTCGGCCGAGCAATGGAACGAGTTATTTAACCTGCGTTACATTGTGCCTTATATAGATTTTTTGAAGCAGGAATACTTTGAAGGCCTGAGCGAACTGCGACCCGTGGTTGAGGCCGAGCGTAAAGTAGAAGATACGCCCTACCACACCACCTTAAAGTTCTGCAAATACGTTTACAAAAACTTCGATTATATAAAAGGGGTAACCACCGTGGAGACCACATTGGATGAAATCTGGAAACTCAAGGCCGGAGTTTGCCAGGATTTTGCCCACCTGCTAATGGTGATGCTACGTTTGGTTGGCATCCCTGCCCGATACGTAAGCGGCTACATTTGCCCAAACAAGGATGGCATGCGCGGCGAGGGGGCAACCCACGCCTGGGCCGAAGCCTACTTGCCCGGTTACGGCTGGCTGGGAATAGACCCGACTAACAACTGCGTGGCTAATGAGAACCATGTACGCCTTGCTGTTGGCCGTAACTTTAGTGACTGCTCGCCGGTTAAAGGGGTCTACAAGGGCGCGGCAGGCCATACGCTTGAGGTATCGGTTTCTGTTGGGTACGAGGACGGGCAAGTTCACGAAGAAAAAGATATATTTACCGTTTCTAAGGCTCCGAAAGCTGAAAATACTATTGCCCGCAATAGCTATGCAAAATATATGGAGATGATTGAGCAGCAACAACAGCAGCAGCAGCAATAAGAGAGGCCGGACATTTAGAAGCAAGAGACAAGACCGGAAAACATCCCGACTCCCCTCTAAAAAAGGTATATATATATGACTTACTGTTTAGGAATAAAAGTTAAAGAAGGCTTAATAGCCATTGCCGATACACGCATTACCTCGGGTACAGATACCACCATCAAAAAAAAGATAACCCTGGTACAAAAAGATGGCGGCGCACTGTTCATCATGACCAGCGGTTTAAGGTCGGTACGCGATAAGGCCGTTGTTTATTTTAACGAATTGGTAGAGACCGAAACTTACGACAAGCTTTACCAAGCGGTTAATGCATTTGGCCAGCAGGTGCGCCGCGTTGCCGAAGAGGACAGGGCGTACTTAGAAAAGGCCGGTTTCAAATTCGACCTGAACACTATTATTGGCGGGCAGCTGAAGGATGATGAAGAGCACAAATTATTTATGCTTTACCCCGAAGGCAACTGGGTGGAACTTGGCCTTGGTGCGCCATTTGTTGTGATAGGCAACTCGGGCCATGGCAAGGCGATATTGAACCGTACACTGGATGAAGATTCGGACATGCGGCTGGCTTTAAAGGCCGGCTTCTTATCGTTCGACTCCACCAGGGTAAGCAGTAACAATGTTGATTTTCCGATAGATGTGATATTGTACAAAAAAGACACATTTAAACTGGTTGAACAGCGTTACACACAAAAGGATATGGCCAGTATTTCTGCGCAATGGGATGACGAATTAAAAACCGCCCTGCAAAATATACCGGGAGATTGGATGGATAAGGCGTTTGCAAAATTACCACAGGTAAAAGATGAGGTTTAAAGTTTCGGCCGAGTTAGGATATGAGGTTAAGGCGCCCAGCACTTTAATATTAAACGTACACGCGCTACGCACCGCGCACCAAACTATCATCGACGAAAAACTAAGTATCGCTCCATACATCAAAGCCGAAGAATTACCATCAACCAATAGCGAAAACCGCTTTGTACGGCTGGACATCACCGATACCGGTATCGTCAATATAAAATACGAGGCCACGGTTGATAATTACTATGAAATAAAAGATTACCGCGATTTTCAGGAAGTACCGGTAAGCAAATTCGACCCCGCTGTGCTAACTTATTTAAACCCCAGCAGGTACTGCCAGTCTGATAAGCTGTACCGTTTGGCTAACAACACCTTCGGGCAAATTGATAATACCTATCGCCAGGTGGTTGCCATAACCGACTGGATCCATAAAAATGTTGAATACCTGAGCGGGTTCAGCAATTCAGAAACCTCCGCTTATGATACCGTTACCCAGCAGGCCGGTGTTTGCCGCGATTTTGCGCACCTGGGTATCGCGCTTTGTCGCGCCCTAACCATTCCAGCCCGTTATTTTACCGGATATGCCTATAAGCTTGTCCCGGCCGATTTTCATGCCTGTTTTGAAGCCTACATAGGCGGCGACTGGATCCTGTTTGATGCCACAAAACTCGCTCCGTTAAACGGCCTGGTAAAAATAGCCACCGGACGCGATGCCGCAGATGCCGCCATTGCCAGCATATTTGGCGATGTATTGTGCAATTATGTAAAGGCCGATTGCCAGATGCTGGACGATGCACCCTTTGAGCCGATCTATTACACCAAATCGGTTTTTGATGGGGTTACGTATTTGTAAGTCGCCTAAAATGTCATGGTGAGCCTGTCGAACCACTAACCGCTTTATTAATCCTTCGACAAGCCCAGGATGTCAGAAATTTGTATCCCCCCTGCCACATTTTACATCAACCTTTTGGCTTACGGTTAATAGGGTTATCTTTGCTGCGCGATGTCAGATAAAAAAGTAAGAGTCCGTTTTGCGCCAAGCCCTACAGGTGGTTTACACCTGGGTGGTGTGCGTACCGTTTTGTTTAATTACCTGTTTGCCAAAAAGCACAAAGGCGATTTTGTTTTACGTATAGAAGATACCGACCAAACCCGCTATGTGGATGGCGCCGAGCAATATATATTAGATTGCCTTAAATGGTGCGGCATTACACCGGATGAAAGCCCGGTTATTGGCGGCCCTTATGCCCCATACCGCCAAAGCGAACGCAAACCGGCCTACCGCCAGTATGCCGAAAAGCTGGTAGCAGAAGGCCACGCGTATTACGCTTTTGATACTGCCGACGAACTGAACGAAAAGCGCAAGGAGGTGCCGAACTTCCAGTATGGGCTTGCTACACGCAACAGCCTGCAAAATTCGCTTAACCTGCCTTTGCACGAAGTTGAAAAGCTATTACATGATGGAACCCCGCATGTTATCCGCATAAAAATGCCCGAGGATGAAACCGTAAGCTTTAATGATATGATACGCGGCCACGTAAGCTTTGAAACCAACCTGGTTGATGATAAAGTTTTGCTGAAGGCCGATGGTATGCCAACTTACCATTTAGCTGTGGTAGTTGATGATTACCTGATGAAAATCACCCACGCTTTCCGCGGTGAGGAATGGTTGCCATCTGCACCGGTGCATATCCTGCTTTGGGAATACCTTGGTTGGAAAGCCGATATGCCTGAGTGGGCACATTTGCCTTTGATATTAAAACCTGATGGCCATGGCAAACTAAGCAAGCGCGATGGCGCACGCCTGGGTTTCCCTGTTTACGCCATGAACTGGTTTGATGCGAAAAGCGATGAGTTAACGCCGGGTTTCCGTGAATTAGGCTTTTTGCCCGAAGCATTTCTGAACCTGCTGGTCATGCTTGGCTGGAACGATGGTACCGACCAGGAAATTTTTACATTGGATGAGCTCATAGAGAAATTTTCTATCGAGCGCATCAGCAAAGCCGGCGCCAAGTTTGATTTTGAAAAAGCCAAATGGTACAATGCCGAGTGGATAAAACGCACCGATGCCGAAAGCTTAAAGCTAAAAGTGTGGGAGATATTAAAAGCTAAAAGCGTTATTGTAAAGGATGAGGCCTATCTGCTAAAAATTATTGATGTAGTTAAAGATCGCTGCGTTTTACTGCCCGATTTTTATCAGCAGTCGGCATACTTCTTCCAGCAACCTGCAGAGTACGACCTGAACGCCGTTAAACCAAAATGGAACGATGTTAAAACGGATTTCTTTAACGCGTTTATAGCTGTATTAAGCTCACCAGACACATTTGATGCCGCTGAGCTGGAAGCCAAATTTAAAGCCCTTGCCGAAGAAAAAGGCCTTAAGCCGGGCGATGTGATGCTGCCTTTCCGTATTATGTTGGTGGGTGGCAAATTTGGCCCGCATGTATTTGATATAGCCAAACTGCTTGGCGAAAGCGAAACCATCATTAGGATAGAAAAAGCGATAGAGGCCTTTACGGCGTAACGCTTCTATAAAAACATTAAAAGGCGGATTGCACAGTGCAATCCGCCTTTTTTGTACCCACGCATCATTGCGAGCGGGAATAATACTTTGCTATCGTGAGTTTAGCGCAGCGTAACTCGTGATGTAGCACAAAGTAAGCTTTCAGCTTACGGCAGCTGAAAGCTGCAGGTATGCCGTGTCACGGGCTGAAAGCCCGCGACAGCAATAATCAATTATATATTCCTTGCCACCCTAAACCCAAGGTCATCAATTTTAAATAAAGTAGGGTGGCTGCGTCTGCGGTTGGTAGCCATACAGCCTCGTTCCTCATCGCTCCAGCCGCCTCCTCTGATGATGCGGTAAGAGCCATAAACAGTTTCGTCATAAATGTCAGAACACCATTCCCAAACATTGCCCAGCATATCATAAAGACCCCAGGCATTGGGTTCTTTTAAGCCCACACCGTGCGTGGCCTTCTCCGAATTGCCCTTATACCAGGCGATCGAATCTAATTCGCCGTATCTGATGCCGGTTATACCAGCCTTACAGGCATATTCCCATTCGGCTTCTGTGGGTAGCCTAAATCCGCTTGCCTTTGCATCGAAGGCAATATCCTCAGCAGAGTTGATTGAATAGCATGGCTTTAACCCGGCCTTTGCTGATAATAAATTACAAAATGTGATTGCGTCTTTCCAGCTTATGGTTTCAACAGGCAGCCTATTTCCTTTAAATACACTCGGCGATTAATTGGTAACGGCAACGTATTCTGCTTGCGTTACCGGGAATTGGGCAAGTAAAAACGATGCGATTTCAACCGTCCATCCTTGTTTTGTACGGTCGTCGCGCAATTCAATTTTTCCTTGCGGGATCTCTACCATTGGAAGTGAGGGGATATTTATATCGGGAATCATGTTGTGTGGGTAGGTAATTAAAAAGCTTGTCGGCTTACGTTAGCTGAAAGCTACAGCCATGATATGTCACGAGTTTAAAACTTGCGACAGGAGGGTCTCGTAGTCTGCATTGTATATGGGATGCCGAATAAATTCAACATAAAGGCCTTACTGTCGGTCTGACCTTGTCGAAGACTTCGCCGCTTTACTAATGGTTTGGCATGCTGATCGCGACATTTTCTACAACGTCTTCCGCATCACAAAATCATTCATCCAGTATGGGCCAATGGGGATATTCTCCTCATAAACTACCTCAAATCCCATTTTCTCATAAAAGCTTTTGGCGTTGTTATAGCGGTTTACGTTAAGGTCTAACGTGGTTTTACCGGCCTCGCGGGTTTTGTCGGCAACGGCGTTGATCAATATTTTGCCATAGCCTTTGCCCTGGGTAACGGGCAGGCAGTAGAGTTTGTGCAACTTGTAGATCTCAGCATCCTCTTCGCGTGGCGAATAAGCTGCAAAGGCAACCGGTTGCCCGTCTTCAACCAATACCAAAAACGTTTGCTGGTTCTCAGCTATCTGCTTTGCGATCTTTTCGGGCGTATACAACTCGCCCAGCATGTAAGCCACCTGTTCTTTACCCAGTAAAGGCTCGTACGTAGGCCACCAGGTTTGGTGCGCTATTTGCAAAATGGCTTCAACATCGGCTGTTGTAGCTTCTTTGATCAAATACATAAAACGGTATTAATGGTTCTCTTCTTTATCAATTTCTACGCTATAAGCAGTAGTACTTTGCCCAACTCCAAAATATTCTTCCAATTCGGATAAGGTAGATGAACTTGTGGCGATATCCTTGATCACCACACCCTTTTCCATCAGCAGGATGCGCTCACAAACATCAGTTACGTGGTTCAGATCGTGGCTGGATACAATAGTGGTAGCGCCATGATTCTTGTTCTGGTCCTTCAGGATGTTTTTTAACCTGAACTGCGTGCTCGGGTCAATATTAGCGAAAGGCTCATCCAACATCAATAATTCCGGTTGTTGTAACAGGCAGGCGCCAACGCCAACCTTGCATTGGTTACCTTTTGACAGATCGCGGATGTATTTGCCTTTATTAATGATCTCGCCGTTAAAAAACTCGGCCATGCCTGCCAGTTTTTCGTCCACCTGTGCCTTGTTCTGCTGGTGCAGGCCACCGATGAAATACAGATATTCTTCGGGTGTTAAATAATCTATAAGGAACCCTTCGTCCAGGTATGACGCGGTGTAGTTTTTCCAGGCTTCGGCACCGGCAACATTTTCGCCCTTAAGTAATACCTCGCCTTTATCGGCACGTATCAGATCCAATATTATGCGGAACAGGGTGGTTTTACCCGCGCCGTTATTACCTACAAGGCCAATACTTTCGCCTTTGTTTATTTGTACATGCGGTACGTTTACTACAGTTACGCCGTTGTAAACTTTTTTCAGGTCTTTAATTTCTATCATGTTATTTATTTCTGAAGCCTTCGGCTATTTTATATCTTTTTGTGTAAAAATCTGCTTCCAGCTTTTTGATCCAGAAGTCGCGCGTTATGATAAATGCTACGCCTATTATTGCCAGTACTGCCAGGCCAACATTGGTATAGCCCATATACTTAAACGGCAAATAAATTACATAAGGGAACAATATCAGCGGGAACGACAGCAACAGCTGACTTGCACCTACACCTTCCCAGTTAAAAGATGCGCCTTTGCTCAGGTCGATGCGTTTATAGTTTCGGTTGGCAAAGTATAATACAATGGTAGTGTTGATGCCCAAATTCCACAGGTACATTACAAAGTGAATAAGCACCGTGCGCCAGCCAAAGTAGGCGTAAGGCGTAGTCAATATAAACGCCACGGTTGATACGATAGTAAACAGCAGGTATTTCGCTTTTAAAAAATCGGAGAATTTAACCTTGCTCACCAGTATGCCGTCAAAATGCGAGGCCTGCCAGCTAAACATAAACTGCCCGTAATTAATGATGAAAATCCCTGTCATAAACATCCCCACAAAAATCTTGAAGCTTTCTCCCAGTTTCGGGTTGGTGTAAAATAACAGCCCGTAAAACATAAAGAATAAACCCATAATGAGCGCCGAGCGCGGCCGTTTGTTACGCAGTATCAGTTTTACTTCGTTTGCTACCAAATCACCTACATGGCCAAAGCGGCTTAGTAATGGTATTTCGGTGCTGCTTTTTGCCGATTCCTTTTTAGAACTAAGCTCCTCTAAATACAGGTTGCCCTTTAAGTAGTAAAAGTTAACGTAATACATGGCAACAGCAAGCACTACCGGCAGTATCACCAGGTAGGGTTTAGTAATCAGGTTGCCAAAAAACAGGTATGAGATTGCCTTTAACGAATATAAATGCCATACATAATCGCCACAGGTTGCCAGTGTTAAAACCGCGCCTGCTATTAAAAAGATCCAGCCGTTTAAGTTGGCTTTACGTTTAATATATAAGGCCAGGTAATTGTTAAATATAGAATATCCTATAATAGAAACGATAAATACAAGCGTGGTTACCGCACCGGATACCGGCAGGATTATTTTTAGTATAAACGGTCCGAATATCACTATCGGCCACAAATTAAAAAAAGATAACAAGGCTGTTAAAGCCAGATAACCAACAACGCTGTTCCGTTTAACTGGCAGGTGCAAATATGGCTGCACCTTAAGGGTAGGCAACTCCTGTAACTGCAAGCGCATCAACAGATCGAACAGGAAATAGACAAGTACAATGCCACAGAAGGCAACTGTCAAATCCTCTTTAGGGAACATAGCGCCAACCAACTTATCCATAAAAAGCCCGAGGGCAAGTACATACAAAAACAAAATGAAGATGAGGATCCCCATCACCACTTTTACTGCTATACTTTTACCTGTGTTTTTTGAGCGCCAAAAACTCTTAAGCTCGTGATCGAAGAAGGTAGATATCATTTGAATGATCGTGAAAAGTTTAACCTAAGATTAACCAGCGGTTAAGATACTAATATTTATACCTGTCGCCCCAAAGTTTCTTTAGCTTTTCTTTTGATTCATTTTCGCGCGCATTGTTACCAGGCTCATAAATTTTTGTCCCCCTGATGGCTTCGGGTAAAAAATCAAGTTCGGCAAAGTTGCCTTCAAAGCTATGGGCATATTTGTAGTTTTTGCCATATCCTATGTTTTTCATCAGTTTGGTGGGCGCGTTGCGCAGGTGCAGGGGTACGGGCAGGTCGCCGGTTTGTTTAACCAGGGCAATAGCCGCTCCAATAGCCGTTGTGGCCGAATTACTTTTTGGCGATGTTGCCAAATAAATAACCGTTTGGCTCAGTATAAGCTGCGACTCGGGCATACCTATTTTATTAACCGATTCAAAACAAGCCTGTGCCAGCAACAGGGCGTTGGGGTTAGCGTTACCAATATCCTCTGATGCCAGGATCAGCATCCGCCGGGCAATGAACAGCGGGTCTTCGCCGCCTACTATCATCCGGGCCAGCCAGTACACGGCGCCATTAGGGTCGCTGCCGCGCATACTTTTAATAAAGGCCGAAATAATATCGTAATGCTGTTCGCCGGTTTTATCGTACAGGGCCATGTTCTGCTGCACGTGTTCCAGCACCACATCATTGGTCAGAACTATTTTTTTACTGTCGAACGCGTTTACCAGCAATTCAAAAATATTGAGCAGCTTGCGGGCATCGCCTCCACTAAGGCGTAACAGGGCCTCGTGTTCTTTTATGATAATGTTCTTCTCTTTTAGTACAATATCTTCTTTTTTGGCTTTCTCCAACAGGTCCAGCAGGTCCTGCTCTTCCAGCGGCTGCAAAATATATACCTGGCATCGCGACAGCAAAGCGGAGATCACCTCGAAAGATGGGTTTTCGGTAGTTGCGCCTATCAGCGTTACAATACCCCGTTCAACCGCGCCCAGCAGCGAATCTTGCTGCGATTTGGAGAACCGGTGGATCTCATCAATAAAAAGTATAGGTAATATCTCGCCCTGCTCTTTTAGCAGGGATGCCTTTTCTATCACCTCGCGCACATCTTTAACGCCGGAGTTAATAGCACTTAAAGCAAAGAACGGACGGTATAAGGATTGTGATATGATATAGGCCAGCGTAGTTTTACCCACACCCGGCGGCCCCCAAAACAACATGGAAGGTAATGAGCCGCTCTCGATAGCCTTGCGCAAAACCGCGCCCTTACCAACAAGGTGTTTCTGGCCCACATAATCATCTAATGATTTTGGGCGCATGCGTTCGGCTAATGGCGGCAGGTTGTTCATAAATGTAAAAATCAGAAATAGAAATACTAAATCCTAAAAAAATTAGTAATTTAATATGATTTGAACTACTTTGTCATCTTAAGGAACGAAGATCTATCGGCGGGTAGATTCTTTGTTATCGCTCAGAATGACAACTTGTTTATACTAACAAAACAATGCCACAACAGTTTACCAAATCTACTTATAACGGCATCTGCGACAAGCTATCCCAAATGGATGCCGATTTTGCTAAAGTTATTCAGCTATACGGCTATCCGTCCATGTGGACAAGGCCCAATACCTTTGAAACCCTGGTACACATTATATTGGAACAGCAAGTATCGTTGGCCTCAGCATTATCAGCACTTAATAAACTGCGTGAGCGGGTACAGGAAATTACCCCGGCAAGAATACTGTTGCTCACCGACGCCGAAATGCGTGAATGCTATTGCAGTCGCCAGAAAACAGCTTATATCAGGTACCTGGCCGAGGCCCTCATTAGCGGGCAAATTGATCTGGAGGGTTTTGAGCAAATGGAGGATGCGGAGATCCGCGCGCAACTAACCGCCCTAAAAGGCATAGGCAACTGGACGGTAGATGTTTACCTGATGTTTGTATTGCAGCATACCGATGTATTACCTATTGGCGACCTGGCCATTGTTAATGCCATTAAACGGTTAAAAAGCTTACCCAAAGAAACGCTTAAAGAGGATTTGGTAATCCTGGCCGAACAATGGAAGCCGTACCGTACGGTGGCAAGTATGTTGTTATGGCATTATTATTTGAGTGACAGGAAACCAAAGATGTAGAGACGCGATACTTCGCGTCTTGTTTAGGCGGGCATTCAATTGCACTATTTGCGAAAGGCGCGTAGTATCGCGTCTCTACAATAAAAAAGCCCATCTGAAAAATCAGATGGGCTTTAATCACTTCAAAAGCTCCCCTTTCAGGGGGTTGGGGCTAAACGTTAAATAATCCGTTGCGTTCCTGTTCCTGGTAGTTTTGTACGGTTTCTATAGCGTTATCAACAACATCGCTTAATGCGGTAATGAATGTACCCGGCTGAGCCAGGCTCATGGCGTGTTTAATAGCGTCTATTTCTTTTGGCACCACTTCAAAACGTTTATCAGCATCTACAGATTTTATACCGTCTGTTAACAGGCTCAGAATATTTTCTGCCGTACGGCCACGCAGGTGTTTCTCCTGGCGAAGGATGATATAATCGAACATTTCGGCGGCTATCTTACCTATCTCGCGGATATCATCATCGCGCCTGTCACCGGTGCCTGCTATGATACCGATCTTCAGCGGCGAATCGATATGGCTCAGGAAGGTTTTGATGCCGTTGTAGCCATCAGGGTTATGTGCAAAATCTATCATGAAACGGAAATCTTTGAACTCAAAGATATTCATCCTGCCAGGGGTTTGCGCGGCCGAAGGAATGAAAGTTTCCAGCGACATTTTAATATCCTCGGTTTTAAAGCCATGTAAGAAGGTAGCCAGTGTAGCTGCCATTACATTATCTATCATAAACGGCACAGTACCGCCAAAAGTAAGCGGGATAAGGATGGTGCGCTGCACGCGGATCTTCCAGTCGCCTTTCATAATGGTGATAAAGCCATTCTCGCATACGCAGGCAATACCCCCTTTTTTGCAATGCGCTACAATAACCGGGTTTTTCTCATCCCTGCTAAAATACGCTACATTACAATCTGCCTTTTTACCAATTTGTACACAGTATTTGTTATCGGCATTAAGCACGGCCCATCCATCTTTTTTAACTGAGTTGATCACCACGCTTTTTACACGGGCAAGGTCATCAAGGGTGTGGATATCGGCCAGGCCGAGGTGGTCTTCCTGTATATTTGTAATAACGCCAATATCGCACCGGCTAAAGCCGAGCCCCGAACGCAGGATACCGCCACGGGCGGTTTCAAGCACGGCAAATTCAACAGTTGGGTCTTTTAAAATAAACTCGCTGCTTACCGGGCCGGTAGTATCGCCTTTCAGCATCATATTATTCTGCACATAAATACCATCGCTTGTGGTAAAGCCCACGCGCAGGCCATTGTTCTTCACAATATGCGCTATTAAACGCGTGGTGGTTGTTTTACCGTTGGTGCCGGTTATGGCAATAATAGGGATGCGGGCAGATTTACCCGGCGGGTAAAGCATATCAATAACATGCCCGGCCACGTTACGCGCCAAACCTTCGCTTGGTGCAATGTGCATCCTAAAACCCGGTGCTGCATTAACCTCTAATACCACGCCGCCATTTTCGGTAAGCGGCTCGGTAAGGTTTTTGGCCATAATATCAATACCGCATATATCCAGCCCTATGATCTTGGAGATGCGCTCGCAAATAAAAATATTTTCGGGGTGTACATGGTCGGTCACATCAACAGATGTACCACCGGTGCTTAAGTTAGCGGTCGATTTTACAAAAACCTTTTCGTCCTTATCCGGTACGGTTTCTAAGGTATATCCCTTTTTCTCCAGCAAGTCTAAAGTATCGCGGTCAATATCAATCAGGGTAAGTACATTTTCGTGTCCGTACCCACGGCGAGGGTCGGCGTTTTCTTTATCTATCAGTTGCTGAATGTTCAGTTCACCGTCCCCAATAACATGCGCCGGGTCGCGTAGGGCGGCAGCAACCATTTTATTATCTATCACCAGTACCCTAAAATCATAGCCCGTTATGTAGCGCTCTACAATTACACGGCGCGAGATATTCGCAGCAAACTCGTAAGCCGCGATCGCGTCTTCAGTGGTGTTGATGTTGATGCTGATACCGCGGCCGTGGTTACCATCAAGCGGTTTAAATACCAGCGGGAAGCCGATACGATCTATCGCTTCTATCACCTGCTCGGTTTTGCTGATGGTCATGCCCTTGGCAACGGGGATAGCCTGCTCCTGTAAAAGGCGCTTGGTTTCGTCTTTGTTGCTGGCTATATCAACAGCAATACTACTCGTCCTTTCGGTCATGGTTGCGCGAAAACGAACCTGGTTTTTGCCGTAGCCCAACTGCACTAACGATTGGTTGTTTAAACGGATCCATGGGATGCGACGGGCAATAGCCTCTTCAACAATAGATCCGGTGCTTGGCCCCAGGCGGGTATTCTCACGAATTTCGCGCATGGTTTGTATATCCTTCTCCAGGTCATATTCGGTACCATCAATAACAGCCCGTACAATATTTACGGCGCTTTCTGCTGCAAATACGCCTACTTTTTCTTCCAGGTAAGCAAATACCACGTTGTAAGTGCCCGGTGTTTTTGTTTCGCGGGTGCGGCCAAAGCCGGTATCCATCCCCGCAAGGGTTTGTATCTCTAAGGCCACATGCTCTATTACATGCCCCATCCAGGTGCCTGCAATAACACGCTCAAAAAAACCGCCCGGTACACCCGGCGAGCAACGGTGGCTGTATAAAGTTGGTATCAATTCTTTTAAACGCTCATAAAAACCATCAATGGTATTAGAAGGGCGGTCTTCCATTTCCTCCAGGTTTAGCCGCATTTGTATTAACTTTTTGCGGCTAATGCTCCAAATGTTTGGGCCGCGCAGTACTTGTATATTCTCGATCTTCATAAATGCTTCAGGAACTTGATATAGGATAATATCTCTAAAGCTAAAAAACTTATGAATGTTTTGAAATGTTTTAGCCAAAAAAGGCAGTTTTATTAATTAATGTGTTAGTTTTTAATCAATTTTTTTTTAATTTGTATATAACTGATACAAAGATTATGGATGTGCCGAGAGGAAAACTGGTAATAATAGGCGGAGCCGTTGATATGGGTAGTAATGTGAGCGTAGTAGAGCATATTATGCAGCCCAATTACATTAAGTTTTTTGAAAAAGGCATTCTAAAGCGCATTATTAACGAGTCGGACAAGCACGAGGGGTCTGTTGTTGAGGTAATTACCACAGCCTCGCAAATACCCGAACTTGTGGGTAACGAATACATTAAAGCATTTAACCAACTTAACGTTACACACGTAAACGTTTTAAATATTAAAAGCCGCGAGGATGCCTCAAACCCGGAATATTTAGAACGTATAAGCAAAGCAGATGTGGTGATGTTCAGCGGGGGCGACCAGCTGCGCCTGACCGCTATTTTTGGTGGCACACAGTTCCTTCAGATCCTGAAACAGCGTTATCAGGACGAGAACTTTGTAATTGCAGGCACATCTGCCGGGGCGGCGGCGGCATCAACCCATATGATCTATCGTGGGCAAAGTAATGAAGCCCTTATTAAAGGCGAAGTACAGATAACCGCCGGTCTTGGCTTTATAGATTCTGTTATTGTTGATACCCACTTTGTACAGCGTGGCCGTATTGGCCGTTTACTGTACGCCGTAGCAACCAACCCGGGCATACTGGGCATTGGCCTTGGCGAGGATGCCGGCCTGCTTATAACCGAAGGCTATATGATGGAAGCCATTGGCTCTGGATTAATAATGTTGGTTGATGGCAAGAATATTGTAGAAACAAACGTTTATGATGTAGAGATAGGTGACCCTGTTTCTATAGAGAACTTAAAGGTGAATGTAATGTCGATATTTGATAAATACGATTTGCAACAGCACCGCATGATCATTAAAAAAGCGATAAAGGTTGAAGAGGACGTTTTTATAAGCGCCCAGGATAGTGATAATAATGATTTACAATGAAGCTGATCATACATGGAGGATTTTTTAGCGAATCGCTTACAAACCAGGAAGTAAAAAAGGCCAAGCAGGACGCCCTGCGCGAAATTGTTACGCTTGGCCATAAATACCTGGAAAGCCATACCGCTGCCCAAACCGTTGTATACACCGTTTGCCTTTTAGAAGATTGCGACCTGTTTAATGCAGGCACAGGTTCACAAATACAAAGCGACGGCAAAATAAGATTAAGCGCCTCCCTGATGGATGGCAAAACCCAAAAGTTTAGCGGTGTTATTAACATTGAGGATGTGAAAAACCCCATTTGCATTGCCGAAAAACTGATGGAATATGACGACCGCGTACTCAGCGGCTTAGGTGCTAATGCATTCGCAGCCAATAACGGCATACCCTATTACAACCCCGAAATACCCCAGCGCCGTAAGGAATATGAAAAGAAACTAAGCGACTCCATCCGCCTGGGTACGGTGGGCTGCGTGGCGCTTGATATTTACGGCGACATAGCCGCGGCAACTTCTACCGGCGGCAAAGGTTTTGAAATACCCGGCCGTGTAAGCGATTCGGCCACCGCTGCCGGCAACTACGCCAATGCATATGCTGGGATCTCCTGCACCGGCGTAGGCGAAGATATTGTGAGCGCATCGGTAGCCAGTAAAATTGTTACCCGCGTAACCGATGGTATGCCCATTGCCATCGCGACAGCAAAAACTTTAGACGAAATGAAACCCTACGATGGTTTTGCCGGTATAATAGGCATTACCAACACCGGCGATATTTACCATGCCGATACCCACCCCTACATGGTTTGGGCTTTACATGATGGAGGGGTGGAGGTTTTTGAGTAATTATAGCATTAGTAAATATAATTGTATGCCGGTATTTAATTTAATTAACAATATTTGGCCTGATGCACCGTTAAGGTTTTTCAATTTTACGCTTAAAAATTAGCCAATAACACTATTCTTAAGCTATTGTAAATCAGAAAACTAATTTTTACATTTGCATACCAGTTAATTTAACTATACCCCCGCGAAAGATTTAAATGCGATATATCATCTTAATAATTCTTTGCGCTCTCAACCTTTCGGCATCAGCCCAATGGTGGCGCGGCGACTTTAAAAAACATACAAGGCACCCGCAAATTGCGCAGGTTAAAGACCGGTCGTTAAAAAATTACCTTGCAGCAAAACGCCCTCCGTACAATCCAAAAACACTTTCTGCAGCTGTTATCCCGCGTAGCCAATTCAATCTGGAGATCAACGAACGTATAGTAATGCGTGCGGCACAGCATAATATGCGTTTCCGCGAGTACGCACAGGCCAGTTATCGTTTTAGTGAGCTGGCAAAGATCTATGTGGGCGAGAACCGCCTGTCGGAAGCGAAGTGGTATTACCTGCAAAGTATCCTTATATCAAAACAACAAAGCGACCATCAGCATACCATAAATAACCTGGTAAGCCTGGCCCTTATTAAGGCCGATTTGGGCGATATGACCCAGGCCCATCAGGACTTAACAGAAGCCCGGGACCTGGCACGCAATACCGGCCGTACCCAGGACGTTAAAATGGTGGACGAAAAGATAAAATTTGTGCAAAGCAATAAGGTTTGGCTACCAAAATCAGAGTTACGGTATGCTGAAGCTGTTGATACCGTTCCAAAGTTTAAATAACACACTGTTTTTGTAACATTTGCGTAAAATGGAGTGTCTATAATAAAACAAACCAAACATTATTGTAATATTGTTATTCAATATATTAGCGGGACGGCTTGGAGGCTGTCTCTTTTTTTATAGGCAAATTAAAAACAGGCACAAGTATTGATGTTTTATTCAGGTCCCGATTTAAATAGTGTAAAAGATATGTTCAAGAAATTATATTTAATGCTGGTTTTAGCGGCTGCGCTTGCCTGCAACGCAGCTCCGTCAAAAATCAACTACAAACACGCAGGCCCTAATGACCTGCAGCCAGACGAACAGCAAGCCGTTGTTTTAAAATATGTAGCCACCCTTATTTCTGATTATAATTACAAAAAGGTACCGATGAACGATTCGGTATCGGCAATTATATATGACCGCTACCTGAAAAAACTGGATGAGAACCACAACTACCTCCTGGCATCTGATGTAAAAGAGTTTGACCAGTTTAAAACCCAGTTTGATGATGATATTAAAGCCGGTAACCTGGCCAATGTGTTTTACATGTTCAACGTGTTTCAGAAACGCTATAACGAGTACGTGGCATTCTCGGTAGCCGAGCTTGGTAAAAACTTTGATTTTAGCCAAAACGAGACATATACTTACGACCGCGATAAAATGCCGTGGGCTGCATCAGAAACCGATTTGCATAACCTTTGGGCACAGCGCGTAAAATATGACCTGCTTAACCTGAAACTAACCGGCAAAGAACTTGCTGCGAACAAAGAAACACTTAAAAAACGTTATACCAGCATCTTATCGCAATCAAACAAGCTTTCAAACCAGGATGTATTCCAGGCGTTTATGGATGCCTTTACTGAAGCTATAGACCCGCATACTAATTACTTTAACCCTGCGCTTGCTGCAAATTTTAATATAGACATGACCCGCTCTTTAGAGGGCATAGGCGCATCGTTACAGGTAGATAATGAATATGTAACCATTAAAGCTGTTACTGCCGGTGGCCCTGCCGATAAAAGCAAACAGGTAAATGTTGATGACCGCATTATTGCGGTTGCCCAGGGTAAAACCGGCGAGTTCCAGGATGTTGTGGGCTGGAGGATAGATAACGCAATTGCGCTTATACGTGGTGCAAAAGGCACAACTGTAAGGCTTCAGCTTTTAGCAAAAGGCAGCGCGGCCACAGCCAAACCACGTATTGTAGAGTTGGTTCGCGAAAAGATCATCCTAAAAGATATCTCTGCTAAAAAGGAGATCCGTACGTATAACAACAATGGCAAAACAGTTAAGATAGGGGTTATTTCTATCCCGGCTTTTTACCTTGATTTTGCCGATTATAAAGCCGGCAACCCTAACTATAAAAGCACCACCCGCGATGTGAAGCTGATACTTGATACCCTAAAGCGTGAAAACGTTGATGGTGTTGTGATAGATCTTCGCCAAAACGGTGGCGGATCATTAATGGAAGCGGTTGAACTTACCGGCCTGTTTATAAAAACAGGTCCCGTTGTACAGGTAAGGGATTCGCGCAACCAGATAGATATTAATCAGGACGAAGACCCTGCTGTAGCTTATTCGGGCCCATTAGCCATCATGGTTGATAGATTCAGCGCCTCTGCATCAGAGATCTTCTCGGGCGCTATACAAGATTATGGCCGCGGCTTGATAGTAGGTACCCAAACTTACGGTAAAGGTTCTGTACAAAACCCTATCGATCTGGATAAGGTTATCGCACCATCGTTAAAAGATAAATTACTGGCTATGGCTGGTAAAGCAAAAACAGTAGCAACCGGCAGCCAAAACAAATTTGGCCAGCTTAACTTAACTATCGCTAAGTTTTACCGCATCAACGGCAACTCAACACAGCATAAGGGTGTAATTCCTGATATCACTTTCCCGTCAATAATACCGTTGGATAAATATGGCGAGGATACCGAGCCATCTGCCATGCCGTTTGATATGATCGCGAAAAGCGATTATACCCCGGTGGGTAGCTTCGCTACTGTTTTACCACAACTTAAAAAACTGCATGACGACCGTATGGCTGCCAGCCAGAGCTACAAGTATTTGCTTCAGGACATCGAAGAGTCAAAGAAACAATCGGAAGAGATAAGCGTGACGCTTAACGAGCAAAAGCTTAAGCAACAGCGCGACGAAGAAGAGAAGAAAGCCTTTGAGCAAAACAATTTGCGCAGGGTAGCTTTAGGCTTACCGGCACTGAAAAAAGGCCAGCCTAAACCCAAAAACGAAGATCTTGATTTCTTACAAAAAGAAGCAGGCCAGATCCTGACGGATTACCTTACACTGGGGAATAAATTAACCAGCGTAAAACCAGCAGGCACTAATTAACATTCTTTTTCAACAAACAAAAAGGGACGCGATAATATCGCGTCCCTTTTTGTTTAAGCCCATTTTTGCGCTCCCGTATAAATAATTTACATTTCAATGTACAACCAAGCTAAATTCATATTTATATTTGCCTAACTAATAATTAGTATGACAACTAAAAAGTTTGATAGCTATTCTTACCTGCTCGATCGCACAGCGCGAAGGGTAAAGGGATATGCACAGCAAAGATTCGCCTCCGGCAATTTTGATATAACGGTTGACCAGTGGCTGATCCTTAAAAGCCTGGATAATGACCGCTACCTTAAACAAAAAGAACTGGCTGAGATTACTGGCAAGGATAACCCCACACTAACCCGCATTATTGATCTGCTTTGCAAAAAAGGCTTAACCGAACGCGTAACCCACAAAGAGGACCGCAGGAGCTTCACCGTTCACCTAACTGCGGCCGGTACAGTAAAATTAGCCGAACTTTCGCCGCAGGTTGATGATATCCGGATGAAAGCCTGGCAAAACCTTACCGAGCAGGATTACGAGCAGTTGAAAACTATACTCAACAAGATCTACCAAAATTTAGAATCTTAACACCAATGATATGATAACTACAGATATAGGCATCATCGGCGCCGGGCCTACCGGGATGTTTGCCGTTTTTGAAGCCGGCCTCCTTAAAATGCATTGCCATTTAATAGATTCGCTGCCGCAAGCAGGCGGGCAGCTTTCAGAAATATATCCACAAAAACCCATCTATGATATCCCCGGTTACCCGGCTGTTAACGCGCAGGAACTGGTTGATAAACTATCCGAACAAATAGCACCTTTCCACCCGGGCTATACACTTGGCGAACGGGTTGAAACCCTGCAAAAACAGGAAGATGACACCTGGCTTATCGGCACTAATGATGGTACACAAATTAATTGCAAAGTAGTTGTAATAGCCGGTGGCCTTGGCTGCTTTGAGCCGCGCAAGCCCGATGTTGACCGCCTTACCGAATTTGAAGGCAAGGGGGTGCTGTATGCTGTACGCAACCCTGAAGCATTCCGCGACCGCAATATTGTGATAGCGGGCGGTGGTGACTCAGCCTTAGACTGGACCATTTTTTTAGCTAACGTAGCAAAAAAGGTAACCCTTGTACACCGGGGCGATACATTTAGAGGCGCGCCCGATGCTGCTGAAAAGGTAGCCGAGCTGGCCAAAACCGGCGCTATCGACCTTGTCCTTAAATCGCGCGTTGTAGCACTGGATGGCGCTGGGCATTTAGAGCAGGTAACTATTACCGGGCCCGATGGGCAAAACAAGCATTTACAGGCCGATAATTTTATCCCGCTGTTTGGCTTGAGTCCGAAACTGGGGCCCATAGAAAACTGGGGGCTGAATATTGACAAGGCAGCCATAGAAGTAAACACCTTTGATTACAGCACCAACGTAGAGGGCATTTATGCCATCGGCGATATCAATACCTATCCCGGTAAGTTAAAGCTGATCCTTTGCGGGTTCCACGAAGCGGCGCTGATGGCGCAGAGTGCATTCAAACACGTGTACCCTGATCAGCGCCTTACATTTAAGTACACCACCGTTTACGGCATACCAGAACTGGCATGATCACATTTACAGTAGAAGGAAGGGATGGCATACAGGTACCCGTAGAAATACCCGAAGGCATCAGCCTGAGCCTGATGGAAGTTCTAAAAGGGAGCGATTACCCGATACTGGCCACCTGCGGCGGAATGGCCCTTTGCGCCACATGCCGGGTAGAAGTATTAAACGGATTAGCGCAATTGCCACCAGCGGGCGATGCGGAACTGGATATACTTGACACCCTGCCCTTTGTGGACGAAAGCAGCAGGCTCTCCTGCCAGTTGCGCGTAAACGAAAGCCTCGAAGGCTGCCTGTTCCGCATCCCGCAGGAAGATTAACCGTAGAGACGCGAAGTATCGCGTCTTTTTTATCTGGAACAATTTTAACCACTGAGGGCACAATGAGAAAACATAAAGCACATAGAGGAAAAATCTGATAGCAGCTCTTAAAACCTCAGTGTTCTCTGTGAGAACGCCGTGCCCCTCTGTGGTTAAATTCCCAAATTGAAACCAATTTATCCCCCGCTGGTTATTATAATACTATGGCCAAACCATTACTAGAATTTACAGACAGGGGCATTTACTGCGCACAGGGAAAGTTTTACATCGACCCATGGAAGCCGGTGGACGATGCCGTGATCACCCACGCCCATGCCGACCATGCTTATTGGGGCCATAAGAACTACCTGGCGCACCATCTTTCAAAAGAGGTGTTGTATTATCGCCTTGGCGAAATTAACCTGCGAACCATCGAATATGGCGAAACCGTAACAAAAAACGGTGTGCAAATCTCTATGTATCCGGCAGGGCATGTCATAGGTTCGGCGCAGATAAGGGTAGAATACAAGGGCGTTGTTTGGGTGGTATCCGGCGACTATAAAACGGATGACGATGGTATCTCCACAGCGTTTGAGCCCGTTAAATGCCACCACTTTATTTCTGAGTGTACCTTCGGGATGCCTGTTTATTCGTGGAAACCACAGTCCGAAATTTTTACCGATGTAAACAACTGGTGGCACAGCAATGTGGAAAACGGCATAGCTACAGTTATAGTTGGTTACTCTTTAGGTAAGGCGCAGCGTATCCTGCAAAACCTTGATCTGGACATAGGTAAAGTGTACACACATGGCGTTATCGAAAACACCAACGAGGCGCTGCGCCGAAACGGTGTCACCTTGAACCCTACCGAGCGCATCACTTCCGATTCCTCAAAAGAAGAAGTGCGCAAAGGCATTATCATTGCCCCGCCATCATCCGTAGGTACGCCGTGGATGCGCAAATTTGGCCCTTATAGTTTCGGTTATTGCAGTGGCTGGATGGCCATTCGTGGTGCTAAACGGCGACGCGCTGCCGACAGGGGGTTCATCATGTCTGACCATGCCGACTGGAACGGATTAGTAAGCGCAATTGACGCTACAGGCTGCGAATGCGTTTATCTCACCCATGGCTACACCGCATCTTTTACACGGTATTTAAACGAGATTGGTTTTAATGCCCGCGAGGTACACACCCTTTATGGCGGCGAGGAAGAGGATGCCCGGGTAACCGAGGGCGAAGAGGTAAAAGAAACCGCGCCATCAGGCGATGTGGTAAAGGAGGGTGCACAATGAAAGCATTTGCCCAGCTCTTCCTTTCGTTAGATGAAACCAACAAAACCAACGAAAAGGTTAAGGTACTGAAGGATTATTTTACCAACGTACCCGATACCGATAAAATGCATATGCTCGCCCTGTTTACGGGCAGGCGGCCAAAACGGCCTATCAATTCTACGCTCATCCGCAACTGGGCTATCGAGGCATCAAACATCCCGCAATGGCTTTTTGAAGAAAGCTACCACGTGGTGGGCGACCTGGCCGAAACGATGTCGCTTTTAATGCCCGAGAGCCGGAACAGCAGCAGTAAAACCCTTACGGAATGGATTGCCGAAATAAATGCCCAGGCCACCCGTACCGAAGAAGAGCGCAAACTATGGCTGATGGAATCATGGGCGATGCTTGACCGGCAGGAGCGCTTTGTGTTCAACAAATTGCTTACGGGCAGCTTCCGCATTGGTGTATCAAACAACCTGGTGGTAAAAGCCCTGGCAGATATTACCGGCATTGAAGCCCCCGCGCTTACCCACCGCATTATGGGAAGCTGGATGCCTGAGGATTATACATACGATCAATTAATAGAAGAGCAAAACGTGGCTGATAATATTTCCCGCCCATACCCCTTCTTTTTGGCTTACCCGATACAGGAAACATCCGAAAAACGCAAATCGGCAGAAGAGGTTGGCCTTGCCCTTGGCGATGCGGACCAATGGCAGGCGGAATGGAAATGGGATGGCATCCGTGCGCAGATGATAAAACGTGGCGGCGAAATTTTTATATGGAGCCGGGGCGAAGACCTGGCTACCGAAAAATTCCCGGAACTGCACCCCTTCCTGAATGCCCTGCCAGATGGCACCGTACTGGATGGTGAGATCCTTGGCTTTCAGAATGGTTTGCCAATGCCCTTTAACATATTACAAACCCGTATCGGGCGCAAAAACCTGAGCAAAAAAATCCTGACAGATAGCCCGGTGGCTACCATTGTTTACGATTGCCTGGAATATGCCGGTGAGGACATCCGATCTAAAACACAATCGGAGCGGCGGGAAATATTAGAGAAATTACAAAATGAAACCGGTTTTCCGGAAGTCTTCCGTATTTCATCGCTCATACAGTTTAATAGCTGGGAAGAACTGGAAAAGACGAGGGAGCAATCTCGCGCCATGATAGCAGAGGGTGTAATGCTGAAACGGAAAAGCGCTACCTACCAGGTTGGCCGCCGCCGTGGCGACTGGTGGAAATGGAAAATAGACCCGCTATCTGTTGATGCCGTGATGATTTACGCCCAAAAAGGCCATGGCCGCCGTGCCGATCTGTACACCGATTATACCTTTGCCGTTTGGGATGGCGATAAACTGGTGCCCTTTGCCAAGGCCTACAGCGGCCTTACCGATGCCGAGATCAACAAGGTGGATTATTTTGTTAAACGGAACACGCTTGAAAAATTTGGCCCGGTACGTACCGTAAAGCCCGAACTGGTTTTCGAGATCGGTTTTGAGGGGATCAATAAATCTACACGGCATAAGTCGGGCATTGCGCTGCGTTTCCCCCGTATCCTGCGCTGGCGGCATGATAAGCCTAAAGAAGAAGCGGATACACTGGATAGTTTAAAGGATCTGTTAGGAGAGAATGGGGGATAGCGGCATGCTATTTTCCCCATGGCATTGCGAGCGTGCAATCTCTTTAATATTCAATCAATAAGCCCATCCTGCTGAACTTATTTCATGTCCGTCATGCTTAGTAAAGCGCTAATCATCAGTCAGCTCGCTGCGGAAAAAGCTTACCCACACAAGCCTTTGCCTTTGGCCGGCTTTTCTGTCTGGACTTTATCTATTTCTCACTGGCTAAACCCTGTAAACGTAAACACTTCGGCACCAGGCCAGACTCAATCGTTTGATTATAAGAACAGTTTAAACGTTCACAGTCGTTCGCGGCTGTGAACGTGAACACAACCTTCAAGCCGACAATTTAAGCCGGATCGGGGGGTTAAAACGCATTAAAAATAAATTCCTTACCTTTGCGGCCATGGAAATCCTTGATCCGGCCTTGCAGGCCTACCTTGATAACCATTGCGACCCTGAACCCGAGGCGTTGCAAAAAATAAACCGGGAGACTTACCTGAAGGTGCTGAAACCGCACATGCTATCAGGTCATTACCAGGGCCGGGTGCTGAGTATGCTCAGCAAAATGATACAACCTAAACTTATTTTAGAGATAGGCACCTTTACCGGGTACTCGGCCATTTGTTTGGCAGAAGGATTGGCAGAAGGGGGCATACTACACACCATTGAAGTTAACCGCGAGTTTGAAGAAATGCTTAACTCACATTTCAAATCAACAAATGTGGATAAAAAAGTAAAGCTTCATTTTGGCGCAGCAGAGGCTGTAATAGCTGATTTAGAACTTACTAACATCGACTTAGTGTTTATTGATGCGGATAAACGAAATAATTTTAAGTACTTTGAGTTAATAATAGATAAAGTAAGGCCAGGAGGCTTAATAATAATTGATAACGTTTTGTGGAAAGGGAAGGTGTTTGGCGCCGAAAATGATGCCGATACCGAGAACATCCGCAAACTAAATGAACTAATAACTGTTAACACACAGGTTGAAAAATTTATTCTACCCGTGCGTGATGGCCTATTGATCATCAGAAAAAAATAATTATGAAGAAACTCTTAACTATTACACTGCTTTCAGTTTCCCTTTTCATTGCTTCTACATCGGCCGTTTCGGCCCAAAGCGCTGCACAATCATACATAGAGAAGTTCAAAGATAATGCCATTCGCATAATGCACGAAACCGGGGTGCCGGCAAGCATCATATTGGGGGTTGCCATGCATGAGAGCGCGAGCGGTAAAAGCGCTATAGCCAAGAACCTTAACAACCAGTTTGGTGTAAAAGGCGTCGGCGGCGCAGTGTACTATAAAAACAACAAAAAAGTCCGTTCATCATACAAACGTTATGATAGCGTAATGGATTCTTTTAAAGATTTTGCCCGCATCATGACAGAGCGCAAGCAGTTTAGCCACCTCCTTGACAGGTTTTCTACATCAGATTATAAAGGATGGGCAAAGGGGATACAGCGCAGTGGTTACGCCAGCAGTAAAAAATGGGCAGCACAGGTGTTAGGGATCATCAACAAATATGACCTTAATGACTTTGATGATGATGCATCCACGCCAGACAGCACTAAAAGAGATTTAGCCAATAACCAGTAATAATTATATTTTTAACCTTAAGTTTGGCTAAAATAAGCTAAATGCATGCGTAAGATATATACATTATTAGTTGCTGTTTTACTATTCACATCGTGTTCGGCGCATAAAAACGCCATCAGCACCAGTAAGGCCCGCAAAAACAATAAAGCCATACAAAAGCGCAACCGCATATCTATAGCGGCGCATAAAGACCTTACCTCCCTTGAGTATATAGAGCGCTTTAAGGCCATTGCTATACAGGAAATGAACAGCTACGGCATACCCGCAAGTATTACGCTGGCACAAGGCCTGTTTGAAAGCGGAAGCGGCAACAGCGATCTTGCAAAATTTGCCAACAACCATTTTGGTATAAAATGCGGCAGCACCTGGACGGGCGAAAGCTATTATAAGAACGATGATAACGAGAACGATTGTTTTAGGGTGTACAACAACCCCGAGGAGTCGTTCCGCGACCACTCCGAGTTTTTAAAGAAAAAAAATTATGCCCGGCTTTTTGAACTGGATAAGAATGATTTTAACGGATGGGCCTATGGCTTAAAGGCCTGCGGCTACGCCACCAACCCTAAGTACCCCCAGTTGCTGCTGAACATCATTACCAAATACCAGCTTGACCAATATGACCGCCCTGAAGGCGAAATAGCTAAAATAAAACGCGAAGACAGGGTGCTGGGCGAAATAAACCAAACGGTTAACCAGCCGCAACAGGATAGCATAACCAAAACCACGCCCGACGATAAAATATACACTGTAAAACAGGGCGACACACTATACAATATTTCTAAACGTTTTGGTATCACGGTTGATGACCTTAAAGAGCTTAATAAGCTGCCCGATACCGGGATTAAAATAGGCCAGAAACTTGTTGTTGTGAAATAGTGTGTTAAAGATTGTTAAAGTATAAAATATCCCTCCCCAAACCAGTAGCTTTAAACGTTGTAATGAAGTTATGGCCCACCCTTTTTTTAAGCATTGTATGCGGATCTGTTTTTGCACAGCAAAAAGAGGTTACGGGTATTGTATTTGATAAGGATAGCAAGGCGCGTGTTGCCAAGGTTAATGTGCAGAACATAACATCAGGCAAGGGGGTATACAATAACTTTAAAGGAGAGTTTACCATAGGCGCCGGCCCGGGCGATGTGCTTGTTTTTAGCAAACCCGACCATCATAGCGACACCCTTACAGTAAAAAACTACGCCGCACTGGCGGTTTATATGAAACCAATGGCAATACATCTGCAGCAGGTAACTATACGCGATAGTTTTTTGACACCTCAACGCAGGCTGGCAAATACACAGCGCGAGTTTAGTAAGATCTATGGATCGGCCTATAACGCCGACCTGCTCAATGTGGGATCGGGCGGGGTTGGCTTTAGTATTGATGCGCTGTACAGCGCGTTTAGCAAAAGCGGACGCAATGCCGAAAAACTGCGCGGGCTAATAGATGCCGAATACCGGCAAAGCATTATCGACTATCGTTTTAACAAAGCCTTTGTACAGGGTATAACGCGCCTTGAAGAGCCAAAGCTAACCGATTTTATGCAGAAATACCGCCCCGGCTATTACCTGGTTACTACCGCCGGCGATTACGAGTTTATTGCCTATATAAAAGCCAATTTAAAGCGCTATCTGCGTCGCCCCTGGGCTTATGGGCTTGCGCCTTTACCACAGGTTAAATGGGAACCGGAAACAAAATAATAATAGCGCCGTTTTTAAAGGTAAACGCAATGGCATTATTCCCCTTTATACTTATCAGGGATAAATGGATGGTTGATGATGTGTTGTTAATAAACCACGAGCGCATCCATTTGCGGCAGCAGGCCGAGCTGCTGGTGATACCATTTTACGTGTTATATCTGCTCAACTACCTGCTTAACCTGCTTATTTATCGCAACCATTATAAAGCCTACATGCATATTGTATTTGAGCGCGAGGCGTACGCTAACGAAACCAACACCGCATACCTTAAACACAGAAAATGGCAGGCGTGGGGTAGCTATTTTTAATTAAATCAAGGAAATAACAGATTTTTGCTTTTTATTTGTAGTATATGTTGAAAACCAGTATCAGGCTATTTTTCTTACTGTCGTTCACAGTTGCATTATCAGCAAGCGCGCAAACTACCGATACCGTTAAAAAAGATACGGTTAAAATAGACACCACCAAACTTAATAAATACCGTATTCAAACAAAAAAGAATGCCATACCGGTGCCGCCAACCCCGTTGCAAATACAGCAGGAGCTGATACCGGTAACCATGCTTGATTATAAGATAAGCTACTGGCGCAAGTTTGTAACCTTTGGGCTCAATTTTAACCAGGCGGCATTTAGTAATAACTACGCTGCCGGGGGCGTTTCCTCAATTGCAATAGGTTCTACCTTTATTTATCGCCTGGAATATAATAAGGCCCCGTTCAGTTATGTATCAGAACTTAACCTGCAATACGGTAAATCAAAAAACAAAGGGCAATCATCCCGTAAAACAAACGATCGTATTTTTTGGGATAACAAAATAGCAACCCAAATGTCCAAACATTGGTTCTTCTTCGGGTCGTTAACGTTCGAGTCGCAGTTTGACAAAGGGTACCAGTACGATGCCAATAACCAGGTACCACCAGTGCTGATATCAAACTTTATGGCCCCGGGTTACATTACCGAGTCGTTAGGTTTTGAGTATAAGCCAACCACCTATTTCGATTTGCGTTTAGGTACAGGAACAGCCCGCCAGACTTTTGTTTTGGATGATGATGTGCGCAAGGTACAATCATACGGTGTTGATACAGCAAATGGGAAAAGCGTGCGTAACGATATCGCATTTCAGATAGTAGGTATCTTTGATAAAGACATTGCTAAAAACATGCACCTGAATGCGCGTTACGAAATGTTTATACCCTATGGCCAGCCCATCGACTATACCCGTCATCGTTTAGATGCTGTACTTTCGGCAAAGGTTAACCGCCTCATCAACGTATCTATAAACGGAACATTATTATTTGATAAAAACACCGGCATAAAAGATGTGCAGGGTACCGAGGGTTTATCCCTGGGAGTGTTGTATAAGTTCCCGTAAGGGGATTGATCCCCTTACTTAACGGATCACCGTTGCAGACATAACCAATATTAAAATCTCATTTGGTTTAATATACACGTTCCTTTCTGAAGCTATAGCAAATAGCACCGGTATTTCGCACTGTACGGGCACGGGCTTGCCTTTTATTGTTCCCGGCACCCATTCGCCGCCTATTTGTTCAATGCCCTTTAAGGCCGCTGCATCAAGCCCATAACCAAGATTTGTTTTTACGGCGTAGTTGCCGGGTGTGCCCTTTTCATCAATAGTGAAGGTCACAATAGCCTCGCCCTGCACACGTGAACTTAAGGCCATACTGGGGTAACGGACGCTGAGCCGCAAGCTTAAAAGCAGCCATACCATTTATAAAAATTGGGGTTCTATCTAAAATGGTATCAGTCCCCGTTACATTAATTACACTGAATTGCTGAACAGAGTCAAGCGGATTTGGCACATAATTGATCAATTGCTGTTTATCGAAATCATATTTCAAGCGTTCAAAGCCCCGGGTATAACCAGTCCAGACACCTGCTTTACCGCCATTTTTATACTGCCCTTCAGACACGAGCTGGCCTTGTGAATAATACTTCCAGGTGCTGTCTTTTAAATTATTATGATAGTATCCTTCAACCAAAAGGGTGGCCTTTCCGTTGGTGCCAAATAGTTTATATTCTCCTTCCCTAACAGTTTTATCGGCGGTTAAAACGCTATAAATCTCTTTTTGGCCAATGAAATAATCAGAATGGCTTACCTGTTTGGTTTGGGCGCTTACACCAACAGATATTAAAAGAAAAAGAGCAAGAAGTTTAGGTTTCATCGGATAAAGATACACGGATGGCCGCTAACAAAAAAGCCCCGATATAAATATCAGGGCTTAAAGTTTTATAGTGGATTTTACATCTTCGGCATCCGGCGCATCATGCTGGCCATGGCTGCGGGGTTACTCATTTGTTTCATCACCTTACGCATATCATCAAACTGTTTCATCAGGCGGTTAACTTCCTGTATGTCGGTACCCGAGCCTTTAGCAATCCGTGTACGGCGGCTTGGGTTGATCAGGTCGGGGTTTTCCTTCTCCTTTGGTGTCATAGAGTTGATGATGGCCTCGATGCCTTTAAAAGCGTCGTCACTAACCTCTACGTCCTTCATCATTTTGCCAACTCCAGGTATCATGCCCATCAGATCTTTCATGTTACCCATTTTTTTGATTTGTTGGATCTGGCTGTAAAAATCGTTAAAATCGAATTTGTTCTTGCGGATCTTCTTTTGCAGCTCGGCAGCTTCCTTCTCGTCAAACTGCTGTTGCGCGCGCTCTACAAGGGATACCACATCACCCATTCCCAAAATACGTGATGCCATACGATCCGGGTGGAAAACGTCAAGCGCTTCCATCTTTTCGCCGGTACCAATAAATTTGATAGGCTTGTTAACAACCGATTTGATGGATAAGGCGGCACCACCACGGGTATCGCCATCAAGCTTGGTTAAAACAACACCGGTAAAGTCAAGCCTGTCATTAAACACCTTGGCGGTGTTCACGGCATCCTGACCGGTCATCGAATCCACAACAAACAATATCTCATGCGGTTGCACAGCCGCTTTAACCTGCTCTATCTCCACCATCATGGCCTCATCAATGGCTAAACGGCCGGCGGTATCAATAATAACAACGTTTTGGCCATTCTGCTTAGCCAGGGCAATACCCTCTCGTGCAATAGCCACCGGGTCTTTCGATTCAAGGTTGGCATAAACCGGTACGCCAATTTGCTGGCCCAAAACCTGTAACTGGTCTATCGCCGCAGGGCGGTAAATGTCATCGGCAACCAATAATGGTTTTTTGCCCTTTTGTGTTTTTAAATAATTTGCCAGCTTGCCGGTAAAGGTTGTTTTACCCGCACCGTTCAAACCCGCTATCAGGATGATGGTTGGCGATGCTTTTAAGTCCAGGTCGGCAGTGGTGCCGCCCATCAACTCGGTAAGCTCGTCGTTCATCAGCTTGGTTAAAAGCTGGCCCGGCGAAATTGAGGTCAATACGTTTTCGCCCAATGCCTTTTGCCTCACATCATCTGTAAAGGTTTTAGCGGTTTTATAGTTAACGTCGGCATCCAGAAGGGCTTTGCGTATCTCCTTCATGGTTTCTGCCACGTTTATCTCAGTAATTGATCCCTGTCCCTTCAGTACTTTAAACGCCCTGTCGAGTTTATCCGATAAGTTTTCAAACATTATAAATTCCTAATTTTTGAGTTTGCAAAGTTAAGATTTTGAAGCGATTTGGCTAATATATATGAAAATGAGATGGATGGGGTGTTTTTACGGGCAGGGGGCTTCGCTGGAGCCAAATATCCCGGTTGTGCTACTCTATAAACAGGATGCTCCGCCGGAGCAAATATCCGCCAATTCAAAACCCTGTAGGGGTTCCCTGTTTATAGAAGAAATAAAGATAGATGCGGGCTCCGGCGGAGCCTCCTAAAATCGATTAAACTTATTTTGCCGCCTTTATCAAGCCCCCCACCCGCACATTAAAATCAGCTTTATTGATTCCCGTTAGTTTGGCCAGTGCTTTAAAATAATTCTCATCGCCCTTTTCCTTTTTACCGCAGCTAAGCAACTCCATAACCGCCGGGAAACCCTTTTCCTTTTCGAGCTGTTGGATGATCAGCGCGTTGATAACGTAGGAGATTTTCAAAATTTTAGCTTCATTATTAAAGTTTGTGCCGTCGGAGTAAAGGGTTAACCAATCGGCATTAGGGTTTTGGCTAACATAGGTTTTGAATTTTGTGATGATTTGCGGCCAGGTAAAGCCCCAGCTGCCGCCATATAAATAAGCCGCGCCTTCATCCACCGGGCGATTGATCACATCGGGCGAAAGCACTGTGCGCAGGCGGTCGTGAAAAAGATCGTGCGGATCAAAACGATGCTGCTCGGCTCCCCATCCGTTAATGATCAGGCTGGTGCCATTTTCATTGGCGGTTAGGTTATTATCCTTAACGCCGGCGTAATCGGCTTTGTAATCTACCCCAAGTAGTTGCTGCGCTTCGGCAAAATTATCGCAATAGTATTGTATAATGGGCGCGTTTGCCTGTAGTTTTTTATCGTAAAGAGCAACCGTTTTTTGGAATGCTTTGGTATCAATGGTATTAAGAGTATCCTTAAAACGGAAGGTAATGTTGCCAAGCGTTTTTGTTTTCCAGCCGGTGGTGTTTTGTTTTAACGGCGAGTAGAAAAGGATTTTTCCGCCCTGTTTTTTAGCGATCAGCTTAAAGCTTGCCCTTATAACGGGGGTTCCTTCTGTAACGCCGATATACGCTATTTGTACAAGGTAGCCATCGCGTTGTTTTACAATATTGGTAAGGTAGGGTTTGTAAAATTTTTTATCGTGCAGTTGGGCGTTTTGCTCCATTCCTTTCATTTCATCAACCAGGGCATATGTGGTTAACCGTTCGGCAGGCAAAATAAATTTATTTTGTTTGTTGGGGCCTTCAATCTGACCCCTAAGGCTATTCAGCGAGGTAATTATTTCTGTAATGGCCGTATCCTTAGGCAGTGTAATATTGGGAGCAATGAGGATTTCGCTATTCTGCCCATAGGATGAGCCTGAAACAAACGAGAGCAAAAACGCGATTAAGACTATAGCTGAAATTCTGCTCATGTATAATAAGGTTTAGGAAGGCAAGATATAAAATTCACCCAACAACCACACCGCTAAATATTTACGCCGGGGTATCAATATTAACACAAGGGCTTGTAACGTTTACGCGCCTTTAGGCATCTTTAACTATCCTTTTGGCCATCGGCCTCAATCGTTTACTTGAATTTGTTTTTTAACGCGGCTAATTTGCTCATCATATCCATTTCCGGCTCCGGTTCGGGCTTGTTTTGTTTTGGTGGATAGGCTTTTTGCACCGGCTTGTTTTCGCGCGGTTTTTGGGTAGCCGGTTCTCGCTTTTCGTTCTCTTTCATCGATAGCGAAATGCGTTTGCGGTTTGCGTCAACTTCGGTAACTGTTACCTCAACCTTTTGATGCACTTTCAACACCTCGTTAGGGTCTTTAATAAAGCGATTAGTTATCTGGCTCAGATGTACCAGGCCATCCTGATGAACACCGATATCTACAAAGGCGCCAAAGTTGGTAATATTGGTTACAATGCCCGGCAGTTTCATACCCACCTTCAAATCGTTAATGGCGTTAACCCCTTCGGTAAAGCTAAAGGCCTCAAACTGCTCGCGCGGGTCGCGGCCGGGTTTGGCCAGCTCGGCCATAATATCATTAAGGGTAGGTAAACCAACCGTGTCCGACGTATATTTTTGCAACGGGATAGATTTGCGCAGGTTACTGTCGCGCATCAGGTCCTGTACGGTGCATTTAAGGTCTTGGGCCATCTGCTCAACAAGGGTATAACGCTCGGGGTGTACAGAACTGCTGTCCAAAGGGTTCTCCGCTCCGCGGATGCGTAAAAATCCAGCCGCCTGCTCATAGGCCTTATCGCCAAGGCGGGCAACTTTCTTCAGCTGGTCGCGGCGTTTAAAAGCGCCGTTTTGGTTGCGGTATTCCACAATGTTTTGTGCCAGCTGCGGGCCAAGGCCCGATACATAAGCAAGGATCTGTTTTGATGCGGTATTCAACTCCACACCCACCGCGTTCACACAACTCATAACGGTATCATCCAGCGATGTTTGGAGTTTGTTCTGGTCCACATCGTGCTGGTACTGGCCCACACCGATAGATTTTGGGTCTATTTTCACAAGCTCGGCCAATGGGTCCATCAGGCGGCGCCCGATAGATACGGCGCCCCTTACGGTAACATCCTTATCCGGGAATTCCTCGCGTGCCACATCAGATGCGGAGTAGATGGATGCCCCGCTCTCGTTCACCATAACGATGGTTGCGCCGGGTAGGTTCAGGTTACGCACAAACAACTCGGTTTCGCGGCCTGCGGTGCCGTTGCCAATGGCAATAGCCTCTATCTTATATCGCTCAAAAAGGTGCTGTACGGTTTTTTCAGCCTCTTTAGCTTGCCCGGCACCTGTGTGCGGGTAAATAGCGGTGTTCTCTAATAACTGTCCCTGCTCGTCTAAGCAAACCAGCTTACAGCCGGTGCGGAAACCCGGGTCGATAGCCATAATGCGTTTTTGACCAAGCGGGGCTCCCAGCAGCAGCTGACGGGCGTTCTCGGCAAATACACGTATAGCTTCCTCGTCGGCTTTCTTCTTGGTCAGCAGGCGGATCTCGGTTTCCATTGATGGTTTAAGCAAACGCTTGTACCCATCGGCAATGGCCATTCCTACTTGCGTAGCAGCCGCATTACGCGAGGTGATAAACTCCCGCTCTAATAACGCAATGGCATCTTCTTCGGCTGGTTTAATATCCAGGTACAGGATCTCTTCCTTCTCGCCCCGGCGCATGGCCAGGATGCGATGCGAAGGAGCCGATTTAACCGGCTCCGACCAGTCAAAGTAATCTTTATATTTTATGCCCTCTTCCTCTTTACCCGGCGCTACCTTCGAATCAAAAACGCCCTTTTCCGTAAACAGTTCCCGCATTTTGGCGCGGGTTTCGGCATGCTCGCTGATGTGTTCGGCAATAATATCACGGGCACCGGCAAGGGCTTCTTCCAGGGTTTTTACGCCTTTTTCTTCGTCGATATACTTCCCGGCTTCCAGCTCTACATCAAAATTCTTTTGGGCTAAAACGGCATCGGCCAGGGGCTGCAAACCTTTTTCGCGGGCCGCCGTAGCGCGGGTTTTGCGTTTTGGCCGATAAGGCAGGTAAATATCTTCCAGCAGCACCATTGTTTCGGCAGCATTGATCTGCTTTTCCAGCTCGGGCGTAAGCTTGCCCATATCGGTCAGCGATTTGAGGATGGCCTCACGGCGCTTGTCCAGGTCGCGCAGTTGCTGCACGCGGTCGCGGATGGCGGCCACCTGCACCTCATCGAGGCTGCCTGTTGCTTCCTTGCGGTAACGGGATATGAACGGTACGGTTGCGCCCTCGTCAAGCAGGGCAATGGTGGCGCTTACCTGCTTGCTGCCAACAGCAAGCTCCTGCGCTATCTTAATATTGTATGATTCCATTTGTAATGCCGGTTAAACCGGGAATGCGAAGTTGGCACTCTTTGGGGAGAAATCAAACGGATATTTTTCAACGGTAAGCCGCAGGCTCAATTGGCTATTTGTAACTTTAGTTACTTTTAATTTTTAGCCGCCATTTTTCGCCACTCCTCCAGGCTGTATTGCTGGTTTTTTTTAGCATCATAAAAAAATATCTGATAGGTTTTAGGATCTACTGCAAACTGGTAGCAGATAACGTTAGTTGGGGGGCCATCAACCACATTTACCTGGTAATACGGGATATTGATATCCGGAGTGCCACTGATCCTTAACTCCACCGGCGTTTTTCCTTTGCTTAACGCGGTTACTTCGCCAACATGCTTTTTTACTTCGGGCAACGCCGAGATAAGTGTAAGTACTTTTTTTTCTTTTGGAGTGTTAGCTATAATTGTTTGCGCAAAGGTTTTATATGGGCATAAATTAACGATTACGCTAACAAACAGGATTAATACTAATGGTTTGATTTTTTTTAACATAAGGTTTAGTTTTTGATGGGCTTAAAAATGATATAGTGAACTAATGATTGACATGCATGACCAATGCTTTATTAAATACATTAAAAGAAAATATCGATGTAATCTGTAGATACGCCATCGCAGTTGAGCATCGACTGCAATCGCCAATATTTTCTTTTACCGCTGGCCTTAAATAAAACCAGGCCGTTGCTTTCGCAAGGCTGGCCGCTATTGACGTAAGAGATACGCGAAACTATTTTGCCGTTAAACTTTAATATGCGCCCCGATGCTAAAAACGTGCCCTTTATGGTCACATATTCGTTTTTGCTTTTGTCGCGCTGCTCGCCTTCAATACTGTATTCATTCTCTCCGATGGATTTGATGAGCACGCTGCCGGGACCTGTTTTGTTAAAGCTAATATACTGAATGGTAAAGGCATGCCTGCCAATGCGAACGGGCTTTACCTGTGCAAACGACGATAGGGTAACGACAACAAAAAGTAATATGATGGATAATAACCGCATAGTGGAAAGGCTGATAAGTGGTTATTTAACAGCTAACATGCCGGCATGTTTGAATTAAGTGGAACGATCTAAACTTAAAATGGCACTATCACCTTCATGCTTATATTCCTTCCGATGTTATAAATTCCGCTACGGCCATTTGGCGATGCATTATAGTATTCAAAATATTTTAAGCGGTTAAGGTTTGATTGATAGGCTACATCAAACAAATTATCGGCCTGTAAAAACAGCTCGCAAATGGTTTTGCCCGATTTTGCCTTTAACGTACTGCCCATACCTGCGTTAATGAGCGTATAACCGTGCGTTGGGGTTTCTGTATCATTTAAGGCGTAATAACGGTTTTGTGTGGCATAGGCGTCTGCCTCGGCACGAAAGTAAACTTTTGAGAATACGCCATAGCTACCCTGCAGTTTCAGTTTCACTTCCGATCGGATATGCAGCGGTGGGATAAACGGCAGATATTTAGCCGCGCCGTTGCTTTGCGCTATCAGCGCCCGGTTTTGGTTAATGCCGGTAACATAAGCCGCGCTGTTGTTCCACTCCAGCCAATTGGCGCCGCGCGGGTGCAGGTTAAACGTAAACTCCGCTCCATACAGGCGCGCTTTGCTTTGCTGGTATTGGTAAGTAGTATTACCGGGCACAATAATAACCGGGTTGCCGTTGGCATCGTCCAGCCGCGATTGATAAATGTAATTCGAAATCTGGTTATTGAAAACCTCCAGCATGAGGTCGGCATCTTTCAGGTAGGCAATAAGGCCCAGATCTTCCTGCAGGCTAAACTCGGGACCAAAGGTGCGGTTACCGAGATAAACAATATGCGCGCCGGGGTCGAGGCCGTTGCTGCCTATCTCCGTAATATTTGGCGCGCGGTACCCACGGGCAATATTGGCTTTTAAAAGGATACGCTCACTCACATTGTATGTAAAACCTAAACTGCCCGATACCCCATGATAGGTATGTTTAAAGTTTGGGAACTGCAACCGCCCACCAGGAGTGTTGGCGTTTACCCTTTGCTCAAAACCATTGGCCGGGTTAGCGCCTACGTAAAAATCATCCCAGTTGATGTTACGGGTATCATACCTTATGCCGCCCGAGATATCCATTTTACCTACGCTTTTTTTGGCGAAGAAAAACCCGCCTATATCAAACAGGTTATAATCGGGTATCGGGAAATCGGTAGCCTGCTTGCTGCGGTTGGTTTGATAAATGCCATTTACACCGAAAGAGGTTTCCCACCCGTTGACCACCTTTGGGCTGTACCTCCAATCGTAGTTCAGGGTGTTCAACGTAACATATAACCCCGCCTGACCGGGCTGCGTGGGATGGTTATACTCGCGCCTTATGCTTTGCTGCCAGCCAAGCGCCGAAGCAAACAGGCCATCGCCAAGTTTAACTTCGGTTTTGTTGTAAACGCGGTAGTGCTGTATGTGCTGATGCAGGGGTGTAACACCGTACGAGTTAAGCCAGGCCTGCGGCGCGATGGGTCGGTTTTTAATATCATCATTTCCGGCTTCGGCAACCTGTACAGTAAACCTGCGGGTGAGCGAATCGCGGCTGCCATCGGGGATCTCCTGTTTATTATCATAAGTAGTAAGGGCGGATTGCGAAGAGCCCCAACCCTTATCAACCCTTGCCATCCCCGATATTATATACTCCTGAAACGCTGAATTATAAACGTATCCATCAACCTTATTTTGATAATTATGCGCCATTTTACCTGTAGCGCGGAAGGCGTATTTCCAGTCGTTTTTTTTGTAGGATAAACCCAGCGAAGACCCAATGAGGCCGTTATTGGTATGGTAATCGGTAATGATATCACCGTTCAGTTTACCATCCTGCCCGTTAGGGATGTAGGGGATCAGGTTGATAACGCCCGCCAGCGCGTCCGACCCATAGGTTAAACTCGCGGGGCCTTTAATTACCTCGACACGGGCAATGCCATACTGGTCAATCTCGATGCCATGCTCATCGCCCCATTGCTGGCCCTCCTGCCGGATGCCATCATACAAAGTAAGCACGCGGTTATACCCCAACCCCCGTATGAAGGGTTTGGAGATGTTTGGCCCAGTAGTAACCGCAGTTACCCCGGGGATGCCTTTTACAATAGCATCAATAATGTTGTTGTTTACATGCTGGTCTATATCCTTTTTTCCCAGCACCACAATAGGCACCGGGTTGCTGCGTAATTCGGTAGCGCGCGAAACGCCTGTTACCACCACTTCGCTCAGCTTCGAGCTGTTTTCTTTCAGGGAGATATTTAAAATAGCGGGATTTCCTGCGGCGATATTAACTTTTACGCGTTCGGTTATATAGCCTACACAACTAAATATGGCCATGTATTCGCCGGGGGTGATGTTTTTAATTTCGTAGAAGCCTTTATCGTTGGTAGTGGTGCCATATTTTGTACTGCTAAGTACAATGGTTGCATAGGCAAGCGGGGTATTGTTTGCTGTGACTACACCATTTAAGCTGCTATTTTGTGCTGAAGATGTTAGCGTTGATATAGTTAGAGTAAGTAGTAATAGTAAACGCATAGATATAAATTTTGTACAAACGTATATAAATAATTTAATTAACCAGTTAAATAAAATTAGACGAGACTAATTTTATTTATAACCATACATTTTTGTTTATGTTTGTACAACCCAATAATTGAGTATGCACACACTATCGGAAGAGAACTACCTGAAATGTATTTACCGCCTGCAGGATAAGGGGCAGAAGATCACCCCAACAGCCATAGCCGAATCGCTGAGTAACAACCCGGCATCGGTGGTGGATATGATCCGTAAACTTACCGATAAGCAGCTGATAGCCTATGATAAAAAGAAGGGTGTGGAACTAACTACGCAGGGACAAAAGGATGCTACGCTGATTGTTCGCCGCCACCGCCTGTGGGAAGTGTTTTTACTGGAGAAGCTGGATTACCATTGGGACGAGATCCATGATATTGCCGAAGAACTGGAGCATATTAAAGACGCCACTCTTGCCGACCGCCTTGACAAATTCCTGGGGTTCCCCGAGTACGACCCGCACGGCGACCCGATACCCAAAGCCAACGGTAAAATGCCCAAGCGTTACTCAACCACCCTGGCCGATGTTAAAGCCGGCGCGCATTGCCGTGTTGCCGCGGTAAAAGATACCACCAGCGCTTTTTTGCAATACTTAATTAAGCTCAATATCAACATCGGCACAAAAATTCAACTGATAGAGAAGATCCCCTTTGATAGTTCGCTGGTGATCAGTATTGATGGCAACGAGCAAAAAACCGTTTCGCAAAAGTTTGGTGAGAGTTTGCTGATTGATATGTAGTTCTGTAACGCATTTCTGTACGCACACAGAAATCAATAACTCTTACTCATCCAGCTCTGCAGCAGTATCACTGCCGATATTGTATCTACCAATTCCTTATTTTGCCTTGCTTTTTTACCCATACCGCTTTGTGCTATGGTGGCGGATGCCATTTTTGAGGTAAAACGTTCATCAAACATCTCCACCGGGATCCCGGGGAACGTTTTTTTGAGCAGGTTGGCAAAGCCCCTAACATGCATGGCCGATTGCGATGGCGTATTATCCATTTGCTTGGGCTCGCCAAGTACAAAACGCTCTACCTGCTCGGTTTGCAGGTATTTTTTCAGATAGTCGATAATTTTTAACGGATGGATGGTATCCAGGCCCGTCGCAATAATCTGCATCGGGTCGGTAACCGCTATGCCGATGCGCTTGGTACCGTAATCAAAAGCCATTATGCGCATGGCTTTGCAGATATGAGATGTGAGATATGAGATATGAGATGTCGCATAGCAAAAATTTAGCGCTTATTTCATTCAAAGATAGGCCAATCCCCCGGTTGTCTCAAATCTCATATCTAAAATCTCATATCTAATTTTTACCTTGCACCAAATGCAATTTAAAGACATCATCGGACAGGAGGCAATTAAGCAAAGGCTCATCAACTCGGTAAACGAGAACAGGGTAAGCCACGCACAATTGTTTTTAGGTCCCGAAGGTGCGGGCGGTTTGGCCCTTGCGGTTGCTTACGCGCAATATCTATCGTGCGAGGATAAGCAGCCCGATGATTCATGCGGGGTATGCCCATCATGCCGGAAGTACCAGAAACTGATGCACCCCGATCTGCATTTTTCATATCCCTTCTTCGCTAAACATAAAGATGATACCGCTCTTACCTTTATTGAGCAATGGCGCGATGCCTTTACAACCAACCCATATTTAAGCCTCGATATTTGGCGCGGCTATCTGGATGCTGATAATAAGCAGGCCAACATCAACATTGCCGAGTGCCACCAGATCATTAAAAAGCTGAGCTTTAAACCATTCGAGTCGGTTTACAAGATCCTCATTCTTTGGCTGCCTGAGTATTTGGATAAAGAGGGCAATGCTTTGCTTAAAGTAATTGAGGAGCCGCAGCCCAATACGCTGTTTTTGCTTGTGGCCCAAAACCAGGACCAGATACTGAACACCATCCTGTCGCGTACCCAGCTCATCAAGATCCCTTGTTTAAACTTTGAGGATATTAAAGGGGAGCTGATGAATAAACATCATCAAACAGAAACCGCCGCGGCCGAAATTGCCTATCTGAGCAATGGCAACATGACCGAAGCGCTGGGCATGCTGCAGCACGATACCAAAAGCTACCACACGCTTTTTGTTGACTGGCTGCGTTTATGTTTTGGCAACAAAGGGCTTGATGTATTGCGCTTTGTTGACCAGGCATCAAAAATGGGCCGCGAAAACCAAAAGAATTTTTTACGCTACGGCACCAGTTTTATCCGCGAGTGCTGCCTGTTAAGGGCCGGGGCCGACAGGATAGTGAAACTGCCCGAACAGGAGCTGGAAACAGCAAAAAAGATGTCGGCAGTGATCAATAATGCCATGGCGCAGGCCATTATAACCGAGCTGGAAAAGGCTCATTATCATATAGAACGTAATGCTAACCCTAAAATCTTGTTTTTAGACGTATCTTTACAAATTATAAAAGTACTAAGTTTTAAAATTACCCCTACGGGGACTCATTATATACCGAATTAAATTATGGGATGCGGAAGTTGCTCAACAGGCGGCGGTTGTTCGCCTGCAGGCTGCAAAAGTAATGGCTCATGCCTTACAAATGGTTGCAGCAAATTAGATGTACACGATTGGCTATCGCATATGGATATGCCAACTAACTATAAGCCTTACTCAATTGTAGAAGTAAAATTCAAGGGGTCGCGTAAGGAGTTTTATCACAATAACGATAACATTTACCTGGAAGCAGGCGATCTGGTAGCGGTTGAAACCACTACCGGCGGTTATGATATTGGCCATGTTTCTATCACCGGCGAACTGGTGCGTATGCAAATGACCAAGCGCCACGTAAAAGAAGCCGATGTTGTTAAAAAGATCTATCGCCGTGCCACTGTTGCCGATGTAGATAAGTGGAAGCTTGCCAAGGATATGGAGTGGGAAACCATGCATAAATCGCGCACGCTGGCATTGGAACTAAACTTATCTATGAAGATAAGCGATGTTGATTACCAGGGCGATAAAACTAAGGCAACCTTTTATTATACGGCCGAAGGCCGCGTTGATTTCAGGGAACTGATCAAAAAAATGGCCGAGAGTTTCCGCATCCGTATAGAGATGCGCCAGATAGGTATGCGCCAGGAAGCAAGCCGCCTTGGCGGTATAGGCTCATGTGGCCGCGAACTGTGCTGCAGCACCTGGTTAACCGATTTTAAAACCGTTTCAACCTCGGCAGCGCGCTATCAAAATCTTTCGTTAAACACGCTTAAACTGGCCGGCCAGTGTGGTAAGCTAAAATGCTGCCTTAACTACGAACTGGATACTTACATGGATGCGCTTAAGCATATCCCTGATAATGTAAACGTGTTGAAAACCGAAAAGGGCGATGCCCGCCTGCAAAAAACAGACATTTTCAAAAAAATAATGTGGTTTAGCTACCCGCGCGAGGAAGCATGGGTGCCGATGCCGATCGCCAAGGTTAAAGAAATTCAACAACAAAACCGCGAGGGTATTATCCCTGCCGATTTGGGCGAAGTTGTTGAAATAGAAACCAAACCGGTAAAAGTGCTGGATTACGAGAATGTTGTAGGCCAGGATAGCCTTACCCGCCTTGATGATAGACGCAACCAGAACAACAAGAATAAAAACAAAAATAAAAGCCGTAACCGCAATCAGGGGGGCAACCGCCCGGACGGGCAACAAACCGGGCCAAGGCCGGACGTTAACCGCCAGCAGGGCGGCAGCAACAGGCCCGAGGGACAGCGCCCGGAAGGCAACCGCCAGCAGCACCAACAAGGTGGCAACAGGCCCGATGCGCAACGCCCCGAAGGCGGTAACCGACCGCAGGGCAACCGCCAGCAAAATCAGCAGGGCGGCAACCGCCCCGATGGGCAGCAGGCAGGGCCAAGGCCAGAGGGGGGCATTGGCAATCGCCCGCAGGGCAATAACAACAGGCGCAACAATAACCGCCGGCCAAATAACCCAAATAACAATCAACCACGAAACGATAATCCGCCCAAGTCTGAGTAAATGAATGCGTTTAAATTTGTTTTTTACGGATTAACTGCCCTCGCGCTTTTTACAGCGCAGGGCTGCACCGACCCAAATGCGATTATTGATCAAAATATAGAGATTGCTAACCATAACTGGTCGTACGTTAACCGTGTAAAATACGATGTTAAGATAGACGATATCAGCGTGCCGTATAACCTGTACTTTAATGTAAGGGTAAGCGGCAGTTATAAGTACTCCAATTTGTTCGCGCTTTTATCGCAAACATCGCCGGGTAAAAAAACACATACCACCCGCTACGAGTTTAAACTGGCCAATAAAGATGGCGAATGGCTGGGCAGCGGCAGCGGTAATTTATACAGCTATCAGTTGCCTTTACGCACGCAATATAAATTCCCGGCCAGGGGGGTTTATCATTTTGAGATAGAGCAAAACATGCGCGATAACCCACTTCACGAGGTTATTGACGCCGGCTTAAGGATAGAAAAAGCACAGTGATTTTCTATCCTGCCTGGTATCCCATAAAAAACAATTATATTAGTTGAATAACCTATTACCTTACACAATGAAAAAGTTAACCTTGCTGGTTTTACTTTGCCCGTTATTTGGAAACGCGCAAACAGCAACACCAAATGCCGATAGCGCCAAAGCCGTATCAACCATAAAGTATTACACTAAACAAATAGCGCAAACCCCAAAAGACGCCACCGCGTTTTTTAAACGGGCTTCGGCACAGCGCAAACTCGAAAACAATAAAGCTGCGCTTGAAGATTATGATGCAGCCATTGCACTAAACCCTAAATATGAGGATGCCCTGATAGAACGCGGCCTTGTAAAAGATGCCCTGGAAGATTATAAAGGGGCCATTGCCGATTATACGCTGGCTATTACCAACAACCCAAAAAGGGCTATCTCTTATTATAACAGGGGCCTGGCTAAAAGGCATATGGATGATGATAAAGCCGCGCTACTTGATTTTAATACCGCCATTGACCTGAACCCTAAAGACGACGATTTTTTTAACGAACGCGGCATCACCAAAAAACGCCTGGAAGATTATGATGGCGCTATTGCCGATTATACCCGCTCTATTGCCCTTTCGCCAACAGCGGCCGGAGCTTACTATAACAGGGGGTATGCTAAATCGCTGCAAAAAAAATATGCCGCGGCCATTGAAGATTATAACCAATCCATAAAGATTACCCCAAATGACCCGGATGGCTATTATATGCGCGGTAACGCAAAGCGTAATTTAGATCAATACGAAAGCGCTATAGAAGATTATACCCAAACATTAAAGTTAGATCCCAAATATGCCGAGGCTTATAACTCAAGGGGTGTTACTAAATACAACCTTAAAGATTATAAAGGTGAAATTGAAGATGTTAACAAAGCCCTGGAGATAGACCCCAAGTATGATATTGCCTATTATAACCGTGGGCTTGCTAATGACGCTCTTAATAATTATAACGAATCTGTTGATGACTACAGTCAGTTTATCGCCCTGAGCCCTAAAGACCCGGACGGCTATTTTAAAAGAGGTACGGCCAGGATTAACCTGGAAGATTATGAAAACAGTATCCCCGACCTGAACAAGGCTATTGAGCTGGACCCAAAATACACTGATGCTTATTTTAACCGTGGCCTGGCAAAGCGTTATTTAGAAGATTTTACTGGTGCTATTATTGATTATAATAAAGCGATAGAGCTTGATCCGAAAGATGGCGACGCATTCAATAGCAGGGGTGTTGCAAAACATTACGCCGGAGATGATAAAGGCGCTTGTATAGATTTTAAGAAGGCTATTGATCTTGGCAATAAGTATGCTATAGAGAACCAAACAAAGTTTTGTAAATAGCATCCCAGGCAAAAACACTTACACGCCGGGCAAACCATAACAGGTTTATCCGGCTTTTTTATTTCCGTTTTTCGCAAAAATTAAAACAGGTAACTGTTATTGTTTGTAGTTAAGGTACATCAACCCGTTAATTATGAAAAGGTTATTTGTTTATTTATTCGCGGCAGCAACGCTATTTTTATCGGCCTGCCAAGGTAATTCGGCAAACAAAGCGACAGATAGCGCGGCGGCTGATTCCGGCCAAACACATGTGGGTAACGAGAGCCCTGCCGATACCGGCAAATTACCCGCAACACCTGTAGAAACCGGCGGTAAAGACACCAGCGGTAATGGTACCGGCACAACCAATGCGCCAAGGGATACCTTGAAGAAAAACCCCTGATATTCACCCTCCTGCATCAAATAAGCCCATTTAGTTTAAAACAACGATCTCATTTTTGTTGTTGTGATGCCATCATCTATACTTTATTTTCTGGTAATAATATTAAACCACACCAATCACAATGAATAAAAAAATACACTCAGGCATATCGTATACATTCGGTTTATTCTTTATTCTGATTGCTGCATCCTGCTCAACGTCATCTCTCGAAGATGTAAAAACTAAGGATGAGTATATAAAAAGGATCTCTGCCTTATCAGGAGATAAACTTCAGAAAACTTTAAAGACCGATATTGACAGTTTAACTTCCCTAAAAGAAGAAATGGACGGGTTTACCATCTACATAGGTTTTGGTATCTCCATGAGCGATGGCAGCGGAAAAAAAGCAGAGGTAAAGCCCGATTCTGCTTTTCGGATCAATACCGACTTTGCTGCTATTAAAAATGATATTAATGAATACTCAAAAAAGCTATACTTTATACAAACGCCCGAACTTCCCAACTCCCGGTTCCAGGTTGCTATAGATGAAAAGCTTGGAAACATATCCACAGATGATATTGATGTAAAATTAAAAAAGGTATATACCAAAGGGCGGGCCTATCCCGAAGATAAAATTGGCATGGTAAAGGCCGATAGCGCGGCGGTCGATTTTAAGTACGAATACCCAAAAAGTTTTGAAACCTTTAAATTTAACCCCCAGGGCAAAAAAGAGATCGCTTATAATAAATATACCATCGAAATAGATTCGGCAGGGGATGATAATATAGAATTTGACACCCCACTGCCTTTGTATAAAGATCTCCTGTCGTACCAGGCCCTGAACCCCGCGGGTGTACTCATGAATTCATCTAGTAATTCTGCAATGCCGCTAACAACCATTAAGGGCAATATCAAAAATGACCTGGCTTCGGCTTTGCAGATCCTTAAAACAGCTTCCAAATTAAATAACAATGACGCCATTGTAAAAGAGTTAAATAAAATACCATCGTCTCTCTTCCCGGCTATAGCCAAATACCACGGCTTTATAACCAAGTATAAAAGCCTTGAAAACGACAAGAACCTGAAAGGTTTTGATGCCATTAAGCGCCTTAAACAACTTATGGAAGAGGATAAAGACCTGTTTGGATTAGAAAAACAAAGGGTTACTTTAAAATTCCCTGATAAGATATCAGAACTGATCTTATACATTGGCCGCGAAAAAGAAACAATAGCGCAGTCTGCCGTTGCAAAAATAACACAGATTGCTTCGCCTTATCAAGCCTTCGCCGATAACCGGGTTGATAAATACGGAATAGTTGACAGTAATTATACCATTATCGTTCCTGCCTCATATGGCCGGTTAGACCGCTCCGACAATATCGGCTTGTATTATAAAGACTATAAAGAAAAGCAGGATTTTCACCTGGATGTGCCTAATAAAAAGCTTATCCCTATTAAAAAGGGCTATACGTATATAAAGGATATCTCAGATCATTTAACCATGTTTTCCGACTCGAATAAATACGTTGGTGTTTTAGAGAATGATGACAAAGTGGTTATCCCTTTTGAATACGATGACATAGAAAAAACAGGCAATACACTACTCTTAACCAAATCAAAAAGGGGGCGCAAGAAATACGAGATCAGAACCCTGGATAATAAACTGGTTAATGACCTGAAGGGCCTAAAAATAACTCCATACCCTGATTATGGTATGCTAATAATTGAAAATGAAAAAGAGAAGTTAGGGCTGATAGATAAAGATGGGCGAACCGTTATTCAGCCTACGTACGTTAATTTAAAGCCAATTGATAAGGACTTATTGCTATATTCTGAGGGGTCTGACAGCTATCAAAAGGGTATTATGAAAGTTGACGGCACCAAAGTAACAGAACCTAAATTTAATTATATAAATGATTTTCAGGAAGGCTTTGCAGTATACCGTACGGACGACATCAATAAATCATACGGGTATTTAAACAAAGCGGGGCAGCCTGTTTTTGGGAAATATACAGTTGCCTACGGTTTTGCCGGTGGTTATGCCCTGGTGTTTGATAACAATATTTTCAGCCTGATTGATACTTCAGGGAAGAAAGTTAAACAGATCCCATATAAAACCTTAGGCGACCCTACTATATCGCTTACAGGCAAAAGCACCATTTATGAGATCGACGGAAAAAAATATAATTACGCCGGCCAGCCCATTAATTAAATATAACCAACACATGAATAAAGTTACTTTTTTATTTGTAGCCGTTTTAGCGCTCTTCCTTTATGGCTGCTCATCAAACCAAAAACCACAATTTGGTAAGGCGCCGCTACACCTGGATAATTTTGGTTTGAATTTAGATGTTGAAACCTTTTTTGGCGATGAGTCCCTTTTCAGGAACAATGAAAAATATTCGGTTAGATCTGAAGAAGAAACTATACAAATAGATGGGTCTGATTCAACACTGAGGTATGTGCAATATACCGTTTCTTCGTCGCATGTTGGTGATACGCTGGCACGCTTTAACGGTTTCTACTTTGGCGACCTAAATGTGGTGATGGATTTTGATGATAAAGAAACCTTTATGGTTGCAGCATCGCAGGAGAATGTGCGCCCGGGTAAACTTGATACACTCATTAAGGAGATCTCTGCCGAGTATGGCAGTGTTTTACCTAATGATAAAAATAACGAACCAAGGTACATTACTTATCAATGGAAAAAGGATAACAAACTTGCCAAACTGGTTTTAAATGTAGAGAGCCCCCTTTACTCAGGTAATGATACTGAGCAAACGCCCAATACAAATAAGCTTTATGCCGATGCTTATCATAAGGCGGATAATGTTTCCGTTACCTTTTTTATAACAAACCCCAAGTTTGATCATTACCTGGTAAAGGCAAGATCAACGAGCGGGCTTTTAACACGTTATTAAATGTCCTCCACTTTTGTAAGTAAACCTATACATTACTAAGTTTTTTGTTTTAATAGTAAAATACCTACATTCGTTTTGCTAATATTTTTATCAAAATGGATGTAGCTATTATCATTACAGCCGCGGTTATTATTATAGCCCTGGTACTTGTTATTTTATTAAGAAAGCCTTCTGCCGCGCTTATTTCTGCGCATGAATTGTCGGTTTTAAGAACAGAGAATGAATCACTAAAAATATCTTTAGCCAAAGCCGAAGAAAAAGCTGCAGGCATTTTTACCGAAAAAGAAAACCTTACCAAACATTTTAAGGATGACCAAAGCCGGTTGTTAGATGAGCTTTTATACGAGCGAAGCCAACTGGCACAGGCAAATCAGTCATTAGAATCATCCCGCTCGTATTTTAAAGCACAGCAGGAAAAACTGGCCGAACAGAAGGAAGAGATAGAGCAAACCCGCAAGCATTTTCAGCGCGAGTTTGAGAACATTGCCGAGAAATTACTGAAGGAAAAATCGCGCGAGTTTACGGATGTAAATAAGCTGAGCATTGATGCCATACTGAATCCCCTTAAAGAAAATATAAAAGCTTTTGAGGATAAGGTTGATAAGGTTTACAATATGGAAGCTGCCGAACGCAATACGCTTAAAGGGGTTATTACACAGTTGATGGACCTGAACAAACTCATCAGTACCGAAGCATCAAACTTAACCAAAGCTTTAAAAGGCGATAATAAAAAGCAGGGCAACTGGGGCGAGGTGATCCTGGAAAAGGTTTTGGAGCGCAGCGGCCTTGTGCGCGACAGGGAATACCGTGTACAAGCCAGTTTGAACAACGCAAACGGCAGCAGGCTGCAGCCCGATGTGATAATTGACCTTCCGGATGATAAACACTTAATAATCGATTCTAAGGTGTCCCTGATAGCTTACGAGCGTTTGGTGAATTGCGAAACCGAGGAAGAACGGAAGCTTTACTCAAAAGCACACGTCGAATCGTTACGGAACCATGTGCATGGCCTATCCTCAAAAAGCTATCACGACCTGTACCAGGTAAACTCGCCCGATTTTGTTTTGCTTTTTGTGCCGATAGAATCGTCCTTCAGCTTTGCCGTACAACTGGATGCCGACCTGTTTAGCGACGCCTGGGATAAGCGGGTGGTGATTGTAAGTCCAAGTACTTTGTTAGCCACCCTACGCACCATTGCCAGCATCTGGAAACAGGAACGCCAAAACCGTAATGTACTGGAGATAGCTCGCCTAAGCGGGGCCATGTATGATAAGTTTGTTGGCTTTATGGCCGATATGGAAAACATCGGCAAAAACATCAACCAAACACAATCGGTTTATAATAACGCTTTTAATAAGTTGGTTGAGGGTAATGGTAATTTAACCAAAACTGCTGAGAAGATAAAAGGGTTAGGGGCAAAAGCTAATAAGCAGCTGGATGGTAAATATATTGGAGAGGAATAGAAGTTTTACCCCGTGTCATTGCGAGGAACGAAGCAATCTTAGCATACCTTTAGGATAATCTTTTATGTATTGTTTGCTACATATCCTATGAGATTGCCACGCTATCGCTCGCAATGACACTATTTTATATTTTGTTTACTGCCCGCTTTTAAAAGCATTCCAACCTTGTGCTTTTAGCTCGTGCAGGTTGCCCGATTTTGTGATGAGGCTGCAACCTTCATTTGGTTCGGTTATGTAACCGATGATCGAAAAATCCATTTTGTGTTTGATCTTATCGTAATCGGCTTGTTTTACGGTGAAAAGCAATTCATAATCTTCGCCGCCGCTCAGAGCGCACACGGTTGGGTCGAGGCCAAATTCGCGGGCGGTTTCGTAGGTCATAGGGTCGATGGGGATCTTCTCTTCGTAAAGCTTACACCCTTTATTGCTTTGCTTACAAATGTGTAATATCTCTGATGCCAAACCGTCAGATACATCTATCATGGCCGTTGGCTTAACGCTTAGTTCTTTCAGCAGGTCGATGATATCTTTACGGGCCTCCGGTTTTAACTGACGCTCTACAATGTAATCTTTCCCTTCCAGATCAGGCTGGATGTTTGGGTTTTCTATATAAACCAGTTTTTCGCGTTCTAATAACTGCAGGCCGATGTAAGCACCGCCTAAATCGCCTGATACGCAGATCAAATCTCCTTCTTCGGCAGTATTGCGGTAAACCACATCCTTTTCATCGGCATAGCCAATAGAAGTAATACTGATTACCAGGCCTTGTTTTGATGCTGAAGTATCACCACCAACAATATCCACATTGTAATTGCCACAGGCCAGGTAAATACCTTCGTATAATTCTTCAATGGCCTCTAAAGGGAATTTACTGCTCATACCTATAGAAACCGTAACCTGGCTGGCCGTACCATTCATGGCGTAAATATCGCTCAGGTTTACCTGCACGGCTTTATAACCTAAATGCTTAAGCGGTGTATAGGCCAAATCAAAATGGATACCTTCCAGAAGCAGGTCGGTGGATATCAGGGTTTTCTTTCCTTCAAAATCAAGCACTGCCGCATCATCACCAACACCCTTAATGGTGCTTTTTTGAGTAAGCATTATATTTTTGGTAAGGTGGTCTATTAAACCAAATTCTCCAAGGTTCTCTATATTGGTTTTCTCTTCGTTCTCGAACATAATATTTCAATAATCTACAAAAATACAAAAGCTTAATGCAATAACCTTATTGTAATTGCTTTATACTTACTGTTAGCAGCAATGTAATATTTATCATACAAACAAATTATTAACATTTAGTTAACTTTACTAATCTATTTTTGCCTTACTAAATACATTTATATGAAAATCAGAAAGTTACTTATCTTTTCGGCCTTTTTACTTGTTGTTGCAAGTTGTAAAAAAGACAATACACCAACAGCCCCTATTGTTGATCCACCTGTTCCGCCAAAGCCTTATACCATAGTTGAGGACTTTGAATCGGGCACTAAGGGTGGTTATGCAATACTGGATGTTCAATTAAAAACAGGTACCTGGAGCTTTAACGATGCCTTGATAGGTAACCTTGCTGCTGATGCGAAAGCAGGTACAAAATCAGTTCGTTTACGCACCGGTGATCTTACCATGAAATTTGATGTTAAAAATTTAGAGCAAATTAGCATCAAACACGCCAAATATGGTAATGATGCGGCTTCAACCTGGCAGTTAATGATGTCGGTAGATAGTGGTAAAACCTTTACCCAACTTGGCGCAGATATCACTGAAAATAACACTACGCTGGTTACCGATTCATTTAAGGTAACAGTAAATAAACCTGTACGTTTCCGTATTCAGAAAACAGGCACTACCCGTATAAATATTGATGACATTACTTTTAAAGGCAAGGGCGATTCGGGTATTGTGCAAGATACCACCGGTGATGGTGGCGACGGTGATAATGGCCCGGGTACAGGCACCCCGGCAGCAGAACGCGGTGTAACTGTAGGCACAGATGCACCACCTGCAAGTGGTGATAACAGTAACCTTTTATTTGGCAACCCATCGGGCGCGCAACCTGCTATTGTAATGCCCGATAATTATTTGATAGACCAGGGTTATTACGTAGAATCGTACAGCAGCAGCCGTGGTACGCCAAACTGGGTAAGCTGGCATTTAGATGCTACCAATGCAACCGGCGCTGTATCTCGTAAAGACGATTTTGCAGGCTTTATTGGTTTACCAAATACTTTTTACCATGTAGAAAGCAACAGTTATTCGGGTTCTGGTTTTGACAGGGGCCATAATTGCCCGTCGGCAGATAGGACAAGCTCAACAAATGCCAATTCCGCTACTTTTTTAATGACCAATATGATACCGCAGGCACCACAAAATAACCAGCAAACATGGAATAATTTAGAAGGTTATTTACGCACGCAGGTTACTGCCGGTAACGAGGTTTATATTATTATGGGTAGCTACGGCGTAGGTGGTACAGGTTCAAACGGTACTGTTAACAAAATAAATAATGATAAAATTACCGTACCAAGCAACGTTTGGAAAGTTGCTGTAATTGTACCAACCGGTGATGGCGATGTAAACCGCGTAAATGCTAATACCCGGGTTATAGCTGTAAATACACCCAACATTAACACCATCAACAGCGACTGGAAACAATACCGCGTAACTGTACGTGATATTGAAACTGCAACAGGTTATAACCTGCTATCAAACCTGCCACAAAGTGTGCAGGATGCGGTAGAGACAAAAAAGGATAATTTATAATATTAAAATTTGAATGATAAGGAAAGGGGCCCTACTTTAAAAGTAAGGCCCTTTTTATTTTTCCGCGCTTCATTGACGCTTTTTTTATCCAATTACAACCCCAAACTTGCCGATATCTCCAGCATTCTTTCGATAGGTTTTACCGCTTTTTCTATAATGTGTGCCGGAACTTCAATCTCCGGCATTTCATTTTTAAGGCACAGGTAAAGTTTCTCCAGTGTATTACGTTTCATATGCGGGCAATCATTGCAGGCACAGGTATTATTTGGCGGCGCCGGGATAAACGTTTTATCCGGGTTATCCTTTTGCATCTGGTGTAAAATACCGGCTTCGGTAGCCACAATAAACTCCTTATTGGGGCTGTTAGTAGCATATTTTAGTATTCCGGTGGTAGATCCTATATAATCTGCCAACTGCAATATAACTTCCTCACATTCAGGGTGTGCCAGTATTTTAGCATTCGGGTAACGTTCTTTCAGCTTCGTAATTTTTTCACGGCTAAAGATCTCGTGCACCATACAGGCACCATTCCAAAGTACCAGGTCCCTTCCCGTTTTTTTAGCTACCCAGGCACCCAAGTTCCTATCCGGGCCGAAGATGATCTTCTGCTCCTTTGGCAAACTTTCTACTATCTGCACCGCGTTGCTCGATGTGCAAACTATATCGCTTAGTGCCTTCAATTCTGCAGTACAATTCACGTATGTTATTACCAGATGATCGGGGTAATTCTCTTTGAATTTTTTAAACAAATGCGGCGGGCAGCTGTCGGCCAGTGAGCATCCTGCTTTCAGATCCGGTAGCAGAACTTTTTTGTTTGGTGATAATATTTTGGCTGTTTCGGCCATGAAATGTACACCGGCAAAAACAATAATATCTGCATCTGTTTTTGCTGCCTGCTGAGATAGGCCCAGGCTGTCGCCAATATAATCGGCAATATCCTGAATATCTCCTTCCTGGTAATAATGGGCCAGTATAACGGCATTTTTCTCTTTTTTAAGTTTTTCTATTTCGGCGAAAAGGTCAAGCGACGGATCGATGTATTCGTCGGCAAAACCTTTCACTTTTATTTCTTCGAAGATATCCATTCCACAAATCAATTAATAATAACTCTTTTTATATATATAAATAAAACTATTGTTATTAAGGTGTTAGTTATGTTAAGAAGTTATGATACGATTTACTGTAAATGTTGTTTTTCCATTTTTACTAACATTTATAAACAGTTTTTTATTTTTTATTTTATTGATTTTAAGATTGGTATGATAAACAAGTTTTAATTTAAATACTTATTTGTTAATAAATACATGTCCAATAAAATGTTAGTTTCGTTGTAATATCGTCTCACAAATTGCTCAAAAGTAAACGTAAAAACTGTAAAATTCAGAGTTATCCACTATTCCATTTATTTTTAGAATTTTACTTACACAAAGTTAACATGTTTTATACCCCTTATTAACATTAGTACTAATTTTACACAATACATATACCAAACATGACCAGAACTGTTGATTTCCTTGTTGTAGGATCGGGTATTGCCGGATTAAGTTTTGCACTAAAGGCTGCAAAGCACGGTAAGGTTCTGATAGTTACAAAAGCTAACGAAGATGAGAGTAACACTAAGTATGCCCAGGGCGGTGTTGCTGTAGTTGTTGATAAAAAAGATGATTCGTTTGAAAAACACATAAATGATACCCTGATTGCCGGTGATGGCCTTTGCGACCCGGTGGTTGTTGAAGCCGTTGTTAAGGAAGGCCCGGAGCGGATTCGCGAAATTATTGACTACGGAACTAATTTCGACAAGACAAATGAGGGTATTTACGACCTTGCCAAAGAGGGAGGCCACAGCGAATATCGTGTATTACATTATAAGGATATTACCGGTTTTGAAATTGAGCGGTCACTTTTAGAAGAGATCCACCGGGAACCTAACATTGAGATACTAACCCACTATTTTGCGGTAGACCTGATAACGCAACACCATTTGGGTGAGTTTGTAGATAAATCATCAGCTGATATTAAATGTTACGGTATTTATGCTTTTAATACAGAGAACAGCCAGGTAGAGAAAATAGAATCAAAAATTACCGTTATGGCATCGGGTGGTGCCGGGCATATTTATTCGGTTACTACCAACCCGGTTATTGCTACCGGCGATGGTGTGGCTATGGTTTACCGGGCCAAAGGTAAAGTGCGTAATATGGAGTTTATCCAGTTCCATCCAACTGCATTATATAACCCGGGCGAATATCCGTCTTTCCTTATATCAGAAGCCGTTCGCGGTATGGGTGGTATATTAAAACGTACTAATGGTGAGGAATTTATGCAGGAGTATGACCCGCGTAAATCATTAGCACCCAGGGATATTGTTGCAAGGGCTATAGACGCTGAGATAAAAAAATCGGGGGAGGATTTTGTTTACCTCGATATACGGCATAAAAAGAAGAAGGATATTATAGCCCATTTCCCTAATATATACGCCAAGTGTTTAGAGATAGGGATAGATATGACGCGCGATATGATCCCTGTAGCGCCTGCATGCCATTATATGTGTGGCGGGGTACTGGTAGATCATCAGGGCCGCTCGTCTATAAACAGGCTTTATGCCTGCGGTGAGTGTTCATCAACAGGTTTGCATGGTGCTAATCGTTTGGCATCAAACTCATTATTAGAAGCATTGGTTTTTGCCCACCGGATATATAAAGATGCTATTGTTGATTTTGATAATTTAGAAATACCCACAAACATACCAGATTGGGATGAAAAGGGTGTGCAGTTATCAAACGAAGATATTTTGGTTACTCATAACATTCGCGAAATGCAAAAGCTGATGAATGACTACGTTGGTATCGTTCGTTCTGATTTTAGGTTGGAACGAGCTATGCGCAGGTTGCGTTTGCTGTATGAAGAAACAGAGGATTTTTATAAGAAAACCAAACTTTCAGTTAAGCTGTGCGAGTTAAGGAATTTAATACAGGTGAGTTACCTTGTAGTAAAATCTGCTATGGCCAGGCATGAGAGCCGCGGGCTGCACTATACTACTGATTATCCTGAGCACCAGGAAGTTTTAGAGGATACGGTTTTTTAGATTGAGCGGAAAACGGGATTCGAACCCGCGGCCTTCAGTTTGGGAAACTGATGCTCTACCAACTGAGCTATTTCCGCTTATATAAAGCATTCAAACATAATAAAAGTAAATCAATCGCTAATTCACTAATTAAAAAAATAACTAAATAAATTATGCCCGTTATACTACCTGTAAAGGATAAAACACCGCAATGGGGAACCGATTGTTTTATAGCCGAAAATGCTACCATTGTTGGCGAGGTAACTATGGGCAATAATTGCTCGGTTTGGTTTAACGCCGTTATACGTGGCGATGTACATTACATCAGGATAGGGGATAATACCAATATACAGGATGGCGCCATTATTCATGCTACCTACTTAAAAGCACCAACCAATATAGGTAATAATGTATCTATAGGCCATAACGCTATTGTACATGGCTGTACCCTGCGCGATCATGTACTGATAGGTATGGGGGCTATTGTAATGGATGATGCCGTAGTGGAAGAATATGTGATAATAGGGGCGGGATCTGTAGTGCTTGAGCGCACCATCTGCGAATCGGGCTACCTGTATGCCGGCACACCGGCAAAAAAAATAAAGCCCCTTACTGACGAGCAAAAGGCTTTATTAAATAAATTACCACAAAACTATATCATGTACTCCGGGTGGTTTAAGGAGTAACCGGTTCTTTGGGTATATCTATAGGTTCTTCTGCTTCCCAGTTTGGCCTTAGGGTTATTTCCTTGTCATATAGCCATATATTCTCCGGTTGTAAACGGCGTTTCACATTACCACTATCCCAACGGCCATTTTTATTGGTATCATACACAACCCGTACTTTATATTTCTGTGTTAAAAAGTTGCGGTATATAACAGAAGTATTGCCTGTAACCACATCGGTACGCACCACGTTTTTCTGTTCGTCTAAAAGTTCAATTACATACTGTTTATCAGCCTCAGGCACACTTACTTTTAGCGTTAACATACTGTAGTTCTCGGGCTTGTCTGCTTCAAAGGCAACTCCTGCACGTTTGTTTTTATCATTATAAATATCAGTAATGGCGGCTTCATTTAATAAAAGCTGGTATTTGCTGCCCGGCCGCCATCTATACTTTATGAGCAGGTCGCGTGTGCTTGCGGTATCTTTACGAATAGTATAATTAGTTACGTTTACAGAGTCTTCCGCCAATACGATCAATCCTTGCTCGAAAGATTCAATTGGTAAATTTGTTGTTATGCGAAAGTCGGTATTGGGCTTTAACTTATTATCCCTGTTTATGCCGTATTTAAAGGTAAGGGTCCTGGTAAAGCTTTCCTTTTTGCCTTTTAACTGGTAAACAGTATCTATAGGTTTATTATTATCATAAATAGCAACCCGCAGCGAGTCGAAATCCATATTGCGCATATAAACAAGTGCGGTATCTTTTGTCTTGCTTATTTCTGCTATCTTTTGGTTATCCAAAGCCGGAGGATAAACTATCTTGATAGATGGATTATCCAGCTTTTTATTAAATATCATCGAGAACACACCGTTAGGCGTAAACTTTTTTTCACTGAGCCTGAACTTTTCTGGCACCTGCTGAAATAACGCAAGTTTAATATCAGATGTATCTTTGCTAAGGTTTATTGTCCGGTTAGAGAAAGCTATCAATTCCCTGTCGTTATCAAATATCTTATTTGGGCTTGGTTCTTTTAAAGCATAAATACGGTATTGGCCATCATGTAAGTTATTTAAAGAGAAGTTACCTGATGAATCTGTTGTTGTATAAATGCTTGGTTTCTTTTTACCGAATAATAGCGAGTCTTGTTTTAAGGGGAAGATCATCACGGTTACATCTTTTTCTTTTTCCTTGGTGATGCTGTTTGTTACCGAGCCAGACATGCTTAACGAATCGATATGCGGGCCGGTTGAAAATACGTAAGTAAAATTTGTGAGTACGTTGCTTTCGTTAACATCTTGTATGGCCTTACCAAAATTGATAACGTAGGTTGTGTTTTTTTGTAGGGTATCCTTAAAGTCGATGTTTAGTACTTTTCGGTTTACATTGTACTCCGGCATTTTTTCCATGGCGGGGCTAATGCTTATTTCCTGGTACTGATTAGTCAACTTAAAAAACTCATCAAATTCCAGGCTTATTTTTTTGGCCGAAAAATTCCGGGTCATATTTTCAGGAGTCGCCTTTAATAATTTTGGCGGGGTAAGGTCACGTGGGCCTCCCATCGGTTTTTGGATGCTGGCACAGCCAAAAACGATCAGGGCTACCATTAAAAAAAATAAATTTTTACCGAAAAAGGCCGATTTTGGTTTTAACATTGTTTTTATGCCCTGTAAACGATTTTTATATTTTTATGAATTGTGATATCAAAAATCTGAGAAAACGCTTTATAAACGATATTTTATAATTAACTGATATTCAGATATTTATATATTATCTTGATACGTGTACCATTAAAACCGACACATCAGACGGCGAAACGCCCGAAATACGCGATGCCTGGCCTAAAGTACGTGGTTTTATCCGCATCAATTTTTCCCGCGCTTCTTTAGATAATGAAACCAGTTGGCGGTAATCAAACTCCGGGTTAATTTCCCGGTCTTCCATTTTTTTCATACGGTCAACTATTTCCAGTTCTTTTATAAAGTAACTCTCATATTTGATTTTTATTTCAGCCTGCTCAATTGTTTCTTTATCATATGCCGATAACTTATCTGACAGAGAACCATCTACCCGCTTTAACTCATTAAAACCTATTTGAGGCCGGCTTAATAAATTAAATAACTTCGCACTTTGGTTAATAGGGGAAGTACCTGCTTCTTCCAGCATACTATTTACTTCAGCAGGATTGATGCTTTTGCTTCTGGTAAAGGCAACTATCTCGTCAGAGTTTTTGATCTTCATGTTTACCTTATCCAGGCGCTCATCGCTTATCAATCCTAAGTTATGGCCAATAGGGCTAAGCCTGATATCCGCGTTATCCTGGCGTAGTAATAAACGGTGTTCGGCTCTTGAGGTGAACATACGGTAAGGCTCTTCGGTACCTTTTGTTACCAGGTCATCTATCAAAACACCGATGTATGATTCTGACCTTTTTAGGATCAGTTCATGCTTATCATTGATTTTTTGGTGTGCATTAATGCCCGCAATAAAGCCTTGTGATGCGGCTTCTTCATAACCGGTGGTGCCGTTTATCTGGCCCGCAAAGAAAAGATTACTGATCTGTTTTGTTTCTAATGTAAGGCTTAACTGGGTAGGCGGGAAGAAATCATATTCAATAGCATAGCCCGGCCTAAACATTTTTGCAGTTTCAAAACCGGGTATTTGCGTCAGCGCTTTGTATTGTACATCCTCCGGTAACGAGGTGGAGAATCCATTTACATATATCTCAACTGTATTCCAACCCTCGGGTTCTACAAATATCTGGTGCCTGTCGCGCTCGGCAAAACGGTTTATTTTATCTTCAATAGAAGGGCAGTACCTCGGGCCTAAACCTTTGATCCTGCCGGTAAACATCGGCGATCTTTCAAACCCTTCTTTTAGCGTTTCGTGTACTTTGGTGTTGGTATATGTTATCCAGCAGCAGCGTTGGTCTGTAGCCAATTCAACATCAGTATATGAAAACCTGCCGCGTTCCTCATCGCCCCATTGTTCTTCCATTACCGAGTAATTAAGGCTCCGGCCATCCACACGCGGTGGGGTACCGGTTTTCATCCTGCCCGACTCAAAGCCCAGGGTTACCAGCTGCTCGGTTAACCCGGTAGCTGCTTTTTCGCCGGTACGGCCTCCGCCAAATTTCTTTTCACCTATATGTATAACACCATTTAAAAAGGTGCCGTTTGTAAGTACTACAGCATCTGCTTCTATCTCTACACCTATAGATGTTTTTACACCTACTACAGTATTTCCTTTTACCAGCAGTGATGTAACCATATCCTGCCAGAAATCTACATTGGGTGTTTTCTCAAGCGCTATACGCCACTCTTCAGCAAATCGTGCACGGTCGCTTTGTGCACGCGGGCTCCACATAGCGGGGCCCTTGCTTAGGTTAAGCATCCTAAATTGCAGGGAGGTTTTATCGGTAATAATACCAGAGTACCCACCCATAGCATCAATCTCCCGTACTATCTGCCCCTTAGCCACGCCGCCCATCGCAGGGTTGCAACTCATTTGTGCAATGGTTCCCATGTTCATGGTAATGAGTAAAACAGACGAACCTAAGTTGGCAGCGGCAGCGGCGGCTTCACAGCCTGCATGCCCGGCACCAACTACTATTACATTATATTTCTTAAACATATAACCTCCATGTTCCACGTGGAACATTATGTGATTTTTTACTTAGATGTTCCACGTGGAACATTCAAAAAGGAATACAGGGCAAATGCGCCCCACACACCTTCTAATACAACAAAAGGATAAAACCCTATTAAATATGATGAAAAGCAGCACATCGCAGCCCCTAAAAAGTTCATCCCCGTATAGACCCTGCCCTGTGCCGAAACCTTTTTATACATATTTAGCAGGAATGCTATTAATAGGATAATAACGCCTACAGAAGCAATAATGTCTGATATTTTCATAGTCTTACGCGTCTTTTAGCTCACCTAATTCTATCCAGCGAGCCGACTTCGCATCAAGCTGTTTGTTTAAGTAAGCTATTTTATCCGTTAGCTTTGTTAACTCTTTAGGGTCGATATTAATGGTATTTAAAGCTTCAGTTGTTTCCCTTAGCTTGGTCTCAATATCTGCTATTTCTTTTTCCAACCCTTCAAACTCTTTCTCTTCTTTAAAACTCAGCTTCGCTTTTTTAGGAGCTTCCGTCTGAACCGGGGCCGGGGCAGCAGCGGCTTTTTTATTTAATTGTTTGCTCTCTTCCAGCTCAATGCGGTATGATGAGTAGTTGCCATTATAGATCAAAACTTTCCCTTCGCCTTCCATAATAAAAAGCTGGTCGGTTAGTTTATCCAGCAAGTACCTGTCGTGCGATACCATGATCAGGATGCCTGGGAAGTTAGTCAAAAACTCTTCCAGTACATTCAGCGTGTCAATATCTAAATCGTTAGTAGGCTCATCCAGGATCAAAAAGTTTGGGTTCTTGATCAGGATACTCATCAGGTGCAGTCGTTTCTTTTCGCCGCCACTAAGTTTTGATACCATGCCGTATTGCTTGGCAGGAGGGAACAGGAATAAAGTAAGCAATGCGGAAGCCGAGATCAGCTTTCCATCGGCCATCGTTATAAACTCAGCAACGTTCTTTACAATATCAATAACCCGCTCATCTTCTTTAAAGCTTAGCCCGGCCTGGTTAAAATAACCAATAACGGTTGTTTCTCCTTTTACAATTTCACCACTATCTGGCTGTAAGCCCCCGGTGATCAAATTTAACAGGGTAGACTTACCGCTGCCATTTTTTCCGGCTAAGCCAATACGGTCGCCTTTTTTAAAGGTGTAGCTAAAGTTTTTTATATAGGTATTGCCGTTAAAACCCTTGCTGATGCCATGCATCTCCATGATCTTATTCCCCTGGCGTGATACCTTAACGCTTAGCTCAACATTTTCTTTAGCTCCGCGATCTTTTGTTTTGGCCTCCAGATCATAAAATGCGTCTATCCGCGATTTTGATTTAGTACCACGGGCCTTGGGCTGCCTGCGCATCCACTCCAGCTCCTTACGTAACAAGTTCGAGTTTTTTTGGAACGTCGCCTCATCAGATGCTTCACGTTCTGCTTTTTTCTCAAGGTAGTAACCGTAGTTACCTACATAAGGTATTATTTTACCGCGGTCTATCTCTAAAATTTCGTTACAAACATTATCCAGGAAGTACCTGTCGTGCGTAACCATCAAAATAGTTTTGCTGCCTTCGGTCAGTAATTTTTCAAGCCACTCAATAGTATCAATATCAAGGTGATTGGTAGGCTCATCTAAAATATAAATTTCAGGGTCCTCAATTAATAGTTTAGCTAAAGCTAAACGTTTCTTCTGCCCGCCTGATAGCGTGCTAATGTGCTGGTTAAGGTGATGTATGTCAAGCCTTCCTAAAATAGTTTTTATTTTATACTCATATTCCCATGCATCAATCTCGCTCATTTCCTCCATCACTTTATCCATCTCCTTCATATTCTCGGGGTCGTTCTCTAACAACTCCTCGTAACGGCGGATCAGCTGTTGCTGGATATTATCAGCATGGAAAATATAATCACTGATGGTAACAGCTTCTTTAAAGTAGGGGTCCTGCTCCAGGTAACCAACATTCAGGTCGCGTGCCTGCGCAACTTTGCCCTCGGTTGGCTTTAACGAACCGGAAAGGATTTTTAACAAGGTAGACTTTCCTGCGCCATTAACACCAACAAGCGCAACCCTGCGGCCGCGGTTAATGCCAATAGTGAGGTTTTTAAACAACCAGTTATCATGAAAAGAGTGGCCTAAATTTTCGGCCGAGATATAAGTGCTCACTAAATAGTATGTATTTTATCTGATGTATATATAAAAGTGCCCGTTGCACTTTCTAATGATTTTTTGAACATGGCTTGGGCAACTGTGCTGCCCTTAATGCTCCTGTACTTTTTTAAGCCGCCTATCAGCAATGGGTCAATTACCTTGAAAAGGCCTGTCGCTAATTTCTCTGCCCAATGGTTTCTATTGCGCTCACCCATCAGCATGGATGGCTGATAAATGTGCAGGGTTTTTAACCCAAGGTTTTTTAAATCATCTTCCAGCTCACCCTTTAATTTCAGGTAAAAGGTTGATGAGTTTTTGTTTGCCCCAATGGATGATACCACATGAAACTGTTCAACGCCATTTTGTTTGGCTAATTGTGCCAATTGAAAAGGATAATCATGGTCAATCTTCCGGTATTGCTGTTCATCCGGTGTTTGGCTTTTAGTGGTACCAAGGCAACTAAAAACGGCATGGCCATTTATAGGCTCTGCATGTTTATCCAGCTCATCAAAATTGACTACCAGTTGCACAAGCTTTTTATGCTGAATGGGCATCTTTTTCCTAACTATGGCTAAAACCTCAGAATATTGCGGCGCTTCCAGTAAAATGTTAACCAAATTACTGCCAATTAGGCCGCTTGCGCCTGCTATAATTGCTTTATATGCCATTATGGTTGGTTTCAACGCGCAAAAATACGCATAATTAAATTGTGGAATAAATATTGCGTGTTTAAACATGTATTTAATTACACAATAAGTATTTTACTATTAATAAGCATTAAATGAAGACAGTATTTCACGCCGCAGGCGAAAGAGGGTATAACGATATAGGTTGGCTAAAAGCGAACTTTTCATTCAGTTTTGGGCCGTTTCGGGACGAAAAAAGGACGAATTTTGGCGCTTTAAGGGTGTTAAATGACGATTTTATTGCCCGCGATAACGGCTTTGGCAGCCACCCGCATGATAATATGGAAATTACTACCATTGTATTACAAGGCGCGTTAGAACACCAGGACAGCATGGGCAATAAGGGCATTATTAAAGCCGGCGATGTGCAGGTTATGTCGGCGGGTACGGGTGTGTTCCATTCAGAATATAACCCTTCAAAAACCGAAGATACTTTATCCCTGCAGATCTGGATCTTCCCGAAGGTAAGGAATATAGAGCCCCGGTACGATCAAAAGAACTTTGGCGATAAGTTTATACAGAACCGGTTCACAACGCTAATATCGCCGTTAAAAAGCGACGAAACCCTTTGGTTAAACCAGGATACCACCTTTTCGCAAGGCAATTTTGATGCGGGGCAGCAGTTAAATTACGCCATAAAAACCCCCGGAAACGGTGCTTATGTGTTTGTTTTAGAGGGAGATGTGAACATAGCTGGCCATACATTAAACAAAAGGGATGCTATTGGCGTTTACGATACAGACAGCTTCGCGATAGAAACAAACAGCGAAAGCAAATTATTGATCATAGAAGTACCGATGTTATAAGCTTTAGCAAAATAAAATTCCGGTAATAAAAACTTTTTACCAATAGTTTGTTTATAACTGGCAAGTAATAAATAACTTATGGCAGAACAGGCAATTACCGGATATAAAAGATGGCTGGAAAGCGTAGGGGAACAAGGTGTGTTCTTCAAAAGCTTTTTTCGCAATATTTTTAGGGGCGGTTTTGAGTGGTCGGAGTTTGTGCGCCAGTGCTACGAGATCGGCTACCGCTCCATGATGTTGGTAGGTATCACCTCATTTATTATGGGGCTGGTACTCATCCTGCAGCTTAGGCCATCCATGTTACAAATGGGGGCCGAAAGTATGCTCCCTAAAACGCTTGCAGTATCTTTTATACGCGAAATAGGGCCTGTTATCATCGCCATTATCTGCGCCGGTAAGGTAGCATCAGGCATTGGTGCCGAACTGGGCAGCATGAAGGTTACCGAGCAAATTGATGCCATGGAAGTATCGGGCGCAAACCCGCTGCAATACCTGGTAGTTACCCGCATTATTGCCACCAGTTTAATGATCCCGCTGCTTACCATTATCGGCGACGCAATAGGCTTGTTTGGAGGGTTCCTGGCGTTAAACTTTACCGATGATATCAGCTTCTCCCTATATTTTCATAAATGTATCTCATCGCTTGAGTTTATAGATCTTTTCCCGGCGCTGGTTAAAACTATATTTTTTGGCTTTGCTATTGGCTTTGTAGGGTGCTATAAAGGCTATAATTCAAACAAAGGCACCGAAAGCGTGGGTATTGCAGCAAATTCAGCGGTGGTTACCGCATCCTTATGGATTTTTGTGATTGATGCCGTTGCTGTACAGATAACCAGCTTATTATTTTACAGGTAAAACATGGAAACAGAAAAAAAACATACCGAAGAAAATAAGAAGCTTGATAAAAACGAGATAGTGGTGGATATCGACCATATCTCAAAATCATTTGGCACAAAAGAAGTCCTGAAGGACATTAACCTGCAGCTAAAACGCGGTGAGAATGTGGTGGTGCTTGGTAAATCGGGCCAGGGCAAATCAGTTACTATCCAATGTATTGTTGGTTTGCTTACGCCTGATAATGGAACAGTTAAGGTTTTTGGCGACGATGTTGCCCAGATGAACGACGAGCAGCTAAAGGAATTGCGTACCAAAGTAGGGTTCCTGTTTCAGAGCGGGGCCTTGTATGATTCCATGACCGTTAGGGATAACCTTGAATTCCCGCTTACGCGGATCCTGAAAATAACCGACCAGGCCGAACTTGATAAAAGGGTAGAGGAAGCCCTTGAAGGAGTAGGCCTTACTGACGCGATAGATAAGCTACCGTCAGATTTGTCGGGCGGGATGCGTAAACGTGCCGGGTTGGCCAGAACGATGATTGTACGGCCTGAAATTATGCTGTATGACGAGCCTACCACCGGGCTGGACCCCATCACCTCGCGCGAGATAAGCGAGTTGATCCTGGATATGCAAAAGAAATATAAAACATCAGCCATCATTATAACCCACGATATGGAATGCGCAAAAATTACCGCCGACCGTGTTGTGATCATGAATGAGGGTACATATATAGCCGAAGGCTCGTTTGATGAGCTCAAAAAATCGGACGACGAATTGGTAAGGTCATTTTTTAACGAAACAACATGAAAACCACATCATCACAAAAAATAAAGATCGGGGCATTTACTATAGTAGGCCTTGTTGTATTGTTCCTGGCAGTATTTTACATCGGGAACCAAAAAAGTCTGTTCAGCTCTACCTTCAGAGTATACGGTACCTTTAAAAATGTAAGCGGCCTTACCGTTGGTAACAATGTGCGTTTTGCCGGGATAAATGTAGGGGTGGTTGAGGCCATTAATATTGTAACAGATAGCTCGGTACGGGTTGACCTGACATTGAACAACTCTGTTAAAAAGTTCATTAAAACCGATTCAAAAATGAGCATTGGCAGCGATGGTTTAATGGGCGATAAACTAATTGTAATTGCACCGGGCGGTATTAAAAGCCAAACTGAGGTACAGGAGGGCAATCAACTTGAGGCTGTTAACCCGGTTGATGTGGATAAGATCATCACCAAACTTACCAAAGTTGCCGATAACGCCGAAAGCCTTACCAGTGATCTGTCGGAAATTGTTGCGAAAGTAAATAGCGGTAAAGGAAGTATAGGCCGCCTGTTAAACAACGATAAAATAGCACGGGATTTGGAAGGTACCGTAAAGCAGGCTAAAACCACCATGAAGGGTGTACATGCTACTACAGCTACGCTAAATGAGGATTTGAAGGCTGCCCAACATAACTTTTTGTTAAGGGGCTTCTTTAAAAAGAAGGAAAAAGCTAAACAAGATTCGCTTAAGAAAATAAAAGAGGCGAAAGAGAAAGCCCAGGAAGCAAAGGAGAAAGCAGCTAAAGATGCAGCTAAGAAGAAGGATGATAATTAATTAGCTGGCTTCCGCGAGCTTTCATCACGTAGTGTTGTTGCTTGCCTACTAATGTAACAACCGCACGATATAAGAACAAAAAAGGGAGGCTATTTAGCCTCCCTTTTTATTATAATTCTTTGGTTATATCTTCAGATAATGGTTTTGTAGTTGAGCGGTAGCGGTGTATCAGCTTACCATTCTCATCAATCAGAAACTTTTCGAAGTTCCATTTGATCTCGCCTGTAAAATCGGGGTTTGGCTCGCTGGTCAGGTATTTAAATAAGGGGTCTATATCATCGCCCTTAACACTCACCTTTGAGCTTAGCGGGAAGGTAACGCCAAAGTTTTTCTGGCAAAACTCTTTTACTTCGCTGTTGGTTCCCGGTTCCTGGCCGCCAAAGTTATTTGCAGGGAAACCCACAACCACAACCTTGTCCTTGTACTGATCTGCAAGTTTTTGCAATTCAGCATATTGTGGGGTAAAACCGCATTTTGATGCCGTATTTACAATAAGCAGTTTTTTGCCTTTGTATTTGGCCAGCGAAAAATCTTTACCGTCAATGGTTTTCAGTTTAAATGTATAAACTGTTGATGGCGCAGATGTAATAAACATCATGGCGCATATTAATGTAAGTAATTTCATGTTTTTAAATTGGTACGAATGATTTACGAAGATGGTTGCCTAACAGATGTAAAATTAGGGATTAAAAACCTCTTTTATCCAAATAGAAATCTTCTTTTGATGTCATTTTTTTCTTATCAGCAGGCGATTTATCCCCGTAACCCAGTAAATGAAGCGCACCATGTATCAAAACGCGGTGCAACTCATCAGCATCTGTAACATTAAATTTACCGGCGTTCTCGCGGATGCGCTCTATCGAGATAAAAATATCGCCCACAATAAGCCCCTCTTCCTCCGAATTATCAAAGGTGATGATATCGGTATAGGTATCGTGGTTAAGATACTGCCGGTTTATTTGCAGCAGGTATTCGTCCGTACAAAAAATATAGGTAAGCTCGCTTAGTTTATAACCCTCGGCAATAATGGTATCGGTTATCCATTTACGTACCGCTGTTTTGTTCTTTAGCTTATAGCTGATGTCTTCCTCGTGAAAAGTAATTGCGGGCATTAGATCTTAAAATGTAGTTCAACCTCGTTTCCTTTTGCATTAAATATGCACTGGTCTGCCAGGTGTTTTAATATAAAAACGCCACGGCCGGTAAGTTCCTCCAGGCGGTCGGCAGCTGTTGGGTCTGCCAGGTTATTATAGTCGAAACCCTCACCCTCGTCGGTAATGGTCCAGATAATTCGTTTGCTGTCTGCCTCCACGTTAACAAAAACCGTTTTGTTGGGGTCAAGTTTATTTCCGTGAATTATAGCGTTAATAACGGCCTCGTTAAGGCAGGTCATCATGTTGGCAAAAGTATCTTCACCAACCTGGTATTTATCCGCTACGGTCTCAATCAAATTCTCCAGCTGTGTTATGCTTTCGTGCTTTGAGGGAAGTTGTAATGTATAAAGTTCAGCCGTTTGAACATTTGCCTGTGCCATATCATTTTCCATTAAGTTGATCAAAGTACTTTTTAATTTTTTGCCTGTAATATAAGTTTAGCGCCGCAGGTACTGTTCTTATCTGTTCCGTTTGCTTTGACTTAACCTGCTCATAATCCTGCAAAGCTTTAATATACCCCAGCGGCATATTGCCTGCCGCGCGGCTCTCTCTCTTTTGGTCCTGCTCCCGCTCTTGTTCCGCCTTTTCGGCCTCCAGCAAACGCGAATGTATTTGCTGCTGCCTGTTTAACGCTTCATTTGTAATTTTCTTGTTTACGAGATCGTTCTCAGTTTGTTCCATTTCTTTTGCAATTTTATCCAAATCGCCCAAGCCGTTCGTCCCGTCTTTATTGTTCTCCTTGTTTATTTGTTGTAAGGATTGTCTTATCATTTGTTGCTCGCGGGCCATTTTAGCAAATTGTTCGCTGGCGCCCTGCTGTCCTGTTTTTCCCGGCTGCGGGTTGCCTGTCTTCTGCATTTGCTCGCGCGCTTTTTGCATATTTTGGTTAAGTTGCTGCTGCATTTTGCTTAGCTGCGATAAAGATGGTTGTTTCCCTTTGCCCTTACCGGCTTTACTTTGCTGTTTTTGCAACTGGTCAAGCGCTTCACTCAATAGCAATGCCAAATTGTTCATGCTGGTCATGGCAAATTGCTGGTTCCGCATAGCCTCGGGCGTTTTTCGCTCACCTAAATTCTCAAGCGATTGATCTATCTGCTCGTTAATTCCGCTAATTTCTTTATTAACGGTCGACTGGATCTGGGGGATACGACGGCTTAACGAATACAGGCTATCCTCAGCCGTTTTTAAATTGTCTTTAACGTCTTTTTGTTTTTGGGCTAACGCGATGTAGCCCGGGTCGGTTGGGTTAGTGACGCGTAATTGCTGCATTATTTTTTCTTGTGTGAATGAACTGTTCACCAGCGACTTTAATAATTCACGTAGCTGGCGCGCATCAACAGCATTATCGCTTTCCTGGCCATCAGCATCATCCTGCTGCATTTTTTGGGCCATTTGTTTCATTTTTTGCGCGGCCTGTTGCTGCGCCTTTGATGCCTGCGGGCGGTTGTTCTTTTTTAAGGCGTCCTCGCTTTGCTTCATCTGCTCGTCAATCGCCTGCTTATCAGCTTCCGGGTTTTTAAAGTCCTGCTTGTTGCCGCCTTTTTCGTTCTCTTTTTGCAGGTCGTCTAACGATTTCTTAATATCATCAAACTGCTGGTTTAGCTTTTGCTGCTGCTGCGCGTCTTTGTTATTGTCTCCCGCTTTTTGGGTTTGTTCGGCCAATTTTTTTTGCTCTTCGGCCAGCTGGTTTAGCTGGTTGATGTTTTGATTTAGCTTTTGCTCAAAATCAAGCTTTTTGTAAAGTTCCAGTATGCGGTCCAGTTCTTTCTTCAGCGATTTATTATCCATCTGCATTTTAGATAGCTCATCGCGGGTGCTATCTTTCTGGTTTTCCTGCAGCAGTTGCTGTAGTTTTTGCAGCATCTCTTTGGTCTTTTGGTCAAGCACGTTATTGAACAGGTTTTCAATCTGTTTTTGCATGTCTATCAATTCCTGCGTTTGCTGCTGGTTTTCCTGGCGGTTGTAAAGGTTCTTTTTGTTATCGGCCTGTATATCCTTTACAAAATCTTCCAGCTCTTTACGCTTTTGCAGCAGGTCTTCCACCTGTTTCTTTTCATCGAACGAGAGGGTGTTTTTATCCAATAATGATTCGGCCAGTTTCTGCGCGCTTTTCTCTATCTGCGCCGCCATTTTTACTGCCGAGCGCATCTTATCCTTCACCGCCTGCGAGCCCGCGTTTAACTGTTCGGCTAGTTGCGCCGCATCCGGGATGTTTAATGTGCGCTCGGGGGTACGGGCTGTTTTTGGGCCATTCACAGCATCGTTATCGGCAACTTCAAAATAATAGGTTACAGCATCTCCGGGTTTTATGCCAAGTTCTTTCAGGTTCCAGAAGTAAAAGAAATCCGACTGTGTGGCGGCCAGATCGGCCTTTACCGGTTTATTAACCGACCGTTCGGCGCCATTGCCGCCAACTTTGTAATGAAAGCTCAGTGAGGAAAAGCCATGATCGTCCTGTATTCGGCCGTTAAAGTAAAAGGCTTTCATGCTTACCGAGTCGGGCTTTTCCTGCACTTCAATGGCAGGGGCCTCATCTGCAACAACGGTTATCCGATAAGCAGCCGAATCGCTTCGTTTAATCGTGTTGTTTAGCGGACTAACGTTATAGGCAGTGCTTTTAAGGATCCGCTCGCGGTGTTCGTATGTATCCTTGCCGGAGGGCTGTATCGTTGTATTGTTACCATCGAGCTTAAATAACAGAGCTGTGGCGTTTTGGGTATAGAATTTCCAGTTAACGGTTGTGCCGGCGGGGAGGGTCAGGTCGCCGGCGTTGGCTACGGTCTCGTTTTTTTTATGCAGATAGGCCGGGTAATTCAGTTCGGCATCAAAATGCAATAGTACGGGCTTAAGGTTAACCTTTATCTCGTATGGTGCCGATGCAAAACCATTGCCCAAAAGCCTGAACGATGTGTTTTGCTGCAGGTTTGTAAACAGGTAATGAAAACGGCTGGTGTTCTCTTTATCAAGCTTAAAGGTAGTATTGGCTGTTTCTACATAAACGTCGGCGGGCAGCTTGTCGCCTGTTAGTTTCAAATCAATTTTATAATCTTCACCCTGTACGGCCGAAAGATTTTTGTTCAGTAGTACAAATTGAAAAGGGGCAACCGGCGCAAAATATTGGTTATGATGGATAAGCCTTTTGGTGCTCTCTGTTAATACGGATGGCGCAGCGAAAGCAATGATACAAATGATGGCGGCAGGTGGGATAACCCACTTCAGGTATTTACTATTCTCGCGGATGTTAACTGCCGATGGGAAGCTTACCGGCTTTAGTGTCTCTATTTTTTGGTTGATGCTGGCCTCTATCAATTCGCGGTGGGCGGCATTCTCATTAACCTGTTTTTTTAGCTGAAGGGTGTTCAGCAGTTTATCGTGTACATCATTAAAATGCCGGCCTATTATCTCGGCGGCCTGATCATGCTTGAGGGTTTTGCCCAGTTTTAACTGTGCCAATAAAGGCGGCAATATCAGCCAAACAAACAGTGCTAAGTTAAGCAGGATGAAGAAGTAGAAAAGGATAGTGCGCAGAGTTGTACTAAAGTTGCCAAAATACTCGCTCAACGTAATAACCACATAGGCCGAAAACAAGCCTACGCCCAAAAATATCAGCCCGCGCAGCAGGTTGTTATAATGGTACTTACGGATGAAAGTGTTGATCTTTTCGATCAACAGATCATAGTTTTCGGCAGAAGTCATATCAGGGTTAAGCTACAACATACGCAATAAACGAAAATAAACTGTTAATTAATACGTGCAAAGGGCAATATCCACCTAAATTATGGCTCTTTATAACACTCAAATGCAATTATCAGGTAATTTAATTATTACAACTGTGTATAAAAACAATTCAGGGACGATTTTTGTCGTTGGATTAATACATAATGAATATAAGCACATTTCAAGCCTTTCGCAGCCGTAACTATCGTTTATATTTCGCAGGTCAATCCGTATCGCTTATTGGCACCTGGATGCAAAAAACAGCTGTAAGCTGGGTTATCTATACACTTACACATTCTACTTTTATGCTGGGGCTAACTTTGTTCGCCAGCCAGTTCCCATCTTTTTTATTGTCGCTTTTTGGCGGAGTGGTATCAGACAGGTATAACCGTTTCCGGGTTTTGCTTACTACACAGGTGGCATCTATGATACAGGCAACCATTTTAGCGGTGCTGATATTGATGAAGCATTACGCTGTTTGGGAAATACTGGCCCTGAGTGTGATGCTGGGAATAATAAACGCGTTTGATGTGCCGGCCAGGCAATCGCTGGTGTATGAAATGATAGAGGACAAGAAAGATCTGCCCAACGCGCTTGCCCTTAATTCATCAATGGTAAACTTGTCCAGGCTGATAGGGCCGGGGATTGCCGGGTTCATATTAGAGTACTGGGGCGATGGTGTTTGCTTTGCCCTTAATGCGGCAAGTTTCATTGCGGTTATCGGGTCGTTATTGCTGATGACCTTGCCAAAATATGTAAAGCAACCCCACACCAAAAACGTTTTTGGCGAATTGAGGGAAGGGTTAGCTTACTTAAAGGCCACACCATCCATATCCTATGTAATTATGATGCTGGGGCTCATTAGCTTACTGGTTTTGCCATTCAGTACATTGATACCTTATTACGCCCGCGAAGTTTTTAAAGGCAACGCCACCACCTTCGGGGTTATTGATAGTGTGATAGGCCTTGGCGCTTTTACCGGGGCAATATTCCTGGCATCGCTGCACGCAGGCAGTAACCTTAAAAAGATACTGAGTATTAACACGCTGGTGTTTGGTGTAGGGCTTGTGCTGTTTTCGCACGAGAACACCTATTGGCTGGCGCTGGTTTTTGCAACTATTGCGGGTTTCGGGATGATGTCGCAGATCACCATCAGCAATACCCTGATACAAACCACGGTTGAGCCCAACATGCGTGGCCGGGTGATAAGCTTTTACGCGATGGCATTTTTTGGCCTGCAGCCGCTTGGCGGGTTGCTGGTGGGTTCGGTATCTAAATGGATAGGCGCCCCCGATACCATTTTGTGCGAAGGTATAGCCGCCCTGCTTATCGGCCTGATGCATATACGTTACCTGCGTAAAGACAAGCTGAAACAACAACACAACGTAATGGCTGTTGAAGAGCAGCATATGCAAGCGGTTTAACCCAATAAATACCGTTAAATAACGGGTTGCTGCAGGGTTTTAAACATCTACATTAGTACATGTTAAATAAAGAACGCTTCCCCAGGCAATTTGTACCCTTGATTGAAGAATACGCGGCCGCCTTTAACAGCCTGCCATGCGCTGTTATTATACATGATTTACGCGATTGGTCGGTGGTGTACATGTCTAACAGGGGGCTTGAGTTACTACAATCTACGCAGGAAGAAATAACAGCGCTTTCATCAGGCGATTACTACAAAAAATATTTTAACCAGGAAGACGCGGAAGATTATGTGCCCAAAATACTGGCGCTGCTGGAAAGGAACAACGATGACGAGCTCGTAACCTTTTTTCAGCAGGTTCGTTTTCCGGGCAGTGATGAATGGAACTGGCACATGTCGAGCGTTAAGATATTTATGCGGGATGGGGCGGGTAAACCAAGTTTAACCATAACTATAGCTGTGCCTATTGATGCCATGCACCACATGACAGCTAAAGCCGAACGCCTGTTGCTGGAAAATAACTTCTTAAGGCAGAATTATGAGAAATTCTCAAAGTTAACCAAACGCGAGAAAGAAGTGCTTACACAGGTAGCCTCGGGGAAAAGCGCCGCCGAAATTGCGAACGCGCTGTATATATCGGTAACAACCGCCGAAACACACCGCAAAAACATCAAACAAAAGTTAAAAGCCACCACCTACGAACTGATGCAGTATGCACGCGCGTTCGATTTGGTTTAGTTGCAGGTTTCTGCCGCTGTACGCCCGGGCGTTTTTGCTATTTCCTTGTCTATCACCTCTGCAAAATACTCAAACGGTTTTGCGCCCATAACCATCCGCCCGTTAATAATGATTGCCGGCGTACCCTGGATGCCTGCACTATTCGCCTCATCTATATCTTTATCAACTTTGGTTTTATAGGTGTGGTTGATGATACAGCCTGCGAGTTTCGCGGTATCTATGTTATTATCACTCGCCCAGTTATTGATAAGGTTATTGTTTAGCTTTTCCTGGTTTTTAAAAAGATAGTCGTGCAGGTCCCAGAATTTCCCCTGTTCGTTAATGCAGGCAGACGCTTCTGCGGCCATCAATGCGTTTTTATGGATAGCCAAAGGCAGGTGCCTGAAATTTACCTGCATAAGGCCCTTATCTACATATTGCTTTTTTAGCCGGGGGAAAATGTCCGTGGCAAAAACCTTACAAAAGCTACACTCAAAATCAGAAAAGATGGTCATGGTTACCGTTGCTGTTCCTGTACCCATGGTTGGCGATCGACTATCAGGGTTTATTTTTATAGTCCCGGGTGTTTTTGTACCGGTATTAGAAATGGCCGATAGCTTTTTATTGATGCGGGTAAGCTGCGTATTCAGGTTATAAACATAAGCCAGTAGTAATATCATAAAAACTATCTGCACAATGCCAAGCACCTGGTTTACGCCCGATTCGGATATTTTGTTGATCTTCAATTGAAATGGTTTAGGGGGTAAAATGGCCGGTGGGTAATTTAAATCCGCCGGCCATAAACATTACTTACAATATCCGCAGGCAGCAACACCAGGCTCCTTTAAATCATCGTACTGGGCGCAAACGGCCTGCACCTGCTGGCTGGATAAGGGCTTCTCGTCAAGGCAGCGGTAGGCATAGGCCGCTCCACAAAAAGCATCAAGCTGTGCATCGTCTATATGCTTATATGCATCAGCGCAAATGCCGCTTACCTCTTCAAAATCGTCATCATCATCTTCCTTTTCGCAAGCAACAAAGGCAGCTGTTGTGGCTAATAGCGCAGTAATAAAAAGTGCTTTTAAACGCATAAATAATTGTGTTAAGGTTTAGGATAATTTATTGTATGTTCAAAAATACCCCAATAAAAATCCGTCGGCAATACCCAAAAATGGGTAGTTTTAAAATATTGGTGTTTAAATAACATACATTAGCAGTTACATTTTATAACCAATGCTATGATACCATTATCTGAAATTGTGATGCGCCTTGCACTGGCATCATTGCTGGGCAGTATTATTGGGTTGGAAAGGCAGCGCCGCGACTGGGCCGCCGGGTTGCGTACACACATGCTGGTTTGCGTGGGTTCTACACTGGCCATGATCGTATCTATGGATGGTTTTGGCGATGTGCTGAATAAACCCGGCATCATGCTCGATCCATCACGCGTGGCGGCACAGGTCATCAGCGGGATTGGCTTTTTGGGGGCGGGCACTATTTTGTTTATGAAAAGTGAAATTGTAAAAGGCCTTACCACCGCCGCCGGTTTATGGACGGTTGCAGCCATTGGCCTTGCAGTAGGCGGGGGCTTATACCTGCCGGCAACAATAGCCACAATTATTGTATTCATCATATTAGCGGCCATAAAACCAATTGAGCGCAGGCTGTTTAACCACAACAAATACACTGGTATTACCCTAACGGTTGCCCGCAACCAAATAGATATGAAAAGTATAGAAGATGTGCTGCAGAAACATCAGATCGTCGTCAACGAAGTACGGATCTCATCAGCAGATGGGGAGAACGACAGCATTAGGATCTCTATTCAAAAGGTAAATTCAAAAGACCCGGTTTCGCTTACCTTATTGCACGATATGCAGCAAATAAACGCGGTTGGTACGGTGGCGTTTGTTACGGCGTGATATTGCAGAAGGCCTTGCCGAATTAATTCCCATTATTATATTTATAACCGAAATTTTCGGGATGTAGCTTTATGCAAAAGGGGAAATTCACCCTGTTATTATATTTAAACAGGCATTAATTTCGCAATACCTAAACCAATAAGCTAACATGACAACAGAAAGTATCACACCCACAAACGGGCCATCGCTCACCAAGCAGGCTACAGCATCAACACCTATCAATTTTGTGCTGCAATCCTTTAATGTGTTTAACCCTATTATTGCCGAGCAACCAAACTTAGTGCTCAGCTATCTTTCCAATTATTTAAAAGCGACCTTAACTGATGACGAGGTAAACATTCAAACGGTTAATGAATCCTTCGTTTCTTATTATAATGAGCTTGAATCATCCCAATCATCTTATACCGAGTTTGCTGCAGCCGTGGGTATTAAGGGAAGTTATGGCTTCTATTCCGGATCTGTAAAAGCAAGCGTCGATTCTAAAACCTATGAGGCCTCCACTAATTTCAATAGCAGCTATAATGCAACTATAAATTGTGGTACAGTGACATTTTATAAACCAGCAGATATTGCCGCAATAAGAGCCTGTTTACAAACCGAGCTTTGTATCGCTCTTGATGGCATCAGCTCTCTTAGCGATGCAAAAATGTTTACCGGAACTTATGGTACACATCTTGTACTTGGATTAAATTTGGGTGGTTGCATTCAATTAAAATCCGAAGCGCAAACCAATAGCTACCAAAGTCAGCTGGAAATGTCGCAATCTGTATCAGCAGCCTATTCAGGAGCGATTAGCATTAGCGCAGTAGCTACAGCTGCTGAAAATTTGGTAAATAACAGCGCCTTATCCACGCTCCAAAAATCGATATATACATCGGGAGGAGATAGTAATATGGCCGCAGCTATAGATTTAACAAATTCTGACACACTTATAGCCTGGGCCGATACCTGCACTGATAATACTTCGTATGGCATTACAGAAGCCATAGAGATCTGGAAACTTACAACAGGGAATGCTCAAAAAATTTTAAAAGAGTATATCCATCTTGTAATATTGGCACAAAGCATTAATTACCCCACCATATTTACAGCCAAAACACCACTCATGGGAGGAACATTGGTTAATACACAGGCAGTAGCAAATGATGCGAATTTCAGAATTATTGGCGGAGGTGCTTATCTGGAAAGCAACGTAAGCAGCTTTTTGGTAAGTTCTTATCCTCAAACAAATAATGTTAGCAGCAATATAAACAGCTGGTCGGTAAGCTCGCACGATATAGCAACACTGGCCTCTTCCAGCAATTATTTAACGGCTTATGCAATTGCCATATACGATCCAAGTTATGGTATCGATGAAGGCTTATTGGGAGTACAGATGACCACAGCACAAGGCACCAATTCGGGCCCGGGCATGGATCAGGCTACCGCCTCAATAGATACGGATTATTTAATTGCCGGTGGAGGCATTCAAGCTTCAATAACCGGAGGTTATTTAAAGTTCATAATGGCTAGTTATCCATCCGGCAATAATTCATGGTCGGCCACTCATTCTGACTATGAACAGGCGGCATCCGGTGTAACATTAACGGTTTATGCAATAGGTATAAAAAGTAATAATACAGCTTTAGTCCTTACATCTTCGGGCATTATTTCGACTGGGACCAACAGCAATCACGGCAATCAAACTACTTCATTGGGAGAAGGTTATTTCATTTTAGGAGGAGGCGTGTCAGTAACGGATACACAAGGGGGCTTTGGTAATCTGGTACAACAATCCTTCCCTTCATCTGCCAACAGTTGGACAGAATATAACAAGGATGATTTGGGTGAACCGACATCTGCAAATTGTACGGCTTATGCATTTGGTCTTACAGCTACTTTAAACATTGATTAATTATAATTTGTTGTTTATCCGCGCAATAGCGTAAATTTTTGTTGTTTGTATTCGTTATTTACGATATAATTCAAAGATTTGCTCAAGTTGTTTTTCAGAATCAAACCGTATACGATAACGGCAGGCGCTTCCCGAAGGGCCTGCCGTTATACAAAAACATATATGTGATTTATTCTGCAATCAATATTCAATCCTTGCCGAATTAATTCCCATTATTATATTTGTAACCGAAGTTTTTCGGGATGTAGCGTAGCCCGGTATCGCGCCAGCATGGGGTGCTGGAGGTCGTGGGTTCGAATCCCGCCATCCCGACGGAAAAAGTAACAGAAAGAGAGCATATTTGAAAGGATTTGATAACCGATTGAATATGCTTTTTTGCTGATTGTTGACCTTTAAACTGTCATAACAACCCCTATTATGGCTACATTAGCAATTGTACTTAAAACAAAACAACGGTTATCAAACAATGAGTTTGCCGTTGCCTTAAGGTTAACTCACGATCGATTAAGCAAATACTACTCAATAAGTATGCTTGTTACTAATCAAACTTTAAAGTTTCGATGTAAGGCCGAGGACTGGAAGTCGGCAGAAATAGAGGACAATGGATTAGGCAAATTTCGAAAGGCGCATTTATCCTATAAAGAGTGCAATGCCATTCTACAAACAAAGCTAACCGAAGCCCAATCAATACTAAAGGGGTTCGATGAAGGGAAAGAGGTATTTAGCTTTGAATTGTTTGAGGCTCATCTTAAACAAAAAGAACACACTCGAACCGCCATCCCGACTTCAACATGTCACAGCAAATTGAGAAACCTGCCTTGGCCTAAACGGGTTATAGGAAAAAGTGTTAACAAGGCTCGAAAAAACCGATGATTCGTTTGGTGATAATAAGCCTGGTGGCTGCATGTTCTAAACTTTTACAATGGGTTTGTGCAAGTATAACTATATTAGCATTTGATTATTTATCATATGACTTATATAGGTTTCTTTCCAGAGGGTAATTGGATTGGGGATAATAACTTAGGGTATCTTTCGAAGATACCAAGAATTGAACTATTAGCAGAAAGCACATCCGATGGTAGACGACAATACAAGTTTAAGTTTGTATCTGATGATGGAGAACCTAAGTTTTTAACGGTCGGTGGATTTCAGCTTTTAGACGCTGGTAGAATAATGTGGGACATCTATAGTAAAACCGATAAGTGTACATTGACATCTGTGAACTCAGATTAAATCAAACGTTTGAACACGTTATAACCGTTAAGGACAGCCCCCATGATGTTTATGGAATAATACTACCCTTCTTAAGAGAGTTGGATACTTACGGAAGTTATAAAGCGTTCCTAACGGCGATGGATAACGCAGCACTTGAAAAGGAGAATGCAAAGCTAAAACAGCAGTTAGAAGAGTGTAAGAATAAGTTAAGTGAGTGAAGATGATTATTTGGCAAAGTTAGGCACTAGGAACAACACAAGGCAAGGAATTTCCAGTATAAACACAAGCCCTTGTACTACCTTATTCCATTCCTCCTTGCATTTAGTTTTTCCTTACGCCTGTATGGGCATCATAATCATTCATTCACTAAACTAAAACAGATATGGAAAACACAAAACAGATTAGTAAATTTAAATTGTTTACCTCTTTGTTTACCCCTCGAAAGGAACAAAGCGAAAATACAGCGTTTATTAATCAATTTAACAACAATTAAGACGATATACGGCAATCATGGGGTGCTGGAGGTCGTGGGTTCGAATCCCGCCATCCCGACAAAAACAACTAAACACCTATCCAAAGTATGAATTTAAACTTCAATGCTGAAACCAGTAACTTTACAGGTACTCTTACTTATAATCACGGGCAATACGAAATCACCCTGGTTGATTTTGATACAGATGACCTGGAAAAGGCCGCCCATTTAGCAACGCAAATAAATAACTGGCTAAACAGCAACCTCAACCAGGTAAAGCAGTTTGCAGCAAATGCGCTTATCGAAGATAAAAATAGCGAGTGGCTGGAAGAAAATGAAGCGCCTGTTAGTGAAGAGGCCTTTATGCAAACCATTGAATTTAAAGGTGTACTGGCATTTTCTGAGGGAAGCTTTGAAATATATTTTAACGACAATGATCTGTTTTGGGGTCACACGATAATAGTTGACGTTGACCAGGATTTTAACCTATCAGGCGTAAACATCGGAGGTTAATTTTATAAGATTTAATTTTCCCCTTGACAATACTTTTTATAAAGTTACATTTGCAACCCTTTCGGGATGTAGCGTAGCCCGGTATCGCGCCACATTTGGGATGTGGAGGCCGCAGGTTCGAATCCTGCCATCCCGACAACAAGCGATACTCAATAAACAATAAGGCCTTCTAAATATATACTTTAGAGGGCCTTGCTGTTTAGCCTGTAGGATGTACTATATTACCATATATCCTAAATTTGCCCGTTCTTTAGCAAAAAACGCACATGTCAAATACCCCTAAACCATGTTTAAAGCAAGTAGTATAAAAACCTATCTCCCAGGTGTAAAACAAGGCCTCAACAAATTAATTTACAATAAACGATTTGTATATACCATTTGGTTTGGAATAGGGCTCTTTATTGTATTGCGCGGGTTAATAAGCCATCAGCCACCCAATAACTACCTTATTTTTAAGCATAATTTTTTAAATGTAATACACCAGCAGAGCCTGTATACCCCACAGCCCGAATATTATTATGACCGCAATCATTACGGGCCGGTTTTCTCGCTGATTATAGCCCCATTTGCTTTATTGCCCGATGGCGTTGGGGCAATGCTTTGGGTACTGTTTAATGTTTTTATATTGTTCAAAGCCTTCCAGGTGTTGCCAATTAAGAATAATGGTTATCTCATTATTATGCTGTTGTGCGCTAATGAGATAATCGCTTCATCAATTTTTTTTCAGTTTAATCCCATCATCACCGCGCTAATTATATTCAGCTTTTATTTTATCAGGAAAGAAAAAGACTTTTGGGCTGCACTAATGATAGCATTAGGAACATTTACCAAATTATACGGGATAGTTGGCTTGGCATTCTTTTTCTTTTCTGATCATAAGCTGAAATTAATAGCCAGTCTTGTTTTTTGGTCGGTAGTGTTATTTGTATTGCCAATGGCTATATCTTCGCCCGAATTCATATTAAAAACATATTCGGCATGGTACCATGACCTGGTGGCGAAAAATGCGGAAAATGCAGGGTCTGACATGCAGGATATTTCTGTAATGGGGATCATTCGCCGGGTTTTTAATATTCCCGGGTTTCAAAGCATATATGTTATAGCTCCGGCTATGTTTCTGTTCGCCTTATCTTATATAAGGATAAAGTATTTTAAGTCGGCCAGGTATCAGTTGCTCATCCTCGCTTCGGTGTTAATTTTCACCGTCATATTCAGCAGTTCGGCCGAATCGGCTACGTACATCATTGCTTTTAGCGGAGTTGCCATCTGGTTTATGAATGTAAACCGCCCGGTTACTATTCTGGAGATTTCTCTATTGGTTTTTGCAATCGTAATTACAAGCTTTCCGTTTGCCGATGTTTTTATAAAAAATATCAGTGTCACTTATATCCGGCCTTATAAATTAAAAGCGTTACCATGCCTGCTGATATGGCTAAAAATTATATACGAAACCCTTACCGCTAAATTTTCTGACGAAGGAAGCCCGGAAGTTGTTCAATAGCGTTTCATCAACTCATCAACACATTGTTATCAACCAAGATAAAGAAGAAAAATAACCATTTGATTGTTATATATGCCCGTATAGTTACGTAATACTTTAATTGTAACGTTTTTGTTGTGATTTGTCCGTTCGTTGTAATGTTTTAGTTACGCAGCCTTGTGCTTGTAACATTTAAATTACAGTGGTATCTTTACATCATCAATACCCCTATGCGTAAGATCTCTATAATTATCCCTGCTCATAATGAAGAGCGTAATATCAGTTATATGGTTAGTGAGCTTCAAAAGCTTTTTAGCGATATTAACTATACTTACGAGTGTATTTTTGTTGACGACGGCAGTACCGATAATACTTTAAATGAAATAAAGGTGCAGCACGAAATGCATCATCATGTTTATTTTATTGAACTGTCCAGAAATTTCGGGAAAGACCGAGCGCTGCAAGCGGGTATCGAGTTTGCCAATGGCGATGCCGTTATTACAATTGATGCTGATATGCAGCACCCGCCACGTTTAATAATTGAAATGATAAGGCTTTGGGAAAGCGGCTACGACGTTGTTTATACCTATCGCGAAAAGGCAAACGAGCATGTTAAATCATTTCAGAAGGTGGCATCTAAACTATTTTATAAGGGCGTTAATATGCTGTCTGAAATTCAGATGGAAGATGGCATTGCCGATTTCAGGCTGATAGATAAAAAAGTTGTTGCGGAGCTGAAACAGATAAACGAGTACGATATCTTTTTCAGGGGCATGATAAAATGGGTTGGCTTTAAACAGAAAGGAATACCATATACTCCGGCCGCGCGATTTTCCGGCGAGGCAAGTTATTCAATTTACAAGTTGTTTAAATTAGCGCTTAATAGTACAATGTCTTTTAGCGTACGCCCTTTATATGCGGCCACGTTTATAGGCCTTATTTTTTCGCTTTCATCCCTTTTATATATTCCTTATATACTTATAAGTCATTTTTTTGGTTTAATAGCGGTTTCCGGGTGGGCCTCACTTATTGCTACCGTCGCTTTTTTTGGAGGGTTACAGTTATTTGTATTGGGCATTATAGGCATGTACCTGGGTAAATTATTTATGCAGGCAAAACAACGCCCCAATTATATTGTACGTACAACCAATTTGCTTGGTATACCTGAAGAATTATCCGCATAACCAATGATCTTACTGGGTTTTGATTTAGAAGAGTTTGATTTACCGGCCGAATATGGCATTAATATCAGTTTTGAGGAGCAGCTTTCGGTTTCTACAGAGGGGGCTGTCGCCGTACTGGATATTTTGCGGTCTACGGGAGTTAAGGCAACATTTTATTGTACGGCTAACTATGCTGTTCATCGCCCAGAGGTTATTTCACAGATTGTAAATGAAGGGCATGAAATAGCTTCGCATGGCTTTTTTCATTCGGCGTTTGCAACAGAAGATCTGTTGCGGTCTAAATTGAAGCTGGAAGAGTTATCCGGAACCCAGGTAAATGGGTTTAGGATGCCCCGGATGATGCCGGTAAGACCTGATGAATTAATAACGGCTGGGTATAGCTATAACTCGTCTACCAATCCTACCTGGCTGCCGGGCAGGTATAATAATTTCAGCGACCCCAGGACCTGGTATCACCATCATCAGCTACTGGAGCTTCCCGCATCTGTATCACCGGTAATACGTATCCCTCTTTTTTGGTTAAGCTTTCACAACCTTCCCCTTCCACTTATCAAATGGCTGGCATCGGCTACGTATAAAAAAGATGGTTATCTAAACCTGTATTTTCATCCATGGGAATTTACAGATCTGGATCAGAACAATAAATTTGGCCTGCCCCGGTACATCATTAATAATTCCGGGATATCATACGTTGACCGCATTTCAAGGTTTATCAGATGGGCACAAAGCAAAGGCTACCCGTTTGCAAGTACCCGCGACTTTGTTGAATTGATAAATGCAGAACAACACGTTTTTTCAGAATAAGCCAGGGCACTATGGTTTCATCAGCATTTTTAAAAGGGGTTCATCCCGCTGATAAATATCATCCCTGAAATTAAGGGCCCCATTATGGTCAACAAATGCTGTAAAATAACCTATATAAACGGGGATCTTTTGTTTTAATACAACCGTTTGCTCTACACCACGGTTCATTGCAGCGCGAATTTTTTGCGGGGTCCAGCGGGGGTTTTGTTTTAATAGCCGTTCCGCTAACTCTTCGGGTTTCTCTACCCTGATACAGCCGTGGCTAAAAGCCCGTACATCCTCATTAAAAAGCGATTTGGATGGAGTATCGTGCAAATAGATGTTATTGGAGTTTGGGAAGATGAATTTCACCAACCCTAACGAATTTTCTTTACCGGGCAGCTGTCTTACATTGCCGCCATTCCATTCCATGTGGTGATTAGCCAGGTAGTTTGGGTTGCGTGTAATGCCTGGTTTAACTTCTTTTTGAATGATGCTGGGCGGGATATACCAATACGGGCTAAACACAATGTATTGCAGGTGCCCGCTAAATATTACAGTTTTGGTCATTGATTTCCCAACTACTACGCTACAGGCCCATTCGGGGCTGTTGTTTATATAATAGTGTAGTTTAAATTCGGGGATATTAACCAGCAGAAATTCACTACCGTGGTCGTCTGCCGGTATCCAGCGCATTCGCTCCAGGTTTACAATTATTTGGTTAATACGCTGATGTAACGGCACATTTATCTGTTTCAAAAAAGCGCTGGTTATTTTCCCATCAGGTTTAAGGCCATGCCGGTCTTTAAAATGCATAACAGCATTGATAAGCAGCGTATCGTAAACGTTTGAAAAATTAACCGTCGAATCGCCAAGCTGCCTGAGCCTGTTTTTTAGTTGAACAAACAATGCAGAGGTATCGCCAGGCGACAATATATTAAGCGGGCTTTTTGAAGGTAAAAGGATATCCGGCCCCGATTTTTCAACTTGCTGATAATGGTTAAGAGCCTTTTTTAGCATCATATACTGCGGTATTACCGCAACCTGCTCTATGCTGCCTGCATCGCTTTTAAGGTTGTGCGCCAGCAAATCCGTGTACGAAAGTTTTTTACGTGGCAAATACCACCCCATATCGGTTGCTTTATCAGCCTCGGCACCACCCCATACATTTTTAGCATAGTTAAAATACTGCCCGGTCAGCATCAACTCGGTGGTGATAGATGGTGTTTTATCTTTGCCCGACTGAGAACTTTCAGTCATTTTTAAAAGAGCCTCTTTATAAGGTATCTCCTTTAATATACCGTCGTTTTGCTGAATGCTAACATGGTTAATGAGGTTGCCGGCCGATTCTGTCAATCCCTTGCTATCATACCACACATAGTGGTATTTGTTGATACGGTAAAACTTGGCGTATTCGGCTGCGAAACCATTTAAGTTGGGGTGCGCTTTTAAAAAATCGGTTATTGCGGTACTGTCAAACTTAAGCTGTGGCGCGGCGTTAAAATTACCTTTAATAAGCGTGTCGGCATGGCTTAAAGGTGCTTTAACTTGTTTCTTGCCCGCCGTATTCTGGCATCCATAATTCGTGCACAGGATACAAAAACATAGCAGCAATACAATAATAAATGTTGGTCGCATCATTTTAACGATTGATAAAATCTCGAATATACCTAAATAGTGCCGGATATAGGGGCGATGGTTGGAGTATTGCCATCGCGGCTTTTAAATTCATAAAGGATATAGGCATCCTCTGCCGGTCCATTAATACACCTTAGCCAGCTTTGCCGCGCAATAATGGGCGAACATGGACCGTAAGTAAAAATACGTATGGTTCTTTTAAGCGATTCTTTTTTCAACACCTCCAGCATTTGCTGCATCATCGCACCTCCAAAAGGGGTGTACATAAAAAATACGGTACCACCGGTATAATCGCCGATTTGCGCTTGTGTATTAATAAAAGCGACGTTGGCGAGGTTTAGTTTTGATGCACAGGTGGTTGCGTAATCACAATAAGCCGGCTCACATTCAACCCCTGTTGTTTTGGCGCCGGATAACAAGTTTACCAGGATGGGCACCAGCCCAAGGCCCGAGCCGATATCAAAAAAAATATCACCGGGCATTAGCCGGGCACGCTCTGCCAGCTCTAAAATTATCCTTGCAGGGGTTTGCTGGTAAAACACCATTTCTTGTTCGCGTTCTACGGTTGCCTGGGGCGGGTGGCGGTGAAATAGCAACCCGTTTATAAAAAGATCCAGGGTATCGTACCCAACCTTATTTGGCGGACTAAAGTCCCCGCCGCAGTAGTTACAGATCATCTTTTTAAAAGTCCCTTCAGCATAATTACCGGAACGGATCTGTTCCCTAAGCGCCTTAAATAAGCGCCTGTCTGTTTCTTCCAGCCGGTATTTTGCTTTTTCGGCACACTGTTTTAGTTTTTCAAGTTCCGCATCCGTTGCGCCGGGTAGTAAGGCGTCTATGCGGTCGATGATATGGAAATCAATAAGATCAATGGCTTTGGCGCGGTCGTTAAAATGAGTATCCAGGCAAATATTCGCATCGTCGTGTATGTTTTGGATATCATATCTGATTTCGGATAGGATGGCTGTTAATTCATCACTCATTACAGCTAAAGGTAATACATCATTACAAAAGTTATGGCAACAAAAAAGGCGACCTGAACAGGCCGCCTGTATAAAATGTTGTTTTATTATTGTTTTGCCGGTGTTGTCTCAGGCGCTTTACCTATCAAATCCATAAACTGATCCAGTTTTGGCGTGATGATAATTTGTGTACGCCTGTTTTGCGATTTACCGGACGGTGTACTGTTGTCGGCAATTGGGTTGTACTCGCCACGGCCACCAGCGGTTAAGCGTTTAGGGTCAACCTGGTAAGTGGTTTGCAGGGCCATAACAACCGATGCCGCCCTAAGGGCACTCAGGTCCCAGTTATTGCGAATGTTTTTCTGAGAGATTGGCACATTATCGGTATTACCTTCTATCAGCACATCATAGTTGCTGTAATCTTTAATGATCTTGGCTATTTTGCTCAGTGTTTCGCCTGATTTGTCAGAGATCTCGTAACTGCCCGATTTGTAAAGCATATTATCGGCCAGTGAAATATACACCACGCCTTTTAACACTTTAACATCAACATCCTGCATTTCCGACTGACTTAACGAGCGTGTAAGGTTATTGGTTAACACCATGTTAAGCGAATCGCTTTTGTTTTTAGCGTTCACCAGTTGCTGTATGTACCGGTTAGAGCTATTGATCTCATCAACCAGTTTAGAAATATTTACGTTACCCTGCCCGCTTGAGGTTAAGCACTTGTCAAGGGCGGATTGTAACTGCTTGTTGTTTGAGCGTTCAGAGGCCAGTTGGTCATCCAGGCTTTTTACACGGTCCTGGGCAACGGCAAAGTTGCGTTCGGTAAGTAAGTATTTACCGCGAAGGTCGCGGGTATTGCTGTCCAGCTTATCGTAACTGGCTTGCAGATCTTTATATTTTTTGCTGCTTACACAGCTGGAGGCTACCACCGCTAACATAAACATCGCGGGTATCAAAAATCGAATTTTCATATACAGGGGTTTTGGTTAAAAAATTAATTACTAATTATTTAACGAAAGATACAACATAAAGTTTTAAATGGGATGTCCGGGCGTTCTCTTAGTCGGTTTTTTACTAAAAAATTATATATTTGAGGGACTAAACCTCATTATGAAGAAAACGACATTCATTTTTCTTGCTATTATTATTGCACTGTTCAGTGCGTGTAAAAAGGAAAACACCACAGTAATTACCCCAGAAAAGCCCGATAATTTTTTTACATATGATACCGATTCTCATACGGTAGTAAGTAGTAGTCGCTCTGTTGATATGTTTAATCACCCGGTAATTATATTTAAAGCAGAAGATAAATGGTCTTTGACGTTGACATTCAAAAACTATCCAACGGCGTCAGGCACATATCAATTGAGCTCTGATATTGAAGATAATGAATTTCGCCTGTCAGGGTCTGACAAGTATGGAGCATCTTTTAATTATCAGAGGAGCCCGATTCCTGTTGAGATAAAGGTTAATGCTTCCGGAAAGATATCAACAACCATCCCGGAAATTTTTGCAGGTGCTGCCTCGCCAAGTAATTCATACAAACTTACAGCTACCCTTTACGAAAAGTAATCATTAATTAGCCCAACTATCCGTCCGGAATGGCTCCATGGGCAAACCCGCAGCATTTTGTAGATTGGTTATAGGAAAATTGGTAAAAGCATAGCGAACGGCAGCCACAGGTAGCGGCGTTCCGTTAGGCGCGGTTAAAATTATTTTATCGCCGCTTATTGTTGCTGTGGCTTTACGGAATACCTGATCGGCCCCGGCTACAAAAAAGAACTGATTGATGGGGGCATTGCCGATAGTATTTAAACCCGTAGCGGTGCCGCTTGTAAAGTTTACTGTAACAGAATTTCCATTTGGCGTAAAGGATGCATACTGTGGCCCTACAGATTGCACAGGTTTACCATAGGTATTACTCAAAGCCAATAAGGCAAGCCGGTCACCAACTTGTTTTTTATATTTAGGATGGTGGTTGGTTACTTCCCCCGCATCCATGGTTATCACCATGCCTGCTGCGGGTACACTGGTGCGCACATTAGCCTGTGTTTCGCGGAATTTGGCCAGATAGTTTAGGGTGGGGTTGCCGCCGCCGTCATCATCAAAAGGGGTTATCTGCACATAATAAAAAGGTAGTTCGCCCTGGTTAAATTCTGCCCGCCATCCTTTTATCAATGCCGCATTTAGTTTGGTATAATCGGTTAGTGGCGCCATTTTCTGGTTATTTTCGCCCTGGTACCAGGTAAAGCCTTTAACCGATAGCTTGGTTATAGGGGCTATCATTCCGTTAAACAGTGCAGAGCTTTGGTTCTGGCCAATATACCCGGATAACTGCGGATCGTTTTGCAGGGCGGCTTTATTGGTCCATGTTTCGCACCAGCTGCCGTTAACCGATGATACAATAATACCGATAGGCACTTGCAGGTCAACATGTAATTTTCGTGCAAAAAAATAAGCTGTGGCGCTTAAAGAGCCGGCATTTTCCGGCGAGCACACCACCCAGCTTGCCGGGTTGGAAAAATCAGCCGCCGGGGCGGGCTCATAATCCTCTTTAACCGTGTACGACCGGATCTGCGGGTAATTAGCCGCGGCAATTTCTGCCGCATAATTTTCAACACCTCCAAATGATGGCGCCAACGGGCCAACGGGCATATTCATGTTTGATTGACCTGCGCAAACCCACACATCGCCAATTAAAATATTATTATAAGCAACATCTTTTTCGCCGGGAGTGGCAATACTCAATGTTTGAGGCAACGCATTGGCCGGTGATGCCGGGATATAAGCCTCCCATGTTCCTGCGGCCGTTGAGGTTGCCGTTATGGGCGCATTATTCCAGCTTGCGTTTATGGTAATTACAGTTGTTGGTTTTGCGGTGCCCCATATTTTAGCGGGTTTGTCGCGTTGTATAACCATATTGCTTTGCAACACTTTGGCTACGCTAAATACCTCATAAGTTACGGGGGGCTGGGTTGGTGGGGGCACAATAGTATGGGTAGGACTATCTTTTTTACAACCGGCAATAATAAGCAGGCATACCAGGCATACAAACAGGCGTTGTTTCACGGTGTTAAAAATAACATAAAATTTAATTGAGGAGTTGGTTATGGATAAAAAGTTTGTGAAGCGATTGATAAACCGGATGTTGGCAGTTTTATTTTTTTAAAGGAACAAAGATGTTATATCTTAATTTATCATCTGATCAGCAAATAACAAGCACACAATTTAAACTGGCGGCTGTGGGCAGTTACGGAGCGGTCTCTTATAAAGGAATAGTTAAAACCATCAATTTTACAATCGATGGTCAAGTAATGACTATACAAATACCCGAACTTACATTAACAAGCGATACAGATACCCCCCCCAAAGCGTCCAGCTTAGCGCTTCTATATTTATTCCAAAGTAGCCACCAAGGCTCAATTTAGTTTCGTTGGTAACGCAGTATCGGTAACAATATCGATAAGTATTTGTTGATGGATAAGGTTTTAATAACTTGCTCCGTTAACTAATAAGTCATGAAAAAAAAATACAGCCCCATACTTATAACCAGCCTCGCTCTGCTGGCCCAAATCGGGTTTGCACAGGATGTAAAACTTTCTCCCGAAGTTAAACAGGCTATGGACGCGGTAAGCGCCGATAAAATAAAAGCGGACATTACTTACCTGGCCGACGACAAACTAAAAGGCCGGGGCCCCGGTACCGAAGGTTACCAGATGGCGGTTGATTACGTGATTGACCAATTAAAGGCGGTGAATGTAAAACCTGCCGGCGAGGATGGAACGTGGTTGCAAAAAGTACGCCTGCGTAAGGCCACTCCGCAAGATGCCCAGTTAGCCATAAATAACCAGCCTGCGGCAAAAGGCAGTTTCGTGTTTTTCCCTAACCCGGCAGCTGCTCAAATAAACCTCACTGCCGGGCTGGCATTTGCCGGCTATGGCATTAGCGAACCAGGCCTTGGGTATGATGATTATGCCGGGCTTGATGTAAAGGGCAAGGTGGTGATTGTTTTACGCGGCGCGCCCGAAAAATTCCCGTCATCGGTTATGGCGCATGTAATGAGTACCGATAATATTTTAAAAGTAGCGGCAAACCACGGCGCGGCAGGTGTTTTTATAGCGCTGCCGGGGGCAAATGCACGCGTACCCGATCTGAGCCGTGGTTCGTACAGTGTATTGGGCCATAATGGTGAGGTTGTTGTATCTGCCACCTACAATAAAAAAATAAGCGTATTGGCAGCAATAAATGCGGCTGTTTTAACCCCGTTAATGCAGCAAGCCGGTAAAGATATCCGGCAGATAACTGACCAGCTTAAGGCCGGTACGCCGGGTTCTTTTGTTATCGATTCAAAAGTAACGCTGAGCTATGCCTCAACCTACCAGGATATTTTAAGCTATAATGTAATTGGTAAGATAGAAGGTACGGATGCTAAACTTAAAAGCGAATATGTTATCCATAGTGCCCACCTTGATCATTTAGGGATTGGCAAACCTGTAGAAGGCGATTCTATTTACAATGGCGCACACGATAATGCATCGGGCACGGCCAGCGTGTTGGGAATTGCCAAAATCTATAGCCAGATAAAAGCCAAGCCAAAACGCTCCATCTTATTTGTACTGATGACCGGCGAAGAGATGGGCGACCTTGGGTCGGGTTATTTCGCAAAACACCCAACCGTGCCCGTTAAAAGCCTGGTGGCCGATGTAAATACCGATATGCCTACTATTATTGCGCCATTGCTTTCTATTACGGCATTAGGTGCCGAGCACTCATCATTGGCTAACCAGGTTACGCAGGCGGCAGGTTACCTTGGGCTTGAGGTTCAGCCCGACCCCGAACCCAAACAGGTACGCTTTGTGCGCAGCGACCAATATAGTTTTGTATTGGCCGGTATCCCCGCCCTGCATGTAAAATACGGTACAAAAACCGCCGATGGTAAAAATAACCTGAACGACTTTGTAGCCACCTGGCGCGCCAAATACTACCACAAACCGCAAGATGATATCAACGGCATCTTTGATTTTGAGGCGGGCAAAAAATACGCGCAGCTTAACTTCCTGATAGGTTACCTGGTTGCGCAGGACCCGGTAAGGCCAACATGGAACAAAGGCGATATATTTGAAGTGAAATAAGGACTATGACAAGTAATACCGCGATAGGAACAGGATCGAGATTAATAAATTTGAAATGCCCGGCATGCGGTGCCGAATATGATGCATCTGTACCAAACACATTTTGCAGGGTGGAGGGATGTAACAGCACGCTGTTTGCCCAGTATGACTTAAGCCTGCCGCTTGATAAAGCTATTTTAAAAGACCGGCCCGCAAGCATGTGGCGCTACCGCGAACTGCTGCCGGTTATGGGAGAAGAAAACGTTGTTACCATGGGCGAAGGGTTTACGCCCCTTATCCCCATAGAAAACCTAAAGCATTTTACCGCAGGCAATGATGTTTACTGGAAGAACGAGGCAGGTAATCCAACAGGCTCATTCAAAGCCAGGGGGATAGGCATGGCGGTATCAAAGGCGAAAGAATTAGGCATAAAAACCATAGCCACACCAACGGCGGGCAATGCCGGCGGGGCATTGGCTGCCTACGCAGCAAGGGCAGGCATCAAAGCGGTGGTATATATGCCCAAACTAACCCCGCAGGTTTTTAAGGATGAATGCCGCCTGTATGGTGCCGAATTAGTGGAGGTTGACGGCAATATAGCCGATTGCGGCAAGCTTGTTGCAGATGGCGCCGCAGAACACGGCTGGTTCCAGATCTCGACACTGAAAGAGCCCTATCGCCTGGAGGGCAAAAAAACCATGGGTTTTGAAATTGTCGAACAATTTAACTGGCAACTGCCAGATGTGGTATTTTACCCAACCGGCGGCGGTACCGGGCTTATCGGCATCTGGAAAGCCTTTGATGAATTGGAGCAGCTGGGCTGGATTGGCAGTAAGCGCCCGCGCATGGTAGCGGTGCAATCCGAAAGTTGTGATGGTATTGTAACTGCGTTTAACGGCGGGCAAAGCAGCGCCGAATTTGTTGACGGCGGCTTTACTATTGCCAACGGCCTGCGCGTACCAAAATCATTTGCCGACAAGGTGATACTTAAAGTACTGCGCGATAGCAAAGGCACCGCACTATCCATCAGCGATGCGGATATGAACACTGCCGTAAAAGAAATAGCCCGTAAAGAAGGCATGTTGATAGCTCCCGAAGGAGCCGCGCTGTGGCAGGCATACAAAAAGCTGAAAGCTTCGGGCTGGATCCAACCCGGCGAAAGTGTGGTGATGGTGAATACCGGCAGCGGTTATAAGTATCTGGAGAATATTACTATATAGTATGTCTAAATCTGTTACTTTGTAAGAAAAAAGAAATGGCGAAAATTTTTAGAGTAACAGAAAGCCCGAGTAATGACGTAATCTATGTAAATGCTGATCATGTAATCGTGTTTTTTGAAGAAACTGATGCGGATGGAACATCTACTAAGATAAAACTATCGGATGGATCCAGTTTGAATGTTCGGGAAACGGTTGCGCATGTTCAAAATTTATGCAGTTAAAGAAAAAAGCCAGGCCAAACCTGGCTGTTTTCTTTAACTGCATGTTTTTTATTCGCATTACGCCCCTAACTTGTCGCGTTTACGCCCTTTAATATCAATTAGCTGGCCGCATATTTGTGTTATAACAATAACCAATAAATCAAACGTCATGTTAAAAGATTCAAAAGCATTCAGCGGCTTTTCGGTAAATGATATTGATGCTGCCAAAGCATTTTACGGCGAAACCTTAGGCCTGCAGGTTGATAAAAATGAAGAGATGGGCGGCATGCTCACCATCCATATCAATGGCAACAATAATAATATTTTGGTTTACCCCAAGCCAAACCACCAGCCGGCAACTTATACTATTCTGAATTTCCCGGTAAAGGACGTAGAAGCAACCGTAAAAGAGCTGGCCGCCCGCGGTGTAAAATTCGAGATCTACGATAGTGAATATTTAAAGACAGACGAAAACGGCGTATCTAAAGGAAATGGCGGCCCCACTATTGCCTGGTTTAAAGACCCTGCCGGGAATTTCCTGTCGGTAATTGAGACGGAACCTTAAACCGTTAAAAGCGAGCCGGATGATATATATTCGGCTCGCTTTTAACAAAAACCATATCACAGGCAAAATGTTAAATTAATAATTAACATGTACTGCTATGAGCCTGGAAAAATATGCCGCTAAGCGCGATTTTACAAAAACCGCCGAACCCAAAGCCGGAATAAGCAAGGATAAGAATAAGCTGATGTTCGTGATCCAAAAGCACGACGCGTCGCGCCTGCACTATGATTTTCGGCTGGAGATGGATGGCGTATTGAAAAGCTGGGCAGTGCCCAAAGGCCCCTCAACAGATCCCAAAAACAAAAGGTTGGCCATGATGGTGGAAGATCACCCGTTTGATTACCGCAATTTTGAGGGCATTATCCCAAAGGGCGAATACGGTGGCGGTACAGTTATTGTTTGGGATGAAGGCACCTACGAACCCATCGAAGAGATAAAGGGCGGCAAAAAAGCACAGGAAAAGCACCTGTTGAAACAACTTAAAGAAGGCTCACTAAAAATAAAGCTCCACGGCGAAAAGCTGCAAGGCGAATACGCCCTTGTTAAAACCCATGGTATGGGCGAGAACGGCTGGCTGCTCATTAAACATAAAGACGATTTTGCGTCTGCTGCGGATATTACCAAAAAAGATAAATCCGTCCTTTCCGGTAAAACCATCGAAAAGATGGAGAAGACCAGCGAAAAAGTATGGAAAGATGGCGGGGAACAGGACGTAGAAGAAGAAAAACCAAAAAAGACAGGATCAAAAAAAAAACTCCATGAGCCGGTAGCCGATCTGGAAGAAAGAGCGGAGGAAACTACCACCAGTAAGATAGATACAGAAGCGATTCTGAAAAAAGCACCAAAAAGCAAAATTCCAACCGGGATAAAACCTATGCTGGCCACCCTGGTAAACGAACCCTTTGACGACCCGGATTGGGTATACGAAGTAAAATGGGATGGTTACCGCGCGCTTGGTTTTATTAACAAAGGCGAGGTGCAGCTGCTATCGCGCAATAATAAAGATTTTAACGAGAAGTATTACCCGCTGAAAAAATTGCTGGAAAGCTGGGAGATCAACGCGGTTATTGATGGTGAGATACTGGTGCTGAATAACAAAGGGGTTTCCAACTTTGGCGCACTGCAAAACTGGCGCAGCGAAGCCGATGGCGAACTGGTACTGTATATATTCGACATCCTGTGGTATGAGGGCAAAAACCTGATGGGCTTGCCGCTGATAGAACGACAGGCCATTATGCGCAAGGTTATCCCCACCGATGACGATAGAGTACGCCTGAGCCAGATCTTTAAGGCCAACGGTACCGAGTTTTTTGAGGCTGCCGGTAAAATAGGGTTAGAGGGCATCATGGCTAAAAGGGCAAGCAGTACTTACGTGCCTGACAATCGCTCTAAAGACTGGCTGAAAATAAAGATCAATAAACGGCAGGAGGTGGTTATTGGCGGCTACACTAAAAATGAGGGGACGGCCAAGCAATTTAGCTCACTGTTGCTTGGTGTTTACGAGGGCGGGAAGCTGCAATATGTTGGTAAAGTGGGCACCGGTTTCTCTGATAAGCTACAGAAGGAAATGATGGCGAAATTTGACGTTCTAAGGGCGGAAAAAAGCCCTTTTGGCTACGAACCGGACGTGAATAAGCCGTCGAGGTTCCGTCCAAATCCGCCGAAAGCCAAGGCCACCTGGTTAAAGCCCGAGTTGGTTTGCGAGGTGAGTTTTGCCGAAGTAACCAGCGATGGCGTGTTCCGCCACCCGTCATTCGAGGGCATGCGGGATGACAAAAAGGCGAAAGATGTAGTACGCGAAACAGAGGTGGAAACCGACGAAATAGTAGACGAAGGGCATCATGCCGAAAAGAAAACCGATCCTAAACATAAGTTGGTTAGCGCACCTAAAGGAGACGCGAAACGTACGCTTCTTAATCCCAAAGAAGAAACTCAGGTAAAAAAGATCTGCGGGCACGACCTTAAATTTACACACCTCAGTAAAGTTTACTGGCCAGAGGACGGCATCACCAAGCGGGATATGTTTAACTACTATTACCAGGTGGCCGAGTATATTTTGCCGTATCTGAAAGATAGGCCGCAATCGCTTAATCGTTTCCCTAACGGCATACACGGGCCAAGCTTTTACCAGAAGGATGTACGCGGAAAATCGCCAGAGTGGGTGAGGACGTTCCCTTATACCACCAGTGAGGGTGAGGATAAAGATTACCTGGTTGGCCATGATGAAGCCACCTTGCTTTGGATGGCATCTTTAGGATGCATTGAGATGAACCCCTGGTTTAGCCGCATCCAGTCGCCGGACAACCCGGATTATTGTGTCATAGATCTCGACCCAGACAAAAATACATTCGACCAGGTCATACAGGCCGCACAAGAGGTAAAGAAAGTACTTGAGGCCATTGATGTTCCCAGCTATTGTAAAACATCGGGCTCTACAGGTATGCATATTTACATTCCGCTGGGGGCTAAATATGACTATGACCAGTCGCAGATGTTTGCGCGGCTCATTGTAAACATTGTACATCAGCAGATCCCCGATTATACCTCATTGGAGCGGATGGTGAAGAACCGCGATGGCAAAATGTACCTGGATTTTTTACAGAACCGTCCGGGGGCTACTATTGCCGGTCCATATTCGCTTAGGCCAAAACCCGGCGCTACCGTTTCTATGCCCCTGCATTGGGATGAAGTAAAACCCGGTTTAACCATGAAGCATTTTACCATTCATAATTCCATTGCCCGGTTAAAAAAGGAGGGCGATCTGTTTAAAGGTGTTTTGGACAAGGGAATTGACTTAGAGAAAACGATTAAAAAAGCGCAAAGTATATTCCAATAAGTGTTCACGTTCACCGCCGTGGCCGAATGCGAATATCAATAAACGACTGATAATAAGGTGTTTTTGAATTTGGCTGCTGGCAAAAATATCCTTTACTGTCGCGAGTTTAGCGTAGCGTAACTCGTGATGTGGCACAAAGTAAGCTTTCAGCTTACGACAGCTGAAAGCTGTAGCCATGCCGTATCACGAGCTGAAAGCTCGCGACAGCGGTAAATTATTCCGTAAAGCGTCCACGCTTTACCGTGAACCACTTTACGCTAAAATCCCCCTGTCCTAAATGATTACCGGCTGACTATCCCTCTACAACTTATATGGCGGCTATAAGTGCTTTGCTATCGCTCAGCATAGCAACCTGTTTAGTGAAAATTATCAATCTATAAATCAATTAGTTAAGTTGCTTTCCCAAAGAAATACTAATCAATTAGTTGCAATACTAATTGATTAGTATTAAACTTGTTTTATAATTTAAATTTTATGCAAAAACTGGCTAAGCGCGAAGAACAAATAATGCAGGTGTTTTGGAAACTGGGGAAAGCTTTTATCAAAGAGATCATCCCCGAAATGCCCGACCCAAAGCCGCATTATAACTCGGTAGCTACCATGGTGAAGATACTGGAGGAGAAGGGGTTTTTGGATCATGATACTATCGGGAACATTTACCACTACTATCCAAAAGTTACTCGCGAGGAGTATCAGAAACATGCTATGAAGGATATTGTGAGCCAATACTTTGATGACTCGTACCCGAGCATGCTTGCCTTTTTTGCCAAAGAACAGAAAATTAGCGAACAGGAACTTGAAGAGATATTAAACCTGATTAAAACCAACAAGAAATGATACCATACGTATTGCATGTTGCATTGCTGATAGGCTTTTGCCTTTTGTTTTACAAGTTGTTATTGCAAAAGGAAACCTTTCATCATTTAAACCGCTGGGTGCTGCTGGCTTGCCTGGCCCTGACATTTGTGCTGCCATTGCTGCGTGTGCCGCAACAGTGGGCTTTACGAAAAACGACCGGGGTTGCTGTAATACCATCTCCGAACCTGAACCAATCGCCGCAAAAACCGGTGCAGTTTACAGAGCACCCCGAGCCGCAGCCTGTAAAGCCAACGGTAGTGCCGGTAAAAGAAACATCGGTTACCGAAACGGCTACCGCGCTTATGCCGCAACTTTTAAAATGGGCATTATGGCTTTACTGGTGCGGGGTGGCGGCCTTTGGGTTAAACTTTTTACTGCAGGTTGTGGTGCTGGTACGCCAGGCGTATAAAAGCCCTGCCATACAGGATGGGCAGTTCCGTATTGTAGAACTGGATACAGATAAAGCCCCATGCTCTTTCGGTAACTATATTTTTATAAACCCGGCTAAATACGATTGGGATACCTACAGCCAGATATTACTTCATGAGAAGATCCACGTTAAACAGGGGCACAGCTTTGATTTGTTATTGGCCGAGCTGATGCTGGTGTTTCAGTGGTTTAACCCGTTTGCCTGGCTATACCGTAAGGAACTGGAGAATAACCTTGAATATTTAACTGATAGCGATATACTAACTCATAACGAAGTAGAAAGGGAAATGTACCAAATGAGCCTGCTAAAGGTATCGGTACCCAACCTGTCGCTTCGGATAACAACCAACTATAATCAATCACTCCTTAAAAAACGAATTGTTATGATGAACGCAAAACGATCAAACATACATACCACCTGGAAATACTTTTTCCTGCTGCCGCTGATGGCATTTTTAATGTGCGCTTTTAATGAACCAATGGCAAGCCGCCGCCCGGTAGTTGTAAAAAGCGAAACAAATTACGTTGTTTCAGATACCGAACAGGAAGGTAGCTGGAAAGCAACCATAAATGGTAATAAGGTAGATATACAGTTTTATAATGAAGATAATAAAAACCACATGAGTAACAGTAACTTCCTGTTAAGTGAGTTTACATCGTTACCAAGAACCGGCAACGGCGATTTTAAACTGATTCGCGAAGCTGGGACGATGAATTTTACCGGCAGATTTGACGGCAACAAAGGTAGCGGGCATTATAAGTTTGTAAGCAATGCCGAATATGTTAAATACCTGCAAAGCCAGGGCATAAAGGGTATTGAAAAGAACGACGAGATGGCCTTTTTTATGATCAACATTAAAAAGAGTTATGTTGCCATGATGCACCGCCAGGGGTACAAAAACCTGTCGAAAGGCGACTTGATTGCCACCGCAGCCCTGGGTGTAGATGAACCTTACATTGTATCGTTAAAGCAGAATGGTTTCCCGGATATTAGCGAACAGGACCTGATAACCGGAAGGGCAATGGGTATTAACGGCGCTTTTATTGCCGAGATCTGCAAGGCGGGTTACCCCAACGCCTCATTTGATAAATTGGTAAGCTTTAAGGCACAAGGCATAAACGGAGAATACATTACCAAGTTTAAAAATGCACGCACCGGAACAGCAACCCCTGCTAATGTTAAGCCGAAGAACCACGCGTCAAAAGCAGATGAGGATAATGCCGATGATATGATTGCCTACAAAGCCTTAGGTGTAGATGATGCGTTTGTGAGCGGCTTAAAAAAAGCAGGCTTAACCAACCTGAGCAGCAGCGACCTTACCGGCATGAAAGCCGTTGGTGTTACGCCGGAGTATGTGCAAAGCTTTAAAAATGCCGGGTATACAATGGGGTCGGAGGACTATGTATCGATGAAAGCATTGGGTATAACTCCCGAGTATTTGAACGGATTTAAAAATGCCGGCTTTAAAATAAATGCCGACAAAGCGGCGGGCCTAAAAGCATTAGGTGTAACGCCAGAATATGTGAAGAGCTTTAAAGGCATGGGTTTTGGCGATATTTCTTTAGATGATGCAACCGCGTTGAAAGCTTTGGGCATAACCCCGCAGTATATCACAGATATGCGCGAAAAGGGCTTTAAATCAAACGATATCAATAAGTATATCACCATGAAAAGCGCCTTTTAATTAGTTAGATGAAAAGAATAACCATTTCGGCGCTGGTCATTTTTCTGTTAATAGTGTGCATTTGCCAGGCTCAGACAAATATTGGCGCCGGGATAGATTCTATATTTGCCACATATAGCACTAATAACCCTGGTTGTGCGGTTGCTGTTGTAAAAAATGGGCAGGTAATATTTACCAAAGGGTATGGCTTGGCCAGCATGGAATATCAGGTTCCCATAACTGCATCAAGTATTTTTGATGTTGCCTCTTTGTCAAAGCAATTTACCGGGTTCGCTATATCTACATTAATACAGCAAGGTAAAATATCATTGAATGATGATGTACGGCAATACCTGCCGGAGTTCCCGAAAATAGGAAAGGTTATTACCATTGGCAACCTGGTGCACCATACCAGCGGCCTGCGTGATTGGCCCGAGGCTTTGGAGGTTGCCGGTTGGCGCTACAGCGAACTTTGTTCGTTTGATGATATCATGAATATGGTTAAACATCAAAAGGAACTTGATTTTGAGCCGGGATCCGAACACTTTTACTCTAACACCGGTTACAATGTTTTGGCGGCAATAGTAGAAAAGGTTACCGGTAAAACCTTCCGCGAATGGACAAGCGGAAATATTTTTAAGCCATTGGGCATGGGTGATACCTTCTTTTTAGATGATAGCCGAAAAGTTATACCGGGGCTGGCATCTTCTTACTACCCGGATAATGGTGTTTTTGTAAAAAGCACCGATATCCTAACGGCTTATGGTTCAAGTTCGCTTTATACATCGGTTAATGATCTGGCTAAATGGACAATAGCTTTTGAAAAGGCCATTGATGCGAAAGACACGGTTTACACACGGATGCTTGAAGGGACAACCCTAAACAACGGAACTAAAATTGCGTATGGTTTTGGTTTAGAAACAGAGGATTATAATGGCTACAAAAGCATTGTGCACACCGGCGCATGGGCTGGCTATCGAACCATCATCAGGATGTTTCCTGATCAAAAATTAGCATTTATTGTTTTGGGGAATGCTAACGACAATAACCTTAGCGGAGGGCTTACCGGAAAACTTGTGGGACTGTTCCTGGAAAAGAAGAATAACGCGGCTACTCCGGCAAAAATAACAGTGAGTTATCATCCGGCTAAGGCTGTATTAAATAAATATATGGGCAATTATAAATGGGGAGGTGGTGAAGTTGCCATAGCCCAGCAAAATGGTGTATTAATGTTTCAGTACAGCGGCGAGGATGCGTACCCAACAATAGCCCTTTCAGATTCGGTATTCCTGTTAGAAGCCGCAAATAAAAACGTTACTTTTCATGCCGATAAAAACGGCGCGGTAAATACGTTTACGTTTAGGGATAAACCGGCTAAACGCTTTATGATTTATAAAACGCCACCCGGAGAATTGCCTCAATATACAGGTGTTTATTATAGCCCCGAATTAGAAGTTCAATACCGGATTTATGTAAAAGATAGAAAACTGTTTATCCATCATTTTCGCAGGGGAGACTTTGAATTATCGTCAAATACGAAAGATGAATTTACCGGCGGTATAGGTATGTTAGCTTTTTACAGGGATGCCAAAGGCATATCTGGCTTTAAGCTTTCGGGCGGCCGTGTTCGGAATATCCGGTTCAATAAATCAAATGAATTGCCAATCAATTAAGCCGCTAATTGCATCGCAACTTTATTGATCAGCGCATTCATGTCAAACGGTTTGTGTAATACATCGTTTGGTGCGCCATCCTGGGTTAGTGCGGCATCAAGGTTATCTTCAGACGAGCAGATGATCACCGGCAGATCTTTTGTTGCTTTATTTAGTTTTAATATTTTGCAGATGTCGCGGCCATCCATACCGGGCATTATAGCATCAATGATCAGCAGGTCGGGGTGGGTGCTTTTTACTTCTTCAAACACATGATCTCCATTGGGTAGCGATGATACCTCATAGCCGCTATTGATGAGAATGTAGCTCATTACTTCTACTATCAGCTCGTTGTCGTCAACTATTAATATCTTCTTGTTCATGGCTTTGTATTTCAATAAGTTATGCAAAGCCCATGCCGAAACCCACTTAGCTGTAAAAATAAGGCTAAATCAAAAGGGCGGATACATATCCGCCCTTTTGTTGTATGTAATACTAAGCAATTTATACGTGTATAAATAATTCGCTTGCAGGCCTGCGTACTTTTGCTGCCCGGCTTGTGGCATCATCTTCGGCGCGGTAGCCAATGGTTGCAATAACGGTTGCTGTTAAGCCTTTTTCTGTTAAGCCTAATATTTTATCAAAACCGGCAGGGTCAAAACCTTCCATCGGGCAAATATCAACATCCTGCTCGGCAGCTGCTGTAACCAATACACCTAAGCCGATGTAAGCTTGTTTTTGCGCCCAAAGTAACAGCTGTTCGGGGGTACGGCTGTTAATAGTACCTAACACCATACTTTCATAACCGGCTAAGTTTTTGCGCGGTACGTTGCGGGTTGCAGCAACATTATCTATAAATTTTTTACCAAAATCTTCGTTGATGTTGGTTTCTGCGGCAAAAACTATCAGTTGCGATGCATCTGTAATTTGCGGCTGGCCATATGCAACCTCGCGCAATTGGGCACGGGTAGCGGGGGCTTCAACCACCAGTATGCGGTAGTGCTGCAAGCCTAATGATGATGGGGCCAACTGTACTGCATCCAGTATAGTTTGTAATTTATCAGCAGCTATTTTTTTAGTGCTGTCGAATTTTTTTGTGGCATAGCGCCAGTTCAATTTATCTACTAATGACATGATTTTTTCAGCGTTTGTTTATGCGGGCAAACATATATGTTTAAACACATAAAAATGGTCATGCGGAAGTAAAGACTATAGGATTGGTAGTTTAAATACGAAAGTTAAAATTCACCGGCTGTAGAAGGTAGCTCGGTCACGTCGCCCTCAAAATGTAATAAGGCCTGCCCCGGTATAAACAGGAAATTATAATAGGAGTGCTGGTTAAGATGGTCTTTGATCACATCCTCGCAACCAAATGTTAATTGCATATCATAGGTCACACGTAAACGACCTTTTAGTATAGCCATATCATAATGCACAACCCCGAAACGTATGTTACTGATTGCCGATGGTCCAAACTTTGGTTTGTTTTCGTATTGTATGGCAGATGCCAGGCTGCTGAACGCGGGTTCCTGCGGGGCAAAAATATTTTCTAAGCTTGTTTTTAAATCCGCTTCATTTTCAGGGATTGCAAACGCCGCGGGTAATGAAACATCAAATTGCTCCTGCATATTAAGGCATGCGGTCTTTTAACTCTTTCACCTTTTCTTTGCCCTCATCTTTCAACCGGTTTTTCTCAGCCTTTATTTCTTTTTTGGTTTTACCGGCGGTATCCACGTTATCTACCCGTAATTTATAATCGGCTTTTACCTTTTCAATTTCCTGTTTAAGGCGGGTTTTTATAGCGTCATTGGTTTCCTCTATCTTTTTTTCAAGCTTGGCTGCGGTAGTGTCTTTCTTACCAAATAAGCGTTGGAAAAAATTGGGGTGTTTGGGCTCTTCAAAAACAGGCGTAACGCCAATGCCCGTGTTGTTATCATCGTCGGTTTGATGCATCAGGCTATCCGCCACTGCTGTATCAATAGGCGCAATTGTTCTGCGCAGGCCTTCCCGTAAACGCACCCCGTAAAAGCCATAGGCATTCGTGTCGCGCGCTATAAGCCCTTTGCCCGCCATCAGCCTGCCTATAAGGTTAAAATAGCCATGCAGGCCCTGCCTAAGCGTTCCATCGGGCTGGAAAGCATATAGGCCCGCTTTGGGGTTAGGTACAATACTGGCAAGGTAAATACTCTCGCCAACGGAAAGCTCTGAAGGCGATTTGCCAAAATAATACCTGGCTGCTTCCCCAATGCCATATATACCACGGCCCCACTCAATAATATTAAAATAAACCTCAAGCATACGGTTCTTGCTCATGATACGGTTATTCTCTATCAGCCAAACAATCAGGATCTCCTCTATTTTGCGCGACAGAGTTTTGTTGCGGCTCAAAAACGCATTTTTGATGAGCTGCATGGAAATAGTACTGCCACCGCGTTTAAATTTCTTTTCCTTAATATCGGTAATGAACGATTTGCGGATGGACTCATCCACAAAACCGCGGTTGGTGTAAAACGACGGGTCTTCGGCCGTCATCACCGCGTTGCGAACGTTTGGCGAGATCTGCTCCAGCGGGGTAAAGTTAGGAGCACCTGGGCCTATAGTATGCGGCGGCATGGCTTTACCTTTTTCGTACGGGGTGTAAACAAATGTTTTGTTAAGCTTGCCCAGGTCGGCCCTGCCGTATTTCACGATCCTGAAGTCTTTGTCTTTTTGCAGGCGCGAATCAAAAACCATATCATCAATATGCGCCCAGTTCAGGAACATGTTAAGGCTGTAGTTTAGTTTGCCTGTTGCCTGTATCCCGTCTAATGATTCGAACATCCCGGTGGGGAACGAATCGAAAACATCCTGCGCGTTAACCCAACCTGTATTTACCTTTACCTCGTATATTTTAACCGGGTTAAGTGTGTATTTTAAATACGGGTTAGCGGTAAGCTTTTTAAGGTGGATAACAGACGAGCTATCGAGCGAGATATAATTAGTGCCCACAAATACGTTGGCATCTACCGATCCATTGGGTATCACAATATCACTTACCGATAACCCTGGATGGTTCAATAACAGGTTACGTACACTCCATGACCCGTATACCTTTGTTTCGCCGTTGCTGTGTTTAACATTGCTTAAGCGGGTGCTCAGGGTATCAAAGTTTAGCTTTAGTTTAAATTTCTTTTCGATGATGGGCAGCTCTACCTTTTTTCCATCGGCATACAGGTGCACATCAATATCTTTATCTGAGGGCTGCATCTTACCATCAATATGCCAGGTGGCAGCCCCGTCGTCAACTTTAATGGTTGAGGCCAGCTTGCCATTTTTAATAATGGCGGTTTGGGCCAGCATTTTTAAGCGGGCGCTATCGTCAACAAAGCTCACCAAAAAGTTATGCAGCGAAAGGTTATCCGGAATTTTGTAAAGCACCTCATTGATGAGGTTGTTTGAGAGTTCGGACAGGTCTACCTTGTTACCCGTACTGGTAGTATCTTTTTTCTTTTTAAAAAGGAAATCGAAGTTTTTTACGCCTTTTATGCTGGTTAAGTTGAGGCGGCCGTTCTGCAGTATAACATCGGCCAGTTTGATGTTGCCAAATATCAGCGGGAGAACCTTTACGCTAACGCTAAAATCTTTTACCGAAAACAGGCTGTCGCGCTGAAATGGTACTACGGTGATATCGGTAAAGGCAACAGTACTAAGCCCTGTAAAACGCGCCGAACCTATTTTTACATCTAAATTATAATCCCTTTTGGCTTTTGCTTTAGCTTTGTAAATAGCTTTTTGCAGCAATACCTCACGTTTAGAATAGGCAACGTATCCGCCTATCAGCATAATAACTACTAATATTAGAACGGTTATACCTGCAATACGGATATATTTGGGGTTGATACGGCGCATATAGGAATTTTGCTTCAAAACTAAACTAAATATGATGTGGTGCAAACGGTTGTAGCCCGCAAATTGTTTTTTTAACAAACGCATGCTGCTACCTGTTTTCGTATTTTTGCGATTAAATAAATATGGAATTTACAAAAGAACAAGTTTTACAAGCCCTTGGAAATGTTGAAGAACCGGATCTGAAAAAAGACCTGGTAACGCTGAACATGATACAGGATATACATATTGAGGGCAACAAACTGAGCTTTTCGGTTGTGCTTACCACACCGGCATGCCCGTTAAAGGCGTTAATTGAAAATGCCTGCCGCAACGCCATCGGTCATTTCATCAGTAAAGAGATTGAAGTTACCGTGAATATGACGTCGCGCGTTACCTCGCAAAAAAACACCGGCGTACCGGGCGTTAAAAATATTATCGCGGTAGCATCGGGCAAGGGTGGGGTTGGTAAATCTACCGTATCGGTGAACCTGGCGCTGGCGCTTTCAAAAACCGGCGCAAAGGTGGGATTGATAGATGCCGATATTTATGGCCCGTCTATCCCGATCATGTTCGGGTTAGAGAACCAACGCCCGAAAGCCACACAGGAGAACGGCAAAACACGCATAGAGCCAATTGAGAAATACGGCATCAAATTGCTTTCGATAGGTTTCTTTACAGACCCAAACCAACCGGTACCATGGCGCGGGCCAATGGTATCAACAGCCGTAAAACAACTGTTTAATGATGCCGATTGGGGCGAGCTGGATTACCTGGTTGTAGACCTGCCACCGGGTACGGGCGATATCCACATTACCGTTACGCAAAGTTTCCCGGTTACGGGGGCGGTAATTGTAACCACGCCGCAAAATGTAGCGCTGGCTGATGCTAAAAAAGGTATTGGTATGTTTTTGATGCCGGCCATCAATGTGCCCATTATGGGAGTAGTGGAGAACATGGCCTACTTTACACCAGCAGAACTGCCCGATAACAAATACTACATATTTGGCCAGGGTGGGGGCAAAAAGCTTGCAGAAACTTTAGATGTACCATTTTTGGGCGAAATTCCGTTAATAAAGGGAATAAGCGACTCTGGGGATGCGGGCAGGCCTATTGTGATGGACGACGATGGTGTAATGACCACCGCATTTATGGAAATGGCCAGGCGCGTTGCCCAGCAGGTTTCTATTTGTAATGCCCAAAAGGCCGATAACTTAAATGTGGTAAATAATTAATAACTTTACTTTATAATTTAAATAAAAAATGAGTTTAACAGATCAGGTGGAAGCAGCGTTGGATACCATAAGGCCTTATTTAGAGGCAGATGGCGGAAACGTTTCTGTAGAAGATATAACCCCTGAAAAAGTGGTAAAGTTAAAGCTGCTTGGTTCTTGCGGGTCGTGCCCGATGAGTATCATGACGCTTAAAGCTGGTATTGAACAAGCCATTTTAAAGGCTGTGCCGGAAATTACCGGTATTGAGGCGATAAACCTAACCGATATTGACGACCCCAATGCCGTGCTTCCTGAAAATTTAAGATAGTGTTAAGAAGTGTTAAATACGCTATTGATATTTTTTCAATAACGTATTTTTACCCGCACATGTAAAACAAAGCTAAACATGGCAGGTAATTTGTGTAATCAGGTTAAATGAAAAGATTAATTGGCATATTATTTTTACTGACATCTTTATCAGCATTTGCCCAAAAAAAAGAGGCTCCGCTGGTTCAGTTTACGGGTGTGGTATACAATGCCGATAGCATATCTGTTATAGTACCTTATGTAAGTGTTACCAACGTTAGCCAGCATAATTCTGTTACTGTAACAAACTTTAAAGGTTACTTTTCATTTGTGGCACATGAGCAGGATTCATTGCAGTTTACAGCTATTGGTTATGCACCCGTAACGGTTGTAATACCTGCCGATATAAAAAGCAAAAGCTATACCGTACGCGTTTTAATAAAACCGCAAATAACAAACCTGCCAATGGTTAGGGTATTCCCTTGGGCTACGACAGATGAGTTCAGGAAAGATTTTGTGAACGCTAAAATAGCCGATGATGACCTTGCAATTGCCCGCAAAAATATCAGCCGGTCATCTATAATGGCCATGACCAATAGCCTGCCGCGCGACGGACAGGAAATACAATCGGCCAATTCACAATACCTGCACCAGGATATTGTTAACTCGCATTCCCGTACCAATCCATTGCTAAACCCGCTTGCCTGGGGCAGCTTAATTAAGTCGATAACCGACGGAGACAGCAAGTAAGAGAGAATCAGGATTTTTAGAATCAAGAGACAAGACAGCTGCACAAGCTGATACCTATAATAGAAAAGGGCTTCGATAATTCGAAGCCCTTTTCCGTTTTTATATGTTTTTACTCTTAATTCTTATGTCTTGGCTTCTTGACTCTTTTCTAACGTCCTTTCTTCGCCGCCGGGAATTTCATGCGGTAATCTACATCAACAGCACCTTTTGAAATATCGTTCAATTTTTTCTCTATCAGACGTTTGCGTAGCGGGCTCAATTTATCGGTAAATAGTTTACCTTCAATATGGTCATACTCGTGCTGTATAACGCGGGCCGCCATGCCACGGTAAGTTTCTTCGTGATGTTTCCAGTCCTCGTCATAGTACGAGATCTTAATAACCGGCTTGCGGCTTACATCCTCACGGATATCCGGGATGCTCAGGCAACCTTCATTAAAAGCCCACTCTTCGCCGGTTTCTTCTAATATAGTAGCGTTAATAAATGCTTTTTTGAAATCCTTTAGTTCAGGCTCTTCATCATCAAAAGGGGAAACATCAATTACAAACAAACGCATAGACATACCCACCTGTGGGGCAGCCAGCCCAACACCGCGGGCGCCATACATGGTTTCAAACATGTTGCCTATCAGTTCTTTTATATGAGGGTACTCATCAGGCTCAATAGAAGTGGCTTTTTTTCTTAAAACCGGGTCGCCGTACGCTACTATAGGATATTTCATAGTACAAAGGTAAAAGTTTTATTACTTAGGCTCAAATAATAAGGTTATCATACGGTCATTATCAAAAATTTCGTTGCTTATCTCCAGGAGGTCTTCGGCTGTAACCGCATTTATTTTGGTGAAGATCTCCTCCAGCGAATCGATCCGGTTAAAATCGAGCAGGCTTTTTGCCATAGATATGATCAGGCTCATGCGGCTTTCTTCGGCCAGCGCTATCTGGCCAATAAACTTTTCTTTGGCTTGTTTTAACTGTACTGTTCCAAGCTTGTTATCTCGCAGCTTTTTAAGTTCTTTATGTACCAGTTTAAGGGCTTTTTCGGCCTTCTCCGCATCGGTACCAAAGTATATAGAGAAGATGCCCGTATCTGTTAACGAGGTGTAATTTGATTCGATGGTGTAAGCTATGCCGTGTTTCTCGCGGATCTCCAGGTTAAGCCGGTTGCTCATGCCCATGCCGCCCAAAACATTGTTGAGCAGCAGTAACCCATATTTATTTTGATGTGCCGATGGATACGCCCTGCCACCCAAAATACAATGCGTTTGTGAGATGGGTTTTTGCAAGGCATAAATGCCGTGGCTGATGGCATCAGGCGCTATCCTGTTTTTTTGACTGGTGTTTTCGGGCACTTTGCCAAAGTACTTTTCGCACAGCTTTACCAGTTTCTTAAAATCGTAATCGCCATAAACAGCGAACACCATTTGGTGGGTATTATTATTGGCAGCGGTAAACTGTTTAATGTCGGCACCGTTTAATATACCAACGCTTTCGGGGGTGCCCAAAATGTTGTTACCTATGGGGTGCCCTTTAAAAAGGTACTCTTCAAAATCATCTTGTATAGCTTCCTCTGGCTGGTCCAGGTATGACGAGATCTCGTCAAGTATCACGCCGCGCTCCTTCTCCATTTCATCCTCCGGGAAGGTGGAATGAAACAGAATATCCTCAAACAGGTCTACAGCGCGCTCCAGGTGTTGTTTTAATAACGAGGCGTGGATACAGGTGTACTCTTTGGTGGTATAAGCGTTAAGGTCGGCGCCTACAAGTTCCAGGTGGTTTAATATCTGCGTAGTATTGCGCCTTTCGGTTTCTTTAAAAAGCAAATGCTCAATAAAATGGGCGAGGCCTTCTTTTTGGGGCAATTCATCGCGCGACCCCGCGTTTAGTACAAAACAGCAGTGCGTAATAGGCGAAGGTGAATATTTAAATAATATGCGGATGCCATTGGGCAGCGCATGAACCTGGTGATCTGTCATAAAAGGTTCAAAGATAGCGTTTAAACCTCCAAATTGTTTGGTATTGCTTATGTTTACCCTATGAAATTACAAATAGCCGACCTTGAATTTGAGCCGATGTACCCGCATGAAGTGATACAGAAACGTATTGCCGAGCTTGCGCAGGATATAAATAATGATTTTGAAGGCCGCCAGCCCATATTTGTGGGCATACTGAACGGCAGTTTCATGTTCGCGTCAGACCTGCTGAAAGAGATTGTTGTACCCTGCGAGGTAACTTTTACCAAGCTCGCATCTTACTTCGGCGGCCTGTCAAGCACCCGTACTATCCGCGATGATTTTGACCTGCACGTAAACATTACCGGCAAAGATGTGATTTTGCTGGAGGATATCATCGATAGCGGTAACACCATTAAATACCTGATAGAAAAGTTAATGGTGCGCAACCCGGCGTCCATTACCGTATGCACCCTGCTTTACAAACCCGATTCGGTTGAGCATAGTATTGAAGAGTTAAAATACGTAGCCTTTCAGATCCCTAACAAATTTGTGGTAGGGTATGGGTTAGATTATAAGGAATTGGGTAGAAATTTGAGAGGGATCTATCAGAAGGTTTAATATCTTTGAATATAATATAACGTTATAAAATGAAGATTTCTGCTTTATTGAAGCATACCCTTTTAACAATTTTATTTTACTTTTTTGCAAATTACTTTGTGTCAACTATGAGGAAGAACCTTAAGCTGCCTAAAGTAACTGATGCAAAAAAAATAGTTGATTCTGCAATTATCTCTTTCACTATTAATGAAAACGGAAGTTTGATAGAAATTGGTACAGTAAATCCTGTGCCATCTGAAATACTCAGCGCATTGAAACAGGCACTTGGAAAATGCTCAAATTGGACACCATCGATGTTTTATGGAATTCCATTAAAATCAAAGGTGCAAATGTCATTAAAAATAAATTCCGAGTATATCGATAAAAGTTATCAAAAGAGTATAAAATATAACATAAAAACTCTTTATAGGGATAATCCATTAGTAATACCGGACTACATGCGTTCAATGATTCGGTAAAGAATGAGCAAAAAAATTATAGCTACGGCTACACCCCAACCACCATCATTTCTTCTAACAATTCCAACGCTTCATCAATATTGGCAACGCGCTCAACGCTTAGGCGCAGGGTGTTTTTTACTTCTTTCAGATTTGTTCGGCGCGGGTTGCGCTGTACAAAGTTCAGCACTTCTTTAAAGGCATCGGTTTCAAAATAAGCCGATTGCTGATTGGTTATAAAATAACCGCGCAGTACATTCTTCTTAAGCGATACCTTCTCAAAACCGATGGCCTTGCCTAGCCATTGCAGGCGCATGGAGTTCAGCAAGTCGTTCACCTGTTCTGGTATAGGGCCAAACCTGTCGTGCAGTTGCTGTTTAAAAGCCTGCAGCTCAGTTTCGTTTTCCAGTTTGCTGAGTTCGGTATACAGGTTGTAGCGCTCTGCTATGCTGGTTACATACTCATCAGGTATAAGTATCTCCTGGTCGGTATCAATCTGAGTGAAGCTGATAAACGGCCTTGGCTTATCATCAGGGAATACACCCTTAAACTCGTCATCCTTCAGTTCCTGTATGGCTTCATCAAGTATCTTATGGTACATGTCAAACCCAATTTCGGCTATAAAACCGCTTTGTTCGGCTCCCAAAAGATTCCCGCTGCCGCGGATGTCAAGGTCGCGCATGGCAACGTTAAAACCACTGCCCAGGTCGCTAAACTCTTCAATGGCGCTCAGGCGTTTGCGGGCTTCGTTGGTTAGGGTGCTCAGCGGCGGACTCAGCAAATAACAATATGCCTTTTTATTGCTTCGGCCAACACGGCCACGCATCTGGTGCAGATCGCTCAGGCCAAACATGTGGGCGTGGTTTATGATAATGGTATTGGCATTAGGGATATCCAAACCGGCCTCGATAATAGTGGTTGCCACCAAAACATCATACTCGTGGTTCACAAACTTCAGCATCACATCTTCCAGGGCATCACCCTCTAACTGGCCGTGGGCAATACCTACGCGTGCCTTTGGCACCAGCTTATGGATCATTCCGCCAAGCTGCGGCAGGTCGGCCACGCGGTTATGAATAAAGAACACCTGCCCGTCGCGTTCAATCTCGTGCTCAACGGCCTCTTTTATCAAGGTATCGTTAAACACATGCAGTTCGGTAACCACCGGCTGCCGGTTTGGCGGAGGGGTGGATATAATGGAAAGGTCTCTTGCGCCCATTAATGAGAAATGCAGCGTACGCGGTATCGGCGTTGCGGTTAACGTTAAGGTATCCACATTGGCGCGCATATGTTTTAGCTTCTCTTTTACCGATACACCAAACTTTTGCTCCTCGTCAATGATCATCAGGCCAAGGTCTTTAAACTTCACGTCCTTGCTCACTAAACGGTGTGTGCCTATAATGATATCTACCTTACCCTGCTTTAACCCATCCAGGGTATCTTTTACCTGTTTGGTGGTTTTAAATCGGTTTACGTAATCAATATTTACGGGGAAGCCCTTTAGCCTGTCGCTAAATGTTTTGTAATGCTGGGCGGCCAAAATGGTTGTAGGCACCAATATGGCTACCTGTTTGCTATCGGCCACGGCCTTAAACGCGGCGCGTACGGCAATTTCGGTTTTACCAAAGCCTACATCGCCGCATATCAGCCTGTCCATAGGATGCGGCGATTCCATGTCCTTCTTGAAATCTACGGTCGCCTTTTCCTGGTCCGGGGTATCTTCGTAAAGGAAGGATGCTTCCAGTTCTGTCTGCAAATAACTATCGGGCGAAAAGGCATTCCCATCCTGGGCTTTGCGCAGGGCGTAAAGCTTGATCAGGTCGCGGGCGATGTCTTTAACTTTTTTTTTTGTGGTTTTTTTGAGTCGTTCCCAGGTATCGGTGCCCAGCTTGTTCATGCGGGGTTCTGTGCCTTCTTTGCCGCTGTATTTGCTGATCCGGTTTAACGAGTTGATGTTTACATACAATAGATCGTTATCGGCATAAACCAAACGGATCATCTCCTGCGTTTTGCCGTTTACCTCCACCTTTTCAAGCCCGGCATATTTGCCGATACCATGATCTATGTGGGTAACAAAATCGCCGGGTTTTAGGTCGCGCAGCTCTTTAAGCGTAATAGCCTGCGAACGCTGGTAGCCTTTTTTAAGCTTGTATTTATAGTAACGGTCAAATATCTGGTGATCGGTATAACAAGCCAGTTTTTGTTCCCTATCAATAAATCCTTCGCGGATGCTGATGCTTACCGGGGTAAATTTAACAGTTTTGTCCAGGTCTTCTAAAATAGCATATAGCCGCTCAACCTGTCGCGCCGAATCGGTAAGGATGTAGTTCTCTATCTTCTCGGCCTCGTTATTTTTAAAATTATGGATCAGCAGGCTAAAATCCTTATTGAAGGATGGCTGCGGACGCATATCAAAACTGATCTGCGTAGCATCGTTGTAAAAGAATTGCTTGCCAAATTCAACCAGTGCAAAGTCATGCAGCTGGTCGGCAATAAGTTTCTCGTCGGTAAAGCTAAATTTGGGGTCTATCCAATCGGGGTTCTGGTTCTTTTCATCCGCGGATAAGGCCTTCCAAAGCTGCGTAGCTTTTTTATGCCCGGTTTGGATAATATCCAGCGTAAACTGCACATCTTTTATCCATACTTGTGTGTCGGGTTCTACATATTCCAGCAGGGAGATGTTATTCTCGGTAAGAAATTTTGATTGGACGTTGGGTACAATGGTGATATTCTTTACCTGCTCAACAGATAGCTGGCTTTCTATTTCAAATGTACGTATGGACTCAATAACATCGCCAAAAAACTCGACTCGGTAAGGCAAATCATGCGAGAAAGAGAAGATATCAACAATCCCGCCACGAACAGAGAACTGCCCGGGCTCGTAAACAAAATCAACCCGGTCAAAATCATACTCCACCAAAAATTCGGTGATGAAATCGATACTGAGCTTATTATTTACAGATATTTCGAGCGTGTTTTTCTCCAGCGATGAGCGGTCTATCACCTTTTCGGCCAAAGCCTCGGGATAAGTTACGATGAGCTGTCCGTATTCAGTAGAATGGTTAAGTTCATTCAACACCTCGGCACGGGCAAGTACATTGCTGCTGTCGGGTTGGGTAAATTCAAACGGTTTGCGGTATGACGAGGGGAAAAGCAGGATGTCTTTACCGGTAAGGTTTTCCAGATCGGCCAGGAAATATGCGGCTTCTTCGCGTTCGGGCAGCACAAATATCATGTGTTTGTGCTGCAAAAAATACAATGCAGCCGCCATGGCCGCATCACCCGACCCGACTAAACCACGAAGCTGCACCCTTGGATTTTTACCGGCATTTAAAGCTTTCGCCAATGCCTTTATCCTATCGTCAGCCTTGTATCGCTCTAATATATCACGGATGTTCAAAACGGTGTAAATATAGGTAAAAAAGCCTTTTTTTATGTGGCCGGGTATTTATCATAAAATTAAAGCAAACAATTTGCGCTTATGTTTACTTTTAAATGATATTTCGAAACTACAACAAAGTACCAAACTTTATACAACATGAAGAACTCAGTAATATTTGGATTAGTAATAGGTGTTTTAAGTTTAATATGGCTTTTTATAATGCGCCAAACAGGATATCACTTAACCGATAGTGAGGTTAACCCCATTGAATATGTTTCCATATTAATACCGCTTATAGGGTTGTTTTTTGGGGTTAAAAACTTTAGGGATGGCGAACTGAAAGGCAATATGGGCTTCTTGGAAGCATTGATACAAAGCTTTAAAATTTTATTGGTTGGCGGTGTTCTAGCTGTGTTTGCCGGAATTGTATTTATTAACTGGGGTGGTGCGGGCAGTAATGATACCACTTTTCAAAGTTTTAGCGGCCGTATTTTCGGCGCGCTGCTTGTTGGTGTAATAGAAGCGTTTGCAGTATCTTTACTGCTAACCACCAGGAGCAACCGAGTTGATTAGAAAGTACTTTAACCGATATTTTGAATTAATTTTTTGGATAGTGGCTTTGATTTGCCTGGCGTTTACAAACCCGGCAGGTGAAAGCCACTTTAGCTTATGCCCTTTAAAGCTGCTTGGCTTTACCTGGTGCCCGGGTTGCGGCCTTGGCCATGCTATCTCTTATTTGTTTCATGGTGATATAAAAAGCTCTTTCCATGCGCACTGGTTGGGTATACCTGTGCTTGGCGGTTTGTTGTACCGCATCTATACACTGGCGCTGCCACGTAAATACCGCTTTAACGCTGATAACCGGTAAAAAAATTCCCCTGTTTCGCCGAATAAATTACCGCGCTTACCGATGGTTTATAACAGGTTGCCTATTAGTTATAGGCAAATTTTTATTTCGATATTAGTTTTACATCATCAATCACAACAATAAAACGTAAAAAAATGAACACTTACAATCCTTATATGTCACTGCCAGGCATCACAACAGAGGAAATGGCAGTTTTGCACCAGGCAACAAGCAGCCTGAGCGATACCCAAAAACAAACCTTTTACATGATCTATTCAGGTAAAAGAAAAAGCCCGCAGGATATTATGATATTCACGCTGCTTGGCTTTATCGGCATTGCGGGGGTACAGCGCTTTTTGGTGGGCCAGGTAATGATGGGCGTATTTTACTTTTTTACAGCAGGCTTTTGCTTTATCGGTACCATTGTCGACCTCATAAACCACCAGTCTATAGCAAACGAATACAACCAGAAAATGGCCTACGAAAGCTTTAACATAGCTAAAATGGGTGTTTAATTATCAAAATATATACAAATCCCTAAACCATATCACAATGAAAACCCTGAGAAAACCAATAGCAAACAAATTAATGTCTCGTTTTGATAAAGAATTGATGAACATTTTAATGAACGACCTGAAAGTTGCAAAAGCCAAGGTACGGTCAAAGATATAAGCAAAGTTTTTAAGCTATATAAGGATCAAAACGCGGTGAGCGTTGGCAGGCCGGTGACGGTTGGCGCCAAAGAAAATATCACTGGTTGTTTTGATCTTTTTGCGTTTTACTCACCCCAGCGACACTACGTGCGCGACCCTCTCTTCGCTGCACGGAAAGAAGGTTTGTTTTTCTCCTTGCCTTTTTACGAAGCAGAGAGGGTAGATGCCGGGGCGAGTAAATAATAAAGCGATTACACCAACCGAATAAAATATTCTTTCCAAACATCGCCGCACCTTACTACCTTAGTACAATTATGAAATTAGCACAGCTAACTGCTTACCTGGAGAGCATGGCCCCGCTGGCCTTGCAGGAAGATTATGATAACAGCGGCCTGATAGTGGGACAGCCGGAGATGGAGGTACACCAGGCGCTGATATCGCTGGATTGCACCGAGGCCGTGGTTGACGAGGCCATAGCAACCGGTTGCCAGGTTATCATATCGCATCACCCTATTGTATTTAAAGGGCTAAAAAGGTTTAATGGCAAAACGTATGTAGAACGCGTGGTTGAAAAAGCCATCCGCAATAACATAGCGCTGTATGCCATCCATACCAACCTGGATAACGTAATGACAGGCGTTAACGCCCGCATTTGCGAAACGCTTGGCCTAACCAATACACGTATTTTAGCCCCCAAGCATAACCTGCTTAAAAAACTGGTTACCTATGTGCCCATTGCCCAGGCCGAACAGGTGCGTAAAGCGCTGTTCCATGCAGGGGCAGGCCATATTGGCGAGTACAGTGAAGTAAGTTTTAACGCCGAAGGAACCGGCACTTTTAAGGGTAGTGAAAATAGCGACCCTTATGTGGGTGAGCCAGGCGTTCGTCACCACGAAGAGGAGATGCGGATAGAAACCGTTTACTCGGCCAACCTGGAAAGCAAGATCATCATGGCGCTTGTTTTGGCGCACCCGTATGAGGAGGTAGCGTACGACCTGTATAACCTGACCAACCAGCACCAGGAAATTGGCAGCGGCATGATAGGGGAACTGGACGCACCAATGGACGAAGCCGAATTTTTAGCAGATGTAAAAACAAGTATGGATGCACAGGTAATAAGGCACACCGCATTTACAGGCAAACAGGTAAAAAAAGTAGTGGTTTGCGGTGGCTCGGGAGGCTTTTTATTGAAGCAGGCCATAGGTGCAGGGGCAGATGTTTTTATTACTGCAGATTATAAATATCACGAGTTTTTTGATGCAGAGGGAAAAATACTCATCGCCGACATTGGACATTTTGAAAGTGAGCAATTTACGCAACAATTATTGTTCGAAATTATTCAGAAAAAATTTAGTAACTTTGCCATCCGTTTAACAAAAGTGAATACAAACCCCGTCAAATATTTTATTTAATGGAACAAACCATAGAACAAAAGCTGAAAGCTTTATACGACCTGCAAACCATCCACACCAAAATTGACAAGATACGCCAGGTAAGAGGTGAATTGCCTATGGAAGTTGCAGATCTTGAAGATGACGTAGCAGGCCTTGAAACCCGCATACAGAAGATCAAGAATGAGCTTGATGATCTTGAGGATGAAATTGTAACCCGCAAGAACCTGATAAAAGACGCACAGTCTAACATAAAAAAATACGAAACTCAGCTTAACGAAGTAAAAAACAACCGCGAGTATGATGCCATATCAAAAGAAATTGAGATACAAGGCTTAGATATACAAGTGAGCGAGAAAAAGATTCGTGAGTATGGTTTCGAGATCGCATCAAAAACCAGCATTTACGAAAAAGCACAAGCAGATCTTGATGCACGCCGCAGCGACCTTGATGCTAAAAAAGATGAGTTAGGCACCATTACCGCCGAAACCGAAAAAGAAGAAAGCGAGTTAACGGGACAGGCCGAAAAAGCTACCGGTAATATTGATGAGCGTTTGCTGATTGCTTATAACCGTTTGCGTAAAAACGCTAAAAATGGTTTAGCAGTAGTTACCATTCAGCGCGATTCATGCTCTGGTTGCTTTAACCAGATCCCGCCTCAGCGCCAGTCAGACATCCGTCAGCGTAAAAAGATCATCGTTTGCGAGCATTGCGGACGTATCCTGGTTGATGAGCTAATGGCTTTGGAAGAAGAGAACGCTTAATTAGCAACCACGTTCATAAACTTATATTTATAAGGCCCCTCTACGGGGCCTTTTTTGTTGTGGAATAATCCCCGCGCGTAATTGCGGAGTATGAAGCAACGCCGTTCTTTTTTTCAAATAAAATTTCCTCTCTCAAAAGAACGGCTATCTTTACCGCGAGAAGATTAGAGATATGGGATTACCGCTACGGATTACATTTAACGACAAGGATTATGTTTACCAGATTGTAAACAGCCGTTTAATAAACCAAAATACAACCGAACTGGAATTACTGCTGAACGGCGAAAAGCTACAGCTGATAAAAGAAAACACCATCTGGATCCAAAAAGATGGCGAAGAGCAACTCGACCCTAATTTTGTACAGGCGCTGGGCAGGTCGGTATCGCTTAGGTTGAGGATGTAAGCTCTTTCTAACCACCGCGTCATTGCAATGACGATTAGGGTTAAAACATACTCGTTTGCTTTCCGCCCCTTGGTGTAAACAATGTAAAATCATATTGCGGCATTTCGCGGCCCGCCAGGAAACGTACGCAGGCCATACGGTATAGTTGGTGGATGGATTGCGCAACCTGGCCCTCGCCGCTCATACGGCGCCCAAATTCACTATCATTAAGGCTGCCCCCGTGGCAGGCCTTTATCATATTTAAAACCTTCTCAGCCCTGTCGGGGAATGCCTTGTGTACCCAGTCGGTAAAGATCTCGGCAATTGCCCCGTTAAGCCTTACAATGGTAAAGCCGGCTGCTACTGCGCCCCGGTCGGCAGCTGCTTTTATAATATCGGGGATCTCGTTACTGTTTAGCCCGGGGATGATTGGCGCTGCCATCACCCTGCAGGGGATGCCTTTTTCTGATAGCTTTTGGATAACACCAAGCCTGCTCATGCCCATAACCGTACGTGGTTCCAGCTTTTGCCGTAACGATTCATTTAACGTGGTGATAGATACGTTTACATGCGCAAGGTTCATGCGGGCTAATTCGCCCAATATATCCATATCGCGTAGCACCACATTGTTTTTAGTAATGATGCTAACCGGATTGCGGTATTTTAAAAACACTTCTAACAGCCCGCGGGTTATTTTAAGCTTGCGTTCAATTGGCTGGTAGCAATCTGTATTGCCCGAGAGTACGATGGGCACGGGCTCGTAACCCTTTTTATTGAAATATTTTTCGAGCAGCTCTGGCGCATTACGTTTTACGATGATCTTACGTTCAAAATCGAGACCGGCGCTAAAGCCAAAATACTCGTGGCTGTTGCGGGCATAACAATAAATGCAGCCATGTTCGCAACCCTGGTAAGGGTTTATGGAGTGGAAGTGACTCAGATCCGGACTATTAGATTCGCTTACGATCTTCTTTGGGGTTTCTTCAAAAAGTTGGGTATGCGTATTTTCCAGCAGTTGTTCGTCAAGCCCCTCAATATGGTCCAGTACATATTTGTTCTTTAAAAACCTGTTGTGCGTATTTACCTGCGCCCCTCTACCCTTAAAAAATTCATCGTTTTCCGCATGTGACATGAAAACAAATTTGCTAATAATTTTAGCAAATTACAATTCAATCATGTTATTTTTTATCGCGTATAAAACCAGCCCTACACGGCTTTTTATCTGTAGTTTTTCAAAAAGCTGGTCGCGGTAACCGTCAACCGTGCGCGCACTAACGCACATTTGGTCGGCAATTTCCTTGTAGGTAAGTTCGGTGCCAGCAAGTTTTAGAAACTCAATTTCGCGGGCGTTAAGCTTAATTTGGTCTGTGTTTTTGTTAAAGCTTTGTACCAGGTGGCGGGTTACAAATTCGGGGTAATACAGTTCGCCCTGCGATACTTTTTTAAGAGCCTGCTCAAACTCGTGCGGTTCGGCGTCTTTTAGCAGATAGCCTTTAACGCCAATTTTTACCATACTCAATACTTTTTCGGCATCCTCAAACATGGATAAGATGATGATACAAACGTCGGGGTAATGCGTGCGCAGCCAGTGCGCGGTGCTGGTGCCATCCATTACTGGCATGTTTATATCCAGCAAAACAATATCGGGTTTAAACTTGGGAGATATTTTACGCGTTAGTTCTTCGCCGTTGCCAGCCTCAAAAAGTATTTTATAGCCAGTAATAGAAGTTATTAATGATACGATGCCACTTCTGAAGAGGCGGTGATCATCAACCAGGGCTATAGTGGTTTCCGTTGGCATGGGTATATTGTGTAAGGGGGTCAATAGTAATTTTTATACAACAACCCTTGCCTGGTGCGCTGTCAATAACAGCATCAGCACCAATTAAGGCAGCCCTGTTCACAATGTTTCTTAAGCCTGATCCGCTTTTGTTTAGCGAATGGGCCGGGAAACCCACACCGTTGTCTTGAATGGTTAAGTTAAACAAATGATCAAAATAATCCAAACTGATCTTTAGCTGCTTTGCGCCCGAATGTTTCAGCGTGTTATTAAGTGCTTCCTGGAAAATGCGGAACAATACCAGCTCGCGTTCTTCGCCCAGGTTACGGGCGTTGCCGCCAATGGCCAGTATAATGTTAATAATGCCACTTTTGTTGACACGGCTGGTTTCTATTTCCATGGTTTGTACAAGCCCAAGCTGCATAATATGCTCATAGCTGAGGCTCTTTGAAAGATCGCGCAGGTCATTTATTACCTGCGCAACCAGGTTGCGGCTTTCACTTATTTTTTGCTCGGCCTGTTCGGGTGTAGCTTTCGCGGGGATAGCCAGGTTAAGCTTAACAAAAGAGAGTACCTGGGTTACATTATCATGTATTTCGCGGCTAATATGGTTAAGGGTCTGCTCCTGCATTTCTACCTGGGTTTTTAGAAGTTCCTGCTGGAATTGCGATTCGAGTAGTGCTTTTTCTTCCACAAGTTTTTTCTTGCGCTGGTTGTATAGGTTAACGTATATCAGCACAAAGGCGGGCGCTAATAAAAAAATCAGCGTTGCTGTGACAATTAACTCAACCGTTTCCTTTGTTGATATCTGCATAAAAATGAGTATGACCAGCAACTGTATAAAAGCAGGTTTAATATAGCGTATATATCTGAACGTAAGTTGTTTGGGATTGAAAATAACTGATAAAAGAAAAGGTCGCAGGCAACGCTTCCAAAATAAAAAAAGAAAACGCCGTTTACCCACCAAAACGATGGCAGTTTTGACAATTGCTCATACCCTTCGCTTTTTAAAAGTTGGTAATAATATAACAAGCTGCAAATGCAAAAATGTACGGATAGCAGGGTGTCGCTGTTTACATTAAATTTAGTAATACCGTGAGATACTACCTCTTTTGTATATACGATAATAAATAGCAGCACCACAGCTATTATATATAGCCTTCCTTTTATATAATCTTCAAAAAAAGTGTAGAACACGGCACTTACAAAACCAGTTTCGAGCAACAGATACAAGTTGTAGATCCAACTATTATTTTGCTGGATGATTATCCTGTAATACCGCCCGGTTAACTCAATAATACACACCGCGATTAAAAACAAGATCTGGGCTCTCCAGATCTTGTTTTTATCATTGATGAGAAAAACTATAGCTAAAAGCAGGCCGGTTAACTCAACAATGTTGTTAGCAGATAAAAACATAAGTAATTATTATGGGCATGAAAGTACTGCACCAATCTCACAGCATTTTACCGGAGGAGGGCAAAGCTCGCCTTTGTCTGCAGGGCCGGTTAAAATAAAGGCCTTTTCATCGTTAAAATAATCGCGATGAAAATGCACCTTTGCAAGATTTACAGAATCTTTTGTTGAAACAAAAACAAGCGTGTTTCTAAACGAGTTATTAGGATCAAGGTCATATGTGGCAGGCTCTTTAGCATTATCACCATAAGTTCCAAAATAAACACGTACACCATCTGTTTTTCCATTAGCCGCCCTCTCTTTTTTCAATATCTCGACATATTTCTCCAGTTTATCCAGTTCAAGCCAAACAGAGCGCGTATTGCCGTCGGTAGACGCCAGAGTTCCATCTGGCTTTGATACGGCGCCAACATGTGGTTCATAATTCTTAACCATTCGGCTTGCAAGTTCAAAGGGGATTTCAACAGGGCCGCGGTCGGTTACTGCGGTATCGGGCGAGGTTGTTACTGCGGCCGGCTCATCGGTAGCTGCAGGTTTTTGCTTACACGATGCAAGTACACATAATACAAATAGTACTGAGAGTAAATTTTTCATTGTTTAAATTGTTTTAAGATTAACGGTTTCCCTAAGTTACATTCTATCAGGAACATTTGTATTTACAAAGATTATTTTTTAAAATAAGCTGTCCTCACTTCGCCATTATCATTTGTAGACATCACAAGCTCACTACTGGTTAGTTTTTCTACAGTGGCAATATTGGGTTTCCCGGCAACAATAAAAGTTATTTTATTACCGGATAGGCTCCATTGTGCATTGTCATTGTCCATGCTGTCGTAAGCTGTACCATCTTCGTTAAGCTGAAAGTATTCGCCATCTTCAAAAGTTTCGGTATCGCCGTTTTCAACGAATTTTACATAAAGCCATTTGCCAATAAGTTTACTTTTTGATATCGATGTTGAAGGGGAACCGTCCTCGTTGTTTTTTTTGCTGCAGCCGGCAAATATGGTAAGCCCGCCAATAAGTAGTAATGCGATAAATAATAGTTTTTTCATGATCGTGATTAATTAATGTTTAATTGATGATTTGCAACTGCTAAATTATTTGTATCGCAGGGGTATTAGCCCCGTGTTTTCACGGTATTTGCACAGCATAAACACAGTATAACTTGGGTGATATGCGCATTGATGCGCCTTGCTGTTTAACGGAGATTTGTGATAAGCAATTACAGCAATTGTGGCCGGGAAAGCCGAAAACGGAACAGAGTAGGCAGCATAGATTTTTGATATGAATAACCTTAACCTTTCAAAACTTTTATTTATCCCTTTACTATGTGCAGGCATAACCGCCAGTGCGCAAACTAACAGCCTTACCGGCATCACCCAGCCGGAGGCTAGCTCAAACCCTACAGCCGTGTTGGTAAACAAATCTGTAAATTTTACTCCTTTGGCAAGCGGAAAAAACCTATTTGAACAAAAGGCAGCGTTTAAAAATGTTGCAGCAGCAGATGCATCTTCATCAACATTCAACTTTGGGTTAGAGCTCGAAGGGTTACTGCCAGTGGGTAATTTTAAAGATGCTACATCGGCAGGACTTGGCGTTAACGCAGTTGGTTTATACCATATTGGTGATATAGGAGCGGTTACCGGTAGTGTGGGTTACAATTACTTCTTAAAAAAAGAGGATGCTGAAGTAAAATACTCGGGCATACCTATTAAGGTTGGCTTTTTGGCCAAGTTTGGCGGGATGTTTTTTGTTGAGCCGCAAGTGGGTGTTTATAACCTGCGTGTGTCTGATGAGGACGATAACTCTGCAAGTAACACCAATTTACTGCTGGCTGCCAAAGTTGGCCTTAACATAGGCGAAAAATCTCATTTGGGTGTAGGTTATAACTACATCAAAGTAACCGGCGGTTCGTATGCGTTTGCAGGCGTTAGCTACCTGTTTACCTTCTAAAATCTATTTATAAACAAGCACTAACACATGAACAATATGAAAACTTTAAAAAGAAATTTATTTGTAAAAAGCCTGCTGCTTTTAATGGTGGTAGCCTTTTTGGGTAGCTGTAAAAAGGATGATAGCGGAAACGACGATATCGGCGCGGGTGCAACCGGTACATTTACCATAATGGGTACAAAATTTAGCGGGCCATGCCAGTCAATACCTGCAACAAGCGGCGTATCTGGTAATATTGATGTGATCATCGCGTCAAGCACCGGCGCGTCTTTCACTGTGTATAACATGCCAACTGGTAGCAGTGGCACAAGCAATGTTGTTAATTTTGATGATAACACCGGGTTTTCATCAAAACTATATGCCGTATGTGTTCCAAACAGCAATACTGTGTATTCATCAACAGGGGGAACCGTTACCAAAAAGAGTTCCACTTCGTACGAGTTTTCTGTTAACATGATAGATCTGCTAACAGATGAACGGGTTACCATAACCGGCAGCGGCAAGTATTAATTCTTAAACCTTATCACACAATTATCAGCGGCGCATGTTAATCCCCACATGCGCCGCTTTTTACAACGCCTGCTTTATAAACCCGTATCGCGCCTAGCCGATAAATTCTCATCAAGGCCGGATAAGGCAAGGGTTAATAAGGCATTAAATTCGCTATATAAAAGCATCATTACCAAGCCGGGTAAAAATGGACTGGTAATACCATTCGCCCCTGAAAAAGATAAGTTCATTATCTTTTCTGATCAGCATAAAGGAGCAAGGGACGGGGCCGATATATTCGCCCTTTCGGCAAAGAACTACCTGGCCGCGCTTGATCATTATAACCGCGAAAAATTTATTTATATAAACCTGGGCGATAGCGAAGAGCTTTGGGAAAACCTGTTTATAACCGTAAAGCGGCACAACAAACCAACGTTCGAGAAAGAGAAGCTATTTATGGAGCAGGACCGGTTTGTAAAGATATTTGGCAACCATGACCTGTACTGGGGTAACGACCCGCTTGCAATGGTAAGCCTGTTGCAAATTTACGGCAAAGCTATAAGGGTTTATGAAGGAGCCGTTTTACAAACGCAGGTGAATGGTAAACCGTTAGAGATATTTATGACCCATGGCCACCAGGGCGATCTGCAAAGCGATGGCAATTGGTTCAGCAAGTGGTTCGTGTCTGACGTTTGGGGGCCATTGCAGGGCTACCTTCGCATAAACCCTAACACGCCGGCCTATAACAACCAGCTAAAAACAGATCATAACCGCATTATGTACGAATGGAGCAGCCAGCGCAAAAACACACTGCTGATAACCGGGCACACGCACCAGCCGGTATTCCGGTCGCTAACCGAGCTGGAAAATCTTTACATACGCCTTGATAAAGCCAGAACCGATAACGATGTTTCCAAAGTAGCGGAGTTTGAAAAAAAAATAACCAGCCTGCACCTGCAGGGGAATACGCCACCTGATTTTAATGGCTACCTGGATACTTATTTTAACACTGGCTGCTGTTGTTTTAATGATGGCGATATCACCGGGATAGAGATAGCAGATGGCTATATCCGTTTGATAAAATGGGCTTATAACAAAAAGGCGAGCGAAAGGGTGGTGTTGGAGGAGTGTAAGCTGGATGAGTTGAATATTTTAAGAGAAGTAGAGAGATAGAGGTGATAAGCGCGTTATTTTGAAAGGAGCGGTAGTGATCGGTATGAGTCGCGCTCTTCGCTCTGGAAATCACGCTCTACTATCCATCCAATAAAAAAACAAACAGTTCTTTAGGGCCGTGGGCCCCCAAAACAAGTGTTTTTTCAATATCGGCAGTACGGCTTGGGCCTGTTACATGGGTTATCATAGATGGAATGCCGGTGCCGTATTTTTCCTTCAGCAGTTTAAAACCGTCTTTAAGATCTAGCACCAATTGTGAGGTATATGCCAATACAATGTGTACCGGGGGGTAAATGCTTAAACGCCTGCCTGCTGCATTGCCGTTTGAAAGCAATATGGTGCCGTTACGGGCTATCAAAGCTTCGCAAAGGGTAAAGCCAACTTCGGCCTGGTCAAAATCTTTATCGGTTTCAAAAAAGGGGTAATCGTACTGTTTAAGCATGTCCTGCAAAGCTGGCTCCCAGCAATATATTTTATGCCATTTACGTTCTTCGGCAAGCTCCAGCAGGTTTTCTATAAACTGCACCTCATCTTCGCAAAAAACAAACTGGCCGCTAACAGCTGTAAACTCTTCAGCAAAAAGTACTTCCAGCATCTCGTCGGTTGGCGGATACATAGGTAGGTCTTCCAGATTTGGATAGGGGTTATCGCGTTTCTCTAAAAGCGCTTTGCGCACCTTTTTTAACAGCTTTTCTTTAGATGTAGTAATATCCCTCATGTAAAATCAAAAGTAATAAGTATAAAGCAAAAAGTCGCAAGCCTTTGCCAGACTTACGACTTTTTACTTCGAACTTAAAAATTATTCTTTAGTTGCATCGGTTTCTTCAGGGTTCCTATCAAAGGTACCGGAGTGATCACCAACACCTTCATGAACCAGGTTTTGTGCAGCCGGGTCCTGGTTTGATTCCGGGCCATTCACAAATTCATCATAAGTGGTGCGGTTATCAAACGGGCGTTTGCCCAATATCTCTTCCAGATCCGACTGGAATAAAATTTCTTTCTCTATCAACTTGTTGGCCAGTTTCTCTAAACCATCGCGCTTTTCGGTCAGCAAACGTTTTGTGCTTTGGTAAACATCACCAATAAGAGCACGCACCTCGTTATCTATCAATTCAGAAGTTTTTTCTGAATATGGTTTATTAAACTGGTATTCGCCTTGTGTATCGTTGAAAGAAACGTTACCCACTTTTTCGTTCATACCGTATATGGTAACCATGGCATAAGCCAGTTTGGTAATACGTTCCAGATCGTTTTGCGCACCGGTTGAGATTTTACCGAAAGTAAGATCCTCGGCAACACGGCCACCCATGGTCATGCTCATGCCGTCAAGCAATTGCTCTGTAGTATACAGGAATTGTTCTTTCGGCAAATACTGGGCATAACCCAATGCAGCAACACCACGCGGCACTATAGACACCTTCACCAACGGATCGGCATGCTCCAGGAACCAGCCTGCAATAGCGTGGCCAGCTTCGTGGTAAGCCACAATGCGTTTTTCTTCCGGAGAGATGATCTTGTTCTTCTTCTCTAAACCACCAATAACACGGTCAATAGCATCCTGAAAATCCTGCATATCAACGGCCTCTTTGTTTTTACGGGCAGCTATTAAAGCGGCTTCGTTACAAACGTTAGCAATTTCTGCACCCGCAAAACCAGGGGTTTGTGCCGATAGTTTTTTAGCATCAACTCCTTCTGCCACCTTAACAGGTTTTAAGTGAACCTTAAAGATCTGCTCGCGGCCAATCAAATCGGGTTTGTCAATAGATACCTGCCTGTCAAAACGCCCCGGGCGCATTAGTGCGCTATCAAGTACATCAGGGCGGTTAGTTGCAGCAAGTATAATAATGCCGCTATCGGTACCGAAACCATCCATCTCAACCAGTAACTGGTTCAGGGTGTTTTCGCGCTCATCATTGCCACCCATCATCGTGTTTTTACCACGGGCACGGCCAATAGCATCGATCTCATCAATAAAGATGATACAAGGGGCTTTATCTTTTGCCTGTTTGAACAAGTCGCGAACACGTGACGCACCCACACCCACAAACATTTCCACAAAGTCGGAACCCGACAGCGAGAAGAAAGGTACCTGTGCCTCTCCTGCAACGGCTTTGGCCAATAACGTTTTACCGGTACCCGGCGAACCAACCAGCAATGCACCTTTTGGTATTTTACCACCCAGATTGGTATATTTTTTAGGATTTTTAAGGAAATCTACAATCTCCATAACCTCTTGTTTGGCCTCTTCAAGCCCGGCAACATCATTAAATGTAACCGATACCTGGGCTTCTTTATCAAACAAGGTAGCTTTTGATTTACCAATGTTAAAGATCTGGCCACCTGCGCCACCACCAGCACCACCGCCCATACGGCGCATTATAAACAACCATACACCAACAAGCAGCACTGCCATTATAACACATTGCACCAGCCAGTTGCTTAGCAGGTTTTCTTTACCTTGCTGGTATTCAATAGCGGTTTTTTGCGCATCGGGTACATCTTTTTGTGCTGCCGCGATAGATTGCTTTAAGCTTTCGTAAGAGGCGTCAGTAAAATTATACTGAGGGTCGTTAGATACGCCCAGGCCGCGTTGCCCTTTTCCGGCATCGGCGTATTCGGGCTTTGTTAAACTGTCTTTTTTAATAAAAACTTCGGCGGTTACCAGGTCGCCATTTTTGTAGGCCACAATTTTTTCAACATCGCCGGTGCGAAGCATCCTGGTGCTAAACCTTTGAAAATCTATTGATTTTCCGGTGCCGCCGCTCATAAGTGTAGGCACTACCAATATACCAATAATAGCAATGGCGTAAAGCCACATCAGGTTAAACTTTGGTGGTTTTGGTGTAACTTTTTTATTCGGAACCTTGCGTAAAGGTTTTGGGGAATCTGACTTCTTATCTTTAATTTCCATGTTCTACAAGCTCAAGTATCAATCTGTTAGTAATTTAAAAGGGTATTAATTTGAGCTTTCTTAAGCGCTTTTATAGCTTTTAATTTCAGCATCACCCCATAGGTCTTCAACACCATAAAACTCTCGTTTGTCGGTCCTGAAGATGTGTATGACAACATCTATATAATCCAGCAGTATCCATTCGCCATGCTCAAGCCCCTCTTTGCGCCAGGGGTTCTGTTGTATAGCTTTATAAATTTCTTCCTCAACACTATGTGCAATTGCTTTTACCTGTGTGGCCGAATCGGCATGGCAAATTACAAAGTAATCTGCTACCGAACTGTTTATATTACGAAGATCAAGCCTTACCAGATCATTCCCCTTTTTTTCCTGCATGCCATGTATGGCAAGTTCAGAAATATAGGCGGATTCATTTATCACTTTACTTTTTACCATTAAAAAGATTTAGTTTTGAACGATTTCGGGTTTAATAATATTATACGTTGCAAAATAACATATTTTCAGGATTATTTGTTGGACAAAATTTAGTGACACTAAAAGAAGTTGACTCTACAAACACATTCCTTAAAAATATCCTGTCAAATTCCAAGCCAGTACCTGATGGAACGGTCATTATGGCAGAGCGCCAGTTTGCGGGCCGTGGCCAGCGCAATAACACCTGGCATGCAGAGCCGGGCAAAAATTTAACCTTCAGCATATTGTTACGCCCATCTTTTTTATCGGCATCGCAGCAGTTTTACCTTACCTGTGCCGTTAGCATGGGTGTATATGACGCACTGTACCCCCTGTTGCGTGACAGCCTGAAGATAAAATGGCCAAATGATATTTATTTTGATGATAGCAAACTTGGCGGGATGCTTATTGAAAACATATTGCAGGGCAGCCAGATAAAGCACTCGGTTATAGGTATCGGGCTTAACGTAAACCAGGAGGTTTTTGCACCCGACGCGGTTAATGCTACTTCTATAAAGAAGATATTACAGAAGGATTATGAATTAAAAAATATATTAGCAGAAATTTGCAACCACATTGAGGGCTATTATCTGCACCTAAAAGCCGGAAGGCTGGAGTTTGTAAGGAATATGTACTTAAGCCGACTATATTGGTTAAACGAAGTTCGACAATTTAAGTCGAACGGTCATATTTTTGAAGGCACTATAATAAATGTTAAAGAAAACGGTTTGCTTGTAGTAAAGCAACAAAACGGCGAACAGGAATATAACTTAAAAGAAATAGAATTTTTAAATAAATAAGATGAAGAGATTATTTTTAGCGGTTACCGCATTATTAATAACTATAGGTGCAAAGGCACAGATAGAATCGCACGTAAAATGGTCGTACGCGGCTAAAAAAATCAGCGCGACAGATGCTGTTGTATTGATAAAGGCTACTATTGACCAGGGCTGGCATATCTATTCACAAAATGTTAAAGAAGGCGGGCCAATTAAGACGAGCTTTACTTTTGCCCCGTCAAAAGAATACGCATTGGTTGGCAAACCCAGCGAACCAACGCCTATAACCAAGTACGAAAAAACTTTCGGTATGAATGTTGGCTACTTTGAAAACTCGGTTGTATTTCAGCAAAAGGTAAAACTTAAATCGGCAAAGGCTTCAGCAGTTAAAGGTAAGCTGGAGTTTATGACCTGTAACGATTCAAAATGTCTTCCGCCAGACGAAGTAGAGTTTTCTATCCCGTTAGGTAAATAATATAATGAAGACAACAGCCATTAAACGCACCCTGCTGCGCAGCGTATTCTTGTTTTTAGTAGCCATTTTTGCTTTTGTGGTTTTAGCACCGAAACAGCTTAGAGCGCAAACGCCCGACACTGTTTCTACAAATGATGTGGAATTTACGGAGGTGCCATCGGCCTCTCAGCAGGTCATCGCCAACAAAAAAAGCGCAGATTCGCTGGCTAAAATAAAGGCAGATTCTGTTGCAAAAGCAGGTGTGAGTAAAACGGATGCCACAACAATTAAAGCAGATACCAACACAACCGATATCCCCAAAAGCCTTTGGCAATTATTTATTATTGGCTTTTTAGGTGGTTTCGCGGCATTTTTATTGCCTTGTGTTTATCCTATGTTGCCATTAACGGTTAGCTTTTTTACAAAAAGAGGGGGAAGCAGGGCCAGCGCTATCTGGCAATCATGCCTGTATGGGTTCTCCATTATATTTATATATGTAGTTTTTGGCCTGCTGATCACCATTATATTTGGTCCAGCTGCGTTGAATGGTCTGGCTACTAATGGCATCTTCAATTTCTTTTTCTTTTTGATGCTGGTAGTGTTCGGGGCTTCATTCCTTGGCGCATTTGAGATTACACTGCCCAGTTCATTAGCAAACAAGCTCGACGCCAACTCTGATAAAGGTGGCTTTGCGGGGATCTTCTTTATGGCTGCTACGTTGGTAGTCGTATCATTCTCATGTACTGGCCCTGCTATTGGCGGTGTGCTTTCAAGCGCGTTTACCAAAGGCGACAGGCTTGCCCCGGCAGTGGTGATGTTTGGTTTTTCGCTGGCTATTGCTTTGCCGTTTACCATATTTGCTACGTTCCCATCGGCATTGAAAAGCCTGCCAAAATCTGGCGGGTGGTTAAACAGCGTTAAGGTGATCCTTGGGTTTATCGAGATCGCATTTGCCCTGAAGTTTTTATCGAATGTAGACCTGGCTTACCATTGGAACCTGATAGACCGCGAGGTTGTTCTTTCCCTTTGGATAGCCATTGGTATATTAATGAGCTTATACCTTATAGGTAAGATCAAATTCTCGCACGATAGTGATGTAACGCATTTAACGGTTACCCGTACGTTCATCGCTATGGGCATGTTTGCCTTTACTATATACATGGTGCCCGGCCTTTGGGGCGCGCCGTTAAAAGCCATCAGCGCTTTACTGCCGCCTTTAAGCACGCAGGATTTTGATATCTCGGGCGGTGGGAGCAGTGCTGCTATTGCAACGCCGGCAAATACATCATCAACCATAAAAGTAAAGAAATACGAAGAGCTATTTAAGCGCCTGCCAAAGGTAAAGGGCCTTGATGAATGGTACGATTATGACCAGGCGGTACAGCTTTCAAAAGAACTGCATAAGCCCATATTTATTGACTTTACCGGCTGGAATTGTGTTAACTGCCGCCAAATGGAGCAAAACGTTTTGCCTTACCCGGAAGTATTAAAGAGGTTGCAGAACGACTTTGTGATACTGCAAATGGTAATTGATGATAAAACGGAATTGCCTAAAGCAGAACAATATAATTCGCCCGTTCAACGAAAAGATATTACTACCCTGGGGGGTAAATGGCTCGATCTGGAGATAAGCAAATATGGATCAAATGCGCAGCCTTATTATGTTATTACCAACGAAAAGGGCGAGCCCCTTGTTAAACCGGTAGGCGCAACAGACATAAAATCCTTCATTTCCTATCTGGATAGTGGGATAGCAGCCTATAAAAAATAGGCAGGTAAAAAAAATTAGTGTAAATTCGCGGAACTTTACGGAAACGATGCAGCAACCCTGTATGGCTTTTGTAAAGTTCTTTCTGTTTACACTTACAAAGCGACAGCGCCCTTTAAAAAATGACGCAGATCAAAAATATAGGAGTTTTTACTTCAGGTGGTGATGCACCAGGTATGAATGCCGCCATCCGCGCGGTAGTACGTTCGGCAACTTATTATGGAATTGAGGTTACCGGTATCCGCCGTGGATACGAGGGGATGATTAATGGTGAATTTTTTACCATGGACAGGAAATCTGTTTCCAATATCATTCAGCGCGGAGGCACCATTCTTAAAACAGCCCGCAGCGAACAATTTAAAACAACCGAAGGCCGCAGATTGGCTTACGACCAGCTAAAGAAGCATAACGTTGATGCCCTTGTTGCTATTGGTGGTGATGGTACTTTTACCGGGGCACGTATATTCGGTACCGAATATGATATCCCGGTTGTTGGTTTACCCGGCACTATTGATAACGACCTTTTAGGCACCGATTTTACCATCGGTTATGATACTGCCATTAATACCGTAATTGACGCTGTGGATAAGATCCGCGATACAGCAGAATCTCACGACAGGGTGTTTATTGTTGAGGTGATGGGCCGCGATAGTGGATTGATAGCCCTGCGTACCGGTATTGCATCAGGCGCGGAAGCTATTGTTATTCCGGAAAGTAAAACCAATATTGATGCTCTTTGCGAGCGCCTGGAGCATGGCCGTAAGGATAAATTATCCAAAATTGTAATCGTTGCCGAAGGAGATGACGCAGGTGGCGCTTTCGAGATAGGTCGCCACGTAAAGGAGCGTTTCCCGCATTACGACACAAGGGTTTCTATATTAGGCCACATCCAGCGTGGTGGCAGGCCATCATGCCAGGACAGGGTATTGGCAAGCCGCGTAGGTGTTGCCGCTGTTGAAGCTTTAAGGGATGGCCACCGTAACGAAATGATAGGCGTTATCCATAACGAGATCTCATACACACCGTTTGAGCATGCCTGCAAACACAATGTTGAAATAAACCCCAACTTTTTAAAGATAGTAGAGATACTGGCGATATAAGTTTGGTTGAAGAAATATAAAAAAGGGAAAGCCGCTCAACTTGAGCGGCTTTCCCTTTTTTATTAAATCCGTCATTGCCACGCTATCGCTCGCAATGACGGTTGGAAATTAGAAGCGCAGGCCTCGTGCGATTCCTTCCCCCGGGAAGGAGGAGGAAGGGGTTAATAAAGCGACCTCGTTAACCCCTTCCGAGGGAGGGAATTGGCTGGATTACTCCGCCTTTGGCGTTACATCCACCACTTTAGCATCACCTTCGCATTGCAGCTTTTTAAGCATTTCGCTGCCAATTAAAGCATCTATCATACCATTGCCTCCGCCGTTTTGGCCGTTAACCAAAATCTCGGGCACCAGTTTAATGCCATTGCTGGCTAAAGCTTCGGCCACGCGGACTATAGCGTATTGCTCGGTACCCATGGCTTCGGTTTTTTGTTTGGTAACCTCGGCTTCGGCCAAACCTATGGCCTTTATTTTACCGGCATCGGCAGCACCATTAACCTCGGTTGCGTTGGCATCCGCTTTAGCATTAATAGTTTTGGCTTCAGCATCGGCTTTGGCAATGATGGTTTTGTTCTCGGCATCAGCCTTAGCGTTAATGACTCTCGATTCAGCATCACCCTTAGCTGCGGCAACTTTTGAGGCGGCCATTTGGGTGTTTATCTCCACCTGGCGGGTTGATTTTACCACCTCGGGCTGCATATCGGCACCGGCTTTGGCGCTTTCAAATTCCTTACGCTCAATTTGTGCGCTTTTTTGAATTTCGTAAGTAACGCGTTCTTGCTCGGCTATTTTACGGTCGGTAAGGGTTTTCATCAGGGCTTCGGGCGGCACAATGTCACCGATTAGGGTATCTACGCCTTCTACATTATAGTCGGCCAGTACTTTGCTGATCTGCGCACGGGCATCCTCCTGTCTTTGCGACCTGTTTGTCAGGAACTCTATCACACCGCTTTTTTGCGCCGAGTTACGGAAATAGTTGGCAATAGTGGGCTCCAGTACCTGCGATACCAGGTTTTTTGTATTACCAAACCTTGCAATAACCTTTGGCGCATCGTTACGCGGGATATGGATGATCTGAGATACATCCAAATTGAATGTAAACCCATCAGATGAACGTACGCTGATGGTACACAGGTTTTTATCCAGCTCGTGGCTTTCGGTACGGCTGTTTGCCCAGTTAAGCACAATATTGGTGGTAGGCACTATCTCAACCGTGTGGGTATAAATGTTTACAGGGTGCTTGCCCGGGTCGAGCGGTTCATCCCAAACACCCTTGTCGTATTTCTTCACAATATTACCGTGGGTAAAACCTACGCCGCTGGTATCTTTACCTTCGGGGCCTACGAATGAGTTAACCACACCAACATACCCAATGTGGATATGCACCATCTCTACCTGCTCAACAATGGCAAACCATGGGTTAAGGTAATAGGTCCCTGCCAGGATAACGTCTTCCTGTAAACCTTTTTTACCGCCGGCTTTAATGAAAGCCATGGGGTCCTGGTAGTTACGGTGCCCGGCAACCGAGCCGCCGGCAATTTCGCCTTTATCCAAAGGCTCACCATCCAGCGTGGTTACTATACCCACCTTGTTTTCGTGGATGCTGGTAGTTGGCACCATCATAATCTCGAACAGGAAGGTGTTGATACGATAGTTACCCGGAGTTAAAAATGCGGCCTGCGGGCCTTTTTGACCATTGTTTTCAAGAAAGGCCTGCGAATCCTGGAACTTGTCGCAGTCCACAGGTTTGCCCAGCACACGGCCAATATCCATAGGGGCGCCGTCTTTAGCTTTTACAAGGCCCAGCTTATCCTGCGGCACAACTGTAAAAGCCTCCATAGTAATTACATACTGCCATGGCCACATGCGCCAGTAAAGGCCCGGGGCAAGTGGCTTGGCCTGCATACCGGCTTCGCCATTAATGGCAATGATACGGCCATCGGGCAGCCGTTTGCTGCCATAAAGGGTAAATTTTTTAACAACCAAACCAATGCGGTCATCCGGAACGATGATCATACCACATAATACCCGCAATACAAATTTGTAAAGCAGAATAGCACCCACCAGCGGAAATACCCACCAGAATTGGATCAATAAATTTTCAGACATTTTGTTTAAGTGATTAATTTAACGGGGCCCTTAAGGTGCGGGCTCCTCACAATAACTTATAGCTTTATAAGACCTTGGCTATATAGTGATATTATGATGCCGGTGAATTATTCTTGTTACAAAAAATAGCGAAAATATTTTTAAGCGATGCATCAATGTATATGTGGGTCTACTCACCCCCCCCCCTTCGCTTCTCTGGTCGACCCTCTCTGCTGCGCAAAGAGGGCGAAGAAGTGAGAAATAAAAAAGCTCCCTCTCTTGCGCAGCAGAGTCAGTTAACTAATAAAGCGGACAATCCATCTTTATAGTAAGAAATATCCCTACCTAATTAATTACAAGCCTTTTATATATAAATAATAATTTATACCTTTGCATCCCCGCAGAAAGAACTCCGGGGACAATGTTGAATACATAAAAATAAAAGAATGGCAACTAAGATCAGACTGCAAAGACACGGTAAAAAAGGAAAACCTTTTTATTACATCGTAGTAGCAGATGCCCGTGCTCCAAGAGACGGTCGTTTTATTGAGCGTGTAGGTTCATATAACCCTAACACCAACCCAGCTACAATCGACATCAATTTCGAAAAAACTCTTGAGTGGGTAAACAATGGCGCACAGCCAACAGACACTTGCCGTGCAATACTGTCATACAAAGGCGTATTATACAAAAAACACTTACAAGGCGGTGTTAAAAAAGGTGCTTTAACCGAAGAACAGGCAGAAACTAAATTTGCTGAGTGGTTAGATCAAAAAGACAGCAAAATAACAGGTAAAAAATCAAATCTTAACGCTGCAAAAGACGAAGCCCGTAAATTGGCTTTAATTGCTGAAGCTAAAAAGAAAGAAGATAAAGCTGCAGCTATCGCTGCTAAAAATGCTCCTGTAGCTGAAGAAGTAGAAGAAGAAGCAACTGAGGCCCCGGCTGAAGAAGCTGCTGCTGATACCGAAACTGAAGCAGAAAGCGCTGAGTAATTATTGAACGCAAGTTCTAAGCAAATGGCGAAGTAACCCAACGGTTCTTCGCCATTGTTATTTAACCGTATCGTTATGAAAACCGAGGATTGTTTCAGGCTGGGCAGCATTTTAAAAACCAAAGGCCTTAAAGGCGAAATGCAGGTATATATTGATTTTGAAGGCGCGGAAGCTATCAAGATCAAATCGTTATTTGTGGATATTGCGGGTAAGCTGGTGCCTTATTTTGTAAGCTCGATAAAGTTTTTGCAAAAGAACCAGGCTTACCTAAACCTGGAGGATATAGATACTATTGAAAAGGCAACCATGCTGGTAAAAAAGGACATCTACCTGCCTAACAAGGTAAAGCCTAAAAAGAAGAAAGAAGAGTTTACCCTTAAAGATGTAAAAGGCTTTATTGCGGTTGATGAAACACACGGTGAACTGGGCGAGATACTGGATGTAGTTGAATATCCGCAGCAGCTTATCGCATCTGTAAATTTTAAAAATAAAGAGGTACTGTTCCCGCTGAATGTAGAGATCATAAAAGGAATTGACGTAGAAGGCGGCGAGATTTATATTGCCTTGCCGGACGGTTTGCTGGATGTTTATTTAGAGGGATAACATAATCGGGTTTTTTTCAGGCAGAGACGCTAAGACGCACATAATTTGCAGTTTTAGCGCCTTTTTTGTTTTATAAAGGCCGCTTTTATTCCTCCTTTGCAAGGAAACTTTAATAGATAAAAAAAATGTCAAATATATTTGACATTTGTAAAGTTTGTTTTACATTTGGTAAATCAAACTTTACAATTATGAAATCACGGTTTTTGTTTCCACATTATTATCGAAGGATAGGGTACTTCTGTTTTATAGCGGTTGTTCTATTTGCCATTGCTTTTAAAATTCTGCATCCGCATGGTTTTGCACAGGAGTTGCATCATGACGCACAGCCGGGAATGAAGCTCTCGCATGACACTACCGCTTTGCTGTTGCTTTTCGGATTGATATTTATCGCCTTCTCTAAAGAAAAAATAGAAGATGAGCATATCTCGCTCATCAGGTTGGAATCATTACAGTGGGCGGTATATTTAAATTATTTTATACTGGCCATTTGTGTTGTATTTACCAATACAATTGAGTTGATGTATATAATCTTAACAGCGGTATGGGCGCCACTGATATTCTTTATTATCCGCTTTCGCTGGATGATCTTCCGCCTTAACAGGGACGCTGCAAAAGAAGTTGACTTATCATAATAATGTACACCATTAAACTTTACAATTATGAAATCACGATTATTATTTCCCCACCGCTTTAGGCTATTCGGATGGCTTTTGGCATTGCCAGGCTTTGTACTTGGCTATATGGTTGTTTATAACGACTACAAAATTCCGGGTTTTGGTATGCAGCTTAGAGAGCAGAGCCAATTATTTTTACCCGCTTACGAAAATTTTACAAATGAACTTGCCTTAACATTGGTAGTAGGCGGCTTAATTTTCATCGCGTTTAGCAAGCAGAAATTAGAAGATGAACTAACGGCGAACATTAGGCTTAATGCTTTGTATTGGGCCATATTGGCTAATTATGTTATGTACGCGATGTTTTTAATTACAGCAGCCATAAATAATGTTTTGCAATTGCGATTGATCGAGAAGGCGATTGAAGTTATTGCCAGTGGCTTTACCTTTATGACTTATAATTTGTTTACGCCATTGGTTATTTTTATGGCTCGTTTTTATTACCTTTTATATAAACGTAACGATGAGTACGAAATAAAAACTATCAAATTTTTACCGAATAAACCCTATCGCCTTATTGGGCAAACACTATCTGTCGCTTTTGCTGTGATGATAATAGCTCAAAGCATTAAGCGCGAAGATATCACCTGGCTGTTTTATACACTGCCCTTACCAATGTTAATATGGGTATTCTCTAAAGAAAAACAGGAAGACGAGTATATTAGCGCTATAAGACTCGAGGCTATGCAACTTTCGGTGTATGCAAACTACATTATATTATTGATAGCAAATTTTGCTTTTTACAGCACCGACTTTTTATTTGTTATGGCCTTCAACTTTGTTACTATCCCGGCCATTTTTTTAATAGTATTTCACTATCGATTATACAAAATCCGGAAACCGGATGTGGCTTCAGCAAAAAGCAACCTAAACCTGTTGTAATAAACGCATTATGAAAAACACCTTGCGTGTAGAACGCGCTATAAAAAACATAACCCAGGCCGAACTTGCTGAGGCCATTGGTGTATCGCGGCAAACCATTAATACTATCGAGAGTAATAAATACGTGCCATCTACCGTACTGGCTTTAAAAATAGCCCGGGTTTTTAATAAACCGGTTGAAGCTATTTTTGAGCTGGAAGATGTTGATTAATAAACTATTACCTAAATTAGCATATGGCAACACCAATATTTGCACCGATGCTCATTATCCCCAATGGGGTAACCGATGTAAGTTTTTACACAAAAGCCTTCGATGCGGAAGAAGTACACCGCTTTAGCAATGATGATGGCAGTATCCACGTGGTAGAGTTTTCTATTGGCGGGGCAACGTTCCATTTGCATGAGCAATGGGAAACCACACTGATAAGTCCAACAAGAGCGAATGCAAGTACCGTATCTGTAAATATTTTTGTTGATGATGTAGATGCCGTGGTTGCCCAAGCCGTTGCTGCCGGAGCTAAGATCACCTCGCCTGTACAGGACTTCGACTATGGCTACCGCCAGGGCGATCATCGACATTTTTGGCCATTGCTGGCAAATACAGAAAAAGATATAGGGGAGAATCAAGACTTTTAGAATCAGGAATCAAGATGAAGGGAAAAAATCTTGGTTCTTGATTCTTTACTCTTGCTTCTAATAAAAGTATCTTTGCCCAATGCGTTTTGATATCATCTCTGTTTTGCCCGGTTTGTTAGAAAGCCCCTTTGCCCATTCTATTTTACAGCGTGCGCAAAAAAAGGGCGTTGCAGAAATTGTGGTGCATAACCTGCGCGATTATGCCACCGGCAAGCAAAAAAGTGTTGACGATTACCCTTATGGTGGTGGCAGCGGTATGGTGATGACCATACAACCATTTGCGGCTTGTATAGAGAAACTAAAAGGCGAGCGCGAATATGACGAGATTATTTTCATGAGCCCCGATGGTGAAACACTGAACCAAAATATAGCTAATCAGCTATCCATCAAAAAAAACGTCATTATACTTTGCGGCCATTATAAAGGGATTGACCAACGCATCCGCGACATCTACGTTACACGCGAGATCTCGATAGGTGATTATGTACTCTCGGGCGGTGAACTGCCCGCAGCGGTGCTGGTTGATGCCGTAGTGAGGCTGATACCCGGCGTATTGAACGACGAGACTTCGGCCCTGTCTGATTCTTTCCAGGATGATATGCTGGATGCACCTGTTTATACACGCCCTGCCGATTGGAACGGGCATAAAGTGCCCGACATACTGTTAAGCGGAAACACGCCCGAAATAGAAAAATGGCGTTTTGAGCAGGCCCTTGAGCGTACCAAACAAAGGAGGCCCGACCTGTTGGAGTAATAAAGAATAGTTAATTGGTTTGAGTAGCGCATAGTTTAAAACCACTCTCATAATCAACTCAATCAACCAAAAAACCAGCACAACTTGTTAACAAAATACAATTTGTGGAAATTTTAAAAATAGGTTTTTATATTTCAAATAATATCCTTATTATTGCACTCCGATTTTTACGGGTTAAAAATCGCTTTAAGAGCTAAAAATCATGGATTTAGTAAAATTTGTAGAAGAACAAACAGTAGTTAAGAATACCTTCCCGTCATTTAAGGCCGGTGATACTGTTAGTGTGCATTATAAAATCAGAGAAGGTAATAAAGAACGTATCCAGGTTTACCAGGGTGTTGTTTTACAACGTAACAGCGTTGGTAACAGCGAAACCTTTACTGTACGTAAAGTTTCTAACGGTATAGGTGTTGAGCGTATCTTCCCTTACAATTCTCCAAATATTGATAAAGTTGAAGTTAACAGCGTTGGTAAAGTACGTCGCGCTAAACTTTACTACCTGCGTGCCCTTACCGGTAAAGCAGCTCGTATCAAGTCAAAAAGGGTTTAATTATCTTTTCGCCGCAAGGCGGATACATATACAGCTTACAAGAACCTGCACTTTTCAGTGCGGGTTTTTTTGTGTTGAGGCAGATTACTGCCACTTCCTTCACACGTGTCATTGCGAGGAGCGATAGCGACGTGGCAATCTTCGAAATGCTTATCGCCTACTTTTCTATCGAAGATTGCTACGCTCGCAATGACAGGTCGGTTATAGACCGCCAACAAAAAAGCCCCAATGCAATGCATCAGGGCTTCAAAATATATTTAAGAGAACCTTATTTTTTATCGTTCTTCTTAACCGCTTTGGGTGTTGCAGCAGTTTTTGCTGCCGGTTTTTTTGCCGGTGCAGGCTTAACTACAGGCTTTTTCTTAGCTGTGGGTTGCTCTTTCTCTATATCGTGTTCAATAACCAATGTTTCTTCACCATGTTCATCGGTTAAGGGCTCGGTATGGTCAGGGATGGTTTCGTTAACAACATCCGATGTTTCATCGGGTAATGCTACGTTGTTGGTTAATTCGGCCAGTACAGTGCGCCCGCCCTTAACAACCTGGTTAAGTTCAACGTTTATTTTGGTGCCCAGCGGCAGGAAAATATCCACCCTCGACCCAAATTTAATAAAGCCAAATTGCTGGCCCTGTTCAACCACATCGCCTTCTTTTACATACCAAACAATGCGGCGTGCAAGCGCGCCAGCTATCTGGCGGAACAATACCTGTGTGCCCTCGCTGTTTTCGGTTACAACGGTTGTGCGCTCGTTCTCGGTTGATGATTTTGGGTGCCATGCAACCAGGTATTTACCCGGGTGATATTTAAAATATTTGATAACGCCGCTTATCGGGTTGCGGTTTACGTGCACATTTACCGGCGACATAAATACTGATAACTGTATGCGCCTGTCTTTTAAAAACTCAGGTTCGTCGGTTTCTTCAATTACCACCACCTTGCCATCTGCAGGGCATAGTACATGCGATTCATTTTTGCTGATATGTAGTATGGGACTGCGGAAAAACTGTACAATGATTAAAAAAAGCAAAAACGACAGGATGTAAACTATCCATTTTACAACATGCGCATCCGGGAAATAAAATGAGATAAGTGCGTTCAATACAAAAATGAACAGCACCGTTAATGCAAGTGATGTATATCCTTCTTTATGAAAAGTCATTATATAGGCGAATAAGTTTTTACAAAATTAAACATTTACAACGAAGTACAAGTATGTATAAACAATAGGTGCGGCTATCAGTAATCCGTCAAACCTGTCAAGCAACCCGCCATGGCCGGGTAATATGTTGCCGGAGTCCTTGATGTTGATGCTTCGTTTAAACATTGATTCTACCAGGTCGCCAAGGGTGCCAAAGCACGAGATCAGGATCCCTACAGACATCCAGTGCTTCCAGTTCAGCTCAGGGAAGTACAGGCTGATGATATAACCAACCCCTGCGCTGATAACTACACCTCCAATAAAACCCTCCCAGGTTTTTTTAGGGGAGTGGCGCTCAAACAATTTGGTGCGGCCAATGCTCATGCCAACCAGGTAGGCACCGGTATCGTTAGCCCAAAGCATTAGCAAAAAGCCAAGCGGGATATGAACAGTATATGGGCCGCTAACATAGGCCAGTGCATGGAAAAACGTAAAGGGCACTATTACAAACACAACCCCTAAAATGGTGTAACCAATATTGGCAAAAGGGGCAACGGATATTTTAAATAACTCGAAAATAAATACCACAATTACAGCAAGGGGAACTAAAAACAGCAGCGTATAGCCTATGTATTTACTGCCTTCGCCGGCTGGTGCTAAATATGCGGCATAAGTAATAAATGCAAACGCGGCGTAAATAAGCGCCCCGGTTAATAAGCCTGCTGGTATATTGGGGGAGGCGGTATCTTTCTTAATAAGTGTATAAAACTCATATAGGCAAAACCCGCTCAGTAATAAATAAAATGCCCCGAATACATTATGCCCCAGCAAAAAGGAGCCTATCATCACTATAGTAAAAAAGAAGCCTGTTATGGCGCGTGTCTTCATAAATTAATCTGGTTCAATATCATTATTTCTATAGCGCTGCTAAAGTTTTCCTGGTGCACGTAAACCTCAATATCGCCAAAAGCCTGGTGCGATGATGCCTGCCGGTTAAGCAATACGGCATCAATCTGGTACCCGGTAAGTACCTGTTTCACAATTTCTGACTGATAAAAGTTCGACGATGTAAAAATTTTAACCCAGTTCTTCTCCATTTAATTCGGGCTGTTTTTTGCCCAATGCTATCTTTTTATAAACTAACAGCAAAATTATAATAATAATCAGGCTAAATATATACTGCCACCAACTAAATACAGTCGTATCATCGGGGTTTAGCTTAATATACTTTTTTTGATACAGGTAAGTTATAACAACCGCCGAGCCATTATTTAAAAAATGGCCCCAAACCGCAGGCCAGATGCTGCCGCTCCAGGCAACAAAATAGCCAAACAACGCACCCAGCAGCAGGCGGGGTAAAAAGCCGTAAAATTCCATATGGAAGGCACTAAAGATTGCCGCGGTAACCCAAATAGCAACATGCGTGTTTTTAGTCCATTTTTGCAGAATGGTTTGTATAACGCCACGAAACATAAACTCTTCGGCAATGGCGGTTAGCAGGCCTATGAGAATGATGTTTTTAATACAATCCCCAATGGTTTGCATGTTTAGTATAGCGCCGGTCATGCGGCGCGCGCTTTCCTCACTTTCCTTCATCCACCTTTCAAGTCCGTTTAGCCATTTTGGCAAAACCATTTGCTGGTTTATATTGCTTAAAAATTCAATAAGCGGCGGCGAGAACAGCATCACAAAAAAGGCGACTATAAAAAGCATCCACGGAATACGGATAGTTGGCTTTATATATTGCGACGGGGCTTTTGCCACCCAATAGCCAAAAATAACAGGGGCTAAAAATATAGGGATGGTAGTGGTTACTATTTGTAATATGTATAAAGCGGGAATGCTTTGCGGGTTGGTAAAGTTTAGTTGCGCTATCTCCATTACCAGGTTAAGACCATACATAACCGCTATAATGGCTATCCCCAATAAATTCCCGATGATGAATATCGCCGCAAAAACAACCACAAAAAGAAGGAATTGTAATCCCGGTGACATTTGATTTACAGGCGTTTTCATCATATAGCTTAAATTGCGTAAATTTGCAACGAATATAATCCATGTCTGTACAAATAGGAAATATTGATTTAGGGGAGTTCCCGCTGCTGCTGGCACCGATGGAAGATGTGAGCGATCCGCCTTTCCGTTATGTGTGTAAGCAAAACGGGGCTGATATGATGTACACGGAATTTATCTCATCCGAAGGGTTGATCCGTGATGCTGCCAAGAGCCGCAAAAAACTTGATGTTTTTGAATACGAGCGCCCTATTGGCATCCAGATCTTCGGCAGTGATATTGAGCACATGCGCGAGGCTACCGAAATAGCGTCATTGGCAGGGCCCGATCTGATGGATATTAATTACGGCTGCCCCGTTAAGCAGGTGGCATGCCGCGGCGCAGGCGCAAGCCTATTGCAGGATATTGACAAAATGGTGGCTATGACCAAAGCAGTTGTGGAAGCTACACACCTGCCGGTTACCGTTAAAACCCGCCTTGGCTGGGATGATAATACCAAAAATGTTTACGAAGTTGCCGAACGGCTGCAGGATGTAGGTATTAAGGCATTAACTATCCACGGCCGTACCCGCTCGCAAATGTATAAGGGCGTTGCCGACTGGAGCCTTATCCATGCGATTAAGAAGAACCCACGCATCAAGATCCCGATATTTGGTAACGGGGATATTGATTCGCCGGAGAAGGCCGCCGAATGGCGTATGCAGTTTGAGGTTGATGGCATGATGATAGGCCGCGCGGCCATTGGTTACCCGTGGATCTTCCGGGAGATAAAACACTACTTTAAAACCGGCGAACACCTGGAGAAACCCACCATTGCCGAACGGATTGAGGTTTGTAAAACCCATCTGGAAAAATCAATGGAGTGGAAGGGGCCTAAAACCGGTATTTTTGAAATGCGCCGCCACTATAGTAACTATTTTAAAGGCGTTCCCGACTTTAAGGAATACCGCATGAAACTGGTTACCGCGGCTACGGTTGAAGAAATTATGGATATTTTAGCCCAGGTAGATAAAAAATATGCTTTTGAAATGGCGTAATATTTGTTTGCATGCTATATATTTGAATATAACGATACAATAAGAACAATGGCCACTACTATAACTGAAGGTGTTAAGGTTTCAGTGGAAACAATTTACCAGCCCGAATACTCTAACCCGATGAATGATCATTTTATGTTTGCCTATAGGGTGAATATTGAAAACATGGGTAACTACGCCGTGCGTTTAGTGAGCAGGCACTGGTATATCTTCGACTCAAATGGCGCCAAGCGCGAAGTTGAAGGCGAAGGTGTTGTTGGCCTGCAGCCTGTTATTGAGCCCGGCAGTTCGCACGAATACGTAAGCGGCTGCAACCTGAAAACCGACATGGGCAGCATGAAGGGCGAATACCAGATGGAGCGCCTGCTGGACAATTCAGTATTCAACGTACAAATCCCCGAGTTTTATTTGATTGCGCCTTACAGGTTAAATTAAAAAATAAGAATCAAGATATATTATATGCCCCGACAGAAATGCCGGGGCTTTTTTGTTGCCGAATTTTACAGCGTATTTAAATGAACAGTGGCGGGGGGGAAAGGTGAGGATGGAATCTATATAATTCATATAAGTTAATTAACACACGGCCTCATTTTGTTATTCTTATTCCTATATGTTCGCACCCAAACTATATTAACCCACAGGCATGTGAACTACTTTTGGGGGCTTTACAAACCGGTTAAAATTAGATTATTTTTCGCCTGCAATAATTTCGCCGCCAGGTATTTTGCTGTAAGCATACTCGCTTACTATAATTTCATTTGTAGTAGTTTCGTGGCTTAATTTTATCCATCCAAAATAAGGTTCACCATTAATTTTTAGGGCGATGCCTAAATATTTATCGGCTTTGTTTGCCCATAAGCCTTCAACTGTGGTTTGCGATCCGGCAGAAACAATACTCACAATAGAGGCTTTTTGCTGATTTGATGTCCATTTAATATTGTTTTCTTCGGTCGGCTCAATTAATTCGTTTTTATTGAAAGGATATGCCCATAAACTACCGTTAACCAACTGTTCTCCGTTTTTTACAAATAGTTTGTTGCCACTATTGGTTTTTCCGTAAGCGGACAAGTATAAATGTTGTTTCCCGTCATGCATAATCAGTACGCTCGAAAAACTTATATCGGTTGTTCCATCCCCATTAGCATCCAAAAAAATGTGTTTATTATAACCAAGTTTTATGTTCAGCTTGCGGTAAACTATATTAGCCGATGATGGCTGGGTTTCCCCGCTTACAGGTGTGGTTTCAATCGGGTCGGCTGGTATAACAATTTCACCGGTGTTTTTATCTTTTTTACATGCGTTGAGTGCCAATGCTACTACCGCATAAAGCAATATATATCTTTTCATAGTGCATACATGACGGTGCTTTACCGGGAAGTGTTACAGTAGCAGAAAAAAACGCCCCGAAAACTCCGGGGCGATCTATATTTTTGTCCTTTATCAAAAAAACGGCTTAGTTACGGCGGTTAAACAGGAATGATGCATAGTAAACCAATGTAGCCAGGGCGCTTAAGGCAGCAACCACGTACGTCATGGCGGCCCACCAAAGGGCATCTTTAGCCTGCGCATGCTCTTCGCGGGTTTGCATAATGGTGTAATTGTTATTTAACCAGGCCAGTGCGCGCTGGCTGGCATCAAATTCAACCGGCAGGGTAATAAAACTAAACAGGGTTACTAATGCCAATGCGCCAACACCAACGGCCAGTACAAGCGGGTTATGTGTAAAAAACAACAGCATAATACCAATCATCAGTGTCCATTGCGTAAGTGTTGATGCCACATTAACTACCGGCACCATTGATGAGCGGAAGCTTAACCAGCTGTAAGCCCTGGCGTGTTGTACCGCGTGCCCGCACTCGTGCGCGGCAACAGCGGCAGCAGCAATACTGCGGCTATGGTACACATCGGGGCTCAAGTTTACTGTTTTATCTTCGGGGTTGTAATGGTCGGTTAGCTGGCCTTCAACAGATATTACACGTACATCGTAAATGCCATTATCTTTCAGCATACGTTCGGCAACATCCTTGCCGGATAGGCCCGACAGTAAAGGCATTTCGGAATACTGCTTAAATTTGCTTTTAAAACGGAATTGCACAATAAAGCTTACCAATGCTATCACAATCATGAGTAGCAAGGCCGAATTGTAAGATACAAATAATAGGGTCATCATTTTTCAATAGTTTTTGTAAAAAGGGTATTTCAAAAAGCATTCCAGTTTAAGTAAAAGGTAAAATTCAAAAGTCAAAAAATGAATCTGCCGATATTCACTTTTTTGATTTTTTACTTTTTAAATTTGACTTAATGGACAATGGGAACTTTTCCTACTGGGAGCGCACCGCTTTTATTGATAACGCAGATGTAATCATCATAGGCAGCGGCATTGTGGGCCTTAGTGCGGCCCTGCATTTAAAAACCCGCGAGCCAAATTTGAAGGTGCTGGTTTTAGAGCGCGGTTTTTTGCCCAGCGGGGCCAGTACAAAAAATGCAGGTTTTGCCTGTTTCGGCACAGTTTCTGAACAATTGGAGGCCCTTAAACACACGCCCGGCGAAGAGGTTGCCCGCCTGGCCAATTACAAATGGCGGGGATTGCAGCGCTTACGTCAAAATCTGGGCGATAAAAATATCGACTATCATCAGCACGGCGGCCATGAGCTTTTTATGCATAGCGAAGATGCGTATGCGAATGAAGCCATAGAAAATATCAGCCGCCTGAATAACTTATTAAAACCCGCTATTGAGGGACATGACATTTATGCAGTTGCAGATGCTAAAATTGCAGATTTTGGCTTTAATGGGGTAAGCCACATGATCTATAACCCTTATGAGGGCCAGATACATACCGGTAAAATGATGCGGACGTTGCTCAATAAATGTTACCAAAAAGATGTACTGGTTTTAAATGGGTGCGAAATAAAAGACATCCACAATGATAATAACGGGGTGCGTTTAACATCCCCGCAGGGAAACTTTAAAGCTGCGAGGGTGATTATGGCCACAAACGCCTTTGCAAGGCAACTATACCCCGCTTTGGAGGTTGTTCCCGGACGGGGGCAGGTGCTGGTTACCAAACCTGTGCCAGGGCTAAAAATAATTGGTACCTACCATTTTAATGACGGGTATTATTACTTCAGAAATATTAACGGCAGGGTGCTATTTGGCGGAGGCCGTAATATTGATTTTACTGCCGAAGAAACCCCGGAATTTGGCCACACTGCCGCCGTTAAACAAAAACTGACCGATTACCTGCATAACATGATCTTACCGGGGCAAAATACCGAAATAGATTACTGGTGGAGTGGCATTATGGGTTTTGGTGAAGAATTAAGCCCCATAGTAAAACAGGTGAAACCTAACATATTTTGCGCTGTACGCTGCAACGGCATGGGCGTAGCCATGGGTAGTTTGGTAGGGGAAGAGGTAGCGGATTTGGCTTTGTCCTCATAGTTCCCCTCTTGAGAGGGGTTAGGGGTGTGTTATGGAAGCGGTAATTGTAAGGCGACGAAACCCACCCTTATCCGTACACATATCCTGCCACATCCCTCCAAGGGTAGCCGCTACGCGGCACAACTCACGATTGCTATTTTCTACAAAGCGGTAGACCCTACGGGTCATTACTTACCAGTATTTAAATCTTGTGGTTACATAGGAGCCTCAAGGAAGGGGAACTGTTTACTTCTTTCCTAAAACAAATCCACCAATCGTTCCAGCGCCATACCTCTCGATCCTTTAATCAGGATAGTAGCATTGGTTATCGGGTTTGTTTTTAGCCCGATGATAGCATCTTCGGCGGTCATGTAAAATGTAGTATTAATCAGGTTGGTATTATTTATTTCGGTTTGCTGACTGGAGAAGTCCTTGCCTATAAAAATGCGCTCGTCTACATTGGCGCTCATGGCTTTTTCAATTACCGCCGTATGCTCCACGGCCGATTCTGCCCCCATCTCGAACATATCGCCCAGTATCATCACCTTATGGCCGGCCTGCACTTTATCCATATTATCAATAGCTACAAACATGCTGCTGGGGTTGGCGTTGTAAAAATCGCAGATGAGCGTGTTGGTTGCGGTTTTTGTAATCTGCGAGCGGTTGTTTTTGGGTTGATAGCCTTCAATACCCTGGTTTATCTCGTCAGAATCCAATCCGAAAAAGCTACCTATGCATGTCGCCGCCAGTATATTATCCAGGTTGTAAGATCCGGTAAGCTGCGACTTTACGTTGTGTGATAAACTTTTCCTGTCGTGCCATTTAAAAGCAAGGAAAGGCGAGTTATCCAGCAGCCGGCCACTAACCAGATTGTCGGCGTTGCCATTTTTGCCGTAATAAACTACGTTATTTAATCCCCTGGATTTTTGCATTTCCAATAAGGTTTTATCATCGCTGTTTATAAAGGCAACCCGGTTTCCCAATATCAAGTAATCATACAATTCGCCCTTGCCTTTCTTCACGCCCTCAACCCCGCCAAAACCTTCTAAATGAGCTTTGCCGACATTGGTAATAAGGCCATGGGTAGGCTGTGCAATGGTGCAAAGCAGCGCAATTTCCTTTTGATGATTGGCGCCCATTTCTATCACTGCCATTTGGTGCGAACTATCGATAGTTAGGATAGTGAGCGGTACGCCTATATGGTTATTAAGGTTGCCCTGCGTGGCCAGTGTTTTAAATTTTTGCGATAATACAGCGTTGATCAGTTCTTTGGTTGTGGTTTTGCCGTTTGTGCCGGTAAGGCCAATAACCGGGATATCCAGTTGGCTGCGATGGTGCCTGGCCAGATCTTGTAAAGAGGTGAGCGCATCATCAACCAATAAAAACCTTTCGCCTGTTGCATACTCCGGGTTATCGATAATTGCGTAAGCCGCACCTGCTTCAACAGCCTTTTGAGCAAAGGAGTTGGCATCAAACTTATCGCCTTTAAGGGCAAAAAATAAGCTGCCGGGTGTAATTTTACGGGTATCTGTACTGATAACAGGGTGCTGCAGGTATAGTTGGTATAGTTGGTTTATGCTTGTCATGGTTAAATTCTGTTATTTAAAATTACGCATCCTTATTCATCCAGGCAATAACGGCTTTTATTTCGCCGTAGGTATAGGCATCGCCCAAAACCTCTTTTAACGGCGACAATATTTCGCTCCCATAGCTTTCAACCGCGTTTTTTATGGCCGAGATCTTGGCTTCATTAACAATTTCCTGCACATCAAGTTCTCCGGTTTGTATAAAACGGCTTAAATGCCCCTCAATAGTTATAGGCGATAAGTCGCGTTCCTGAGCTATTTCTGTAACGGTTTTACCCCCTTTATATAAGTCGAACGTAACTTTAAACGTATCTGAGATCTTGCTTGTTTTTGATTTCGATTTACGCTCGCGCTTAACCGATTTTTGAGTAATGCGCGATGTAAGCCCTTTTTCAACGCTGTACGCATTAATAACAGCCAGAAACTCGCGCCCATATTTCGCCAGTTTTACATCGCCGAAGCCAGATATCAGCCTTAGCTCGTCCATTTTTTGCGGCAGGTAGGTAGCAATTTCCAGCAAGGTAGCGTCTGATAGTATGATGTATGCCGGCAGGTTTTCACCTATGGCTATCTCCTGTCGTTTTGCTCGCAGATCGGCCAGTAATTCAGCCTCGTAGCTTAATGCTTCTTCTTCGTGGTCGCTAATAACTTCTGATGCTATCAGCTCAACCCTTAAATCGCCTCTTAAAACAGCTTCGCTTTTTGGGGTAAGTTGTATGGCCGAGTAACCATCTTCGCTAATGCGCAACAAGCCTTGTGCTATCAGTTCGCGCAGGTAACGCTGCCAGTCGGCCTTGCTGATGTCTGCACCGGCACCGTAAGTTTTAAGGGTTTTATGGTCGGCCCAGATCTTTTCATTTTTTGAGCCGCGAAGAAAATCGATAATATAATTGGCGCCAAACCGCTCTTTTACCCTTGCCACGGCCGATAATGCTTTTTGAGCGATGAGCGTACCATCAAATTTGATAAACTCGCTGAGGCAAAAATCGCACGATCCGCAATTATCCGGGAACGGCTCATCAAAATAATGCATTAAAAACTGGCGGCGACAGGCATGTAACTGGCAGTAATTCACCATATCATCCAGCTTTTTAAGCATAATGGCGCTTTGCTCCCGGTTGTTCTCTACCGTGGCAAAGCTGCGCAGTTTAATGGCATCCCCGGGTGAATAGAGCAGCAAGGCATCAGATGCCAAACCATCCCTGCCGGCACGGCCGGTTTCCTGATAATAGCCTTCAATGTTTTTGGGCAGGTCCATGTGTACTACGTAGCGCACATTGCTTTTATTGATACCCATACCAAAGGCAATGGTAGCCACCATTATCTTTACTTCATCCTTTAAAAAGGCTTCCTGGTTGCGGGCTTTTACCTCATTGGTGAGGCCTGCATGGTAGGCCTCAGCGGCGTAGCCTTCGTCCTTCAGGTCGGCGGCCAACTGCTCCGTAGACTTCCTTGAAAGGCAATAAATGATCCCTGAATCGCCTTTTTTCGCCTCTAAAAAGGACAAAAGCTGCCTAAAACTGTTCTTTTTGGGATTAACACGGTATGTAATATTCTCGCGGTTAAAAGATGAGATAAAAACCGCGGGTTGATGCAGGTTTAGTTTCTCCAGGATATCTTTTTGGGTGAGCTTATCGGCAGTGGCGGTAAGGGCTATTACCGGCACCCCCGGGAATTCTTTTTTTAAACCGGCCAGCATCAGGTACTCCGGGCGGAAATCATGGCCCCATTGCGAGATGCAGTGCGCCTCGTCAATAGCTATCTGTACCACATTCAGCGTATGCAAAAAGGCCATCATTTTATTATCGCCACCAAATAAACGCTCGGGGGCCAAATACAGCAGGCGGATCTCGTTATTGCGCAGTTGCAGGGCAATATCGCGCTGCTCATCGGGGTTTTGGCTTGAATTTAGAAAAACCGCCGGGATGCCGCTCAGGTTAAGGCTATCAACCTGGTCTTTCATCAGCGCAATAAGGGGCGATATCACGATGGTGAGCCCGTTAAGCAGCACTGCGGGTAACTGATAGCAAAGCGATTTGCCGCCGCCGGTAGGCATCAGCACCAGTGTGTCCTGTTTGTTTAAAACATTACTGATGATGGCTTCCTGCGAGAGCCTGAACTGCGAGTAACCGAAATATTTTTGAAGGGCTTGTATGGGTGTCATGCGATAAATACAAAAGTGCAGATTTGAATTAATAGCCTGATGATGAAACCTCAAAAAAATATATTTAGATTAGCGTTACTGATCTAATTACTAACGTATGTTAAAAAAGCTACTCTTCGTATTTTTATCTGTTTTTGGATGCGCCTCTGTTCTCGCGCAGCAAATCCAATCGCCGGCCGAATTTTTAGGCTATAAACCTGGCGAAAAATTCACCCCGCATTACCGCGTGGTAGATTATTTTAGATATGTTGCCAAAACCGCAACCAATGTAGAGCTAAAGCAATTTGGTACTACCAATGAGGGCCGCCCGTTGCTGGCCATGTTCATCGCATCGCCCGAAAACATTAAACGGCTGGAAGAGATACGCCATAACAACCTGCGCCTTGCGGGGGTAGAAAGCGGTACAGCAACAACAAACACACCTGTTATTACATGGCTAAGCTATAACGTGCATGGTAACGAGCCGTCATCAAGCGAGGCTGCTATGTGGACATTATTTGACCTGGTTGACCCCGCTAACACCAAAGCTGCCGAATGGCTCAGGAATAGTGTTGTAGTGATAGACCCATGCCTTAACCCTGACGGACGCGACCGTTACACCAACTTTTATAACTCGGTGCGCGGTATGGTGCCGGATGCCAGCCCAACCTCGCGTGAGCATATTGAACCATGGCCGGGCGGGCGTGTAAATCATTACTATTTTGATCTTAACCGCGATTGGGCATGGCAGGCACAAAAAGAGACACAGGCGCGTGTGGCTTTATTTAATCAATGGTTGCCCGAGGTTCATGTCGATTTTCATGAGCAAGGGTACAATAACCCATACTATTTTGCCCCGGCTGCTGAGCCTTATCACAAGGATATTACCCAATGGCAGCGCGATTTTCAGGTGACCATTGGCAAAAACAATGCTAAATATTTTGACCAAAACGGTTGGATGTATTTTACCAAACAGGAATTTGACCTGCTGTATCCATCATACGGAGATACGTACCCATTATACAATGGCTCTATCGGGATGACTTATGAGCAGGGGGGGATAAGCGGGGGGCTGGCCGTAGTTACCCGTAGTGGTGATACGCTTACCTTAGCGCAACGTGTTTCGCACCATCACACAACCAGTTTAAGCACGGTAGAAATTGTAGCAGCTAACGCCCAAAAGGTTGTTGATGAATTTAAGAAGTTTTTTGATAACAGCCGCCAAAACCCGCCGGGTGTTTATAAAACCTACGTTATTAAAAATGATAATAATGAAAAGGTGAACGAGCTGGCCAAAATGCTTACCCGCAATGGTATACAGTATGGTTTTGGTTTGGCCAATAAATCGGTTACCGGGTATAACTATTTTACGGGGGCAACAGAACAATATAATGTAGATGCGAATGACCTTGTGGTAAACGCCTATCAGCCAAAATCGGTATTGCTGCATGTATTGCTTGAGCCAAAAACCTTCATTCCCGATTCAAATACTTATGATATTACTGCATGGGCGCTGCCTTATGCTTATGGGTTAAAGGCTTACGGGATAAAAGAGTCGTTTAAGCCTGCAACAACCAGTTGGGGCGTTATAAAGCCCGCGCCTCTTACCAATACCAGGGCTTACGCCTACGTATCGGCATGGCAATCTATAGCTGATGTTAAATTCCTTTCGGCCTTGCTGAAAAAGAAAATAAAAGTGCGCTATTCAGAAACGCCATTTGAGGCCGGAGGGAAAAAGTTTACAGCCGGCTCGTTATTAGTTACCCGCGCAGGTAATGAAAAGATTGATTTTGACCGTGTAGTTAGCCAGATAGCTGCCGACCTTGGCCATGAAATTACACCGCTGTCATCGGGCTTTGTAGATAAGGGATCGGATATTGGATCGTATGACGTGAAGTATATTAAACAACCGCGTGTTGCGTTGGTTAGCGGCGATGGCATCAATTCGGAAGCAATGGGCGAGGTGTGGCACCTTTTTGAACAGCAGATAGGTTACCCCATTAGCCTGATACGCTATCAGGATATTAACCGTATAAAACTTGCCGATTTTGATGTGGTTATAATGCCCGACGGCAGGTATAACGACCTGTCGTCAGACAACCTGCAATCATGGGTGCGCGATGGGGGCAAGCTGATAGCGTTAGAAAACGCAGTTGCTGCCCTGGTTGACAAAAAAGGCTTCGAAATAAAAAAGAAGGAAGCTAAAAAAGACGATAAGGCAGATGCCAAAACAAAAACTGCGGTAAAAATTTATGCCGACCGTAACCGCGATGCTATACGGTCAAGCATTCCGGGTGCTATTTTTAAATTGGACATGGATAATACACATCCTTTGGGTTTTGGTTTCCCTAATTATTACTACTCGTTAAAATTAAGCGATGATATTTATGAAATGCTTGGCGAAGACAACTGGAATGTGGGTACCATTGCAAAGAATGGTTATGTAGCAGGTTTCGCGGGCTTCCAATCTAAACAAAAAATAAACAACGGTATGCTGCTTGGTGTGCAATCTCTTGGGCGCGGCTCGGTAGTTTACCTGGTTGATGATCCGCTTTTCCGTAGTTTTTGGGAGAATGGTAAGTTGCTGTTTAGTAACGCTGTATTTATGGTAGGGCAGTAAGAAGAGAGAGTCTCGATTTAAACCGTGTCATTGCGAGCGATAGCGCGGCAATCTCATCGGACAGATAGAAACAGTGCAATACCCATGTATGTACACCAATATTGTATTTATATAGTCACCAACGCATCAGACAACGTTCTGTATACGGGTGTAACAAGCGATTTGAAGAACCGCATTTTAGAACATAAAGAAAAAATAAATAAAGGATTTACAGCGAAATATCAATGTAGTAAATTGGTTTATTTTGAAGTTTTTCAATGGGTTAATGATGCAATTGCCAGGGAAAAGCAAATTAAGGCTGGTTCACGGCAAAAGAAAATAGATTTGATAAATTCTACAAATCCGGATTGGACCGATTTAAGTGAGGGTTGGTACGATTAGTGATTCTGTATATTTACTATAAGTAAACAGGTGTAATTGCAAGCGTTGAGCGTGGCAATCTAAGCATATTCGCTTGTCCTGTAAGATTGCCACGTCACTACGTTCCTCGCAATGACACCATTATTATCTATTTCTATCCCCGCTTTTCACCGGCCTTTTTCATCTAAGTAAACAGGTGTAATTGCAAGCGTTGGGCGTGGGAATCTAAGCATATTCACTTGTCCTGTAAGATTGCCACGTCACTACGTTTCTCGCAATGACACCATTATTATCTATTTCTATCCCCGCTTTTCACCGGCCTTTTTCATCTAAGTAACAGGTGTCATTGCAAGCGTGGGCGCGGCAATCTAGGCATATTTACTTGTTCTGTAAGATTGCCACGTCACTACGTTCCTCGCAATGACACAATTATTATCTATTTCTATCCCCGCTTTTCACCGGCCTTTTCATCTAAGTAAACAGGTGTAATTGCAAGCGTGGGCGTGGCAATCTAAGCATATTTACTTGTCCTTTAAGATTGCCACGTCACTACGTTCCTCGCAATGACACAATTATTATCTATTTCTATTCCCCCACTTTTCACCGGCCTTTTTCATCTAAGTAAACAGGTGTAATTGCAAGGGTAGGGCGTGGCAATCTAAGCATATTCACTTGTCCTTTAAGATTGCCACGCCATTACGTTCCTCGCAATGACACCATTATTATCTATTTCTATCCCCCACTTTTCACCCTGCCTTTTTCATCTTCGGCGCCGGTTTGGTGCTGGCGGGCCTTTATTTTGCTGTTACCAAAGTTGTACGTAAAGGTTATACGGGCAATGCGTGTTTCGTTTTTCTGTACCAGGTTAAGCTGGGTATCTGAATAGTTGGTGCTTACCCTGCTTTTGCGGGTGTTAAATATATCGCTTACAGCAAGCTTAAGGTTCATTTTTTTCTGGTAGAAAGAATGGCTTACCCCTGCATCAATTGCATACTGAGATTTCATTTTAAATATGCTGTAGCTTTGTGCCGACTGATAGTTGGCTGTAAGCTCAAATTTATATCCCGGTAGTATAAACGTTTGCGTGGCGCGGCCCTGGAAAGCGAACTGACCGTTATTTAGCATCTGCCCCAAAAGCGCTGCCGATTTAAAGCTTTGGTAAAAGCCATCAACATTAAGGTTTCCTGTCCACCATTTGGTAATAGTATAAGGCGTATTGATATTGATGTTGTAGTTATCCCGTGTTTGCAGGTTTTCGTTAGTCTGGAAGGTAGCCTTCCTTACAGTATCAGTATATAAAACATCTACGCTTGCATCAGTAGTGCGGCTGTATCCCAGTGTAACATTAAGGGTTTTATTATAAGTGTAGGCTAATTCAAAACTATTAGTGTACTGAGGTTTCAGGAAAGGGTTGCCTTTTTCGTAGGTGTACTGGTCAAGATAGTAAGTAAATGGGTTAAGGTTATCATAACCCGGGCGGTCTATCCTGCGGCTGTAGTTGATCCCTAATTCGTGTTTATCAGACAGGGTTTGATTAATAAATACACTGGGGAAGAAATCAAGGTATGAACGGTGAACAACATTACTATTGGTGATCAGGTTCCCGGTAGAGGTAGTGTTCTCGGCACGTAAACCTGCCTGTATAGTTGTTTTTTTGAATGTTTGCCCAAGGTTTATGTAAGCAGCGTTAACCTTTTCATCGTAAATAAAACGGTTGGTGCGCGATGCATCGTTCACAAACACGCCACCCTGTTCAATTTCGGCCCGCAAGTCATTATCGGTTTTTACCGAACTTGCTTTTACACCTGTTTCCAGTTTCAGGCTTTTGCTAAGCGGATAGGTGTAATCGGCCTTTGCGGTATAGATACTGATGGTTGATGGCGTTTGGTTACGTAAAAATAACGTAGGCCGTGGCGTACTCCCATCCGGAAGGAAAAAGTAAGTATCGTAGTTGGCGAATGAGTTGTTATTAAACTTAGAATAATCCAGGTCGATGCTCAGCTCCTGGCCGGTAGTATCTATTACCAGCTTATCATTAAGGTTAACCGCTATATTACGATAGGTTTGTTTAATGCCCGACAGGGTGTTCTGGAAGGAGTCGATCCCCATAGGCTGCGAACCGATGTTTGTTCTGCTGGTGTTGTTGTTAACCTCATTGGTATAATCGCCGCTTACTACAAAGCCTAACGTGTTTTTGGCCGATGTATTATAATCGGCACCTACGCGGTAGTTATTATAATGTACGGGCTTTTTCATCAAAGTGCTTTGAGTAAAGTACCGTGTTGTTGGGCCACTTACAACAGTCCTGTTTATATCCAGCACATTCTCGCGGGTAATATCGCCGTGGGTTAACGTACCAAACAAATTAAGGTTGCCGGTTTTGTGGTTAAACGTAAGGCTTGTGTTATCCCTAAAGTTTTTGCCATAGCCGGCCCCTGTGGTTAAACTGCCGTTTGTGCCGCTTTGCTTATTCTTTTTTAGTTTTATGTTGATGATACCCGAGTTGCCGGAAGCATCGTATTTGGAAGAGGGGTTGGTTATAACCTCGATAGACTGGATAGTGCTGCCATCTGTAGAGCGTAATAAAGCTGCCAGTTGTGCCGATGAAAGATAAGTAAGCTTATCATTTATCATTACCGTTACGCCCTGTTTACCTTTCAGGGTAATGTTATCATCTTTATCAATGGTAACACCGGGTGCGCGTTCCAGAATTTCTAAGGCGTTGTTACCTGCCGCAAGTACGCTGTTTTCCACGTTCATTACAGTACGGTCAAGCTTACGTTCAATAAGCGGTTTTGCCGCGGTAATGGTAACCCCCTGCAGGTTACGGCTGCTTTGCTGCATTTTTATAACCGGCGCGCTGATCACCTCGTTATCAATTTCAAGCACGGGACTATATGATGACTGGTAGCCTACGGTTGTCGCTTTGATGATGTAGCGACCGGCAATAAGGTTATCAAACTTGTATTTGCCGGCATCGTTGGTAAGCGTGCTTTTAACTACCGAGGAATCTTTGCCCCTTAGCAGCGTTACTGTGGCATAGTCCATTGGCTTTGCCTGTTCGTTTTGCAGCTGGCCTGTTATGCCTGCTGTTGGTTTGGTTGCCTGTGCGCTAAGTGCGGCAGGGGTTATTAACAGGAGTATTATATATAGTAGTTTAGTGATGTGTGTTTTCATGATGTAAAAATTTAGGCAATAAAAATCCTGCAAGGGCTTATCCCTTGTTTTTTTGAAATAGCATTAAAATTTGTTTAGTTGCTGAGGCGAATAGCCCGGGCTATATTATATATAGTGTAGATGTTTGCATAGGTACAGGGTTTATGTGGTATGCCGGCACGGGCAGGCATGTAATTGTTTTTTTATAGTAAGATGTTAAAACAGTGCTTTAGGTTACAGATTATTTTCAATTTGTAAGTTCAGGGAAGTATATATCTGCAATAGCCTGATAGATAAATGAATGTGGCCACAGGTTTTTTGCAGGGTGCGGGGCAGTTATACAGGCGGAGCCCTCTATTGCCTGTTTTTTTGTATTTGAGGAATTGAAAAAGGGTAATATAAGCCCGCTGAACAGCAGCAGGCTTATATACTTTATAATAGGTTTCATTATTCTCCGTTATTTGCTCTGGCAGCACTATCAGCAGCAGCTTTCTGCTGTGGCGTTTGCGGGATAACCAGGGTATCTACCTTACATTGCAGCCCGTTATCGGTCATGATGAATTTGGCTGATGATTCGCCTTCTTTTTTATTATCGCGCTTGCAATCATAAACGCTCACACCTCTCACAAACCGATCTATCTGATCATCAATTACCACCTTAGCGTTTAAAGGTATTTTTAAGGTTAGGTGTAACTCTTGCGCACGCCATAATCTGTTGATCTGTTTTTCGAACCTGCGGTTAAATTTCAATACATTGCCCTGCTGTTCAAAATGGTAAGTTGTACCGCGTGCATTAAATAAAGCATCGTCATAATCAGAACCGCGTGCACTGAACGATTCTACCAGTACCGGTTGTGCTACATCGCTTTTCTCGATATAAAGATCGATGTTTTTGTCGGGCATATCCATATTATTGTCCTCATCGTCGTCTAATATAACGCGGCCCCTAAAATCGTCTTTAACTTTTAAACGGATGCTGTCTTCGGCAGTAAGGTATTTAATATCATTAAGCTTTAAGTAATAAGTGCTATCGGCACTGGGTTTGATATTTATGGTTTGGCTAAAGCTGGCGCCCGATTTAAAATCGGCAGATGTTTTAGCGGTATAATATACAACCACACTTAATGCAACAACCCAAACCATTAATAAGGCCGAACCCGCGGTGCGGTTAATTACATTACCTTTGAATACATAATTTATTATAGCCAGTATAATAGCCAGCAACGGTATTATAAGCATTAATAATGAGCATATAATAAATATGTTATTTACCTGCTGGTTAACTATGTTAAACGGAAAGATGCGGTATATATTCATATTGTGGTTGCCATAAAAAAATGCGGATATGGTTATCACAATAAGAAATATGATACCGGCAAAGCAGCTTGCCAGTATGGCTATAGCAACAAGTTTACCCAGCATTTTACCAGCGCCGCCTACAAAGCTGCCTATGTGCCCAAAAAGGTCGCCTGCAAAATCGCGGGTTTTATATACAAGTGGGCGGGCCTCGTTTTGGAAATTGTGAAGGTTGCCTTTTACGGTGTTCAGTTCCTCCTCAAAATTGTTTTTAAAACCCTGAAGGTCCAGTTTCTGGCCTTTCATGGCCATACGGTCGGCACGGGTAACGGCCTTTGGTACAACTATCCATAATATAATATACAGTATAAAGCCTGTGCCCGCAAAGGCTATAGCAATGGCAAATAGTAAACGTACCCACACCGGGTTAAAATCAAAGTAATTGGCAATGCCCGAGCATACGCCTGCAACCAGGTGGTCGTCCGGGTCGCGGAAAAGGCGGCGGGGCTCTGTACCGTAAGTAAATGCCTGCTGTGCATGTGGTTTTGCACCATCTTCAACTGTTTCAAAATCCTCAACCGAGCCCATTTGCTCAACAACTGTTTTAACATCCTGCAAAACAACAACCTGTTTGCCTTCTTTAAGCAGTATTTCGTTAAACATTTCGGCTATGCGGTTCTCTATATCCGTTGTGATCTCCAGGCTGTCGGCCGAATTGAGGAAATGACGCTGTACATCGGTCATGTAGCTTTTAAGTATCTCGTAAGCATCTTCTTCTATATGAAAAACGATGCCGTTTATATTTATGATGATAGTTTTATTCATGATTGGGTGATAATTAGTGGTTTTATTAATTGTTTCTGTCGCCAATTGCTGTTTGTACGGCAAATGCCAGTTCCTGCCAGGTTCCATCAAGCTGCTCAAGCACCTTGCGGCCTTCGTCGCTCAGTACATAATACTTTCGCGGGGGCCCCGATGTCGACTCCACCCAGTTGTATGAGAGCAGGCCATTATTTTTTAAGCGGGTTAATAAAGGGTATAACGTACCCTCAACTACAAGCAGGCGGGCTTTTTTTAACTCAGATATAATATCTGAAGCATATATCTCACCCTTTGCTATAATGGAAAGTATGCAATACTCCAGTATGCCTTTCCTCATTTGGGTTTGTGTATTTTCAACAATCATAATGCAAAGATATATGTTTTGGAATGTATTATGCAATACATAGTACTATATTTTTTATTTTATTTTAATTTTTTGAATTTATTTTATGAAAATTCATCTTTTTTTACTTTTTAATTTGATTTATTGATAACGTAACACTACTTTTATGACTAATTAACTATTAACTGATCTTATTATTAACAAACATGAAAAAACTTCTACTAGTAAGTTTGTGTTTCCTGATGTTATGCATAACACAGGTATATGCACAAAATCGTACAATTACTGGTACAGTTACTTCAAAGGATGATGGCTTGCCATTGCCAGGAGTAAGTGTTACAGTGTCTGGAACTTCAATTGGTACCCAAACCAATGCTTCCGGAAAATTCAGTCTAAGCGTGCCTGCATCGGCAAAATCATTAAGCTTCTCATTTATCGGCTTCCAAAAAAAGGAATCTCTTATTCCGGCAAGTGGTGTAGTAAGCTTGTCATTGGAATCAAGCTCAAGCCAATTGGGCGAGGTGGTTGTTGCGGCTGCTGGTTTGCAGGTGCAAAAAAGTACACAGGGTTACGCAACTACACAGCTTAAAAGCCAGGCTATTACACAAGGTAAAACTCCAAGTGTTGCAGCAGCATTATCTGGTAAAGTTGCTGGTTTGCAGGTTAACGTTGTAAGCAGCGGTGTTAACCCTCAGGTACGTATCGTACTGCGTGGTAACCGTTCATTACTTGGTAACAACCAGGCTTTGGTGGTTTTGGATAACATTATTGTTCCGAACGCTGTACTTACCAACTTAAACCCTGAGGATATCGAAGATATCCAGGTGTTAAACGGTTCATCAGGTGCTGCACTTTATGGTTCTGATGCATCAAACGGTGCGTTATTGATCACAACCAAAAAAGGTAAAAAAGGACAAACCTCTATCCGTTTCTCAAATACTACAAGCTGGGAGCAGGTTAGTTACTTCCCTAAAGTTCAGAACAAATTTGGTTCTGGTTCTAACAACGATATCCAGGCTTATATTCCTTACGAGAACCAACAATACGGTCCTGCGTTTGATGGTGTACTGAGGCCTGTAGGTAGGGTGTTAGAGAATGGCGATCAGCAAATGTTACCATATGCTGCTACCAATTCTAAAAATGATTTCTGGAATACAGGTACAATGAACCAGTCTGACTTCACCTTAACTTCAGGTGATGATAAATCAACAGTTTATTTATCTGGCCAGTACGTAACACAAAATGGTACTACTCCTGGTGATAAATATAACAGGGTGTCATTACGTTTAAACGGTACACGAGATCTGGGTAACAAAGTAAGTATTGATTACGGTGCTAACTACGTTCAAAACCGTTATGATATTACTTCGGCTACAGGTACAATTTATGACAACTTGTTAAACCAACCGGATAACATCCGTATTACAGATTATAAAGATTGGCAAAATAATGAGTATGCTAATCCTAATGGTTTTTATAACGACTATTATAACAACCCATACTATACCGCGGCTAATAGCCGTCAAAAAACCAGAAATGATTATTTGATCGGTAGGTTAGAGCTGAAATGGAGGCCGATTGATGAGTTAACGTTCACTGGTCGTGTGGGTATCTCTACTTACAATACTTCATACAAAACGTATTCAAATAAATTTGTTTTCACCCCATACACTTTAGCTAGTGGTAAATTCAATGGTAAAAGCAATATTGCTGGCAGTGTTGAAGATGGTAGCTCATATACTACCCAGTTATTATCCGAATTCCAGGGTACTTATGCTAAAACCTACGGCGACTTTAAGGTGTCATTTACCGCAGGTGGTCAATTACGAGGAAATAATGATAATGCGCAAACTATTAATGCAACAGGTTTGATTCAGCGCGATCTGTTTAACGTAGCGCAACGTTATACCCCAACCCCAGACGGTGGACAAAGTTCTGCTGTTAGAAGGCAGGTTGGTGTTTATGGTGATTTAAGGGTAACTTACAAAGATTACTTAACATTAGAAGGTACCGGCCGTAACGACTGGACTTCAGTTTTAGCGGTAGCAAACCGTTCATTCTTCTACCCTTCATTAAGTGCATCATTTGTACCTACTCAGGCTTTCGAATCATTAAAAAACAATCGTATATTAAGCAGCTTAAAGATCCGTGCTTCGGTATCTAAAGTAGGTCAGGCTAACATTGGCGCTTATGCTAACGTACCTACTTACAGCCAGGCTGCTGGTTATCCATTCAGCACAGGCCCTGGTTACAGAATCAGCGGTCAGTTAGTATCTCCAAGCCTTCGCCCAGAGATTACCAAGGGTTTTGAAGGTGGTTTCGACGCGTTATTCCTTGATGAGCGTATCAGCGCGAATGTTACCTACTACAAAACAAATACTACTGACCAAACAGTACCTACAGGTTTATCTAACGCTACCGGTTATACACAATTCTTAACCAATACAGGTAACGTTAAAAACGAAGGTATCGAGACAGTGTTAAGCTTTATCCCATTGAAAACATCAAACGGATGGCAGTTAACATTAGGTGGTAACTATACTTACAATGATAACAAGGTTACAGAAATAAGCGCCGACCTTAAACAATTAGCTTTAAGCTCAGGTGCACAGGCACAGGCATATGCTATCACCGGATATTCTTATCCAATGTTACAAGGTTCAGATTACCAACGCGATTCTCAAGGCCGTGTAGTTATCGACAAAACAACAGGTTACCCTATTGCTAACCCAAATCAAACTATTTTAGGGAATACTAACCCTAAACACCGTTTGGGCTTAAACTTCGAGGTTAAATACAAAAACTTAAGGTTATTTGCTTTAGCTGAGTACCGTGGTGGTTTTGTTGTATACAACAGCGGCGCGGGTACTTATGATTTCTCTGGTTCAGGTATCAGAACTGCATATTACAACCGTGAGCGTTTCGTATTCCCTAACTCATCATACTATGATGCAGCTACTGATTCATACATCGCAAACACAAACATTACAGTATCTGATGGTGGCGCAGGTTTCTTTGCTGATAACAACCGTAACATGAACATTGCTACCAACTACATTTACAGTGGTGCATCATGGAAAATACGTGAGGTATCATTAACCTACGATTTACCTAAATCAGTACTTGCAGGTCAAAAATATGTTAAAGGTGTAAGCATTAGTGCACAAGGCCGTAACTTATTCTTATGGGTTCCTAAATCGAACTTGTACACTGACCCAGAGTTTAACTTTACCGACGGTAACGCAATCGGTATCCAATCGTTAAGTCAAACGCCTCCAACCCGTTACTACGGCGCTACCTTAACAGTAACATTATAATTTTTTTAACAGAAAAAAGATGAAAAGGATAAAAATATTTAGTATGATACTTATGGGGGGCTGTTTAATTGCGGCAACTTCATGTAAAAAGTATCTGGATGTTAATAACAATCCAAACTCACCAATAGATGTAACCCCGGACTTGATTTTGCCTGCGGCTGTAGCGCAAACCGCTGCTACAAACGTAACCTTTAACAGCTATGGTGCATGGGCTGGTGGTTATCAGGCTAACGCAGGTGGTTACGGTGGTTTCGGGTCTGTTTTAACTTACAACTATTCAACCAGCGATAACACTGGTTTATGGTCTCAGAGTTTTAACAACCTTAACGATTACCAAACTATTATAAACAAAACGGATGCTACAGGCCCATATAAAAACTATAATGCCATAGCTAAGATCATGAAAGCGTTTTGCTACTTACGCTTAATTGATGTTTATAATGATGTTCCATACTCTGAAGCATTAAAGGGCTTAGGTAATCTTAGCCCTAAATATGATAAAGCAGAGGATGTTTACCGTGGTTTATTTAAAGAGATCAATGAAGCTATTGCTTCTTTAGCTCTTCCAAATGATCCACAAGTAACCATTAAAACAGCTACAAGCCCTAACAGCCAAAGGATAGATATCGTTTATGCCGGTGGTGAAGGTGATGCAGCTAACTTTACAAACTTTGAAGCTTCAACAGGTTTCCCATCTGCAAGATGGACCCAGTTTGCAAATACGCTGAAATTAAAAATGCTTGTTCGTACCCGCGAAGTACCAACTTTTAGCGCAACTTTCAACGAGGAGAAAGCTAAATTAGCCGGGGCTACTTTTGTTACTTATGATGTAAAAGTACAACCAGGTTATGCTGCACAAAGTGGTAAACAAAACCCACATTGGAACTCTTACGCATGGGATGCTGCCGGTAACGTTCAACAGCTAACAACCCTGCCAACATTTTTTGCATTCGGTTTTTATGATGGTACTAAAATTGAAGACGATGTTAGAGGGTATGGCAATCATGCACCGGTTGTAACTTATAAAAACTATGATGACGGTAACCAATTAGGCGTACAGAATCAGTTTGTACCACTATCACCAAATGGCACTCCTTGGTTTACAGGCTCGGGTAGCTCAACTTCAGGTTCAGGCCTTGGTGTTTTAAAAGGACCAACCATGTCTCAGCCATTAATGCTTGCTGCAGAAAGCTATTTCTTGCAGGCAGAAGCAAACCTTTTTGGTATTGTTGCCGGTAATGATGCTACTAATTTTAACTTAGGTATACAGGCATCTGAAAGGTATTTATATACTAAACAAGATGAAAGCTGGGATCCGGTTCGTGTTAAAGGTACAGGTGCAGGTAGTGATTTTGATTATTATCTGAATGAAGGTAATAACCCGAACAACTACTTAGTGATTTACGGTTTGCCGAAACAACCAGAGTCGGTTAACCCGAATGATAAGTATAATACAGATGCTATTCAGCGTAAGCTAGAGGCTATCATTACTCAGAAATGGATTGCGGTTAACTACATCCACAGCAATGAGGGATGGTCAGATTACAGAAGAACAGGGTACCCTGTAACAGGTGCGCAATTTGCTCCTGCTGGTGCTCACCTTGAGTATTATAACTTTGCTTCTACTCAATCTACATCAACTCGTCTTGATAAATTACCAGTTAGGGTTTTATATCCACAGTCGGAATACGCACTTAACCCAACTAATGTACCGCAGGGAATCAATGCGTTTACATCACGAGTGTTTTACGATTTAAATTAACATCCCATTTAAATTAAACAAAATGAAAAAATATTTTAGCATTATCTTATTCACCGCAGCTGTAGGTTTTACAGGGTGTTTAAAGGATAACAAAACTAACCTGACGCCTAATAACTCACCTGCGGTTATTGAGTGGTCTACCGCTGTTACAGGAGATGCGCCAGTATCGCCATCGGGAAGTACTTTCCCATTATACTTAAGAAGTTTGGAAATCAACCCAAGTGTAGACCTTACTTTCGAAGTAAACTATACAGGTGGTGAAGCTGCTCCGGAGGATATCACGGTAAATTTCGGTCTTGATAACACAGCTCTTACACAGTATAATCAAGAAAGACTTGACCGCGACCATGAAACTGTAAACTTAGAGCCAATGCCAACAAGCTGGTATAGCATAGAGGGTACAAGCGTTGTGATCAAAAAAGGAGAGAGAAAAGGCGTGATAAAAGGTAAAGTTAATACTACCAATATTACAGACTTTAATAAACAGTATGTTGTTGCTTTAAAGATCACTTCAGTTAGCCGCGGAACAATCAGCGGTAACTATGGCACCATTTTAATGCAAATTGGCGCTAAAAACCCATATGATGGCACCTATACGCATACATACACAAGTAGTTTAGGTAACGGTACAAACACTCTTGATCTGGTAACTACTGGTGCTAACACAGTTGCATTAGATCCGGGATTGTTAGGTGTTTATTCAAATGCTCAAACACTTACTATTGATCCGGCAACTAATAATGTTACCGTTTCTATGTCAAGCTTATTACCTATTGGCAACACCGGCCCAAGCACTTGGGACCCGGCAACCAAAACATTCCATGTTAAGTGGACAAGTAACGGCGGTGCACGTACTTTCGACGAAACATACGTGTTTAAGTCGCCTAGGAATTAATAAAGCCTAATATTGTAAAAGCCGCCCTACTACAGGGCGGCTTTTTTTTGTAAATTTTTTTACATATAATTAGCATTTTAGGAGTATTGCCTGACAGTTAATCTTTTACCTAATCACAGCTTTGTGAAAAAGCAATATTATGTTTAGTGATATTGGTATTTATTTTACCAATGGCATCATTTAGGGGGGGCATAAACATTATCGTTAAGAAAACAGATTGGTTTATTGGGTATTTGACCCAAAAGGCCATACTTTTGCTGTTACAGGAGATAATTTTGGAGGATCCTCGGGTAATATAGTTTCATTCACCGAAAACGGTGTGCCATGTGTTTTACTTACCGGTACATGGGGTAATGCTTCTGGTGGTAATTATGTTAAATATAGAAGAAACTCTAGTTCAAGCGTGTCTATATATGAGGGGTTGTTTTACACATTATAAAAATTAATAAAAACCGGTTAATTAATCGGCTTTTACTTTTTATCTACACTGTATTTTCCCGGGCCCACAAATATTAACCCGGCAAAAACAAATACCAGTTCAACGGCATGCGCGGCACCGCCCAATCCTTCACCTTCTCCAAAATGGGTCGCAGCAGCAACAATAAGAAACAACATCAGGAAAAGAGCAGCAGGCCTGAAAACCAAACCGATTATTATCAAAAACCCGCCAAGTGTTTCCGTAAGGGCACCTAAAAACCCCCACAGTACCGGCCAAAAATGTATCCCCACATATTTGGTAGATTCACCCAGCCCAGCCCAGCCATGAGGGCCGCCTAAAAGTTTAGGGTATCCGTGATAAATCATCATTGCTCCCAAACCTACCCTTAGTATAAGCAGGCCGGTATTACGGTAGTTATTTAAGTTGCTTAAGTATGCCATATTTATTCATAATTAATATTAACGCTATCGGATATTACCGATAAATTTATTGTTTTACCTAAAACCAGGCTGCAGTTATTAGGTATATGCCCTGCCGGGAAATCAAAGCAAACCGGGTAATCATATTCTGCCACAACATCCATTACAATTTGGGGCAGTGTTTGGCCAAACGGAATGTCATTATCTTTAAGATCAGTAAACCCGCCCACGATGAGGCCTGCAATGTTTTTGAGTTTACCTGCACGTTTTAAAGCCCGCAGCATCCTGTCTACCGCGTATAGGTATTCGCCTACATCTTCAATAAACAAAATCTTGCCTTCATAAGCCATATCACTTACCGAGCCGGATATGGCGAGTAATAAAGAAAGGTTACCGCCTATCAGTATCCCGGCACTTTCACCCATACGGTTAAGCGGATTAGATTTTAGTTGATACGCCAGCTTCTCGCCAAACAAAGCCGTTTTTAATGTTTCCAAAGAATATTTGGATGCATCGGGAATATTCAGGGGCATTTGGCCATGTATACAAGGTAAGTTGTAGTTAGCAATTACATGGGAATGCAATAAGGTTATATCGCTAAATCCCACCAGCCATTTGGGGTTTGTTTTCAGATAGCTAAAATCAACCAGGTCAACCATGCGGATACAACCATATCCGCCGCGTGCGCAAATAATTGCTTTGATGCTGTCATCCTCAATAAAACGTTGCAGGTCTGCCGCGCGGAAGGCATCATCACCAGCGAATTGATTGTAGCTTGCGTTTACGGTATCGCCTAATACCACTTCAAGCCCCCAGGATGTAAGCAAGTTTACCGCATCCGTCATAGGGATAGGTAGCTTTTTGGCCGGGCAGGTAATAGCTATCTTGTCGCCTTTTTTTAAGTATGGTATAGCAGTGTCCGAAAGTCCTTTAGCTGGCATAAGTCCGAAAGATTAAAATATACTTTTAAAGCTAACTCATATTCTTGTCTTCCGGTCTTACGGACTTTCCGTCTTTCCCAACTTTCTGACTTAAAAAAATTATCTTTGCAAATTAATAAACATCCCTGTTTAATGTCGCAACTTAACAAATATAAAAGATACACCATAACCTCAGCGCTACCGTATGCAAACGGGCCGCTGCATATTGGCCACCTGGCTGGGGCATACCTGCCTGCAGATATTTTTGTACGTTACCTGCGGCTAATGAAAAAGGATGTAGTGTACATTTGCGGATCTGACGAGCATGGCGCAGCCATCACCATAAAAGCAAAAAAGGAAGGCACCACGCCACAAGCAATTATTGATAAATACCATAACCAGATTAAAGATAGTTTTGAAGAATTTGGGATAGCGTTTGACATCTATCACCGTACTTCATCGGCTATTCATCATGATCTGTCGCAGGAGTTTTTCCTGAACCTTTACGAAAAAGGGGAGTTCATTGAAAAATACTCTGAGCAATACTACGACGAAGATTTTGATCAGTTTTTGGCCGATAGATATATTACAGGCACCTGCCCCGTTTGCAGCTATGATAAAGCCTACGGCGACCAGTGCGAAAATTGCGGCACATCGCTAAACCCAACAGACCTGATAGACCCAATATCAACCCTAAGCAGTAAAAAACCTGTGTTAAAACCAACCAAACACTGGTATTTGCCATTGGATAAATACCAACCATGGTTAGAGAAATGGATTGATGAAAAAGAGGGGGAGTGGAAGGTAAACGTATTTGGCCAATGCCGCTCCTGGTTAAAATCGGGCTTGCAGCCACGCTCTATGACCCGTGACCTGGATTGGGGTATTGACGTGCCTTTAGAAGAAGCAAAAGGTAAAAAATTATACGTGTGGATGGATGCGCCGATAGGCTATATATCTGCAACCAAACAATGGGCAACAGATAATGGTAAGGACTGGCAGCAGTACTGGAAAAAGCAAGCCAATACCGAAGATGATGCCTGCCTGATGCATTTTATTGGTAAGGATAATATTGTGTTCCACTGTATCATATTCCCGGCGATATTAAAAGCGCATGGCGATTATATATTGCCGCAGAATGTGCCCGCAAATGAGTTTTTAAACCTGGAAGGCGATAAGCTATCCACATCCCGCAACCACGCGGTTTGGCTGCATGAGTACCTGGAAGAATTCCCCGGTAAGCAGGATGAATTGCGTTATGTGCTTACATCTATATTACCGGAAACAAGCGACAGCGAATTTACCTGGAAAGATTACCAGGCACGCGTAAATAATGAACTGGTTGCCATTTTGGGTAACTACGTTAACCGCGTAATGATACTGATGCACAAATATTACGAAGGCAAGGTAGAGAGCGATAACGGTGTTATTAAATTAAGCGATGCCAAAGTAGGTGCTGAGTTGGGCGGTTACTATGATGAATTGGGCAAAAGCCTGGAAAGCTATCGTTTCCGCGCGGGCCTGCAGAACGTGATGGATATGGCCCGCTTAGGCAACCGTTACCTTACCGAGCAAGAGCCATGGAAAACGATTAAAAGTGACCCTGAAGCTGCTAAAACAGCTTTACATAACAGTTTGATACTGATAGGCCACCTGGCTACATGCCTGCAACCGTTTTTGCCGGCAACGGCCGCCAAAATATTCGGTATGCTTAATTTGGATGCAGTTACTTTTGATCAGGAACTTGAATTTTCAAATGGCCATCAGTTAAACCCTGCAGCTTTGTTATTTGAAAAGGTAGAGGATGAAGCGATAGAAAAACAGATACAAAAGCTGGCGGATAAAAAAGCCGCATCGGCAGTAGTTGCGAAACACGTTATTGCACCTGCAAAAGCTAACATTACCTTTGATGAGTTTGTAGGGCTGGATATCCGTACCGGTACCATATTAACAGCCGAGAAAGTAGCCAAAACTAAAAAGCTGTTAAAGCTTACTATTGATACAGGGATAGACCAACGCACGGTTGTATCGGGCATTGCTGAGCATTACGAGCCCGAAGCCATCATAGGCAAACAGGTAAGCATTCTGGTTAACCTGGAGCCAAGGGAGATCAAAGGCATCATGTCGCAAGGGATGATACTGATGGCTGAGAATGCCGAAGGTAAGCTGAGCTTTGTTACGCCTGCCGATGAAATGCCAAATGGGTCTGTGATAAGGTAACAATTTTGTTAACTATTAAACTGTGGGTTAGTATTTAAGTCACAGTTTAATATTAACACTTAGTTCCATATCATCATGAAACCTTTACTTTTTACAGCTTTAGTATTTTGCTGCTTCGTTATTACCTCATGCAGCAGGTACCAGGTAAACGTTATTAGCAGCACAAACGGAACAAAAAACCAGCAAACGGGCGATTTTGAATTTGAAAATGATTCTGTTAAGATAGCCTATTCTTTTTACGGACCCAACGCCCCTGTTACCGTTAATGTTCAAAACAAATTAAACAAACCATTATACATCGATTGGCAAAAATCAGCCTTGATAATTGATGGGGCGGCAGTTAGTTATGCGCCCGATAAAGTTGCCATAACAGGCAGCATTAATGCGCAAACAGATTCTTATCATTATAATAACAACCCGTCATTCAGTAATCCCGGCTATACTACCGGCAGCATTAATGCGGTGGCAGGCTTGCCAAAAAACACCACTTTTTTGCCACCCCATTCGCAAAGCAGTAATACCAGCGTGAGGCTAACCAAAGGGTTTTTAAACATTCCCGATAGTGTTTTTCACAAAGTAAGAATGGTTTATAAATACCAGGATACCGTTAGTTTAACAAAAGTTAAGTCGGCTGATTTTAGCGATCAAAGCTCGCCGCTAAGGTTTAAAAGCTACCTAACGCTATATATTGTAAATGGAAACGAGGCACAACCGGCAACGTACCAGCACGATTTTTTTGTTTCGAGATCACTAACCACAACCATGGATCCCAAACAATTCAGGGAGTTTAGCCAAAAGCGCGGGGACTACTTTATCAATTCAAAAGCAACGGGTTATGCCAAGGCGATGGCGGGTATAGGTGTTGCTACTGCTATTGGTGCAGGCGGGGCAATAAGCAACTCGCATAATAATAGTAAATAATTTGTATTTAATGTTCGCCGTTAATTGGCGGGGTCAGGTAAAATTTGCAAATTTGCATTTCCTAAAATAACTGGTCCCGTAGTTCAACGGATAGAATAGGAGTTTCCTAAACTCTAGATATGAGTTCGATTCTCGTCGGGACCACAAAATGACCCACCTTGGGAATAAAATTAAAAACCCTTTAGATGGAAATCTGGAGGGTTTTTAATTTTAAACGATTGAAGACTAATCACAATCCCAGTTACCGCGCATTTTGCCACAGTGGCTGCATTCGAATACATAATAAGTAGGATACCACGCTTCAAGTTTTGTCTCAGTCTCTGGTAAACTATCATCCCACAAATGATTTAGTTCTTTATCTGTCATGCTCATAAAAAGAGCTTTACCGTCGCCATCTTTACTGTTTGAATAAAAATCTTTTGGCTCCCAAGTCCCTTTGTAAACCATAAAATCATCACAATGCGTTAGCCACAATTCTTGTTGCCAAGTTATAATTTGCGGTGTTCTTCTTAACTCTATTAGCCTTTCAGCCGTAATCGACGGCGGGTTCACCATATTATGTTTATAAACCTTACTCAAACCGTTTTTATCAAGCATCCCGAATTCGGTATCGTGCCAAAATTCAAACTTCCCTTCCTTTAAACATGAGTAACATCCAAACTTTCCATCTTTGTCATCGTCATTAAAAATATCAGTAATGACGTAATCTAATTCAAAACAATAGTCTGTTTTTCCACAAATTGAGCAAATTGATTGTTCATCAACAAGGTTACTCATTTCATCAATCGGCCCTTTAAAATATTTGAAGATCATGAGATTCATTTTATGAATTAAAAATAAGAAGATGAAAACTTCATGTAATTAAAGTTAAGATTTTCACTTCAATATATTGTTTCGCTAACCTGTGTACAATAAAATAACCTTGCAGGGTTTCAAAGCTTACCATTTCTTCTTTTGATTAAAATACCATAGCAGCAATATGGCTAAACCGGCGCTTCCAATCCTGATGGAGTTACCGATCCAGCCGGTTGCTGCGGTATCTGAAACCGAAAACATGGTCCACGCGGCATTTAGCGACGCATGGAATATAAAACCGCTCCAGATGGTATAACCATCCATAGCATCTAATATCACAAATACTACAGCGCCTAAAAAGGTAATACCCAAAACCTGCAGGGCAATTCCGCTACCGTCGCCACCTGCCGAAAGCCAGTGAATCCATCCAAATGCAATGGACTGCAGCAGTATGGCTGGTGCCCAATGCCAGCCTAATGCCCGGCGTGTAAATAAAGATCCAAATCCACGAAACACCAATTCTTCGGCAAAGGGGAATACAATAGCCAGCATCAAAATATCCAGCAGGGAAATATCTTTTACAAGAGGCCCTTGTAAGGCCAGGCCTATCCAGCAGGGGATGGTAGCAACAAGGGCAAGAAGCGGCCCCTTAAAGCCATTCCAGGTAACGCCCAATGCTCTAAATACACTGCCCTTAGGGCCAGGGATAAGTATAATTGCAGCTAAAATTGCAAATAAAACCGCGCTTAAATTGTCTACAATGGCACCGCCGTAAGGGATTGGGAACCCCGGTATTTTTACACCAACCAGTTTTGTAATATCACGAATGTTTAATGCGCAGAATAACACAATTGCTACAAGCAGCCATGAGGCAATTTTTTTGCCTGTATTAAATTTAGCTATTGCTTCAGCTGAATAGTCGTTTTGTTTCATGCAGTTTTAAAGTTTTGGTATTAACTTTTAAGACGGCAATTTTTTGAAAAGGGTTGCAAGCTCAAAACAGTAAACGATACTGGCCGGTCTTTATTTGGTATGAACAGCAAATTTTTCGGCTTTACCGCTTACCGGTGTCATCCATTTAATGCTACTGCGTTTTATAACGGTGTTCAGCTTATTTGCTGCAATTGTATTTTTTTTATCGATAGCTACCAGGTCGGTTTCAGACGTTAGCTTTATCCAACCGGTGTTGTTAACCAAATAAAACTGGTTGTCTATTGGTATAAATACGTCCTGGTTATCGGCTTTTGCTTTGGCAAGTTTATCGTTGAAGGTTTTCTCTTCCTTTACCTTATCAAAATTGCGCAGTACGTTATCATAACTAAGGTCGTTGCTATTGGCAATACTATTAGGCGAAGATGAGAATGCTTTATTAGCTGAACTATTTAACCCAAAGTACATGATAGTGCTGATGTTGCCCGATAGGTTTCCCCAATGTTCGCGGCGGATGAACTTTTGAAAACCATGCTTTACTACCCGTAGCCCAAAATAGATCTCGCCCGGGTTATTGTAACGGATAGTGATTTTAAAATATCCGTTTTTATCGGTGGTACCCAATATATTGTTCCCGCTATCATAGATGGCAGCCGAGTCGATTGGGCTGAGGGTTTCAGAATTAAATACCAATCCGGCTATGTTAATGTCGCGTACTTCAGGAGTTTTTGCAGACACAAATGAAAGGGTACTTAAAAGAACAGTAAACGCAATAGTTAAGATAAGTTTTGCAGCAGTGAGGGTTTTCATAGTTTAAAATTATCCCGAAAGATACAAATAGAATTAAATACCATAATTTTACAGCAATACATTTTTAATATAACATGGAAGAACCAAGAGCATTAAACCAGGTAGCTGAGTTTCATAAAACGTTTAAACATCCGGTAGTTGATAAACCTGCCATCCCATCAAAAGAAAGAAGCGCTTTAAGGGTATCATTACTGGCCGAAGAAGTGAGAGAGCTACAGGAAGCCATTGATGATAATAACCTGGTTGAAATTGCCGACGCCCTTTGCGATATACAATACGTTTTAGCAGGTGCTATACTTGAATTTGGACTTGGCGAAAAGTTTAAGGAACTGTTTGATGAGGTGCATCGCTCAAACATGAGCAAGGCCTGCAAAACCGTTGAGGAAGCAAACGACACTATTGCACATTACAAAAACAGGGATGGAAGCGAAGCCCATTATAAAGAGGAAGATGCCTTGTTTTTAGTTTACCGTACTAACGATAACAAAACCTTAAAATCTATCAATTATTCGCCTGCGGATTTAAAAAGCATCCTGTAATGACAGATCAGTCACAGAATAGCAGCGAAGAAAAAACAAACCTGCACCCGCGCAACTTGCACCGGGGAAGGTATGATTTCAAGGCATTGATAAAGACCTTGCCTGCGCTTCGCGAATTTGTTGTACAAAACGAACGCGACGAGCTATCCATTAATTTTACCGACCCTGACGCGGTAAAAACGCTTAATAAAGCGCTTTTGAAACTATACTACGGGGTAGCCCAATGGGATATCGCTGAAGGCTTTTTATGCCCGCCTATCCCCGGCCGGGCCGACTATATCCATTACATAGCCGATGTTTTAGCCGAAGGGAACAACGGCGTTGTGCCTACGGGTAATAGCGTTAAAGTATTGGATGTTGGCGTTGGTGCTAACTGCATTTACCCGCTTATTGGCCACAAAGCCTACGGATGGAATTTTGTTGGCAGCGAGGCTGATTATATCGCGGTAGCAGCAGCCAAAAAGATAGTAGATGATAACAACCTTGCCGGTGCTATAGATATCCGCAGGCAAACATCTTATGCAAATATTTTTGAAGGGATCATTAAGCCCGGCGAAAAGTTTGATATAACGATGTGTAACCCGCCGTTCCATTCATCATCAAAAGAGGTTAAGGAAAAATCGAGCCGCAAGTGGAAAAACCTGGGCCAGGATAAAGGCACCGAACTTAATTTTGGCGGCCGCAATAACGAGCTTTGGTGCGAAGGCGGCGAGCCCCGTTTCCTGAATAAGATGATGAGCGAAAGTAAGGAGTTCGCCAAATCATGCAAATGGTTCTCGTCCTTGATCTCGCAAAAAACTACGCTGCCCGGCTGTTACAAATCGCTTGATTATTTGGGTGCGAAGGAAGTGAAAACCATCAACATGTCGCAAGGGCAAAAAACCAACCGTATTTTGGTGTGGACGTTTCAGGACATAGCATAATCATCGGGTACGCCCCCTTTTCTTATCAACTTTGTAAGTATTACATTAGATAACCAATTACACAATAGGAGTAGGCGGCATTAGCGAATGGCATAATATGAAAAGGCCTTGAACAGAAATGTTCAAGGCCTTTTGTTTGATACTTTATTCTGGTAATGAACCAGCCAAGATTGGCTGTACGGGAATAAGCAAAGCATTTGGGTCGGAGATGTAACTCATAATGTACAGGGCTGTTTCGCCGCCGCCTGCCCCGGCATATAAACGGGTTTTATCCATCCGTAAGGCGCTGGTGCCATTGCCTACCCTCATTGCTTTTTGCGAGAGTGCCCAGTTGGGGCCAACATAAATAACATTTACATCGCCACGCGTATCCTGCATATTGCTGTCGCTGGTAATGTAAATAAGGTTACCATCAACAATAATATTTTGCATGTAGATGTTGATATGCTGCTGTAATAGTTTTGTTGGGGTATCGGTAGAAATATCAAACACCCTCAGTTGTGTATCGCCGCTGGTACAATAAAGCAAGTTATCCTTTATCACAACCGGCGATTTTATGCCATTGCCGCTTTGGGGTTCAATATTTATGCTTTTAATAATGGCTTTGGTTTTAACATCAATGATCTTTAAGGTGCTGTATGCTTCGCTGCTAAACCAGGCGGTAGTATACATTTTATTGTTTTTAATCCGTATCCCGTTGCTGCTGCCACTGCCCACGCCCTGCAACGGATCGGTTAAAGTTAAATCGCTCTCAAACGTAAATGTTTTCAGGTTTATCACCTTCGTGGTAAAGCCCGGAACACCAATCGCCATAAACAGGGCATACAAGTAATCGCCGTCAATATCAAAGCCCAGCAGAAATGCGGCCCTCATAAACCCACTTCCCGGAGGCCCCCATGATAGGCGGCCAACCTCGGCAGGTGCATCGCCCAGTTTTATTTTAATAATATCCCATCTCACGTCGTCACTTTTGGCCATAGAAGCGGTATAGGCAAAGCCATCTTTTTCGGCCATGGTAAAATTTATCCGTACATCATCCGGGGCAAACTCATTTATTTTTTGAGCAGTGTTAGGGTTTAGCGTAATAAACTTAGGGACTGGCGTTTGCATCCCCGCCTGTACATACAGGCGGTCGCCTTTCGGCAAAATATCCGTTACGTCGGTATCCAGTTGCAGGGTGTTTTGAAGTACGGTTTTTGGGGCATAGCCCATATATATTTTAACCTCATCATTCATCTGCCCAACGTAGCTGTTATAGTATTTGGAAGCCATGTCTGATGAATCGTTGTAATGATATGCCTCGATGATCAGCATAAGCGCCTTTACCTGTAAGCCATAATAATACATAAACTGGGTATGTGCCATGGCAGCATACTCATTTACGGATTTTGATGCTTTAAATGCCACGCGTGTGCCCAGCGAAGTCATGTTCTCGCCGCCCGATGCCGTACCCAGCAGGTTGTTTTTTATAGCAATAAAGGCATTAGGGATGTTATTACGGATGTATGCTGCCAGTTCATCGAGTTCGGATTTTTTGCCGGTGCCAGCCTCTAATTGTGCTGCCATTTTAAGGCGTTCAAAAGCGGCATCGATATTGGCCGCGCTTGTGTTGATGCCCTGTACTGCGGTGTAGTATTTAGCTCCGTCTATTTCGGCTTTAATAGCTTCTACTGCAGTATTGAGAGCGGCGCTTAGCGCGTCAATTTTACTTTCAATTACTTTTAGTTCCTGATATTGTTTTTCAAGTGCTTCTTTAACCTCATCTTTTGGTTCGGGGCCGGGGCCAAGGCCTACCAGGTTCATGATCCAGCCGGTAGCTTTCTTTTTTACTTTTGATATTACAGTATCCTTTAAATCGTTCAGGATCGATTGAAAAATATCGGTATCCTTATCGCCCATAAGCAGCGGGCGATTGCCGGGCTGCGCTTTTTGAAGGGCAAGCAAGCCTTCAAATTCTTTTTGAATATCCATTGTTTTGTGATTGGTTTAGTGCAACTAATCTACCAAAACAAAACACCCCCCAAAAGGGTGATTTTAGCTATAATAAAAATATCAACGCAGTTAAAATTTTTACCTAATTAGAAGATTTGGCCTTTAACGGCACCCAGATCTCTTCTTCCGATTCGGGGTCTTCATTTTTATATTTAGCGCCCAAAATTTCAAAGTAAATAAGCCTGTCGAACCATTAGCAAGGCTGCTAAGTCTTCGACAAGCTCAGACTGACAATAGGGTCTGTCATGGTGAGCCTGTCGAACCATTAACAAGGCTGCTAAGTCTTCGACAAGCTCAGACTGACAATAGGGTCTGTCATGGTGAGCCTGTCGAACCATTAACAAGGCTGCTAAGTCTTCGACAAGCTCGGGCTGGTAATAATAGGGTATGTCATGGTGAGCCTGTCGAACCATTAACAAGGCTGCTAAGTCTTCGACAGGCTCAGACTGACAATAGGGTATGTCATGGTGAGCCCGTCGAACCATTAGCAAGGCTGCTAAGTCTTCGACAAGCTCAGACTGACAATAGGGGTATGTCATGGTGAGCCCGTCGAACCATTAGCAAGGCTGCTAAGTCTTCGACAGGCTCGGGCTGGTAATAATAGGGGATTAAAACCTGTCCCAGAACGCAGGCGGCTCAATACCGAGGGCACGCAGGTAAACGTAACCTTGCCCGCGGTGATGGATCTCATTATCAAAAAGGTACTGCAAGGTGTTGATAATGGTGTTTGGGTATTGGCCAAAAGCGGCCTCTGTTTCAAAAAAGCGTTCGGCAGATATCTGGGGCCATAAAGCGTCTATCTGATCGGTTACCTCGTCCCAGGCTTCTAATAATTCGGCTTTTGTGGTAAGGTTAATCTCGTGGTTAAAATGATCAAGCGCCGGTGTTGTTTCCCATTTGCCGGTAACAATGCCGTTTATACCTGCGCTGGCAAGGCCGGTCATTTCACCTACCAATACATTATAAGGGCGCATGCCGCCGATTGAAAATTCAAAAAGTTCTTTTTCGGGGAAGGCCGCTAAAACCCTGCGGCTTAATGCACGGTGCGCCTGCCAGTTTTTTAAAAAATCCTGTGAGGTTATTACCGGGGTGTTTGTTGTTGCTGTTGTGCTTGTCATGGCTTATTGTTTAAGTTTATGATACAAAGAAACCACAGGCGGATGACAGCAGTATGTCAGTAGGGAATTGAATAAAAATATTATTTACAATATTCTTTCATTGCATCCAATATCATGGGTTTGTTATCGCCCAGGGTATACGCCAAATTTAAATCGGCACATATTTTTTCAAGATCATCCTTCGGTATCGGTACGATATCTTTAGCGGCTAAAATGATAACTTCTTTTGTTTTGCTTAAAGTGCGGTTATCTTTAAACTGATATTTCCTTAAACGCGTAAAAGCCCTGTTTGCAATGGCTTCCATATACAGCGGCTCAATTGCAATTGCTCTATCCAGATCTGCCACAGCGTTATCAAAATCAAATAAATCTAATTTAGCGGTACCCCTGTAAAAGTACAGGTCGGCATAACCTTGTTTAATTTTTTCGGCAGCATCCAACTTTTTAATAACAGCGGCATAATCTTCTTCCTGCATCAGGCTTAAGCCTTTATTCATTAAGAAATAAAACTTTTCTTCTTCTTTTGATAGGCTCTGTTTATTATTAATAAAAGAAGATTCTCCTTTTAGCTTTCCGGTGGAATAAAATACCTGCCATAATCCCACTTGTTTTTTATCAACAAAACTTCCTTTTTGCTTAAGCTTTCCATTAATAAAATACTCTTCAGACGCGCCATTTTCAACCCCATTGATATAGGTGTAAAAGTATCGGGTGTTTCCATTTGGATAATACATTGTTCTGATGCCATCTATTATACCGTCCTTTAAAACACCCTCGCCTTGTTTCCTGCCATTCATAAAATAATCTATAAATGGGCCTGAATATGGGTTGGTTGCATCTTTTAACTGCCATAGGCCATTTTTACGTGTCATCGTTTTTGTTGATGGGATTGATTTTATTGCATCTGTGCGTTGTGTATATGCTTTGGTGGTAACGTAAATTATCTTATCAAGCTTCCCTTCGTAACCGGCCTTCTTTATGCTATCAGGGTTTGTCACTATTTTAACAGCATCAATTTCATCATTTTTTGGCTGCTCGTCCTCTTTGGGTTCATCAATAACAGGTATGCCATCAACTATGAATAACACACGGTCCTGTGTTTGAGCAAAGCATTTTGTAGAAAAAACAAGCAGGAATAAGCACACCAATATTTTATTCATAAAATGAAAGTATAAAATAATTCAGAGGTTATGCCAATTATTATTTACTGGCTACTCCGCCAAAAACTCGTTTACCATTGCCACAAACAGATCGGGTATTTTACTTTCGGGTTTGGGGTTATATGCCTCGCCAATGTAACTGCCGTGTGTACCGGGCAAAATAGCCAGGCGCCCATGTGGGAACAAGCGCGCCATTTTTGCGGCATGCTCCGGTGTTGCCAGGTCCTGGTCGCCAATGATTACAAAGGCAGGTGCTTGTATAGAGCTGATCTGCTCATCAGTCCAGCCCTTAAAGTTGTGCATACGTTGCACATCCTTATTAAACATATTCATCAGGCCTTCGGGTGTGCCTATCTTCAGGTATTCATCTTTATAAATTTGCGGCATGTGGGCGAAATCGGGCGTTTCAAATCCTTTCCAGAACGCTTTGGGGGCGGCATCACGACTGTAAAAAGCGGAAGCAATTACCAGTTTGCGTACTTTATCCGCGTGTCGTAAACCCAGTTCAATGCAAGTTTGGCCGCCATTGCTAAAGCCTAAAAAGTCAGCTTGGGGTATATTAAGCTGGTTTAGCAGTTCAGCAACATCGTCGGCATCCTGTATGAAACTTTCGGGGGCATCACGGTCGCCGCTGTGGCCGTGTGCTTGCAGTTCAACAGCAATAACCTGGTGCGTTTTAGCGAGCCCGGGCATAATACGGCTAAAGTTTGTTTTAATAGTAGAGCCGCCGCCATGCAGCAAAACCAGCGGGCTGCCGGTGCCGTGTACCTCGTAATACATTTTTATGCCGTTAACACTGGCATAGTTGCCCATGGTTTGGGCATTAGATAGATTGTTTGTCATAATGAGTAATGTTACACTTAAAATTAACGATTGGATATTTTTCATAAACATTGTTTTAACACCCGCATAATTTTAGACTTGATAAAAATTAAGTATTTGATTATCAGTACTTCCGTGGTAGTGATGGTGTTCACGGCTGTGAACGTGAACACTTTTAATTTACTTACACTTACGCCGCCTTGTCTTTGCTGTATTTATTCCGATATTCAACCGGCGATAGGCCGGTTATCTTTTTAAATATCATCCTAAAAGCTTTAGTATCGGTATAGCCAACGTTGTACATCACCTCGTTCACGTTCTCGCGGATGGTCTCCAGGCTCATTTTGGCGGCCTCTATCCGTACGCGCTGCATGTACTCAACCACTGTATTTGAGGTAGCCTTTTTAAAGCGGCGTTCCAGATGCCTGCGGCTGATGGCAAACAGATCGGCCAGGTGGTCAACCGTTATTTTGTCGCGGTAATTGTTTTCAATAAAGTCCTGCGCTTTTTTGATCACCTCGTCCTCGTGGTCTTTTTGCCCGTGGAAGATCATAAATAGCGACTGGCTATTACGTTCGATATCTATCTCGAAGATCTTTGAGGTGTTAATGGCCATATCCCTGCCCGCGAACTTCTCTACCAGGTACAAAAGCAGGTTGAGCGATGAATATGCACCACCGCTGGTGTAAATGCCGCCCTCGTCGGTAATTATCTTGTAGGGCATCAGGTTTACCTCAGGGAACATTTTGCGAAAATCATCGGCCATTAGCCAGTGCGTGGTGCAGCTGCGGCCCTTTAGCAGACCTGTAGAGGCCAAAATAAAGGCGCCTATGCAAAGCGAAACAACTTCGGCACCTGTTTTATATTGTTTTATTATCCAAGGGATAAAATCGCTGTTATTGCTTAATACCTTATTGATATCACCATGCACCGCGGGGATGATGATCAGGTCGGTTTTGGTAACTTCTTCATAGGTCATATCGGGCTTAATGGTAAACAGCCCGTTGGTTAAAGCCGTTTCTTTATTTAAGCCTACCAACTGTATTTTAAACAGTGGCGGTTTCTTCATCCTGTCAAGCGTTTGGTTCACCATAGAAAACATCTTATAAGTTGCCTCTATATTGCTCAGGCTGGTTTCGCCCTGCGGAATAAGGATTGATATGTGTTTCATAGTTTCAAAGGTAGATGGTATCACCGTCGCAATCAACCCCTTAGATTGTCGTAATTACCCCCGTCTAAATATACTAAAGCGCCGCACCTTTGTAATGCATCAACACATTTATTTATGATGATTGAGGTTTTTAAGACAAATGTTCAGGAGAAGGATACATCAAGGGTGCTTATCCAAAAGCTTCTGGAGCAGTTCCCGGCCAGCAAAATAAATTTCGATCTGGAAGATTGCGATAAGATACTGCGGGTAGAAGGGAAAGATTTTTGCGCGCACCAGATCATCGAATTGCTTAAATTGAACGGACATTACTGCGAGATACTTACTTAAACAATTAAAACTAAAGCCATGTTAAAAATCAGCGCTTACATCAATTTTAAAAACAACCAATGCAGCGAAGCCATGACCTTTTACCAGGCGGTATTAGGCGGAGAACTGAGCCTGATGCCGGTAAAAGATTCGCCGATGAAGGATATGTTCCCGGCGGAGGCGCAGCAAGGTATACTGCATGCCGACCTTACCGGCGGCGATTTTACCATCCTGGCAACAGATATGCCTGATGATAATGTGGGCTCGGAGTTGGGGGCCGTATCATTAACGCTAACCTGCGCTACCAAAGCCGAAGTACAGCAGAAATTTGCTCAACTGGCAGAGGGCGGCAGGGTGGTACACCCCATCATGACCTTTTTTGCCGGTACCATGGGTAACGTGGTTGATAAATTTGGCATCCGATGGGGCGTATTTACAGACGAACAATAACGATTAACCTAAATCTCATGAATCCAAAAACTATCAAGATCATATACCGGGCGCTAACAATATTATTTGCTTTAGCTATGCTGGGCGATGCTTACGGTGGTATCACTAAACAAGAAGCCGGGCAGGAAGTTATGCGCCACCTGGGATACCCTATTTATATAATGGTGATCACCGGTATATTTAAACTGTTGGGCGCTATTGCCATATTGCAAAATAAGTTTACTACAATAAAAGAATGGGCTTTTGCAGGCTTTGCTATTAATTTTATAGGTGCTTTTGCATCAAGGGCGGCCATTGGCGATAGTGCTAATTTGTTAATAATGCCGCTGGTAATACTTGCAATAATGTTTATCTTGTATTACTTCTGGAAGAAATACCAAACTATTAAAACCACATAGATGGATACCTTGACTACCATTTTAGGCATTATTGCAGGCATTGTTGTAGTGGTGCTGTTATTGGCCCTTATTGCTCCAAAAGGATATGTGGTGCAACGTAGCATTATTATTAACAAACCCCGCCAGCAGATATTTGACTATATTAAATTCCTGCGTAATATGGATTATTACAGCAAGTGGGTAATGACCGACCCTAATAAGCGGATGACCTATACCGGTACTGATGGCACCGAGGGTTTTGCCGCTGCATGGGATAGCGATATCAAACAAGCCGGCAAAGGTGAGCAAACCATCGAAAAAATTATTGATGGTGAGCGGATAGATATCCGTGTGGTATTTATAAAGCCGTTTGCAGGCGTGGCCGATACGTACATCGCAACGCAATCGGTAACCGAAGAGATTACTACCGTAAAATGGGCTTTTGCCAGCAAAATGCCGTTCCCGATGAATGCCATGCTGTTATTCCTAAACATGGAAAAAATGCTGGGTGCTGATATGGAAATAAGCCTGAATAACCTGAAACAGATACTGGAGAAAGAATAAACACAAACACTAACTTTAAATATTATGAAGATTGCAATGATCATTGTTCGTACACTGATGGGGCTGATGTTCCTTTTCGCATCAGTTGTAGTACTTTTTAAAATCAACATGGGTAAAATGCCCGAAATGAGCGAAGCCAATAAAACTTTTATGGCAGGTATAACGGCGTCAGGCTATTTAATGACCTTTATAAAAGTAACAGAACTGGTATGTGCTATATTGTTTTTAATTGGCCGCTACGTAACTCTTGCTACTGTTGTGATATTCCCGATTGTGATAAATATTTTATTAACGCACATATTTGTAGCACCCGAAGGTGTACCTACTGCAGTTGCATTGTTAATTGGTAACTTGTTCCTGGCGTACTACTACCGTAAAAACTACGTAACATTATTCGCTGCTAAATAAGCAGAAGAATTAATACAGAGGGCATAAGTAATTCATAGAGGTCACAAAGATTATTTCTTTGTGACCTCTGTTTTTTAGGGGCATGCAAATTCTCAGTGTACTCCGTGGTTAAAAATCAATAAATTAGCACATGCAAAAACTGGTCTTCTTAATACTGTTCCTACCGATAATTGGTATAGGCGATAAAAAACCGATTCACCGTATTGATGAGAAGATCCCCCCAATGTTTAAAGGTAATTTTGTAGACGATTACGGCATCCGTTATACGGTTAACGATACCTTGTTTATGCAGTTACCCCGCACCAAATACCATATCATTAAATGGAATGTTAAAGACCAGTACATCGTAGCCCGTAATGATGCTCAAAACCCGGGTGAAGGAGGTTTGTATACACGTATAGATTATATGCAGTTCAGCAATATGGAGCCCTGGAAATGGGGGTTCTGCCTCAGCGTATACGATGCCAAAACCGACCAGATAGCCGAAACCACCGCAAAAGCCGACAGGAAAAACCCAATGAAAGGCTGTAACGGGTTTCCGTTTTCAAGAATGAAGAGGAAGGAGTAATATCCGCGCGTCATTGCGAGCGATAGCGTGGCAATCTTCGATAGAAAAGTAGGCGACAAGCATGTCGAAGATTGCCACATCGCTATGATCCTCGCAATGACGTGGGTAAATAAAAAGCCGCGCCAGTTTTGGCGCGGCTTGCTTATATAAACAAACTGTTAATAGCTTACTACTTTCCCAACCTGCGTTTTAACTCATCAATTGGCATGCTTATCATGCGGCCAACCGGTTGTTTGCCACGGTAGGTTATCACCTTTAATTGCGTAGCATCAATAGGGATGTTTAACACACCTGTATATTTAGGATAAAAATTATCCGGGTACGAGTTATCAAAGCTGTAGTAAATATCCAGGCCCGGCACTTCGTTGGTTAGGGTTACATTTAAGGTGCTGTCGGCATTGCGACCTGGTTTAAAATCAGGGTCGTAAGCGCTTGGGGCATATTTGGTTTCAGCCTCGTTAAAGCGGGCAAAATGTTTTTCAACCTTAGTGAAGAACGTATTGAAATTCTTTTTTGATGCCGGCGACCATACACTCTCTGCCAGCGCAAAGCCACGCGGCCAGGTCATGTACTCGGCCTGGCGGATGTTGTACACCTGCTCTGTCCAAAGGTTGGCCTGCCCGCCTTTTATCATTTTGGCATCAACACCTTCAGGTACCGGGTCAAACTCATAGGTTTTGCTCAGGCGCAAGCTGGCATAAACATGCGGTTCCATTATGCGGTCGCTTTGCATATAATCCAGGTAAACAAAGGTTGTTGGGCTCATCACAACCTCGTGGCCAAGTTTGGCAGCTTCTATACCGCCTTTAACCCCGCGCCAGCTCATTAAAGCCGCGTTAGGGCCAATGCCGCCTTCCAGTATCTCATCCCAGCCCATAAACTTTTTGCCTTTCGATTCTACTATCTTTTCCAAACGTTTTTCAAAATAGCTTTGTACTTCTTCCTGTGTTTTCAGGTTCTCTTTAGCCATCAGGGCTTTCACCTGGTCGCTTTGCTCCCAGAAATTTTTGGCACATTCATCGCCACCCATGTGGATGTAACCAAAAGGGAACAGATCCGCTATCTCGCCAACTACTTTATCTAAAAAAGTGTAGGTAAATTCGCCTGCAGGGTTTAGCGTATTATCCACCAGTGCCGGGTGGCCGGGTTTCGACCAATCCATTATCTTTTCGCCCGAACGTACTACGTATTTATCGGCACCTGCCGTAGCCGATAATTCAGGATAGGCAACAACCGCTGCAAGGCTGTGGCCGGGTACATCAACCTCGGGCATGATGTTTACAAAACGCTGTTGAGCGTACTTAATCACTTCACGAATATCATCCTGGGTATAATAGCCGCCATAAGTGCGCGGCTCGTTAGGTTTTGGCGGTATAAAATCTCCAAAGCTGCCTTCGCGCTTCACATTGTAAGCACCAACAGTGGTTAGCTTAGGGTAGCTTTTTATTTCAATTCTCCAACCTTCATCATCTGTTAAGTGCCAATGAAAAAGGTTAAGCTTATATTTAGCCATATTATCAATATAGCTCATCACTTCTTTCTTGGTGAAGAAATGGCGAGATACATCAAACATTAAACCCCTCCACTCAAAGCGCGGGTAATCGGTAATATCAACAATTGGCACTGCCCATTTTATATTTTTAGCAACTACTTTTCCTTCAATCTCCTTTGGCAGTAATTGCAAAAGGGTTTGCACGCCATAATATAAACCGGCTTCTGTATTAGCCCGTATGGTTATGCCTTTTGCCTTGGCCGAAAGGTAATACCCCTCTTTGCCGATCACATTATCAGTAGTTTTATTAAGCACCAGTTTAAGAGCTGCTGTAGGGGCAGCCGCATTAACCCGGATGATTTTACCGGTAGCCGTAGAAAATTTGTTTTTGATAAGGTTTAGCACAGGTGTCATTCCCTCATGCGAACCTGCCTGCACAGTTAAAACAGCCGGTAATACAAATTGCCCAGTGTGTGTGGTTATTTGAACCGGCTCGGGAATGATGGCTATGCTTGTATTGGCTTGCTGCGCAAAAACAAAAGTGCCCATTAGGCAGGAACATACCAGTAAGGATAATTTTTTCATACACTATAATTGATGGTTTACAGATTGGGGTAATCATCTGCAATTTATAACTTTTTAAATAAAATTAAAAAGTTTTTTGTAGTTTTAAATACAGTAGTTAACTAACTGTATATTAATATAGGTAAAGGCTTTTTCGTTTTGGTATTTTTATTAAATTGCCTTTTTTAAACCCTTAATTGCCCCTGCAATTAATTAACCAATTATTAAAGCTTAATTTATTTAACAAAATGAGCACAGACCGTAGAAAGTTTTTGAAACACCTGGGTACCTCAGTTTTACTGACATCCGCATCGCTTACCAGCTTAGCAGCTAAAGAAGAAAATGAAGTGAGGATATTACGGGCCGAAAAGCGCGTATCTCCTAACGACAAGATACGGATAGCAACTATTGGTATGGGGATAATGGGTTACAACGATACCAATGCTGCGTTGACCGTGCCAGGTGTAGAGATGGTTGGCGCCTGCGACCTGTACAAAGGCCGCCTGGAACACGCCAAAGAGGTTTACGGGAAAACCCTTTTTACCACCATGGACCACCGCGAATTACTGGACCGTAAGGATATAGATGCTGTTATAGTTGCCACCAGCGATAACTGGCACAGCCAGATAGCCATGGATGCCATGCGCAAAGGCAAAGCCGTTTACAGCGAAAAACCAATGGTGCATAAAATAAGCCAGGGCTTGGAGGAGATAAGGGTGCAAAAAGAAACCAAGATGGTGTTTCAGGTGGGTAGCCAGCGGGTTAGCAGCATTGCATACCGTAAAGCAAAAGAAATGTACGAGTCGGGTGCTATTGGTAAGATCAATTCTATTGAGGCCTCGTTTAACCGGCAGGATGCTTTGGGCGCATGGCAATATACTATCCCGACTGACGGAAACATTAAAAATGTTGATTGGGCGCGTTACCAGGCAAACGCAGATAAGAAAATGGATTTTGACCCGAAGCGTTTTTTTAGATGGAGAAATTACCGGGAGTATGGTACCGGTGTTGCAGGCGATTTGTTTGTGCATTTATTAACCGGCATCCACTTTATAACCGGATCAAAAGGGCCTGAGAGTATTTATTCTATAGGCGACCTGGCTTATTGGAAGGATGGCCGCAACGTGCCTGACGTAATGAGCGCTGTTGTGCGTTATGGCGAAACCAAAGAGCACCCGGCGTTCCAGGTTACTTTAAGGGTTAATTTTATTAGTGGCGAGGGCGATAAAACCACAACCAAGATCGTAGGATCGGAAGGGGTGATGGATATTGGCGGCGAGGGTGAAAGCTTCAGGATACAGCAGAATAAGCTGGCAGCAGCACCGGGTATTGGCGGCTGGGATTCGTACTTTACCTATACCGAAGCCGAGCAAAAACGTTTAATGGACGATTACAACAAACGCTATACCCAGGAGCAACGCACAAGGCCAAAATTTGACCCCATAACCTACCGCGCACCTGATGGCTACAATGCCTCTAACGACCACTTCGCCAACTTTATGGATTCGGTACGTACGGGTAAGCCCGTGGTAGAGGATGCTGTGTTTGGTTTTAGAGCGGCAGCGCCGGCACTGGCCTGTAACGACAGCTACTTTCAGAATAAAATTATCCATTGGGATGCCGAGAATATGAAGATAGTGGGGTAGAACCGGGAGATGATAAGAATCAATATATAAAAAAGAAGCCGCTGAATTATCAGCGGCTTCTTTGTATTAAACGGTCTGTCAGTCGAAGCTGGTCGAAGACTTAAACGCGCGGCTAATGGTTCGACAAGCTCACCATGACATTAATTTTTGTCCCCGCTACCGCAAGCGTCTTCGCTTGTGGCAATAATAATAATATATCTCTACTTCAACCTATTCGCTGTAACCCCTTCATTTGTGATCTTCACGGGGTTTATCAACCCATCCTTATCAAAGGTCATTTTATCAATACAGGTAACACGGTGGTTGCCGTCGGTTTCAGTTAGGGGGCGGCGGTGATAAACAATATACCATTCGTCTTTACCCGGTACTTTAATCACCGAATGGTGGCCGGCGCCGGTGGCTATAGCCGCATCCTGCTGTAATATGGTGCCAATTTTTTTGAACGGGCCATTTATACTATTGCCAATGGCGTAAGCCACGCGGTAATCGGGGCCTGTCCACCCGCCCTCGCTCCACATAAAGTAATATTTACCGTTACGAATAAACATAACAGGCCCTTCAACATAACCTTCGGGGGTTATCTCTTTAAAGGTTTTGCCATCAGCAGCAGGCTCAATGCCTGTAAAATCATTTTTTAGCTTCGCGATGTTGCAGTGGCCCCATCCGCCATAAATAATATAGTATTGGCCGTCGGTATCTTTAAACACATACTGGTCTATTGGCTGGGCGCCGTTGTAAAACTTATCAATAAGCGGTTTGCCTAAATAATCCTTAAACGGGCCTTCGGGTTTATCGGCCACGGCAATACCTATGCCTCCATAAGCTTTATCGCTTTGTATATCATTTGCCCCGAAAAAGAAATAGTACTTATTATCCTTTTTTATAATAGCGGGAGCCCACATAGCGCGTTTGGCCCATTTTACGTTCGATGAATCGAGCACGTTCGGGTGCTTGGTCCAGTTCACCAGGTCTGGCGAAGAAAAGGCGTCAAAATGCACCTGCTTATCATATTTATCCGAGTAGGTTGGATAAACCCAATATTCTTTACCAAATATAGTTGCCTCCGGGTCGGCGTACCAACCCTCGGCTATAGGGTTGCCAGATGTTGTTTTTTTAGGGCTTTTTTGAGCGTAAGCTACCTGTAATAACGAGGCAGGCAGTAATAGTAATAGCAGTGTTTTTTTCATAGTTTTTGTATCAGTTAAGGCTGGCTACTACGTAGCCCACCACTTCTTTAATATATAAATTCCATTGCGCTATGGCATCAACATCGGGCAAAAAATCTTTTAAATAAATATGCCTTGTAGGTGCCATATTATTACTTGTATAAGGCACAACGTTTATACCGGCCTTTTTAAATATCAGCATTGCCCGCCGCATATGAAATGCCGATGTAACCATCAAATAGGGCGGTTGTAAATTAGCCTGCTTTAATAATTGTTTAGCAAATATGGCATTTTCGGCTGTATTGCGGGCTTTACTATCTAAAAGGATCAGGCTATCGGCAAAGTTTTGTTTTTTTAATTCAGCTTTAACAAAACCAGCCTCACTAAACCCATCAGGGTAAATATCCGAATTGCCGCCGCTAAATAATAAGTGCGAGGCGGTATGGCTTGCCAGTAATTTAGTGGCCTGCGTGTAGCGATCAGTCACCCAGTTAAAATAACCCTGGCCACTTTCGTCCTCTGAAACAAACCCGCCCAAAAGCACAACACAGCTATAGGTTTTTGCTGATGGCTGATAGGGCGCCACATCCCAGATACGGGCCATTGTATCGGCTGTAAACCGGTTCGAGAAAAAGTAGAGCAGGGCTATTGCTGTTATTAAAATCTTTTGCTTGTACTTTTGCCTTTTTGTGAAAGCAGCATAGATCAGCAAACCCAATACCCAGGTAAGCGGAAAGATAAATACAACAAGCACTTTAGAAAGTATAAAAAACATCAGCCTTAAATAGAGCGCAAATTAATTGATTTTTATGAACGGGGCACACCTTATGTTTTATTAAGTAAAGATGTAACGTTTGTAAAGGATGTTAGCTTATAGAGATATATAAATAGGGTATTAAATAATTTATCCAAGGGCTGGAAAGTGTGAGCACTTTAGGATCGGATTGTTATATATAGTGGCGTTCATCCCTATATAATTACGTAACAATATACCGCAAATGCGGTATTGCTAACCCGGCTATATTGCTGTTGCTTAGCACTATTAAACCTAACAAATAATAAATACTTAAATCTTAAAACAATGAAAAAAATCGTTACTATCGCAATCATCATCCTGGCCGGTTTTGCTACAAGATCGCATGCGCAGGGTTTCAAGCTTGGTTTGGGTGTTGAAGGTGCACTGCCTGTAGGCGCATTAAAATCTGCCTATAACGTTGGCGCCGGTTTAACAATACGTGCAGCTTTTGGTATTGACGATGCAAGCGCTGTTACTTTAACATCGGGCGCTATTGCTTTTTTACCCAAAGATCTCTCTAACCTGGGTATAGATACCAAAGCACAATTAAACATACCCGTTAAGGCTGGTTATAAATATAAATTTGGCGGTAACTTTTACGGTATTGCCGAAGCAGGGGCAACAATTGTAAGGTCGTATTATAGTGATTCTAACGGCGATTTGCAGTCTGTTGGCAGCACACACTTTACTTACGCACCGGGTGTTGGTGTAGAACTGGGGGGATTTGATGCCAGCATCAGGTACGAGGGTTACCAGGGCGCGGGCTTTATGGGCCTGCGCGTTGGCTTTAACTTCTAAAAAACAAAAAAACAAATAATTAATATTCGAAAATCAACAATAATAAAGGCTGTCCATATAATTTGGATGGCTTTATTAATTTAATATCGTTATTTTTAAAGGAGATAACTTTGATTACTATGAGCCATATACCGGTTGCTATTGTTGATGATAAACGATTGCTTCGCGAAGCGTTGGTTAACAATATCTCCTATTATAAAGAGATAGACATAGTGCTGCAAGCAGGGGATGGGGCCGGTTTTATAGAGCAACTAAAGCCACTGGCCGCAGAAAAGCGCCCGCAAGTGGTTTTGATGGATATTGAGATGCCTGTAATGGATGGCATTGAAGCCGTTGCCATAGCCAAAAGCTTATATCCCGAAATGCATTTTTTAATGCTTACTGTTTTTGATGATGATGATAAGCTTTTTGAGGCCATTAAAGCCGGTGCGAGCGGGTATTTACTGAAAGATGAAAAAGTATCTAATATTGTTAAAGCCATTACCGGGATAGTATATGAGGGCGGCGTACCCATGTCGCCACGCATTGCACGTAAAGCATTGGCCTTGTTAAGGAACACGCCTAATGTAACCGAGCCGGTTAAGGCCATTGAAGAAGATGAGCACCTGCTATCAACCCGCGAAATGGAGATACTTAACCGAATTGTAGATGGCCTGAATTACCAGGAAATAGGCGAGCGCCTGTTTATAAGCCCGCACACCGTACGCAAGCACATAGCCAATATTTACGATAAGCTGCACGTTTGCAATAAAGCATCGGCCATAAAAGTGGCTACCAGTAAAAAGTGGTTTAGCTGATGGGTACCGTACCTACGGCACGCAATATCGCATTGTACTTTACTACAAAGCGGTAGCTCCTAACGGAGCATTCTCAAAAGCAACTCATCAAATAACACTACCAACCTTTCTGCTCGGTTAGATATAGTAGGCTAAAAAAAATCAGCCTCGTAGAGGCTGCCGCTTTGTAGAAATCCAAATATCTTTTTGCTCTGCAGGAGTTACCCCGATAGATTGATATTCTAATATTTCATATCGAAACCTTCTTTAGGAGACTCCTACTGAGTCAAAAGATATAATGTCAGAAATACTACAAACACGTGGCTCCGCTGGAGCCGATATAACGTGCTAACGCTCCGTAGGAGCATCCTGTTTATAGATAAGTGGGGATAAGCTGCGGGCTCCAGCGGAGCCTCCTTAAACGTATAATATTGTTAAAAAGAAAAGCGCCCCTTTCAGAGCGCTTTCATTTTTTATATCGTTACGTTTTCCATTCCGTATTGCTTTAATACGTCGGCTGGTACGCCTGTCCATTTGTTGGGGGCGTTACCTGCATAGCCAATATCTTTGGTGCCCATTTCGCTGCTCCAAAAGCCAGAGGCTGTCAGATCGCGCATGCGGTTAAAAAAGGCTACACCCTGCGCCATTTCTGGTTTGGCCTTATACGGATAAGCTATTTGGTCAAGCACTTCTGTTTGTTGCTTGCTGCTACACTTAATAAATGGATTGCCATAGGTATTAAGGCAATGCATATCCAGCCATTTAAGGCCGCCGCGCATAGGTAATTTGTGGCTTGGGATATCTTTTACAATAAACTCAATAAAGGCGGGTACACCCGCATCAGATGCACTGCCCGAGTGCGCATCTTTAGGGATAATAATATCGGCCAGTATGGTAATGGTAGCCATTTCGTGCTCATCAAAATACTTTTCGGCCTTGATCTTATTTTCACGTTCTACTTCTTCGGGCATGCGGCCGGGTACTGCGGCTGCTTTTCCATTAGTAACCTCTGGGGCAGCTTTTTCGCCCGGTTTGCAACCAACGCCTATTAAAAGCCCGGTTGTTAAAGTTCCTAAACCTATTGCTTTAAGGGATTCGCGTCTGTTCATGGCCTTATACGTTAAGTTTTTTACGTTGTGATAAAATATATTCTGCGGTACGCATGCTTAATGCAAGTATGGTCCAGGTTGCGTTTTTATCGCCTTGTTGCACAAATGGCGCGGCATCAACCACAAAAAGGTTATTACAATCATGCGCCTGGCAATATTTATTCAATGCCGATTTTTTTGGATCGTCGCCCATGCGCACGGTACCCACCTCGTGGATGATCTTGCCGGGTGCTTCTAAGCCATAATTGGTATCTTTGCCTTGCATTTCGCCGTAAATAGCCCCCATGTTATGCAATATCTCCTGGAAGGTCTCCTGCATGTGCTTGGCCTGGTTTATCTCGTCGTTGGTCCATTTGTAGTGGAAACGCAATACCGGGATACCATATTTGTCAACCACACCGTTAGGGTCAATTTCGCAATAGTTATCGGCACGGGCAATTGCAGTACCACGGCCGGCCATGCCAACCTGTGTGCCATAAAACCTGCGGTAATCATCTTTTAATGATGCACCGTAGCCGCCGCCGTCTTTCTTTTTGCCATCGCGGCCCGGTACGGCGCCGTTCATATCCTGTATACCGCCGCCAAAACCGTATGATGGCATGTGCATACCCCCACCGTACTCGATATGATATCCACGCGGGAAGTTTAGTTTTTTATTATCAAGCCACCACGGCGAGTAAATGTGCACACTGCCCACACCATCTTCATTGTAACGCTTACGGTCCATCAGTTGCGGAAGGAAACCACCTGCGCCCGAGCCGGTACTATCATGCAGGTATTTACCAACCACGCCGCTGCTGTTGGCCAAACCACCCGGGTGAGCCGCCGATTTTGAGTTGAGCAGCAATCGTGCGCTTTCACCGGCACTGGCGCCAAGTATTACTATTTTGGCATTTACCTGGTATTCCTGCAAGTCGTCCTTATTTACGTATGATACGCCTGTTGCCTGGCCTTCTTTATCGGTAAGCACCTCGCGCACCATAGCGTTGGTTATTACTTTTAGGTTGCCGGTTTTTATAGCCGGGATAACCAGGCATGATGATGCCGAAAAATCGCCATATACTTTACATGACCTGCCGCATTGCCCGCAAAAAAAGCATGCGCCACGGTCTTTATTATTGGGCAAAGCCTCGGTTAATACCGAACCACGGCCGGTAATAACTTTTACACCCGCTTTGCTTGCGCCTTGTTTAATAAAAAGCTCATTTAAACGCGGTTTTGGCGGGGGCAAAAATATACCATCGGGTTCGCTTTCAATATTTTCAACAGTTCCGTAAACGCCTATCATACGGTCAACCTTATCATAAAAAGGTTTCAGGTCTGAATACGAGATGGGCCACGGATCGGTAAGTCCGTCTTTTGGTTTAAAATCCTCAGGACCCATGCGTAACGAGATGCGCCCCCAGTGATTGGTACGGCCACCCAGCATGCGCGAGCGGAACCAGGCAAATTCGGTACCGTCTTTTTGGGTGTAAGGTTCGCCCTCCAGTTCCCAGCCGCCGTAGGCCGCATCAAAATCACCAAACGGGCGGGTTGTGCCGGCACCACGCCGGGCCGATTCCCACGCCCATTTTAACTGGTGCGAATCTGTTTTCGGGTCGAAATAAGCGCCTGCTTCAAGCATCAGCACTTTAAGGCCTGCATTGGCCAGTACGTAACCGGCCATGCCGCCGCCTGCGCCAGAACCAACTACAATTGCGTCGTAAACGGTGCCGGACTTTTTGATCTGAATATCTTCCATTTATATGTCGAACTATAAAGAATTAGGTTGTTCTCAGGTAAATTACAGTTGTTTAAGTTTGATGTTTTTGTATGCTACAACAGCACCGTGCGATTGCAGGGCGATGCGGCCTTTTGGATATTTAGCAAAATCTTTCCAGGTTTTAAATTTACTGTTGTTCAGCATTTCTGTCCACTCGGGGCTGCCAATTTGTACGTCAACAGTTTCTTTACCGTTAAGCCAAAAAGTGAGGTGGCCTTTATCTTTGCGGATCCTGGCTGTGTTCCACTGGCCGGCAGGCTTTGCTGCGTCGGCAGGGGCCGCTTTTAAATCATATAATGAACCGGCCAGGTGGCTGGGTTTTTTGTTATCTTCTGCCTTTACGTTATCCAATACCTGCATCTCGATACCCGAAAGATAGGTTGCGCCTAATGCGGGGTCTTCATGCACGCCAAAAATGATCCCGCTGTTACCGCCTTCGGCGATTTTCCAGTCTACAGAAAGGTCATAGTTTTCGTATTCGCCATCAGTTACCAGGTCGGCCGAGTTTGGTGCTTTAGGGTCAAACTGTAAGGCTCCGTCAACAACGCTCCATGGGCCTGCGTCTTTTTGTAAATAAGCATGCCAGCCGGTAGTAGTTTTGCCATCAAATAATTTTATGGTTTGTGCCATTGATGAATACTGTAACGCTGCAACAGCCAGCGCGCTCAAAATTAGTTTTTTCATTCGGTTATCAGATTTAGCAGCGCAGGGGGGCGCACACTTGTTAATATTACAAAGGCTAAAAGTAGTATTTATTTTAATTGATGCTATAGTAACGCAATATATCAATCAAAATTTTTACCGATATGAAGAGAATGTTAATTCTTATGGAATAAAAAGTTTAAGCCCGATGCTATACCAAACTGTACGTATGCGTAGCTATCTTCAAAATAAATGTTGTAATCATCCTGCCCACGGTAACCACCTCCCACAATAAACGAAACGTTTTGCATAAAAGGGAACTGGTAATAATACTTCAGGCTTACGTTAAGGCGTTTTTTTAGGTTAAAGGCATTATAGCCATTGTATTTATCGGCAATGTAGGTGAAATCGAACTGGATACGCTGCCAATTTTTAAAAGATGATTTACCAGGGTCGATATCATCCTGGTACTTTTTAGCAATGTTATAAATATAACCACCATTTACACGTACAAAACCGTAATGGCCGGGCAGGCCCAAAGCAGCATCATTACCAAATAAACCCCGGTGAAGCTCGACGCCAATGGTGCTATAGTGATTATCAATGGTATTGGTTTTGTCTACCCGTTTGCCAATAGTATAGTTAAGCGAGTAAAAATCGGTGCTGAACTTGCCGCTGTCGCGGTTAAAAGAGCCATCAGGCAGCAAGGTTGACCCGCGGATGCCGTTGGAGTGGTGGGTATAGCTCAATTGCAGAAACTGAGGTTTGTAGGCATCGCTGTTTAGCCGGTAATACAAGTTACCACTTGGCATGTAACTGGGGGATTTTACGGGTTCGCCATATTGTGCTAAAAGGCGTACTTTTATCCTCGCCGATACATCAAAAAAGAAACGTGATGTTGGGGTATTGAACAATACAAAATGCGCGTTAATATCGCCCACCAATTTTGTTTTAACCGGCTGAAAAAGCTCCTGGCCAAAAAAAGATGGCTTTAGGTTTTGTACATAAATGTTGTTAAAATCGCGGTTAATGATGCGCGTAGCAACTTTGCCCGTATCGGCAGTAGCATGGTTTGTGGCTGTATCAATTATTGAGGCATAACTGCCCCTGCCGGATAAAATGAGCAGAAGTATGGTTATAAAACGGATTTGAACGGAGGATGTAAGGTGTTTAAACATATGAAATAACGAATACTTATAAATGATCCGGCAAGAAAATAGTTTTCTTTAAGCAGTAATTTTTACTGTCTTTTTTGCAGGGTCAAAATTATGAGATACTTCATCATAATAAAGTAAACAATAGTATAACCCGTAAAAATGCCTAACTTGCATCTTTACATTTAATTAGATAAGTGACTTTTCAGGATTTTAATTTCAACGAACAACTTTTAGAAGGCGTTTTAAGCATGGGGTACACCACCCCAACTCCCATACAGGAAATGACCATACCGGTTATTATGAATGGCGACGACCTTATAGCCTGTGCGCAAACAGGCACCGGCAAAACAGCATCATACCTGCTACCGGTTCTAAACCATATAGCCAATACACATAACCATCATACTACGGCATTGGTGCTTGCCCCAACGCGCGAGCTTGCCCAGCAGATAGACCAGCAGGTAGAAGGCCTTGCCTACTTTACCGGCATCAGCTCGCAGGCCGTTTTTGGCGGCGGCGATGGGATGGCTTACGAGCAGCAACGCCGTGGCATACAAAACAACGTAAACATTATTATAGCCACACCGGGCAGGCTTATAGCCCACCTTACATCGGGTGTGCTAAAGTTTGATAAAATAACGCACCTGATACTTGATGAGGCCGATCGCATGCTAGATATGGGTTTCTCTGACGATATTATGCGCATTATTGGTTACCTGCCGAAAAAACGCCAAACGTTACTGTTCTCGGCTACCATGCCGGGCAGGATCCGTACGCTGGCTAAGGCTATTTTAAACAACCCGCAACAGGTTAATATTGCCATATCGCAACCGGCGGCCGGTATAGATCAGCAGATCTACAAACTGCACGATGGGCAAAAAACGCCATTATTAAAAATGCTTTTAAAGGATGGCGGCTACCTAAGCTCTATCATTTTTGCATCCCGTAAGGAAATTGTAAAATCGCTTTATAAAGAATTAAAGGCGGCGCATATCAGTGTGGCGGCTTTCCACTCAGACCTGCAACAGGGCGAGCGAGAAGAGATACTTTTACGTTTTAAGAACAAGCAGTTACCCGTAATTATTGGTACCGATGCACTATCGCGTGGTATTGATGTGGAAGGTATTGACCTGGTTGTTAACTACGATGTACCCGGCGATCCAGAAGATTATGTACACCGCATTGGCCGTACAGCGCGTGCTGCTACTAAAGGCACAGCTATAACCTTTGTGAACAACCGCGACCTGAAACGTTTAAAAAGTATTGAGGACCTCATAGAGAAACCTATTGCCCAAAAAGAACTGCCCGAAGAGCTGAAGAGCATTGAGGCGCCACCGAAAGAAGACCGGCCGCATAGTTCTGCACCGGGGCAGCACAGGGATGGAAAACGCAACCCCAAACGTTTTGGTAAGAAAAAGCCACCACGGCCGGCGGCTAATTAAACCTTGTAATAATTATCAGGTCTATTTGTTTTGTATAGTCAATGTGTTACATTTACACAAACCAATTAAAATAACCAGATAATGACATCAAGACGATCGTTCCTGAAAAGCAGCGCAATGCTATCGGCCGGCCTGTTAATGGCTCCTGAATTATTTGCAGCACATAAAAAAAGATATGTAGGCGTACAACTTTATACCGTACGCGATGCAATGGCTAAAGACCCGGTTGCTACCCTGGCTAAAGTTGCCAAGGTGGGCTTTAACTCGGTTGAAGGCGCTACTTATACCGGCACCCAAAAATTCTACGGAATGGCACCTGCCGAGTTTAAAAAGGTTTTAACCGACAATGGCCTTATCATGCCAAGCGGCCACTTTATGCTGGGCGAAGGTATGCCTAATGCCAAAGGTACCATTACTAACGATTGGCAAAAAGCCGTTGACGATGCTGCCGCTGTAGGCCTTAAATACATGGTTTGCGCTTACCTGCTGGATAGCGAACGCGGAAGCCTTGACCATTATAAAGAAACTGCTGATAAACTGAACAAAGGCGGCGAGATTGCAAAAAAAGCAGGTATACAACTTTGTTATCATAACCACGATTTTGAATTTGCATCGCAGGATGGCAAGTACCCATATGATGTATTGCTGAGCAGTACAGATGCCGACCTGGTGAAAATGGAAATGGATATTTACTGGATGTACAGGGCCAAGCAAGACCCTATTGCGATGTTTAAAAAACACCCGGGCCGTTTCCCGCTATGGCACGTAAAGGATATGGATAATACCCCAAAACAAATGTTTACCGAAGTTGGTAACGGTGTTATCCCGTTCAAAAAGATCTTCGCCCACGCAAAAGAATCGGGTTTAAAGTACTTCTTTAACGAGCAGGATATTTGCCCCGGTGATCCGTTTGTGAGCATCACCAAAAGCTACAACTATATTAAAGCGAATAACTTTCACGTATAGTTTTTAGAGAATCAAGACATTTAGAGTCAAGAATCAAGATAGAAAAAGCCCGGTTACATTAGTAACCGGGCTTCTTGTTTAAGGCTCATCGCAATGTATGGCGGAGATTATACCACCTTTATCCCATACTTAGTCAATAACCCTTCCAGCCCGGTCATAGCAAACACCGCTTTTTTAAGGATGTTCAGTTCCGGGTCGAGGATATAATTATAGGCGGTGGTGAAATTTACGGAGGTAAGGTCGGTGCGGTTAAATACGGTTTCGAGCAGGTCGCACTCGTCAAAAACAGAGCCGGTTAAATTAGCTTGGCTAAAGCTAACATCTTTAAGGGATGATCTTTTGAATTTTGTTTTAACCATCTTTTTACCGGCAAACGAAGCGTAATCCAGTATACAGCCATCAAAACCAACACCGAATAAAAAATCCTCGCATTTGCTGAAGTTTACCGCTAAAAGTTTGCAGCCTTTAAACACCACATCATTCATAGTTGATGCCTCGAAGTTCACCATAGATAGGTTACATTCCTCGAAAGTACACTCTAAAAATTTGTTACGGATAAAAGTGCTGTTGCTGAAATCGCAGTTACGGAAAGTGCAGCTTTGAAACTCTTTATTGCGGGTAATGCCATCTGTAAGTACTAATTTCTCGAAGGTTTTATCGTCGTAGGTGGGCTGGTCAAACATAGGGTTAAAGTTAAGGAAAACCACGCGCCCTTGCGAAGGCAGCTCGCTGGTTTGGTAATTAGTTGCCTACAAAACGCCGTTCACCTGCTCCATAACATCCGCAATCAACTCTGCCGATTTGATGACGCGTTCGTGCCCGGCCCCACTATAGTTTTTTGTTTTGATGGTTGGGTGTGCTTTCAGGAAATCCTGTAAATAGGCATCGGGCAGCATAGCGTCGTGGTCATCATAGGCCAGCCAATGGTTAAGTGTGTCATCAAAAGTGTAAAGCTTTTGCATAGCATATTCTGATGGGTAGATGCCATAGCGCGATTTAAAATCCTCGAGAAAAGCCTGTTGCGCATCGGCAGGAACACCAACCGCTGTCATGCTTCTTATAAAATTCTCCTGCAAGAGTATAAACGGCGCAATGCTGACCAGCAGCATCGGGGTAATATGAAGCTCTGTTAATGCCGAAACATTGGCCATGGTGCCAAAGGAATGGCCAATCGCAATATCCGGTTCTCCTGTTGCGGCTATCACCGCTTTAACCGCATTTGCAAAAAGCAACAGGTTGGATAGATCGCCATCCGAACTGCCGTTAGCGGGTGCATCAAATGCGACGATCTGCAAATCTTTATTTTCCCGCAACGCATTGATCAATCCGTCAAAATCGGCGGCCTTTGAGCCCCAGCCATGGCTGAGTAAAACTTTATGGCTGCCGGTGCCCCATTTAAAGCCGTTTATGTTGAGTTGCTGGTTGGTAAAATAAGGGTCGTTGACCGTAACGGTAAATTTCTCCGCCTCACTAAAAAGTTGTTCCTGGTGTAACCGCAAGGGTATTTTTGGTGGATAGCAGATCAATTGCCAAAGCATTGTGTTCAGTTCGTCGGGCTTGTTTTCGGCTATCAGGGTTTTAACCTGTTCTATAATTTGCTTTAGTTTTTTCATGGGGCGATAGCCAAAGCTATCAATTATTTTAGAGCGTGTAGTGTTAAATATATATGTTTACATTAAATCAAAAAACACTCATTCATCGTATATGAAGCATGTACCAAAAACAAAAAGCATGATTGTGCTGATATTGCTCGTTGTGCTATTACTTGCTTCGTTACTTACCGTATTTAAAGCGCCAACGTATCATTTATGGCTGCTGGCTATAGCGGTATCTGAGTTCCCGCTGATATTTATCGGCATTACCGGTGTGTTGCTTGTCACATTGGTTTGGGTAGAAAAGTATCAATTTACATTGACTCTAATAGGCGTATTGGCTTTGCTGCTTTTTGCATCACCAATAGTAAGGGCTTATATTGCTGCATCAGCCGTAAAGCAGGATTTTGTTAACGCCTTTGGGCCGGGCAGCACCATTATAAACGGCGATAACAACCAACCGGCATTTAGCTTTTTTAAGTTGTTTAAAACCGCGAAAGTAAATTTATATAGCTATAAAACAATTACTTACGGGAGCGATGTTGAGCAAACGCTTGATTATTACCCCGCTCGTTTTGCGGGTAAAAGGCCCTGTGTAATCGTAGTACACGGTGGGTCGTGGAGCAGTGGCGACAGCAAACAACTGCCCGAATTGAACAGCTACCTGGCCGCCGAAGGCTATAATGTAGCGTCTATCAATTATCATCTGGCGCCCCAATACCAATCGCCGGTTGCGGTGGATGATGTGGATAAGGTGTTTATCTATCTGCGTAAAAACGCCGGTAAACTGAACATCGATACCGGTAATTTTGTGCTTTTAGGTCGCTCTGCAGGGGCTCAAATTGCACTTTTATCGGCCTATAACCGCCCTCAAAACGGCCTGAAAGGTGTTGTAAATTTTTATGGCCCTGCCGATATGGTTTGGGGCTACTCGGCACCGGCAAGTAAACTGGTGATGGATTCGCGCGCGGTGATGGAACGTTACCTGGGCGGGACCTATAAGGCCGTGCCCGATAAATACATTGCCAGTTCGCCTATCGAGTTTGTTAACCGACAAACGGTACCCACGCTTATTATCCATGGAGATAACGATGTACTTGTATCACCCATCCACAGCCAAAAGCTGGATAAGAAGCTACAGCAGAACGGCATCAAGCATTACTACCTTAACCTGCCGTGGGCAACTCACGGGTTCGATTATAACCTTAACGGCCCCGGCGGGCAGCTATCTACTTATGTGGTTGAGCGGTTTATCGCTACAGTATGTAAATAGTTATAGGCCCGAGTAATAATCATACCCCTGCTCGGCCCAATAATCGGGCGGGCGTTGGTTGCTGAAGCTCATGGCGCCAATACACTTTAGGTTTTTAATGCCATATTTTACGGGGATGATGAGGCGTAGCGGCTGGCCGTGTTTGGGTGTCAATGGCCTATCGTTCATTTCGTAAGCCAGCAGGGTTTGGGGGTGCATGGCACTGGGCATATCAAGGCCAACGTAATATTTTTTATCGGGGGTAACCAAACCCACATAATCCAGTTTGGCCTGGTCATCCAGTTTAAAGTGATGTATAAAATCGCTGAACTTTACACCGCCCCAGTGCGAGATCTGGTCCCACCCCTCCACGCATTTAAAATCAAAAACTATCTCGGTTTTAGGTAAGCTCTTAAGTTCATCCAGGGTAATATTCAATACCTCGCCCGATTGCTTTTTTACCTGTAGTCTCCAACTTTCTATATCGGGTTCTGTTTGCAACCCTATACCGCTGTTATAGCGCACCACTTTTGCAGCACGTTCTTTTGGGTAAGTTTTTACAAGGTTATTATTACTAAAAAAATTACGAAAGAAAAGTTCGGTTTTGTTAAGCGCCCTGCGTAAAGGCACTTTTGCCCCGGCTGTAACCGTGCGCATTTCTTTGGGCGAATTTTTAAGCCAGTTCCAGCCGCCGTAGGCCGCGCCGGATAGCACGGCAAAGGTACCGAACGAGATAAATGTGCGCCGGTTTATTTTCTGCTCAATGGTTAACGGCTTTTTTACCTTTTTAGGTTTTGGGTTACTTTTCATCGGCGGTGGGTTTAATAACAGGTTGAGGCTTATCGTTCACTACCTCGAAACCCGTAATAACAGACTGGAAGTTTCGCCAGCCGGCAAGCACTACCTGCACCACGTGGACGATAAAGAAAAATACATAGCCAATGGTGAGTACAAAGTGTTCGATCCGGGCTGCATGATAGCCGCCGCAAAGCCAGGTAAGGGTATTAAACTGTACCGGCTTATAAATGGCCAGCCCGGTTATAACCGAACCGATGCCCATAACAATGATAGCCGTATAGGCGATGCGTTGCGCGGCATTGTATTTATTTTGAGGCGGGGCTATTTTGCGGATGTGCAGATCATGCAGCAGTACCTGCCAGGCTTCTTTAAATGAATTGCGTTTGGGCACCAGCTCGCGCCACTCGCCCGAGAAAACGGTGTACAGGATGTAAACCACCCCGTTAATTGTAAAAAACCACATAAACAAAAAGTGGAATGCCATACCCTCTGCCAACCGGCCGGGGATATTAAGAGCATCATTAAACCATTTTGGGAAAAACCTAAAAAACGTATGCCCGAACAGGCCGAAAGTATAAGTGTCGTTGCCCCAGTAAATAAGCATCCCGCTCCATATCATAATGGTGAGTATGGGGAAATTTACCCAATGGCACCATCGCATGGCTAAGGAATGTTTCTCTTTTATGGTTTTCATTTGTATTAATTGCTTGCTGTAACAGTAGTTGAGAACGGTGCGCGTGTGGCCCCGGTAATTTCGCCGGTGCCGGCATTTTGTATAAATGCGATCAACTCGTAACCCGGTGCCGAAAAAGTGCCAGGCAAAGCTATGCTGCTTTCGCCCTCTTTATTTTTACCTAACGGGATGCTTTTAAAATTAGTTACTATTTGAATATGCGAAAGTGTATGCCCGCCATTTTCTCCGCTTTTAACATTAGTTACTGCGTTTTTTTGAACAAGCGCCAGTTGCAGGGTTGTATTATCAGTATAGCCTGTAGCATTGTACTTTAGTGTAGCATTGTGCCCGTTAATAACCACATTGCTTAAAGTTACCCGGGCTTTTGCTTCTTTTTTTAAACCCGTATTTATAGCGTTATGCAATGTGCCTTGCGCCGAACCCACAAACTCGGTTAGGCCGTTAACAACAGCTTGCGGGGTGTACACACCACTTAGCTTTAACCATTTCGAATAAGCGCTTTGTCTTTGGCTATACTCAGCCTTGCTGAAAACATCTTTCCATCCTAAACGGTTCCAGTAATCTACGTGGTAAGCCAAAATATAAACAGGTTTACCGGCGGTTTCTTTTTGTACTTTGGCAAGTAACTCATCGGCAGGAGGGCAGCTGGAGCAGCCTTCGGATGTAAAAAGTTCTACTACCGCAAAACCATCTTCGCCAGTAATAATAGCCGGTTTAACCCTGTTTATTTTGATAAATGCTGCCGATACCAGGGCTGTGATAGCAAGGCATAAGATGACAGCATATACTTTTATATTTTTCATGTTGGTGGTTCCTTTCGAGGCTTAGTAGGCTGTTGCCTCAAATCCTTACAAGAAATAATTATATTTAGAAACAGGGTTTAGTTAAATATACGTAAATGTGCTTAATGGAGATGAGGCTTTTTAAATATCGGCCATCAATTAAAAATAAGAAAACCTTGTAAGGAGTTAAATATCTGGACGACTAACACGCGTTTACTATGGATAATAAAGAAATAATTGCCGAACGAACACCGCTTAAACCCCATGAGTGGGTTAATGCACATGCCGATTATTTATACGCTTACACCATTACGCGGGTAAATAATGAAGAACAGGCCCGCGACCTGGTACAGGAAACCTTTTTGGCCGCGCTTGAAGGGATGCACAAGTTTGAAGGCAAAAGCTCGGAGCGCACCTGGCTTACGGCAATACTGCGGAATAAGATCATCGATACCTATCGTAAAAAAACAAAGGGACTTAAAACGCTAAGTATAAATGATACGGAAGCGGGGGAAACTGAATTTTTTTGGAACGAAGAAGGGCACTGGCACCAGGAACACTGGCCCGTGCATTTCGGTATTGATAATATAGACCCATTGGTGAATAAGGAATTTAACCACATACTGCAAAAGTGCATGCAAAAGCTACCTGCACTGTGGCTATCGGTATTTACCATGAAACATATGGATGATGAAACAACCGATGTAGTTTGTGCCGAATTGAAAATAAGCGCGTCGAATTTTTGGGTCATCATCCATCGTGCTAAGTTAAACCTGAGGGCTTGTCTTCAAAAAAACTGGATGTAATATGAATAAGCTTTTAAAAATACTTTACAACTGCCGCAAGGCCACCTTCATGATAGAAAAGCGGATGGTTAAGCCGCTTACCGTGCAGGAGAATTTGGAGCTGCGTATGCACCTGGTTACCTGCGGTGTGTGCCGGTTGTACATACAACAAAGCCGCAAAATTGATTTGATGGTAAAGCAAATACTAAACAGTACCCCGCCTGCAAACATCCGCCTGGATGAGGATTTTAAAGAGGAATTAAAAGTGCGGATAGATAACGAACTGAATAAAAGTTAACCACCGCTTGTAAGGTTTACGAATTACCTGCGACGAAGCAGGCAAATTAATAACGTAAAAAATGAAAACGAACAACAGATCAGTTTTAAAAGGCGCCATGTTAGCAGGCGCTATTGCATTATGTTTTAGCCTTAACCTGAGCGCGGCAGGCACCATCGGTCATTCTTCACCATCAGTTACCGCCGTTAGCGATACCGGCAAAATGCAAAAGATGGACAAAATGAAAAAGAAGGATATGAAGATGAAAAAGAAGAAAATGGATAAGATGGAACCATCTAAAATGGAGCCATCAAAAATGGACGCTGATAAAATGGGTAGCAAAATGTAATTATCCGCAGGGGTAAGTTTTGTGTTGAAGGCGGGGGAATTGAATGGCCCCCGCCTTATTTACAAAGTTAATTTTAAACATAATGAAGAAATATATATTAGCAGCTACAGCGCTTGTATTTTCGGTACATGTTATGGCGCAAGCCGGGTTAAAAAAAGGAGATACAGCTCCTTTTTTTACGGCGAAGGATAATTCCGGTAAAACGGTTGACCTGAAAGCGGTGCTTAAAACGGGAAAATCGGTGGTGTTGTTTTTTTACAGGGGGCAGTGGTGCCCGTACTGCAACAAGCAAATGCAGCACATACAGGATTCGTTACAACTACTAACCGGCAAAAATTCTTATGTGATTGGGGTAACCCCTGAAACAGCCGAGAACATTAATAAAACCATTGCCAAAACAAAAGCCACATATTCTATAGTGCAGGATAAGGGCTACAACATTATGAAAAGCTACGGTGTAAACTATGTTATGGATGATGCCACCGTTAGCAAATACAAAGGATATGGATTAGATATGACCAAAGCCAACGGCAATACCGACAATGTTTTGCCCGTACCCGCTACGTATGTAATAAACAGCGCAGGCAAAATTGCCTTTGTACATTTTGATAAGGACTATAGCAAGCGCGCATCGGTAAAAGATATTTTGGCGGCGCTTTAATAAAACGACACTTATTTACTAATTTGCTCGGGGTTGCTTATGCGGCCCCGGGCTTTTTTATTTAGCTATCATGAAAAAAATACTACTGTTTCTTTTACTCGGCTCCGGTGCGGCCTTCGCTCAGGAAAAAAACCAGCAAACTTTAAAATTTACCATTTCCGGCGATGTGGAGAAGGGATCTGTTATCACACTGGATTCGCTTAAACAGTATACCATTAGCCCCATTGGCGATATTAAGGTAACCGACCATACCGGCGCCTTTAAACATCAGGACGACCAATTGAAAGGCATCTTGCTGAAAGACGTATTATCGCATACTAAATTCAAAACCAGCAGCCCTAAATTGCTGAGTCGTTTTTACTTTGTTTGCACCGGTGGTGATGGTTATAAAGTAGTTTATTCATGGAACGAACTGTACAATACCGAAGTAGGCAACCATGTGTACATCATTATGGAAAAGAACGGCATTAAAGCCGATAAAATGCCCGAAAGCATGCAGATGACATCCGCCACCGATTTTAAAACGGGCCGCAGGTATCTGCATAATCTTGATAAAATAGTGGTGAGCCAGGTGCAGTAGGATAGAAACCTGCTCCGCGCGTCATTGCGAGCGTAGCGTGGACAACCGACCGAAGGGAGCTCATTAATTCCATAAAGAAAAAATAAGCTCATTAATAATCTTCGATAGAAAAGTCGGCTACAAGCATGTCGAAGATTGCTTCGTACGCGCAATAACAGTTGTGGGTTATCCTATCTCCAACTCATCCCTGCTAACCCCATCCAACTCCTGCGGGTTATGGCTTACAATTAAGGCAGTTGTGCCAAGCTCTTTAAACAGCACTTGCAGGTCTTTGATCAATGCCGATTTCATTTTCACATCCAATGCAGAAAACGGCTCGTCCATTAAAAGTAGTTTAGGTTTAATGGCCAGTGCACGCATAATGGCCAGTCGCTGTTGCTGCCCGCCTGAAAGATGATCGGGTTTATGGCTGGCAAATGTTTCCAGTCCGCCGATAGTTAACAATCGGTTTATCCAATCCGCATTATCTGTAGCATATTCCAAATGCTGTTTAACCGTCATGTTGGGGAACAGCGCATAATCCTGGAAAACAAACCCAACCCTGCGCAGTTGCGGCGCCAGGTTCATCTTCTGCGAGGCATCAAACCAGGTTGTATCATTAGCTTTTATGGTTCCGTTGTCTGGCGATACCAAGCCTGCTATCATTTTCAAAAACGTTGTTTTCCCCGCACCGGATGGGCCGGTGATACGCGTGATGCCGCCCGGTAAAAAAGTTTTTTTTATCCGCAGTAGCTGCAAGCCATTGTAGGCCTTTAGTTTTTTCTCAATGTTAACTGCTATCATTCTAAGGGGCTTTTGGCCTGGTACTTATTATAAATAAACACGCTCAATACCATCACAAACGTTATGGCGAACAGTATAAGCGAATAGTTATTGGCCGATGCATAATCGCGCTGCTCAACCGAGTCATAAACCGCTATGGATGCTACCCGCGTAACACCCGGGATGTTGCCGCCAATCATCAGCACCACGCCAAACTCGCCAAGGGTATGCGCAAAGGTTAAAACAGTTGCGGTTAATAATGATGGTTTGATATTGGGCAGCAGCACATGCCAAAAGGTTTGCCATTGTGTTTTGCCAAGCGTGTACGATGCCTGCGATAACGATGCCGGTAATTGCTGAAACGCCGATTTAACCGGACTGATCATAAAAGGCATACTGTAAATAACGGATGCCAAAACCAGGCCTTTAAACGAGAACACGAACTGCACATCAAACGTTTGCTGTAGCCAGTGCCCAAGCCCATGCTGCGGGCTAAATGCCAGCAGCAAATAAAACCCCAAAACTGATGGCGGAAGAACCAAAGGCATGGTGATGATAGCTTCGATAACGATCTTCGCCAACGACCGCTTTTTTGACAGCCACCAGGCCAGCGGCAGGCCAATCAGCAGCAATATCAATGTAGTGATAGCCGCTAATTTTAGGGTGAGCCAAATTGGTGAAAGATCCATTAGTTTTTGGTATGATAGCCGTAGGCCTTAAATATGGCTTGGGCGGCCGGGCTTAAAATATATTGGTAAAACTTTTCGGCGGCGGTGTTTGCCCTGGCATGTTTTAACAATACCATAGCCTGTTCTATTGGTGCGTATGTTTTCTCGTCTATCAGTTTATAGTATAGCCGCGGCTTTTTGGCATCATCCTTTATTAAAGATAGCGTAGTGAAACCTGCCTGCACAACACCGGTAGTAATGTAGGTATTTACCTGGCTGATGCTTTCGCCGAAAACGATCTTATCCTTCACTTGAGTATAAACGCCTGCTTTGGTAAGGGCTTGTTGCGCGGCTTTGCCGTAGGGTGCAATGGCCGGGTTGCCAATAGCTATTTTTTGAACGGTATTGCCCTGTAAAAGCGGAGCCCATTGGGTAAGATCAAAATTTTGCGTGCTGCAGATGATGAGTATGCCTTGTGTATAAACAACAGATGGCTTTAAGGTAAACCCATCCTGTTGCAAGGACTGCGGGAAGCCTTTATCAGCAGATAGGAACACATCATAAGGTGCCCCATGGCGGATCTGCGTACTCAGGTTGCCGGATGCGCCCGATATCACATCGATACTTATGCCCGTACGGGTTTTAAAATCTGCTTTCAGGTCTTTCATCACGGGTTGCAGGTTGGCCGCTATAGCCACGGTTACGGTTTGCGCGTTTACCGAGACGAATAAGGCGCAACTTATAAAAAACAGCAAAAACGTTTTGATGAATAGTTTGGTCATCCTTATGGTGTTGTTTCACAAAATACGTAATATTGGCATACAGGTACAAATGCTAAATGATAATAGAATATCAGTTACATTTGTTTAACACGCTTTGCCAATTGGCGTATATACCAAATGCTTTATTTAAATAAATGAAAAAACTCATCACAACCATGCTGCTTTCGGCTGCGGTAATGTTTACAGCAGCGGCGCAGGTACCAAAATTCATCACCGTAAAAGGTAAAGAAATAATAGGTGCCAATGGCAAGCCATTCTTGATCCGCGGGACTAACCTGGGCAACTGGCTGGTACCCGAGGGGTATATGTTTAAATTTAAAACGGTTAACTCGCAACGCTTAATAAACGAAGCCCTGACCGAGCTGGTTGGCCCCGAAGAGATGAAACTTTTTTGGCGTACTTTTCAGGATACCTACATCACCGAAGCGGATATTAAATTCCTGAAGGCATCTGGCATGAACTCTATCCGTATCCCATTCAACTATAAGCTTTTTACCTACGAGGACTATATGGGCCAGAACAACCCCAACCGGGGTTTCGAACTACTTGATAGAGTTATAGGCTGGTGTAAAAAAGCAAACCTGTACGTGATACTGGATATGCATTGCGCACCAGGCGGCCAAACCGGCGATAATATCGACGATGGCAACGGTTACCCGTTCCTGTTCACCAGTGCGGCAAGCCGTAAGTTAACTTCGGATATCTGGCGTAAAATAGCCAACCACTATAAAAACGAAACCATTGTGATGGGCTACGACCTGCTGAACGAACCCATAGCACATTATTTTGATGTAAAGGCCCTTAACCCGCATCTGGAGCCCACTTTTAAAGAAATAACCGCGGCAGTGCGCACAGTTGATAAAAACCACATTGTGTTTATTGGCGGCGCCCAGTGGGATAGCAACTTTAAAGTATTCGGTAAACCCTTCGATAGCAAAAGCGTTTACACCTTCCACAAATACTGGACAGATGTTAAACAGGATGTAATACAGGAGTACATTGACTACCGCGATAAGTATAACGTGCCCATTTACGTTGGCGAAACCGGCGAAAATACCGATGAGTGGGTGAGAGATTTTAAGATCCTTTGCGAAAAGAACAACATCGGCTGGCATTACTGGCCTTACAAAAAACTCGATAATCTGAAAGGCATCACCAGCTTTAACGAGCCCGATGGTTACGACGAGATCATCGCCTACACCGAAAAGCCACGCGGCAGTTTTGAAGAGATCCGCAAGGCAGCCCCCGCCGACAGGGAAAAAATTAAGAAAGCCCTTTGGGGGTTTTTAGAGAACAGCAAGTTTGCAAATTGCATCCCTAACAAAGGATATATAGAGGCGTTAGGGTTAAAGGTGCCGGGGAAGTAGTTAGGCTATAAATAACAGCATAATTATACTTATTAAACCTACTATGTTTGTGATAACCAGCGGAAAATATGTTTTGTTACTGTCCGTGATTTTATTCAACGATTTTATGCAAGAAACTACGCTGAAAATTAAAACTATAGGGTAAACTAAACAATCTAATCCGGGGCCTGCTAAACTAATTGGGTCAACTTTATGTGCCCATACGATTAAAATAATAGCGAGAATATATCCGCTTACTGTTATGGTGATTTTGTTGTTGAAGAACCACTTATAAACGTTTTCTTCAAATGGCCCGATTTCATTTTCCATATAATCAACACACCTTTAAGCATAAAAAGCTCTCAGGGTTTCTGAGAGCTTTTTACTTCTTTTATCAGTTTAAGTTTGAGGGTGATAAACACACCCCCAATAAATGCGCCGGCTAAAACGTATTCGTACCGGGCAAGCTCAAAGCCTTTATAAATAAATAACAAGCATAAAAATATTATGATGTTATAAAAAACGTTAAGCGCTACCTTTTTGCCCATATTAGTAAACGTTAAGTTCGGGATCAATTTCGGCTTTCCAGGCTAAGATGCCGCCCTGTAAATTGCTTAAGTTGGTATAACCCTGAGCCTCTAACTGCATAATAGCTGCCGCACTGCGTTTACCGCTGCGGCACATTACCACAACAGGTTTATCGTGCGATATTTTTTCAGCCTCAATTAAAATGCCGCCCAGCGGGATATGCTGCCCGCCAATGTTTGATGTTTCGAATTCAAAATCCTCACGAACGTCTATCAGTTGAAGATCTTCGCCTTTATCTAACTTTTCTTTAAGTTCCTGTACGCTTATTTCTTTCATCTTAATGTATTTATAGGCCAAAGGTATGTTTTTCTGTATTAAATATTTACGTGTAATCTGTAACAAACAGTAGCCAAGTGCGTTTTATGTTAATAAGTGTAAATTATTACATCATAACTTCATGAAGAAAGTAACCAGGTTTTTTTGGTTCTGTTCCGGTGCGCACGTGGACACGCTGAAAAAATACCCTATAGAACATAACAAATATGTGGGCATAGGTGCCACCATATTTTTCACAGCATTATTTGCATCATTATCCGGCGGGTACGCTATGTACTTCGTATTCAGCGGTAATGCATTCGCGGTTGGCTTTGCTATACTTTTTGGGTTAATATGGGGCACCGCCATATTTAATATGGATAGGTACATCGTATCAAGCATCAACAAAGAAGGCAGCATGAACCAGCAGATACTGCAGGCTACGCCCCGTATTTTATTGGCTATCATGATAGGGGTGGTGATATCCCGCCCGCTGGAGTTGAAGATTTTTGATAAAGAGATCCGCACCAAGCTAAAAACGGCCTATTTAAAAGGCCAGCATAGCAAGATAGATACCTTGCAAAAAACCTATCAGCAAAAATATGGACAGGAGCTTGTTAAAAATAACGATCTAAAGAAAGAAAAAGATTCATTGGAGCGCGATATTAACCGCTCTCGTTACGAATTAAACCAGGAAGTTTTTGGCGATAAAACCAATCAAACATCTGGTATAACCGGCTATGGCACTTATGCCAAGCAAAAGGCGCAGGTATTACAGGAAAAGGAGGACAGGTTAAAAACCGTTACCGAAAACCTGGGGCAAATGGATCAGTACCTGAGCAAGCGTAAGGATTATGAAGGCCTTAACGCGACCCGACTGTTCAGTGAAACACAGCTGGATAGCCTGGCCAACGTAGCGGGCTTCGCCGATCGTAACTGGGCACTTGGCCAACTATCTTACAATGTTGATGGTTCGCGCGATCTGGATACCTATATGGCCATATCATTCATCGGATACTTGTTTATCCTTTTTGAATGCTTGCCGGTTTTTGTAAAGCTGATGTCGCCCAAAGGGCCATATGATACAGCATTGGCAAAGATAAGCGAGGCCAATATCTACTTTGCCGAAAAAGATAAAGACCGGGATATTGCAGTTACCGACAATACGTACAACCATGGCCTGGATGCCGATATTGCGCGGCGAAAGCAGATCATCACCGCGCAATCGGAGTATGACCTGGGCAGGCATAGTTATGATTAGCAGGCAAATAAGACCATTGCTTTTGTAATAAAATTGATAGACAACAATTACTGTTTTATTGGTAATTTCATCACCTGAATCATACCACCCCAATGAAAAAAATATTTTTACTGGCAGCGGCAGCATTTTTTGCGTTTGCTGCATCGGCTCAGATCAGTGGAGCGCGCAAGCCGATCTTTTATAGCGTGTCTTTCCCCAATGCCCAGCATCATGAGGCAGAAATTACAATGACCATACCTGATGCCCCTTCGGGTTCATTAAAGGTGAGGATGAGCCGTTCATCTCCGGGGCGGTACGCCACGCACGAGTTCGGCAAAAATATATACAATGTAAGGGCTACCGACGGTGAGGGTAACCCGCTTACTATAGAACAAATAGAAGGCGATGTATATGAAATATCTGTACACCCGGCAGTAGTGAATGTAAGCTATACCCTGTTTGGTAACCACGCAGATGGTACTTACGTTGGCATTGATGCCAGCCATGCCCATTTAAATATGCCGGCTGCTTTTATGTGGGGCATTGGGTTGGCAAGCCGCCCTGTAAAGTTTGCATTTAACGATCTTGAAAAATATGGATGGAAAGTTGCAACACAACTAAAGCACGAAGCCGATAACGTTTACAGCGCACCCGACCTGCAATACATGATGGATAGCCCAACCGAGCTTGCCGCCGTTAAAACAAATTATTGGGAACTGGTAAATACCAACGGTAAAAAACAAACTATGGGTATTGCCGTACACTCTGATGATGACCAGGCAACCATAGATAATTTTGCTAAAATGGTGCAAAAGGTTGTACTGGAAGAGCGCGCCGTTTTTGGCGAGCAACCCAATTATGATTTTGGCAGCTATACCTTTTTGGATGATGTACACCCAACCGTTTTTGGTGATGGTATGGAACACCGCAACTCTACCTGCATTGTTAGCGGGGCAGAAAAAATTGGTGGTAACGAAAAATATCTTTTAGGCACCTACTCGCACGAGTTTTTCCATAGCTGGAATGTAGAGCGTATCCGCCCGAAATCATTAGAGCCGTTCAATTTTGAGCATGCCAACATGAGTAACGAGCTTTGGTTTGCCGAAGGCTTTACCCAGTATTACGGCGAAATGCTTTTGGTACGCAGTGGGTTTAACACAGTTGATGAGTACACAGGTACAATAGCCGGATTAGTTAACTCGGTTACCGCATCACCGGCTCCGGCCAAATTCCCGCCAACACAAATGAGCCGTTACGCGGTATTTACGGATGCGGGTGTAGCGATTGATGCGACCAATTACGGTAATATATTCACCAGCTATTATGTATATGGCGGTGCTACAGCCCTGGCGCTCGACCTGCGCTTACGCAGCGAATTTAAACTTACGCTTGATGATTACATGCGCCAGGTTTGGCTTGCCTATGGCAAAAGCGGCCGGGCATATACCATCCCCGATCTGCAAGCGGTATTAGGAAAACTCACCAATCCCAAGTTTGCCAATACCTTTTTTAGCGATTATATATACGGTATAAAAAAGAACGATTACCAGGCATTGCTGGCAAATGCAGGTCTGCTTTTACAAAAAGCACAACCGGGCAAAGGCTGGATGGGCCGTGTACAAAGCAAGCCATCAAACGGTGGGTTAATGATAACCGGTTCTACCATATCTAACACCCCCATTTACAAAGCAGGTATTGATGCCGGCGATATCATACTGAAAATTGACGGACAGGAAGCAAAATCACCAAGCGCTTTTGCCGATGCCGTAAAGGATAAAAAACCGGGTGATAAAGTAGCGGTAAGCTATAAAAACCGTACCGGCAACCACGAAGCCACTATTATATTAGAAGAAAGCCCGGCCTTTGAGGTGGTAACCTTTGAAAAAGCAGGTAAAGAATTAACACAGCAACAAAAAGATTTCCGTAGCAACTGGTTATCATCAAAAGTAAAATAAATGAAAGTAAAATTTTTAATAGCAATAACCGCTTTAGCCGCAGCGCCGATACTGGGCTTTTGCCAGGATGTAAATAAATTGATTAAGCAGGATGATGTTGAACGCATCATCAAAACCCTTAGTGCCGATGATATGGAAGGCCGCGGCGTTTTTACCCGAGGGATTGAAAAGGCCGCTACTTTTATTGAAGGTGAATTTAAAGCTGCCGGTTTAAAGCCATTTACGGGTAACCCTGGTTTTCGCCAAAGTTTTAATATGGTTAGTACCACACCGGTAAGTTCTAAAGTTACCATCAATGGAGAGGACGTACCCGCAGCTAACTTGGCCATCAGCTCTTCGGCATCGTTCAACTGGACAAGTACTGATGGTGTGGATGTGGTGAAAATTGCTGCAGGAAAAGATTTTATGGCTCAATACAGGGCAGTTTTTAGCGGAGGCAAAAAACAACTTGTATTGGTTGATACCAGCTATTCAAAAAACTTCGGCAGGCTGGTTAGCCGCTACAAAAGAGGAGGTACGTCTTTTAAAGGAGCGGACAATACAGCGCCTGTTATTGTTTTTGTACTGGGTACTTACGCCGATGTGAAGTCGATAGCGGCAAATTATGAGGTTAAGGCTACCGAAAAACCATTATTCAATGTTGTCGGCGTTATTCCCGGTAAATCAAAACCTAATGAGTACGTGGTTTTTGGCGGGCATTATGACCATTTGGGTATTATCAAAAAAGGTGCAGAGCAAGATACCATTGCCAACGGCGCTGATGATGATGCATCGGGTACAACAGCAGTGATCACTTTGGCCAAGTATTATAAAAAGCTAAATAATAACGAGCGTACACTGGTATTTGTGGCCTTTACGGCCGAGGAAACCGGCGGTTATGGCTCGCAGTATTTTTCAAAACAGCTTGATCCTGATAAGGTAGTGGCTTTGTTTAATATTGAGATGATTGGTAAGGCGGCTAAATTTGGCGAGAACTCGGCATTTATAACCGGTTTTGAGCGTTCAGACTTTGGGCCTATCCTGCAAAAAAACCTGGAAGGTACAGCCTTTAAGTTTTACCCGGACCCATACCCGGAGCAAAACCTGTTTTACCGTAGCGATAATGCAACACTGGCAGCTTTAGGTGTACCTGCGCATACTATCTCAACCGATCAGATCCCTACGGATAAATTTTACCATACCGTAAAAGATGAATATTCAACGCTTGATGTAAATAATATTGTGGCTACCATTCGCGCTATTGCGTTAAGCTCCCGCAGTATTGTATCCGGTAAGGACACTCCTACACGCATCCCGAAACTGGATAAGTAATTTCAATTTAATCAGATATGCTAAGGCCCAAACAATTGTTTGGGCCTTGCTGTTTAAAAGCTAAATTAATACGGAAATACTATGCAATGGTTTGGCAGGCGCGAAAGCAGTAATACAGAAGATGGCAGTGCAAGCGGTAGCCGCGGGCTGGCCCTTGGTGGCGGGCTGGTAGGCATTATAGCCGCGGCTATTTACTTTTTTACGGGGATAGATCCATCTGCCGTACTAAACCAGGTGCAGGGTAATGGCGCACCGCAGGAGAACAACCAACAGGCCATACCCGATACCCGCGAGAAGAAATTTGCCAAGGTTGTTTTTGCCGATACGGAAGATGTTTGGAATAAGCTATTCAGCGATATGGGAAAAACCTATCAAGAGCCTAAGCTGCATTTCTTCCAGGAAGCGGTAAACACTGCCTGTGGGCAGGCGGGTGCAGAAACCGGGCCGTTCTATTGCCCCGGCGACCAGAAGGTATATCTTGACCTGTCGTTTTTTAACGAGCTTTCTCAAAAATTTGGTGCTGCCGGCGATTTTGCCCAGGCCTATGTAATAGCGCACGAGGTTGGCCATCATGTGCAGGACCTGCTTGGTCTGTCTGCCAAAATGGATCAGGCAAGGCAGCAACTTAGTAAAACCGAATACAATAAGTTGTCGGTGAAGCTGGAGTTACAGGCCGACTTTTATGCCGGTATATGGGCACATTACGAGCAGCAGATGAAAAATGTGCTCGACCCGGGCGATATTGAAGAGGCCCTAAATGCTGCCCACCAAATTGGAGACGACCGGCTGCAGAAAGAATACCAGGGCGAGGTACGTCCAGATAGTTTTACCCACGGCACCAGCGCCCAGCGTATGTACTGGTTTAAAAAAGGGTTTGAAACTGGCGATCTAAAGCAGGGCAATACTTTTGAAGGTACGGATCTGGAGTAAACTAACATATCAAATATGTCATTGCGAGCGTAGTGTGGCAATTTTAGCATATCCGCCTGTACTCTGAGATTGCCACGTTGCTATCGTTCCTCGTAATGATATTCTGAAACCTGTAGTGATGATTAACCTGGCGCTCTTCGCAAAGTCAAGTGTTCACGTTCACAGCCGTGAACGCCTCGAACATTATAAGTGTCTTATAATCAGTTATTTATTTTGCTAATGGCGAAATAAACGCCACCATTTTGCCAGGTCAAGCGTTGACGCTTAAACGGGCGTTAGGGCACAACTTTAAGCGTGTTGAGGGTCTACTTTCGCCCTTATCCTGTCTTCCACTTGTTGCACTAACTCATCAACAGGGGTAGTTCCCGGTTCAATGGGTTCAAGCACTTCCCATTTCATGGGGGTGAAGGTATTTAAAGGATACAACCCGTAGCGGATCATCTTCCATGAATCGGTAATGGCAACCGGTACCAAAAGCGCATCAGGGCATTTTTTAAGCAGCGTGGCAACACCCGCCGACTGGAATTTCTTCACCTTGCCGTCCTGCGAACGGGTGCCTTCGGGGAATATCATCGCCCCCCAGTTGTTCTCTTTCATCCGGGTGGCAAATTTTACCAGTTCGGTGATAGACTGGCGCGGGTCTTTTCGGTCTATATTTGCGCCGCCGCCATGCCTTAAGTTAAACGATATGGATGGGATGCCTTTGGTCAGTTCTACTTTCGAGATAAATTTAGCATGATATTTACGCAGATAATAGATCATCGGAGGGATATCAAACAAGCTTTGGTGGTTGGCAATAAATATAATAGGCCTGCCAACAGGTAAATTTTGTTTGTTGATAAAAGTGATGCGGTTACCCACAATGTAGGCGGTATGTACCAAAAAGAAGTTCAGGAGATCAACCGAACGCTTATGCGCGCTATAGCCACCTAATTTTAAGCATAGCCATTGCACCGGATGGAAGATCACCAGGAACAAAAAGAATGCTAAAATTGCAAACGGGGACAGGATGTAGCCAAAAAATTTCTTCATCAGGGCCGCAAATTTAAAGTTTTTTTGAGGATTTGATAATTCGGAATTTACAAAGTGTTCTCTAACTGCATTAAACGGGCTTTTAATATTGCCGCTACCGCTAAAGAATCGGTTATTTCACCGCCGCAAACCATCCTGTAAACGTCCTCAAACGGCACTTTTTTTACAACGAGTTGTTCGGTATCCTCGGGTTCGGCCTCGTGTTGTTCCAGGCCGCGGGCAATATACAGGATGCAGAGCTCATCACTTACCGAGTTAGATAGGTGCATCCGCTGGATCTCTGTCCACCGCGAGGCTTTTAGCCCGGTCTCTTCCAGCAGTTCGCGTTTAGCAGACTCCAACGGGTCAATGCCGATGATGCCGCCGCCTTCGGGCAGTTCCCAGCTATATTGGTTCAGGGTGAAACGGTACTGGCCAACCAGATAGGTGTTCATCTCATCATCCAAAGGTAAAATGCCAATGGCAATGTTTTTATAATGCACCTGCCCGTAAATACCCGGGTTACCCGATGGATTGATCACCTGGTATTCGGTAACTTTTATCCAGGGGTTATCATAAATTTCCTTTTCTGATGTTATTTTCCAGGGGTTTGCTTCAGGGTGCTGCATAGGAATAAAGGTAGTGGTTTTGCCCGTTTTTTACACCACGTCATTGCGAGCGTAGCGTGGCAATCTTCGACTTGCATATCGCCGATTAGCTCTCCGTTAGGAATGGCTGTGAGTGAAATGAATCGTCAGTGGATGTTACTTTCTTTTCTCTCAAAAGAAAGTAACCAAAGAAAAGTCGCGGCTTGGTCCCGAACTTTGTAAGGTAGTGCTTTAGTAGTGTCAGTGCTATCCGTGCGTTACGCTATGCCGCATTTGTAGCTAACGTTCTGTTCGTCAGGATCCAAAAAATCCCTAATCCGAAGATCCACCTAATCCCGGTTCCGCTTCAAATACCCAGGCACATTAACCAGTAATATCCCCGCCAGAATCACCACCAGGCACACCAACTGTGCATGGTTAACGGGTTCATCAACCATCAGCCAGCCCAAAAACACAGCAACAACAGGGTTTATATACGTATGCGTGCTAACAATAGCAGGCGGTTTTATGCTAATGAGCCATATAAATGATAAATAAGCCACCAACGATCCCATAACGATCAGGAATATCAACCCGCCCCAGGCTTCGGCTGAGACATTGTTAAAATGGAAACCCTGGTACTCGCCTTTGCCCAAAACCACTATGCCGCTGGCCAGGCCGGCTGCAAGCAACTGCACCGAGGCGTTCATTACAGTTGAGCTTTGGCCTTTATTATCCTTTGTAATAAGCGACCCCAGTACCCATATCAATGCGCTTACTATTACTACAATGCTGGCAATAGTTGCCATGGCCGATGTACTTGTAGCCGCAACGCCTAATCGCAAAAAAAAGTAAATGCCCGTAAAGCCGATAAGCAAACCACTAACGATGTACTTATTTGAAAAATACTGCGGCCAGCGTTTACGATCCACCAGTAAAAATATCAGGGGTTCGGTAGCTACCAGTATGGCGGCCTGCCCCGAACTGATGTATTGCTCGGCCCAGGCTATCATGCCGGTACCACCAACCAGCATCATGGTGCCGCTAAGGGCATGGCGCCACAGGTATTTCCATCCGGGGTGTTTCTCGCCCCTCAGTTTGCACCAGGCAAAAAGTATAGCGCCTGCCGTGGCGTACCGTAAGCCCACCAGTATAAACGGCGGAAAGCTTTTAAGCCCGTAAATTACCGCCAGGTAGGTTGCGCCCCATATAATATATATGCTGAAGAATGCAAAGGCAACCAGTAAAGGAGGGGCGGTGTTTTTAGTCATTATTATTAAACAAAAAAGGCGCACTTTTGGGTGCGCCTTTGTAAAATTTTAAATTTTATTTACAAGCCGAAGGCGCTTTTTACTTTTTCTACATAATCAAGCTTTTCCCAGGTAAACAGCTCTACCTCGCGGGTTACGGTGCTGCCATCATGCGCGTTGAATGATTTGGTAACAACCTCGCTCGGGCGGCCAAAGTGACCATAAGCAGCGGTTTCGCTGTATATTGGGTTGCGCAGTTTAAAGCGGGTTTCAATAGCGTATGGGGTCATGTTAAAGATCTCTTCAACCTTCTTAGCTATTTCGCCATCATTTAAACCAACTTTAGCGGTACCATAAGTATTTACGTAAATACCCATAGGTTTTGCAACGCCAATAGCGTATGATACCTGTACCAATATCTCGTTACAAACGCCGGCAGCTACCAGGTTTTTAGCGATGTGGCGGGTTGCATAAGCAGCAGAGCGGTCAACCTTTGATGGGTCTTTACCGGAGAAAGCACCACCACCGTGCGCGCCTTTGCCTCCGTAGGTATCCACGATGATCTTACGGCCGGTTAAGCCGGTATCGCCATGCGGGCCACCAATAACAAACTTACCGGTTGGGTTAATATGGTAGGTAATATTGTCATTAAAGAAATGCGCGTATTTAGGATATTTAGCCTTAACACGTGGGATAAGGATGCTGATGATATCGCTGCTTATTTTTGATAACATGGCTTCTTCCTCGCCAAAATCATCATGCTGGGTAGATATAACTATCGCATCGATACGGGTAGGCTGGTTATCATCGCTGTACTCTAAAGTAACCTGCGATTTTGCATCCGGGCGAAGGTATTTGATATCGGTATTCTCGCGGCGGATAACAGCAAGCTCCCGCAATAAAGCGTGGGCAATATCTAAAGCCAAAGGCATATAGTTATCAGTTTCAACAGTGGCGTAACCAAACATCATACCCTGGTCGCCGGCGCCCTGCTCTTCTTTAGCTTTGCGGTCAACACCCTGGTTTATATCGGGCGATTGTTCGTGAATGGCAGATAGCACACCGCACGAGCTGCCATCAAACATATACTCGCCTTTGGTATAACCAATACGGTTTATTACATCGCGGGCAATTTTTTGTACATCTAAATAAGCTTTTGATTTAACCTCGCCGGCTAAAATAACCTGCCCGGTTGTTACCAGGGTTTCGCAAGCCACTTTCGATTCAGGGTCGAATGCTAAAAAGTTATCAATTAACGCGTCCGATATCTGGTCGGCAACTTTATCCGGGTGCCCTTCTGATACGGATTCCGATGTAAATAAGTATGGCATATTATTTTTTAAATAAACGTTAAAGCCGAAAGGTAAAGATTTTTTTGAAACGTTGTAAAAGGAGCAGGGTTAGCACTTTTTTACGTGGTTGCAATCCAGCTTTCAGCGTATGAAGGCATTAAATCAGTCCACTTTCGGGTGGCAAAAATAAAACAATTTTTCACAAAGCCGAAAATACATTTACTTTTGCCCGTTGAAAACCTATATAGTTGAAAAGGAAAGCTTTATTTATAATAAACCCGGTGTCGGGAGGGAAGAAAAAGGATGGTGTGCCGGAGCTTGTAGAGAAGTACCTCGACCCAGCTATTTTTGAGTACGATATAGAATTTACCACCGGTATTTTCCACGCGCATGATCTGGCCAGGGCTGCTGTAGGCGAGTATGAAATTGTTGTTGCCGTTGGCGGCGATGGCACGGTGAACGAAATAGCATCGGCTATAGTCGGCACCGATACCGTTTTGGGGGTTATCCCATTTGGATCAGGCAATGGCCTTTCGCGCTTTTTAACCATCCCGATGGATGCCGAAGGCGCTATCAAAACCATGAATGCCGGCCGTACCATTACTATTGATGCCGGTAAAATGAACGGGCAATGGTTTTTTAATATGGCAGGCATGGGCTTTGATGCCCATATTAGTCATGTTTTTGCTAATGGCAGTACAAAGCGTGGTTTTGTTAGCTATTTTAAATCATCGGTACAGGAGATATCCACTTATAAATCAAAAAACTACCACATAGAAGTTGACGGCGTGGCTTATGACCGAGAAGCATTTATGCTAAGCATGGCCAATTCATCACAGTATGGCAATAACGCACACGTATCGCCAACGGCATCGGTGCAGGATGGTTTGCTGGATGTTTGTATCATCAAGCCGTTCCCGCTATGGCGTTTCCCGGAGATGGGCTTGCGTATGTTCACCAAAACGGCCAATAGCTCAAAGTATGTAGAGATCATTAAGGGCAAGCATATTGTTATTACCCGGCAGCAGGAAGGCCCCATTCACCTGGATGGCGAACCGCAGGTGGCCGGTACGCATATTGATATAGAGGTTGTGCCAAATGCTCTGCACGTTATTGTTGGCGGTACCTATAAAAAATAACCCATGGCAAAGAAAAACTTTACCGGCATTATGTACTCTACCGACCCTGATTTTCAATACCAGGAGGAAAACACGGGCGAACAGCAAACCCTGCCACCACAACAGCAAAACTTAAAAATATATCTCGACAGGATAAAAGGCAACAAACTGGTAACCCGCATCAGTGGCTTTATTGGCGCCGATACCGACCTGGAAACCATCGGCAAAAAACTAAAAACCAAATGCGGCGTGGGCGGCTCGGTAAAGGATGGCGAGATACTGCTGCAGGGCGATTTTAGGGACAAGGTATTAACCATGCTGCAAACCGATGGCTACAAGGCTAAAAAAGCCGGAGGATAGTGTATTGAAATAAAAAATATTACCATTGCAACTTAATGTAAGTCAGTATTTTACATAGTGTGTAAAACATACATTATGTAAATAAATGGCGTAAAACACTTGTTTAATAGTGTATTAAAAAGGTAATTTTGGGGCAACCAATTATAAATTATCTTCTTAATGAAAACCAACACTAACCAGGTACCTCAATTAGGGTATCTAAACCTGGCCAAGGCCCCTGCCATTTTATACCAATTAACCCCCGCACAACTTGTTGAAGCTGCCATAAAAAGAAACGAAGGCGTTTTAAGCGACTCGGGTGCGCTGGCTATTGATACCGGTGAGTTTACCGGCCGTTCGCCTAAGGACCGTTTTATTGTTGACGACCATGTTACCCATGATAACGTATGGTGGGGCAGCATTAATTACAAGTTTGACGGCGCAAAATTTAACGCTTTATATAATAAGGTAACAAAATACCTGTCGGAGCGTGAGATATTTGTGCGCGACTCATGCGCCTGCGCTAACGAAAAATACCATATAGATATCCGCGTAGTTACCGAAACGGCTTATCAAAACCTGTTTGTGCATCATTTGTTTATTCGCCCCGAGGTGGTAAACCCGGATAGTACACCCGAATGGACCATCATAGCGGCCCCCGGCTTTATGGCCGACCCGGAGGTTGACGGCACCCGCCAAAAGAATTTCTCGATCATCAGCTTCAGCAAAAAAATAATCCTGATAGGTGGCACGGGTTACACCGGAGAGATCAAGAAAGGCATATTTTCGGTATTGAACTTTATATTACCGCACGATAAGCAGGTGCTGTCTATGCATTGCTCGGCCAATACCGGCAGTAAAGGCGATACCGCTATTTTCTTTGGATTATCGGGCACGGGCAAAACCACCCTCTCTGCCGATCCTGACCGTAGCCTGATAGGCGATGACGAGCATGGTTGGAGCGATTACTCCATATTTAATTTTGAAGGCGGCTGCTACGCCAAATGCTCGGGCCTGACAGCCGAGAAAGAGCCGCAGATATTTAATGCGATAAAATATGGTGCGTTATTAGAGAATGTGAACTTTATACCCGGCACGCGCAAGGTTAACTACAATAATATAGATAAAACAGAGAATACCCGGGTTGCTTACCCTTTATCAAACGTTAGCAATGCTATTATACCATCTATAGGCGCATCGCCAAAAAACATCTTTTTTTTAACCGCAGATGCCTTTGGGATACTGCCGCCTATATCAAAACTAACGCCAGAGCAGGCCATGTACCACTACATATCGGGCTATACCGCTAAAATAGCAGGTACCGAAACGGGTATCACCGAGCCGGTAACTACTTTCTCGGCATGTTTTGGCGAGGCGTTTTTACCGCTGCACCCGGTTACTTATGCTAAACTGTTAGGTAAAAAAATAAAAGAGCACCAGGTAAATGTATGGTTAGTAAACACCGGCTGGACAGGCGGCGCCTATGGCGTAGGCCAGCGCATGAAACTTTCATACACCCGCGCCATGATAACCGCGGCTATAAACGGCGGGCTCGATAATGTTAAATATCACCAGCATCCTATATTCAATTTAGCTATTCCCCTTAGCTGCCCTAACGTGCCCGATGAGATACTTGACCCCAGGAACACATGGGCCAATGCAGATAATTATGAAGACAAAGCAAACCAATTGGCTTTGGCCTTTGTTAAAAATTTTGAAAAATATGCTGATTACAGTACCCCAGACATAGTAAATGCAGGGCCAAACGTAGCTGTAGCCGTATAGTTAGACGCAACTATATCACTTTAGTTACATACTTTTTATGTGTTATAACTTGCTATTCTTAAAAAAAATAGGTTTTATTGTAAAAAAATTGTCTGCCTGACAGACAATTTTTCTGTTTTAGAGCGTTAAGTAGTCACCGATTTACAGCGCTTTACATGCAGTATATTAAATTATTATAAAGAATTACATAAAAAGTTTTTTTAATTCATTTAAATTCTATTTTTGTTATTCGCTTAAATAGCACACATTTTTTATTAACTTATATTATAAACAAAACGAAAACTAAAATTTAAAAAGTAATGGCAAACGCACCAACAAAACCAACTACTCAAGTAAAAGAAAGCTCAAGTGCATCAGGCGCATTTGCAACTTTGACCATTCCTATCTGTATAGTTGCGGCAATTTTAATATTCATTTTCATTTTGGGCCACCCAAGCCACTTTAAAGGCGGTGATCCGGCAAATGATCCAAACCCAGGCGATTTATTTGGTACTGTACATAAAGGTGGGGTAATTGTACCTATCATTATGTCATACCTGTTAATGGTTATCGTTTTTTCAATTGAAAGGTTTATCGTTATTGGTAAAGCATCAGGTACAGGTAATGTAGACGCTTTTGTTAGAAAGATCCAATCTTTCCTTAACGCTGGCAACATTGAAGGCGCTAACGCAGAGTGCGACAAACAAAAAGGTTCTGTAGCAAACGTTATCAAATCAGGTTTGAAAAAATACCGCGAAATGGAAGGTGATACTACAATGGATGTAGATCAGAAAGCATTAGCTATCCAAAAAGACATTGAAGAAGCAACAGCTTTAGAAATGCCAATGTTAGAGCAAAACTTAACTATCATCGCTACTTTGGTATCAATCGGTACATTAACCGGTCTGTTAGGTACGGTAATCGGTATGATCGGTGCGTTCGCAACATTGGGTGCATCTGGTGCTCCAAACCAATCAGAACTATCAACTCACATTTCTGAGGCACTTATTAATACTGCATTAGGTATCGGTACTTCAGCTGTATCAATTGTTATGTACAACGTATTTACATCAAAAATTGATAAACTGACTTATGCTATCGATGAAACTGGTTTCAGCATCGTTCAAACATTCTCGGCTTCTCACAAAAATAAATAATTGTAAAATATAGTTTGCTTTTATCCGTTATAACAGAATATAATTTGGATAATTACAATAATTAACTATCTTTACATTATATATTTAAAATAAACAGAATATGCCAAGAGTAAAAGTTGCAAGGAAGAGCACTGCTATAGATATGACCGCCATGTGCGACGTAGCTTTCCTGTTGCTTACTTTCTTTATATTAACAGCAAAACCCCGTACCGAAGACCCTGTACCTATAGATGTGCCGGCTTCAACCGCGGAGATACCGCTTCCTGAAGAAAACGTGCTTTTGTTGACCGTTGGACAGGGAAAGGTTTTCTATACGGTAGAAGGTACAGATATACGCAAACAAACGCTTGAGCAAATGGGCGAAAAGTACAACATTAAGTTTACCCCGGAGCAGAAGCAAGTGTTTTCAGGTGTGCCGGTTCTTGGCGTGCCGATGAACCAGTTACAGGCGTTCCTTAACTTAGATGTTGATAAGCGTAAAGAGTATAAGCAACCTGGTATCCCTAATGATACTACGGCTAATAATGAGCTTGCCGACTGGATACGCGAATCGCGTAAGGCCGTTGCCTCATTGCATAACAAACCGTTAAGAATATCTGTTAAAGGGGATAACAAAGAAGAATACCCTACTATCAAAAAGATAATCGGTATTTTTCAAAAACAAAGAATTGATAAGTTTAGCTTTATAACAGCAGTTAAAAACGAACCTAAAAAATAATAAACAATGGCAGAATTAGACACCTCCGGCGGGGGTAAAAAGGGCGGGAAAGTAAGAAGTAAAAAAGCTTCAACACGCGTAGATTTAACTGCGATGGTGGATTTGGCTTTCTTATTGATCACGTTCTTTATCATGACCACCACGCTATCTAAACCGAAAGCGATGGATGTGACCATGCCCCGTAAGGATGAAAATCAAAAAGACCAGTTACCGGTTGCCGCTTCGCGATCAATGACAATTCTACTTGGTGCTAATAATAAAGTGGAATGGTTTATAGGAGAGCCCGGTAAATCGGCCCCCGAAACTATTAATTACGGTAAGGATGGGTTACGCAAAATCCTGATCGAAAAAGGTAAGGAAATACAAGCAAGTACAGGTAAATATATGGTTGTGCTGATTAAGCCAAGCGATAAATCAAACTATAAAAATTTGGTTGACGCGCTTGATGAAATGGCTATAACCAAAATAGAATCTTTCGCGATTGTAGATATTTTACCCGCTGAGGTTGAGTTGCTTAAACGTGACGGGAATTATTAAGAACTATTAAAGTAAAAAATTAACGTTATAAGATAATGTTTGGATCAAAATTAGACATACTTAACCAGCAATGGATTGACGTTGTTTTTTCAGGCCGTAACAAAAATTATGGTGCGTACGAATTAAGAAAAAATAACCCTCGTAATACAAACAGGGCACTTTTAATTGGTGTAGCAGCATTTGTTTTACTTATATCCTTTAAAACAATACTCAATGCAATAGATGGGTTTATACCCAAAGCTGATGAGAAAGTAAAAGTAACCGAAGTGGTTTTACCACCACCACCGGTGAACGAAGAGGTAAAACCACCGCCACCGCCACCAGAGCCGCCTAAACCAAAGGTAGATCAGGTACGTTTCCCACCTCCGGTTGTAAAACCCGATAACGAGGTGCGCGAAAAAGAACCGCCAACCGTAAAAGAGTTGGAAGTTGCCGATCCGGGCCCTAAAGACCAGAAAGGTGACCCTAACGCCGCTATCACAATTGATGAGCCGGTAGGTAATGCGGATGTTAAACAGGTAGTTGAAGAAAACCCTAACCAGATCTTCACGGCGGTTGAGCAAGTGCCAACCTTCCCGGGTGGTGAGTCAGGTTTCAACAAATACCTTCAAAAGGCAATCCACTACCCTGCTATTGCAAGGGAAAACAACGTACAGGGACGTGTAATTGTACAGTTCGTAGTTGAAAGAGACGGTTCTTTAACAGATATTAAAGTTGTTAGAGGTATTGGTAGCGGTTGTGATGAAGAAGCAATGCGCGCTTTAAAAGCGTCTCCGAAATGGAAACCAGGTATCCAGAATGGCCGCCCGGTACGTGTACAATACAGTGTACCAGTAGCCTTCGCTTTGGCGCAAGAATAAAAATTAATGTTATCAAATAACAATGAGAAGCAAAAATCGCCCAAAAGGCGGTTTTTGCTTATTTTAGGAGTTACTGCATTTGTTGGCCTGTTGGTATTTGGCCTGCTCATCATATTCCGGGATAGTTTCCTGGAGCAATTACCAAAGCCACAAAAAACCATATTTGGTTGTGTTGTAATTGTTTATGCAGTTTTACGCTTTGCGCGTTATTTAAGAAAGGACCCTAATGAAAATGAAGTTTAAACAGTTGTTATTAGGGGTTACTGTTTTAGCGGCTTTACAAAGCTGCCAGCAAAACACCAAAAAAAATGCACCGCTTGATGGTTTTACATCGGGCACAGCTAATTTTGTGGGCGATGAATCGTTTTCGCCTATAATAGAGGAAGAGTTGTATGTTTTTAAGGCTATTTATCCCGAAGCTAAACCGGTAATTACTTACAAGCCCGAAGCTGAGGTGGTAAACAGTTTAATGAATGATAAAACAAGGCTAATTATACTATCGCGTAATTTAGATACTGCCGAGCTTGGCGTATTAAAAAGGCGCGCCCTGGTTCCCGACGTGAATAAATTTGCAATAGATGCGGTAGCAATAATTGTAAACCAGGCATCGAACGACACCACAATTTCGGTGGGGGAAATTAAAAAGATGCTGATCGGGCAGTCAAAAACAGATAAAAATATTGTATTTGACAACCCCAACTCAAGTTTGGTAAGGTATTTGAAGGCCTTAACCGGAAGCAAAGAGTTTAAGCAAAAAAATATTTATGCGTTAAGTTCAAGTAAAGAGGTTATAAAGTACGTTAGCACGCACCCCAATGCTATAGGAATAACCGGCTTTAACTGGCTAAACGACCCGGATAAGGACTACGCTGAGGCTGTTGATAAGGTTAAAATTGTAGGCGTTAAGGATGAGGGCAGTAAAACCAGCCCTAATGAATACTTTAAACCTTCGCAGACTACGCTTGTCCAACATACGTATCCGTTAAGCAGGTCGTTATATGTAATAGACTGCACAGGCAGGAAAGGGTTAGCTGCAGGCTTTGCATCATTTTTAGCCAGCGAACGCGGACAAAGAATAATACTAAAATCGGGCTTATTACCTGATTCTATCCCCTCAAGGGAAATAAACATAACACACTAACTATACATAATTTAGAAACTAAGATGAAAATGATCAGTAAGATAAGTAAGATAGTACTGGCTCTGACGCTTGTAGGCTCATCATCGGTTTTTGCGCAGAGTTTAGCCGATGCCAAGAAAGCGATTGATGCGGAGCAGTTTCAGAAAGCTAAATCAATGCTTAAAAATTTAACAGTAACACAGGCTAATAAGGATGAAAACTTCTTTTACTTGGGTTGGGTGTACATTCTTCAGGAATACCCGGATTCTGCAAAAGCAGTGTTTCAAAAGGGTATTGCTGTAAACCCAAAATCGGCCTTAAACTATGCGGGTTTAGGCGCGGCCGCTTTTGTTGATAAAGACAAGGCAACCGCTACTACTAACTTTAACCAGGCGGTATCTTTAGCAGGTAAAGACAGTAAGCCATATCTATATGTGGGCGAGGCTTACCTGTTAAATGATGTTGATGGTAAAGTACCTGCGGCAGATGCAAACGCTGCTATAGCGGTATTAACGAAGGGTAAAACCGTTAACCCTAAGGATGCCGAGATATTGGTTGCTTTAGGTGATGCTTTACGTACGCAAAGCAAAAATACCGAGGCGCTGGGTAACTATCAGGCTGCTTTGGATATCGACCCTAAGCTGGCACACGCTAAAGTGGCAACCGGTGTTATCTGGAAATATGCCAACAACTTTGAAAGCTCAGAAACTGAGTTTAAAGCAGCTTTGGCTATCGACCCTAATTATGGCCCTGCTTACCGCGAGTGGGCTGAAACAGATGTACGCTGGGCGTTTGCCGACCCTAAAATGGCATCAGCTAAGATCAAGGAAGCAACAGACCAGTATAAAAAATACCTGTCGCTAACAGACCTGTCTATTGAGTCGCGTATGCGTTATGCCGACTTCTTGCTACTGTCTGGCGATTTTAAAACCCTGCAAACAGAAGCTGCTGCATTAGCAGGCGCTGCAAATGGTAACCTAAAAGTTTACCGTTACCTGGCTTATGCTGCTTATGAGAATAAAGATTATCCTGCTGCGTTAACAGCCATGAATACCTGGATAACTAAAGCAGATCCAAAACGTATCATCCCACGTGACTATGTTTACCTGGGCCGTATACAGATCGAATCAAAACAGGATTCATTAGGTATTGGGTCATTACGTAAAGCAATAGAATTAGATACCACCAACGTGGCTGTTTATTCTGAAATTGGTAAGGCACTTTATGGTCAAGGAAAGTACATGGAAGCAGCCAATGCTTACAATATTTATACACAAAAATCATCTAAAGCTACTTTAAATGATTATTTATCAAAAGGCTTGAGTTACTATAAAGCATTTACAGACCAATATTATAGTAAAGCAACACCAAAACCAATACCCGACACCACATTATTAGTTAAAGCTGATTCTGCATTTGCTCACATTCAGCAAAAGGCAAGTGCACCTGTACCAATAGTTGCATTATATCAAGCTCGTGCTAATGATTTTAAAGAGCCAGATAGAAATACATCAAAAGGTTTAGCAAAACCTTTTTACGAGCAATACATTCAGTTACAAACTGCTAAAGGCGTAAAAGATACCGATAAGGCTTTTATGGCAGAAGCCTATGCATATTTGGGCGTATATTATGAGTATAAAGAAAAGGACGATGCTAAAGCATTAGAAAACTACTCTAAAGCCAGAGAATTTGATCCAACAAATAAAACTGCTGCAGCTTACTTCTCACGTAAAGGTGGAGCAGTAAAGGGTAAATAGCCTTAAGCTGATAATAATAAAAGAGCCCCTTTAAAAAGGGGCTCTTTTATTTTATAAAGGTTCTGGTATCTCAACATATCGTGATTCGCAATGTGACCGGCTGTGGTCAAAAGCAGGAATAACGCACTCGCAAGCATCCGGGCATGTTCCCATTGAGCAAGGTCCATCAATTGATGAACATTCATCATTCTTTGGCCTTAATCCACCAGTTACACTTTTCATCTCTTCTCTGCTAAGTCGGTTAAATTTTTTCATATAAATAAAGATTAATTGGTTAACATGATTACACCCATGCATTTAGGCGGCATTTATAAAGTGTATGCTCCTTTAATACAAGTTGGAGAATATTTTTTAAACTTGTATTAAGGTGCCTGAAAATGAACAGAATGAATAAATAACTCATTGCCATTTAACATAAAAAAGCCCCTTCAAAAAAGGGGCTTTTTTATTATGCACTCATTTGTATATTTGCAGCATGGAATTACAAAGTTTACCGGTTAATTATTTGCCAATCATATTCCAGATGCTGGTAGCCCTGGGGTTTGTTGTTACAACCATGTTTGTAACCCACAAAATAGGCCCTAAACGCGTAACAAAAGATAAGCTCACCCCGTTCGAGTCGGGTATTGAGGTTATTGGTAACGCCCGAACGCCAATGTCAATTAAATACTTCCTGGTAGCAATACTTTTTGTGTTGTTTGATGTGGAGGTTATTTTTATGTACCCGTGGGCGGTAAACTTCCGCGATCTGGGCAGAGACGGCATGATAGAGATGTTTATCTTTATGGCTACGCTGCTTGCAGGTTTTATCTACATCATCAAAAAAGGCGCTTTAAACTGGGATTAGTTTAGATTGATTCTAAATATATTTCAGAAACCTTCATAGTGTATTTGTTACAACGTATTTATTGTAAATTTGCCTATCGGTTTTAACCGATGAGTTAATTTTATTTGATAAGAATTAATGAGTGATATTCAAATAGTTGATGCTCCGGCCGGTGTAGAAGGAGTTGGGTTTTTTGCCACATCGCTTGATAAGGCAATAGGCGTAGCTCGTGCAAATTCATTATGGCCACTGCCATTTGCAACTTCATGCTGTGGTATCGAATTTATGGCTACCATGGGTTCGCATTACGATCTGAGCAGGTTTGGTGCCGAGCGTTTAAGCTTTTCGCCACGCCAGGCCGATCTGTTGATGGTAATGGGCACTATATCTAAAAAAATGGGTCCGGTTTTACGCCAGGTTTATTTGCAAATGGCCGAGCCCCGTTGGGTAATGGCTGTAGGTGCCTGTGCATCAAGCGGTGGTATATTTGATACATATTCTGTTTTGCAGGGTATTGACGAGGTTATACCGGTTGATGTCTACGTGCCCGGCTGCCCGCCACGCCCCGAGGCAATTATTGATGGTTTTATGGCAATACAGGAATTGGTACGTACCGAAACATTGCGCAGGCGCAGTGAGCCGAAGTACCAGGCATTACTGGCTAAATACGGAATTCAATAATGGGCAAAATATCAAACGAAGAACTTGTACAAAAGCTGACGGATAAATTTGCCGGCCAGGTTACACAAACAGGTGCCGATTACGGCCTGCTTACTGTTGAAACCAGTAAAGAACTGATACATGATGTGCTTGCTTATCTGAAAACAGATGCAGCTTTACAGTTCATCTATTTAACAGATATTACCGCCATCCATTATCCCGAACAGGAAAAGCAGATAGGTGTAATATATCACCTGCATAGCTTAACAACCAATACACGTATCCGTATAAAGGTTTACCTTACTTTAGAAGACCTGCACATCCCTACAGCAACAACCCTGTGGGATGGCGCCAACTGGATGGAGCGTGAAACATACGACTTTTTTGGGGTGATATTTGACGGGCACCCCGACCTGCGCCGGATACTGAATGTTGATGACATGACGGTATTCCCGATGAGGAAGGAATTCCCGCTGGAAGATCCAAACCGTATTGATAAAAAAGATTACTTTTTCGGGAGATAACATACATGCAGAACCACCCGGTATATACTGATAACGATCCGCAAACGGAATACTCCACGCTAAACCTGGGGCCAACTCACCCTGCAACACATGGCGTGTTCCAGAATGTATTGCAGTTGGATGGCGAACGTATTGTTAGCGGCGTATCAACCATAGGCTACATTCACCGCGCATTCGAAAAAATTGCCGAACACCGCCCGTTCTACCAGATAACACCACTTACCGACCGCCTTAATTATTGCTCATCGCCCATAAACAACATGGGCTGGCATATGACGGTTGAAAAAATGCTGAATATACAAATGCCAAAACGTGTTGATTACATGCGTGTAATTATCATGGAACTGGCCCGTATTGCAGATCATATTGTGTGTAACGGCGTATTGGGTGTTGATACAGGTGCCTTCACGGGTTTCCTTTACATGATGGAGTACCGCGAGGAGATCTACGAAATTTATGAAGAGATATGCGGCTCGCGTTTAACAACAAACATTGGCCGCATTGGTGGTTTCGAGCGTAATTTCAATACCATCGCCTTTAACAAGATCCGTAAGTTCATTCAGAAATTCCCGCCGGTATTGCGTGAGTTTGAAGCTCTTTTTAACCGTAACAGGATATTTATTGACCGTACAAGGGATGTAGCGGCGGTTACCCAGGAGCAAGCCTTAAGCTACAGTTGGAGCGGCCCGATATTGCGTGCTACAGGTGTTGATTATGATGTAAGGGCCATGGAGCCGTATTCATCATACGAAGATTTTGATTTTGAAGTGCCGGTTGGCGAGAACGGCGACGTTTACAACCGCTTTTTGGTACGTAACGAAGAAATGTGGCAGAGCCTCCGCATTATTGAGCAGGCGCTGAACAAGATAGAAAAAGAACCGTCGGATATATTCCACGCGGATGTGCCGGCCTTTTACCTGCCTCCAAAAGAGGAAGTATATAATAACATGGAAGCTTTGATCTATCACTTTAAAATAGTGATGGGCGAGGTAGAAACCCCCAATGCCGAGGTTTACCACGCGGTTGAAGGAGCAAATGGTGAGTTAGGATTTTACTTGGTTAATGATGGTGGCCGCTCGCCATATCGTTTGCATTTCCGCAGGCCAAGCTTTATCAACTACCAGATGTATGCGCCAATGAGCCGGGGGATGTTATTATCTGATGCTATTATTAACATGAGTAGTTTAAACGTTATAGCCGGAGAGTTAGATGCTTAGTGTACAGGATACCAATACACCGGTAACATTTTCGCCGGAATTGCTCAGCAAATTTGCTGATGTGGTGAGCCGTTACCCCGAGGGAAAACAAAAATCGGCCTTGCTGCCTATACTGCATTTGGTACAGGCCGAGTTTGGCTGGGTAAGTGCACCCGCAATGGATAAAGTTGCCGAATATCTTTCTATCCAGCCGATAGAGGTTTACGAGGTAGCATCGTTTTACACCATGTACTTTTTAAAGCCCCAGGGCAAGTACATGCTTGAAGTTTGCCGTACAGGTCCCTGCGAAATTGTTGGCGCAACCCCAATAATGGAGCATATAGAAAAAACGCTTGGTGTTAAAGAAGGTGATGTTACCCCCGATGGTTTATTTAGCTGGAGAGGTGTTGAATGCCTTGCTGCCTGTGGCTATGGCCCGGTACTGCAAATTGGCCCCGAGTACACTTTTTACGAGAACTTAACCACTGAGTCGGTTGACAAACTGATTAGTGACCTAAAAGGAAAGGCGAACAACTAATGGCACGTAAATTACTTTTAGAACATATAAACGTACCCGGCATCAATACATTTGATGTTTACCGCTCAAAAGGCGGTTACGCTGCTGTTGAAAAAGCCCTGAAAACCCTCACCCCTGATGAAGTGGTGGAAGAGGTTAAAAAATCGGGCTTGCGCGGCCGTGGTGGCGCAGGTTTCCCTACCGGAATGAAATGGAGCTTTTTGGCTAAACCGGAGGGTGTTGCCCGTTACCTGGTTTGTAATGCTGATGAATCTGAACCCGGTACTTTTAAAGACCGTTATTTGATGACCTACATCCCTCACTTATTAATTGAGGGGATGATAGTAGCCAGTTTTGCGCTGGGTGCAAAAACATCATTCATATACGTGCGCGGCGAAATGATGCCGCAGATCCGCATCCTTGAAAAAGCCATTGCCGAAGCAAAAGCAAAAGGCTTTTTGGGTAAAAATATTTTAGGCAGCGGTTACGACCTGGAGCTTTACGTACAACCAGGCGGTGGCGCTTACATCTGTGGCGAAGAAACCGCTTTGTTAGAATCACTGGAAGGTAAACGTGGTAACCCGAGGATAAAACCCCCGTTCCCGGCTATTGCAGGTTTGTATGGCTGCCCAACGGTGGTAAACAATGTTGAATCAATAGCGGCAGTTGTGCCTATCATTAACGAAGGTGGCGACGAGTACGCAAAAGTTGGTATTGGCCGCAGTACCGGTACAAAACTGATCTCGGCAGGTGGTAACCTGAAAAAACCGGGTGTTTACGAAATTGACCTTGGCCTGCCTGTTGAAGAATTTTTATATAGCGATGAATATTGCGGAGGCATTGCCAACGGCAAACGCTTAAAAGCAGTTGTTGCGGGTGGTTCGTCTGTACCGATCTTACCGGCTAACCTGTTCATGAAAACTATTAACGGCGAAGGCCGCCTGATGAGCTACGAATCATTGGCTGATGGTGGTTTCGTGAGCGGTACCATGATGGGATCAGGTGGTTTTATAGCTTATGATGAAGACCAGTGTATTGTACGCAACACCTGGAACTTTGCAAGGTTCTATCACCATGAAAGCTGCGGACAATGTTCGCCTTGCCGCGAAGGTACCGGCTGGATGGAAAAAGTTTTACACCGCCTGGAATACGGCCACGGTAAAATGAGCGACATGGACCTGCTGGTTGATGTATCCAAAAAAATTGAAGGTAATACAATTTGCCCGCTGGGCGACGCGGCAGCATGGCCGGTGGCCAGTGCTATCCGCCACTTCAGGGACGAGTTTGAATGGCATGTAACGCATCCGCATGAAGCAACAACCCGTAATTTTGGGTTAGCGCATTATGCAGACCCGTTGCCTAAATTGGAAGAAGCGGCGAGTTAAATAAAGTATCTAATAAACTATGTCATTGCGAGGAACGAAGCAATCTCATAGAATAGTAGGATATGCTAAGATTGCCGCGCTACGCTCGCAATGACATACAAGAATAATAATCGCCGGTAACGGTGATAGAAAATATAAAAAGGACGATAAGTCAATGAAAGTAACAATAGACGGATTTCCTATTGAAGTAGAAGCCGGGACAACCATCCTGAACGCCGCAAGGATGATAGGTGGTGACATTGTCCCGCCGGCTATGTGCTATTACTCAAAGCTAGAAGGCAGCGGCGGTAAATGCCGTACCTGTTTGGTGCAGGTAACAAAGGGTTCTGAAAAAGACCCGCGCCCTATGCCAAAGCTGGTAGCCAGCTGCCGTACAACGGTAATGGATGGCATGGAAGTGAAAAACATCACTTCGCCGGAGGTTATTGAGGCGCGTAAAGGTGTGGTAGAAATGTTATTGATTAACCACCCGCTGGATTGCCCGGTTTGCGACCAGGCTGGCGAGTGCCATTTACAGGATTTAGGCTACGAGCACGGCGCTGCTAAAACCCGTTATGAGTTTGACCGCCGTACATTCGAGAAGATAGATATTGGTGATAAGATACAACTGCACATGACGCGCTGTATTCTGTGCTACCGTTGTGTTTTTGTTGCCGACCAGATAACCGATCACCGTATCCACGGCATCTTAAACCGCGGCGATCATTCAGAAATTTCAACCTACATCCAAAAGGCTGTTGATAACGATTTCTCAGGCAACGTAATTGATGTTTGCCCGGTAGGCGCATTAACCGATAAAACCTTCCGCTTTAAAAACCGTGTTTGGTTCACCAAACCTGTTGAGGCGCATCGCGAATGCGAGAACCCTAAATGCTGCGGTAAAGTAACCTTATGGTATAAGGGCGAGGATGTTATCCGTGTAACCGCGCGTAAAGATGAGTACGGCGAGGCAGAAGAATTTATTTGCAACACCTGCCGTTTTGATAAAAAGAAAACCAGTGACTGGGTGATAGAAGGCCCGCGTAAAGTATCGCATAAATCTGTTATCAGCTCAAACCACTATGATACGCTGCACCCACTGCCGGTTGTAAAAACCAACCCGGTATTGATAGAAGCGAATAAAGAACAATTTGAAAGGGAGACACGCCTGTAATGGAATTAGCAGACATTGCCATAAAATTTGGCCTCATCATTATTATATTTCTGATAAGCCTGGTAATAGCCATGTATTCTACCTATGCCGAGCGCAAGATAGCGGCATTTTTTCAGGATAGGGTTGGCCCTAACCGTGCTGGCCCATGGGGTATTTTACAGCCACTGGCCGATGGTGGCAAGATGTTTTTGAAAGAAGAGATCATCCCAACTAATGCAACGCCGTTCCTGTTCATCGTTGGCCCTTCGTTAGCTATCCTTACCGCATGTATTGGTTCGGCAGTTATACCATGGGGGCAAAATATGGTGATAGGCGGCAAGGTTATCCCCCTGCAGGTTACAGATATTAACGTAGGCATCCTGTACATTTTCGGCGTGGTATCGCTGGGTGTATACGGTGTAATGATAGGTGGCTGGGCATCAAACAATAAATACTCTTTATTAGGTGCTATCCGTGCGGCATCGCAAAACATCAGTTACGAAATTTCAATGGGGCTTTCTATCATCGCCCTGTTATTGGTTACGGGTACTTTAAGCCTTGGCGAAATTGCCCAGCAGCAACACGGCTGGCACTGGAACGTGCTTTACCAGCCAGTAGGGTTTATCCTGTTCCTGGTTTGTGCCTTTGCCGAAACCAACCGTACACCATTTGATTTACCTGAGTGCGAAACCGAGCTTGTTGGTGGTTACCACACCGAATACTCGTCAATGAAACTTGGTTTTTACCTGTTTGCCGAATATATAAACATGTTCATCTCATCGGCAGTAATGGCCACCTTATATTTTGGTGGCTATAATTACCCGGGGATGGATTGGGTTGCCGCACACGTTGGCCCTATTGCAGGCCCGCTTATTGGTACCGCGGTGTTCTTCGCAAAAATATTCCTGTTCATCTTCTTCTTTATGTGGGTACGCTGGACAATCCCGCGTTTCCGTTACGATCAGTTGATGGACCTGGGCTGGAAAATATTGATACCATTGGCTATAGCAAATATTGTTGTTACCGGTGTAGTAATCACTTTACTTAATTAGTTTGAGAGGTAGTAAATGGAATCATTAAGTAATAAAAAGAAACAATTAACAGTTAAACCGCTCAACTTTTTAGAGCGTGCTTACCTGCCTGCTATTGTGAGCGGCCTGGCCATCACAATGAAGCACTTCTTCAAAAAACCGGTTACTATACAGTACCCCGAGCAAAAGCGCGAGTTTTCTGAAAACTTTCGTGGCATGCACTCGCTAAAACGCGATGAGAATGGTGCGGAGCGTTGTACTGCCTGTGGCCTTTGCGCACTATCGTGCCCGGCCGAGGCTATTACCATGCAGGCTGCCGAGCGCCAGAAAGGCGAAGAAAACTTATATCGTGAAGAAAAATACGCAGCAGTTTACGAGATAAACATGTTGCGCTGTATTTTTTGCGGCTTATGCGAAGAGGCTTGCCCTAAAGAAGCAATATACCTGGATGGCGATATCGTTCCTTCGGATTACCTGAGGAAAGATTTTATATATGGTAAAGACAAATTAGTAGAGGCACCTTTAAATCAATAACCAAAGTTTTATACCTTTGCCCAACTCTTTTTAGTAGGGCAAAAGTATTTTGTAAAATATAAACATGAGTACATTTTACTTCATCGCGTTTTTATCCATATTCTTTTCAATACTGGTTATTTCTGCAAAAAACCCGGTGCATAGCATACTGTACCTTATACTTACCTTCTTTACTTTCACCATTCACTATATATTAATGAATGCCCAGTTTTTGGCCATTGTAAACTTTATTGTTTACATGGGTGCTATACTGGTGCTGTTTTTATATACGCTGATGCTGATAAACCTGAATAAGGAAAGCGAGCCGGTTAAGCCGTTTATGGTGAAGATAGCCGCGGTGTTTGGTGGTGGTATACTGGCGGTAGCGCTGGTATCGTCATTGAAATCGTTAGGCGTGTCTGATCCGGTAGTGTTAAAGAACCCCGAGCTTGGCCTGGTAAAAAACCTGGGTAAAGTATTATTCAACGAATTTTTATTGCCGTTTGAGGTATCGTCGGTATTGCTGTTATCAGCAATGGTTGGTGCGGTACTATTGGCTACAAAAGATAAAGAAACTAAAGCAACCATCTGATGGAAAGTTTAACCCATACCATTCAAGCGGTGCCGCTTAACCATTACATTTTATTAAGCGCTATCATATTTTCGATAGGCGTAATGGGCGTTTTGTTACGCCGTAACGCTATCGTAATATTCATGTCGGTTGAGCTGATGCTTAACTCGGTTAACCTGTTGCTTACTGCATTTTCGGTTTACCGTGGCGATGCAGCCGGGCAGGTTTTTGTGTTTTTTATTATGGCACTGGCCGCCGCAGAAGTTGCAGTAGGCCTGGCTATTATAGTAATGATATACCGCAACACCAATTCAATCGATATTAACGTATTGAACAGGTTGAAGTGGTAAGCTGATTTCGAATTTCGTCCCGATAGCTACGGGATTTGATTTCGGATTTATAATGAACTAAAAACAAAGCGTCATTGCGAGGAACCAAGTAATCTCCTGATAAGCATACGACGTAAGAAATAACAACATAAATGGACAATTTGATCTGGCTTATTCCTGTACTACCCTTAGCCGGTTTTGTTATAAACGGACTTGGGCGTAATACCCTGTCTAAAGGTATTATTGGCGCTATCGGCAGTTTACTGGTATTGGTTGCATTTGGTTTAAGTGTGGCTACATTCTTCCAGATAAAACAATCGGGCGTACCTGTTAACGTAACCATATTCGATTGGATAAGCGTAGGCAATTTCCATATCCCGTTCGCATTTTTGATAGATCAGCTGAGCTCTATTATGCTGTTGATCATCACGGGCGTAGGTTTCCTTATCCACCTGTACTCTATTGGCTATATGCACGATGATAAAGGCTTCGGTAAGTTCTTTGCTTACTTAAACCTGTTCGTTTTCTTCATGCTGCTGCTGGTAATGGGTAGCAACTATGTGGTGATGTTCATTGGCTGGGAAGGCGTGGGCTTATGCTCATATTTGCTTATCGGTTTCTGGTACAGCAACCCAAGTTATGCCGATGCTGCGAAGAAGGCTTTTGTGATGAACCGTATTGGTGACCTTGGCTTTTTGCTGGGCATCTTCCTTTTAGTAAATTCATTTGGCAGCGTTGCTTTCGCGGATATCTTCCCTAAGGCGGTTAGCGTAGTAGGCGGCGGTGCACCTATAGTATTGATCACATTGTTGCTATTTGTTGGCGCGGTTGGTAAATCGGCACAGTTGCCATTATTTACCTGGCTGCCCGATGCGATGGCCGGCCCAACCCCGGTGTCGGCACTGATCCACGCGGCAACGATGGTTACAGCAGGTATTTATATGATAGCGCGCTCAAACATCCTGTTTACGCTTGCGCCGGATACGATGGAAGTAATTGCCATTGTTGGTTTAGCTACCGCGGCGTTTGCAGCATTGATAGCGCTTACCCAAACAGATATTAAAAAAGTACTGGCCTATTCAACCGTATCGCAGTTGGGGTATATGTTTTTAGGTTTAGGCGTTGGCGCTTACACAGGCGCTTTCTTCCATGTATTAACACATGCCTTCTTTAAAGCGTTATTATTCCTGGGTGCGGGTTCTGTTATACACGCTATGGGCGGCGAGCAGAATATGCGTAAAATGGGCGGATTGAAAGGCAAGATCAAAGTAACCTTCATCACCATGCTGGTGGGTACCATCGCCATTGCGGGTATCCCTCCGTTCTCGGGTTTCTTTTCAAAAGACGAAATTTTGGCCGCGGCCTTTGCGCATAGCACAACATTTTATGTAGTGGGTGTTATTACCGCAGGTTTAACATCTTTCTATATGTTCCGGATGATGTACCTTACCTTTTGGGGGAAATTCCGCGGAACGCATGAGCAGGAACACCATCTGCATGAGTCGCCTGCTAACATGACCATCCCTTTGATCATCCTGGCTATATTATCGGCCATTGCAGGTATGATAGGCGTACCGGCAGTATTAGGTGGCCACCACGAACTTGGCGCTTACCTTGCGCCGGTGTTTGAGCAATCAACAAAATTGCTGGGCGAGCATGAGCTTAGCCATAACACCGAATGGATATTAATGGGTACATCAGTACTGATAGCATTCTTAGCCTTAGGGTATGCTTATAGTAAATACGTTAGCAATAGCCATGTGCCTGTTTCTGATCAGGAAGAACGCCCGGCTTTGGCCAACCTGTCATACCATAAATTTTATATTGATGAGTTGTATGATAAGGTGATCCGCAAGCCGCTGGATGCTATATCGGTATTCTTCTACAAAGTGGTAGAGCAATTAGGTATTGATGGTTTTGTGAACGGCCTTGGTAAAGGTGCTTTAGATACAAGTAAAGGCTTGCGCCTGTTGCAAACAGGTAATGTAGGTTTCTACATATTTATGATGGTGGTAGGCATTATTGCCATTTTGGTGTACAGTTTAATTAAAATAGGCGCTTAAGCGTTAACATATAAAATGACGGTTAGCATTTTACTTTTATTACCGGTAGTAGCAGCCCTTTTAGTGCTGTTGTTTAAGAACGAGGCAGCCAAGCACGCGGCCCTGTTATTCTCGCTTATTGAGCTTGGGATAGTTGTGTATTTCCTTATAGGTTTTCTACCAGATGCATCTGTGCAATATGGTATTGATGTGCCCTGGATAGCACAAATGGGCATTTACTTCAAAGCCGGTATTGATGGCATCAGTATGGTGATGGTATTGTTGACCACGGTGCTTGTGCCGCTTATTATACTAACCACTTACAAACACGAGTATAAAAATGCGAAAGCCTTTTATGCGCTGATATTGTTTATGCAGGCCGGTTTGTTAACCGTGTTTACAGCTTTGGATGGTTTCCTTTTCTACGTAGGTTGGGAAGCTGCGCTGATACCTATTTACTTTATCTGTGCGCTTTGGGGCGGCGAAAACCGCATCCGCATCAATATTAAATTTTTCATTTACACGTTTGCCGGCTCGTTATTTATGCTGGTGGGTATTATTTACCTATACCTGCAAACCCCGGGTAAGATCTACGATCTTCACTCATTTTATGACCTTAGCCTAAGCTTAACACAACAAAACTGGGTGTTTTGGGCGTTCTTTATAGCTTTTGCTATTAAGATGCCGTTATTCCCTTTTCATACCTGGCAGCCGGATACTTATACCGAAGCCCCATCGGCAGGTACCATGATGTTATCGGGTATTATGCTAAAAATGGGTATTTATGGTGTTATCCGCTGGCTTATACCAAATGCGCCTGCGGGTTTCCTGCAATGGCAAAACCTGGTGATGATATTATCGGTAATTGGTGTTGTTTACGCTTCTCTTATTGCCTTTAATCAAAAGGATGGTAAACGCCTGGTGGCTTATTCATCTATTGCTCACGTAGGCCTTATAGCTGCCGGTATATTTGCCTGGACGGTACAAGGCGTACAGGGTGCTATGATACAAATGCTGAGCCACGGTATAAATGTGGTGGGTATGTTCTTTATCTGGGATATTATTAGCCGCCGTTTAAATACCCGCGATATCAGCCAGATGGGTGGTATTGCCAAAGTAGCGCCAAATTTCTCAATCGCATTTCTGATCATCGTTTTAGGTACAGTGGCCCTGCCGTTAACCAATGGGTTTGTAGGCGAGTTCCTGTTGCTGAAAGGTGTATTTAATTATAACATTTGGTTTGCCGCAGTTGCGGGTTTAACCATCATATTTGGCGCAGTATATATGCTACGTATGTACAAAAACGTAATGCAGGGCGAAACCAACGAACTAACGGCACTATTTGCCGATATAAGCGGTTCAGAGAAACTGGTACTTGGGATTATTTGCGTGCTGATCATCGGCATCGGTGTTTATCCGCAGCCTATACTGCACCTGTCTGAAGCGGCAGTTACCAATTTGGTAAATACCGTGAGTGCCAAATTTGTAAATGCAGGCTATTAAAATTCTAATCTCTAATTTCTAAATCCTAAAAAGAAAAGAAAATGGAGGTTGATAAAGCAAATAGTAAGCGGTATGATCTTGAAGAAAGAACATACTTGTTTGCAAACAGTACAAAGGAGTTTTTGAAAGGCATAGATAAAAATATTCATAATGTTGAATATTACAAGCAGTTAATACGTTCTTCGGGATCAGTAGCTGCCAATTTAATAGAAGCTATAGAGAGCTTCAGCAGAAATGATTATTCGCATAGAATTAAGATTTGCAGGAAGGAAGCCAAGGAAAGTATATTATGGCTTAAACTGATAGACGTTACACAAGCAACAGAAGCATTCAGAGATGCACAAATACAGGAGGCTACTGAATTAATGAGAATATTTGGAGCCATACTTGAAAAGATGAAAGCAAATAATCTGTAGATTTTGAACAACTTAAGTTTGGGATTTGGTTCTTAAAGTTTTAGAGTTTAGAAATTAGGATTTAGAATTTATATGAAATGATTACTCTAATAATTATATCTGTTTTACCCATTGTGCTTTTGTACCTGGGTTTATATAAAGCCCAAAAAGCTTTATTGCCTGTAACTATTGTTGGCTTACTGGCTGCTTTAGCCGCAGCCGTTATGCAATGGAATACCAACGCACTGCCAATTTATCATGGCATGATGTTGTTTAACAACTTCTCGGTTGCGTTTTCTGTAATAAGCATTATATCTACTATACTTATCCTGTTACTTTCTAAAGGATATTTTGAAAAGATAAGTAGTCATATAGCCGAGTATTACGCTATTATATTGTTCTCGCTTGCCGGTATTATTGTGATGGTATCGTACCATAATTTAACCATGCTGTTTATCGGTATAGAGATCATGTCGGTTAGTTTGTATATCCTGGCCGGGATCCGTAAAAGCGATTTCGCATCAAATGAGGCGGCTTTAAAATACTTTTTGATGGGTGCTTTTTCAACAGGCTTCCTGTTGTTTGGTATCACGCTGATCTATGGTGCATCCGGCTCATTCGATCTGGATGTTATCCGCGACTGGGTGGTTACCCATCCCCGCAATATCGACCCATTGTTTTATACGGGCATTATGCTGATCATCGTTGGCCTTTGCTTTAAGGTTGGTGCCGCGCCATTCCATTTCTGGACACCGGATGTTTACGAAGGTGCGCCTTCGCTCATTACCCTGTTCATGTCAACAGTGGTTAAGGTAGCAGGTTTCGCGGCATTCCTGCGTTTATTCTCTGCCTGCTTCTCATCAATCGCCGATTTTTGGACACCGGTATTATTGGTTATCACCATCATTACATTGTTTATCGGTAACATAACTGCACTGTACCAGCAAAGCTTTAAGCGTATGATGGCTTTCTCCAGCATATCACACGCAGGCTATTTGTTATTTGCTATTGTGGCATTAGGCGCGGGTTCTGCAAATTCAATATTTGTATATGCTACGGCTTACTCAATCGCATCTATTATTGCATTTGGCGGGTTAATATTAGTAAGGCAGCAAAGTGGCAGTGACAATTTTGAAGGCTTTAACGGACTGGCGAAGAACAACCCATTCCTGGCATTGGTATTAACTATCAGTATGCTATCATTAGCAGGTATACCGCTTACGGCAGGCTTTATTGGCAAATTCTTCATGTTCAGTGGGGCATTGGCACACTATAATGTGTGGCTGGTAATAATTGCGGTGGTAAACGCCATCATCAGTATATTTTATTATTTCCGCATTATTATTGCCATGTATTTCCGCAGTGCAGAGCGTGCCGAAGTTGAAGTGCCAGCTTACTATAAGTTTGTTTTGGGTTTCTCGGCAATCGTAACTGTCGTTATTGGTGTTTACCCTGCATTGATATCCACCCTTATTTAATAAAAAAGAGTTTTGCTTAAACCTTTACGTATGGCGTTAAGCAAAACTCTTAAAATAGCTATAAAGCATTTTTTAGCTACGATAATTATGAATTATTCGCTACACAAACTTGTCCTTCGCGGCCATTACAACTAACTGTTGCGCAATAGCCGTATATGGTGTTACCCTCATTGCTATATAAAGCGCATCGATTTGCTGCATCTGCCAGGCAGATTGGGCATGGTACACCACCACCCATAACACTTTTCATTTCGGTTCTGTTTAATTTCTTTAGCTTCAACATAACTTTTATTTAAATTGTGAAATTAAAGTTAATAAATAATACATTCAATAGTAGGTATTTATACATTTTATAAAGGATACATCGTTATACTTAAATATTGAGTATATCCTTATTGTTTACAGTGCACTAACTACAATTTGATTTAATATTTGTAGTTTTACGGATATAGTTAATGGAAAACTTTTGGGAATACCTTCAAAATTTAACCGACGCACAGTCTATTTTAAGCAGTGGTGGGTTTTACCTGTTGCTTATTGTAGTATTTGCCGAAACCGGTTTGTTTTTCGGCTTCTTCTTACCCGGCGATTATTTGCTGTTCCTGGCTGGCTTATTAAGCGCCGCTGGAATAATCCATGTACCTATTTATACACTTGTACTTTCGCTGATAGCGGCAGGTATTTTGGGTAATTATACAGGCTATTGGTTTGGGTACCGAACGGGGCCGGTACTATTCAGTAAAAACGATTCCTTCTTTTTTAAAAAGCGCTATATAACCGTTGCCGAAGAGTTTTATGCGAAATACGGAGGCATGGCACTGATTTTAGGAAGATTTTTCCCTATAGTTAGGACATTTGCCCCTATATTTGCAGGTATTGTACGGGTTGACCTTAAAAAGTTTACCGTTTACAATATTGTAGGCAGCGTGGCCTGGGTAACAACACTAACCTTAGCCGGTTATTTTTTAGGCAGGCGCTTCCCCAATTTAAAAGATTATCTGCAGTACATTGTACTTGGTTTGATAATTATTACAACAATTCCGCTGATTATTGCTTTTGTGAGAAGACGGATAGCAAAATCAAAAGAACAGTAATTAATATAATATAGAATACATGAGCACACAACATCCCTGGCATCAGGTTTCACCGGGCGATAACATTCCTGAGATAGTAAATGCAATAATTGAGATCCCAAAAGGCTCAAAAGCAAAGTATGAGATAGATAAAGAATCGGGCCTTTTAAAGCTCGATCGGGTATTGTTCTCATCGGTAATGTACCCGGCAAATTATGGCTTTATACCGCAAACCTATTGTGATGATAATGACCCCCTGGATATTTTGGTACTTTGCTCGATAGATGTTTTCCCGATGTCTATCATAGAGGCAAAAGTAGTGGGCGTTATGCACATGGTTGATAACGGAGAGCAGGATGATAAGATCATAGCGGTAGCAAAGAATGACATGTCGGTTAATTACATTAACGACCTTGCCGAACTGCCCCCACACGCAATGAAAGAAATTGTACGTTTTTTTAGCGACTATAAAGTACTTGAAGGTAAGAACGTAACTATCGAGCATTTGCTGGGTGTACGCTATGCCCATAAGGTAATCCAAGAAAGTTTAGAGTTATATAAGTCTACTTTCCCCAATAACCAATAATTTTAATTAATGGACCCCGAACATTACGAAATTAGTGCCTTTTATATTTTCCTTACCATTTTCCTGGTATTGTTAAATGGCTTTTTTGTGGCAGCAGAATTTGCCATGGTAAGAGTTAGAGGATCACAAATTGAAATAAAAGCTAAATCAGGCAGCGGGGTTGCAAAAGTAGCAAGGGGTATATTACACAACCTTGATGGTTACTTGGCGGCTACCCAACTGGGTATCACCATAGCGTCACTGGGGCTAGGTGTTGTGGGCGAGGGCGTAGTAACCAATATTGTGTTACGCGCTTTTATGGCTGTAGGTATAACGCTTACACCGGGCTTTATAACAGCCAGCCATGTACTTTCGTTCGTAGCTATAACGGTACTGCACATTGTATTTGGCGAGCTTGCACCAAAATCATTAGCTATACAAAAATCGGTACGCACCACACTGGCGGTTTCATTACCGCTTAGGTTTTTCTTTGTGGTGTTCCGTCCGTTTATATGGCTGCTTAATGGCTTTGCTAATTTCATATTAAAGTTATTCGGCATCACTACCTTAGAAGGCGGCGAAACCCACCACTCATCCGAAGAGCTGCAATACCTTTTAGAGCAGGGTAAGGAAACCGGCGCGATCGACTCGAACGAGCACGAACTGATCCAGAACGTGTTTGATTTTAACGAACGCGTTGTAAAGAACATTATGGTGCCACGTACCAAAATATCGGGTATTGAACTTGATACCAGCAAGGAAGTGCTTTTAGAAATATTGATAACTGAAGGGTACTCGCGAATGCCGGTGTTTGATGAGGTGATAGATAAAATTGTAGGTATAGTACACGCTAAAGATATTTTGCCATTACTGGCACGTGGCGAGGAAATAATACTGAAAAACATAATCCGTAAACCTTATTTTATCCCCGAAACTAAAAAGATAAACGATTTGATGGCCGAGTTGCAGCAAAAGCGCATCCAGATAGCCATTGTATCTGACGAGTTTGGCGGTACAGCGGGTATGGTTACGCTGGAGGATATTGTGGAAGAATTGGTTGGCGAGATACAGGACGAATTTGATGAGGAAAAGCCAATTGTTGAAAAACTAAACGACCGCGAATTTGTGGTGAATGCCCTTGCGCCGATATACGACGTGAACGAGCACCTGCCGCATGACTTGCCTGAAGACGGCGACTTTGATACCGTATCAGGATGGTTGGGCCATATTTTTGGTAAGATACCAGACGTGGGCGAACAAAAGGAAAGTAACGGCTACAATATCACGGTACTAAAAAAATCTGATCAGAACATTGAATCGGTAAAGCTGGAGCTGCTGATTAATGAAGAGGACGCTGTAGATCTGCATTAATAGCTATCTATTATCAGGAGGCTGCGGTGGAGCCAAACTAAACTACTTATTTCTGTAAACACGAAACTCCTACGGAGTTCGAAAGCATGATTAGCATTTTCGCCGTTGTTGGTGTTGTCACCAACAATATTTAGGACGGCTTTGAAATTTCGCCATTGTTGGTGTTGTCACCAACAACATTTAGGACGGCTTTAAAAGTTGCATTGGCATTTTCTTTAAACTCGGGCATGGTGTAATATTGTTTAAACATACAGAGTTAGTATATTCGTAAGCTCCGTAGGAGCACCCTGTTTATAGAAAAACAATATATAATGTACTGCTCCGTAGGAGCCTCCTTTAATAAAATGCAGCTTTTTTACACCCCAGATATTGACCCATCATTATCCCAGTACTTTTTAAGCGAGGAAGAGAGCAAGCACGCTGTACGTGTACTGCGCCTTGTTGTGGGCGATGAGGTAACACTGATTGATGGGAAAGGAGGCCTGTACAAAGCCGAAATAAAAGATGCGCATCCAAAGCGTACCATCCTGCAAATAAACGCTGTTACTACCGGGTTTAATAAACGCAACCATTACCTGCACATTGCCATAGCGCCAACAAAAAACCTGGATAGGGTAGAGTGGTTTTTAGAAAAAGCTACCGAAATAGGGATTGATGAGATAACACTCATCATCTGCCAGCGATCGGAGCGTAAAGAGGCCAAGGCCGAGCGTTTAAACAAGATCATTACATCGGCTATTAAACAATCTATAAAAGCATATCACCCGGTATTGAACGGGCCGGTTGCGTTGAGCCAGTTTTTAAAGCAGCCTTTTGAGGGGCAAAAGTTTATTGCCCATTGTGACGAAGGCGAAAAGATAAGCCTCGCACAATCTATTGAAAAACAAAATCGTTATTTAATACTAATAGGCCCCGAAGGCGATTTTACCCCTGCCGAGGTGGATACCGCTTTGCAGAACGGATATAAAGCCATAACTTTAGGGGAGAGCCGCCTGCGTACAGAAACGGCTGCGCTCGAAGCCTGCTTCGAGGTGAATTTTTTAAACCGATAGTTTTATGAGAAGCCCCGTTTTGTTTACTGCCTTTATAGCCCTTGTGTTTTGCATCAGCAGCTTTACCGCGCCATCATACAAAATGGGCAGGCTTAAATATAACGGCGGCGGCGATTGGTACGGTGACCGTACCGCACTAATAAACCTCATTAAGTTTTGTAACGAAAACCTGAAAACCAATTTTCAGCCCGAAGAAGAAGTGGTTGAGGCAGGCAGCGAACAGATATATAATTACCCTTTTATATTTATGACCGGCCACGGTAACGTAATATTCAGCGACCAGGAAGCACGTAACCTGCGTAAGTATTTAACCGGGGGAGGGTTTCTGCATATCGATGATAACTACGGGTTCGATAAATTCATCCGTCCGCAAATGAAAAAGGTATTCCCCGAACTTGATTTTGTGGAACTCCCAACCAATTACGCCATCTATCACCAAAAATATAGCTTCCCTGCAGGGCTGCCAAAAATTCATGAGCATGATGGCAAACGGCCGCAAGGTTTCGGCCTGATATATAAAGGCAGGCTGGTATGTTTTTACACCTACGAATGCGACCTTGGCAACGGGTGGGAAGATTATGGCACCTATGCAGGTGATACGCAGGAAGCACGTTTAAAAGCCTTAAAAATGGGGGCAAATTTAATTCAGTATATATTCACCAAATAAATATGTATAACATAAAGGTTAACAATAAGCACGATTTTGAAGTAGACAGGAAGGGCGATAGCCTGCTTGTTAACGATAACACTATTAATGCCGATATAAAACAGCTTAATGATCTGTTATACCACATCATCAATGATAATGGCTCGTACAATGCCGAAGTAGTAAGTTTTAACCGCGAAGCAAAAACGGCCGAAATAAAAGTGAATAACAATATTTATACTATTACAGCCAAAGATAAATTTGATGTACTGCTCGATAAAATGGGGCTTAGTAATTTAATGACCGCTAAGGTAAGTGAGATAAAAGCCCCCATGCCAGGCCTGGTATTAAAAGTATTGGTTGAAGAAGGCACAGAAGTTAAGAAAGGCGAAAACCTTTTTGTGCTGGAGGCCATGAAAATGGAGAACATTATTAAAGCCCCGGCTGATGTTAACATAAAAACAATCAAAATTAAACCCGGCGATAAAGTTGAAAAAGGGCAGATATTGATGCATTTTTAACACTAATATTAAATATTTACAACAAAAGGCATAATTTATTATGCCTTTTGTTGTTTGATAACATTTTTATTACGAACTTATATACATTTTCCACAAAACCCATAGACTATGAAGAAAATTTTACTTTTATTTCTGTTGTTATTTACAGTTACAGTAGCCATCAGTCAAACAAAAGTGGTGACAGGTAAGGTAACAGATCAGAAAGACGGTTCTGCGTTACCCGGGGTAACAGTAGCCGTTAAAGGTTCGCCTACTATTGGTATACAAACAGATGTTAACGGGAGCTACCGTTTATCCGTACCTGTTGATGCCAAATCATTAATTTTTAGATTTATAGGATACAAAGATGCCGAATTGCCTATAAATGGTACGGTAATAAACACCCAGCTGGTTGTGAACCCGAAACAACTTACAGAAGTTGTAGTAGTAGGTTATGGTACGCAAAAGCGGCAAAATATTACCGGGTCTATATCTTCTATATCATCAAAAGAAGTGGAAGGGACTCCGGTTACATCCCTTGAACAAGCCATACAGGGGCGGTCGGCGGGTGTAAACATCCAGGCAAATAATGGTAAACTGGGGCAGGGTATTAAGGTGAGCATACGTGGGCAGGCGTCTATATCAGCCGGCACACAGCCCTTAGTTGTGCTGGATGGTATAGTTCTTAACCAGGGTAACCTCTCCGGTATATCGGCAGATAGTAACCCGCTGGCGGATATCAACTTTAATGATATTGATTCATATGAAATATTAAAAGATGCATCAGCATCGGCTATATACGGAGCACGCGCCTCAAACGGGGTTATCCTCCTTACTACGAAAAAAGGAAAAGCAGGGAAATCGAAAATTAACTTTTCTGCACAGTTTGGTTCAAGCAAGCCATCAAGGCATAAGCAATTTTTAAACTCCGATCAATACTTACAGATCCTGCGCCGTGCAGCTATTGGTGCCGGAAAGCTGGATTTTGCTAACCAGGATCCTACCGACCCGGATTACGCAACGGTTGAAGATGCAATTGCTGATGAACAGGATTTTGTTGAAGGCAGGTTTACCCGTTATGCAGCAGGGAGCACCAATTATAACGCAGTAAATACTAACTGGGAGAAATTGGCCTATCAGGATGCCCCGCAGTCGCAATATGATTTAAATATCACCGGTGGTAATGATAAAACCACCTATTATATAGGCGGCCAGTATCTCGATCAAAAAGGGATACTAATAGCTAACTCGTTAAAAAGGTATTCGGGCCGCATGAATTTAACTACCAAGGTTTTCAACAACCTCGAGATGGGAATGAACCTCAACTTTACCAGTAGCTTAAACAAGCGTTTATCATCAGATAACCAGTTCTCTACCCCAATGCAAATTGTGGCCTTATCGCCAATTACCCCCGTTATCGATCCGCGCAGCGGCTTATTGAGCGGCAGCTTACCCGGGGCGGCAAGTAGTTACCCTGTATACTATAATCCTTTATTAGATGTTGACAATGCCTATTACCATACAACTATATACAGAACCCTGGGGAATATTTATGCTAACTGGCAAGTACTTAAACACCTTAGCATACGCTCGGAATTTGGTGTTGACCAAACCAACCAAAATGAGGATAGCTATTACGGAAGGTTAACGTTTCGTAATACCACACAGGAAAACGGCTCAGGTGAAAACACCAACAGTAGTATTATTCATTACACGGTAAATAATTATGCTACCTATAAAAACACATTTGGCGACCATTCACTTGATGTAACAGGCGGTATGAGTTATGAGTACAGCCATTTTGTAGGCAATGATGTGCAAGGGCAGCAGTTTCCATCAGATGCATATAAGCAGATCCAATCGGCTGCTGTGATCTCAGCAGGTTCTTCTACACAAAACGAGTATAGTTTTGTATCGTACTTTGCAAGAGCCAATTATGCTTATAAAAGTAAATACCTTCTATCTGTAAGTGCCCGGACGGATGCCTCTTCCAGGTTTGGGGCAAACAACAGGTATGGCTTTTTCCCGGCCGCTTCAGCAGGATGGATACTGAGCCAGGAAGATTTTTTAAAAAACTCGAATATCTTAAGCAATTTAAAGCTTAAGGCTAGTTATGGTTTAACTGGTAATGCCGAAATTGGTAACTACTCGCCATTAGGGCTGTTTTCAGGAGATGCCGGTTATAATGGCGCAGCCGGCCAGCGTTACTTTCAAATAGCTAACCCAAACCTTAAATGGGAAACAACCGCTCAGATTGATGCTGGCGTTGAGTTTGGTTTCTTCAATAACCGCTTTTCTGGCGAGTTTGATTATTACCGCAAAAATACCCGCGACCTGCTGTTGAATGTGAATATACCCGGCACACTTGGTATCGCAACACAAACCCAAAATTTAGGAAAACTATATAACCAGGGCGTAGAGCTCACCCTGTCGGCTGATGTATTGGTTGGGAAATTTAAGTGGACAACCAGCATTAACGGGGCATATAACAAAAACGTTGTAACCGATGTTAAAGGGCAAATTTTGGGCACTAATGATTTAAACCGCGTTATTGAGGGGCAACCTATTGGTGTGTTTTATGGCCGTGAGTACGCGGGAGTGGATCCAAACAACGGCGATGCACTGTATTATGTTAATACAAAAGATGCTAACGGTAATTTAAACAGGGGCACAACTAATGATTATAACGTTGCCCAAAATGTGGTATTAGGTAACCCTACGCCAAAATTTACAGGCGGCTTTACCAATACCTTTGCATTTGCCGGGTTTGATCTTTCGGTTACATTACAAGGCGCCGCCGGTAATAAAATATTTGCAGGCGGTGGCCAGTATATGAGTGCAAGTTCAAGTAATGGGTTTGACAACCAAACCGTTGACCAGATGGATTATTGGGACCACCCCGGGCAGATAACCAATGTGCCTGAACCCCGGTTATTTTATTCAAACGGTACCAACGCATCAAGCCGGTATTTATCAAGCGGTTCATATATCAGGTGTAAAACAGTAATGTTTGGTTACAATATCCCTAAAAACATCTTGTCGAAAATTAAGCTGGAGCGCGCACGTGTGTTCATGAACGCGTATAATTTATTCCTGATAACCAAGTATAAAGGCTGGGACCCCGAAGTAAACGCCGACTACCAGGCAAGCAATATCAATTTGGGGGTTGATTTTTATTCGGCACCACAACCCCGTACCATTACATTTGGAGTGAACGTAGGATTATAATATTATAAAAACTATAGCGATGAAAAAAAATAGATCAATATATATAACTGCTATATGCACTGTGTTAATGTTAACTGCATGCAATAAGCAGCTCGACCTGAAACCACATCAGCAAATTGAACAGGATCAGGCCATACTTACGTCAAGAGATGTGCAAATAACGCTGGTGGGAGCTTACAACCGCCTGGGTCAGTCGGATCTGTATGGAGGGGGCGTTGAATTATATCCAGACCTGCTTGCCTCGCAAAGCGTAATGAGGTGGCAGGGTACCTATCAGGAACTAACCCAGATAGTTGGACAAACCATCCCTAATGATAATACTTATACAGCGGCACTATGGCTCGACGCTTATGAGGTGATAAATCAAACAAACAACGTATTGGCTAATATTGAAAAAGCTGATGAGGATATTCGCGCAGATATTTCAGGCCAGGCAAAGTTTTTACGCGGTTTGGTTTATTTTGATCTGGTAAGGCTTTTTGGAAGGTCATATAATGATGGCAGCCCAACTGTAAATTTGGGTGTACCAATTGTATTGACGCCTACAAAGGTTGTAGATGAGTCTTCAAAAGTATCCCGGGCAACTGTTGAACAAGTTTACCAGCAAGCAATAGCTGATTTAAAAGATGCGGAAGCTACTATGGATAAACCATCGCAGGCTTCGGCAATATTGGCCAGGCTTTACCTGCAAAAGGGTGATTATGTGAATGCGGTTATCGAGGCGGATAAAGTTCTGGGATCAGGCGATTATACCTTGGTTAAACCCTATTCTGCTGAATTTCCTAATACCGGGGGCCATGTAGATAATACTTCTGAAGATATTTTTTCTTTACAAGTTACCACTCAGCAAGGCAATAACTCGCTTAATACGTATTATGCATCTGCTGACAATGGTGGCAGGGGCGATATTATTATCAGAGACAGTTTTTTAGAAGAATTTGAAACCGGGGATGAGCGCTTAAATGTTTACAATTTAGATAGTGACGACATCTTGCGCGTAAGTAAATTTGATAACCTGTACGGTAACGTGCGTGTAGCGCGGCTTGCAGAAATGTATTTGATACGGGCCGAGGGCAACCTTCGCTTAAACACGGCTACGGGCGATACCCCCAAAAACGATGTGAACGCTATCCGTAACCGCGCCGGTTTGGGCGATTTAGCAACAGTTACCATTGCAGATGTTTTAGCCGAAAGGCGGCATGAGCTTGCTTTTGAAGGCGGATTTTTTCTGCACGATGCAAAACGTTTAGCACTTAACGTTGGCGTATTGCCATATAATTCCCCAAAGCTTGTATTTCCTATCCCATTGCGCGAGATAAACGCCAATCCTAATTTAAAGCAAAACGAAGGCTACGGCCAGTAAACAAAAAGCCCCCGATCATCGGGGGCTTTTATTAATTACCAACCTAATATTTTGTTAAAATAGATTTTAAAGAATTTAATTTGGTTTTTGACGGGCTGTTAAGTAACTTACAATACAATTTACCTAACAAGCCTATGAAATTTATTTTAACCACCACAATTATTTGCTTTACCTTATTTGCTGTAAATGCGCAGGATAAAGGGATTGAATTTCAAAATGGCTTAAGCTGGGCACAGGTAAAGCAAAAAGCGAAAGCAGAGAATAAATATATTTTTGTGGATTGTTATACTACCTGGTGCGTACCCTGCAAAGTCATGGCTACCGAGGTTTTCCCTCAGAAAGAGGTATCGGATTTTTTCAATGATAAATTCATAAGCGTAGCGCTTCAGTTTGATGAAACCAAAAAAGACGATGCAAATACCAAGCGCTGGTATAAAGAAGTAAAACAAATAGAGAAGGATTACAAGGTGAACGCCTATCCAACCTATTTATTTTTTACCCCTGATGGTGCGTTGGCACACAGCATAGTAGGAGGTTGGGATGCCAAAACTTTTATAAACAAAGCAAAAGAAGCTTTAGATCCTAAAACACAATTGGTAAACCTTAAAAAACAATATGCGGATGGCAACCGCTCCCCGGAGTTTTTAAAAATTTTTATTGACGCGCTTGGCAGGTCGTGGGATAGTCAGGTAACAGAGGTAATAAATGTTTACCTGCCTACACAAAAGAACCTGCTGACGAAAGAGAACCTACAGCTTATAGCAAGGGGCACGGCCAGATCAACAGATCCCGGTTTTAAAACAGTGCAGCAACATAGTAAAGAGTTTGACGCAGCAAATGGCCCGGGCCGAAGTGGCGGATTAATAGGAGACATCGCTTTTGATGAGCTTGTGTTGCCTATAGTGCGCATAAATGGTGCTAAGGTTACTAATGGTGGTATGTATTACTATACCGGTGAGATTAATAAAAATGTGAACTGGGACGAAGTAAAAGCAAAGCTTGATGCACAATATCCGCAGTTGGCCGATGAAATAGTAGCGAAATCAAAAGTAAGGTATTATCGCGACCTTGAGAACTGGCCAAAGTACACGGAACAAGCCGCAGTTTACGTTAAACAGTATGGTAACGATAACCACGATCAGGTAATGACCTACGCAAATGATATTATGCTTTTTACAGATGATAAGGCATGTTTACGGCAGGCCGCTGATTGGTCTAAAGAGGTTTTAGCAACGCCCGATGGAGCTAATACAAGCTGGTATGTAAACGTATATGCAAGGTTGCTTTACAAGTTGGGGCATACAGATGAGGCACTGACTGTTATAAACGATGCCATTACCAAACTGGGCGATAAGGCTTACGGACTAAAAGATACGCAAGAGAAAATGAAAAAAGGCGGAGACCTATAATTCTCCCAGCTTCATTAAAGCATAAAACAGCCCGGTGCAATGCAGTGCCTGGGCTATTTTATTATCAGCCAGCAGCTGTTTTACTTCGGGTATAGTGTACTCTTCAACTATAATTCGTTCGTGTTCATCAAGCTGTTGGTCCTGCACCTTTTTGCCCCCTTTGGCCAGGTAGCAAAAAGTTTTATTATTAGCGGTAGATGGGTTGGCGTAAACGGTGCTTATCAGCTCAACATCATTAAACTGGTAGCCGGTTTCTTCCAGTAACTCACGGCGCATACCCTCTTCCGGGTTTTCACCGTTCTCAATCACACCACCCGGAATTTCAAGCGATACAATATTGGCAGCATGCCTGTACTGGCGTACCATCAGTATCTTATTATCTTCTGTTAAAGCTACGGCATTGGCCCAGTTGGGGTATTCTAAAACATAATAGTCGTCTACAATAGTGCCATCGGGCATTTCGCATTTATCACTGCGCAGGGTGGCCCATGGGCCTTTATGTATGTAAGTTGATGAAAGGGTTTTCCAGCTAAGTTCGCTCATAGTTCTTATTAAAATATTGATAGATAACATTTCGCCTGGTAATGTTATCAAACGACTCGTAGTGATGCTCTTTTTCCAGCAGGTTAAATATTACCATCACTTTTTTTAGTAAGGCCGATGTTTCTTCATCCGCGCTAAAAGGTTCGGCAAATACATATAGCATCTGGCCCAGGGCATTCAGTTTCTCGGCCGTGTAGCCGGTAACAGCAATGCGTTTTTTAAAATCCTCTTCATCCAGTTTTAAAAGCTCCTCCAATTCGGCATTGTATTCTTCATCCAAAACCTCGTTAAAGTATTTTAAATACTCATTGTATTCACCTTCGGCTTTAAGGCCTAAAAGTTTGGCCAATATAAGGGCGAATTTACGCGCCTCATTCATGATGAAATCTCGTTGAAACATGATGGTTAGAGATCAGTGACTTGTTATTTGTGATTAGGAAGCCTTTTTAGAATTTAGTTTTTAGCGCTTTAGAATTTACCAGCTACCGCTGCTCCCACCGCCGCCGCCGCTTCCGCCGCCAAAGCCGCCGAACCCACCACCGCCGCCGCCGCCGAAGCCGCCACCGCCACCGGAGAATCCTCCCCAGTCGCTGCCGCTGCTACGGCCGCCGCCGCCAAGCAAGTTGCCTGCCAGGAACCACCAGAACGGGCTTGCACCGCCACGGCTGCCAATAATACGGCCACCACCACCGCCACCGCCGCGCTTACGGAAAATAATGATAAGCACAACAATTACAATGATAACTATAAAACCGATTGGGCTGCCATCGCCTTTACCTTTAACGTTTTTTGCATCCGCTTTGTACTCACCCTTCATGTATTTGATAATGTCGTCAGTAGCTGCGTCAAGCCCGCCATAATAATCATTATCTTTAAAATGGGGTTTCATGTCATTCTGAATGATCTGCTGGGTAATAATATCCGGCAGAGCGCCCTCGGCGCCATACCCCGTCTGTATAGCCATCTTTCGGTCTTTTACAGCAACAAGTATTAAAATACCGTTGTTTTTTTCTTTAGTGCCAATACCCCATTTGCGCAGCAAACGTGCACCATAGTCATTTATATCATAATCCCCTGTCGACTCAATAATTGCAATTGCTATTTGGGTGGATGTAGAGTCGGCAAATGCTACGAGTTTTCTTTCAAGTTGTAGTCTGGAAGTTTCAGACAGGCCGATCTTAGTATAATCATTAACCAGCGTATTTGGTTTTTCAGGGATATCTTGCGAAAAGGCTGTATTGATGCATAGCACCAGGGCAAGCCATAAAATTGTTCTTTTTAACATCACTTGTTGTTAATTGCCATCCATAAAGGCGATATCGTCGGGCAGTTCGTTCTTATCGTTAAGCAGGTGGGGGAAGTATTTTTTTAACTGTTCGCCGGCCTGTGTAATGCCGGTAACAATACCTTCAACCAGGTTGCCGTATTTAAAATGGCTCAGCATGGCCTCTTTGGTGCTATCCCAAAAATCAGCCGGCACAACGCTGTTTATACCCGCATCGCCAATAATGGCAAACTTACGGTCAACAGTGGCTACATAAATAAGTACGCCGTTGCGCAGTTTTGTTTTATGCATTTCCAGTTGTGCAAAATACTTGGCGGCGCGGTCAAGCGGGTTGTCGCTGCATGTTTTTTCCATGCAAACGCGTATCTCGCCCGATGTGCTTTTTTCGGCAGCGGCAACAGCCTGTTGTATGCGCTGCTGTTCGTCTTCGGTAAATACGGACATCTGAAATTAATTAGTGATTTGGTGAATTTTTTAATTAGTGATTTAAAGGATAAGTTAGCGAATAAGCGACCCTCAAATCACTAATTCGCTAACTCAATAATTCATTAATTAAAACTGAACTTTGGGTGCTTTATCAGAACCTGCTTCGCTCTGGAAGTAGCCTTTTTCGGAAAACCCGAATAATTTGGCAGTTATATTGGCCGGGAAAGTGCGGATCTTGCTGTTATAAGCCTGTACCGATTCATTAAAATCGCGGCGTGCTACAGAGATGCGGTTCTCGGTGCCTTCCAATTGCACCTGTAAGCCCCTGAACGCTTCATTAGCCCTAAGTGTAGGATAGTTTTCTGATGCTACCAATAAGCGGCCTAAGGCAGTACTTAACTGGCCTTGCGCCTGTTGGTATTGCTGTATAGCTTCGGGGGTTAACTTGGTTGGGTCAACCTGTATGGAGGTAGCCCTTGCGCGTGCATTGGTTACTTCGGTTAATGTTCCTTTTTCAAAATTAGCTTCGCCTTTTACGGTTGATACCAGGTTAGGGATCAAATCGCTGCGGCGTTGGTACTGGGTCTGAACTTCGCCCCATTTACCTTTTACATTCTCGTCAGACTTTACCATGCCATTGTAACTGCAGCCACCCATCAGGGCTAATACTACAACAACAGCTATTACGATCAATAAATTTTTCATTTGTGTTTGTTTGTTTATGGTGATGTGAATTTACGAATTAGATTACAAAACGCATACCGTTGTTACAAATGGTAACATTTACGCCATAATGGCAATAATTGGCTGTGTAAATGTAATTAAATACAGCTTACATGGTATATGATTTTATATTTGCATGCGTAATACATTTACTGATAAGCATTATTAAGTCCCTTTAATGAATAAAATATTTGCCGCCCTTTTAATTTGCACCGGCCTGCAGGCAGCCGCGCAAAACACCCCTCACGAAAATTTAGTGCAATACGTAAAGCCAATTATTGGCACGCAACGCATGGGCCACACCTACCCGGGTGCAACTGTTCCCTTCGGGATGGTGCAGCTAAGCCCCGAAACCGATACGGCCAGTTATGAGCTTAACGGGAAGTATAACCCCAAGGTTTATGAATATTGTGCAGGCTACCAGTACGAGGATAAAACTATTGTAGGGTTTAGCCACACACATTTTAGCGGTACAGGCCACTCTGATCTGGGTGATTTTTTAATTATGCCAACTGTAGGACCCTTAAAATTAAACCCCGGCGTGGCAGATGTACCCGGCAGCGGTTACCGCTCGGCATTTTCGCATGCTAATGAAGTAAGCGCGGCTAACTATTACAAAGTAAAGCTTGATGCATCAAACATCACTGCCGAGCTAACCACCAGCGCACGCGTTGGTTTCCATCAGTACACCTTCCCTAAATCAGACCAATCGCACGTGATACTTGACCTGATGGCAGGCATCTATAATTATCCTGACAAAACCGTTTGGACATACGTGAAACTACTGAACGATAGTACGCTGGTAGGTTACCGCCAAACCAACGGCTGGGCGCGTACCCGTACTTTGTACTTTGCCATGGCGTTCAACAAAAAATTCATTCAGCATGGGTTTAAGAAATATGATAAACGCGAAGTTTACGGCGGTTTTTGGGGCAAGTTCAATCAATCAAAAAACTTCCCCGAGATAGCCGGTAAGCAGATCCGTGCTTACTTTGATTTTAAAACCGAAGAAGGCGAGAAGATCAAGATAAAATTTGCCCTGTCGCCGGTGAGCATGGATGGCGCCTTAGCCAATATGCAGGCCGAAGCTCCCGGATGGGATTTTGATAAGGTAAAAGCCGACGGACAAAAGCTATGGGAGACCGAATTGGAAAAAATCACAATTAATGCGTCTGTAGAGCGCAAACAGGATTTTTATACCGCCATGTACCACACCATGATAAACCCAACCGTTTACATGGATGTTGACGGGCAATACAAAGGGCTCGACCAAAACGTGCACAAGGCTGATGGGTTTACCAACTATACCACTTTCTCGTTATGGGATACCTACCGTGCGCTGCACCCGCTGTTTAACATTATACAACCGCAGCGCAATGCCGATATGGTAAGATCAATGCTGGTACATTTTGACCAAAGCCCGGAGAACATGCTGCCGGTTTGGAGCAACTCGGCAAACGAGAACTGGTGCATGAGCGGTTACCACAGCGTTGCTGTTTTGGCTGATGCCGTTGTTAAAGGCAATGCCCCGTTTGATGCCAATAAAGCTTTAGATGCCGCAGTTACTACCGCCCGCCACCGCAGTTACGAAGGCATTGGCGAATACATGGATAAAGGCTACATCCCTGATGAAAAAACAGGCGTATCGGTATCAAATACTTTAGAGTATGCTTATGATGATTGGGCTATTGCACAGATGGCAAAAAAGTTGGGTAAAACAGATATCTACAACGAATTCATCAAACGCAGCGAGAACTACAAAAATGTGTACGATGATAAATCGGGCTTTATGAGGCCGAGAAAAGCGGATGGCACTTTCCGCGCCAAGTTCGACCCGTTAAGCACCATTAACGAAGGCTTTATTGAAGGTAACGCCTGGAATTATACCCTCTTCGTTCCGCAGGATCCAACCAGCCTGATCAAACTGATGGGGGGCAACAAGCGTTTTGTAGGTTATCTCGATTCGTTGTTCACCATGAACCTGCCCGATAAATACTTTGCCGAAACGGAAGATATTACCCGCGATGGTATCATTGGTAACTATGTGCATGGTAACGAACCATCGCACCACGTGGCTTACCTGTACAACTGGACAGACAAGCCATGGAAAACACAGGAACGCATCCGCATGATATTACCACGTATGTACAAACCAACACCTGATGGTTTGGGTGGCAATGACGATACCGGCCAAATGAGTGCCTGGTATATCTTCAGCTCGATAGGTTTTTATCCCGTAGCGCCGGGCTCGGTTGATTACTCGATCGGCAGCCCATCGGTAAACAATGCAACCATACAGGTTGGTAATGGTAAAACGTTTACGGTGAACGTAAAAAACCAAAGCGAGAAGAATGTTTATGTGCAGAAAATGACACTGAATGGCAAGCCTTATAACAGCCTAACTATTACCCACCAGGATATTATGAATGGCGGCGAACTGGTGTTCTATATGAGCAGCAAACATCGTTAGAGAATAGTGATTGGTGATTAGTTGAACGATTGAATATCGGACACTGAACTCTGAATAAAGAATATTGAATGATAATTGAAAGGTGGGTAGCGAAAGTTGCTCACCTTTTGATTTATTGATTAACCTGGCGGGCTTGCCAGCGGGTAATCAATAAATCATGTGAAGTAGGTTGGTAACGGGGCTTTATTACCCAGCCATGCAGTGGCGCTCTCTTACAGCTAAGCTGTTCAGTTTTTCTTTAAGGATAGTGCGGGCGCGGTGTAGGGTAGTGCGCGATAATAGTTCGCTCATACCTAATTTGCTGCCAATTTCCTGGTGAGAGAAACCTTCTATAGCGTACAGGTTAAATACCGAACGGTAAGTAGCGGGTAACTCCTGTACCATGTTCATCAGGTCGCGGGCTTCAAGGCCGTTATCGTTATAGCTGCTGCTAACGGGGATGTTTTGTTCGGCAAAATCATCAATCAATACCATGCTTTTTGCTTTACGGTAGCGTGATATGGCGCTGTGTACCATTATCCGGCGGATCCACCCTTCCAGGCTGCCTTCGCCACGGTAGTTCTCCATGTTTTTAAACATCTTGATAAAGCCTTCCTGCAGGATGTCCTGTGCTTCGTCTTTATCTTTCGCATAGCGCATGCAAACCGCAAGCATTTTTGGCGCTAAAGCTTTGTATAATAATTCTTGTTGCTTTCTGTCGTTACGCATGCAACCTTCCCAAAGTGTTTGTAAGCGGTTATCAACGGTAGTCATCATCTTATTGTTTTTTAATCTACAACACCCTATGCCAAAATACAGCCGCATTTTTAATTTGCTGATAATCAGTTAAATAATTTTTATCTTGTTTTAAAACTGTACGATAGCGGACGGTCAACCGTTCTGTACCGTACGCCCGTAAGTGTATGTTGTACACTATGATTGCACGTGGCTTTTTAGGCTTTAACCACAGAGGGCACTGAGGTTTTCACAGAGTTTGATTTCAATTAATAAATAAACACTCTGCGTACTCTGTGCTAACCAGTCAAGCTAATTCTCCGTGTCCTCTGTGGTTAAACAATCACACAAACAGCCCGCTTAAAATATTATCTTTGCACCATCCGGGATAAAAACCCGGCATCACATTATGATAAAAGAAGCAGAAATTGTTTGCCAACCCGGGCAACAGGAAGATGAAGCAATTTTAACAGGTCTGGTATCTGCCGCCGTTAACATTCCGCAAAAAAGAATAACCGGCATTAAAATATTAAAGCGCTCGATAGACGCGCGTGGCCGCAAGGTATTGTACCGCATGCAGGTACGCATATTTATAGACGAGCCTGTACAAACCGAGATCTACACCCCTCAATATAAAAACGTAAAGGACGCCTGGCGTGTTATCATTGTTGGCGCCGGCCCGGCCGGGATCTTCGCTGCCCTGCAATGTATAGAGCAGGGATTAAAACCTGTAATATTAGAGCGTGGTAAAGACGTAAAACAACGCCGCCGAGATCTGGCTAACATCAACAAACAAGGCCTGGTAAACCCCGAAAGCAACTACTGCTTTGGCGAAGGCGGGGCAGGCACCTACTCGGATGGCAAGCTTTATACCCGCAGCACCAAGCGCGGCGATGTGAATGGCGTATTAAAAACCTTTGTGGCCCACGGCGCTACCGAAGATATTTTGGTAGATGCCCGCCCGCATATTGGTACCAACAAGCTGCCGCAAATTATCACCGCCATGCGCGAAAGCATTTTGGAAGCAGGCGGCGAGGTGCTGTTTGATACAAAAGTTTCGGCATTATTAGTTGAGTTTGGTAAGATAAAAGGCGTGCAGCTGGCCAACGGCGAAAAGCTATTAGCCGATGCCGTGATATTGGCTACCGGCCACTCGGCGCACGATGTTTTCAGGATGCTGCATAGTCAGGATATATTGATTGAGGCCAAACCCTTCGCTTTGGGTGTGCGTATTGAGCACCCGCAGGAAATTATTGACCGCGCCCAATACCATTGCGAATACCGTGGCCCCGACCTGCCGCCATCTTACTATAATTTAGTGGAGCAGGTAGAGGACAGGGGCGTGTTTTCCTTTTGCATGTGCCCTGGTGGTATCATAGCCCCCTGTGCCACTGCTCAGGACGAGATCGTAGTTAACGGATGGAGCCCGAGCAAACGTAACAACCCCTTCGCTAACTCGGGTACTGTAGTGCAAATAAACATGGAAGATGTAAAAGGCGATATGAACGACCCTTTCCGGATGCTGAACTTTCAGCAGCAGGTAGAGCATCTGGCCTTTAAAGCCGGTGGCGGTAACCTGGTTGCCCCCGCACAGCGCATGGTTGATTTTGTGGAAGGCCGGGTATCTGTCGATCTGCCAGAGAACTCGTACCTGCCCGGTTGCAAAAGTGTAGACCTGAAAGAGGTACTACCTCACTGGATCCACAACCGCCTGCGCAAAGCGCTGCCTGCCTTTGGCCGTAAGATGAAAGGCTACTATACCAACGAGGCGATATTGGTAGGTGTAGAATCGCGCACATCATCGCCCGTAAAAGTGCCCCGCGATAGGGAGACTTTTCAGCATCCGCAGGTTGCCGGGCTGTTCCCTTGCGGGGAAGGCGCAGGATATGCTGGTGGGATTATCTCCGCAGCTATTGATGGGGTTAATTGTGCTGATGGGGTGGTTAGGTATTTTGGATAATCTCTCCAATGCGTTAAATAACTATGTCATTTCGAACGAGCGTAGCGAGGAGAAATCTTCTACAAGCAGTAAGTAATCGCCATGCAATTTCGCAGCGCGTCATTGCGAGGAACAAAGCAGTCTATTTAGGACGTATAGAAATTACGCTTGTTTCTGTATCTCTCATGCTAAGTGTACCACTGTATTAATCCGCCGCTCATTACCGCGGAGGCTACTTTTTCTCTTGATAGAAAGAAGCAAAGATCAAGACAGAAAAAAGCTTCCCCGCACAGGCCTTTACCTTTGGCCCGCTTTTCTGTCAGGCCGCCGCTCGTTCATTGCCTGTCCTAAATCGTGGTAATCAGGAAAATCCTACGAAATCAAGGTTCAGACACCCGCGTTAGGGATTGCAGCGGATACCGGCCCTGCGCCTAAGGCCTGTGCAGTATGAGCGGAAAGCCCGGGCCGCAGGCAACGCCATAAAACGGTATCAGTTACTGCAATATCGTTACCCATCCCCTCTAAATTTTTCCTATTTTTGCTTCATCATGAGCGAAGAAAGATCACTGAACTTTATAGAGGAAATTGTTGAAGAAGACCTGGCCGCCGGCAAAAACGGGGGTAGGGTGCTTACACGTTTCCCGCCCGAGCCTAACGGTTACCTGCATATTGGCCACGCAAAATCCATATGCCTTAACTTTGGCCTGGCAAAAAAATATAACGGCAAAACCAACCTGCGTTTTGACGATACCAACCCCGTAAAAGAAGACGTAGAATACGTTGACAGTATAAAAGAGGATGTAAAATGGCTGGGTTTTGACTGGGCCGAAGAGCTTTACGCGTCTGATTATTTCGACAAGCTGTATGAGTTTGCCGTTACACTGATAAAACAAGGGATGGCTTATGTTGACGATAGCACAGCTGAAGAGATAGCTGCCCAAAAAGGTACGCCAACCGAACCGGGTAAAGGTAACCAATACCGCAACCGCAGCGTGGAAGAGAACCTGCAACTATTTGCGGATATGAAGGCTGGTAAATTCCCTGATGGTGCTAAGGTTTTGCGCGCCAAAATTGACCTGGCATCGCCAAATATGCTGCTGCGCGACCCATTGATGTACCGCATTAAGCATGCCCACCACCACCGCACCGGCGATGCATGGTGCATTTACCCGATGTATGATTTTGCACACGGACAAAGCGATGCCATTGAGGAGATAACCCACAGTATTTGTACGCTGGAGTTTGTTCCGCACCGCCCGTTGTATGATCTGTTTATCGAAAAACTGAACATCTTTCCGAGTAAGCAATACGAGTTTGCGCGTTTAAACCTCAACTATACTGTAATGAGCAAGCGCAAGCTGCTGCAACTGGTAGAGGAGGGGCATGTTGATGGATGGGATGACCCGCGCATGCCTACCATTAGCGGCCTGCGCCGCCGTGGTTATACGCCTGCCAGCATCCGCGAGTTTTGCGAACGCATTGGTGTGGCCAAGCGCGAGAACATGATTGACGTTGGTTTGCTGGAGTTCTGCATTCGCGAGGACCTGAACAAAACCGCATGGCGCCGTATGGCCGTGCTTGACCCGGTTAAACTGATCATTGATAACTACCCGGAAGGCCAGAAGGATGTTTTCCATGGAGAGAACAACCCGGAGGTTGAGGGTGGCGATGGCAGCCGCGAGTTTCCGTTTAGCCGCGAGCTTTGGATTGAGCGCGACGACTTTATGGAAGAGCCAACCAAAAAATATTTCCGCCTGGGTATTGGCCTGATGGTAAGGTTAAAGAACGCTTATATTATAAAAGGCGAAAGCATTGAGAAAGATGCCAACGGCAACATCACCGCCATACATTGCTCGTACATTCCCGAATCCAAAAGCGGGAACGACACCAGCGGCATCAACGTAAAAGGTACCATACACTGGGTGAGCGCCGACCATGCCAAAACTGCCGAAGTGCGCCTGTACGACCGCCTGTTCCAGGTGGAAGACCCGAGCAACGAGGATGGCGATTTTAAGGATTACATAAACCCTAACAGCCTGCAGGTATTAAAAACCGTTTATGTTGAACCCGACCTTGCAAACGCAAAGCCCGGTACACCAGTGCAGTTTATGCGTAAAGGTTATTTTACTTTAGATAAAACCTCGACGCCCGATAACTTGGTGTTTAACCGTACGGTTACGCTGAAGGATAGCTGGGTTAAGAAAGGCTAAAGCTGAACGGTAAAAGCTAAAGGGCGAAGGGTTTAAAATTCTTCGCCCTTTTTTGTACTATTATTGTTGCAGATAAAAGTTTAAGAGCTGTTAAACCCGTGCTATTATTTAGCGCTCTTACTGATATGAAAAAATTATTCCTACCCTTATTACTCATATTGCTGATGGGCTGTAGCATGCCAAAGATGGTTGTTATAAACATGTCTGAAGATGAATTTAAAAAAGAACATGAAGGCGCCAAAGTGGTAGAGCTATCCGAACGGCGCACTGTTTATTATCAGTCTTTCGATGGCCTGCACGGAGGTGGGGAGAAATTCTATTATTTTAAAAATGGCAAGCTTGTTTTAATGGACGAAGGGTTTCACCCTCTCGGAGCAGCCTTACCGGTGCCTACTCCCGAGCGGTAAGCTCGCCCCCAGCCCCCTAACCCATCATCACGGAGAAGCTATTGGGCAGCTCAATCCCTCCTTGGGGAGGGGCGCGATGGTCTGTGTAGTAGCAGGGAGGGGTTTATACGCGAAGCATATCGCATAAACCCCTCCCTGCACCCTCCCGTTGGGAGGGAATCGCACTGGCCGATATTTTTAAAATTATTCCTGTCCTTTGATTGATCAATACTTTTTATAAACGTTAAACAACACATCCAGATCAAACTGGGTTAACGTGGTGGAGTCTTCGCGCTGCACAAAGTGGCGTTTAAATGCGCCGATGGCGGCGGGAAGGTTGCGGGTATCGTAGCCAATCAGTCGCAGGGCGGTGGCGCTGTCAAAGTTGGCGGGTGCGGGTACAATAATAATGTCGGAGTAATAACCAAAACCTTTGTTTGCAAGCAGCTCCCAGGGGAAACGGATACCCGGGTCGGGTTTGCGGCCCGGGGCAATATCGCCATGGCCAATAAAGTTTGCAGTAGGGATGTTATAATCCTTTTTTAGTTTGGCCAGCAGTATCAGCAGGCTGTTCATTTGCGCCGTGCTGAAAGGCTCGTTGCCTTTATTATCCAATTCGATACCTATCGAGCAGCTGTTCATATCGCTGATGGTGCCCCATTTGCTAATGCCTGCATGCCAGGCGCGCATATAATCGTTAAGCATGTGTATCACTTTGCCATCCTTGCCAATTACGTAGTGCGCGCTTACCTGTGGTTTTACTAAAGTGAAGGTACGCAGCGTTTGCCCCACCGAATCCTGTGCGGTATAGTGGATAATAACATAGTTTGGCTTGCGCAGGTTAAAGTTAACCGTGCCCACCCATTCCGACGGGATGGGGCTGCCCAGGCTATCCGTTAACATAGCGGGGTTCTCGGCCAGTAAAGTTTGGCTCAGCGAATCGGCATGCTGGCTGTAAACCTTATTGGTAGCAGCATAACGGCCGGGGATAGTCTTTAGCTTTTTAGAACAGGAAGATATAATGGCTGCGGCAAAAAGCAGCAATAGCAGGCGTTGTTTCATAGTTGATGCTAAAGTAGCAAATTTTGTGCCTTGATGTGCGGTATCGCTTAACCTCGCGTCTTAACCACCCTGTCATTTCGAACGAGCGTAGTGAGGAGAAATCTTCTACGAGCAGTAAGTAGTGAATATATTGGTTCGCTATTAATATCGCCGCTCAGTCGCCGCGGAGGGCTGTTACTTTGTCTTGATACAAAAGGAAGCAAAACCGAGCGTAGCGAGCTCATGAACGCCCCTTTAATAAAAAAAACAAGTGAATAAATCAAGACAAAAAAATCCTTCCCCGCACATGGCCTTTACCTTTTGGCCCCGGTTTTTTGTCGGGCCTTTACTCGCGTTCGATACTTAGCACCTGAGCCGTTCTGACGAGTAATCCGATGCGTTGTAACATGGGGCGACCATTTTCGTGACGTCACGAAAATGATCCTCAGCGTCGTATAAGGTGTTTTCTACTTGTTCTTCTTATAAAAATCCTCCAGCGCATCCTTATACTCTTCGCGGCTGAATATGTTAACCAGATCAAGGAACGATTTGTAGTTGGTGGTGTACTCAAAAGCATATTTGGCCGCGGCCAGTTTAGAGTCGTCGGTCAGGAACTGGTTCATGAGGGTAGCCAGCTGGTTAATGGTAAGGCCCAATTGTTTATCAGTTAGTTTGGCCTTTATTACCGCAATCTTCTCCTCATCGTTACGCTGTTGCTGCATTTCTTTCAGGATGGCTTTGGCCTGCTCGGCAGTCATAGCTTTTTCCGGGTGCTTGAGTTTTTGGTAAGCCATGGTGGGGGCTATTGGTTTAGCACTTACAGGATTTACCAGCGCGGTGGTTGCGGTTAGCAGGAGAATGGGTAATAGTTTCATTATGGGTTAGGGTTATTGGGATTAAATGTAAGGAGAATCACTTTTGTTTAGAGTTTGTAAACGAAATAAAGCCTTCTAAACTAAAAATCTTTTCCTGATACTCTTTTGGGAAACTACTGATATAAGGCTTCGGGACAACAAGCCTAACTCCTTCTTTATACATTTCATTCAGCTGATTTTTAGAGATTCCCTGTTGAAGTGTAAAGAGGTGTTTTATTTCGATTCTGTCAGCCTCGTTTATAATTTGCCTCCACCGATCTTTACAAGTAGTTTTTGATGCAAGGAAAACTAATTTGGCTTTATCATAATTGTTATCATGATATTGTTTTTTTCCCGGAAATATAAAGTCTGGCTTCTTATAATCTTCCGTAATACATTGCGGTTCGAACTTTAAATCAAAAATCTTAAAAACCTCTGCTAAATGATTTTCTAAAGACTTACCGGCTCTACTTTTTCTTCTATTAAGAATAGTGTTTGCAAAATTGATTAAAGTATCAAGATTATTAAACGGAACATTAATATTCTCGGAGTAAACTTCTAATTCAATTGCTTTGAATAATTGATATTCTGCATTCAACCACTGTAATAAACCTTTGTCAGGTTCAGCAATCACCTTTTTATTAGTTATACCATATGCGGTATTAAAGCAAGTTCTTGAAGTATTAGCTAAATCTATTGTAGATGGGAACGATTTATTTAGAAGGGCAATAAATCCGTTAAAACACCCCAATAGTTTATTTTCAGCACTTACCGATATAGTCTTGTTGATTAATTTATTGGTTTCATTTGACGTTAGATCAAAGGCTGTGAAGAAATCTTCTATATCGTCATCATTACTCAATACATATCCTTCATATTGATCTGCTTCAATATGTGACAAAATAAATAAATCACCTACATTATCATCATTTAAAAAAGGGAAGCCTTTGCCAAATCTTGTAAGCCTGTATTCATTTCTCGTACCTGTTCCATAATAAATCGCTCGACTAATAGTATCAAAATCGTTTTGCCATTTAATATTAATTGTTTTGTCCTTGTTCTCTCCTTTAGTCCCGGGAGTATCAAAGAGTAGTTCGGCCGATCCCTTTGGTATGTAAAATCCACTTTGATGTGAGCCTGTTGCGCCCACATCATTTGCAGAAATAAATCGACAAAATGATTTGTTAGCCTTTTGAACAGACAGGATTGCTAATTCGACAGTTTCATTCATGTTGAAGTAATGTTACTATTTCTTTTCCAACGGCTTGAATCAGAGGCGTTACCACCGAGTTTCCAAACTGCTTGTAAGCCTGATTATCCGAAACAGGTATTCTGAAACTTTTATTTCCCTTATTTACAGGATAGCCCTGCAATGCAGCACTCTCATCTGGCGTCAATCTCCTTGGGTTTTTACCAACTTGTGGGATAAGAATTTCTGCACCGTCTTTATAATACCGCGCACTCATCGTTCTACTTATTCCCTCTAAATTTACTAATCCAAAACCAAAGCCGTTACCTTTAGCTTTATGTTTCTTAGCATACTCCTGTAAGTAGTTCCATAACTTATCTGATAAGGTAAATTTGGGATCAACTTCATCTTTTAAAATAGATTTTATAGGATGGTTAGCTTCTGGTAATTTGACTAAATCAAAATCAAATTTCATATCCTCACCGTATACACGTTTATCAAAGCCAACCATTATAGTTCTATCTCGATGTTGGGGTACAAAGTGCTTGCCATTGAGCACCCGATGATCAAATGAATAATCTAAATCAAGGAGGGTCTTTTTAATTACTTTAAATGTATTTCCTTTATCATGGGAAACAAGGTTTTTTACATTTTCGAGAAAAAACGCTTTAGGCCTGTGTTTCTCTATTATTTCGGCCACATGAAAAAAGAGATTGCCTTGTTTCTCATCTTCAAATCCATGTTTCCTGCCTAAACTATTTTTTTTAGATACACCTGCAATTGAAAAGGGCTGGCATGGAAATCCTCCACATAGTATGTCAAATTCCTTGGGGATAAAAGACTTTGTTATTGGTTTTGTTATATCTCCAAATGGAGTTTCACCGAAATTTGCGAAATACGTTTTTTGGGCAAACTTGTCATATTCTGAACTATATACACATAGTCCGCCTAAATTTTGTAGGGCAAGACGAAAGCCACCAATTCCGGCAAATAAATCAATGAATTTGAATTTCTCTTTGCCTTCTTTTGGCCCCGGGAACGGAATGTCGGTTACATCAAAAAGGCTCTTTTGTACAGCTTGATAGAGTAGCTTCGGTTCCTTAAATTCGTCTGGCGCATTTTCAACAATATGGTATGCTTTTTCTTTATAAACAGGGTTTTTAGTGACAACATAATGAGTGAGTACAGCCGAGTCTAATTCATTTGGTAACAAAGGTGAATTAGCTTTTGAGGATTTTAACGCCATTAGTTAGATCCTCCGCTAAAAGCTTCGCTGTTAAAGAAATCTTTTACAGACGCATCAAGTGCACTAATTAACTTCTCAAGATTGATTACAGAAATATTGCGTTTTCCGTTTTCAACCTCGTTTACATAAGTCTTATCTATCTCAGCTTTAAAGGCTAAAGCTTCCTGGGTGAGTTTTAAATTTGTTCGGTATTCCTTTATGCGCAGACCGATTTTCTTCCGAATATCCATCATGCAAGCTATCTCCAATTCGACTATAAGTCAATCGGATATAAGTGAACTTTTGAGAATTATTGAGGAGTAATTGTGACTAATAAATTTGAAAATGTCGCATCAATTGTGGTCTTTTTCAACTCACATTCCCATAGATTAATAATCTTCCAGCCTTCAGCCTTTAGCAAGGTTTCGGTCTTGCTATCAGTAGCAATATTGCCATTAATTTTATTCAGCCACCATTCCGTTCTTGTTTTGGGAACCACATAGTATCTGCATCCCACATGCCCATGCCAAAAGCAGCCATGTATAAAAATTACAGTTTTGTATTTGGGTAATACTATATCCGGTTTACCGGGCATATCCTTTACATGCAGCCGGTAACGGAAACCATTTTTATGCAGAAACTTACGCACCAGCAATTCGGGCTTAGTGTCCTTGCTTTTTATGCGCGACATGTTATAGCTTCGTGTTTCCTTACTGTGTACGTCTGCCATATATTATCAACCTGTAATTTACAGAGTTTGTTTCAGAGTTTAAACCTTCCCGCCCACATCTCCCAAACTCTTGTTCTATTTTACCCCGAATCGGAAAAAACGGGAGAAGCCCAAAATTTTAATCATATAAAATCAATTGTTTAAATAGCCCTATCCGGCTTGCTCCTTCTTAATCCAAACCAAAAGGCCGTTTTAAGGTCGAAAAAGGACGAAAAAAATCCCTGTTTTCGCCAAATCTTGCTACACTCATTTTTGTTCCATTTTACCAAAAAACGGTACAAAATGCATTTTCAATAAGGCGCTGATTGTTAGTCACTAAGGCAAAATCAGTAATATATGTGTTCATCTAATGAAAAGGTCTTGTCAGTATTAATATATTGATTGTCAGGTGTTAATGAATGTTCACGGTGTTCACGTGTGTGAACGTGAACACCGTGAACAAAAGGGGAGCATGGCTGTTCAATCTATATGCGCCAACCTTGTTTACTTACGCTGTTTTTATTGCTTTCCTGCGGCGCGCCCGATAAGCCCACCTACACCATTACGGCTGCGGATACGGTTACAGATTCGGCAGGCCGCAAAACGGTGATCCTGGCACCTACAGATGGCACCGACCAGATGAATAATATCAATACAGGCAAAACCACTGCTGCCGAGCTGATCAGTTTTGCACGTACTTTCCTCGGTATCCCCTACAAATATGCCTCTACTGACCCCAAACAGGGGTTCGACTGCTCGGGCTTTATTACCTATACCTTTAACCATTTCGGCATAGCGGTGCCGCGTACCTCTGCCGATTTTACGGATGTAAGCCATGAAGTGCCACTAACCCAAGCCCGCCCCGGCGACCTGATCCTGTTCACCGGTACCGATAGCAAGGTGAGGATAGTAGGCCATATGGGCATCGTGGTAACCAATCCCGGCGAGGAGCTGCAGTTTATTCACTCCACATCGGGCCGCGACAATGGCGTAACCATATCAGGCATGACCAAAGGTTACCAAAAAAGGTTCGTTAAGGTTATCAGGATATTTCCCGAGTATAAATAAGCAACTTGCCATCCTGAGCTTGTCGAAGGATTTGCGTTCAGTGCTTCGACAAGCTCAGCATGACACAATTATGGGGTTAATATTGGCCTATGCTCAATAGTACCAGCGTGCAGGCGTATTCTGTTTCTATCCCGTTCTCATGGGCCATACGGCGTAGTTCGCTGTTTTCGGTACCGGGGTTAAATATGATGCGTTTTGGCTTTGTTTTAAGTATGTAATCGTACAGATCCTCCTGATGCTGCGGGCCAACATACAGCGTAATGGTATCAATATCGGTATGGATAGTTTCGGGTTTTTCTATAGCCACACCGGCAACCTCGCCGGTTTTTATTCCCACATTAACAATGCTGTGTCCGCTACCTGCTAAACGGTTGGCGGCAAGGTATGCATAGCGGCCAGCGTTAGGCGTGGCGCCAAGTATCAGTGTTTTTTTATTGGCCATGTTATAATAACGTGCAAGATAGTTGTTTGGTTTGCGATTAGCCGTGTGCAGCTTGCTTTTTACATGGTTGTGATTTTATTTTTTACCACAAAGAACACAGAGGAAAATCACAGAGCACACAAAGAATCAATAATAGCTAAATGGGGTTTAATCTCTGTGCCTCTCTGTGAAACCTTCGTGCCCTTTGTGGTTAAAATCCTACAGATGTTTAAAAATTAAAAAATAATTTAAAATGTTTTAAAAGCACAGTCGTCTTTATATTTATAAACAATAAAAAATTGACAGTAGCCGCAATGCCCCAGGATAAAAACAGCCACATCATACAAACAATTGCATCGTATGGTAAAAGCTTGCTGGGCTTTATTCGTAAAAGGGTAAAAAACGATGCCGATGCTGAGGACATTCTGCAGGATGTTTGGTACCAGTTTAGTAATGTGGTGAATGCAGGGCCTATTGAGCAAACCAGTGCATGGCTTTACCGGGTAGCTAAAAACAAGATCATCGACAAACATAAAAAACGCAGCGAAACGCTTATTGATGATATGCTGCCGGCAGGCGATGATGAGGATGACGACGCACCCGATTTTAGGGCTATCCTGCTTACCGAAGCCACCACGCCCGAAACACAGTATCTGCGCAACCTTTTTTGGGAGCAGCTTTTTGTAGCGCTTGATGAGCTGCCCGAAAACCAACGCCAGGTATTTATTTGGCAGGAGCTTGATGATATGCCTTTTGAGGAGATTGCCCAAAAAACCGGCGAAAACATCAACACGCTGGTATCGCGCAAACGGTATGCTGTGCTGCACCTGCGCAAGCGGCTAAAACAATTGTATAAAGAGATAACAGAATATTAAAAAATTTAAGAAAATAAGACAATGAGAAATACATTTTATAAAGGGAGGTTCTTTTTTATCCCGATAGGCGTAGCAGCTATTTTAGCGCTGGTAAGCTTTGTAGTAATGCAGCTTTGGAACAACCTATTACCCGATATTATACACGTTGGCACTATCACCTTTTGGCAGGCCATGGGCATATTTGTTTTGTGTAAAATACTGTTCGGCTTTGGGCCAAAAGGGGGAGGCGGTGGGCCATGGATGCGCCGCAAGCAAATGATGCAGGAGCGCCTTGCCGGCATGACTACCGAAGAGCGCGAGCGTTTTAAAGAGCAAATGAAAAGCCGCTGTGGCTGGGGTGGCCGTGGCCGTAACGACTGGCGCGAGGCTTGGAAAGAAGCCCCGATAGCCGAGAAGGAAACAAAAGAATAAAGATTGATCATAATGTCAGTCTGAGCCTGTCTAAGACTTAGCGTATAAGATGCTTCGACAGGCTCAGCATGACATCGATATAATACATCAACCACACCTACAAAACCCTACTACTATGGACGTGCTGATATTTAAAACAAGTGTTGCCAGCAAACAGGAGGTAAACCGCATCCATCCGCTGTTAACCTCACTGGCCGAGATAAAGCAATACAATTTCGACCTGGAGGATTGCGATAATATATTGCGGATAGTAAGTAATGGGGTTGAGCCGCAAACCATTAACCACATGCTGCAAATAGCAGGGTTTACCTGTGAGGAACTGCCGTATTGATAAATACTTCCCCTAGGAAGGAATCGCACGGGCCTCATTCTTCCTTATCCCCCCACTATCCTGTTCAGCAGTGCTATTTGCCCGCTATGGTAAATATGATGTTGTATTAAACCCTCTATTAATGCTTGGTAAGATACGCCGGTACCCAGTTCCCGGTTACGTTCGTCATTAATGGGTTCGTTCCATTTATCATCAGGGAAATTTTGGATGATTCCGGTAAGGGTAACATTGCTCAACTTAAAATCGGCTATGAGTTGTTTCCATTTGTTTTCATCGGGCGTACCGGGGTCTGGCCAGTCGCCTCCCAAAGGTTCGCCGGCGGTTTGTCCGTCCATTCGTGCGGCAACTTCCTGCGCCCAGCCTAACATGTGCAGTAAAATTCCAGCTATGTTATGTACAGATCCGGGCGGCTTTTCGTAAGCCGCCTCAAAAGATACGCTATCAATGATATCATAAGTAGCCGGGCCGTACCATGGGTCGTGCGCGAGGATCTGGTTAAGGGATGCCTGGAGTTTTTCTGCAATGCTCATAATATTTAAACGTGCGGCACTGTACTTTGGTTTTAAAACAAGAAAGCCGCAACGGATATACGGAGCGGCTTTCTTGCAGGGGGGGACTTTATTTATGAAGCATTAACATAGTTATTGATCACTTTAATGGTTTCTTCTTTGTTTTTGTTAGAGCTCCATTTTTCTTTTTCTGATTTTTCTGCCAGGGCAAACAGTTGCTCATAAAGCAGTTTCCCATCTTTTTTACCGGCTAATTTAATAGTAGCGTTTTTCGCGAATACGGCATCCCATGCAGTGCGTGCATCGGCCCAGTAACCTTGCTGGCTGGCCCACCATTTTTTGGCGTAAGCAAATTTGGCTTCATCAACCTTGGTAAATTCTTCATAGCCCTTTTCCTGGGCTATTATTTTGTCGCCATCGGCACCACGTACTACTTTGTTGTTATCCTGCTCATACATCCAACCGTTTGCGGTTAGGTAAATGCGGTTACCACGGTTCAATACGTTGTAATCGCTGCGTTTGGTAAACTCGCGGCGCGGCAGCGGCGAATCTGTTTTACTTTGCCATTCGTGGCGGCCGTCAACATGTACCCAGGTACCAATGCTCTCGTAACGGGGGCTGTCATCAACCTGGTAAACCTTTTGGATCCAGCGGCCTTTTACATCGGCTGCTTTAAGGGTAACCTTTTTCCAGGTGTTATCTTTTTCATAAGCCAATATGGTTGGCTGCTCATACACCCAATCTTCGCGCCAGTGTTTTATCACCATGCTATCTCCAACAACCAATAAGTGTTGTATCGCTATTTTTTTTGGTGAATCTTCCACTACAATAGCCCACTCATACCCCCATGAATGGTAACGCGGGTGAAACTTATAAGCAGTGTCGGGCGCGAAAGTTTCTGCATAATTAAAGGTTACTTTATAATACCCGGCTAATGACTTGATGGCTTGCCTGTCCTGTTCAAATTTGGATTGGGCAGATACGCTGATTACACTGTTGCAAAGCGCTAAAAAGAATATGATTTTTTTCATTGTGTTTATTTAGATTAAATCTAAACAAAGAAAAGCATTATATTTTATTTTACAATGCGTCAGTAATAAAAAAATCAATTAACTGTTTGAGATCAGGCACTTAATAGTGTACTTTTGTTTAATGATGAAAAAGGCAGGTGTAGTATTTTTGGTTTTGATGTATGTAATTACATCAACCGGCTTTGCCCTGAACTTACATTACTGCGGTAACCATGTTGCCGATATTAAAATTAATGCCCCTGCCAAAAGCTGCATTAAGCCAATGGCTAAAAGCAAAATGAAATGCTGTAAGGACACTAAATTTGATGTAAAAGTTAAGGATAGCCATGAAAGCCAGCCCGTTTCATTTTTAACAAAAGTATCACCGGTAAATGTACCGCGATCAGCATTTGAGGATTTTATACTGCCGGTACACCAAATGTTACTGGATGTGTTTTTTGATCGCGGCCCGCCGGATGCACCTGTCGGAAAGACCCCAACGTTCATTAAAAATCGAAACTTGAAAATTTGATCTGTTGCCTGTTGCCAAACAAGTTTTAACCTATCAGTTCAAATTCAATTTTTAAAAACATGAAATTACTTAAAATATCTATCATCCTATTTATAGCAAGTGTAACCGTTGCAAAAGCACAATTTACAAAAGCCGAACTACAAGTTAGCGGCCTTACCTGTTCACTTTGCGCCCGTACTACCGAGAAATCATTAAAAGCGCTGCCTTTTGTAAGCGAAATAAAACCCGACCTGATCCGTAATGTTTACTTTATCACTTTTAAAAATGATGTGCCTGTAAATTTCGAGGAGATCAGCAAAAAGGTAAAAAGCTCGGGTTTTTCTGTAAGTTATTTAAAAACCACTTTCAACTTTGATAACACCAAGGTTGCCGACAATACTTTTACCTACGGCACCGATACCTATAAGCTGCTTAACGCCGATAAAGCACTAACCGGCCCTGTATCAGTAACTATTGTAGATAAAGGTTTCGCGCCAAACTCGGTTACCAAAAAGCACCTTGGTAAAAATCCTGAAGAGGCCACTACAGCTACAGGGCGTACCTATCACTTAGCAATTTAAGCGCCTTCTTAAAAACACTTTTATGAAGGTTATTTTATTGGCTTTTTGCCTTATGGCATTGGCATGCTTTGCGCACGCGCAAGAGCTTTATGTTAATACGGAACCGGCCAGCAATATGGCAGCCCACTCTTTGGGTATCAGGCTGGAGAATCAGGGGTACACCTCGCCCGTATTTAAAAACAGAACCACGTTAGAGGCCATGTACGGCGCTACGGGCACGCTGATGCTGCATGGTGCATTATACACCTCTAACTTTTATCAGGATAATCAAAGGTTTGAAGGTGGCAGCTTTTATGCCAAGTACAGGTTCCTGTCGATAGATAGCGTACAGAAGCATTTCCGTGGTGCAGTATTTGGTAAAGTTGGTGCAAGCCGTAACCCATATATGATGCAGGAGATTGCTTTAGAGGGCGATAATTCCGGCATACAGGGTGGCCTTGTTTTCACCCAATTGCTGCATAAACTGGCTGTATCCGGTTCGGCGAGCTACCTGCGTGGCTTAAATAGCGATAACAACTTTGGCGCCATTACGGGCGCTAAAGAGGCTGTTGCCTATACTTTATCTGCCGGGTATTTATTGCTCCCTAAGCGTTACACCAGTTACGATCAGGTGAATCTTAACCTGTACGCCGAACTGCTTGGTAAAAGTAACCCTGGTTACAATCAAAGCTACCTTGATATAGCCCCGGCTATTCAGTTTATCTTTAACAGCGTTTGCCGGCTGGATTTTTCGTACCGTACCCCGCTGTACAATAATATGCAACGCAACAGCGCCAACATGTATCTGGTGCGTTTTGAGTACAATTTTTTTAATTTATAAGATATCATACACAACGAAAAGATATACTTGCTGTGTTGATACTGGCCGCCGCAGGCAAGCAACGCTCAATGCTTCGCCGAAGGCTTTTAGGCCGTTGTATAGCGCGGCACCAGAGGTTCCCAGGTTTACCTGCGCATTATTCCAAGCCTCATGAAAATGGGTGGCAGCAAAAGCACACTGGATCATGATAGGATGGATATGTAAACATTGTTTTATTTCACTACAGAGAATACGAAGAATAAGCACAAAGGGCACAGAGAATATTAAATCTCTGTGCCCTTTTGTTTAAAAGATCTCTGCTAACCCTGTGGTTAACTTTAAATACTTTTATTTCGCAGCTTTAATAGTAGCGGTAACCTTGCCGCAGTCAAGCATATCATCACCATAGTATGGATTGCGTATATCTTCCGATTCGCTTAACCAGGCTGCCTTTTTCATGGGGCAATATTGCTGGTAAACGGTGGTACTGTTTAGCTTTAAGCCAGATAGCAGGCTGTACATGTTTTTAGACAAGCCTTCGAAATACTCGCGTTGATGATCAATAACGGTGGTTTCGCTGATGTGGCGGCTATCAAATTTTAGCTTATCAAGATAAGTGCTTAATAGTTTTTGCTGAGCCGGCTGCAAACCTTTTACCGGTGCAGAAAGCGCCGCTAACAAACCGGCCGATCTGCTTTTTGCCAATGCGGCATTGCTGACAACCAATGCGTTTTTTACACCAATGTATGATGTAGTTATTTTATCGATAGCTACGTTTTGGGCTTTTGCCATTACTATAGATAACACAAGCACCAGGCTTAAAAGTGTCTTTTTCATAATTTATAAAACGTTAATGTATAAAATTTAATATACGGTATTATTTATGCCTGCGTATTTGGGTGGCGATTAAATAATAGCGCAAACACAATAGCAAACAACGCGTAAATACCGGCCAATACCCAAATAACCACGGGCATGTTAGCATCTGCTAATACAGCTTTTACTAAGGCAATGCCCCCGATAAAGAAATGGGCAAGATTACCAATAACAAGCGGCCTGTTATATATGCCACCGATAAGGGTGCCTTTGGCCATCCAGTTGATCATTGCAAAACCAAAATAAAGCCCTCCCAAAATCTGAATAACAAGGGCGAAATATTTGTTTGACCCTATACCAATATAGGTGTTTAGTTCTTGCGGAAAAAACATGAGGCCCACACCGGCTATCGCCAGGAATAAGGCGCTCAGGATCATAACTATCTTAGTATTCATTATTACAAATAAGGGGGTAGGTTTAATGCCAAAACTAAATTTATGAATATTCTTTGATGATCTCCTTACATCCGGCCTCTATCAGTTTAAAAACCGGGGCAAATTGGGCATCATCATAATATGGGTCGGGCACTATTCTGTCACCTAATAACATTTTAACTTTATTGTGGTGTTCATCGTTACCGGCCATGGCAAGTACATTGCTTAAGTTGCTCTGGTCCATTACAAATATCAGGTCAAATTCATCAAAATCCCGCGTGCGGAATAAACGGCAAACCTGTTTGCTGATATCTATGCCTTCGTTAGCTGCTGCTTTAACAGAGCGCCTGTCCGGGCCTTGCCCAACATGCCAGTCTCCGGTGCCGGCCGAGTCGACCTGCCAATCCAGGCCTGCTTTATCTGCCAGATGCTGCATAATACCCTCCGCCAGCGGCGAACGGCATATATTGCCCAGGCAAACCATTAGTATTTTCATGATGCGGATGTGCAGATATGTAAATGTGCAAATATGCAGATGACAGGAATTTGCACATTTGCATATCCCCGCACCTGCACATCGGGCTACGCCCCAAAAATCTGATTAAGCAAACCGGCCAGCCTAACCCCACCTTTTACAAGCTGATTGTTTAGTGTAGCGATGTAATCAAAGTTGTATTTGTAAACGTTGATCTTGTCGCCATCTTTAACCCCGGCATAAATTTTTGTGGCTATCTGGCTCGATTCGTATAACCACTGGCTAATGGGCGCTTTTTGCCATTCGGCACGCTGCGCAACGGTAGGATGGTTTATCCAGCTAACATATTCGGTATAGCTTAATTGTTGAAAATCTATCAGCTGGCTATCCCATATAGAGTGCAGGTTGGTTTGGTTGTTAAACCAGGTAAGCTTAATATCGTTACCTCCTTTATCATCAGTATGGGCGGTGTGCATAGGCTGGTGAACATCCTCAACAATGTGGATCAGCATACGCAGGGCAAGCAGTTTATTTGCTTTAGGCAGGTTTTTCTTTTTCAGTTCGCCAATTAAAAAATTAAGCTTAGTGTAAGCGTCTGTGGTAGTATCCTGTTTCAGGAATGCCTGCATCTCGGGGTAACTGTATTCCTTATCAAAATCAATGTAATGCCATGATGATAAGTACTTGTACTGCGGGTCTGATTTGATAAAATCGGCCCAGTTACTCGTCATGGCAATTGATTCATTACCCAGGATAGCTTTAATAGCAGCACGGGCTTTTGGGGTAAGGTAACTATCGGCAATTTGCCCGCTGATGCGGTGGCCGTTGGTGCCCCAGGCCATAGTTTGTACCGGCAGGTAAATAATGGCTATGCCTAATAAGAGTTTTTTGAAAATGCTGATTTTCATTTTTTACAATGGTTTTGGTGTACAGGTACTTCTTTTTATTAAACGCGCGCTAAATGCTATAACGCTTGATGTTGGATTGAATTGAACTACAGAATCGGTTTTTTTGACCACTTTAAAACTTTCTTCGTAAACGCCCGAGCGGAAACAACCCGTTGGGTCTTTATAGCTATAATCGGGGTTGCAGAACAAGCCGCGTACATGCAGGGTATCCTCCTTCTGGTCATACACGCCTTTGGCATATTCTGTCCACTGGCCGCTTTTAGTGCAGCTGTCGGCACCGTTATTTACTTTGCTGAAAGTTTTGATCTGCACAAAAAACGAATCGCAATTAAACTTAAGGTTATATAAAGAATAATTTATCAATTGCTTCTGCATTGTTACACTATCCTGCTGCCATTCGCCCTGCAGGTAGCTCTCGCCCGGCGTTTGCATGTCGGGGTTAAACTTACACGCAGTTAGCAGTAAGCAGTTTGCGGTTAGCAGAATGGCGAAAGCTAAGAGATAAAAAGCGAAAGGTTTTTTCATAAACCGTATCAGATAATTTGGAAGCCCCTCCCGGTTGGAAGAGGCTATATTCTGCTCCCCTTTCAGGGTGTCGGGGGCTTACTTTAAGCTCCCTATCATGTCTTCGGGGCGCACCCATTGGTCAAATTGCTCGTTGGTAAGGTAACCCAGGCCAACGGCAGCTTCGCGAAGCGATTTGTTTTCTTTTAATGCTGTTTTGGCAATTTTTGCCGCGTTCTCGTAGCCAATATGCGGGTTAAGCGCGGTAACCAGCATTAATGAGTTTTCAAGGTGCTTTTTAATACCGTCATAGTTCGGCTCTATACCAACGGCGCAATGGTCGTTAAAGGATACGCAGGCATCACCAATTAAACGTGCCGATTGCAGAAAGTTTGCCGCCATAACCGGTTTAAATACATTCAGCTCGTAATGGCCGTTTGAGCCACCTATGCTGATAGCCACATCATTCCCCATTACCTGCGCGGCAACCATGGTAACCGCCTCGTTTTGGGTTGGGTTAACCTTGCCCGGCATAATAGATGAACCCGGTTCATTATCCGGGATGTGGATCTCGCCGATACCCGAGCGTGGGCCAGAGGCCAGCATGCGGATATCATTCGCTATTTTCATTAATGAAACGGCTATCTGTTTTAACGCACCGTGGCTTTCTACAATAGCATCATGCGCGGCCAGGGCCTCAAATTTATTTTCGGCAGTGATGAAAGGCAGATTGGTAAATTTGGCAATATATTCGGCAACCTTAACATCATAACCTTTTGGCGTGTTGATGCCTGTACCTACAGCCGTACCGCCAAGGGCAAGTTCGCTCAGGTGCTCGAAGGTGTTGCGCAGGGCTTTAAGGCCATGGTTAAGTTGTGATACATAACCCGAAAACTCCTGGCCCAGGGTAAGCGGCGTAGCATCCATTAAGTGGGTACGGCCTATCTTCACCACACTTTTAAACGCTTCGCTTTTTGCCTGTAAAGTATCGCGCAGTTTTTCGATTCCGGGAATAGTTACATCGATCAGGATTTTGTAGGCCGCAATATGCATAGCCGTTGGGTAGGTATCATTTGATGACTGCGATTTGTTCACGTCATCATTTGGGTGGATGAAGGTTTTGCCTTCGCCCAGTTTGTTGCCTTGTAAAACATGCGAGCGGTTGGCAACCACCTCGTTCACGTTCATATTTGATTGTGTGCCAGAACCCGTTTGCCAGATCACCAGCGGGAACTCGCCCTCCAGTTTACCTTCCAGTATCTCATCGCACACTTGTGCTATCAGGTCGCGTTTTTCGGCAGGCAGTACGCCCAGGTCGGTATTGGTATAGGCGGCCGCTTTTTTAAGATAAGCGAATGCCTCTATAATTTCCTTTGGCATTGATGCCTCGGGGCCAATTTTAAAGTTGTTGCGTGAGCGCTCTGTTTGCGCGCCCCAGTATTTATCGGCCGGTACTTGCACCGCGCCCATGGTATCATGTTCGGTTCTGAAACTCATATTGATAGTATGTTTTTGCAGGGGCAAATTTAGGGTTTTATGTGGGTTTAAGCCAGTAGCAATAAAATTAATACAAAGCAAAAATGCCATATACTAAGGCAACGCCGCCTGATACTGTTTGATGATTGTGTAGCATGTGTAAAGAGTGCAGTTTTATATCAGCAAACAAATATTAACTTAACACCAAAATCATGAAACGGCTATTCGCTAAACCCATATTGATCATTTTATGCCTTGTGGCATTTTGCAGCAATGCATTTGCGCAAAAGCTACCAACGTACGAGGAATATATGAGGGGCAAAGTGCTTGTAGGCAATACCTATATTGATACAAACAATGCTACTCCACAACAAATGGCTCGTTACAGGAAACAGGTACGCCTTAATAAATTATCTGCAGAGCATTATTATTTTAACTGGCTGGGCAAACAAAACATAGGTGTGCGTTTTGAACAAGGCGGCAAAAGCAAAATTTACGAGGGATTAGAGCAGCATAACAACGGGCAAGAGTTTACCAGTATTTTGATTGATGGTACAACATCCGTAGAGATCATTGCACAAAATATCGATTCGGAACAAAATGCAGGTAATTACCTGTACCGGGTTATCAAAAACAACAGCCAGGAAATTATTGGATGGAGGCCGCCCGCGTCTATTAAAACCTCTGCTGATGGGAGTATTAAATACGCATATTTAGGTAAATTCAATTATTCACCAGGTGAGTTTTTGAAGGTTGAAATGTACAATATTAAAAACTTTAGCGAGCAGGATGCAATACTTATCGACTGGAGACCTGTAGAGCCTGCAAAAGTGTATGGTTATATACAGTATCTCAGCAAAAGCTCTAGAATCCCTGATAATGGATTTTATTCGAAAGGCTTAACCGATTTACAACAAACTAACGAGAAATATTTTAAATATGTAAATGGTAAAGGCATAGTATCCGAAAGACCTTTACAAGTAAAAGACTTTATTGAGACGGTCTCAAAAGATGATATTAAGTTCCGTACAGATGATTCTGTCCAGAACATAAGGTTTGATATTACCAATGGCGAACGTTTATACAACTACAAGGTTAGCCTTAAAAGAGAAATAAAGGGGCATACTGATAGCCTGAATCTTGGCGAAAACAACTCGCGGTTTAACCTTTACAAAGAGTTTTGGAAAAGCCCGGGCAAATACCAAATTACGTTTACGCCTAAAATATACCGCCCTGGTGGCGAACCCATTACCTTATTGCGCAGTTTGGCCACAAATGTTAAATTTACGGTACTGCCCGCATTAAATAAACAACGTACCATTTCGGTAAAAACCTTGGGCTATATTGTTATTATTCTGTTAACTACCGGTGGTTTTATGTTTGCCATGTATCGCGACAGCCAAAAACGAAAGCTTAAACGCGAAGCGCAGAACAGGCAGATAGCTACGCTGCAACTGCAATCGGTAAGGGCGCAGCTAAACCCTCATTTTATATTTAATGCCCTGGCGGGGATCCAAAACCTGATGAACAAAAACGAGGTAGAGAATGCCAATAAATACCTCAGTAGATTTGCCCGCCTTACCCGCAATATATTAGATGACGGTAACAAAGAGCTTACTACCATTGAACAGGAGATAAGCCTGCTGAACGATTATTTGCAGATGGAGCAAATGCGCTTTGGCTTTGAGTTTGATATTGAAATAAACGAGCAGGAGATAGACCAGCAGATTGAAATACCGGCCATGTTGCTACAACCATTTGCCGAAAACGCGGTTAAGCATGGTGTATCGGCTTTAAAAGAAAAGGGCAACATCAGTATCATTATTACAAAAACAGGCAGTACATTAGTACTTGCCGTAAAAGACAACGGTAAAGGTTTTGCCGCTACCAACGGCACAGGCATGGGGCTTAAGCTTTGTGAAGACCGCATTGCCCTGCTAAACCAGGTTTACAAAAATACCAATATATTGCTGCATACGGCATCAAACAGCAACGGGACATTAATAACCATTGAGCTGCAAAACTGGCTATGATAAAAACGCTTATAATTGACGACGAAACATCAAACCGGGAAAACCTACAGCAGCTATTGCAGGTTTATGCGCCCGATGTACAAATTTGCGCCTTAAGCGAAAACGTTGATGATGCTCTGCGGGCGATAATATTGCACCGGCCTCAATTGGTGTTTCTGGATATACAACTGCATGGAAGATCGGGGTTCGACCTGTTGAAACAGCTTGGCGATATCGATTTCGAGATCATTTTTGTTACCGCGTACGACCAATACGGCATCCAGGCCATCAAATTTGCCGCGTTGGATTATCTGCTGAAACCCATAGATATTGATGAGCTGAAGCATGCGGTAGATAAAGCCCGCAAAGCAATCCAGCAAAAACAAAAAAATGAACGGTTAAACCATCTGCTTGATTATTTGAAGGATGATAAAAAAAACCCGTCACGTATAGCCCTTCCCATGTTCAGCGAAACACGTTATGTGAACATCCCCGATATTGTACGTTGTGAGGCTGACAATACATACACCAAATTTGTAATTATCGGCGGCGAACACATCCTGGTATCAAAAACATTGAAAGAGTATGCCGATATGCTAACCGGCCAAGGGTTTATCCGTGCGCATCAATCGCACCTGGTAAATATGAGTTATATAAAAAGCTGGCTGCGCGAAGATGGTGGCAGTTTATTATTAACAGATAATACAAAGATCCCGGTATCAAAGCTCAACCGCGAGAAGGTAAAAGCTGCCTTGTCTGGCGTGGTTTAACGAATAGTTGTGGTTTTTACCCATGCCTCATAAGCACTCATTTTATCCTTATTCTCTACAACCCATTTAGCATTTTCAGGCACATCACTTTGGCTGATTACTCTCACAAACGTTTCAAAATTGTCATTCTGCGAAAGTTTGTTAAAATAAGCGGCGTATTTGTACTTATCGCCAAAGGCAGCAAAAAGCTCCTTTAATTGCGCGGTAAGCAAGGCTGTTGGCGATTCATACTTGCGTGTCATGAAACCGGCCAGCACCTTGTTGATGATCTTATTTTGTGTAAACGCTTCAGCTTTGGTGGCAGATGTAGGCTGATAGCCCTCTTCGGTTTGCAGGCTGCCTCTTTGCAGAATATTTTGCAGGTTACCAAAGGCTTCGGCGCTGCGCTTGCTGTTGGGCTCTAATTGTAAAAAGCGGCAAAAACCCAGTATGGCTTCGGCGCGTTTATTTTCATGAAAGGTTGTTAGTGCAAACATCCGTACACTGCCCGCATCTGCCGAATCGCGCTTAACAGCATCTGCAAAGCTTTGTTCGGCATCGGTATATAGCTTGCTGCGGTATTGCACAATGCCTAAATTGTAATAAATGCGCTGGTTGGTGCTATCGGCTTTAATGCCATTCTTATATGCGTCAATTGCTTTAGACAGCTGTTTAGCATTGCCATAAATACTCCCCATTAAACTGTAGGATGCAGCGGTTAGCGGAGTGTTCTTATTGGCGCCTACAACCTTATCCAGATAGGGTAACCCCTCCGGGCCTTTGCCGCTTGCAAACAGCGCAAAAGCTAACTGGTAATTTGCCTGTGGGTTTTCGGGCTCAATTAGTAAAGCGCTTTTGTATTTTTCAATAGCTTGGGGGTATTGTTTTTGGCTGCTTAGTTGCCGGCCATCTTTTATCAGGGCAGCTACATCTTGTGCCGATGAATATTGAAGGCTTAAAAGGGTAAATACAATTATCAGCAGTAAATTTCGCATACCTAAAATTAGCCTGTTTTTAACATTGTTGAAACATTAATTGAATTTTAATCTTTTACCTCCTATATAATTTCTAATTTTCGCCTTCGTTTAAGTGAAAGAACTTTTATTTATGAGACAAGTGTGCACAACTGTCATTTCCCTTCTGTTTTCCCTTCTCGCGTTTACTTCCTGCTCGTCTCCCGGCCACAACAAAAAGGGTGAAGCTGATAACGGCAAACCATTTAATACCGCCGAAATACTTAAATATGACCCCAGTAAGGGCGATAAGAAAATTGAGGAGTTTATGCAGCACCTGCATAAGGTGAGCGGTTTTAACGGCAATGTACTGGTAGCTAAAAAGGGCAAAATAATTTATGAGGGGTCTTTCGGCTGGGCTAACCACCTAACCCGCGACAGCCTCACCCTGGCTTCGCAATTTGAGCTGGCATCGGTTACCAAAACCATGACGGGTACGGCCATTATGCAGTTGTGGGAGAAGGGCAAGATCAAGCTTGACCAGGATGTAAAAGATTTCTTTCCGGATTTTCCATACGATGGCGTAACCATTCGCCTGCTGCTTACACACCGCAGCGGGATGATGAACTATGTTTACTTTGTTGATAACATTTACCGCACCCAACACCTTAACCAAAAGAAAGGCCTTACCAATAAAGAGGCAATGGACCTGATTGCTAAATACAAGCCTGCCCGTTTTAACAAACCAAATGCAAGCTTTTTATATAACAACAGCAACTTTATGGTGCTTGGCGCCATCATAGAAAAAGTAACCGGCATGAGCTATGCCGATTACATGAAAGAGAATATTTTTAAACCCGCCGGCATGACACACACTGCCGTGTACTCGAAAGCGGTTTATGATAAAATACCTGTTGATGTTGTAGGGCACGACCGCAACAGCTGGAAGTATTCGGTAGCGCAAAACTTTTTAGATGGCCCCGTTGGCGATAAGGGCATTTACAGCACCGTTGCCGACTTGTACGTTTTTGACCAGGCCCTTAAAGCCGGTAAACTAATAAAACCCGCCACGCAAGACTCGGCTTATACCGCACGCAACCCCATGATACGCGGGCACTTTAGCTATGGCTATGGCTGGCGCATATTTGAAAGCCCCGGCCAAAAGGTTATTTACCATACAGGCTGGTGGCACGGCTTTCGCCATATATTTTTACGAGATATGAAAAACGATGTTACCATTGTTTTGTTAGGTAATATGGTTAACGGCAGCTTGCTGCACCTGGATGACCTGTTTAAAATGACAGGTATGCCGGTAGTGCGTAAAGGAGCCTATACCGGTAACGGCGATACAGCGGAGGATTAATTTGGGGTGAGTGGTTTATTAAGTTGATTGGTGAATGGTTCCCCCTTCAACCACTTAACTACTCACTTAATCAACCAATAACTTAAACATTATGTTCGATAAATTAATGGAAGCCCAGCAAAAGGCTGGCGAAGTAAAAAAACGTTTGGATGCTATAACCGTTACCGGCACTGCTGAAGGCGGCAAAATAAGCGTAAAGGCTAATGGTAATAAAGTGGTACAATCGGTTAATATTGATGCCGACTTTTTTAAGGATGCCGATAAAGAGGAGCTGGAAGAACTATTGGTTGTTGCCATAAACAAAGCCATAGAACAAGCCGAAAACCTTAGCCAGAGCGAGATGGCTGCCATGACCAGCGCTATGCTTGGCGGAATGGGCGGCTTAGGCAACCTGTTTAACAAATAATCGGTAATACATCTAAAAACACAACTATGAAATTGACATATTATGGCCAATCTACCGTTGAACTGGTAGCCGATGGCAAAACTTTGTTATTTGACCCTTTTATTACGCCAAACGAGCTGGCTAAACATATTGATGTAAACAGCCTTAAGCCCGATTATATTTTGGTATCGCACGGGCACGGCGACCACGTTGCCGATTTGGTGAGTATAGCTAAAAACAGCGGCGCAAAAGTTATTTGTATAGCTGAAATTGCCGGCTGGCTGGGTAAGCAGGGGGTTGATAATGTGCACGGGATGAACATTGGCGGCGGCTTTAATTTTGATTTTGGCCGGGTTAAAATGGTAACCGCCATACACTCCAGCACATTGCCTGATGGAAGTAACGGCGGTAACCCTGCAGGTTTCCTCATTTATTCGGAAGGGAAGGTGATTTACTTTGCCGGCGACACCGCGCTAACTTATGATATGAAGTTGCTGGCAGATGAGAACCTCGCGTGGGCAATTTTCCCAATAGGCGATAACTACACCATGGGTGCCGACGATGCCATAAAAGCCGCGGCTTTTGTAAACTGTAAAAATATTATCGGTGTGCATTACGATTCGTTTCCGGTAATAAAGATAGACAAAGAAGAAGTGGCCGCTAAGTTTGTAAAAGCAGGGCTAAACCTACAGTTACCTGCCATAGGCGAAAGTGTAGAACTGTAAAATTGGATAACCACAAAAAAGCCTCCTGACTTATCGGGAGGCTTTTTGTTTTTTGGAAGAATTACATCTTCATTGCGGTGTCTTTTTTCATTGCGGTGTCCTTCATCATCTTCTTGTGCTTCATCTTCTTTTTCATCTGTTTCTTTTTCGTTTTAGATGTGTCCTGTTGTGTTTGCACCGGCATTGCAGCAAATGCATTTACACTACCGAAAGAGATGGCGGCAACCGCGATCATACAGATAGTCTTTTTCATAACACGTTAATTTAAGTTTTATAATTTATATATAAAACAAATTAACTATTGATTGTTCTGCTATCTTTAAAATTAAATTATGGTGCCGCTTGGTATTACCGCACGTTTCTTTACTATCACAATTCCGTCGGTAACGGTATGCGTCGGGAAATCGCCGTCAGGCAGAGGATCACCACAGTTTATCTTTACATCATCGCCTATATAAGTGTTTTTATCGATGATGGCATTTTTGATAGTACACCTGTCGCCAATGCCCATAATAGGCAGGTTGTTTTCTTTAGCAAAAGCAATTTCTTCCAGCGTTTGATAATTATCGCTCCCCATTACATAGCAACTTTCAATCTCGCTTGAAACACCAATCCGTGTGCGGATGCCTATAATGGAGTGGATAATATGCGCCGCGTTAATAATGCAACCATCAGCAATGATAGACCTATCTATCAGTGTGCCTGATATTTTGGTAGGCGGCAACATGCGTGCACGCGTATAAATCTGGTTTTTATTGAAAAGGTTAAATTTAGGAATGTCATCCGTAAGGCCAAGGTTGGCTTCAAAGAAAGATGGGATAGTTCCGATATCTGTCCAATACCCTTCGTATTGGTAGCTCATTACTTTATGCCCTTCAATTGATTGAGGGATAATTTCTTTGCCAAAATCAGGGTGATCATTACCTTCCAGCAATTCGTATAATAAGTCGCGGTTAAACAGGTAAATACCCATCGATGCCAGGTAAATGCGGCCCTGTTCTTTCATCTCATCGCTAACTTCAGAAGCCCAGCTCTCAAAATTGGCTTTGGGTTTTTCTATAAACGATGTAATCATGCTGTTCTCATCCGTTTTTAAGATGCCAAAGCCAGGTACGTCCTGGGCATTTACAGGGATGGTAGCGATTGATATTTCGGCACCTTTGTCAATATGTTGCTGTATCATTTCAGCAAAATCCATCTGGTAAAGCTGGTCGCCCGATAGTATAAGCACATAATCAAAATCGTGCGTGGCTAAATGGTGCAGGCTTTGCCTTACTGCATCGGCTGTACCCTGGAACCAGCCGCCGCTGGTAGGGGTTTGCTCGGCAGCCAAAATATCAACAAAAGCCGTGCTGAACGTACTAAAGTGATAAGTATTTTTGATGTGCTTGTTTAATGATGCCGAGTTAAACTGCGTTAATACAAATATGCGGCTGATATTTGAGTGCAGGCAGTTTGAGATGGGGATATCCACCAAACGGTATTTACCCGCAATAGGCACTGCCGGTTTTGAACGGGTTTGTGTTAATGGTGCCAAACGGCTGCCCTGGCCGCCTCCAAGTACAATACTGATTACTTTCGATGTCATATCTTAGGAATTAAACTTTCATACAGGTTCATATATTCTTTTGCCGAGCGGTCCCACGAAAAATCGAGGGCCATCATGCGTTTACGCAAGGTTTGCATTTTGCGGGTGTCTTTATATAATATAACCGCGCGGGTCACCGATACGCAAATATCATCTGCGGCAACATGCTCAAACCGTATACCGTAACCGCCTTCATCGCCAAAATCAATCACGGTATCTTTTAAACCGCCGGTGCTGCGCACTATTGGCATAGTGCCGTAGCGCATAGCGTACATCTGGTTAAGGCCGCAAGGCTCCACCCGCGATGGCATCAGCAGGAAATCGGCACCGGCGTATATCAGGTGTGCCAATGATTCATCATACCCTATAAATACATTGCAGTTTTGCGGGTACAATTGCTTGAGCAGGTTAAGCGACATTTCTGTAGCATTATCGCCTGCGCCCAGTACCAGGAAGTTTACCTTGTCGCCATGTTCTTTAATGCTCCGCTCTATAGCGGCAGGCAACTGGTCCGATCCTTTTTCGGTAACCAAACGGCCTATAAAGGCTATGAGTGGTTTATCCGGCGAAAGGTTGAAGCGTTCGCACAGTATCTCTTTATTTTTTTGCTTGCCTTTGGCTACCGTAGCGGCGGTGAAATGCGCGGGCAGCATAGGGTCGGTTTCGGGGTTCCATACATCGGTATCAATACCGTTAATGATGCCTATGCCCTTATCACGCTCTACATAAAACAGGTATTCCAGCCCGTTAGAGCTAATGCTCAATTCGTGCAAATAACTTGGCGAAACTGTAGTGAACCGCCAGCAGCATTTTACTGCCGATGCCAGCGGGTTAATACCGCCGTTCCAATCAAGCAGGCCGGTTTTATAAAAGTCAATCTCGGGCAGGTAATGCAAGTTATCCCAGCCAAATGCGCCGTGATATTGCCCATTGTGTATTGTAAATATAGTTGGGATATGAGCCAGCCTTCGGTACAAATTTGAGTGGTACATCAGGAATGGCACCAGGCCCGAGTGGTGGTCGTGGCAATGTACCAGGTCGGGTGTTTGGCCGCTCCAGTTTATCCAGTCAAGAAAGCAGATCTGGAAAGCCAGAAACTGTTCTCTCTCGTCGGGATAACTGTAAACATTTTCCCTATCCAGCAGCCCCGGTATTTTTATCAGATAAAGCTCGAAACCCAGTTTATTGGTTTGTTCTTTTAGTATCTCAAAATATATCCTGCGTGTACCCAGTAGTGTAGTGCCCTGAAAAACAACATCAAATATATTTTCATGAACAAACTTGCGGTTGTAAAAAGGCATCACAACAGCGGCCTGCAACCCTGCCAGATTCTGATATTTGGGCAGCGCGCCAACCACATCAGCAAGGCCCCCAACTTTGGCAATGGGGTAGCATTCGGCACTCAGGTGAAAAATTCTCATTCGGGATTATATATTGGTTTAAGGTACTAAACATTTCCCCAAATGAACAAACACATAATTTGAAAAATGTGTTTAAAAAAGTGATATTATTTAATCAGAAATGGCGGTTAATTGCAATTTCGGCATAAATGAGAATTGGGGGGCGGGGTTATTTATAAATTTGTTAATAAGGTTTTGTAAGATGGCGAGAGACGCGAAGTATCGCGTCTCTACCGGATACGATCATGGAGAGATGCGGTACTCCGCGTCTTATAATAGATATACCGCCGACTTTTCACTTATAGATTGCTTGGTACTTTACATAATGGCATTGTATTAATGCGCTTCCAGCCAGTTCATGCCCGGGCTTTTACTCATACTGGCAGATTTAGTACAAGCTGTTATGTTTATCGCTCCAGGCGCTTTTGAATAAACCCGATCTTGTCTTTTTCAGTAGCGTTAATCTTTACATTTGGGGTTATCCCAATATTATCTATAGGGTATTGAGGCAGCCGTTTAGACCTTGCAATAGGAATAACAAGATTAAGGTCGGCACATGGAATATCAAAATACTGATAGCTGCCATAATCTAACATGCCTGCCGAATTTTCTCCGTAAACTTTTACTTTTTTGCTTTGCATCGCCATCAGTAAAAATGATTCGGTAGAGCTTGCGCTGTTTCTGTCTATTATTATAGCTACTTTTTTGGGGAATGTATAAACAGAGTCGAGTTTGATCTCGAACGATTCTTTACCGGATGGGTTTACAAATTGGTTAGGATGTAATTTCATCAGGCTAACCAGCTTCTTTAAAAAATCTTTAGCGGCCTCAGACATGTCGGGGTCTTTTAAGTTGCTTTCTAAAACGGTAATATTGTTTTTTGATGATCGGTATTCATCCGGTTTAATGTGCACCGGGTTAGCGTAGATATACGGCAGCAAAGAGTTGAATGCATAGTCGGTACCTCCGCCATTACCACGGATATCTATGATCCAGTTAGGCGCCGTTTTAAAGTTTTCATAATTGGCTTTAAAAAGGCTGTCAATTGTTTTTTTCTCACTCCATTCAAAAGAAGGTAGCCTGATCAGTATGGTGTTTGCATTAAGCTGCCTGATGCTTGTTTGGTTGTCCAACTTTTCGCTGGGCACGGGCGAAGCATCTTTAGCGGCGAAAAGCTTATTAAGCTGTTTCACCTGTTCCGGATATTTTTTGCGGTAACGCCAATCTAATTGTACCCGCAAATGATGGTCTTTAAAATAATTTACCCATGTTTTTAATATAACGTAACAAGAATCTGTGCCGGTTGCATTCGCTGCCCTTTGCCGCAGGCGTTCTGTGAAGGTATTAAACTCTTTAAGGTTTTTACTTTTTACTTTGTCGCTGTATCCCGAATAACTATCTGCTATATGGCTGGTTGTGTAATCAAAATTTACAAGGCAATCACAATTCTGGGCAAACGTACTTATAGGAAAGAAAGCAATAAAACAAAAAAGCAATTTTTTCATAAACCAGTTAAACTATTTGGAAGACGATAATCGGGGCCAAATAGTTACAAGGAATTAATATTCTTAATGCGCTTCCAGCCAGTTCAATCCTGTACCAATTTCAACCATAATCGGCACTTCGGTTTTGATGGCGGTTTTCATCTTGTCCAGTATAATGGGCTTTACAATTTCTATCTCGTGGTTAGGCACATCAAACACCAACTCATCATGTACCTGCATGGTCATGCGGGCATCCAGTTTCAGGGCTTTAAACTCCTTATGAATATTGATCATGGCTATCTTGATCATGTCCGCAGCCGAACCTTGTATCGGCGCGTTGATGGCATTTCGCTCGGCAAAGCCACGTACCGTTTGATTGGCGCTGTTGATATCGCGCAGGTAACGGCGGCGGCCCATCAGGGTGGTTACGTAACCGTTCTCGCGGGCAAAGTTCATGGTATCGGCCATGTATTGTTTGATGCCGGGGTACTGGGCAAAATAGTTTTCGATGATCTCGGCAGCCTCCTTACGCGGGATACCCAGGTTTTGTGATAGGCCAAATGCCGATTGCCCGTAGATGATACCAAAGTTTACCGCTTTGGCATTACGGCGCTGGGTGCTGTCTACATCTTCAATATTTACGCCGTACACTTTAGCGGCAGTAGCAGTATGGATATCAATATTATCAATAAAAGCCTGGCGCATATTTGGGTCTTTACTGATCTCGGCAATGATGCGCAGTTCTATCTGCGAATAATCGGCAGATACGATGCTGTGGTTCTCATCGCGCGGGATAAAGGCTTTCCTCACCTCGCGGCCACGCTCGGTACGGATAGGGATATTTTGCAGGTTAGGGTTGTTTGAGCTTAAACGCCCGGTTGCCGCCACCGCCTGGTTATAGCTGGTATGTACCCGGCCTGTTTTTGGGTTCACCATGGTTGGCAAGGCATCTACGTAGGTAGATTTCAGCTTTTGCAACTGCCGGAAATCCAATATGTCCCTTACAATATCGCTTTTGGCGGCAAGTGCTAAAAGCACATCCTCGCCGGTTTGGTATTGGCCGGTTTTGGTTTTTTTGGCCTTCGGGTCAAGCATTAGTTTCTCAAACAGCACCTCGCCCAGTTGCTTTGGCGATGCTACATTGAACCTTACACCGGCTTTTTCAAATACGGTTTTTTCCAGCGCGGCAATATCGGTTTCCAATAGTTTGGAAAAATCCTTTAATGTTTCGTGGTCAATCTTTACGCCTTCGTGCTCAATATCGGCCAGTACGTATATCAGCGGGTTCTCAATTTTATGCAGCAGGTCTTCGGCCTCTACTTCTTTTATCTTAGGCTCAAAAACGGTGCGTAGCTGCAGGGTAACATCGGCGTCTTCGGCGGCGTAGTCTTTTATTTTTTCAATTTCCACATCGCGCATGTTGCCCTGGTTTTTACCTTTGGGGCCAATCAGCTCGGTAATAGAAACGGGTTTGTATTGCAGATAGTTTTCTGCCAGGATATCCATGTTGTGGCGGGTATCCGGGTCTATCACGTAATGCGCCATCATGGTATCAAAAAGGTCGCCCTTCATTTCCACACCGTACCATTTCAGCATCAGTATATCAAACTTCAGGTTCTGCCCGGTTTTGCCAATGTTGCCATCCTCAAAAACAGGTTTAAATTCGGCGACTATCTTAATGATCTCAGCCTCCTCAACAGGTACGGGCACATACCATGCCTGGTTATGCTTCACCGCGAATGATAAACCCACCAGCTCGCATTGGTTGGCATCGGTGCCGGTGGTTTCGGTATCAAAGCAAAAATGCTTTTGCTGCTTTAGTATGTTAATAAGGTCGGCGCGTTTCTCAAAGGTATCGGCCAAAATATATTCGTGCTCAATGGTGTTGATGTTCTTGATTTCAACAGGGGTTGGCGCTTCGTAGATATCCTGCACATCAACCGATAGGGTGGTGCGGCCATCAGCAACAGGGTTGCCAAACAGGTCGGTTTGTACTGATACGGCACGGGTTTCGGTAATGCTGAAATCATCGCCAAACACACGGCGGCCAAGGGTTCGGAATTCCAGCTCGGCAAAAAGTGGCTCCAGTAAGTCTTTACTTGGCGCGCACATTTCCAGCCCCGCCTCATCCAGTTCAACTGGTGAGTTCAGGTTAATGGTAGCCAGTTTTTTCGACATCAGGCCCTGTTCGGCAAACTTCTCTACGTTCTCACGCAGCTTACCTTTCAATTCATGGCTGTGGGCTATAATTTCTTCAACCGATCCATATTGTTTGATGAGGGTTTTAGCCGTTTTTTCGCCAACGCCGGGGATGCCGGGGATACCATCTACCGCATCGCCCCAAAGGCCCAGGATATCTATCACCTGCTCCGGGCGTTCTATCTCCCATTTTTCCAGTACTTCCTTAACACCCAGTATCTCCATATCGTTACCCATGCGGGCCGGTTTGTAAATGCGGATATTCTCTGACACCAGCTGCGCAAAATCCTTATCAGGTGTCATGCAGTAAACCTGATAGCCTTTTTGCTCGGCTTTTTTGGCAAGGGTGCCTATAATATCATCGGCCTCATAACCATCGCTGGTTATGAGCGGGATGTTGAAACCTAAAACTACTTTAAATATATAGGGAAGAGCTTTACTTAAATCCTCGGGCATGGCCTCGCGGTGCGCTTTGTATTTTTCATATTCGGTATGGCGCTCGGTAGGGGCATCGGTATCAAAAACCACGGCCATGTGGGTGGGTTTCTCTTTACGCAGAACCTCCAGCAGGGTGTTGGTAAAACCCATAACCGCCGAAGTATTTAGTCCCCCCGAGGTAAAGCGCGGGTTTTTACTCAAAGCAAAATGCGCCCGGTATATCAGGGCCATACCATCCAATAGAAAAAGCTTCTTCATTTTTATTATTGATAGCACCGATGTTAGGATTACACCGATTATTCAAAAGTACAATTCACGATGTTAATATCGAACACAGAATTTCGAATATTGAATGATGAAATACTTTGGCGTTCCAAATTCAGCATTCGGGATTCGTTATGATATTACCTAAAGCTGCATTCCGGGATATGATCATTCACCATCCCGGTGGCTTGCATGTGGGCGTAGCAAATGGTGGTACCAAAGAATTTAAAACCGCGCTTTTTCATGTCCTTGCTTATCGCGTCAGATTCGGGTGTGCTAACGTGCGGGCCTGTGTAGGTAGTGATAGGTTTACCATCGGGCATAAAGCTATACAGGTAGTTATTGAACGAGCCAAACTCCTTTTGCACCTCTATAAACAGCTTTGCATTATTAATGGCTGCATCTATCTTTAAACGGTTGCGGATGATGCCCGCATCATTCATTAATCGTTCCTTATCCTTGTCATCAAACTTTGCCACCTTTTGCACATCAAACCCGGCAAAGGCTTTGCGGTAATTATCGCGCCTGCGTAAAATGGTTATCCAGCTTAAGCCAGCCTGGGCAGCTTCCAGGGTCAGGAACTCGAAAAGTACCTTATCATCATGCGTGGTTTTGCCCCATTCTTTATCGTGGTATTCCATGTAAAGCGGGTCTGTTCCGCACCAGCGGCATCTCTTTAAGTCTGGAGTCGAAAGTCTTGAGCCTGAAGTCATCGCTTATTTAAATTTATCGGGATTGTTAATCATGTATATCAAAAGATAACCCACTTCTTCACTTTGCTTATTAAGTTCATTATATTTCTCTTGAGATATATAATTGCACGCCAAAGAAGCGTCGAGCCATGCTTGAGTCTCGGCGTTTTCCATTTCAGAATCAGTAAGCTTACTGATAAAATGATTGGGATATTTCCGTTTTTTGTAAGCTTCAGCAATAGAAGCAAACACAGATCTCGAAGATCTTCGTATTTGGTCAATTAAACTATATGTTTCTTCTTTAGGAAAGTTTTTCGTCAACCAGAAAATTTCCATCGCAAGTGCAAACGACTTTTTATAAGCCATTAGATCTCTAAACGAACTCATTATAAATAGATTTAAGTTGGTTTAAAGATATAATTAATGCGGACTTTTTACTAAAGACTTCAGACTTTAGACTCAAGACTTAATTCATCCCAATACTCAACCGCCCGGCGGTAATGCGGGATAACGATAGAGCCGCCTACCAGGTTGGCTATCATAAATACCTCGTTCATTTCGTCGTGCTTTACGCCTGCTTCGTGGCATTTACCCAGGTGGTATTTAATGCAATCGTCGCAACGTAAAACCATAGATGCTACCAGGCCCAGCATTTCTTTTGTTTTCACGTCTAACGCGCCATCGGCATAGGTGGTGGTATCAAGCGCGAAGAAGCGCTTGATGTTGGTGTTGGCGGTTTCCATAATCCTCTCGTTCATTTTGGTACGATAGGCTTCAAAGTCGTTTATTAATTGTCCCATAGGGTGCTTATTTAGTAATTTGTTGAGTTAGTGAATTAGTGATTTGAAATCACCATCATATTATTTTTAAAGGTATAAATGTTTATTTTCATACAGCCCGATTTATCCTAAATTTACCGTATAATTAAAACCAATATGGAAAGTTTATCCCCCAACATTTTTGTAACCGACATAAAAGCTACCGTATCTTTTTACAGGCTACTGGGCTTTGAAATAACCATGAGCGTACCCGAAACCGGCGATGATTTGGTTTGGGTGATGATGGCCAACGGCAAGGTTACCGTTATGTTCCAGACGTTTGAGAGCCTGGCTAACGACCTGCCGCAGATAAACCGTACCTATGGCGGCTCGCTTCTGCTATATATCAACCTAACAAACATCCAAAGTTTTTTTGAGGGAATAAAAGATAAGGTTACCGTACTTAAAGGCCTTGAGAAAACGTTTTACGGCGCTACAGAATTTTCTATACTGGATAATAACAACTACGTTTTAACTTTTGCTGAGCACGAATAAGATTAGGTAGTTAGCAAACAGGCGGGGTAAATTCAATATTTCTGTTATTTTCGCGCTCCTAAACTTTATACATGAAATATATTTTTACCGCACTTGTCCTAATTGTAGTGTGCCCGTGCATCAGCAAAGCACAAAATAATTTTAAATCCGGCTACATTGTTAATTTTCAGGGTGACACCGTAAGGGGTGTGATTGACCATCACGAATGGTGGAATACCCCCCAAACCTTTTTATTTAAAAAAACGAATAACGATAAGCCCGAAACGTTAACAACCGGCGAAGCACGCGAAGTAGCCTTCAGTGAGTTTGAACATTATATAGCTTTTACGGCATCAATAAGCAAAGGCAAAATAGACCCACCAAACCTGCCATCGTCAATTGACAGCACATCAATTACTGCTGATGTTTTTTTGAAGCTAATTTACCGTGGCAAACAATCCTCGCTTCTGTCATATAAGGATGGGGTAAAAACACGGTTTTATACTTATGAGGAGGCCGATCATTCTATTACAGAATTGAATTATTATGTTTTTAGCGAAAACGGGCATGTAGTAAAAACTGTAAGATCATACCAACTGCAATTACTGGCGCTGGTAAATAAGTATAACGTTACAAATGATAAGCTTACCCGTAAAATAATGGCTGCCAGTTATAATGAGGGCGATTTGTTTAAAGTTTTGCAGTTGTTAAACAACGATGATACAAAAGTGAGCAACCGTAAAAGCCTTGTTGGACTGCGGTTATTTGCCGGTGGTGGCGGCCGGAATGCTACCCTTACTTTTAGATCATATGATGCTGTAGATGCAGGCGCCAGTGTTAAAAATTCCGGGGCGTTTTTTTCGGCCGGTGCCGACCTGCTATTTAATAAAAATACCAGAAGAGCATTTTTCAGGGGCGAATTCACCTACTTCAATAATACCTTTGTAAGGGATAATATCCCGTCGCAATTTAATAGCGGGCATTATAATAACAGCCTTAATGTAAAGCAAACTACTTTCGGGTTTTTACCACAGTTTATTTATAATTTTTACGAAACGGATGATGTTAAGTTTTTTGCAGGGTTAGGTTTAGGCATCAACTGGTCTACCTATAAACTTAATGTTTCAAAATCTGACGCGTTAGATATTGAATTTGACAAGAACTGGTTTTCACTTCCTATAAAAATGGGCGTATTGTTTAATAACCATTTCGAGGCGCATATAGGCTATACTACTTTGGGTACAGTACAAGGTATTGGCGCTATTAATCATTCGTCGTTTGAAGGTGGCATCAACTACCTGTTTTAATACGTAACTTGGTATATGATCTCTTTTAAACGAGCCGACCATTTTCATGTTTGCGTACCGCCCGAAAGGTTGGAGGAAGCAAAAGCGTTTTATACAAAAGTACTCGGACTGGAACTGATTGACCGGCCCAACCATCTTTTCTCATCTGCCGGGTACTGGCTAAACATTGGCGATGTGCAGTTGCATATTGGTGTTGAGCCGGCGTTGCCCCGAAGCATCCGCCATACCGCCATGGAGGTTGCCGATGTGGATGCCGCACGCAACCATTTGGAAGCTAACGGTGTGGAGATAGTGGAAGAACCGGTTATCCCCGGCCGCCGCCGCTTTGCCTTTATAGACCCTTTTGGTAACCGAATGGAGTTGCTGCAACTTGTATAAGGCGCTGCAAAATTGTTGGCTTGTTTCTGCGTTACCAATTATAGTTTTGGGATGTTTAGGATGTGCCTTTAAAGCTGCACCGGTTTATAGCGTTAGCCATTGTTTTAGGGATGATGGTTGCCGCGTCCACTCTTTTTAAGTATGATGGGCGTACCAAACCCTATTTTGCCGGCCCGGGGATATTTTGGCTAATAGTGCGTTAAAGCGCCAATTCTATAGCCGGGTCCCAAAAAATAGCTTTAAAGTTTTGCACCTGGTTGTCTATAACCTCAATGCCTTCGCTTTGCAGCATCTGCTCCATAGTATCACCCCCAAAATGGAATTTACCCGTTAGTAAGCCCTGTTTGTTTAATACACGGTGCGCAGGTACGGGTGGGTTTGCAGTGCCGCAAGCCATCATGGCGTAACCTACTATGCGCGATGATTGCTTAGAGCCCAGGTAAGCCGCTATAGCACCATAGGATGTTACCCTGCCCTTAGGGATCTGCCTGACCACATCATAAACATTGTCGAAAAAGGTATAGTCGGGCATGGCAGTGGTTAAAATGAGAACTTAAGGTAGTTGATGTTTTTATTATGCTGAAGGTATTTTTTCTCGTAATAGGTTTTGATGGATAATACCTCATTGGCATGTTCAGAATGATAAAGGTCTTCGGTCTTCACAAAAAGCTGCAGGTTAAGTTCGGCTATTTTTTCGGCGGTATAAGCGTGCAGGCCATCATTATCGGTTTTCAAGTTCATGTAGCCGCCAGGCTTCAATACAATGCGGTACATATCTAAAAAGCGTGGCGAGGTAAGGCGTTTCTTTTCGCGGCTTAGCTGCGGCTGCGGGTCGGGGAAGGTGATCCAGATCTCGTCTACTTCGCCGGGGGCAAAATAATCAACCAGGTTCTCTATCTGCATCCGCAAAAAGGCAACGTTGTTTACGCCTTCTTCCAGCGCGGTTTTTGCCCCGCGCCAAATGCGGTTACCCTTGTAATCAATCCCAATGAAATTTTTATCCGGGAACATCTGCGCAAGGTTAACGGTGTATTCGCCTTTACCGCAGGCCAGTTCCAGTACAACCGGGTTGTTGTTTTTGAAAAACCCGGAGGCCCAGTTGCCTTTAAATGGTTTACCGGCATCTAACTGTAAAACATTGCTGAATGTTTCTATCTCGGCGAAGCGCCTTATCTTATCTTTTCCCATAAAAATGCAAAAATAAGTATTTGTGGTGTTAACATGGATTTTTTTTAACCACGGAGGTCACGGAGGGAAAAGCACAGTGTGCACAGAGGTTTAGAATTTGATTATGATATGGGGTGGTATGTGCGATCCGATACCTATCGGATCCCTCCCCAACGAGAGGTTGCAGGGAGGGAATGGAAAATAAGTTTAATAAACACATCATAGCAAAATCTCTGCGCTTCTCCGTGAAAACCTCTGCTAACGCTGTGGTTAAACCCAAAACCTGCCTAAATTAAAAAAGGGATAAACCCTGTAGGTCTATCCCTTCTCCACTAAAACTGTGTTTCGCAACAGGGTTTTAAGATTTTTAATATGGCTGATATGCCGGTACGTCGTCTTTTTCAAGCACTATCCCGGTTTCTTTATCTTTTTTATCTTTCTTTTTAAAAAGGTTGTTAAATAAACCTTTTGCCTTGCCCCAAACACCACTAACATTGTCTTCGCTGATGTAATGCGATGCCTTTTGCGACAATATGCCCACCAGTGTTTTAACAATGAAGTTAGAATGCCTGAACAATGTTTTGTTTAAGGCCAGCGGCAACGCAAACCTTGATATAAGGCCTAACAGGTCCTGGTTAAAAAAGCCTGCACCTTTTATGCCATCAACCGTTGGCGATTTTGGGAACAGCGAAAGCACTGTTGTAAAAATAGCCGATGGCCCGCTAAACCTGGCTTTTAAGGCTATAGCCTGCTGGGCTTCTAAATTTTTCAGGCGGCCAATTTCGCCCTGCAGCTCCAATATATTTCTGATAGGTGTTCCCATACGTTATTTAAAAAATTTTCTGACCATTGCGTTTATAATTGGCCTTTCAAAACTGCGTTTGGCAAATGCTATTATCGTTGCAATAAGTGCATACAAAACGGTAACGCATGCAAACCCCTGCCAGTATGAGTGCAAAACATCGGCCATGAATAACGCCAGCGTGAAACTTGCGAATAAAAAGGTTAACACCAATACCACTATAATGGCCAAATCGGTTATAACATCGGCTATGATAGACGTACTGCGCTCAATAACTTCGTATTTCAAGAGTTTAAAGCGTGTTTCAGCATACTCTTTTAGCTGGTCAATAATCGGGCGTGTTGGTTCTTCTTTTTCGGGTTCCATATATTATAGTTTGTTGCGGGTTAATTGATATATACCTGCAACGGTAAATTATGCGTGTTCCAGGTCGTCCTGATATTCTTCTTCGGCGCCTCTAACTTTGGTTTTTATATTATCAACCACTTTGTCTTTTAAGCCAACAAGTTTATCAATTTCTGCAGCGGCTGTTTCTTTTATAGAATCGCCAAGGTTTATTAATGATTCTGAAAGCTTGTCGCGTGTTTCGGTGCCTTTGTCAGGTGCAAATAAGATTCCTAATGCCGCTCCTGCCGCTAATCCTGCCAGCAGCGCGACAACCACTTTTGTGTTATCGTTCATATTATATTAATTTATTAGTTGAATATTTGTTTTTATAATTATTAAATAAGTTTATTTCTTGAATGTTTATTGCATTTCGGGCCCGGTCCGTATGCGCTCCAGCCTGTCGGCGGCCATGCGGTTGGTTTCATATATTTCCAATAATAGCAAAAAATATGACAGCAACACAGGCCCAAAAACCAAGCCAAGAATACCAAACAGCGGTAAACCAATAAATACCCCTATAACGGTTATAATGGGGTGTGTATTGCCAATACGCCGGTTTATGATCATGCGCAACACATTATCAACATTGCCAATAAATAATATACCATATAATAATAATATTACCCCTTGTACCTTTTCGCCATTGGCATAAAGCATAATACTGGCGGGGATGCAGAGTGTTGGCGCGCCCACTACCGGCAAAAACGATATAAAAGCGCCTATAACCCCCCAAAAGATAGGGTCGGGGATGTGGAAGATCCAGAAACCGTTGGCCAGTAAGGCGCCTTGTACCAATGCTATTATACCCTGCCCCAATACGTTTGAGTAGGTAGAATTACGCAGCTCGGTAGCGAATTTTAAAGCATGTTGCTCGCGGAAGGGCGCATATTTAAGCAAACCTATTTCAAACTCGCGCATCTGCACAAACATAAAGTACAGCAAAAAATACATTACCAGCAGGGTAAGTATAATGTTGGCGGCGCTGCCTAAAATTGATGGAAAAAGATCGGCAGCGTAAGCCCCTAATTTTTGCAGGGTGCTTTCGGCAAAGTGTGGCTGATTAAGGTTGGCGCCGGTAAATGCGTCAATTTTTTGTGTCCATTTATCAATATTAAGTTCCTCGCGGTTAATGCCTGATATTTTGCCTATCACCATAATACTTAACGACAGGAACGGGATAACGATAACGACGAGCGAAATGAGAATTATGATCATCGCCGAAAGCGCCTTGTTAAACCTGCGCCGCTCTACCATATACAAATAAAACGGGCGGAAGATAGTGAATAGCACTATGGCGCCCAGTATAGAGCTGAAAAGCTCGCTTAAGGCATACAGTAAGAAACAGCCAAGCACAACTATGCTTACCAGTATAATATTATTGCGTTGCTTATAATTAAAAATGGACATTGGTTACCCCTTGAAGAGCTAAATTGTGATACTAATATATAACAAAAAAGCACCAATAAGTTTTGGCGCTTTTGTATAAAATTTATTTAAACCCATCCAGCAGCTCATCTATTTTTTTGGCCGATTGTGACAGGCTGTCAAAGTATAAATTCAAATCGCCTTTGGGGTCGTCAACCTCATACTTAAGGCCTTCTAAAGCCAGTTGTATGTTTGATAGCTGGTTGCGTATATCGTGCTTCAGTAAATCAAAAACCTTGCTATTTGCCGGGTTGGTTGCATCATGGTGCGCCATAATTATTTCAGGTTAATGGCTTTCATTTTATTGTAAAGCGTTTTACGGTCGATGTTGAGGATCTCGGCTGCCTTGGTTTTATTAAAGTTAACCTCGCGCAGCACCTTTAAAATAGTTTCGTGCTCGGCGCCAAGAGCGGCGTTCTTCAGATCGTGTTTTGGCTCTTTAGCATCATTTGCAACAGAAGTATTTGCCGGCTCAAATGGCGATGACACCTTAAAGTTAGAGATCTCAAGCGGAAGCGTTTTCATGCTTATTTCGTTACCCTCGCTAAGCAAAGTAGCGCGGCGTACCACGTTCTTAAGCTCGCGGATATTGCCCTGCCAGCGGTAGTTCATAAAGCACTCTACTACTTCGGGGGCAAAGCTGGTTACGTTACGGTCAAGCTCCTGATTGGCTATTTTCAGGAAATGTTCTGCCAGCATCATAATATCGTTACCGCGCTCGCGCAGGGGCGGCATGTAAATACTGAACTCGTTAAACCTGTGGTAAAGGTCCTCACGGAAACGGCCTTTTGAGATGCCGTCCTGTAAGTTCTCATTGGTGGCTATAATGATGCGCACATCCAGGTCAATCTCTTTGGTGCTGCCTATGCGTTTTACCTTGCGTTCCTGCACGGTGCGCAGCAGGGCGGCCTGTATCTCGTACGATAGGTTACCCACTTCATCCAAAAACAAAGTGCCGCCGTTAGCCATTTCAAAGTGGCCTATCTTGGTGTATAATGCCCCGGTGAATGATCCTTTTTCGTGGCCAAAAAATTCGCTCGCGGCAAGCTCTTTGGTAAGCGACCCGCAATCCATAGCCACAAATGGCTGGTTATGGCGCGGGCTGTTTAAGTGGATGCTTTTAGCTACCGACTCTTTGCCCGTACCGCTTTCGCCCAGTATAATAACACTGTAGTTGGTTGGTGCAACCAGCTCTATCTGTTTCAGTAATTCTTTTGATGCACGGCTGGTGCCTACCACAAACTCGCCCGATAGTATTTGCTTTTTACCTTCTTTGGGTGGTTTATCAAGCGTGGTATAATCGTTTGCGGCCATTTCCTGCAGGGCGTACTGGGTTTCAATAGCCTTGTTAATGGTGTTCAGGATCTCATCGGGATATAGGGGTTTGGTGATATAATCATAAGCCCCCATTTTAATAAGTTCAACAGCCATCTTAATATCCGAGTAGCCGGTTATAATAATAACGCCTGTTTTTGGATAAAGCGCTTTGATGTTTTTAAGCATCTCACGGCCATCGGTATCTTCCAGCCTAAAATCGCACAGTACCAGGTCGAAGTCGGTTTTTTTCAAAAAATCCATCCCTGTGCCACCATTTGCAGCCGTGCTTACCTCAAAACCATTGCGTACCAAAAATTTTGATAGCAACAATCCAACATTAACTTCATCATCTATGATGAGTATTTTTTTCATAGCAGCAATTACTGTTTACAGGTAAATATATTAAGCAGGTTAAGGTACAAATATTTGCTAATTTACCAGAATTATTATTAACTATGGGTAAAAATATGGCTTATAAACAAAAAAGGAGGCCATAAGCCTCCTCTTTTTAATGCTGTTTTTAATAGGCAAATGCCCTGGTTTTTAGAAACCGTAAGCAACGCGTAAACCTAAAAAGCTTACTTTGCTGTTATCAACACCAGTTGTGTATTTGGTAGTAGCTTCGTAACGTACACCGGCATCAATAAAGTTACCGCTTGCGCTAACCGGGAACTGAACACCAACTTGCGGAGCATAAACAAACGCGGTTGATTTATCATAACCGGTTTTGTCTTTGTTTAGCAAGAAAGCAGCACCTGCTTCGCCCTGTACATAAAAGTTTGGTATAACAAAGTATTTTAAACCTGCTTTTACCGGTAATAACTGTACGTTAGGTACATCAAGGCCGGCTACACCGCCTAAATCTTTTTTACCGAATACGTTGTTAAAACCTGCGTTAACAGTTACAAATAATTGTGATGCCACAGGGATATCTGCCTGTACCGAACCACCAAGGTTCCATTTGTATGCGTCTTTAAAGTTGCCTACAGGGATGCCTGCCTCAACGCCAATGCTGTAGCGTATACCGTCTTTAGTTGTAGTAGAAGTAGATGTTGTTGTTTGTGCTTTAGCTGCTACAGATAAGCCTGCAAATGCTAAAACCAATGTTGCGATTTTTAGTGAACTTTTCATGATATAATAATATTTAGATAACGTGCTTTTTTGTATTGCACGGCACAAAGTAAAGCACGAAAACCTATATCATTTTTCATCCAATTGTCACGATTATTCAATCGATTGATTGATAGCGAATTAAATTTGACCCATCGGTGCAAATAGTCAGGATAGTGTAAATTATATGTTAAAAAGTGCCCTGTAGTATGAAATTTGGATGAAAATTGAATTTGATGGTTTTTAACCACAGAGGCCACGGAGAGGAAAAATGCACAGAGGGAGCGAAGGTTTTTTGTTTTTTGGAGGCTTTGTGATGGGGAATATAGTTAAGCATTTTATTCGCCGCCTTGCTATCGTTTAGGCACAGTTAATTATAGATCCTTCGCTATCGCTCAGGGATGATAAAAAAGGGAATAAAAAAGGCGCAAAGTTTTACCTCTGCGCCCTCTGTGAAAATCTCTGCTAACGCCGTGGTTAAATACCTGATTATTTTACTCCCCCTTAAACTCCGCTTTCCTTTTCTCTAAAAAGGCCGATACCCCTTCCTTAAAATCTTTTGTGCCAAAGCAGCGGGCAAACTCCTCAATCTCGGTATCAAAGCCGTTAACCCCGTCGGCATGGGCATCATTTACCGCACGGATGGCCGCGGCAAGGGCCAGCGGGGCGCGGGTTAATATCTTGTTCATTATCTCTTCGGCTTTGGGCAGCAAATCATCCTGAAAAACCACATGGTTAACCAGCCCCAGTTGCAGCGCCTCGGCAGCGGTAACCATATCGGCCGTCATGATCATCTCAAGCGCCTTGCCCCGGCCAACCAGCTGTGTTAACCTTTGCGTGCCGCCGTAGCCCGGTATTAAACCCAAAGTAACCTCGGGCAGGCCCATTTTGGCGTTATCAGATGCTATGCGGATGTGGCAGGCCATGGCCAGCTCCAAACCGCCGCCCAGGGCAAAGCCGTTTACTGCCGCTATTACCGGCTTGTTGCCGCCGGCTATCACATCAAACACGCGCGATTGCCCGTCGTAGGCTATCCTGCGGCCGCTGTCAACATCCTTGCCTGCAAACTCGCTGATATCAGCCCCGGCCACAAAGGCCTTGGTGCCCGCGCCGGTAATAATAATACCCCCAACGTTGTTGTTGCTAAAAGCCTGTGTTAAGGCGGTGTGCAGCTCGGCCAGGGTAGCCTGGTTAAGGGCGTTAAGCTTGCTTTCGCGGTTTATAGTAATATAGTGTATGCGGCCCTTGGTTTGGGCCAGTATGTTCTCAAACTCCATAGTGCAGTAACGTTAAAAATTACGGTTTGCGTGTACCCAGTTGGTAATATAGGTAACAATATCGGCGGTGCTGGTACCGGGCGGGAAAAGCTCGCCAACGCCTATCTTCTTCAGCTCGGCCATATCATCGGCGGGGATAATACCGCCGCCGGTAAGCAGCACATCGTCCATCTTTTTCTCTTTTATCAGCGCCATTACCTTGGGGAAAACCGTCATGTGCGCGCCCGACAGGATGCTGATGCCAATAGCGTCCACATCCTCCTGCAGGGCGGTGTTCACCACCATTTCGGGCGTTTGGCGCAGGCCGGTGTAAATTACCTCCATACCCGCATCACGCAGGGTGGTGGCAATAATGCGTGCACCGCGGTCGTGCCCGTCAAGGCCTACTTTGGCAACTAAAACACGTATAGGGCGGTTAAATTGGTTCTCGCTCATATTTAGCAGATGGCATTAAAAGCTCATCAAAGTTAGTAGAAATTAGTTAATTGGAGAATGGTTGATTGAGTGATTAGTTGGGCTGGCGGCGAATACCAAATTCCCTCCCCCGGGAGGGGTGCGGTGGCCTGTGTAGTGGCAGGGAGGGGTTGTTAGTGAGGCATAGTTGCATAAACCCCTCCCTGCACCCTCCCGTGGGGAGGGAATAGCACCGGCCCGCGCCTTTAGTTCCCCTCTTGAGAGGGGTTAGGGGTGTGTTAGCCGATATCCGGTAAAGCAAAGGCAGTGGTGCTTATGCCCCGATAGCCCCGTTATCCGCTCATACGCCCGCAGGCCTTAAGCGCGAAGCCGGTATCCGCTGCTACCGGGTTTAGGGGTGTCCGTCCGTCCGCAGGTACGGACATGGTGGACGGGGGGCGGACGGTTTACAACCCGATTTACCCTAAAAAGGCGTTTTGGGGCGTTTTTTGGTCAATTTTGGTGGTTTTTGGCGTTTGCAAGCCGTTATAGGGCGTCCCACGGGCGGTTTAGGACGTTTTAGGGCCATTTGTTGATTTCGGCATCCTGTTTTTGGAATGAGGTATGAGGGGGGAATTTTGTTCGCCTTGCTTGTTTACCACAAGCGAGGGCGCTTGCTGTAGCGGGGGTAGAATAAGCTTTGGCAGCGTTGGCTAATTATGTACTATTGTCAATGTGCCAAACCAATAGATTAATCCTAAAACAGCAAAAACTCCTGTAATGAGCCCCCAAAGCTGCACGATGGGAAGACGCTTTAATAAAAGCCAAAGCTTTTCTAAAGTTATACCTGTTAGTTGGACTGTATTTTCTTCCAAATGCTTAATTTTATTTTTTGCAACATTTAATTCGATTTCAATTGTTTGATTTAAATTCTGCAAACTTTGAGTTTTGATTTGAAGTTGAGTATTTTCACTCTGAAATCGAGAAATGTCGACATTTAGCTGAAAAATCTCTTGTTGAAATTTGTTACCTTCATCAACTTCTGCGTCATCAACATGAGTTTTAATTATATCAATATACGATTGAATTAACTTCTGAGCAGTTATTTTGCGATAATTTATATATTCAGGGGAATTCGTTTTTGAAAAAGGCGACCTAAAAACGAAATTATCTATTTTATGGCCTTTATCTTCTGTATTGAAGATTTCATTTAAATGCTCGATCGTTTCAGCTTTCCAAGCGATTTGATTAAATTCATCACTAAACACTTTGTCTCGACATTCCTCTAAAATTTCTATCGCTTTTTTCTTCTGAACTTTAATTTCCATTTATAAAACTAATAATATTAACTTTATTAAAAAATCATGGCGAAGATAATACTGCTCACAAGCATTAAGAATAAAGTTGGATAACCCCGTTTATATCAATTTTGTACGATATTTTAGAGAAATTCACGAGCGACATGATGGATTAGAAAACGGTTATAGTATTTGACGATAAGTATCTTATAACTATAAAAGAAACGCCCCAAGAGGTAGCTAAAAAGCTTGGAACATCTATCCCCCCCGTCCGTCCGTCCACCCCTCCCCAACCTTTCGGACACTCCCGGACACTTTTTTAAAATATTCTTTATTATATACAGATATTTCTTTATATTTGTATCGGACATAATCCTCCCGGGCAGTTAGCCCGTCCGCAACTGTCCGCAGCCATTGGCTCTCACGGACGGACGGACACCCAACCAAACATCGTACTATAGCGCAGCTGCCTTTAACGGGGCACTGTTGAAAGCCTCTTGTTAAAATGGGTTATTGGAGGGGCTATTTCTAATAAATGCTACGCATTTATAATTAGTGAATGACTGATTTAGTGAATTAGTGATTGAGGAAGCCCTTTCACTAACTCGCTGAATTTAAAATTCGCTAAATCACTATTTCACTAAATCACCAATTATATGACCCTCAACCTAAACGCTGCCGACCTGCAAACCCGCAGCCTAAACCTGTTAAACCAACCCGATGCCGTTAACGATAGCGTACTGATGGTGCGCGATGCCAACTACTGGATGCAGGAGGCCAGCCAAACCGCTATCCCGCTGATGCTTTTTGGTAAGTTTTGGCACCAGGGCGAGGTGTGCATCCTGTTTGCCGATAGCAACCTGGGCAAAAGCATCCTTGCTGTACAAATTGCCGATGCCATTACCAAAGGCACTGGTATTGCCCCCTTTGAGGTGGAAGCACCCGCCCAACCCGTTGTGTATTGCGATTTTGAGCTTACCGACAAACAGTTTGAAGCCCGCTACTCTGACGAGTACACCAACCATTACCAGTTTAACCAAAACTTTTTACGCGGCAAGATCAACTCGGATATTGAACTGCCAAACGGCTTTAACGATTTTGATGAGTACCTGATACACGACCTTGAACGCTGCGTTATTGCCACCAACGCCAAGGTGCTTATTATTGATAACCTTACCTACCTGCGTAACGAAACCGAGCAGGCAGCAGGCGCCCTGCCGTTAATGAAACAGCTTAAAAACCTCAAAAATAAGTACGACCTAAGCATATTGGTACTGGCCCACACCCCCAAGCGCGACCTAACCCAGCCCATTACCCGTAACGATTTGCAGGGCAGTAAAATGCTGATGAACTTTTGCGACAGTGCCTTCACCATTGGCGAAAGCAACGCCGATAACAGCATGCGCTACCTTAAACAGATAAAACAGCGCAATACCGAGCAGGTGTACGGCGACAGCAACATTTGCCTTTGCCGCATTAGCAAGCCCAATAACTTTTTACAGTATGAGTTTGTAGCCTTTGGCGAGGAATGGCAGCAGCTGATGCGCAAAAAGGGCAATACCAACGAGGAGCTTACGGCCAAAGCGGTTGAACTGAGTGCCCAGGGCTACAGCCTGCGCGATATTGGCAACGAGCTGAACATATCGCACCAAAAAGCCGACAGGCTGCTCAAAGCCGCCATCAATTGCTAACCCGTAAAAGCGTCCGTCCGTCCGCAGGTGCCGTACTCCCCGGACGGACGGACGGGATTAAGATATGCAGATGACGCGAAGAACAATGACCCAATGACTCAATGACGCGAAGCATAATGACTCACAAATACCACTTACAACCCTACAGTGGTGCGCCATCGCGCTACCGCTGCCCCGGGTGCAACCATCGCACCAAAACCTTTACCCGCTATATTGATGCCGGTACCGGCGAACACCTTGCCCCGCACGTTGGCCTTTGCAACCGGCAGGATAACTGCGGCTACCATTTTACCCCAAAGCAGTATTTTGCGGCAATAGGGAATTATCCTGTAGCCACCGTAAGCAGGCAAATAGCCCCTAACCATAGGCAGCGCACAGCACAGCAGCCCGACTATTACATAAGCCCCGATTATGTGAACAGCAGCTTTGCAGATTACCACAGGAATAACTTTTATCAGTACCTTATTGGCAGGTTTGGGCTGGATGTAGCCGCACGCCTTGCACAGCAATACCGCATAGGCACCAGCGGCCACTGGCACGGCGCTACCGTGTTTTGGCAGCTTGATGCCGATGGTTATGTGCGTACCGGCAAAATAATGCTGTATGATAAACAAAGCGGCAGGCGCGTTAAGCAACCCTATAACCACATTACCTGGGCGCATACCCATATCTTGAAACAGATGGACGGGGGCAACGGGCAGCAGCCTGCCAACTTTGTGCTGAACCAATGTTTATTCGGCGAGCATTTGCTGATTGCGGGGCCATACAAGCCCGTGGCTATTGTAGAGAGCGAAAAGACCGCCATAATAGCTGCCGCCTTAATGCCTGCCTTTATATGGCTGGCCAGCGGCAGTTTAGAGGGGCTGAACCCCGCTAAATGCAAAGTGTTACATGGCCGTAAAGTGATGCTGTTCCCCGATGTGAATGCTTACAGTAAATGGAAGTTAAAGGCTATGGAGTTGCAAAGGGCGCTACCAGGTACCACGTTCAGGGTATCGAACGAGTTGGAGTGTTTAGCCACAGCCGCCGACAGGAAGAAGGGGGTGGATTTGGGTGACGTTGCATTTGTGTAGATGGAAAGCGTCCGGCGGTTGTCCGCAACAGCGGCAGCAGCGGACGGACGGACAAGTTTAGTGAGCAGTGAATAGTTGATTGGTGATTGGTTGGAACTTCTATCAAGAGGAGAACCAAACCCCCTTGTCATCCTGAGCTCGTCGAAGGATTTGCGAGGCGGGTGGTTCGACAGGCTCACCATGACAGGGTGGTTATTTACACATCGGCAAACACACCCCTAACCCCTCTCAAGAGGGGAACCAAACCTCCTTGTCATCCTGAGCTTGTCGAAGGATTTGCGGCGGGTGGTTCGACAAGCTCACCATGACAGGGTGGTTATTTACATATCGGCAAACACACCCCTCTCAAGAGGGGAACCAACCTCCTTGTCATCCTGAGCTTGTCGAAGGATTTGCGAGGCGGGTGGTTCGACAAGCTCACCATGACAGGGTGCTTTACATATCGGCAAGAGGGGAACCAAAGCTCCTTGTCATCCTGAGCTTGTCGAAGGATTTGCGAGGCGGGTGGTTCGACAAGCTCACCATGACAGGGTGGTTATTTACATATCGGCAAACACACCCCTAACCCCTCTCAAGAGGGGAACCAAACCCCTTGTCATCCTGAGCTTGTCGAAGGATTTTGCGAGGCGGCTGGTTCGACAGGCTCACCATGACAGGGTGCTTTACATATCGGTAAACACACCCCTAACCCCTCTCAAGAGGGGAACCAAAGCGGCGCTTCACTCGTCAAAACAACCACACTCACCTAATCAACCAGTTTGCCGGTTATATCAACCCGGCGGGCAAAGGGGTTAAAGAAACGGTTGGCCAGTACGGCAAACTCGCGGCGGGTGGCGGGGCGTTTGGGATTGAACGGGGTGCTGAAGCGGTAATACGTTTTCCAGGTACGGCGGATGGCTTCCTGTAGCTCGGCAGGGTCGCGCAGGGTAATTTCGCTGATGTAGCTGAGCAGGTTGTTCAGGGTAAAGGTTTCGCCAGGTTTTTCTTTACCAAACCATATAAAGGCCCGCGAGTATAGCTCGGTAAGCAGCGGCTGCACCTCGGCAGTGCGCACGGCGCTATCGGGCATAAACAATACCTGCGCGGTTTGGCCGTGGGGTTGTTGTACGCCCTGCAGCATGCCCGTTGCGGCCACCTGCTGTATGGCGCGGAAGTCGCGGTCGGTTTGGGCAATGTCGGCAAAGGGCAGCAGGGTACCTTTATGGTCAAGTATCTCGCCCTGTATGGTGCGCACGTCAAGCTGTTTGGTAGTGCGCTTAAAAAATATGCAGAAAGCGGCAGCAGCCCCGGCGCCCTGCCCAATGGTTATTTGTACGGCGGGGCTGGTAACAGCGCCATTCACCAGATGCGTTACCGAGAGGGCTTTTTCTAACACCAGCAGGTTCTCCTGATCTTTAGTCACCACGGCCCCCAGCGGCACGCTAAACGCCGGGAAGGGCGGGTAGGCAATATGCGGCACACCGGCTACGCTGTAGTGCTGCCCGGGCAGGGCATCGGCCACGCCAATGCTGGTGCGGTAAAGCTTGCTTTGGCGGTTGTAGGGGGTGTAAATATCATCCAATACCATGCGTACCATGCCTGCGGCGCGGCGGTTCTCGCGTATGTAGGGGAGGTACGGCAGGTGGTCGGCGGTTTTAAAATCGTCGGCAAGGCCAAGGTTTTTTTGGCCCAGGGCGGTTTGCAGGTAATAGATGAGCCCCAGCGTACGCAGCCTTGCCTTGGCAAAGGTGGCCTCGCGGTTCTCGGGTTTCAGGTCGTCGGCAGTAACGGAGTATTGGTTGCCGCAGTTTTCCCAGTTAATAAGGTATTTATCGTTAGGCAATACGGCAGCGGCAAGCAGTTTTTTTACATCGGCAGCCTTCAGGCAGGCGTATTGCGTTGCGTTGTAGCCTTCGGGTTTGGGGATGGTGCGGTCGGCATCGCGGCCAAAATCTTTCAGGATAGCCAGGTAGCTGATGTCCTGTATCTGGTTGGTGGCGTTCCCGGGCGCAAGGGCTTCTTTGGTATCGTCGCGGCTATCAAACCCTGCGGTAAGCAGTACGCCTGCGGCAGCGGCTACATCGCCAGGCTCGGTGGCATCAACCACTATTTTTGCTTTAATGATGAGGGGCTTGCCGTTATCCATTACGGTAACTACCCAGTCGGTACCATCTTTTTTGATGGAGGTAAATGGGGTGTTAAGCTTTACGGTAAGGTTTTTAACGGTATCGGTTATTTTTTTGAGGATAGCTGCACCGGTGGACGGCTCAAACACCAAAGGGGCGTTGCGGGTGGTATCGTACCCTAAACGGGGCTTATAAAACTCGCGGATGTGGCCTCTGAACTCGGCGTAAATGCCCGATGCCAGGTTACGGTTTTCGGGAACGATGGACATGCCGCCGCTGGTTGCGCTGCCGCCCAGCCAGGGGCCCTGCTCTACCAGCAGAGTTTTGATGCCACTGCGGGCGCTTTGTATGGCCGCGGCAACACCGCCTGCCCCGCCGCCTACCACCAATACATCGGTGCGGATGGTTTCGGCAAAGCCGGTGGTACATTTAAGCAAAAGGCATATCAGCAGTAACTTTTTAATCATCAGTAAACCAAAATAACTGTAAAACGCTAAATTAGCCCAATTCCTTACGGAACAACAAAATTTAACATTTTAAGCACCATGACAGACGAACAAATGCGCTACCCGATAGGGAAATTCGTACCCCCGGTATCGTACACGGAAGATGATATGCGCCGCTGGATCCACGAAATTGCCACCCTGCCGGGCCGCATCCGCGAAGCTATTATAGGTTTAACCTACGAGCAGCTGGACACCCAGTACCGCACCGGCGGCTGGACACTGCGCCAGGTTGTACACCACCTTGCCGACAGCCACATGAACTCGCTTTGCCGCTTTAAACTGGCCATTACCGAAAATAACCCCACCATAAAACCATATGACGAGGCCGGCTGGGCCATACAGCCCGATTACCGCCTGCCCGTTGAGCCATCCCTTAAAATGCTCGATGGTATCCACCAGCACATGGTAGCCCTTTTTGAAACCTTTAGCGAAGACCAGTGGAACCGCACCTTCATCCATCCGGAGAGTGGCAGCGTAACGCCCTTAAAAAAGAACCTGGCCCTGTACGCCTGGCACGGTAACCACCATTTGGCGCATTTAACAGAAACGGTTAAGAAGATAAGGCAGTAAACCTCACACCGCCATGTCATTTCGAACGAGGTACGAGGAGAAATCTTCTACGAGCAGTAAGTAGGTTATAGATCGGCACGCTAATAATATCGCCGCTCATTCGCCGCGGAGGGCTGTTACTTTGTCTTCCCCGCACAGAGCCTTTACCTTTTGGCCCGGTTTTTTGTCAGGCCTTTACGCTCGTTCGATACCTGGCATGCTTCATTAACACACACTCAATACCTTCGTCCGCCCATGTCCGCACAAAAAAACGGACGGACACAAACATAATTAAAAGCAACACCCTACCTTTGCCCGTATGGAAACCATTACTTGGAACGATTTTGAAAAGGTTGAACTGTGTGCCGGTACTATACTGGAGGTGGCCGACTTCCCCGAAGCGCGTAAACCTGCTTATAAACTGAAAGTTGATTTTGGGCCGCTGGGCATTAAACAAAGCAGCGCGCAGATCACCAAACACTATACAAAAGAAGAGTTGCCCGGTAAACAGATACTGGGCGTGGTAAACTTCCCTAAAAAGCAGATAGCCACGTTTATGTCGGAGTTTTTGGTAACCGGCCTTGCCGATGAGAACGGCGATATTGTACTCAGCGCTATTGATAAACCTGTGCCCAATGGCAGTAAACTGATATGATATTTGCAAACTGGATAGTTGGCCCGCACCTGATAGGTGTACTATTCCTCCTGGCGGGGCTTATACAAAAGCGCTACCCGCCAAAACAGATCAACAGCCTTTACGGCTACCGCACCACGCTATCCATGAAAAACCAGCAAAACTGGGACGAAGGCAACCGCTACTCTACCGCGCTTATCATTAAATGCGGGTGGGTGTTGGTAATAACGGGCATAATTATTACAGCATTATTTATGCTGTTACCCCTAAGCCCCGAAGCGCGTACCCTTACTAAAATTATTTTAATGCTTGTGGGCGCTTTTGCCACAGTGATGGTGCTTTTCAGATCAACCGAAAAACATTTAAAAAACACATTTGACCAAACTACCTGATGCGATATATAACATTTGGCGATGAACAGCCCGCCATCTCTCCGGATGAGTTTTTCATGAACGAGGCCCTGAAGGAAGCCCGCCAGGCGCTGAAAGAGGACGAGATACCCATTGGTGCAGTAGTGGTTTGCAAAGGGCAGATCATAGGCCGTGGCCATAACCTTACCGAGCGGTTAAACGATGTAACCGCACACGCCGAAATGCAGGCGCTTACCGCGGCCGTAAACTCAATGGGCGGCAAGTACCTGCCCGAGTGCACCTTGTATGTAACTATGGAGCCTTGCGTAATGTGCGCAGGTGCAAGCTACTGGTTCCAGATAGGGAGGATAGTTTTTGGGGCTTATGATGCGCAGCGCGGTTTCGGCAGGCTTAACCAAACCATTACCCACCCCAAAACGCTGGTAACAGGCGGCATCCACGAGAATGAATGCTCGCAACTGGTAAAGGACTTTTTTAAATCGAAGCGGTAACAGGAGGCCAATGTGCGATAGTGGATGGGCGATAGCAAATACGGGGGACTACTTAACAAAAACTTGACATTCATATAGAACAATTACCTGCTTCAACCCTTATATTTGCTACATCACACGAAACAGTTTAACCTTAAATTTTAAATATTATGGCATTTACACTACCGGCGTTATCTTACGCTACCGATGCTCTGGAACCACACATTGATAAACTTACGATGGAAATTCACCATGGTAAGCACCACCAGGCTTATGTTACCAATCTTAACAAAGCTTTAGAGGGTAAACCGGAGGCTGATGGTAAAATTGAAGACATCATCAAAAATATCTCTAAATTCCCGGCTGCTGTACGTAACAACGGCGGTGGGCACTATAACCACTCATTATTCTGGACGCTGTTATCACCAAACGGTGGCGGCGAGCCTACAGGCGCGCTGGCCGATGCTATCAAAAGCACTTTCGGTTCGTTCGCCGATTTTAAAACCAAAGTATCTGAAGCCGGTGCAACCCGCTTTGGATCGGGCTGGGCATGGCTTATTGTTACTGCCGATAAAAAACTGGCTGTTACATCAACCCCAAACCAGGATAACCCTTTAATGGATATTGCCGAAGTAAAAGGCACCCCGGTTTTAGGTATTGATGTGTGGGAGCACGCTTATTACTTAAAATACCAGAACCGCCGCCCTGATTACCTGGCTGCTATCTGGAATGTTATCAACTGGAACCACGTTTCAGAATTGTATACAAAAGCTATCGCTTAATTTAAGCAGGCATTATATATTTAAAAAGCGGCAGGTGATTATCTGCCGCTTTTTTTATTTTTACAGTTACCAATTACTACCACGTCATTACGAGGTGCGAAGCAATCTTCGATAGAAAAGCAGGCTACATGCCATGTCGAAGATTGCCACGCTATCGCTCTTAATGACGCGGTGATTAAAAGTATCGCCACATGAAAGCCATCGTCCTTGAATCCGCAGAAAACCCTTTGGTTGTAAAAGAAGTTGCCAAACCTGCACCCGGCCCGGGAGAGGTACTGGTGCAAATAAAGGCCGCAGCCCTAAACCGCCGCGACTGGTGGATAACACAGGGTAAGTATGCCGGCATTAAATACCCAACCATACTTGGTGCCGATGGCGCAGGTATAGTTACCGAAGCGGGCGAAGGCGCGGGCGACTGGCTCAACAAAGAGGTGATCATTAACCCATCGCATAACTGGGGCGAACACCCGGAGTTTCAATCAAAAGAGTTTAAAATATTGGGCCTGCCCGAGGATGGCACTATGGCCGAATACGTACTGGTAAAAGCCGAATATCTTTACCCTAAACCAGCCCATTTAAATTGGGAGCAGGCAGCGGCTTTGCCTTTGGCAGGGCTTACCGCATACCGGGCATTGTTCACCAAAGCACATATCAAAAAAGGCGATAAGGTTTTGGTGGTAGGCGTTGGCGCGGGTACAGGATCGTTCACCTTACAGTTTGCAGTAGCAGCCGGGGCACAGGTTTTTGTAACCTCGGGCACGGGCGAAAAGATAGACCGGGCCAAACAGCTTGGCGCGTGCGCAGGTGTAAACTACAAAGCACAGGATTGGGCGCAGGAACTGAAGCACTTTAGCGGCGGTGGGTTTGATATTGTGGTAGATAGTGCCCTTGGGCCTGATTTTGCGAAGATCCCGGATATTTGTAACCCGGGTGGCTGTATTGTATTTTTTGGCGGCACAGCAGGTAATATCCCCGAGCTAAACGCAAGGCCTATCTTTTGGAAACAACTGCAAATATTAGGTACCACCATGGGCACGCAGGACGATTTTAAAGCGATGCTTGCCTTTGTGAACCAACATAAAATAGTACCGGTGGTGGATGAAGTTTTCCCGCTGGCGGATGCTAAAAAAGCCTTTGATAAAATGGGGGCTGCAAAGCAGTTTGGGAAGATTGTGATAGCGATGTAGATTAAATCTTTTGTAATCGCTCGGCTCCTGCCGAGTGATGATTATGATAAGGCCTCCGGCCGCCAAATTAATTTATGACTGCGGCGAGGACGCCGTGTAATAACGGTCACCCGGCGGGAGCCGAGCGACGGCAATGGTAGATAGTCATAAAACCCTCACGTTTATCCCTTGCAATCAGTATTCATTAGGCTTTCAAAAATAATCCACTAATTTTGTAGGCTTAATTGTAGTATGATCAAAAAACCTATCGAGCTATTGCTCCGGGAATCGAAAGAGGAGGGGGAACACTCGTTAAAACGTTCGCTTGGCCCGGTTAACCTTATCCTCATCGGGATAGGCATTATTATAGGCGCGGGCTTATTCTCGTTAACCGGCATCGCCGCAGGCCAGCATTCGGGCCCGGCAGTAACCATATCATTTTTAATAGCCGCTTTGGGCTGTACATTCGCAGCCTTGTGTTATGCCGAGTATTCGGCCATGATACCGGTAGCGGGTAGCGCCTACACCTATTCGTACGCTACCATGGGCGAGCTTTTTGCCTGGATAATAGGGTGGGACCTGATGCTGGAATATGCCGTTGGGGCAGCCACGGTAGCCATTAGCTGGTCGCAATATTTGACCAAGTTCCTTTCCTGGTTTGATCTGTACCTGCCTCCGCAGCTTATCCTGTCACCGTTTGAAACCTCAAAAGCAGCCAATGGCGATGTGGTGCGCGGCATCATTAACCTGCCTGCGGCTTTAATTGTGGTGCTGGTTACCAGCGTTATCATCAGGGGTACAAAAGGCTCGGCGCTCATTAATGCTATTATCGTAAGTTTAAAGGTTGGCGTGGTACTGGTGTTCATTGCGGTGGGCTGGTCGTTCATCAACCCGGCAAACTATCATCCCTACATTCCGCAAAATACAGGTGTTTGGGGCGATTATGGCTGGTCGGGCATACTGCGAGGTGCCGGGTTGGTTTTCTTCGTTTTCATCGGATTTGATGCCGTATCAACCGCTGCGCAGGAGGCTAAGAATCCGCAGCGCAATATGCCTATCGGTATTATTGGCTCGCTGGTGGTATGTACCATCCTGTTTGTGATATTCGCGCATGTAATGACCGGGATGGCTAATTATAAAGAGTTTATCGGTTCGGGCGCACCGGTTGCCATCGCTATAGAAAAAACACATTACCAGTGGTTAAGCAAAGCCATTGTACTGGCCATATTGATAGGGTATACCTCGGTTATACTGGTTGATCTGCTGGGGCAATCGCGGGTATTTTTCTCCATGTCTAAAGACGGGCTGCTGCCAAAAGTATTTTCTGAAGTGCACAGCAAGTTCCGCACACCGTGGAAATCAAACATCCTGCTTTGCGCGTTCATCGCTATATTCGCGGCATTTGTACCCATAAAGGTAGTAGGCGAAATGACCAGCATTGGCACCCTGCTTGCCTTTGTAATGGTATGCGCAGGCGTACTTATTTTACGCAAACAGCAGCCTGATGTACACCGGCCGTTTAAAACGCCGTTTGTGCCTTTGGTGCCTGTTTTAGGGATCTTAACCTGCTTTGCCATGATGACATTTTTGCCCGGTGATACCTGGCTAAGGTTGTTAATTTGGTTGGCGATAGGCTTGGCTATCTATTTCACCTATGGTAAAAAGAACAGTGTATTAAGAAAAAGCATGGCTAAAGAGTAAATTTGCACATGCTTCAATTACGTGTTGACGGAATAAAATGGGAAACGCCCGATACGGCTACTTTTTACCTGGTAGAAGTTTTGCTGCGGCCTGTTCCGTATAAGGCCGGGCAGTTCATCACACTGGTGTTTAACCATCATAACCAGGAGATAAGGCGTTCCTATTCGTTAAGCTCGTCGCCGGATGATGAGCGCATGGCTATTACTATTAAGCGGATCAGCAATGGCGAGATCTCGCGTTTCCTGCTTACTAAAGTGAACGTAGGCGATGTGCTGAATGCTGTTGAACCGGCAGGTGTGTTTATACATAACGATGATTTTGCAGCCGAAAAAGACCTGTTGTTTTTTGCAGCGGGGAGTGGCATTACACCTATATTCTCGCAACTCAAATATATTTTAAATCGGCCGGGAGCAAGCAAATTGCATTTGATATACAGCAGCCAGAACCCCGATTCGATATTGTTTAATAATGAACTGAATGAGCTACTCGAAAGCTATCCCGACAGGTTTACTATTACGCACCTGCTAAGTAGTGAGGCCAACAGGCTAACCAATATCAAAGTAGAACAATTGGTGAACGGGCAACTATCATTCGCCAAAGATAAAGCCGGGTTTTACCTGTGCGGCCCTTTTGTGTATATGCGGATGATCAGGCTTACGCTGCTTTATATGGGGATTGATGCGCAACAGATCCACAAGGAAAATTTTGTGCTGGAAACCGTGCCTGTAACCGGCAACCAAACCAATTATCCGCCAAAAAATATCCGCATCAATTTCAACAGCGAGTTGCATGATATTGCGGCGGGCGAGAACCAATCTATCCTGCAGGCAGCTTTGCAAAATAATATACCATTACCTTACAGCTGCCGCAGTGGTATTTGCTCTGCCTGTGTGGCCTTTTGTAAAACCGGCAAGGTAGAGATGGCGAAGAATGAAGTACTGACTGATGATGACATTGCCAAAGGCTGGATCCTCACCTGTACCGGCCATGCTTTGACGGATGATGTGGAAGTGGAGTACAGATAGCAGTTTGTAGTTGGCGGTTTGCAGTTACACACTATGTCCTTTCGAACGAGGTACGAGGAGAAATCTTTTACACATGCAATGTGTACACCTTGCTTAACCGGATGCAAAGTGTAAAAGATTTCTCTTCGCGGCCAACGCTTTAAGCTCCCCCCAACTCATCGAAATGACAGTTTGGTAAAGCAAAACCACAAAGGCCACAAAGAATAAATCTCTGTGGCCTTTGTGGTTCTTTATTTGTGTTCTATGTGGTTAAAATGAGGAAGCCTGCACTGTTCGCCTGTGCGTTTTGTGATGTACTGCATCGCGCACTTTCTTACCTTTCGATTTTGATTTTTTGCGTTTGCCCAGCCAGATGATAAACCCGGTTATGGGTAAGCTGGCGCAAATTAAGCTGGCTAAAAACGCGATGATCTTGGTGGTTAAGCCACCTATCTGGCCCACATGGATATCATAGTTCATCTCATTCAGTTTCAGGCCGGGGCTCTTTTTATCGTAAGCGTATGTTTTAAGCAGTTTACCGTTGTACTTGTCAAATTCGTAACCACTGGCACCCGCATAACGCATAGATGTTGGATAAGCCCCAACACCAATAGCACCTGATAAAGCCGGATCGTTATGGATCAAAAACATTTCGGCCCCTGGGGATTGTTGCCTGGCGTAAGCAAATGCAATATCAACAACCGGCTTATTGGCAAGCCCGGCCCTTTTAAGTGAGTCGGACTTAGGCTCGGTTACTTCATCCTCATATTTAATATTCCTGCCAACATTTGCAGTATTGTAGATGGCTTTACTTACCGGCTCAAAAGCAATTGCCAGGCCGGTTATCGACAATATGATGGCAATGGATGTGGCATAAAAGCCAAGCACATTATGCAGGTCATAATTTATCCTGCGCCAGCGGCCCCCCCATTTGATGGTGAAACTGCGTTTGCGGTCGCTTTTGCGTTTAGGCCACCAAAGGATAAGTCCCGTTATCATGATCACCATAAAAATAATGACCGATACACCTACTACCCATTTACCAATGGCCGGTGGAAGCAACAGGTACAAGTGAATGTATTCTACAATGACGAAAAAGTTGGTTTGTAGCTTTTCATGATACGTGATTTTGCCTGTGTATGGGTTTAAATATACAAGCTCATATATATCCTTACCCAGGTTGGCATACACGGCGGCAGGTCTTTCCGCACCGTAGTAATAGATAAAATCGGACGATGCCCCGGGATAAGCTTTTTTAACCTCGTTTATTAGTTGCGATGGCTGTACGTATGGCTTACCCGTGTTTTGTACGGTGCGGTGATGGTGTATTGCATCCTGTATCTCATCCTGAAAACAAAAGATACAACCGGTTATACTTACAATAAACACCACAAGCCCGGAGATAAATCCGAGCCAGCGGTGGCAAAAAAGCAGTACTTTTTTAAATGGGGTCATACTTAAAATTTATAGCCTACGCTTACACGTACGGTGGTTGGTGCTTCGGCCTGCCAGGTGTAAACCGTTTTGCCGGTAGGGCTCAGGTAATCTTCATGACCGCCGGAGTACAGGTAGGTATTTAAAACGTTGTTTACATTTACCGCGAAGCTCATTTTCCTGAGCTGGTAAGATGCACCGGCATCTAAACGGAAATAGTTTGGCAGATCTGAAGTGCCGGTGCCAAGGCTCCACGGCAAACGGTCTATCTGCCATTGGTATCCGCTCGAAAAACCTAAGCCTTTTAATACGCCGCGTTGTATGCGGTAGGTTAACCATGCGTTGGTTACCTGCTTGGCAAAGCCCGGTACCGGGTTGCCTACGTTTGCAGGGTCGGTATCTTTAGATATTTTAGAATCTGTGTAAGCGTAATTGATCATTAAACTTAAACCGGTAATGATCTCGCCACGGGCGTCAAACTCAATACCCTGTGTTTTAGTTTGGCCTAATTGTACAACTTCGTTTGTGTTGCCCGGCACTCCAACTAACTGGTTATTTTTAAGTATCCTGTAAGCAGATAATGAAGTGCTCCATTTACCATCAAACCAATCGCGTTTAACGCCTAATTCGAAATTGTTACCTGTAATTGGTTTAACCTTACCACCGCCGGCAATATTTCCGTTTTGCGGTAAAAATGCCTGGTCATAAACACCATAAACGCTGGTTGCCGAATCAACAGAATAGCTTATACCGATACGTGGTGTTATTTTTTTATCGTTAGTGTTTTTAAAACCCTCAGCGGCGCTGGCGTCAAATGTGGTGGCATGTGTAAACCGGCCGCCAAGCGTTAAGCGCAGTTTGTCATTAAAAAAACCTAATTCGTCCTGTACATAAACAGACTGGTATTTTTCTGTGGTATACCAATCTTTGCCACGTTCGCTAAGCGGGGTATCTCTGTCAAATACAGGTAAGGTAACCGGGCCGTTATTAGGGTTATGAATATTAAACAGGTTAGCCGGGTCGGGGTCAAGTGAGCCTGATTGGATATAATCAGGGATATAGTATTTATCGCCAATATCTACACCACCCAAAATGCGGTGATTAACAGCACCGGTTTTTACCTCGCCGTTTACAAATGCCTGGGCAAATTTATTTTTGTTTACAGCATCCCATAAACCAAGGTTACGGTCAATATCCCCATTATCGGCAATGCTGTTTATCCAATAACTGTAACCCTTTTGTGCATAGTTAAAGTAAGCGCCCTGTGCGGTTACCTTCCATTTATTATTAAATTTATGTTCGTAAGTTAAAAATGCGCTGTGGTCTTTGATGTTGGTTGCCGGGGAATTTGATGGGGCATTGGTAAAGTTACGGGGCAAGCTTGCGTAACCATCGGTAGAGAATAAATACGCCGAACCAAAAGCATTCATGCGCTGAAATTGGTAGGTGTATTCGGCAGTTAAAGTGTTTTTATCATCAAATTTATAACGCAATACGGGGGCTATGGCAAGGCGGTTCGTAAAATCATAAGGGCGCCATGATTCCGACATCTGGCCCATAAGGTTTAAGCGGTATTGCAGTTTGCCGTTGCTGGTCAGTTTGCCGTCAAAATCGGCAGTGGCGCGGTAGTTGTTAAAGCTGCCGGCTGTAAAGCTAAATGCCTGGCTGGTTATACCTGTAGGCTTTTTAGTAACCATGTTATAAAAACCCGACGGGTTGCCGTTGGCCAGCATAAAACCTGCCGGGCCTTTTACAAATTCAATACGGTCAACAAACGACATGTCTTCTGTTAATGGCCCCCAGGTTGCCTCAATGTTCATCCCGTTACGGAAAGCCGCAAGCCTGTCGCCACGGCCATTAACACGGGCGTAGTTACCCCAGTGCTCCTGCATGGTTAAACCACTTACGTTGCGCGATACACCTTCAAGCATGTTAAATATCTGCTGCTCCTGTATCTGATCGTTACTTACTACCTGGATGTTTTGCGGAATTTGTAACAGCGGTTCATTTAAGCGCAGGGTAGGTGATGGGTTATCAATTTTAAACTTGCGCTTATTATCTGAGATGGTAACTTCTTTTAACTGGCTGGCATTTTCCCTTAAGCTAAAATCAACAACAGTAGTGCTGCCTGCAACAATGGTTATTGATTTTTCTTCACTTGCCAAACCTAATGCTGATACGTGGATAACGTAGGAACCCGGTTTTAATTTAAACTGAAAATCGCCATTAATATTGGTTATAGTGCCTATCGATGTGTTTTTAACTCCTACAGATACTGCTTGGGCGGGTTGCCCGTCTGATGTTTTTATGGTTCCCTTAACAATGGCATTTTGCTGAGCCAGTGTAATACTTGAAATTGTAAAGAATAGGAAAAACAGTAAAGCTGATTTTGATAAGAGGCAGGTATTCGTTATTTTCATTCTTATTAAGACTAATTATAAATAATGGCCAAAAGTACATTCTAATGACTTGCTATCCAAATTATTTAGAATAATTATAAATAAGTTACTGATTTAAAGACTTTATATTTGTGTATTGATGACACACTATGAAGAGAATAGCTATTGATATGGATGAAGTGATAGCCGACGCTAACCATCGTTTTGCAGAATGGTACAAGCGCGATCACAACATCGAATTTACCCCCGAAGAACTCAACGCTAAAAAATTTTCAGAACTACTGCCAGACGAACACAAGTACCTGATACAGGAATATGTATATCATGATGACTTTTTTAAAGACCTGCAGGTTATTCCTGGTTGCCAGGAAGTAATTAAAGACCTGTATGAAAAGTATGAGATATTTATCACCACTGCTGCTATGGAATTCCCTAATTCCCTGTTGCCTAAACTGGATTGGCTGGGTAAGCATTTTCCGTACATTTCGTGGAATAACATCGTTTTTTGCGGCGATAAAAGCATTATCAATGCCGATTACCTGATTGATGATAACGTAAAGCATTTTAAACGTTTTATTGGGCAGGGCATATTATTTACCGCCAGCCATAACCACGATGTGCAATGGGATGTACGCGTTAATAACTGGGCGGATGTGCGTAAAATGCTACTATAGCAATACTATTTTTTAGGAATGATACTTACCCTGGCGGCATTATCTTTTACAAATGCCTCCCAGCCCGAGTGGCTTTTTTTACTGGTGACCTTGCCCCCGCGTGCTACCTGTATTTTTTGAAATGAGTGGCACACGGCTACAGCCAGCCCGTCGGTAGCATCAAAAAAGTCGGGCGTTTCGGTGAATTTTAAAAGGGTTTGCAGCATGGCCGATACCTGCTCTTTGGTGGCGCTGCCATTACCGGTGATGGACTGTTTTATTTTACGGGGCGCATACTCGGTAATAGTTACATTGCGCGATAGGGCCGCGGCCATACAAACGCCCTGTGCGCGGCCAAGCTTTAGCATTACCTGTATGTTTTTGCCATAAAATGGTGCTTCAATAGCAAGGCAATCGGGTTTGTAGTTATCAATAAGGGCAACGGTTTTTTCAAAAATGCGCTGCAGTTTCAGCATGTGGTCGTCAATCTTATCCATCTTAACCACACCCAGGCTTATCAGTTCAATTTTAGGGCCTTTTTCCAATACAAGGCCGTAACCCATTACTGCTGTACCCGGGTCAATCCCTAAAATTATACGTTCTTTATGATTTGCCTGCTCCATCTGGTTACAAAACTAATGTTTAGGCAACGGTTTTATGCAGAACCGCGATATAATCTTCGCGGGGTATCATACGTGCACCCATGCTCTCCAGGTGTTCGGTATAAACCTGGCAATCTATCAGTTTATACTTACCGGTATTGCAAAGCCATATCAGCGCTGTTTTTGAGGCGTTACTTACCCGGCTAAACATGCTTTCGCCGCAAAATACATCGCCGGCATGTACGCCATAAAGCCCGCCAACCAGTTTGCCAGCAAGCCAAACCTCAACCGAATGGGCGTAGCCTTCGCGGTGTAATTTCGCATAAGCAGCCATCATATCAGCAGTTATCCAGGTGCCGTCCTGCCCTTCGCGTTTTGCAGATGAACAGGCAGCAACAACATCGCTAAAACAGGTATCGGTAGTAACAGTGAATTTGTTTGAACGTAAAACCTGCCTCATTGATTTTGATACTTTCAGCTCCGGCGGGTAAAGCACAAATCTTTCGTGCGGCGAATACCACAGGATAGGGTCATCATCACTGTACCATGGAAAAATGCCATTTTGATAGGCCAGCAGTAAGCGCTCAGTAGAAAGGTCGCCGCCTACTGCCAACAACCCGTCCTCTTCGGCAAGCGAAGGGTTGGGGAACAGTAAACGGTCATCAAGCCTGAAGATCATGCAGGCAAAATTAAGCCTTCTTGCGTATCACCAGCTTTTTATTTTGTGCTTTGGCAATGTTATCCATGTATTGCTGCATTTCGTTGTATTTGGCAGCGGGAATAACGTGGGTTGTTAGGTTAAATTTAGTGGTGCTTATCACCTGGTTTTTTACAGCGTCGTAAATGTATTTTACATCATAGCTGCCATAAGTAAAATTTAAATTTTGATTAACTGGCAGGGTTTCTACCTCAAAGCCGGCCGGCAGGTCAATAGTAGTTACACATGATTTTTGCATAGGGTGCGAAAAGTAAAAATCGTTTCTTCTTTTCTCCAAAACAGGCACGGTTGTTCCCCACAGATCGAACGCCCGGGGGCGGTAAAACATTTTGTTGCCTGCGGCTATGTCGCAAAACTTATCGTATTCAAGGTCGATGCCTATCTCTTTGGTGCCGTCTTTATCGGTAGCGGGTTTAATATCTATTATGGATGGTTGCTTCATGTTCAAAGCCCTTATGAGATACTCTTTCTGCTCATCTGTTTTTAAAGATGCCAGGCCAATATAATCATCGCGATAGCCGCCAGTGCTTAAAATCTTCACTTCGGCTTTAGCGCCACCTTCCGGGTTAAGAGCAAGGTGTACCTCGCTGTTAAACTGGTTGTCCTGCATAACGCTTTTTGGGGTATTTATCAGCACCCCGCCGTTTTCGGTAATAAGCAGGGCGTTGCGGTTTTCGGTAAACGATCCAAGCTTCCCAAATGGTTTGGTGTTGCTGGTACATTCCAGCCAGGTAGTATCGCCTTTAAAGGGGATACACAGTATAACATGGTTAAACGGATCTGACGGGAACGAGGCGTTAGCGGGTTCCTGGTTTTCGCCGGCGCGGATCATGGCATAGTATGACGGGATGTTCACTGCCTTTAATAAGGCCGACATATAATTAGATAAAGCCTTACAGTCACCATATTTTTTTTGATCAACAAAAGTAGCGGGGAAGGGTTTAAGGCCGCCAATACCCAGCTGTATGCTTACATAACGCATGTTTTGCTGCATGTAATTGTACAGGAACCGGGCCTTTTCCTTATCGGTTTTTAAATCGGCGGTCATAGCCTTTATCTCTTCAACACGCTGCGGAGTAAGTGTACAAACGTCGGCATTTAAGGCTTGCTGCCACTTGCCGTAACTTTGCCAGTTGCTTATATCGCCGGGCAGGCCATCAAACTGAAAATATTTGGTAGCAAAAGCAATATGGGGAAATACCTGCCAGTTAACCGCATCCTTTTCGGGTTTTATAGCTTTTAGGCTGCTAACTTTCCAAATGTATTTATCAAAACCGTCTTCGTATGTTTTTTGCGGTTTTATAGTGGTGTTTTTATTGAGATATCTAAAGCCGCTTTCGGGAGTTGTGCGTACAATGTATTCGGCATATTGCACTGCTTTTTCGGGTTCCAGGTATTGCCACTCGCCCAAATCAAGGTAGCTGTTCCTGCTGGTTTCGTAAGTAACCTCAATGGTGGCCGGGTATGACGCTACAGTGTGCGATAATGCAAGCAAGCGATAATCGGTTATGATAGACATGCCATCAATGGCGGCCCTGTCGTACATATCGCTTTTGTGGTATTTTTTTAATTGCATACCCGCAGCGTTATACGCCACTACCTCAACACTATTTACGGTATTGAATTTTTTGTCGTAATACAAGATCAACCGCGATTCATCATCCCCTTTTTCATTTAAAATGGTAATAATGCTGTGGTGTCTTGTAATAATTTTATCCTTGTCTTTGATGTATAATTCATCAGATGAATAGCGCACCACAGCGTTGGCCTTATCCTTTAAAGAATCGGGGATAGTAGCTGCAATATAAAGGTCTTTTGATAGTTTATCCTGTGCAATAACATAGCCGCTATTAAAAAACATGATAGTAGCCGCGCAAGCCAGTAGCTTAAGAATGTTGCGTTTCATTTTAGGTTAAGATTTTTTTAACACAACCTGTTCGTTAAGCATTTCATACATCTTTTTATAAAACTCACGGAAATCAGGGTAGCTATCTTTAGAATAAAGGGTGCTTTTATGGTCAATAACATAGCGTACCATTAAAGTACCGTTCTCTGCGGCCACATAGCGTTTAAAGGTAATGCTGCCATCGGGCATGGTCATGGTAGCGCTTTTTGGCAGCGCATCAATTTTATAATTTGCGGGTAATGTATAGGTGCCTATAATAGAATAGCTATTACGGTAACCAAATTCAATGTCTGTGCGCCTGTTTTCGCTTAAAAAGGGATTGGTGCGTAACGAACTAAATATATTGGGTACAAAATAGATGTAATTATCGTCAGAGCTGGTCAGGTCGAGGTTGAAATTAATGTTTTGCGTTAACGGTAAGGTATCAATTTCCATGTTATCAAACTTAAGCGATGTTACCTTCAGGTTATTGTTATTCTCCCTTAAATAGTCGGTATATTTTTGCTCGCCATCTGTTTTGTAGCGCGATAGGGTATGGATACGGTTATAGCCAAAGCTGCTTATTTGTGCCGTTCCGTCCATTTTTCCATCCGGTTTAACTTCGCCCCTTACAATTACTATCTGCCTAACGGGGTCCTTCCTTTCCAGGTAAACCATATCATACTGTTTCTTTTCCTTGTCAATATACAAAGCGTCAGAGTTCAGCAGGTTGTCGGGCAGTTCATTATAAATATTATACTTGTTTGTTGCATCAAGCACATAGTTGCGGGCACTATCTATTGGTATATAAACTACCGCCCTGTTAAACTGGTATAAAAAAGTATAGTAAGGTACTACCTTGCCATGTTCGCGCGTGCTTACTACCATTGGGTAGGCTTTAACGCCCGCCTGTTTTAATAAATGGTATAATATCAGGTTAACTTCGGCCGAGTTGCCGGTTTTCTTTTCCCAGGCTTTTGAAGTACCGTCATTGGTGTACCAGCGGTCAACGCCATCCCATTTCATGGTGTTTTTTACTTCGGCAAAAATGTATTGTATCTTTTGGTCATCGGTTTTAAGTGCTTTGGCTTTTGCAATGATGGCTTCCTCGCCGGTTAGTTTTCTTTTTAGCTGCAGCCCAAAATCCTCATCATCGGCCAGGATGCCCCCAACCTTTGCCCAGGTATCAGAAAAACTTTTGATGATACCTATGGTTGGCCTGATAGAGGTTAACTGATATATAATAGACTGCAAATTATCAGTAGTAGCAGTCATGTAGGGCTCATCCGTTAGTGATGGTACATTTGCCATCCCCCTTGTGTTTCTTTCAAGGGTGTAAGGTGTCATGTTGGTGCCTGCGCCCATACTACGGCCTTCGTCTTTGCGTGTGTTTACAATTAATGGCTGTACTATATTTGCTTTTTGCTTAAAGTACAAAAAGTCGGGAATAGAGGTGGTAAGCTCGCTGTAACGGGTTGGCAGTTTGTCCTGAAAGTACCAATCGGGGAAATTGCTCAGCGAGTTGGTGTTCCAAATATATTTGTATTCAATTATAGACCCCTCTTTTACATTGGGCATACTAAAAACAAGGGCCGAGCGCATTTTATCAATACGTTCTGTAAACACCAGTTTTTTATCAAGCTTGGTTATTTCGGGCTTGCCGTTAACCAGGTTAATGGTTTGTGCCTGTAACCCGGTAATATATTCCACGTGGTTGCCGCTGTAATATTCAATGCGGATATTCGCGTTATCTTTCCCATTGGTATTATATATTTTTATTCTTTTATGCCTTTCCATCCCAAGGTCAAGGTTGGCATCATAATATATCTCAGCTTTATCAAAAAGTATCTCAGCGTTAGCATCTTTCTCAAAATCGCAGCTTTTTGATTCAAGGTCGGCAGCATCAACTTTACCGAAGGGTTGGGTAAGGGGTTTTGTTTGCGCATTAGCTAATGAAATGCTAAGGCACAATACAAGGGCAGTAAAAATCTTATTCATTTAAATTAAGGTTAGGCGATACGAATATAACACTTGTTTGAATGATTTTAATAGTGAATTAAAAAAATTGCCGTTAGGGATTAAACCACTCCCGGGCATGGTTGTCATATACTACAATGGATGGCATGAAAAAAATAGCGCATTTGTTTGCAAGGGCGGGTTTTGGGCTACGCTTTGCAGACCTGCAACAAATGCAGCACCTCAGTGTAAAACAAACTACCGACCAGCTTTTTAAAGCTTCCGAAGAGATAAAACAGCTTAATGTGGTGGCCACTAACAGTAGCTATAAAGATGCTGATGATGCATTAACCAAAAAGATGTTTTTGCAGCAACAACGCCAACTGGAGAAAGATCTGAACATTGCCTGGTTAACTCAAATGAGCAGCGGCGATAGCCAGTTAAGGGAGAAGATGACCCTTTTTTGGCATAATCATTTTGCCTGCCGTACACAAAACCCCTGGTATGCCCAGCAGTTGAATAATATACACAGGGAGCATGCTCTTGGTAATTTCCGCACAATGTTATTGCAGGTTTCGCAAACCCCGGCCATGCTGCAATTTTTAAATAATCAACAAAATAAAAAGGGCCACCCTAATGAGAACTTCGCCCGCGAGTTGATGGAGCTCTTTACCATTGGTCGTGGCAATTATACCGAGCAGGATATTAAAGAATCGGCGAGGGCTTTTACCGGCTGGGGGTTTAACAATAATGGCGAATTTGCTGAACGTAAGTTTTTGCATGATGCCGGGCCAAAAACTTTTATGGGTAAATCCGGGAACTTTACCGGCGCTGATATTATTGATACCCTGCTGCAAAAAAAAGAAACGGCAAATTTTATTTGTATCAAGCTGTATAAATACCTGGTTAATGATATCCCCGACGCTAAGCATATTAACACCATGGCCGATGTGTTTTACAATAGCAACTATGAGATAACCCCGGTATTGAAATTGATTTTTACTGCCGACTGGTTTTATGCGGATAAGAATATAGGAAACCTAATTAAATCGCCTGTTGATTTTATTGTGGGGCTTAGCAGGCAGTTTTATGTTGATTATAAAAACCCGGATGTATTGCTGCAGTTTCAGCGCACTTTGGGGCAGGTGCTGTTTAATCCTCCAAATGTTGCCGGTTGGCCCGGTGGTAAAAGCTGGATAGACAGTTCATCGCTTATGTACAGGATAAAGATACCATCAACGGTTTTAAATGATGGTATAATTGATTTTAAAGGCAAAACCGACCCGGAAGACGAAGCGGTACTGGCTGCTATGCCAACCACTAATGTACGTAAGGATGTAAATACGCCGGTGCAAAGCCAGCCCAATTGGGATAGGTTTTTAGCGGCTATACCACCAGGTACTTCTAAAACAGCAATAGCACGTTTATTATTGGCTACACCGTTAAGTAATAACTTAATACAAATGGTTAACAGGGCCATCAGTATAAAGGCGCTGGCTATTGAACTGGTTTCGACACCCGAGTATCAACTATGTTAATTGGATAAGTGATGAAGAGAAGAGATTTTTTAAAAAGCACAACACTGGCATCGGGCGCGTTTTTAATACCATCGTTTTTAAAACCGCTGGAAGCTATGGCATCTGCCGATATGACGGGCTATAAAAACCTGGTGATCATACAGCTATCAGGCGGTAACGATGGGCTGAATACCATTGTGCCTTATGGCAACGATATCTATTACCAGAAACGTAACACCATCGCCATAAAAAAACCGGAGGTAGTTACGCTAAACGATATGCAGGGACTAAACCCCAACCTATCTGCATTAAAAGAGATTTACGACCAGGGCTGGATGAGTGTGATCAATTCTGTAGGATATCCTAATCCCGACAGGTCGCATTTCCGGTCGATGGATATATGGCAAACCGGCAGCGAAGCCAATCAGTTTTTAACTACCGGCTGGATAGGCAGGTACCTGGATGCCAATTGCGCTGTTAATAAAAACCCATACACCGCTGTTGAGGTTGATGATACCTTATCCCTTGCCATGAAGGGGGCTAAAATGAAAGGAATTGCCGTACAAAACCCGGCCAAACTATACCAAAGCACCCGCGAGCCTTTTTTTAAAGAGCTTGTTGATGAACACGACAGCGCACATCTGAATGAGGATAATTTAGGTTACTTATATAAAACCATGATAGAAACCTATTCATCGGCCAATTATATACAGCAAACGTCAAAAACATATAATACTACTGCGCAATACCCGCAAACGGCGTTTGCCAAACAGCTAAAAAGCGTAGCAAAGTTTATAAATTCGGGGTTAAAAACAAGGGTTTACTATGTGTCGTTAAGCGGGTTTGATACCCATACCCAGCAACAAAACCAGCAAGGCCGCCAGCTTAAAATTTATGGTGATGCGGTAGCCGCCTTTGTAAAAGATCTTAAACAAGCGGGGAAACTTGATGATACCCTGGTAATGACCTTCTCTGAATTTGGCCGCCGTGTAGAGCAAAATGCCAGCGATGGCACTGACCATGGTACTGCAAACAACGTTATGATATTTGGTGGTAAGCTAAAAAAGGCGGGCATCTACAACAACGCACCAAACCTTGACCAATTGGATAATGACGACCTGAAGTATGAGATAGATTTCAGGGAGGTTTATGCCACACTGCTTGATAAATGGCTCAATGTAAATAACAGCCGGATATTAAACAGGGACTTTGCTGGGCTTAATTTTGTATAAGTATTAATAATAAGGCAGATGGGTAAAATTAGAAATGCCTATTAATCAAACTTATATCTTCTTAAATTGTCGTATATTGGGTTACCATTTAGCATTATCCAATATCCCTGATTGATGGAGAATATTTATAAGGTCATTCTTGAAGAAACCCTTGCGGGGTATTGGGATTGTTATTTGCGGGAAGATAGGGTGATATATAGCAGCGCCTTTAAAAATATATTTGGCTACGAAGAAGATGAACTGCCAAATACTACCGAAACATGGGCAAATCTGATAGTACCCGAAGACAGGCCCCGCATGGACGAATGTCTGAAACAGCATTATGAAAGCCATGGTGAAAAGCCTTTTAATATTGATGTAAGGTACACACATAAAAACGGCTCGATAATTTGGATAAACAGCACAGGCCGTGTAATTGAATGGGATAATGAGGAGCCGGTGCGTATGGTAGGCTGCCATATTGATATCAGCGATAAAAAACTCACCGAACAAACCCTTGAAATAAGCGAGGAAACATTCAGGAACGCTTTTGAGTACTCGCCTATCGGGATGGTGCTTGTATCGGTAGAAGGAAAGTTTTTAAAAGTAAACAAAAGCGTGTGCGATATGCTGGGTTATACAGCCGATGAACTGATAACAAAAACTTTTCAGCAAATAACGCACCCTGAAGACCTCGAGGCCGATCTTACCCTACTGCAAAAAACGCTGAACAAAGAGATAAACGGGTACCAGCTGGAAAAAAGGTATTTAAAAAAGGATGGAGGGGTTATTTGGTCATTGTTAAACGTAGGTATTGTACGCGACAAGGCTGAAGTTCCCCTGTATTTTGTTTCGCAGCTAAAAGATATTACCGGGCGTAAACAGGCCGAAGCAAAATTAAAAGAAAGCGAGCGAAGGTGGATCTTTGCTTCTGAAGGGTCGGGTGGTGGCATTTGGGACCTTGACCTGGTTAATAATACTGTTTTCCACTCTAAACAATGCCTGAGTATGATAGGCCTTGAGGAAAATGAGTTTAGCAACATCCCTGGGCAATGGACAAATAGGGTGCACCCTGATGACCGGGATAAATATGTGGCGGATGTTAGGGCCTATATAAACGGCGAGTCGGATTTTTACTCGAACCAGCACCGGGTTATGTGTAAAGACGGCACCTACAAATGGGTGCTTGACAGGGGCAAGGTTATTGAATATGATGCAAATAACCGGCCTGCGCGTATCATTGGCACCCACACAGATATTACGGAGCAAAAAGAGCAGGAACAGCGCCTGCGCGAAACATTAGAGGTAATAAGCGGGCAAAATAACCGCTTGCTTAATTTTGCCTACATCGTATCGCACAACCTGCGCACCCACGCCAGCAATTTTAAAATGCTGATGGATGTACTAACTGACCCGGTTACAAACGAAACGGAAAAGCAGGAACTATCTACTCATCTGGCAAAAGTTTCTGAACAGTTGAACGAAACTATCACCAATCTTAACGAAGTTGTATCTATACAAACCAATCTTAATATCCAAACGGCCAGGGTTAACCTGCTTAACTATTTTAACCGCGCTATAGCGTTATTGGCAAATGATATTAAAGCGTGGGATGTAGATATTGAAAACCTCATCCCTGCCGAATGTTCCCTCATTCACAGCCCCGCCTATTTAGAAAGTATCATCTTTAATTTAATAAGCAACGCTATAAAATATCGCACTGCAATTGCCCGCCCTAAAATAACCCTGAGCTATTTTAAAGATGCTGATGAGAGGGAGGGGTTTATAGTTGCTGATAACGGCATCGGCATCGATCTGCAAAAGCATGGCACCGACCTTTTTGGCATGTATAAAACTTTTAACGGTAACCGCGATGCCAAAGGCATAGGCCTTTTTATCACCAAAAACCAGATAGAGGCTCTTGGGGGTAAAATTGAGGTTGAAAGCCAGTTAGGCAAAGGCACAACTTTTAAAGTGTATTTAACGTAAGTGTTATATGGTTGTTAACCCATACTATAAGGGAAAATAGATCTTTAAGTGTTTAATAAACTACTGATATCAAATGGCTAAAACCGATAAAAAGAGTGAAGTAAAATTAAAAAAGGTTTTAGGTATCGTATTCGGGGTATCAATAGTTGTGGGTAGTACTATTGGCACCGGTATTTTGCGCGCCCCGGCCAGCATTGCCGTGCTTTTGCCCAATAAAATACTTATACTTAGCTGCTGGCTTTTAGCAGGGCTTTATATCATATTATGCGCAAGCTCATATGCCGAACTAACCGCTATGATGCCAAAGGCGGGCGGGGCATTTAATTATATTAAAAAAGCTTTTGGTACATATATTGGATTTGCCGCCGGCTGGTTTGATTTTATATTGAATGTAAGCGCACCCGCATTTTTCTGCATTGTTTTAGGCGAATATACCACCTTGCTTTTCCCGCAATTACAGGGGTATGACAAGGCCGTTGGTATAGGGTACTTAACCGTATTTACATTGCTTAACCTGCCCGGCATAAAAACAAGCAGTGCCACGCAAAAAATCACAAGTATTTTAAAGGTTATTTTACTTTTAGTTTTGGTTGCGGGTTGTTTTTTGGCAAACCCCCAGCAATCATCGGGCTTATTGGTTCCGCAAACTATTGTATTTAACGGAGCGCTGATAATTTCCTTTTTTAAAGCCATGCAACTAATTTTAGGTACTTACGATGGCTGGATGGCCGTTTCCTTTTTTGCAGAAGAAGATGAGAACCCCGGCAAAAATATAGCCCGGTCTTATTTTATTGGTGCTATTACTATCATTACCCTTTACCTGTTAATTAACGGGGCCATTTTATATGTACTTCCGCTTAGTTCAATCGCTAAATCGCCTTTGGCTGCTTCTGCGGCCGCCGCGGTTGCCTTTGGCAGCTGGAGTTCTGTCATCATCAATATAATAGCAATTTTTTCTGTCATCAGCATATTAAATGCGTACATGCTGATACCCTCACGGATACTTTTTGGCTTAAGCCGCGAAGGCTTTTTTATAAAGCAGGGTGCCTTATTAAACAAGGGGGGGACCCCATACGTTTCTTTGCTGGTTTGTTATGTATTAACGCTTGTTTTTATACAGTACAATACTTTTGAGCAAATCTTCTCCCTTGCAGCGGTAATGTTAACCGTTGTTACCGCTTTTTCTTTTGCATCATTATTAATACTGAGGAAAAAGGAACCTGATCTTCATCGCCCGTATAAAGCATGGGGCTATCCTTACTTAACTATTCTGGCGCTTACGGTTAGCCTGGTGTTGTTTGTTGGCTTTGCCATAAGCGATACCAGGAGCTTTATATTTGTTGTGGCCCTTTTCCTGATATCGTATCCCCTTTATAGGTTGGTAACCAGGATAAATGGCAGCGTAATTAAATATCGATAAATTACTGTATGCTATCCGGGGTAAAGTCATTGCCTGTTTAAATGGTTACCACCAGGCCGTAGTCCGCCAGGTACGCCAATGTTCCATTGTTCGGCAATGTCCTGATAAGCTGCAGTCTTCTCTATGAAGATGTAGTTTTATGACACCTTGCCTTCTTCCAGCAAAATTGTTTTTGCCGGGAGTTCCAACCGTTTTTGGAACGGCAGGTACTTGTCCCAAAAGGAGTTGAGCTGCGGGAACTTGTTTCTGAAATGGAAGATCATAATCTCATCAGTTGTATGTTCCTGCAGTTAATGCTATTTGCTAAGCTTGCTCAGAATGTCATCTGCCGATAGTTTCTCCTGTTCGCCGCTTTCCATGTTTTTGAAGGTAAGCAGGCCGCTTTGCATCTCGTCGCTGCCAATTAAAACGGTGTAGGGGATCTGCTTGTTATTGGCATACTCCATTTGCTTTTTAATTTTAGCGCCTGCGGGGTAAAGCTCGGCATTAATGTTTTGGCCGCGCAGGTTTTGCAACAGGGGCAGGCCATATTTTTCGCCCTGCTCATCAAAGCAGCAAATAAGCACCTGCGTACTTTGCTCTGCCGATTGCGGGAACAGGTTCAGCTCTTCCAGTACATCGTAGATACGGTCGGCTCCAAAAGAGATACCCGCACCGGTAAGTCCTTTAAGGCCGAACATGCCGGTCAGGTCGTCATAACGGCCACCACCGCCAATGCTGCCCATGGCAACTTCGTTGGTTTTTACTTCGAAGATAGCGCCGGTGTAGTAGTTTAAGCCGCGTGCCAGGGTGATGTCAAGCTCCAGCTTGGCGGTTAACGGTTTACAGGCGGACACGTAATTAAATACGGTTTCTATTTCTTCGCAACCTTTTAAGCCGATCTCTGAATTTTTTAAAGCTGCGCGAAGGCTGGCCAGCTTTTCATCATTAGTGCCTTCCAGCAAAATGATGGGTTTGATATGATCGATATCCGCCTGGGTAAAGCCACGCTCAAGCAGTTCTTTTACTACGCCGTCAAAGCCTATCTTATCCAGTTTGTCGATAGCCACAGTCATGTCAATAATGCTATCGTTTTTATCTATCACTTGCGCAATTCCCGATAGTATTTTTCTATTGTTTATTTTAATGCTGAAATCCTTTAATCCAAGCAGGCTTAAAGCTTCATCATAGATCATGATAAACTCCGCCTCGTTCAGTAACGATGCCGAGCCAACTACGTCAGCATCACACTGATAAAACTCGCGGTAACGGCCTTTTTGCGGCCTGTCGGCTCGCCATACCGGTTGCACCTGGAAGCGTTTAAAAGGGAAAGTGATCTCGTTTTGGTGTTGTACAACATAGCGTGCGAAAGGCACGGTAAGGTCATAACGGAGGGCTTTTTCGGAGATAGATGCAGTTGCCTGGTTTGAGTTGCGCGCGGCTAATGCCTGCTCATCTGCCTTGGCTAAAAAATCGCCACTGTTTAAAATCTTAAATATCAGCTTATCACCTTCATCGCCATATTTGCCGGTAAGAGTGCTCAGGTTTTCCATCGATGGGGTTTCTATCTGCTGGTAACCGTATTTCCTGAATACGCCTTTAATAGTATCAAAAATAAAGTTACGCTTTGCCATTTCGGCGGGAGAGAAATCGCGGGTGCCCTTTGGTACAGATGGTTTGATGGATGCCATGCGGCAAAGGTACAAAAAAGCACAGAAGCTTAAAGGGGCGCTTTGCAAGTCAACTCAACCCAGTCATTGACTTATATAAGTGTCAGTCTGAGCTTGTCGAAGACCTAGACGCCTTGTTAATGGTTCGACAAGCTCACCATGACAGCGCTGGATGGGCTCATCGCAGGATCCATTATGCGTGGCAGGAAAAAGACGTTTTTACCCCCGGCTAATAAGACGTTTTGAGGGTATTCCTGTTAGTTGTGTTTTTTATATTTACGTGCTGGTTATCAGTAATTTATAGCATTGTTGAAATTGCAGGCTATAAACTTTGAAAGCCAGCCGTAAAACCTTTAACCAAATCACACTCAACATGAAAAAACAAGTATTGATAACAGCATTGCTTTGCCTGCTGGTTGTTGTATTATGGCGCTGCAGCGCACCAAAAACAGAAGCTGCAAAATCATCCGTAACCAAAAACCTGCTGCCCGATGATGTAAACCCCGTTTGCACCATTTCCGATTCGGAATTTGCCGGCTGGTTTGCCGATGGCAAAGTATCTGTTAACGGATTGGTTACGCCGGCAAACAGCGTAGATTTTTCTGTAAAAAATGGCAACTGCGATTTTTATGATTGGTCTGAACATATGTTGCTTTGGCTTACCTCGCCTGTAAAACAGGGCGGGTCTGTACTGGAGTCGTCATTGTTTTATGATGTTTCGGCCAGTATTGATGGGAAGCGTAAACTTGAGCCGCACGATGTAAAAAGGGTTTTAAATATGACTAACAACATCAATAAAACCGGCCCTAACGGTTTACCTGTAATGGAGGACAGCACCGGCAGATTGCTGGAGATAGAAAATGCCGGCCCTGAAGAAAATACACCCGCCTTAGTAAAGAGTGATAAAAATAGCTCGCAGGAAGTGGCCAGTGTTCAACAGGATGCCAAAGGGACACTTCATTTTAAAGACAGTAAAAATAATGAGATAGCCCATCCAAAAGCGCTTATCCGCCATGCAGTTAAAGAGAACTTTGTGGAACGTTTTAAAGTGGGCAATCATTTTGTGTTCCTTGACTCGAAAGGCAAGCTTACACAATCAGAAGTGGGCCAGGCTACCGGCCACGTGCTGATGTCTAAACAAGGTTCGCTGGTTTACTACCTGTCATCGGTAAATGACGTGTATGCTTATTATATGACCGGCGTTAAAAATGGCGTGCTTAATGGCAACCACTTCCCTGTAAACGCCGCCGAACGGGACAGTATTACGGCCTACGCACGTAAAACAGGGCACACGCTGCCCGATTCTAATGCGCTGGCGCTGGAAATTAAAACATCATGGGTGGAAGCCGGTTCTTTGCCTGATGCTGCTCAATACTTCCAGGTAAAAGCTACCATCCCGGTTTACGATACCACCAGCAATACCAAATGGACGCCAAAGGGGCAAAAAACTGTTATGATGGCGATGGTGGGTATGCACATCGTAGGTAGTGTTGCCGGCCACGCGGAGATGATCTGGGCCACTTATGAGCATAACGGCATCACACCAAACGCCGCTTATGAGTATATTACTAAAGATGGTAAAACAGCCACGCAACCTGCCGATACCGGCACCGGATGGGTGTTTTCAAGTAATGCGTCTGCTACAACTGTAAACGTTCCGCACATGGGTAACCGCGATGCGCAACGTAAAACGGTGCCTTACATCACTGCCGAAACCGGCCAAACTATCAGCGCAAGTAACACGCAGCGCGTTTTTGCATGGGGTGCTTTCGGGATAGCTAATCCGAGGTCTAAATTTGCGGCGGCCTCTAACAGCGAATTGATATCAATCAACAAAACAATCGCAACCCTACTTTCGCCGGGTGATGTGCGGGCAAATTACCTGCTGATAGGCGCTACCTGGACAGAAAAAGGTGCGGCACCCAACGGAAAAAGCTACAGCGCCGAATTTTCTGCACCAGGATCAGCAGTGGGCACCAACGTTTTGGCCAATAGCACCATGGAAACCTATTTCCAAACATCCAGCAAATCGTGCTTTACCTGCCACAGCAATAGTACAACGCCGGGGGTATTACCTACAGATCTGAGCCACTTCTTTAAGTCGCTGCAACCGATGATAGCTGCAAAAGCAATAAGTAAATGATAGTAAAGGCTTCTTTGCCCTTATGTTGTGCCTCTTTCAATAGGGTAAAAAATGTCTTTGTGCGATTGACTCACCCAGTCGTTGCTACGCTCGACCACCCTCTCTCCGCAAGTGGAAAGAGGGTTAAAACTGTATGTGTTTTCTCACCTTCTTTGCGCAGCAGAGAGGGTCGACCAGCGAAGCATAGTCGGGGTGAGTGATAACGAAATATTATTAAAATAGCAAAGCCCTTGCTATGCACAGCAAGGGCTTTCTTGATTAACTATTAACTGATCTTAAAATTAGTTGGTTGCTTGTTTAGCCTGGTTTTTCATGGCCTCATTTGCCACTATCACAATTTCAACCCTGCGGTTTTGGCTGCGGCCTTCAACGGTATTGTTATCTGCAATTGGCTCGCTTTCGCCTTTACCACTTGTGCTTAAGCGGGAGTTGGCCACATTATTTGCAGAGATATATGCTTTTACAGATTCGGCCCTGCGTACAGAAAGGTTTTGGTTATACTCATCAGTACCGGTGTTGTCTGTATGGCCCACAATTAGGATGTTTGTTTGTGGGTTGTTTTGTAATGATGTGGCCAGGTTAGCCAGGTTTGTACGTGCAGCTGGTTTTAAATCTGATGAGTTGGTATCGAACAAGATACCTGAATCAAATTTAACCAATATGCCCTCACCTTCGCGGGTTACGGTTGCGCCCGGTACGGTTTGTTTAATTTCGGCAGCCTGCCTGTCCATGTTACGGCCAATAAATGCACCGGCTGTACCACCAACGGCGCCACCAATAATTGCTCCTAATGCAGTGTTCCCTGCTGCCTTACCAATAAATGCACCTATGGTACCACCGGCACCTGCGCCTATGGCCGCGCCTTTTTGGGTTTTGGTTAATGAATCGCAGCCAGAGCCTAATATACCTAATGAGGCTAATGCAATGCTATACGTAGCAATTTTTATTTTTAGTGTTTTCATTTTTAAATTGGTGTGTGTAATTAATTGATTATTTGCAAAGCGAATGCCAAAGACCAAAACTATATATTATTGAAATATTACGGATATTTTGAAAATAAATCCATACTATAACAACATATTTTTAAGATTTGAGAAAATAACGGTGTGTTAACAATAATACGCTAAATAATAAGCTATGCAATGCTGCCTTTTATTTAGTACAATAATTATAGTATGGGCGCATTGCCGGTAAGTTTTATGGGGAAAGTTAAGGTAAATGTACTGCCCACCCCTTTCTCAGAAACGACATCTATACCTATTTGGTGAAAACCCGCTATAGATTTTACAATAGGCAGGCCCAGACCGAAGCTATCCTGTGAAAGTGATTGCTTCATTTTTTTAAAACGGTTAAATATATACGGCAATTCATCGGCTGCAATACCAATGCCGGTATCTGTTATTTTAATGGTGTAATTGTTTCTTACCCATTGCCCCGTAACGGTTATTTCGCCATCGGGGCGGTTGTATTTAATAGCGTTGTTTATTAAATTGAACAGCAGGTTAAACAACAGGAACTTGTTTACGCCAAGCAATTCTACATTATCTATAACCAGCATGGCCAGGCTAATGTTCCTATCCTGCAGGCGGATGGAGATCTCTTCGTAAACATCCTGCAGCAAATCGTTCACAGATATGATATCTTCCTTCAAAAACTGGTCGTTCTCTATCTGCGATATCAGCAGCAAGGTTTTGGTAATACTTTTTAAGCGGTTCAATATTTTTTGCATCTCCAGCAGGCGCACTTTTAGGTCGTCGGCAATATCATCCTGCTCAAACATGTTCTCAATTTTTGATTGCAGGATAGAGATGGGGGTCATTAGCTCATGCGATGCATTGGATATAAACTCCCTTTCTTTCTGGAAGGTAGTTTCAATAGTTTCCACCATTTTGTGGATGCTCATGTCAAGATGTTGAAAATCAGAGGTGCTGGTTTTAACCTCTTTATAAACAGTAACCTTGGGGAACTTGTTGCCAATAAGCTTTGTGCGGATAATGATGCTTAACGGGCGCAGGATGTAGTTAGAGTAGATCTGATCAGCCAGGATGGTGAGCAGTATCATCCCCAGTAATATCTGGAAAGCTATGTTTTGCAGCGGGCCGGTGGTTTCGCCTATGGTTTCGGTACTCTTGCCTATCTCAAGCAAATAATTTTTTTTACCGGCTTTAAAAGTGTGGCTTAATATGCGGTAAGCAATGGTATCGCGCTCCACAATGCGCCGCTCGTCCCTAATCGTATCTAAATCATAGTTTACTATCTCAAGGCTGATGAACTCTTCTTTCAACGGCAGGTAACTGCCATAGGTATCTCCGTCTTCTATGTAGTATTTAATGCCGTTATCCCTTACCTTTTGCAAAAACTTATCCTTTTGCTTTACCAGGCGGTTGTCGGTATAGTTTTTATTTATTTTTTCGATAATATTGGGCAGCAGCAGGATAAAAAGGGTTACAATAACCAGTTTTGATATGGCATTAAACAGTGTAAGTTTGGTTTGGAGTTTCAAATACTTAAACGTTTGTTTTAATCCTGTAGCCCAGGCCGCGTACGGTTTCCAGCCAATCGGCGGGGGCAAATACACTTAGTTTTTTACGTATATTTTTGATGTGTGCATCAATAAAGTTCGAGTCGTAATCATCATTAATAACGCTGCCCCAAATATGCTCGCTTAACTGGGCGCGGGTTAGGGTGCGGTTTTTATGCAGCAGTAAATAAGCTATCAGGTCAAATTCTTTTTTGGTGATGGTGTTTACCGGGTTAACATGATAAAGGATGGTACGGTCGGTAATATTCACCAAAAAGCCATCCAGATCTATAACCGTTTGGGTGATACCAAATTTTCTGCGAGTGATGGCCTGCATGCGGCTCTGCAGCTCTAAAAGCGAAAATGGTTTTGCCAGGTAATCATCTGCGCCAAGGTCAAGGCCCTTTACGCGGTCGGTAACTTCGGCGCGGGCGGTAAGGATAATACAAGCGGCCTCGGGGTTTGCCTTTTTTGCCTCTCTTAACAGGTCAAGCCCTTCGTAATCTGGCAGGCCAAGGTCAAGCAGGATAAAATCATACAGGTTAACGGCAATTTTTTCTGATGCTGATGCGCCATCATAGCAAATTTCGCATATGTAGTTATTCTTCACCAGGAAAAATTCCAGTTCGTGGGCAAGTGCCTTTTCGTCCTCAATGATCAATACATTCATCTAATAAAACACGTAATAAAAGGTGAAATTAAAAAACGATTCGCGGCGATTTTTTAAAGCCCCTTCTACGTTTACCGGGATAGAATATTTATAGGAAGCCTCCAGCGTATAGTGCGGCATATTATAAGCCAGGGGTATTTTAAAGCTATAATTCAGCATGTTAAATTTAGCATTGGCCCGGGCACGGCGGCCATTTTCATTTATAACAGCAATATTGTCAACTTCTAAGCGGGTGTCATGGTCAACCGCATAACGCTGCACAAAGTTTTGTGTGCCAAAAATGAGGTTTACGCTTGGGTTAACAGAAATAAAATCCTGATCGTTAAAAATATTAAAGCTGCTTTCGAAATATTTGGAGTTGCTGATGGTCGTAAAAACATCGTACGATTTGCCGAAAAGGTAATCAACTGTAGCGCTTGTTTTAAGGTATTTCCAATCAAAACTATTCTTCCAGTTAATATCGTTAGATGCAGATGATTTGATAATATTGGCTTCTTTGTTAAATATAAAGCGTGTATAACTTACCGTACCGTTGAATTTTTTAGAGAGGCGATAATAATACCCTCCGCCAAGGTCTATCTCATCAACCAGGGGTTTGTAGCCCAATACTTTTACGGCCGAACCATATACAAAAAAACCGGGCTTTGTATTAATAATAAGATCGGTAGACATGAACGGGTATTTGATGGGCCCCGTACGGCCGAAAAAAAGCGCATCGCTGCCGTAGCTTATCCCTGCAGATACCGAGGTTTTACGTACAATGGTATCCGTATCTGCAACTGTATACCCGTTGGGGTATTTTACCATAAACGGCTTTACTGCAGCGGCATGTAATGCAGTGCAAATAATAATAAATAACAGGGCGCCAAAATATCTCATTAATGTAGCTGTAATATTAGTCGTTTCTCCTTGGTATTTCGGGTGGCCTTTCCAACCCTTCGGGCCTGCGCTGCCGTTTAGGTTTTGGTTTTGCCGGGTCAACAGTTTCTATCTTTTCGGGCTTCGGCTGTTTTTTGGCCTTGGCAACCTCCTTGATTTTCTTTTTGTCTTCTTCTGATTGCTTTTGTTTGCCTTTTGTTAAAGTTGTATCATGTTGTAACGAATTAATTGTGATAAATGATACAGTACTGTGAGCATGAAAAAGATTACTGTGAAAGCGTGCACTGCTTTTAGCGTATGACAAGCGTGGTGCGAATATCAGTAAAAGTACAATATACAAAAACCACTTTATCATTTGAAGGGGAGAAACACTTTAATATTGCAAAGATACGCAGGCAACCGCGTATAGGTGTATTAAATTATTGTATGTAAAAATGCGCTAAATACACGGGGCTTTATCCCTGTTTATTTAGCGCGTTAAAATATTTTATAATAGGTTTATGGTAAAGGTAAGCATTGGGCTTACATCATCACACTTATATTTTTTGATGTGTATACACGTGCATGGTCATCAACAATAATGCACGCTATTTGGTTAAGCTTATTTATTAAATATAAACCGGCGTTTACGCCCATGGCAATAATAGGGGTGGCCATGGCATCGGCAAGTTCGGCACCGGGTGTAATAACGCTTACGCTTTCAATTTTACTAACCGGAAAACCGTTCTCGGGGTTAATATCGGTTTTAGCTTTAATGTTATTGATGCTGGTATATTTTTCTGTATTGTAAGAGGTAGCAACCGCCATGTTGCTGATATTTACCGCAGCATAAGGCTGGTTAGCCTGTGAGGGATCGGCAGTGGCAATGGTCCATGGGGTATTGTCGGGCTGCAGCCCCCAGGTAAGCAGGTCGCCACCGGCGTTAATAACACCGCTGCTAACACCTTCCATTTGTAGTATATATTTTGCCCTGTCGGCGGCATAACCGCGGCTTATGGCGCCAAAACCTATACGCATACCTTTGTTTTTAAGAAAAACGGTTTGTGCGTCAAAGTTTAGTACAACATTGGTATAGTTGGTAAGGATTATTTTCTTTTTTAACTTTTTAGCAGGGGCAATAGCAACTGGGGGGTACATATCGTCGGCATCAGTATTCACCGCGTTGTAGGTAATATCAAATGAGCCATCGGTAAGAGATGATATTTGTATAGCCCTGTCAATTATCCTGAAGGTTTCTGCATCTACGCGTACGGGCTGCACACCCGCATTGCGGTTAATGGCATTTATAGAGCTGTCTTCATTAAACGTGCTTAACAATTTTTCAACCCGGTTTATTTCGCTAATAGCGCTATCAATACGTGCCAGCGCCCAAATATGGTCGTTAGCTACTAAACTGATCTCGAACCTGTTGCCCATTAAACGAACCTCGCGGTTAAAAATGGTTGAAGCGCCTGTTAAATTTTTTACTGCCAGCATAAGTAATAGCGTTATAAACAGTTAAGTTGTTGTATTTACAATTACGTAACATAATATGTAAACGCAACTCCACAAACGCTAAAATAGTGGGGCATTATGAAATTGGCATGAAATGCGGGTTTCTATAAATGAAAAAAGCACCATATAGGTGCTTTAAATTTTATAATTATAATAATTTTTTAGGCTGCGGTACCTTCTTTTAACCTTTCAGCGTTCTCTGCAAATTGCAGGGCTTCCATAATTTCCTGCAAATCGCCGTTCATAACACCGGTTAAATTATAGATGGTTAACCCTATGCGGTGCTCGGTTAAGCGGCCTTGCGGATAGTTATAGGTACGTACCTTAGCGCTCCTGTCGCCGGTGGCAACCATTGTTTTACGCTTTTTAGATGTTTCTTCAAGGTGCTTTTGCAGCTCCATTTCGTAAACACGCGAACGTAGCACGCCTAAAGCTTTATCATAGTTTTTTAACTGCGATTTTTGATCCTGGCACTGTGCTACTATACCTGTAGGGATGTGCGTTAAACGTACGGCAGAATAGGTGGTATTCACCGACTGGCCACCCGGACCAGATGCACAGAACAGATCCTTGCGGATATCACTTACCTGCAGGTCAATATCAAACTCATCAACCTCGGGCAGTACCACTACCGATGCGGCTGATGTGTGCACACGGCCCTGGGTTTCGGTATCGGGCACGCGCTGTACACGGTGCACGCCGCTTTCATACTTAAAGTTACCGTAAGCATCCTCGGCGTTTACGTTAAACACAATCTCTTTATAACCGCCGGCGGTACCTTCGGTATAATCAACCAGTTCGGTTTTCCAGCCACGGCGCTCGCAATAACGCATGTACATACGGTAAAGGTCGCCTGCAAAAAGCGCAGCCTCATCACCTCCCGTACCGCCACGTATCTCAATAATAGCATTTTTAGAATCCTCAGGGTCTTTTGGTATTAGCATCAAACGGATAGCTTCTTCCATTTCATCCTGTTTTACCAATAACTCATCTAATTCGGCTTTAGCCATCTCGCGAAACTCTTCGTCCTTCTCGGTAGCTAAAATTTCTTTATTGCTTTCAATGTTGCTCATAATGTTCTTGTAAACATTATACTCGTCAACAATCTTGGCAAGGTCTTTATATTCCTTGTTCAACTGCGCAAAACGCTTCATATCAGCCATGGCTTCAGGGCTGCTTAATTCGCCTTCTACGGTTTTCCAGCGTTGAAATATTAATTCTAATTTCTCTAACATCTTCTTATTTGAAAATCAATTGCAGTGTTTATGGGTACTGCAGCCCCGCTTTTCACGGCAAGCTTTGCCTGCCCGCTAATCCATCACACAAAGCTTTATGTTACAATCGGGTTTAGCGTTTGTTATTGCACTGCAAAAAACATGCAAAAATACGCATTTATCGGCACATAATAAATTCAGCCTATTGTAAAGAGATTTTGTTTGTACGAATGATTACAAATAATGCCCTGCTTCATTGTTTCGCAAGCTTAAAGCTTGCCTTGTTTTTGGGCTAAGTTGGAAACTTAGCCCAGTATTCAATTAAATAATACTGTAATAACAAAATAAACGTTCTTTAGTACATGGTGTATAAAACCATTGTTGTATATTAACCGTAATTACAGTATCTATCATTTAAAAAAATTATTATGGGAGCACCAGAAATTATATTGATCATCATTGCCATTTTAGTATTGTTTGGCGGTAAAAAAATACCCGAAATGATGAAGGGGCTTGGCAGAGGCATTAAAGAATTTAAAACCGCGCAAGAGCCGGAGCCTATCCCGGTAGAGGTTAAAGAAACCAAAATTCAATAACAAAAATGGCTGCCTTTAAGGCGGCCATTTTTGTTATTATTATTGCGCAGCCTGGTCGAAGCTGAAAGCTTCGACCAAAAATGAGTTAAGCTTTCAGCTTAACAGTGTCATGCTTATCGTTGCTTTTTTTGGTGTAAGTTGAAAACTTAGGCCAGTGTTTTCAAAATTCAACGTTCGTTATTCTTTCTCCTTTTCAAACCACTTCAGCTCTAAATTTACTCCGTCAAAAACGGCATAGGTATTGTAATTTACCCATTCGCCAAGGTTTACATAACGGCTGTTATCGGGTAGCGAGATGTCTAAAGGCAGGTGCCTGTGGCCAAAAACAAAATAATCAAAGTGCCGGCTTTTTAATACTTCTAAAGAGTAGGCTTCCAGCCACTCCTGCTGGTGCTTGATCTTTTCTGTATCCTTGATACCCGCAATCCGGCTTTGCCGCGACCATGCATTGGCAATACCCACGCCTAAATTGGGGTGTAGCCTGGCAAATAACCATTGGCAGGCTTTACTGCGGAAAAACTTTTTCAGGAATTTATAAAACTGATCGCCGGGGCCAAGGCCATCGCCATGGTGCAGGTAAAATTTTTTACCGCCACGCTCCATCTCCAGTTCGTTGGTGACGATGGTAGCGTTCAACTCCCGTACAAAGTAGTCAAACATCCACATATCGTGGTTGCCCTTAAACAGGTATAGCTTTACGCCTGCATCGGTTAGCTGGGCCAGCTTGCCTAAAAAGCGGATGTATCCTTTAGGTACCACCGTTTTGTATTCAAACCAAAAATCAAATACATCGCCCATCAAAAATAGTTCGGCAACATCATCTTTGATCATATCCAACCAGCGGATAATGCGGTCTTCCCGCTCGCGGGATGAAGCGTACCCAACGGCACCCAAATGAAAATCAGAAGCGAAATATAAATTTTTACCGGTTGGCATATTGTTTCAAAAGTACGGGAATAATTGGCAGCTGGCAAATGGTTCGACAGGCTAGCTATGGCATACTTTAAATTAGCGGATGGTGCTTCAGCCACTAATTCACTAAAGGCTCGCATTCTCCTGCGGTATAAATTGCAGGCGTTTAGCAAAATAAATGTCCCAGCTGTGTTGTTGCTGCCGGTTGGTCATATGTTCGGTATCCTCGTCGTAATCCTGGTTTAGCTGTTTGTATTTGGCATCAATACGGTTAAATATAGCCATTGCTTCGGCATTGTAGTTGTAGGTAAAACGGGTGCGCTCAATAGCCCTTAAAACTTCCTGCTGCTCTAAATAGGCAATAGTATAGTGCCCCTGCTCGTGTTTTAAAACTTCGGCTAACTGATCGGCGCCGGTAATGCGAGATCTATCCATCCATGATTTATAGTTGTTCATATACAGGCGCACATTGGCATGCAAAATATAATTACCATCGTTACGGCTGGCCTGATATGTAAAATTGATAGTGCAATTGGTGTATGCAATAACCCCGCGCCCATTTACCCGCGGCGTGCCCTGGAAATCGTTAACCGTTAGCAGCCTGTGCGGTTGTGCCGAAACCGGGCTTAACACGGAGCATAGCAATGCAATAGCGCAAATAACGCGCAAGTATTTTAATATCATGTAGCCAGTTTGTAAAGTGAAACTTTACTTTTTGACTGCCTCGCTATGCAAATGGTTTAAAGCCATCATTTCTTTCATGGTGTGCTGCATGCCCTCGGTAGAGCCATCCAGGAAAATAACATTGCCTTTCGAGTTTTCGGCGAAATGTTTGATAGATTCTGTCCACATGGTGAAAAGGATAACAGAGGTGTCCATATCCGCATTTTGCATCTCTTTGGCGGCAACCGTCATACCCTTGGCCACCTCCTCGCGGAACAACGCGATGCCCTGGCCACGCAGCTGTGCAGCCTGGCGCTCGGCCTCGGCCGAGATCTTGATAGCATTACCCTCGGCTTCGGCAGCTTTGGTTTTGGTGATCAATAAGGCCTGGCCTTCGTTCTCAGCAGCAGCCTTAAGGTTGTTTGATGCCACCACCTGGCTCATCGATTTCATGATGATATCATCAAAGGTAATGTCGTTCAGTTGCAGGTCCTGCAGGTGGTAGCCCCAGCCTTCCAGTATGGCGTCCAGTTGCTCTTTTACGTGTTCCACAATGTCGCGGCGAAGTATCAATACTTCGCTTTGGCGTTTGGTGGCCACAAATGCGCGGATAGAACCCTCTACTGTGCGTATGAGCGCCTGCATCAGGTTACGTTCATCTACAAACTTGAAGGCTACATTTTTGATGCTTTCTTCAGATTGGTCTAACACCGAATACAGCAGCATGGCCTTGAAGTATACGTTGGCCTGATCGTACGTTACAGCCTGGAACTCCAGCTCCACAGAGCGGTTCTGGATAGATATTTTAGAGTAGATCTGCTCTACAAGCGGAATTTTAAAGTTTAGCCCCGGCGTTAATATGCGGCGGTATTTACCAAATACGGTTACTACGGCAATGGTACCCTGTTTAACGGTTACAAATGATGATAGTACTACAATGATGATGAAGAATACCAGCAGGTAGGCTACAATTGATGATGCTGTCATTAGGTTTTATATTTTTAATAAATATAGGTTTAATTACAGTAGGTGCAAAAGTAAAATCAAACTACCGCTTTTGCCGGATTTCTATCGGATAAAAGCGACTTTAAAAAGGTTTTTTTCGCCCTTTAAACGACCGTAAACGCCTCAATTCACTCCGCAGTCCAAATGGCGTCAACAAACCATTTTTTGCTGTCAAAAAACTCAGACATCGGCTTAAAACCGGCCTGTGCTGCCAGCTCATGGGTTTGCTCTAAAGCGTATTTTTGAGAGATCTCCATATCAATGTATTCGTCCTTCAAAAAGCTGATAGTTACATCGCCAATTTTTACTTTCTGGTCGGCAAGGCTTATCAGGTAGCTTTTACAGGCACCGGTTTCGGGGTTGTAAGAGGCGTAGTGGTCAAACTGGCGGGTATTAAAATCGCCGCCAAGCTCGCGGTTTATACGTTCCAGCAGGTTAATGTTAAAACGCTTGGTAATGCCTTCGCTATCATTATAGGCGGCTAAAACGGTCTTTGGGTTTTTCTTCAGGTCGATACCGATCAGTACCATATCACCTTCGGACAGATTGTTACGCAATTCGTGGCAAAAGCTCCGGGCCACATCAACAGGCATATTACCCACGTTGGATCCCAGGAACATCACCACTTTGCGTTTATTGGAGATTGATGCCGCTTTCTTCAGCATATCAAAATATTCGCCGTTAAGGCCGGTAATGTTGATGCCGGGCAGGGTAACGGGCAGGGTAATATTTAAGTACGATATCACATTCTCCGAGATATCTATCGGCAGGTAGGTAAAATCGGCTTTATTATCTATAAGGTACTTTAATAATTGGGTCGATTTTGTGGCATCGCCGGCACCCAGCTCAATCAGGTCGAATGCATCGCCACCGGCAATAATAGCCTTACAAATTTCGGCGGTTTGACTGGTGAAGATCTCCATCTCGCAATTGGTGGGATAGTACTCTTCGCAGCCCATCAGCTCCTGGAAGATCCTGTCGCCCTGGGCATCATAAAAGTATTTCGAATCCAGGTGTTTGGGCGTGGATGTTAAACCGGTTACAACGTCCTTATAAAACTGCTCATCGGTAAGTACGCTGTTTGTTTGTTGTGTTGCTGTGGTGGTAGAAGCCATAGGTATATATTTTTTATAGGATCAGGAAATCAAGAAATAAGATTCAGGACTCTTTATTTTTATTGATATGCAATTTCTGTCTTGATTCCTGACTCTAAATATCTTGATTCTAATGATTTTATTATTTAGCAAGACGTATGCCAGTAAATTGCCAGCGTAGTTCCGGCTGAAAAAAGTTGCGGTAAGTTATGCGGCTATGGTTTGGTGATGTTACTTCTGATGCCCCGCGCAAAACCTTCTGGCCTACCATAAATTTGCCGTTGTATTCACCAATGGCGCCGGGCGCTTTGGCAAAACCGGGGTAGGGCAGGTAGGCGCTTTCTGTCCATTCCCAGCGCAGGCCCCAGTTAAATTGTTTTGCTGCGGCCTCCCATTCAAACTCGGTTGGCAGGCGCATGCCTTTCCATGAGGCGTAAGCATAAGCTTCGTAATAGCTGATATGGGTAACCGCATCATGCATATGTACAGGCTGTAAGCCGTGGTAGGTATAGTTATGCCATTCACCGTCTATATTATGCCAGTACATTGGGGCTTCTGCCTTGTTGTTGTTTACCCAATCCCAGCCGGCGGCATGCCAGTGGCGGAAATCGTGGTAGCCACCTGCGTTTATAAACTCTAAATATTCTGCGTTGGTCACCAGGTCGGGGCTTATCTCAAAGGCATTCAGGTAAACCTTATGACGGTTTAACTCATTGTCGAAAGAGAAACCCTCGCCTTCAAAACCAATCTCGTAAATGCCCTCATTCAGTTTAATAAAAGGCGCACCTGTTTTGTGCGATTTTGGAGCCGCATAATCTTTTGAATACGCCGGGAACAATGGGTTATTACCCAGTATGTATTTAATATCGGTTAGTAAAAGTTCCTGGTGCTGCTCCTCGTGGTTAAAGCCAAGGATCAATAGTTCTTTTACGTCGTCGCTGATATCGCCGCAGGTAATAAAGTTTAGCATGGCATCATCTACATACTTGCGGTAACGTTTTATATCGATAACGGTTGGCCGGCTCAGGTTACCCCTGTCGGTACGGATAACGCGGTTGCCAACGGTTTCGTAATAGCTGTTAAAAACGTAGTTATAGTTTGGGTCGAATTCCTGGTATTCGGCGAAGTAAGGTTTCAGGATAAAAGTTTCGAAAAACCAGGTGGTGTGCCCTATATGCCACTTAGGCGGACTAACATCAACCACAGGTTGTACTACATAATCCTCAATTTGCAGGGGTTCGCAAATTGCTTCGGTGCGGTGGCGTACTTTTATATAACAGTCGGCTATGTCCATTGGTATTACTTGCTATCTAAATAGCGTTTAAGGTTCGAAATTGTTTTTATGTTGAGTTCTTTTGCCTGCTGCTCGCGCATCATTAATGCATACGCATTATTAAAGCCAATTGGTTTTAACCATTTAATATTATACCGTTTTTTAAACTCGGCCTGCACGTAATTGTAGGTACTATCCTTGCTCACCTGCAGCCGGGTTACCGTTTGCGGCGGGGCCTGTAATATGGCCAGCAGGCCGGTGCCGGTGTATTCCGGGTAAACGTCTATCTGGTCGTTAGTCATGGCATCAAAAACTATTTTGGTGCCGCCTAAGCCGGTTTTGGTCGCTACATCATAGTTGGTGTAGCCTTTTATCAACATGGTGTACATGCTGGCTAAAATATACTGCTCACCAAATATTTTTGAGCCGATGCGCACCACAGCATCATGGCCCCCACGCTCGGGTTTGTATAGCTTTTTGGATAGCAGGAAATCTTTTGCTACCCGCTCCGGCGTTTGGTGAAGGTAATCGGTTTTATAGTTTAGTTCGGTCATTACCGAGTCAGTAATTGTGCCGGCTAACAGGTTCAATGTTTTTTCCAGTTCGGGGAATTTCCGCAGGGCATCCCCGCGTACAATGGGCGCTGCATAATAAGGCGGGAAGATCTTTTTATCATCATCCAGCACTATCAGATTGTAAGCTTTCAAACGTCCATCTGTAGAATATCCGCTGATCACGTCAAGTTCTTTCTCCTGCGCGGCCTTATACATCACCGCGTCATTTATCACAATGGTGTGGATCTTTAAACCGTATTTGCTGATGAGGCCGAGGTTGCCATCCTGCCGCCCCATAAATTCGGGCGTAAAACCGGCGGTAAGCTTGCTGCCATAGGCCGATGGAATGAAGTACAGACCTGATAGTAATATTAGCAATGCAGGTGCAAACCTAACCGCGCCTTTTATCTTTTTAAAGTTGAGCTTTTGCAGTCGCGATAGCAGGAAATCGAACAGGATAGCCAGTATTGCCGCCGGGATAGCACCCGCCAGTATCATATTGGTATTATTGAGGGAGATACCTCCGAAGATAAACTCGCCCAGGCCGCCCGCTGCTATATATGATGCCAGGGTTGCTACCCCCACGTTGATAACCGTTGCCGTACGGATACCGGCCAAAATTACCGGCATAGCCAGGGGCAATTCAACTTTAAATAATACCTGCCACTTGTTCATGCCCATGGCCACAGCGGCTTCTTTAACAGCCCCATCAACCCCGGTGATACCCGTGTAAGTATTGCGGATGATGGGTAGCAGAGCATAAAGCAGCAAAGCTACAATAGCAGGCTTTGCGCCGATGCCCAAAACAGGTATCATAAAACCAAGGAGAGCAATACTTGGGATGGTTTGCAGAATGCCCGCGATGCCCAGCACAATACCCGAAAGTTGTTTTTTACGGGTGATGTAGATACCCAAAGGCAAGCCCACCAAAACGGCAATAAACAACGATATAAATGTAAGCCCGATGTGCTGCATGGTTTGTACGCCAAGCTTATCGGCTTGTTGCTGCATAAATTCCCACAGGGTTTGCTGATGCTCATTCATGTGCCTGGTGGTTTTTATACTTTGAAAATGCAGCCATTAACTCATCAAACGTGATGGATTTAACCTCTTTGTTTTGTTTATTAATTATATCCAAGTGTTCTTTCGGGGAGAATTTAAATTTCTCTAACACATCCCATACACCCGCTTCAGCAGGTAGGTGATGGGTGTTTTTATCCCCGGCAGCGGGTGGCAGATGTTGCCAGATATCATTTAAGGTAATAGTTTTAAACTCCAGTTGCAGGTGCTGCTCTTTCAGGAAATCGCGCACAAAAGCGCTTTTAGGGTTAAATAACAGATCGGATGGCGACCCTATCTGCACAATTTTTCCTTTATCCATTAGCGCTATACGGTCGGCCAGTTCAAAGGCCTCCTGCACATCGTGGGTAACCATAATGATGGTTTTACGTTTCAATTCGTCCAACGCTAAAAACTCCCGGTGAATTTTTGAACGTGTAACATTATCCAGCGCGCCGAATGGTTCGTCCATCAGCAACACCGGCGGGTCGGCCACTAAAGCTCTTGCCAGCCCAATACGTTGCTGCTGACCGCCGCTTAGCTCGTTAGGATAAACGTTTAGGTATTTTTTATCGAGATGCAGCTTGCCTAATAGTTCCTCGATACGTTTTTGGGTTTTGGCCTTATCCCATTTTAACAAGTTTGGTACAATGGCAATGTTTTCGGCAACGGTATAGTGAGGGAATAAGCCGTTATTTTGCAACACGTAGCCAATACCACGGCGCAATAACTCCGGCGGCTGTTCCATAATGTTTTCCCCGTTGATAGAAATTGTACCGCTATCGGGTTCTATCAAACGGTTAAGCATTTTCAGGGTGGTTGTTTTACCACAGCCGCTGGTGCCTAAAAGCACCATGTTTTCGCCCTCGTTCACCTCAAAGGAGATCCCGTCAACCGCTTTTGTGGCGCCGAAGGTTTTTACAAGGCGATCAATTTTTATCATAGCGGGCTTAATCCTCTAAACCCATAAACAGGTTGTTTAACGATTCGGAGTAGGTTGGGTGCGCGAACACGCAATAACGGATCCTGTCGTAAGTGATACCGCCCTCCATAGCCATTTGTAAAACCGACATGATCTCGCCGCCTTCGGTCCCTACAATGGCCGCGCCTAAGATCTTTTTGGTTTTGGGGTCAACCACGGCTTTCATCATGCCGCGTGTATCGCCGGTTTCAATGGCGCGGGCAACATGTTCCATGGGCAGTGTTGCTACCTTGTAATTTAGTCCCTGCTCTTTAGCCTGCGCCTCGGTGATACCCACACGGCCAAGTTCGGGATCGGTAAACATACAGTAGGGGATGGGCCTGTTATTGATATTCAGGTTTTGTTTTTCTATCAGGTTGCGGTAAACAATGGTATAATCGTTATAAGAGATATGCGTAAATGCCGGGCCGCCTTTTACATCGCCAAGGGCATAAATACCCTTTACGTTGGTTTCCAGCTTGCCGTTTACTTTGATATTACCTTTCTCGTCCATCTTTACGCCGGTTTTATCTAACCCCAGCGTGTCTGTTTGCGGCGCGCGACCAATAGCTATGAGCACATGGCTGCATTTTATTTTTTGCTCTTTACCGTTAACACTAACTGTAGCAGTTATTTTACCTTTTGCTTTCTGTTTGAATTTGGTTGTTTTGGCATTGCTATGAATGATGATATCCTCCTGTTCTAAGATCTTTGTGATCTCGGCAGAGATATCTTCGTCCTCGCGGGATAGCAGTCGCGCTGATTTTTCGAGTATCGTTACCTTGCTGCCAAACCTGCGGAACATTTGCCCAAACTCGAGCCCGATATAATTACCACCGATAATAAGCAAGTGCTCCGGCACTTTTTCAAGGTCGAGGATGGTGGTAGAGGTTAGGTAATCTATTTCGTCCAGTCCCTCAATATCATCAGGGATAATAGTCTTAGCGCCGGTGTTGATAAAAATTAGTTCGGCCTTAAATTCTTTAGTCTTGCCTTTTTCGGGCTGTACACTGATGGTTTTTTTATCGATGAAAGTAGCATCTCCAAAAAGCAGATCGAGATTTTTGGTTTTCTCAACAGCCGCCTGCCCGCCATTACGAGATTTAAGCACGATATCGTCCTTATGCTTTTTTATCTGGCGCATATCAACCTTGTAACCTTTTATGGTTACGCCCATTTCGTTACAACGGCTTGCCAGGTAAGCCACGCGCGCGCTGGCCACCATGGTTTTGGTAGGTGTGCAACCATCGTTTACACAGGTGCCACCTATAAAGCGCTTCTCTACCAGTAAGGTTTTTTTACCGGCCCCGGCAAGTTTTTTGGCTAAGGGCGTGCCTGCCTGGCCGGATCCTATTACTATACAATCGTATTCTTTCATCATTCGGTAATTTGCACACCTTTCCAAAAGGCTATGTAATTTGTAATATGGGCGGCTTCGGGTTTGGGCGCCGGATAATACCACGCTGCATCCGGGTTTTGCTTCCCATCAACCTCAAGTGTGTAATATGATGCTAAGCCTTTCCACGGGCAGGTAGTGTGGGTAGGGCTATCCTGTAAAAAAATAGGGTTAACACTATCTTTCGGGAAATAATGGTTTCGCTCTACTACAACAGTATCATTGCTTTCGGCAATAACCTGGTTGTTCCAAATAGCTTTCATAAGGTTAAGTGTTTTATATAAAGGTACTTTATAAGTATCGGAATTATAAATAGCCGAACAAGTTTTTTGTTTGCCATATTCTTAATTGATGTGGCATAATGGTTAGTAAGCAGGGGATAAAAAACCTTACAGAAAAAAAATCTTAAAATTTATTTTTAATTTATCTGGAAACGTATATCTTTGCAATCCCAAAATAAGGGGAACGAAATCTAAAATAACTGATTTTGTTACCAAGAAATGGCCCGTTCGTCTAGGGGTTAGGACGTTAGATTTTCATTCTAGAAACAGGGGTTCGATTCCCCTACGGGCTACATAAAACGCTGATTTCCTACAAGAAATCGGCGTTTTTGCTTTATGGGTCGCGCAATAGATAATTTTTATTTGAAATCTGAAGGTGACCAAATCAAAGTCATCAGCATAGCTTTACGCTACATCTTCCGTTAACAATTATGGTTTTACAGCCCAGCTTTCGTTCTTCGTAAACTAATCCTGACGATATTTTAATAGTACTTACTTCGTGGATTTTCATAAATAATGTCTCTCGGATGTGATATATTTAGAATGTTTATCTTTACAAAATCTTTTGATGGATGAAGTTTTATGTAAGCTTAAAGATTCACTCTTAAAATAATGATATGAATAAACTAAGTATCATCATATTAATCACAGCAAGCACATTGCTAAGCTGCCAATCAAAAACTTCCAAAGCTCCCCCCAAAAAAATACAATCAAATAGCGCAATTAAATCGCCTGCCGAAAGAAAAAAGCCCTTTAAAGATCGCGAATATGTTGACCAAATGACGTTTGTTGAATATTTGGATGATGGTGATTATTTTCAAATATACGCTAGAAAAGGCAGTACTATCTTTTATTTTATCAACGACACAGATACGGCCAGAAATGTAAATAAGGGGGATCTGATACAGATTAGGTGGAAAGATAGCACAGTTACCGTTCCCGGCGATAATGATTCAAAAATGCCGGCGCAGATACTGTTAGACATTAAAAAGACGGGGGATGGACCGGTATCTATATTTAGAAAAACATACGGTAAAAAATTAAAGTACACCTGGCCTACTGACGAAGAGTTAGCAAAATCCTATCTTAATAAAGTTTACTTAATAGTTGAATATTTTTTGACACAAACTAAGAATCCTCTGTTAAGAAACGCCATTAAAAACCGGGATGAACTGACCTATTCAATTGAAAAGAAAAATAGGGGTGGTCAAGATTATAGGGTTATAGGTATAGCGCCGGTAGGTGAAAATGGCAGCAATATTGTCCAGTGGCTTTATATTGATGACGAATATGACAAAGTCTATGAGTATGACCTGCCTGAAGATAAACTAATCCAATTTAACTGAATAGCAAATCCATAAGCGCTTTATTTTGGCTGATTATACAACAAATATCAGAGAAATCATATCTAAATATTGGAAAATAAATTTATTGCTAATAATAGTAGTGTACGTAGCTTACCGCATTCTTATTGCCGAGACTACCAAAAGGGGAGATGGCCTATCAGCGACAGTTTTAGATATTCTTGATATTGCTATAAATCTGGGATTTTCATTCATTTATCTCGTCGTAATGGTGGTTTGTTCTTTTACGATTTTTTTGAACAATGTAAAGACAATACGTGACAATCGCCTTTTGTCATGGTTGACATTTTCCGGATGCCCATTGTTATTTCTATTATTTATAGTCGTTAATATTTTAAAAGATGGCTTTCATGGTGATGTCATGGCAAAACCTTTGGTCGTTATTACATTATACCCGCTTTTCACCATCTTATTGTTCTTGAAGTTTCGAAAGTCTTTTTTGCTGAGTCAGACGCATGCATACTGTTCCGCTGCCTAACGAGACAATACATCCAGGCAATATATCTCTTTCTTGTGATATTTTGTAACTTGTTATAACTTTACCCATTAAAACTAATGACAATCACTATTTAAAAACTACAATTTAAAATTCCCTTGAAAAAACTTATACTTTTTATTCTTTTCGCAACATGCATGCTAGGATCGACTGCACAGGAGAAGGTCAATTTTACCCCAAGTTTCCAAAAAGCTAATAATGGTAAACTTCACGTTGAAATCCCCCAATTGAAGGAACTTTTGCACATTATGCTTGCGATAACGCCATATGGCCGTGGAAACGATGATATGTTCGATCAAAACACGCAGTATTACAAAGATGTACTGAAGCATTTTAAGCCTTATGAAAATGAACCTATCATCAAAACTTTTGACTCTTTGTTAAATGTTTCAGCGTATAATTACATTTTTATAACGGGTAATGCCATGTGCTATGATCTATCGGGTAACATTTTGAAAAAAAATGATAATTATATTTTTACGGCTATGGGAGTGGCCAATGCAAAAATCAGCACGAACCCGGTAACTACCTACAAAAAAGAGATCGAGGCATTTGCAAAGAAAGCACAATTCCAAAAATTTTATAGGGAACAGAGGAATTATTACGCCAGCCTCATATCAGATTATGAAAACGGTGCTAATGTGAATAGACAATGGGAATGGCTCGAAAAAAATTTTAAAACCAAGATCAACAGTTATCTTATTCTTTGTTCTCCTCTCATCAACGGACTCAATTATACCACCAGTTTTCGTGACAAAGGATTTGTACAAATACTGATGGTTCTTCCACCGCTGGATCACAATGAAAAGATGTCAAAACAGGAAAATGAGCTTTTCAATACCAGGGTGATGTTTACTGAAATCGACCACAATTACGTAGGTCTGCCAACTGAGGAAAATAAAATAAAAATTGATAGTTTATTTAAAAATAGGGCAGACTGGGTCAATGAAAAAACAGACGGGATCTACGCCTATCCGACTCCGGTAAACGTATTTAATGAATACATGACATTTGGGGTTTTCTTATTGTATTGTCAGGAGAATTATGATAAAAAAATATACGAGGAAATAAAACGCAGTGTGATTCAAATCATGGGAGCACGCGGCTTTCCAAAAATGGAAGTCTTTACATCAAGTCTTGAAGAAGCGAAAATTGCAAATTCGAATCAAAAGATTGATGATCTATACCCTAATTTTCTTGAAGTATTAAATGCAAAAATGAGCAAGTAAAGCATAATTTATATATCTGCTGTAAATTGCAAAAGTATTTGTTTACTAGTTTTTTGGATAAGAAATGATCGCATTAATGCTGAATTTGAGGCCAATTTTAATTTAGAAATCCGCAGGAAAATTCAAAATAAGCAGTTCTTACCGGACTTTAGCCGGGAGACCGGCACTATTTTTTATATTTTTTTAAGCATATATCTTCACCTACGAATACACTCTCTAAAGGGATTGCACCGCAATTAAATTTTATATTGACGATGGAAAAATGTTGTATACATAATTACCCTGAAAATTTGAACACGCTAGTTGAAGAATTCTATCCGGGGTTTCCTATCTATTGATTGTAGTATCTGCATAAACCCGTTCAATACCCACGTTGTATTTTTTCTACCGGTCATTAAGTATTTTTAAAATTGGTTCCTTCAGATCTTTTTTTGAGACGATAGATATTGAACCATCAATAAGCCGATTATCCCGGCTTACCTTGAATTCGTATTTAAAGTTGCTTAGGTCAAGATCTCCAAAAAACACTTTAATGGCCTTGTTCTCTTTTTTTACTGATAATATAATTATACGCGATAACTTTATTATTAAATAAAGGGGTGCAACATTTTACATAGAAAAACGACTTGTAAGTAACATACAACCACATCATATGAAGTTAAGCTTATCTTTATTTATTATCCTCTTACTCAACAATGCGGCGTTTAGCCAAGACAGCAGACAACAAAAAAAACTGGACAGCGTTTTTTCTATGATGAACCGGCAGAACCAATTCAACGGAACTGTGCTGATCTCAGAAAAAGGAAAAATCATCTACCATAAAGGCTTCGGTTATCGTGACACTGCCTCAAGACAAGTAAATAATAAAACAACCTCTTATGAACTGGCATCCTGTTCCAAACAATTTACGGCCGCGGCGATCGTGTTACTACATCGCGATGGCTTACTAAATTATGAAGACAAATTGTCGAAGTATATTCCTGAGTTAAGCTTCTGGCAAGAGGTCACCATTTACGATCTGCTCCGTCATACCAGCGGACTGCCCGAGTATTTGGTAGACATGCCCAAAAGCTGGGATCATCATAAGATTGCTACTAACGACGATCTGATCCGGTTCTACGCACAACGTGGTGATACGTTGGAATTCAAACCAGGTAGCAGGCATCGCTACAACAATACTAATTATGCTTTGTTAGCCAGTATTATAGAGCGGGTTGCACAGAAAACATATGCAGAGTATCTCAAGGAAAGGCTATTTAAACCGCTGCATATGCAGCAGACATTTGTGTACAACCGGAGGCTACGACCCCGCAAGTTGAGGAATCATGCCATCGGATACGTCTGGGCAAAAAATTCTTTTGACCGGGTCACCTCTGAAAATGCCAGGTATGGCGACAGCATGGTCTATTACCTAGATGGGATCGTCGGTAACGCAAAAGTAAATTCTACGGCAATTGACATTAACAAATGGCTGGTCGCGCTTGATCGGAACACACTTTTCACCAAAGAAGAATTTGAGCTGATGACCGCTGTCAGTAAAACAACAACGGGTAAAAATATTCCTTATGGTTTTGGACTGGATGTTTCAAAAGGTAACGGAAAGTTCTCTTATGGTCATACAGGAAGCTGGGATGGTTACGCGACGTTCATTTACCATAATGCTGTAAAGGATCGCTCAATCATCACCTTACAAAACTTCAAATTGGGGGCTTACCCTTTCGAAACTATCAACCAGATACTGGACGGTAAACCATTGGCGGTAGAATACCGGCCCATGATCCAGCTTTCGGGCAACAATATCAAAAAATTTGCAGGTGAGTACGTGGACGAAAAGGACAAGAACGAGGTGCAACAGCTCGCCGTTCTGGATGGGTATCTGGTACACAATTCCAGCAAAGTGAAATGGGATATGCGTTTTTTTCCAGTTTCCGCCAATGAGTTTCAGGGGGTCAGGCAGGGCGGCGCAGATGGGGTACTGAAGTTTACGGAATTACCCAATGGAGATATGAAACTCGAGATGCTACAATATGGCCAGGTGATCGGAAGTGGCATCAGAAGATAGAACGGGCATATTTAGTCTAATGATTAGAAAAAAGATCTTTCTTCTAACGGTATTGTATGCTTGCTTTACCAGATCGTTTTATCTCTGAGCTTTATAAGGTCAAAGGTGTGCTGATTCCGGCCCCAACATCTAAAGGCAATGGATTTCCTTGACCTTATTATTTGATAGCTGCGCAGCAATAATGTTTCCATGTGTTGGTGTAGCTATGCGCTATCATATCAGTCCGACATGTAACAGATCGTATCAGGCGCAAGCGGTATCAAAGTCTGCTGTTATGCGATGGGGAAAACGATCTAACTTACCTATCATCTGCAATACCCGGCATAAAGTTGTATAGCATAATTTTTCCAAACTGAATGTCACCGTAAGCAGCGATTTGATGGGATCATTGGAAACAACCGTATCTATTGCCTTCGAAGCCTTTATTGTACCCTTCCGTATTATTTTTAAATGATATTAAAGATAATAGCTTTTTAACCTCCTCAATTTTTTATAGCACTTATTAACTTTTTATTTTACCTCAACAAGAGGTGCCTTATCGTTGTGAAGATCTGTTTTGAATGTTTTCTTTCCAACAAGATTTTTCTGATAAAAATAATGGTCATGAAGTTTTGATCCTCCTTTCACGCCCATTCCGATTTCGTCGTCTTTTTTTAGCTTATTTTTGATATCGTTGAAAATTTTAGTTGTGTTCTTAGTTGGTTTTTTGGCAAGGATTCTCAATGAAATACGCTCAATATTTTCAGCTGTTTCTCTTCCTCCTTCACCGTCAATAACGATTGGCTCTTTTTCATCACCAAAAATATCATCCCGAGAAACATCATCAAATTGTTCGGATAAAATGTAAAATCTCAGATTTTTTTCTCTGTTGCCTTTTATTTTTTTAGCCTCTCCTTTTACAATTTTTTCCAGTGAAATTTTGCTTTTATTTTTAACTTCAATATAAAAAGTACCGTTATCTTTCTCCAAAATGTCTTCAACATATTGATAAAAATCTTTTAAAGACATTACTAAATTTATATATGACATATATTATTTTCTATTTATAACCCCAAGATTTCTTATTGTTTGAATAAAATCTCATACCCCTTACTTTTAACGTTATCAAAGAGTTCAAAAGTTCCCCAATGAAGCTTGTTTTTACATCCCGTAATGCTCAACTTCTATTACAGGTTATTACTCCATTATATCTGCTATCTGGAAGTTTTTATTAGTCTGACAGTAAATCTCCATACCCGGGTACCTTTTTTGCTTCGAAAACCAGCGAAATTAATTCATGCGCAAAAAACACATTTGCGAAAGCGCTAATCAGATCTTTAAAATGCTGATTTCTAATGATAAAATACAGAAATTAAACATATCACAATATAGAGACTTATATTATATTTGATTTGAAGAAACCAGAGTAAAGCCATCTCTATGTTACGTATTATCACTTGCATATTTCTTTCCGTACTGCTAACAAACAAAGTGAGCAATAGTAAGGAATTTGATGGGTCAGATTCAACGTTAGTAAACAGCATTGATAAAAGCGCTATTCAAAAAAAAATTACGGCACAAGCCAGCATCGGCCTTTTAAAAACAAGATTAAATAGCGCATTGGAAAGGGATGTAGAAAGACCTTTTATGTGGGATCTGTTTGTTTCATCTAACGATACCCTGATGCAATTTTATACTTATAAAGATTTAGTTATTGGCGGCACAAATTTTAAAGCCTTTTATGTAAAAGTGGATTATGAGGATGGAGATTACCAGGCTATTCTGCTCGTAAATGAGTCATCTGCTTCAGAATACAATAGTTTATTATGTTATGAAGCCTTGGATTCAGAAGAGAAATACCAACGTTACAGCCGGATTAAGCAAAGCCGCATTACTATCCATCTAAAGAAGGCCACATCTACAAAAACTTTAAACTATGAAGTTAAAAAAGGTTTGTTCCTTGATTACCTAAGCACATCGTCGGTTGATAAAAAATGGGGTGATTACCAGCTAAAAGGCTTAACCAAAAATCACCTGAAAAATGGCTACTGGATTGAGAAACGTTATGATATTTCTCTCAATAAAAACATGGTCGAGGATGGCCATTATGTCAACGGTCAGAGAAACGGAGAATGGAATTATTCCGAAAATGGGCCTGTTCAAATAATTAAGACGTATCGGGATGGTAAATGCATGTCTATAAAATATCCATAAAATCTAAGGTTTTTGTATGCCGATGCAAAAAATCGCTTGCCTTAGCGAGACCGGATGCTCACATTGCTTGAGATATACGTCAACATATCCGCATTGATATTGATCATACTTTCCAGATATTGAGGATGGTTATTGAGTTTAAAAAGATTATAAAATGGGATGCCTTCTTCTGGATTTTTCTTTTCATTTTCGTTAATAAGCTTCCAATATCTATTATTAGTGGTCTTGTCGACTACAGATTTTGAAAGGAAAGCGTTTACGGAGAAAGATGCGGAGGTACAGCCTTGCTCGTGATAATTTTAAATTTTTAAAGGGATATAATTCATATAAACCTGCTTTTATGGAATTAAGAATCTTTATGAAATTCAAAGCTCAATATCAATGTTGAGATTTCAGTCACTATAAAAAAGTTTGTAATGTTTTTTATTTATAAAGCATGTCAATGATCTGTTTAACTGCTTTCTTAAGTTCTTCCTGTCCGGAGCGCTGTTGAAAATCTATTCCACAAAAAGTATTTTCCTGCATCTTCGCATGAAGAGTCAGGTAATAAATCCCGCCCATCAATAATCCATAAACAGCACGAAAATGAGTTGCACGCTCCTTGAAATGCTCGTCAAATACTGCCTTAAGAATTTGTTCTCCTGTATTTTCACGTCTAAGGTCAAGCTCTTTAAGTAAGGTTGATTTTTCACTTAATCCCCATGTAATTATTCTCCGCACCTCTTCATTCGATAGCAAGCTATCGAATTGATGCTCTAAGACTTGGTAAGCGAGTGATTTTCCAGAATCTTTTTGGGTGCTTTGTATGATACCTTCGATATCATCCGGGTTAATTTTCCAATAATCCCTGGATTCTAAATACCCTTTTATCAATCCTTCAAGGTTTCCGAAATAGTTGTAGATAAGCTTTCGGTCCATTTTAGCTTTGTCTGCAACTTTTGAAATTGTGATACCTGAGAAGCCGTCATCTTGAAGAAGTTGCCCAACGGCTTTGATTAAATTTTCTTTTGTTCGCTGTTTATTCCGGTGGGGCCCGTCTGTTATTTTCCTCATTAGACTGCTGTTTTTGTAAACAAATTAATAAAAAATTAGATATTATCAAGCGTTGAATATCGATGTGCAAACTTTGTTGACATTGACTACGCCCTCATGGAATAGTTGGTTTAGGAATTCGTTTAATTTCACTTCCCTTAAATTAAAGCAAAATAATTCTCAGGCAACTCTTTTGATTTTTGGTGAAATGGAATAGCAGATTTAATTCGGGTAGCTAACAATCTTTATCCGATAAATTTATATTTTTGATTAGAAGAACCCTATTAATGCCTTATCAACCCGGTTTACATATTTTAGCAGAGTTTTCTGCAGCCGATATAGCTTTCTTTTCTGCATCGGCACCCTGTAAATTATTTTTCGATAATCTTATCTCCCGGTATTCGCTTGAAAAAGTTGGGGAGGTTTATCACGATTTTGATGGCGCCGGATTTACGGGCGTTGTTTGTTTAACAGAATCTCATTTATCCATACATACCTGGCCGGAGTTTAACCTGGCCACTTTTGATATCTTTTTATCAAATTACCAGAAAGATAACTCTGAAAAGGTAAGGGCTATTTATCATGAGATACTTAGTTTTTTTGAAGCCACAGAAATAAAAAAAACTGAACTGGTAAGGTAATATGGCAACAATAAATCTAAAGGCCTTCCCTTATTCGGAGGATGTAACCTGCCCAAAGTGCAAGAACATCATTACACTTTATGACCCCGAGGGTAGCGAGTATTGTGTGTGCTCATCCTGTAATTCTTTTATTCGCTTTATAGCAAATGATACCCCGGTAATCCAAAAAAACGCGCCGCCGATAAAACAGCAACCGGTATTAAAGCTTGGTAGCGTTGGCTTATTTAATGGTTACAATTTTAAAGTTATTGGCTATATAGAAAAAAAAGAAAAGGATGCCGGTTACGCCTGGCGGGAGTATATCCTTTACAACTATGAAAAAGGTTATGCCAACTTTGCCGAGTATGATGGGCACTGGACATTTGTTGCCGGGAAAGAGTTTTATCCAAATCTGGAAAAGCTGAGCGCCCGCAGCTGGGAATTTATTGATTTCGAAGATAACGAATACAACCTGTTTAATAAATACACGGCTATAACCACCGCTATTTTAGGTGAGTTTGACTGGGATATATTATATGAGTGGGCCAAAACATCTGAGTTTGTCGCCCCGCCAAACATTATATACAAAGAGCAGGATAAGCCCGGCACAAGCACCGCCGATTTTTACTTGGGCCGTTATGCAGAACCCAGGGAAATAGCAGATGCTTTTAAAACGGATATAAAGCTATTCCCCGAAAAGATAGGCATTGGTGCTAACCAGCCATCGGTACATGCCAAAAGGTGGTTCTCCGTTTACAAGCTAACCCCTTTATTAGTGGTTTTGGTTGCTGTTATAGGGTTTATATCATTATACCTTAACCCGCAACATATGGTTATGGATAACGATTTTTTTATCCTAAGCGATTCCACTAAGGTTAACGAGTTTAAACCTTTTGTTACACCATCATTTACTTTAGATAAATCATCGTCGGCCCTGGAATTTTCGATCAAATCGGATATTGATAATAATTGGTTAGAGACTACGGTAGTGCTGGTAAATGAAAAGGATAACCAAAGCTGGGAGGTGACTGAAAGCATAGAGTACTACCACGGATACGAAGATGGCGAAAGCTGGTCGGAAGGTTCGCAGGAAGCCAATGTGTTGTTATCCGGCATTCCCGGCGGCAAATACCATTTAAATATTTACCCGGCATCTGGAGATACCCGCAATAAAAGTATCCACATTAATATAAACGCCAACCCGGTGGTATGGCGCAATGTTTGGGTTACCATTCTACTACTGTGTCTTTACCCACTGTATGCCTGGTTGAGGATGCGTAATTACGAAAAAAGACGTTGGATGAACAGCGATTATTCACCCTATGAAACAGACAAATAATGAATACAATTAAAGCTGCACGTATTTATCTGGTGTTTGCCCTGCTTATTATAGGGTATTACACCTACGCGGCCCTTAACGGCATCGCGTTTTGGGAAAGCAGCAGCGTAACCCGTAACACCGAATATAACAACAATAGCCGCGTAAGGGGCGTTCACGCATTTTACCATAAATAAACACATCATTATGAGCTTACATGATCTAATTAATTTAAAATACATTACCGCTTCGGTGCTGTATTCTGTAATAGGTATCCTTATCCTGCTGGTATCTTACTGGATAATCGAAAAGATTACACCTGAGAATTTATGGAAAGAGATCGTAGAGAAACATAATATTGCTCTTGCCATCGTTTGCGCCTCGTTTATGATAGCGGTGGCTATAATCATCAGTTCAGCTATACACGGGTAGGAATGAATAAAAAACTGCATGCCCTGCTGCTGATATCTGTTTTTGTGGTAGCAACCTGCGGACTGATCTATGAATTGATAGCGGGTACATTGGCCAGCTACCTGCTGGGCGATTCGGTAACCCAGTTTAGCACTATCATAGGTGTTTACCTGTTCTCGATGGGCATAGGTTCGTGGGTATCCAAATACTTCGAGAAAAATATTATCTCGTGGTTTATCCAGTTGGAGATATTGGTTGGCCTTGTGGGGGGCACGAGCTCTACCATCCTTTTTTTGGTGTTTGAAAGCGTCGCCTCGTTCCGTATCATCCTGTATAGCCTTGTTGGTATCACGGGTATTTTGGTAGGCTTGGAGATACCCCTTCTTATGCGGATATTAAAAGATCGTTATGAGTTTAAAGACCTGGTATCGAAAGTATTTACGTTTGATTATATAGGCGCATTGCTGGCATCGCTTGTATTCCCTTTGTTGCTGATACCTTACCTTGGGCTGGTAAAAACCTCATACCTGGTGGGTATCCTTAACGTTGGGGTTGCCCTTATTGTATGCGTAAGTTTTAAGAAGGAGATAAAGGCGGCAGTTTATCTGCAAACCAGTGCCGTTATCAGCGTCCTTGCCCTTACGGTGGGTTTTGTTTACGCCGGCGTTATTACCAATTTCTCTGAAAGCCTTACCTATGCCGATACCATTATTTATTCAAAAAGCACACCTTACCAGCGCATCATTCTAACCAAAAAAGGGAAAGTGCTACGTTTATTTTTAAATGGTAACCTTCAATTCAGTTCTGACGATGAATACCGCTACCACGAGGCATTGGTTCACCCCGGTTTGCAGGCACTGCCGAATGCACATAACGTGTTAGTGATGGGCGGAGGCGATGGGCTGGCCGTACGCGAGATATTAAAGTATCCCAATATCCAAAGCGTAACACTGGTAGATCTGGATAAAGGCATGACGGGGTTATTCAAATCAAACCGAATGTTGCTGAACCTTAACAAAAGTTCATTACTATCCCCAAAGGTAAAAGTGATCAATGCCGACGCTTTCACCTGGCTGCGACAGGACAAAAAGAAATTTGATTTTATGGTGATTGACTTTCCCGATCCATCAAACTACTCGGTGGGGAAACTATACACCAATTCGTTTTATAAACTGGCTAAAGGCGTACTTGCGCCCGGCGGCATTATGGTTATACAGGCAACGTCGCCTTATGTGGCGCCAAAATCTTTCTGGACGGTCGATACCACACTACGTTCGGTCGGTTTGCACACCATTCCGTATCATAACTACGTACCGTCATTTGGCGAGTGGGGGTATATTATGGCTACCGAAAACCCTGTTTATAAAAAACCGGCAGTGTTTTTACCAGTTATGCGTTTCGTGACCAAAGAAAGCCTTAACCTGATGTTTTACTTCCCCAAGGATATGGCTAAAGTAAAAACAGAGGTAAATAAGTTGAACAACCAGGTGCTGGTAAAATACTTTGAAGATGAATGGTCGTCCGTTTTATAAAAGCCCGGGCTTTGTAAAAGGGTTAAGCCGCCGCTCGTTCCTGCTTAAAGCGGGCTTGGTTACCACGGGTATTTTTTTAGGCGGTTGCATCCGCAAACTCAACCCGAAAACCGCTTACAAAAATATTAAAGGCAGTATCAAAGGGCCAAACGCAAAAGCGGGGCATATACTGCGTGATAAATTACCATTGCCCGCACCAAATGCTACGCGCACCATAAAAACCCTGATCATTGGAAGTGGTATTTCTGGCCTATCAGCCGCACGCTGGTTAAAAAAACAAGGCCACCACGATTTTGAACTGTTAGAGTTGGAAGATCATGTTGGCGGTAACTCATATTCGGGTAAAAATAGTGTTTCGGCGTACCCTTTGGGTGCGCATTATATCACCATCGCCAATAATGAAGATACCCTGCTTACCGGGTTTTTACAGGAATGTGGTGTAATTACCGGGTATGAAAATAGCCTGCCCGTTTACAATGAATACTACCTTTGCTTCGACCCTGAAGAGCGTTTGCTCATTAATGGGCAATGGCAGGAAGGTATAGTACCCGATTTTGGATTGAGCGCGGATGATAAAGCGCAGGTTAAAAAGTTCTTTGCGTTGATAGACGAGCTCAAGAAGGTAAAGGGCGTCGACAATAAATTTGCCTTCGATATCCCGATAGATAATAGCAGTACTGATGACAAATATCGCGCATTAGACCTGATCACTTTTAAAGAATACCTGCATCAGCAAAAGCTTACATCGGTTTATTTGCTTTGGTATTTAAATTATTGTTGCAAGGATGATTACGGGCAAAAGATAGATAAAGTATCCGCTTGGGCAGGCATCCATTATTTTGCATCGCGAAGAGGCAAAGCAGCCAATGCCGAAAGCAATGCCGTATTAACCTGGCCGGAGGGGAATGGTTGGTTAACCCAAAAGTTAGCTGCCGAACTGGGCGAACACGTACGTAAAGGCAATATGTGTTATAGCATCAACTATAATCAAAAAGGGCAGGTAGTAGCGGCAATTTATGATATAGCTAAAGGCATAACAAGCAACATCATTGCTGATAATGTGATTGTGGCGACGCCGCAATTTGTAAATCAACGGTTATTCAAAGATATACAGCGCGGTGTTGATTATTCTAAATTAAATTATTCGCCGTGGTTTATCGCCAATATTACGGTTAACCGTTTGCCACAGGCAAAAGGTGCAGGCTTATGTTGGGATAACGTGGCTTACGATACACCATCGGTGGGATATGTAAATGCCGGGCAGCAAACGGTTAAAATAACCGACGAAAAAAGGGTTTTAACATGGTACCTCCCGCTGTGCGATCATGAACCGCGTGTAGCACGCCTCGCCGCTTACACGCGCACATACGAACAGTGGATGGGCATCATGATGCCCGAACTGGAATATATGCACCCGGGCATTACAGATGCTATTGAGGACGTAGAATGTTGGGTTTGGGGCCATGGAATGATATACCCGGCTGTAAACTATATTTGGGGGGCAAACAGAAAGGCCGCACAAAAGCCTGTAAATAATAACATGTTTTTTGCCCATACCGATCTGAGCGGCATATCTATTTTTGAGGAAGCTTTTCATCAGGGCATACGTGCGGCTAACCAGGTTTTAACTATATATGGAAAACAGCCCCAAACATAAGCAACCATGGCTGCACTCGCCGATTATTGACGGGGTGTTTATTTTGTCGCCGCCGTTTATTGCTTTGCTGCTGGTTATTTGTTTCCCGGCGCAATTCCAGGCATCATCTGCCATACCCGTTTATTACTGGTTGTTTCTGGTCGTTTTTATTGATGTTGCGCATGTTTACAGTACGCTATACCGTACCTATTTCAATTCAAAATCGTATAAAAAAGAGGCTTTTTTGATCATTGTGCCTATTGCTTGTTATATCGTTGGTGTATTGCTGCACAATTATAACGGAATGCTTTTTTGGCGAGTATTAGCTTACCTGGCAGTTTTTCATTTTGTAAGGCAGCAGTATGGATTTATGCGGCTATACTCCCGGCAAGAGGGCAGCAATTGCTGGTTCAGACTGATAGATAAACTGGCTATTTATACCGCTACGATTTACCCGCTGTTTTACTGGCATTTCGAAGGTGACAGAAATTTTAGCTGGTTTGTAGAGAACGATATCATATCTTTTCACTCGCCGGTACTATTGGGTATTGGGCTTGGGTTATACCTGCTTGTAATTGCAACTTATGTTGTTAAAGAAGTTACGTATCTGGCAAATACAGGAGCGTTTAACTGGCCCCGTAATTTACTTATCGGGGGTACGTTTCTGTCATGGTATTTTGGTATAGTATATTTTAATGGAGATATGGCTTTTACTACCCTCAACGTGATATCGCATGGCATACCTTATATGGCTTTGATCTGGATCTTCGAGAAAAAGAAGCATGGTAAAAGCGGCAATAAAAACAATCTTATTTTAAAATATACTTTTAGCAAATTTGGTGGCGTGGTGTTTTTCGTTTTGCTGCTGGCTTTTCTGGCCTATGTAGAAGAAGGCTTATGGGATGGAATGGTCTGGAAGGAGCACGGAAGCGTCTTTACTTTTTTCGCCTGTTTGCCAAAAATAAGTAACGAACAAGTTTTATCACTATTGGTTCCGTTATTAGCCTTGCCCCAGTCCACCCACTATGTGTTGGATGGTTTTATTTGGAAGGTTAACAAGGAAAAATAACGGCCACAAAGCTTAGGTGTTTGGCTCCCCTTAGGCTTTTTTTGCTTAACACGGCGGGTAATAATTTTTAACCGCTTTTCCTTTACCCTTAAATTTAACAATTACTTTACGTTGGTTAACTAATTTTGGAGCATGCTGAAATTTGACAATCCACCTACCGACGATGAGTTGTTGGAATTGCTTAAACAAGGCGATACCAATGCTTTTGATGAGTTATATAAGCGTTATTGGAAATCGCTTTTTAACGCTGCTTTCTCCAGGTTGGGCGATGGGGACGCCGCGAAAGATATAGTTCAAAATCTCCTGATCGAGATTTGGCAGAAACGAATAGGCCTGCAAATTAGTACTACGCTTAGCCAGTATTTATTTGGTGCTGTTAAACTTAAAGTGCTTCAGCATTTTAGGTCAGAAGATGTTAAACAGAGTGCGATAGAAAAAGCGTTGGAACGCATGACCGACCGTTTTTATACAACAGATGCCCTATATGGATATCTTGATCTTGAAGAAATTGTCAGCGCAGAGGTGGAAGTTATGCCTGTTAATATGAAGCGGTCATTTTTACTAAGAAGCGACAGCTATTCGGTTAAAGAAATTGCCGAAAACCTGAATCTTGCCGAGCAAACCGTATCTAACAATATTACCGAAGCTTTAAAACGATTAAAGCGTCGCCTTAAGGTTGAATACCCCGACCGTTACATAAACTGTTTTATTGTGATTATGGCGCTATTTACAAAAAGTTAACATAAAGTTGATTTAAAATAGAAGTAGTAAAGGGCGTTTTGTGCAACATATCAGTAAAACAGCACAAAACTGAATGACCCCATCTGAACTAAAAGATTTAATTGACCGCTACCTTAAAAATAATGTAACCGAGCAAGAACGCAAACTGGTTGACAACTGGTACCAATCTTACGAGAGCAGTAACCATTCATTATCTGCTGAGAAAGAAACACAGCTAAGTGAAGAGATATATGGCTATGTGCAAAAGCATTTACACCCTGCACCAGCCAAAATACGCCGTATAAGCATTAATAGAAGATATGCTGCCGCGGCTGCTGCCATATTATTGGTTAGCGCTGCTTTGTTTAGTCGCAAAAAAGCCCCTGAGCGCCAGGCTAACGAAACATTTACAACTATTAGCACAGGTACCGGACAGCTTAAAAAGCTGGATCTGCCGGATGGGTCAAAAATTTGGCTGAATGCCCAAACAAGTATCCGCGTAAGCAAAACTTTTGAGAGCCATACCAACCGTAATATTTATTTAGATGAAGGCGAGGCCTTTTTTGAAGTAAGGAAGAACCCCGCCCGCCCTTTCTTGGTAATTACCAAAAGTATTACTACCCGCGTTTTGGGTACATCATTTAATGTTAAAGCATATAGGCAATTAAATAGTGCCACAGTAACTGTTAGAACCGGCCGTGTGCAGGTAAACGATAAGCAAAAAAAGCTGGCTGTACTGTTACCTAACCAAAAAATGACCTATTCTACCAGAGAGCACACCGGCTATGTAAGCACCTACAATGCCGAGAACAGCAGAAAATGGGCGGAGGGCAAAACCGTGCTAAACCATGCATCATTTAACGAATTGGCCCTGGCCATTCATAACGTTTACGGCATAAAGCTTATTAGCAAAAACAAATTAACATACACCTATCAATACAATATAATTATCAGCCCGCTGCGCACTGTTGACGAAACGCTGAAAATTGTATGTTCTATTCATCAAAACAGTTTCAGGAGGAAAAATAATGAAGTAATTATTTATTGATAAAAAAAAGCCGGTCTGTAGCAGATCCGGCCATAGTTTGCAAAGCTAATAAATTGAGCCTTATTAGCTTACACCCTTAGTTTCTCTGTTAAAATTCACTAAGAATTCAAAAGTATGAAAAAAAATTTACGTTGCTTAACTAAAGCCATGCGTATCACGTTTCTTATTTACACCATAGTTATTGCGGGCGCAGGTGTACTCATAGCCGCCCCAACCACAGGCCAGATCTTTGAAAAACGCGTAAGCGTTTCTTTCAGGAACGAAACCCTTTCCAGTTCTGTCAAAAAAATTGAGCAGGCAGGCCATATCGATTTTGCCTACGACCCTGAACTGGTAAACCTTACCGAGGTTAAGATTAAAGGGGGCACGTTTAATGACGAGCGTTTAGCCACTGTACTTAAAAAACTTTTTGCCAATACCCAAATCGGGTTTAAAGAAGAAGTAGAAGGTACTGTTACCCTTTATAAAAAAGAGCAGCCTCCAAAGGCAGCCCCCGGTAAAATATCAGGAAAAATTGTTGACGAAAAAGGCGAACCGCTTACCGGCGCTACCATTATGCTGGTTGAGGCCGGTAAAGGTGCACAAGCCGATATCAATGGTGCGTTCAGCATCACTGCAGACGAAGGTACCTATACCATGTTGGTAAGCTTTATCTCCTTTGAATCTAAACGCATACCGGGGGTTAAAATAAAGTCTGGCGAAGAAACTAAGGTTAATAATATAACGCTGGTTGCCCAGTCGGGCACGTTAAACGAGGTGTTGGTGGTTGGTTATGGCACACAAAAGAAACAAAATCTTACAGGTGCGGTAGACCAGGTTACGTCTAAAGTTTTAGAGAACCGCTCGTTGCCCAACCTTACACAAGGCTTGCAGGGTGTAATACCTAACTTAAACCTTACTCCTTTAGATGGTAAACCGTTGCAATCACCATCGTTTAACATCAGGGGTACTACTTCTATTGGCCAGGGTGGTAACGCACTGGTACTGGTGGATGGTGTAGAGGGCGATCCAAGCCGCGTTAACCCTAATGACGTGGCCAGTGTTTCGGTACTTAAAGATGCTGCTTCTGCTTCTATTTATGGTGCAAGGGGTGCATTTGGTGTTATATTGATCACTACCAAAAATCCATCGAAAGAGAAAACAAGTATTACATACTCGTTTAACCAGTCGATAAAAAGCCCTACCACTGTACCAAACTTTGTGACCAATGGCTACACCTTTGCCAAAATGTTTAACGAAGGATGGAGCGCGTGGAACGATTATTCGCAAACTCCGCAAAATATCAACAAAACAGTAAAATTCTCGCAAGCTTATTTACAAGAGTTAGAAAGGCATGCTAACGACCCATCTTTGCCACAAACTATTGTAAACTCGGCCGGCGAATATGAGTACTATGGCAATACAGATTGGTACGGCCAGTTATACAAAGATCATAACAGCGCCCGCGAACATAACCTTGCAGTGTCCGGCAACAGCGGTAAAGCCGATTTCCTGATCACCGGCCGTTACTACTCGCAAGATGGTTTGTTCCGTTATAACTCCGATGATTATAATATCTATAATTTACGGGCAAAAGGTTCGCTACAGGTTTACCCTTGGTTAAGCTTATATAACAATGCCGATTACTCTAACATGAAATACCATAACCCCTTAAATGTGGGCGAAGGCGGCAGCATCTGGCGTAACATTGCAGATGAGGGCCATACTATGGTGCCTATGTTTAACCCCGATGGTACCCTAACCTACTCTGCCGCTTATTCTGTCGGCGATTATTATTACGGCAAAAATGGTATTGATTTTAATAACCGCGTGTTTAGAAATACCACCGGCTTTGTAGCCCAGTTTTTTGACAATGTATTTCGTGTAAAAGGTGATTTCACTTTCCAGAATACCGATAACAATCAAAAACAAAAACGTGTGCCTGTACCATACAGCCGCAAACCGGGCGTAATTGAGTACGTAGGTACAAATTATAACGATTATCAGAATGTAAACCAGAGCACACAGTATATGGCTACCAATATTTATGGCGAATACGAGCCTAAGTTAAAAGGCGGCCATTATTTTAAGGCATTGGGTGGCTTTAATTTTGAGCAATCAACATTAAACAGTGTAAGCGTTTTACGTAACGGCTTAATTTCTGAAGATGCTACTGATATTAATCTTGCTTTGGGCCAGGGTATCACCACAAAAGGCGGATGGGACAGATGGGATATATTGGGCGGCTTTTATCGCTTAAACTATTCTTATAAAGACCGGTACCTGGTAGAGGCAAACGGCCGTTACGATGGTTCATCAAAATTTCCTTCAAATCAGCGGTATGCCTTTTTCCCATCAGTATCTGCCGGTTGGAAGATTACAAACGAGCCTTTCTGGAAAGTTTCAAAAGATCTTATCTCCGACCTGAAGATCAGAGGGTCTTATGGTTCATTGGGTAACGGTAGTATTGCTTCTTACGCCTTCCAGGAAAAATTCAATATTTCTAAATCGGGCAGGATCTTAAATGGTGTTTTACCACAGAAAACAAGCCAGCCCGGCGTTTTGCCCGACGGTTTAACCTGGGAAACATCAAATACCCAAAACTTAGGTTTAGACCTTGGCATGTTATCAAACCGTTTAACCATTACGGGTGATGCGTACGTCCGCAGAACAAAAGACATGTTTACTGTGGGTATGACCCTACCCGCTGTATTTGGTACAGATGTACCTAAAGGTAACTATGCCGACTTAAAAACTACAGGGTGGGAGGTATCGGTAGCCTGGAGAGACCGATTTAATGTTGGTGGTAAACCATTAAATTACGGTATTAGGGCAACCGTTGCCGACTATACCGCCAAGATCACTAAATACAACAATCCGGATAAAAGGTTAAGTGACTACTACGCAGGCCAAACCGTAGGCGAAATTTGGGGATACCAAACTGCAGGTTATTTTACATCTGCGCAGGATATTGCCAACTCACCTAAACAAACACTTATCAAAGCATCTAACACCGGCCAGCTTTTACCGGGCGATATTAAATTTGCTGACCTGAACGGTGATGGTGTTATAAATGATGGCGATAAAACCGTGGATAAACCGGGCGACAGGAAGATCATCGGTAACTCCTCCCCAAGATACACTTATGGTATAGGTGTAGATGCCGACTGGAATAACTTCTCATTTTCAGCATTCTTCCAGGGGGTGGCCAAACGAGATTGGTACCCGGGTTCGGAAGCAAGTGTTTTCTGGGGACAATATAACAGGCCCTACAATAAAATACCGGTATCACAGCTGGACAAGATCTGGTCAGAAAGCAACCCCGATGCTTATTTCCCAAGATATCGTGGTTATGTTGCACAAAATGGCCAGGGCGAGTTAACACAGGCGCAAACCAAGTACTTGCAGAACGCTGCTTACCTGCGTATGAAAAACGTACAGGTAGCCTATAACCTGCCTTTGCACCTGATACAGAAAATCAAGTTGACCAACCTGCGTGTATTTGTATCCGGCGAAAACCTGTTAACCTGGTCGCCACTTTACAAGATCACCAAAGATATTGACCCTGAAAGTATCAACGGATCTGACAGGATCTTAACCGATGGAAGCAGCGGTAACGGAAACAATTACCCTATCCTTAAGAGCGTAACAATTGGTTTAACAGCCACATTTTAATCATTATTAGCACAAACAATTTAAATAGCTTAAATATGTTTTCCCTAAAATCAACCTTCATAAGGCAATCTGTAATACTGCTGCTTTTAAGCTTAGTTATAGTTAGCTGTAAAAAATTAGACCAGGTGCCGCAAGACACGGCACTAAATCCCGCTGTATTTGGTAGTGTGGATGGTTTGCAGTTATATGCCAATTCTTTTTATGATAACCTGCCAGATGCCGGTGCGGTAGTACGTGCCGATGCCATGTCTGATTATGCGGCCAGAACATCTGTGCCAGATTTTTTAAGGCCCGGTGCATACAGCTCCAGGCAAAGTACCGGCTGGGACTGGACAGCCCTGCGTAATATCAATTACTTTATAGAAAACAACGTTAGCCCCAAAGTGCAGTTGGCAAAACGCCAGCATTTTATGGGCCTGGCGCGCTTTTTTAGGGCGTGGTTTTACTTTGATAAACTGAAACGTTTTGGTGATGTACCATGGATAAACAAAACCATGAAGATTGATGATCCTGATCTTTACAAAGGGAGGGATAGCAGGACATTGGTGGTAGATTCTATACTTGCCGACTTGGATTTTGCCAGCAAAAATATCACCACTACAGATAACACCCGTAGCCTTATTACTAAGTACACCGCCTATGCATTTAAATCAAGGGTTTGTTTATTCGAAGGCACTTTTAGAAGGTACCATACCGAGTATAGTCTGCAATCAACTGCAGAGGCTTTACTTACCCAGGCAGCCGAAGCAGCACAGCAAGTAATGAATAATGGTGGATTCAGCTTAAATACTGCCGGCGGTACAGATAAGGCCTACAGGCAACTTTTTACAAGCCAAACCCCGGTTGCAACAGAGGTAATTTTGGCCGCTGTTGTTGACCCTACATTAGGTATCTTTAATGATGCCAACTGGTATTGGACAAGTGCGACTTATGGCGATAGGCTTAGCTTTATACGCACCTTTGTAAACACTTACCTTAATATTGATGGTACGCCATTTACAGACAATGCCGGCTACAGGACTTTGCCATTTGCACAAGAGGTAAAGGGCCGCGACAAGCGTTTGCAACAAACTATCCGTATGGGTAATTATACACGTTTAAATGGCGCTACTCAGCAGGCTGCACCACCGGTGTTCTCTTACACCTATACAGGTTATCAACCAATTAAACTAACACAGGATGATGCATCAATGGATGGCGGTAGCCGCAATACCAACTCTATCCCTATCATGCGCTACGCCGAGGTATTGTTAAACTATGCGGAAGCAAAAGCAGAATTAAACACGTTAACAGATGCAGACTGGAACATAACCATTGGTGCACTGCGCAGAAGAGCCGGCATTACCGGTAATACTGCCACCAAACCGGTCGTTGCAGATCAATACCTTAAAACTAACTATTTCCCGGCTATATCTGATGCTTCTTTATTAGAAATAAGGCGCGAGCGCGGTATAGAGCTGGCTTTTGAAGGCTTTAGGTTTAGTGATATCATCAGATGGAAACGCGGCGAACTAATGGACCAGACCTGGAATGGTTTTTACGTACCGGCATTGAACGTACCAATTGATTTAAATGAAGACGGCGTATTGGATGTATGCTTTTACACTACCCCGCCTGCTACCCAGGTTGCCGGTGTTACCTACGTAAGTGTTGCAGATAATTTATCAAACGGTACCGTTAACCCGCAAAGGTTAAACAATGCAAACGAACTTACCTGGTTAACCACCGTACAGCGCAAATGGGACGACAAATATTACCTATACCCTATTCCTGAAACTGACAGGTTGCAAAACCCAAAACTTGGCCAAAACCCAGGTTGGTAATAATTATCACTTATAATAATGAGCATCATGAAAATAAAACAACTGCTTTTTACAGCATTATTTATAGTAACCGGGTTGTGTAGCCAGGCACAACATTTAATAGTAGGAACTTTTAATTTAAGGTTTGATAACCCTAAAGATACCGGGAACCTTTGGGTTAACCGCGCACCTGTAGCCGCCGCCTTGATCCGCTTTCACCAGTTTGATATTATTGGAACGCAGGAAGGCTTGAGCAACCAGTTGGAGGACATTAGTAAAGCCTTACCGGAGTATCAGCGTTATGGAGTTGGCCGCGATGATGGTAAAGACGGTGGCGAACACTCAGCCATTTTCTTTAAAAAAGACAGGTTTGAAGTGTTAAAAAAAGGCGATTTCTGGTTATCAGAAATGCCTGATAAACCAGGCTTGGGTTGGGATGCAACTTGCTGTAATCGTATTTGTTCGTGGGTTTACCTGATGGATAAACAAAGCAAAAAGAAATTTTACTTCTTTAACGCCCATTTCGACCACCAGGGAAAAATTGCCCGTGAGGAAAGCGCCAAACTAATCCTTAAAAAAATAAAAGAAATAGCAGGCAACGAAAAAGCATTATTTACCGGCGACCTTAACGGAGACCATAACAGCACCTGGTATAAGCGCCTGGCTGCCTCAGATTATTTGGTTGATACTTACACATTAGCGGAAAAACCGTATATATTTAACGCTTCTTTTAACTCGTTTGGTAAAGCACTTAATAAAGATGGCATTATTGACCACGTCTTTACTACTGGTAAGGTTAATGTAAAACGTTGGGGTATTTTAACCGATACTTATCGTGGTAAGTTTCCTTCAGACCACTTCCCGGTTCTAACGGAGATTGTTTTTTAGTTATCTGATAAAATACTATAATAAATGAGGCTCCTGACTTAGGGGCCTCGTTTATTACTGCTAACCGAGTAATTATAAAAACAGTCTATACTTAATTTCATTTATCTCATAGATTAATCTGCATCAAAGGTGTTTGTAATTCGGTGCGTAGTATATCGATGCCTCAACTGAAAGTTCGGTGATCTCCTTTTTTGTGTAACAAGATTCCAACAAACTTTCACATAGGTGTTATACTTTGGTATATTGTATTATGTTAAAACCATTTTTATACATATCGCTGTTTATAGCGTTTGTTAATTCCGCATCCGCGCAGGAAAAATATGCTGCGTCAGATATTCATTCACATAACGATTACTCAAGGCCCGAAGCTTTTTATCATGCTTTTAATGCAGGTGCAGGCGCTATAGAGGCCGATGTGTACCTGCGTAGTGGCAGGTTGGTTGTAGCTCATGATACCACCGGCGCGAAGCAGCAGCTCTCACTCGACAAGATGTACGTGCAGCCCATCCTGAAGGAATTTAAAACCCGGCCAAGGCCGCTTAACCTGGTCATAGACCTGAAAGAAGCATATGCCCCTATATTAGCCGAATTGTTAAAAGAATTAAAGCCGCTTAAAGGCCTGATAAAATCGGGCAATAACAATAAGGCGCTTAGTATTATCATAACAGGGAACCGGCCGCCACCTTCTTTGTACAATAAATATCCAACCTATATTACTTTTGATGACGACCTGCAACTTCCGCATACCGCAGAGCAATGGAAACGAGTTGCGCAGGTAAGCCTTAATTTTGAAAACTACTCAAAATGGCGCGGAGAAGGTACATTGCCGCTTGTGGATGAGCGGGTGCTTAAATCGGTTATAAACGCAGTACATGCATCCGGTAAAAAAATCCGATTTTGGGCTGCACCAGATAATACAGGTGGATGGCAAAAACTGATGGAATTGAATGCCGACATCCTATCTACCGACAAAATAGATGAGCTAAAAGAGCTGTTGAAAAAAATGGGTAGCTAATTCTTTTTGGCAGATAGTTTTGCCCTTTAGGCCCTTACCTCGGCTTCGGTTATTAAGCTGCTGGTGTTACCAAAATTGTTACGCACGTAAGTAAGCACGCTGGCTATCTCCTTATTCCATTTTGGCCAGTTGGGTAGTGGCAAATTTGGTTCTATCGGCTGTAAACGCAATTTTCCAGATCTGTAGTGTGAGCATAGCGTTTTAACGGTATGTTGCCTGGCTAATATCCCAAGTTTTTATGTGACTTTGAAAACTGCCGTTTATTTACTTGCAGCGGCTTCCTTTATAATAAAGCAAAAAGCCGTTTATTGTTTGTAAACGGCTTTTTGTTTTATTCAATTATTCCTTATTTATTATACGCGGTATCTAGCTCGGCAATGTTCAGTTTTTTCATTTGCCACAATGCCTGCATCATTTGGGCAACCTTTGCGGGTTCGCCGTTGGCAAGCCTGTCTTCCAACATATCAGGGACTATCTGCCACGAAAAGCCAAACTTATCTTTCAGCCAGCCGCACTGGCTTTCGTTGCCACCCTCGCTTAGTTTCTCCCAATAGGTATCAATTTCCTGCTGTGTTTTGCAGAGAACAAAAAAAGAAAAAGCTTCGCTGAATTTAAACTGTGGCCCTGCATCAAATAAATTTACCTGTAACCCATTGATGATGATCTGCCCCGCCATAACCTTATCTGCCCCGAAAGGCGATCCTTCTCCCCAGTGTTTCAGTAACGTTATTTCTGAGTTTGGGAAAATGCCGGTGTAAAAGTTCATGGCTTCTTCCGCCCTGTTATCAAACCATAGGAATGGTATGATATTCTGATTTGATTTTACGCTGCTCATAGTTTTATGTTTTATTTAATTAGATTTTTTTGCCTGTTAAATTGCTGCAGGTGACGGTTGATATGTTTATTAAATATTTTTCATGCTTCAGAGGTAATTTATAAAAACAAAATTAACAGGTAGGGGATAAACAAGTAAGGCCTTATCCCGACAACCTTAGGGGGCAAACGCGACAAATAGTAAAAAAGAAAATAAGGCAGCATGTTAATAAACAAAAGGCTTGCGATAATAATACCGCAAGCCTTTTGTTTGTATTGTAGATATTAATATGCCAGTTTCTTACGCAGGAATAGTAGTAACCCTGTGATAAGCAAGCCAAACACCAGGTATCCTAACGCGAGGGATGAGGGATCTTTAATAACCATGAAAACAAATAATACCGAAGTAACAAGCGATGTTACCAGGTACGAGCCTCCGCTGGTTAAACCACTGGCAACACCTGCATTTAGCGGGAACCGGGTTAAGCAATAGGTAAAGAACAGGTTGTAAATAAACCCGCAAATAATATTGATCAGTACTACAAACATCATCAGGAATGGCAGGCTGGTATAAACGGGGGTAAGAACATACATCAGCCCAATTAAAACCAGTTGTGTAATATTTGCCAGGATAAGTTTTTTTGCCAGCGATCCGAATTTTAAGGTTTTACCTAAAATGCCCCCAATAAAAATGGATGTACCGGATAGCAATGCGCAATAGCCTGTTGCAACAGCTGACAGATGGAACAGGTGTTCAACAATAAACGGTGCAGACATAGAGAAGATCATCAGGGTACCGAAACATACACCCAAAACGACTATCCCAAAAGTAAAATCGGCCGATGAGATCAACGTTCTGTATACTTTAAATATAGCTTTAGGATGAAACGGATGTTTTATATTGATAGATTCGCCGCTGTAGACAAGCTCTAACAAAAACATAACTACGCCATATATCCCCAATACAACAAAGTTAGATTGCCAGCCGAAGCTTTTTTGAAGATAGCCGCCAAAAAATGGTGCCAGGATTGGCGCTGTTGCCCAAACAATAGATAACATGCTGGTGTAATGCCTGCGTTTTTCGCCGGTATAAACATCAACAAAAAAGGCCCGCTTGCCAACAATAATAAAGGCCGTAGTTATACCCTGTACCACCCGCATCAGGTAAACAATGTGGATATTGGTAGTAAAAACAATTACAAAGCTGCTTAAGGCAAATACCAGCAGCGATGCCAGGTTGATTCGGTAACGCCCAAAGCTATCGATGATAGAGCCTACAAACAGTTGGGCAATACCGTAGCTCAGTAAAAAACAAATAATGGTGTACTGTATACTTGATGCCCCTACTTTAAAAGACAAGGCCATATTGGGGAACGATGGCAGATAGATATCTGTAGCCAGGCCCGAAAGCGGAACAAGCGCGAATGCCAGGATAGTTGCCCTTTTACGGTTACTTTCTGTAATGGTATTGGATGTATATTTTTTAGGGGCTTCCTCAATAAGTTCTTCGGTATGCTCGTTCATTATGTTATATATAGTAATTGTTGAGTTTTATTTTTTGATAAGCTGTGCCTGTATCAGGCTTTTAAGCTGGTTTATGATGGCTGCCATTTTTGCACTGCTCCCGGCAATGCGGCAAACCATAATACCGCCTTGTACAAGTGCAAACATTACTGTCGCAAACTCCCGGTAGTTCCAGTCGGATTTAAAAATGCCCTTGTATATCCCGTCTTTAATGATTTCTTGCAGGAATTTTTGCCGCATTTCTATAGCCCTGTTTACCCGCTCTTTCACTAATGGGAAGTTATCATCGGCTTCCATACCAAAATTCATCATAGGACAGCCGCCGGGTACAGTAGGGTTCATGGGGTCGCGGTAAATATCCAGGTAGGCCAATAGCTTTTGGTAAGGATCGTTAATATGATCCATTGAGGAACTAAGCTTTTTGTTTTGCAGGTCTAGGCTATATTCAAGCACAGCAAATGCCAGCGAGTCTTTGTCCTCGAAGTGTACATACAGGCTACCTTTAGATAGCTTCGCAGCTTCCATAATATCGCTCATTGATGTGCCGAAGATTCCCTTCTTATTAAAGATGGGAGTGGCCCGTTCAATGATCATTTGTTTAGTGCTTTCTCCTTTTGACATAATAGAAATAATGCGCAAATATAAATGACCGAACGGTCATTTATTGAATAAGTATTTATCTTTACATAACAGCAACAATCCTAAGTAAGCAATTAACGGCAAGTTTATTTGAAAAAAATAAAAAGGTATAGTGAGGCATAGTTGGCTAAAACAATTTAGCTAAATTAGCACCAACCAATTAACTTTAGGTATAATCAATACAATGATAGCCTTTAGGGCATTTGCCATAAACCGACAATACCTTTAAATGAAATACATTTTTACTTTAATAATATTTGTTCTTAGTGTTTTTTTATTCAAAACAGGCGTTGCCCAATCAGGCAGTGGAGCAGATACAAGCAGTAACCGGCCATGGAACTCTTATTGGATAGGAGCACCGTACGATTTTGGTAAAGATTACGGGGTTTATTATTACCGTAAAAGTATTGATCTTGCTACTAAACCATCCACATTCAAAGTGCATGTATCGGCCGATAACCGCTATAAATTATATGTAAACGGCACTTTGGTTTCGCTTGGGCCTGCGCGCGGAGATACGTACTACTGGAATTATGAAACGGTTGATCTTGCACCATATTTAATGGCAGGAAAAAATGTAATTGCCGCACTTGTTTGGAACGAAGCTCAATATAGCCCGGCAGCTCAGATCACTGTGCGTACCGGTTTTATTTTGCAGGGTAGTTCTAAAAAAGAAGAGATCTTAAATACTAATACTACCTGGAAATGCTTCCGTGATGCGGGGCATCAGCCTATCCCCGGTTATTTTTTTGCTGCCAGTAAAGGCGAATTGGTGGATATGAACCACGCGGTTAAAAGCAATTGGACTACGGCGGCCTTTAATGACAGCGCCTGGTCGGGCACAGTTAACCTGTCGGAGGGTAAACTTAAGGGTACGGCCTGGGGTATAGAATGGGCTTTGGTGCCCTCATCACTGCCTGCAAGAGAAATGATCTATCAGCGTATCCCTAAGCTACGTAGCGCTGTAGGTATAAGCATGCCGCCAACGTTCCCTAAGGAAAAGACTTCGGTAACCATCCCGGCAAATGCCACAGTTTCTTTATTGCTCGATCAAACCGTTGAAACAAACGCCTACGTAACATTAAATTTTAGCGGCGGTAAAGATGCGGGGATCTCGCTTGGCTACGCCGAGTCGCTTTATCAAAAGGGCAGTAAAGGGGTTATTAAAGGCAACCGTAATGATGTAGAGGGTAAAGAGTTTGTAGGGAGGATAGATAGCTTGATCTGCGATGGCAGTAAGGGGCAATCGTTCACAACATTAAATTTTCGTACTTATCGTTACATCAGGTTGTTTGTAAAAACAAAAGCGGACCCGTTGGTGATTGATGACATTTATGGCACTTTTACAGGGTATCCTTTTAAACAGGCAGCGGCATTTAATACGGATAATGCCGAAATAAAGCAAATGCTGGATATTGGCTGGCGCACAGCAAGGCTTAACGCATGGGAAACTTATATGGATTGCCCATACTATGAGCAGCTGCAATATATTGGCGATACCCGCATACAGGCCATGGTATCTTATTACAATACAACGGATGACCGGCTTGCGCGCAATGCGCTTACACAAATGGACCACTCGCGCCTACCCGAAGGCATAACCGCAAGTTGTTACCCATCACGTGGTACGCAGGTTATATCACCATTCTCGTTATGGTACATAGGGATGTTACACGATTACTGGATGTATCGTGGTGGTGATGAGTTTATAAAAAATAAGCTGCTGGGCGAAAGGGGCGTGCTGGATTTTTTTAGCAAATACCAGCAGGCCGACGGATCATTAAAAGATACCCCGTACTGGGCGTTTGTTGATTGGGCCGGCAATTTATGGGGCGAGGTGAAAGATAAAGACGGTAGTGCCGCTATTTACGACCTGCAATTGCTGTTGGCGTACCAATGGGCTGCAGAAATGGAAGCCAAAATTGGTTTACAGGATTATGCCAGTATCTATACACATAAAGCGGCACAGTTAAAGGCCACTATACAGCGTAAGTACTGGAACCCTACTAAAAATTTATACGCAGATACCAAAGAGAAAAATGGGTACTCGCAGCACGTTAACGCCCTTGCAATACTTGCCGGTATGGTAAGTAAAACAGATATGACGGCTGTAGCCAATGGGATACTTACCGATAAAAACTTAACGCAATGCTCGGTTTACTTTAAATATTACCTGAACCAGGCATTGGTAAAAGCAGGCCTCGGTAACGATTATATAAACTGGCTGGGTATTTACCGGGAAAATATGGCCATGGGCCTGACTACCTGGGCAGAGTATTCGGACGTTAACACATCCCGGTCTGATTGCCACGCCTGGGGAAGCAGCCCTAATATTGAATTTTACAGAACAGTGCTGGGTATTGATAGCTATGCGCCGGGTTTCAGCAAAATAAAGATTGAGCCTCATTTAGGCACGCTGACCAATGTAAGCGGCGAGATCCCGCATCCGTCAGGTAAGGTTACTGTATCTTATCTGCTTGTTAAAAATAAATGGCAAATCAAGATCAACCTGCCACAAACTACGTCGGGCATATTTGTTTGGAAGGCAAAAACCTATGTACTTAAAAATGGCGATAATTCGTTTGTAATGTAACGGCAAATAATAGCTGTAACAACCTATTAATTAATAAAAGCCTATGGTTTATACTGTAGGTTTTTGTGCATACTATAATAGTTACAAGGCCATTCAGCTTATATCAACAACTGTATATAAATTATTGATAATCAGTTGTAATAATCGGGTAAATGCCTGCGTTTATATGTTACAAAAGGCATCAAAAAATGAAAGCTATTAAATGTAAAAAGCTGAACCATGCTATTACGTCGCGCGTTATCGACCTGCATGACAAGGGCTACACCGACGATTTTTTACCCACTAAAGATCAAACCTTTCTGCATATCCAAAACAGCGAAAACTTTACCATGGCCGATCTGAACATAAAAGTTATTGACCAGGGGTTTGATCAGCTTACAAAAAGTTATAAGTATATCCACACTATTGAAACAGTAAATGGCGATAAGGGCCTGCTGATAGCCGATTTTATTTGCACTACAACCTTTTTTGCCAATTAAGCTAAGGAGAAAGCACTATCAGGCAGGGATTAAGTATATTAGCGCTTATATACCTTAACTAAAAATGACCTGTCGCAATTTCTACGCCTGCTTAATGGCACTTGTATGCCTGTTTGCTACAAGCAACGCGTCGGCACAAACAAAAAATAATACGCTTTATACTGCAGGCCATGCCAGTGCGTTTATTGGTGGGTTGTATGATGCCGTTTATCCCTATAGTAAAGTTTTAAAACACGGCGATTTTGGTTTGGGTGCCCCCGATAAACTGGACGGCGAGGTACTGGTATTGGATGGCAGGATCTACCAAACACAATCAACCGGGAAGACCTTTGAGGTGAATCCAACCGAGTTAACGCCATTTACGGTAGTCAACTTTTTTAAGGCCCAAAAAACGGCCTTAGTTCGCCAAAAACTGTCCAAAAAAGACCTTTTTTCGTCCCTGGATAGCTTATTAGCGAACAAAAATGGCATCTATGCGATCAAAATAACCGGCAGCTTTAATTTCATCAAAACCCGGGCATTCCCACCGGTTAAAAAACCATATGTACCCCTGGCCGACATGCTGCCCCTGCAACATTTCTTCACTTTCGAAAATATAAAAGGCACCCTGGTAGGTTACCGTATCCCGGCCTTTATGGACGGGCCGAACATCACCGGTTACCATTTCCATTTTTTGAGTGACGACAAAAAAAGCGGTGGCCACATCATCGAATTAACCACCGGCGACGTTACTATCGAAATTGATGAACTGGATAGCTTTTTGGTAGACATCCCCCAAACCAAAGATTTTGAGGACTTCGACTTTAAGAAAGACCGCCGCGAGGAAGTGAAGCGGGTAGAGAACGGGAAGAAAGATTAATATCTTAAATGAGCTTTTTCACCGCCCTTGTTAGTATTTCGGTTGCCTGTTCCATCTCTTTTAAATTCATGGAAGCAAAGCCTATCCGGATGTGATGGTGTTCGTGGCTGCGGTCGTAATAATAATCCTTACCCGAGCTTATAGCCAAACCCATTGCTGCCGCCTTCTCGGCTACATCTTTAGGTTTTAAACCATTCAGGTATTTCATCCATATAGCAAAACCACCATCGGGCATCTTAAAGGAGACATGCTCGCCCAGTTGTTGGGTTAACAGGCTGCAGAGCAGGTCGCGGCGCTCGTGGTAAAGCTTGTTGGCTTTTTTAAGGTGGCGGGTTATATCGCCATTTTTTAACAGGTTGGCCATGGCTTCCTCCAGCAGGTGTTCGCCCTGGCGGTCAATAATACGCCGCATGCGGGTTGCTTGTTGTATCAGGTTTGATGGTGCCACCATAAAGCCGATGCGGATACCCGGCGCAATGGTTTTACAAAACGAGCCGATATAGATAACGCTGCCGTAATAATCGGCGCTGGCCAGGGGCAGGATGGGGCTGCTGGTGTAATGAAAATCATAATCGTAATCATCCTCGATAATAGCGAAACCGTACCTGGCAGCCAGTTCAAGCAAACGCATGCGCCTTTCAGAACACAAGGTAACCGTTGTGGGCTGGTGGTGATGTGGTATCACATATACAATTTTCACCTTTTTCTTTTTACAAACGGCCTCTACGGCATCAAGACAAATACCAAACTCATCAACCGGTACCAGTTCAAGGTTAGCGCCGGTTTGGGTAAAAACTTCGTTGGCTCCGCAGTAACCCGGGTCGGCAGCTATTACGGTATCAGCTTTGGTAAGCAGCAACTGCGCGGCCAGGTAAATGGCCATCTGTGCGCCTTTGGTAATTAAAACATGCCCGGGCTTTACATTCAGGCCGCGTGTTTCGCCCAGGAAACGCGCCAGTTCTATCCGCAGGTTTTCAGAACCCTGCTCGGGGCCGTATAATAAGTATTGCGATGTAAACTGGTAGCTGGCAAAACGGCGGTACTCGCGCAGCATCAGCTCAACAGGGGCAAGGCGCGTATCAGGGAAACCCTCGTTAAAAGCAATGGTATACCCGGTGCCAGGGGTGAACAGGTTAATGCTGCCCAACCTTTTATCGCGTACATCAAAATGTGTTTTTTCGGGATAGGTTAAAACCTGCTGGTTTTTGGCCAGCGGCCTTGGTGCAACTTCGGGCAGGTTGGCAGCTACAAAAATGCCCTTTTGCGGATAAACATCTACCCAGCTTTGCGCATACAATTCATCGTAAGCGGCAACCACGGTATTGCGGTGAACTTTTAAACCTGCAGCCAAAGTACGGCTGCTGGGCAATGCAGATGCAGGCTTTAATGTTCCCTGCCGTATATGGCAAATGATGCCGTTGGCTATTTGCTGGTAAACAGGTACCTGCAGGGTTTTATCAATGTTGAGTAAAGCTGCTACAAATTGCATACTGGCCTATCAGGGTTGTTTTTTCTGGACTATAAAGATAGGCCACTATCGTTGTATTTTTATATCAACAAACAAAAAAAACATGCAGTTAACCAATTACCATCTGCCGGCAATTTACTTACGTGCAGCACTTGGCTTAAGCTATTTATGGTTAGTGGCCGACAGGCTGGGCTGGTTAGGCGCCCCGGGGCAACCGCATATCAGTTGGGGCGACTGGGCACACTTTATGGTGCTTTCTCGCGATACCATGTCGTTTTTGCCCGATGCACTGGTAACCCCGCTGGCCATATTGGCCAGCCTTGGCGAAGGTATTTTTGGCTTGTTGCTGATCATCGGGTTATTTACCCGCCCGGCGGCTATTGGCAGCGGGTTGCTTACGCTGGCATTTGCCATATCCATGACCATATCAAGGGGGATAGATGCCCCCATAGGATACTCTGTTTTTACGGTAAGTGCCGCAAGCTTTTTGCTGGCTACACTACCTGCATATAAATGGAGTATAGATGCGTTAATTTCTAAAAAATAATTGCCATGATAAGTACTACACAACAAAAGGCATCGCCGCTATTGGTTATTATAGCCTTTGCCATCGTTTACATTGTATGGGGTTCAACTTACTTTTTTATACAAATGGCTATCCAGGGTATCCCGGCTATGTTGATGGGGGCTATACGTTATACAATTGCCGGCCTGCTAATGCTGGGCTGGTGCGCACTTAAAGGCGATAAAATATGGGTGAAGCGCGATGTGCTAAACTCGGCAGTGAGCGGCTTGCTGTTATTGGCTATAGGTAACGGCATAGTGATATGGGTAGAGCAGGCTTTGCCCAGCGCTATGGTAGCCATAATGATATCGGCCAACCCAATTTGGTTTGTAGTGCTCGACAAGCGGCATTGGAAAGAGAACCTGACCAGTACGGCTACGGTTGTTGGTTTAATAATAGGTTTTGCAGGTGTGATATTGCTATTTGGCGAACAGGTGGTAAAAGCCCTTGGTGGTACGCACGATGATGCCAGGATATGGGGTGTAGGTTTGTTAGTACTTGGGCCGATAGCGTGGTCGGCGGGTTCCTTATATTCTAAATACAAAGGCAGCAGCAGCCCGGCAAGGGTAACAACCGCATGGCAAATGCTGATAGCAGGCATTGCTTTTTTACCGGCAAGTGCCTTGCATAACGAGTTTGCAAATTTTGATATTGCCCAGGTGCCTGCCAAAGCATGGATGGCAGTTTTATACTTGATATTCTTTGGTTCGATAGCAGCATTTACGGCTTATGTATGGCTGCTGCAGGTAAGGCCCGCTACACAGGTAAGCACGCACTCGTACGTAAACCCGGTTATAGCGGTATTATTAGGGGGGATGTTTGCACAGGAGCATATCTCGTTATTGCAGATAGGCGGGCTGGTAATTATATTGGTGAGTGTGCTGCTGATAAACCTTGCCAAATACCGGAAGGATGCAAACGAAAAAAAGCGTGTGGAAGCAATGAGTGAAAGTACTGAAGGGTTAATGTGCAAGGCGGTTTAACAGGATATGCTGAACATTAACTGGCGCAAGCTTTCAGCTTGTGACTAACAATGAGGTCAGCTTACAGCTGACGCAAGCTGAAAGCTTGTTATGTTTCTTTCGCCGTTCTTTCGCCGTTGTTGGTGTTGTCACCAACAACATTTAGGACGGTTATACTACAAGGTTTGGATGCATGGCGGCTTGTTGGTGACAACACCAACAAGGGCGAAACAATGCGGTCAGCTTACACAAGCTGAAAGCTTGTTATGTTTTTTCACACAAGATACGCTGCGCTAATCTTGCGCGAGCGAAGTTTCGCAAAGAGGGTGAGGAAATCAAAGCCCTCTTTCCGCGCAGCGAAGAGAGGGAGGTAGAGCGGAGCAAGGCCGGGTGAGTTAATAAACGGCTTACTATTTAACGCTCTTCTTTCGTACAATAAAATACCCGGCAATAAATACTACAACGGCAATAGCAAGGCTCACATAAACATCCTTGGTAAACATATCTATCTGTAGTTCGCGTACAGGGCCACGTGCCTTATCGCCCTGCTTTATCATGGTGGTTATAGCAACCATAGGGTGCGCGTAGGGGAAAAGGTAACTATATTCCCAATTTTTTGATGCTGCGGTAACACCTACAATGGTGGCCACAAAGCCAAGCCCCATTGGCTTCAAAAAATCGGCCCAAAGAAGGCTCAGCAGGAATTGTATTGAAAGGATTCCTAATGAAGACAGGAATAGCTTAAAGTAGATCTGCATAAGCTGTACTTCCATGTGGTATTCATTAAACTTTAGTTCGGGCTTTAACGTAGATAATAAGTTACCAAAGCCTATTGTAAATAATGCAAATAGCGCAAGGCATAAAAACACCAGGAACACCGCATAAACAAACTTGGCCCCGTAAACCGACCAGCGTGATATAGGCAGGCTAAAAATGGTTTTCCAGGTATCGGCCTTATGCTCTACATTATTTACCGAGTATGCTATAAATATAGTGTACATAGGTAATAATAAAGTACCCATCATGCCCAGGCCTATCATGGAGAATTGCACCCACAACCCCATAGGCTGCATAGCCGTAAATTTTTCGCTTTTGGTGAAGAATATGGCAAAGGCTAATAAGCTGATAAGCAGGGGTAACAAAATAGCGCCCCAAAAGCCCATAGTTTTACGGCTCTTATAAAATTCAGACCGGAATGATAGTACAAATCCCTTCATAGTGGTTTAGTTGCTTTTGGTGATATCTAAGAATAATTTCTCCAGGTCCTTATGCTGTTTGCTGATGCTATATACCGTAACATTGTTCTGCACCAGCAGGGTGTTTATTTCGCCTACCTGTTGTTTAGAGGTAAAAGGCACATACAAGTGGTCGTTGTTTATATCGGTTACCGTAAAATTGTGGCGCTTTAAAAGGTTGGCAGCATCAACGGTATTATCGGTCTCTATATTAATAAGCGGCTGGCTGATGTTCTGCAGATCGTGAATGGTGCCCTGGAACATCAGTTCACCATTATTAATAATGCCTACGTGGGTAGCCATTTTCTCAATCTCGGCCAAAAGGTGGCTGGATATAAATACGGTTTTGCCGGTGCCCACAAGTTTCATCAACAACTCGCGAATCTCGATGATGCCGTTCGGGTCGAGCCCGTTGGTGGGTTCATCCAGTATTAAAAGTTTGGGGTCGTTCAATAAAGCAAGGGCAATACCCAGGCGCTGTTTCATCCCTAACGAATATTGGCCCGCCTTTTTGTTGGCCGCGCCGGTTAGCTGTACCAGATTCAGCATTTCATCAACCCGTTTCTCGCCAACCTGCAAAAGCAGGGCGCGGTTCATCAGGTTTTCTTTACCGGTAAGGTGGTGGTATATGGCGGGTTGCTCTATCAGCGAGCCAATTTGCGATAATATGCTGATGCGGTTTGTTTGCAGCTCCTGCCCAAAAATATGAATGCTGCCTTCGCCTGTTTGTAACAGGTTAAGCAGCATTTTTATGGTGGTGGTTTTACCGGCGCCGTTTGGCCCTAAAAAACCGTATATGCTCCCCGCCGGTACTTGCAGGGATAGTGATTTAACAACTTGTTGGTTGCCAAAGCTAAATGATAGGCCCTGTGTTTGGATTACCATAAGTTCTCGGTAGCAATTGTGCAAACTGATTTTACAACAGTTACACCTTTAATAAATAGTGATGTAGCCTGCACTGCCGAGTTATTTGCAAATTGTTTCTTTTGTTCAAACTGGTAGCTTACGCCCATAACTATGGCAAATAATACAGGAGCCAATAATAAAATAAATGGATTTGAGTTTGAAACTAACTTTTTCATTGTGTGTGATTGTTTTGATAGAACAAAGAAATACTAAATAAACAGCCCGCTAAAACTAATTAGACCAACGGGCAGCATTTGTAGATGAACGGTTAATAACAAGGATTAACCGGTTCGTCTGGTTTTTAAGCCCGTTCATCGTAAAAAAGGATAACTACATATAATTACACAGCTACATTCGGCGCAAAATATTACTTTAGATGCTGTTATTATACTTTAAAATATAGATGAAAAGAAGCTGGCAAATATTCTGGCATATTACTTTCTGGGTCTGCATGATCTCCTTTTTTATGTTTTTGGGGTATAGTGGCGCCAAAATGCCAATGAAAACCCTGGTGGTGGTATTTGTATATTTTGGTATAATTAATATCGGCTTATTTTACCTCAACTATTTACTGCTTATACCTAAGTATTTAGATGCAAAAAAGTATAAGCGGTATACTATATATATAATAGCTGCATTAATAGGGTTTGCACTTATTAAATACGGATTGGCTTTTGTGTTTAAGCCCATTGCTTTAGAGCGCGCCGGTAAAACCATAGGCTTTTGGCAATTTACGTTTAGCACCTTATTCACCAGTATCATATTCGTTTTCCTGAGCACGGTGTTAAAGTTTACGATAGACTGGTTCCTGAACGAACGCATCCAGCGCGATTTGGAGAACCAGCGGCTAACCGCCGAGCTGTCGTTCCTTAAATCGCAGATCAACCCGCACTTTTTGTTCAACTCTTTAAACAGCATCTATTCGCTGGCCTATCAAAAATCAGATACCACGCCCGAGGCTATCCTGAAGCTATCCGAGATTATGCGGTATATGCTTTACGAGTGTAATGATAATAAGGTAGAATTAACCAAAGAACTGCAATACCTGCAAAACTATATAGACCTGCAAAAGATCCGTTTTGGCAATAAGGCTTTTATTGATTTTGAAGTAAAAGGCGAAGTGACCAATCAGCATATTGTGCCGCTGCTGCTGATCTCGTTTATTGAAAACTCCTTTAAACACGGTATTGCCAATGATGCGGCATCACCCATAAAGCTAAAAATAAACCTTGAAGACGGGCACCTGTACTTCTTTATCCAGAATAAAAAGCACGCCCATAACCGCGATTCGTCTGGCGGGATAGGGTTAAGTAATGTACGCCGCCGGTTGGATCTGTTGTACCCCGGTAAATATAATTTAGAAATTCGCGACGAAGCGGATACTTACACTGTTCAATTATCCTTAGTTTTATAGCCATGATCCGTTGCCTTGTTGTTGATGATGAGCCTTTGGCCCTGAATATACTGGAAGACTATATCTCAAAGATACCATTCCTGCAATTGGTAAAAGCTACCACAAACCCCATTGAAGCGCTTACTATGGTGCAGGATGGCGGTATAGACCTGGTGTTTCTGGATGTACAAATGCCCGAGCTTACCGGGATCCAGTTTTTACGCATAGCCAATGGCAAAGCAAAGGTGATATTAACTACCGCCTACCCGCAATACGCATTAGAGGGTTACGAACTTGATGTGGTAGATTACCTGCTTAAACCCATCGCGTTCGACAGGTTTTTTAAATCGGTACAAAAGGCACAGGGTGTTATACAACCGGCTGCCAAACCCGCTGCCCCGGCCGAGCCTGTGGCGCAGGACGATTTTATGAGCGATTTTATATTTGTAAAAACCGAGCATAAAATTCAGAAAGTTTACCTGCACGATATCCTTTTTATTGAAGGCCTTAAAGATTACGTATCCATATTTACCCCGGCCGAGCGCATTATTACCCTGCAAGGCATGAAGAAGATGGAAGACGCCCTGCCGCCAAAGCACTTTATCCGTGTGCATAAATCATACATCGTATCTATTAATAAAATAGACAGTATTGAGCGCAGCCGCATTTTCATCGGCGATAAAATTATCCCGGTAGGGGATACCTACCGCGATGAGTTCTTTAAGATAGTGGACGGGAAGAATATATAGCATATCCTATAGTATATGTCATTGCGAGGAACGTAGTGACGCGGCAATCTTAGCATATCCGCTTGTCCTATGAGATTGCCACGCTATCGCTCGCAATGACAAATAGTACTACAACACCTGCTGCGTCATAATCCTTATCTCCTTCGGATAATAATTATTGATCCTGTTCGGTAGCAACTTCGCCCAGCCCAGGGCCAATCCCTGGTAGGTCATCAAACTCCAGCCTTTACCGGTTACAGTGATAGCTATATTGTCACGGCGCAGATATTGTATGGCCTGCTCTTTGTTTAGCTCGGTTGAAAGTACAGCCTCCTTATTAATAGCAAGGCTTAAGGCCAGTTCATGGTCTGGTATCAGGTCATTACCCGCCAGTTTCCCAATCCGCACGCCCGACTTCTTTATATATAGGTGCCGGTGCAAAATGTTCAGGCTTTCTTTATGCTCGCGGTTTATGGCCAGCCAGTCGTCGTTCACCTTAAAAAAGTAAAAATCGTCGGGCTTGTTAATATATGCCTTTACCAGGTCCATTTCCTTAGCTGGTAATTTTTGCTGCCCGTTGTTCTTATAGTTTGATAAACCGCCGCTGCTTACCTTTTTGCGCAGGCATGCTGCAAACAAACCTTCGCCTTTAACCTTGCCCGGGTAAAAGCGGTAGCCCCACGCTTTTTTTAGGGGCGATTCGGTTTCTACAATTCCCCACTCCTTATATATAGGTATACGTACGCTTTCTAAATCAAACTCGGTGCAAAGCCAGTCCAGTATATCCTCGTTCTCCTGGTGCGAATAACTGCAGGTACTATATATAAGGTATCCATCCTCTTTTAAGGCGGGGTATATATCGGCCAGGATGCGCTCCTGCCGCTGGTGGCAAAGGTTCACGTTGCCTTCGCTCCATTCATTCATGGCGGCAGGGTCTTTACGGAACATGCCCGAGCCCGAGCAGGGAGCATCAACCAGTATCACATCAAAAAAACTGTGTATGGCGTTAAAATCCTTCGGGTCGTTATTGGTGACGATGGTATTTGAGGTGCCCCAGCGGTTAAGGTTGTCACTTAATATAGGTACACGGGTTTTGATGATCTCGTTCGCCACCAGCAGGTCGCTGCTTTGTAATGCCGAATTGAGCAGGGTGGTTTTACCGCCGGGCGCCGCGCAAAGGTCTAATACCTTAATAGCATCTTCCTTATTTGGGCGGATAGTATTTAATATATGGCCGATGAACATAGACGAGGCCTCCTGTACATAGTACGCCCCTGCGTGAAACAATGGGTCGAACGTAAAAGATGGGCGCTCATTTAAATAAAAACCCTCGGTACACCACGGTACTTGCGAGTCGGTTTTTACTGCCGATTGCTTAAAAGGGTTGATCCGGATAGATGTTGGGGCGGGTTCGGATGTATGTGCATCAATAAAATTTTGCCTGTCGAAGCCCGGTTCGGCATTTAAATCCTCTAAAAAGTGCGGCGGAAAGTTGAAATTATCCATATCTGATTCAAACTTACACAAAATTTCACGGGCTTAAATCGGGCAAATATTGGCTCTTTTAGTGCTGGTGGGGTATAAATTGATGTTTACACATATATAGGCAAGGTTAATTTGATGTTAATTTACAGGTAGTTACAAAATTGTTTTAATTATTTTCAAATAATGCTTGTAAGGGTAGGTGTTTTCTCCTTACATTTGTGGCCGCTCAAATAAAAAGGGCGTCGTTTTTTGAAGGTTTAGCAAATAAAAAAAGATTAAAAAAAAGTGAATTTTTCACTTGCCAAATCAAAACATTATTTGCACCTTTGCAGCCCGCAACAACGAAAGGAATTGCGGTTGTTAATTGAAAAACAGCGAAGAAAAAATAGTTCAAAAAAAGTGAAAATAACACTTGACACGAATTAAAAATAATCGCATCTTTGCAGCCGCTTCTACAACGAAGCAAAGCATTGAAAAACAAAGAGATCGCAATGATTTCTTAACTAAAAAGATTGAAAGTTGACCGTCGCAATGACGAGAAAACATAAACCGAACCGTGAGGCGAGGAAAAAAGTTCTTAAAAGAGATAGAGAATAAATTATGCAGCGTAACAGCAGCGATCCTTCGGGAGAGCTGAATGTTAACAGCGAAGCTCAAACAGCATCAGGATAATGTAAGAGAATATTTTT
>NZ_JACWMW010000001.1 GCF_014773275.1 Mucilaginibacter rigui | reverse complement strand
TAAGCCGTTGGTGTTTGCGCTCCACGGGTTGGGGTAGGCTATAACGGGCTGTGTATACGGCGCTTTCATAATGATACTAAATTCCTGCAGGTCCCATTGTTTGCCAAAATCGCCCCAGGGTTCCAGTTTAGCGTTGGTAAGTCCCCATTTGGTCATGGTTTCTACTGCCCATGTTGCCGCGCGTTTATAACCCGGCGAAGCGGTAAGCCTTGGGCCGGCTACATCAGTTAAATAATGTGCGATCTTTGGTATCTGCGAAGATGAAAGTTCTGCTTTACGGATGCGGTTAAAAACAGCGGTATCCGGCGATTGTGCAAAAACGCCGGCGCTGCTAAATAAACATGCCGCAACAAATAGTTTTAAGGATAAGTGTTTCATTCAATGTTGTTTAAGTTGCCTTAAAGCTACAGGATTGTTGTGTAAAGAGCAAATAATGATTAGGGATAATTGTTTAAGGTTAGTCTGCTAAATGAAGTGTAACAATTGTCATTGTAAAGCAGTCAGGGAGGGTTTGCGTGGGCGGGTGAGGCGTGGTAGCGATGAGGGCTATGCCGCCTCCACACATTTTTTTAGATCGGCCAATCGTTGCCTTACATTTTTTTGCAGGTTGCGCTTAACGTAGTTTTTAACCGGCGTAAACGGAAAACGAAGCTCGAAAGTGTATAAGAACATTACTTCGGTTTGGTTGGGTAATGTTTCTTTGAACGTCCACGAACCGAGGAAGAACTTGAATAAATACGGGCCGCGGGTCATTTTTATAGCGGTAACTTTTGGCGGGGTAAAAGTTACGTATTCGGTTTCCATCCCCAGTCCGTTATGAGCCACGCACCAGGCTCTTACACCTTTGCCTGCTTGGGTAGCACCGTTTATCAGGTCGGCCCTTTTCAGAAAGGTATCCCAGGTAAGGCGGTTCTTATAATCTTGCGTATAATCAAAAATAACTTGTGCCGAACTGTTGATCGTTATCTTTTCCGAAAATTTAATGGCTTCCATAGGTTGCTTACAACTTATTGAACCAGCCCTTTTTCCAGAAGATAAACAACTGGAACAAGCCGATCAGAAACATACCGATGAGGGCATACACATAGCCATGTTGTACGTATAGTTCAGGCATATTGTCTTTTATTACATGGCCATGGTCGTCTTGCCTGCTAAAATTCATCCCGTAGATGCCGGCAATAAAGGTTAGGGGGATGAATATTACAGAGATAATGGTCAGCACCTTCATAATCTCGTTCATACGGTTGCTCACCATACTCAGGTACAGGTCAATAATGCTGCTGGTAACCTCCTTGTAGCTTTCCACCATATCCATGGCCTGGATGCAATGGTCGTATGCATCGCGTAAAAACAGTTTGATATCTTTTGTTATCTCCGGGCTTTCGCTACGGATCATATCATTTATCTTATCGCGCTCGGGCCAGCAGGCACGGCGAATGGTGATGAGCGTGCGCTTGAGCTGCTGTGCATCAAACATGATGGTTTTATCGGGGCTTTGGTAAAGCTTATCCTCGGTTTGGTCTATCATATCGCCTAATTGCGATAGCAGCACAAAGTAATTATCCAGTATAGTATCTGTTAGGGCGTAAAATATATAACCAGGCCCGCCTGTACGGATGGTGCCTTTACCGGCCTTTAAACGCGTGGTAACCACTTCAAAATAATCGCGGTGGCTCTCCTCAAAGCTGATGATGATGTTGTCTTTAACTATCCCGCTAAACTGGCAGTTCACCAGTTCGTTTTCACTGTTAAAATAAATGATGCGGCTGGTGCCAAACACGTAGCCATCATACTCATCAAACTTAGGGCGCTGGTGGGTGTTCACCACATCCTCCAATACCAGCTGGTTTATACCTAAAAAAATACCTATATCTTCAATCAGCTGCGCATCGCCAAGGCCGTTAATTTTTATCCAGTGGGTGTGGTCGGTGCATTTGGCAATTTGCTGGGTAATGGTTTTCATATCCTTACCCTTGCTGGTTTGCAGGTCGTCCTGGTTAAAGGAAAAGATGGTGATTTGCGGGGGGAGGGCATCATCGGGGATAATGATAGAACCGGGGCGTGCCCCCACATTGATGTGACGTTTGTGTTTTTTATACTTTACACGCTTGGTATAATTTGCCATTACAAATAATTTACAGCCTGCGGCCCCTGGTTAAATAACAGATCTACAATGCTCAGGTTCTTTAAAAACCCCTCACGCTCTTCAAAAACCTGAAAGTAGGGCTTTTGTTCAGTATCCGGTATGTTTTTAGCGCTGAAGGCGTTCCGCAGATCGTTTAAATTGGGGTAGCTGGCTTCGTAGGTATCGGTAAACAATATTTGCTGTTTTATTTTTAGCAGGCGAAACAATAACTCCAGCAGTTGGGCATTATAATCAAGCAGAAAGGCAGGTTGCTTTTCGTAGAACGGTGCAAAATCATCTTCGTAATACTCAAAATAAGCCGAGCGGCGGTAACAGGTTTGTAAACCCATCCAGTGCGCACGCTGCCACCTAAAATCATAGCTTATCCTAACGTCTTTTGTTTTGGTATGGTTTTTTGAGCCTTTTACAATAGGCACGGTAAGGGTTTGCACCCCGTCGGGCGAGTAGATGTTTGCCCGGTTACGGTAGGTTTGTTTTGGGAAATGTTCCTCCTGTTCAAACACCACATCCGGCTTAAAAGCGGCAAGCTTTGTAAAAAAATCTACCGGTGGCAGGTAAAACATAGGTAAAACAGCTCCGTTCTCAATCATATATATTTTTTATGTTTGTGGCAAAATTGGGAAAAATGTTAAGAAAAGCGGCTTTAAATACGGGTATATTTTTTTTATACCTGGTATCGCTGTTGCCGTTTTGGTTTTTATACGGCGTAGCCGATGTTATTTTCCTGTTTTTGTACTACATTATACGCTACCGGCGCGATGTGGTTTGGACAAACCTGAAAAACTCGTTCCCCGAAAGGAGTGAGGCCGAACGCAGGCAAATTGAGCGCCGTTATTACCGCTACATGGCCGACCTGATGATGGAAACCATTAAAATGATAACAGTGAGTGAGCAATCGCTGCGCAAGCGTATGAAACCCACCAACCCCGAACTGGTTAACCATTATTTTAAACAAGGCCGAAGCATTATAGCCGCAGCCGGGCATTACTGCAACTGGGAAATGGCCGCGCTGGCCTTTGGCTTGTTAACTACCGAAAAGCGCATTATTGTTTACAAACCCCAAACCAACGAGGTTTTTAATGACATGTTTAACCGGGTTAGGGCACGTTTTGGGGCTATACTGGTGGCCATGAGGCAAACCCTGCGTACCATGATAGCGTTTAAAAACGAACTTACTTTTAGCGTGCTGGTAAGCGACCAAACCCCAAACTATCATGAAATAAACTATTTTACTAATTTTTTGAACCAGCCTACAGCAGTTTTCCTTGGGATTGAAAAGCTGGCCAAAATGATGGATGCAGTAGTGTTATTTTACAGGATAGACAGGGTTAAACGTGGATATTATACCTATACACTTGTGCCGCTGATTGAGCATCCCAAACAAACTACCGACCATGAGATAACCGAGGCGCATGTGCACTACCTCGAAAAAATGATACAGGAAAACCCGCAATACTGGCTTTGGAGCCACCGCAGGTGGAAATATAAGCCCGAGGATTTTTAACAGATGATGAACACACCCAAGGTAGCTGTTGTAATATTAAACTGGAACGGCGTTAAATACCTCCGCGATTTTTTGCCATACGTACAGGCCTCTACCTGGCCCAACCTGGATATTGTGGTAGGCGATAACGCTTCATCAGATGATTCGGTTGCGTTTTTGCGGGAGAATTACCCATCGGTAAGGATCATTGAAAATAATGATAACTACGGCTTTACAGGTGGCTATAACCGTGTGCTGGCACAGGTTGAAGCTGATTACTATATCCTGCTAAACTCGGACGTGGAAGTGCAGCCCAACTGGATAGAACCCGTTATTGCACTAATGGAAACCGACGAGCGGATAGCTGCCGCCGCCCCAAAGATAAAAGCATATCATAACCAAACCCATTTTGAACACGCAGGGGCCGCTGGTGGCTTTATTGATAAGTTTGGCTACCCTTTTTGCCGCGGGCGGATATTTTACGATATAGAGGAGGATAAGGGCCAATACGAGCAAGCTGGCGAGGTGTTCTGGGCATCGGGTGCGGCCATGTTCATTAAAAAACACCTTTGGGACCTTGCCGGCGGTTTTGATGAAACCTTTTTTGCCCACATGGAAGAGATTGACCTTTGCTGGCGCTTAAAAAACATGGGCTACAAAGTGATGTATTGCCCGCAATCGGTAGTGTACCACGTTGGCGGCGGCACGCTTAATGCCGAAAACCCTTTTAAAACGTATCTTAACTTCCGCAACAACCTGTTGTTGCTGAAGAACAATTTACCATTTTGGCGGGCTGTTTGGGTTATAGGCCTTAGGTTTTGGATGGACCTGCTGGCATTGCTGCGCTTTTTAATGGAAGGTAAACGCAAGGATGCCTGGGCTATAAGCAGGGCGCATCAAAATTTTGTACGCCGGTTGTTTAAGTCGGGAGTTAAAAGTAAAAAGTTAAAAGCTTACCGGAAACAGGCTGCCAGCATTAATTTTAAAACGCTAACCGGTGTTTATACGCGCAGCATTGTTTGGGATTTCTTTGTGGATAAGAAGACCAGGTTTACCGATCTGGTTGAAAAGGACCTGCATTAATACATTTCTTATTGTTGGTAACTTTCTAACCAGCGTGTCGTTGCGAGGAACATAGTGACGTGGCAATCTTAGCATATCCGAATGTCCTGTAAGATTGCCGCGCTATCGCTCGCAATGACACGCTTTTATAATTTATTTTACTGATCTGGCGCTATTGGCCCCGTACCGGCATCCGGCAGATCGGTATCTGTGGTGTCCGTAAGCGGTGTGTCTGTTTCCTCTGGGGGTGTCTTTTTCTTCTTCCTTTTAAAAAGTTCCTGCTGCTCGTTAGTGAGCCTCAAATGCAGGTCGCGCTGCGGGAATGGGATCTCGATGCCTTCTTTATCAAAGGTGGCGTAAATATCTGTCAGTACATTGCTTTTAAGCGATAACCACGTACCAATATCAGCGGCCCAAAACAAAAGCCTGAAATCAACCGAATTTTCATTTAAATTATGCACAAATACCAACGGCGCCGGGTTATCCATGATCTCCTCGCGGTTGGCTAACAGGTTAGTTAGTATAGTTTTTACCTTATCAATATCCGAACCATAGGCCACGCCGATGATTAGCTCTATACGGCGGTTATTATTACTCAGTGTCCAGTTGATCACGTGGTGCGATATCAGGTCGCCGTTGGGTATAATTACCTCTGCGCCATCACTGGTAGCAATTTTACTTGAACGGATGCCAATTTCCATGATAGTGCCCGATCGGTTATCCACCTCAATAATATCACCTATCTGTATAGGTTTCTCAAAAGCCAGTATCAAACCCGAAACCAGGTTGTTTACAATGTTCTGCAAGCCAAAACCAATACCTATACCAAAAGCACTGATAATGATGGTGATCTTATCCAGCGGGAAACCCGAAGCCGCTATAGCCAGCAGGAAGCCTACCGAAAAAACACCTAATTTAATCAGCAGGGTAGAGGTACGGTTCTTCTTTTTCAGTACATCAATATCATTGGCGTGCTTGCCGGCCACCTCATACAGGTAGCTGATTATCCGCGCCGCTACTGACGATAGCCATATAACCGCGATAAATATGATGATGCTTTGGAAAGTAAAACTTGTATTGGTGCCGCCCAGGCTGCGGTTATCCGTCAGGAATTTCCCTAAACCGTCAAATACAGCATCTTCCACACTTAAATTCTGGAAAAGCATAATAAACCACAGTACGCTTGCCAGTATGGTTAAAAAGCTCCTGAACTTATTTTGCAGTAATTTAAAATCAATGAACGAGCTTATACCATTGCTATTTTTGTTGGCCTCTAACTGCAGGAACAGGCTTTGCATTATTATCTGTACCAGGTAGTACATGCCTAAAGCCAGCCATAAGTTGTATATGGCTGTAACGCCAATTATTTTAGATAGGGTAACCCTGCCAAAGGCATTTAGTACGAAAGCTACACCCTGCAACACTATAAATATTTTAAGGATGATCCTGGTATAAGGCAGGTAATCTTCCGGAGCTTTTTTAACCTCTTTATAAAAGCGGTAGCTTACGATAGTTGCAATAAGCGCCAGTATCAATACAATAACCCTATCGGTGTTTGATACCTCTACAAACAGGTTGCTAAAGCTATAAACAAATGCCAGGCAGAACATTACACGCAGGTACCTAAACAATTTTTGCGGGCACGTTTTTTTAACCAGGTAAAGTATAGCCAGTATCAGCACCAGGAAAAATAGCTCGAGCACGATAACAGGCGGATGGTCGTAAAAATTGGGTACTATGGCAAAGGCCACAATTACAGCTGAGGTAATGGGGTACAGCGACACATATTTGGCGTGGCTAAATACCCCCTGCGGCGACTCCTTAACCCGTAAAACTTTGCGCCTGTTGGTGTAGATCCAGCTAAAGAATAATACTAAAATAAGTAATCCCGAAAAATGGATGAAGGGATCGCGGGTTAAGAAAAAGGTGAACAGCTTAGTGTTCATACTTACAGTTTTGGTAAGCGCTGTGCCAAAGGTGCTTTCCGTGTTCTTATCCATTTCCCAAATGCTGTTGTCCTCGTCGCTTAGTGCCTGTATGCTAAACTCGCGGATCTTGATATCTATCTGGTCTTTCAGGTCCAGCAGTGAAATATAAACCGAAGAGACGCGGTTTTGCAGCAAACCAACTTTAAGTAACAGTTTTTTATTGGTGGTATCCAGGCGGTAATGTTTACTTTCTAAAGCTATCTTCTGTTCAAGATAAGTGTCGCGCAAGCTGCTGTCTGATGGGATTATTTTTAACGATGAATCCTTATCCATGGAGGCCAGCTCGTTCTGGTTTTGTACCAGTTTGGTATTTATATCGGCCAGTTTATCCTGCCAAAGGTCAAGCTGGTCATCGCTGCGGGTAAGTATATCGCGGATAGCGTAAAGATAACGGAGGGTGCTTGAGCGGTCGTCATCAATCAGTTTTTTGATAAGGCTGATGCGGCTCTCAAAAGAGGGGAGCTTCTGGCTGATATCAACCGTATCAATATTGCGCGACAGGCTGGTTTTGATCTGATTGAATGATGAAGTGTAATACTCAACCTTTTGCAACAGGTTGTTGATTGATGTGTCGGATTTTTTGAACGTCCGCATCATCGAATCGCGGCGCAAAATGGCGTGGCGCAAGGAATCGCGTACCGATTGAGGTTTTCGTTTGCCTTGTGAAAACCCATCGGCCACAAATAAAGTAAGTACGAACAGGAGTAGGGTGACTATTTTAAATACTTTATTCATTGCAGGGGTAATTTCGAATTTATATACAGCTAAGCGGCTGTTTAGTTTTAGTATCTTCCTGATTTAATACTTCAGCAACAAACTCTCAATAGCCAGCCTGTACGAGTGCATCCCAAACCCCGCTATAACGCCTTTACAGCTGGCTGCCAGCATAGAATGGTGCCTGAACTCCTCCCGTTTGTAAACGTTAGAGATATGCACCTCAATAGTTGGTGTTTTGATAGCTGCTATTGCATCGGCAATGGCTATAGAAGTATGGGTATAAGCACCTGCATTTAATACAATACCATCATAGCTAAAACCAACCTCGTGCAGTTTGTTTATAATTTCGCCCTCAACATTACTTTGATAATAATTAATGGTGATGTTTGTAAAATGGTTTTGCAATTCGGCAAGGTAGCTTTCAAAATCAGCACTGCCGTATATAGATTTTTCGCGTACGCCAAGCAGGTTTAAATTTGGCCCGTTTATAATTTGTATATTCATTTGTTCAAACTTAAGTATAAAACGTTAAAACTAAAATCAATTGGACTGGCCAAGGGCAATAAAAGGATTTAAAGCTTATTTGAAACTGGAGCGCTCATTGGCGCCAAATTCTATCAATGCTTATAGTAATGATTTAGAAAAGTTATATCAATACTCTGATTTACAGTTAAATAAAAAATCACCTACAGAATTTTCTTTACATGATCTGCGCGGTTTTATTAACTGGGTGAACGAATTGGGCATGATACCCTCCACACAATCGCGCATTATATCGGGCATCAAAGCTTTCTATAAATACCTGCTTATTGAAGACCTGATACCTGCCGATCCATCCGAATTATTAGAGACACCCAAGATCCAACGCAAGCTACCTGATACCCTGAGCATCCATGATATTGATAAAATGATTGCAGCTATTGATCTTTCTAAACCCGAGGGCACCCGCAACAAAGCTATATTAGAAGTGATGTATGGTTGTGGTTTGCGCGTATCTGAATTAACGGAGCTGAAGCTATCTAACATTCATCCGGATATTGAATTTATAAAAGTAACAGGCAAGGGCAGTAAAGAGCGATTGGTACCCATTGGTGGCGAAGCATTAAAGGCACTTAAGATATGGACAGAGCAGGTACGTGTACATATCGATATAAAAAAGGGAGAGGAAGACCTGGTATTTTTAAACCGCCGGGGCAGCAGGCTTAGCCGGGTTTACATTTTTATGCTGGTAAAGCAACTGGCGGAGTTAACCGGGTTACGGAAGGACATTAGTCCGCACACTTTTCGCCATTCGTTTGCCACCCACCTGGTTGAAGGCGGCGCCGACCTGCGCGCTGTTCAGGAAATGCTGGGCCACGAAAGTATCACAACAACAGAGATCTATACCCACCTGGACAGGGAGTATTTAAAGAGTACGATAATTGAGTTCCACCCGAGGAATTAGGAGCAAAGCAACGCTAAATATAAACCCACGCGTTATTGCGAGGCACGAGCAATCTTCGACATGTATGTAGCCGATTGTTCTATCAAAGATTGCCACGCTTCGCAATGACGGGAGGGTAGACACTATTAATTATTATTTAGAACCTACCGTAGCCGGCGAAACAGGTGCAGCAGGTTTTGGCGCCGGTGCGGGTTGGTTTTGCGCAAAGCGATTAGCTATTATAGCTAATTGCCCATCATTCAATTTAGATGTGGCTTTTAGTAATTTGGTAAAAAAAGCAACCTCTTCTTTACTGGCAGGGCAACCAACATTTTCGCCATAGGTATCTAATGATGCCCCCGCGGGCCTTACCTGGCTGTCGCCTAAAACCTTGCCTTTTGCATCAAGTACTACCCAAAACGGCAGGCCCGATTTTTCACCCTTAAGCTTTGTCATCACCTCTAACGAACCAGGGTTCTCCAGGTCTTTTTTAGCGGGTTGCTCCATAACATCAAGTTTGGCTGTCACATAGTTATCGTCAAACATTTTCTTTACCATCGGGTCGTTAAGCGAAGCTTCCATCTTTTTACACCAGCCACACCACGAAGCGTGGAATATCAGCATCACTTTTTTATTATCTTTTGCAGCTTTGGCGTAGGCGTCTTTCAAAATAGTTTCGCTTGCCGGCATGGTGGCAGTTTGGGCAAATCCCGATTTAACAGTAAATAATACAAACAGTATTAGCAGTGATTTTTTCATGGTGATAAATTTTAAAGCAATTTAGTAAATGAGAATAGATTATGCGATGGCTTTCAGTAGTTTATATGTTAAATGTTTTAAACTACTTTCAACATCGCTATCAGTAATATTTCCCTCAGCATCCATTTTTGAGCGGATGTAGGGTATAAGCAATGTGCCCCCTTCAATTATATCACAATCAATGGCACCCAATACTTTTAGCAGGGCTGCATGAGCGTTTTCGCCAACGGTTGAGGCCGTAACCAAAGCCGTGGGCTTACCCGAGAATGATGCGCTGGATACCATCCAGTCGAGCGCGTTTTTTAATTGCCCCGGGATGCCAAAGGCATACTCAGGTGTGCAAATGATAACGGCATCTGCATTTGTGATGGCGCCTCTTAATGCGGTCACCGGTTGGGGCGGGGTATCATTATCCAAACCCGGATCAAAGGGAGGAATAGTAGCTAAACCATCATAGATATGATAACTGATATCTACAGGAAGCAAGGTACCAATAAACTTTAAAACCTTATGGTTTGATGAACCTGCACGCAGGCTGCCGGATATAGCGAAGATGGTTTTATTTGGCATGGATTTCTTATTGTAATGTCATCGCGAGCGATAGCGTGGCAATCTCAGCACATCCGATTGTCCTCGGAGATTGCCACGTCACTACGTCCTCGCAATGACATATTGGAGTAACTTAGAGCTAGAGCGCCTAATTGTTGGCAAACTGCAAAATAAACACCGAACCTTTACCTTCTGTAGATTGTACCTGGATATTGCCTTTATGCAGCAGCATTATCTGCTTACAAAGGCTTAAGCCTATACCGCTACCTGTTTTACGGGTGCTAAAGAAAGGGATAAAGATCTTATCCAGCAGTTCGGGCGGCATACCAAGGCCGTTATCGGTAACTTTTACCAGCGTGCGGCTATTACTTTGTACCTCGGCACTTAGCGTAATGCGTGGCTCCTCACGGTCTTTAACCGCTTCAATAGCATTTACCAGCAGGTTTATCATTACCTGGTCTAAAAGGTTTATATCTGCAGCTATGGCCAGTGCAGGGTCGCGCAGGATAATTTCCAGTTCGATGTTCTTTTTCTCGAGTGTCGGTCGCATCAGGCTGGCCAGGTTCTCGAAAATATTGCGTACCAACAGCTTGTTCAGATCAAGCTTGGTTATTTTGTTTAAGCTACGGTAGCTCTCGGTAAATTTAAGCAGGCCCTCGCTGCGGCGTTTAATGGTATCGATGCCAAGTGAAATATCTTCCAGATCACTGCTGCCTATACTATCAGCTATTTCCGGGCTTTGCAGACGATTTTTTAGTGTATCGGCAAGGGAAGAGATCGGTGCAACCGAGTTCATGATCTCATGCGTCATTACGTTCAACAACTTCGACCATGCTTTTGATTCCGTTTCATCAAGGGCTTCACTCACGTTCTGGAAGGCGATAAGTTTATACATCTTTTCGTCGCTGCGCATAATACTGGCGGTAACAAGCATTTTTACCTGCTGCTGGTCGCGGGTTATGGTTAGTACGCTGGCATCGCCCGGTTTAAGTTTTACTACATCTTTGTATAAAAGAGGCTCCCGTTTTTCGAGTGAATGGATGGTTTTTAAATAAGGAATGCTGATAAGCGATTTAAAAGCCTCATTTATCCAGCTGATTTCGCCGGTTTCTTCCTCATAGCTCAAAATGCCGGTATCTACCAGCTCTAATATCTTTTGCAAATAATGATACTGGGTTTCGCGTTCGCGGCTAATCAGTTTAAAGGTGGTGTTAATATCGTTAAACCCTTTGCGCAGGGGTTTTAATTCATTCGGCGCTTTGCGCACATCAAAATGCCTGGAAAAATCGCGGTAGTGGATAGACTCTACAAACTGGTTTACCTCGTCCTGCGCCTTTTTATTAAAACGGATCAGATCAAGCACAGAATATACCACCAACGGCACGGTTATAACGGCGTATAAAGGCACGCCATCGCTTTTTACCACTGCCAGTACGGTAGCCGTTACAGCAATAAACAGAAAAAGCACACGCAGCACCAGCCGCCATTCGTAACGGTTAAATATCATATTTGCTTAGTCTGCGGTACAGGGCGGTACGGGTTAAACCTAATTCTTTTGCGGCACGGGTAATATTGCCGTTATGCTTATCAATAACGCGCAATATGGCGTTTTTTTCAAGGGTGCTTAACTGGATATTGTCCTCATTAATAATGTTTTCTCCCGGCGATTCCAGCACAGAGAAGATCAGGTCATCAGCTTTCAGCAGTGGGTCGTCCGCCATGATCACGGCACGCTCAATAGTGTATTGCAATTCGCGCACGTTACCCGGGTAGCTGTAGCTGCGTAATTTGGTTAATGCCGTATTATCAAAATCAGCAGCAGGTTTTAAATATTTATTGCTGTACATTTTGGCAAAATGTTTGGCCAGTACAACAATATCCTCGGCGCGTTTGCGCAAAGGCGGCATATTTATCTCTACGGTGTTTATACGGTATATCAAATCCTTCCTGAATTTATTCTCGTTCGCCAGGTCTTGCAGGGGCACATTGGTAGCACATATCAGGCGGATGTTTATATCAATAGCTTTGTTGGTACCCAGGCGTGTAACCTGCCTGTTTTGTAAAACTGTTAGCAGTTTAGCCTGCTGCTGCAGGCTGATGTTACCTATCTCATCTAAAAACAAGGTGCCGCCTTCGGCTTCCTCAAAACGACCCATACGGTCTTCGCGGGCATCGGTGTAAGCCCCCTTTTTATGGCCGAACAGTTCGCTCTCAAACAAAGAGTCGGTTAGTGCGCCTACATCCACTTTTACAAAAGGTTTATCGGCACGTAACGATCGTTCGTGAATAGCCTTGGCCATCAAATCCTTACCTGTACCATTCTCGCCCAGTATCAGGATATTGGCATCGGTAGGGGCTATCTTATTTACCTTATGGAATATATCCTCCATCACTTCCGAGTCGCCCAGGATAGAGGTTTGCCCGGCTGTGCCTTTGGCTGATGCTTTGTTTGATTTTCCGCCGCCGTCCTCTTTTTTATCAAGCAGGTCTTTGATCGTGTCTATCAGCTTTTCGTTGTGCCATGGTTTTACCACAAAATCATTAGCTCCTTCTTTTAGTGAGCGCACCGCCAAATCAATATCACCATAAGCGGTTATCATAATAACGCATATGTTTGGCTTCCATTCCTTTATTTTACGCAGCCAGTAAATGCCTTCGTTACCTGTATTAATGGCGCTGTTAAAGTTCATATCCAGCAAAACAAGGTCAACCTGGTTACGTTGCAGCAGCGAGTTTAAATTCTCCGGGTTTTTCTCGGTTATAATTTCCTGGGTTTCTGTTTTAAGTAATAACTTAACAGCCGTAAGTACATCCGGGTCGTCATCAACAATTAAAACGGTTGCTTTTTTAAGTATCATGTATATATAAGGTAATTAGTTGGTGGTTAGCAGCACACAAAGTGCTTAATATAACCCTTGCAATTTAATATTTTGATACGAAATATCGTACCATTTAGCTTATATTAAGGATAATATTGATTATCAACTATGATTAGCGAATGGTTGGTTGCAGGGCCAAAAAACACATTGTATCATAACCGAACACTTGCTGTAACAGAAGCGTACGGTACAATATCGGCTTTTGTATTTAATTAACTGAAATACAGTTGTTTAATTTGTGGCATGTGTTTTTGTATTCATTTACCAAATATTATTAAACACAGTGGATAGAGTTATACAAAAAAAGAAATGGAGCACTAAGCGCCTGATGACCATAGCAGGTATTGCGGGTGTTGTGGTTTTGGTTGCCGGCAGCATATTTTTTACCTCCGGTAAAAGCAAGTTAAACGTTGATACCGAGCGTATCACCATAAGCGAAGTTAAAAAGGGCGCCTTCCAGGAATTTATTCCGGTTAACGGGGTGGTAATGCCATTGAATACGATATTCCTTGACGCGGTAGAAGGCGGGCAGGTTGAAGAAAGATTTGTGGATGATGGTGCTATGTTAAAAAAAGGCGATCCAATTTTAAAGCTAAGTAATATTGATGAAGAGCTAAATCTGGCAACACAGGAATCGGCTGTGTTTGGTGAGCAAACACAAATGCAGATAGCGCATAACAACGCCCAGCAAAATACCATAACCAAGCTTAACCAAATGGCCGATGTTGATAACGCTTATAAAGAAGCAGAGCGTATTTATCTGCTTGATAAAAAACTTTTCGAACAAAAAGCTATCGGTTTGCAGGAATATCAGGCAGCCAAAAACGCTTACGATTACGCCCTGCGCCGCAAACGTTTAACCACACAGATCTTAAAACAAGATACAGCCCTTATTAAACAACAGGATTTGCAAGCCCAGGAGCACTACGCGCAAATGAAATCCGCATTAACGCTGATGCGTAAAAAAGTTTCCAGCTTAACCTTAAGGGCGCCTATTGACGGGCAGTTAACATCTTTAGATGCTGAGGTTGGCCAAAACAAAAATAAAGGTGAACACCTGGGCCAATTGGATGCGCAAAACGGCTTTAAGGTGCAGGTTGATGTGGAAGAACACTACCTGTCACGCGTGTATGCCGGGTTAAAAGGTGATTTTAGCTTTGCTGATAAAACTTACAAACTGGTTATTAAAAAGGTTTATACACAGGTTACCAATGGCCGTTTTAAAGTTGATATGCAATTTGAAGGCGAAGTGCCAAAAGGTATCCGTAAAGGGCAAACCCTGCAAATACGCTTAGCTTTAAGTGATGAAACAACCGCGCTATTGTTACCTAAAGGTGGTTTCTACCAGCAAACAGGTGGTAACTGGATATTTAAAGTGAGCGAAGATGGTAAAACAGCTTACAAAACCGACATACAAATAGGCAGGTATAATACCGATAACTATGAGTTATTGAAGGGCTTAAAACCAGGCGACAAGGTAATTACCTCAAGTTACGAGAACTACGGCGACATACAGGAACTGGTACTTAAAAAGTAGCGGTGGCGTGTAACCTTCTTGTAAGAGATGCGTCTTGTAAACAGAGAAATAGAAATTGAACATAAAAAAAATATAAATCACAATTTAACAAAAAGGCTTCTGCGCGAAGGCGCGGAAGCTGGGGAGGCCAAATGATTAAAATTACAGAACTTGAGAAATTTTACCGCACCGAAGAGGTAGAAACCATCGCGCTAAACAAGCTTTCGATGCATGTTGATACCGGCGAATTTGTGGCCATCATGGGCCCGTCTGGTTGCGGTAAATCAACCCTGTTAAACATTCTGGGGATGCTGGACGATCCGGATGAAGGCAGCTATGTATTTAACGGTATCGAAGTGGCTCATTTTAATGAGCGTAAACGTGCCGATCTGCGTAAGCACAACATCGGGTTTGTTTTTCAGAGCTTTAACCTTATTGATGAGTTAACTGTATTTGAAAACGTTGAACTGCCTTTGATCTACACCGGCGTAAGCGCTTCAGAGCGTGTTAAAAGGGTAGAAGAAGTGCTTGACAAAATGCAGATCATGCATCGCCGCAACCACTACCCGCAACAACTATCGGGTGGTCAGCAACAGCGTGTGGCTATTGCCCGTGCGGTTGTTAACAAACCAAAACTGATCCTTGCGGATGAGCCAACAGGTAACCTGGATAGCAGCAACGGTAACGATGTAATGGAACTGCTAACCGACCTGAACGAACAAGGGACTACCATTATAATGGTTACCCACTCTGAACATGATGCCCGTTACAGCCACCGCATCATCCGCCTGTTGGATGGGCAAACTGTAATGGAGAACATTATGGTATAAAACCGTACCTTTTAGTTTAATTTAATATAGTTAAGTGTGCCTCCTGCCTACCTCTCCGCTTGATAAAAGCGGAGGGGTTAGCTTGAGATTTGCCTTTAAATGAGGATTCCTATGTTCAAAAATTACTTAAAGATAACCTGGCGTAACTTGTTGAAAAACAAAAGTTTCACCATTATAAATATTGCAGGTTTAGCAGTTGGTATGGCCAGCGCAGCGCTTATACTTTTTTGGGTGCAAAACGAAGCCAGTTATGACCAGTTCCACGAGAAAAAAGACCGCCTTTACCAAATGTACAACCGGTCGAAAATTGAGGGGGAAATATGGGCCTGGGGTAACACGCCTAAACCAATGATGGCAGCCCTGAAACAGAATTACCCACAGGTGGAGCAGGCCGCACGTATACTAAGAGCTAACTTTTTATTTACTATTGGCGATAAACACCTAACCCTTCCCGGGTCTTTTACCGACCCCGATTTTCTGACCATGTTCAGTTTCCCGCTTATACATGGAAACCCTAAAACTGCTTTAAATGATATGAAAAGCATTGTGCTTACCGAAAAAACGGCTATAAAGCTGTTTGGTAACACAAATGCATTGGGCAAAACCGTTAAAATTGATAGTGTTGACTACTTCACAGTAAGCGGCGTAATGAAGGATCTGCCAAATAATACCCGGTTTGGCTTTGAATACCTGATGACCTGGAAATATTGGGAAAAAACGAATGGCGGTGTTGATAAAAACTGGGGGAACAACTCAGTAGCTACTTACGTTGTTTTAAGGCCCGGTGTAACTGAAACGTATTTTGATAAGCAGGTAAAAAACATAACACGCTCACAATCCGAAGTTAAGGATATTGATGTATTTGCGCATCCGGCAAGTAAATGGCGGCTTTATTCAAAATTCGAAAACGGCCAGATTGTAGGCGGACGAATAACCACCATTAAATTATTCAGTATAATAGCCGTTTTTATTTTGCTTATTGCCTGTATAAATTTCATGAACCTAAGTACCGCCCGCAGCGAGAAAAGGGCTAAAGAGGTAGGTATCCGCAAAGTAGTTGGTGCCGGTAAAGGCAGCTTGATAGCCCAGTTTATGGGCGAATCAGTGATGATAGCTTTACTTGCCGGCATTGTTGCCCTCATCATCGTGTATATATTCCTGCCGCCATTTAATACCCTTACCGAAAAACAATTATTTATACCATTTGCCAGCCCTGTATTCTGGCTTATAGTGGTAACATTCATCTTGTTTACTGGCGTGTTATCAGGTAGTTATCCTGCTTTGTACCTGTCGTCATTTGCACCTGTAAAAGTATTAAAAGGCACATTTAAGGCTGCTAATGCGGTATTTTCGCCACGCAAAATTTTGGTTGTAACGCAGTTTACTTTTGCCATTGTGTTGATTATATCAACCATCATTGTACGCGAGCAGCTCGATTACGCGCAAAACCGTGATGTTGGCTATAAAAAGAATAACCTGGCGTATACCTTTATGCAGGGTAACATCGAAAAAAACTATCAGCTTATCCGTAACGAGCTGCTAACAAGCGGGGCAGCAAGTGCTGTGACCAAAACCAGCGCGCCAATGACCGAAGGCTGGAGCGACTCGTGGGGATTTTCGTGGCAGGGTAAAGACCCAAATACCAAGATAGACTTTAATATGTTTAATGTTGATGGCGATTTCAGCAAAACCATGAACCTTAAAATTATTGATGGCCGGGATATCGATATCAAAAACTACCCTTCAGATTCATCGGCTATCCTGATAAACCAGGCTTCGCTTAAACTCATGAAGTTTAAGAACCCCATCGGGCAAACCGTTATGAACGGCGACCGTAAGCTTACCATTGTAGGTGTTGTTAAAGATTTCATCCTGCAATCGCCGTACGAGCCTGTAAAACAAATGATCATCCAGGGGCCAAGCGCTTGGTTCAATGTGATCCATTACAAACTAAACGAAAAGAACACCACAGCCGAGAACCTTAAACTGGCCGAGGCCGTGTTCAAAAAATATAACTCAGAGTACCCGTTTGAATACCATTTTGTTGACGAAGAGTACAACAAAAAATTTGCCGACGAGCAACGCGTGGGCACACTGGCCTCCTTGTTTGCCGGGTTAACCATATTTATATCATGCCTTGGTTTGTTTGGTTTAGCTACCTACATGGCCCAAAACCGCATTAAAGAGATTGGTGTGCGTAAAGTATTGGGGGCATCTGTACTTGGGGTAACCACAATGCTGTCAAAAGATTTTCTGAAACTGGTTGGTATAGCGTTTTTAGTAGCTACGCCAATAGCCTGGTATAGCATGGAACACTGGTTGCAAACTTATTCCTACAGAGTAAATATAAGTGTATGGGTGTTTGCTATTGCCGCTTTTGTAACAACGCTGCTATCAATAGTAACGGTGAGTTTCCAGGCGGTTAAAGCTGCTTTGGCAAACCCGGTTAAGAGTTTACGCAGTGAGTAGGGTTTAGTAGCGTTTGATTTAAAATTTAAGGGTATGATAAGGAACTATTTAAAAACGGCTTGGAGAAATTTAATAAAGAACAAGTTTTATTCCATTATTAATATATCTGGCTTAACACTTGGTTTAGCGGTTGGCATCCTGATACTCTTATGGGTACAGGACGAGCTGAGTTTTGATAGCTTCCACAAAAAAGGCGCTGATATTTACCGGGTTGAAATATTTGGCGGTACCGGTGCCAGCAGGCAGATATGGACAGTGGATGTTGCGCCTATAGGCCCTTTAGCCAAACAACAGTTACCCGAAGTTAAAGACCAGGTACGTATAACTGGCAATTACATCTTCTCACTATACAAGTATCAGGACAAAACTTTTGGGGATGAAAGAGTGGTTTTCGCAGACCCATCGCTTTTTTCCATATTTGATTTCCCTGTTGTTCAGGGTAATACGGCCAAACCTTTTACCGATGATAATTCTGTGGTAATAACCCGTAAAACCGCCAAAAAATTCTTTGGGGATGAAAACCCTATTGGTAAAGTGATTAGGGCGGATGGTAAGGTAAATTTCACGGTTAGCGGCGTGATAAACGATTTCCCTAAAAACTCGCGGATGGACTATGACATGATCATGCCGATGAGCTATCATGTAAAGGATGCGCTTGCTAATAATGTTGATGTAAACAGTAATTTTAGCAATTTTGGGTACGAAACTTACTTCCTGCTAAAACCCGGCACGTCATTAAAAAGCCTTTCTGCCAAACTATTCAATATCCACATCGCCCATAAAGCCGATGATACCGATGTAGAATACCTGCTGCAACCTCTTGCACAAATGCATTTATACAATGCTGATGGTACAAACAAAGGGATGGAAACGGTAAGGATATTTATTATAATAGCATTGGTAATATTAGTTATTGCCTGCATCAATTATGTTAATTTATCCACCGCACGATCTATGTTGCGCGCGAAAGAGATAAGCATGCGCAAAATATTAGGTGCAGCAAAAGCCCACCTTTTCATACAGTTCATCATTGAAACTGCTTTGCTGTTTTCGTTAGCTACAGTTTTAGCTTTAGGGCTTATCAAAATAGTGATCCCGGTATTTAACCAGGTTGCCAATAAGCAACTTGTATTTGACCTCACAAACCTGCATGTTTGGTATATTATACTGCTCACCATACTTGGTACGCTGGCTGCTTCCAGTATTTATCCGGCCCTGATGCTTTCATCATTCGAGCCGCTTAAGGCATTAAAGGGTAAAATATCTGCCAAAATTGGCGATGTAATGTTTCGCAAGATATTGGTGGTTACCCAATTCTCGTTTTCGGTATTATTGATTGTAGGCACATTGGTTATTACCAGCCAGCTAAATTTTATCCGCTCAAAACAATTAGGGTATGACAAGAGCCACACGCTTGCTTTCTGGATGCGTGATATGGGTAAACATTATGATGCAGTACGCAACGAGTTATTAAAGCAGCCCGGTGTGCTGAGTGTTACGCGCTCATCGTCAAACGTAATTGATAATGGAAGCATCTCGGGCAATAACGATTGGGACGGCAAGGCACAGGGCCAAACCTTTATTGTACACCCTTTAGCTATTGATAAAGATTTTATAGGTGCGTTTAAAATGCAAATGGTGCAGGGCGCCGGTTTTACGGGCGCTGTTGCAGATTCGGCCCACTTTATTTTAAACGAAACGGCCGTTAAAGAAGCGGGGATCAAAAACCCTATAGGCAAACGTTTTAAGATGTGGAACACCGACGGAACAATAATTGGCGTTGTTAAAGACTTTCATTACGCATCAATGAAAGAGAAGATAGCACCGTCAGTATTTTACTACTTCACTAATAACTTAAGCACTATCTATATTAAAACAACCGGCAAGGATGCACAAAAGGCCATCCGCGCAGCAGGGGAGCAGTTTAAACAATATAATGGTGAATACCCATTCAGTTATTACTTTTTAGATGATACGTTTAACAGCCTGTATAAGGGCGAACAACAGCAAGGTGTATTGTTCAATTATTTTGCAGGTATAGCCATATTTATATCGTGCCTTGGGCTGTTAGGCTTAGCCGCTTATACAGCGCAGGTACGCACCCGCGAAATTGGTATACGCAAAGTGTTAGGCTCAAGCGTAAGTGGCGTAATCGGCCTTTTAGCTACCGATTTTATTAAACTGGTATTAATAGCCATATTAATTGCATCACCTGTTGCCTGGTATATGATGAATAACTGGTTGCAGGGCTTTGCCTACAAAATAAACATCAGCTGGACGGTTTTTATATTGGCCGGTACAATATCAATATTGATTGCATTTATTACTATCAGTTTTCAGGCAGTTAAAGCAGCTTTGGCAAACCCGGTAAAAAGTTTACGCTCGGAGTAATGAAGGGGTGTTTGCGAGGATATGATTGTAGAATTTAGGTTTTAGTATTTAGAATTTTCAAAATCAACGGATATGTTTAAAAACTATTTAAAAATTGCCTTTCGTAACCTGCAAAAGCAGAAGCTTTACAGCTTGATAAATATTACGGGGCTTGCCGTTGGTTTAGCCGTTTGTATGATGATCATGCTATACGTAACGCATGAAATGACTTACGACAGGTTCCACACCAATGCTAAACGGATATATAAGCTGCAGGCCAATGTTAAAATTGGCGGCAACACCATGAATTTAAATTACATGAGCTACGCATCGGGCCCGTTGGTTAAACAAAGCCAGCCCGCTGTTGATGGCTACATGCGCACTTTAAATTATTATAAGCCAATAGTAGTAAGCAACCCCTTAACGCCCGAAACCAAATACATTGAGCAAAAAGTTGTATTTGCCGACCCTGATTTCTTCAACTTTTTCACTTTTAAACTGGCATCGGGTAATGCTAAAGATGTACTTAGTAAACCGTTTTCGGTAGTGATATCAAAAGATATCGCTAAAAAATACTTTGGTGATGCCAACCCGGTTGGCAAAACTATCCGTTTAAAAACTGATAGCGCCTATACCTACCAGGTTACCGGTGTGGCCGAGAATGCCCCGTCAAACACCTCGGTTGAGTACAACTTTGTAGCATCGGCAAGCAGCTTAATGGCTACCAAAGAGGCTAAAAAGTATATGGGCGAACAACGTATCGCATCGGGTTCATTTAACCTGTTCCTGCTTTTAAAAGATGCGGCAGATACGGCCAAAACCCGGAAAGGTCTGCAGCAAATGGCCGATAAAGAAAAATCGGACTTTGAGACCCATTATAAACTATCATCAATAGGTAGCCTGCACCTGGAAAACAACTGGGGCGATTCGTCTAACCTTAAGTATCTTAAAATATTCCCGTTAGTAGCTATACTGATACTATTGCTGGCTTTGGTAAATTACATGAGCCTTACTACTGCACGTGCAACCCTGCGTGCCAAAGAAGTAGGGGTACGCAAGGTATCGGGCGCAAGCCGCAAAACTATAGCCGCCCAGTTTTATGTGGAATCGGGTTTGTTTACTTTTTTATCTTTTATACTGGGCTATTTATTATGCTACGCGTTTAAGCCCTGGTTCCTGAATGTTTTGCAGTTAAAAATTGATAATTCGTTTTTATACAGCCCGCTTGTGCTGTTGCTGTTATTTGGGCTGTTGTTAATAACAGCCTTAATTTCAGGTATCTATCCATCAGTAGTTCTATCTGCATTTAAACCGGTTATCACCCTTAAGGGAAAAACAAGCAAACAAGCCGGCGGCACTGTTGTACGCAAGGTATTCACTACGTTGCAGTTTGGTATTGCAGTAGGATTAATTATTTGCGGTGTAATTATAGACAGGCAGCTTTATTACCTGAGGCATGCCGATACCGGCTTAAACCGCGAAAATGTGGTGATGATACCCGTTGGTAGTAGCATAGGCCAAAACTACCAGGCATTTAATAAAGATGTACAGGCGCTTGCGGGCATAAGCAATGTTGGTACCTCGCACTACGCTATGTATGGCGGGTACGATATGTTGTTTATGGATGGTAAAACCAAGGACGAAAGCATAGCGCTGCCGTCGCTTTCTGTTGATAATAAATTTATAGCAACCCTTGGTTTAGAATGGAAATTTGCCCCCACACCAAACAAGCAGCTAACCGATAAATACACCGTTGTGATAAACGAAACCGCTATTAAGGATCTGCATTTACCAGCCAATCCTGTTGGCAGCTTTATTAAAAATGGCAGTAACCGATACGAGGTAGCCGGTGTTGTTAAGAATTTTAATTTTAGTTCTATGGAAAGCGCTATTGGCCCGCTGGGGTTATTAATAGCTTCTGATACTGCATCTGCCTGGGGCAGGGTGGGCTGTAACCTGTTTGCAAGGATAAAACCGCACACCAATGTACCGTCTATTATCGAGTCGATCCAAAACATCTATAAAAAATACGACCAGGATACCCCGTTCAGCTACACCTTTATGGATGATGCCTTTGATAAGCAATACAAAGCCGAAGACAGGCTGGCATCTATATTTGGTACGTTTACTTATATCACCATTATACTGGCTATGCTCGGGCTGTTCGGGCTTGCTGCTTTTACTATTGAGCAACGCAACAAAGAAATAGGCATCCGTAAAATATTGGGGGCAAGTATGGCAACCATCACCACCATATTATCAACAGATTTTTTAAAGCTTATCCTGTTATCGGTAATTATAGCATCGCCTGTTGCATGGTATGCTATGCATAACTGGCTGCAAAATTTTGCCTACCGCATCAGCATCCCGGTATGGGTGTTTTTATTTGCGGGTGCTATGGCATTACTAACAGCGGTATTAACAATAAGCTATCATGCTGTGAAAGCAGCATTGGCAAACCCCGTGAAGAGCTTGAGGAGCGAATAGAGGTAAGATATCAGGAGTCAGGAAACAAGATAAGGCCCTCACTTAGTCCTGGCTCATTATGTCTTGATTCCTGTATCCCTATCAAACTGTATCATAACCGTACATATACTGTTACGCTTACGTACGTATTGTGTTATTTGTATTTTATTTAAATATTTGATAATTAGTTACTTATGTAAGTGGCATTGGTTTTAAGTTTATTTGGTTAAACAACGTAGCTATGTTTAAAAACTATATAAAAACCGCTTTCAGGAGCCTTTATAAAAACAAAGGTTTTACCGCTATCAATATATTGGGTTTAGCTTTAGGCTTGGCCACCTGTTTGCTCATTGTGTTTTATGTGGTTGATGAATTAAGTTACGACCGCTACAACACCAAGGCCGAGCGTATCTACCGTGTGAACGAAGACCTAAAACTTGGCGAAAACAAAGTGCAATATTCGGTTGCTATGCCGCCGCTGGCCAAAACATTAAAAGCCGAATACTCGTACGTAGAAGATGCCACCAGGATAAAAAGAGCGGGTACAACCCATGTTAAAAAGGGCAGCATCAACATTGTAGAGAACAATATAGCCTTTGCTGATGCATCAATATTTAATGTATTTACCTTGCCTATGATAAGCGGCGACCCCAAAACCGCCCTGCTTGAACCCAGCACTGTTGTAATTACCGAAAGCATTGCCAAAAAATATTTTAATACCACAAATGCGGTGGGTAAATTCATCTTATTTAATGATAAAGAGAACTTTAAAGTAACCGGGGTTATTAAAGATATCCCAAAACAATCGCACTTTAACTTCGATTTTTTCGTATCTCTTGAATCATTTCCGGAAAGCCGCTCTAACGAATGGTTAAGAAGCGATTATAATACTTATGTATTATTAAAAAATGCTAAAGACCATGAAAAATTGGCCGCCAGTTTCCCTGCATTATTGCAAAAATTCAGCGGCTCGCAAATGCAATCAGAATTAGGGATGAGCGTAGCCCAGTTTGAAAAGGGCGGCAGCTACTTCAGGATGAACCTTACCGCTTTAACAGATATCCACTTAAAATCAAACCTTAGCGGCGAGTTAGGCCCAAACAGTACAACCCAATATGTTTACATATTTTCGGCCATAGCCCTGTTTATATTACTGATTGCCTGTGTAAACTTCATGAACCTCAGTACTGCCCGTTCATCAAACCGGTCGCGCGAGGTTGGGGTGCGTAAGGTTTTAGGCTCATCGCGCAAATATCTGATATTTCAGTTCCTGGCCGAATCTATTCTGGTAACATTGGTTGCCACCGTAATAGCAATAATTGCCGCATCAGCCTTATTACCATTTTTTAACCAGTTATCAGGCAAAGAAATAACGCTCACTGTAGATTCACTTAAATGGCTTGTTCCTTCGTTATTAGCCGTTGTTTTGGTAGTTGGCTCATTAGCCGGTTCATACCCGGCCTTCTTTTTGTCAGCTTTCCAACCCATTGATGTGCTGAAGGGGAAGTTATCTGCCGGGTTTAAAGGCGGTGGCTTACGCAGCTTTTTAGTTGTTTTCCAATTTTTTGTATCCATACTGCTAATAATAGGTACGCTGGTTATTCGCAATCAGTTAAACTTTATACAAACCAAAAACCTGGGCTATAACCGTAACCAGGTGCTAATTGTGAAAAACTCGGGCGAGTTAAACCAGCAGGCCAAAGTGTTTAAGCAGGAACTTGCCAGTTTACCGGGTGTTAAGAATACCACCATGACCGGCTTTTTACCAACCAACGGCTGGAGGAACACCCGGATTTATTATAAAGACGCCACCTACGATCAAAAGAAATCGCTATTCCCGCAAAGCTGGGAAATTGATGCCGATTACATACCTACCATGGATATGAAGATGGCTGCCGGCCGTAATTTCTCAAAAGAAATGCAGAGCGATTCTTCTGCCATTATCATTAATGAGGCTGCGGCTAAGTTTCTGGGCTTTGCCGATCCGGTAAATAAAACAGTTTACCAGTCGTTAGGCGGCGACCGTAAGGATGGTGCGCCAAATGTTAAAGAATGCCATATAGTTGGTGTGGTTAAAGATTTCCATTTTAACTCGCTGCGCGAAAAAATTGAGCCAATGGTACTCACTTATGGCCAAAACCCCGGTGCTTTAGCCATACGTGTCAGCCCTTCAAATATCAGCAGCCTTATGGCGCAGATAAAAGATAAATGGAACCAGTTATCGCCCAATGTGCAGATCGATTACTCGTTTATGGATCAGGACTTTGATGCCTCATACAGGTCAGAGCAACGTATAGGGCAGATCTTCATTATTTTCACATCCCTGGCTATAATTATTGCCTGCCTTGGTTTGTTTGGCCTGGCCGCTTATGCTGCCGAACAGCGCACTAAAGAAATTGGTATCCGTAAGGTTTTGGGTGCCGATGTAAGCGTAATTGTAGCCATGTTATCAAAAGATTTTATAAAGCTTGTTTGTATCGCCATAGTTATTGCATCGCCATTTGCATGGTATGTAATGAATAAATGGCTGCAGGATTTTGCTTACCGTACAACCATACAGTGGTGGGTAATTGCATCAGCCGGGGCGGGGGCATTGGTAATAGCATTTATTACCATCAGCTTTCAATCTATAAAAGCTGCGCTGGCAAACCCGGTAGAGAGTTTACGGAGCGAGTAGGGAATAGTGGCACAGGTGAGTTGCAGCAACGGGATTTAATATTTAGGATTTAAGTATCATGATAAAAAATTATTTAAAAACAGCCTGGCGCAACATATTAAGCAATAAGTTTTACGCCGCTATAAACGTAGCCGGTTTAACTGTAGGCCTTGTTGTGGGCCTGTTTATGCTGCTTTGGGTGCAGGATGAGCTGAGCTTTGATAAATTCAATAAAAATGCCACCAGTATTTATAAAGTAGGCATTGTAGGCGGTACGGGCATTAGCAAGCAGATATTTAACCACATTATAGCCCCGGTGGCAATTTTTGCTAAAAGCGAGATCCCCGAGGTTAAGGATGCGGTGCGCATAATGCCGCTTGGCGACGCGCCCTTTAAATATAAAGATAAGGTATTTTACGAGACCAATTTTGCCTTTGTAGATCCATCGTACTTTACGATGTTTGATTTTAACCTGATAAAAGGCGATAAACGTAACCCTTTCCCCGATAATAGTTCAATAGTTATAACCGAAGGCACTGCTAAAAAGTACTTCGGCAACGAAGATCCGATTGGCAAAATAGTCATAACCGGGCAGGATGAGCAGAACAAAGTTACCGGCGTAATACCCGATTACCCCGCCAACTCCACCTTCCAATACCACGTATTGATGCCTGCTTCAAGGTTTAACTATTTGGCTTACGTAAAAAATAAAAAAAGCTACGATAACAAAACCGTGGTGCCATCCATGGATGCCGATTGGTCAAACTTTGGGTTTGAAACCTATTTATTAGTAAAAGGAAACGTAAACACGGCTGCGTTAGAGAAAAAGATGCAGGCTATACACGAGCGTAATAAACCCGAAGATGCACCGGTACCTTATCTTACCCAGCCACTGTTAAAAATGCACCTGTACAAAGCAGATGGCACCGACGGTGGTTTTTCAACCGTGCGCACTTTCGCTATAGTTGCTTTAATGATACTGGTGATCGCCTGTATTAACTATGTAAATCTTTCAACCGCGCGCTCAATGCTGCGCGCAAAAGAGGTGAGCATGCGTAAAATTATAGGCGCTGGTAAACTGCAGCTTTTTATTCAGTTTATGGTAGAGACGGCCTTGCTGTTTGTAATAGCTGCGGTGTTTGCTTTTATACTGATGTACGTGTTGTTGCCATATTTCAACCAGTTCTCGGGTAAACAGATTGCTTTCGATCTGCAAAACTATAATATCTGGGTGTGCATTGCGGCTACCTTATCAGGTACGCTGGCAGCTTCAAGCATTTACCCGGCGTTGCTGTTATCATCGTTCGAGCCGTTAAAAGCACTTAAGGGCAAAGTATCAATTGGTATTGGTAATGTTGCTTTCAGGAGGGTGCTGGTTGTGGTGCAGTTCGCGGTATCCATAGTACTTATCATCGGAACCTTGGTTATTGGTAACCAGTTAAGTTTTATCCGCAATAAAAACCTGGGTTACGATAAAGAGAATATTTTATCCTTCAGTTTGCGTGCCGATATGCCCAAGCATTTTGATGTTATAAAGAACGAGCTGCTAAAAAACCCTGCAATACTGGCGGTAACACGTGCGGGGCGTAATATTGTTACCGATGGCAGCTCTACCGGCGATAACGATTGGGATGGTAAACCGGCAAACTCCAACATGTGGTTTAACCAGATCTATGCCGATAAGGACATGATCCCCTTCTTTAAAATGAAAATTATTGAAGGGGCCAACTTTACCGGTACCGTTGCCGATTCAGCTCACTTCCTGATCAATGAAACTGCCGTGAAAGAGATGGGGCTTAAAGCACCAATTGTAGGGAAACGCCTGCGTATACAAACCCGGCCGGGCACTATAATAGGGGTAGTTAAAGATTTTAATTTTACAACGGTACATAAAAAAATAGAGCCTGCCGTTTTCCAGTATCAGCCTGATTATTGCTGGCGCGTATATATAAAAACAACCGGCCGCGATGCCCAAAAGGCAATTGCAGCCGCCCAAACACAGTGGAAAAGGTATAACAATGATATCCCTTTCAACTACGCGTTTTTAGATGAAAGCTATACCAAACTGTATACTACCGATCAAAAACAGGGGGCGTTGTTTAACCTGTTTTCGGCCATAGCCATCATAATATCATGCCTGGGCTTGTTTGGCCTGGCTACCTATTCGGCGCAGGTAAAAACAAGAGAAATTGGCATCCGTAAGGTTCTTGGCGCAAGCGTAGCCAAAATTATAGGCCTGCTGGCAACCGAGTTTATGGTGCTTATTGTTGTAGCTATTATTATTGCCATGCCGGTTGCCTGGTTTGCCATGAACAGCTGGCTGCAGGATTATGCCTACAAAATAAATATAGGCTGGATGGTGTTCCTGTTTGCCGGAGGCGGTGCAACACTTATTGCCCTGGCGACAATCAGCATACAATCTATAAAAGCAGCGCTGGCAAATCCGGTTAAAAGTTTACGCAGCGAATAAAATGGTAAAATAGGACGACCTAAAACTTATCACAATGATCAAAAACTATGTAAAAATTGCCTGGAGAAACCTGATCAGGAACAAGGGCTTTTCGGTAACCAACATACTGGGCCTTACTATTGGTATGACCTGTACTATCTTCATTTTTTTATGGGTGAAGGATGAGGTGGCCTTTGATAAGTTCCACACCAATCACAACAATATTTACCAGGTAATGGCTACGCGCGATTTTAAGCCCACCATCTTTACCGACCCCAATATGGTGCTGCCACTGGCTAAAACACTGGAGGGCGGTAACCCGCAAATATTGAGGACAGTGGTTACCTCGCACCAGGAATCGCACCTGGTGGAGTACAATAATATTAAACTTAAAAAAGACCTTTACGTTGCGAGCGAGCAGTTTTTTAACATTTTTACCTTTAAAGTACTTAAAGGTAACCCTACCGAAGCTTTAAAAGATCCAAAATCCATCATCATAACAGAGTCGGCCGCTAAAGCATTTTTTGGCAACGATGAGCCGATGAATAAAATGGTAAGGTTAGATAACCAGCAAAGTTTTAAGATAGCTGCCGTTTTAGCCGATCCTCCGGGCAACTCTACCTTTAAATTTGATTTTATCGAGCCGTTTGATTACACATCAGATTATGTAAAAAACCGCATGAAAGAGTGGGGTGGCTCGTCGCATAACGTATTTGTGCAAACCACACCTAACGCCAACATGGCTGCAATTGATAAATATATCGATAAGGTAAAACACGACCATTCTAAGGGCGACAAAATAAGTACTTACTATACCTTCCCCATGAATAAGTGGCACTTATACAGCGAATGGAAGGATGGCAAAAACGTAGGGGGGATGATAGAGTATGTACGCATGTTTACCATCATAGCCATTATTATATTGCTTATTGCCTGCGTAAATTTCATGAACCTGAGTACAGCCCGCTCAGAGAAACGCGCCAAGGAGGTAGGCATCCGTAAAACTTTAGGGTCTGACAAAAAACAGCTTATCACTCAGTTCTTCTTTGAATCTATCATATTGGCGCTCATCGCATTTGTACTATCGGTAATAACGGTGTATTTAATGATGCCGCTATTTAATTCATTAGTGAACAAGAACCTGCACCTGAATATTATTGAGCCATTTTTTGTTTTAGGGTCTATCGCTATTATCCTGTTTACAGGCATTGTAGCGGGCAGTTACCCCGCTCTGTACCTATCATCATTTAACCCGGTTAAGGTGTTAAAAGGCACGTTTGCCGCCGGTAAAGCAGCCGTATTACCAAGGCGCATACTGGTGGTTGGGCAGTTTGTAATGTCGATACTGCTCATATCAGCCACCATTATTGTTTATCAGCAAATACAGCATATCAAAGATCGCAGCATTGGGTACAATCCCAATAACCTGGTTATGGTGCCATCATCAAACGATATTGATAAAAGTTATGCCGCCATTAAGCAGGACCTGCTTAACACAAACCTGGTAAGCGCAGTAACCCGCACATCATCACCCATAACAGAGATCTGGTGGAAGTCGGGCTCGCCAGATTACGACGGGAAAGCGGCCAACGGCGATATTATATTTTCGGGCCTAAATGCCGATGTTGATTTTACAAAAACCATGGGTATTAAAATAATACAAGGCCGCGACTTTAAGCAAACGCCCGGCGATTCGGCAGTGATGTTGCTGAATAAAGCCGCAGTGGAAGCCATGAAGTTAAAGAACCCGGTAGGTATGGAAATGCGCTATGGTAAAAAATATACCGTTGCAGGGGTGATAGACAATGTGGTTATGGCATCGCCGTATGACCCGGTAGAGCCGTTGATGATCTATTACGACCCAAATAGTTCAAGCATGGTTAACGTACGGTTTAAAGATGGTATAAACCCGCAGGCCGGTATTAAGGCGATGGAACCCATTTTCAAAAAATATAACCCGCAAAATTTATTTGAATACCGCTTTGTAGACCAGGAATTCGGCAAAAAGTTTGTTACCGAAGAGTTGATCAGTCGCATTACCAACATCTTTGCGGGGCTGGCCATATTTATATGCTGTATAGGGCTGGCAGGGCTGGCATCTTTTACTATCGAGAAACGTTTCCGCGAGATAGGTGTACGTAAAGTAATGGGGGCAACTGTACAGCAACTGTTAATGCTCATATCAACTGAGTTTTTAAAGCTGGTTGCCATAGCCTTTTTAATAGCAGTGCCTTTAACCTGGTATTTAATGAATAACTGGCTGCAAAAGTATGCCTATCATATTACTATTAGTATTTGGCTATTTGCAGCTGTAGGGGCATTGATATTATTTTTAACGCTGATAGTAGTAAGCCTTAATACCATGCGGGCAGCTACGGCAAACCCGGTTAAAAGCTTGCGCAGCGAATAATTGCCTGATAGTCCATTGTCGATAGTAATCTATCGCCTATGGACATTAATATGAAACTATTAACTGAAAACTATATGCTAAAAAACCACTTCAAACACGCGTGGAGGAATTTTTGGAAACACAGGGTAACCGGTTTTATTAATATAGCCGGCTTATCTGTTGGTATGGCTGCTGCAGTGCTCATATTTATATGGGTACAAAACGAATTAAGCTTTGATAAGCACGTGCCCGATGCCGCTAATATCTTCCGGATAAAAAACTATCTGTCGTTAGATAAAACCACTACCTGGATATGGGAAACTTCGCCTTATCAGGTTGGGGAGGCGGTTAAAAAACAATTGCCCGAGGTAGAAACGGTAGCCCGTATAATGCCGGTAACTTATGAGCCTGTTTATTTTAACATTAATGGTGAGTTTTTCCCGGAAGAAAAAGCGGCTTATGTTGATGAGAAATGGTTTGATATATTTAAAAGCGATTTTGTAAGCGGTAACACTGCTGCATTTAATCAGCACCCTTTTAGTATCATATTGTCAGAAAGCAAAGCGAAAAAATATTTTGCTAACCAGGATGCGATAGGCAAGACCATCAAAATAGATTCTAACAACTACCAGGTGCAGGCCATTATAAAAGATGCCCCTGCAAATTCAAGTTTTAAGTTTGATGCTTACATCCCGGTTGCTGCAAGGTTTATGGATGCTAATGGGCGCAAGAACATGCTACAATGGGGTAATTTTAATTACCTTACCTTTTTAAAAATACGCCCGGGCACAAACCTTAAAACGGTTTCCGGCAAAATTAAAGGCATACTCGAAGCCAACCGCAAGGAAAAGAACCTTGAGATTGGTTTAACGCCTTTAACTTCACTCCATTTTGAAAATGACCTGCAACATTCAAGCATTATACACGGCGATAAAAAAGTAGTTTACATATTTGTTATTCTTGGTGTGCTATTATTGCTTATAGCCTGCATCAATTATGTCAACCTTACAACGGCACGTGCAAGTTTAAGGGCAAAAGAGGTGAGCGTTAAAAAAATTGTTGGAGCCGATAGGTCACAGCTTTTTATGCAGTTTGTAGCCGAGTCGGCATTGGTGAGCGTTATGGCACTTGTATTAACTATAATTATTGTAACAGCATGCCTGCCATCATTCAACAGCTTTACTGATCGCAACTTTTCGTTATCGGTAACCTCCGGTTATTTATGGATAATATTGCTGGCTACGCTGCTTGGTACAATTGTTTTAAATAGTATTTATCCGGCTTTACTATTATCGTCATTTAAGCCCTTAAATACTTTTAGGGGCACAAGTGTGCTGCGTTTAAAAGATGTAGCGCTGCGCAAAGCCCTGGTTGTTGTACAATTTACGTTTTCGATATTTTTAATTGTTGGTGTAATAACCATATATCGCCAGTTAGCATTTATCCGTAACCATAACCAGGGGTATAACCGCGAACAGGTAATGTCATTCGATGTGTCATACAACCTGATAAAAAAATTTAACGATAAGCAACGGGCAACCTTTATGACCACCATTAAACAAAGCCTGTTATCGCAAGCCGCTATTGAGTCTGTCTCGCTCACTAATTTTGAATCGGTACTTAACAATAATAGCTCATCATCAGGCAGCAGTAACGATTGGGATGGTCGCCCGGCGGACTTTGTGCCACCCATTACATTTATGAGTGTTGATTATGATTATACAAATATTGTAAACCTTAAAATGGCCATGGGCAGATGGTTTTTGCAGGGTAATTCAGATAAACACAATGTTATATTGAACGAGACCGCTGCGCGCGAGTTTAACCTGCACAAACCCTATATAGGCCAGCGTTTTATAGCGCAAGGCGATACAGGGCGTGTAATAGGTATTGTTAAGGATTTTAACTTCCGCAGCTTCCATGAAAAAATAACCCCGCTGGTTATAAAAAGCGCAGATGAATGGTGTACAAATATCCAGGTAAAGGTAGCCGCCCATAAACAAAGGGATGCTATTACAGCAGCAGAAGCAATATGGAAGGAAAACTTTCCGGGAGAACCATTTTCATATAAGTTTGTCGATCAGGAGTTTGATAACATGTATCGAAGTGATGCTAAATCATCGGGCTTAATGTCGGTATTTGCCATAATCGCTGTAATTATTTCTTGCCTGGGCTTATTTGGCCTGGCTGCTTTTACTGCCGAGCAGCGCGGGAAGGAGATAGGCATCCGTAAAGTATTGGGAGCTACAGTATCGGGCATTGTATCGCTTTTATCAGTAGATTTTGTTGTATTGGTAATTGTGGCCCTGGTTATAGCGTCACCACTTGCATGGTGGCTAATGAATATATGGCTGCAAAACTTTGCCTACCGCGTTGAGCTGCAATGGTGGGTGTTTATACTGGCAGGTATAATATCTGTAATGATAGCCTTTATCACCGTAAGTTTCCAGGCTATTAAGGCAGCTGTAGCCAACCCGGTAAAGAGTTTACGGTCGGAATAGAGACAAGAGATATTAGAATCAAGAGCCAAGACAAAAAAATACCTCTGTCTTGGCTCTTGATTCTTTACTCTTTACTCTTTACTCTTTACTCTTTACTCTTATGTCTTTACAATACTGTATCATAACCGAACACATACTGTTACGCTTGCGTACGCATTGTTATGGCTGCCACATATATAAATAATTAATAATCAATTATTTATATATGTGGCATTTGTTTTAAGTTTATTGTATCAAACAATAATCGCCATGATCAGAAATTATTTCAAAATAGCGTGGAGAAACCTGCAAAAACATAGATCATTCTCATTCATCAATATATTCGGGCTGGCTATGGGTATAGCGGCTTTTTGGCTGATTACCCTATACGTTACCGACGAGTTGAGCTATGACCGCTATAATACCAAAGCCGACCGTATTTTCCGCGTTGCGCAGCACGGGCAGTGGAATGGTGGTAAGTTCGACCTGGCGGTTACCTCATCGCCATACGCGCCAACTTTAAAATCGGAGTTCCCGCAGGTGGTTGATGCATGCCGGATTGATCCCGAAGGCGGCAGCAAGATCATTTATGGCGATAAAACCATCAACGAAGGCAGCATACTGTTTGCCGATAACAGCATTTTTAATATATTCAGTTACCAGTTTTTATACGGCGATGCTAAAGACGCTTTAGTAAAACCACAAACTATTGTACTCACTAAAACACTTGCCGAAAATATTTTTGGCGATGCGGCCGAAGCGCTCAATAAAACCGTTACCCTTGGCGATCAGCCCGCAACTGTAACCGGCATAATTGCAGATGTGCCGGTAAACTCTCATTTCACTTTTAAAGCATTACGCGCTTTACCGGCCGATTACACCGCAGGTTATGGCAGTAACTGGGGTAATTCAAACCTATACACCTACTTGCTATTAAAAGATCATAACGACTACAAGAAAATTGAAGCCGCCGGCGATAACTTCTTCAACAAACACATTAAAAACGATTTGGGGCCAATGAAGTTTACGCTGCAATTGCAGCCCTTAACAGATATTCACCTGCGCTCTAACCTAAGCTACGAATTGGGCTCAAATGGCAATATCACCTACATATATGTGTTCAGCATTACAGCTTTACTGATATTATTTATTGCCATCATCAACTATGTAAATCTTACCACAGCACGGTCATCTATCCGTATTAAAGAAATTGGTGTGCGCAAGGTAATAGGATCTGACAGGACGCAGCTCATGATCATGTTCTTTGCCGAGTGTATTTTGCTAACCTTTATTTCAACTGTTTTAGCCGCAACTATTATTCAATTTGTACTGCCGGCGTTTAACCAGTTGTCGGGCAAAAATTTAGTGTTGCTGCAGTTTGGTACGGTAAAAACCACTATCGCCTTTATTGGCTTTAGCTTAGTGGCAGGCATCTTAAGCGGTATCTATCCGGCATTGTTCCTTTCGGGCTTTAAAACTATCCCGGCTATGAAGGGGCAGCTGGGTAACAAGCTCTCAACCATCTTGTTACGCAAATCGTTAGTGGTGTTTCAATTTGTGATCACCATAGTGATGATAGCCGGTTCATTTATCATTTATCAGCAATTAAATTACTTTCAGAAACGCGACCTGGGTTTCAACAAGGCGCAAACGCTTACCTTCCACATCAATAACCGCGATATTAGGGGCAAGGTAGATGCTTTAAAACAACAGCTATTGCTAAACCCAGCCATTGAGGCTGTAGGCGTGGCTGGTAACCCAATAGGCAATAACAACATAGGTGGCGGCGATTTTAACCTGGGCGCCGATGGCAAACCCACATCCGAATCGAAGATTGTACAAAACCTGCAGATAGACGAGGATTTTATCCCCACTATGCAGATAAAAATGGCAGGTGGCCGCAACTTTGCAAAAAATAGCCCAAGTGATGTTACCGATGCTATATTGGTGAACGAAACCCTGGTTAAAGAACTGGGCTGGAAAGACGCGGTTGGCCGCCGTGTACGCACCGGTGTTGATAAGGATGGCAAGGTAATTACCCAAACTATTGTAGGTGTGGTGAAAGATTTTAACACCTATTCGCTACAGCACAAAATTGCCCCCATGACCATGGAACTCCCTGCTGAAGCAAAGGATAAGGACAATTTATATGTACGTATTGCCCGGGGAAACGTACAGGCATCTTTAGATTATATTTCAAAAACATACAGCAGGTTTGATATTGAGAACAAAGCCGAGTTTCATTTTCTTGACCAAAATTTTGCGGCACAGTACCAAACCGAACAAAAACAGGGAACCATTTTGCTGATATTCACCATACTGGCCATCAGCATTGCCTGCCTTGGCTTGTTTGGCCTGGTTACGTTTACTGCCGAGCAGCGAGTTAAAGAAATTGGTATCCGCAAGGTATTGGGTGCGAGTGTAACCAGCATTGTAAAACTGCTATCAACCGATTTGATGAAGTTAGTACTTATAGCAATTGTTATAGCCAGCCCTATTGCCTGGTTTGCCATGGATAAATGGCTGCAGGATTTTGCTTACAAGATCAGTATTAACTGGTGGGTATTTTTACTGGCAGGTGGCGGCGCTGCTTTAATAGCACTGGCAACTGTAAGCTTACAGTCAATAAAAGCTGCATTAACCAACCCGGTAAAAAGCTTAAGAAGCGAGTAACTATAACCTCAAACAAAAATAAAACACATGCAACCTATACCACATAAAGGTGGTCTTATTATAAATACAAACATAACATGAAAAAGTACTTTCTTATATTATTAATGGCAGCACCCGCTTGCCTTGCATCGGCACAGGACAATAAAATACCATACTATACCCGCTCATTAGCTAACGATGGTATTAAGCGTGTATTTGTAAATACCAGCGGCGGCAGTATATCTGTGAGCGGCGAAGCCGGACAACAGCCACATATAGATGTTTATGTAAGCGGCAACAGGATTGGGGAATTAAGCAAAGAAGAGATCAAAAAGCGCCTGGAAGAAAATTACATCCTTAATATTGACATCCATAATGGGGAATTGCATGCTACCGCAAAACCCCGCCGCAGCCTAAACTGGGGCAACAAATCATTAAGTATCGGCTTCAAAATTTATGTAAATAAGGAGGCTGCTACCAACCTCAATACCAGCGGCGGCAGCATCCACCTGGATAACCTTACAGGCACGCAAAACTTTGAAACCAGTGGCGGCAGTATCAGCGTAGATAAGGTAATGGGCGCAGTAAAAGGAGAAACCAGCGGCGGCAGTATCACAGTATCAAACACAAAGCCATCCATCGATATGGAAACCAGTGGCGGCAGTATCACCGCGGCAGACTGCCAGGGTATTATAAAATTAGAAACCAGCGGCGGCTCATTAAGTTTAACAAACCTTTACGGCAATATCAACGCGCAAACCAGCGGCGGCAGTGTTAAGGGCAATAATATAGAAGGCGAGCTGGTAACCGGCACATCGGGCGGCAGCGTAAATCTTACCGGTATTTCTGGCAGCGTTGATGCTTCTACAAGCGCAGGAGGCATCCATGTACAAATGAACAAGATAGGCAAATACGTTAAGCTTGATGGCAACTCGGGCCATGTTGACCTTACAATACCAAAACAAGGTGTAGACCTTGACCTGCGCGGCGATAACGTGCGCCTTAACGTTACCAATTCTGATTTTAGCGGCCGTAAAGAAAAAGAAGCCATTGTAGGCAAATTAAACGGTGGTGGCCCATTGGTTCAGGTACGCGGAGACGGTACTGTTAATGTATCATCAAACTAAAAAACAGCACACACTAAAAACAGAGTATATGTTTAAGAACTATTTAAAAATTGCCTGGCGAAATATAGCCAAGCATAAAGGCTTTTCATTAATTAACGCAGGTGGTTTGGCATTAGGTATGGCAAGTTGCCTGCTTTTGCTGTTATACGTAACATACCATCTTAACTACGATAAGCAATTTAAAAATATAGACAACATATACCTTGTTGAAAATAACCAGCCCGGCGATGGTAAAATTTACACCTTTGCGTCTACACCAAGGTTGGCGGCGGCAACCATTAAAACCGAAATACCCGATGCTGTACGGGCAGTAAGAACTATCACCTACACTGCCGAAGGTTTACTTACCTACAAGAACAATAGCTTTAAAAAAGCGGGCATGTTTGCCGATGATGGCTTCTTCGATATATTCTCCTACCACTTTATTAAGGGTTCGGCATCAACCGCTTTAAAATCGCCAAACGCTATCATCATTACCCAAAAACTGGCTAAAACCCTTTTTGGTGATGAAGACCCGATGAACAAGATCGTAAAACGCAACAACCAGTTACCGCTAACGGTTACCGGTGTAATTGATGATGTACCGGCAAATGCTACCTTTCAGTTTGAATTTGTTTTGCCCTGGGTGATGTTTGAGGATTCGAACGCCTGGGCAAAAAATGCGACCTGGGGCAGCAACTTTGCCCGTACTGTTGTACAATTAAAAGATCCATCGGCTTTAGGTAAGGCCAACAACATCATGAAAAACATGGTAGAAAGGCATAACGATGGTAACAAGAACCAGTTGTTTCTTTATCCTTTTAAAAAGCTCCACCTGTATTCGGAATTTGTTGAAGGTAAAGCCGTAGGAGGGATGATAGACCAGATAAAACTGTTCATCACCCTGGCTATTTGTATTTTGCTGGTTGCCTGCGTAAATTTCATGAACCTAAGCACCGCCCGTTCAGAGGAGCGCGCCAAAGAGGTTGGTATCCGCAAGGCTATCGGCTCAAACAGGGCATCGCTTATCAGCCAATTTATTACCGAGTCGGTAATTTTGTCGTTATTATCCACGGCAGTTGCTATTGGTATCGTTATTATTTCCTTGCCTTATTTTAACAATTTATTGGGTATACAATTAGCCATACCTTATAGCAGCTTATTAACCTGGGGAGCCATCATAGGTATAGGCCTGTTTACAGGTGTGCTTGCCGGTAGCTATCCCGCATTTTATCTTTCATCATTTGAGCCCATAAAAGTGCTTAAGGGGATGTTTAAAGGCGGTAGCTCGGCATTACCATTACGCAAAGTACTTGTTGTTGTACAATTTGGCTTTGCTGTATTTTTAATAACCGCTACCATCTGTATTTATCGGCAGATAAAATTTGTGCAGGAAAAATCTACAGGGTTTGATAAGAACAACCTTGTTGAGATACCTATTGAAGGCGATCTGAAAAAAAATAGCGATATTTTAATAAACCAGTTAAAAACCGATGGCATAGTTACCAATGGCACTACCTTATCGCAAAGTATTACTGAAGATGGCAATAATACATGGGGTGTAAGCTGGCCGGGCAAACGCGATGACGAAACCATCCTGTTTGACGTGTTTAGCGTAGGTAACGATTTTGTAAAAACTGCAGGTGTTAAACTGATAGAAGGGCGTGAATTTTCGCCTGCTTACCCGGCAGATACTTCGGGCAAATCTGTTATGATAAACGAATCGGCCGCTAAGGTGATGAAATTTAAAAACCCGGTTGGTTCACTTATTAAATGGGGTGATACCCAGGTTACTATTATTGGTGTTTATAAAGACTTTGTTTGGGGATCTCCGTATGAAAAAACACGCCCTATGTTAACCAGTTACGGCGGTAACGGCGGTGCTACTATCGATTTGCGTTTAAACCAAAACAAGAGCATCAGCGCTAACATAGCTGCTATAAACAAAGCCCTTAAAACATTTAACCCTGCATACCCGCCAACTGTTAAGTTTGTTGACAGCGATTTTGAAAAGAAATTCCAGAACGAGCAATTGCTTGCTACATTATCAAACTTATTTGGTGGCCTGGCCATCATCATATCATGCCTTGGCTTGTTTGGTTTGGCAGCTTATGCCGCCGAGCAGCGCGTTAAAGAAATAGGTGTGCGCAAGGTATTAGGCGCAAGTGTGGTAAACCTTGCCGGCCTCTTATCAAAAGATTTTTTAAAGCTTGTAGCTATTGCCATTGTGTTAGCTATACCGGTATCTATCTGGGCCATGAATAAATGGTTGCAAAAATTTGAATACCGTATTACTATAAGCTGGTGGATGCTGGCTCTTGCCGGTTTAATTACGGTAATTATTGCCATTGCAACAGTTAGCTATCAGGCAATAAAGGCCGCGCTGGCAAGCCCCGTGAAGAGTTTACGTTCTGAATAAATCTGTCATCGATCATCGAGTCGTTAGGCCATCTTTAGGCCGCAATAACTCAATTACCGAATGACCTAATGAATAAATTATGATAAAAAATTATCTGACCATTGCCTGGAGAAGCCTTACCAAAAACAGGGTATTCTCGTTCATAAATATGTTTGGCCTGGCTATAGGGCTGGCTTGCTGTATGCTGATAAGCGGCTACTTGTACCAGGAGCTAACGTATGATACCTATTCGGCTAATGCCAAACAACTTTACCGGGTAAACCTGGGCACAGTAGGCTCGGTTGGTACAGATAGTTACCCTATTGTGGATATAGCCGTGGGCGAGGGTATAAAAAATGCTTTCCCGGAGGTAGCTGCGTTTACACGTATGTCAAGCCTGCAGCCCCTGTTTGTAAAAGCCGCCGACCAACAGTTTAAAGAAAGCAATCTGGTTATGGCGGATGCAAACTTTCTGCAGGTGTTCTCTATCCCGTTGCTGGAAGGCGATGCGAAAAACAGCCTCGCCGAACCCAATACCATAGTGCTTACCAAAGCAACGGCCAAAAAGTATTTTGGCGATGCGTTAGCCCTTGGCAAAATGCTGATAGTAGGTGATAAAACCATGAAGGTTACCGGTGTTATTGATAAGGTGCCCGATAATTCACATTTCCATGCGGATGGTTTTGCCAGCATGATCACTTATACCGCAGGCAGGCAACAAACCTGGAGCAACGTTGGTTTCTATACCTACCTGTTACTCAACAAAAATGCCGACCCTAAAAAGTTGCAGGCGCAGTTCCCGCAACTGGTGGCCAAGTATGTGGTACCTGAGATACAGCGCGATATGGGCGTAAGCCTGGCCGAAGCGCAAAAATCGGTCAGTACTTTCCTGTTCACCTTACAGCCGGTAACAGATATCCACCTGCATTCGCACACCAAGTACGAGCGCGAGGCTAACGGCGATATCAACTACATTTATATATTTGGCGCACTGGCAATTTTTATATTGCTGCTGGCTTGTATAAACTTTACCAACCTGTCTACCGCTGCATCTGCAAAACGTTCAAAAGAAGTAGGTATCCGCAAAGTATTGGGGTCATTAAAAAATAGCCTCATATCACAGTTCCTTACCGAATCTGTATTTTTAACAACCCTTGCCATGGGGTTTGCCCTGGCACTCGTGTACCTTTTACTGCCATATTTTAACGGCGTATCGGGTAAAAACATCAGCATGTTGTTCTACCTTAATTATAAAGCCATAATTGTCGAGTTATTGATAGCTTTAATAGTAGGTATAGCGGCTGGTATTTATCCCGCGTTTTTTATCTCATCATTTAAAATACTGAGTGTATTAAAAGGAAATGGCAGCACGCAAAACAATCGCAGCCTGCTGCGCAGCGGGTTAATAGTTTTCCAGTTCTTTATATCAACGGCATTTATCATCGCCACATTCATTGTTTACCAGCAGCTGCATTTTATGCAGAATAAAAAACTTGGTTACGATAAAGAACAGGTTTTGGTGATAAACGATACCTACACCTTAAAAAACAATATTGTTCCGTTTAAGAATCAGTTATTACAGGATAAACGCATTGTAAACGCAACCATTACAAACGATGTACCTGTTAGGGTGAGCGATGGCACACAGATCTACCTAAAATCGACCACCAACAGTACCGGCCACAGTGAGATACATGCTAACATCTATCATATTGATGAAAATTATATACCCACTATGGGCATGAAAATGGCTGCCGGGCGCAATTTTATTGCAGGTTCAAAAGCAGATTCTACAGGTGTGTTGGTTAATGAAACAGCTATACATGAACTTGGCCTTGATAAAACCGACCCGATTGGCAAAACCATCGTCCGTTCCGGCCAGCGCGAATTTAATATAGTAGGTGTTATTAAAGATTTTCAATACTCATCTGCAAAGCAAAAAATAGCCCCTTTAATGATGCTTTTTGGCAACAGCAATGGTTCTATCATTGTAAAAGTTAAAACAGCCGATATGCATGGCCTGGTTACAAGCATCGAAAACCAATGGAATGAATACCATGCCGACGCGCCTTTTAGTTATACTTTTTTAGATGACCAATTTGCCCAGCTATATGTAGCCGAGGCACGCACAGGTAAAATATTCACGTCATTCGCCATACTGGCAGTTATAATTGCAAGCCTTGGTTTGTTTGGCTTATCGGCATTCAGCATTCGCCAGCGGGTTAAAGAGATCGGTATCCGCAAAGTATTGGGCGCTTCATCAGGCAGTATTACGGGCATGCTGTCGGCACAATTCTTAAAACTGGTTGGCCTATCGGTTTTAATAGCCATACCGGTTACCTGGTACGCTATGCACAGGTGGCTGCAGGAGTTTGCCTACCGCATAGAGATACAATGGTGGGTGTTTGTTTTGGCCGGCGCCCTGGCGTTAACAGTGGCCTTTATAACAGTAAGTTTCCAAACGGTTAAAGCGGCATTAACAAACCCCGTAAAAAGTTTACGGAGCGAGTAGTAATGATCAGAGGTTAGATCTTAATAGCTTTAGAGCTTAGGGTTTAGTTTTTTAGAATTTTATTTTCATCATTATGTTTAAAAATTATATTAAAACAGCATTTCGCAGCCTGAAAAAAAACAAAGGCTTTACCATTATAAATATATTAGGCCTGGCCCTTGGGTTGTGCGTTTGCATGCTTATTGTTTTTTATGTGATAGATGAGTTAAGCTACGATAAGTACAATACCAAAATCGACCGGATCTACCGGGTAAACAACGACATTAAATTTGGTGGGGCCACCCGCTCGTTTGCAGAAGTGCCTGCGCCTTTGGCGGCTACCTTTATGAGCAATTTTCCGGAAGTGGAAAAAGTGGTTCGTTTTCGCGGCTGGGGCGAGTATAAAATAAGGAAAGGGAACCAGAATGTACAGGAAAATAGCATTATATATGCCGACCCGGGCATATTTGATGTGTTTACCCTGCCCATGCTTGATGGCGACCCTGTAACCGCTTTAAAAGACCCGCATAGTATTGTTATAAACCAAACCATGGCCAAAAAGTATTTTAATACTACAAATGCCGTTGGCAAAACACTGCTGCTTAATGATTCATTGAATTATAAGGTAACCGGCGTTATAAAAGATATTCCTAAACAATCGCACTTCAGGTTTGGTTTTTTCCTTGCCATGACAGACCTGCAGGAAAGCAAGGAAGATAACTGGTTAAGCAACAATTTTAACACTTATGTACTGCTTAAACCGGGTGCAGGCATACAAAAACTTGAAGCCAAGTTTCCGGCAATGGTAAGGAAGAGTATTAGCGGTCAACTACAAGCCGCCATCCGTATGGATTATGACCAGTTTGAAAAAACAGGAGGTTACTTTCACATAAACCTTACACCGCTACAGGATATCCACCTGCGATCAAACCGCTTAGCCGAGCTTGATGATAATAGCAATATCCAGTACGTGTACATTTTCTCGGCAATTGCACTGTTTATATTACTAATAGCCTGCGTTAACTTTATGAACCTGAGCACAGCGCGGTCGGCAAACCGAGCCCGCGAGGTTGGGGTACGCAAAGTATTGGGCTCGCCAAGAAAGTTCCTGATAGCACAGTTTTTATCAGAGTCGGTAATTGTAACTTTTGTTGCTACTGTAATAGCTGTGTTTGGGGCGTGGGCTTTATTGCCATTGTTTAACCAAACAGCTGGTAAAGAAATTGTACTTACCGCACAAACGTTTGCCTGGCTGGTTCCGGCACTGTTAGGAGGGGTTATTGTAATAGGTTGCCTTGCGGGCTCATACCCGGCGTTTTTCCTGTCGGCGTTTCAACCAATAGATGTATTAAAAGGGAAACTGTCATCGGGCTTTAAAGGCGGCTTTTTACGCAGCTTTTTGGTGGTTTTCCAGTTCTCTATATCTATTTTCCTGATTATAGGCACCATGGTTATTTACCATCAGCTTAAATACATCCAAAGTAAAAACCTGGGCTATGATCGCGACCACGTATTGGTTATAAAAAACACCAATAGCTTAGGCAACAATGCCAAAGTATTTAAGCGCGAATTACAAGACCTGCCGGGGGTACAAAGCGCTACATTAAGCGGCTATTCGCCAACTTCGGGTAACCGTAACAGTACTTCCTTTTTTACAAGCCAGGCGCATGATAGTAAAACGGCCCTTGCAACCCAGTTTTGGGATATTGATGAAGATTATGTACCAACTATGGGTATGAAAGTAATTGCCGGTCGTAATTTCTCTAAAGAAATGATGACCGATTCTACAGCCCTGGTGATCAACGAAACTGCAGCCAGGCAGCTTGCCTTTACCGACCCGGTAGGAAAGGAACTTTACCTGCCTATGGATAACACCGCTTCAAAGCTTAAACAGATGCATATTATTGGTGTTGTGAAAGATTTTAACTTCAATTCGTTACGCGATAATGTTACTCCGCTTGTATTCCAGCTGGCCGAGAGTAACGGGCGCCTGTCTGTACGGATAAAAACATCAGATATGCCCGATTTTATTAACCAGGTTAAAAGCAAATGGCAGGCGGTTTCGCCCAATATGGGGTTTGATTATTCGTTTATGGACGAGGAGTTTGATTCAAACTATCGCGCCGAGCAGCGCATTGGTACCATCTTTATTATATTCACTACAATGGCCATTATTATAGCCTGCCTTGGTTTATTTGGACTGGCCGCCTACGCTGCCGAACAACGTACCAAAGAGATCGGTATCCGTAAGGTGTTAGGTGCCAATGTGTCTATCATCGTGGGCATGCTTTCAAAAGATTTTATAAAGCTGGTTATCATATCAATACTGATCGCTTCGCCGCTGGCGTGGCTGTCTATGCAGCAATGGCTAAAAGGCTTTGCCTATCGCGATGGCATAAAATGGTGGATAATAGTAGCCGCAGGTGCAGGTGCTATGTTTATTGCGGTAATAACCATAAGCTTTCAATCAATAAAAGCGGCTTTGGTTAACCCGGTTAAGAGTTTAAAGAGTGAATGATTATGATAGAGGTTAGAGCGTAATTGGTTTAGGATTTAGTTTTTAGAATTTAAGTCATCATGATACGGAATTATTTTAAGATAGCCTTTCGAAATTTGGCTAAACACAAGCTTTTTAGTCTCATTAACATTGGTGGCCTTGGTGTGGGTATGGCGGTAAGCTTTATGCTGTTGCTTTATGTGTACAACGAGTTCTCGTACGATAAAATGTACATAAACCAGGACCGCATTTACCAGGTTTGGCGTAATCAGTCATCAAACGGCGAGATACAAAGCGGTAACGGCATGTCGGTGCCGGTTGCTGAAGCCATACGTAAAAACTACCCGGAGATTGCGCTTACTGCACGAACCAATTGGATAAACGGCAGCCTGTTCAATTATAAAGAAAAATCGTTAAACCTGAATATGCTCTCGGCCGACCCATCGTTGCTGGATATTTTTAACTTTGAATTTGTACAGGGTAACAAGGCGTCTGCCTTTACAGATGTGGCTTCCGTAATAGTAACGCAAAGCGGCGCCAAAGCCATTTTTGGCAACGCCGACCCGATGGGTAAAACCCTTAAGATAAACAATACACGCAGCGCAAAGGTTACCGGCATTATAAAGGACATGCCCGAAAACAGCTCCATGAAATTTAGCGTACTGGGCTCATGGGCCATGCTGGAGGCAGACGAGCCGTGGATAAAAACATCAAGCTGGAATAACTACGCTTTTCAAACCTTTGTGATGGTAAAGCCCGGTGTAGACCTTAATAAGCTTAATGGCAAGTTAAGCGGCTTTATGGCAAAATATAACCCCGGTGGAAAAGAGAATAAATTATTCCTGTATCAATTCTCCAAGCAACATCTTTACGGCGAGTTTAAAAATGGCGTAAGCACCGGTGGCGGCGTTATAGAATACGTGCGCCTGTTTATGTTTTTGGCCATAGGTATCCTGCTGATAGCTTGTATCAATTTCATGAACCTGTCTACCGCCCGCTCAGAAACCCGTTCGCGCGAGGTTGGGGTGCGTAAGGTAGTGGGTGCAAGCCGCTTTGCCATTATCCGGCAGTTTATGGGCGAATCATTGTTGATGTGTATTGTCTCGTTCGGGCTTGCGCTCGTATTGGTTATTTTACTGCTGCCATATTTTAACGGTATTATATCCAAAAACTTAACCGTTCCTTACAATGCGCCATTTTTCTGGATAGCGGGCCTATGCATCACCCTGATCACCGGGATCATTGCGGGCAGTTACCCGGCGCTGTTCATGTCGTCGTTTAAACCGGTAAAGGTTTTAAAGGGGATAAATAAAGCAGGTAAAGCTACCTTAAGGCCAAGGCAAGTATTGGTTATTGTGCAGTTTTCTTTCGCAACATGCCTTATCCTGTCAACCATTCTTATTTATAAACAACTAAATTTCATCAAGAATCGCCCGGCGGGTTATGATAAAAACGGATTGGTAGAAATATCGCTTAATGGCCGGCTGTACACCGAGTTCGAAAGTTTCCGCAGGGATGCTATTGCATCAGGGGCTATTACTGATGCGGCAAGCACGTCAAACACCATAACAAGTAATGGCGGTGCATCATGGGGTATCAAATGGCCGGGGCAATTACCCGGCGAAGATAAGCTGCCTGTTGAACAAATAGTTACCAACTATCACTTCACCAAAACATTTGGCCTGAAACTGGCTGATGGCCGCGATTTTGATATCGCCCGCCCGTCAGATAGTTCGGCTATTATGCTGAACGAAGCCGCCGTAAAAATGATGCGTTTAAAAGAACCCATAGGTGCCGTCATCAACTGGCAGGGCGCCGACCGCACTATTGTAGGTGTCTTAAAAAACTATATCGTAAACTCGCCTACCGAGGCTGCAAAACCACTTATTGTAGGGAATTTAAAAGGCTGGGCTGGTATGGCAAGTGTAAGGCTTAACAAAGCGCTGTCCATATCAGAAGCAATAGATAAACTGGGCGCTGTTTATAAAAAGTACAATCCCGATTTCCCTTTCGATTACAAATTTGTTGACGAGGAATACAGCAAAAAATTCCGTACCGAGCAATTGCTGGGCACACTATCAAACTCATTTACGGCATTGGCCATTGTACTATCATGCTTAGGTTTATTCGGCCTGGCATCGTTTAGTGCCGAGCAGCGCCGCAAAGAGATCGGTATCCGCAAAGTACTGGGGGCAACTACTGCAAACCTGTGGTTTAACCTTTCAAAAGAATTTGTGCAGTTGGTTATTATCGCGTTTATTATTGGCGGGGCCGTAAGCTGGCATTTTATGGATCAATGGTTGCACAAGTACACCTACCGCACCAATATAAGCCTGTGGGTGTTTATTGCAACTATAGCTATAAGCCTGGCCGTAACATTATTAACAGTGAGCTGGCAGGCCATAAAAGCTGCATTAAGTAACCCGGTAAAAAGCTTACGCAGCGAGTGAGTGTAAGTGATTAGGCTTATAGTTTTACAATTAGGGTTTAGAGTTTAGTTTTTAGAATTTATAATTTCAGCATCATGATAAAAAGTTACTTCAAGATCGCGTTAAGGGGCTTTCGCAGGCATAAGCTGTTTACGCTTATAAACGTTGTTGGTTTATCAATAGGGATAAGCGCTGCACTGGTTATATACCTGATAGTGCATTTTGATTTTACTTTTGATAAGTTTCATAAAGACAGCGACCGCATTTACCGCGTAACTACCAATTACTCTTTTGCCGGCGAGGTTGGCTATAATAATGGGGTAACCATGGCCCTGCCCGGCGCTGTAAAAACAGAAGCTACCGGGGTTGATATTGTAGCACCATTTTATATTTACGGGCAGCAGGATGTGATCATCCCGGATGGGCCGGTTGCCAACCATAAACTTAAAAAGCAAGAGGGCATTGTATTTGCCGACGAGCAGTACTTTAACCTCATCCATTACGATTGGTTAGCAGGCTCGGCAAAAACATCCTTAAAACGGCCTAACCAGGTTGTTTTAACATCGGCGCAAGCCAAAATATACTTCCCTAAGCTTGAGTACAGCGAAATGATAGGGAAACAAGTGATCTATGACGATTCTCTGAAAACCACCGTTAGCGGTGTAGTAGCACCAATAACGGAGAATACCGATTTCCTTTTTCATGATTTCATATCATACATTACCGGTACAAGCGATCATTATATAAAAGATCAATTTGATATGACGCAATGGGGGAATACCAATTCGGCATCACAGTTGTTCATTAAACTATCCGACAAAGCATCATCGGCACAGGTTGAAAAGCAACTGAACGTGATGCTTAAAGCGCATAACCCTCCTAAACCCGAAGACAAAGGCAACTCGAGTGGTTTTCATTTACAGGCATTAAACGAAATTCATTTCGATCAGCAATATGGCGGCATGGATGGAGTGCGTACGGCTAATAAAACCACACTATACGGCCTGCTGGTAATAGCCGCTTTCCTGTTGGTGTTGGGCTGTATCAATTTTATAAACCTTACAACCGCACAGGCATCGCAACGGGCTAAAGAAATAGGTATCCGTAAAACCATGGGCAGTAAGCGTAGTCAGCTCATTATTCAGTTTTTAAGCGAGACTTTTTTGATCACCTTATTTGCCGTAATTATATCCATAGCGCTGGCGCCGGTAATTTTAAAACTCTTTGCTGATTTTGTACCGCAAGGCATATCGGCAAATGTGTTTAAACAGCCAGGGCTCATTATATTCCTGATCGTCTTAACCATTGGGGTAAGCATCCTGTCGGGTTTTTACCCGGCGCTGGTATTATCGGGCTATAAACCGGTTTCGGTACTCAAAAACCAGGCAAGCAATAACAACAGCAAAACCCGCAATGCTTGGCTGCGTAAATCATTAACAGTAACCCAATTTGTGATAGCCCAGTTTTTTATTATGGCTACCATATTGGTAAGCAAGCAGATCTATTACGCACTGCATAAAGATCTGGGCTTTAAAAAGGATGCCATTGTAAATATCTCCACCCCATATAAAAGTATCAATACCAATAAACAGCAGGTATTTATGAATAAGCTTATTGCTATACCACAAATAGAATTGATAAGCGTTGGCGGGGCGGCACCATCATCAAACAATACAAACTCTACAACGGTAACCTACACAGATGGTAAAAAAGAAATAAAAACCGATCTGCAGCAAAAATTTGCCGACGAAAATTATCTGAAAGTTTATAAGATAAAGTTACTGGCAGGCCGTAACCTAATGCAAGCAGATACTTCAGGTAATATTGTTATTAATAATACCTACGCAAAAGTATTGGGTTTCCGTACCCCGGATAAAGCCTTAGGTAAGCTGTTAGATTACAACGGTAAAAAACGCGAGATAGTAGGGGTAACTGTAGATTTTTATCAGAAATCGTTACACTCGCCTATAAAGCCGCTGGCCATACTGATGCCTGTGCATAACAAATGGAACAACCGTACATTTCACATTGCATTTAAGCCGCAAACAGCAGGCGGCAATGAATGGAAAACCGGTATTAGCAGTATGGAAAAGATATGGAAGGAAATTTACCCGGATGATGATTTTGAATATGCCTTTTACGATGAAAGTATAGCCAAATTTTACAACGCCGAGCAACATACCTCAACTTTACTTACCTGGGCAACGGGTTTATCTATACTGATAAGCTGCCTTGGGCTATTAGGATTAGCCATATACACCACCGGGCAGCGCACCAAAGAGATTGGCGTACGCAAGGTACTTGGTGCTACAGTAACGCAAATTGTAACCTTACTATCAACAGAACTCATGTGGCTGATAGGGCTGGCATTTGTACTGGTAACGCCATTGGCATATTACGCCATGCAAAAGTGGATGGAAAACTTTGCCGACCGTACCACCATTAGCTGGTGGATATTTGCCCTGAGCGGGGTGGGTATGCTGTTACTGGCGTTGGTTACGCTTAGCTTCCAAACCGTTAAAGCGGCCGTAGCCAACCCGGTTAGTAGTTTAAGAAGCGAGTAATAACCACCATACCATCCTTAACGTAAGTAAGGATCTATTGGCGAAGCATGACAAATAACAATAGCGATGGATAAAGTTCATCGCTATTATTATTTAAAGCGTTAACTAATGTTAAAAATTATAATTTAACATCTATAGTGCTGATATTGTAGCATCAAACAAAACCGGCACCTTATGCTTAAAACTTACTTGAAAATTGCTTACCGTAACCTTCTTAAACACAGGTTTTATAGCAGTATAAATATCTTCGGTCTATCATTGGGTATTGCCTGCAGTATTATACTGTTTCAGTTTGTAACTTATCATTTGAGTTTTGATACCTACCATCGTAATGCTAAACAAATATACCGGGTGGTTGATGAGATGCATATACCCGATGGTACCATCAGCTACGAAAAAGGGGCACCCATGGTACTGGCAAATACGGTAAAAACCCAGGTACCACAGGTAAAAAATGTGGCCATGCTTTTAGGCGACAGATCATTCAGTATCGCGGTAAACAGCAACACTGCTCACCCCAAATTATTTGCCGAGCATGAAAATATAGCCCTTACCGATAAGCATTGGTTTGAATTATTTGATTATACCTGGGAGCAGGGAAATTACGCCGCCGCCCTCAGTGAACCTAACACCGCTGTAATTACCAGCAACCTTGCCCAAAAATATTTTGGCAGCACCAATGTTGTGGGTAAAACATTGCTTGTAGATAATCACCTGCCTGTTAAAATAACAGGGGTGCTTGCTCAAAACAAACCCACTACCGATTTTAGGGCTGATATGTTTATCTCCCTGGCATCATTTGATCAGTTAAACCCCGACATGGCCAAACAGATGCGTAACGAGTGGTACTTCATCAACTCGCATACCAATATATTTTTCCAGTTAAATGATAACACCTCTCCTAAAGCTGTAGAAAGTGCAATAAGCGGTATAGTAAAAAAAGCTTTAGGTAACGATGGCAGCTTTTACCATTACAAATTATTACCCTTACGCGAATGGCATTTTGATGCCCGCTATGCCGGCGTTATACAACGCCCTTTATTGGTTATTTTAAGTTTAACAGGTTTATTACTTATTGTAATTGCCTGTGTAAACTTCATAAATATGGCCACCGCGCAAAGTACAAAACGAGCTAAAGAAATTGGCACACGTAAGGTTTTAGGTAGCACACCTGCAGGTATTTTTAACCAGTTTATTACCGAAACCAGCTTGATCGCTTTTGTTGCAATTGCCTTATCGCTTTTATGGGTTACCCTGTTTTTGCCGGTACTTAATAGCTGGCTTGGCACCAATTTAACCTACAGCATGTTTAGTATTTGGCAGTTGCCATTATACCTGCTGGCTGTATTTATTATTGTGGTATTGGCTGCGGGCTTTTATCCCGCTATGATACTAAGCAGGTTTAAACCTATCGACGCACTGAAAAACCAGCTGTTATCGGGTACAAAAAGTTCACAGTTTACCCGAAAGAGCTTAATAGTGGCCCAAAATATTATTGCACAGGTGCTTATTATTTGCACCGTGTTAATAACGCTGCAAACCAAATTCCTTAAAACCGCCGATACCGGTTTTGATAAAAGCGCGATAGTAATGGTGCCCATACCTGATAAAGCTAAGGCCAAAACCGACTACATGCGTAATTTAATGCTTAGTAAACCGGGGGTGAAAAGTGTATCCTATTGTTATGAGGCGGCTATGGGGATATCACAAAAGGGTGGGAGTATAAAGTATGATACCCGCGATTGGGAAAAATACACCGTATTTACAGTAATTGGCGATGCTGATTACACCAAAACCTTCGGGCTTAAAATAATTGCCGGAAAAAACTACGCCGAAAACGATAGCACCAAACAGTTTTTAGTGAATGAAAAACTGGTAAAAATGCTTGGGGCAAAAAGCCCCGATGACGTTATTGGCCGTAAATTTACCTCGGGCGATCTGAATAACGCTGAAGGTACAATAGTTGGGGTGGTTAAAGATTTCCATTCAAAATCGTTGTATAATGCCATGGAGCCGCAATTGATCAGCACGGGCCGGGACTATTACCGATATGCGGCAGTGAAATTATCAGGTAAAAATTTGTTGGCAGGTGTTGATCAGGTCCGCGATGCATGGAAGGCAGTGTACCCCAATTATGCGTTTGAATACCGCTTTTTAGATGAGCAGGTAGCATCTTTTTATAAAAAGGAAGAGCTTCTTAATAAGCTTATTACGGCAAGCGCAGGCGTAGCTATACTAATAAGCTGCCTTGGTTTATTAGGCTTAATATCACTGATAACTACACAGCGCACAAAAGAAATAGGTATCCGTAAGGTTTTAGGGGCATCGGTTACACAGATAACCGCTTTGCTTTCAAAAGATTTTTTAAAACTGGTGGTGTTATCTTTACTTATAGCAATACCCGTGGGCTGGCTAATTATGCATAGCTGGCTGCAAAACTTTGCTTACCATATAAAAGTGCCGCTTTGGGTGTTTGCTGCAACCGCTGCTGTATCTGTAATGATAGCTTTTGTGGTTACAAGCGTACAATCCGTAAAAGCCGCGGTAGTTAACCCGGTGAAAAGTTTGAGGAGCGAATAGAAGCAGCATGTCAGGAGTCATGAATATCCGGTCTTAGTTCTTATTCTTGACTCTTAATTCTCTCTTTTCTTGCATCTCTAATCCTGTATCATACCCGAACAGAAAAGTGTTACGCATGCGAACACTTATTGAAGTATTGCCCATGCAACTTATTGATGTTTAATTAATTATAAATTTGGCATGTAAGTTGGCATAACCTGCCCGATATCAAATTTACCAGCATGATTAAAAACTACTTTAAAATTGCATGGCGCAATATTACGGGCAATAAACTTTTTGCTACGCTTAATATTGCCGGCCTGGCTATAGGCATGTGCGTTTGCATTACATTGTTTGCCTCTATTTCGTACGAGCTGAGTTTTGACCGCATGTACAAAAACTCAAAAAATATGTACCGGGTAAACATGCAAACCAGCGAGCAGTACAATTACAAGGTATGGGCACAGGTACCAAACTCGGTAGGGCCGGCATTGCTGCAAAGCATCCCACAGATAAAAGCAGCTACACGGCTTATTAAACATGATTTTGGCGCCTCGGTATCAATAAAGACCGATGATAAAAACTTTACAGAAAAAGGGCTATACCTGGCCGATTCGGCGGTTTTCGGCATGTTCGATATCAATTTTATTGAAGGGAATGCACGTACAGCCTTTGCACAGCCAAAATCAATAGTTCTTTCGCGTGCGGCAAAAGAACGATTGTACGGTAAAGAAACCGCTTACGGAAAGCTTATTTATATAAATAACCGCGATACTTTGCATGTATCGGGTGTGTATGATAATTTGCCCGCCAACAGTACCATCGACTGCGACATGATCTACAACATTATGGATAGCTGGATGGGCAAAGATGTGTACTGGAGCAACGCAAGTTACGAAACCTACTGCCTGTTGCAGCCTGGTGCAAATATGGCGCAGGTACAGGCGCAGGCCTCGGCCCTGATTGATAAGAATACTAAGAAGGATAATAAATTCTTCACTAATTTCATATTCCAGCCCCTGGCAGATATTCACCTGTATTCTGCCGATATCAGGGCAGGCTACTCGTCAAGAATGGGAAGCATTAGTACGGTAAAGGCACTTACATTTTTATCGCTGTTGGTGTTACTTATCGCCTGTATAAATTACATGAACCTGGCTACGGCGCGGTCGCAAAAACGTGCTAAAGGTGTGGGGGTAAACAAAGTGCTGGGCGCCAATACCCGTAATTTGCTTGCATTATTTTATGCAGAAACAGCCTTGCTATCATTTATAGCCATTGTTTTAGGTTATGCGCTTGCCTTTGCTGCTCAGCCGCTGTTTCAAAATATTACCGGTATCGAATTAAAACCGGAGGCGTTTGTGGCGGCGCCCATTTTACTGAGCTTAATATCAACATGGCTTTTTGTAACCCTTATAGCCGGCAGCTACCCAGCGTTTTCAATGTCGAGCATTTCGCCGCTGGTTTTAATGAATAAGCTGAAATTAAAACATTCCGTTGCCGATTTTATTCGCCGGTCGCTGGTGGTGTTTCAGTTCGCATCTTCCATCATCCTTATCATTGCTGTTACGGTTATCCTCCAGCAGATCCATTACATCCGGAACAAGGATTTAGGTTACAACCCTAACGGTGTAGTTGCAATAAACATTAAAGCTGCGCAAAATAAGCAGCAGTTAACAGCCTTTATGAATGATCTGCGGGGCATAACCGGTGTAGAAAGCTTTTCGGCCGTGCAATCTATCCCCGGTGATGTGGAGAGTGGCAGGAGCATCAGGAAATCATCAACAGATAAAGACGGCATGCCGGTAAAAACCTGCCGTACCGATGGCTCCATAGTTAAAACTATGGGCTTAAAGTTGCTTGCAGGCAGCTCATTACCAACAACAATAGCCGAAGGCGATACCAGTTGCTATGTGCTGTTGAACGAAGCATCTATGAAATATCTTGGCTTTAAATCGCCACAGGATGCTATAGGGAAGTATATTGAAAGCGAAATGTCAGGCAGGTCTATCGTTAGCGGCGTGGTTAAAGATTTTAACTACCAGTCGCTTAAAAACGAAATAGGAGGGTATGTATATTATGCTATGAATAAAGCCCCGGAAGGCTTGCGGACTTTATTGGTTCGCTACAACGCTAAGGACTTGCCGCAATTTGTGGGGCAGTTGCAAAATACCTTTAAGGCCGATATGCCAAACTCAAGTTTTGATTATGAGTTTCTGGATAACCATGTTCAAAATTTATACACCTCAGAGCAGCATATGGCCAGTACAGCAACCGTATTTTCGGTGCTGGCTATATTTGTAGCCTGCCTGGGTTTATTTGGTTTAGCGGCATTTATTGCCGAGCAGCGGACTAAAGAGATAGGTATACGCAAAGTACTTGGCGCAAGCGTAACAGGTATTACCAAACTACTAACAGGCGATTTTCTGAAACTTGTTATTATCTCTATCATTATAGCCTCGCCAATAGCCTGGTATGTAATGAATAAATGGCTCATGGGCTTTAGCTACCGCATAAATGTAAACGTGTGGGCTTTTGTAATTGCAGGTTTTACAGCTATTTTATTCGCCTTGCTTACCATTAGCTCGCATGCTATAAAAGCGGCAATAACCAATCCTGTGAAGAGTTTAAGGAGCGAATAGGAAAAAAGCTTGTTTTAAATGCAAAGTTCGCTCCCTGTTGTATGAGCAAGATTTTCTCTATCATTCATAAATGACATGGATTAATTAGTTGGGCGGATGGATACTTAACATGGTCCGCCGACACAAAGTATACTTGTCCCGTTTTGTTCCATTTAGGAAAAAAACGGGACAAATATATTTTATACGTTTATTAATTAGGTGATAAAAGGCCGTTCTGAGGCCGAAATAAGGTCGAAAAAATCCCATTAATTTAATAATTACAGTCCGATTCCGTTAGAATGTAATCTGCTGTTTATAAGGGCAATAAGAGGGTATTAGTGTTTTCCATTTTTAAAAAATGGAATAAAATTCAATAATTATTACTTTCTGTATATCAATTATTTAAATTGATATTAATTAATTTTTACTTTAAATACAAGGTTAGTGTTTTAAATATAAAATATTGATTTACAGCGCATTAATTTGTTCCATTTATTGCACTTGAAAATGGGACAGGCGGGTATTTGCCGGTTATGTAGCATCGGCTAAAATATGTAAATTCGTGCTATGAATTTTTCATCGAAGTTGCTGGAGGATGCGGTTGCCGAATTTGCAAAATTACCGGGCGTAGGGCAAAAAACCGCGTTGCGTTTAGTACTGCATTTGCTTAACCGCGATAAGGAGGAAGTGCAAAAATTCAGCAATGCCGTGAGTAAGCTGCGTAACGAGATCCAGTTTTGCCAATCCTGCCATAACATATCAGACCTTAAGGTTTGCGAGATCTGCGCATCACATAAACGCGATCATAGCCTTATTTGTGTAGTAGAAGATACCCGCGACGTAATGGCGATAGAGAATACTAACCAATACAACGGTGTTTACCATGTTTTAGGTGGCTTAATATCCCCAATGGATGGCATTGGCCCGGGCGATTTACAGGTAGATACCCTGGTAGAAAGGTTAAAAGAAAATGGGGTAAAAGAGGTTATTTTTGCCCTAAGTGCAACAATGGAAGGCGATACCACCATCTTTTACCTGCACAAACGTTTAAAACAATTTGCAATAAATATCTCAACTATTGCCCGTGGCATAGCTTTTGGAGGTGAATTAGAGTACGTGGACGAAATTACTTTAGGACGATCTATCGTAACACGTGTACCGTACGAAAATTCATTATCCTGATAGCTTATGAAAATCTCCGTCATCGTAGTTAACCATAACATGTGTATGCTTTTAAAGCAAACCCTGCTTACCTTAACAAGGGCTTGTAAGGATATTGATTATGAGTTGATTGTGATTGATGATGCATCGGTTGATAAGTCGCAAAAGATGTTGCAGGAGGAATTTTCAGAAGCCAAACTAATCCTGAATAAAGCCACCGTTGGTGTGGCAAAAGCCCGCAATCAGGGTATTGAGCAGGCAACCGGAGAGTATGTTTTACTGGTCAATGCGGATACAATTAGCGGCAAAAAAACGATAGAGCATGTACTTGAATTTATGGATGCGCATAATGATGCCGGTGGTGTTGGTGTGCGTGCGCTTAGCCCGCGCGGAAACTTCCTGTCCGAGTCAAGAACCGGCTTTACCCGTGCCTGGGGCGGCTTGTTAAAGCTTACCGGCCTGGCCAAATATTTCCCAAAATCGCGCTTGTATAAAAATGATGACACCTGGGTAGAAGAAGAAGAGTTTGCAACAACTGAAGTTGATGTAATAAACGGCGCGTTTATGCTGTTGCGCAAGTCTGTTTTAAACAAAATAGGCCCGTTAGATGAGCGCCTGGCCATGTTTGGGCATGATATAGACCTGTCGTTCCGTATTCGTTTAGCAGGTTATAAAAACTATTACTTCCCAAAAACATATATTCTGAATTTCAAGAATCAGCAAAATTCTAAATTAAGCTGGGGCTATATCAGGCACTTTTATGGTGCTATGATTATATTCGCTGCGAAGTATTTACTGCACATGCCCAATATAAAAATACCGGGCATCCCGCAAATCTTCGCCCCGAAGTATGAAATTGAAAGATAAGGTTGTTATCATCACCGGTGCATCATCCGGAATAGGCAAAGCGCTTGCTATAGAACTGGCCCGGCGCGGTGCTAATTTAGTATTAGCGGCACGCCAATATGTTACCCTTTGTGAAATAGCCCAGCATCTTCAAAATCAACATAATATTAAAGCCGTTGCCGTGCAATGTGATGTTGCTGAAGAGGAAGATTGCGCCGCTCTTATCAAACAAGCTATATTAACTTTCGGCAGGGTAGATGTGCTGGTAAATAATGCCGGTATCTCTATGCGCGCGCTTTTCAATGACCTCGACCTGAAAGTAATGAAAAACCTGATGGACGTTAATTTTTGGGGCACTGTTTACTGCACAAAATATGCCCTGCCCGAAATCACCAGAACCAAGGGAAGCATTGTAGGTATTTCATCAATTGCCGGCTATAAAGGTTTGCCCGGCCGCTCCGGCTACTCGGCATCAAAATTTGCCATGAATGGTTTTATGGATGCTTTGCGCATAGAGAATTTAAAGACGGGCGTTCACGTAATGGTGGCCAGCCCGGGGTTTACGGCATCAAACATCCGTAATACTGCGCTCGATAAAAATGGTGTACAGCAAGGTGAAAGTACTTTAGAAGAAGAAAAAATGATGACCGCCGAACAGGTGGCTGTTATCATAGCTGATGGTATACAAAACCGTGCGCGTACCCTTATCATGACCCCGCAGGGAAAGCTTACCGTATTTTTAAGCAAGTTTTTACCTGCATTTTTAGATAAGCAGGTGTTTAAGGTTTTTGCTAAAGAGAAGGATCCGTTGTTAAAATAATCAATAAAATGGTGACACTATTTTGTCAGTAGTGAAAATGTATAATACTTATTATTAGTATATTACAAAAAAAAATGGTGTTCACGGCAGTGAACGTGAACGCTTTTGGCAAACTAACTATCAAATATTAAACCTTGTCATACTCACTTATCTTACTCATATCCAATTCTATCCTGCCATCTTCATCCCTGCTAAACATAGGGACGAATTTTGCATTCCAAACCATATCATGTGCAGTGTACGAGGTACGGGAATGTACCGTTTGCGAAAACGTATCGTCGAAAGCTTTCAGTAACACCGAAAAACTCACCTGGTAGGTTTCTAAGTCTTCATATATCATATCTATCAGCGGGCTGTTGGCATCCAGCGGGTGTACTATCGTCCAGTTAAGGGTAAGCAGACTTACATATTTACGCTCAAGATCCAATGTAAAAAAGCGGCGGGTGGGTTTGCCATCCACAAATTCGTTGTACGAGAAAATTACCTCTACCTCCAGATCAATCAATACATTCTTTCTGATATTAGCCAACCTGAACATCAGGCCCCTGCCATTTTCTTTGTAGGGTGCGATCAAAATATTATCGCTGTAAATTATTTTTGCTGATGGTTTTGAGAAACGGCCATATAGCAAACCCGTTGCTAACGCAAAGGCCAGCAAGCCTATCATCGATTCGAAAGCTGCCACGCTATTAGCTACCACACCCCGCGGACTAATATGCCCGTAACCAACGGTAGATATAGTTTGCGCCGAAAAAAAGAACGCATCCAAAAAATGACTGCCGGTTGTATCGCCTGATGCCCCGTCGAGGCTATCCATGCCTATCAGTACATATATTGATGAAAAAATTAAGTTGGCAGCTAAATATCCGCTTAATACAACCAACCAAAATTTACCCCAACTCATTTTGATGAGGGTATGGTAATTATCGGCAGTATTAAAACGGGAGAGGCCGCGGCGCTTTACATTAACCGATCCATCTTTATTAACAAGCGGTTGGTTTTTAATAACTGGTTGCGGGCCAAAGCCAAGGTCTTTTTCGGGGTTAGTTTGCTGCTTGTGTATGGCCATCTGTTAATTAGTGAATGACTGAATTAGTGATTGAGTGAACAACCTGAATATCCGGATTTTGTAATCGCTAATTCATTAAATCACTAATTGCGCTCTGTAAAAATATCATAATGCTTGCTTTTAGTGAAAACAATTTCCATATTTGCTTTAACAAAATGAAAGCGCAAATATTAAACAACAATTGGTGGTGGCTTAACGAGAATTCGTAAGGCAGCCTCATTTTTTGTTTTTTTATAAAATATACAGAAGGGTTGCCACATGGTAACCCTTTTTTTATGCCCTGATATGAAAAAAATACTCAACCACCTTTTTGAACATAAAACCTTTACCCGCGAGCAATCAAAAGAAATTTTGAAGGATATTGCTCAGGGGAAATTTAACAACTCGCAAATGGCCGCGTTTATGACGGCCTACTGTATGCGCAGTATTACGGTTAACGAACTGGAAGGCTTCCGCGATGCCATGCTGGAACTTTGCCTGCCTGTAGATTTGCAAAATGGCGAACTGATTGACCTTTGCGGCACTGGTGGCGATGGTAAAGACACTTTCAATATTTCAACCCTTGCTTCGTTTGTGGTAGCAGGGGCAGGTTATAAGGTAGCTAAACATGGTAACTACGGGGTATCATCGGGTTGCGGTTCATCAAACGTGATGGAGCATCTGGGCTATGTGTTCACCAACAATACTGATTCGCTTAAACGTAGTATTGATAAAGCGAACATCTGCTTTCTGCATGCGCCGCTATTCCATCCCGCCATGAAAACCGTTGCGCCAATTCGCAGGGAATTAGGAGTGAAAACCTTCTTTAACATGCTTGGCCCATTGGTAAACCCGGCTAAACCACAAAACCAGATGGTGGGTGTTTTTAACCTGGAACTGGCAAGGATCTATGCCTACCTGTATCAAAAATCTGACGTAAAATACACTATACTGAACGCACTTGATGGTTATGACGAGATCTCACTTACCTGCGATTTTAAAACATTCTCTGCCGATGGCGAAAAGATAAACACCATTGAAAGCCTTGGATTTACCAAACTGAATGAAGACCAGATAACCGGCGGGCACACCGTAAGCGATTCGGCCGATATATTTATGAAGGTGCTGAACGATGATGCCAGCGTTGCCCAAACCAGCGTAGTGCTAAGTAACGCTGCTATGGCCATTAAAACCATTCATCCTGAAAAAAGCTTTGCAGATTGCTTTTATGAAGCGGAGGAATCGCTCACTGCGAAAAAAGCGCTAAATAGCTTTAAAACCCTGATAGCTAACTAAAATCATGAAGATTAAGATTTGTGGCTTACGCGATCCGGAGAATATTAAAGCTGTTGAAGCTTTAGCGCCCGATTATATGGGGTTTATCTGTTATGATAAATCGCCGCGGTTTATTAGTGGCATGGAAGATGATGAATTGGTTAATATCAGCACAGGAATCACCAAAGTAGGCGTTTTTGTTGATGAGGATGCCGATAGTATTAGTAAGCTGATATACAAATATAAGTTTGATGCCATACAACTGCACGGCAATGAAAGCCCGGCCTTTTGCGATATGTTTAAGCACGAAGTACAGGTAATAAAAGCCTTTGGTATAGATGAAAACTTTGATTTTGCCAAACTGGACGCTTATATAAACCATGTAAATTATTTCCTGTTCGATACTAAAACACCAGTACATGGCGGTTCGGGGCAAATATTTGATTGGGAAATTTTGAATAAGTATAAACTGAACGTGCCTTTCTTTTTATCGGGCGGGTTAAGCGCAGATAATTTAGAAGAAGTAAAAAAGATAACACACCCGGCATTTTACGGCGTAGACCTGAACAGTAAGTTTGAGCTATCGCCGGGATTAAAGGATATAGATAAACTAACACAAGCATTTAATACAATAAACAGCAATGAAGTACGGAGTTAACGAACAAGGCTATTATGGGGATTTTGGTGGTGCATATATACCGGAAATGCTGTACCCTAATGTGGAAGAATTAAGACAGGAGTACATTAAAATACTAAGCGACCCGGAATTTAAAGCTGAGTTTGACCAACTTTTAAAAGATTACGTAGGCAGGCCTTCGCCATTGTACCATGCCAAACGTTATTCTGAAAAATATGGCGCCAACATATTTTTTAAACGCGAAGACCTGAATCACACCGGTTCGCATAAAATAAACAATGCCATTGGGCAGATATTATTAGCTAAACGACTTGGCAAAAAACGCATTATAGCCGAAACCGGCGCCGGCCAGCATGGAGTAGCTACAGCTACCGTTTGCGCCTTAATGGGCATTGAATGTATTGTATACATGGGCGAAATTGATATGGAGCGCCAGGCGCCAAATGTGGCCCGTATGAAGATGCTGGGTGCCACGGTAGTACCGGCAACATCGGGCAGTAAAACATTGAAAGACGCCACCAATGAGGCCTTACGCGACTGGATAGGCAACCCGGTTGATACTCATTACATTATCGGTTCGGTAGTTGGCCCATACCCATATCCGGATATGGTGGCCAGGTTCCAGTCCATCATATCCGAAGAAACCAAAAAACAGCTTTTAGAACAAACCGGCAGCGAATTACCGCAATATGTAATGGCGTGCGTTGGTGGTGGTAGCAACGCAATGGGCATGTTCTATCATTTTTTAGATGATGAAGAGGTTAAGCTGATAGCCGTTGAAGCAGCCGGTAAGGGTGTTGACAGCGGCCACTCGGCGGCTACTACATTTTTAGGGCGCGAGGGCGTACTGCACGGCAGCCGTACCATACTTATGCAAAGTGATGATGGGCAGGTTGTAGAACCCTATTCAATATCTGCGGGACTTGATTACCCCGGCATCGGCCCGCAGCATGCGCACTTGTTTAAGGTGAACCGAGCGCAATACGTAAGCATCACCGATGATGAATCATTAAACGCAGGCCTGCTTTGCTCACAAATGGAGGGTATTATCCCGGCCATTGAAACCGCCCATGCGCTGGCTTATCTTGAAAAAATGACTTTCGAAAAAAACGATAACGTAGTGATATGCCTCTCCGGCAGGGGAGATAAGGATTTGAATACTTATATAAAGCATTTCGGGTTTTGAGCGATAGTGATTAGTTACCGGTTATCAGTAATTAGTCTTACAGGTTAAGCCCGCGAATAAATTAATAACAAGTAACTAATCACTAACTTACAACTGTATCATAACCGAACACACACTGTTACACTTACGTACATATCGTACATACGTTCATCTATTTAAGTAGTTCATTATTAATATATTAATACTTTGGTATATGTTTTAGCCTTTATAAAACATATACCAAAGCTATGTTTAAAAACCACATCAAAATTGCCTGGAGGAATATCATCCGTCACAAGGCGTATTCCATTATAAATATCTCGGGGTTAAGCGTGGGTATCGCGGCATGCCTGCTCATATTTGTTGTGCTTCAGTTCGAGCTGAGTTACAATAACTTCCACAAGAACTTTAAAAACATATATCATATAGTTACCCAGCAGAACGAAGCTGATGGTACTACATATAATCCCGGCGTATCCATACCCGCTGTTGATGCTTTACGTACAGATTTTCCACAGTACAAGTTTGCCGCGCTAAACTCAAGTTATGGCAGCCAGATCACTGTTCCGGGGGCCAATTCAACCAATTTAACCGATAGCAAAAAGTTTACAGAAAGCATCGGCGTTTTTTTTATAGAGCCGCAGTTCTTTGATATTTTTGATGCGGAATGGCTGGATGGTAGTAAGCAGGCACTTGCCGAGCCTAACATGGTGGTTATAGATCAAAAAACAGCCACCAAATATTTTGGTGACTGGAAAACCGCCATGGGCAAAACCCTTAAAATGGATAACCTGCTTGATTTGAAGGTAGCAGGCGTTATAGCTAACTCGCCGGAGAACAGCGACATCCCTTTACGCGTTTTGGTATCATACATCACTGCCAAACAACACCGTAATGAATATGGTATGGTAAGTGACTGGCACTCTATAAGCAGTAACCACCAGATATTTACACAATTGCCGGCCAATGTAAGCGCCGAAAATTTTTCTAAACAACTGGTAAACTTCACCAGCAAAAATACCGATCTAAACAAAAAGAAACAGTTTAGAATACACCTGTTGCAACCACTTGGTGATATGCACTTTGATACCCGTGTAGGTAACACATTGGGCGACCACATGACCAGCCGTGCTACGCTTAATACATTAACGTTTATTGCCATACTCATAATAATTATGGCATCTATCAACTTTATTAACCTGTCTACTGCCCAATCTGTAGGCCGTTCAAAAGAAGTTGGTATCCGTAAGGTTTTAGGCAGCAGCCGTAAACAACTAATAGCACAGGTAATTGGCGAAACATCCCTTATCATTTTTGGCGCAGTAATATTGGCTGTTGCAATGGCTAAAATTGCATTGCCTTATCTTAAAAATATAGCCAGCGTACCCGATGATATCTCCCTGTTAAGCATGGGTTCGGTCTTATTTCTGGTAGTTACCATGATTGTGGTGATATTATTGTCGGGCGTTTACCCGGCTATGGTAGTATCGGGCTTTAAACCGGTATTGGCGCTTAAAAATAAAATTACTGCAGCATCAATAGGCGGTATACCTTTACGCAGGGCTTTGGTAATAGCGCAGTTTGCTATTGCCCAGTTGCTTATCATCGGCACTATAGTGGCCGTTAACCAAATGAATTTTGTGAACGAGGCCGATCTGGGCTTTAATAAAAGCGCGGTGCTGGTAATACCCGGCTCGTCAGACAGTATCAGCCTGAGTAAAATGCAAGCATTTAAACAACAGCTTTTGCAAAACCCGCAGGTTAAATCGGTAACATTTGCATCAGATGCCCCATCGTCTGAAAATAACTGGGGTACAAACTTTTATTTTGACCACTCTGAAAAAGACCCGACATTTAACACCTTCCTGAAATATGGTGATGCCGATTACTTTAAAACATATGGCTTACAGTTTGCAGCAGGCAAAGGCTATGATGTAAGTGATACCATAAGGCAGGTTGTGGTTAATGAAACATTTATTCATAAACTGGGCATCCAAAAAGCTGAGAACGCTATAGGTAAAACCGTACGCTTGGGTGGCCGCGGAACATGGGCACCCATAACTGGTGTTGTAAAAGATTTTAAAACCAATTCGCTGCGTGATGCCGTTAAGCCGATCGTAATATCGCCCAGCAAGAAATTCGAGAGCCAGATAGCACTCAAAATAGAAACCAAAAACCTGACAGCCACAGTTGCCACCTTGCAAAAAATGTGGGAAAACACTTATCCTGAATATGCGTATAACGGTTTCTTTTTGGATGAAAACATTGCCCAGTTTTATCGCCAGGAAAACCAGTTGGCTATGGTTTACAAGATATTCGCTTTTATAGCCATTTTTATTTCATGCCTTGGCTTATATGGGCTGGTATCGTATATGGCGGTACAGCGCACAAAAGAGGTTGGTGTGCGCAAGGTATTAGGGGCTTCTGTATACAGTATTGTGCTGTTATTCTCAAAAGAATTTATGATACTAATAGCTATATCATTTGTGATAGCCATGCCGGTATCATGGTATATGATGAGTAACTGGTTGCAAAATTTTGCCTACCGTATACCATTAACCGCTGGCGTATTTGTGCTGGCAATTGCATCCTCAATAATAATAGCCTGGGTAACGGTTGGTTATAAAGCCGTTAGGGCAGCGCTGGTAAACCCCGTTAAAAGCTTGCGTAGCGAGTAATTGAGATACATATACAGACTTAAGATTTAGAATTTAGAATTTTCATGACATGATCAGAAATTATTTTAAAACGGCCTGGCGTAGTTTATCACGTAACAAAAGTTACACCATCATCAATGTTATAGGTTTAGCCGTAGGTGTGGGCGCCTGCTTACTTATATTTTTGGTGATAAATTTCCAAACAAGCTTTGATAACTACCATACACAGAAAGACCACATCTACCGTGTATTGGCTAAGCGCACATCATCTGAGGGAGTAAAGTATCGTGCCGGTGTACCATTCCCAACAAGCAGGGGGATGCGGGTAGATTATCCGCAGATACCGCTCATTGGGTCGATATTTGACGATGATAATAAACAAATGAGTATTACTTCGGCAAGTGGGGAAATAAAAAGATTTAAAGAACAGGATGTGTTTTTTACTGAACCACAGCTTCTTAAAATATTTGATTTTGGCTGGCTTGAAGGTGATAAGAAAAATGCCCTGGTAGAGCCTAATACCATATTAATAAGCCAAAAGATAGCCGAAAAATATTTCGGCAATTGGGAAGCCGCAATGGGAAAAACCATTAAATACGATAATAAATTAGACCTGAAAGTTACGGGCATACTAAAAAACCCACCCACAAATACAGACCTGCCTATCAATATTGCAATATCTTACAGCACCCTTAAATACACTGATTACAAAGATAATCAGGAGGATTGGGGCAGCACATTTGGGTCGCATTCCTGTTTTGTTTTGTTACCCAATAACATAAGCGAAGCAAATTTTAACCAAAACCTGGTGGCATTTATTAAAAAGCACAAACCCAATGATGTTAAAAGGGATGCCATGCTTCTGCAACCATTATCACAAATGCATTATGATACCCGTGCCGGGCTTTACACCGGCCAGGTGTTTAGTAAGGACCTGATTAAAGCGTTAAGTCTTATAGGGTTATTTTTGCTGATCATTGCTTGCGTAAACTTTATAAATCTTGCTACTGCACAGGCTGTTAACCGCTCTAAAGAGGTTGGTATCCGCAAGGTATTAGGTAGCCAGCGTAAAGAGCTTATATTACAGTTTTTAAGCGAAACTTTTATTATCACCTTATTTTCTATAATTGTTGCTATAGCTTTAAGTGAGCTTTGCCTACCCGCTTTAAACAAATTGCTGGATATTCAACTTACCCCATCTTTTGTTACAAACCCGGTAGTGCTATCATTCCTGGTAGCTGTTTTGGTTGGTGTTACGTTATTATCGGGTGTATACCCTGCGTTAATATTATCAGGTTTTAACCCAATTACCGCACTTAAAAACAAAATTAGTAGCAGGCGTTCAAATGGTATAACCTTAAGAAGGAGTTTGGTTGTATTACAATTTGGTATTGCACAGGTTTTAATAATTGGCACTATCGTAATTATAAGTCAACTAAACCACTTCAAAAATTCAGCTCTAGGCTTTGATAAAGAAGCCATTATAACCGTTACCATGCCAGGCGACAGTTTAAGCCGTTTAAAAATGAATGCGCTTAAAAGTGAAATACTACAACAACCCGGGGTTAAGGGCTTAAGTTACAGCTTTGCCAGTCCATCCGACAATATGAACTGGGGCAGCCCAATTAAATATGACAATGCCGAAAAGGAGACTGACTTTAGAGTAAATATGAAATGGGCTGAGGCTGATTATTTTAACCTTTATAACATGAAGTTTGTTGCCGGCCGGCCTTATATAAAAAGTGATACAGTAAGAGAATATGTAGTTAATGAAACATTACTTAAAAACCTTGGCGTAACCAACCCTGAAGATGCTATTGGTAAAACCATTAATATATGGGACGATAAAAACCTGACACACAAAATTGTTGGGGTTGTAAAAGATTTCAACGTTTCGTCCTTACGCGAACAGATCCCGCCTGTTATTATGGCATCATGGAACGGCCAGTACCAGATAGCTAACATCAAGCTAAAATCAACCAATGTTAAGCCAACACTGGCTACTATTGAAAAGCTTTGGACGGCGGCATTTCCCGAAAATGTTTATGAATACAAGTTCCTGGATGAAAAAATAGCAAGCTTTTATAAGAAGGAAGATCAATTATCGCAGCTTTATAAAATATTTGCCGGTATGGCTATTTTCATATCCTGCCTGGGTTTATATGGTATGGTATCTTTTATGGCTGTACAGCGTACCAAAGAGGTGGGTATCCGCAAAACATTGGGGGCATCGGTAGCTAATATCGTGTACCTGTTCTCAAAAGAATTTACGCTGCTTATTGTTATTTCGTTTGCAATTGCTGCGCCTATTGCATGGTATTTTAGCCATCAATGGCTACAAGATTTTACTTATAAAATAACGCCGGGGGCTGGCATATTCGTTGTTTCAATTGCATCATCCGTTATTATAGCCTGGATAACGGTAGGTTATAAAGCAGTGAAGGCCGCATTGGTTAATCCCGTAAAAAGTTTAAGGAGCGAATAAAAGCTCAGTATAAATAATATTGAGCGAGCCTGGGTTTGGCATTTAAAACGTTTGGTATTCAGTTTTTAAAAAACATATATCATGATAAAAAATTACTTTAAAATAGCCTGGCGCAATCTGTGGAAGAACAAGGTGTCATCGGTAATAAACATTGTGGGCCTAGCCATAGGTATGGCGGCATGTATTGTTATCCTGCTGTTTGTATCGTACGAGAAAAGCTTCGACCGTTTTCATGGTGATAATATAGTTAGGCTTAATGAAGTTCAAAAATTCCCCGGGATGGCCGCATCACAAAAGGTGGGGTTATCAATGTACCCAATGGCAACGGCGCTTAAGGCCGACTTTCCCGAGGTAAAAAGCTATACCCGCGTAAAATGGGACCGCAAATACCAGATGACCTATAACGAAAGACGGGTATTTGTACCTCAGGTATTAGCGGTTGATTCGACTTTTTTAGACATCTTTAATTTTAAGGTGATAAAAGGTAATGCAAAAGATGCTATTGAAAAACCAAACAGCATAGCCATAACCCAGGAAACCGCCGAAAAATTATTTGGTAAAGAAGACCCCATAGGTAAAGTAATAAATCATTTTGGCGGCGATACCTTGAAATTTACTGTGACCGCGGTAATGGCCAACAGCCCCAAAAACTCGCAATTACAGTTTGATGCGTTGTATTCGCTAACCAGCATCCACCAAAAATGGATGGACCGTTGGGGTGGTAATTGGTTAAATACCTATTTAAAGATGGCGCCTGGAACCGATCTGAAAGCATTTGAGGCCAAGATGCCTGCATTTGTTAAAAAACACATGAAACCCGAGCAGGCAACATACTACAAATTGTTTTATCTGCCGCTTAAGGATGTACACGCCGGTTCAACAGATATCGGGCTGGATTATTTGAATTTCCAAAAATTCGATCAAAAATCAACCAACCTATTCGCCATTATAGCTTTTATAGTACTGGTTATTGCTTGTGTTAATTTCATGAACCTGTCTACCGCACGCTCTGCCGACAGGGCAAAAGAAGTAGGTATTCGTAAATCAATAGGGGCAAACAGGCCGCAGCTGGCCTTTCAGTTTCTGGGCGAAACCATTCTGTTATCACTGTTGGCATTAGTGCTTGCACTTGCCCTGGTTGAAATAACTTTACCATATGTAAATAATCTTAGCCTGCGCGATATTTCGCTGCCGGTGTTCACCCAGCCATCATTCCTGCTTGTAGTTTTATTGAGCACTATTGGTGTAGGTATTATTTCGGGCATTTACCCGGCTTTGTTCTTATCATCGTTTCAACCTGTAAAGGTTTTGAAGGGATCGGTTGATACAGGTAAAAACAAAGGCACATTCCGTAATGTATTGGTTGTTGGCCAGTTTACCAGCGCGGTATTCCTGATGATAGCTACCGTATTTGTAGTAAAGCAATTAAAATTTATGCAGGAGAAAGATCCCGGGTTTACCCGCGAGCAGGTGGTTACCGTACCAATGGATAAGATTTCGGGCCAAAAGTATCCGTTATTTAAACAGCAATTATTGGGTAATACCTTAATTGCCGGCGTAACGGCTTCGCAAGATCAGCTGGGCAGTCACCTTGATCAATCAGGGGCAATTTTTCAATATAAGAACGACCCGGTGAGAGAATTAGGTGTTACACAGCTTATTGTAGATAACGACTACATGAGGCTTTATAATATCAAAATAATAGAGGGTAAGGATTTTTCCAAAGATAAATCTGGTAATGGCCGTGAATATATTATAAATGAATCCATGGCTCATGAGCTATTGCGAGACCACCCCAAAGCTGCTATATCTACGCTGATTGGTCAGCGTTTTGGTTTCGATTCGCTTGGTGTAATTACCGGTATCGCTAAAAATTTCAACTTCAATTCTCTTCATTACAAAGTAGAGAACCTTTTAATTGCAAACCAAAGCGATTGGGGGCTTACAACTGCTTCTATTAAAATAAAACCGGGCAAATCAAAAGAAGCCGTTGAGTTTATAAAGGCTACATGGAAAAACATTAACCCCGATTACCCCTTCGAGTATCAGTTTTTGGATGACCATTTCGCGGAAGTTTACCGTGCAGATAACCAGGTAAGTAAAATAGTGGGCATACTTGCCAGTTTAGCTATCCTCATATCATGCCTCGGCTTGTTTGGCCTGGCATCCTTCTCGGCCGAAAAAAGGGTGAAGGAAATAGGGGTGCGTAAGGTATTAGGCGCATCGGTAAAAAACATTGTATTGTTACTATCGGGACATTTTATAAAACTGGTATTAATATCAAACCTCATAGCATGGCCGCTTGCCTGGTATGTAATGAATCACTGGTTGCAGGACTTTGCCTATCGCATTAATATAAACTGGGGCACATTTGTGTTTGTAGCACTGGTATCGGTGTTTATAGCTTTGGTAACCATCAGTTTCCAATCTATAAAAGCAGCAATAGCAAACCCGGTTAAAAGCCTCAGAAGCGAATAGTATTTACTTAAAAATATAAGACCCAAACCACCATGTTAAAAAATCACTTTAAAATAGCCTTGCGTAACCTGTGGAGGCACCGTGTTTTCTCATTCATAAACATCACAGGCCTGTCGGTAGGTATAACGGCCTGTTTCTTTATATTTATGTATGTGACTTTTGAATTGAGTTATGATAAGTTCCATACCAAAGCCGATCGCATATACCGTGTAGTTACCGATATTAAAACACCATCTGAAACTATTAATACTGATGTTACTTCATGGGCATTTGCGCCAAACTTAAAAACGGATTTTCCCGAAATAGAAGCGTTTACGCGTGTAAGCGGCGGTAGTTTTTTAGTTAGAAAAGGGAATGTTAAATTCCAGGAGGAGCGGACACTTTTTGCCGACTCAACCTTTTTTAAAGTATTTGATTTTAAGCTGTTAAAAGGCAATCTAAAAACGGCGTTAACAGCACAGGCAAGCATTGTATTCACCAAAACTGCCGCTAAAAAGTATTTTGGTGATGCCGATCCTGTTGGCCAAACCGTATTAATAACCGGTGATGCTATCCCGGCATTGGTGACCGGTGTAATGCAGGATGTGCCTGAAAATTCGCAGATAAAGGCGGATATGATCATATCTATGGTAACGCTTACACAAAGGTTTAATAAAGGTATTGAAGAGCAATGGGGTAATTATGGCGCAACAAGTTACCTGCTGTTAAAACCGGGCGTAAGTGCTAAAAATCTTCAAAGCAAATTCCCTGCATTTATGGAAAAGCGTAACGGTGAACGAAGCCGCAAATCGCAAATGTTTGCCACTTTACTGCTGGAGCCTTTAAAAGATGTTTACCTGCACAGTAAAAGGGGCGGGCAGGAAGTAGGCAGCATCAGCAATGTTTATATCTTTAGCATTGTAGCCGTATTTATATTGGTGATTGCCTGCATAAACTTTATTAATTTAACTACCGCCCGTTCTGTTGAACGCGCTAAAGAAGTGGGGATACGCAAAGTAGTAGGCGCTTTAAAAGGTGAACTGGCCAGCCAATTTATAGGCGAATCGGTTATATTGTGTTTGATAGCTTTTGTGGTAACCATTATACTATCGGTACTGTTGTTGCCGCTGTTTAACCAGTTATCGGGCAAAATTGTTAGTCCGGGTATATTCTCAAATATCTCTAATGTGCTTATCCTGTTTGGTATATCTGTGTCTATAGGTTTTTTAGCGGGTATATATCCTGCTATGGTGTTATCATCGTTTAAACCGGTTATGGTTTTAAAGGGCAGGTTTTCTACCGGCACAAAGGGTAACTTGTTACGTAAAAGCCTGGTAGTTGCGCAGTTTAGTATCTCTATTGCACTTATCATCGGTACCATCATCGTTTATAATCAAATGGATTTTATGCGTAACCGCGATCTGGGTTTCTCAAAAGATCAAATGGTGGTAATAAATACCAACAGCGATGCAGGTAAAGATGCCTTTCAGCAATCTGTAAAGTCAATACCGGGTGTTAAATCTGTAGCGATGTCGTCGGCTGTACCCGGTGGTGGCAATAGTGGTGCTTATTCAGAGATCGAGAACAAAAAAGGCGATCTGCAAATTGCCAACCTCGACCTTTACTTTGTTGATTTTGATTACCTGAACCAGTTTAAAATAAAAATGGTAGCCGGCAGGCCATTTTCTAAGGATTTTATGACCACAGATACCTCGCAGGCAATGATACTAAACGAAGAAGCGGTAAAGCTATTCGGTTATAGTTCGCCGCAGCAAGCTATTGGCAGGCGATTTAAACAATGGGGCCGCGAAGGTAAAATTGTAGGTGTGATGAAAGATTTTCACTTCCGCTCTTTACAGGAAAAAATAAAACCTTTAAGTATGCGTGTAGAGTTACGCGCACTTGACCTGGTATCTATAAAGGTTGATGCTAAAAACCTGCCTGCAACACTGGCGGCTATTGAAAGTAAGTGGAAGGAAGTTATTCCAAACAGGCCATTCAGCTATTACTTTTTAGATGAGTTTTTTGACAGGCAATACCGCGCAGAACAGCGTTTCGGGAAGCTGTTCTTCAACTTTGCCATACTGGCTATTGCCATATCATGCCTTGGCTTATTAGGCCTGGCATCATACAGCACCTATCAGCGTACCCGCGAGATCGGGATCCGTAAAGTATTAGGTGCCTCTACACCGGGTATTGTAAACATGTTATCGGCAGATTTTATGAAACTGGTAGGGATCTCTTTTTTAATAGCCACGCCGGTAGCCTGGTATTTTATGCACAAATGGCTGCAGGATTTTGCATATCGTATTGATATACAATGGTGGGTGTTCGCAGTGTCGGGCATATTGGCTATGATAGTAGCACTTGGCACTATCAGTTTCCAGGCAATAAAAGCGGCAATAGCTAACCCGGTAAAAAGTTTAAGGAGCGAGTAAGGATAATGAAGCTGTAACTTCTTTTGCATTTTTATCGTCTACAAATAAAGTTTCTGTTTTAGAATTTAAGATTTAGTAATATGATCAAAAATTATTTCAAAATTGGCTGGCGTAACATGATGAAGAACAAGTTCTTCTCATTCATCAACATATTTGGTTTATCGGTAGGGCTGGCATGTTGCATGCTTATCGCTCTGTATCTGAATTACGAAACAAGCTTTGACACACAGCATAAAAATGCGCCTAATATTTACCAGGTAATAACCGCCTTTGTACAAAATGGCAGCAAGCGCATGAAATTGCCAAACACGCCCGCACCAATGGCCGGCGCTTTAAAGCAGGAATACCCCGAGGTTGTAGAAAGTGCCAGGTTGCTAAAGCTTTTTATTGACGACAAAACCATTATACAATACAACCCTGCAAACGGCGAGCGCAAATCTCTGCTTGAGCAAAACGGCTTTCTGGCCGATCAGTCCTTCTTTAAAATATTCACTTATAACTTTACCGAAGGTAATTCGGCAAACGCGTTAACAAGCCCGCGTACTATCGTTATATCAAAAAAAATAGCCGAAAAGCTTTTTGGTAACCAGCCCGCATTAAGTAAAGTTATCCATGTTAACAGCAATACCAACGGTGAGCAGGATTACACCATAACAGGTGTATTTGATGACGACAAAGTGCCATCGCACATTAACGCTAACTTCTTCCTTTCGGTAGGTGGCGGCTCAATGGAGGGGTTTATAAAAAGGCAGGGAAACGATTTTGCCAGCAACAATATGTTTTATACTTACCTGCTGCTTAAACCCGGCACAAACCCTGCATCGCTTCAGGCCAAGCTACCTGCCTTTATTGATAAATATGCCGGAAAAGATCTGAAGAACATGGGTTTCCAGAAAGAACAATCCTTACTTGCCCTGCGCGACATCCACCTGAGCAATGAGGTAGAAAGCAACGTAACAGCGCCTGCAAGCAAAACTTATTTGTATGTACTTTTTTCTATTGCAGCATTTACGCTGATCATAGCCTGTATCAATTTCATGAACCTCTCTACCGCGCGTTCATCAAAACGCTCGTCGGAAGTTGGTGTGCGTAAAGTACTGGGAGCAGAAAAATCAACTCTGATCAGGCAGTTCCTGGGCGAATCTGTTTTGATGACCTTAATAGCTTTTGTATTTGCTATTGTTATCACCCTGATATTACTGCCTTTATTTAACCAGCTGGCCGATAAGAATATTACTCTATCCGTAGATAAAGATTTAGTGCTATTCTTCGAGTTTTTACTGATGGCGCTTATTACAGGGGTGCTTGCAGGCAGTTACCCGGCATTCTACCTATCGTCATTTAATCCTGTAAAGGTGTTAAAAGGCAAGTTAACCAATTCGCTGGCTGTAGTGGCTGTACGTAAAGGATTGGTTGTTTTCCAGTTTATTATTTCGGTGGTACTTATTGTGGCATCGGTTGTTATTGCAAGGCAGATGAACTTTATGCGTACCGCCGACCTGGGCTTTGCAAAAGACCAGCAAATAGTACTGCCTTTACGTACTGCTAACGCTAAGGCAGCATACGCAGCCATGAAAGCAGATCTGCAACAAAACAGCCAGGTAGCATCAATAGGTGCATCAGCCTATTACCCGGGTGTATTTAACCCAAGCGATAACCTTTTGTATCGCGAAGGACAAACCACCGCCGAAGGAAAGCGTACCCGCTTAAATTATGTAGACAACAACTTCTTACAAACGCTTAATATTAAACCCCTTGCCGGCCGTTTATTCTCGCCCCAGTTTGGCGCGGATACTAATAATAACATTATTATCAACGAAAAGGCGGCTAAGGAATTTGGTTTTGCCAGTGCACAAGATGCCGTTAACAAAAAAGTATTAAATAATTTTCAGGGTAATACTAACTCGTTTACCATTGTTGGTGTAGTAAAAGACTTCCATTATGAGGATTTGCACCTGCCGGTAACCCCTTATGGCTTTTTACTAAATACCGGCGGCTATAACTATATGGTGATACATACCAAACAAGGCAACATGGCTGGCATGTTAAAAACAATAGAGGCCAGCTGGAAAAAGTATGACCCGAACGATCCGTTCGATTACACTTTTATGGATGATGATTTCCAGAAGAACTACCAGGCTGATACCCGCCTGGCCGGTATTGTAAGTTATTTTACTGTTGTAGCTATATTAATATCGTGCCTTGGTTTGTTTGGATTGGCAGCCTTTAGCGCAGAACAGCGCACAAAGGAAATTGGTGTACGCAAGGTATTGGGCGCAAGTGTAAGAACCATCGTATCATTATTGTCGGTGGATTTTTTAAAACTGATCATTGCCTCTGTTATTATTGCCTCGCCAATTGCATGGTGGCTGATGAATAAATGGTTGCAGGCCTTTGCATATCGCAAAGATATCGACTGGACAATATTTGCTTATACTGCAACTATCGCGATATTTATTGGTCTTTTAACCATTGGTTCGCAGGCGTTAAAAGCCGCCCTGGCAAACCCGGTAAAGAGTTTAAGGAGTGAGTGAGATTAATGATCAGCGATTAGGCGTAGATAACTTTAGCATTTAGAATTTCCAAAATATGATTCGTAACTATTTAAAAACCGCGTGGCGTAACCTGCTGCAAAACAAAACAACATCGTTAATAAGCATGGTAGGCCTGGCCGTAGGGATATGCTGCTTCCTGCTGCTTACAACCTATCTGATAAATGAGTTACGCTACGACAGGTTTAATGTAAATGCCGACAGGATAAGCAGGTTAACATTTAGTTACAAATCGGCCGATGATAACGAAGCAAAAACTGCGGCTATAACGCCTACAGCGCCCGTCCCGGTTTTTAAGAAAGTGTTTTCTGATATAGAAGATGGTGTTCGTATTGTGAATTACTCTAACATGCGGGCCGCTGTAGTACAGTTTGGTGATAAGGTTTTTAAAGAAAAAAAAATGCTGGCGGCCGATGAGTCGTTCTTTAAAATTTTTACTTTTAAGTTTATACAGGGAAATGCGGCATCGTCTTTATCAAATTCATCATCAATTGTAATTACAGCATCTACTGCCAAAAAATACTTTGGTGATGACAACCCTATGGGTAAAATACTCAAGGTTGACCAAAAGAATAATATGATGGTTACCGGCGTAATTGAAGATGTGCCCGAGTACTCTCAAATAAAGTTTGATTTGATGGCAAGCTACGCTATGATGCCACGTTCGTTAACACGTGCCTGGGATTCATCAAACGATTACTCTTACATCCTTTTAAAACCAGGTGCGGATAGGGTAGCGGTAGCCAAACAAATGACTAACTATATTACTAAAGACAGGCCACAATCAGGTAATAAAATGTGGTTTAGTTTAGAACCCTTAACTAAAGTACATTTATATACCACAGCAACGTATGGTTTAGAACCATCTGGTAATATTAAATACGTTTACATTTTAGGGTTTGTTGCGGTAATATTACTAATACTGGCCTGTGTTAATTTCCTTAATTTAGTTACAGCCCGATCTGCAGAACGTGCCAAAGAAATTGGTGTACGAAAGGTAATGGGCGCTATGCGCGGGCAATTATTTAGTCAGTTTATCATTGAAGCAGGCATCATCACCTTGTTTTCTATAGCAATAGGTGTGGCGTTACTGGCGGGTTTATTTCCTTCATTTAGTACGTTTACAGGCCAGGCTTTAGGTTTCCAAACATGGAACCTGTCATGGCTGCTAATGGCATTGGTTGCTTTATTTATGTTGGTTACATTACTTGCCGGTACATATCCGTCATTATACTTATCGGCATTTAAGCCTATTGTTACGCTTAAGGGTAGCGCATCATCGCAGGCAGGCGGCGTAATGTTGCGAAAATCATTGGTGGTTTTCCAATTTGTGGTATCGGTATTCTTTATCATCAGTACCATTATTGCAGGCAACCAGCTACACTATATACAAAGCCTTAATACAGGTATAAACCGCGAACAGGTTTTAGTACTTGATATTGGTGGCATGCCTTATACCAAAATAGAATCGTTTAAAACCGAAATTAGCCAGCAAACAGGTGTATTAGGCTCTACGGCCAGCTATGATTCGCCCGTTAACGTAGGTGGCGGGTATTCCATTAATACTGCCGAAGGCAAAAACTCCGATTATAACTTATTCGTAACCGCTATCCCGGTTGAAAAAAGTTTCACCAAAACTTTAGGTATTAAATTAGTTGCAGGCAGCGATCTTGATATTGGTGATGAGCAACAGGTGCAGGATACCGCTTCTGCCAAAAGGCGCTATAGCTTTATTTTAAATGAAACAGCTGTTGCCGCAATGGGATGGAAGCCAGAACAAGCCATTGGTAAAAAAATAGGTTTAAATGGCCGTATGGGTACCATCAAAGCCGTAGCAAAGGACTTTAATTTTGCGTCGCTGCATGAAAAAATTACGCCTATTGTGATGTTCCCCGAGTATGATTGGTTTGGTAAGCTGCTTATTAAAACATCGGGTAAAAACACTGCTAATACTGTTGCCGCTATACAGGCCAAATGGCATAAATTTTATCCAAACGCACCTTTCGAGTATCATTTCCTCGATCAGGAGTTTGATGCCATGTACAAAACCGACCAGCGTACCGGTGGCATACTTACCGCATTTACCGTGGTAACCATATTTATATCATGCCTTGGCTTATTTGGTTTGGCTGTATTCTCAACCCGCCAACGCATCAAAGAAATTGGTATCCGTAAGGTATTAGGTGCAGGCGTAGTGAGTATTGTTGGCTTAATATCGTTCGATTTTATAAAACTGGTATTAATAGCCATCCTGATCTCTTCACCAATTGCCTGGTACGCCATGAATAGCTGGCTGCAGGACTTCGCCTTCCGTATTGATATACAATGGTGGGTGTTTGTAATTGCAGGCGGTACAGCGGCACTTATAGCATTTTTAACGGTGAGTTATCAATCTATAAAAGCAGCATTATCAAACCCTGTTAAAAGTTTACGGTCAGAGTAGGTTAATGACCAATTAGCTGCAATTGTTTTAGAATTAGTACTCAGAATTTCTTCCAATATGTTTAAAACCAATCTTAAAATTGCCTGGCGCAGTTTGTGGAAACACAAAGCCTATTCGTTAATAAACATTATAGGTTTAAGCACCGGCCTGGCTGCCTGCCTTATTGTAGCCACTGTTGTAATTGATGAGTTATCGTACGACCATCAATGGACAAAAGGCGATAATATTTACAGGGTACTATCTGTAAACAGCAGTGTAAAAGGTGCCGAAAAAATGCCTGTTACTTTTTCGGGCTTTGGCCCATCGGTTAAAAAGGATATGCCCGAGGTGGTCGATTATTGCCGTGCATCAGTAAGGAACGAAAGGCTGCAACTGGGTAACTACAAAGAAGGGATAGCCTTTAAAGCCATAAAAGCCGAAACAAGTATATTCCGGATGTTTGATTTTAACGTATTGCAAGGCAACCCTCAAAAATTTGTAAAGGGTTATACCAATCTTGTTATCAGTAAAAAGATCAGCGACCAGTACTTTCCGGAGCAAAACCCATTAGGTAAGGTGGTTTATAATCTGCCTGAATATGGTAAGCCGGGGCAATATATTATCACGGGGGTTATTGAGTCCATGCCGCAAAACACACACTTAAGGGCCGATATTATTACACTAAATGAGTACGCCGCAAGCGAAAATACTTTACCTGTGAGCGGTTATTTTACGTTCGAACCTGTATATGTTTTATTAAAACCCGGTACCAATGTTAATCACCTTACCCAAAAAGTAAACAAATGGTATGAAAAGGGGATGGGTAAAAAGGGTGATTTCAGTACGCAATTTCAGCCATTAAAAGATGTATACCTGAAGTCGGATTTCCCGGCGGTGCAGGATATACACGGCAGTATAAAAAACGTGTACATATTTTCGGCAGTGGCTGCTTTGCTTTTGCTGATCGCTTGTATCAACTTTGTAAATCTTACCATATCGCGTGTGTTTAACCGCGCTAAAGAAACCGGTGTGCGTAAAGTATTGGGCGCAGGTAAAATGCAATTGCTGGTACGCTTCCTTTCAGAGTCGGTTTTATTTTTTGTGATCTCGTTCCTGCTGGCAATTTTTGCATACCCTTTTTTACTTAAACCGCTCGAAACCTATTTGGGCCACCAACTGGTGTCCAATTTATATAGTTCGGCCTATTTATTTATCACTATTTGCATGGTGCTTTTAGTAAGCTTTTGCACTGGTTTATACCCGGCCTGGTTTTTATCCCGGCCAAAGCCGGTGGTGATACTAAGAGACAAGATCTCATCAGACTTGCAGCTAAACTTCCTGAAAAAAGCTTTGGTAGTTGGGCAGTTCGTCATTTCGGTAACTATTATTGGCATTACGTTTATCGTACATAACCAGATCAACTTTATGAACCATAAAGATCTCGGGTTCGATAAAAACAACGTCCTAAATATAAGCTATACTGAATGGGGCAAAAGTGCAGGGAGCTTTAAGCAACAAATTAAAGAGATACCAGGTGTAGAAAGCGCAAGTATCAGCGATTGGTACCCAACATCAGGCGCGGGCAATATGTCGCGCACGGTAAAGATCCGTAACGAAAAAATGGATGTGTTTTTCATCCAGGGCGATGCTGATCTGCCTAAGGTTTTAAAACTACAGCTAAAATCCGGACGTGTGTTTGACCCATCGTTGAGTACTGACGCTATGGATGCAGACTCGTTAATGAGCGGCAGCAGCAAACAAACTATGGCCTTAAAAGCCATTGAGCCTTTATTGATAACTAACTATACCGCGGGCCTGCTGGATATGAAACTGAATAGCAAAAACGATAAGTTTGAAGGTATCCCTGTGGGCATCGTAAAAGATTTTTACAGTGAATCGCTCCATAACAAAATTAAACCTACAGTAATACAGGCAGTAAGCAACCCGCAATGGGGAGCAATGCTTGTGCGGGTTAAACCAGGTACCGAAAAACAGGTTTTAACCGGCATAGATAAACTGTACAAGCAATATTACCCTGAAAAAGTATTTAAATACGAATGGATAAGCGACCAATTGAATGAACAATACAAAGCCGAATTTAAGTTGCAACAGTTGTTCACTTGCTTTAGCCTGCTTATTGTATTCCTGGCATGCTTAGGCCTGTTTGGGCTGGTAAGCTTTACTGCAGAGCAGCGCGTAAAAGAGATAGGTATCCGTAAAGTATTGGGAGCGGGTATAGGCGATATTGTTGGTTTGATATCAAAAGACTACCTGTGGCTGGTAAGTATCTCTATATTGATTGCTACACCCATTGCCTGGTACGCTATGAGCAAGTGGCTGCAGGATTTTGCTTACCGTATTGATATACAATGGTGGGTGTTTGCCCTTGCCGGCGGCTTAGCGGTTATTATAGCCTTCATCACCATAAGCTTCCAATCAGTAAAAGCTGCATTTGCCAACCCGGTGAAAAGCTTACGGTCGGAATAGAGCGTTAATGAAACAGAGACCGCAGGTTAGGAGTTTATCCTAACCTTTTTTGTTTCTGATTTTCTAACCTTAATCTGTAAATATCAATGTTTAACTAACAACTGTATCATAACCGAACGCACGCTGTACAGAAGCGTACAGTTTTCATGTTTAACAATCAATATAATAATCTAAAAATCAATTACTTATAACTTTGGTATGCTATTCATGCTTCAATACCAAAATCAGTTTAAGAAATTGCAACAAAATAACTCAGTAATTCATTAACACAATAATTAAACATGTTATCACTTCAGCATATTTCAAAGTATTACCAGGTAGGCGGGAACAAGAATTTCGTCATAAACGACATTAGTCTGGATATTGACGAAGGCGAGTTCGTTTCTATTATGGGCCCATCAGGTTCGGGCAAATCAACCTTGCTGAACATTATAGGTATGCTTGATGAGCCAACCGACGGTTTCCATTACTTTGTAGACCAAGCCGTACACCAGTTAAAAGAAAAACAACGTTCGGCGTTATATAAGCAATATATCGGCTTTGTTTTCCAGGCGTACCATTTAATAGATGAGCTTACCGTTTATGAAAACATCGAGACCCCGCTGATATACCAGGATGTAAAAGGATCTGAGCGTAAAGCGATGGTTGCAGATATGCTGGATCGTTTTCAGATAGTTGGTAAAAAAGATCTTTTCCCGGCGCAGTTATCAGGCGGCCAGCAGCAGTTGGTGGGTATAGCCCGCGCTTTAATTGCCAAACCTAAATTATTACTGGCCGATGAACCTACCGGTAACCTTAACTCAAAACAAGGGGAGGAGATCATGGAGCTGTTTCGTAAGCTGAACAAAGAAGATGGCGTTACTATCATCCAGGTAACCCACTCTGAAAAAAACGCGGAATACGGTACGCGTATTATTAACCTGCTGGACGGAAGGGTGGAATCTTCCAGAACACTTTGAACTACAACACAAAATGCGATACTTTAAAATTTTACTTTTTAGCTTAATAACATTATCGCCGGCACTGGCACACAGCCAGGCGGTTGATACCGTACTAACCCTGCAGCGATGCATTGATATAGCCGTAAAAAACAACCTTGATGTAAAGCAAAGCGAATTGAAACTGCAAAGCGCCAGGGTTGATAAGAACCAGGCTAAAGAAAACCTGCTGCCTTCCATAAACGGGCAGATTGACCACGGTATTAACAATGGCCGTAGCCTTAACCAGGTTGACTATACTTACGTTAACGCATCTACAAAATTTGCCACCTATAATGCCAATGCTAACCTGACCTTATTTAGTGGTTTACAAAACCTAAACAAAATAAAGCAAACCTCACTTGCGTATAAAGCGGGCGAGATGGACCTGCAGCAAGCTAAAGACCTGGTAACCATAAATACCATTACTGCTTATTTACAAGTGCTTAATAATACCGAAGCGCTTTCGCAGGTGCAAAACCAGGTAGAGGTTTCTAAACAACAGCTTGACAGGTTGGGTATCTTAGAAAAACAAGGTGCCAATAAACAACCTAATGATTATTACGATGTGAAGGGAACCTATGCTGATAACCAGGTAACGTATGTTAATGCAAAGGCAACGCTGCAAACTTCAAAATTAAACCTACTACAGATCCTGAATATTCCATACAGGCCCGAAATAAGATTTGAAAAAATAAACGGAACGGAAATATTGCCACAAACAGGGACCTCCGATGAGATCTATCAAACAGCTTTAGCACAATTAGCGTATGTAAAAGCCGCTACTTTAAGGCGCCAGAGCGCTGAAAAAGGCGTTTCGGCAGCTAAAGGTGCTTTGTCGCCAACGATATCATTATTTGGCGGTTTAAACACAACTTATTCCAGCGCTACAAAAGTAAGTGATACCAATCCGGCTACCATACCGTATAGGGATCAGTTAAACAACAACTTCAATAACAACTTTGGCGTAACTGTAAGAATTCCAATTTTAAACTATTGGCAAAACCGTAATAAAATAACGTTAGCGAAAATTGATCTGCAGAACTATAAGTATATCGAGGAAAACACAAAAATACAGCTACGCCAAAACGTTGAGCAGGCTTTTTTAAACATGAGCAACGCTTTAGAAAGGTATAATGCCCTTCAAGAACAGGTTAAAGCTTACAAGGAATCGTTCAGGATAGCTGAAATTCGTTTTAACGCCGGTGTGCTAAACTCTGTAGAATATGTACTGGCCAAAAACTATATGGACAGGGCAAACCTGAACCTGATAAACGCCCGCTACGATTGCTACATCTACAACAAAATTTTAGATTATTACCAGGGACATTTGGCACTATAAAACCTAATATATATCATGGTGAAAATATCCGGCATACATAAAAGTAGCCGGATATTTCATTTTAAAACAAAATGTATCTTTGTCCGTTAACCTTAAAATCAACAAAAGCCATGAAAAAACTATTACTCACTTTAGGGATATTTTTAGCTGTAACGGCGGTATCAAAAGCACAAATATTACCAAAAGTACAGGTTGGTATTAAAGGAGGCGTTAACTTATCAAGCCTGTCAAACACATCAGGTACATTCAGCGCCGATAACCGTGCCGGTTACCTTGGCGGTATTTGGGCAAGGTTTGGCGCATTAGGCTTTAATTTTCAGCCTGAGCTTTATGTTACCAGCAAAAATGTTAATATCAACTCAAGCAACGGTCCATCAAGCAATGCGAAATTTACAAGTATTGATGTGCCCTTATTATTAGGCGGGAAAATTGGTGCCTTTGGCTTAGGCGGCAGGTTTTATGCCGGCCCACTATTGTCATTCGCTATAAATAAAGATAATAGCTTCGGATCTGCAGTTGGCGGTGCAACCAGGTTCGATTACAAAAGCTCAAATTTTGCTTTAACAGCAGGGGCCGGTATTGACATCAGCAAGATCTCTATTGATTTGCGTTACGAAGCGGGTTTAACGAAACAAAACTATTTTGATGGCTCTACTAATTACAAAACGCGTGTAAGCTTATTTAACCTGAGCTTGGGGTACGCGTTTTTATAAGCAAACCAAATAATATTATAAAAGGCCTGTGCGTTGCACGGGCCTTTTATGTTAGTGCAATAGAGTATTGCAATTGGCGCACTAGTTGTCAATATAGTATTATGGTTTTATGCCGGGTGCCCTTATATTAGCCTTACATCATTAGCCTGTTAAATATGAATCATAAGCGTTTAATAATTATATTATTACTGGTTACCGTAGGTTTAGGTCGGTCGCAAATATTTGCCCAAATAGAGTTGGCGGGTAATGCGAATATCCGTTTAAACCAAATTGGCTTTTATCCAAACGGTGCTAAAATAGCAATACTTACTTATACAAAGCCGGGTAAGTATTATGTCCAAAACGCCAACAAAAAAACAGTGTTTACGGGCGAATTAAAACAATCATCACAGCCGGCTTTTTCAGGTAAGTATACTTTTATTGCTGATTTTTCGGCCTTTAACATACCAGGGAAATACAGGGTGTACGATCCGGAAAGCGGTTATTCTTATCCTTTCACCATTCAGCCGTCTGTGTTAAAACCTATAGCCGATGCAAGCATCAAAGCTTTATACTTTCAGCGGGCGTCAATTGCTTTGGATGAAAAGTACGCCGGTAAATGGCACAGGGCAGAAGGGCACCCGGACGAGAAAGTGCTGATACATCCATCCGCAGCAAGCGATAAACGGCCGGCAGGAACAGTGATATCAAGTCCACGGGGTTGGTACGATGCCGGCGATTACAATAAATACATCGTAAATAGTGGTATCAGCACAGCAACATTACTTTCACTTTATGAGGATTTCCCTGCGTACATGAAAACTGTGCAGCTAAATATCCCCGAAAGCAGCAATCAATTACCAGATGTGCTTGACGAAATACTATGGAACCTGCGCTGGATGCTCACCATGCAAGATCCTAACGATGGTGGTGTATACCATAAGCTTACAAACGCCAATTTTGATAAAATAGTAATGCCTGATAAAGCTAATGCAGTGCGTTATGTGGTACAAAAAAGCACCGCAGCTACACTCGACTTTGCCGCTGTTATGGCACAGGCATCGCGCATTTTTAAGAAGTTTCCTGCTCAGGTACCCGGTTTGGCTGATTCTTGCTTAAACGCGGCCGAATTGGCTTGGCAGTGGGCAATAAAAAATCCGGCTGTAATTTATGACCAGGATGAGATGAATACCACATTCAGCCCTAAAATATCCACGGGCGCTTATGGTGATAAATACTTAAGTGACGAGTGGTTTTGGGCAGGAGCAGAACTTTTTGTAGCTACGGATAAAGATGAATACTACAGTAAAATTAAAACGGGTAAAAATAACGGGATCAGTATCCCTGCATCGTGGGCGAAGGTGAAGCTTTTGGGCATTTATACCTTGGCACAACACGCTGCCTTGCAAACAGCAGACAACCCCAAATTAGCAGAAATGGAGGAACTCTTGTTAAGCTTTGCCGACAACCTTATTGAGGGTGCAGACAGCAACGCTTACCAAACAGTAATGACAAAAGCGCCCGCAAAGTTTCAATGGGGGAGTAACGGTGATGCAGCCAATCAAGGAATACTCCTAATAAAAGCTTACCAGCTATCGCGCAATAAAAAATACCTTAATTATGCATTAGGTAACCTCGATTATATTTTGGAACGGAATGCTGCGGGATATTCGTATGTTACAGGGTATGGCAGTAAAACACCTATGCATCCGCACCACAGGCCATCTATTGCCGATGGTGTAAAAGAACCGGTACCGGGATTATTATCAGGCGGGCCTAACCCTGGCATGCAGGATGGCGTAAAATTAGTATCTGTAGTTCCCGATGAAGCTTTTATTGACGACGACCGCTCATACGCCACAAATGAGATAGCTATTAACTGGAATGCACCTTTAGCCTATCTGGCAAATGCCATACAGGCATTACAAAAAGAGTTATAGGCTAAATAGCTTTATACAGATGTGATAGCGGTAATAACAAGTATTATAAAAGCAGATAGGCTAAAACCTAATGTGTACATAATTGACACTCCAATTATTTTGCTTACGGTGCGCCATCTGCTTCGGTTATAAACAACTCGTAACGAGCGATATATATACCATATAATAGTGAAATTGGCCGCAGCCTGTAAAATATTTGTAACAGTTCCCCAGCTATCCGGTAACAGCATATTTAACAATATAATTACCGTTAAAAACAAAAAGATATAACAATGCAGGTGTATGGCATAAATAATATGCTCTACATAAAGTTTATGGTTTTTCCAGAAAGCTATTTTTAAGATAAGCGCAAACAAGGGCAGTAATAAAAACATCATTTTTGGTGCATTGTGCTTTAAACCCTCCGTTAAAACCTCTTTAGCATTTTTCCCCTGGTTTTTCCAATCGTAGTTCTTTTTTATAAGATAACGCTCCAACATATTATCCCTGTCTTTGTCAGATAGTTTAGCCTGGTTAGCTAAATATTCATCATATGTTGAGAATTTATCTACATTATCATCACCGTAAAATGTAAACCCGCTATCATTATCTGTTTTGCTGACCTTTGCCTTTGGGGAGCCTTTTTCAATATCTGCATTTATCTCTTTGTCAATTGTATCTGGTAAATAGGCCTTTAGCTTTTCGCTAATTGCTTTCTTTTGCTCAAGGGTAAGATCTAAATTTGAGTAAATGCCTTTATTGGTCGCAGTATTATCCTTGCTATTTGCTTTTTGTTCGCTGCGCTTCTCATCTTTTACCTTTTGGTTTTCATGTTTGTTACCCTGAAAGAAAAACACAAAAAACACCAAACTGATAAAAATGTACATTTTAACCGGGTGCAGGTATTGTGCGCGGCGGCCTGCAAGGTATTCGTTGGTGAGATGACCAGGTTTTAAAAAAAGCGGCTTTAATGTATGGAAAAACTGATAATCGAAATGGAAATAATCGCTTATGGCATGGTTTAACATATGGCCAAAGCTCTCTTTCATTTCCAGGTTTTCCTGCCCGCAATTATGGCAAAATTTACCCTGTAAGACGGTTCCGCAATTCAAACAATCATTCTCCTTACGGTAGTGCTTTTTCATCAGTTTAGGATGTATGTGAGTTTAAGCGTTTTCTATAGCGTGTTTAAGTGCAGCATTGTGTTTATACCTGAATACAAACGGGAAAATAACTGCAATAACCAAGGCATAAGCCGCAAATGTAAGCCATATGCCATGCCAGTTCTTACCCTGATCAGCAAGAGTGAAATATTTATCGATGATAAAGCCGCTTGCAAAACTGCCAAATAATGCGCCGAAACCGTTTACCATCATCATAAACAGGCCTTGCGCGCTGCCCCTTATTTCGGGAGTGGTTTGTGTTTCCACAAACAGCGAACCCGAAATGTTAAAGAAATCGAACGCCATACCGTATACAATACATGATAATACGATCATCCATAAGCCGTTTGCCGGGTCGCCAAAGGCAAATAAGCCAAAGCGCAACACCCACGCCAACATACTAAACAACATTACATACTTAATACCAAATTTACGTAGGAAGAAGGGGATTGCCAGGATAAATAAAGTTTCTGAAATTTGCGATATTGACATAATAATAGCCGGATATTTAACCGGTACCAAGTCTTTATAAGCAGGTATTTTAGCAAAATCGTGTATATAAGTATCGCCGTAGGCATTTGTAAGTTGTAAGGCTGCGCCTAACAATAATGAAAATGCAAAGAATATAGCGAACCTTGGTGTTTTAAACAACGCAAAGGCGTTTAAACCTAAAAGGTTAGCAAACGATTTGTTACCTGTTTTAATAGCAAACGGCCTGCACTTTGGTAACGTGAACGCGTAGATACCTAAAGCCAGCGATATGGCAGAAGCAATATAAAATTGATTTGACGAGGTTTCGTTGTGGGTTAAGCTTACTGTCCAAAGTGCTACAATAAAGCCGATGGTTCCCCAGATACGTATAGGCGGGTATTCTTTTACAATATCAATGTTACTGTTTTTTAACGCCGAGTATGCTACTGTGATAGATAGCGATAAGGTAGGCATATAAAACATCATATTTAACAACAACACCCAAAAAAACGTGGTTGGGTCTTGTACAAGAGGTAATGAGAATAAGGTTGCAGCACCCAAAATATGCATTATACCGTATAGCTTTTCGGCATTGATAAACCTGTCAGATATAATACCTGTTATAGCCGGCATAAAGATAGATGCAATACCCATAGTGGAGAAGATGGCTCCGAATTGCGCCCCAGACCAATGTTTGTTTTGAAACCAGTACGCACCAATGGTAAGCAGCCAGGCTCCCCATATAAAAAATTGCATAAAATTCATCAGTATTAAGCGAAACTTAATATTCATACAGCACTGGTTTAACAATTAATAGTTATAAAAAATAAAGGCTGAAAATAGTGAAATAAAGCGATATGGGAAAGGTGTTAGCCTATAAGATTTAAAGCCTTTTTTTAGAGGGTTTTATGCCCGAAAATGTTATCTTCGCGCCCAAACTAAGTCACAATTTATGAATAAATTTTTTACTACAGTACTTGTACTATTGGCTGTATCTACTACAGCATTCTCACAATCAAAAGGCGAAACTAAATTTGGTGTTAACGTTGGTTTAAATTTTGCCAATGTAACCGCCAGCGGTATGACCAATGATGATTACAGAATTGGTTTCAATGCAGGCGTTTATGCCGATCATTACTTTTCTGACAGCTGGAGCCTTAAGGCAAAATTAACCTACGACCAAAAAGGTTGGGACAAGGGCTTTATTAACACAGGTGGTGGTAATGTAATTACCAATTACCAGGTGGATTATCTTACTATCCCGGTTTTGGCTAACTGGCATTTTGGGCGGACAAAAAATTGGTATTTAAATTTTGGCCCGTATGTTGGCATTTTGCTGAAAGCAAAAGAAACAGCAGGTGGCATGGACTTAAAACCTCTTTTCAGCTCAACAGATTTTGGTGCCGACCTGGGTATTGGTGTAAAATTCCCTGTTGCTGCAAAAACAAAACTGTTTATCGAGCTTAACGGCCAGGGTGGTCTTACTGATATTTTTAAGAACAATACAGGTTCTACAGTAAGGAACACGCTATCTGCCGTTAACATTGGTTTTGAATTCTAAGAAACTTTTTATTATTGAAAAGAGAAGGGCCCCGGTTATTATCGGGGCCCTTTTTGCGTTAGGAAGAGGTTGAAATTAAATCAATGTTGTTAAACAATTTTATCGTCTGTATTCTCCTGAAGAATTTACCATATTAGGACCTACCTTAACGTAAAAATTAGAAAAAGTATAACCGTTTGCAGTTTGAACTACGGATGAAAAGACATTGTAAGCGTTACTTGCAATTAAGTTATTAGCACTATCGTAAACGTTTACATTTAAAATAGTTTGTGGTGTTGGGTTGTACTGAACGTAAACTGTGTAATTGTTAGGGTAAGTACAGGTGCTGCAACTTAAATTAAAAATAGGTTTCTTTAGTTTAAGTACAGTTTTAAGTGTTTTAACCGGAGGTTTGGTTGCTTTAGCCTGGCTAAAATCAGTAACCCCGGTAATTAATACCATTGCTAATAATACGAGTAAGATCTTTTTCATGATAATTTGTTTTAGTTTAACACCAAGTTAAATATTACCAAGTATTAAAACAATAAAAATATATCAATAATTAATATATTCTAAATTATTTCATATTAAGCACATCGTATGGGCAATTTAACAGTTGACACCCAATAGTATCAACAAAAAAAGGATACCGTTCTGGTATCCTTTTTTGTTGATTTATGACGACTTTCTCTTGGTGAGTTCGTCTCGTATTTTGGCTGCTTTTTCATAAGCTTCTTCGGCAAGTGCCTGTTGCAGTTTACTTTTTAGTTCATCCTCACTTAGCGAAGCATATGTACCTGCTGCTGATGAATGTGTTTTTTCCTCGGGTGTTTCGTTAATATTTTCAAGGTAAACAAAATCGTTGCCTTCAATTACTATCCCCGCGCTTGATAGGATAAACTCGTAAGTATAAATAGGGCACTCAAACCTTACCGATACTGCAATAGCATCAGAGGTACGCGCATCTATCTCCACTATTTTTTTACCATCACTGCAAATAAGCTTTGAGTAAAAGATGCCGTCAACCAGGTTGTAAATAATGATCTCTTGCACAGTAATATTAAATGCCTGGCCCAAGCTTTTAAACAAGTCGTGAGTAAGGGGCCGGCTCGGGGTCATTTTTTCTATCTCGATAGCAATAGCCTGTGCCTCAAAACTACCTATAATGATAGGTAGCCTGCGGCGGCCGCTAACTTCGCCCAACACTAAGGCATATGCGCCCGACTGTGTTTGGCTGTAGGACAGACCTACAATATCCAGCTTAATCTTTTTCATGTCATTACCCATCACGGCGATATATTTTTTTAAGCTGATGCTTTGTACTCTTTAACTGCAGCAATTAATTTTGGCAATACTTCAAAAGCATCGCCAACAATGCCATAATCAGCTACCTTGAAAAACGGCGCTTCGGCATCTTTGTTTATAACCACAATAACTTTTGATGAACTGATACCTGCAAGGTGTTGTATTGCTCCCGAAATACCTATCGCAATATACAAATTTGGACTGACAGCAATGCCTGTTTGGCCAACGTGTTCGCTATGTGGGCGCCATCCGGCGTCTGATACCGGTTTTGAACAGGCTGTGGCCGCGCCAAGCAAGTTGGCAAGATCTTCAATCATGCCCCAGTTTTCAGGCCCTTTCATGCCACGGCCTGCTGACACCACGATCTCTGCATCAGGTAATGAAACCTTATCAGTAGAGCGTACAATATCTTTGATCATCTCTTTAAAGTCGGACGCTTTAGCTTCAACGCTAAAATCTTCAACCGGCGCCGCCGAACCGCTTTCAACTACTTTATAAGAATTTGGTGTAAGTGCAATAACTTTATTTGCTGAGGTTAATTCAACCACGGCAAACGCTTTGCCGGAGAAGGCTGTTTTTTTAACCGTAAACTTACCGCCATTTTGCTCAGGCAGTGCAACTGCACCATCTGCAACACCAGCCTGCAGCTTAACACCTAAACGGGGGGCAAGGCCACGCCCGCTGAATGAATTTGAAATCACAACAATATCTGCACCATTGGCCTTTGCTGCTTCGGCAATAACCGATGCGTATGCCTGGTTCACAAAATTCTTTAGTTTATCGTTGCTTACGTTTAAAACCTTTTCGGCGCCGTATTTGCCAAGTGCAGCCAGGTCTTCTTTGGCAACATAGCCAATAGATATGGCTATAAGGGTTGTGTTATTTTGGCCGGCAATTGCTTTGGCGTATGATACTGCTTCAAAAGTTGATTTTTTGAATTTACCGCCCGCATTCTCCGCGTATATTAAAACTGACATATATGAAATATAGTTTAAGCGAATTAAGAATTAAGAGTCAGGAACCAAGACATTTGTATTATCGCACAATAACAGCTAAAATAAACATGTTTCTCTTGATTCTTGACTCTTTTTATCCTGATTCCTAGTTTATAAAATCCTTTTTATTAAATAACCCTTGCTTCTGTGTGTAACAGGTCAACCAGTTTGGCAACATCATCTGCCGAAACTAAATTCACCTGGCCGCGTGGGGCAGGGGTTTCATAACTGATGATCTCTGATAAAGTTTGCACCTCAACCGGTTCAACTACAGCCAACGGTTTTGTACGTGCGCTCATAATACCACGCATGTTTGGTATTTTTGGCTCGGCAACACCTTCGGCACAACCCGCTACAAATGGAAAGGGAATAGTTAATACTTCTTTGCCGCCCTCAATCTCGCGCTCTACTGTAGCTTCACTATCTGTCGCATCCAGTTTTTTGATAATGGATACAGATGGCAGGTCTAACAGTTCGCCCAGCATACCGGCAACTTTAGAGCCGTTATAATCGATAGATTCGCGACCTGTCAATATCAGGTCGAACGGGTTGGCTTTTACATACTCAGCTATTTGGTAAGCCACGTACCAGGCATCATGCGGTTTTGCATTAATGCGTACGGCATCGGTAGCTCCAATGGCTAATGCTTTACGAATGGTGGCTTCGGTATTGGCTTCGCCAACGTTTATAACGGTTACACTGCCTTTGCCGCCATCTGTTAATTCAATGGCGCGTGCAAGGGCAATCTCATCGTACGGGTTAAGGATAAACTGAACACCATTTGTATTAAATTGGGTGTTATTATCAGTAAAGGTTATTTTTGTCGTAGTATCCGGAACATTGCTGATACATACCAGTATTTTGCTCATTATAATTGGTTTATATTTTTACAGGTATTAGTAATTAGGATACTGCAAATTTAGTTAAAAAAGAGAGAGTTTAAAATGGAGATAAGCAGATTAGATAAGCTGTTAGCGTTTATACAGAACGAACCCGAAGATGAATTTTTAAAATATGCGCTGGCTACTGAATACCTGCGACTTAACGATAGCGAAAAAGCACTGAGCTATTACGAAGACCTGGTGAACAACCACCCAAACTATACTGGCACCTACTACCATTTAGGTAAACTGTATGAAGCCCTTAACCGTAAAGACGACGCGATAAGCACTTATGAGAAGGGAATGGAGATAACAAAAGCCAAACGCGACATGCACGCTTTTAGCGAACTGCAGGCCGTTTACCGCTCGGCCAAAGGCTTTGAGGAAGATGACGAAGATGACTATTAAGAGAGTTAAGATAATAAGAATCAAGAGCCAAGACTTAGAAAAAAGAAATCCCGTTTAATGTTAAACGGGATTTCTTATATGCAGCTCTGTCTTGATTCTTACATCTTGACTCTAAAGTCTTTTTAAAACGGTGGTTCATCATCAATATCATCCATCCGTGATGGACGGATAATAAAATTACTTGGCTTGCTGTCAAAATCAGGTGATGGGTTAAGGCCTGTAAAGGCATTGCCGCCTGCTGCCGGGAAGCTATCCATCCCCTGGTCAAGATCCTGAAATTTAACGTATTTACCAACAAATTTCAATCGTACGCGGCCCGTTTCGCCATTACGGTGTTTGGCTATAATAACCTCACCAACACCCTGGGTAGGGTTGTTATCCTCATCTACGTCCAAACCATAATACTCGGGGCGGTAAAGGAACAGTACCATATCCGCATCCTGCTCTATTGAACCAGATTCACGTAGATCCGATAGCATCGGCCTTTTTGAACCACCCGGCCTGTTCTCAACCGCACGGCTTAATTGCGACAGCGCAATTACCGGTACGTTCAATTCTTTTGCCACGGTTTTTAATGCACGCGATATACTACCAATTTCTTGTTCGCGGTTACCACCTCCGCCTTTACCCTCAGCTTTGCCTTGCATTAGCTGCAAATAGTCGATGATGATGAGCTGGATATCGTGCTGAGATTTTAAACGGCGGCATTTAGCGCGGAACTCAAATATGTTTAGTGATGGTGTATCGTCAATAATTAAAGGGGCGGCCTCCAGTCGACCAATTTTGGAGTGGATCTGTTGCCATTCCCATTCTTCCAGTGTACCCTTACGTATCTTTTCCTGCTCAATTTCGGTTTCGCCGGATATTAAACGATTAACCAATTGAACAGACGACATCTCCAGCGAGAATACTACTACCGGCTTATCAAAATCAACCGCGGCGTTCCGGGCGCAGCTTAATACAAACGCTGTTTTACCCATTGCAGGGCGGGCAGCGATAATCACCAAATCGGATTTTTGCCAGCCCGAGGTCATCCTGTCCAGATCTGTAAAGCCGGATGCAACACCGGTTAAACCGTCTTTCTTATCTTTTAAAGCTTCAATATCTTTTAAAGCCTCATGTACCAGGTCGTCCATTTTACGCGAGTCTCGGCGGAGATTGTTCTGGGCTATCTCAAAAAGGTTTTTTTCGGCCTTATCAAGCATTTCCAATACATCGGCGCTATCCTCATATGCCATGCTTATTACATCTGTTGAGATGCGGATCAGCTCGCGCTGAATGTATTTTTGGATGATAATACGTGAGTGGTACTCAATATTGGCAGCTGATGCTACGCGATTGGTTAATTCGGTAATATAGTATGCACCACCTATCATTTCAAGCTCGCCTTGCTGGCGTAGCTGTGCTGTTACTGTAAGAATATCTACGGGCGATGTTTTTTCAAAAAGTACGGCTATTGTGCTGAATATTTTTTGGTGCCTTACATCGTAAAAAACCTCAGGTTTAAGTACGTCAATTACTGAAGATAGCGCATCTTTTTCGAGCATTAAAGCACCTAAAACAGCTTCTTCCAGGTCGAGCGCCTGTGGCTGCAATTTGCCGTTTGCCGGATAAGATGGGGTGGCATTTGTAAACCTGCTTTTACGGTCGGTATTTTGTTTGTAATTAGGGCTATCGTTCTCGAAATTCATAACTCAACAAAAATATATAAAAAATGTTCCCGCCTGTTTTTAAATCGCTAACAAATGAGTTATTAACATAATGAAAACATTATCAGCACTATAAATTTCGGCGCCGGTAATTAACATCGTATGTTTATAACGTGTTAATAACGTTATAAGTACCTCATTTACATATATGTTTATAAGTATTGTACATTGTTAAGTATTATCAACAATACCCAAACCGAAGTAAGTTCAATAACCGTTAAATCAGTTAATTTAGGTACTTTTGGCGAAATAATTTTAAAGAAATGGCATATAATTCTAAACCTCCGCCACGCGAAAGCAATCAGATGGTTTTTGGTATAAGGGCAGTGATTGAAGCGATATTGGCAGGTAAAGAGATTGAGGCTTTGTACATACAACGCGGACTGGGCGGCGGCTTACTAAATGAGCTGCGCGATGTAACCAACGAATATAACATAACCCCGCAGCAGGTGCCGGTTGAAAAACTGAACCGGATCACCATGAAAAACCACCAGGGTGCTATTGCTTTCATATCGCCTATTATCTACCAAAAAATAGAAAACATTATACCCGACGTTTTTGAAAGGGGCGAGGTGCCTTTAGTTTTGGTGCTGGATAGCATTACTGATGTACGCAACATGGGTGCCATAGCCCGTACGGCTGAATGTGCCGGTGTGCATGCTATTGTGATACCTGCAAAAGGTTCGGCACAGATAAACCCCGATGCTATCAAAACTTCGGCAGGTGCATTGTACAAGATCCCGGTATGCAGGCACGATAATTTTATGCAAACCGTAAAATTCCTCCAGGAATCGGGCTTGCAACTGGTTTGCTGCACCGAAAAAACCAACGATTATATCTATACACCGGATTACACTGCCCCAACGGCCATCATCATGGGATCGGAAGAGGACGGCATCCGAAATGAGATCATCCGTATTAGTGACCATCTGGCCAAGATCCCGATGTTTGGCGAGATAGAATCACTTAACGTATCGGTATCAACCGGGGTGATCTTGTATGAGGCCATAAGGCAACGCCAGGCAGTTAAATAGATATAAGAAGTCAAGAATCAAGATCCACGACCGGAAAACAGGAAAGCCCGACTATATGTTAGCCGGGCTTTCTTATATCTTGACTCTTGATTCTAAAAATCCTGACTCTCCTTTTACCTGACTCTCCTTTTAAATGTATTTTGTGCCGAACTTATTTTTCACATCGGCAACTACCTGCTTAACGTTTTGCTCCTGGTCACGCGGGCAGATGAGCAGGGTGTTGTTAGCTTCTACCACAATGTAATCGTGCAGGCCTTGCAGTATCACCAGCTTTTCGCCGGGTACATTTACCATGCAGTTACTGCTATCGTACATAATTACTTTTTCTGCGGGGATAACAGCGTTACCTACGTAATCTTTATCGGCCAGCTGATAAATAGATGCCCAGGTGCCCAGATCACTCCAGCCAAATTCTGAGGGTAGTACGTATACGTTTGATGCCTTCTCCATAATACCGTAATCGATAGAAATATTTATACAGCGCTGGTAAACCTTGTGCACAAATTCCTTTTCATCGTCGGTATTGTATACGGAGCGTGCTTCGGCAAATATCTCGTGCATTTCGGGCAGGTGGCTGTCAAATGCGGCTACAATAGTTTTAGCCGACCACACAAAGATCCCTGCGTTCCACAAAAAGTCGCCGCTTTGGATAAATGTTTTGGCAATATCAACAGTTGGCTTCTCGGTAAAGGTTTTTACTTTATGGAAATCCTCGTTCAGGGTTTGGTCTGTGTATTGGATGTACCCGTAACCGGTATCGGGGCGTGAGGGCTTAATACCCAGGGTTATCAGGCAATTATTTTTCGAAGCAGTTTCTAATGATTTTTCTATAGTAGCAATAAAAGCCGTTTCGTCAAGTATCAGATGGTCTGAGGGCGCTACAACAATAGCGGCATCAGGGTTCATGCTTTCTATTTTGAAACAGCCATATGCCACGCAGGGCGCCGTGTTGCGCATTACAGGTTCGGTTAGTATCTGCTGATCGTCCATATCAGGCAACTGTTTTTTAACCAGGCCCGTATAATTCTCGTTTGTTACAACGTATATATTTTCTTTTGGGCACACCTTAAGGAAGCGCTCGTAAGTATTTTGTATGAGTGTTTTGCCGGTGCCCAGTATATCTATAAACTGTTTTGGATGCGATGTTCTGCTGATTGGCCAAAAACGGCTACCGATTCCGCCAGCCATAATAATTGCATAATAGTTTTTATTCATTATATAAGTTGTAGATTTTAATTTGGCAAACCCATGCTAAATATGTGCATTAATTTGTAAATTTAATATCAGGTAAAACTAAAATATTTAATTGTGGATTTTACCAATTCTAAAAGCGATAAATAAACAAATTGTTTTTAATCAAATAATCATTTTAGTATAAAATTTTTAACGAAACGCATCGTTTATTTATAAATTTTTGTTATTTTGAACCATAATTCCAAACGCACAAGTAAATAATGATTGAGACTAAAAAGTCGCTTTTTGATAACCTGCAAAATTTTTTCGGGTTTGATAACTTCAAAGGTGAGCAAGAAGCGATCATAACGAACATCTTAGCGGGGAACGATACTTTTGTGATTATGCCTACCGGTGGCGGCAAATCCATGTGTTATCAGTTACCTGCCTTAATGAGCGAGGGCACAGCGATTGTGATCTCCCCGCTCATCGCCCTGATGAAAAATCAGGTAGATCAGCTAAGGGCCTTCGGTGGTTCAGACAGCATTGCACATTTCCTAAACTCCTCGTTAACAAAAGCAGATATTTTAAGGGTTAAAGACGATGTATTAAGCGGCAAAACTAAATTACTTTATGTTGCGCCCGAGTCATTGACCAAGCAAGAGAATGTTGATTTTTTAAGGTTGAACCAGGTATCGTTCGTTGCCGTTGATGAGGCGCATTGTATATCTGAGTGGGGGCATGACTTCCGCCCCGAGTATCGCAAAATACGCCAGGTAATCAGTAATATAGGCGATGATATCCCTATTATTGCCCTTACCGCTACCGCAACGCCAAAAGTACAGCAGGATATCCAAAAGAACCTGCAAATGAATAACGCCACGGTTTACAAATCATCTTTTAACCGCAGCAACCTGTTTTATGAGGTTAGGGCCAAGCGCAATGCTATAAAAGAGATCGTTAAATTTGTAAAGCAAAACCAGGGCAAATCCGGTATCATCTATTGCCTTAGCCGTAAAAAGGTTGAGGAAGTAGCCGAGGCCCTAAACCTTAACGGTGTAAAAGCATTACCATACCACGCGGGTTTAGACCCTAAGGTACGCGCCGACACGCAGGACAAGTTCCTGATGGAGGATGTGGACGTTATTGTGGCTACCATAGCATTTGGTATGGGTATAGATAAACCCGATGTGCGTTACGTGATACACCATGATATGCCTAAAAGCATGGAGGGTTACTATCAGGAAACCGGACGTGCCGGCCGTGACGGTGGCGAAGGCGTATGTGTGGCATTTTACTCGGGCAAGGATATTGATAAGCTGCAAAAGTTTATGAAGGATAAGCCCGTTGCTGAACGGGAAATAGGTACGCAGATACTGAAAGAGGTGATAGATTACGCCGAATCGTCTGTATGCCGCCGTAAACAATTGCTGCACTACTTTGGCGAGAATTTTAACGAAGCTGGTTGTAACAACATGTGTGACAACTGCTGTGGGCCAAAAGTACATTTTGATGGCGAAGAACACCTGCACAGAGCCTTAAGCCTTATTAAACAAATAGGCGAGAAGTTTGACGATTGCCATATCATCAATATTTTAATGGGCAAGGATGATGCCCAGGTTAAGAACTACGAACACGATAAACTGGAATATTTTGGCTCCGGCAAAGAGCAGGGCGAGAACCTTTGGAACTCGCTGATGCGCCAGGCACTGCTAAACAACTTCCTGTCTAAAGATATTGACCAGTACGGATTACTGCATTTAACAAAAGCCGGTAATTCGTTTATAGAGAACCCTTATAGCATCCGTTTCCTGTTGAACCAGGAAATGGGCCCAACAGATGATGATGACACCGAGGATGGCCCTAAACAGGGCGGAGGTGCCTTAGATACCGAACTGCTGCAGATGTTGAAAGACCTGCGTAAAAAGCTGGCCAAACAAAAAGGCCTGCCTCCGTTTGTTATCTTCCAGGATCCATCGTTAGAGGAGATGTGTACGCATTATCCAATTAACACCGAGGAGTTAAAACAGATCTCGGGTGTAGGAGCAGGCAAAGCGTTGAAATTTGGCGCGCCGTTCATCGACCTGATCAAGAAATACGTTGAGGATAATGATATTGACCGCCCGGTAGATATGGTGATCAAAAGTGCCGCCAACAAATCGGCCCTTAAGGTTTTCATTATTCAAAACATCGACAGGCATTTAAACCTTGATGATATAGCTGCTTCAAAAGGCCTTACTTACGAGGAAATACTGAAAGAGGTAGAAACCATTGTCAATTCGGGCACCAAGCTTAACCTCAACTATTACATTGATGAAATGATAGATGAGGATAAGCAAGAAGAGGTTTTCGATTACTTTAAATCGGCTGAGGTGGATTCTATCGACGACGCCCTCGCTGAACTTGGCTCTGACGATTACACCCGCGAAGAGGTGCAGTTAATGCGCATAAAATTCCTGTCGGAAGTAGGGAACTAACTCGAAAGCAGAAAGTCCAAAGCTAAAAGCTTGCTTAAAAGGCTCGCCGGCTTTAGACTTTCTGCTTTTATCTTTATGCTTTCTTCTTATTTGGCTATGATCATAAACTCCGTACGCCTGTTCTGCGCACGGTTTTCTTCTGAAGAATTGGGCATTATTGGCTGATCTTCGCCGTAACCTTTATAAACTAACCTTGTGGCAACAATTCCGTTTGCCGAAAGATATTGATAGACCGCATTGGCGCGTTTTTCTGACAAGGCCACATTAGCCAGATGCGTACCTACATCATCCGTATAACCCGATATCTCTATCCGTACGGTTTTATTCAGTTGTAAAAACTCTATCAGTTTTTGCAGCTCGGCTTTAGATTCGGCTTTCAGTTCAAATTTATTGGTATCAAAAAAGATGTTCTTTAATATCACCTTATTGCCTACCTCAATAGGCGATAACTGTACAGCAAGGTTAAACGCTTTTTTATCTTTAAGCCCAATCAGCGAAAAATTATCCGAGTAAAACAGGTAGCCTTCCCTTGATATATTTAAACCATAATTTTTCCCTGCGGACAGTGTAGCCAAAAACTCACCCGCATCTTCCGAGCTGTAATCCTGGTACACCGGAGTATTCTTTTGCAGGTCTATGATCTCTACAGCCGCCTCTAACGGTGCTTTGGTTTTTTTATCAGCAACTGTACCCTTTACATAAGTTACGATGTTAGGGCGCAGGTTAGCGGGCAATTCAAAGGTGTAAATATCATATCCGCCAAAACCTTTTAAGTTATTTGATGAGAAAAATGCAGATGAGCCATTCGCTGTAAGCGTTAAGCCATTTTCATCACCGCTTGAATTAATAGGATAGCCAAGGTTCCCGGGTTTCTCCCATTTACCATCCTTACCGAGGCGGCTTATAAAAAGATCTTTACCGCCCATGCCCGGCCAGCCATTGCTGCAAAAGTAAAAGGTACTATCATCCGGGTGTATAAAAGGTGATTGCTCATCGTAAGCTGTATTGATCTCGGGGCCCATGTTTTCCGGCGCTCCCCAGCCTTTATCGGTCAGGTTTGATTTCCAAATGTCATAACCGCCATAGCCGCCTTTACGGTTGCTTACAAAATACAGCGTGCGCCCATCCGCACTAATAGAGGGTTGCGCTTCCCAGCCGGAAGTGTTGACAGGGGTACTCAGGCTAAATGGTTTTGCCCAGTCGTCGCCTTTTTTCTGGGCTATATAAATATCGCATCTACCCAAACCATCGGGCCGGTTACAGCCTGTAAAGAACAGGTATTTACCATCCTGCGAGATGGATTGGGCACCTTCGTTGTAGGCAGATGTATTAATTATATCACTAAGATATACAGCACTTTGCCACTTACTATTTAACTTATCACTTTTATAAAAATCTTCGTTATTATCTATCTTACGGGTAAATATAAGGGTGCCTTCATCGGCCGTGGCAACAGGCAAATACTCATCTGCTGCCGTATTAATTTCGGGCCCCATGTTTATGGGGACAAAGGCTACCGGGTGGGTTAATGCCTGTATGCTAAATTTACAATCTGCTATTAGCTTTTGTGCATAAGCCATATTTTGCGCTGTAATGCCGGGATAAGTAATATATTTTTCCAGGTGGCGCAATGCCGGCTCATACATGGCGCTACTGATCTCGCAATCGCCAACTTTTAAATAAACAGATCGGTTGTATTCCGGGTCGAGCTCAATTACTTTTAAAAAATGCGTTACAGCAGGCTGGTACATACGCCGCATGCGTAAAACATCGGCCAACTGGGCGTGTGCCTCAACAAATTTCTTATCAATGTCAATGGCTTTTTCCAGTTGTGCTATGGCCTCATCATACAAATGATCATCAAGGTTTTGGTTTGACAGGGCGTAATACTTTATAGCCTCCTCATTTGTAGTTGAATACCGCCTTTGCTGGGCATAAACATTTACAGACAGTACAACCAATAAAAAAAGCAGAATATAGATTTTAAACATTAGTAACTGATACGATAACCAATATACTAAGTTACACTATTACGGGATATTTAAGTATTTATGGGTTTGCAGTGATATTTCCCACTGTGGGTTGGCCATTACATAATCAACAATAAGCGGGGTCATCTCGGCATGTTTTGACCATTCGGGCTGTAGGTACAGCTTACAATTTGGCCCAACCAGCTTAGCATGGTGCTCGGCAAATGCAAAATCAGATTTGTTGAAAATGATCACCTTTAGTTCATGTGCTTTATCGGCAACCTGTTGTGTAGGGGCTTTAAACTTTTTGGGCGACAGGCAAATCCAGTCCCAGTTACCCGAAAGGGGGTAAGCGCCTGATGTTTCAATAAAGGTTTTAATGCCCTTTTGCTGCAGGTTTTGGGTCAGGTAGTCAAGATTATAGATCAGAGGCTCACCACCGGTTACCACAACAGCTTTTGAAGGAAATTTTGTAGCGTTATCTACTATAGCATCAGCAGCGGTAAGTGGGTGCAGTTCGGCATCCCAGCTTTCTTTTACATCGCACCAGTGGCAGCCCACATCGCAGCCGCCAAGGCGGATAAAGTAGGCTGCTTTGCCTGTGTTATATCCCTCTCCCTGTATCGTATAAAACTCTTCCATTAAAGGAAGCAACGTGCCATCTTCCGGAACCTGGTGTGCCATAATAAGGGCGCAAAGGTACACTTTTGTGCCGAAACGATAAAGGTAAATACCGCCCCGGCTTTAAGGCTATTGTTAAATTGACATTTTAACAATAAAAAAGTATTATAAAAACTTCTATTTCAGTAAATTTAACTATTATTACTTGAAATTTATCGTATGAAGAAACTATACATGCCCCTTGTATTTTTTGCATTCCTCTGCCTTAGTTCATGCGTTGATATTGAAGAGCATTATGATTTTAAACCTAACGGATCATGCAACGTGGTATACGGTTTTGATATGAGCAAAGCTGTATCGGTATTGGTAAACCTAATGACCGATTCTGTTCGCGAAACGCCCCAGTTTAGCCTGGTTAAGGACACCACTCTTAACTTTTACAGTGCACTTCCCGATAGCATCTCCCAAAAAATGACCACCGAAGAAGCAAAGATGGCCCAAGGCAGCGATCTGGCTATTAAAATGGACCTGAAAAAGAGCCTGATGAAGGTGAGCATTAAACACGAAGCAAAAGATGCCGCCGATTTGCAGTATTACCTGGAACACCTGAGTAACATATCCATGAATAGCCCAATCACCAATGTAACCAAAAAAACATTTGATGCACAGCCACTCATAACCGGGCAAAGTTATTACAGCTACGAAATAACCGAACACAAATTTTACCGTATTATAGATAAGGTTAAATTCAATGCTTTTTTGAAAAAAGCGGGGTCTAAATTTGCCATGGCTAAAGCAATGTTAATAGATATGCCTTATAAAGTGGTGCTTAATTTTGCCAAACCGGTTAAAAAAATGAACAATTCAAAAGCCATACTATCGGCCGACAGGCGAACAGTGACCCTGGTAACCAGTATGGACGAAGTGATGAAGAACCCAGCCTTAATGAACCTTAAAATAGATTTTTAGCGCCCGTGAAATGGTATGTAGTACCCGGTATTGAACTTACAGGCCAGCCATTCATCAAAAAGATCAAGCTAAGCGGAAAGGGCATCATTATTATTGGTTACCAAAACAACCTTTATGCATTAGGTTCCGCCTGCCCGCATGCCGGTGCCGAATTGAGCGGCGGGTGGTGTAAGGAAGGCAAAATTATCTGCCCTTTTCACCGATATTCTTACGATCTGAAAACAGGTAAAGGCAGCCCCGGTCAAAACGACTATGTAGATAGCTATCCTGTAGAAATGAGAGCAGGAGAGGTGTATGTAGGGATTGATACGCTCTGGGACAGAGTATTTGCAATTAAATAAAACCTCTATGCAATCGCCCGGCTCCTGCCGGGTGATGACTATTAATCGGCCTCTGGCCGCAGTATATGAATCGGCCGGAGGCCTTATAATAGTAGTCACTCGGCAGGAGCCGAGCGACTGTGTTTTTGATAATACTATTGGTATACCTCTTTATTAGCCGAAGCCAGCGTATTTTTCAACAACCCTATAATGGTCATCAGCCCAACGCCGCCCGGTACCGGGGTTATCCAGGATGCTTTTTCGGATACGCCTTCAAAATCAACATCGCCATAAAGTTTAAAGCCCGATTTAGTTACGGTTGAAGTTTCGCGGTTCATACCTACGTCAATTACCACAACGCCATCTTTAACCATATCGGCAGTGATGAAATTCTTTTTACCGATGGCTACGATCAGGATATCTGCATCCAGCGTAAATTTCTTTATATCGGGTGTGCGGCTGTGGCAAATAGTTACGGTGCAGTTACCCGGTGTAGTATTACGCGCCATCAGGATGCTCATGGGCGAGCCAACGATGTTACTGCGACCAACCACAACACAATGTTTGCCTGCGGTCTCAATACCGTATTCTTTTAGCATCAACGTGATGCCATAAGGCGTGGCAGGGATAAACGACGGCAGGTTGCGCTGCATTCGGCCAAGGTTAACGGGGTGGAAGCCATCAACATCTTTGCGGTGGTCAATGCGTTCGGTTACCTTCTCCGGGTCGATGTGCTTAGGCAGGGGCAGTTGTACAATAATGCCGTCAATATCCACATCGGCATTTAGTTCAGCTACTTTGGCAAGCAGTTCTTCCTCGCTTACATTATCCTCATAACGTACCAGGGTAGATTTGAAGCCCACCTTTTCGCAGTTCTTCATCTTACTGGCAACATAGGTTTCGCTGCCGCCATCATGGCCAACTAAAACGGCTACCAGATGCGGCTTGCGGCCGGTGCGCTCTAAAATTTTAGCCGCTTCTTCGGCTATTTCACCTTTAAGTTTTTCTGATACGTATTTTCCGTCGAGTAATTGCATTATGCTTTATATATTTTTGAGCCAATCAATAGGTAATGGTGGTAAGTCTAATTCTACCTGCTCCTCGCTTTTTATAAGCCTAATAACCGGCATATTAGCCAAACTGAGATTAGTTCCCTGTTTTATATTTATTTTAGAAACGATGCTTTCAATAGTTTCAATTCCTTTGTTAAGAAGCGAATTGATAATCATATCTGGTTCGTTTTCAGTATGCAAATTCACGAGATACACAGGTGATTTATCTTCATAAATCACCCATTCTCCATAAGAAAAATCTCCCAAATCAATAACTTTTCTGATACCAGTTAGCGTATAAAAACTTACCAGTAAATATCGAGTCACAATAATTTAGTTTAATCAAGTTTCAAAACCGCCATAAACGCGCTCTGTGGTATCTCTACATTACCAACCTGGCGCATGCGTTTTTTACCGGCTTTTTGTTTCTCTAAAAGTTTTCGCTTACGCGATATATCACCACCGTAACATTTAGCGGTTACATCCTTACGCATGGCCTTAACCGTTTCACGGGCGATGATCTTGGCTCCAATAGAAGCCTGTATAATGATCTCGAACTGCTGGCGTGGTAAAAGCTCTTTCAGCTTCTCGCAGATCTTTTTACCAAAATCATACGAGTTACCGCGGAAGATCAATGATGATAAAGCATCAACCGGCTCTGAATTTAATTTAATATCCAAACGTACCAGGTCGCTTGGGCGGTAACCTATCTGGTGATAATCAAACGATGCATAACCTTTTGATATGGTTTTTAGCTTATCATAAAAATCGAATACGATCTCGCCCATCGGCATCTCAAAAACCAGCTCCACACGATCAGACGTTAAGTACGATTGATTTTTAATAAACCCGCGTTTCTGGATACAAAGCGACATTACCGGCCCAACAAAGTCGGACTTGGTGATGATGGTGGCTTTAATATATGGCTCTTCTACACGGTCAATTTTACTTGGGTCGGGCAGGTCAGATGGGTTGTTCACTACAATTTCTTCGCCCCTGGTAGAGTATGCCAGGTATGACACGTTGGGTACGGTAGTAATAACCGTCATGTTAAATTCGCGCTCCAAACGTTCCTGAATGATCTCCATGTGCAGCATCCCCAGGAAACCACAACGGAAACCAAAACCCAGCGCTGCTGATGATTCCGGTTCAAAAACCAAAGAAGCATCATTCAGCTGCAGCTTCGCCATTGATTCGCGAAGCTCTTCAAAATCCTCAGTATCAACTGGGTAAATACCCGCAAATACCATTGGTTTTACTTCTTCAAAACCCTGTATACCTTGTTCGCACGGGCGGTTAATGGTGGTAATGGTGTCACCAACCTTTACCTCGCGCGATTCTTTGATGCCCGAGATGATATATCCCACATCGCCGGTTTTAATTACATCTTTTGGTAATTGCTTTAACTTAAGCGTACCAACTTCCTCAGCTATATATTGCTTTTCGGTAGCGAAGAATTTTACTTTATCGCCTTTGCGGATCTCGCCGTTAACCACTTTAAAGTAAGCCACAATACCACGAAACGAGTTATAAACCGAGTCAAATATCAACGCCTGTAGTGGTGCTTCCGGGTCGCCAACAGGGGCGGGCACACGCTCAACAATAGCGCGCAGAATATCATGAACGCCCATGCCGGTTTTACCCGATGCGGCAAGGATCTCTTCGCGTTTACAGCCAATCAGTTCAACAATCTGGTCTTTAACCTCCTCGGGCATAGCGCCGGGAAGATCCATTTTGTTTAATACAGGGATGATTTCCAGGTCGTTCTCTAAGGCCAGGTAAAGGTTTGATATGGTTTGCGCCTGTATACCCTGCGCCGCATCAACAATAAGCAATGCGCCCTCGCAGGCTGCTATGGAGCGCGATACCTCGTACGAAAAATCTACGTGGCCGGGGGTATCAATCAGGTTCAGGACATATTTTTGTCCGTCGAGTTCATAATCCATCTGGATGGCGTGGCTCTTTATGGTGATGCCACGTTCGCGCTCCAGGTCCATATCATCAAGCAATTGTGCCTGCGATTCGCGCTGGGTGATGGTGTTTGTGTATTCTAATAACCTATCGGCAAGAGTACTTTTGCCGTGGTCAATATGTGCTATGATACAAAAATTACGTATGTGCTTCATTCAACCGCAAAAATAACTTTTTAAGCGGATAAATTGGTATGTAATTTTGCCTAATGATTTTACTTAGGTTGTTGCAATAGTTCAAACAGGCAGGCGGTTAGGTTGAAGCAGAAATGGAAAAATATGCCATACCAAATTGTGTTTTCGCGCACCCTTTCATAACCTATAAATAACGCGAAGGGGATAAGCCAAAAAAGAGATATAAAACTGAGGTGGATAATGGCAAACAAAAACGCGGAAATATAAACCGCCTGTGTTGTATCTGATACCTTTAAAAGACTCTGCAGCAAATACCCCCTAAAGCCTAATTCTTCAAATAAAGCGGGCGTAACAGCGGTGAAAAATACCACTAAAAAAATGGCGTAATAGTTATCGCGGGAGGCATTAAACAGATGCTCTTCATGCGAGAAGATAGTTATGTTTAGCCAATTTACAGAATAATGCACCAGGAAAGCCCCGGCCATGGCTATACCACAATATGCCGACAATTTTTGCAATGAAAACCCCGGCCACTTGAGCAGTGCTTTATTCTCTTGCCAATTAATGGCAAAAAAGCCAGCGGTTAAAAGAATGCCTGCCACCTCAAGAACCAGGTACCAGGCCATTTCCTGGAATGCGTCGGTAAACTTACTTAAGCAGCATAAAAGCAGGTACAGTGCGTAAAATATCGAGGCCTGTTTCAGCAAGTTCCATTGGTCGGCTACTTTTATTTCAACTGCTGATTGCCTGGCACCGCAGATATTGCAAAATTTGCTATCGGTATTAAGTAAAGCCGCACATTGTACACACGCCTTAGTTGCAGGCGGTTCAATTTCTTCGCTAAGCAATGGTTAATCTTTTATGTTGTGTTCTTTTTTAAATTTTTCCAGTTCAAGGGCCGATTTAATACCGTTTATCAGGTACCCTATGATAATTATTTTAACAATAATGCCACTTGCTATGTTAACCGGGTTATCAATAATAAGCAGTATTTGAACAATGAGATAAAGCACCAGGCCAGATACAATACAAGCCAGTGGCTTTTTCCTGCTATAACTCCCCAATGCCAGAAATAAGACAGCTAAAATTATTGAAGGTAAAGTATAGGCAAGTACGTTTGGGTCATCCTGCTTTAAAAAGAAGCTGATGATACCGCCCAGCAAGGAAAACCCCGCCAGATAATACAGCGAATTTCCAGCCCTTTTTACCTTATCGTTATAGTCCTTATAATCTATATTATTCGCTTCAATATGGCTAAGGAATATCCGTTGTTCCTGTTCGGTACCTTTTATTGGGTAACCACAGCTGGTGCAAAAAACATCATCGTTTATAACTTCATTAAAGCAGGAAGCGCACCTCTCTTTTGGTTGCGCTATAGTTAGGCTATCGTCCATTTTTTTGTTAAGATTTAGATAGCCTAAGATAAATTATCCAAATTGATTACAGAAGAAAATTTTGTAATTTTTAGTAAATGCCTTATTGAGGTACCGCCTGCACAAAAACCGGTGTTTCTGTTGCCACAACTTTTAATTCTCCGTTTACAGGGCTTACTTCACTACTAATCATGACATTGGCACCGGGTTTCAGACTGTAAATTATGGCTTTTGCGCCTGCACCCAAATTAAGCGTATAATCGGCTGTACGGCCTTTTTGGTCGGGCACGGTAAGCACATAAATGATGCTTTTCCCCGACTGATACTTATCTACCAAAGGATCAGCATTGATGGTGCCTTTGTACACATAGTTGCCCATCAGTTTGTTGGTTTGCAAAATATAATCGGCAGCGGGGCGTCGTTTGGGGCTTTCGGCCAGGCCGGATGTCATGTACTGTTCGGGGTTATTAGGGGCAGCATCAAACAACTGGTAAAAAAACAGGCGTTTAACGCCGTGGCGGGCATACATTAATGAGGAGCGCAGAATCCAGTCGGCTTGCGTTACCAAGGCCGGTTTATTGCTAATTGGCGGCGCGTGCTGATAGCTTTGCTGATTAATATCATAACCTGTTTCTGTTACCCAAACCTCGGGCTTGTTTTTTAACCCGTTTGCCAGTTTTACAAAGCCATCGGCCACACTGCCGGATAGGGTAAGTTCGGGCGCTACGCCAGTTGATGCCCGTTGGTGGGTAAATACGCTGCCATCATTTGCATACAGGTGATAATTGATCACATCAAAACACAGGTTAATGCTGCCATCGGGGTTTAAACCGCGATTGGCTTTACACCAGTCTATCATTCGTTGTACGTATTTTACATCGGCGGTAGCAAGGCCACCCATTACCACCATCATGTTTGGGTCGGCAGTTTTTACACCGGCGTTGTTACCCAGTGTGCCCATGTGCCCGTCATAAAAAGCCGATAGGTTTGCGGCATATTCTTCCGGCGATTGGGTGGCTTTGTCGCCCTTCCACCAGCGGTCGGGTTCGTTACCGCACTCAATGTATTTGATGAGCCCAAGGCCGATCTTAACGGTGTTTACCACATCGTTTTTCCAGCGGGGGCGGCCATCAACTTTTACAAGATTTGGGTTTATTTTCGTGTTCGAACCATATCGCGCAGCAAACTGAAAAGCGGTACGGGCCTGTATTAGATACGAAGCAGGTTTTGAACGGTCAGCCCCGTAAGGTGCTGGGGCGTTCTCATCGTCGCGCTGGTCGGCAGGGTAGGTGTCCATCATCCATACCGGCAGGTTTTTGATATCGGCCACAATCATTATACTATCCTGCTTGCAGCGACTGTAAATAACATCGTAATACCAATTGCCATTGTTGGTAGGGTTATAAGTGTAGTTGCCCTGGGTGTTCTCGAGTTTATTCCAGTTCAGGTAATGCCTTACAGCGCTAAAGCTTTTGATGAGCGCCATATTGGCTTCGTAAATATGGTTACGGTCGTTTTTAGCCGCGGGGTTCTCCAAAAAGTTCCATTCGTAACCGTTTATGCCGAACATGTTTTTCAGTGGCGTTTGGTTACTATCTATAGCGTTTGCTTCGTGGGGATTAATAACCCTGACTGTATCTTTTACCAAAACTGTTGCCGTATGCCGGTTATGGCACTGGGATAAGCCAAGCATGGCGATTAACACAGAAAATATAGACCGGTAGCAAAACACCATATAAAATTATAGAGGCTTAAAGGTAATAAAAATGCTAAATGCGGAGAGGTGGGGAAGCTAACTCTTATAATCCAGATCGGTCAGATCTTTCACCGAGCCAAAGCCGATCACATCTTTTATCACCTTGCCGTCCGTCATTTCTACAGCGCGAATGAGCTTATCTGACCCAAACTTATCTTTTATCTGGTGCATGGTTTTCAGGGCTGTTTCCTGCTTTTCCATGTCATCAAACAGGCTGTACAGCATATTACCATTGTTTACAAAATTGGTAACAGCCACGCGCATTTGCGTTATCTGTGTATTAAGGATAGGGCCGCATTTGGTTGCTTCCTCAAACTTTGCCATGCGGATGCGGATCATCCGCATTAAACTAATGGCATCCTGTACGGGCACGCTGATAGTAAAGGCATCGTCCCAGCGGGTATCATCGGCATAACGCGCGGTAAACCCAACCGATTTACAGTGAAACTTATGATGCACCATGCGTTTCTCCAGCGTAAGGCAAAGCGTCATAAACAACTGGTCGATGTAGTTGATATGCTGGCGCTTTTCGGCCGAGATCTGGCGCATTGCCTGCATACCTTTGTACTCATGCGCTACAATGTTGGTTTCGATAAAATTGAGGCGGTAATGCCAGTAAACACCATCAATACTTTTAAATATACTGCGCAGCCTTTCGGGCGGGGCATAGCGCATTTCCAGCGGGGTTTTAATACCGGCGCGTTCCAACCGGTATGACATGTTTGCGCCGATGCCGGGCAGGTCGCCCAGTTTCAACTCGCTTAAAACCGAATCGATATTTTGCGGGGTTATCATCATCAGCCCGTCGCGTTTTTTGCCCCTAACGGATGCCAACTTAGCTAAAAAAGCATTTGGCGCAATACCAACCGAACAGGTAAGCCAGTCGCCCACTTTGGTTAGGATATCCCTTTTAATGTTCATGGCCATTTGCATGGGGTCAACATTTTCGTAGTTGCTAAAGTTTACAATAGCTTCATCAATACTTTTAGGTACCACATCGTTGCAATACTCGCGCATTACGTTAATAATTTTTGTATGATACTGCCGATAACGGGCGGGGTTACTTTCAACCGGTACCAGATCGGGGCATTGGGCCATGGCATCGTTAAGGCGCATGCCGGCTTTAAGCCCGCGCTCTTTGGCTTCGGTAGATAATGATATTACGCAGCCATACTTGCCTGTGTAAACACAAACGCCAACAGGGCGGCCACGCAGCCAGTAGTTGGTTTGCTGCTCGCAGCGGGCAAAATAGCTGTTCATATCAACAAACAACACACGCGCTTCGGCCTTTATCTCTATCTTATTCTGGTTCACATACAAATTTGCTAATTATTTTAGCAAATACAAATATTTATATTTGTTTATTTAACCACAAAGGACACAGGAGAAAAAACACATAGGGCACAAAAAGAAACCAACAACCTCTTTTAGAATATTAATTCTCTGTAACCCTCCGTGTTTTGTGTGGTTAAAACATCAAAACAAAAAATGCCACCCTGCTGACCAGGGCGGCATTTTACAAATTTCCGGTTCTTAGTTAGAACAACATTTCGTTAGGCGGGGTTACACCTTTTAAACGGATGTAAATAGTTGTTTGGCCACGGTGGTGGGTTTGGTGCTCAAAACCTTTTGCCAGCATTTGGCCGCGGGTGGCTTTCATTTTACCCATGCTTACTTCTTCTTTGAACTGCGCTTCGGTCATGCCCTGTATGGCGCCGATGGCATAGTCGTAGCTGTCTAAAACTGCTTTAGTGGTAGCTTCTTTGGTTTGCTCAACGGTTTTTTCTACAGATACATCTTTACCCAGCGGGCTTACCTTACCGCTTGCCATACCTACAAAAAAGTAGTTGGCATCGGCCAGGTGCAGCATCTGGCCCGCAAAGGTACGTACCTCTGGCGTGGCTTTAAAGGCGTAGCCATCGGCAGGCATAGCATCTAAATAAGCTTTGGTGTAGGCTTTGGCGCGTGTCCACTCGCCAACAATTTGGTCTTTGGTTAATTGCGCAAATACCGAGGTACAGGCAAATGTTAGCATTACTAACAGGAATGATAGCTTTTTCATGATGATTTAAGTAATTAGTTTTTCGTTGGATAAAGGTAGCTATTTTGATTTAAGCTGTTATAAATCGCTTGCAATTTACTTCGCTGTAGAGCAGGCTGTTAGTGAAACATGGCAACATATCAAAACCATTTAATTGTGCTGCTGTTTATTGTGGGGATATTAAAAATCCCACAAAACCTTAAACCCGGGCCACGCCTATGAAAAAACTTCTGATATGCCTTTTGCTGTTATCTGCAACCGGTGCCTCCGCGCAGCAAGACGCGACAATTATTAAGCACGATTTTGAAACCATAGTGGCCTACACCCACCAAAAAAACATGGATAAAGTTATTGAGATGACCTATCCTCAAATCTTTAAAATTATGCCCAGGGCTCAAATGAAAGCCATGGCCAACGGGGCACTTGATGGGATGGGCATTAAATCCATATTTGAAGAAGTGCCTTTAATGTTAAAGCTGAGCCCGGTAAAAAAACTGGCAAATGCATCGGTTTGCCTGGGCAGGTACAATCAAAGTATGGTTTTAGAATTTAAAAACGGCGCGCTGATAGATATGATCACCAAAACTAAAATGGGTGATACTAAAGTTGAAAAAATAGGTTCAAATAAGGTGAGGATGAAAGGGACACAATACCTGCTGGCCATAAAAGACACTTATACCAATGGTACATGGAAGTATCTGCGCTATGATGATGAAGATGCCGCAACCAATGCAAAAATATTATCGAAAGAAATACTTGCTGCTGCTACACAATTAAAAAACGGTTTATATGCTAAATAATATAAAAAAGATAATCCTTTGCGCCACTGTAGTTATTGCCCTTGCAGCATGCAAAAGCAAAACTAATAATACCGGCACTACAGATACCGCAGCTAATAAAGCCGAGGTAAGCAAAACCGCGCCCGATGCAGTGGCTAACAATACGCCTGTAAGTACCGGTAAATTTGATATCAATACCATCCCGGTGAGTGATAAGAACCTGGATAAGTTTCCGTACCTAAGTCCGCCGGAGAAATACACCTACAATTATGATAAAGAGATTAAGCCGGAGAGCATAAGGGATGTGGACAAAGAGTACTTTGCGGTGAACGGCAAACTGCTGCTACAGGAAGGCAAAACCTTTAAAGCCCATATAGAAAAGGACAGGAGCGACGGCAAAAAGTTCAATAGCATACAAGTAGGCAAGTATTACGATGAAGCCATTAAAGCTTTGGGCGGCGTACAGGTTAATAATGTATCTGTACCAAAAACGCAAATAGACAGCGTTGGCAACCCCGAACTTATAGATAAACGATACGGCTATTCTATTGATTATAACCTGCTCGACAACATTAAAACGTACGTTATCCGCACCAAAACCAAACAGGTTTGGATACAGATGACTTTAATGAATGACGAAACCGGTAAAATAACCGTTTTGGAAAAGGCGATATAATACCTTTTACTTTACTATCCTAACCGGTTTTTTGTGTTCATCAATAGCTACAAATGTAAAGCTGCCGTGTATGGCCAGCTCCCGTCCCTCAGCATACATTTGCTCTATATAGATCTCTACATCAACCTTTAAGCTGGTGTTACCTACATGGCTCACTCTGCCAATCAGCTCAACAATGGTACCGGCGGGGATGGGTTTTTTAAAATCAATCTTATCGCTGCTTACGGTAACCATTACCTGCCTGCTGAAGCGGGTGGCGGTTATAAAGGCAACCTCATCCATCATGTGCATGGCGGTGCCGCCAAAAAGGGTATCGTAGTGGTTGGTAGTGTTCGGGAAAACGGCTTTAAATATGCGGGTTTCTGAGGCTTGTATTCTTTCGTCTAATGTCATGATGCCGGTAAAGGTAATAACAGGCAGGGGATAACCCTGCCTGTTGGTTGTCAGTTTTAAATTATTGATGCTTCGGTGACAGTGGCACGCATTTCTTTGGCTGCCGCTACCATTTCTGTTAACGCTTTTTTGGTTTCGTCCCATCCGCGGGTTTTCAGGCCGCAATCGGGGTTTACCCAAAGCTGGCTGTCGGGTATAACCGCCCTTGCTTTTTTAAGCAGGTGGGTCATCTCATCCTTATTGGGCACGCGTGGCGAGTGGATGTCATACACCCCGGGGCCAATCTCATTAGGGTATTTAAAATCGGCGAAAACATCCAGTAGCTCCATTTGCGAGCGGGAGGTTTCTATCGTGATCACATCCGCGTCCATATCGGCAATGCTTTGAATGATATCGTTAAACTCCGAATAGCACATGTGTGTATGGATCTGCGTATCATCCTGCACGCCACCGGCCGAAATGCGGAAAGCTTTTACCGCCCAGTCCAGGTAAGTTGCCCAATCAGCCTTGCGCAGGGGCAGGCCTTCGCGTATGGCGGGTTCATCTATCTGAATGATCTTGATGCCGGCTTTCTCCAGATCGCAAACCTCATCGCGGATAGCAAGTGCTATTTGCATACAGGTTTCTGACCGTGGCTGATCGTTCCTTACAAACGACCATTGCAAAATAGTTACCGGCCCGGTAAGCATGCCCTTCATCCATTTATTGGTTAATGACTGCGCGTAGGCCGACCACTTAACCGTCATCGCTTCGGGGCGCGATACATCGCCATAAATAATGGGAGGTTTTACACAGCGGCTGCCATAACTTTGTACCCAGCCATTTTGGGTGAAGGTAAAGCCAGCCAGTTGCCCGCCAAAATATTCCACCATATCGTTACGCTCAAACTCGCCATGTACCAAAACATCCAGGCCGATTTCTTCCTGCCATTTTACGGCTTTCTCGGTTTCGGCAGCTATGTGCAGGTCATACTGCGCCTGGTTGATGGCACCCTTTTTTAATTGTGAACGCCAGCTGCGCACCTCGGCAGTTTGCGGGAACGAACCGATAGTAGTGGTAGCAAACAACGGCAGGTTTAACAAAGCTTGCTGTTGTTGCTTACGCGATGGGAAACTGCTTTTACGTTGAGCATCACTTTCTTTTATATTTACAACACGCTGTTTTATAGATGAATTATGGATAAGTATTGATGTTTTACGTGAGGTGTTATCATGAATATTCCCGGCCAGTTTATATTGGGCATTAACACCAGGTGCATTGCCTGAAAGGCTTTTTAACAACGCTATTTCGCTCACCTTTTGTTTTGCAAATGCAAGCCATTGTTTAATTTCAGGGGTTAATACATCATTATTGCTCTCGCTTTTTAAATCGCAGGGCGAATGGATCAGGGAGCAGGATGGGGCTATCCAAACCCTGTCGGCACCCAATTTATCTTTTGCTTTTTGGATGGCAGCCAACGATTGCTCAAAGTCATTCTTCCAAACGTTGCGGCCATCTACCACACCTAACGAAAGGATGGTTTTGGCAGGCAACAGTTCCAGCACCTCATCTAACTGCTGCGGCGCGCGCACCAGGTCGATATGCAGGGCATCAACAGGTAATGATGTGGCCAGTTGCGCGTTATCGCCCAGGCGTTCAAAATAGGTGGCCAGCAAAAAATTCAATCGCGGGAACTCTTTTCTAAGCTGCTTGTAGGTATTGCGGTAAACCTGCTGCTCTTTTTCGGTCAGATCGAGCGACAGGAAAGGCTCATCAAACTGGATCCATTCGGCCCCTAAGTCTTGCAACTTGGTCAATATATCAGCATAAACAGGTAATAGGTTTTTGATCAGGTCTATCTTCTCAAAACCCGCCTCTTTCTCTTTACCCAGTAACAGGTACGATACAGGCCCAATCAGCACAGGTTTGGAAACAATACCCAGTTGCTTTGCCTCATAAAACTCATGCACTATCTTTTGCGAGAACAGGCGGAACTGCTGGTTCTTATAAAACTCGGGCACAATGTAATGGTAGTTGGTATCAAACCATTTGGTCATTTCCATAGCAACTACATCAAACCCGTTTTTTTGATAACCGCGGGCCATGGCAAAGTACAGGTCAATCTCTTCGTTATCCTGTTTCAGCATCACCTCGTTATACCGTTTTGGTATGGCGCCAAACATCAGGGAATGGTCGAGCACGTGATCATAATAAGAGAAATCGTTTGAAGGGATCAGGTCTATCCCCGCGTCTTTTTGGATCTGCCAGTTTTCGTGGCGAATGTTTTTACCTACGGCAAGTACATTTTTGTACCCCGTTTTGCCTGCCCAGTAGTTTTCGCAAACCTTTTTCAATTCGCGCTGGCCACCAATGCGCGGGTAGCCTAAATTTTGCGTTAGCATTGCTTTAATTGATTAAATGAATAAATCGGTTAAAAGCCCGTTAGCTATTCTTCGCAATGCGTTTGGGTAGGATGGATGGAAAAGTTTGGACATAGCACTCCCTTGCATAAAAATACAGGTGGTAACAAAAACTATATCAAACACACCGACCATTGCTTCATACCGCGAAAGCATTGTCAATTCAGTATGGCAGGTCTCCTGACTTGTAACATTTTTGCCGCCCTTCCCGCTCATTGTTGGTACAAGCAGTGGACATTATTGGCAAAAACCTTTTTGTGTTACTTACAGTTGCGCGACAGTTAGTGATTTGCACACTATTCCCTATTAATCTACAATTAAGTAAAACCTATACCGGTTGATGAAGGAAAGTAAAGAACTTACATCAGCGCCAAATGTAAGTATAATGGGCGAGGAAAAGATATGAAGGTGCAATTCAAATCTTCGCATTTTATCAGGCGTTCTGATGAAACGCTTTTACTTGTTGTTATTATTCTACCAACCACACGTCCCGAATGGGACGAATTTGTATAAACGGTCGTCCGAGCGGGACGATTGGTTGGTTAGTATAATCCACAAACCCATTTGTAGTCGCAGGGTTTCTCTTTGCCGTCGCCTGGCTCCAGCCGGGTGACCACTATTATACGGCGTCCCGCCGCAGTTTGCCGCTTATAGTAAGCGGCCGGAGGCCTTGTAATAATCATCACCCGGCTGGAGCCAGGCGATTGTAAATAGTGGCTTGGGTACTTACCTCGAAATATCTATCTTGATCTTACGGCCTTTTATTTTCTCATTTTTTACCAATGCTACTGTACGTTCTATGAGGTTACGTTTTACAGCGGCGTAGGAGGAGTGGTCCAGCACCTCAATCAGCCCAAGGTCTTCTTTGGCCAGTTCACCTTTTTTCAGCAACAGGCCTACAATATCAACCTTGTTTATTTTATCTTTTTTGCCTGCGGCGATGTACACCGTTGCCCATGGCGATAACGCCGGGATCTTGATCTTAGCGGATAGCTTTTCCTCTTCGGGCATCTCGTGTAAATACGCCGGCTTTTCACCGGGGTTAAGCATTAGGTAGGAAGTCCCTTTGGCATGCATCCGCGCCGTACGGCCGTTACGGTGTGTAAAGGCCTCCTGGTTATGCGGCAGCTGGTAATGTACTACGTGTTCTATTTCGGGGATATCCAGTCCGCGCGAAGCCAAATCAGTAGTAATTAATATATGGTGACTGCCGTTCCTGAACTTCAGTAAGGCGCGTTCGCGGTCGTCCTGCTCCATACCGCCGTGGAAAATATCATGCGGCAGGCCCATATCATATAGCAGGTCGCTAATACGGTCAACAGCCTCGCGGTGGTTGCAAAATACCAGTGTTGGCTTATCGCTTATTTTGCAAAGCAGTGCGAACAGGGCTTCTAAACGGTCGGCAGCTTCACTAAATACCGCTTTCTGTTTCAAATCTGGCGTAATAGCGGCATTGCTCAGGTAATCAAGTTTGGTAGGGTTACGGATACCGGTAAAGCCCGGGATCTCGTCCATTTGGGTAGCCGAAGTCAGGATCCGCTTTTTGATATTGGGCAACTGCTTAATGATGTAGGCCATATCCTCTTGGAAACCAAATTCCAGCGATTTATCAAACTCATCCAGTACAATGGTGGAAATGGCCGAGGTGTCAAAAGTTTCGCGGCGCAGGTGATGCGTGATACGGCCGGGAGTACCTATCAACACAGCAGGCGGCTGGGAGAGGTTATTCATCTCTATTTTTAAAGAGTGGCCGCCATAACAGCAGTTCACTTTAAACCCACTTCCCATACTGCGGAAAACCTGCTCTATCTGCAAGGCCAGCTCGCGCGAGGGCACCAGGATCATTACCTGTACAGTATTTACATTAGCATCAAGTAAACCCAGCAATGGTAACAAAAAGCCCAGTGTTTTACCCGATCCGGTAGGTGAAAGCAGTATTACATCGCCCTTTTTGGCGGCCGCAATGGCAGCCTCCTGCATAGGGTTTAAGGCTTGTATGTTTAAATTTTGTAGGGCTTGCTTGATCATGTATTGTTGATGAGAATTGGCAAAGATACTTCATTATAGGTTAATTGACTGCCTGTCTTAATATCTATGGCAAAGGAGCGGAATCAGCCAGTTAGTAATACGCAATTAGCATCAAATCAACTACTTATACTTTTTATAATTTACTAAATAACTGAATGCCCTGATTATGAGATATATACGAGCGTTCACGAGCCGGGGATGGCGTGAACGTGAACACTACGGGCGTTACAGGCCGTTTTAAGGGCGATTTTTGGTGCTTTAAACCCCATCCAGATCGTTAAAAACCGGTTGAAATTACAAGCAAAAATAAATTCACTTTAACTTTTGAGTTAAGCGTGTTAGTTTAAAAAGCCTCGTTCAAACCCAGGAAGAATCCGCGTGCGCCATATTTACCCCATGCGTAATCAAGGCAAAGGTTGGTACGGGTAGCTTTATTGAACAGTACGCGTAAACCACCACCATAACCCGGTTGCCATTTCTCAAACAACTTAGTACCCAGATCATCGTTAGCAGTTTGCAGGTTAAAAAAGGTAACACCGCTTATAAATTTGTTTTTTAAGATAGGGAAGCGGTATTCAACTTCAGAATAGTTGTATTTGGTGCCTTTGAAATATTGATTAACATAGCCGCGGCCACTTCTAAATGAGCCATCTCTGCCGGTACCAGCAAGTTCGAGATAAGGTACGGCACCACTAAGCAAATACGATCCCCAGTTCCAGAAAGCGATCACATGTTCGGGGTGACTGGTAGAAAGACTGATATATTTTCTAACATCGGTTGTAAATTGCAGTGCGCCTCTTGAACTGCCCAGCCACGTTTGGTTTAAACGGAACCCGGCATCTGCATAAATACCTTTATAAGCGCGGTTCTGGTTATCACGGGTGGTGTACTGCACATTAAACAGTAACCCGTTTGCTGAATAGCCACCATCATCGAAGCCATATCGGTCGTTATAAATTCTATAGGGTGTTAGGTCTGTCGCTGTAGTATTCCGTTCCTCAATATTTCTCCTTACATCAAACGATGCTCCGGCGCCAACAAAAAGTCCTTTTTGTATCTCTTTATATACTTTTTCGCGTAAGTTGAAATAAAGAGAGTTAAGTGCACGGCCCTTACGCGCCGGGTTTGTTAATATCTCATTTTCCGGGCTGTCGTAATTGCCATTGCCAATACCCATACCATAATCCGGACTAACAGTTTTAGCCACTACAAGACTGCCCTGAAAGTTATACTTGTTACCCGGTGTAAAAATATTATGGTTAACATAAAAGTAAATAATGCCTTTTGTAGTGATGGAAGCAGATGTGGCGGCTACCGATAAAAAGGTACCCGGCTCGTTGCCCAATACACGGCCAGCAACAGCCTTTATCCCAATCTGCGACCCGATAGTTGGGTTAGAAGCGATATTGGGTATAATTGTGATACCCGATGGCTTTTTCTTTACAGAATCGGGCTTGGCTTTTGGGTGGAGTATTTTATGGAACAAATCGCCAACATCATATTGGCCAGATAGGTTTTCGGCATGTTTTGTAACTTTTACAGTATCATTTTTTAAGGTATCAGTAGCGCCGGTAACCTGGCTATATGCAAGGCTGTTAATGCCTGCAAAAAACATCACTAATAAAATCTTATATAAAGCAAAACGGTTTATGCGGCCGGTTATATAGTTTAATGTATCTGTCAATTTATAATTATTTAATTTAATAAATGGTTTTATACTATAAAGGTAATTTTTAACAATAAACCCCTTTAAGTGTTTGTTATATAAGTTATATATGACCTTTATATGATTATTAGATTTAATAATCAGTCCATAAATTACAAGCTTTGAAAAAATATAGCAGTTATATATTTGCTTCGGTTTTATTGAGCGTATCTGCAGAGTACCCGAATAATGATCGGGCTTTTATTACTGCGGCAACCTCAACAGGTACATACTTTTCCCAACCCGGAGTGCCTTGTTTAATAAATTGCAGCACTTTATCGGTTTCTATCTGCAGGTTATTTTTGTTGTAATGTTCAATATCCTCAATTTTATTATTGGCAAGCAAGTATTGGTACAAGTCTGTCAAATGCGGCGGGAGCGAAAACTTCTGCGTATTCCATATCTCGCCATCGCGTAGGGTAGGGTAAATAAACAGCTTTACCTTACGGCTAAACAGGGTAGCGAAAGATTCCAGGATCCCACCCGGCAGGTCTTTATAATGCTCTTCCGAAAAAATATATTCAAGGTTGGGATAGCCCAACACAACACCCATTTTAAGTTTGGTAATTTTAGACAGGTACGCCACCAGTTTATAGTACTCATGAAAATTAGAAATAAGTACCGTTTGGCCTAACGAACAAAGGATATCCACCCGGTCAAGAAAATCCTTCTCGTCTATTTCTGCATTAATATCGGCGTCCCGTTCTTTTAACGATTGCAGCGTAAGCTCGGTAACTACAACTAAATTATTGCTATCTACATCCGGCTCGCCCATAAACTGTTCAACACCGGTATTTATCATATCCAAGTGCACATTGATGAGCGGGCGGAAACGGCCGCGTACAACTACGATATGCTTTTTATACAAAACTTCTGATGGCTGAAGGTTCTTACCATCAGGACCAAATACGGCGGCATCTGAAAAACCGAGTTTTACCAGATGCAAACTCATCAGGCGGTTATCTACCTTATCAAAACCCGGCCCTTCGAAACGGATCATATCAATCTGGATACGGTCTGTGTTCAGGTCGTCCATCAATGATTGCAAAAAAACAGTGGGGTATTCATGGTAATAAAAGCAGGCATATATCAGGTTTACCCCCAAAACGCCTACAGCTTGCTGTTGCAGGTTGTTATCATTATCAAGCAACTTAACGTGTAGCACCACATCATGATATTTGCCGTTGGGCTCCATCTGGAAACGGAGGCCCATCCAGCCATGCCCCTCATTAGTTTTATGATAGTTAAGCGCCGAAAAGGTTGCCGAAAAAGCAAAAAAGGTAGAAGTATTTCCGCGCGACTCAGCCAGGCGCTCCATGATCAGGCTGTACTCGTGGTTTAGCATGGACATGAGCCTGTTCTCGCTTACGTACCTGCGTACCTGCTGCACACCGTATATGGCATCAGAGAAAACCATATCATAAGCCGACATGGTTTTGGCTATAGTACCCGCAGCAGCACCCGCTTTAAAAAAGTTTGCAGCTACGTCCTGTCCGGCACCGATCTCGGCAAATGAACCGTAGATGGTAGGGTCGAGATTAATAGCAAGGGCTTTTTGTTTGGTACCAATATTTTTATTGTGGATGATGCTCATAAGGATAGCGATATTTAGGACAGCTTGTATAAAATACAAATACCCGGTAGACAAGTTTTAATGAACTAAGCGCCCAAATATACTAAATAACCAAGTCCCGAATTTCAAGACGTACGTAACTTTTTAAATTTTCGTGCGAAATATATGGCCGAGAATAATGTGAGGAACAACCCAATGGCCGATAATACCATAACACTGTTTGAAAAGAAATTGACCCAGTTAAGCTTCACTTTAAATACCTCTTTGGCAAGTAGTACACCTAAGCTGCCAACATAACCAAATGAATCGGCAAGGTATATCAGGAAGCCAACATTACCTGCATACCTGAACGTGGCGATTAATCTTTCAAAAAACACAGCGTTAAAGGGAATATACACCATATACAAGCCAAGGCCTACGAGTGTCATCCACCAAACGGGTGGCACATTGCCGCTGATAAACATCCATGTTGATAGCCCCGCCAGTAAAAACCCGATACCGATAAATACATGAGCGGTTATCAATGCTTTATAACTGTTACGTATCATTACCATACTGCCAATAAGCACCAGGATTACAAGAGTGATAGGGGTTTCGGTTTTTGAGAAAATAGCAGGCTGATTAAAAAAGCCCATTTCTTTCCACATTTCGGCGCTAAAATTATCGCGGATATCCCTAAAGATGGTAGCGAAAGTATAAATGAGGATACATGCTGCCAGGCCCGGTAAAAACGAGCGAACAAATGTATTTCGTAGTGCTTTGCTCATGGGGGTGCGCTCCATCCGGTCAGCAATGTCTGCGGCATCTGGCGGAGGGATCTTCTCCATCAGGTAAATAAACAGCAGGAGCGGGCCGGCAAATAAAAGCCCGGTACAAAATGGTGCCCAAAACTCATTAATGCCAAAATTTAGTATAAGCCACCCGGCCGCCGATTTTACAAACCCCGATGCAAAAATAAAGCTTACGGCCAGCGTAGCGCCAATAAAATCGGTACCGCGGCGGCCCTCTACATAAGAAAAAACCACGCCCCACAGCATCCCCAACGGGAAACCATTGATAAACAAAAACACAATATTGTAAGGCACAGGCACCAACGCAAAACCCAGCCAGCTAAACCAGGCTATGCCCGTTAGTAGTATAATAACGCTGCCACGGCCGGTGCGTTTAAGCTCGGCAATGTATTTTACGCCATAAAATTTGGCCAGCATGTAACCCAAAACCTGGCTTATAACCAAAAGCGTTTTATAGCTATACCCAGAAACGGTAATACCATCAAACGTTGCCGCGGTGAATGATTTACGGAACCCGAAGATCATGGTGTAAGCCAAAAAAACCGAAACTGCAGCGTAGATATTTACCTGTAGAGTACCGGCGGTTATTTTGGTGGGTTTTATGAGCATAGGTATCTTTTTGAATGTAATGTAGCAATTTTTGCGGGATGGTAATTATGATATATAATGTTGCTTTAGCCGTTTTTGTAACAACTTAAAGCACAAACAGTCATATATATGTGTTCATAATAACTTAAATAGATTACAATAATATAAACCATAAAATGGCCCCAAACGGTACTATTACCCGCAGCTTTGAAGACATTAAGGTAAACACCAAAATAAAATTATCCGCTTTATGGGTAAGTTTAATGTTGTTATATATATACGGCGACATATTTTCGATGTTTGTGCCTCAACGTCTTAAAGGATTATTAAACGGGCATATGGGCGTTGGTGAAACAACCCCTTACAAATTGTTAGCCGCAGCCATACTCATGGCGGTACCGGCTCTAATGGTCTTTTTATCGTTAGTATTAAAGCCGAAGACAAACCGTATTTTAAACATTATAGCGGGGATTATTTACACCATTGTTATGGTATTGGTGGTGTTAATTTCTATCGACCCGTGGTGGGTGTTTTATATCTTTTTAGGTATGGTAGAAGTTATTATAACGCTTTTAATTGTATGGCAAGCATGGAAATGGCCTAAAACCCTCGTTTAGCTCACTTCTATTAACGATTATGTATTATAAACTTCTTAAAACCTAAGAAGTGTTTTTACGTATATTTAGTATATATGCCGGTAGCAGCTAATGACCAGTTTTATGCAGAATTACCTGCACATAAAATGCCACTTGGTGAGCTTTTAACCCAATCCCATTTGTTTAATGAAATACCGCGCGGCTGGTATGTAGTGCTCACCGATATAAAGGGATCTACCAACGCTGTGTTTAGCGGCAGGCACGAAGATGTAAACCTGATAGCTACAGGCAGCATCGTATCTGTCCTTAATATCGCATATGGATTAAACATTATTATCCCTTTTTTCTTTGGGGGCGATGGCGCCACTTTTATTGTTCCACCCGGCATTATCGATAAAGTAATGCAGGCACTGGCTTCTTACAAAATCAATACCCAAAACACGTTTAACCTTGAGCTACGTACCGGCATGGTAGCAATAGAGCAGATCTACACGCAAGGCCATCATCTGCATATTGCTAAATTCAGCAGTTCAGCATCTTTCCATATTCCTGTTGTTTTGGGTAACGGCCTTAACTATGCCGAGCAGTTGATTAAAGGAGACGACGCCCTTTTATCAAATCATCCGGCCCAAACAGATGAACTTGACCTAAGCGGCATGCAATGCCGATGGGATAGGGTAGCGCCGCCGCAGGATAGGGAAGAAGTGGTTACCCTATTGGTTGCAGCCGGCGATAATGCAAGGCAGTCGGCATCCTTTAGTAAAGTGATGAATAAGATAGATGAGATATACGGCCCACCGCGCAAACGACAGCCCATATCTGTTGCACAATTAAAACTTAAAACTACTTTTAGTAATTTAGGAGCCGAAATGCGTTTCAGGCTGGGGCAGGTTAAATGGTTTAAGTTGATCACAATATGGTTAACTACATTGTACGGCCAAATTTATTTCAGGACACGAAGTGGCCGAAAGTATTTAAAGAGCCTGGTAGAAATGGCCGACACACTGGTGATTGATGGCAAAATCAATACGGTTATATCGGGCACCATCAAACAGCGTAAAGAGCTACAGCAAGCATTGGATGAACTGGAGCAGGACAGGGCAATATTATACGGACTGCACATCAGCAGCGCCTCCATCATGTCGTGCTATGTACGCGACCTTATAGACGGGCATATTCATTTTGTTGATGGCTCAGAAGGGGGATACACGCAGGCCGCCAAAATACTAAAGGAAAAAATACATTTAAACAATTTACCCAATTAATGAAAAATATAGTTTACATAAGTACCGCTGTTAAATTAATGCACGAAAATCAATTACTTGATATTTTACACAATGCAAGGCTACATAACGCGGCACTTAATATTTCGGGCGTATTGTTGTATTCCGAAGGAACGTTTATACAGGTTTTAGAGGGAAAAGATTCGGTAATTGATGCGCTTTACTCAAGGATACAAGCCGACCAGCGCCATAAAAATGTGATAAAACTGATTGATGAGCCTATTGCCGAAAAAAGCTTTTCGCAATGGCTAATGGGCTTTACAGTAACAGACAGTGCAAAAACAGAAAAATTAGTGGGCTATTTAAAATCAATAAGCGACCTTGATTTAAACGATGGCAAAGGCAGCGCCGTTGCCGCAATTAAAACCTTTATAGAAAACAATCAACTTGCTGTAAATTCATAACTGGTACTAAAACCTGGGGATCTCCGGCCCGTCGTATGGTTTTTCCATCGCAATGGCTATCATGTTTAAACGATGCCTCGAACGGGTATCAGTTGGGTCGGCCATCATCATTTCAAGGTTTCTATGCACCGCTTCCTTTACAAAATGCTGAGTAGAAGCCCTGTCAAGGCGTAAGGTTTCGGGTAATTTAGCGTGTTCAAAATAGGCAATCAGTTCCTCATCTGTCATGCGGCAAAAGTAACAATATGTGGTGTACGGTTAGGATATAAACTTATATAAAATAGAATTAAATAATAAAGCCCGATACTTTCATATCGGGCTTTATTATTTATGTGCGGAAGAAGGGACTCGAACCCTCACGCCTCGCATTGCCATTATCTGGGTGCGAGAAAGCAATTTATTTCCCCATTTCAATCCAAACCTTCTTTTATATTCTAATCTTCTTCTCTTAATTTACGAATCTCCTCAAGCGCAGCAACGTCAATCTGATCTTTAGGGCGGTTGGTTACTTTTTTATTTTGAATAAGTTGATTAATATGTAAAAATGGAACTTTTACATCTTCGATATCTGCAACAGAGGCCATTTGCAAGCATTCGTCAAATGTATATCCTTCAAGCCCTTTCATATCAATCAAAATATCAATACGAAGGCCGTTATTCATGCTAAAATCTGTCCAGCCGGGTATAAATTCCATATATTCTACCATAGGATAATCCCCAATATCGCAACTTACAAACGCCTTTCGAAGGTTTATTCTATTTTCTAAGGTATCCTTTAACCATATATCAAGATCTCCGGTAAAGCGTTGAAAACCATGCAAATTAATGGCATAACCACCAATCATGATATATTGCACTTGATTATCCTGAAGAGCCTTCCAAAAATTCAGTATTTCTTCGTCGAAAATATCCAATGCCTATTTACTTATAAATGGTTTGTGTGATATTACAGCTTTGGCCATTGTTTTCTGAATTTTGTATAAACGTGTTGCAAATTCAAAACGTTCCTTATATGATCGTTTTAAACCTTCTTTTAAAAGTGCTATTTCTGCTTGGGTAAATATCTCTTTATCAGCCATTGCATTTCTTTTAACTGTTTAAAGTTACAAAAAAAGCTAATGACAACCGTAAGTCATTAGCTTTTTTGCACTATGATTGATGGCGGTAATTTATTCCCCGCGTTTCAATCCAAACTTCTCTATTTTACTATACAGGTGACTGCGTTGTATATCAATATCGTCGGCGGTTTTTGATACATTCCAGTTGTTTTTCTCCAGTTTAAACTTGATGTACTCGCGCTCGGCGTAATCCTTGTATTCCTGGAAATTAGTGAACTGGTCAAAATCTGTTTGTGGCGCTGCAGCAGCACCAGCCGTGGCAACTATTGGTGCCGATGGATTGGCAAAGGCCTTCACATCATTCTCGGTAATAGTTTTATCGCTTAGGATGATCAAACGCTCAACCATGTTACGTAATTCGCGGATATTACCCGTCCACGGCAGGGCTTTAAGAGCTTCTAACGCCGCATCAGATACCTTTTTAACCGGCATACCATACTCGTTACAAATCTCTTCTAAGAAGCTCTGGGTAAGCAGGGCAATATCATCACGGCGCTCGGTAAGCGGTGGTACATGGATCAGGATAACACTCAGGCGGTGGTACAAGTCCATTCGGAAGTTGCCGGCTTCAATTTCTTTTAGCAGGTCTTTATTGGTTGCCGCCACCACGCGTACATCCACATCAATCTCTTTTTCGCCGCCAACACGGGTAATTTTACTTTCCTGCAGGGCACGCAGCACCTTGGCCTGTGCCGACTGGCTCATATCGCCGATCTCATCAAGGAAAAGGGTACCGCCATTGGCGCTTTCAAATTTACCTATACGTTGTTTTATAGCCGAAGTAAACGAGCCTTTTTCGTGGCCGAACAATTCACTCTCTATTAATTCTGAAGGGATTGCTGCGCAATTCACCTCAATGATAGGGCCGTTTGAGCGGTTTGATTTTTCGTGCAGCCAGCGGGCAACTAATTCTTTACCACTACCATTAGCACCTGTAACCAGTACACGGGCATCTGTAGGGCCTACACGTTCAATAGTTTCCTTAATACGCACAATAGCCTGCGATTCGCCCAAAATAGGGCGCACTTTTGATGCTTTACGCTTTAATACCTTGGTTTCAACAACCAGGCTCCCCCTGTCGAGGGCGTTGCGTACTGTGATCAGCAGGCGGTTAAGATCAGGCGGTTTTGATATAAAATCGAACGCGCCTTTTTTACTGGCTTCAACAGCAGTCTCTACTGTGCCATGGCCTGATATCATGATGAAAGGAAGATCCGGCTTGATAGAAAGGCCTTCTGTAAGCACTTCCATACCATCCATACGGTTCATTTTAATATCGCACAGCACCAGGTCGTAATCATTTTTACGAATAAGCTCAAGCCCATCAACACCGTTGTCTACGTCTTCTACGGTATAATCTTCGTATTCCAGTATCTCACGAAGGGTGCTGCGGATAGACCGTTCGTCATCAATTATTAAAATTTTCGCCATGGTTATTTAAACTGAAAACAGGTAGTAATGTTTGAGGCTAATATAGAAAAATGTATAGTATTTAAAACACTTTATTGTTGGCGAATGGCTGATTGAGTAAAAAAGATGTGTAGTTATGATTTTCAGCCAACATTTCCCTCAAATTGATGAAGCGGTAATAACTGAAAAGCCCCCATAAAGGGGGCTTTTCTCAGCAGCAAATCTGTAAGCCGGGTTTTGTACTCCCGAATGAGAGCTTCTATCATTAATCTGGCCCTGCCGTTGCCGGCATGATCTATCAACCTACCCATTCTGACATTCCGTTGCCGGACATGGATGCGAGCAGCACCGCTTTCAGAACCTATTTGGTTTTTCAACTCCTGAGGTTTACCGCGATCCCGGTCGCCCGGAAAAGCCGTGAGCTCTTACCTCACGTTTTCACCCTTACCCTTGCGGGCGGTATATTCTCTGTGGCACTTGCTGTCGCCTGCTGCGGGCGCCTTCCCGTTAGGAAGCAGGATGCTCTATGTTGCCCGGACTTTCCTCTCACCGACTATGTCGGCACAGCGATAGAACGTTTTGCGGGCGTAAAGGTAGGGATTTTAGTCGGGAAGTCAGAAAAGACCGTAAGTCCGTAAGATGAAAAAGAGGGCTACTGTCTTACGGACTTGCCAGCTATTTACACTTCGCCAAATCGGCATCAGCTTCCTCAAAGGCAATAGTTCCCATTATGTTGCCAAATGAGTTGCCAACATAAGTAAGCAGTTTAGCTATTTCTATGGCAGTTAGGTCAACATTAGCTGGCATGGCACCTTCATAAGCTTTGCCGTTTATAGTAATAATGGTTTCTTTGATACCATACTTGATAAAACAGCCCAGTTTGGCCTTGTTTTTTTTTAGATAGGCAGTATCTGTAAGAGGGGGAATAAGGTTTAGCAAACCTTCGCCTTTGGCGCCATGGCAATTCTGGCATTTACTTTTATAGATTGCAGCACCGCCGGTATAATAGCGCTTAAAATCCTGTTCAGCATCGCTTTGGCATGATACCACTACCATACAAATTAAAAGCCCGATAAAAGCAATTATCCTTAACTTCATTATTGGGCTATCTCGGTATTAACTTCAGTACGTAGTATTTTTATATCTTCTATCAGCTTGGCAACCTGTTTCTCATCGGTGCCATCGTAATACCCGCGGATGCGTTTCTGCTTGTCAACCAATACAAACCATCCCTGGTGAACGTAGCCACCGGGGGTGCCATCGTCCTGTTTTACAGCAACTAAATAATTTTTTTGGCCAAGCTCATAAGTTTGCTCCTTATTACCTTGCAGCAGCCACCAGCTATTCCCGCTTATGCCCAGCTTATCGGCATATTTTTTCATTACTGCAACGCTATCATGTTTAGGGTCGATAGTGTGCGAAATGATCTTAAAATCGGGTACATTCTTAAACTCATTATACACGTTTAACATGTTGCGGTGCATAATAGGGCAAATAGAAGGGCAGGTGGTAAAAAAGAAATCTGCTACATAAATATCGCCCTTCAGGCTGGTTTGGGTTATGGTATCGCCATACTGGTTTACAAACTTAAAATCAGGTATGGTTTGGTATACGGTGTCTACAACCTCTTTACCATTTACTGTTTTGGTTACCGCATCACGGTTGCCCATAATAGGCAGTTTTGGTTTATCGGCATCGTTAAACTTACAGGCGGTAAAAGTTAATGCAATAAGGGCTAACCCTATCAGTTTCTTCATTTGGTTTTGTTTTGTTTGATGAATTTGCTTGCTGCCGCTACAGTAACGTTAAAGCTGCTGTCTATCGCATCTATTTTCTTTTTCTGATCGGTAAGATAGGCCATGATCTCCTGATGGCTTTTACCTTTATTTTCTGCATCAAACTCGTGCATCCAGGCTTCCATATTGGCATCAGCAGCATCCAGCGCTTTGCTATGTTGTGTTGCTTCCGCGGTAATCTCTGGCGTTTTGTTTTGTTTAATAAGGGTATCCAGCTGCATTTTATTGATCATGATCAGTTGGTCTTTACTCATCACACGGTCGTGTACTTTTATAACCTCGTTAAACAGGTCTTTCTCTTGCTTCTTGGTATCGCTACAGCTAAATATGATAAAGCTTAAAAACAGGGCGGCAATTATTTTTTTCATTGTGTTTATGGTAAAAGTTATACTGTTTGGTTTAAGTTTCTGAGGTAAAGTACGTAATCTAACCCGGGCAGGGTTGCCCCGTCCATTTTTAAAATTGTACCAATTTGTGCTCTGTGGTGTGTACCATGGTTTATTAAATGGGCAAGTATATCGCTTACAGTATTCTTAAAATTACCAACGGAGTTTTTGTATTCAATAACCATATCAAAATTATCCGGTTGCATGGTTTCCAGGTGTGCCAGAAGCTGCTGATGGTTGTCATCAATAATGTTAGTAAACGCTTCTGCCGCCCAGTTGGGCCAAAGCGGGGTAAGTGGTGCCGGGATTCTTTTGAGGCGCTTTAGCCAGGTTTGTTGCGCGGTTAACAAATGTGCCATAATCTCTACAGGCTTACCTGTAGCACCGGTTTGTATAATTAGCTCTGCTATTTTTGTATTAGCAAAATGATCGTAATTAAGCAGGCGGATAAAATAGCTTTTCATTGGCTGTAAAAGTAAACATCATTCACTAAATAAATTAATGCGCAAGCTACAATTTGTGTTAACATTATAATAATGATACGCTGATGATAACTACACACTGCCAGGTTATATTTGATTAAACATTAAATACAACATCATGAAGATCATCACAAAGTTAGCCGCCATTATAAGCGACCTGCGCGAATGGTTGTTTTTAAAAAGCATGCGCTCATCATTCATTCACTAAGTTTTTTTAAGTAACGCTTTATTTATACAATAATAATGTACATTTTGGGCTTTGCATCAGCTCAAATTAATGGATATAAATAACCCCGACCTGCTTCTTTCTAAACAACTTTTTGGCGATGATTTTGCCTGGGGGGTATCTACTGCTGCCCTGCAGATAGAAGGATCATGTGATGCCGATGGAAAAGGCCCATCTATATGGGATACCTTTAGCGCCCGTAAAGGAAAGATACTTAATGGTGATAAACCAACAATAGCCTGCGATTTTTATAGTCGTTACACGGACGATATTGACCTTGTAAAAGAGCTTAATATACCAAACTTTCGTTTCTCAATAGCCTGGAGCCGTATTTTACCGGAGGGCACCGGCCGCATTAACCAGGCGGGGATAGACCATTATAATAAACTGATTGATTACTGCCTGCAACAGGGGGTTGAGCCTTGGGTAACCCTTTACCACTGGGACCTGCCGCAGGCGCTTGAAGATAAAGGCGGTTGGACAAACCGCGAAATTATAAACTGGTTTAGCGAATTTGTAACCATTTGCGCCCAAAGTTTTGGCGACCGGGTAAAAAACTGGATGGTAATGAACGAACCTGCGGTATTTACCGGTGCCGGATATTTTTTAGGCATCCATGCACCAGGCAGGAGCGGGCTGCGAAATTTTTTACCTGCGGTGCACCATGTGGTTTTAAGCATCGTGGCGGGTGCACGGATCCTGCGAAAAATATGCCCCGGTGCGCACATAGGTAACACGTTTTCATGTTCGCATATTGAGCCTTATGCCAATACGCCCAAACACATCAACGCCGCCAAACGTGCCGACGCACTCATAAACCGCCTTTTTATTGAACCCATATTAGGATTAGGATACCCAACAGATGATGTTACAGCCCTTAAAGGCATTTATAAATACCATCAACCGGGCGATGAGCATAACATTAGCTTTGATTTTGATTTCATCGGGATACAAAACTACACACGCGAAATTGTTAAGTATTCGTTCTTTACTCCGTACATCGGCGCAAGTTTAGTAAAGGCCGAAAAACGGAATGTAGAACTCACCGATATGAAATGGGAGGTGTATCCCCCGGCTATTTATCATATGATCAAAAAATTTGATGCTTATCCGCAAATAAAAAAGATAATCATTACAGAAAACGGGGCGGCCTTTCCTGATACACACACCGATGGCATAGTTCATGACCCTAAACGGGTAAAATACCTGCAAACCCATTTGCAACAAGTGTTAAAAGCCCAGCAGGAGGGATGTAAAGTAGCAGGATATTTTGTATGGACGCTTACTGATAACTTTGAATGGGCCGAAGGCTATCATCCGCGCTTTGGGCTTATTTATATTGATTTTGATACCCAGCAGCGGGTTATTAAAGCATCAGGACACTGGTATGCTTCCCTGTTGCGGTGAACCGGTAGATAGATTATACACCGAAATGGGCAGACTGATAAAAAAGGTTGTGCCAATATTGGTATCACTCTCAAACCAAATACGGCCGTGATGTTTTTCCATGATCTGCCGGCAAATGGACAAGCCTAATCCAAACGACTTTTCGCCCGATGTGCCAGGCCTTTGGGCACTGGTAAACATATTAAATACCTGGTCTTTTAGCTTGTCGGGTATACCTATACCGTTATCTTTTACGGCTATAATTATTTTTGTATTTACTTCGGCAACTTTTACATGGATAGTGCCACCAGTGGGGCTAAATTTAATAGCATTACTAATAAGGTTGCTGATAACCCGCCATATTTTTTCGCGGCTGATGTAAAGATCCTGTTGTTTATCTAAAGTATCAAGAATTATCTTCTGCCCCTTTTCTGCTGCCTTAAAACGCAAAAGTTCAACGCTGTTGTTTACCAGCGAATTTATCTCTACCGGTTCGAGGTTTAAATCTACCGATGCCAGGTTTGTGGCTTCCAATATCTCGTTAATCAGTTCAAGCGAGTTAAGCGAGGTTTCCTGTACCAGGTTTATTAATTCCTTTTGTTCGTCGGTGTATTCATCATCGGCCATCATTGCTGTTAACGAAGCTATACCGCCAATAGGGTTACGCAGATCATGCGCTACGGTGCGCAAAATACGATCTTTCTCCTGGCTGCTGCTGTTCAGTTCTGTAAGTGCTTTTTCTAATATGTGGTTTTGCTCGTTTATTTGCCTGTTTAGGATGTTCACCGTTTGCACATCTTTTTTTGATCGTTTCCAGTTTCTGTAAACCAAAAGGATAATAATTAGCGCCATTGCGGCGAAGAAAATGGTAACATACAGATAAATTACCTGTAGTTTATTGTCGTTACTCAAAGTATCAATTTCATGCTGCTTTTCATAATTGGCCAGTTGCTGGTTCACATCTGTTTCCATTAGCAAACTTGTGCGTTGGGTAAGCGAATCTTTTAAAATGTTATATCGCTGTATGTGTGCAATGGCTTGCTTTAAATCATTTTCCTTTACAAAGTAATTGCCCAGCAGGCGGTTATAATCTGCTTCAACCTCATCATTTTTAGTACTATCAAGCTGTTTACGCAGGGTGCCAAGTAAGTTTACCAGCGAATCTTTTTGCTCAAGGTTAAAATAGATCTGGCCAAGTTTTATTTCGGCTAATTGAGCATCATGATTGTCGTAACCCTGTTGCAAATTAATAGTGATGCTTTTTTTGAGCAGTTGAATTGCTTGCGTATATTGCTTTTTAGCGATATAAATATCCGCCTTATTACCATAAACAACCCCGCGGGCCGATTCAAGATGTTGTTTTCTGTCGGGATATAAATATGCTTTCTCATTGATCAGCGCCAAGGCCTTATCAAAATACATAATAGCGCTATCAGGCTGGTTAAGATGACGATAGCTTAGACCAACGTTATCCCAAAGTTCCTGCCGGCGATAAAAGAAAACAAACCCATCACCCGATTTTTCAAAGAATTTATACGTGTCCTTAAAATAATTTAATGCAAGCCGGTAATGCCCTTGTTTATACATGATCATGGCCATGCGATAGGTATAATCGCCAAGTGCCTCTTTATTGAGATAATTTTTTCCAACAAGATACCCCTGATAATATGATTGATATGCCTCAGAGAATCGTTTAAGGGAAAAAAGCGCATCGCCGCGGGCAAAGCTGGCATCGGCTATATTATAAAAGTATTGTTTTGTTTTGGCGCTTTTTGAGTTTATAGCAAACATACTGTCTGTGTATGCCAAAGCCTTGTCAAATTGCCTTACTGTTTTTTGATAATAAACAAAATGATACCCGTAAAAACGGAAACGATCATTGATAGTAGGGTTGGTTATTTTGTTAAATGCGGTATCAAGTGCAAGCAACCCCTCTTTTACTTTTTCTTTAGACCATGAAAGTTCAATTTCATTACGCGCCTTTTCAAATTCCTCAGAATAACCTTCTTTATCATTATTCTTTTTTCCGCAGGCCAAAAAAAAGATCAGAAAAGTATAAAGCCAAACATGCCTTGGAATGTATTTGGCAAACTGGTCTTTAAAATTAATCAACGTAGTAGGGAATTATCGTTACACAAATATAATATTAAGCGGCAATTTTCTACTACTCTAAGCTATAAATTATATGCAGCTATTTAAAAGCATTCTCGCCCGTAACATCCATCCCTGTAATCAGTAAATGGATGTCATGTGTACCTTCATACGTAATTACCGACTCAAGGTTCATCATATGGCGCATTATTGGGTATTCGCCTGTAATTCCCATACCGCCAAGCATCTGGCGCGCTTCACGTGCTATGTTTATAGCAATTTCAACACTGTTACGTTTAGCCATCGATATTTGTGCGGCTGTAGCACGGCCTTCATTCTTTAAAGTAGCCAGTCGCCAAACCAATAGTTGCCCCTTGGTTATCTCGGTGATCATTTCGGCAAGTTTTTTTTGCTGTAGCTGAAAACCGCCAATTGGCCTGCCAAACTGTACGCGCTCTTTTGAATAGCGCAGGGCAGTATCATAACAATCCATAGCAGCACCTAATGCGCCCCAGGCTATGCCGTAACGTGCCTGGTTTAAACAACCAAGTGGCCCCTTTAAGCCCGATACATTTGGTAACAGATTCGCTTTTGGCACTTTAACATTATCAAACACCAGTTCGCCGGTGGCTGATGCACGCAACGACCATTTATTATGCGTTTCGGGCGTAGTAAAGCCTTCCATACCGCGTTCAACAATCAACCCGCGTATCTTTCCTTCTTCATCCTTAGCCCAAACAATGGCTATATCAGCAAAAGGAGAGTTAGAAATCCACATCTTAGCACCATTTAAAATATAATGATCGCCGGCATCTTTTATGTTGGTAACCATACCACCAGGATTAGAGCCGTGGTCGGGCTCGGTTAAACCGAAACAACCCATCAACTCGCCGCTGGCAAGTTTGGGCAGGTATTTATGCTTCTGTTCTTCGCTGCCATAAGCGTTTATAGGAAACATCACTAATGAACCTTGTACCGATGCGGTTGAGCGGATACCCGAATCGCCACGCTCAATTTCCTGCATGATAATGCCGTAGGCCATATAATCCAGCCCTGCCCCGCCATACTCAACAGGGATGGTTGGGCCAAAAGCACCTATCTCTGCCAAACCTTTTAACAGGTGTTTAGGAAATTCAGCTTTTTGAGCGTAATCCTCAATAACAGGGCTTACCTCTTTCTTCACCCAATCGCGCACGCTGGCGCGTATCAGCTTGTGTTCTTCGCTTAAAAGTTCGTCTAAAAGGTAGTAATCCGGTGCTTCGTACAGGTCGGTCTTAGCCATGGTTCTGATAATTGGTTGGCCAAATATAGGGCATTTACGGGTTAGTTAAACAACCTCAAATCGTTGTTTTTAATAAGCAGAGGCCACTTTATGGCAAAAAGCAGGTTTAAACCGTTTAAACATATTTTTTGATGTGAAAGTTTTTGTGAGAAAAATTTTCCAAACATCCTTATTAGGTTAACTCACCCCGCAGCACTATGTGCGCGCCCCTCTCTTCGCTGCGCGGAAATAGGGTAAAAAAATATCTTAACCCTCTTTGCGAAGCCGAGAGGGTCGGCCTGCTCAGCGTAGGCAGGGTGATTAAAATAGACGGCATGCAAATTTTAAACCTTCAAATATTCCATTACTTTTGAAACATGATAAATGTAGCTTTAGAAGGCGCTGAGTTTTATGCCTACCATGGTTTTTACCCCGAAGAACAAGTGATAGGCACACACTTTTTGGTTGATGTGCAGGTTGGCTTTTATGCCGATATAGATGTAGAAAAAGATAACCTGAGTAATACCGTAAACTACGAGGTACTTTATGCCATTATAGAAGAAGAAATGAAGCATACCCGTAAAGTGATAGAAAGCGTTGCCCAGGCTATACTTAACCGCATCACAACCGAGTTTGTATTTATAGAGACAGCCATCGTAACCATTAAAAAGCAAAGGCCGCCATTCCGCGGGCCGCTAAAACAATCGGTTATTACGCTTAGTTACCATAAATAATATTCACTGCCATGACTACCTATACTAAAATAACACCAGATATACTTGCACAATTAAGTACCATTGTTGGCGCGGATAACATATTAAACGACCATGCCGCGATAGAAAATTATAGTCACGATGAAACCGAGGACCTGATTTATTATCCGGAAGTTGTGGCAAAACCGCGAACAGTTGAGCAGGTATCAGCTTTAATGAAGTTTTGTAACGAGCAGCTGATACCGGTTACCCCCCGTGGCGCAGGTACAGGGCTGGCTGGCGGCGCCCTGGCAGTAAATGGCGGTTTAATGATATCTATGGAGCTTTTTAACAAGATACTGGATATTGATGAGCAAAACCTGCAGGCCACTGTTGAACCTGGTGTTATTACTGAAGTTTTCATGAACGCAGTCGCCGAAAAAGGCCTGCTTTACCCGGTAGATCCGGCAAGTAAGGGCAGCTGTTTTATTGGCGGTAATGTGGCCAATTGCAGCGGCGGCCCAAGGGTAGTTAAATACGGCACCATCCGCGAGTATGTGTTGAACCTGCAAGTTGTTTTACCATCCGGTGATGTGATCTGGACCGGTGCCAACACGCTAAAATATGCATCGGGTTATAACTTAACCCAATTGCTGATAGGAAGTGAGGGCACGCTGGGCATCGTTACCAAAATAGTAACCAAGCTTATCCCTAAACCAACGCTGGATGCGCTGATGCTGGCATCATTTGTCACAAACGAGGATGCCTGCGCCGCGGTTTCGGCCATTTTCAGGGCAGGGGTGGTGCCATCAGCAGTGGAGTTTATGGAGCGCAAAGGTATTGAATGGGTAATAGAACATGATGGCATTGCATTCGACCTGAAAGATGGGATAGGGGCATTCCTGCTGATAGAGGCCGACGGAACCAACCAGGATGTAATATTTGCCGATTGTGAAAAGATAAACGAAGTATTAGAACAGCATAATTGCCGCGAAGTACTTTTTGCAGATACATCGGCACAAAAGGAGGAACTTTGGCGCATCAGGCGTACCATGGCTGTATCGGTAAAATCAAACTCGGTTTATAAAGAAGAAGATACCGTTGTACCACGCGCGGCATTACCTCAACTGATAAAAGGCATTAAAGAGATTGGTGCTAAATATGGTTTCGAATCCGTTTGTTACGGCCATGCCGGCGATGGTAACCTGCACGTAAATATCGTAAAAGCAGGCATGAGCGATGCGGATTGGAGCAGCAAACTAAAAGATGGCATCACCGAAGTTTTTGAATTAACGGTTGCTTTAGGTGGTACGTTATCCGGCGAGCATGGGATTGGCCTGGTTCAAAAGAGTTTTATGTCGCTTAAATATACGCCGGTACATTTTGCCATCTGGAAAGGCATCAAAGCAATTTTTGACCCGAACGGGATCCTTAACCCGGGAAAGATCTTTTAAATTTTTAGGTAAACTGCCCTGTTTTAATGAGTGAAGGAGTGGTTTGTATGAGTGAATGTGCTGGTAAAATAAATTATAGTGCTTATCTTGCTGTTAAAATTCACGCTAAAAAACACTTTTGAGAGATGAGTTCAACCAAAAAACTTTCCGCAATTACACGGGCTAAATCACCCGTTAGCTCGGCCGCTCAGTTACGCAAAACTAAATCGCCGCTTGCCGTAAATTTCTCTGTAAAAGAGGGTGCAAACCTCAATAACAGCGAAATATCTATCAAAGTAAATGGACGGGAGATAATTGCGCAATTCTATGTAGGCGGCGAATTAGTGAGTACACAGGCAGTACCGGTGAAAAAGATTCCTAACCCGCCGCCAATGCCTCATGATGAGCTTTTCCAGATATTACAAAATTTGAGATTATATTTTAACATACAGCGATAGCGATGAAGCCCCCTCGGTTGCTTTTAGCTACGGCACTGTTGTTTTTATATTTTACATGTTTTGCGCAATCCGGTTTTAAGGCACTTACAAAAGCGGCGGCTGATAGTGCGCAAGTGCAAAAGTACGATGCTGCTATAAAACTTTTGCTTAAAGCCAAAACCCTGAAGGGTAGAGACACCGCCTATGCAGATTGGGTAAACACTTACCTGGGCAGTAATTACGAAGCGCTGAACAAGATCGATTCTGCTATTTACTATTATGGTGAGGCCGTAAAATACAGCGAAAGTAAAAAAGATAACGCCACGCTTGCTTTTTTGTACAACCACTTGGGGAGTATTGAATTGCTATTTACGCAGCGATATTTAAAAGCTATTGATTATCTGAACAGGCAGCTAGTTTATACACGGCTGATGAAAGACAGCACCAGCTTGTTCGATTGTTTAAATAACCTGGGTATTGCTTATAAAGGCTTAAATAAGTATGATGTGTCCCTGTCATACTTTAATAAGGTAAGTTCTAATAACTCTAAACATAATTCATCGAAAAATATTGCTTTGTTATTAACTGGTGATATTTATTCTTTGATGAAGAAATATCCCACTGCTTTAAATTATTACGATAGAGCCATATCAGGATTAACCATATTAAACGATAGTACCGACCTGTTTACCGCCTATGCTAATAAGGGCGACTGCCTGATGCAGCAAGATAAGATTTATGAGAGCATTGTATGCTTTAAAAAAGCACAACAGTTTATAACACCATATATTGCCAAAGCCAACAAGGTTGCCTTGTACCATAATTTCGCTTATGCCTACGGTCGGCAAAGGGCTTTTGATAAAGCCTTTTATTTTCAAAACCTGGAGGAGGTAACTAAAGACAGTATTAATATAGATGGCATCAATAAAGCCGTTGCTGAAATGAGCGCCAAGTATGAGCTGAGGCAAAAGCAGGATAGTTTGGTTATTAATAAGCAAAAATTAGTGCTCGCCGATGCCAAAACCAAAGAGAACGAACGCAACCTAATCATTTTACTGGTAGTATTAATTGCTGTTACCGTATTCTTCATCAGTATTTACCGTATCAGGCAGTTGCGGTTCAAAAACTCCCTGCAACAGCAGGAAGCTGCGCAGAATGAGTTAAAACTGATCCATCAATATCAATTATCTGAAAGCGAACTAAAGGCTATCCGTTCGCAAATGAACCCGCATTTTATGTTTAATGTGCTAAATTCTATCGAATCGTACATTATGGATAGCGACCGGAAAACAGCCTCCCGGCTGATTCAAAAGTTTGCTTCCTTAACCCGGCTGATCCTCGAAAACTCTACCAAAAGCCTGGTAACCGCCGATAAGGAATGGAAAGCCTTGATGCTTTATACCGAACTGGAGGCCACCCGTTATAACCATGCATTTACCTATAACTTTATTGCTGATGAGAGTTTGGAATTAAAAACACTAATTTTGCCGCCCATGCTCATTCAGCCATTGATAGAGAATGCCATTTTGCACGGTTTAATTGCAGAAAGCAGGAGTGACGCCCATTTGGATGTGAGATTAGAAAAAACAAAGACGGGTATATGCATAACCGTATCAGATAACGGTTTGGGGATGGAAAAAAGCGCTAAAATGCCCAAAAAACTTGCCGGAGTTAAAGAAAGATCCATCGGTATTGCATTTATCAAAGAGCGGATAGAAATGATAAACCTTCAGAATAATACCACTGTGGCAAAGTTTAGTATTGCCGCGGGTGAGAATGGGGCAGGAACAGTTGCTACTGTTTGTTTATCGTTGTTAAATGAGGGGCAATAAAACCACGGCGTAATTGCTGTACCTGCCGGGAAGGGCATTTGCATATTTGTACATTTAAAAATACACACATTTTGCAGCATTAATTCGTATTCAAAATCAGCCTTGGCTCATCGTAATCTATCATATTCTTACGGCCTTCTTTATCTATAGTTGTAGATTTATTGGTGGCGTAATCATAACTGATGCATACTGTTTTGCAGGTGGTGCAAATCTCTTCGCCTTTATCGGTTACCTTTGCTAATACGTGCATTATATCAAAACTGCTATTGCCTATACGTGTAACACGCACATAACAAACCAGCATATCATCAATAGTAACGGGTTTTAAGTAATGGATCTCTGAGCGGCCAATCACTATCCCAATTTCTTTTAAATTCCATTTGGCAACATCGCGCCAGTAATTGAAACGGGCCACTTCAAAATAAGTTAGGTACACCGCGTTATTTACATGGCCGCGCGCATCGATATCCGAGAAACGGATTGCAACATCTGTTTTATACTTGTAATCGGTTAGTTTTTCAGCCATATTAAGACAGTTTGTCGGTTAATATTGAATGGTGCAGCCATTTTGTCTTTCGAAAGTGCTTTTTTATCTGTTGGTACAACAGTTGAACTCATCCCTGCAAATTAACAAAACAAAATTTAAAGGAGATATAAAACCATGACATTAGTTAAATTTAACAACGGACTAAAAAATAACGCACATCCTTTCTTTAACGATGTTTTCGATTCTTTATTGAACGACTCTTACATCGGCGACAAATTAGTTGCACGTGTGCCGGCTGTAAACATTGCTGAGACCGATAACGAGTTTCACATTGAGTTAGCAGTACCGGGCTTAAAGAAAGAAGATTTCAAGATCAACCTGGACAAAAATATCCTGACCGTATCTGCCGAAAAGAAATCTGAGAATGCGGAAGAAACAAAAAAATTCAGCAAACGCGAATACAGCTACAACTCGTTCGTAAGGTCATTCACCTTACCCGATTCTGTAGATCACTCAAAAATTGAAGCCGATTACACCGACGGTATCTTAAAATTAACCGTTGCAAAAAGAGAAGAAGCTAAATTTCAATCAAGAGAAATAACAATAAAATAATTCTAAGAGTGTTTTCATAAGTTGGTTTAGTTAAATGCCGCTTCCTGCAAGGGAGGCGGCATTTTTTGTATTCGGGTATTGTCATGATGAGCCTGTCGAACATTAACAAAGCGTTCGGGGCTTCGGCAAACTCACACTGACAAATATTAACTATATTTGATTCGCTTTTAATTTGTTACCAACGTTATACATGCCCCCCTCACGTCAGCGGATTTTCTTCTTATTTATTTTTACCTGTGTTCTCCTGTCGTCATGTGTATCTCGTACTGATAAAAGTAATGATGAGCTAAATAAGCAAATGCATACAGCAGATAGCCTTGCGTTAATAGGTAAGGGCGATAGTGCAATGCAGATAGCACGTAAGCTAAAATCTAAAATGGGTAATAACGCCCCCTTAATTACCTACTACTATATTATGCTTATGGATCGTTCTCGCGATAATCCCGAACGAATGGTTTTATATGCTGATAGTGCCATGTCTTTCTTTTCGACACAAGAGCGGATAAAGGCTTACCCCGATCAATACCTGAAAGTACTGTTGGCTAAAGGCGATGCCTGCATGAAAAGTAAACAATACAACGCTGCTTTAGATTATTTATATAAAGGCAAAAAGCTGCTTGCCGAAGGCCAATGTGATAACGGACAACTGGCTGCAAGCATTGCAAGTATTTATTACCACCAAAAAAACTTTAGGCTTGCAGCCCAGTATTGGGCCGAAAACTATCGCCGCATTGGTGCATGTGATACTGCCCTAACACCGCAAAAGCGGTTTTACATGCAGCAGGGGTCACTAAATAACTGTGCGCTCGCTTACCAAAGGGCGGGTATGGAAGATAGCGCCGTGGTTTATTATAACATGGATCTTACCGTATTAAACAAAGCCGATAGTTGTGGTGTTATTGAGAAGGGCGTTTTATTGGGAGCAAGAACGGTGCTATATGATAATCTGGGGGGCCTTGCTCTAAAAAATGGGAAATATGCCGAGGCCGAAAAGTATTTACTTACTTGCGTAAATATGGATATCCCCTTAGTGGATGGAATAAAAACACCACCATACATTAAGCTTGCCGAACTATACCTCGTAACTAAACAATACAATAAAGCCGAAGAGGCTTTTAAGCAAAGCAAGTTTTTAATAAAAAAATTCCACAAAGAAAACTCTGACTCAGATATCATCTGGAGCAAGCTATACGCACAATATTTATTGGAATTAAAACAACCGGATAAAGCTTTTCAATATCTAAAAAACTATATCCGGCTAAATGATTCGGTAGAAAAAGCATCTGCAAATATATATCGGGTTGATGTGGACCGCGAACTCAATACATTCCATCAGCAGCAGGTGCTTACAGAGTTAAGGCATCACGATAAGCTTAACCAGATATACCTGTTATGCATCACCATAGCGGTAATATTGTCGGTTATTATTATTGTACTAATAAACCGCAACCTAAACACCAGCAAAAAGAACCAACGCTATACCGAAGAACACAACCGCAGGTTGCAGCAAACCCTAACAGAACTGGAAGCCGCCAATAAAAACTATATCCGTATTATGCGTGTAATGGCGCATGATCTGCGTAACCCACTATCGGGCATTACAGGCTTAACCGCTTTATTGCTTGAAGAAGAAGGGTTTGATGAAGAAAACAGGCATATATTGGGGCTGATACAAAGTACCGGGCTAAACTCTATCGAGATGATAAATGAGTTACTAAAATCGGGGCTGGCAGACGAGAATGAGGCATTAGTACTACAGCCTGTTGATATTAAAGCCTTGCTTCATGATTCGGTAAAACTTCTGCAGTTTAAAGCCAGCGAAAAAAATCAGGAGATCCTTTTTGAAAACGACGGACTGCCCATCATAGCCAACGTTAGCCAGGAAAAAATTTGGCGGGTATTTAATAACCTTATTGTTAATGCCATAAAATTTAGTTACAACGGCGGGCAAATAGTGGTAGATATTGCACTTACACCCGATAAAAAGAAGATAAAAATAGCGGTTACCGATAATGGCGTTGGCATACCTGATAAAGATAAAGGGCATATTTTTGATATGTTCACTACAGCAAAAAAGAATGGCACTAATGGCGAAGAACCATTTGGCCTCGGCCTTTCTATCACGCAAAAAATTGTACACCAGCACCATGGTAAAATATGGTTTACCAGCCAGCCCGGCGAAACCACATTTTATGTTACACTGCCATATAATAAGGTATAACATACCAGGCACCATCACCAAAATGCCTTATACTTTTAAGCGCGAGTAGGCGCTATTAAAAATGTGTAAACAGCCAGTGCAAGGTAAGGTAACTAACGTAAAGTACTGCACCCATCACTACAAATAATACGATAAGCAAAATGGCTATAATGCCATTGCCGCTGCCTGTGTGTTTACCTTCATGATAGTGCTCTTTCAACAACTTGATGTTGCGGGTGTTGGCTTTTATATAAAAATCAGAGATCTGCCCCAATAGGGGTATAGCGCCTACTGCAGCATCTATGCTGATGTTAACAGCCATAAGTATTAGCACTTTGCGGCTTACGCCATTTTTGGCCATTACATAAAGCAAAGCGGCCGACACCACAAAGCCCGATACGTCGCCGGCAAAAGGAATAAGGTTAAGGATAGGGTCGAGGCCGAACCTGAAACTGGTACCCGGTATACGGAATTTATCATCCATGATGGACGATATCCGTTCTACCCATTTCAACTGGCTGCTTAATACAACTTGTTTTGATTTATCCATGCTTCTGCTAAAGCAATAAACAAGCCGTTATTTATTTTAAAAATAATGCTTAAATACTAACCGGCCATTTTAGCTACCATGCTTGGCAAGAAGCCAAACTTCTTTTTAAAGGCAGCGGTAAAATGGTGCGGGTTTTTATAACCGATAATTTCGGCTACTTCGCTAACGCTTTTACCATCCTGTAAAAGGCGGTAAGCGTTATCCATACGCAGTTCAAACAGGTAACCAAAAACCGTGTGGCCAAAAAGGGCTTTAAAACCCTTTTTTAGCTTAAAATCATTCAGGCCGGTTTTGCGGGCAAGTTCAATTAATGAGCATGGCGTCTGCAGGTTTTGGGCGATGATCTGCTTTGCTTCCTGCAGCCTTTCCACATCATCCTTGCTAAAGCCCTTTGTCGCCGCCTTGGTTTCTGCCTGGTGCAGTTGTATAGAGAGCAGTTCCAATACTTTCGATTCGAGGTATATACGGCGGATAACCCCTGGTTGTGCAGCCCCTGTTATTTCTTGTATTACAGCCTGCAACCGGGTGTGTTTGTAATTACCCGTTGCAATAAGCTTCGCATTTTCATTTAATGATAATTTGATAGTATCGTTACCCATTAGCTTACTGATAAACTTACGTGTAAGGCATACGGTAAACATCCTGGCCGACCGTTTTAAAACCAATTCTGCATTCAACACCGGGGTGTAAAAGGTATGGTGGCTACCTTCATTTAACTGGATAGTTTTAATATTTTCCAGCTGTATGGTTAGATCGCCGGTTTGCATAAAATTCATTAACCAGCAAAAACCATTGCAGCCAATATTTATAGTACAAGGTTCTTTTAAAATGGCTTCGGTTTGTATAACACAGGCGCCATCAAACCATAACTCTTTGGCGTTGAAGGTTCCCCAGGTTTCTGCCAGCGCTGTTTTACGTTCCTCAAAATGTACCGGTCCTGCAAAATCTACGGGGTAGGGTAACTCCAGTTTTTTTTGTACGGATGAGTAAGATGTAAAGGTAAGGTGCATAAAATCCGTTTGGCGTCGTTTTCAATCCGTTTGGCGTTAACCAAGTCGCTAATCTTACCGCAAATTTGCATCATTATTTTTAATTAGTCTAAATAAATGAAATATATCTTCTTCTGCTTGCTAATCTTAGTGACACTGAATGCCAAAGCGCAGCATGCAGATACCCTGTCTACTGATACATCAAAAACCAAAAAACTAAAAGAGGTAGTAGTTACCGCTACCCGTACTAATAAAAACCTGATGCAGGTACCTATGCCGGTAACAACCATCAGCAATAAAGAAATTAAAAACCGCGGCCTGGTTCGCCTTAATGAGATATTAAATGAACAAACTGGCTTAAGCGTACTACCTGATGCACACGGGCAGGGGATACAGATTCAGGGTTTTAGCCCCGATTATACCATGATCATGCTGGATGGTTTGCCGCTGATAGGCCGTACAACAGGCATACTCGACTTATCGCGAATTACCACAAACAACATCGAAAAGATAGAGATAGTTAAAGGCCCGGTATCATCATTATACGGCAGCGAGGCTATGGCGGGGGTTATTAATATCATATCGGCAACACCTCCAATTGGTACAACAGGCAACGTTTCGGTGCGTTATGGCACCAATAAAAATGCCGATGTATCATTAAATGGCGCCTATGCTACCAAACGCTTGTCCATATCGGGCTTTGCAAACAGGTATAGCAGCAGCGGTTATACGCTGGTGCCCGAGTCTGGTAGCGCAACGGTATCGCCATTTTACGGATATACGCTAAACGGCAGCCTTGGTTATAAATTCAATGACCGCACTCAAATTAAATTCCAGGTGCGCGATTACACCAGTACGGCCGATAATAACTTTTTGGTTGATAACGACCGCATAACCGGAGATGGGACCGAAAAAACATTGAGTGCTTCTGCCGGGTTAACACACCGCTTTACAGATAAGTTTACGGGGGATGTGAGGCTTTACCATGCGGGCTACAGCACTAAATCGCTTTTAATAAACAACACGGATAACTCTGTTTACGACGAAACATTTTTTGACCAGAACTTTAACCGCGCCGAACTACAGGGAGATTACAAGAGCATCAATGGCCTGCGGTTTACCGGCGGTGTTGGAGGGCAGGACGAAAGTGTAAGGGCTACCCGTTATAACGATAAAAAAACATTCCAATCGGGTTATGCCTATGGGCAGGCAGACTGGATACCGTTGAAAAAACTGGATGTTATTTTAGGCGGCCGTTTTGATGCGCACAGCGTTTACCGCTCGCAGTTTAGCCCCAAACTGGCTGCCAGCTATCAGTTTAGCGATAAGTTTGTATTGCTTGCATCAACAGGCAAGGGTTATAAAGCGCCAGATTTTAGGCAGTTATACCTGAATTTCAATAATGCTATTGTAGGGTACAGCGTATTCGGTTATGAAGAAGCAGCTACCGAATTAAAGAAACTGCAGGATCAGGGCCAGATACAAACCATACTGATAGACCCGGCAACGCTACAAAGGTTAAATGCCGAAAGCTCTACCGCGTATAATTTTGGTTTCCGTTACAAACCTTTCAAGGGCGTTATGTGGACGGTTAATGCCTTCCGTAACAACATCCGCGATCTGATAGATTCGCAGCCCATCGCCATCAAAACAAATGGGCAATCGGTATTCTCATACTTCAACATTCATGATGTTTACACGCAGGGTGCCGAAACCGATATCAGCTACAACTTTTTAACCCATTGGACGGTTGCCGGTGGCATGCAATACCTGGAGGCTTACGACCAAAGCGTGCTCGACAAGATCAAAGCAGGGCAGGTGTTTGGCACCGACCAGGCCACCCGCGAAACTATCAAGGTGAAGAAAAGCCAGTACGGTGGTTTGTTAAACCGGTCGAAATATATGGCCAATGCCCGCATTGCTTACCAGGACGATAAAACAGGCATCATTACATCCATACGTGCTATTTACCGCGGCCGCTACGGTTTCTCGGATGTGGATGGCAACGGTATCGTAAACCGCGATGATGAGTATGTAAAAGGATATGTGCTGTTCAATGCATCGGTATCAAAACTATTCCTGAACAACCAGTTGCGCTTACAGGTAACCGGAGAGAATATAGGCAACTACAAAAACCCGGGCGCCATCAGCAACCTGGCAGGCAGACTGATTTACGCAGGCGTTACTTACAATTTTAATAAACAATAAAAATCATATACACACTTAAACAAACAACATGAATAAATTTAAAACTCTGGCATTAGTATTATTTAGCAGCACTGCTTTATTGGTAACCTCTTGTTCAAAAGACAATGATAACGCACCTGAGCCTGTAAAACCTGTAACCCTTACCGTAAATACCGTTGCCGATTTAGACGGCACAGGCCGTGATGTTTATTACAGCTTAAGCAAAAACGCCGAAGTAACCGGTACCGATATCACCAGCAATAAATGGGACATAAAATTCACCGCTACAAGCATTTTTGTAAATGGTGGTACATCTGGTACAGGCACAACACAGGCGCAGGTTGTAAATAACACCTTTGCCGACCTTGCTACAGCACCAACAGATGGTTATAAAACCGATGCTACAGGCGCAAACGCAATTACGGGCTGGTACACTTATACTGCCGAAACTGCACCGCAACATGCTATACTACCGGTACCGGGCAAGATCATCGTCATAAAAACTACCGATGGTAAGTATGCTAAGTTGGAAATGAAAAGCTATTACAAAGGCAACCCTGATACCACTACGCCAACATTTGCCGATTTAGCAACAAGGCCGACTTCAAGGTTTTATACCTTCAGGTTTGCTTACCAGGCAGATGGTAGTACAACATTAAAATAGCCCCAAAAATGAATAATTAAAGATAATAAGCCCTGTGTTTGCCTGCGGTATTTTAGAGCGTTTGCCGCGGGCGAAACAGGCACCAATTAAAACATCACCATTATGTGCGAAACCAGGATACTTACCCAGAAGGGCCAAACGGTAATAAGCCATTGTGCCGAATGCGGAATGATAAATATATGGCATCAAAATTTGATGCTGTGTTTTACACCCGAACAATTCATGTCGTTCCATCGCTTTACGCAGGAGATGGATTTTGAAGACAGGTGTTTCCCGTTCCCTGATGGCTCTGACAGGGTAGTACTGTGTACGCCAAACCGTGATATTAATTTTGTGTTCACCGACACCGAATGGGACGACTTTAATGCCTCTATGATGGAAGCTATGTACCTGATGGAGGTTTATAATACTATTTACCAAAGCAGATAGGCACAGTTGTTGCAAGGATATAACAAAGGCTGCTAAAGCTTATTTATAAACTAAATACATCTGTTATGAAAACTCAGGATCTTAAAAACAACCCAACCGGCCAGGGCTCACCAACTGCCGACCGCGCTTTTAACGACGCTAAGGAAACACAAAAGCAAAAGGGGATAAGCAACGGCGGTGGCCAGCGCTCCGATCAAACATCAAACAGGGACAACACCCGCAAGCACGAAAATCACAAGTAATAATAATTTAGATCAATTACCCAAAACGCCCTGTAGCAAAAGCTAAGGGCGTTTTTTATGTAACCAGGCGAATATTGCCACGCTATCGCTCAAAGTAATGACCGTGTGTTTTTTAAAGTAATGTTATTATGTTTGATACCACAATGCCAATACCGCAAATTGTTTTTCTGATCCTCCTGATAGCGGCCAGTTATGCCAGTTACAAAACCGGCAAACTAACCGAGGGCGGGGCGATAACCGGCGGGTTTATTGGTTTATGCATTTACCTAGGCACGGGCTATACAGGCATTTCCATGCTGGCTGTATTTTTTGTACTGTCGATTTTAGCTACATCACATAAAAAGAGAGAAAAAAGATACTTAGGTGAAGCCGAACACCCCCAAAAGCGCGACGCGCGGCAAGTGTTGGCCAATGGCGGCTTACCTGCAATATTGGGAATATTGGCAGTTACCATGCCCGATAATACACTACTGGCAACTGTATTTATGGCTGCCGCTTTCGCTTCGGCTACGGCAGATACCTTGTCATCAGAGCTGGGTACAGTTTATGGCAGGCGTTTTTATAATATCCTTAATTTAAAGCCGGATGAAAAGGGCATGGATGGCGTCATCAGCCTGGAAGGTACACTGATCGGCATAGCTGGTTCGGCCGCTATTGCGTGCGTTTATTCATTTACGTTCGGCTGGAACGGAACATTCTTCAACATCCTGATAGCCGGCACCATCGGCAACATGGCCGATTCGGTATTAGGCGCCACGCTGGAGCGTAAAGGTTATATGAATAACAACGAAGTAAACTTTCTGAACACGTTTACGGCTGTTTTAGCTTCATGCCTGTTATTATTGTTATAGCAATATCAGCGCTTAGTTTAGTCATTCGACAGCTTTGCTTTCCTCACTTTCTTTGCGAAGCAGAGAGGGTCGACAAGCGTAGCGATGGCGGGTGAGTAAATTTAAGAATAAACAGGATGTTCCTAACGATCTTACTATCTCAATACCACCTGCGCGGTGTTCCTATTGGTTTGCTTCATTAATATGGTTTTACCGGCTGTTAGCTCTGCAACTGCTGCATCGGTGTAATGCCTTAACGTAATAAGGGTGAGCTCATTATTATATCTTACCTTAAAAGTTTCTTTAAGTGATTGTAATAACTTTTCAAAGCGGTCGGCAGTGTAATCAATACAAGCGGTAAAGCTCAGGGCCGATGTTTGCATCATATTCATCTTTACGTGGTACCTGGCAAACAAGCCGAAGATCTCGCTCAAATGGCTCTCTGATATAAACGAATAATCGTTAGCGGATATGGATAACAATACCTGCTTTTGTTTTATAATGATAACCGGTTTTTCAAACTTGTTGACCGCGTTCTCTTTGATCACCGTACCGGGTGCATCAGGATGTGTAAAGGGCTTAACCAGTAACGGTATATTGGCGTTTTGCAGTGGCTTTATGGTTTTTGGATGGATAACACTTGCGCCGTAGTAAGTCATTTCTATAGCTTCCTGGTAACTTAGTTCATCAAACTTAATGGTATCGGCAAAAAACTTTGGGTCGGCGTTTAAAATGCCGGGCACATCCTTCCAGGTGGTAACAGATTCAGCGCCAAGGCAGGCCGCAAAAATGGATGCCGTGTAGTCGGAACCCTCACGGCCAAGGGTAGTGGTAAAGTTTTCAGATGTGCCGCCTAAAAAGCCCTGTGTTACTACAATGCCTTTGTTAAGCATGGCCGGGATATCTTTTTGGATGCTTGCACGGGTTTTATCCCAATCAACCACACCTTCGCGGTAGGTGTTATCGGTATGTATATAGCCGCGAACATCAAGCCATTTGCTGGTGATGCCTTTATGGTTAAACCAGGCGTTTACTATGCGGGTTGATACCAGTTCGCCAATGGATACGATCTGGTCGTAAATAAAGTCGTAATCATCGTGTGGTTCATCTTCAATAGCCCAATCTATCTCAACAAAGGTATTGGCTATCTCATCAAATACAGGGTGGCCGTCGCCAAACAGCTCATGCGCTATCTGGTAATGATAATTTTTTATCTCTTCGAATATCTCATGCAGATCATCAGCACCGTTAAAATAGGCATCCGTCAATTTTTCGAGCGCGTTGGTAGTTTTGCCCATGGCAGATACGACCACTAAAATTTCATTCCCCGAATAAGTGCTAACCACATTGCCCAGGTTTATAACCCCCTGCGCATCCTTAACCGACGCCCCGCCGAACTTAAATACCAGCATTTTTATATATGTATTGTGAAGCGACAGACTTCGGCCGCATTAATGTTTTAATTTGTGAATAGGGGATTATCAATTCTGTTTGCCCCGCGGCATAAGGCTTTATCTCATACTGGTTATAAACAAAACGGATGCCTGCCGGGGTTATCGAGTAATTCTCGTTCAGCGCGAATTTGTCATCCTTAAAAAAGTAATCGTTCTTTAGCGATGAGGTATCGGTCAGTTTTTCATTTTTACGGAATATCTTTTCGGCAATTTTGGTTAGTTGCGGTTTATAACCATCCACTAAAATATCATCAAGCGTTACATTCTTATTGGTTTTGGTATCCCAATTAATAAACCCTTTAAAACTGCCGCCATGCGCACCACCCTGGTATGAATAGCCTCCATATTCTAAAGCCAGCAAAGCCGAATCCTGCCGAATCACCCTGGCGTAGCTCTCAAGCGTGTAAAACATTGCCGACCGCGGATCATCCTTTTTGGCATCAGTGTACGATTTTAAAAAATTAGTGGCCAGGCTGTTAAGGCCGGTGTCCGGCTTTTCGCCCAACATAAATATGTTAAGCAGCTTGTGTTTTATGGTATCGTTTAAAACACCCTGCCCCTTAAAAAGCGGGTATTTTATATCCACCACCGTACAGGTACTATCAGGTTTGCTGCCACAATCGGCAGCACGTTCATGTATGGCCCGGTAGGTGTAAGTAAGAGTATCCGTAAAAATAGCAGCCGGTACTTGTTTTGCCGGGGTTCCCCACTGGCATGAGCTTAGGCCCAGTACCGCTAAAAATAGTAATGATGTTACCTTCATAGTTATAAGTTAGCTATCTGTTCTTTTGATAAAGATGCATTTAACCAGCCGGCCTCAATATTGGCCCCGTATTTTTTGTAAAAGTTTATAGCCGGTTCGTTCCAGTCAAGCACCTGCCAAACCATACCGCTAAAGCCCAGTTCGCGGGTTTCCTGAAATAACCTGTCGAACAACAGCTTACCAATGCCTTTGCCACGGTATTCTTCGGTCACTATCAGGTCTTCCAAATACAAACGGCTGCCTTTCCAGGTAGAATAGCGTACGTAGTACAAAGCAAATGCCACTACTTTACCGTCGGCCTCAACAACAAATGCTTTCCAAACAGGTTTGCTGCCAAATCCTGCATCTTCAAATTCTTCCAGCGTAACGGTCACCTCTTCGGGTGCACGTTCAAACAAAGCAAGTTCATGAATAAGCTCCAGCAGGCGCGGGCAATCTTGTTTTTCGGCTATACGAATGTTAAAATTATTATTTGTCATTGAGTTCATTAGGTCATTGAGTCATTAGGCCCAATGTGATTTTTTGTTTTTAACTAATCACCACTTACTTAATCAACCACCCACTAATTATTCTTATAGTGTTTAATTACCCTGCCGCCAAATATGGTACTGCCCAGGCGCACCATGTTGCTGCCCTGTTCAATAGCCAGCTTATAGTCTGATGACATGCCCATTGATAAGGTATCAAAAGAGTCCTCCTTGCGGAAAAAGCTAACTTTAATACCATCAAAAAAGGTTTTCAGCTCGTAATACTCTTCCTTTATCTGCTTTTCGCTATCGGTATTGGTGGCTATACCCATCAACCCGCGGATGCGGATATTTTTTAAGGCCGCGTATTCATCGCTGCGTAACAGTTCAATAGCTTCGTCAAAGCCCAGGCCAAACTTTGTTTCCTCGTCGGCAATGTAAATTTGCAGCAGGCAATCAATAACACGTTTACTTTTTTCGGCATGTTTGTTAATTTCCTGTAAAAGCTTCAGGCTATCTACAGATTGTATCATGCTGATGAATGGCGCTATATATTTAACCTTATTGGTTTGCAGGTGGCCAATCAGGTGCCACTCAATATCTTTAGGTAATTGCTCGTGCTTTTCAACCAGTTCCTGTACTATGTTCTCGCCAAATAAACGCTGCCCGGCATCGTATGCCTCTTGCAGGTCGGCTGCCGGTTTTGTTTTTGAAACAGCCAGCAGGGTAACATTTATTTCGTTAGTTTCTTTTTTTAAGCTTTTAATATTATCCGCTATGCTCATTTATCGTAATTTTGCGTTATATAAACGCCGCTAAATTACAGAATGCAAAAATATATAAGCTTGTTTTTTTCAGTATTGCTTTTTTTAACCGCATGCCAAACCGAGGACCGGCCAAAGGGTGTACTGAATGAGAAGGATATGATAAGCCTGCTGCTTGATATACACTTAACCGATGGATCGGTATACCAGGTGCCGCAAGTGCCTGACAGCATGTACAAATACTCGAGCCAAAAATATGTGGCCTTATTTAAAAGGCACCACACAACCGACGCGGTTTATAAAAAAAGCCTTAAATATTATAGTAAACAACCGGAAAAGATACAAGACATATATAGTAAGATTGAGGCTATTATAAAGGCTAAAGTTGATTCATTGAATAAAGTAACAGCTGCCGAAGCTGCTAAAGCCAAGCCCGCGCCGGCTGGCCCAACGCCTGTACCTACACCCAAATCATCAACACCTGATCCATCATTAAAACCGGTTTTAAAGGAAATTAAATAATGTTATACCCCCAAAACAGTGCTGATAAGCTTGGGTTTACAGAAATAAAAGAACTGATAAAAGCACATTGCCTGAGTATTATGGGCCAGGAAATGGTTGATAAGATACAGGTAATGAGCAATTACGACCTGATCAATAAGTTTCTGAACCAGGCAAACGAGTTTAAGAACATCCTGCAAAACGATGATGCCCTGCCTATCAATAATTTTTACGATATAAAAACGCTGGCCAATAAGGCCCGCATTGAAGGTTCTTTTTTATCCGAAGAGGAGTTTTTCCGTGTACAGGCGTCGCTAACTACGGTTTTCGCGGTTATCGCTTATTTTAATGAGCGCGAGGGCGTATACCCAAACCTCGAGGCCCTGTTTGAGCACCTGCCCATTGAGAAAGCTATAATCAAAAAAATTGACCAGGTTATTGACCCGAAAGGAAAAATAAGGCCAAATGCATCGCGCGAGCTATTGGATATTACCACCGGTATTGCCAAGGCCGAGCAGGAAGCCCGTAAAAAAATAGACCAGATCTTTAAAACCGCCACAGGCAACGGGTGGACGGCCGACGGCTCATTAACCGTGCGCGATGGACGCATTTGTATCCCTTTACTGGCCGAGAACAAGCGCAAGTTAAAAGGGTTCATACATGATGAATCGGCATCGGGCCAAACGGTTTATATGGAGCCTGAGGAGGTGTTTTCGCTGAATAACCGCATCCGCGACCTGGAGTTTGACCGCCGCCGCGAGATCATCAAGATACTAACCGCCTTAACAGACGAGTTGCGCCCTTATGTGCCTATCCTGTTATCATACCACGGTTTGCTTACCAAGCTCGATTTTGTGCGCGCCAAGGCCTTGTTTGCCATTGATATTGAAGCCGAAATGCCAAAGCTGGTGAATGAGGCAAGGTTGAAACTTTACAATGCAAGGCACCCCTTGTTGCTGCTTAACTTTAAAAAGGAGCATAAAGCGGTTGTGCCGCTTAACGTGGCCATTGATGAAGGTACACGCGTTATTGTGGTTTCTGGGCCGAATGCAGGCGGTAAATCTGTCTGCATGAAAACCGTTGGCCTGCTGCAAATGATGGTACAGGCGGGCTTATTGATACCCGCAAGTCCCGATAGCGTGGCAGGCGTGTTTAAGCAGTTGTTTGTTGATATTGGTGATGACCAGTCGATAGAAAGTGATTTGAGTACTTACAGCGCGCACCTTTCAAAAATGAAAAAGTTTGTTGAGGATGCCAACGGTAAAACGCTGATACTGATTGATGAGTTTGGTACCGGTACCGACCCGCAGTTTGGCGGCCCGATAGCCGAAGCCGTATTGGAAGCTTTGAACCATAAAAAGGTGAGGGGCATGGTTACCACGCACTATTCTAATTTAAAGATCTTCGCCAGCAACACCGAAGGCATAGAGAACGCTTCCATGTTGTTTAACAATACCGAAATGCTGCCAATGTACATGCTGGAGGTAGGCAAACCCGGCAGTTCGTACGCTTTTGAGATAGCCCAGAAGATCGGCCTGCCGCAAAATGTATTAAACCTGGCTAAAAACAAAATAAGCAGCGGCCAAAAAAAGGTAGATAGCCTGCTGGTTGACCTGGAACGCGAGAAGAAAGAGATCTTCGATACCAAACAAAAGCTGGACAGACAGCAGCGCCGTGTGGATAGCCTGCTTGCCGAAAACGAGGAGCTGAAAAGCTTTTTGGATGAAAACCGCAAAACGCTGCTGAAGGAAGCAAAACAGGAAGCAAAAAACATCATCCTGAATGCAAATAAGCTGGTTGAAAATACCATTGCCGAAATAAAGAGCAGCAATGCCGATAAGGAAGTTACCCGTACCCTGCGCGAAAATTTAAACAACGAGGTTAAGAAAAATACGGTTAAGCAAGATGTGGTAAAACCTATTGTTGCAACCGACGGGGAACTTAAACCCGGCGATTGGGTGAAACTGATAGATGGTGATACCACCGGGCAGATCATCGAACTAATAAAGGACAACGTAGTGATTGCCATGGGTGAATTGCGCACCGTGGTAAAACGTAAACGTTTAGAGAAAGTTACCAAAGCCGCTGTGCCGAAGGAATTGCGCAAATCAATGACCAGCCATACCAGCGATATAGCCAGTTTTAGCCCCGAGATTGATGTAAGAGGTATGCGTACTGAGGATGCTTTGTTTGCGATTGAAAAACTGTTTGACCGCGCTTTAATGATGGGTTTTGGCAACCTGAAGATATTACATGGTAAAGGGGATGGCATTTTAAGAAAGATGATACGCCAATACCTTAAAAAGTACGACCAGGTTGACCGCATGGAAGATGAGCACCCCGACAGGGGCGGTGACGGTATTACTTATGTATATTTAAAATAAATACGGAATTTATTTCAACTTGTCGTCCTGAGCGATAACGAAAGATCTATTCGCGAACTGTGCATAACGAATAGGCATGGCGGCGAATAAGTGCTGCAAAATTTCAGCATGACAAGTGAAAGAGTTAATAAAACAATACTTAACACATGAAACGTTTTGCATTTTTTCTGTCCTTAGCACTTGCCACGTTTACCAGCCGTGCGCAAACCATTATCAATTTTGATAACCATAATATCAAATTTATGGGCAGGATAGCGCTTACCGACAGCGCGGCGAAGCTCACCTGGACGGCATCGTCCGTATTGATAAACTTTGAAGGCACCGCTGCTAAGGCTACTTTAAAAGATAATACCGGCATGGACAGGGTAACTGTGGTGGTTGATGGCAAAGTAACCAATACAGCCATCCAGCCTGCTCAAACCCCAACCGAATATACACTGGTAACCGGTTTGCCAAAAGGCAAACACCGCCTGGAATTATTTAAACGTACCGAGTATGATATGGGTACATTATCGTTTTACAGTTTTAATATAGATGGTAAGATATTGCCGCCGCCAAACTTTGCCCATAAAATAGAGTATTATGGTAATTCTATTACCTGTGGGTATGCCATTGAAGATATTGAGGGTAAAGACAGGGGCACAGCCGAGTTTGAGAACGGGTACAAAAGCTATGCTAATATTACTGCGCGCCATTTTGATGCATATTATCACTCCATATCAAAAAGCGGGATAGGTTTTTTAATAAGCTGGTTTAATTATACCACCCCCGATATTTACGATCGAGTAAGTGCGCACGACTCGACCGCCAAATGGGATTTTAAGAAGTACACTCCCGAGCTGGTGATTGTAAACCTTGGCCAGAATGATGCCTGGCTCACCAAAAATAAAGATTACCCGGAGTTTAAAAGGCTGTTTGGCACCACGCCGCCAACACCGGAGTTTATTATAAAGTCGTATCAGAAATTCATCACCTTAGTTAGGGGTAAATATCCAAAAGCCAAAATTATATGCGCATTAGGTGCTATGGATGCCACTAAAGAAGGCTCGCCATGGCCGGGCTATATTGAAAAAGCTATAACCGGTTTACAGGATAAAAATATCTATACACACTTCTTTGCTTATAAAAACACACCCGGCCATCCCAGCGAAAAAGAACAGCAGGCAATGGCCGATGATCTGATAGCTTTTATTACGAAGACGTTTAAGTGGTAATAGCCAGAGAGTAGTGAGTGGAATGGTGAGTAGTGCAGGTCTACTGTTATACCACTCACCATCTATCTTATTCCCCAACCTTTTGCTGATCAGGCAGTTCATTTGGCCCCGGGATGTTCACATTATCATCACCATCGGCAGTGCCTTCCTGGTAACTTTGCTGCGATTCGTTCCGGTTGTTATCCGCATCTTTATCATCATCCGCACCCTCTTTTGCAGGCGCGGTGTTCTCCGCATCAGATTGCCCCGTTGGCACAGCACCGCTGGCTTCTGTGAAGTTCGGCTGCCCTAACTGGATGGGATCCTTAAAGTTGTTGTACTCCGGGTGCTCGTCAGACGGTTCCGTACGCTTGAAATACCCGTTATTATTACCCGCGTTTTGCGATGGGTTATTCTTATCATCGCCTGAAGGGGTGTTGCTGTTTTCGCCAAAGCGTTGTCCGCCTGCCGGGCTGCCCTCCATACCGGGCTCTTTACCCGTTTTTTCCTCGCTGCCAAACATAAATGCAGTGCGGCGAAGGTCTTTTTCTTCCAAATTGCTGTCGTCATCTATACGTGTAGCGGTGGGTTTTGGGTCCTGGTTGTTATCGTTGTATGCTGTCATGGTGTTTATATATTGATGTATATAGGTAAAGACTTTTATTGTTTAATTGTTTGTGTTTTTTAATCTTAGGTTAATTAAATTTTGTCCAATTCTATTCCATTTTGAATAAAACGGAACAGATGCGTATATGTAACATATCTATAAAAGGTGTTTAATTTTTACCTGTTTTATACTTTAATATATTTTTTATTGTCATAAAAGGGCGAAAAGAGGCGAAAAAAAGACTAAAAAGGTCGCTTTTTGCTGTGCTCAGCTTTGTTCTATTTTAAAAAATGGAATAAGAAAGGAAATTAATATATGCCTGTATTTTTAAAAGTGACCAGAACATAAAAAGGTAATAATGATGATGTGTTTGGGGAGATCAAAAAATATTATGCTTGCATAGTAATTTTACTGGTAAGCTTCGCTCAAAATACCTAATTTTACCGCAACCAATTATAAAACATGAATAAAGTTGTGAGCGGCGCCGACGAGGCCATACGCGATATAGAAGACGGCATGACACTTATGCTGGGCGGTTTTGGCATGTGCGGCCTTCCCGAAAAAACTATCCTTGCACTTGTTAAAAAGGGGGTGAAGGACCTTACCTGTATATCAAATAATGCCGGTGTAGATGATTTTGGCATCGGCCTGTTACTGCACCAGCACCAGGTTAAAAAAATGATCTCTTCATACGTTGGCGAAAACGCCGAGTTTGAACGCCAGTTGCTTAGTGGCGAACTGGAGGTGGAGCTGATCCCGCAAGGCACATTGGCTACGCGCTGTATGGCGGCGGGCTATGGTATGCCCGCTATATTTACCCCGGCAGGTATCGGTACCGAAGTAGCCATTGGCAAAGAAGTACGCAATTTTAACGGTAAGGATTACCTGATGGAAATGGCCTTTGATGCCGATTTTGCCATTGTAAAAGCCTGGAAGGGCGATAGGCTGGGTAACCTGGTGTACCGCTCTACCGCACGTAACTTTAATCCTGTTATGGCCATGGCGGGTAAAATTACCATTGCCGAGGTGGAAGAGTTGGTTGAACCCGGCGAACTTGACCCTGATAACGTTCATACCCCAGGCATATATGTGCACCGCATTTTTCAGGGAGAGAATTACGAGAAACGGATTGAACAACGGACGGTTAGGAAACGCGATAATTAAATAACCACCATGTCATTACGAGCGATAACGCGGCAATCTCAGCATATCCGTATGTCCTATGAGATTTCCACGTCACTACGTTCCTCACAATGACATATAGTAAAAAAAGATATGTTAGACAAAACAGGCATCGCAAAACGAATTGCCAAAGAAGTTAAAGACGGTTACTACGTAAACCTGGGTATTGGCATCCCAACGCTGGTAGCAAATTATATACCCGATGATGTAGATGTGATACTGCAATCAGAAAACGGCCTTTTAGGCATGGGGCCTTTCCCGTTTGAGGGAGAGGAGGACCCGGATACTATTAACGCCGGTAAACAAACCATTACCAAACTGGCGGGCTCGGCGGTATTTGATTCGGCCATGAGCTTCGGAATGATCCGCGCCAAAAAAGTAAACCTAACCATCCTTGGCGCTATGGAAGTATCCGAGAATGGCGACATAGCCAACTGGAAAATCCCCGGTAAAATGGTAAAAGGCATGGGCGGCGCTATGGATCTGGTGGCATCTGCAGAGAACATTATTGTGGCTATGCAGCATGTAAACAAAGCCGGCGAATCAAAGCTGTTGCCAAACTGCACATTACCCTTAACCGGTATTAAATGCGTTAAAAAAATAGTAACCGAATTAGCGGTGCTTGATGTATTGCCCGAAGGTGGTTTTAAACTGCTTGAACGTGCGCCCGGTGTTACTGTTGAAGAGATTAAAGCTGCAACTGCCGGTAAGCTGATCATTGAGGGTGATATCCCGGAAATGGTGATATAAAGCTTATTATAAAGCTTCTATCTTTGCGTAGATCGTTTTTTTATCGGTATCTGTTTTGGCCAGGTGCAGGGCGTTAATAAGATGTCCTTTGGCTTTCAGCAGGTCAATATCTTTATATAATTCACCCAATAGTGTGTGGTAGAATGGGTTATTGCTTAGGTTTAGTTTTTCGGCTTCTATGATTGCTGCTTCTTTACCTTTAACTTTGGCAAGCGCATAGGTGCGGTTTAATGCCGCAACCGGAGAATATTCAATCGATAGTAAATGGTTATATAAGTGCAGTATGTTCTCCCACTTTTCAGGCGTATCAGCTTTAATGGTATGCCAGTAAGCGATGCTGGCTTCCAAGTGATATTTTGACAGGTAGCTACCTTGCGCGGCCATACCTAAATGCGTAACGCCTATTGTTATCAGTTGCTTATCCCACATACTTTCGTCCTGGTCATCGTATAGCATAACCTCACCATTTTTATCTTTTCTTGCCGCAAAGCGGGATGCCTGGAAACACATGAGGGCAAACAGCGCGTTCACTTCAGGCTTGTTGGTTAAAGTGTAATCGATCAGCATTTTTGTTAGTCGCATGGCTTCCTCGCACAGGTCCTTACGCAATATTTCATTTTCAGTTTCTGAGTAATACCCCTCGCTAAACAGTAGATAAAGCGTGGTAAGCACATTTTGCAGGCGAGTATTCAGCTCACTTTCGGCCGGGAACTCCAACTTAATATGCTCTGTACGCAGTTTCTCCTTCGCCCTGAACAACCTTTTGTTGATGGTTTCCTTATTGCTTAAAAAGGCATGGGCTATTTCATCAATCCCGAAACCGCACAGGATACGCAAGGCAAGGCCTATCTGTGCCTCGGGTGGGATAGAGGGGTGACATACAGCAAAAAGCATTTGCAGCTGGCTATCGCTTATGTTCCGGTCGGTCAGGTCTATTTCCATCACATCTTCGGCAGGGTGTTCGGCCTGTATGGCCGGGCTTACTTTTTCTTTGAAAAGTTGATTACGTGAAAGGCTGTTTTTTGCCTTATTCTTAGCTACGGCATACAACCAGGCCTGTGGGTTTTCGGGTATGCCTTTATATGGCCATGTATTTAAGGCAGCTAAAAAGGTTTCGCTTGCAATATCTTCTGCCACGCTCACATTATCAAAACCAAATAGTTTGCACAGTACGGCCGTTATCCGGCCAAATTCGGTTCTAAATAAATGCGGTATAAGTTCTTGCTGCTGCATATTAAAATGGCCCTGCCGTATAGCAGGGCCGTATCATTGTTTACATAGGGGTGATTTCCCTGATCTCTATTTTACCGTTTAACTCAAAAACAGGTGAGCCATCCATCAGCTTAACCACCTCTTCGTAAGATTCGGCCCTGATCAAAGAATAGCCTCCGATAAATTCTTTCACCTCGGTGTAAGGGCCATTGGTAACCACATTCTTTGCAGCCACCACCTTACCTGTAGGTGCAAGGCGATTCCCCCTGTCAAGCAGTTTACCTTTACCTGCAATACCACCTATCCAATCCATGTACCTTTGGGTTACGGCTTGCCTTTCGTCTGCCGACATCCCGGCCATATATGAATAATCGGCCCTGAAAATTAATATATAATCTTTCATGAGATTAGTTTTAGTGTATGTTATCGTTTTTGGCTATTTTCCTCACTTCAACCGTGTTGCCTTCGCCTTGTAGCACGGGGCATTCCTTAGCAAATTCAGCAGCCTCGTCTGCCGATTCGGCCCTTACGATGATAAAACCGCCGATGGTTTCCTTGATATCGCCAAACGGACCGTTTGTTACTACTTTACTGTGTCTTACCACCTTAGCCTCGTCAAAAGGCAGGCCCGTACCGCTTACAAATTTGTTTTGGGCTGCAATGCCACCTATCCAGTCCATGGTTTGTTTCATCCATGCCTGCATCTGCTCGGGCGATGCCACTTTGGTACCGTCCTCGTGCCTCATAATTAATGCGTACTCGTTCATGATGTTAAATTATAATTTATTGAAGTATTGTTTTATACCCCAATAACAATTGAGTTTTTACGGATTGGACAACCTTATAAACTTTTTATTTGCCTCTTAATTTTACACTCGTATTAAGTACAATATAGGCATATCACTTTACAACCTTAAAACAATATCCCTATATTTACCGCTATGAACCACCTGATAGCACCTTCTATATTATCTGCCGATTTTGCCAACCTGCAGCGCGATGTTGAAATGATAAATAACAGTGAAGCCGATTGGTTTCATGTAGATATTATGGATGGTATGTTTGTACCGAATATATCCTTTGGCTTCCCGGTGGTGAAGGCTACTAAGCAGCACGCCACCAAACCGCTGGATGTGCACCTGATGATTGTTGACCCCGACCGTTACCTGAAAGATTTTGCCGAAGCAGGTGCAGATAGCATCACTGTACATTACGAGGCTTGCCCGCATTTGCACCGCACCGTGCAGGCTATAAAACAACTGGGCTGCAGGGCAGGGGTGGCCATTAACCCGGCTACACCGACGGCCATGTTAAAAGATATTATTGCCGATCTGGATTTGGTGCTGGTGATGTCGGTAAACCCGGGTTTTGGCGGGCAAAAGTTTATTGAGCATACCTATACCAAGGTTGCCGAGGTAAAAGCCATGAGCGCCAACAGCAACCCAAACCTGTATATAGAGGTTGACGGGGGCGTGGGCGAACAAAATATTAAAGGCCTGATTGAGGCCGGAGCCAACGTTTTTGTAGCCGGTAATTCGGTATTCTCGGCAGCCGACCAATCCGCGGCTATTTCCCTGCTAAAGCGATCGTGAATTTATCAGTTTGATAATTTATTCCCTAGATATAGGCCTTGCGATATTATAATTGCAATAAAGGGTCTGCACGGCATATAAATTCTATATTTTTATAAAAATTAAAAAAATAGTCTATAAAATTTGTCGAATTTATTAACTTCGGCCTTTCTTAATACAAAGTTGATAATTAGTTATTAGTCAAATATAGTTCAACCATTATGAAACACAATTTCGGTGCCGGCCCCGGCATATTACCTCACGAAGTTTTAAAACAGGCTGCAGAAGCAGTAGTTGATTTTAACGGAACCGGTCTTTCCCTGCTGGAAATTTCACACCGCTCGCCGGAATTTGAAGCAGTATTGAACGAAGCCGTAAGCCTCGTAAAAGAACTTTTCAGTGTTCCTGAAGGGTACTCTGTTTTGTTTTTACAAGGTGGTGCAAGCACACAGTTTGCATTAGCACCTTATAACCTGTTGCCTGAAGGCGGCAAGGCTGCTTACCTGGAAACAGGCGTATGGGCAAACAAAGCACTTAAAGAAGCAAAATTCTTTGGCGATGTGGAGATAGTTGCTACCTCAAAAGAAAGTAACTTTACTTACATCCCAAAAGATTATACCGTACCTGCCGATGCAGCGTACTTCCACATTACATCAAACAATACCATATACGGCACACAGCTGCACCAGTTCCCAAAATCGCCGATACCGGTGGTTTGCGATATGTCGTCAGATATATTCAGCCGCACCGTTAACGTTGCCGATTTTGGTTTGATCTATGCCGGCGCTCAGAAAAACATGGGCCCTGCGGGTGTTACTTTGGTTATTGTTAAAGATGATCTTTTAGGTAAAACCGGCCGCAAAATACCTGCTATGTTCAATTACCAGGTACAGATAGAAGGTGGATCAATGTATAATACGCCTCCTTGCTTTGCTATATACGTATCTATGCTTACCCTTAAATGGTTAAAAGCAAAAGGTGGCGTACCGGCTATCGAACTGGAGAACAATGCGAAAGCAAAAGTGCTTTACGATGCTATTGACAGCAACCCGCTATTTAAAGCCGTTGCCGCGCCTGAAGACCGCTCGCACATGAATGTTTGCTTTGTGGCCGAAAACCCTGAGCACGAAAAACCATTCCTGAAACTTTGCGACGAAAAAGGAATTGTTGGCTTAAAAGGCCACAGAAGTGTAGGCGGTTTCCGCGCATCTATCTATAACGCGTTGCCTATTGAAAGTGTTAATGTGCTTATTGAAGCCATGAACGAGTTTGCTGAGAAAAATAAATAATTCACTTCGTTGTCATTGGGGCATTGAGTCATTAGTCATTTTAGTATGGCAATGACTCAATGACCAATGACTTAATGACCAAATAAGATGATCAAAATATTAGCTAATGATGGTATCGACCCGATAGGCAAAAAAATGCTGGAAGATGCCGGATTCTTTGTTGAAACCAATAACATCCCACAGGATGAACTGCCTGTTCGTTTACAGGAGTTTGATGCTATAACTGTACGCAGCGCTACAAAAGTACGCGCAGCATTAATTGATGCTTGCCCAAACCTGAAGCTTATTGGCCGCGGTGGGGTAGGTGTTGACAATATTGATGTTGACTATGCCAAAAGCAAAGGCATCGGCGTGTATAACACACCGGCATCTTCATCATTATCTGTTGCCGAACTGGTTTTCGCACAGTTGTTTACGGGTGTGCGTTTCCTGCATGACAGTAACAGAAAAATGCCTGTTGAAGGCGGCACCAAATTTAACGACCTGAAAAAGGCTTACGCAAAAGGTGTTGAACTACGTGGTAAAACATTGGGTATTGTAGGCTTTGGCCGTATAGGCCGTGAGGTTGCCAAAATTGCAATAGGTGTTGGTATGGATGTAATTGCTTACGATCTGTTCCAGTTTAACCCTGAAGTGGAGATAATTTTAGGTACAGGCGGTACAAAAGTTAACGTAACCGTTAAAACAGCAACGCTTGACGAGATCATCAAAACTGCCGATTTTATAACCCTGCATACACCATTTATTGATAAAGCCTTAATTGGTGCCGAGGAACTGGCGCAGATGAAAAAAGGTGTTCAGCTGATCAATATCTCACGTGGTGGTTTAATTGACGAGTTGGCATTAATAGATGCCCTTAACAGCGGCCATGTATCATACGCTGCTTTAGATGTGTTTGATAACGAGCCTACGCCTCGCCAGGAGATCCTGTCTCATCCAAAAATATCATTAACCCCGCACATCGGCGCCGCCACAAACGAAGCCCAGGAGCGTATAGGTGTTGAACTGGCCAGTTTAATCATCGGCCATTTTAATAAGTAAAATTGTCATCCTGAGATTGTCGAAGGATTTAGAGAAGCCCTTGCCGAAAAGCAAGGGCTTCTTTGTTTAAAAAAACGTATCAGTGCGAGGAGCGATAGCGACGCGGCAATCTCGTAGCCAGTGCATAAACGGCTTGCATATCGAGGATTGCTATGCTCGTAATTGACGCGCGGTAAGGGTTTAATACTATTTATCCATTCCCCCTGTCAACGGTTCAGTAGCAGGGGAGTTGTTGATCAGGATCAATAGCTGGAACATTTCATCAACATTAGCATATTGGTCTTTATCCATTAAAAAGCTTTTCTGGCCTTTAAAGGGTGTGCCTTTAGCTGTCAGGTTAAACAGCACGGCTTTACCGCTATTATTAAATGGCGTTAACAGGTCACCATCGGTAAAGCTGCCGGTGAAATAATCGTAAGTATTGGCTACTTGTTTGTATTTATTGCCGGTTTTAGTGGTATCGCTGCTTCCCTTTGGCATCATAATATATCCCGCATTGTAAACCATTAATGCCGAGCAAATGCCTTTAACAGCGCCCGACCGCTTTAACAACGACGCGAACCTGATATCATTAGGCTGGTCGGTTTGCTTTACGTGGAAGCCACCAAACAGGCCTACAAGCTTTTCATTCTCCAGATGATAGCGTTGCTTGTAGATGTTGAAATTCTCCAGCATCACACTATCACGGCGGGTATCGGCTGCTTTTTTAAGGGCAATATTCAGCATTTCAAAAGTATTCCGCAGCAGGAAATCGGCATCGTCAAAACGGCCACCTAATACTTTTTTATAAGTATCAATATCGGCTTTATAAGCAGGGTATATCCTCACCATTTCTGCAGCTATTTCTTTCCCAACACCTTTTTCACTGTCAATTTTATTAAGGGCTAAACCAACAGGTGTATTGGCGTTAGCGCCGGTAAACATATTGTCTTGTAAGTATTTAATGGCTTTACGATAACCGTGCTCAATATCAACAGGTAGTATAACTATCTTCTTACCTTGGGGTAGGGTTTTGTTTAGGCTATAAAGTTTCTTAAAAAGCTGGTGCACACTTTTGTTGTAGTAATAGGTACCGTTGTATTTTTCAAAACCCGCCAAGTATGCCGAATCGTTACCGGTTTTTAGGTAATCATTTAACAGGATGCCATCCAGGTAGCCTAATTCCATAAACACATACTTTACACCGGCTTTTTGTTGCAGATATTTCACCAGGTCATACTGCAAATCGTAAGAGTAGGCTATGCCATGCCCTTCGCCTATCATGAATAGCTGGTTCTTTAAAACCTCGTGGGTAAACACACGCTCCATGTTTTTAAAACTGCCATTCCAGGTAGCAGAGTTTTGAGTAAGGAATGCGGCCTTTTCTTTTCCGTTTTGTGCGAAGACGGCAGTTATATTTAACAAAAAGAATAACGCGAGTGTATATTTAAGTTTCATCAAAAAAAATCCGACTGTTTGCTGCAAAGACGATGATAATTTATAAAATGTTGCAGCGTTTATATTTTATTTTTACAGCACAACAAACCACCTGTAAATATGCGCGTTATACAACCACCCAAGCCCGGCGATTACCCACCGTACGCTATCATGTATATGAAACTGATACCAACCGACGGGCTGTTGCTTAAATACCTGCAGAATAACTTTTACAGGGTAAGGGAACTTATCTATTCGCTGCCCGAAGAACGCTTGCTCTACCGCTATGCACCGGGCAAGTGGAGCATTAAAGAAACGCTGGTACACATTATTGACGACGAACGCATATTTGCATACCGCGCCCTGCGCTTTGCCCGTAACGAGAAGCAAAACCTCATTGGCTTCGATCAGGATAGCTATACCAAATATTCGGGCGCGGATAAACGCAATCTGGATAATATCTTTGAAGAGTACGAAGCAGTAAGGCTGGCAACCATTGCCCTGTTTAACGGCCTGCCCGAAGAAGCCTTCGACAGGATGGGGCATGGCACCGGCAGCGCTAATGATGCCACCGTTAGGGCTTTAGGCTACCATATTGCCGGGCACGAAATGCATCATTATAATTTAATAAAGAGTAAATATTTGACTTTATAAATTCACGCAAAGACGCGAAGACGCTATTGTCATGGTGAGCCTGTCGAACCATTTACCAGTGGCTAAGTCTTCGACAAGCTCAGACTGACAAACCTAACATGCGTCATCGCGTCTTTGCGTGACAAAAAAACACCTTTCATCAAAAAGCATAATTTACTTTCGCTGTATAAATAAAATCCTATTTTTGCGATAAGTTCAAATCGCGTTAGTATGCGATTAGTTACAATTCACATATTTATTAAAATTTAAATCATAGTTGTAGATGATTAGTATTACACTTCCGGATGGTTCCGTTCGTCAGTACGACAAAGGGATCACTTCCATGCAGATAGCGCTGTCTATCTCCGAAGGTTTAGCACGTAACGTATTAGCAGCCGAGGTAAATGGCGAGGTTTGGGATGCCAGCCGCCCCATTGAAGAAGATTCGGCCGTTAAATTATTAACCTGGAACGATGCAAAGGGTAAATCTACCTATTGGCATTCATCAGCCCACTTACTGGCCGAAGCTTTAGAGGCTTTGTACCCGGGTACCAAATTTGGTATAGGCCCGGCTATTGAAACAGGCTTTTATTACGATGTTGATTTTGGCGATGAGCCGTTCTCGTCAGATGATTTCAAGAAAATTGAAGACAAGGTTATCGAACTTGCTAAAACCAAAAGCGAATACATCCGCAAACCGGTTAGCAAAGCCGATGCAATTGCATATTTTACCGAGAAGGGGGATGAGTACAAGCTCGACCTGATCAAAGACCTGCCCGATGGCAGCATAACTTTTTACACACAAGGTAACTTTACCGACCTGTGCCGTGGCCCGCACATCCCAAATACAGGCGCTATCAAAGCTGTAAAGCTAATGAGCGTTGCCGGTGCATACTGGCGTGGTGATGAAAGCCGCAAGCAGCTTACACGTATTTATGGGGTTACTTTCCCTAAGGCAAGTGAGCTAACAGATTACCTGCACCTGATTGAGGAAGCCAAAAAACGCGACCACCGTAAATTAGGTAAGGAGCTTGAATTGTTTGCTTTCTCTGAAAAAGTGGGTATGGGTTTACCATTATGGTTGCCTAAAGGCACGGCCTTGCGCGAGCGTTTGGTAAACTTTTTACAAAAAGCGCAGGTTAAAGCCGGTTATGAGCAGGTGATCACCCCGCATATCGGCCATAAAAACCTGTATGTAACATCAGGCCACTATGAAAAATATGGCGCGGATGCATTCCAGCCGATAAAAACCCCGCAGGAGGGAGAGGAGTTTTTCTTAAAACCGATGAACTGCCCGCACCACTGCGAGATCTATAAAACAAAACCACGCTCTTACAAGGACCTTCCGGTTCGTTTGGCAGAATTTGGTACTGTTTACCGTTACGAGCAAAGCGGCGAGCTGCACGGTTTAACCCGTGTACGTGGCTTTACTCAGGACGACGCGCACTTATTTTGCCGACCCGACCAGGTTAAAGAAGAGTTTAAAAAAGTTATAGATCTTGTACTTTATGTATTCGGTGCTTTAGGTTTTGATAATTATACTGCGCAGGTATCCTTACGCGACCCAAATAACAAAACCAAATACATTGGTACTGATGAGAACTGGGCGCTGGCCGAATCATCGATCATTGAAGCCGCAGCAGAAAAGAACCTGCCAACCATAGTTGAATACGGTGAAGCGGCTTTTTATGGCCCTAAGCTTGATTTTATGGTGAAGGACGCCTTAGGCCGTAAATGGCAGTTAGGTACTATCCAGGTAGATTACAACCTGCCCGAGCGTTTTGAACTGGAGTACACCGGCAGCGATAACCAGAAACACCGCCCGGTAATGATCCACAGGGCACCGTTTGGTTCACTGGAACGCTTTGTGGCTGTATTGATAGAGCATTGTGCAGGTAATTTCCCGCTTTGGCTATCTCCAGAGCAATTTATTATCCTCCCTATATCTGAAAAGTACGAAGAATATGCAAAAAAACTTTCAGATGAGTTAAAAGATTCCGATATTTGCGGGCTGATTGACTTTAGAGACGAAAAAATTGGTCGTAAAATACGCGACGCTGAAGTTAAAAAGATCCCATATATGCTGATTGTGGGCGAAAAAGAGGCAACTGAAGGGTTGGTTTCGGTTCGTAAACATGGCACCGGCGATTTGGGAAGCATGAGCATAGAAGAATTTAAAATACAAATAATTAAAGAAATAACAGTATAACTTGGCTTTAAACAAACCTTTCAACAGAGGACCCAGGCTTCCATTTAAGAAAAAAGAGGCCGAACATAACATTAATCAATTCATACGTGCACAAGAAGTGCGCCTTGTAGGTGATAACGTTGAGCAAGGCATATTCTCATTAAGGGATGCTTTGGCCATCGCACAGGAACAAGAACTTGACCTGGTTGAGATATCTCCAAACGCAGTACCTCCCGTTTGCAAAGTAACCGATTATAACAAATTCGTTTACGAGCAAAAGAAGAAGCTTAAAGAGATAAAAAGCAATGCCAAGCAAACAGTTATCAAAGAGATTCGTTTCGGGCCGAATACCGATGACCATGACTTTGAATTTAAATTAAAGCATGCACAGAAGTTTTTGGAAGCCGGCGAAAAAGTAAGGGCTTACGTACACTTTAAAGGCCGTGCAATTGTATACAAAGAACAAGGCGAGATTTTATTGCTGCGTTTTGCACAGGCACTTGAAGAATTAGGTAAGGTAGAGCAATTACCAAAGCTGGAAGGGAAACGTATGTTTTTAACTGTTGCTTCAAAAGCACAAAAAAAATAATAAGGTTATAAGTGCAAATGCGTGTGGTATGCAAATGCAATTAAAATAAAACGTTGAGATAACGTAAATCATCTAAAAACAAATAAATAGAGTTATGCCAAAAATGAAAACCAATTCCAGTGCAAAAAAGCGCTTTAGGCTTACTGGAACCGGTAAAATTGCCAGAAAAAACGCATTCAAGAGCCACATCTTAACCAAGATGTCGACTAAACGCAAGCGTAACCTTAGTCATACCAGCTTAGTATCAGCTGCAGACATGGGCAACGTAAAACGAATGCTTTGCATAGGCAAGTAATCAAACAAATTTTTTAACCAGGTATTAGAGTACAGAAGCTTCCGAGAGGAACACTCACTACCAAAAACAACACAAAATGCCACGTTCAGTTAACGCAGTCGCGTCGAGAAGACGCCGGAAAAGGATCATGAACCTCGCCAAAGGTTATTGGGGTTCAAGAAGCAAGGTTTATACCGTTGCAAAAAACACAGTAGAAAAAGGTTTGCAATATGCATACCGTGACCGTAAAACCAAGAAAAGAGAATTCAGGGCTTTATGGATACAGCGTATTAACGCAGGTGCCCGTCAGCACGGAATTTCTTACTCTCAGTTAATAGGTAAGTTAGCCGCTAAAGAAATTGGTTTAAACCGTAAGGTATTAGCTGATTTAGCGATGAACCACCCGGATGCTTTCAAAGCAATCATTGATGCTGTAAAATAATCAGCGCATACTTTATAAGAAAAGGCCCCGAAATTCGGGGCCTTTTTATTTATACTATTTTCCGGGATATTATTTAATACATGTAAATTTGAAAGATTTGATTATAAGATACTTATAACATTAACATGCGTTCACGTCAGTGAACGTGAACGCTTCATCGCCATTTTACAACGACGAATTTTCTGAACCTTGTTTTTTCTCATTATTATCCAAAGGCTCAATATGCGACTGGAAACGGGGCTCAGTATCAATGAGCGTTTCCTCAATTATAATTGCCAAGGGCTCTTCAAAAACAGCTGCAGATGGCTCACCGCCATCAATATCCATATATTGTTTAAAGTTGCGTACATCATTATCAACCATATTTTTAAATACAGGGTTTAATATATGCGCAATGCCGCCGCCAAAGCCACCTGCAGGCGGGCGATAGGAGATCACGATATCTACCAGGGTGCCATACCCGTCGGGGCTATCCTGGAAGCGTACCTTTCCGGCATTATCTATAAGTGAATCGGGCAGCGAACTCCAGCCGATACTGTAACCGGGCTCGTCTCGCACTATTTCAGCATCCCAGCTTACTTTGGCCACACCAGTTGGCAACTTAAGTACCCAGTGCGAATGTTTCCCGTCAATTATTTCTACACTTTCCAGGTGTTTCATAAATAATGGCAGGTTATCCAGCTTGCGCCAAAAATCGTACACTTCCTGTCGTGGTTTATCTATCAGATAAGAGGAACGAATGTTAACGTTAACCGGTTCGGTGCTGTTACGGCCCATACGCGAGTATAGTTCGCAATGGCCGGTAATACCGCGGTTTAAAAGATAGCCGCCCGCGCCAAGCTTTATGATGCTGGAGAAAGGGCTTTTAAATATCCCTTTAAAGCCCGATAAAGCTAGTTTAACACCAGTGGCTATAGAGATGGTACGTTCTGCGGATGATAGGTTGATAGATGGTCCCTGATCCTCGGCAGGGCCTCTCCATTTATTTTGTATTGCTAATGTTGTCATATACTGGTAGTTTGTATCTTGTTTAACATCATAACAAACCATGAGTTTGCTTTTATTGAAATTTATTTAACCGGCGTTGCTTTTTAGCCTTTGCTATTAACAACGGTAATACTACATTTGCAGCGCTTTAGGTTTCTTACCGGTTGCGATTCCGGTACGAATTAAAAGGGAATACAGTGTAAATCTGTAACTGTCCCGCAGCTGTAAGCTCCGTTAACCAATGTCCAATCAACAAGTCACTGTTCTCCAACCGGCGGATGGGAAGGCAGGGCAGAGGGGAGCAAGTCAGAATACCTGCCTCAGCATTATATTATTCACAGCTTTCGGGGATTGAAGCTTGAGTGCAAATGCTCTTTTTATACCGGCGTATTTCCATTCTGTGCCATTCCTGTATGCTGTAAGTTTTGCTTACAACATGAAAATAACCATATCTGGCATTTTTAAATACTCACGGAGTTTATCCGGATATTTTGCGTTGCTGTTTATTTTTTTACTGGCATGTGCCAATGCCCTTGCCCAGCAAGACTCCAGTAAAAAGCTAAAAGAAGTTGTTATTTCATCATCGAAAGCCCCTTTCATACAAACCATTACACCATCGCAGCAAATTACGGCTACCGATTTTACCCGCTACAGTGCTGCAAACGTTGCCGATGCTATTCGCAATTTTGCGGGTGTTAATATTAAAGATTACGGGGGGATTGGCGGTTTAAAAACGGTATCAGTGCGTGGCCTGGGCGCAAATCATATAGCCGTATTATATGATGGTGTACAGATTAACGATGCCGAGAATGGTCAGGTTGACCTAGGCAGGCTTAACCTGAACAATGTACAGGAAATAGCGCTGTATAACGGGCAACCGCCAAATATCCTTCAGCCTGCACGCTCGTTTGCGTCGGCGAGTATTCTTTCCATAATCACCGTAAAGCCCCGGCTGGATTCCGGTAAACCCTTTTTGATAACCGCAGGAGTTAAAACAGGTTCGTTTGGTTTGTTTAACCCCTATGTGCAATGGCAACAACGATTGAGTAATAACTGGTCATTTATTATAAACAGCTATTTGCAAAAAGCCAATGGTCGCTATAATTATATTAATGACGACGGACTTGTTAAAAGCCGGCAAACGCGGGTTGGCTCGGATATAGATGCCCAACAAGTTGATGGTGCGATATATTGGGCCAAAAACGATAGTAGTAAATTTAATTTACGCGCCAACTATTACAATTCAGACCGTGGCCTTCCCGGTGCTGTCATCGTCAACAAGCCGCCACCGGCAGGCCAGCGCTTGTGGAACAAGGATTTGTTTTTGCAGGCCGGATATGATCATCTGTTTAATTCGGGCATTCATATATTGTTAAACTCCAAATTTTCAAAGAATTACCTGCATTACTTTAATCCTCAGTTTCCCAGTACGGCGGGCTTTCTGGATCAAAACTTTACTCAGCACGAGTATTATCAATCTGCAGCATTATCCTGTTATCTTTTGCCAAACTGGGAGATTTCGTACACGGCAGACCTATCCGTAAATAACATGAGCGCCGATTTGCCTGGCTTTCGTTACCCAACCCGGGTTACTTTATTAAATGTTTTAGCAAGTACTTTTATCTTAGGCAAAACCACCTTTCAGGCAAGCCTGCTAAACACCAACGTTACCGAAAATGTTGCCACCGGTACCACTATCCCGCATCGCAATATATTTTCGCCTACTGTTATGGCAACAATAAAGCCATTTGACGATGCCTGTTTTCAAATAAGGGGATTTTATAAATACATATTCAGGGTACCCACCTTTAATGAACTATACTATAATTTTATAACCAATACCAAGCTTAAGCCCGAGCTGACCAACCAATACGATCTTGGCTTTACATATAGTAAGAATCTCGACGGGCTGTTCGAGTACATCAGCTTCACTGGAGATGCCTATTATAATAACGTGACTAATAAGATTGTATATACCCCCAATTTATATAATGGTTCGGTAGAAAATTTTGGAAAAGTTGATATTAAAGGATTGGATGCCGGCTTAAAAACACAGGCCAGATTAGGGGCGGGGTATGATGCTGTATTATCGGTTAACTACTCGTACCAACAGGCACAAAATGTAACCGACCCAACATCTTCAATATATCTTAATCAATTGCCTTATATCCCCAAAAATACATTTGCCTTTAATGCAGGGGTAATTAAAGGCCCTATCGGGGTTTATTATAATCAGCAGCAATTATCATCAAGATACTATAACAACAATAATAATGATGAAGATTATCTGCCTAAATACACTGTAAGTGATGCCTCAGTTGTGTACAAAGGAGCATACAAGCACCTGCCGGTAATATTATCCGCAGAGGTTAACAACCTGTTCGATAAAAATTATATGGTGGTACAAAGTTACCCTATGCCAGGCCGCTCATTCAGAATTTCATTTCAAATAACCATATAACAACAATAACATGAAACAAATTAAACTTAAGTATCTGTTTATTTCGCTTGCCTTTGCTACTGTTCTGGCATCCTGTAGTAAAGAAAAAATAAAACCAACACCCGATACCCCGGGCTCAGAAAGGGCAGGACTTTATGTTCTAAACCAGGGAGGTATTGGCCATAACAACAGCACGCTAACTTATTATGACTACACGCTTAAAAAACTCACATCGGATATATTCACCGTTGCCAATACCGAAAAGTTAGGCGATACCGGTAACGATCTGGGAATTTACGGTTCTAAAATGTTTATCGTAGTAAATAACTCCGATCTTTTAGATATCGCTGAAGCCAAAACCTCTAAGCTTATCAAGAAAATTAACCTTACCCAACCCCGAAGCGTTGTTTTTTATAAGAGTAATGCATTTGTAACCTCTTACAGCGGTACGGTATCGGTAATTGATACTACATCGCTTACTATTATAAAAACAATAAACGTTGGCCGCAGCCCCGAGCAAATGGTTGTATCAAATGGTAAATTATATGTAGCAAATTCTGGCGGGTTGGATTATCCTGATTTTGATAAAACAGTATCTGTGATTGATTTAACCACTTTAGCTGAAGTTAAAAAGATAACTGTAACAGTTAACCCTATAACCATTACTGCTGATACATATGGCAATGTGTATGTACTGTCGGCAGGGAATTATGGTGATATATCTGCGGGTATCTCTATTATCGACAATACAACAGATATAGTAAAATCTCAAAGTGATTTAAGCCTTGGTTATAACATCCCTATTGCTGCTTACGGCGATTATGTTTATTACCCAACTGCCGATAATAAAATTGCGATGTATAATGCTAAAACTCAAAAATTAGAACGCGCTAACTTTATTACAAGCGATGTAACTATTACCGCCCCATACGCCATTACGGTTGATAGTATAACAGGTGAAGTTTTTATTGCTGATGCAAAAGATTACTCATCTAACGGTACGGTGACTGCCTTTGATAAAAATGGCACAAAAGAATACAGTATTGAAACCGGCGTAAACCCAGGCAGGATAACTTTACTGAATAAATAGCATTTTATATTACACTGTATTATCAATAAATTTGCGCTACATTATAAAACATGGCATCACAAAAAACAAACACCCGTACTACTGTATTAATGCTTATGATCATCGTATCTGTAGCTATGCGTATAGTTACATTAGAATTTCAATGGCTCAGTAACTTTACACCAATAGGTGCAGTAGCATTATTTGGGGGTACTTACTTTAACGATAAATGGAAAGCCTACGCTGTTGTGTTAGCTTCCATCTTTTTGAGTAATATCCCTATTAATTATTTCTACTTTCATAAAATAATGCTGTTCTCGGTGGGCGACTTGTGGATGTACGGATGTTTTGCACTGATCATCTTTGCCGGAACTTTAATTAAAAAACTTACGGTTTACAATATTGTATTAGTAGTCATATTACCAGTTCTGATTCACTGGTTAATAATGGATCTGCCGTGGATAACAAGTTACCCAACTACGCTTGCAGGCTACGGTGCATCTTTGGTAGCTGCTATCCCGTTTGAAAAGAATATGTTATTTGGCGACCTGTTATTTGGAGCCATCCTGTTTGGAGGTTTCGAACTGGCAAAAAGCAAGTACACCGTATTGCAGGAAAAAAGGCAACTGGCTTTATAAGCTGATAAAATGATATTGAAAAGCGGTTGGCCATTGGTTAACCGCTTTTTTTTGTGATTGTGTTTCCCGCAAAGGCACATTGTTATGGTGAGCCTGTCGCGAACCACTAAGTTGTAAAGTCTTTGACAAGCTCAGACTGACACTTTTTATTTTTTTACTTTGCTACTTAACGTGAGGATTTAACATTATTTTTCGCCCTTGTTGGTGTTGTCACCAACAAGCCGCCATGCATCCACCCTTGCAATTTAGCCGTCCTAAATGTTGTTGGTGACAACACCAACAAAGGCGAATTGTGTTTTTTGCAAAGGCGCATGGTCATGGTGAGCCTGTCGAACCACTAACTTGCTAAGTCTTCGACAAGCTCAGACTGACACTTTTTTTTGCGCCTTAGCATCGTTGCGAGAGAAATTAACTTTATCACTTGCATTCGGTGTTTATATTCTATTTTTAAGCACTTAAATATGAAAAACATAATAGTACTCACCGGCGCGGGAATAAGCGCCGAGAGCGGCTTAAAAACGTTCAGGGATAGCGATGGGCTATGGGAGGGATACAATATTGAAGACGTTGCCACACCCGAAGCCTGGGAGCGCGACCCGGCCCTGGTGCAGGATTTTTACAATCAGCGCCGTAAATCGGTTTTAGAAGCTGAGCCGAACGCGGCGCACTATGCTTTAACCAAACTGGAAGAAAAGTATAATGTAACCATCATCACCCAAAATATAGACAACCTGCATGAACGTGCCGGGTCAACCAGGGTTGTACACCTGCATGGTATTATCACCCGTTCGCAATCGAGTGTAAAAGCAAATTTGACTTACCCCATTGATGGATGGGAAATTAAGATGGGCGAGACATGTGAGCTTGGCTCGCAATTACGCGCCCACGTGGTTTGGTTTGGCGAGGCTGTGCCAATGATAGAAACCGCCGCGCAACTTTGCGCAAAAGCCGATCTGTTCATACTGGTAGGTACATCGCTTGCGGTATACCCGGCAGCCGGGCTCATCAACTACGTGCCCCGTGAGGTAACCAAATATATCATCGATCCTCACATCCCCACCGTTAGCAACAGGCGCATTGTTGAGATGCCTTATAAGGCTACGATAGGGGTACCCATGCTGGTTGATGAGTTATTACTTAATTCAGCTAATTAAAAAATGACCTTGGGTTTGTGGTACGGTAATAGCCTGCGTTCAACATCATCTGGAAGAAATAGTTGGAAAGGAAATAACCCTGGAGCTTATAAAAACCCTGCCCGAAAATATAGATGTGTGCGGAGAAAACGGGAGTTTCACACCTTCACTTTTAAAGGTCCGATCTTTAAAAACGAGATTAAATATAAAACAGGGGAGAAGGTATTTAAAAAATATAATGCTCCTGTAAATTTGAATGATCCCAGCGCAGAAAGCACTGATAAAGTATTATCTGGTTTTTGGTGTTGCGATCTTTTGTCTACCTAATTTAAATCACTTTAAAATACCATCCAAAACATCTGGCAGTAGATTGCAGATGTATATAATTACCCATATAATAGCTAAAAATGCACCCAAATAAAATTTTGTTTGTTAATTTTATTTAACATAACTAATTAAATATCAATTATTTAATTAGTACATATCATCGAAATATTGGAAGCCATTAACTATCTTTTTTTTAGGAAATATAGATTTATACTTAAAAAGCCACCAAATAAAATTTGGTTGTGAATTTGTAAAATATATAAATATTTATTTTACAGATAGTTATGAATTTTAACTCTATTAATAATTATATCTATAGAACGCATCTTTATAATCAGTGCCCATGGTTATGAAACGTTCTGCAATGGTCTTCAAAAACGCTTCATCAAGCAATTCAAAAACGCTATTTACGCCATCTGTCAAATCCATTTCGGGGATCTTATAGGTTTGCTCCAGGGCACCTTGTTCTATCTTTACAATATACTTTTGGTTCATGTTAAGGATAGATATTTTAAAATCAGGGTGGGGTAATTCTGCAATTATTCTCATAATCTAATTTATGTTTTTAGTAATCCTGCAAGCGGGTCTTTTCCGTTAATGGTACCACTGCTTTCAATGATCCTGAAACGGGCAAAAAGCTCTTCGCTGTACCAGTTTTCGCTACGTGTTTTTTTGATAACCTCGGCATGTTTACTACCGTAGGCAAAAGCCTTCATATGTTCCATACTTTCCCAAACCGAAAAGGTAGCCTGCCGGTATACAGGCGCTTCGCCTACGCCAAGTGAAGTGATGTACCCGGGGGCCTCCACCATTAAATCAGCAACCTCATCCACATGCGACCAAAAGTTCTTCAGCCTGCTCATCCTGATCGTGGCGCGGGTAAGTACACCCATTGGGCCATCGCCCATGGCGTTATTGGGTTTACCGAATGGCTCTTTGCCATCCCATTTACCATGGCTTTGCATCGGCTGGCATAAAAGTGTCCAGGTTTCGCGGCCCAGTACCCTCCACCATTTGCTTACGAAGGATTTTTTGGCAAATCGATCGTAATCTTCCCGATCATCCCATACCGCTAATAAGCCCCATTGCTGCCAGTCGGGTTGCAGATCGAAGGTGCCATTGCGGCCGCTGCCAAGCAACTTCCAAAAGCTACAGCCAGTTTGCAGCCACATAGGCAGGCGGTGCAAAGCCATGGCAAGCAGGGCAAATGGCACAAATGTCTTCCGGTAACGAACAATAGTGAGGCTAACAATCATCTTACCTGCTAAATAAAATATTAAATATGAGATTTGGCTTATTTACTTTCAACAAGGCATCATTACATTTGCTTTATGGCAGAGGACTTACAAATAACAGCTTCGGGGAGCAAAGAGGAGCAGTATCAATCGCTCATCCCGCAGATAGAAGGTTTGCTTTATGGCGAAACCGACCTTATTGCCAACCTGGCTAATGTGGCTGCGGCTTTAAAAGAACAATTTAAATGGTTTTGGGTAGGTTTTTATCTGGTAAAGAACGATGAATTGGTTTTAGGCCCGTTCCAGGGGCCGGTTGCCTGTACCCGTATTGCCAAAGGCAGGGGCGTTTGCGGCACCGCATGGGATAAAGCCGAAACACTGATCGTGCCGGATGTGGATGCTTTCCCCGGCCATATTGCCTGTAGTTCGTTATCCCGTTCAGAGATTGTGCTGCCTTTATTCTCGCATGGCGAAGTTATTGGCGTTTTGGATGTAGACAGCTCTGAGTTGAATGAGTTTGACGAGACAGATTCAAAATATTTGACACAAGTTATCGGGTTGATCAAATTTAATGCATAAGGTTTATCTGATATCAGGCCTGGGGGCTGATAGTCGCCTGTTTAAGCATATTAAGCTGCCTGCAAACTGTGAAGTAATTTTGGTCAACTGGCATATCCCGGCATCTGATGATACTTTAACCACTTATGCACAAAGCATTGTTAAACAATACGATATACAGGATAATTCAACCGTAATAGGCGTATCATTAGGCGGGATGATCTCGGTTGAAATAGCCAAACAAGTTAACCTTGGTAAAGTGATACTAATATCAAGCATCAAAACCGATAACGAGGCGCCATGGTACTTTAAATTCTTCCGCAGCCTGCCTGTTTACAAAGCTATACCAGGAAAATTAATGACGCATTTAGGTTTCCTGGTAAAACCCATGTTTGGCGCAATGCTGCCGAATGACCTGGCTTTATTTAAAAGCATGTTACGCAAGTCATCCCCCATATTTTTAAAATGGGCCATGCAGGCGGTACTGTCTTGGAAAAACACCGTAACAATCCCCAACCTTTATCATATTATTGGCGATAAAGATCTTGTTTTCCCTCAGCAAAACATTAAAAACCCTACGGCGGTTATAAAAGGCGGCACCCATATTATGGTGTTTGATAAGGCGGATGAGATAAACGCCTTACTGGCCGATATCCTGAAATGATATGAAACTTCCTGAAAGCTATTACCATAATACTGATACCGTAGCGATAAGTCGCGATTTGATAGGCAAGTACTTATTTACCTATATTGATGGTGAACTTGCCGGTGGGTACATTGTTGAAACAGAAGCCTATACCGGCGTTAATGACAAAGCCGCACACTCGTACGGTGGTAAGCTTACACCACGTACCCAAACTATGTATATGCAGGGCGGGGTATCATACGTGTATCTAGGCATTTCCCGTAAAATAAATGCCATGAGCCTGCAAAGCGATGTGATATGGGTAGAGGATAGGGGGCTAACTTTCCCCGACTCTGAGGTGGCGGCCGGCCCGCGCGTAGGGGTTGATTATGCAGGTGAGGATGCCTTGCTGCCTTACCGTTTTTATGTAAAAGGAAATATTTATGTGAGTAAGCCCAACAAATAATTTTGTTGTTGGTTTATTGGTTAGTTATAAGATAACATACTATGAGCAATTGGTCAAAAACAGAGAGCCTGAAATACATGCAGGACAAAATAAACGAAGTAAAAACAGCTATGCTGACCACCTATAACCAGGAAAACGGCTTTAACAGCAGGCCTATGGGTACGGCAGACGTAGATGATGACGGTAATATATGGTTTTTCACCAATGAATATTCACCGAAGGCCAGCGAGATATCGGTAGAGAATACCGTATCATTAACATATTCAGACTCCAAGAACCACACCTACCTGAGCATAGTTGCCGAAGCTACACTGGTTGATGATAAAGCCAAAATGAAGGAGCTTTGGAACCCGTTTGTACAGGCATTTTTCCCCGAAGGATTAGACGACCCAAAACTTATCCTGATAAAACTTGAGCCAACCGATGCAGAATACTGGGATAGCAGCAGCAGCAGTATGGTAGTGTTATTTAACATGTTGAAAGCTGCATTAAGTGGCAAGCAATATGACGAAGGTAAGCACGGTAAAATAGATTTGTAATTATATCACCGCACCAAACCTGGTTATATTGCCTGTGGCAAGTTCAGGTTTTTCATTATCCTTATAATTTGTGGCAGACAAGCCTTCGGCCTTTAAAACATTGATCAGTACTTCGGCGGTTTCCATTATTTTGTAATATGATGGGCGTCTGTAGTTATACGTTAAAAGGTCGCCTACGGCTCCTTCGGTCCAGGTGTATAATTTATTCCTGTTTTTAATATTATCAATATCACCATTATAACGGGCTGCAAAATCCTTATCAAATAAAACATTCACGGCTATTGCGGCACCGCCGTTTGGCCACGTATAACTCACAATAACGGTGTACCCATTTATTACCCCAACAGCAGCGTAATCCTTTTGGATAAAACGGTTCATCAGTAAATCAACAAAAGGGGATTTATCAAATAGCTTTTTACGCTTTTTTGGGCCCCATTTGGTATCCTGAAAGTAAAAAAGCGTACCCGCAATAAGGCTGATTACAAAGGCTGTTGCAAGGGCAATAAGCAATGCTCTGTAAAAAGTTTCGGTATGCTTATCCAGCAATATCTTTATTAAAGTTGCAGCAAACATTCCGGCAAAAGTTGCTAAATAGTATTTCTTTATAATATTCCACATAGTTGTGCATGGGTAAATATGCCTCTAAAATAACAACGAATATCATTAAAAGGAAGGATGTTTAAATTTAGTATAAAACAGGTAATGCAGTTTTTTGTAATATTGACTAATGATTTACCATAACACTTTACAATTTGCCCTACATTTGGATGAGCAGGATGCTTTAAAAAGCTTTCGCGATGAGTTTTTAATACCAAAACATAACGGGCAAGATGCCGTTTACTTGTGCGGAAACTCTTTAGGTTTGCAACCCCGTTCGGTTAAAAAATATGTACAGGATCAGCTAAACGCGTGGGAAGATAACGCGGTAGAAGGCTGGTTTATTGGCAACGAGCCCTGGCTTAAGTATCATAAAACTCTGCTTGGGCCATTATCAAACATTTTAGGTGCCAAACAAACCGAAATAACAGTGATGAACTCGCTCACGGTAAATCTTCATTTACTGATGGTAAGTTTCTATAAACCAAAAGATAAACGTTATAAGATATTGATGGAGGCGGGCGCTTTCCCGTCAGACCAATACGCTATGGAAAGCCAGGTACGTTTCCATGGTTTCGACCCAAAAGATGCCATTATAGAGGTTGCACCGCGTATCGGCGAAACCACACTCCGTACCCGGGATATTCTGAAACAGATAGCCGATAACGCTGATGAACTGGCATTAGTAATGTTTAGTGGAATAAACTATTACACAGGGCAGTTATTTGACCTGGAGGCTATAGCTAAAGCAGGCCATGCCGCAGGTGCCCTCGTTGGGTTCGATCTGGCACATGCCGCGGGCAACGTGCCATTAAAGCTGCACGAGTGGGATGCAGATTTCGCCTGCTGGTGTTCCTACAAATACATGAACTCGGGTCCTGGTGGTATCAGTGGCATTTTTGTACATGAAAAGCATTTTGCAGATGACACACTGAACCGCTTTGCCGGTTGGTGGGGCTACCGTAAGGATAAGCAGTTTTTAATGGCGCCCGGTTTTGAACCCGAGAACGGAGCGGAAGGGTGGAACGTAAGCACCAGCCCAATACTGCTAATGGCTCTGCACCGCGCCTCGCTTGATCTGTTTGAAAAAGCAGGTGGCTTGCCGGCGTTACGTGCCAAAAGCGAAACACTTACCGGCTATCTGGAGTATTTAATAGGCGAGGTGAATAAAAAACACGGTGAGGATGTTTACCAGATCATCACACCCACAGATAAAGCACAACGCGGGTGCCAGTTATCGGTAGTTTGCAAACGCAAAGCAAAGGCCATTTTTAATTACCTGGCAGATAACGGCGTTATTGGCGACTGGCGCGAACCGGATGTGATCCGATTGAGCCCTGTGCCGTTTTACAATACCTATACCGATGTTTACAAAGCTGCTGAAAGCCTTTTTGAGGCCCTTGAAGCTGTTAAATAATACAACATGATATACTACAACCCTAAAAGCTGGTTCTCGCTTATATTTAAATTTAATAAGGCCGATACACTCCGCGAACTTTTCCCGCTGATGCTTTGTGTGAGCATTTACGCCGGTGTGATTACCTTTTTACTGATAGATTTTTGGCAGGTGCCAGAAACCAGCATCCTGCGCAAGGTTATCTATGTACATCAAACTATCGGGTTTGTATTTTCTTTATTACTTGCCTTTCGCATTAATTCTGCATACGATCGCTGGTGGGAAGGCCGTAAAATATGGGGCAGCTTAACCAACAACAGCCGTAACCTGGCTATCAAGTTAAAGCATCTGATCAGTGCAAACGATGCCGCATTCTTTAATTATGCTATTCCGTTATATGCACGGTCGTTAAGAGATCATTTACGTGACGAATACGTACCCTGCGACCAAACCATATTGGCTACAGATGGCAATAAACATGTACCCAACCAGGTAGCATCGGCCATCATCAAAAATGTATACCGCTTAAATAAGGAAGGGCAGATAAACCCGGAGCAACTGGTTAGTATAACTGCCGAAATAACCTCTTTTACAGATATTTGCGGTGGCTGCGAACGGATCAGGAAAACACCCATACCATTCTCATACAGCGTATTTATCAAAAAGTTCATCTTTACTTATATCATGACACTGCCCTTCACCTGGGTTTTTGACCTTAAGTATTTCATCATGCCCATCATCGGGTTCATCCTGTTTGTATTTGCCAGTATAGAGCTGATAGCTGAAGAAATTGAAGACCCATTCGGTTACGATGCCAACGACCTGCCGCTGGATAATATTTGCGACAATATAGAAAAACATGTTGGCGAGATCTTTGCCGAATAGTATACATGCTTAAAATAGCTTACGACCCTATATACGCACATCCGTTACCACCCGGGCACCGTTTCCCGATGCTGAAGTACGAGCTGATACCTGAACAATTATTGCACGAGGGTATCATCACAGCAGATAGTCTTTTTTCGCCCAATGCGGTTGATGAAGCTACCATAATGCTTACACACGATGCAGACTACTGGCATCAGTTGCGCGATCTTAGCTTGTCGCCAAAAGAACAAAGAAGGATAGGGTTTCCCTTATCGGCACGATTGGTAGAGCGCGAGGTACGGATAGCACAAGGCACTATAGACGGGTGCCAATACGCTTTTGAATACGGCGTAGCTTTTAACGTAGCCGGTGGCACACATCACGCGGGCAGTAATTGGGGCGAGGGTTTCTGTATGTTAAACGATCAGGCAATAGCCGCTAATTATCTGTTAAATAATAAATTAGCCACATCTATCTTAATTATTGATTTAGATGTACATCAGGGCAATGGCACTGCCGAGATATTTGAGAGAGAGCCGCGCGTGTTTACCTTTTCCATGCATGGCGATAAAAATTTCCCGTTCAGAAAAGAAACTTCAGACCTGGATATACCTTTGCCCGATGGCATTGCCGATGATGAATACCTGGGCTTATTAAAGGACACTTTGCCCGGTTTAATTGAAAAACACAAGCCCGATTTTATCTTTTACCTCTCGGGGGTAGATATCCTGGAATCAGACAAACTTGGCAAGCTGGCCCTGTCAAAAGAAGCCTGCAAAGAACGTGACCGTTTTGTATTTGAACAATGCAAACAAAAAAATATACCCGTACAGGTAAGCATGGGTGGGGGCTACTCGCCGCAAATAAAAGACATTGTTGAAGCGCATTCCAATACCTTTAAGGTGGCTAGTGATTTGTTTTTTTAGATATCGGGCAGCTTAATTCCCCTATGCAGTCGCTCGGCTCCAGCCAAGGGACTGCATATTATACTGATGCTATATCATCTACAATAATCAGATCATTGCTTTTGCTGATCTTTTGAAAGCGCAGGAACAACATAATGGAGGATGCCATCAACCCTAAAACTAAACCGTACCAAACCCCCATAACGCCAAAGCTAAAATGTATTCCCAGCAGATAAGCTATTGGTAAACCTATTACCCAGTAAGATATAAAGGTGATAACAGTTGGCATATTTACATCGCCCATGCCGCGCAGTATACCCAGGCCAACTACCTGCGTACCATCAAATAACTGAAAGAATGCAGCTACTATAAGTAATTGTGCAGCAATAGTAATTACGGTTTTATCGGAAGTATATATCCATGGAAAATACTGGTTAAACAACGTAAATATAATGGCCGTAAAGCTCATAAATACAATGACAATATGGTAGTTGGAAATAGCCGAAAGCCGTAACTCTTTATGATTGCCCGAGCCAAAGTAATTACCCGATCGGATAGCCGCTGCTGAGGAGATCCCGCTCGCCATCATATACGTCATGGCGGCAAGGCTTATGGCTACCTGGTGGGCCGCTTGCTCTATCATACCAATACTGCCAATAATTAGTGCAGCCCCACCAAAAGCGCCAACCTCAAAAACGTATTGCATGGCAACCGGAGTGCCTATCTTCATGATCTGCAAACCGCGCATGCGATCCATATTACGAATAGCGAAATCTTTAAGATACTTTTTAAAGATAGGGGAGCGGAAAACATATATAGCCATTACAACAGCCATTACACTACGGTCTATCAAAGTGCTGTAACCTACGCCTTTTATCCCCATAGGTTTAACACCAAACAGTCCTTTTACAAATATGATCCCTAATATTATATTAAGTATATTGCCCCATATAGATACAAGCATAGCTTGTTTGGTGAAGCCCAGGCCTTCGGCAAATTGCTTAAATGTGCTAAAAACCATCAAGGGGATAATGGATAAGCTTAGCAGGAATAAATATGGTTTGGCCTGTACAACAACCTCAGGCGCCTGGTGCAGTTTATCTATAAACAAAATCACCCCAAAATAGATGGCGCAGAATAAAATTATACCGGTGATGATATTTAAAAAGAAACTATTAGAGAGCAACCTGCCGCACTCGGCGAAATTGCCGCGACCGTTGTTTTGGGCAATTAACGGGGTTATACCATAGCTGATGCCCATACCTATTACCAGGGGGACTAAAAACAAGCTGTTTACCAATGATACTGCCGCCAGCGCCGTTGTGCCTGCAAAGTGGCCTACAATGATCGAATCGGACGTTTGTACAAGGGTGTGGCCCAACTGCGATATCACAACCGGTATAGCCAGCTTCAGGCTGTCGCGATAATAGGAACGGTATTTTTGGTAGAGGGCTTTCATTACAATGGGGAGGCAAAAGTAACGAATAGCCGGCTAAATCAGGAGGCTGTGTAAAACTCTTCTTTTTCGGTGGTGTGTACACGCAGTATACCACTCAACACCAGGTCTACCAGGATGCGTTGCGCACGCCTGCGGCCAATGTTAAGCAAAGTGCAAAATTCCTTTACGGTGATGCGCTCTTCTTTATCCAAATGCTCAAGCAGGGCTTTTTCTTTTGAGGAATATTCTATCAGAACGCCTTTATCGTCTGCCGATCGTTTCAGCACATCAACCACCACTTTACTGGCCAGTACGCTTTTGTCTTTAACACGGATATAAACCCACCATTTACCATCCTCGGCAAGGGCATAATGTGGTTTTTCTTCGCTTTCGGGGATATCAACAATTAATACCAGTTTATCATCATAATAAACCTCCTCAAAAATTGGCTCGAGCGCCGGCCGGGTAAAAATGTGCGCGGCCCTGGTTATCATATAACGCTCCTCGTCCTCGGCTTTTACACCTTTTATAGTACCATCATCAAGTACACCAATTAGCAGCCGCCCGCCAACGTTATTGGCAAATGATACCATCGTTTTGGCAATCTTTCCGCAGCTGGTTATGGTTTTCTTAAAATCGAGTGATACGCCTTCTCCCTCAAAAATCTGTCGTTTTAAATTCATTTTCAAAATCCTCGTTATTCTGCTATGTAAGGCGTAAAAATCTGCATCCAGCGTTCCGGGTTATTAATCTCCTTAAACCCAAACTGCTTATATAAACCATGCGCATCCTGCGTGGCTAAACTCCATCGGCGCAGCCCCTGTAACCCGGGATGTGCCATAATAGTTTGCATAAGCCATTTTGATAAACCAACGCCCTGGTATGCCGGCAGTATAAATACATCACAAAGGTATGCGAAGGTAGCCTCATCAGTCACCACACGCGCAAAGCCTGCCTGTATGCCATCTTTATACACCCCAAAGCATAACGAATGCGCTATGGCCCGTTTCAGTTTAGCAGGCGGCATGCCCTTTGCCCAATACGATTGCTGGTCAAGATAATTAAATATCGTATCAAAATCCAGTAATGACTTATCTGTTGATATCAGGTAGCCTTTCTTAATAAAGGCCTCATCATTCATAAATACAGGCATCTTATAACACAGCTGTTGGTTTAAAATTAAGGTCGCGTATGTAAACCTCATTCATTAGGGATGCGCAAACCTCGTTGTTATCATCATATATTTCTATCAGGAAGCAATGCTCGTATTTACCATTGGTATTTAACGTTTGTATAGCCAGTTCAATATCAGCATCGTTTAAAAATATGCTGAATGAAACGTTGGATAGGGCGGGTTTCAAAAAATCAATTTTTGATGATTTAGACCAGATCCTCAGCTTCCTGTCGCCGTTATTCAGCACCCTGTCAAACAATACCGGGTAAAAGGGGTCGGCCGCGGCGAAAATAGTGCCACCAAATATAGACCCATTGTAGTTTTTATTGAAAATACTTTTTATGATCTTTACCCTAACTCCCCTAAAATCCTTATCAAAACCACTTACCCAGATCCGTTGAAAAAGGAGAGGGGGGTAGAGGCGCATGATCCATTTAAGGGTATTTTCTGATACAACCATTAGCGTTAAATATCAGCATTATATTATTCACTTTATTGTTTTGAGATACATTGTTGATATTTATTTGACATAACAACAACCTTATTAAAAGTAGCGTTTGGAACGCTAATTGAACAATAAAAGAAAGTTTATTAAACAACTTTGATGTTTAAGGGTTTATAACCTTAACGCATTTTGTTTAACATTACTATTAAATTTATATCTATGAAAAAGCACATTTTAAGTTTCGCATTAGTCGCGACAATGGTTGGTTCAATTGCGGCAGGCTGTAGTTCAACAAAATCTACTGACGGCTCTGACAGCACAAAAACCGACTCGGCAGCAACTGTGGCTCCGGCACCTGATAGTGCAAAAACTGATACCACGGTTAAAATGGATACCACTAAAAAAGATACAACTAAAAAACCAATGTAATTGGTTTATACTGATATCTGATAAAAAGCCCGGGCTAAATAGTCCGGGCTTTTGTTTTTTTAATGTTATGGTTAAAACGCTGTTTTGATAACTCCGCCATCAGTACGCAAGGTTGCACCATTTGTGGCCGATGACAGTGGGCTGGCTATATAAGTTACCATATTGGCAATCTCTGCAGGGTCCAGGAAACGTTTTATTAATGACGAGCCGCGCATACTGGTGAAAAATTCGGTTTCCATTTCGGCATCTGTTTTACCCTGGTCGGCAGCCAATATTTTCATAAAGTCGCCAACACCGTCTGAAAGTGTCGGGCCGGGCAATACGGTATTTACGGTAACACCAGTATTTACAGTAAGCTCGGCAAGGCCGCGCGCTACGGCAATCTGTGCAGTTTTTGTTACACCATAATGGATCATTTCCGCAGGGATCTGCACACCAGATTCACTGGAGATAAATATGATACGGCCCCAGTTTTTGGCCAGCATTTTATCGAAATACACACGGGCTAAACGTACACCACTTAACACATTTACTTCAAAAAATCTTTCCCAGTCTTCATCGGTAATGTTTTTAAACTCTTTGGGTTCAAATATCCCAACGTTATTCACCAGGATATCAACCTCGGGTAATTGTTTAAGCAAATTATCAACCTGCTGCCTGTCAGAAAAATCTGCCGCGATACCTTTAATGTTTGTATTGCCTGTTTCGCCTTTTAGTTTCTCAACAACTTCATCGACCTTAGTTTGATTACGGCCATTGATGTAAACTGTTGCACCTTCGGCTGCTAATGACTTAGCAATAGCGTTACCAATACCGGCGGTTGAACCGGTGACTAAAGCTATTTTATCTTTTAATTTTAAGTCCATTATATAGTGTTATTAAGTTTCAGGTAAGTTTAGATAAATCTGCAATAACTAATACTGTTGTGAGCCGAAAGATGTTTAATTACTGACAATGATACACAGTTATGGCTTGTTGCAGACAATTTACATATATTTATGCTAACCAAACTTAGCAATATGCAACGCAGAAAATTTCTCCAATCTACGCTTGCGGTTACCGCAGCCGCGGCGGTAAACCTAAACCCGGCGACAGCGGGCAATAATTATTCGACACAAAAAGAAGTATACGAATGGCGCGAATATGAGATCCGTTTTGGGGCAGACCAGGGACAATTGGAAAACTATTTTAAAACAGCACTTATCCCGGCGTTGAACAAATATGGGGTAAAAACAGTTGGCGCTTTTGACGAATGGAATAAAACATCGCCGGCTAAATTTTATTTACTGATTCCTTATTCATCGCTTGATAGCTATCTGTCGGTAAACACAAAAATTAAGGCCGACGCTGATTATATAAAAAATAGTGCAGCCTACAACGCCATAACAGCCGACAAATCCGTTTACACCCGCTTTACATCGTCCTTAATGCTTGCTTTTGATGGCTGGCCTGCAATTGTTGCCCCGTCTAATAAACCCCGGATCTTTGAAATAAGAACGTACGAGGGCTATAGTGAAGAAGCTGTAAAAAGGAAAAATAAAATGTTCCACGATGGCGAGTTCGATATTTTTAAAAGGGCGAAATTGGAACCCGTTTTCTTTGGCGATGTAATTGCCGGCGACAAGATGCCACGAATTACTTATATGCTTACCTGCGAGAGTAAGGAAGAAAGCATCAAAGGCTGGGCTGCGTTCGTAGCGGATCCTGAATGGAAAAAATTAGTATCAAATCCAGAGTACGCAAATACTATCTCTAAAATTACGAATACGTTTTTGGTGCCGACGGCGTATTCACAAGTGTAACAGTAAGACGATAATTATGCTATAAAATGATATTTTGTAGCTATAATTAATTCTCATAATTAACATTATGTTAAGTAATAATATAAAAGTAAAACCCGCTTATTTGCGGGCTTTAACTATTTGGCGTACCCTATTGCTTTGGTAATGCAGCTATTTGTGCATTTAACTTAGCAATATTAGCAGTATCTTTTTTGCCCTTGTAGTAAGTAAGCAAATTGTTTAATGCATCGTACGATTTTGGATTTAACTCCACCGCTTTCAGCAAATATGGTTTTGCAAGGTCAAACTGTGCATTAGCTTTAGCCATTGCAGCATCATATGCTTTTTGCTGGTTTGTAGGCAATTTATTAGCCGCATTATAAGCATCAATTGCAGGCGATATTATTACATACCCAATATTAAGGTTAGCCTCAAAATAGTTTGGATCTATTTCAATCGCTTTTTTGTACATATCAGCCGCTTTTTGGAAATTCTGATCTTTTTCTGTCTGTAATGCTGCTTTAGAAGCTGCAGGAGCTTTAGCTATTTTTTGAGCTGCTGCATCGCCTATGTTTGAATACACTAAACCTGCGTAATAATAAAGGTTTTTGTTTTTAGGATCGTTTGCAATTGCACTTGTAATTTTATCAATTACTTCTTTTTGTTTGCCTTGTTGCAGGCTTATTTCAATCTCTGTTCTTCTCAGATCGGCACTGTTCGGATATTTCACCAAAGCATCGGTAATGGTTTTTAATGCACCTGTTGTATCCTTGCTATTCAGGTATAGCATTACAAGGTCGTTATAAACGCCTTCATTTTTAGAATATTTGGTTGTAACCAGCTTATTGTAGTTTGTAATTGCAGCCGGGTAATTTTTAGCGTTAGAAGCTGCTAAACCAGTATAAAGCATGGCGTTAGTATCTTCCGGTAATACAGAACGATAAAACTCAAAAGACTTATAAGCTTGATCATACTTTTGCGCCTGGTATTCTTTTACACCTTTATTTAACTGGTAACGGGCTAAAATGATGTTTGCGTTATCAATTAGTTTTTTGTTTTCGCCTTTTGTATCAAGCTCTTTAGCTTTTTTCAAAGCTTCATCAGCTGTGGTAAATAATGGCAATGAGGTTGTTGACACGGTATCAAGTTCGGCAAGTGCGCCGTATACATTTGCTTTTACAGCATATGTTTGTGGCAGTGCGGCAGTTTTTTGATTGGCTGATGCTTTATCAATCGATTCTTTAGCTTTATTAAGGCTGGGTAAAGCTAAGGCCATTTGTGACCTCAAGCCTTCAAATTTCTCATATTCTGTTTGTGCCGTGTTCAGCTCTCCTTTTTGTGCAAAAGTTGATGCCGTTATGAAGGCTAAAAGGCCTGTCATTAAGAATTTAATTTTCATTTTTAATTGTTTTAAATTGGTAATGATAATTACAGTTGTTAGTGTTTACAGCTGTAATAGTTATAGTGTTTAGTGTGTTTTAGTTTAATTGCTCAAGCCTGTTGTTTATCCTATCTAACTGGTTCTGATTACCGGTTTTTGTATAGGCCAATTGTAAAAGCTCAAGGCATTTTTTATCACGGGGCGCCATTTCATTAGCTTTTTCAAGCCACAATATGGCACTTGTAATATTTTTATCGTCGTTATTGTTTTTTAAAGTACTTTTTTTAAAATATAGCAAGCCTAAATTAAATACAGATTCGTAAGCATTACCATTTAATTCAATTGCCCGCAGGTATAACGACTCAGCTTTGTCATACTGGTTTAAATTATCATAGCAATTTGCCGCTACAAAAGTAATATCCGGGTTGTTAGCATTATTATCAATCAGCGGAATCAACAAAGGTTCTAACGCTTTGTAGTCTCTTTTGTTATTATAAATATTTGCCTCATCGTGCAGTAGTTGTTTATTTTGCGGCAGTAAACGCCTCCCCTTTTTTACTATTTGTAATGCTTTTGCTGTATCGCCAAGTGATTTATAAATTGTTGAAGCTGTTTCCAGGTATTCTACTTTGGTACTATCAGTACTTATAAGGTTACTGTAATATTTAGCGGCATCCTGCAGGTTGCCAAGCTTATTATTGGCATAAGCAATATATGAGTTTATTTGCTTTTGGGCGGGTGCGTACTTCTTTGCTTTTTGGAAAGCATCAACAGCATTTTTAAAATCGTTGTTTTTGGTTAGTAAAAACCCTTTGCGGATGTATACATTTGCCAGGCAGCGTCTTGCATAGTCCATTTCTGGCTGATATTTGTATATTTTACCTTTATCGGCAAATTTATCCAGCAGTGCGCTGGTTTGATCAAGAAACGCCTCGGGCTGGCCCAATTTATTTAAAGAGTCGGTATACAATATGCTGGAATTTACAATGATGCGATAAACATTCTTCTCCAGATCTGCAGAATCTTTCCTGGTTACCACTAAACTATCAGCAGACTTTTTGGCGTTGCTTAAATATTTCAGGTCGCCCTTTTGCTTATAAAAAGCAAGGTTGTTTACCACAACCTTTAATGCTTCAGACTGGCCGAAAGCAAAAGATGTAGTAAACAACGCTAAAATCAATATCCCGATCTTTCGCTTTTGCATTAATTATTCAGTTTTGTCGTCGTCGGCAGCCGGCTCTTCGCCTTTGCTCTCGTCGGTATCTGTAATTGTATCCGTTGTTTTGCCGGCAGGTTGTTCACCCTCAGCTGGTTCAGCACTTTCAACCAATTCTTCTTCTTCCTCCTCTTCGTGTTCAACTTTAGCTACTGATGCAATCTCGTCACTACCTTTCAGGGTAATTAACCTCACCCCTTGTGTAGCGCGGCCCATCGTACGCAGTTCGCTTATAGCCATACGTATAATGATACCCGATTTATTGATAATCATCAGGTCCTCTTTATCAGTAACACCTTTTATAGCAACAAGGTTTCCGGTTTTTTCAGTTATGTTAAGGGTTTTTACACCTTTACCACCACGGTTGGTAACACGATAGTCCTCAATATCGGTACGTTTACCATATCCTTTTTCAGAGACAACTAATACAGTGGTTTCTTTATCATCAATGGCTATCATACCAATAACTTCATCATTATCACTATCAAGGCTGATGCCGCGCACACCTGTAGCTGTACGGCCCATAGGCCTAACGGTACTTTCATTAAAGCGAATAGCACGGCCAGATTGCAGCGCCATTACAATTTCGCTGCTGCCGGTGGTTAATGTTGCTTCCAGTAATGAATCGCCCTCGTTAATGTTGATGGCATTGATACCATTAGCCCGCGGGCGTGAGTACGCTTCTAAAGATGTTTTCTTGATAACACCTTTACGGGTACACATAATAATAAAGTTATTCTCCAGGTACTCTCTATCCTTAAGCGACTTTAGCTTAATGTAAGCTTTAATATTCTCCTCTTTAGGTATATTGATGATATTTTGGATAGCACGGCCTTTAGATGTACGTGTACCTTCCGGAATTTCAAATACCCTTAACCAGAAACATTGGCCGCTTTCGGTAAAGAACAGCATGTAGTTGTGGTTACTTGCTATTAATAAATGCTCGATAAAATCGGCATCGCGGCTGTTACTGCCTATTGATCCTTTACCACCCCTGCCCTGACGGCGGTACTCTGTAAGAGAAGTACGTTTAATGTAACCCTCGCGCGAGATAGTGATCACAACATCCTCATCTTCAATAAAATCTTCGGTTTGCATTTCTGCAGACGAGTGTACCATTTCGGTTTTACGCTCATCACCATATTTTTCCCTTATTTCTATCAATTCATCTTTGATGATCTGCATCCGCAGGCCTTCATCAGCAAGGATAGATTTTAAGTACTCTATAGTTTTCATTAAAGCATCGTACTCGTCGCGTATTTTATCGCGCTCAAGTCCGGTTAAACGTCTTAGGGTCATATCCAATATGGCACGTGCCTGGATATCACTTAAGCCAAATTGGCTCATTAAACCTTCTCTTGCTTCATCAGGTGTTGATGATGCACGGATCAGCTTAATAACTTCCTCGATATGGTCAAGCGCAATTAGCAACCCTTCTAAGATATGCGCGCGTTTTTCTGCCTCTGCAAGTTCAAATTTGGTACGGCGGATAACCACCTCATGCCTGTGCTCAACAAAGTGGTGGATCAGATCCTTTAGGTTAAGCAGCATTGGGCGGCCATGTACCAACGCAATATTATTTACGCTGAATGATGTTTGCAGCGCCGTATATTTATAAAGGTTATTTAATACGATAGCCGCGTTCGAGTCGCGTTTTATCTCATAAACAACACGTATGCCCTCGCGGTTAGATTCATCGCGGATGGCGGTTATACCTTCAATTTTCTTTTCGTTAACAAGTTCTGCAGTACGCTCAATCATCAGCGCTTTGTTTACCTGGTAAGGTATTTCACTAACAACAATACGCTCGCGGTCGCTGCCGTAAGTTTCAATTTCGGCACGGGCACGTATCACAATACGGCCGCGGCCGGTTTCTAAAGCCTGGCGCGGGCCTTCGTAACCGTATATGATACCTCCTGTAGGGAAATCCGGCCCTTTAACATGAGTCATCAGTTCGGCTACTTCAATCTGGCGGTTATCAATAAGCGCTATAGTGGCATTAACAATTTCTGTTAAGTTATGCGGCGCCATATTAGTTGCCATACCTACCGCAATACCTGATGCACCATTAACCAAAAGGTTAGGGAATTTTGCAGGTAATACAGTTGGCTCCTCTAACGAGTCATCAAAGTTTAGCTGGAAGTCTATGGTATCCTTATTTATATCGGCCAGCATCTCTTCGGCTATTTTTTGCAGTTTGGCCTCGGTATAACGCATCGCTGCCGGTTGGTCACCATCAATTGAACCGTAGTTACCCTGTCCTTCAACAAACGGGTACCGTAAGCTCCAGTCCTGCGCCATACGTACCATGGCATCGTATACAGATGTATCGCCATGCGGGTGGTACTTACCCAAAACCTCACCTACAATACGGGCTGATTTTTTATAAGGTTTGTTGTTTGCCAAACCCAGATCGAGCATACCATATAACACACGCCTGTGTACGGGTTTTAAACCATCGCGTACATCGGGCAATGCCCTTGATACGATAACTGACATTGAATAATCAATGTAAGCGGCTCGCATCTCCTCATCAATATTTATTGAAATTATCCTGTCTTCTTTGTGCGAATTATCTTCGGTTTCTTCAGCCATTGGTTTTTCTTAGTGGAAAATTCTAACAGTAAATGCGTATATAAAAATGTGTTTTTATATGACCTGCGAAGTTAAGAATTTATATGGTTTTTGAGGTATGTTTTTGCTAACATTTATACTTGTTTTCAACGTTTTTTGCCGTAAAACAATAGTAATGTTACAATATAAAAAGCAGCCGCTTATTTTACCCTTTTCCAGTACTCCTGCACAATGGTTCCGTTAGGTAAAATACCGCTAAAAGTAAGGGTGTCGTTTTTTATTTGATAGCGATATTTGAGAGTGACATTAAGCAATTTGGACGGCTGGGCGCTAAAGGTTTGCGTTTCAAGGCAGGTATCCGGTTTTAAAACATAGTTGCCCTTCTCATAAGGGATGGGTTCCGCACCTTTTTCAATGAATAAAGCTGTGTAATGCGCTTCATCATACTGCCTTCGTAAAGTGTAATCTTTAGATGCCGGTTCTGGTTTACCATTGTATACCCCGCCGCAGTACTCCCAGCTGCCTTTTAATGATACATCTGCGGTAAAGGCTAACAGTATAGCCAGAATTAAAAAAGCAGGTACAATCTTCTTTATCATACTTAAACCCAGTTTAGGCCTTTTTTTAACAGGGATAATGTTTTCTCCTCTTCGCTGCCGGGCTGCGCCTGATAATTATACACCCATTTGGCAGTTGGCGGCAAGCTCATTAATATCGATTCGATACGGCCGTTGGTTTCCAGCCCGAATTTGGTACCAGCATCGTAAACAAGGTTAAATTCGGTGTAGCGGCTACGGCGCTGGTATTGCCATTGTTGCTGGTCACTGGTGAATTTTTTATCACGGTTACGGTTAACCAGTTCGGTATACGTTGGGATGAAGGTACGGCCTAATGCTTTTGAGAACTCGAACACCGTTTCCCAACTGATCTCGTCGGTAGCGGTTAAGCGATCGTAAAATATACCACCTATACCACGGGTTTCGTCGCGGTGCTTAATAAAAAAATAGTTATCGGCCCATACTTTAAATCGCTGGTAAAAGTCATGATTAAACCTATCGCAAACATCTTTTAACTGCTGGTGGAAAAAACGTGCGTCATCCTCAACAACGTAATGCGGTGTAAGATCTATCCCCCCTCCAAACCAACGTACAGGTGGTGTGGCATTGTTAAATGACGAGGGCATCTCAAAGTACCTGATGTTCATGTGGATAATAGGCACCAGCGGGTGGTTCGGGTGGATTACAATAGATACACCTGTAGCAAAGAAATCGTCCTGCTCTACATTAAGCGCCTTTTTAATAGTATGCGGCAAATGGCCATGAACGGCAGAGAAGTTTACGCCGCCCTTTTCAAAAATGTTGCCATTTTGAATAATGCGGGTACGACCACCGCCGCCGCCTTCACGTTCCCAAATTTCTTCTTCAAAGAGTGCTATGCCGTCTGTCGCTTCAAGTGCGGCGCATATCTCGTCCTGTATATGTTTATAATCGGCAGCTATTTGTTCCTTGCTTATCATTAATTAGTGGATGACTGAATTACTGAATGAGTGATTTACTCAGCAAAACTAAACAAACTATTGATTTGACTAAGTGATTTCAATCATCAATTAGCTAAATCGCTTTATTGAATTAACTAATTCCCGCTTCTTCCTCAACATAGTTAAGATCCTTACCGAATGTTTCTCTTAGCTGGCTAAGCGAGAATAGAGATATAAGCGTTAGGATCACCATCATGATATAACCGCTTGTAACCATGCCATAGTGAACTACAAAAGCATTAAAAGCAATATTAATGGGTATTAACGATCCGCGTACAAAATTGGGTACTGTGGTGGTAACTGTTGAGCGGATATTGGTACCAAACTGTTCGGCAGCAATGGTTACAAATGTTGCCCAGTAGCCAACTGTGCATCCCATAAAGAAACAGATCCAAACAAATTTATCGTGCGTGATGCCTTTTGAGCCTAAGTAAGTAAATGCACTTACAACAGACAGTATCAGAAATACTGCCATAGTTAATTTACGCGATTTGGTAACCTGTGCCAATAAGCCTGCAAAAATATCGCCTATGGCAATGCCAATGTAGGTATAAAGCACCCCCTCTCCTGCACTAAGCGGTTCGGTAGCGCCAAGGGCTTTTCCAAACTCTGGCGATAGGGTTACAAGCACACCTACCACATACCAAAGTGGTGCACCTATCAAAATGCAGTACAGATATTTTTTAAACCGTTCGCCACTGGTAAAAAGCATAAAAAAATCCCCTTTTGACACCTTACTTTCCTGCACATTTTTAAACATGCCCGATTCAAAGGTACCAACACGAAGCAACAGCAGTACAATGCCTAAACCGCCACCGACCATATAGGCATGCTGCCAGCCATTTTTAGCCACGGCATAAGCCGCAGCAGCGCCAAACAAGCCTATAACAGCAACTATCATGGTGCCGTAGCCGCGTTTCTCTTTACTCAGTGTCTCTGTTACCAGGGTAATACCAGCGCCAAGCTCGCCTGCCAAACCAATACCTGCTATAAAGCGGATGATGGCATAGGTATTTACATCAGTTACAAAGGCATTGGCAAAATTGGCGATTGAATATAATAATATAGAGCCGAATAAAACCTTTATACGGCCCATTTTATCGCCTATAATGCCCCATAGCAAGCCTCCCAGCAGCAAGCCGAACATTTGCACGTTAATGATAAACTGTCCCTTAGCCAGTATATCTGCATCAGCTACGCCTATGTCGTGTAAGCTGGCTTTGCGTACTATCGAGAAAACTAAAAGATCGTATATGTCAACAAAGTAGCCAAGGGAGGCTACCAGTACCAGGAAAACAGCATTTCGGGTAAGTTTTGCTGAAGTAGTATCAGTCATAAATCAGAGTTAATAATTTTGGTTTGGCTAAAGTATAAAATGCATGCAAAAAACAAATTAAAATACATAAAAAAACCCCTGCAGTTAAACAGGGGTTTATATTTAAAAAGGCAGCTTAATTAAACTTTTTTTACGTTTACTGCCTGTAAACCTTTTCTTCCTTCTTCTTCTTCGTACTCAACGTTGTCGTTATCTTTGATAGCGTTTACACCGCCTTGTACATCTTTAAAATGTACAAATAAATCTTTACCGTCATCGGTAATAATAAATCCGTAACCTTTTTGTGTGTTAAACCATTTTACTTTTCCAGTTTTCATAATAATATTATAATCGTATAAATAATTGTGTTAAGATCAGTAAGTAATTCAACTGAATATAAAAATGGTTTAATAATCAATATAGAATGTACAACTATCTCTATCAAATATATAAAATTATTAATAACCAAATAAATTTATTTAATAAGTAACAATTGTTGAAAAACAAAAAAGTCATTGGCATAAGCCAATGACTTTCAAACAAGTATATGCTGTGTTAATTATTTTACCTGCTGAAAGAAGTAAACACCGGCAGATGGGGTAACCCTTACCAAAACTTCTTCTTTGCTGCTTTTTAAATCAACAAAATATACAACAGAATCTAACCCGCCATCGCCGTTATCTAATTTGATAACTTCGTTTGCGAAATAACCTTCGTATTTAGCGCCAATTTCTTTTTTTGCTTTTGCAGGCAATTCTCTGTACTGTACATTTTCTGTAACCCCTATAAGGTCACCTTTAATTGTATAAAAAGCAGATTTTTTAACACCATCAATTACGAAGGTAGCTTTCTGGAACTGAGGGGTAACTTTCCAGGTTACATTTTCTGCCCTGCTAAAATCGCTGTTAAATTTTACTGATACTGAATATGATACATTATCAGACCCATCTGCTAATTTAGAAATTGTGTTAGCAGCAAAAACATTTACTGTGAACAATGCTGCGATAGCGGTTGATATAAATAATTTTTTCATGATCTTTTAAATTTTAATTTACATAACAAAAGTAAGTCAACATTATAAATATTCATAATTTAAGCTAATTTTTATGAATATTCAATAATATAAACTCATTTTTAATCAAAATTCAAAAATACGATTAAATACTTAGTGTACTTTTAACAATATGTCAATAAAAATGTAATATACTTATTGTAAAAAGTACACTAAGTTAAATCCATGTAAACAAACGCTGGTTTTCTGACTATTTAATGACAAAAGTGGATTCATACAGGGGCCATCAGCCGTTATCGGCAAAACCGGGATACAGAGTCATCCCGCCATCCATAAAAATTGTGGTACCGGTAATATAATCGGCGTCATCAGAAGCTAAAAAAACAGCTAATTTTCCAATGTCTTCAGGCTGGCCTATGCGGTTGTATGGAATAAGCGTTAAAAGCTTGTTCAATGCTTCGGGCGTTTCCCATGCGGCTTTGTTTATTGGAGTTTGAATAGCACCCGGTGCAATGCCCACTACCCTGATCTTATTCGGGGCCAGTTCCTGCGCTATGCTTTTCATAAACATGCTGATACCACCCTTACTTGCCGCATAGTTTACATGCCCTGCCCAGGGGATAACTTCGTGCACACTGCTCATGCAGATGATCTTACCTGCAGCGCGGCTCACACCATCTACCACTCCCCTTTTGATAAACATTTTTGCAGCCTCGCGCGAGCAAAGGAACTGCCCGGTTAGATTTATACTGATCACTGTATTCCACTCATCCAGCGTCATATCCACAAACTTCGCGTCCTTTTGCAGGCCCGCATTGTTTACAAGGATATCTATACCGCCGTATGCTGCTATGATTTTGGCAAACATAGCCTGCACTTCATCTTCCTTGCTTACATCCGCCTGGTAGGCAAAGGCTTCGCCGCCGGCAGCTTTTATTTCGTCAACAACTTCGGCTGCAGCTTTTTGATTGTGCACATAGTTTACCAATACCTTAGCACCAGCCTGTGCTATAGCAATTGCAACGCCTTTCCCTATGCCGCTGTCTGCGCCGGTTACAAGGGCAACTTGCCCTTTAAGTTTTTGTGGATCCATAGTATATTAGCTTTGATACATGCAATGCTAACATTAGGATATGGTTTTAGTTTTTTGAAGAAAAGTTTGATGGAAGATGGGGTACAACAGGCTCACCATTACAATGTGTCTTGGACCTCTTTTGCGTGAAATATTAACTACAACGCCTTTATATAATCCAAAAACAGATACAACGCCTTTTTTTTATCCTCCGTCAAATCAAAGTCCAATTTGTGCATCAGGTAATCTTCCAGATCAAAATCGGCGCGTTGGGGCAGTTCTTTTAATAATTCGTGCCTGTGCGCAAGGCCATGCCTAAGGGCTTGGTCAAACTCCTTTATAAAATCATCAGGAATAGGTTTATTGGCTATCCACGCGGCGAAAACAAACGGCAGGCCTGTAAACTTTTGCCATTCGCCGGCAAGGTCATATACATATTTATACTCTTCGGTTTTACCAAAGGTGCGGTCGCCTATTTGTACGAAAGCAGTTAGAGGATCGGTAGATTCGGCATAATCCGGCGCATTCAAAATTTGCTGGGGCTGTACCTTCCAATAGTTCTTTAATAACACCTTCGCCAGGTTGTTTGAGCTGCGCGATTCAGGGTCGAGCTGTATTTTGGTGGCTTGCTCTATGGGGCAGTTGCTAAATATAAAAACCGAGTTTACCGGCCCTACAGCGCCAATGCAATAGGCCGATACGATTTCCCAATGCGGTAGGCTTAAAGTAGCTGCTACAGGTATTAAACCAATATCAACCTTATTATCTATCAGTTTTTGGGCGCAGTCCGAAGGCATATCAAGGCTCAGATCTATCCTGTCTTTAATAGCTGAGTGCTGTAATCCGTATAAAAAGGGTTTGGTGTTAGTATAACTAACGGCGGATATTCTTATCTTATTCACGTAAGTTCTCTCTATGAGTTTTTTAAATGGAGGGCATTGTTGGCTTCTACAATCGTAAACTTTTTGCCATCATAAGTTACCTTATAAAGCACAAGGTTTTGATGCGGAAAGGTATCCATCTGCGTAAGCGGCAGGCTCGTTAGTACACACATTAGCAGGCGCATGGCGCGGCCATGCATACATACCAGTATATTCTTTTCCTCAGGGTGAGCCATAATAGTTTCAAGAGCCTGTAATTGCCTTTCCTTTACCTCGTTAGGGCTTTCGCCGCCTTCAAATTTAGTATCAAGGTTGCCATCAAGCCAGTTACGCATCAAATCTAAAAAAGCGGCTTTATTTTCGGGTGTAGCGGGCTGCCCCTCGTAAACTCCCCATGCAAGCTCGTCTAACCCTGGCAATTTTTGGTATGGGATGCCCATATCAATAAACTGCTGGATGCTTTGTTGGGTGCGCTTTAATTCGGATATATAGATCTTATCAAAAGGTATCGTTTTATAGGCCTCGTAAAATTGGTTAGCCTGGCGGCGGCCTTCATCGTTCAGGTCGGTATCTTTACCGCGGCCCTGCACAATGCCTTGTTTGTTAAGGTCGGTTTGGCCATGGCGTACTATATATAATGTCTTTTCTACTTTGTTCATTCGTTCAATAGTTCATTTGTTCCTTGGTCTGTATGTTCATTATAAACTCTTTTAAAAATTGGCTAAACACCAATAAACTAATGAACAAATTAACCAGTGAACTAATTAATAACCGGCAGCTTATAAAAGCGCGGTTTTTCTTCGTCGGCAAACTGGTAATCATTATAATCGGTCACTACATTATAAAGCGTATCGCGCTCTATTGGATAGCGGCCTGCATTTTTTATCAGATTTACCAGTTCTTTGGTGCTCATGGCCGGTGTTTGTTCTTCGGCACCAGCCATCGAGTAGATCTTGGTGGTATCGTCAAGCGTACCGTCAATATCATCAACCCCAAAGTTTAGGGATAGCTGCGCTGTGGTACGGCTTATCATGGCCCAGTAGGCTTTTATATGGTCAAAGTTGTCCAGGTAAATGCGCGCTATAGCGTAATTACGCAGATCCTCAACCACGGTTGATTCCGGCACATGGCTCATCTGGTTGTCCTGGTTACGGAACTTTAGCGGGATAAAGGTTTGAAAGCCCCCTGTCCTATCCTGTAACTGGCGCAGTTGTTCCATATGATCAACCCGGTGATGGAATTTTTCGATATGTCCGTAAAGCATCGTAGAGTTTGACCGCATGCCCAGCTTATGCCATTCCTCATGGATGGCCAGCCACTGGTCGCCCGTACATTTATCTTTGGCTATCAGCTCGCGCACTTCGGGATGGAAGATCTCTGCCCCGCCGCCCGGTATTGATTCCAGACCCGAGTCTTTCATCAATTTCATACCGGTAGTGTAATCTATCTTTGCTTTTTTAAAGATGTAGTGGTATTCAACTGGTGTTAATGCCTTTACATGAAGATCGGGCCTGTGCGCTTTTATCTTGCTGAAAAGTTCGCTGTAAAAAGCAACGTCGTACTGCGGTAAAACACCGCCTACAATATGCACCTCGGTAACAGGCTGGTCGTCATATTTTTTTACGATATCCAGCATTTCTTCCATGGTGTACTCCCACCCATCGGCACGTTGTTTTAACAACCGCGAGTACGAGCAAAACTTACAATCGTATACACAAAGGTTTGTTGGCTCGATATGAAAATTACGGTTAAAGTAGGTCTTGTTGCCGTGTTTTTTCTCGCGTATATAGTTGGCAAGTACTCCCAGGTAGCCTAATTCTGCTTTTTCGTAAAGCAAAACGCCTTCATCAAAAGTGATGCGCTGGTTATGGAGTACCTTCTCAGCAATGTCTTTTAGTTCCGGTAAAAGCTGAGGGTTGTTCAGCAATACCAGCAAATTATCTGATACTTCCATTTAGAAAAATATTTGAGCAAATGTAGCAATTTGCATTAGTTTTAAAACGGAAGTAGCAACTTAAAGCGTGTTTGAACATGCAAGTATGACAATGATGTTACAGTGAGGCTATGTAATGCCGGGCAGTGGCATAAAAAAATATTTTTCTGCAAAACATGTAAAATAATTGCGGTTATTTGGGCCATTATGAAAATAGAAACCATTGCCATCCACGCCGGTAACCATACGGATGCCACTTCAAAAGCAGTTGTACAACCCATTGTTATGGCCACTACGTTTGAACGCGATGCGGATGGAGGTTTCGCATCAGGATATCAGTACAGCCGGTCGGCCAACCCTAACCGTACATCGTTAGAGAATGTGCTTACCCGCTTAGAAAATGGTGTTGAAGCCGCGGCCTTTTCATCAGGTAATGCAGCGGGCATGTCGGTTTTTCAATCGTTGGAGCCCGGCACCCATATTATAGCGCCGGATGATATGTACCATGGCCTGCGCAACCAGTTAAAACAACTTTTTGCAGGTATACTTGAGTTTGACTTTATTGATGTGAACGATAGTGCGGTTTTAAAAAATCACATCAAACCCAACACTCGTGTTATATGGATTGAGACCCCATCAAACCCGCTTTTAAAAATTACCGATATAAAAAAGGTGGTAACCATTGCCCGCCAACACAATATTAAAGTGGTGTGCGATAATACGTTTGCCACCCCGGTTTGCCAGCAGCCACTAGCCCTTGGTGCCGATCTGGTGATGCATTCATCAACCAAATACTTTGGCGGCCACAGCGACCTGATGGGCGGCGCATTAATTACCGCCGAGAAAAGCGATTGGTGGGAGAAGATCCGCAATGTGCAAACCATGGGCGGCGCGGTGCCCTCTCCTATGGATTGCTACTATCTTGTACGTAGTATAAAAACCCTGCCTTACCGTGTAAAAGGCCACGTGCATAATGCATTGTTGCTGGCTGATTTTTTAGAAAAACACCCGGCGGTTGAAAGCGTGATGTACCCTGGCCTGCCATCGCACCCGCAGTATGATATTGTAAAAGCGCAGATGAGCCATCCCGGTGCCATGATGTCGTTCACCCTGAAAGGTGGCGAAGATGAGGCAAAAAGGGTAATAAACGCGCTTAAAGTATTTACACAAGCCACCAGCCTGGGTGGTGTAGAAAGCCTGATAGAACACCGCGCCAGTGTTGAAGGGCCTGATACCAAAACGCCATTTAACCTGCTAAGGGTATCGGTTGGGTTAGAGCATATTGATGACCTGATAGCGGATTTAGAACAGGCGATGGCGTAGTAACTACAGTTAAGCAAAAGCAGTTTTACAGCGAAATGATAATTAATTAAAAATTTAATTTGGATTATAAATATCGTTTACCCTATATTTGAAACATTATTTGGTAGCAATACCACAACGATCAATTTTCCCTCACACGGATTTTGATTTATAAAGAAGCGGCGAGAGATCAGGCTCGAAGAACCGCTGGCAACCCTCCAAGGTGGAGAAGGTGCCAATTCCTGTCCCGGAGAATAGTTAACCGGGGAATATAAATTAATAGTCATGAAAAGTCTGATTTATTTAGCCCAACCAAACACATCGCAAACCCAAACGGGTTCATCTTCTGTATACAACCTTTCTGCAGGCTGTATTTGTATGTGTTGCTGCTGCTGTTGATTGCAGTACACGTTCCCTTTTTCTGTTTCCTGAAAAATACGTGATGCCCCGCTTAGGATAACTTTATCCTGTCGTAATTGTAACATTTTATAAATACCCCTTAAATCTACAGAACATGTCTAATTTAAAATTTGAAACACTGCAACTGCATGCCGGTCAGGAAGTTGACGCCACAGGCGCACGCGCAGTGCCGTTATATCAAACCACATCATACGTATTTAATAGTGCCGAACATGGTGCAAACCTGTTTGCTTTAAAAGAATTCGGCAATATATATACCCGTTTAATGAACCCCACCACCGATGTTTTTGAAAAGCGCATTGCTGCCCTTGAAGGTGGCATAGCGGCTTTGGCAACAGCATCGGGCCAGGCAGCGCAATTTATAGCACTGAACAATATTTTACAGGCCGGCGATAACTTTGTTACCTCCCCTTTCCTGTACGGTGGTACTTACAACCAGTTTAAAGTTGCGTTTAAACGCCTGGGTATTGAAGTGAGGTTCGCCGAAGACGATACTGCCGAAAATATCGAAAAACACATCGACCATAAAACCAAAGCCATTTATACCGAAACCATTGGTAACCCCGGCTTTACCATACCCGATTTTGAAAAGCTGGCTACATTAGCTAACAAGCACGACCTGCCACTGATAGTAGATAATACATTTGCCGCAGGCGGATATCTGTTTCGCCCGTTACAGCATGGCGCACACGTGGTGGTAGAATCGACCACCAAATGGATAAACGGCCACGGTACAAGTATTGGCGGCGCTATTATAGATGGTGGTACTTATAACTGGGGGAACGGCAAATTCCCGCAATTTACCGAGCCAAGCGAAGGTTATCATGGGTTAATATTTAATGATGTATTCGGCGTTAACGGACCTTTTGGAAACATTAACTTCATCATCCGTGCCCGGGTTGAAGGGCTTAGGGATTTTGGCCCGTCGCAATCGCCATTCAATTCATGGTTAAATATACAGGGCTTGGAAACCTTATCCCTGCGTGTACAGCGCCATGTGGACAATGCGCTTGAACTGGCCAAATGGCTGGAGCAGCATCCGCAGGTAGAATCTGTTAACTATCCGGGGTTGGAATCGTCGCATTACCACACCCTGGCCAAAAAGTATCTAAAAAATGGTTTTGGCGCGGTACTATCCTTTGTGCTTAAAGGTGGTAAGGAAAATGCCAACAAAGTTATTGATAACTTAAAGTTGGTTAGCCATTTAGCAAATGTTGGTGATGCCAAAACATTGATCATACAACCATCGGCAACAACACACCAGCAATTAAGCGATCTGGAACAGATATCGGCAGGGGTTTTACCCGGCCAGTTGCGTGTAGCTGTTGGTATTGAACATATTGATGATATAAAAGCTGATTTTGAGCAGGCATTTGCCAAAATACACGCGTTGGAATTAGCATAAGGATTTAGTTTTTTTTTAGTTTTTTAAGTGATGTTATCAGGGGGCAGCCTAAGTAACTGCCCCCGAAATAACGAAGAGTAACAAATGAGCACACAAAGTTTTACCCATACCGGAACGTTTGAACTGGAATCCGGCCAAAAGATACAAGGACTTGAGATCGGCTTTAATACCTATGGAAACCTCAATAAAAACCGGGATAATGTAGTGTGGGTATGCCATGCCCTCACTGCAAATTCCGATGTTTTTGACTGGTGGAAAGGCCTTTTCGGGCCCGAAGACCATTTTAACCCTGATGAGCATTTTATTGTATGCGCCAATGTTTTAGGGTCGCCGTATGGTTCGCTTAGTCCGCTAAGTACCAACCCGGCAACCGGGCAGCCATATTACCTGGCTTTCCCAGAGTTTACCATCAGGGATATTGTAAAAGCGCACACACTGCTGGCCGATCACTTAGGCATCGATCAGATAGAGATATTATTAGGTGGATCATTAGGCGGCCAGCAAGCTATTGAGTGGAGCATTATTGAGCCCGAGCGTATCAAAAATCTTATCCTGATAGCTACCAACGCTAATCATTCGCCATGGGGCATCGCCTTTAACGAATCACAGCGCCTGGCCATCACTGCCGACCGTACCTTTTACGCCGGCTCTCCGGATGGTGGCAGCAAGGGTTTAAAGGTGGCCCGCAGTATTGCGCTTCTATCCTACCGCACCTATAAAACCTACAGCATTACACAACAGGAGGATCAGGATAATGTTATCGATAACTTTAAGGCGGCAACCTACCAAAACTACCAGGGGCAAAAACTGGTGAACAGGTTTAACGCTTATAGCTACTGGTACCTTTCAAAAGCGATGGATTCGCACAATGTAGGCCGTGGCAGACATGGGGTTGATAAAGCCTTAAGCCTTATCAAAGCGCGTACGCTGGTTATTGGTATCAAATCAGACGTGTTGTTCCCCATCGAGGAGCAGCAATACCTGTTTAGGCATATCCCTAAATCAGCTTTTGCCGAGCTGGATTCGTTTTATGGGCACGATGGCTTTTTAATTGAAACAGAAGACTTAACAAATATCATCACATCGTTTTTTAAAACCGATGTAAAAGGAAAAATTATAGAATTGCAAAAAATAGCTTAATGAGTAAGAAACTGAACATTGGCCTCTTTGGATTTGGAGTTGTAGGCCAGGGATTGTACGATATTATCAAAACAAAAGACCTGAACATCGAGATTGTAAAGATCGCCATCAAAAATCCTGAAAAGGAAAGATCTTTACCAAAAGAACTTTTCACAACTGATAGGAACGAGATACTGAACAACCCGGAAATAAACACCGTGGTTGAACTGATAAATGATACTGAAGCTGCTTTCGAGATCGTATCGCGTGCGCTAAGTACCGGTAAAAATGTTGTATCGGCCAGTAAGAAAATGATTGCCACCTACCTGGAGGAATTGATAGAACTGCAACATAAATATGGCACCTCATTGTTATATGAAGGTGCAGTGTGCGGCAGTATCCCCATCATCCGCAACCTGGAGGAGTATTATGATAACGAATTGCTGCACTCTATCAGCGGTATCTTCAATGGCTCATCAAACTACATCCTGTCTAAAGGATATTTAGAAAACCTTGATTACGATAGCGCCCTTAAACAAGCGCAGGATCTTGGTTTCGCCGAAACTGACCCAACTATGGATGTGGGTGGGTATGATGCTAAATTTAAGCTTATTATAGCGGCGGCCCATGCCTATGGTGTGGTTATCGATCCAAATGAAGTGTTGAATATCGGTATCCAAAATTTATCGCCACACGACTTGCAATATGCACGCGAGAAAAAATTAAAGATAAAACTGGTACCCGTAGCCAAAGAGCTTGATGACAGGCATGTTACCCTGTTTGTATTGCCCAAATTTGTGAACGAAACTGAGTTTTTATACAACGTGGAGTACGAATATAACGGCGTTACGGTACAGGCCGCCTTTGCCGACCAGCAATTCTTTTTTGGTAAAGGAGCCGGTGGCCACCCTACCGGGTCGGCGGTGTTATCAGATATCGCAGCTTTGCGATACGATTACCAGTACGAATATAAAAAGGCAAAAGGCGCTAACAATCTGCAATTTACCAATAATGTAGAGGTAAACATTTATCTGCGTTATGATGATGAAGCACTGGTAGAGGCGCTTGAGTTTGAACACATCCAGGAGCGTTTTTATTCGGGCAGTTACAAATTTGTTATAGGTAAAATAAACCTGCAAAAACTGATAGATAACCAGCAATCTATAGCAGATAGTAAAGCTTTTGTTGCATTTGCCGACCAGCTAACAGGCGTTAGTTTAGCTGCTGCCAAACATGAAGCAGCCACAGTATAATAACGATAGGTAAGATTAAATTATTGAAAGAGCCTGCCTGTATAATGGCGGGCTCTTTTCGGTTTATTCCCCCTGTGTGTTGTTTATTATTAAGTATGTTCTGTACTTTTATGGCCAACTTATATTTTAACTATGCAAAAACTTAAACGCATCCTTTTTAACAGGCCATTTATTCTTACACTTTGGTTTGGCCTTAGTTTATTTGCGGTAGCTAAAGATATCATTACTCATTTTGCTAATAAGGAAACTTCGCACAATAATTATATTATATATAAGCACAATTTTTTAAACCTTATACATCAGCAAAGCCTGTTTGGCCCCGAACCGCAGTATTATTTTGACCTGAACCACTACGGCCCGGTATTCGGGTTAATAATTGCGCCATTTGCCCTGCTTCCAAATCAAATTGGCGTAATACTGTGGGTGATGTTTTTGGCCTATATTTTATTCTACGCCATTATTAAACTGCCGCTAAACGATTTTCAAAAAACCATTATTTTATTGCTTAATGTAAATAGCATGATGGGATCATCTGGCAATGTGCAGGTAAACCCATTAATCGTTGCGCTGGTAATATTCAGTTTCATTTTCATCAAAAACAAACAAGATTTTTGGGCAGCGCTGATGATCATGATAGGTACGGCAATTAAGCTGTATGGTATTGTGGGGCTTGCTTTCTTTTTCTTTTCTGATAATAAGATAAAGCTTGTTTTAAGCCTTATATTTTGGTCGGCAGTGTTGTTTGTATTGCCTATGCTTGTTTCCTCACCGGCGTACATACTTAAAACTTATCATGACTGGTATCCAGACCTGTTAGCCAAAAACGCCACTAACCTGGTCTCAACCAGGGGGAATGTCAGCGTAATGGGCATGATCAGTAAAATATTTTTGATTAAAAACCTATCTAATATGCTGGTTTTAGCACCCGGATTGTTATTGTTTGGCGTATCTGTATTTCGCATTAAATATTGGAGGAATACGCAATACCAATTGTTATTACTGGCCTCAACCTTACTTTTTACAATATTGTTCAGTACCGGTTCAGAACCACCAACTTATATCATCGCGTTTATTGGTGTTAGTATATGGTACGTGAATTTAAAACGGCCAATTACAGTGTATGAACGCTTCCTGCTTATATTCGCTTTGGTATTAACCAACTTCTCACCTTCAGATCTTTTCCCAAGATACTTAAGAGATAAATATGTTATACCGTATGCTTTAATAGCACTTCCCTGCCTGTTAATATGGCTCAAAATAATTTATGAAATGCTTACACGCGATTTTGGAGCAGAAACAGCCGATGACCGGTTACAAGCCGATGTTGCAATAGCTGTAAAAGAGATATAAAAACAAAAGGCTTCCGTTTAGGGAAACCTTTGTTTTTGTAGAACTCACAAATTAAATTAACTATATATTCCTGTAACTATAAACTCCTTTTAGTGTCCCAGTTTTCCAGGTAATGGGCTACCCTGCTCACAAATTGCCCGCCTAATGCACCGTCAACTACACGATGGTCATATGATAACGAAAGGAACATCATATGTCTTATGGCTATGGCGTCGCCTTTTGGTGTTTCTATAACAGCAGGTTTCTTTTTAATTGCGCCAACGGCTAAAATGGCTACCTGTGGCTGGTTAATAATTGGCGTGCCCATTACATTGCCAAACGAGCCAACGTTGGTGATGGTGAATGTACCATCTCTTACATCATCAGGCTGAAGTTTATTATTGCGGGCACGGTTAGCCAGGTCATTAACCGCTTTGGTAATACCTAACAGGCTTAACTGATCGGCTTTCTTAATTACCGGTACAATAAGGTTACCACTTGGTAAAGCGGTTGCCATACTAATATTGATATCCTTTTTCTTGATGATCTGAGTTCCGTTTACCGAAATATTTATCATCGGGAAATCTTTTATTGCTTTTACAACTGCCTCTATGAATATTGGGGTGAAGGTTATTTTTTCGCCTTCACGTTTCTCAAATGAGTTTTTAATACGCTCGCGCCAATTCACCAGTTCGGTAACATCTGCTTCAACAAACGAAGTTACGTGTGGCGATGTGTGCTTACTGTAAACCATATGCTCGGCTATCAGTTTACGCATACGGTCCATCTCAATGATCTCGTTACCGCCAGATACTGATGTAGTAGCTGGCTGTGGGGAATCTTGCGATTGCTTAGGTGCAGTAAATGTTTCTGACGGCGCCGGTTGGGTTTGTTGTGGCTGTTGTGCAACGGGTTGTGGTGCCACATAAGCCGGCTCGGCTACCGGTGCTGCAACAGGCTGTGTTGTTTGCCCCTGCTGCGGTGCGGCGTAACTTTGTGATGCATTACCAGCCTTAGGGCCACGTTTTTGGATATACTCCAACAGATCGTCTTTTGTTAAACGTCCTTCGGCACCCGTTCCTGGTATTTTGTCAAGTTCGCTGTTGCCGATACCTTCCTGGTTAGCTATATTTTTTACTAACGGGGAGTAAAAACGATTTTCGTAAGTAACACCATCAATAGGTGCACCTTGCCTTTGCTCTATTTGATCTATGCCTGGGATATCTGCAATAACAGGTTGCTGAGAGGTAGGCTGTGCTACAAAGTTCGGTGCTTGCTCTGCAACAGTTTGAGATGCAGGCTCGGGAGCTGTTTCAGGTACTGAGGCAGCTTGTGGCGTATTATCGCTTCCTGCTTCATCAGTTTCGATAACCGCAATTACAGAACCTACCTGCACAACTTCATCTTCTTTACAAAGCTGTTCAACTAATCTTCCTGACACCGGCGATGGAACTTCTGAATCGACCTTATCGGTCGCAATTTCCATAACTGCCTCATCTGCTTCTATATAATCTCCCGGTTTTTTATTCCATTTAATTATTGTTGCTTCTGCAACACTCTCACCCATTTTTGGCAGTAATAATTGGTATTTGGCCATACGCAAAACTATAGTTCGTTGGTCAAAATTATACAATTATAATGTCACAATTAACTTTCTTTTAGTAAAGTAATCAACATAAAAAAGGCCGCTACTGCACTCCTTTCAATGTTTTGTATCCGTTTATTACCAAATGTGAATTTCTTTACCACCGTTTTATTTGCATTTGCCACCGCAATCCATACAGTACCTACGGGTTTATCTTCGGTACCGCCTCCCGGGCCGGCAATTCCGGTTATTGCTACTGCGTAATCAGATTTAAACTGACGTAGTGCACCCTCAACCATTTCTGTCGCAGTCTCGCGGCTAACGGCACCAAACTGGTAAAGAGTTTCGTTCTTTACACCTAAAACATTCTCTTTTAAATCGTATGAATAAGTAACAGCACCGCCAAAAAACACCTGCGATGAACCCTCATGCTGAGTAATAAGATGCGATACATAACCACCGGTACAACTCTCGGCAACAGATAAAGTAAGGCCTTTACCAGCCATGAAATTTAATATTACTTTTTCCAGCGGGATATCTTCCTGTGCAACCACATTATGGCCAACACGCTCAACAATCCTTGCGGTAAATTGCTCTAACTTCTCCCGTAACCCGGTTTCACTGTCGCCATAGGCGCTTAACCTTAAACGCACCTGCCCCATTTTTGGCAGGTAGGCAAGTTTTATATTTTCGGGAAGGTCGTTTTCTATATCTGCTATTTTCTCGGCCAGGAAAGATTCACCTTCTCCCACTGTTAATATTGTTTTGTGGAGAATAACCGGCAGCTTTAGGATTGTTTTTAATTTGGGTATAACCGTATCTTCCATCATATACATCATCTCGAACGGTACGCCGGGCATAGATACATAGATCTTTCCATCTACATTAAACCACATGCCGGGGGCAGTACCATTATTATTCTGGATGATCTCGCAATTTTCTGGTACTTCGGCTTGTTTGTGGTTCACTTCAAGCAGGGGCCGATTATACTTTTTAAATATGTTCTCAACGTTTTTTAATGCATCGTTATTTAAAACAAGGCCAACATTAAAGTATTCGGCAAGGGTTAATTTGGTAATGTCGTCTTTTGTAGGGCCAAGGCCGCCGGTTATTAAAATAATATCAGCACGGCCTGCGGCTTCTGCAAGCGCTTTAAGGATATGCTCCTTATTGTCTGACACAGACGAGACCTGCTTTACCCTGATACCTTCTGCATTCAGTTTCCGGGCCATCCATGCAGAATTTGTATCAACAATTTGCCCAATCAATATTTCGTCGCCAATTGTTATGATCTCTGCAAGCATATTAGTAAAAGTTTTGGTTATTGGTATAATCGCTTCGTTTGCTTAGTTTAAGGTCCTGCAAAATAGACGCCTTAACCTTCAGTGTAACGTTGTATGATTTATAGAACCCGAAAGGCAGCCATTGTACCGAAAGGTCCCAGCAATGTAGATCACGGTATATGGCAAATGATGTAGCACTACTTAGTTGCCTCGCCTTTATATCGTAAGTTGTGTTATACTGTATTTTCCATTTCTGGGTAAGGCTTACATCGCCGCTAAGCATTACGGTGTTACTTGATGAAGTATTAATAATATTGTTACTATAGTTAAAGCTGTAGTTGATGGATACGTTCCAGGGGATATTAAAATCTATATAAGCTCCCGGGTCGCTATTTATCATAGCAAGCCTTTGCGCCTGGTTAGGATCCATTGTTTGCAGGGTGGTACCTACAGGCACAACGGCTTTAGGCCTAAAGGTTGCCGGGTTTAAAGCACCGCTCATAGAGAAGTTAAAGTTAGACAGCATCGGGAATTTACCATCCTGCCAGCTAAAGCGATTGATACGCCTTATATAGTTGGTTAATTGCCCATTACTGATAGAATCGCGCACGGTGGTAACATACGGATCAAACGAGCCACTAAAGTTAATATTCACCTTTTGGTTAAGTATAGCCGTGTGACCTGAAAAATTAATATTCGAGAGTTTTAATGAATCGGCAGCGAAATTGTAAAACCCCGAAAAGGTTAAGCCCTGTAAAATAGGGATTTTCCTGTCCATTCCTGATGTGTCTGTACTTTTGGCTTTAACCTTAGCCTCAATCGTGTTATCAAGCGAAAAACCTATACCCGCTTGCTTACCTGCGGATGGGCCGCCATACACTGATTGCTCATAAATTGAATAGCGTTGCGCATAATATGGATATGGTACGGTTGCATTACTAACGGCGGTACGGTAATACCCATAGCTTGGGTCGCCAAAATCGGGGCGATAGTTAAAGCTGATTGAAGGTGTAGATATATGCCTGATAGCTTTTATATTACCCTTTTTAAATGGTATTGTACCATATAGTTTAGTTGAGAAACCTGCGTTAAAGCTATACTCGGCCGCACGAGAAAAACCACCTACGGTATCGGTTACTGGCAATACCTGGCCTGCTACACTCCCCCTGTCGAACCTACGCCGAATGGTTTGAAAATACCAGCGTTCGGTATAGCTTACCCCTGTGTTGAATTGAAAGTATTTTAATATGGTAGCATTAAATGCCACGGGTATTTGATGCTGGAAACCATTTTGCAGGCGCTTGGTGAGTGTGTTTGCTTTAAACAATTCAGACTCCGGCACAGCATTCAACTTGTTTGTACCAACTAAACTATAACCTACTGTAATACGCTGATACCACTTTTGTTCGCCTACACGGTCTTTAGAGTCAAACGGACTTAATGTGGCCATGTTAAAACTGAATGTTGGGAGTTCCAACGTAACTGTTTTTTGGGTAAGGTCCTGGCTGTGGCCTAAACTCACGTTTAGGTTAAAGGGCGAATTTGCCCACGTTTTACCGTAGTTGATACTTGACCTTAAGTTGTTCTGGGTAAGCGATTGCAGGTTGTAATTATTTTGCCCGGGGCTGTTCCGGTAAAAGCTTGAAGTCCCTGCATTTACTGATGCGCTAAAAGTAGTACCAGGGTTAGCATTCGGGTCTTGCGAGTGTGTCCACGCAATGTTAAAATCTTTTTGTGCCGGGTCGCCTGCCAGGCCGTAGTTATGCGATCCATAGCTTAACGTTAAACTACCACCATACTTATACCGTTTTAAATAACGCGCGTTTGTATTTATCTCAAAAGAGCCTTTTGAATACAGTGTGGCCATTGTTGTAAGGTCAATATTATCATTAAGGCCAATGTAATAACCAAAGTTGCGCAGGTAAAAACCCAGCCTGGCATCTTCCCCAAAAGTAGGGAGAATAACGCCTGATGAGCGCGAATCGGGTTTTGGGAAAAACCCGAAGGGAATAGCTAACGGCAATGGCACACCGGCAATCTCTAAATACGCCGGGCCCGATATGATACGGTTTTTTTGGCCGATACCCTTTGTAATTACAATACCAAAATGCGTTTCGGGGAAAGGCAGATCACAGGTGCTAAAAATTACGTTGCGATAAGCAACCTCGGTTTCGTTAAGCCGTTTTGCCTGGCCGCCCGATATAAAGTTACCCTCTTGCTCTGACGCAGGGTTCCAGATCTTACCCTTTTTGGTTTTATAATCAAACAGCAACGAATCTGATGCTACCGGTTTCTCCTTTCCCGATTTTGATAATGGCCGCCCTATATACCGCCGCGTTTTAGGGTCGATAGCGCCACGGGCAAATATTAGGTGTCTTTTTTCATCCACACGGATATATTCAGCATCTAGCTCAAAATCCTCATAAGTAACACGCGCTTTACCATACAGGTACTTCATTTTGTTCTCGTTATCAACAAATGATGAATCCTCGGCAGTGGCTTTAACTATTGATTTTAAACCACCTGCACTTGGCGTAGTATCTTTTTTGGCGGTAATAGAATTTTGGGGAGCTGTAAAATTACGGCCGCCCCCCTTCCCTTTTGCAGGCGTAGCCGGCTTGGGGTTACGAAGCAGTTTCCTATCTCTGACAGAATCAAGTTTTATAATAGTATCTTTAACAGTTATATAATGGTGACCGCTATTTGCATAGGTTACCATCTTAACCATTAATATAAGTGCAAGTAGAAAAAAAGGCCTAACTAATTTCAAAATTGATTATGAATAGTATTTTTGCAGGTACAGTTAACAGCGTTCAAAGCTAATGAAAAATAAAATATTGAACAGGTTGAATAGAACGATTTGTGGCTTTGCCGCGATATTAATTTGCTTCTCATTGTTTTCGTTCACTTCAAAAGATATAGTAAAAAAAGATACTGTTGTAAATAATAGTTACAAACTTAAAACTATAATTATTGACGCCGGCCACGGTGCTAAACCAGATAACGCGCCTCCCGGCCATTATTCCCGGGGTGCCGACGGCTCTTTTTCTTCCGAAAGGAATGTAACGCTTGCCCTCGCATTAAAATTGCAGAAGGCTGTTGAAAAAGATATTGTAGGCGTAAAAGCAGTATTAACACGCTCAACCCCCGATGATGTATCGTTTGAAAGGCGTGCGCAAATTGCCAATGAAAACAAGGGGGACCTATTTATATCACTACATTGCAATTCGCTATCAGACAGGGTTATACGCGAGCGTGTTGGCACAAAGCGTGGCAAGGCAGTGTACAGATCAATGCGTGTACCAGACCGCTCGGGCAAAGGCGCCCTGATGCTTGTTTATGGTTTGCACCGGTCTCGCGAAGAACAGAACGCTATTAAAAACAACCAGGTTGATGAATCGGGCCTTGATGGTGATGCTTTAGACCCCGATGATCCGGTGGTTGCCATACTTACCGCCGCCTATGTGCGTAAGTTTCGTAAACAAAGTATAAAAATTGCAAACTTAATTAACGATGAGATTGTTGGGACAGACGGAAGGCGTAGCGAAGGGCTAAGGGAACAGGGTATTTATGTGCTTTGCCACAGCGCAATGCCATCAGTACTTGTTGAAACAGGCTATATTAATAACCCCGATGATGAGCAATATTTAAACTCCGAAGAGGGACAAACAGAGATAGTTAATTCTATAGTACGCGCCATTAATCAATATAAAAACCAGATGGAACAAGTCACGGCAAACTAAATTTTTAAATATAAACACTATCTATACCATATATGAAAATATCTAACGAAACAAAAATTGGGGCACTTACAGCGGTGGCCATAACGGTACTTATATTAGGATACAGCTTTTTACGAGGGAACGACGTTTTTTCGTCATCAAACAAATTTTACGCTATTTACCGCAGTGTTGAGGGTTTAACCATATCAAAACCTGTTTTGGTAAATGGTTTTCAAATTGGCAGGGTATCAAAAATGCAATTACATGCTGATGGCCGTACCACAGTTGAATTTAAGGTTGATAAACAATACAATATACCTGATAACACGCTGGCCAAATTACAAAGCACCGATCTTTTAGGTAGTAAAGCCATTGTATTTGAACTGGGCAACAGCATGAAGTATGCCGGCGATCAAGACACGCTGCGTGCAGATATACAAGGCAGCCTGGCCGAAAGCCTGCAGCCTATCCAGAAAAAAGCCGAAGTTTTGATAACCAAGGTAGATTCTGCCCTTGGTGCTATTAACAAGATCATGAACCCGCGGTTCCAGGCTAATGTTGATAAAAGCTTTACCAGTATTGCCAACTCCTTGCAAACATTAGAAGGTACCACCAAAAAAATTGATGCTATTGTTGGTTCGCAAAGCGCGCATATTAATGGTATCATGGCCAATGCGGATGAGGCATCTGCAAATCTTAAAAACAGTAGTGCGCATTTAACCGGCATCTCAAGCAATTTTGAAAGGTTTAGCACCGATCTGGCTAACTCAAATGTTAAAGGTACTTTAGATAACGCTAACAAAGCTATGGCCGATCTGCAATCTACTATCAACAAGATCAATAGCGGGCAGGGCTCGCTTGGTTTGCTGATGAATGATGATAAGATGTACAACAATCTTAACCAGGCATCAAGCAACCTTAACAATTTATTTATTGATATAAAAGCCCACCCAAGCCGTTACGTACACTTCTCAGTATTCGGTAAAAAGGGAGATTGATTTTAGAATTTAGAAACAAGATATTGGAGATCAGTTTTTCAACTGATCTCTTTTTTTAACCTTAGTTATTCAGAAATTACAAACGTTTTTCCCTCTACAGCAAGTTCTGTATTCGGGAAAACGCTTTGTGCTTCTTCCAAAAGCTCGTTAAGGGTTTTGTACCGGGCCGAGAAATGGCCGATAAGCAGCTTTTCTGCATTCACCCTTACTGCTACCTCTCCTGCTTGTAAAGCGGTAGTATGGTGGGTTTGGTTAGCGCGGTCAAGCATGTCATTTAAAAATGTGGCCTCGTGGTAAAGCAGCGTAACCGAGTTTATTTGCGCCAGGTATTTTTCAGTGTAAAGGGTATCAGACACGTAAGCGTATGATTTTGGCTCGGCGGGTTCAATGGTAAGTGTGCTGTTTTGGTAAACATTACCATCGGGCGCTGTATAATCATTCCCCTTTTTTATGGCAGAATAGTAGGCAACAGGTATTTCCAGTTGTTCTATTTTTTCCTTGATGAGCTTGCGTAACCGCCTTTTTTGCCTGAACAAAAAGCCCGTACAAGGTATGCGGTGGTCAAGCGGGATGGTTTCTACAAAAATATCCTGATTTTCAAATATAATACCTTTAGCTGTAGCATCCGTAAATACCCATTCTAAAGGGTAATGCAGGGTAGTTTCAGAATATTTGAGTTGAAGGTCAACAATCTCTTTTAAGGGTGGCGGGCCAAATATCTTAAGTTCCTTTTTACGACCGTTAAGGTGCATGGATGATAATAGCCCAACCAAACCAAGGTAATGATCGCCGTGCAGGTGGCTAATAAAAATATAATCTATACGGCTGGCTTTAACATCAAACCGCAGCATTTGCTGCTGGGTACCCTCAGCGCAGTCAACCAAATAAAGCTTTTCGTTTATGTTGAGTACCTGCGCTGTGGGGTTCCTGTTAAAAATGGGGGTTGCAGAACTGCTGCCCAGTATAGTTACTTCGAATTTCATACCGGGATAAACAGCTTATTATCTTACTTCTTTCTTCAGTTCTTTTTCTATTTCTTCCATGAAAATAAGGTCGATGCCTTCTTCGCAGGTAGGTACAATAGAAAGTACATTATCTAATTGTGATATGGTTACCAAACGCGATACCGCATCATTTAAACCACACAGTATAAATGAGCCGGATGAGTTTTTACATAAGCGGTGCCCAACCAATAAACTGCTTAAGCCAGATGAATCTGCAAACTTCACTTGCGAAAGATCAAGGATGATGTTTCGCTGGCCTTCGGTGTTGATCAGGATCAGTTCTGATTTTAACTGAGGTGTAACCAGTGAATTTAGCTTTGATTCGTTAAGCTTAATAAGAATATATTTCTCGTGCTTGTCAACCGTAAATTTCATTTTGTTCTAATTAAAAAGCTAAGATAGAATTAATTTATCTTTAAATAAAAAATTACAAAGCGGCCAACGCCTTATTTATAGCGTTTTCAACTCTGTTTAGCACATCGGTAATTTCGGGCTTAATGAACTTTTCGCCTGTAATTTGCTCATACAGTTCAATATATCTGTCAGATATTGATTGTACTATCTCCTTTGTCATTTCGGGAACCTGCTGCCCGTCCTTACCCTGGAAACCGTTCTCTATAAGCCACTTTCTAACAAACTCTTTTGATAGTTGTTTTTGCGCTTCGCCGCTTTTCTGGCGTTCGGCGTATCCTTCGCTATAAAAGTACCTTGATGAATCGGGCGTATGGATTTCATCTATCAAATAAATAGTATCGCCAACCTTACCAAATTCGTACTTGGTATCAACCAGTATAAGGCCTTGTTTGGCGGCAATTTCGGTACCGCGTTTAAATAACTGGCGGGTATAATTTTCCAGCTGCACATAGTCGGCTTCGCTAACAATGCCTTGTTTCAATATTTCCTCGCGTGATATATCCTCATCATGCCCTACCGATGCTTTAGTGGTTGGGGTAATGATGGGCTCGGGCAGTATATCGTTCTCTTTTAAACCTTCGGCAAGGGTAACACCACAAACCTGGCGTTTGCCTGATGCGTATTCGCGTGCGGCATGGCCGGCAAGGTAACCGCGTATTACCATCTCTACCTTAAACGGCTCGCAAATGCGGCCTATAGTAACAGATGGATCGGGCACAGTAACAACCCAGTTGGGTACAATATCAGCAGTGGCCTTTAAAAATTTAGCCGCTATTTGGTTTAGCACCTGCCCCTTGTACGGGATAGGCTCGGGCAGTACCACATCAAATGCCGAGATGCGGTCGGTAACTACCATAGCCAGGTATTTATTATCTATTGTATAAACATCCCTAACTTTACCCTTGTAATAGTTGGTTTGCCCCTTAAAATTAAAATGTGTTTCTTTTATTGCGTCCATGTTGTGAGAGAGTCAAGAGACAAGAATCAAGACACAAGATAATTTCCCGGTCTTGATTCCTGACTCTAAAAGTCTTGATTCTATTATTGTATGTCCCCGTAAGCTTCCAATATGCGTTTCACCAGTTTGTGACGCACAACATCTTCACCGCTCAGGTAAACAATATCAATTCCTTTTATATCAGTTAATATACGCAGCGCGGTGTATAAACCCGACTGCTGTTTTTTAGGTAGATCTATCTGTGTAACATCGCCTGTAACAATAAATTTGGCCGATGGCCCCATACGTGTAAGGAACATCTTTAGCTGCATATCTGTAGCGTTTTGCGCCTCATCCAAAATTACAAAGCAGTTATCAAGCGTACGGCCGCGCATAAAAGCCAGCGGAGCTATCTCAATGGTACGGTTCTCCAGGTAAAGCTTTAGTTTTTCGGCCGGTATCATATCGTCAAGCGCGTCATACAAAGGGCGCAGGTACGGGTCTATCTTTTCCTTCAGGTCGCCCGGTAAAAACCCCAGGTTCTCCCCTGCTTCAACCGCCGGGCGGGTAAGGATAATACGTTTTATCTCTTTGTTCTTCAACGCCTTTACAGCCAATGCAACCGCGGTATACGTTTTACCGGTACCTGCGGGGCCAATAGCAAACAGGATATCGTTTTTGCTCAGGCTATCAACCATGCGGTGCTGGTTTGGCGTACGCGCCCTAACCATAATACCGTTGGGCCCAAAAACCAAAACTTCGCTGCTGGCAAACTTATCGGGCGCTGTTTCGCCTTCTTTTGGGGCAGTAACCCTTGCGCCAAGTATGCGTTCAACATCGTTTACATTAAGGTTTTCAAATTTTTCTACATGTTGCACCAGGTGATCAAATTTCTCCCGGAAGATGGCCAGTTCATTCTCATCCCCCAAAACCTTAACCTCGCTGCCGCGTGCAACTAATTTAAGCTTAGGATATTGCTTTTTAATGATCTCGAAGTGATCGTTATTCGGTCCCCATAAAACGGCGGGGTCTATTTGCTCAATTGATAACTTTAGCTCGTTCAATAGGATTGATTTTTGTCAGTTTGCGAATTTTTATGAATTAAAAATTGAATATTTGCACCTTTAAATGCTTTACAAGATTAGCAATAAATATTTACAAAATTAATGGCAATTATAACTTTAACTACTGATCTGGGCGATAAAGATATTTATCAGGCTGCCCTTAAAGGTAGTATTTATAAATTGCTCCCAACAGTAAATATTGTTGATATTACTAACAATGTTGCAGCCTTTAATGTGCAGCAGGCAGCCTTTATTTTAAAGAATAGTTTTTACTATTTCCCGGACGGTACCGTACACCTTATAGGTATTGATACTGTGTACAATACGCAAACCCGTTACCTTGCAATAAGGTATAAAAACCACTACTTTGTTGGGGCAGATAATGGTATATTCTCATTGATGTTTAACGATGAGCCGGATGAGATTGTGGAAATAAATATTATGCAGGACCTGAAGTTTTTGCACTTCCCGCTGGCAGATATTTTTGTAAAGGCCGCATGCCATTTGGCCAGCGGTGGTACCCTTGCTGAAATAGGGTTACCGATAACCAGCATTGAGAACAAAATGACCCTGCAGCCCGTTCTTGAAAAGAACCTGATAAAGGGTGCAGTGATCTATATCGACTCGTTCCAGAACGTGATAACCAACGTTACTAAAGAATTTTTTAACCGTGTGCAGCAAGGCCGCAGGTTTGTATTGTACTTTAAACGTAACGAAACCATTAACCAGCTTAGCTGGCATTATAATGAAGTACCCGAAGGCGAAAAACTTTGCCTTTTTGGTATAAGCGACCACCTGGAGATTGCCATAAACAAAGGCAATGCCAGCGGCCTGCTGGGCCTAAACCTTGGCGATAGTGTAATTATTGATTTTCAATAACCCCTGAAGGCTATGAAACGTTTATTTAGCTTAACAGCATTGCTGCTTTTTGCTGCCTGTGTTTTTGCGCAGGTAAAAACAGATTCGGCTGCGTACAGTACACAACGGGCAAAGATCAACGCCATGCTTGCTGCCCGAAAGGTGAAATTTAGCCAGTACGATACCAGCCTTACCAAACGCAGCGGCATATTCCACATGCAAACCAAAGGCGATATACGTAAATCAAACGACATACTGATGGATATTGTGGGTACCGACGACGAGATCTTCATCGAACTGAAAAAACTTTTTGATTATCGTACCAGCCAGCTCAATTACACTAATTACCAAAAAAAACAGGTAGAGAGTAACGCTAAGGAGGTTGAGAAAACCCGCATTGCTTTTATGACCACCATTAACCGGTTACGTGAACAAAACGACGATTTAAAAGCAACCTTAGCCAAACAAAAAGCAGGTTACGAAAGCAGGCAAAAGCTTTATATAATAGTGATTGTTCTCACGTTTTCGTCAATTTTAGCATTAGCCTTCACAAAAAGAAAAAGAAAGGCGTAATTTTACGGCTTTGTACATATAAAAAATATTAATGGCACGAGGAAGATTGAATAGTGGCAGCAAGTCGGAAGCAGAGTTACCAAAGGCAAAATTAAACCTGGAGAGTTTAGGCCGCATATCAAAGCTTATCTCTTATTTAAAACCCTACAAAGGCAAATTTTTTGCAGGGATCATCTTCCTTTTTTTATCCAGTTTAACCGGCCTTGCATTCCCATCGTTACTTGGGGCTTTGATAGATGCCGCACAGGGCAAACAGAAATACACTTTTTTACCGCCAACTATTAATGCTATTGGCTTTTTAGCCTTCGGGATATTATTTGTACAAGCATTTGTGTCTTTTTTTAGAGTGGTTTGGTTTGTACAGGTGGCTGAGAAGGCACTGGCCGATATCCGCCGCGATACCTATTTTAAACTGGTTACCCTCCCCATGAACTTTTTTGCTAACCGCAGGGTTGGCGAACTAAATAGCCGCATCTCTGCTGATCTTTCGCAGATTCAGGATACCATGACCACCACCTTTGCCGAAATGATAAGGCAGCTGGTTTTATTGGTTGGCGGTATTACATTCTTAACCATCGTATCGTTTAAACTTACCCTGGCTTTATTGCTGATGTTGCCGGTACTGATCGTTGTAGCCGTATTTTTCGGGAGGTTCATCCGCACCCTGTCAAGACAGGCGCAGGATAAACTGGCCGAATCAAACACCATTATTGAAGAAACCCTGCAAGGCATAGCTAACGTTAAAGCCTTTGTAAACGAAGCTTTTGAAGCAGGCCGTTACAACAAAAACCTGCGCGAGGTGGTAAAAATTGCGGTTAAGGGTGCAGTGTACCGTGGCTTGTTCGCATCGTTTATTGTTTTTTGCCTATTTGGGGCCATTGTAGGCGTTATTTGGTATGGGTCGGTATTGGTACATCACCACGAACTTTCTGTTGGTAGCTTAACCACCTTTATCCTCTACTCTATTTTTGTAGGTGCGGCTATGGGCAGTTTCCCTGAGTTATATGCTAATCTGCAAAAAGCAGTTGGTGCGAGCGAACGTGTTTTGGAAATACTTGACGAGAAAGGTGAAGATGTATCCATCAATGCTGAAGATAACCTTGTTAAACAAAAAATAAGCGGTAACCTGGCATTCAATAACGTGGTATTTGCGTATCCATCGCGCTCGGAGCTTACCGTATTAAAAGATATTTCATTTACCGCCAATGCCGGCCAAAAGGTAGCTATTGTAGGGCCAAGTGGTTCGGGTAAATCAACCATGGCGGCGCTTATACTGCAATTTTACCACCCGCAAAGCGGCAGCATATATTTTGACGGACTAGATTCGGCAGAATATGCCTTAACCGATATCCGTAACCAGGTGGCCATTGTTCCGCAGGATGTATTGCTGTTTGGCGGTACCATATCCGAAAACATCACTTATGGTAAACTGGGTTCCACCCAGGAAGAAATTATCGCGGCAGCCAAAAAAGCCAATGCTGATCAGTTTATAAGTTCCTTTCCCGAAGGGTATGATACCATTGTTGGCGAACGTGGCGTAAAACTATCAGGCGGGCAGCGTCAGCGTATAGCCATTGCACGCGCCTTGCTGAAGAATCCCGCTATCCTGATACTGGACGAAGCCACCTCTTCGCTCGACTCGGAATCTGAACGTTTGGTGCAGGAAGCTTTAGAAGTGCTGATGAAAGGCCGTACGTCTATTATCATCGCCCACCGTTTATCAACCATCCGCGAGGCAGATAAGATCATCGTACTTGAAAAAGGCAATATCGTTGAAACCGGTAACCACCAGGAACTTATAGCAAACGAACATGGCCTATACAGATATTTAAGCCAGCTACAATTCGAGACCGCGCAGGCTAACTAAATGGTTCAGGCCAAATATTTTTATTTAAAGTCCCACCAAACTACTTCCTTCGGCGGATCACCCAGGGTGTAAGGCTCGCCTATACGCGGTACGTTTACCTGTACACCCAGCTTTTCGGCAGCGGGCATCAGTTTTTCTATAGATTCGTTCCAGGCATGGTCGGCTGCCTCAAACTTTGCCCAGTGGATAGGCTGTAGCAAACGGGCCTTCAGGTCAACAGTTGCCTGGGCAGCTTGCCCAAACCACATATGCGCCCATGGCCAGTTGGTGCTGTATTGTCCGCATTCCAGCAGCGCCAGGTCAAACGGGCCATATTGTTGCCCAATTTTTTTGAAGTACGCACCATAACCACTATCGCCACCATAAAACAGCCGGTATTGGTCTGTTTGTATCACATAAGATGCCCAAAGCGTTTTATTTGTTTTAGCATATGTACGGTTACTGCGGTGCTGTGCCGGTGTAGCCGTAACCCTGAGGCCACCGGGCAACGTAACAGATTGGTTCCAGTTCAGTTCTATGATCTTTTTAGGATCAAATCCCCAATACACCAGATCCGAGCCCACCCCCATCGGCACTACCGCCAATTTAATATGATCTTTTAATTTTCTCAGGGTTCTATAATCCAGGTGATCGTAGTGGTCATGAGAAATGATCAGCACATCTATTGGCGGCATATCTTTAGCGTGGTAATTCGTAGTTCCCTGAAATGCCGTAACAATTCCGGGTAAGGGCCCGGCATGATTGCTAAAAATAGGGTCGATAAGTACATTACCCTGCCTGGTTTTAATAAGCAAAGACGAATGCCCAAACCAAACCACGGTTGGTGCAGGGGCAGTAAGTGTATTCAAATCGGTTTTAACCCATGGCAACCCAAGAGAAGGCCTGGTGATCTTTGAGCGGTTATGTAATAACAAAAGAAATTTATTGCGTTTTACTGTCGAATCGGTACGTTCAGCCAGGTTTTCAAAACCACCATCTTTGTAATTAGGTAAAGTATCTAACCGGGCAAGTTCTTCACCCTCAGGGTTTTTACCTACCGACTTTACCAAGTCACATCCGGCGAGGGCTATCAGCAACAGCGCAGCCATTCCAATTCCTAAAAAATTCCTATTCATACCCTTGTGTAAATAACGCTTAACGTTAAGGGATTATTTTCCCGGGGAATGATTTAGATAATAGATTATTGATACCAGCCAACTGGTTAAGTAGCAACCTACAGTCAATCTTACTCCTGTTATTCTAAAATAAAAGGCCATGGCATAAATACCTGTTCCGTTTATCCCATTTTGTAACAAACGGAACAAGCCTTAAATAAATAAGTACTGCCATGGCGTTCATCACACTAAAAAGGCCGAACTGAGGTCGAAAAAAGGCTAAAAAAGTACCTTTTCCATGGCTTAATTTTTATTCTATTTGCCAAAAAAATTAGATAAAATATTTTTTTTATAAAGCACTGTATATTAACATTTTATATACAAAAAGCTTTAGTTTTTATTTAAATAATGCCGATGTTTACATATTGCAAAATGTTTATTATCAAAATATTACGTTTGTTCCACTTATTCCATTTTTGAATGAGGCAGAAAACGAACAGTGCGGCCAACATCAAAATAATTTAAGGATTAATCGTTATTATTGCATAAGGCCGCTTACCCATGTATGCCGCCTTGCGAACTATATACATGAAACTAACTATACACGGCGCTGCCCGCCAGGTTACGGGCAGCATGCACCTGCTCCAGGTAGGGCAATATAAGATACTGGTAGATTGCGGGCTCGATTACGAAAAAGACCATAACATACAGGTAAATGAAGATTTCGGTTTCAGGCCGGAGGAGATCGATGTAGTGATTCTCACCCACGCGCATATCGACCACTCGGGCAACCTGCCTACATTAGTGCGCATGGGCTTTAACGGCCAGATCCTTTGCACGCCCCCCACCGCTGATCTGGCTGAATTGTTATTGTTAGATTCGGTAAACATCTTTTTATCAAAGGCGCAAAAAGGCCGAAATCGAGGTCGTAAACATAAACACAGCAGTGGCGGTCCGCAGCCGTTATACCTGCAAAAGCACGTAATGGATACCGTAGAACGCTTTGTTACGATTGCTTACAATAAACCATTCCGTATCACCGGAGATATAGAACTTACTTTTATCCAGGCCGGACACTTACTTGGCGCTGCGGCTGCGGTTTTAAAGATCAATGATAACGGTGAGGAAAAATCCATCGCCTTTACAGGTGACATAGGCCGCAAAAATTACCCCGTGCTAAATGATCCCGAACCATTGCCACCAGTGGATTATATTGTATCAGAATCTACCTACGGCGGCAGGATGCATACCAAAGGTAAATCTGTACAGGAAACACTAATAGAAACCATCGAAAAGGTTTGTATTGTTGAGCAGGGCCGTTTAATTATCCCCGCTTTCAGTATCGGGCGTACGCAATCGCTGGTTTTTGCTTTGAATAAGATATTTAATAGCGGCTTATTGCCCAAAGTGCCTGTTTTTGTGGATAGCCCAATGGCAGCCAGGGCCACCAGCATATACCGCAAACACCACAGTTTGGTAAATGCCGAAGCACAGGAGTTTTACAACAAGCAGGGCGATGAGTTTGATTTTGAGAACTTAACCTATGTAGAAACTTTAAAAGACAGCCGACAGGTATCAAACTACTACGAGCCTTGTATCATTATTTCGTCAGCAGGGATGCTGGAGGGTGGCCGTATCCAGGATCACCTGTTTTATAACATCCAGAATTACTACTGCACTATTCTTTTTATAGGTTACTGTGCTAAAGGCACATTGGGCTACCGCCTGCTTCGCGGCGACCCAATTGTACACATCAAAGACCGCGATTTGGCCGTATATGCCACCATCAAGCAAACAGATGTATTAAGCGCCCACGGCGATCATGAAGACCTTATGAACAACATTAAGGTGCAGGACGCAAACAAGCTTAAAGGGGTTTATTTAGTGCATGGCGAGGCCACCAGCATGCAGGCCATGGCCGATGCTTTAGAGCAGGATGGCTACCAGGTAACTATCCCGGAGAAAAGCGTAGCGTACGAATTATAACGCTTTAAAAACGTCCAAAACCGCCCTTGAAACGACCTGAAACACCCTGTAGTGTTCACGTTCACTGCCGTGAACGGAAGTGAACGCTTGTATTTGCCTTATAATCAGCGATTTCTATTTTTTTGTGTTTTGAAAGCAACCCAAACTATTGATTGATAGGATTTTACGACGTCTTCGCATATATTATTTATAAAATTCGCCTGTAGCTGCAATTAAAGTAACATGCTCTAATACCGGTTCAGATTCTAACCCGCTGGCCCAAAGCTCTTCATCAAATTTTTTGAAGGATGCCAGCGATGTTAAAATACTATGCGCTTCTTCGTTCTCAAACTGGTCGAAGTGCATGAAGGTTTTTCCATCAGGCAGCAGCCATGTGCTGTAGTTAATACCCGGATGTTTCAGCTCTTTTAACTCTTTTACGATGCCCGCTATATTGGCCTGGTTTATCGGCGCAAATGCTGCTGTTGTGGTGTAATGTACGCGTAATGCTTTCATAACTGTTTTGATAATGATCAAATTTATGTTAGGAAAGAATAAGTTGTTAGTCGAATTAAGACGGTTTACAGGGGGATTTGCGACAAGTTGCCCGCTATAACTATGAGGATTCTCAATATAAAGGTTGGTTACAAGCATGTAGAAGATTGCCGCGCTACGCTCGCAATGACGCATGTGAATCTCAAAATTTGAACAATCTGCTTAATCCCGGTTACACATTCCCCCACCCGTGTGCCAATACATCGGCTATGTGGATGGTTTTAATAGGCAGGTTGTTCTTATCGATATACCCCTGCAGGTGCAGCAGGCATGAGGCATCGGTAGAGATGATATAATCGGCTTTGGCGGCTAAGGCGTTATCTACCTTTTGCTGGGCCATAGCGGTTGATATAGCATCAAACTTAACGGCGAAGGTACCGCCGAAACCGCAGCAGGTTTCGTTATCCTTCAGATCAACCATTTCAAGGCCCAATACTTTGGAGAGTAATTGTCGGGGCTCGTCCTTAATTTTGCATTCGCGCAGGCCGGCGCAGCTATCATGGTAAACAGCACGGCCTTCCAATTCGGCGCCAAAATAATCAACCTGGAGTATGTTCACCAAAAAGTCGCTCAGCTCGTAAATATTACTTTGAATATTGCGGCACTTGTTATGCGCTGTAGTATTGGTAAACAGGTCGTTGTAATAGTTACGCACCATACCCGTACATGATGCAGATGGCGATACAATTACACTGTCTTCCTTAAAATCATTCAGAAACTTAGTGCCTACGGCTTTGGCATCGTCCCAAAAACCGGCGTTAAATGCAGGTTGACCGCAGCAGGTTTGCTCGGGGTTATAATTTACCGTACAACCGGCCTTTTCAAGCACCTTAACGGTATTAAAGGCGGTATCCGGATACAACTGATCTATAAAACACGGAATAAACAACTCAATTGTCATCGGCACAAGTAATATTAAAGAGCGCTAAATTCAGCATTTTTCTGAACTTTTCGCTCAGTTCTTAATAAAGAAAACAATAACAATAAGCCAATAACAAAGAATATACCTAAAACCAGGGTTGAATTACGCATGCTGCCGGTTAGTTCTTCAATAAAGCCAAAACTAAATAACCCGCCTACAATGGCCAGCTTTTCGGTAACATCATAAAAGCTAAAGAATGAAGCCGTATCCGGGATATCCTGCGGTAAAAACTTGGAATAGGTGGAGCGCGAAAGTGATTGGATCCCTCCCATCACCAGGCCTACAATAACGGCGATAATATAAAACTCGGTAGAGGTTGTTGTGAAATACGCGGCTATACAGATCCCTATCCATATAAAAACTACGAAGATCAGTATCCGCACGTTACCATATTTATCAGATAAGCGCGACATCAACGTGGCCCCGCCTATGGCAACTATTTGTATAATGAGGATAATGGTGATTAGTTCGGGCGTTTTCATGCCCAGCTCTTTTGCCGCAAAGCCGGTAGCAACCAGCATAATGGTTTGCACGCCCATTGAGTAGAAGAAGAAGGATGGTAAAAACTTTTTTACCAACGGCATCTGTTTTATTTTAACCCAAACATTGCCCAATTCAATAAAGCCCCCCTTTATAATATTATGCTGGTGTGTTTGCGCATTAGGGCTGCCTTTTGGTAATATAGAGAACGGTATCATAGCGAAACCTATCCACCAGATACCAACCAGCAGGAACGAGATCTGCGCAGGTAACGACTTATCGGTAATGCCAAAAACTTCTGGCTTCAGCACAAAGGCAAAACATATTATTTGCAGCAATACACTGCCTATATAGCCATAGGTAAAGCCTTTTGCGCTTACTTTATCCTGCATATCCAGGGTGGCAATTTCGGGCAGGTATGAGTTATAAAAAACAAAGCCGCCGCTGTAGCCAATAGCCGCAAGCGCAAAACAAATAACGCCAAATTCCAGCCGGTCGGTATTGAAAAAGAACAGGCCGCAACACGCTGCCGAACCCAGCAACGTAAAAAATTGCATAAAGATCTTTTTATTACCGCGATAATCGGCAATGGAACTTAGTATGGGCAGTAGCAGCACCATAACCATATAAGCGGCCGCCAGTGCATAGTCTGTAAGGGCGGTGTTTATAAAGCTATAACCGAAAAAGTTTACACGGTTGCCGTTAGCAGCATTGGTAGTAATGGCCACGTAATAAGCCGGGAAAACGGTTGTTGTGATCACCAGGTTGTAGGCCGAATTGGCCCAATCGAACATGGCCCAGGCCCGAATGGTTTTAGGGTTATTTTTTTCTTGCATTGCACATTAAAAGTATGCAATTTTTGGAGTTTAAGAAATATTTGAAAAAATCAATAGTTTACCTCTCCTAAAGCAAACGCTACCGCTGCTGCCGAATGGATCTGCGTGGTATCAAACTGGATCACATCGGTATCTTCGGGCTTTATCAGCAAGGGTATTTCGGTGCATCCAAGTATAATACCCTGTGCACCCTGCTGTACTAAATCATCAATTATTTGCAGGTAACGGCCTTTTGTTTCGGGCAGCAGGATGCCTTTGCCCAGCTCGTCCATCAGGGTTTGATGGATAAAAGCCCTGTCGGTATCATTTGGGGTGATGCTTTCTATGTCTGATTGGGTTAACTTATCGGTAAAGAAGGTATTTTCCATAGTAAACTTTGTGCCCAACAGTCCCACCTTAGTAAGTTGGTGTTTTTTGATAACCCCGGCTGTAGCTGTGGCAATGTGTATCACAGGCAAACCAATTTTTGCTTCGGCCTCTTCGGCTACTAAATGCAGGGTATTCGCACAAAGCACTATAGCCTCTGCCCCGCTGTTCTTTAAACCTATACCGGCATCAATAACCATCTGCGTGGTTTTGGCCCAATCGTTAGCAGCGTGGTTTTTGGCTATATCGGCATAATTAAATGAGTGCAGCAGCAGTTGTGCCGCGTTTACACCACCAAGCTTATCATTAATGCCCTGGTTTATAAAACGGTAATAATCTATAGTTGATACCCAACTGGTACCACCAATAAGCCCTAAGGTTTTCATGCGGTAAAACTATCATTATTTGTAACTGCTGAAGGCAAATCTTCAGTTTTAGCCAACAAACGTGGTATATTTTACATTATAGTTACGGTTGCAAATTGTTTAGCTGTGGTTACAGCATAAAAGCAAGTACCATTTCGTACCTTAGCATCAAACATTTATACATGTCTAAAAAACACAAACATAATTCTTCAATAAACCAGGTGCTCACGCAAATGGTGCTCGATATTTTTGAACAAAACGGCAATACGCCATTAAATCATAAACAAGTTTCTGCTAAATTAAACGTACGCGACCCAGATGCCCGCGGCGTTATCCTCGATATTTTAAAGGATGAGGCTTTTAAAGGTGTACTGAAAGAAATTACGCCGGGCAAATTCCAACTGCTTGAGTTAAAAACCTTTATTGAAGGCAAGGTTGACCTGACCAACGATGGCTCGGCATTTATTGTTACCGACGACCCATCCGAAACCGATATTTTTGTTGCCCCGCGTAAGCTACGCAATGCACTTAACGGCGACCGCGTAAAGGTTTACGTATACGCCAAAAGCCGCGGCAAACGCCAGGAAGGCGAAGTGATAGAGATATTGCAGCGTAATAAAATGGAGTTTACCGGTGTGGTAAAACTATCTGAACGTTTTGCATTTTTTATACCCGACGACCGCAAAATGATGCATGATATTTTTATCCCCATCAGCGATTTGAACGGCGCCAAAAATGGCATAAAAGCCGTTGCCGAAATTACCGATTGGCCTGCGGGTGCCAAAAACCCAATTGGCCGTATAAAACATGTACTTGGCGAACAGGGCGAAAACGATACCGAAATGAACGCCATATTGGCCGAATACGGTTTCCCGCTCTCCTTCCCTGCTGAGGTGGAACGCGAGGCGGAAGAGATCCCGAATGATATTACCGCCGAAGAGATTGCCAAACGCCGCGATTTCAGAGATGTGCTTACCTTCACCATCGATCCGTTTGATGCCAAGGATTTTGATGATGCCCTATCCTTTAAAAAACTGGATAACGGCAATTACGAGGTTGGTGTGCACATTGCCGATGTATCGCATTACATCATCCCCGATTCGGCTTTGGATAAGGAAGCTTATGAGCGCGGCACATCCGTTTATTTGGTAGACAGGGTTATCCCGATGCTTCCCGAAAGATTGTCGAACGGCTTATGCTCACTTCGCCCTAAAGAAGATAAGCTTTGCTTTGCCGCCGTTTTTGAGTTGGATGAAGAAGCCAATATTGTTAACCAATGGTTTGGCAAAACCGCTATCCACTCTGACAGGCGCTTTGCTTATGAGGAAGTACAGGATGTAATTGAAACCCAAACCGGCGATTATGTTGAAGAAATATTAAAACTGAACGCCCTTGCCTATAAACTGCGCGAACGTAAGTTTAAAGCAGGCGCCATTAGCTTTGAAACTACCGAGGTTAAATTTAAGCTTGATGAAACCGGCAAACCTATAGGTGTTTACGTAAAGGAGCGTAAGGATGCCCACAAACTTATTGAAGACTTTATGCTTTTAGCCAACCGTAAGGTGGCCGAGCATGTAAGTAAAATGGGTAAGGGCAAGCACAAATATACTTTTGTTTACCGTGTGCATGATACGCCAAAGCCCGATGCATTGGCTAATTTTGCGCAGTTTGCGGCAAGGTTTGGTTATAAGATCAATACAAAATCTGATAAAGAAACTGCCAAATCGCTCAATTTTTTAATGGAGGATGTGGAAGGTAAAAAAGAGCAGAACGTACTTACCCAACTGGCAATCCGCTCTATGGCTAAGGCAATATACACCACCAAGAGCAGCAGCCACTACGGCCTGGCTTTTGATCATTACACCCACTTTACCTCGCCTATTCGCCGTTACCCTGATGTTATGGTGCACAGGTTGCTGCAGCATTACCTTAACGGCGGGCAAAGCGTTAACGCCGACCATTACGAAGAACTTTGTAAGCACAGCTCGTTAATGGAGAAGAAAGCTGCGGATGCTGAACGTTCGTCGGTTAAATACAAACAGGCCGAATACCTGAAAGACCAGGTAGGCAATGTGTTTACCGGCATTATTTCGGGCGTTACCGAATGGGGTATGTATGTTGAGATAGTAGAGAACAAGTGTGAGGGGATGATTCGCTTGCGCGATATAAGCGACGATTTTTATACTTTAGACGAGAAAAATTACGCTATAATCGGCCAGCGCAAAAAGAAAATCTACCAGCTTGGCGATGAGGTACAAATAAGGGTGAAAAATGTTGATCTGACTAAAAAACAAATAGACTTTTCATTAGTAAATAATTAACTTTTTAGTTGATTGAGTTGGATTAGTTGAATGGAGAATGGTTTTAACCACTCACACAATAAACCACTCACCAATCAACCCATAACATGAGAAAACTTGAAGATCTGCAATCGTTAATTGCAAGTTCCGTTGCTGAACTGAAATACCCGGATTATCCCGCGGAATTATACGAACCTATAAAGTATATACTGGCTTTGGGCGGCAAACGCATGCGCCCCGCCCTGCTGCTAATGGCCTGCGACCTGTTTGGCGGCGATGTGGAGGCAGCATTGCCTCCTGCACTGGCCATAGAGGTTTTCCATAATTTCACGCTGATGCATGATGATATTATGGATAACGCCCCCAAAAGGCGTGGCAAAACCACCGTACACGAAAAGTGGAACAGCAATGTGGCTATCCTATCCGGCGATGTAATGCTGATAGAGGGTTATAAGCTGATGATGCAGGTACGCGAGAACATCCTGCGTACGGTGCTCGATATTTTTAACGCTACCGCTGTTGGTGTTTGCGAAGGCCAGCAACTGGATATGACCTTCGAGACCAGCAACAACATCAGTATTGCCGAATATATTAACATGATCCGCCTTAAAACGGCTGTGGTACTTGGCGGTGCTTTAAAAATAGGCGCGCTGATTGGCAATGCTACCATAAAGGACGCCGACCTGCTTTGCAGTTTTGGCGAGTACCTGGGTATTGCGTTCCAGTTGCAGGATGATATACTGGACGTATATGGCAATCCCGAAAAGTTTGGCAAACAGGTTGGCGGCGATATCATCTCTAACAAAAAAACCTACCTGCTTATAAAAGCGCTTGAACTGGTAAAAGGCACCGATGCCGAAGAACTGGCCCGCTGGATAACCTTCGCTAAGTTTGACCCGGCCGAGAAAGTAGCTGCTGTTACCGAAATTTACAACAACGTAAACATCCGCCAGTTTGCCGAAGCCGAAATGCAGGCTTACGCCGAAAAAGCATTTGAAGCGCTCGACCAGATAAACCTGCCCGAAGAAAGCAAACAATACCTACGCGATTTTGCCGATGGGTTGCTGGTGAGGGAATATTAACAAACGATGAAAAGATTTTTAACTACTATTTCCTGCCTTTGTTTATTTGCGATAGCAAAAGCACAAACCCCTGCTACACCACCAGAGGTTATTGAGATTGAAGAAACAAAACCAAAAGTTGACACATCTGAACGCCCACCTACATTTGTAGGAGGCGAAAAGCAATTGGCGAAATATTTTTCAAGAAATCTGCGAGAACTTTTTAATCCTAACACACACGGCAGCGTTATCATATCGTTTGTTATTGAGAAAGATGGCAGCGTTACCGAAGCGAAAGTTGTGCGAGGGGTTTCTGATGACGCTGATGCTGAAGCCTTAAGGGTAATTAAAAAGATGCCTAAATGGAACCCGGGTATCCAAAACAATCAACCAGTGAGAGTACAATATAGTATGCCTATTACTTTTTAAACTATAATTGATGGTGCGCAAACCCCTTTTCGTTTTATTCATTTTATTAGGCTCTTTATCGCAAACGAAAGCACAAACAGACATTACTGATACAACTATCTACTCAAAAGCTGACAAGGCGCCGAAATTTGCCGGAGGGAATAAAGAGTTTATGCGAAAGCCTGTGAGGATACTACATCAAATTTCTATTCCTTTTTCATTAACAGCCGGATAACCCTCCTTTTCTGGTGTCATCACCTGCAAGTTGCACTACGTCAAACATTATCCATATAAAATTTACATTCTTAACCATCAGCAAATAGATACACATGCTTATCTTTAGCATTCAATCATTCCTTGTCTGATGAAAAAAACTACAAGAACTATTTCTGCCGCGTTATGCCTGCTTGCTTTAGGTTTTGGCGTAAAAGCCCAAACCTCGGGCGGTAAACTTAAGCCCGAACAAGCCATAATGGATGTGCGCCATTACACTGTGTCGCTTAATATGGACTTTGCAAAAAAAACTATTGACGGATCAACCGTTATAGATGTGATCATGGCGCAACCTACCAAAGTGCTGATCCTCGACCTGATGGATTCGCTGCACGTAAGCGCGGTATCGGTAAACGGTAAAAAAGAAGCATTCAATCATAAAAACGGCCTCATTACCATTAATACGGCAAAACAACTGCCGGTGGGTAAAGCCAGTATTAAAGTGGTGTACGGCGGCAGGCCACGCATAGCTAAAAACCCACCATGGGATGATGGCTTCACCTGGGCGCAGGATTCAACCGGTCACCCCTGGCTGGCCGTTACTGCCGAAGGTACCGGCGGCAAGATCTTCTTCCCCTGTAAAGACCACCCCAGCGACGAGCCAAATGAAGGCGCCGATATGCTGATAACCGTACCTAAAGACCTGGTTGTTGCAGGCCCCGGCGTGTTAAAAGGCGTTAGCAAAAAAGGCACCACGGCCACCTATCACTGGCAAACCAAATACAGCATTAATAATTACAGCATTGTATTTAACGCAGGCGATTACAAAGTAGTAACCGGCAGCTATAAATCGGTAGCCGGTAATATCGTTCCTGTGCAGTTTTATGTATTAAAATACCATGCCGATAAAGCACCTCATTTTATCGAACTGGTGATACAGGCCGCACGGGAAAAAGAAAAATACTTTGGCGAATACCCATGGGCCAAAGAAAAGCTGGGCATAGCAGAAACTCCGCATTTAGGTATGGAACACCAAAGCATGAATGCTTACGGCAACAAGTTCAGGTACTCCAAAATTGGCGGGCAGGATTTCGACTGGCTAATGTACCATGAGTTTGGCCACGAATGGTGGGGCAACAAAGTTACCGCCCGCGATTGGGCCGACTACTGGATCCACGAAGGGATTGATACCTATGCAGATGCCCTTCCAATACTTGATCTGGAAGGTAAAGCAGCTTATATCAAACACTTTAAACAATCGGCTTTTGGTATTGCAAACAAGCAACCTATTGTATTGGGTAAGGATATTGACGAGGAATCGGCCTATAATAATGATATATACACAAAAGGAGCTTACTTTATGCATACCCTGCACTATTTAATGGGCGATACTTTATTCTTCGCCACGTTAAAAGGCTTAGCCACCGACCCCAAATTCACCTACGACCACCAAAACGTTACCGACGATGTGGAACAATATTTCAGCAAAGCTTACGGAAAATCGTTAAAACCATTGTTTGATCTTTACCTGCGTACCACCAACAAGCTCGAAGTAAGCGTAAAAGCCAGGCCTCGTGACAAGTATTTGATCACACTGCTCAACATCGGTACAGAACTGCCTGTTGATGTTACTACCGATGCCGGCACAAAACGCATTACGCTAACCCCAAAAGGAATTACGGTTGAAAGTAAAACCACACCTATAATTGATGCCGATGGCTGGTATTTGAAGAAAGTGATATTGGAGTAAATAAATTTCTCGCAAATACATCCGTTTACCGGGACGCCATTGCGCGGATAAAATTATCCCACAAAAAAAGCCCTTATCAATTTGATAAGGGCTTTTTATATTGTGTTAGAGCTTTGCCTAATTACTCAGCTGCGGCTTCTTCAGCATCAGGTGCTGCTTCTTTTTTTGCTTTTGGCGCTGCTGCTTTCTTAGCTTTAGGAGCTTCTTCAGCTACTTCTGCTGCAACAGGTGCTTCAACTTTCTTTGCTTTTGCTTCAGCTTTAACAGCTGGTGCAGGTGCTGCATCTTCAGCAACAGGTGCAACTTCAAAAGGAATTACAGATACGTATGAACGGTTGTCTGCTTTCTTTTTAAATACTACGTGACCTGCAGTTAATGCAAATAAAGTATGGTCTTTACCGATACCTACGTTAAGGCCCGGATTGTGTTTGGTACCACGTTGACGAACGATGATGTTACCTGCAATAGCTGGCTGACCACCGAAAATTTTGATACCTAAACGTTTGCTATGTGATTCGCGGCCGTTTCTTGAACTACCGGCCCCTTTTTTGTGTGCCATTTCTTAATTTCTTTTGTGACCCTGATGAATCGAGTCGGTTAAAATTTAATTATAATGTTATACCGGTGATCTCGATCTTGGTAAATTGCTGACGGTGACCATTTTTTTTCTGGTAACCTTTTCTTCTTTTCTTTTTGAAGATAATTACTTTATCACCTTTTAAATGAGACACGATCTTAGCTGAAACTTTAGCGCTTTTCAAATCAGAACCTAATTTGAATTTACCTTCGTTCTCTGCTAACAACACATTGTCAAATTCAATACTAGCGCCTTCATCTCCCTGTAAACGGTGTACAAAGATCTGCTGGTCTTTTGCAACTTTAAATTGCTGTCCGGCTATACTTACTATTGCGTACATTGTTGAATAATTATTGTTTTAAATTTTGAGGTGCAAATATATGGATTAATAAATTATAATCCAACGCACTATTTAACATTTCTTTGGCGTGCTTCCGCGTCGTTCAATATGGTTTGTATTTCTTTGATCAACCGCTCGTTGGCATCTTTCAGTTTAGGGTCGCCATCAAACGAAGCATCAAACATAACCTTTTTGCTTTTACGCAGATAGTTAAATTGTATAGAAAACCGTGGTACCTTGCCCTTTACATCAGGGTTAAGCTCGTTTGCAGGGAAATCCCAGAAGCCCAGATCAGCGGCCTTACGGTGCAGGTATAAAAGGTCGTCCTTGTTTAAGTACATTTTAATTTTAACCAACGAGTCGCGCCTGTTCACAAACTGGTATTCGCCGGTTTTAGAATCGTAGATATTGTTCAGCGTATCGCCAAAACCATATTCAAAATGTATCGACTGGAACTCGGAGAACTTATACGGGGCGTTTTTGATCATCATACCATAATAATAAAGGCAGTATGCCATAAACGGCACTACAATACTCATTACCAGGAAGACCTTTTTTGAACGGGTGGTCATTTATTTTAATTAGTGATTTAGTGAATTTGCAAATTAAAGGCTTAAAAAATTGAAATGGATCATACGATAGTCAGGAAAGTTATTCAATTTCTTCCAGTCGGGCGTCTCCCAATTCTCCCTCCCACTTGCTTACAACCGCGGTAGCCATGGCATTACCTAAAACGTTTGTAGCAGAGCGGCCCATATCCAATAATGGATCGATACCGATCAGCAGGGCCAAACCAGCCTCAGGGATATTGAACATAGAGATAGTACCGGCTATTACCACCAGCGATGCCCGCGGAACGCCAGCTATACCTTTACTGGTAAGCATCAGGATAAGCAGCATGGATAGCTGCTGCTCAAATGATAGGTGAATATTATATGACTGCGCCAAAAATAGCGACGCGAAGGTCATGTACATCATAGAACCATCCAGGTTAAAAGAGTAACCAAGCGGTAATACAAAGCTTACAATTTTGTTATTACAGCCAAAACGTTCAAGCTCTAAAAGCACTTTTGGGTACGCCGCCTCACTTGTTGAGGTACCAAATGCAATAAGCATGGCATCCTTAATACGCGCTACCAATTTAAACGCGCGGCCTTTTAACACTACTGAACCTGCCAGTATAATTACTACCCATAATACAATAAGCGAGAAATAAAACTCGCCTATAAATATGGCGTAGGTTGACAGGATACCTAAGCCCTGTTTAGCTATAATGGCTGTTATGGCACCAAACACGGCCAAAGGTGCCAGTTGCATTACATAGCCGGTTATTTTTAAAATAACGTGTGCAATGGCATCCATTGCTTTAATTACAATGAGGCCCTTTTCGCCAATGGCGGCTGTTGCTACACCAAAGAATAAAGAGAAGATAACGATCTGCAGGATCTCGTTATTAGCCATAGCCTCCGTAAAGCTTTTCGGGAAAACGTGGCCTATAAAATCACGCAGCGAAAGTGCTGTTTTTTGTATACCGGTAGATAAATGGCTATCAGGTAATGGCAGGTGCATTGCCTCGCCCGGTTTAAAAAAGTTAACCAGCAGCATCCCCAGTAATAACGATACCAATGTAGCGCTTAAAAACCAAAGCAGGGTTTTACCGCCAATACGGCCAACTGCGCTTATATCGCCCACTTTTGCAACCCCAACTACCAGTGTGGTAAACACCAGCGGGGCCACAATCATTTTTATTAATCGTAAAAATATATCACTTAGTACGGTAAAGCCAACCAGCTTATCCTCGCGGGCGGTGTCGCTGGTCTTGCGGATAACCGCCTGCGCTGCGCGTTCTTTCTTTAAAGCCTTAAAGGTTGCGGTGGTTGTATCGGCAGAGGTGGTTATTTGCTCGTCTAATGTTTTTATATTTACCTCGGCGGCGTTTATTTTGGTATTAATATTGTTTATTACTGTAGCATTGTAAATATACCCGGCTATTACGCCTAATATTAATGCTATAAAAATGTACAGGGTTAGTTTACTCTTCTGCATGTGTTTATATGGTGCCGCAAAACTACAAAAATTAAGCTTTATATATACCGATGAGTATCACTACCTACGGATTACAACAAATTAAGAAAGAACTTCAGCATTTACCGCAGGAGCAACTGGCCGAACTATGCCTGCGATTGATACGTTATAAAAAAGAAAATAAGGAGTTACTGGCCTACCTGCTGTTTGAGGCCCACAACGAGCAGGATTTTGTAGAAAACATTAAGGCCGAAGCGGGTTTTATGTTTAGCCAGCTGCCATCGCAAAGCTACTTTACGGCAAAAGGGCTTCGTAAAATATTAAAGATGCTGGCCAAATACACCAAATTTATAGGCTCGAAACCTGCAGAGATAGAGTTACTTTTAAACTTTTGCCAAAACTACCTGCAATACGTTATCAAACAAACATCGCACAAACCTATCCGCCTGATACTCATCCGTCAAATAGAGAAAGTGCGCACTGCCATTGGTATGCTGCATGAGGACCTGCAATTTGATTACAGCCAGGATTACAACAAGCTTTTGGATGATGCCGAAAGTAAATTACCCTGGTTTAATAAAAAAAGTTACCTGTTGTAACATTTATGGCGTTAATTTGTCAAACAAAAAATTAACTAATCAGGTGGCAGACAGAGAAGACGCTTTCCGGAAAATATACGAAGCTAATTCAAAGAAAATTTACCATTTGTGCTATGGTTATACCGGCGATGATGATGCCGCGAACGATCTGTTGCAGGAAACTTTCCTGAAAGTTTGGCAAAACCTGCATAAGTTTCGTAATCAGGCGCTGATATCTACCTGGATATACCGCATAGCTGTTAATACCTGCTTAACCTATTTACGATCAGAGAAACGACAAGCCAAAGACGAGCTTACTCCGGCTATTGCTGAAAACAAACGCGAAGAGTTTTCGGAAAAGAACGAGCAGGTTGCTTTGCTTTATAAGTGTATTTCAAAACTGGAAGAATCGGAAAGAATTATTATAACATTGGTGCTTGATGAAGTGCCGTATCCCGAAATTGCAGAAGTATCAGGGATATCAGAGGGGAATTTGAGAGTGAAGATCTATCGCATTAAACAAAAATTGACAGAGTTATACAATCAGCATGAAAGACTTTGATCATTTAATGTCGGTTTGGCAGGCGCAGCCAAAAAAAGAACACCTTTCGGTAGATGAAGTACTGAAACAGGTAAAGAAAGGGATACGCGGTATAACCTCCAGGTTGTATTGGGCTATTATTGCCATGATTGCAACGTTGGTTTGGGCATTTATACTAATGTTTTTTATGGCGTTTAAATCGCCTGCCACTACATTGGGTATACTCATCATCATGATAGGTATGGTAATGTACCTGGTGATCATTGTAAGGCATTACCATCTTTTAAATAAGCACGATATTACTCAAAACCCTACCGATTACCTGGATACGCTAAAAGAATTTCAAAAAACACGCTCAAAGATCACCGGCTGGTTCTATTACACGTATATATTACTTTTAAGCGCAGGGCTTGGCCTTTATTTTATAGAAGTACTGGAGAATGCACCACTTTATTTTAAAATACTTACCTACGGTTCAACCATGGTATGGTTTTTATTTACTACATTTTATATAAAGCCCCGTATGTTTAAAAGCGAGGAAGAAAAATTGAATTTATTGATAGACAGGTTGGAACGCCTGCAACAACAGTTTGATTAATTAATGCCGCTATCTGTAGAAATAAAAAAGGTAACAATAGCCGATATTGATACCCTGTTAAACTTAAGCCGCAAAACTTTTTTTGATGCCTTTGCCCATTTAAACAATGCAGCCGATATGGAAAGTTACGCGGCAAATGCATTTATAAAACAAAGGTTTGAAGAAGAATTACGCAACCCTGGTTCTGAATTTTATTTTGCATTATTTGAAGGAAATATTGCCGGCTACATTAAACTCAATTATAACACAGCCCAAACCGAATTGCAAGACCCTGCTGCACTTGAAATTGAACGTATTTATATTTTAAATGAATACCAGGGCAAGCAAATTGGTAAACAACTCATTGATTTTGCTATAGATACCGCCATAAGCCAAAAACTCAGCTACGTTTGGCTTGGTGTTTGGGAGCATAACACCAAAGCAATCAGTTTTTATAAAAACAAAGGTTTTGAGCAATTCGGCAGCCATCCGTTTATGTTAGGCAGCGATGAGCAGACGGACATTATGATGAAATTAGCGTTATAAAACAACTTGTCATTTCGAACGATAGAGAGAAATCTTGTTCATTATGCAAAGTTCACCGCCTGTCATTTGAACAAGATTTCTCCTCGCTTCACTCGTTCGAAATGACATAGAAGATCCGCCTACCCCTTCAAAAACGGATTAAACGTCCTTGCGCCTATCTCCATCCCGGCCGCCCTGCAAACCGTTTTATCGCCAAACCGAAAATTGATATTATCCATAGCCTGGTAAAGCCGTATCCGTTCTTCGTTATCTTCAAACAAATTGATCTGGTAACTACCGGCACACAGGTTACTTAGGCGCACACCTATCAAACGAATAGGCCTATGCTGGTTCCAGGCACTTTTAAGCAGGTTTTTTACACCGGGAATCAGGATATGCTCGGCAGCAGTAAGAGCTATTTTTTGCTGCTGTGTGTGTGTTTCAAAATTTGCGTACCTAATTTTAATAGCCAGGCAGGATGACACCTTATTCTCGCGGCGAAGTTTACCGGCCAGTTCTTCGGTCATGCTTACCAAAATATTTTCCAGCGTGCGCAGATCTTTTACGTCGCTTTCAAAGGTGTGTTCGGTAGAGATGGATTTCCGGTCGCTGTGCGGAATGATCTCGCTGTCATCAATTCCATTGGCTTTTTTGTAGATATAAGTACCCATTTTACCGAACACCGCTTCAAGGAATTTAAGATTCACCCGTTGCAGGTCGCCTATCTTCTCTATACCATACTGATAAAGTTTCTGACAGGTGCTTTCACCCAGGCCGGGGATCTTGCCGATGTTAAGCGGCGCTAAAAAGGCTTTCTCCTGTCCGTGTTTTATCCAAAGCTGCCCGTTTGGCTTGGCCTGGTTGGTAGCCATCTTGGCTATGGTTTTGCCCGATGCCATCCCAAAGGAGATTGGCAATCCTGTTTCACGGATCACTTTTTGGCGGAGATCGCAGGCTAATTGATAAGGGTCATGGAAACGCTCCATACCGCTTAGGTCGATATAAAACTCATCTACCGACGACTTTTGGTACAGCGGCACCATATTATGGATGATCTGCGTAACCTCGCGTGAGGCCTCTGAATAGCGCCCGTGTGTGCCATGTATCACAATAGCATGCGGGCAAAGTTTCAGCGCCTGCCGGGTTGGCATAGCCGAATGCACCCCGAATTTACGTGCCTCGTAACTGCATGAAGCAACCACGCCCCTATCTGCCGAGCCGCCTATAATTACAGCCTTGCCGATAAGCGATGGGTTAAATTTCCGCTCTACCGAAACGAAGAAGGAATCAAGGTCGATATGTACAATATGCCGCTTAGCATCCATGCACAAATATGAAAATATATTTTGAATTATGCTAATTTTATTAGCAATTTTGAGGCAATAAACGATGTGATGTTATGACTGGTTATGCTGATTATTTGTTCCTTCTCTCCCCTCCCGAGCCTGTTAAAGAGCTCATCAGCAAGTATAAAAAAGCATCGGTTAAACATATTGGCAATTTTAAAAGTATGGATGCGCCGGCACACATTTCCATACTGCATGCTGAGCGGCAAAAACCTTATTTCGCCGACCATACCATAACCCGTATACAAAAAACGCTGAATATTATGCCGCCTGTTTTGTTGCACATCGATGGTTTTAAATATTTCAGCCATCTGCACAGCCAGTACACCATTTATGCACACATCCGCATTAGCCCTGCTGTGGATGCCTGGTTTACTTTATTAAAGAAAAACCTGGGTATCAAAAAAACGCTTGTGCCGCATATTACCGTTGTTAGGAATGTGCCCGAAGCTAATTTCAATACCCTATGGCCGCACTTTCGGCACAAAAAATTGGTTGAGCCATTTTGGATAGAGGAGCTGAAGATTGTAAAGCGTGAAACCTTCGGCAATATGGCCAAATGGGACCCTTTTAAAACTTTTCAGTTTAAAGGGACAATAGGGTTTGAATATGTGGATACGCCGGTAGAAGAGGTGAAAAATCAGATAAATCTGTTCTGATTAACCACGCGTTATTGCGAGAAGCGTAGCGACGTGGAAATCATCGATAGAAAATTAACGACCAGCATGTCGAAGATTGCCACGCTATCGCTCGCAATGACGTGAGGCTTATAAATTACCCTCCTGATAATCAACCATTCAACCCTTCAATTTCATTTTTTAATAATTTCTTAACCTAAAATGCATCCTTTTTCTATCTTTGCGGCGGGATAAGTCTTTTACGGCCAGCTCCTCTTGAACTCCCCCAGGGTGGGAACGCAGCAAGGGTAGAGAGTTGAGCGGCGCGATAAAAGTAGCTTATCCCATTTTTTTTTGCCTTTATTTTCCTTTCCCATATTCTGAATGGTCTGCTACTTCAAAATTTGACATTAGGCATTCATTATTCGATATTATCTTCCCCGTAAACTGACTATCTTCGCCTTATGCTCGATATACTTATTATTGGCGGTGGCCCAATTGGTTTGGCCTGCGGATTAGCGGCTCAAAAAGCAAACCTGAGTTTTGTTATTGTTGAAAAAGGCTGCCTGGTAAATTCGCTGTACAACTACCCTTCTACCATGACGTTCTTCTCCACTTCAGAGAAGCTGGAGATTGGCGGTGTACCTTTTGTAACGGTACACAATAAACCAACCCGTAATGATGCTTTAGAGTATTACCGCCGGGTAGCGTTATCTAACAAGCTTCCTCTTAACCTATTTGAAGAAGTTACCAATGTAAAGCCAATTGAAGGCGGTTATGAAATAAGCACCTCAAAAGCTACCTACCAGGCAAAAAAAGTAATATTATGTACCGGCTTTTATGATATTGCCGTAAACCTTGATATCCCTGGTGAAGACCTGCCTAAAGTAAAACATTACTACCAGGACCCGCATTACTATACCTCGCAAAAGGTTGTGGTTGTGGGCAGTAGTAACTCGGCCATTGATGTGGCCTTAGAAACCTACCGTAAAGGTGCCGAGGTAACACTGGTAATCCGCGGCAGCGAGATAAGCAGCCGTGTTAAATATTGGGTACGGCCGGATATAATTAACCGCATCAAGGAAGGGAGCATCAAAGCGTATTTTAATTCGAACCTTGCAGAAGTGAGACAAACCGAGGTGGATATTGATACCCCCGAAGGTAAAGTTACCATCCCTAACGATTTTGTAATGGCCATGACGGGCTATAAACCCAACTTCGATTTCCTGGCAAAGATTGGGATCAAACTAACCGAAGATAAATTCATCCCAACCTATAACCCCGAAACGATGGAAACTAACCAGCCTGGCCTGTACCTTGCCGGCGTAGTTGTTGGCGGGCTGGATACTCACCTATGGTTTATAGAGAACTCGCGCATACATGCGGATATGATTATTAATGATATTGTGAGTAAAAGCAAATAAGCAGGTTAATGCTTTATCTGTTTTTTAGGTTTAAAATCAATTACTTCCGGATGTTCTGCCGGTTTGGATGGATTATAGTAATAAATCCCTGCCCTTTTATACCATTCAATTTCTGCCTTTAACTTATTGTTGAATGTGATATCATTTTTATTAGCCGCTGTACTCCATGCGGCTTCGGCCAATGCGGCCATCCGTGGAAATATCAGGTAATCCAACCGTTTTTCCGTATCTACGGTTTCTGTCCACAGATTAGCTTGTATACCAATGATGTTTTTTGACTTTAACTCCCGCCCTTCTAAAAACTTATCGGGAAAATTGTAAACATCCTGCACGGTATTATACTTGTTTTGCAACTGGTAACCGACAACAGTAGTACTATCCCATTTACGGCCTGATACGTGGGTACTGTCCTGCACAAAATCAAAATACATGGGCAAGCGCGGGCAAAGCACCACGCTGTAATTTTTATCGAGCGCCAGCTTAAGGCTTTGAGGTTTGTTTTGCCTCCACCAAAATACAACGGTTTTATTGGCGGGCAGGTCGGTTTCTACGGCTTCGTCCCAGCAAAGGACCTTGCTGCCCAGTTTTATTACCGTATCGCCCATCCGCCTAAAAAAGTAATGCTCCAAATCGGTTGGGGTTTTATAACCTTTGTGGGCCATTAAATTTACAATATCCGGATTTTTCAACCAGGCCTGTATCCCTAAGAAAACCTCATCACCACCTAAATGGATCATCTTAGCCGGGAAAAGGCTATTCGTTTCTTTAATAATGGTCGACAAATATTTGTAGGTTTCTTCTTTTGACGGGTCGAACGTAAAGTTTGGATAACCGACAACGCTGCCCCCGCTAAATCGCGGATACGCTTTATTAGCAGCTGTGGCATGGCCGGGCATGTCAATTTCGGGTATTACATCAATAAAGCGCTTTTTGGCGTAGGCAACAATCTCACGAATATTGGCCTGGGTATAATATTGGGCCGAGGCAGTACTGTCTGTGAAATTACCAATGCCGCCAACAGTAGTCAGCTTTGGATATTTTTTGATCTGCAATCGCCAGCCGTGGCTATCGGTTAAATGCCAATGAAACTTGTTCAGTTTATAATGAGCCATCAAGTCAAGCAACTGTTTTACCTTCGTTTTTCCAAAAAAATGCCGCGACTCATCCAGCATAAAACCGCGCCATTGATAACGCGGGGCATCGTAACCTCTACATCAAGTATTGTTTTAGTATCGGTATTGATGAGTTGTAATAATGACTGGATCCCATAAAATATCCCTTCTGCGTTTTCGGACTCAATAAAAACCCCGCCACCATTCGCGCTCAGCTTATATGATCCCTTTGGTTCACCATTGTGAGAATACTTTTTTAACCTAAGATAGAAACTTGGATGCACGCCATTTATATGCTTAATCTTAACCTTACTGATCAGGTAAATTTGGTTCTCTAAATATTTGGCCATCCAAACTAACGACTTATCGTTATAACCAATTTGAGCTGCCTCTTTTAAATCAAATGCAACATCGCTATTTATTATAGAAACCGGTTGGGGTATAATGGTTTGCGCGACACAAAAAATCGGCAGCAGCAACAGTATAATAATATATCTTATTTTCATAGATCAACTAATGTACACGTTTATGCTAATAATTAATCCACAAGGCGAAGAATAGGTTTAAATGATTTAAACCCATTTTTTGCATAATCAGGGGCTTATCTGTTATCTCAATATTTCTCAATTGTAATGTTTTATGCGTGCAGGCAAATTATAATAGTTTTTTCTTGCATAAGTAAAATTTAATGCAATAATTTGCACAAAATTTAAAAGTACCACATACTTACTAAAATGATTAAACAAAACATAAACAGAATGGATATCAGGACGATCTTCGCCCCGGTTTCCGCTGCTTTAGTTTCTTTTGTTTTATTATTCTCTCCCAGCCGACGAAGGGTGTTCATCCCACGGGTTTGAATTAGGTTTTAATCTCCACCCAAATAAAGAAGGTGTTTTTTAAACTTCTTTAAACAATGTCCCTCTAATTATTATGGCTTAAACGCCAATAATTTAACGGTAATTTTTCTATACTAATGACCATACAAGATTTTGACATAACCGTAGCAACTGCACAACATGCAGACTTTGCGACTATTATATGTGATGAAATGGCAGAGTCGGCCAAAGCACGGGGCACAGGTATTGCCCAGCGTTCGCCGGAGTATGTTGCCAACAAAATGCTGGAAGGTAAAGCCGTGATAGCTTTGCATAAAGACGGTACCTGGGCGGGCTTTTGCTATATAGAAACCTGGAGCCACGGCGATTTTGTGGCCAACTCAGGCCTTATTGTAAACCCTATCTATCGCAAAGCAGGACTGGCAAAAGCAATTAAGCATAAAATATTTGAGTTATCGCGCAGCAAATACCCAAAAGCCAAGCTATTTGGTTTAACTACGGGCTTGGCAGTAATGAAGATAAATTCAGAGATAGGGTACGAACCGGTAACCTATTCTGAACTCACCCAGGATGAAGATTTTTGGAAAGGCTGCCGCAGCTGTGTTAACTATGATATATTGATGAGTAAAGACCGCAAGAACTGCATGTGCACCGCCATGCTTTTTGACCCGGAAGTTATTCAGAAGCAATACGAAGAGAAAATGAAGAAAATTACGCACAAAGCTACCCTGCTTGAGCGTATTGAAAAAGCCATCAAAAAGCGAATGGAAAAATTCGTTGCGTTCAGTTAAAATAATGAATTGTAGAGGCGCGATGCTTCGCGACTTGAATAAATAATAAACAGACGCGAGGTATCGCGTCTCTACGGTAAACACAAAAATGGATAAAAAGAAAGTAGTACTGGCATACAGCGGCGGATTAGACACCTCATTTTGCTGTATTTATTTAACACGCGATCTGGGTTACGAGGTTCACTCGGTAATTGTAAATACAGGTGGTTTTAATGACCAAGAGCTTAAAGGTGTTGAAGAACGCGCTTACCAGATGGGCGTAACATCACACCACGTTGTTGACGAGACCAAGAACTTTTATAACACCTGCGTACGCTTTTTGATATATGGTAACGTGTTAAAGAACAACACCTACCCATTATCGGTAAGTGCCGAACGTGTTAGCCAGGCTACAGCTATTGCCAATTACGCCAAAGAGATTGGTGCTGAATTTGTAGCCCATGGCAGCACCGGTGCCGGTAACGATCAGGTAAGGTTTGATATGATCTTCAATATCCTGGTACCCGAGGTACAGATCATCACTCCTATCCGCGATTTGAAACTAAGCCGCGAAGCGGAGATTGAATACCTGAAAAAACACGGCGTTGAAATGAACTTTGAAAAAGCAAAGTACTCTATCAACAAAGGTATCTGGGGTACATCAGTAGGTGGTAAAGAAACTCTTACATCAAACCTTGGTTTACCTGAAGAAGCATGGCCTACACAGGTAACCGAATCTGAACCAAAAACATTAGAGCTGGTATTTGAGCAAGGCGAGCTGGTTGGCATTAATAACGAGAAATACGATCACCCAACCAAAGCTATACAGGCATTGCAAGCTATTGCGCAACCTTACGGCATTGGCCGCGATATTCACGTGGGTGATACCATCATCGGTATAAAGGGCCGTGTAGGTTTTGAAGCTGCCGCACCAATGGTGATCATCAAAGCACACCATACCCTTGAGAAACACGTTTTAACTAAGTGGCAGCTATCATGGAAAGACCAGTTATCGGCCTTCTACGGCAACTGGCTGCACGAAGGGCAATTCCACGACCCTATTATGCGTAATATGGAGGCTTTCCTTACTGATACGCAGAAAAACGTAAGCGGTAAAGTATTTGTTGAGCTGCACCCGTACCGTTTCCAGGTGGTGGGTATCGAGTCGGAGCACGACCTGATGAGCAACAAATTTGGCAGCTACGGCGAAATGAACAATTCATGGAGCGGCGAAGATGTTAAAGGTTTCTCAAAAATATTTGGTAACCAGGTAATGATATACCACAAAGTAAACGGACAGGATTAATTATTATGGAGAACCCCATCTTTTCGAGAAGCGAATGCTTAAGCACCTATAAGTGGGGCGATGATTGTTACGGCTGGAACTATGTTGACACCGACGCATTATCAATAAAACAGGAATTAATGCCGCCGGATACCGCCGAGCAATTACATTATCACGAAAAATCTTCGCAGTTCTTCTTTATACTAAAAGGCAGGGCAACATTTACCATCGACGGAGAGATAAGCGTGTTAAAACCTGAGCAAGGGATAGAAATTAAACCGGGCCAAAAGCACTTTATCAGCAACAAAGAGAGCAGCGACCTGGAATTTATCCTGTACTCATCACCATCTACAAAAAATGACAGAATCAACCTCTAAAATAAAAGCAGGCATTGTTGGCGGCGCGGGTTATACCGGGGGCGAAATGCTCAGAATACTGATCAACCACCCTAATGTGGAGATCATATTCGTTCACAGCAAAAGCAATGCGGGTAACCATGTTTATGACGTACACACCGACCTGTTTGGCGATACCGACCTAACCTTTGCGGCGGAATTAGCTTTCAATATTGATGTATTGTTCCTTTGCGTTGGCCATGGCGATGCACGTAAATTTTTAGAGGCTAATGACATTCCTGATCATATCCTTATTATCGATTTAAGCCAGGATTTCAGGTTAAGTCAAAATGCAACCATCGGAAATAAAAGCTTTGTTTACGGTTTACCCGAATTAAACCGCGAAGCGATAAAATCGGCAGATAATATAGCTAACCCGGGCTGTTTTGCCACTTGTTTGCAACTGGGTTTGTTACCGCTCGCAAGTAAAGGTTTGTTAAACAACGAGGTGCATGTTACCGCAACAACAGGTTCTACCGGCGCAGGGCAAAGCCTTTCTCCAACTTCGCACTTTACGTGGAGAAACGACAACCTATCTGTTTACAAAGTGTTTAACCACCAGCATTTAAACGAGATAGGCCAATCCTTAAGGCAATTGCAGGGCGGTTTTGATAAGGACATTAACTTTGTGCCCTATCGTGGGGGCTTTACCCGCGGCATCATTGCTTCTATTTATACCGAGAGTAATTTGAGCGAAGCCGAGGCTTTAAAACTTTATCAGGAGTATTATGCCGGTCACCCGTTTACGCATGTAACCAGTAAAGACATCGACCTGAAACAAATTGTGAATACCAACAAATGCTTTTTACAGGTCAAGAAACATGGTAATAAGATCTTCATTGTCAGTATAATGGATAACTTACTTAAAGGTGCGAGCGGTCAGGCCGTACAAAACATGAACATCATGTTTGGTTTGGACGAACGCGCAGGATTACGACTTAAGGCGACCGGCTTTTAAGCCGTGCTCGCCACCCATGCGTTTATCCATTAAGTATTAAATTATCACTTTATTAAAATGAAATTATTCGACGTATACCCTATCAATCCAATCAATATAGTTCAAGGCATGGGCAGCCTTGTTTATGACGACAAAGGCACTGAATATCTCGACCTTTACGGCGGGCACGCGGTTATCTCTATCGGCCATACTAACCCGCATTACGTAAAGCGTTTGGAAGACCAACTGCACCAGATAGGCTTTTACTCTAACTCTATCGAGATCCCTTTACAAACACAACTGGCCGAAAAGCTGGGCCATATTTCGGGTAAGGAAGATTACCAGCTATTCCTTTGCAACTCGGGTGCCGAGGCTAATGAGAACGCTCTGAAACTTGCATCGTTCTATAATGGTAAAAAGAAGATCATCGCGTTTAAAAAAGCGTTCCATGGACGAACCTCATTAGCAGTTGCCGCTACCGATAACCCAAAAATTGTTGCACCGGTTAATGAAACTGAAAACGTGGTGTTTTTACCATGGAACGATGAAGCGGCATTAGAGCAGGCTTTTAAAGACCATGAGGTATCATCTGTAATTATTGAAGGCATCCAGGGAGTTGGTGGCATACAGGTTGCACCGGTTAGTTTCCTGCAAAAGATCCGTTCGCTTTGCGATGTGCATAACGCCGTTTTTATAGCCGATTCGGTACAGTGCGGTTATGGCCGTACCGGTAAGTTCTTCTCGCATGATTTTGCGGGCATCAACGCCGATATCTACTCCATGGCTAAAGGCATGGGTAACGGTTTCCCTGTTGGTGGTATCATCATATCGCCTAAAATAGCGCCAGTATACGGCATGCTGGGCACAACATTTGGTGGTAACCATTTGGCTTGTGCCGCAGGTTTAGCGGTGCTGGAAGTTATTGAACGTGATAACCTGATGCAAAACGCTGCCGAAGTTGGTGGCTACCTGCTTGAGGAGCTTAAGAAATTTGATAAAGTGAAAGAAGTACGTGGACGTGGCCTTATGATAGGCATCGACCTGCCCGAAGAACTGGCCAACGTGAAGAAAGACCTGCTGTTTAAGCACCATATATTTACAGGCGAAGCAAAACCAAACGTGGTAAGGCTATTACCTGCGCTAAACCTGACTAAAGGTTATGCTGACAGGTTCCTGGAAGCATTCAGCACAACTTTAAATAACTCTTAAATAATAGGTTACAGTATTTAATTATATTTTTACAGCATAAGTACTAACAAGGCTCATGAAATTATTCTCTTCGGTAAATGATGTTAAGGATGTGCCGGCACTGGTTGCCGAAGCATTGCAATTGAAACAAAACCCATATGCGCACCAGCATTTGGGTAAGAATAAAACCCTGAGCCTTGTTTTCCTGAATCCAAGTCTGCGTACCCGCATGAGTACCCAAAAAGCAGGCGCGAATTTGGGCATGAACGTAATTGTGCTCAACATTGATAAAGAAGGCTGGGCGCTTGAACTGCGCGATAACGTGATCATGAACGGTACTACTGTGGAGCATATCCGCGAGGCAGCCGGTGTAATGGGCGAATACTCAGACATTATAGGGGTACGCTCTTTCCCGGGGTTAAAAGACCGCGAGGAAGACTATAGCGAAACCATATTTAACAAGTTTGTGGAGTTTTGCAAAGTGCCCGTGGTTAGCCTGGAATCGGCTACGCGCCACCCGCTGCAAAGCCTTGCCGACCTGATAACTATTGAAGAACTGAAAACTAAAGCCCGCCCCAAAGTAGTATTAACCTGGGCGCCGCATATAAAGGCCCTTCCGCAGGCTGTGCCAAACTCTTTTGCCGAATGGATGTGCAAGGCTGATGTAGACTTCACCATCGCCCACCCGGCAGGATACGAGCTTTCTACCGATTTCACCAATGGCGCAACAATCACGCATAACCAGGATGAAGCCATAAAGGATGCGGATTTTATCTACGTAAAAAACTGGTCGGCTTATGAGCCTTACGGCGCGGTAACCGGCGGTAACGAAGATTGGATGCTGACCAACGCCAAGCTGGATGCAGTAGCCCCTGATGCCAAAGTAATGCATTGTTTACCCGTACGCCGCGATCTGGAACTATCATCCGAGATATTGGACGGGCCAAAGTCGATAGTGATACACGAGGCAGGTAACCGCGTTTGGGCGGCACAGGCAGTGTTAAAGCAAATGCTGGAAACTTTGTAGTAACAAGGCATCCCGATTTGGTCTTGTCTCTTGATTCTAAAAGTCTTGATTCTATTCACATGTACACTCCTAAACATTTTCAATTGTCTGACCATCAAGAAGCTATCAGCTTTATGCAGAAGTATAGCTTTGCTACGATAGTGACGATATTGAATGGCGTACCCGAAGCTACACACCTGCCGTTTTTGGTAGAGCAACGCGGCGAAGAGTTGGTACTGGTATCTCATTTTGCTAAAGCAAACCCGCAGGCCGGGGTTATATTCAATGAAACATCGCTGGTGATATTTACCGAGCCACATGCTTATATCTCGCCATTAAATTACGAGAAAGAGCAAAACGTGCCTACCTGGAATTATCTATCGGTACATGCCTACGGCAAAGCCACTTTAATTGCCGATAAAACACAGGTTGCACACTTGCTTGAAAAAATGATCGATTTCTACGAAGCAGCTTACCGGCAGCAATGGGATAACTTAACTGACGATTACAAACATAAAATGATGAACGGCATTACCGCGTTTGAAATTGTAGTTACCGATCTGCAGGCCAAAAAGAAACTCAGCCAAAACCGGACTGAAGTTGAGCGCGAGAATATTATCTCATCATTAAGCTCATCAGCCGATAAAAATGAGCAGGAAATAGCCGCGTATATGGCGGCAGTGAAAAAGACAGCTAAGATTTTATCTTATACGATGCATTAATCACCCTATTCAATGTCAATCCCTGCACTATAATCGAAAATATCACGATAAAGTAAGTGCCCGCCAATATAAAATGCCTGTATGGCGAATCTGGCAATGCCAGCGCCAGGGCTATCGAAATACCGCCCCTTAACCCTGCCCAGGTTAAAATATTGATACTTCCGTAATTCACGTTTAATGATCGCCTCAAGAAAGTTAACGGCAGCATAATGCTTGCCCATCTTGCAGCCAGCAGAATAACAATCCCTATTAAACCGGTTATCCAGTAATTACTGATAAAGGGCACGTTAACCATCTGTAGCCCTATCATCACAAAAAGCATGGTGTTCAGCATCTCGTCAATCAGCGTCCAGAAGCTTTCGAGCGCCTGGTGCGAGCGGTCTTTGTTATCTATATTTATCGACCTGCCACCTGTAAATAAACCGGCGGTTACCACCGCTAACGGGATAGACAAATGCAAAGCCGATGCAGCAAGTGAATTGATCATTACCAATGCTAACGACACCAGTACAATGGTTTGAAAATCGTTAATAGATTTCATGAGCCGGAATGCCAGGAAACCTGTAATGCCCCCCAATATAATGCCGCCAAAAACTTCCTGCGCAAAAAGTATGGCTGTTTTAGCAAAATCGACATTATCATTGCCCGACTGGGTTATCTCTAACAGCGTAATAAACAATACAAGCCCTATACCGTCATTAAATAATGATTCGCCGGAGATAATGGTTTCCAAACTTGCGGGTAGCCTGGAGCCTTTTATAATAGCCCCCACCGCCACCGGATCAGTGGGTGATACCAGCGCGCCAAACAGCAAACAGTAGATATAAGGTATTTTAATATCTATTAACTGTGCTACATAATAAAGCAAGCTACCAAATATGGCCGTTGATACAATTACCCCCAAAGTACTGAGGATAAGCACCGGCCGCATTTCTTTTTTTAGTTTACGGGTATCCAGGTTAAAAGCACTTGCAAACAGCAGGAAGCCCAACATAATATTGAGCACCGTGGTAGAAAAGTTGATGTTTTTAGCTAAAACAGTCAGATATTTAGCCACGCTTGGGTTAAGGCGGTCGATAATAAGAGTTACCACCGAGCCGGCGATAGCCAGCGTCATAATACCTATGGTACCGGGCAATTTTATCCAGCGTGCGTTGATGTATGAATAGATTGCGCTAACAATTACCAGGAGCGCGATAATTAAAAACAAGTGCATATAATTTTGTTAACCTACAGCAGGATTAAACTGCATTGTAGTACCTAACAGGATAAAGCAATTATGTGTTTTACACTTACAATGTTTTTTTGACGGATAAGATATCTAAAACACAAGAAGAATGAAACACAAATAGCACAGAGGTTTGGTATCTCTGTGCTATTTGTAAAAAAGTTTGTATTATATGTGGTTAACCAGTAAAACTATATCTTTTCATAGAATTTGAAAAAGTAATCAGGATTTTTGATCCCATAATCTTTTACATCTGTACTAATTGCTATCCAATCGTTAACGGTATATTCTTTAGCACCGGTTTTAACTTCATGCACAAAGCGGAAGGTAACATTATCGCCCCATTCAATACCTTTAAAATCGGGTGCATCTGGTTTGATATTGAATTTAATTTTAAAACCATTCACTACCTCGACCACGGCACTTTTCCATTTACCATTAGGGTATTTTTTAATATTGGTTACCTGGCCATCAGTAAAACGCACGCGGTTTGCCTCAAATGAAAAGGCTGTTTTAGGTATTGGTGCTGCTTCTGCAGCACGGTATATTTCTTTGCCATCACGTGAAATCACTGCCGGCTCAATTAAAACAGGTATACCCTTGCCCCACATACCTGCGCCAAGCACTTTTATTTCAACTTCATCGCCTATTTTAAGCACATCTTTTAGTTGCTTGGTTTGCCCGTAAGCAGTTCCTATAAAAAATTCACTGTTATTATTTAAAACTACAAAGCCTTCTTTAACATACCATTGGGGGCCGGCTGTTTTATATCCGGTTACTTTGTAGGTAAGGGTTTGACCCATTATCCTATTGGTTTCTGCCATTTTTTGTTTAAACTCATCCGTTTTTTTATACGCTTCGTACTCGGCTTTTACTTTTTCTTCGGCAATACGTTGTTCTGGTGTTTGTTTTACTTTTTGGCGATATTTTATAGTATCTCCTTTTACTTCATATTTCAAAACACCTGTTGAATTTGTTTTCTCCAACTTCGCATTTCTATCCAGCAAGAAATTAAAATAGATCTTGTATTGGCTAATATCCTCGTCTCCCCAATGCTGATTATGATTAACAGAGCCAACAGAGGTTGTACCTACTTTATTTGAACGGATGATCTCTTCTACCTTATCCAGTTCGGTTTCAGGGTAGGCTTTACCTTCTATAATAAATATCACCTTATCTGTAGGTTTCAGCTCATTCGAAATCATTCTGCTGCCATTAGGGAGCTGCACAATACATTTTTCGTAGATGCTGCCATCGTTATGTTTTTGTTTAACCCGGGCAAAGAATTGCTTTTTGGGCACTTTGCTTTCTTCTATAAGGTTATCCCGCTCTGTAGCCGTCAGGTATACTATTTCGCCCTTTACGGATATATTTACCACCCCATCTTTAGCCTTGTTACCATACTTTTTAAACCAACTGCCATCAACCGGCGGTACCCATGTACCTGTGGTGCTAATATTTTTACTGCCTATTTTATAAAGTATATCATCATTATACTCCTTACCATTTATGAGCACCAACGGATGCGGACCCATTTTATCAAGGTCGTGAAAAATACTCACTTTTTGGTTTTGAGCGCTTTTTAAATTGGCAAAGGCCAGGCAGCTTATCAGCACCACTGGTGCTATAAGCAGGTAGATAATTTTTTTCATATTTGAGGTTGGTTTATTAAACAACATGGCTATGCGGCTTTTAAGCGGCACTTTACTAAAACTGTGCATGAGGTAGCTTTGGCTGCTTAATGATAGTTTAAAAAGCAATGTAGCATACATGCTTTTATCAGTATCACCGGCAATGATACGGTCAACCTCAAATTCGTGGTTCTCTTCAATAGAGCGGATATAGCAATAGGCAAACGGGTTAAACCAAAGCATTATTTGTACCAGGCGGGCAATAATTCTATCGGCCGAGTGCAGCATTTTTACGTGCAGCATTTCGTGCGCTATAATCTGTTTTACTTCGGCAGGCTCCAGTTCATCATCGTTCACAAAAATCACATTTAAGAACGAGCTATTGCCCTGCTTACTATTCCCCTTTAATACTTTTACATTACCTATCTGCATTAATCGTTCGGCCCTACTCCTGCGTAAAAACACCAGCAATGTAAATGCTAAATGCAATACCGAAATGGTTGCCATGGTTATATATATCATTTTAACCTGCGTTGCCCAATCAAAAGATTCAACTACTTGCTGCGGGGCTTGTGTAATTGCTTTTACAGGTTCATCTATTACCTGTATACGGTTTACATACATAACAGGCTCCATAATAGCAGGTGGCTTAGCGGTATCTAAAGGTAAATTTATAGTAGGTATCACAAAACTTAACAACAACGTAGCAAGCAGGTACCAGCGGTTTATTGTGAAGAAGGTTAACCTGCGCAGCAGCAGGAAATAAAACCCGTAAAAGATACCCGTACATGCCGCTACCTGCAGCAGATAGATAATTGTCTTCATTTTTTTGAGTTTTTATCGATCATTTCCTGAATCTTTCTGATATCTTCCTCACCCAGTTTTTGCTCTTTTACCATAAAAGATAAAAGGCTCTCCACCGAGTTATCAAAGTACCCCGTAAACATTTTTTTAAAGGATGCCTTGCGATACTCCGCTTTGGTAATGGCGGGGAAGTACTCGTAGGTTTTGCCATATGCTGTATAATCAACATATCCTTTTTTTTCCAGCAGGCGCACTACTGATGATATGGTGTTGTATGGTGGTTTGGGTTCATCGGGCATTGCCTCTATAATATCTTTCACAAAGGCTTTTTTCAGGTTCCATAAAACCTGCATTACCCGCTCTTCTGTTTTTGTTAACTCGTCCATAAATCAAACATATAACTTATTTTTCAGTTGTACAACTATAATTTAAGTTATATAACTTATTTATCAGTTTTTAATTGTAATTAATTGAATATTAATTAATTATTTTATAACAGAGGTTACAGATAGAAAAAACAGATGATCACATAGATTCTTTTATGCAATTATCTGTGGCCCTCTGTGAAAAAAACTCAATGCCCTCTGTGGTTAAAATCTACCATCATCTCTAAAAAATAGCTATAATTGCCATCGAACTTATATATAATACAATATGCAAGCCCTGCACATCATAAAAATTGGCGGTAACGTAATTGATAACTCCGAAAACCTGCACCGTTTTCTGAAAGATTTCACCGCTTTGGAGGGTTACAAGATACTGGTACACGGCGGCGGAAAAGTAGCAACACAAGTATCCGAAACAATGGGCATCGAGGCTAAACTGGTTGACGGCCGCCGAATAACTGATATCGACACCCTGCGGATAGTGACCATGGTTTACGCCGGCCTTATCAATAAAAACATTGTGGCGCAGCTACAGCGCTACGGCAATAATGCTATTGGCCTTACCGGTGCCGACGGCGATTTTATCCGTGCTAAAAAACGCCCGGTAAAAACTATTGATTATGGTTTTGCCGGCGACCTGTTTGATGGCTCTATCAATCCCCAAAATATCAGCAAGTTATTGGATGGCGGCTTCACTCCTGTTTTTTGTGCCTTAACGCACGATGGCGAAGGCCAGATGCTGAACACAAATGCCGATACCATAGCCTCGGCACTGGCGGTGGCTTTATCAAAACTGTATGAAACAACGCTGGTATATTGCTTTGAGAAGAAAGGTGTTTTGCAGGATATTAATGACGATGATTCGCTGATAAGAGAGATAAACCCCGAAAGATACGAGCAGCTAAAGCTAGAGCAGATCATCCATAGCGGGATGCTGCCGAAATTGGATAATGCCTTTACCGCTATATCATGCGGGGTTAAAGCGGTAATTATCGGGCATTCTGATGATTTGGGGCAATTGAAAAACAAACAGGGTTTTGGTACACGTTTAAGTAAATAACAAATGGAAACACAACAACATATTGCCATTTTAGGCAGCGGAAATATTGGCCTTGCACTGGCTAAAGGATTAGTAAAAGCCGGGATCTTCGCCCCAGAGCAGATTACACTTACCCGCCGCAACGTAGCTGCATTATCTGCCCTTGCAGATGAAGGTTATAACGTAACTGCCGACAATGCCGGCGCTGTTACCAGGGCGGATATTGTTGTGCTGGCTATCCTTCCACAGCAATTAAATAAACTACTTGACGAGATAAAACCCGCAGCCAACCAAACCAAACACCTGCTGATATCGGTAGTATCGGGCGTTAGCTGCCAGGATATCCGTACGCAGTTGGGGTTAGATATTCAGGTGATTCGCGCGATGCCTAACACAGCCATAGCTATTGGTCAAAGCATGACCTGTATTGCTACCGATAATGCTTCTGCTGCTAATGTTAGTCTTGTACTATCGTTATTTGATACCGTTGGCGTAAGCATTCAGATAAACGAGGAGTTGATGACATCGGCCACGGCATTATGTGCCTGCGGTATTGCATTCTTTTTACGCTCTATTCGCGCGGCATCACAAGGCGGTACCGAAATTGGTTTCCACGCACACGATGCCCTTAGAATGGCCGCCCAAACCGCCAAAGGTGCTGCCGATCTGCTCCTTCAGCTGGCATCACATCCCGAACAGGAAATTGATAAGGTTACATCGCCAAAAGGCTGCACAATAGCAGGATTAAACGAAATGGAACACAACGGCTTTAGCTCAGCTATGATAAAGGGTATCAAAGTTTCGGCGGAGAAAGCCGGAGCGCTTTATAAAACTGAATAATTGCGCTGGCCAAAAATTATGGCACCACAAATCAGGGCCACTTATTTGTGGTGTTAGAAAGGCTTTTAATTACTTTAAGAATAACTATACAGATGCTTTACAGCACGAACAAGGGCGGCAATGTATATATTTTCTACCTGCACCCTAATCAGAAAGGCGCTGCCCGTTTAAGGAGAGCTTTGGGCAAGGCCATCTACAAAGTGTTGTATAAGTAAGAGCGGATTACTCTTCGGTGTTAGCTTTTTTCTCTGGTGGGGTTGATACGATCTCGCCGAACTCATTTACGTAAGCCATCATATTATCAAGGTCGCTCCCGCTTGGGTTTTCTTTACGCTCTTGTTTACGTTGTGCTTTGTCCTCTTTCTTTTTCTGGCGGTTCTTTTCCAGTTGTTTTTTCATAAATGTTGCTTGCGATTTAGCCATATTTTAATGTGGATTAGTGAATAAAAAAAGCACCTGCTTTTACGGGCAGATGCTCAGTATCCTCACAATATAATCAATTTAAACCACTTTCCTTTCAAATAAAATCTTTTAAGTGTTGTTTAAACAGATAGGTGGCTGTATATCAGCTATTAATATTTTAACTGAATTGGTATTAATAGCGGCAATTTATTTATAATTCAAAACCTGCTGATTTTCAATAAATAAAGGTTAAATTTAAGAAATCCTTTCTAGCAAAATCAAGTATCAAAAAAGGCATTGCCAATATTTTCGCTGCATTGGCTGGGCTTACAGCAATATATCAATAGTATTAACAATTAAATAATTATACAATGAGTAAAGACAGAAAAACTGTTAAGGAAAAAAAGAAAGAACCTGCTGTAAACGTAAACAAAAAGCAATCGGCATATCAATCAGGTAAAGGTTCGGCTTCCTCAGATTTATCAAGTAAGAAATAAACAACACATGAGCGAACAAATAATAGAAGCACAAACCAAGATGTACCTGTATGATCTGACCAACCTTGCCAAAGAGCATGGTTTTAAGGCAGATGATAACTGGGAATTCAGCATGGCAAGCAATGCCGACAGGATAAAGATCCAAAGGAACTACTTCCCTACCAATGCTACCAAAATGGGGCCTGAGATATTATTGCAGGTTTTAAACTCGGTTAAAGCCGGGCTTAAACAATCTTACACACCCGATGACAGCCAGATTGACAAACGTACCATCATAGCTGATGAACTGGATTACCTTGTTGCGTTTAACCCTAAAAGGCCAAGAACGTAACCAACAATTGTCATGGTGAGCCGGTCGAACTATTAGTGAATATACAAGTCTTCGACTAGCTCAGACTGACATTTATCATTAAACTCTATAACAACTCCGTGGCTAAATTAGCCAGCTCGCTCCTTTCACCCTTTTGCAGGGTGATATGGGCGTAAAGCGGATGCCCTTTGGCTTTATCTATTAAATAGGACAAGCCGTTACTCTCGGCATCAAGGTATGGGGTATCTATCTGGTATATATCGCCGGTAAAAACAAATTTGCTGTTTTCGCCCGCGCGCGATATGATGGTTTTCACCTCATGCGGAGTAAGGTTCTGAGCCTCATCTACAATAAAGAAGATCTTGCTCAGCGTACGCCCACGGATGAACGCCAGCGGCGTGATAGAAATTTTATCGTTAGCCACCAACTCGTCCAGTTTGGCCTGCATCTTTTCGTCCTCGGCAAATTGGTCTTTTATAAATTTCAGGTTATCCCATATCGGTGCCATATAGGGGTCTATCTTTGATTTGACATCGCCTGGTAAAAAGCCAATATCCTTATTGCTTAAAGGCACAATTGGGCGGGTCACAAAAATCTGTCGGTAATATTTGCGTTGCTCCAATGCGCTGGCAAGTGCCAGCAGGGTTTTACCTGTACCGGCGTTACCTTGTATCGTTACCAATTTAATATCGGGGTGCAGCAGCGCATGTATAGCAAAGGCCTGCTCTATATTACGGGGATAAATATTCAATACGGGCTGCTCGGTCACTTTTTCCAATTGCCCGCTTTGCGAATTATAAAAACCCGATGCCGAACCGTTCTTACTGTTTAAGATATAAAACTGGTTGCCTGCCTCTACCGGGATATCTAAATCATCCACCGGCAGGCTATCGTTCTTATTGAGCTTGCCCAGCAGTTTCTCGGTTATTTTATTCAGGGTTGATTTGCCGCTGTACAGTTCTTCCAGGTTTTTTACTTTGCCGGTTTCGTAATCTTCGGCAAACAGGCTTAACGATTTTGCCTTTAAACGCAGGCAGATGTCCTTTGACACCAGTATAACTTTCCTATCTGGATGCTCAAACTGCACGCCGAGGGCTGCGTTGAGGATACGATGGTCTATTTTATCAGATCCAAACACTACCTCGGCATCGGCGCTGGTGTTCTTGGCATCCATGATCACCTTAAAGCAACCTTTGCTTTTGCCGTTTAGCGGCACCCAATGGTTAATGAGCCTGCTTTTAGACATTTCGTCCATCAGCCTGATAAAGCTGCGGGCCTCAAAGTTGCGGGTATCGTTACCGCTTTTCATGTTATCCAGCTCTTCCAGTACCTGTATGGGTATGGCTACATCGTGCTCCTGGAAGTTCTCAAAGGCGTTGTGGTCATAAAGTATGACCGAGGTATCCAGCACAAATATCTTCTTTTTTCCGTCTGTTTTTCCTGTAGGTTCCTTCATCAATGCAAAATAGGCATTTTGATTGGTGACTTACAGCAGATGTTGAAAATGTTGTAATTGTTGGGAAAGGTATTCAAAATTTATCTTTGCTTTGTTGTCTGATAAAGAAATGCCCCGTAAAAAGCGATCTATACCGGTAAACGCCATGGCGACTGAGTTCGGCACAGGCATCGTTATCGAAAAATTTTCGATGAGCGACATTGAGGCATTTGGCGAAGGCACTTTAGATAATGCGACTTCGGTACACCGCCACGATTCGCATTCATTCTTCCTGCTAAAGAGCGGTACGGTAAATATTACTATTGATTTTGAACAATACGTCATAAAGCCCCGGTCAATAATTTACATACATCCCGACCAAGTGCACCATGCTGTGGCATCTGAAAAGATGGTTGTGAGCAGTTGGGCAATCACCAATGAAAACTTGAACCCCGAATACCTAAAGTTGCTGGAAAGCATAACACCCGCAATGCCTTTGACACTAACAGCAGAAACCTTTAATATGATAGATGAAGCTGCTGACATTTTTATTAAACTTACCGGGCACAAAAGCGACAGGTTACATCACTGGTTGTTAAAAGATTGTTGCAACGCGTTGGTGGCCTTAGTTATTTCGCAATATTTAAAGGCAGCCAAACCCGCTGATAAGCTTACGCGGTTTGATGTGATCACTAAATCGTTCAGGGAGTTATTGGAACGGAAATACACTAACCTTAAACGCCCGGCGGAGTATGCTGAGATATTAAATATATCTGTACCCTACCTTAACGAATGTGTTAAAAACACTACCGGATATTCCGTATCATATCACATTCAGCAACGTGTTATTTTAGAGGCGAAGCGTTTACTTTACTTCTCTAACAGCTCCGTTAAAGAAATTGCCGCGGCGTTAGGTTATGATGATTATCCCTATTTTTCGCGCCTGTTCACTAAAGTTACAGGAATGTCTGCCCTTACTTTCCGAAACAAAAACCTTGGTTAGTCCAATACTTACCCCTTATTGCCATTCTTTACTACCCTTACCTGGCCTTCCTTTGCAGTATAAAAAAATACGAAGATGGAAGCAATTAAGAACAAAACGGCACTTATTTCCGGCGCCAGCATAGCAGGGTTTTCGGCAGCCTGGTGGATGAACAATATAGGCTACAAAGTAACCGTTGTTGAACTTGCCAACGAACCACGCGTTGCAGGCGGGGCTGTTAATATAGAAGGCCCCGCATTAGATGCCGCCAAGCGTATGGGCATTTTTGAGCAGTTAAAAGCTGAACGGTTAAACGTAGAATTGATTGAATTTAAGGATGCCAATGATGTTACAGAGGGTTCAATGTCAATGCCAACCGACGTAACACAACTATCCGATGATGAAATAGAGGTTGAGCGGGATAGATTTATTTATATAGTACATGAGAAGCTAAAAGATGATGTTGAATTTATTTTTAACGACTGCGTAACCGCGTTAAGTGAAACCCAAGATGGGATAAATGCCACATTTAAAAACCTCTCCGAAAGATCGTTTGACCTGGTATTGGGATGCGATGGTTCACATTCCGGCATACGGAAACTTTGGTTTGGGCCCGAGAAAAATTATGAATATTTTTTGCAGGCATACTTTTCCATCACAATAGTTAACAAATTACTGGTTAAACAAAAAACGATGCAAATGTATAATGTGCCCGATAAGGCAGTTATGCTTAATGCCTACAAAAATAAAACGGATATTATTTTTTGCCTTTACGCAGATGAACAGATACCCTATGATTACCGTAACATAGCGCAGCAACGAAAAATAATTACAGACCATTTTACAGGGCAAAGGTGGCGGGCGGCCGAATTATTGGAAGAAGTAAAAAACTCACCTGATTTTTATTTTGATAAGTTTTGCCAGATAAAAATGCCCACATGGACAAAAGGCAGGGTGGTGCTGGTAGGCGACTCTGGCTATTGTGCTTCGCCTGCTGCAGGTAAGGGTGCATCTTTGTCTGTAGCAGGCGCAGCATCGCTGGCAGATGCTTTACTAAAGCATAACGGCGATCTGGAACCTGCCTTTGCAGATTATAATAAAGAGTTGCGACCGTTTGTAGAAGAAGTGCAGGCTATAGCTGAATTAAATGTAAAAGAGAATTTCCTCCCCAGAACAGAAGAAGCTATCCACAAGAGGAATAAACAGGGTTTTTAGCTATTTATTATTTAATTAATGTTTTATTCAAAAGATCGGACAGAATCAATTACTCTGTTCGATCTCTTTTAAGCTATCCATCTTTTTATAGGCCAGGAATCCTTTGATATCCTCAAAATGCTCCCTAACACGCTTGTTGCCAAACTCAAATACTTTTTTTACTAAGCCATCCAAAAAGTCGCGGTCGTGAGATACCAGGATCAAAGTTCCATCAAAATCCCGGAGCGCATCTTTGATAATATCTTTGGTCTTCATATCCAAATGGTTGGTTGGCTCATCCAGTATTAACACATTCACAGGCTCCAGCAGCAATTTGATCATGGCTAAACGGGTTTTCTCACCTCCTGAAAGCACTTTAACCTTTTTGGTGGTATCGTCACCGCTAAACATAAAGGCACCTAAAAGGTCTTTTATCTTTAGCGTTCCATCGCTCAACGGGATTTGGTCAATGGTTTCAAATACGGTTAAACGCTCGTCCAATAATGACGCCTGGTTTTGAGCAAAATAGCCAATCTTAGCATTATGGCCAACTTTTAAGCTTCCTTCAAAATCAATCTCGCCCATAATAGCTTTGATCATGGTGGACTTTCCCTCGCCATTCTTACCTACAAAAGCTACCTTTTCTCCCCGCTCAATAACCATAGAAGCGTTTTTGAACACCACATGATCGCCGTAGGTTTTGGTCAGCTCTTCTACCATTACCGGGTATTGACCCGAACGTGGCGACGGAGGAAACTTAAGGCGTAACGCCGAAGTATCTACTTCATCTATCTCTATCACTTCGAGTTTTTCGAGCATTTTTACCCGCGACTGCACTTGCAATGTTTTTGAATAAGTACCTCTAAAGCGATCAATAAATTCCTGGTTATCGGCAATAAAGCGTTGTTGTTCTTCGTAGGCTTTTAGCTGGTGCACACGCCTGTCGGCACGTAACTGCAGATAATGGCTGTATTTGGCTTTATAATCGTATATGCGGCCCATGGTAACTTCAATTGTACGATTAGTGATATTATCTACAAAAGCACGGTCGTGCGAGATGACCATAACCGCTTTTGCAGAATTGATCAAAAAGTCTTCCAGCCATTGAATACTCTCAATATCCATGTGGTTAGTAGGCTCATCCAGCAAGATCAGGTCGGGCTTCTTTAATAAGATTTTGGCCAGCTCTATCCGCATACGCCACCCGCCTGAGAATTCTGAAGTTTGGCGGTCAAAGTCCTTACGCTCAAACCCAAGGCCTTTGAGCACCTTTTCTACTTCCGCATCATAATTGATCTCTTCTACCGTATAAACTTTCTCGCTTAGTTCCGATACCCTTTCAATCAATTTCATGTACTCATCACTTTCGTAATCTGTACGAATGTTAAGTTGCTCGTTTACCTCATCCAGCTCCTTTTGCATTTGGTTGGCCTCTGCAAAAGCTTTCATGGTTTCTTCAAAAACGGTCACCTTATCCTGGGTAAGCAAATGCTGTGGCAGATAAGCGATTACCGCGTCTTTAGGGCCGGTTACGTTGCCGGTAGTAGGCTTGGCTTCGCCTGCAATAATTTTTAAAATGGTAGACTTTCCTGCACCATTTTTACCCATCAGGGCTATTTTGTCGTTCTCGTTGATGGAAAAGGTTACATCACTAAATAGGACGGTTCCTCCAAATGAAACGGAGATATTATTTACATTAATCACAAAACGAGGGTGTTAAATTGAGCGGCAAAGATAGTGGAATTTGGCGTAAAATAGGAAAACGGAAGCCTCTTCTTTCGAAATGACTCCCGTTTTTCCTGCCCTCATGAATGCCGTAGCCGTCATGAAGCACCAAGTTTTGTGTAAAATTAACCGACCTGATCTCCTCTTTGTTATGATGCGAACGCTGATGTCTCTTTATTCTGTGCGAATGCCGATGTTTCAATTGTTTAACACTGATGCTGATCTTGTCTGTCTCCTTGCGGATGGCAACTCCTTCAAATCCGTTCCGTATGTGTCCTTCTTTCCTCTTGCGAGTGCTGACGGGTCATCTCGTCTGCGAATGTTGATCTTGTCACTTCTCCCTCGGGGAAGTCGACTCCTTCGTTATCCGTGTAACGCTGATACTTCTTTATTCGTTTGAACGCTGATGTCTCTTTGTTACGCTAACGCCGATTGCTTCAAGGTCATTATTTTGTTTGCTGCTTCCCGTAGGCTCTCGCAAAACCCATAATACCTCGTTAATCATTTCCGGGGTAAATTACTTTCGTATTTTATTCCCTTTATATGATTCAGGCACTTCCCTTATCTTTAGTTCGCCCTGAGGTTCACCCGATTAAGTTGCTGTATTCCTGTAAGGCTGTCAAAGTACGTCGTTCTTGATGATTACAATATAGGAAGATAAAGTGCCTTTTGTCAAGCACTTTTTTACTTTTCTTTTTAACATGTTATTAACAATAATGTGATGTTTATCCACATACATTTAATGATGTATAATAGTATTTTATGCTGCATATAGCGTGGTTATGAACATCGCCCTTTATCCACAAACAGTACCAAAACAGATGTTACGGGCAAATTAAAAAAGGCGTAAAATCGTAAAAAATCAAATTTTTTCGGTTAAATGCTTCCAATATCTTTTAGGGATGTGGCGTACATGCAGCTTCGTATTTTTACGTGATGGGATATTTACACTGGTAAAATAGTTCTTCCAAAGGTGCTGGTAGATCCCTTCATCCTCGGTAAAGGCGGCAATTACGTCAGCAGGTTTGGCTACGTTTGCAAAATCAAGAGAGATGTACTGTGTATGGTGCAGATCATAATAAAGGCCATATTTGCGACGCAGATCATAAATGATCCATTTCTGATCGGCATATCGGCTTTTAAAATGGCGGATAAGCAAGGGCAGTACATTAAAGTCGGGCTCGATACCGGCATAAAAGGTATCATCCTTCAGTTTCTGAAAACGCACAAAAGCCTCCATCCTATGCTTCTCGCGCCTAACCATCCGCACCATTTCTGATACGCGCATTACAAACCTGTTACCATAATCCTCTTCAATATTCACAGCCGAATCAAACGCATATCTGATGTAGCCAAGCAAACTATTGGCATCGCTATCCATTTCGGCCAGGTGCGCGGCATACAAACGCTGTACCCCCATCGATGAGATCTTTTGTTTTAGGCCTTTCAGCACACGGTTGGCCCGGGCCTCGTCGGTAATTACCTGCATCTTATCTTCAAACAGGGCATTAGCTCCCAAATCAGATTTTTGCAGGTTCACCCTACCCAGCCTGCGGTCGTAAACTTCAAATACTGCGGTAAGCAGGCCTTCGAAAGTGCCGTCGTAAATTAATGTGGTCATCATTAAAAGAGGTTTAATTGTACCTGCGTGTTCTTTAAGTATTTGCTTTGCGATGTAGCCAAGATGAATTGTTTAATGTTGCTGCCGGTAAGATCTCGCCGCTCAAACTCATTGCTTTTGCAAGTGATGAAATATTTGGCGCGGTTAAGGGCCACTCCTATTTTTTTGAGCTGATCCCAGTTCAGTTTAGCAAACTTGCGTGCGCTCACAATTTTTTGTGCCGATTGCAACCCAATACCCGGCACGCGTAATATCATTTGCAGGTCGGCCTTATTGATATCAACCGGGAATGCCTGCATATTGCGAATTGCCCAGCCCAGTTTCGGGTCGATATCCAGGTCGAGGTGAGGCTGACTATCGTTCACTATTTCGTTCACCTTAAAGCCGTAAAAGCGCATCAGCCAGTCGGCCTGGTATAGGCGGTTCTCGCGCACCATAGGTACGCTGGTATTTAAAGCGGGCAGGCGGCTATCGGCCAGCACCGGCACATAGCCCGAATAGTAAACACGCTTCAGGTTAAAATTCTTATAAAAGTAATTGGCCGATTGCAGTACCTCGCTATCATTCTCGGGCGTGGCACCAATAATTACCTGTGTACTTTGACCTGCCGGGGCAAATATGGGCGCTTTTTTAAATATCTTTTTTTCTTCGGTACGCTGAATGATGGCATTTTTAAGATAGCCCATCGGTTTTATCATATCCGCCTGGTTCTTATCGGGTGCTAAAAGTTTCAGACCTGCTTCGGTGGGCATTTCCAGATTCACGCTCAGGCGGTCGGCATACAGGCCGGCCTCGTTCATTAGTTCATCACTGGCCCCTGGGATAGATTTAAGGTGAATGTATCCGTTAAAGTTATGCTCGGTACGCAATTTTTTGGCGATGCGTACCAGTCGCTCCATGGTATAATCGGCATCTTTAAATATGCCCGAACTCAGGAACAGGCCCTCGATATAATTACGGCGGTAAAAGTTGATGGTCAGATCAACCACCTCCTGCACCGTAAAAGCCGCGCGCTGTACATCGTTACTTTTACGCGATACGCAATACGCGCAGTCAAATATACAATGGTTGGTTAACAGAATTTTTAACAGCGACACGCAGCGCCCATCTTCGGTATACGAATGACAAATACCGTTACTGGCATTGCCCAAACCTTTATTCTCATTTTTACGCTTGCTGCCACTGCTTGCGCATGATACATCGTATTTAGCAGCATCTGCCAAAATATTCAACTTCTCTGTAATCCTGTCCACATTCATATTTCAAAAATACTAATATTATTAGTATTTTTATCTCTGATATTATTTTACTTTACTCCTTTTAGGGTAAATTGGATGGTTAGATGGTTTTCACAGCTATTTCAAAAAAAGCCGAAACGTATGGGAACGGTAAATTTATAAGCAAAGACCGTTACGAGGTATTTGCCGGCGTTAAAATGTTTTTTTATGATCGGCAATCGATTATTGAAGAATTTAAGAAAGTGGGATTATTTGAGGTAACAGAGATAAAAGAAACCTACCCATTCTTTTTGATCAAGTGCAAAAAAGGCGGAACTGATTACGGTTGGGAATAAATAATTGCTTTGCTATATTAGCACAAACTTTTATCTCCTATGCCAGATTTAGATCCATCATTTTGCCAGCACCTGCAAGCCATAACTAAAGTAAAACTGAGTGACGACCAGGTGTGCGAAGAATGCATAAAACAAGGTACCGAATGGTTCCATCTGCGTACCTGCCAAACCTGCGGCGTTACCCTATGCTGCGACCAAAGCGATGAGCAGCACATGACCAAACATTATCATGCACAACATCACCCGGTAATAGCATCGGCACAACCCGGCGAGCGCTGGCTTTGGTGTTACCCAGATGAGCAATTTGCGGAGTATTAATTACTTCTTAGTCACCTCTACGCTCCAATCGGCCCCGCTGCCAATTTTGTAAGCATCAGCAAAGCTGCCCATGTTTAGCGCGAAGGATAATTGCATTAGGCTGTTCAGGTATACCAGCGGTTTGCCTTCGGGGACACTGCCAAAGGTTTCGCTGTAAGGCGCATCGCTTTCATGCACCAGTTTGCCTTTGTTAAAAATCTTTAAATGCAGCAAGTCGCCGTATTTAGGGTTAAGTTGCTTTACCAATCCTTCGCTGATGTCTGTCCAGATGTTACCATATTGTACATCGTGGATATCTATAGTACCTTTTAGCTTCCCTCCTTCAAAGACAGATCTTTGATAAGGGATGCTCACCACCTGTTTAGGTAATTCGGGTCCAACCTGTTCAAAGGTAATCACCCCTGCTGCAAGGCGTGCAGCGGTATACGAATAAACATCGCGGCCATGAAAGGTATAGGATTTTCCCGAACCAGCGCGACGGTTTTTCACTTCATCTATCTGGCGGATAGCGGCTATGCCATAGGTTTGGGCAACCAGCGTTAATGTGCCATTATCAGGTGTTACAATAAACTGCCCGGTATTGGTTTTTAATACCACCGATTTACGGGCGGTGCCCACTCCGGGGTCAACTACCGAAACAAATACCGTCCCCTTTGGCCAGTAGCTAACTGTTTGAAACAGCCGGTATGATGCTTCCCAAATATTATAATTAGGGATTTCGTGCGTCAGATCGTATAGCTTCAGATCGGCCGATACACCTATGGCAACACCCTTCATTTCAGAAACAGCGCCATCTTTCAGCCCAAAATCCGATTGATAAACAATGATCTTATTTTGCGCAAAGGTTGGTCTGATACCAAATAGCATCAGTATAAGGATTAAGGTTTTCAAGGTTTTATTCATATCCGCCTTGTATTAACCTAAGTGAGACTAATACAAGGATGAATATAAAAAATTATTCCGAAGCTTCTTCGCCTTTTTCGCCCAGTGCTACAATATCACCTTCTTGAAACAGGATAGCCTTCAGGGTTTCGCGCCAAACGGGTTTCTTGCGCAGCAAAAACTCCAGATCCATGCCGAAGTGTTTAAACTCTTCATGCTGGGCATTTTGCATAATTTCTTTTGCTTGTTTGTCTTTCTCTACCGAGATACGTTGTTCGTACCAGTTGATAGCTTCGGCTTCTTCGCCCAGAGATACTATCATGCGCACGAAAGTGCGGGTTTCTTGTGATAACTCCTCAGGTGGTTCGTGGTATTGGTCAAATGCCATAGCGTTTTCTTTTTTGTATAAAAGAAGCGCTATGGCATTTTTGTTTTATGAAGTTTTTTATATTACCTCGTTAATGCTCATTTCCTTAATTTCTTTAGAAACGTTTGGCCTTCCGTTTTTAAAAGCTTTACGCGGTGTTAAGCCTAAAAGCTGAAACATGGCCATATCTTCATCAAAAGATGGGTTTGGTGTAGTGAGTAATTTTTCGCCCGCGAAGATGGAGTTAGCGCCTGCCATAAAGCACATAGCCTGTTCAACGGTACTCATTTCGGTACGGCCTGCTGATAACCTTACAACCGTTTTTGGCATAATGATTCGCGTGGTAGCTATCATCCTTACCATATCCCAAACAGAAACACGAGGCTGCTCGGCCAATGGCGTGCCTTGTACCGGTACTAAAGCATTGATTGGAACAGATTCCGGGTGCTTTGGCATATTTGATAATGTTTTCAACATTGAGATACGGTCTTGAGCGGTTTCGCCAAGGCCGATGATACCGCCGCTGCAAACAGAAATTTTTGCTTTACGCACATGGTCGAGCGTTTGTAAACGGTCGTCATACGTACGGGTAGTGATAATTCGCTTGTAGTCCTCCTCAGAGGTATCCAAATTATGGTTGTATGCATACAGGCCTGCATCGGCCAAACGTTGCGCCTGGCTTTCGGTAAGCATACCCAGTGTACAGCAAACTTCCATATCAAGTTCGTTCACGGCTTTCACCATGTCAATCACCTTATCAAAATCGCGGTTATCCCTAACCTCGCGCCATGCAGCACCCATGCAAAGCCTTGAAGCGCCACCGTTTTTTGCTTTTTGCGCTACCGCAATAACCTCTTCTTTTGGCATAATGGCATGCACATCCACACCAGTATTGTAACGCGCTGCCTGCGGGCAATAAGCGCAATCCTCGGGGCAGCCGCCAGTTTTGATGGAGATAAGCGAACTTATCTGTACCTCCGCATAGTCTTTATTTTCGCGGTGAATAGTTGCCGCCCTAAATATCAGGTCCAGCAATGGTGAATGATATATTTTGGAAATTTCTTCCTGAGTCCAGTCGTATCTTACTTCAGTCATATTCGTATTCGTTTTGATGGGTCAAAATTATAATAAAAGCTTGCTTGCCAACCATAGTGGCAGAAAAAATCCAATACAATCTGTAAATGTGGTAATGATAATGGATGATGCCACAGCCGGATCAATCCCTACCCTTTTCAAAATCAACGGGATAGAAGCTCCAGTAATACCAGCAATAACCAGGTTACCCGTCATAGCCAGGAACAGCACCAGTCCCAGCATGGGGTTGGCATCGTAAAAATAAGCCACTGCAAAAACGATAACCCCGTTTGCTGCGCCATTTATTAACCCTACTAAAAACTCTTTTATAACCGTATTATAAGCCTGCCTGTCGCTCAGATCGCTCAGCGAGATACGCCTAACAGTTACTGCCAAAGCCTGTGTAGCAGTGTTACCGCCCATACCAGCAATAATGGTCATGTAGGCCGAAATGATAGCCAGATTTTTAACCGTCGAATCAAAATTACGGATGATGGAGGCCGCTAAAAATGCCGTGCCCAGGTTAATAACCAACCATGGCAAACGGCTCTTTACCGCGTCCTGCCAGTTACCACTCAATTCCTCATCTTCGGACACACCGGAGATCTTCAATATATCTTCGGTGTTCTCGGCTTCCATTACATCGATGATATCATCAACCGTAATGCGCCCCAACAATTTCATATGGTCATCAACCACAGGTATGGTGGTGAGGTTGTACTGTGAGATCAGTTTGGCTACCTCTTCCTGGTCAAGTTCGGCCTTTACGTACACAAAATCGGGTTGTACCAGGTCGCGCACTTTAGCTTCGCCGCGGGCTTTTATAATGTCTTTAATGGATACAATGCCTTGCAGGGTCTTATGGTCGTCTACCACATAAATGGTATAAAACTCTTCCATTTCTTCCGATTGGCGAATGATCTCATCCAGTGCAGCCTTTTTATCCAGGTTGATGTTTACACATATCACCTGCGAGTTCATCAACCCTCCGGCGGTATCTTCATCGTAATTTAATAGCGCACGGATGCTGGTAGCATCTTCCTGGTCAATATCCTGTAATATCTCGTGCTGGTCTTGCTCATCCAACTGCGAAATAATATCCGTAGCCACGTCATAATCCATCTCCTCCACAATGTCCGAGCGTTTCTCGGGATGAAGGCTGATCAGCAGGTCTTCGGGGTGCGATTCCTCGGTCATTTCGGAGATAACTTCAGAAGCTATCTCGGTCGACAGGGTATTGATGATACGCTCTTTGGCCTCCTGCGGAAGTTTTTCAAACAGTATGGCAATCTCCGAAGCGTGATAATCCTTCAGAACGTCCTGTAATTCAGCATCATCACCTTCAAGAGCGGTTTTAATGCGGAGCAGGTCGGTTTTATCGATTTCAAAAGATTGCATATGCAGGCAAAATAAGCAATTTTAGTGAGAAGCTGAACCGGCATGAGGCGGATTTTTACGATTGACAGGGGTTTTTCTTTGCAGAAACCAAAGCTGAGTTCACAGGGCAAAAGATTTCGCGTACTTTTTTGCTTTATTTTCCGGCCCCGGAATGCATGCTTTAAAACGTCCTTAAACGACCTAAAATGACTCAAAAACGCACCACATACCCTCAAAGTGTTCACGTTCACTGCCGTGAACACACATGAACACCTGCATTTGCCTTATAATCAGGCATTTCGTAGTTTTCTGTTAGTTATACCAAGGTAAGTATCAATCAGTCAATATGTTATACATTTACTAACGGTTTGGGCGTTATCCGCTGTAATTATAAACAACTTTTACCCCGCTTACTTTATTCAGCTTATACATCACTGCCTCTACCTGTGTTTTACGGACAGAAAACTTGATCGTACAGTTTAGTTCTGATACCTGCTCTAACACCTGCAATTGCTCATCCTTTATAATGCGCATTACATCGTTCATCTGCGGGTATTCAAAGGTGATGGTATAAATATCGTTTACGGTTTTTTCTATCACCTGCACGGCATCCAGTGCCATTTCGGTAGCGGTTTTGTAAGCATTGATCAGGCCGGGGACCCCTAATAAGGTACCACCGAAGTAGCGCACCACTACAACCAGTACATTGGTAATATTACGGGATAATAAAGTATTCAGGATAGGCCGGCCCGCCGTGCCCGATGGTTCGCCGTCATCATTCACCCTAAAAACAGACCGGTCAATCCCCAGGCGGATAGCCCAGCAAGCATGGTTGGCTTTTGGGTGTTCGGCCTTCAGGCTGGCAACAATTGCTTTTATATCATTATCAGATGTAACCGGGTATGCATAACCCAGAAACTTGCTCCCCCTGTCGCGGAAGATGCTCTCTGAGGGTTGGGCAATGGTTTTGTAGGTATCGTCGAACAGCACGCTTTAGTGATTTGAAATGGTAATAATTACGATGGCAACAACCGCCAGTGCCACACCAATTTTGTTAAGTATGCTAAGCCGCTCGTTAAACAGCACAAGGCCCACCAGGGTGCCCAGGGCTATCACACCGATATTCATCCCGGTAAATACGGTAGATGGGCTGTTGGACAGTGCCGTATGTGCTTTAAGGTAAAAAAATATGTTGCCAAAATTGGCTATCCCCAATATCCAGCCGAATATTACATGCGTAAAAGTTATTTTAGATAACTTATTTATCCTTCTAATTATCAGGATTATAAGCGATACTATAAATGCAATTATAAAGGCTAAGAACTGTAGGGTTGTAAAAGGCATCTGTTTAAAAGCTGCCACCTGTTTAAATAAAATATCAATAACACCAAAGCCCAGGAAAACCAGCACAAGGTATATCCAGGCATTACTGAGCACCTTACGGTTGGCTGTTTTCTTTTGCCAGGGGATGCTACATAAAATAGCTGCTATCCCCACAGCAATCCCTATAAACTTAAGCGTGTTTAAATGATCATTAAACAATAAAAATGCTGCCGTTAATGATACAAATAACGATAACCTTTGTGCAACATCAGTACGTACAATACCGGCCGCCCTTACCGAAGCTGCCAGCGCAAAAAATATAACCGGCAGCAAAACCCCTAAAGGAAGCAAGATGCTAAAGGGAGCTTGTTTTAGGGTTTCAAATTGCAGTACAGGTTTAAAAAAGAACCAGGTAAGCAATATAGCAATACTGTAATTCCAGGTGATGGCCTGGAAAACATCTATCTGGTAGCGTTTAGCCAGTTTCAGTAATATGGAAACAATAACACTGCAGCAAATACTTAAAAAAACGTACAACATTGTTCTGTTGGTTATATGGGTGGATTTGTAATGATCTGTAAACTGTCGGCCCCAACCGTGCTTTCACTGATAGTGGTGCCGGTTATAACAGGCGCCTTAATTCCACTTACCAGTGCAGATGCACCGGTAAAAATACGTGCTTCATCCCATAAACCTGCATCAATAAACGCTTTTAATGTGTAAGCGCCGCCCTCAATAATTACCGACTGGATATCCTGCAGGTACAACTGGAACAAAATATACTGCGGTACAAAGCGGTCAAAGTCCTCCAGGGCTATATATTTATTTTTGCCGTCAATATCTGTCTTTATCTCGTTAAATATCAATGTTTCAACTGTTTGGTCAAACACATTCAAAGTATCACTTAACTCCAAACGGCGGTCAATTACCACCCTTTTGGGCGATTTCCCTTCCGCATATCGTACGTTTAACTGTGGGTTATCAGCCAGGACTGTGTTTTTGCCAACCAGTATGGCGTCCTCTTCGGCGCGCCACTGGTGTACCAACTTACGGCTTTCGGTGCCGGATATCCAATACTGGCTGCCATCTGCCGGGGCAAAAAAGCCATCGGTGGTTTGCGCCCATTTTAATATAATGTATGGCCGTTGTTTTTGCACGCGGGTAAAAAAGCGGCGGTTTAGCCACCGGCATTCTTTTTCTAATACGCCCAACTTTACCTCAATGCCTGCTGCCTGTAGTTTCTCTATCCCTTTACCATCTACCTGCGCGAAGGGGTCACGGCAACCAACCACTACGTTAGGGATTTGATGTTTGATGATCAGATCGGCACAGGGCGGGGTTTTACCATAATGCGCGCAAGGCTCAAGCGAAACGTAAATAGTGCTTTTTTTCAGCAGGTCGGCATGGTTACTATACCTAGCAATCACCATATTAACAGCATTTACCTCGGCATGGGCCTGGCCGTATTTTTGGTGATAGCCCTCGCCTATTACTTTGCCATCATGAACTATAACAGCGCCAACCATCGGGTTGGGGCTAACGCTGCCGGCACCTAAAGCGGCCAGTTCAAGGCAGCGCTGCATATATATTTCATGTATTGCCATTGTGCAAAAGTAGGTTTTATGTTACTTTGTTGCATGAAAACTATTAAGGATGTATTCCTGGAATTTCAGCAAGGTTTAACCGGAGTGTATGACAGCCGTGAAACAGAGGCCATTACCCTGCTGGTGCTGGAAGAAATTACAGGTATGTCCCGCGCTAAACTTAAAGCTTTCCCCGGGAATGAGGTAGACGGAGAAGCTGTTGAAAAGATCCAGGGCATCCTCCAAGAGTTAAAAACCGGCAAACCTGTGCAGTACATTTTAGGCAGTACGGAGTTTTACGGTTTAAGTTTTTTAGTGAACCCGGCTACATTGATACCCAGGCCCGAAACGGAGGAACTGGTGGAATGGATCATTGAAAGTAAAAAATTAAAAGTTGAAAGTAAAAAGCTGGTTAGCATTCTTGATATTGGTACGGGTAGCGGCTGCATTGCCATCAGCCTTAAAAAGAACCTGCCGGATGCTAATGTAACCGCCATTGATATATCTGCCGGTGCTTTACATACCGCCAGGCAAAACGCTGTTATTAATGAAGTTAAAGTAGACTTTATGGAGAAGGATATTTTGAATAGTTCAGAGTTCAAAGTTAATAGTCAAAAGTATGATATAATCGTTTCCAATCCCCCCTATGTTACTTTAGAGGATAAACTGCAAATGCATCAAAACGTAACCGGCTTTGAACCACACTCCGCACTGTTTGTCCCCGAGAATGACCCGCTGATATTTTATAAGGCTATTGCTGATTATGCTTTGGAATATCTTTCACCGGGTGGCCTCCTGTTTTTCGAGATAAATGAAAATTTCGGCAAAGAAACAGTTGAGTTATTAACTGATAAAGGATTTATAGATATTGAGTTACGCCGGGATATGAGCGGCAGGGACAGGATGGTTAAGGCGGTTAATTGATTTGAAAATGTGCGGATTCCTATCATGAATTGATGTGCATATCTCCACATCCCCTCGCCTCTGCCAATTTGGCAAATTTTCTGCTTTGGAACGGGCATTGATTAGGTGTACCCGTAAATCATTCAAATTTCAAAAAAAGTACTACTATGCAAGAAAAAGGAACAATTTCGATACACACCGAAAACATTTTTCCCATCATTAAAAAGTTCTTATACTCTGATACCGAGATATTTCTGCGCGAACTGGTATCAAACGCTGTTGACGCTACACAAAAAATAAAACGCCTTGCTTCGTTAGGTCAATACAACGGCGACCTTGGCGACCTGCGCGTTGAAGTTGCTTTTGATGCCGACAAAAAGACCATTACCATATCTGATAACGGTTTGGGTATGACGGCCGAAGAAATAAAAAAATATATCAACCAGATCGCATTCTCGGGCGCTACCGAGTTTATGGAGAAGTTTAAAGAAGCTAAAGATGCCAATGAGATCATCGGCCGTTTTGGTTTAGGCTTCTACTCTGCATTTATGGTTGCCGATAAGGTGGAGATTGAAACCTTATCATACCAGGATGGCGCTACCCCTGCCCATTGGGTTTGCGATGGCAGCACCGAGTTTGAAATAAGCGATGGCAGCCTGGAAGAACGCGGCACCGAAATTACCCTGCATATCAATGCCGAATCTGAAGAGTTTTTAAACCAGCAACGCATCCAGGAGATATTGGATAAATATGCCAAATTCCTGCCGGTGCCTATCAAATTTGGCACAACCACACAAGAGGAAGAAGACGGCGTTGACGAAGAAGGCAAGCCAAAATACAAATCGGTTGAGGTTGATAACATCATTAATGATACCAACCCTATCTGGACAAAAGCACCAAATGAATTAAAAGACGAGGATTATCTTGCTTTTTACAAACAGCTTTATCCGTATAGTGAAGACCCGTTGTTCTGGATCCACCTGAATGTTGATTATCCTTTCAACTTAACCGGTGTGTTGTACTTCCCTAAGCTGAAGAACGACTTTGAGATAACCCGTAACAAGATCAAATTATTCTCGCGCCAGGTATTTATTACCGACGAGGTGAAAGATATTGTACCTGAGTTTTTAATGCTGCTGCATGGTGTTATCGATTCGCCGGATATCCCGCTTAACGTATCCCGTAGCTTCCTGCAAGCCGATAGCAATGTTAAAAAGATAAACAGCTACATCACCAAAAAAGTGGCCGATAAACTGGCCGACCTGTTTAAGGCCGACCGCAAAGGTTTTGAAGAAAAATGGAACGATATTGGCCTGTTTGTAAAATACGGCATGGTGAGCGAAGAGAAGTTTTACGATAAAGCAAAAGACTTTGTTTTGGTGACCAACACCGCTAAAGAGAATTTTACCCTGCCTGAATATAAAGAAAAAGTAGAAGGCACACAAACCGATAAAGACGGCCAGTTAATATACATTTATACCAATGATGCCGAAAAGCAGGATGCGTTTATCCAGTCGGCAAATAAAAAGGGTTATGATGTATTGTTGATGAACTCTCCTATCGATAACCACTTCATCAGTCAGTTAGAGCAGAAGCTTGAGAAAACATCGCTTAAACGCGTGGATGCAGATGTTGCCGATAAACTGATCAAAAAGGATGATGCGCCTGAGCATGTATTGACCGAAGAGCAATCAACCAAAATTAAAGAGATATTTGATAAGGCCATCAATAAACCGGCATACAAAGTACAGCTGGAAAGCCTTAGCCCGGATGAATTGCCGGTAACTGTAACCATGGACGAGTTTATGCGCCGTATGAAAGATATGGCTGCTATGGGTGGCGGAATGGGCTTTTACGGCAACATGCCCGATAACTATAAGGTTATTGTGAATGGTAACCACAAACTGATAAGCCGCATTTTAGATGGCGAAGATGAAGGTGTGCAGGCACAGTTGGCTAAACAAGCCTTTGACCTGGCCCTGTTATCGCAAGGCCTGCTAACCGGTGCTGAATTAACAGAGTTTGTTAACCGCAGCGTTAGCCTGATATAATACGCAGCCTCCTAACCCCCTGAAGGGGGAATAGAATTTAAAAGCCACTCGTAACTGAGTGGCTTTTTTGTGTTTATACTCCCGCCGTTTCAAGCGTCCACGCTTGAAACTAAACTATTGTTGTGAGCGTCCACGCTCACGATTAACCGGCAGCGCAGACACTGCCATAAACAATAATGTCAAGCGTTGACGCTTGACATGGCGGGTAAGAGAAATGACATAAAAGTGGCTGTCATCCTGAGCTTGTTGAAGGACGCGCGGAGAGGCCTTTGCTCCCTATGGTTCTACAGGCTCACCATGACATCCCTCGTAACATGGCATTTTGAGTTTGTGAAAGGGGTACTATATTTTTCATTTTATTTATGGAATACTTACTCCTGCTGCATCTATCATAAAAACACACATCATGAAAACAGATGCATTATATCCAATTTCAGCAAACAGTAAGTCGCCGCCGCGTGTAGTATTTTCAAACCGCTCATTATCAATAATTAATTAAACCTTTAACCCTATACAAAGTCTAACAAAAACTACGTTATATTTATTTAAGCAATTAAAAATGAAAACTTTAGTGAAAATATTATTCGCGCTGCTTATAGCAGTTGCTGTGGTTAATCCGGCTGGTGCGCAAAGCCAAAAAGCCATAAAAGAAGCAAAGAAGGCTGCCGAGATAAAAAGCCTTATCGATTCAAAAAACTATATTTTCCAGGCATCATATATGTACCCGAGTGGCGGTGGGTCCAGGTATCTTACATCGCCTTATGACCTTACGGTTAGCCCCGATACTGTTGAAGCTTATTTACCCTATTTTGGCGTAGCATATTCTGGCGCTGGTTATAACAGCAGCGACGATAACGGCATTAAATTTAAATCAACCAGGTTTGATTATGCCGCCAAAACAAAAAAGGATGGTAGTTACACCATCAATATAAAAGCTAACGATACCCGCAACGCCACACAAATGACCTTACAGGTGTACACTAATGGCAATGCCGACCTTACCGTAGTAAGTATGAACAGGCAGCAGATACGTTTTAACGGTTATATAAAAGAAAGAAGCAAACCGAAGGTGTAATTAATGGTTACCTTATAAACCATAAACATTATGCTTAAAATAGATACAGCGCAGGCAGGATTTGTAGGCAATGTGCTTCAAAACTATAACTTACCCGCCCCAACTGGTGGCTTTGACACCGAAGTAAACGGCAGTTTAATATTGCTGTTTGAAGACGAACAGGAAGCGGTAGCTTATCTTGATGTATTAGAAGATCAGGCTAATAAAGTAGCCGATAATTCGCCGGAAAAGGCTTTCCTGAATGCTTTGATTGTTGCTATTAACAATGATGAATTTGTACAGGCTTACCTACAATAAACCTGTACAAATTCATTAAACCTATACGCTTAAATTCTTATTAATATACTTTATGCTGCTGTTAATGCTTGCAAAGGCATCTTTCGGCATATCGTGTTCTACAAAAAAGCTGCGCATCCCGGCTGTTTCTGCCGCCGCAAATATGGGTTTAAAATCAATAGTGCCGCTACCTACGGGCATAATGTTTTCCCGGCTGGCATCCAGGTCTTTTAAATGCCATAGCGGGAAACGGCCAGGGTTCTGCTTAAACAGGTCAACCGGGTTTTTCCCCGCCTTAACGGCCCACGCCAGGTCAAGCTCCATTTTAAGGTGTTTAGGGTCTGTTTCTGATAGCAACAGGTCGTAAGGGATAGTTCCGTCGCTCAATATTTTAAATTCAGCATCATGGTTATGGTAAGCGAAGGTAAGGCCCGCTTTTGTAGCCGCCTCGGCAGTTTTATTTAATACTTTTATTGATGCTTTCAACTCTTCAGGAGTGCCGGTTGGGGTATTGGCACATACCAGATACTTAACGCCACCTTCGGCAGCCTCATCAACCAGTTGCTGCATATTATCCTGCAGGTTTAGCATAGGCGGTAAAACCATGGGTTTACCATCGGGCGTGGTTGGCATTTTAGCACCGGCAGGCAGTTTAAAAGGCGCGCCAAGCACATGGTGCGATTTCCATGATAAATGCAGATCATTAGCCAGGGCTTTAAACTCTTTGGGCTTCATTCCGTAATACCCGCCCTTTTTGCTGAATGCCGATTCTATTTCGCTATACCCCGCAGCAGCCACCTTGGTTAAGGTGCCCTTCACATCATTATCTATAATATTAAAAAAGGTGAATAGTTGCAAACCTACCGGATGCTTAATGATGTACGATGCCGCTTTACCTGATAAAACCGCACTGCCAAGCACCAACGTGCCCGTGCTTTGCAAAAACTTGCGCCTGTTAAAATTCATACTGATTGGTAATTTAGATTTACTTGGTAAGTAAATCTAAATCAAATAATTTAAAGCAGGAAATTTAATTGTGTCTAATTAACACATTAATGATACAGGCAATTAGCAATCAAGCCAGTCCAGCCGGTTTGGTGGGCTGCGCCTAAGCCCTCGCCGGTATCGCCGTTAAAGTATTCGTAGTACAGTATATGATCTTTAAAGTTGGGATCGGTCTGCGCTTTTTCATCGGTGCCGTTTATAGGGCGGCGGCCGTTCTCGTCAGGCATAAAAAGGTTTGAGATACGCCTGTAAATTTCGTTGGCCACCTCTTTAAGGTTCATCATATTACCAGATCCCGTTGGGCATTCTACAGTCAGCTCATCGCCGTAATACTGGTAAAAATGGTTCAGGCTTTCTATGATCAGGTAATTAATAGGCATCCATACGGGTCCGCGCCAGTTACTGTTGCCGCCAAACATATTGCTGTCGCTTTCGGCCGGAGTATAATTTATGCTGAACTGGGTGCCATTAATATTTGCGCTGAACGGGTTATTGAGGTGATATTTGGAAAGCGACCTGATACCGTACGGGCTTAAAAACTCGTTCTCATCCAGCATATATTTCAGGATGCCCTTCATGCGGTGCCCGCGTAAAAGGCTTATCAGGTGTTTGCCCGATGAACTTTTTTCGTCCCAGTGAGATACCAGCGCAACCAGGTCGGGCCGGTTGGCTTTAAACCAGTCCATCCTGTCACGAAAGATAGGGTTGCTATCGATGTCTGAATCGTCAAGCACTTCGGTGGCGAATAAGGGTATCAGGCCAACAATACTGCGTACCTTCATCTTCTCAGCCGAGCCGTCAGGCATACGCAGCTGGTCGTAAAAAAAGCCGTCGGCCTCGTCCCATAACCCACTGCTGCCCCCCTCACCCAGGCTTGACATAGCAGCCGAAATATAAATAAAGTGCTCAAAAAACTTAGAGGCGATATCGGCATAAGCCTTGTTGGTAATGGCCAGCTCCGCAGCTATACGTAGTAAATTGAGCGAATACATGGCCATCCAGCTGGTGCCATCAACCTGCTCAAGATGAGCGCCGTTGGCAAAACGGGTGTTACGGTCAAACACACCAATGTTATCCAGCCCTAAAAAGCCCCCCTCAAATATATTATTACCGGCCTCGTCCTTACGGTTAACCCACCACGTAAAGTTGAGCATCAGCTTATGGAAAATACGCTCCAGGAAAAACTCATCGCCCTCTCCGCCGTTGGCCTGTTTATCCATCTGGTAAATTTTCCAGGTGGCCATGGCCAGTACGGGCGGGTTGGCGTCGCTAAAATCCCACTCGTAAGCGGGTAATTGCCCGTTAGGGTGCATATACCAATCGCGTACCAGCAGGTTAAGCTGCCTTTTGGCAAAGCCCATATCTACAGATGCCAGCGGGATGCAATGAAAAGCAAGGTCCCATGCGGCAAACCAGGGGTACTCCCATTTATCGGGCATGGAAATGATATCCTGGCTGTTAAAATGCTGCCACTTGCTGTTACGCTGATGCTGCCTTTGGGCAGGCGGGGCAGATTCTGCCGGGTCGCCGTTTAGCCACTGGTGGATATTGTAATAATAAAACTGCTTGTTCCAAAGCATACCTGCAAATGCCTGGCGTTGGATCTGCGCTTTGGCGTCGCTTTCTTTAGCAGGGCGAAGTGCTTTATAAAATTCGCCGGCTTCCTGTTGGCGCGCTGCAAATACCCCATCGAAATCATCAAATGCATTTTCGGCCTTGTCAGATAACCTTAAACGAATAACAGTACTTTCACCTGCCGCAATGGTAACATCGCGGTTAAAGGCTGCTTTAGTACCTGTATTAGCCGGATTAACCGTTGCAGCACCGTTTACAATATAGTCGTTAATGCCATCCTTGTAAAAAGATTTGCCATCCTCAACGTTATTAAAACGTTTGGTATTGGTTTGGTTATCGCAAAACAGCATTTGGGCATCGCCCTCTGCCGCTAACCAAAGGTTGCCCAATTCTTTATGGTCAATTTTAATCTTGTTATTCTCTGCGGATAATTGCGGCTTATAATCGTCATAGCCCCACTCCCATGTGTTGCGGAACCAAACTGTTGGCAGCACATTTAAACTTGCATCGGCCTTGCCCCTGTTATGTACCGTAATTTTTATAAGGATATCATCGGTTGATTGCTTGGCGTATTCTACAAATACATCAAAATATTCATCATTGCTGAATATCCCGGTATCCATCAATTCGTATTCAGCTTGTGTGCGGTCGCGTTTTTTGCTTTCTTCAACCAAATGGTCATACGGGAATTGCTGCTGCGGATATTTGTACAGCATTTTCATGTAGGAATGCGTGGGCGTATTATCCAGATAGTAATACAGTTCTTTTACATCTTCGCCATGGTTACCCTCGGCGTTACTGAGGCCAAAGAAACGTTCTTTCAAGATGGCATCCTTCTTGTTCCATAACGCTACAGAAAAACAGAGGAGCTGTTCGTGATCGCAAATACCGGCAATGCCTTCCTCGCCCCAGCGGTAAGCTTTGCTGCGGGCAATATCATGGGTTATATAGTTCCAGGCATCGCCATCGGCACTATAATCTTCGCGTACTGTACCCCATTGGCGGTCACTTACGTAAGGACCCCATTTTTTCCAACCTGTATTCTTTAACCTTTCCTGCTCTGCACCCATGTTTATATTTTATTTCCACGCGTTCCGTAAAAAACGCAGCCAGTTGCCATGCATCATATTATCAACATCAGCATCGGTATAACCGCGTTTTTGTAATAAAACAGGCACTTTCTGCATATCGGCAATGGTTTCCAGATCGTATGGGCATTGTTCGCGCCCAAACGCACCATCAAGGTCGGTACCCATGCCTACATGCAGGGCGTTGCCCGCTATCTGGCAAATATGGTCAATATGATCTACCATTACCTCAAGATTGCAATTCATTTTACGCGGAGTTGACTGTCCCCTAACCCATCCGGGTACCATCATCCATGCATCAAGGGCTGCGCCTATCACTGCGCCACGGTCAATAAGGGCTTTTATCATTTCATCGCTGTACTGGCGGTTGTGGTTCACCAGGGCGCGGCAATTGTTATGACTTGCCAAAACATGCCCGTTAAAGTTATCTAAAGCCTGCCAAAAAGCATCGTCGCAAAGGTGCGTGGCATCAAGGATGATGTTGAGGCGTTCCATTTCTTTCAGTAGCTCTAAACCGTTCTGTCCCATCTTACCGGTAGCATCAGTACCGTTGGCATACCTGCCCGGGCCGTAATGCGCGGGGCCAACAGCACGAAGACCATTTTGATACGCACTTTCTAAGTATTCTACATCTATAATGGAATCCGCTCCTTCAAGGCTTAGGATATATCCAACAGGCTTATCTGCATTATCCGCGCCATTGCTCCATAAAGTAAGATGCTTTTCTAAACCTTGCAGGTTATTTACCTGTACCATTTCACCGGCGTCTGCCATGGCTTTGTACCAGGCAAGCTGGCCCTGCGTTTGCGCCCATGCCTGTTGCGGCGAATGCCAGCCGGGTAATGAATTACCGGGCGCTACATACCTGCCAATTTGCGTGGCTACCACCAAGCCGATATTTCCCTTACGTAGTTCGGGCAGGGATACCACGGCCTTTGCACGGTCGGGTTTATCGGTTAACCCTTCTTCGCGCCGGTTAATTTCGGCAACCGGGCGGGTTAGGTCGCGGTTCCATTCAAGCGCGTTCATGCTGAGGTCTAAATGGGCGTCTATAATAAACATCCTTTATATTGTTAAATTGATATATTGCTAAATGGTTATTTTTCTATCTCTTGCAGTAGTTTTCCATTCGCCGGTAACCACCTTATTTTCAATGGTTATAGCGCGTTCATATAAAGCCACTGACGGGCAAACGTGATATGGCAGGCCGTACAAAATATCGCCTATTTTATACTGATGGTTTTTACCTGCATCGGCCACTAAATGTTCCTCGCTTTGGCTAACAAACTTCAGTTCGGGGGCGTTTAAAAAGTACACTCTTTTAGCCAGTTCATTCTCTGCCGATACCGATTTATGACCCAGATCGATACAGATCTTACCTTCTTCGGGTAAGGAAATTATCCTGGCAACAATAAGCGCCGCTGTATGAAAAGGCTGTTCTGGAAACGCCTGCTGATATCCCTTGTCCCAATAAGCAAATGTACCGGGGCTGCATTCAACATCTTTTATTTTTGATATGATAGGAAAAGTTGGCGAACCACCTGCAATAATTACAGGCTGTGGATATCCTTTTGCTGCAATGTCATCAATCAGCTTAAAAACAGGCCCCATACTTTCACCGGAGCGTTTTTGGCGTATGGCGTAATCACTATCATGGATATGACCGTCATAAGCATGCAAGCCTTTAAAAGCTAATCCGGGTAATGATAAGCAGGTGGTATACAGATCCAAAGCATCCGCCCCGGCTGCAATACCGGTGCGGTTCATGCCCACATTCAGATCGATGTAAACGGCTATTTTGATATTGTTTTTTACAGCTTCGGCAGATATTGACTGAGCAGTATCTTCATTATCTACCAAACAAGAATATTTGGTTTGCGAATATGCCTTTATCAGTTGTACAAAGCGTTTAAGCTTTGGCCCTGTGGGTTGATATGCCAATAGAACATCAGGCGCTTTGGCAATGCCCAGCATTTCGGCTTCGGCAATGGTAGCACATTTAAATTTTTGAATGCCTGCCTGTATCATCAGCAAAGAAACATCTATGCTTTTATGTGTTTTTACATGCGGGCGCAAGCGGTTTACATCATCAATCATGGTTTTAACCAGGCCAATGTTATATTTTACCCTATCGGGATATACTACCAAAGCAGGCGTGTCCAGTTCATCAACGTTATTGATGCTGTACCACTCAGACGTTTCCATGTTGCTTATACAAGTTCAAATAAAGCCTCTATCTCTACCGGGATATTATCGGGCAATGAGCCCATCCCTACCGCGCTGCGTACGCCAATGCCGTTCTCTTCGCCCCAAACTTTGGCAAACAATTCGCTTGCGCCGTTAATGATGTAAGGGTGCCTTTCAAAATCGGGTGTGCAGTTTACCATACCCAATACTTTTATAACGCGTTTAACCCTATCCAGGCTGCCTAAATTGGCTTTTATGGTGGCCAGCATAGCTAAACCAACCTGCCTTGCAGCAAGCTTGCCATCTTCCATATTAATGGTATCACCAATACGGCCGATGATAAGGCTGCCGTCATCCTGCACGGTACCGTGGCCGGATAGGTAAAGGTATTTGCCATCAATTAAACAGGGTTTGTAAACACCAAGCGGTTTTGGTGCCGGGGGCAGGTTTAAGCCCAGGTCTTTAAAGTTTTGTTCGGCTGAGTTCATTTTGTAAATCTATTATTTAAAAATAAAAAGTAGTATTTTTTTAACCACAGAGGGAAACAGAGAAAAAAGGGCACAGAGAAAACAAAGTATAATTATGGTTCTTAATTTAAATTTAATGACTAAAAACAGGTGTAGCCGGTAATCATTTTAGAATAGGAAGCTCCGATGGAGCCAGGAATACAAAGGCTACCCTACGGGGTTGTATGCTAATCGGTCCAGACGGAGCCACGTGTTATAACATTTCCGCAGATTTTACTCCCATCGGCCCCTCCCCCTATTTATTGTTAGAAAATAATTGCGCCCTCTGCAAAAGCACTATACTTTCAATTTCAGGTCGTTTACATCATCCAATAAAAAACAATGGCTAAACTGCGTCATGCCGGTTTTGGGATAATAGTTTACCGCGGCAGGCGCAGCAAGCAATATCAGTTTGGCCTTAGGCGATTGCCTTTTTGTTTCGGATATTAAACGCACACCAATACCCTTTTTTTGATGATCTTTATCAACTGCCAGGTCTGATAAATAAGTACAAAAAGCAAAATCTGTAAGTGCGCGCGATATGCCTATCAGTTTACCATCTAAACGGGCGGTTACTATCAGGTTGGCATTTTGCAGCATATCCTGTATCCGTCCGGCATCATCAACAGGCCTACGCTCGGCAAGGGTACTCCGGTTTAATACATCAATAAATTCTTCTGCGCTGAGTGTTAATTCGCGCTGATATACAACTTCTGAAACGGGCATTTTGTAGGGTTTAAATGTTAAAGTACCATCACTTTGACGGCAATCAAATTTTATAATTTTGCGGGCCATACATATAGTCCAATAAATATAAACGCTTTAGTCCAGATAAATTTATAGTAAAAGCGTTGGCCCGGTGCAATCCCCTTCAAACGGTAGGGTGCATGGGAGATTTAACAAAGCGGTATAGAAAACTGACTAAATCACTCCCCGCTACTGCACAAACCATCACACTGATCCCAAGGAGTGAACCAATAGCCTGTTATGTGGGCTTTAACACGATAACTATTGGGGTTTTAGTTCTAAAACAAACCCGCCTTTTGGCATTATCCCAACTGTTACCTTACTATCTTTCTCCTGTACAATCTCCCGGTGCGCTATAGTACGCGGTGTGTTCCCGTCTGTAAATAGTGTACCGCGAAACACATCTTTATTATATAAAAAAGGTAATGATATCGTCCACGTTTTGGCAGTACTTTCGCCATTTATACCGGCTATATACCAGTTTTTGCCTTTACGGCGGGCTATGATGGCTTCTTTACCGGGTTCGCCCTGTATATAGCGGGTGTCATCCCAGGTATTTGGCACGCTGCTCAGGAAAGCCTTCACTACATTATCCTGGCTTAAGTAAGATGAATCGCTGTCGGCAAAGTGCATCATTCCCGACTCAAACATCACGCTTAAAGCCAGCTCATGCGTATTTGTTGTAGTATGCGGGCAGCATTTATAATCAGAAAAAGTAACGGGTGTATAATCCATTGAGCCGGCAACGTTTCGGGTAAATACATAAATGGTGTTTAACTCGGCTGCATCCATGGCAAAATCGTTAGACCAGCCGTAATTTTCGGCACCGCGTACTGATTCCATCGACAATAGATTGGGGTAAGTACGTGCCCACCCACGGGGCATAGTGCTGCCATGAAATATCACCATAATCTCTTCTTTAGCCGCATCCTTCAGGATGTCGGTATACAGCTTCATGATATTTTGCTTGTCGCTCTGAAAAAAGTCCACCTTAATAGCTCTAACACCCCAGTTATGTATTTTTTTTAATTCCTGCCTGCGTGTATCAGGGTTAAACATTACATCCCGTGGCTGTTCCCCAACGTTATTATGCGGCCCGCCAGAGTTATACCACAGCGTAAGCTTCACATTTTTTTGTTTAGCATATTTTACCAGGTCCTCAATAGAACCGCCGGCTGTTGGTATATTCCAGTTGGCATCAATCAATGAGTATTCCCATTTCATTTTGGCAGCCAGGTCAACAAAACGTTTCATAGTTGTAATGTTTCGGCTGCTGGCGTGGTCGCTCCACCAGCTCCATGACGAGCGGCCCGGTTCAACCCATGAAATATTACCTATGGCATTTGGTTGTGCTAAATGGTTTACCAGGTTTGATTGTACAACAGTACCTGCACTTTCACCGGCTATGATCAACCTCCAGGCGGTAGCAAACGGTGTTTTTGCAACAGGGTACGCACTACCCTGCCCCAAACCTTCGGCTGCTAACGGGAACGCCATTTTATATACGCCATTAGCCGCATTTTGCTGCAGGTGCATGGCTGCATTATCGGCCGTTGTGTTACTTTCAGAAATGAACAGCCATTGGTCTTTGGTGTGGAACAATACAGGGAACGCCCAGCCGCTGCTATCTTTAGCTGCCGTGCCTGCCGGGATGCCGTTTTTAAATACGTTTTCGTAAGATGGGTCTTTATCGTAAGGTTGCATCCAGGCGGTAGCTTCTGGTATGGCAAACTCAGTTAGTTCTTTTACAAGTGTGTAGTTTTTGGCAGAATCGGGAAAACGGTAACGGAAGGCTACGCCATCGTTGTAAGCACGCAGGTCAATAGTTATCTTGTTTTTATCGCTGTTGGCAAATGTAATACTTGCCTGGTTGGCAGTGGCATGGTATACGTGGTATTTACCCACAGGCAGGGTATAGATCTCATTAATTTTGCGGGTAAGTTCGTTCACAAAGCTCAGGCCCCCGGTAAATTTATCGGTTGTGGTCTCAACACCAAGCTTCGATTGGCGTACCACTTCGTTATTTTTATTCTGAACTTTATAGCTCAGGCTGCCGTTGTTCAGCTCCAAATTTATTTGAAGCCCTTGGTCGGGCGAGGAAACCTTCCACTCTGTTGTGCTTTTTTGTGCATACGCCTGCGACAAAATGATAAAGCCTGCTAAAAAGGCTATTACAAGCGTTTTTAAAAAATTAATCATTAGTTTACCTGGTAGTGTAGTTATTAAAACGATACTTCTGCAATTATCGACATTGAAAATTACATATGGGGCTATTACTGCAAGTTTTAGCCCTACATTTAAATAATAAGTAAATCGGGATAAAGTTTGCACTTATTTATTTTGATCAACCCAGGTCTTTTTAAAAGCTGATGGGTTTTGGCCAACAATTTTATTAAATAAACTATTGAAATACGACAAGCTATCAAAACCGATGGCGTAACATGTTTCGGTTATGTTTTTGCCCTGCATCAACAAATTTTTGGCGCGTTCTATGCGGTACTGGTTCACAAAGTCGGTAAAGGTGATATTGGTTTGGCGTTTAAAGTAACGGCAAAAAGCGGCGGTAGTTAAATTTACTTTGGCAGCTACAGCGTTTACGTCGGGTTTTTGGTGGTAGTTGGCATCAATGTATTCATAAACTGCTCCCATTCGGATCTTATCCTTCAAAATAAAGGATTTACTGGTGTTATCCTTATTCAGCTCTACAGTATCTGATGAACTTGCAAGCTGTTGGAATATGTCTATCAGTTCCAGTAATTGCTGGTATGAGCTTAGTTCCCCCAGTTTCTTTAAACGTTCTGCAACTACGGCTTTGGTTGTGCCGGTAAAAGCAATGCCTTTATCAGCCAATTTAAATAATCGGTTTATAGCAGCAAATTCGGGCGATGTGCCAATAGCCGCACCCAAGAAATCGGTGCGGAGCTGGATCACTATCTGGTGGTATTCGCTGCGCAGCCGGTAATCAAAATTAAGGTGAGGGATATTGCCACCTATAAGCACCAGGTCACTTTGCGTATAGCCGGATATATGCGAGCCTACGTGCCTGATACCCGCATCTGCCTCTACATAAACCAGCTCAACTTCGGGATGATAATGCCATAAAAAGGTATTGCGTAAACGCGGCGAAAATAGCTTAAAAGATTTGCCGGGTTCAAAATCTACCCGCTCTAATTGAATCTCATTTATCGCCATGTTGTTTAATTTTATAAGTAAAACTATGCAATAAAATCAATACAGAGCAAATATAGGTCACTATACAGAATATATGCGCCCCATTGGCCCGCTACCTTTGAATTATTAAACCAATAAAATAATGAGGACAGAAACCATGACACCCACTATGGCTCCGGCCATGAAAGCTAACGAAGCTCATAAAGTAATACCGGGGAACCCATCTACGGCAACATCAAGCCAAATAAAGTTAAACGACCGCAGCAACGGCAAGCCCTTACAGGTTTTAAGCGAGGTCGACTGGCAGTTTTGGGTGGATAATGGCTACGTGATCATTAAAAACGCCGTACCAAAAGAACAAGTAAAAAAGCTTGCCGATTACCTGTGGGAATATGAAGGCAAAGACCAAAACAATACAGAAACCTGGTACAAAAGGCCAAATGCTCAAATGCAAATGGCCGAGTTAAATAATACCGGCATGGTAGAAATTTATAACCAGCAATACATGTGGGATAACCGCCAGATGGAAAAAGTGCACCAGGCATTTGCCGATGTTTGGGGAACGGAAAAGCTTTGGGTAACGATAGACCGCGCCAACCTGAATTTCCCGCTAAGGCCGGGCTTTGAATATAAAGGTTTTATCCACTGGGATTACGACCCCGAAACCCGCCCGCAAAACGTACAGGGCGTATTGGCGCTGGCCGACCAGACTGACGAAACCATGGGCGGCTTTCAGTGCATCCCCGAGTTGTACCGCACCTACGATACCTGGAAACTCACACAGCCCCATGACCGCGATCATTACAAACCCGATACCACTGGCTTTACCATTGAAAAGGTAAAACTGGAAGCCGGCGACCTGCTGATATTTAACAGTTTGGAACCACATGGTATCCGCGCCAATACAAGCGGCAATAAGGTACGTGTGGCGCAATACATATCTATGATGCCCGCACAGGAAGAGAACGAAGAGCTGAGGCAGTGGCGCATAAACAGCTGGCAAAGCCGTGAAGCCATGCAAGGCTACGCCTTCCCCGGCGACCCGATGGAGCGCGAGAAAAAGAACCCGGTTGCCAAGTTATCGCCCCTGGGCAGAAAATTGCTGGGGCTGGATAAATGGTAGATAAAAGGAACACCCGGGAATAAAGCCCGGGTGTTCCTTTTATTTTTTAAGCTTACCTGCTTAATCAGGCTACTACCACGTTACCGCTATTTGTTTTACGTTTTAAAATAAGCGCCGTAATTAAAGCAATGATGATACCTACCGGTAATATCTCCATATATGTATAAAGTATTACACCAAAAACGGAATCGTATATACTTTTCATAGAATTTATTTCTTTTATTTTGGCAGCTATTTCTGCTGCGCTTGCACCGCTATTCTGCGCTTTTTGGATGAGTTGCTGAGAGAAGCGTTCCATAAAATCAGGAATAAAAAAGTAATAATCTATTAACCAGGCAGCCACATACATGCTTGAACCTATTAAGGCGATGAAGAGTGCCATTTTAAACGCTTTACCAAAGCTTATTACGCCATTATTCTGCTTGTCGCGGTAGTTCTTTATGGCGGGGAACATTAACGAAAAGGCGATGATCATGGATGCGAACCCCATTATCATATTGCCTTCATACGTACCTGTTTCATGGCACCAGGCAATACTTCCAACCATCCATGCCGAAGCTATAAGCCCGGCTATCAACCCAAATTTAATTACAGTTTTTTTCATGTGATCTTTTTAAAGTTTATGGCCCAAAGTTGAGGTATATGGGCATTTTTGCACTCATACTTTAGGGTGATTTTATACATATAAAGCTTTTTAATACTAAAGCGTGAGTGGCTTTTACGGTATCAGCCTTAGTTTTTTAGCTTTATCAACCGCCTGGGTACGGCGCTGTACCTCCAGCTTTTCAAACACCTTGGCCGAATGTGTTTTTATAGTATTGAGGGAAACGAACAGCCGTTCGGCTATTTGATGGTTACTTAAACCTTCGGCCATTAGCTGCAGTACTTCAAGCTCTCGCTTGCTTAAGCCAAGGCGGGCAAGTTCCTGTTCATCCAAAATAAAATCATTGGTTTTTACGATAACTTCCTTCTCTACAAAAACGGTGTTGACTTTTGGTTTCATTAATTTAACCGCCAGCCAAATGCCCAGGGCAGTAAATATGATGGCCAATGCGCCCCCGTAAAGCTCGACAGCGTAATCTGCGATAAGGAAACGCCACTCCAGCCACTTCATTAAAAACAATAAAGCAGCCAGAGATGCGCCATAAATTAAAACGGAACGGTGTCGTGCCAGGAAGTTCAATGTCATTACCCTATTTGTGTCTTAAAATAAGGCAATTTATGGCGTAATTCAAAAAATCGGGTGGATTGTTCTTACCTCAGAGAATTAAAATGCTTCGTCTATAAGAGCTTTATTTATAAAAACGCCCGCCATTGTGCCATTAGCAACAGCATTTGCCACACCGCGCAAGGGCGAGCTGTTATCGCCGGCGGCATAAATACCGGGAATGGTTGTAGCGCAAAACTTATCTGTTTGTATTTGGCCTTGTTCTGTTAAAACACACCCTAATTGTTCAGGGATATCAGTATGTTGTTTAAACGGTACGCGAGCAAATATTGCCCGGATTGCATGCTCAGTACCATCTATTAATTTAATTGCCTGCACCTGGTTATTAACACAATCTATACCGGCAATTTTTGTTTGGATAACCTTAATGCCGTGTTCTTTTAATTTTTGTTCCTGCCCCGGATTAAATGTTGATATACCATTTGTAAATAAAGTAAGATCCCTGCTCCAGTTATTAATAAGCTTTGCGAATTCAAAACCTTCATCGCCATTACCAAAAACAGCCAGTTTTTCCTGGTAAACCTCGTAACCATGGCAATATGGGCAATGAATAACAGATGTACCCCAACAGTCGGCAAACCCAGGTATATTTGGCATAATATCTTTCAGACCCGTTGCAATGAGCACCTTTTTAGTTATAAATGTTTGTGCTTTGGTGGCTGTTACTTTAAACCCTTCATCAATCTGAACAACATTTTCAACAGTATCGGTCACCAGCTTTACAGTTTTATAAGCAGCCAACTCCCGTCGGGCTGCCATAGTTATATCAGCTGGGGTTGCACCATCATTTGTTAAAAAATTATGCGAATGTGGAGTTTTTTTGTTACACGGGTCGCCATTATCTATCACCAGAACTCTTCTCACTGACCGGCCTAATGCCATTGCCGCCGATAAACCTGCAAAACTGCCGCCTATTATAATTACTTCGTATTGATTTTTTTTCATAAATATCGTGGATTTAATAGGTTATAAAAATTATTAATTATGAGGCTAAAATACTCAATTGCATCAATGTTGCATTTAATGATTAAAAAGATGAAACTCCTATGATATAAAAACAGGATAGATGAATAGCTGCTAATTCTGAGAAACTTTTTGAAACCGCCGCTTTATGCGCAGAAAATAACGTTCATAACCGAAGTAAGAGATTGATGCCAGCGCAATTGTCGCCCCTGCTGTTGCCACGTAAATAACCAGGTTTTGAATGATCAAATTACTACCATGCATATACTTTTCAACCAGATAAAACACCAGGAACAACGGGTATTTGTGTAGCAAATATATACCGTAGGATATTTTGCCCATGTATTGTAAAGGCTTATTACCAATTGTATAAAAACTTGTTGTTGGTTCGCATAAATTTACAATTAGCAAAGCCGCTATTACGGCCATAATCATATCACCCTGCGGTATTTCGTGCTTTAAATAAAAGTAAATAAATATAAAAAAAGCACTTGTTAAGGTCCATTGAGCCCGGCGCGTAAACACCCTGTTAAAAACATGCTGAAACCTGAATATAAATGCCGGATGTTTAGTGTTATAGTAAAGCGTAGCCACAATTGCCCCCACCATCATGTTATCAAACCGGGCGTAATATAAAAACAGGCTTAAATTTGCGGCAAACGTATTACTTTCGGGAAGGTTGCGCACCACAATATTTAGAACGATCAAACAACCTGTTATGATGATTAGTGCGTTAAGGATATTTTCGGGCTTTTTTATTTTGAATATATGCGGATAAAAAATGTAAAACTGCTCCTCTGTGCCTATAGACCATATGGGATCGAATATGGCTGGCAGCATTTTTAAACAAAAAGCCAGGTTGGGTAAAAAAAACACACTCAGCCACAACGCATTAGATGATCCTTTAGCGGGATATATAAAAAACCCAACAATAACCACCAGGAAATATAACGGCCAGATACGCAGGATTCGCCGGATGTAAAAATCTTTAAGTTTTACCTTTTTAAATTTGTCTTTTTCTACAAATAATAAATAAGTGATCAGGAACCCGCTAAGGGAAAAAAATATAGTTACCCCTATTTTGCCAAAATTTTGCAGGTTAAAGGGCAATTGTTGCAAGCCAAAATTTGTTTTATGATACTCAATATGTGATAACACTACCATTAAGGCGGCTATTGCTCTTACACCATCTAAATTGGAGAAGTAAACAAGACTTTTTTTAGCTGTAGTAATTGGGTTATGTTTTTGCATACATGCTTATTTTACACCATACTGGTTACAGATGCCGTAAAACTATTTGTACAACTATCAATATCAAATTCATACGCAAATGTGCTGGAAGCACGGGTAATGATCAATAACCCAAAATGCTCTGTTAATGTATTAATATCAAGCGGCCCGGTTTGTTCTGCTTCTTCAATAAAAAACTGAAGGCTGCAATTGTTTGTCAATTTGGCTTTTAAAATAGCATCAGCGTTGGCATAAACAGTTAATACCCTGTTGGCATGGTGTTTACCCGGCAATGGCCACTCTAATAAATTCCCGTTACAGCGTATAGTCAGCCCGTTACCCCTGTCTGTTTTTCTGATAATTATTTGATCACCCGTTGTAGTAATTTCGATGGTAGTTTCCTCCGTGCCCGAGTGTTTTAGCGAGTTGGTTAGCAACTCTATTAATACCAGCTTTAATTTGGTAATGGTGTCTTCGTCTGTTTGTTGTTGTTGGTCGATGTACGACATAACATCAGTCACCAATGGGTATAGACCATCAGCCTGGTTGTTAAATACAAATTTTTGTGTGGTTATATTCGCCATAGCTGTCAGCTTTTGCGTTCGGCCGCTTCAGTTGCCGATGGATATATTTTAAATGCCTTATCAAGCCTTATAAGCTGAAACAAACCGGCTACATCCTTATTTAAGCCTGCTACAACAATTTCGGCTTGGTTAACCAGGGCATATTTTAATGAGGATACCAGTGCCCCCAGGAATGAACTATCTACATATATCACACCTTCAAAATTTACAATAATGTATTTGTTGCCTTTATCTAATAGCGACGTCATTTCGTCTTTAAAAGCATCAGACACCGTTAAATTGGCTTCTTTAACCTGTATACCGGCTATCAAGGCATCTTTATAAATGTTGGTTAATAATATCATTGATCTGTTTTTTGTAAATGGATAAGGCTGCAATCATCAATATGCGCAACCGTTTTGCCCTGTAAAAATGTGCTTTTTTTAAACGCGGCAAACGACTGAGCTAAGTAAGGCTTTACGGCCTCTGTAAAAGTATTATAGTCTGTTTTTTTGCCATTAGTATCTTCAAAATCAATTATACCATCGGTAAATATAAACAAGCGGTCGCCTGTGTTTAGTTTTAATAACTGTTCATCAAAATCGCCATCGGGCATCAACCCCAATAACATACCTGACGAACCTATTTGTTTTAAACCTTTATCTGCCGTGTTATAATAAAGAAGTGGTAGGTCGCCGGCACCCGAATACGTTATCAAGCCCCCCTCCGTGTCAACCATCAGCAACGAAAGACTGGATAGTACATCATTAACCACAGGGTCATGATACACCACTGCATTTATTTTTTGCAGAATGCTTTTGGTAGAGAAATTCCCCTCGGATATGCATATGCGCACAGCTGCGCGGATGTAACTTAAAAACCCGAACGAAAAATACCAGGCCCCCCATTTTTTGCCCATAACATCCCCTAAAACAATAAAGGTGTAACGTTCATCAATTTTTATAAAATCTATAAAATCTCCCCCCGGATAATTTTGGAAGGATTTATGCCAAAAATCAACCTCAAAGCCTTTTATAACCGGTAACCTTTGCGGTACCGAATGCAGGTTAAGAGCCATAGCTGCCACGCTTAATTCTTTCAGGGTACGTTCGTGCTCCTCGCGTACGGTACTTAAAAAGTTGTTTATTTTTGAAACCACCACGGGAAGCGGTGTATCTTTCAAAATATAATCTACAGCTTCCAGGTTAATACCTTTCAACATCAGTTCGTTATCACCCTCAGACGTCAGGAACATGAAGGGAATATCTTTATAAATGGGCATGGCAATGAGGTTTTGCCTAAAGGCGAAGCCATCCACATCTGGCATATGATAATCTGAAAGTATAATGTCGGGCCGCTCCAGCCCCAGTATGGCCATTGCCTCATCGGCCGAATTAGCTTTCATACAATAAAAACCCTCTTTGCTTAATGCACGCCCCATCATCTCTAATACAAGTGGGTTATCATCAACCAAAAGGATTTTTTTTGATACGGCCATGGCGGGTTATACGCTTCGTTTTTTTAACAAAGCGTTTAATAACAAATATACGCCAGTAAACACAATAAGCAAAGCTATCAGGTCCATGAGGGTTACACCATCGTTGGGGTTAAAATGAAATATGGTAAACATTTCAAAATATGGCGGCGCGGGCATAATGATCATGGCCATCCCCAGTGTTATCATTGTAATGCCTATAATGGCTACAATCGTTTTTTTAACACGTTCGTGGTTAAGGTATTGCTTCGACACATCGGTATCCAACTGGTGCTGCGATAAAAGCATCTCAAAATCGTTCAACAGCCCCAGCCTGTCCTGCCCGGCATCAAGTCCCTTAAAAGCTTCAATTGTTTTGGGCAGCGATGCCTCATCAATGGCCTTGTTTATTTTTTGCTGAATGGCTTTGGCGCGCTTAACATCTACCCCCCCTTTTTGAATTAAAGCCACTAATTCATCAGCTTTTTGTTCCAATAATTCGGCTTCGCTGGTGGTTTGTTTATCCTTCAAGGTTTTAAATGATTATAAAATGCTTAACTTTTACTAATATTATACCGTTTAAAAGGCATTAACTATTTTATATGAAGCGGGTATCTGTTGTCACTATTAATTTTAACCAGGATAAAATTACAGAAGAACTTTTAGTATCAATAGCAGAAACAAATACTTACGAAAATTTAGAGGTAATTGTTGTTGATAATGGCAGCACTGTAAACCCTATCCCGTTATGGACAAGCAAATATCCCGATGTTAGGTTTATACGGTCTGAAGCTAACTTAGGTTTCTCGGGCGGTAATAATATCGGTATAGCGCAAGCCACCGGCGATTATTATTTCCTTGTGAATAACGATACTGAATTCTCTCCCGGCCTTGTACAAAAGCTGGTTGATATTTTGGATACACATCCGCAGGTTGGTATCATATCGCCAAAACTGGTGTATGATTTCGACAGGAGCATCATCCAATACGTTGGTTTTACACAAGTTGATTATTATACCTGCCGTAACCAGGCCGTTGGTAAAAACGAAAAGGATGTTGGCCAATACGATAATCTGCTTGGCCAAACCGGCTACTGCCACGGCGGCGCCATGATGGTGAAGAAAGAAACCTGTGAAAAGGCCGGATTGATGGCCGATAACTTCTTTATTTATTACGAGGAGGTTGACTGGGGCGAGCGCATCAATAAATCGGGCTACCAGGCATGGGTACGCGGCGATGCCGTTATTTATCATAAGGAATCCATGACAGTGGGCAAGAACAGCCCGTTTAAAGAGTACTTTATGAACCGTAACCGTATACTGTTCATCCGCCATAACGCGCCGGCTTTTAAGGCTTTTGTATTTTATATTTATTTTGTGCTGATGGTTGTTCCACGTAACCTTGTCAGGTATATAAAAGAGAAGAAATACAACTTTATCGGTATCCTGTTCCGCGCCGTTTGGTGGAACATAACACATAATAAAAACAGTACCGAGTTGGGTTTTACCATTAATAAGGTTTCATGATAATTGTTTTCTGGATAAGCCTTTTCATTGCGTTTTATACTTTTGTTGGGTACGGTTTACTGCTGTATTTTGTCATCAAAATAAAACGGATTTTTAAAGGCAAACCTGTTTTGCCCATTGTTGCTGATGATAACCTGCCTACCTGCACGCTTGTTGTAGCGGCTTATAACGAAGAGCACTTTATTGCACAAAAAATAGCCAATAGCCTGCAACTGAACTATCCCGCAGGTAAACTGAAATTTGTTTTTGTTACAGATGGTTCAAGCGACCGTACGCCTGAAATTATTGGTCAACACCAGCAGATACAATTATTGCACCGCCCTGAGCGTGCCGGTAAAATTGCTGCGGTACATCGCGCTATGGAGTATGTAGATACCGAAGTTGTTGTTTTTACAGATGCCAACACATTTTTAAATACTGAAGCTATAACCCGCATTTGCCGCCATTACAGCGACAAAACTGTTGGTGCCGTAGCCGGCGAAAAGCGTGTACAGATTGATGCCAGCGCCGATGCCAGCGCCGCGGGCGAAGGTTTTTACTGGAAGTATGAATCGGCCCTTAAAAAATGGGACTCGGAACTGTATTCGGTTGTAGGTGCCGCAGGCGAACTATTCAGCGTAAGACGTAACCTATACCAGGACGTACCTGCCGATACCGTACTGGATGATTTTATGATATCTATGCTTATAGCCGCCAAAGGCTATCGCATTATTTATGAGCCGGAAGCCTATGCGTTAGAAACTGCATCAGAAAATGTATCTGAAGAATTAAAACGTAAGATCCGTATAGCGGCGGGGGGGATACAATCCATACTGCGTTTAAAGAGTTTGTTACTACCTTTTAAATTCCCAATTCTATCGTTTCAATACATTAGTCACCGCGTATTGAGGTGGACCGTCACCCCTTTCTTTTTGATCCTGGCATTTATCACCAACTTTGCAGTAGCATTTGCCGGTAAGGGGCTTATTTATGAGCTACTTTTTGCAGGGCAGGTATTATTTTACAGCCTGGCCATTTTTGGCTATATTATGGAAGAACGCCAAATCCGCATTAAAATACTTTTTATCCCCTATTACTTCTGCGTAATGAACTACGCGGTAATGGCTGGCATTATCCGTTACTTTACCACACAACAAAGCTCGGTATGGGAAAAGGCACAGCGAAAAATGTGACCAGGATTCAGCGGATTTTTACGATTGACCGGATTTTTTAAAAGTGGAGGTCCCTACTCCACCCCTCTTACATTCATCTTCAAAGTATAAATAGCTTTTGAAGCTGTAATAAACAACACATCCCTGTTCTTACCACCAAAACAAACATTGGCGCTCCATGGTTCGGGGATATCTATATGGGCAATTTGTCCACCCTTAGAGTTGTATATACTGATACCCTTACCGGCCAGATAAAGGTTGCCTTGTTCATCAAGTGTAATACCATCAGCACTGGTATTGGCAATAAATAGTTGACGGTTGGCTAACAGGCCATTGGGTTTTATGGTGTACTTGTATATTTTACTGTCACCAATATCTGATACATACAGCTGTTTGCCATCCGGGGTGCCTACAATACCATTTGGCCTTACCATGCTATCCAATACTATTGGTTTGCTTTTGCCTTTCATCAGCACAAATACCATCTGGCTGCTTAATTCGCTTTTTTTACGTGTCCAGTAATCGCGTTGGTAGTATGGATCGGTAAAGTAGATGTTGTTTTTGGCATCCACCCACAAGTCGTTTGGCCGTTAAACAAACTACCTTCAGAGTTATTTAAAAGCACTTTTACCTTACCATCAGGTTTGATGCGCCATAGCTGGTTATGTTCATCGGCACAAGCTATCAGGTTACCTTCACCATCAAAATAAGTACCATTGGCGCGGCCTGCATTATCCATAAAAACAGAAAGCTTGCCATCTGTATCATATTTCCATATCTTGTTATTTGGCTGATCGGTAAAGAAGATATTTCCTTCCTTATCCACCGCGGGGCCCTCAGTAAACGCAAATTGTTTAGATACCAATTGTGGCGTCTCGTTAGCATCAAAAAGTGGCTTTATTTGACCAAAAACCGCCCCTGAAACGCCAAAAAAGAGACTTAAAACGCCCGCAATTACCCTGTATTTCATCTTAGAATTTCGGTGGTTTGCTGTTATCAATTAAAAATGCGACATCGTTTAATTTAGCTTCTTTATAAAGCCCGAAATCGCTCAGGGCAATGCAAACCGGCGACTTGGTGATACGCAGCCTGACCTTACTTGCAGATACATCATTTTGTAAACGGATCAACCGGTTGCCGCCAATGCTGGTAGCTTTGGCAATCTCCTCCCACTTACCATCCTGCCAGGCATCAACCGCTACCTCCTCAACCCGCTGGCCAAGTTTGATATTTTCGCGCAGGCGTATTATATTAAAGGTTTTAGGCTGATGCATATCTAATACCAATTCGGGCGTTTTCACTTTATCATCAGTTGCCCAATAGGTGTAACGGCTATCAACCAACAGGCTGGCTGCGCCATATTTAGTTTTATTATTACCTCTTGTATTACTTGCTGTTAACGTAGCGCCTTTGGCCAAATTGAGGGCAAAAGTTCTCCTTAACACATCGCCAAACTGCTTTAGTGATTGCACGTCATTTGTATTCAGCTGGCCTGTCCTGTCGGGCGATAAACCTAAGTCTAAAGCAGCGCCACGGCCAACACTTTGGTAATACAGGCTCAGCAATTTTTGAGGCGTTTTAACCGAATCATCCTGGCGTTTGTGGTAAAACCATCCCGGTCGAAGCGCCACATCACATTCGGCAGGCATCCAAAATTCGCCATCGCGATGGCCTTCTGTGCCTTCATAATCTTTTACATAGCCATTGCCCGGCTTCTTGCCGGCATCAGGCGCATGAGGTGTGTAGGTTGCCCAACTGGTTTCGCCGGCCTGTCCGCGTTCGTTGCCTACCCAACGTATGTCCGGGCCAACATCGCCAAAAATAACGGCGTTGGGCTGCAGCTTACGGGCAATACCCCAGGTTTCATCCCACCCGTAATAGGTAGATCTCTCTATCTTACGAACTTCGCGCGCACCGCCGTAGTAGCCATCACCACCGTTGGCACCATCATGCCAGGTAATAAATAACGGGCCATAATTGGTATACAATTCTTTTAATTGCTTACGATACACTTCTGTTACATACTCAGGCTTACCATAAAGGGCACTGTTCCTGTCCCAGGGCGAGCAGTAAACACCCATCTTCATGCCCATTTTATCACAGGCTTCACGATACTCGCGCAGTATATCGCCTTTGCCATTCTTGTAAGGGCTTTTGCTGATATTATGTTCGGTTGTTTTAGTAGGCCACAGGCAAAAACCATCATGATGTTTGGCTACTACAATTATACCTTTAAAGCCACCCGCTTTAGCCGCGCCGACAATTTGCATAGCATCAAAATTAGATGGGTTTACCAGTTTGGGGTCTTCATCACCATAGCCCCATTCCTTGTCGGTATAGGTATCAGGCCCCCAATGGATCAGGCAGTACATGCCGGTTTCCTGCCAGTTTAACTGGCCTTGAGTTGGTAATGGGCCATAAGGTTTTGGCGCGGGCTGTGCAAAAGCCGATGATGCAGCCAGCAGTAAAAGCAATGATAGGTATTTCATTTAAGCAGTATTAGTAATTGCTAAAGTAACATTTCAGCACAAAATAATTGGCAGAGCGGCCTATTTCTTTTAAGTTAGCATTCCCTTATACTGCCCATATGAAAATTCGATTTTATTATTTGCTATTGATACTTTTTGTACCGATAATGGTCTCCGGCCAGCAAAAAATTATCTATAAAGACAGTAAACAGCCTTTAGACGTCCGTGTAAAAGACCTGGTATCGCGCCTTACTTTAGAGGAAAAGATAGCCCTGTTAGGTTATCAAAGCAAAGCCGTACCGCGCCTGGGCATCCCTGCCTACAACTGGTGGAACGAAGCCCTGCATGGTGTTGCCCGCGCAGGCGAGGCAACCATCTTCCCGCAGGCTATAGGCATGGCAGCAACTTTTAATGACGACTTATTGAAACAAGTATCCAACGCTATATCAACCGAGGCCAGGGCAAAGTATAACCTGTCAACCGGGATGGGCAGGCGGCTGCAATACATGGGCCTTACCTTCTGGACACCCAACATCAACATATTTAGAGACCCTCGCTGGGGCCGTGGGCAGGAAACCTACGGTGAAGATCCGTTCCTTACCTCGCGTATGGGTGGGGCGTTTGTAAAAGGCTTGCAGGGTGATGATCCGCATTATTTAAAAGCCAGCGCCGCAGCCAAGCATTATGCCGTACATAGCGGCCCCGAAGCAGGCAGGCATGAGTTTAACGCCATAATAGATCAGAAAGATCTGCGCGAAACCTACCTATACTCGTTTAAGTACCTGGTTGATGGCGGCGTGGAAAGCATTATGTGTGCCTATAACCGGGTTAACGACGAACCTTGCTGCACCAGCAATACTTTGCTTAAAGATATTTTGATGAATGAATGGAAGTTTAAAGGCCATGTGGTTACCGACTGCGGCGCTTTAGATGATATTTACCTTCGCCATAAAACACAACCCGACCAGGTAATTGTAGCTGCCGAGGCCATCAAAGCTGGTGTTGACCTGGATTGCTCTACCCTTCTTCAAAACGATGTAATGCAGGCCGTAAAACGCGGCTTGCTGAAAGTTGGCGATGTAGATAAGGCCTTATGTGCCACCCTGCGCACACAATTCAAACTCGGTTTTTATGATGATGCGTCGCTTAATCCATACCATGGTTACGGTGCCGATAGCGTGCATAACGCGCAGCACATTGCCCTTGCACGTAAAGTGGCGCAACAAAGCATGGTGCTTTTAAAAAACGATAATAATGTGCTGCCGCTTAGTAAAAGTAAATACAGCAGCTATATGGTTGTTGGGCCAAATGCAACATCGTACGATGCACTGATAGGTAACTACCACGGAACAGGTAAAGTGGTGAATTTTGTAGAAGGTATAACCGCTGCTGTTGGCCCCGCTGCCCGCGTTGAGTATGACCTTGGGGCCGATAACCGCGACACCACTCATTTTGGTGGTATTTGGGCTGCGGGGAATGCAGACGTTACGGTTGCCGTGTTGGGCTTGTCGCCGGTTAACGAGGGCGAAGAGGGCGATGCCTTCCTGGCCCCGGGTGGTGGCGATAAGCTGGATATAAATTTACCCGCAAGCCACATTGCTTATCTTAAACGTTTGCGTGCCGAGGTAAAGAAACCCATTATAGCAGTGATCACAGCAGGCAGCGATGTGGATGTAGCAGCTATTGCCCCCTATGCCGATGCCGTTATTTTGGCCTGGTACCCGGGCGAGCAGGGCGGCAATGCGCTGGCCGATATTTTGTTTGGTGATATTTCGCCGTCGGGGCATTTACCGGTCACATTTTATAAAGCATTGAGCAACCTGCCCGATTATAAAGATTACAACATGAAAGGCCGTACCTACCGCTATTACGATGGCCCTGTGCAATATCCGTTTGGCTTCGGCATGAGTTATACAAAATTTGATTACACTGCAGCAGGTAACTTTAAAACAAGCTATAAAGCTACTGACACCATTAGTATAAGCATAGATATAAAAAACACAGGCACTTTTAACGGTGATGAAGTGGTACAGGCCTATATTCAATATCCGAAGATTGACCGTATGCCTTTAAAGGAGTTAAAGGGGTTTAAACGTGTAAGCGTAACTAAAGGGGCACAACAAACTGCAACCATTCGCATCCCTGTTAGGGAGTTGCAAAAATGGGACCTGGCTACTAACAAATGGAAAATTTACCCCGGTGAGTATAGGCTGATCCTGGGTGGTAATTCGCAGGAGGAGAAGTTGAGTTTGAAATTCAATATAAATTAGCCGAATGTCATTTCGAACGAGGTAAGAGGAGAAATCTTTTACAATTGCAAGTGTACATCACGCTTCAACAAATGTTTGGTGTAAAAGATTTCTCGTCGCTGCGCTTCCCTCGAAATGACAACGTGTTTAAAAAATATCTATGTACTCTAAAGATCAGGCATCACAGTTAAAACAGGCATTCTGGACAGCGTTTGGGCAATATATGGGCCCGGTACTATCTGCCGAAGGCCTGCGCACCAACTGGATCAATTATAAAACCGGTGTAAAGCACATCTATTTCAGAACGCAGGCTGATAATAAAATGGCAAGCGTTGCTATTGAAATAGCCCACCCGGATGCAGAGCTGCAGGAATTATTTTTCGAGCAGTTCGCCACCTACAAAACCATGCTACACAATACACTTGGCGAAGAATGGCAATGGCAACTGCATGGTAAGGATGAATACGGCAAAATCGTCAGCAGGATTTATACAGAGCTCTCCCCCGTCAGTATCTTCCAACAGGAAGACTGGCCAAAACTGATCTCCTTTTTTAAACCCCGTATAATAGCTTTGGATGAGTTTTGGAACGATGTGAAAGTCTCTTTTGAGGCGTAGACGCCTCTTATCCTCACCCAACAGTCATTGCGAGGAGCGATAGAGACGTGGCAATCTTCGATAGAAAGGCAGGCGACGAGCATGTAGAAGATTGCTACGCTCGCAATGACGCGCGAGAGGTGGTATTCTTTCATAATCTCAAACAAATTGCTAACTTTGTTAGCATGAAGCGTTCCGGTAGTGCCGATTTACCCTTACATTATGGTTATGTACCTGTTTGGCTCGCCGAACGTATGGCCAAACTGGGCCTCGCAGTAATAGAAACTATTGTAATGGATTACGGAAAGGATGAGGTTTTACGCCGCCTGAGCGATCCCTTCTGGTTTCAGAGCCTGGGCGCTGTTATGGGTATGGATTGGCATTCATCAGGCATCACCACATCGGTTATGGGGGCGTTAAAGCGGTCTATCAATCCACACAGCCGCGAACTGGGTATTTATATTTGCGGCGGTAAAGGCAAACACTCAACCAAAACTCCTCAGGAACTGATGAACGTTTGCAACACCACCGGGCTTGATGGTAACTACTTGGTAAAATGCAGCAAGTTGAGCGCCAAGATTGATAATACCGCTATACAGGATGGTTTTCAATTGTATACACATAACTTTATTTTAAGCGATACGGGCAAATGGGCCGTAGTACAACAAGGCATGAGCGACCTGAGTAGCACCGCCCGCCGTTACCACTGGCATTCGGAACAACTAACTTCATTTGTTGAAGATCCCCATACCGCCATCCACGGGAAAAACAACGGTTTTATTTTAAACATGGCCGATAAACTGGCTGATAGCTCGCGCACAGGTGTAATGCAGATTGCCGCCGAACAACCCGACCGCATGCTGAAAGAAATAAGGAAACTTGTAATGCCCAATCACCATGATGTGCAGGCAAAAGATGTCGACTTGAAACGCCTGGGTACTGTGCTGTGGCTGGCACACGAAAAACAACCTAAGGACTTTGAAGACCTGTTGCTGCTACAAGGCCTTGGCCCGCGTACATTGCAATCATTAGCTTTGGTAAGCGAGGTGATCCATGGCACGCCGTCAAGGTTTAAAGACCCGGCGAGGTTCTCCTTCGCGCATGGCGGTAAAGATGGGCATCCCTTCCCTGTACCTACAAAAGTTTACGATGAAACCATAGGTGTTTTGCAAACCGCCATCCACAAAGCCAAATTGGGCAACAGTGAAAAAAGCGAAGCCATTAAACGCCTCACCAATATAGCCCAGGCGGCAGAAAAAGACTTTACCCCAAATGCCAACTTTGACCAGGTGATAGAAAAAGAAAGGAATGATTCATGGAAATACGGTGGCCGAACTGTTTTTGGCAAAGCTAAACCGCCTTTGGAACAACAATTAAAACTATTTTAGACCAAGACATATTTCATTTGCCTGTTTCAGATGTTCCTGCAGTTTTGGCAACGTTTTGCCGGCAAAATCTTTTAACTTTTTGTCTGTGTTGGTTTCCCCGGCTTTAAAAATCTTTATGGCATTTTCATGGTCGTTAACCATAGCCTGTGTGTACTCCTTATCAAAATCATGACCCTTTTTACCTGTTAAGCTGCTTACCAAATGTTCGTGGGCAACAGTAAGTGTGTCGTTCGCAACCTTACTGCCAGATAGCTTTCTCAGTTCAGCATCCGCGTCAGTATGATCGGCAATGATCATTTTTGCAAATGCCAGCACTTCTGTGTTACGGGAATTTGTTAAGGCAAGTTGAGATACCTTAATTTCGGCTGCGCCGGATTCAAGAGCATCTTTCACGAAAGAAATCCCATCTTCGTTAGCCTGATTTATTTTATTGTAGTTTTTGGCTTTTTTGTTATTACAAGCTTGCACAATAAGTAAGGTAACCAATGCGAAGGCGATACTAAATGTTCTTTTCATCGTAAATATTAAGCTTATAATACTTACGTAACACGTATTACCACATTCTGTTTACAAAAACTTAATGATTAACATCCTCCCAACCGTCATTGTGAGCGTAGCGTGGCAATCTTCGATAGAAAAACTTGGCGGCATGTATCTCGAAGATTGCCACGTCGCTATAGCATCTCACAATAACGGTGGTACTTATGGCATTTACGCCAAATTCCTTCCGGCGTTCACAATACCGTACACCGTACGTATCACCAGCTTGTTATAAATACCAATCAACTCTTCATCGTCGGTATTATTAAGGCATTGCAGGGCATAGTGCTGTATAATAACCAATGGCAATACAATCTTCTCGCGTATGGCTATCGAACGCCTGTCAACCGGGAACTCTTCCATCAATACTTTGGTATCGGTAAGTTCCAGCAGCATTTCGCGGGTTAACTCATATTCTGCTTTCAGCCCTTTCCAAAAAGCGCTGAACTTTTTATCCTTAGCCATGTAAGCCGTAACCCTAAAGTCGGATTTGGTCATAGACATCATACAGTTATCCAGCATGGTTTTAAAGAAACCCGAGTTTTGATAAAGCTCTTTCACCTCTTTCCATTTACCGCCGTCCTTCATTTTCTTTAAAGCAGTACCCACTCCGTAAAAACCGGGAATATTTTGTTTTAACTGGCTCCATGAAGTAACAAAGCTGATAGCGCGCAGGTCTTCCAACTTCAGTTTGGCACCCGCGTTACGCTTGGTTGGCCGGCTGCTGATGTTGATCTGCGATAGCAATTTAAGCGGACTATAATTTTCCAGATACTCCATAAACAGCGGGTGCTCGCGCAGCGCCAGAAACAGGCCGTGGCTTTCTTCGGCCATTTCGGCTATCAGGGCTTTATGCTTGTTATCCAACAAATCGTTATGGTTGGGGTGCAGCGCGCTTATGATACCTGCGTTTATCAACTGCTCGGTATTGAACCTCGCCGTTTCTACCGACCCATATTGTGAGCTCACCGTTTGCCCTTGTATAGTAAGCTGGATATGATCGTTAGCAATTTCTTTACCCATAGACGCGTAAAAACGGTGTGTTTTACCACCACCACGTGCCGGCGGGCCACCCCTGCCGTCAAAAAACGCCAGTGTAATATCGTATTTGCGGGCCATGGCGGTAAGCTCAACCTTGGCTTTATAAATGCTCCAGTTAGCCATCAGGTAACCACCATCCTTGGTGCTATCGCTAAAGCCCAGCATAATGGTTTGCTTGTTACCGCGTTTCTTTAAATGCGCTTTGTAGAACGGGTGGGTATATAATTTCTCCATCACATCTGCGGCATGTTTAAGGTCGTTAACGGTTTCAAACAATGGCATAAAGTCAACACTCAGTTTATCTTTTTCCCATCCGCTCCACAAAAACAGGGCAATTAGTTGCAAAATATCTGATGCCTGTTGGCAGTTACTGATGATGAAACGCTGGCAGCCCTTTTCACCGTTGCTGTGCTGTATCTGCTTCATCAGCCTGATGGTGTCCAGTGTATCGCGGATAAGGCTATCAGCAGTTGCAGGGCATTTAAAATCGGCCTGGTTAAAGGGCAGGCTTTTAATTTTAGCCTCCTCGTTCATCTCTGCATAGTTTTTCGGTACGCCGGTATAAACCTTTTCGGTAGTGTATTTAAATACATCGCGCAGTACGCGGCTATCCTGCCTTATATCAAGTGTGGCAAAGTACGAACCGAATAAGTTTACCTTTTGGATCAGGTTATCTACAATGTTCACAAACAGGCTATCGTGCTCGGTAACCAGCGTTTGGCGCATAGATCTGAGTAGTTTCAGCAACTCAGGCTGCAGATCTTTCGGGTTATCCTGCGGGTTAAATGCGTTATCGTAAAGTACCGCTTCCAGTTTGCTGATGGTGTCGGCAAAGCCCCTGAAAGTGATGCGGCGTTTCAGGTTCCTGAAATCGCGGTAGTAACAGCGGTAAATAATTTGCCTTAATAAAGTTGATACCGAACGGGTAGTTTCGGTGGTAACGTTGGGGTTACCGTCGCGATCGCCACCAGGCCAAAAGCCAAGTTCAAGCACCTGCGGGTTACCCTCAATATCAAACTCTTCTTCCAATTTTGACTGGATGCCCGATAACGCATTATAAAATATATTCTCCAGGAACCACACCAAACTCACAGCCTCATCAACCGGGGTTGGCGATGTTTTGTTAAAGAATGGTGTTTTACCCAACTGCTGCAATAATCCGTCAATAGATGGGATATCGTTGGTTTTAAGCGCCTCTATCAGGTCAGTCATGATACCCAGAACAGTGCCCGGGTAAAACTGAGTAGGGTGCGCGGTAAGCACCAGCCTTAACGAAAAATCTTTTAGTTGCCTGCTGATGTTTGCCCTTGCCTGCTCGCTTTGCGATGCCTGCTGCACCATGCTTTGCAGCGTTCCGGTATCATCAACACGGCCAACCTTGGCAAATGATGAATCTTCAATGGCATCAAATAAAACCACCTGGCGCTCTATATATTGTATAAACCTAAACAAGCGGTTTATCTGCTCGCGATGGTCAACATTAGGTACGTATTTTTTGAAAAACGATTCGATGATCTCTGTAGGTGATAGCTGGTCGGCCGTCCCCTTATCGCAGTGCGAACTAAAGAATGGCAGCAAGATCCCTGTATCCTTAACCTGGTAAAAAGGCAATGTTTGAAACAAGCTGTTGTACAGCTCAAACCGCTTTACAACTTCGTGGTTAAAGATAGATTCTTTTTGACTGAGCCTTAAGGTTGATGGCATAATGAGTACAGGTTTACAAAGATTAGATAGTTTATTACGCCGTGAATTTAACTATCTAAAATTAAAATACTGTAAAAACTAAAAAATTAATAACGGTTAGTACATTTTAATGCAATAATTGTTATTACGAAACTGTACAAGTTTTATTTGTTTAATTTTGCCACATAAAATCAACACCCAATAATTAGTAGATGAACAACCATAAAAGAGAAATAAAAAGCTTTTTTTATAGTCAGTATTTTTCTGACGGGTTGCGCATGACCATTGGCATCATTACCCCCGCGCTGGTGCTAATGAAACTTGGCGATTTTAATATGGGGCTTACGCTGTCGTTAGGCGCGCTGTGTATCTGCACGATAGACGGACCGGGGCCAATTTCGCACAAGCGCAACGCTATGGCTGTAGGTAATTTTATACTCATCCTGGTAGCGCTAATTACCGGTTACGCCCGTTTTAACGTATTTACTTTAGGGCTGGAAATTACCATCTTTTCTTTCATTTTCTCTATGCTTACGGTTTATGGCAACCGTGCGGCATCAATTGGCACATCAGCTTTGCTGGTGATGATATTTATGATGGACAAGGCCGTCCCCCCGCCTGAGGTACCCATATTTTCTCTAACAATTTTAGCGGGCGGGCTGTGGTATATGATATTCAGCCTGGTGTTTTTCGGTATTCGCCCCTATCGGGCAGCGCAGCAAACCCTTGGCGAAAACGTCGCGGATATTGCTCGTTTCCTGCGGATAAAAGCCGATTTTTATAAGCAAGGTACTGACATTGACGAAAATTATCGCAAACTGGTTTTGCAGCAGATACAGGTAAGTAACCACCAGGATGCTGTAAGAGAAATACTTTTTAAAAGCCGGTTACTGGTAAAAGAATCAACTTCGGCCAGCAGGATACTGGTGCTTACTTTTATTGACCTGGTAGATATGTTTGAGCAGATCATGGCTACTCACTATGATTACACCTACATCCGCGAGAAGTTTGAAAACACCGGGGTATTATCAGAAATAGCCGATTTTTTACAACACGTGGCCGACGACCTGGATAATATAGGCTATGCTGTATTGGCCAACACCCGCCCCGAAAAGCTAAGTAACCTTGAACTGCGCTTAGAACACCTGAAACGCCGCATCGACACCATTGGTACCGATGATAAGGAAACCAGCAACCTGGTGTTAAAAAAGATCCTGATCAACCTGCGCGACCTGAGCAAAAGCATCTCCAATATTTATAAATACTACCATTCAAAAGCGTCGGATAGTTTAGTACAAAGCCCCACCGGTGTAGAGTACTCTAAATTTGTAACCCATCAGGATTTTGCCCCGCATATCTTTTGGGATAACCTTACGCTTAACTCAGGTGCTTTTAAACATGCCCTAAGGGTTGCTTTGGTTTGTTTAGTAGGCTTTATTACCGCAAAAAACTTTTCATTAGGCGGGCATAGCTATTGGGTATTGTTAACCATTATTGTGATACTGAAACCCGGCTTCAGTTTATCAAAACAGCGTAACTACCAGCGTTTAATAGGTACCATTGCCGGGGGCGCTATTGGTATTATGATACTAAATTTCATCCCCGGTAAAACTGCGCAATTTGTTATACTGGTTGCGCTGATGATAGGTACTTATAGTTTCTTGAGGATAAACTACATTGTGGCAGTAATATTCATGACCCCATACGTACTTATCCTGTTTAAGTTTTTAGGGCTGGGCACCATCAACGTTTTCCAGGAGCGGGTTATTGATACGCTGATAGGTTCGGGAATTGCGTTTATTGCCAGTTATGTATTGTTTCCTACATGGGAATTCCAGCAGATCCAGCTGATCTTAAAATCAGTTATCACCGCCGATATCAATTATCTGCAGAAAATCTCTGAAAGCATATCGGGCAAGGTGGTAGAGATAACCGAATACAAGCTTGCACGTAAAGATGTTTATGTAAACTCGGCCAACTTATCGGCCACATTTGAGCGGATGACATCTGAACCTAAAAGCAAACAGCGCAATATCAAGGGCCTGCATAAATTTGTTGTGCTAAATCACATCCTGGCCTCTTACTCGGCTAATATTGCTTCGGCACTTATGCGGTCAGGGCAAAAAACGCCCCATGCGGATATGTTAAAGCTGGTTAAGCGCAGCATCGCTGTATTAAAGGAAACCGATAGAAAACTGGATGGTGAAAGCATTATTCCGCCGGTAGCACCACCAAAAACGGATGGTGTACCAAAGTCGGAAATTACCTCTATCCCCCTTACAGAGGAGGATATTTTGATGAAAGATCAGTTAGGGTTTATCAATAAGATAGCTTCGGATATTGCCAAGGTCACGGATGATGTTTTGAGATAGTTTCTACAGACTGAGGCTGACAACACAATCCTAAGCGTTATCATCACCCGCAATAAAGCCCTCTTCATTTTTGGGGTAAAATTTTGTTTTGCTTACATGGATAGATCCCGGTGGAATTGGTGCGTCTTTTTCAACTTTATCAAGCGCAAGGCGGATCTCTTCATCGGTTCCTTTATTTATTATGCGGCCCCGTTCATAAAGCGGCAATGCCAATAAATTGGTAACACTTACACCGGGCAGTTTAACTTCGTCGTTATCCAGATCAAAGTCTGCAATTTCAATGGGTACCAATACACGCCCCTCTTCAAGGTTGGCATCGTTACTTTCCATATCAACCACAATATAACGGACCTTCCGGGTATCAGGGTCAAAAAGCAATTCGTACACCTCGCCTACTTTATTGCGGTGTGTATCTTTCACATCCCAGCCAAATATTTCGGGCTGGTCGTCTACTATCTCGTAATCACTTTCGCTTAACTCCTGCAAATTGTAATCATCTGTATCTTCTGTCGTAGCCATTGCTTTTTATTTTAAAGGTATAAATTACTTTTTCTCCACGCCCGTGTAAGCCACAATCTCCACACTACGGTTTTGCGCACGGCCTTTTTCGGTAGCATTTGTTGCCACTGGTTTTTGTTCGCCTAATGAATGAACGGTAATCTTAGCTCCGGATAAATGGCCTTCATTTACCAGCCAATCCCTAACAGCATTAGCGCGATTTGCACCCAGGGCTTTGTTATCACCTGCCGACCCAATAGAGTCAGCATGTCCATATATAGCTATTTCTGAAGTTTCGTATCTCTTAAGTAACGATGCTGCCACCTGGTGCAATTTACCGGCAGCGGTAGATTGCAGCGTGCTTTTATTAGGCGGGAACAATATATTTTCGCCAAGGCTGTAAATGGTATATTTATCGTTACCCCTAACAATAATGGCACTATCGGTCACTTCATCCAGCGATGCTTTGGGAATGTTAAAATCAATAGCGTTCCAATCAGGCTGTGTGGTTACAATAACATTGCTGTCGGTTTTTGCGCTGTCCTTTTTAACGGTGTCGGTCGAGTCGACCCTTATAGGTGCCGAACGGTTACATCCCCTATAAAGCAAAACAGCCGCAGCTATTGCTAAAATTGCAAATATGATCCATATAAATACTGAGCTTTTGCGCTTGGGCTGAACGTCTAACTGTGCCATAATGCTTTATTATGTTTATCTGTTGATTAATAAGCATTAATCAGGCCAAGTTTGAGTTTTTTTAACCACGAGCACACGGAGAATCTAAATCGACTACCACAAAGGTCACAAAGTATATATTCATTATTCTATACGATATTCCTTTTGTGTTTCTCTGTGAAAACCCCTGTGTTCTCTGTGATTAAAAGTCAACTAAAAATTCTAACAAACTTGTTACATCACCATTCATAATATGTTTTGCGCCCTGCATTTTATACATTCGCTATACAAACTAACTAAGCCCTATATCAAACTGATATGAAAAATTTTACCAAACTAATTATGGCATCGGCATTGTTTGCCGGTAGCACCACGTTTGCGCAAACTAAAAACGCGGTTGTTGATAATATTGTGAAGGAAGCCACCGATAACTCGCAGCTGGAAAAACTGGCGCACGAGTTGTTTGACGGTATTGGCCCGCGCCTGGTAGGCACCCCCGGTTTCGACAAAGCCGGCAAATGGGCGCTCGACAAATACAAAGGCTGGGGCATTACAGCCCGCCAGGAAAAATGGGGAGAATGGCGCGGCTGGGAGCGTGGTATAACCCACATTGATATGGTTTACCCACGCGTACACAGCATTGAAGGTACACAACTTGCCTGGAGCCCCGGGATGAAAAAACCGGTTACCGCCGAGGTTATTATTTTACCCGAAGTGACCGATTCTGTAGCTTTCCAAAAATGGCTGCCTGCAGTTAAAGGCAAATTTGTAATGATATCTATGAACCAACCAACCGGAAGGCCCGATGATAACTGGAAGGAATTTGCCCTAAGCGGATCTATTGATAAAATGAAAGCTGCCCGCACTGCCCAAACCGATGCATGGCGCAAACGCATTAGCAATACTGGTTTTAACACCCGTACCTTACCCGTTGCGCTTGAAAAAGCAGGCGCTGCCGGTATTGTTACCAATAACTGGAGCGCAGGTTTTGGGGTTGATAAAATATTTGGCGCTTATACCAAAACCATCCCTACCGTTGATATTGCTTTAGAGGATTACGGTATGCTGTACCGCCTTGCCGATAACAACGAAAAACCAAAGATCACCATACAGGCGGAATCAAAAGAACTTGGTGTTGTACCAACCTTTAACGTGGTTGGCGAGATAAAAGGCACCGAAAAACCAAACGAATACGTGATGCTTTCGGCCCACTTTGATTCATGGGATGGCGGCACCGGGGCTACCGATAACGGTACAGGTACCCTAACCATGATGGAGGCTATGCGCATTCTTAAAAAGGTTTATCCGCATCCAAAACGTACCATACTTGTTGGCCATTGGGCGAGCGAAGAGCAGGGCCTTAACGGTTCGCGTGCGTTTGTTGAAGATCACCCGGAGATTGTTGCCAACCTTCAGGCTTTATTTAACCAGGATAACGGTACAGGACGCGTGGTTAACATTGGCGGACAAGGTTTTGAAAAAGCAGGCGATTTCATCAGCCGTTGGTTAGAGGCGGTTCCGGATACCATCCGTCACCAGATAAAAACCAGTTTCCCCGGTTCACCGGGCGGCGGCGGGTCTGACTTTGCATCATTTGTTGCTGTAGGCGCACCTGGTTTCTCGTTAAGCTCAAACAGCTGGTCGTATGGTAACTATACCTGGCACACCAACCGCGACACTTACGATAAAGTAGTTTTTGACGACCTGCGAAGCAATGCAATCCTTACTGCCATATTAATTTACATGGCCAGCGAAGACCCCGCAAAACTACCACGCGATAAATCTACTAACTTACCTGCAGGCCGCAACGGCCAACCGGGTAAATGGCCTGAGCCCGTAAAAGCTAACCGCCACGGTGGCTTAGATTAATAAGATGCTTAATTATAAAGAAGGCCGCTTCAGTTTATGAGGCGGCCTTTTTTGTGGAATTAACTTTTATCATTCATCCACGCGTCATTGCTACGCTACGCTCGCAATGATGAATCGATTACTTCTTCCCTATCGCATATTGTATACCACCCAGCAAATGTTTTAAATAAAGCGGATCGGCGTATGATGCATCGGTATGGCCAAGAGCCGTATAAAAAGCACGACCGCCATCATAACTATGATACCAGCTCATAGGATGATTATCGCCATTCTCACCGCCGGTGTAGCTCTTCTCGTCTATCTTGATCAGTACATGCAGGTCATTAGCTATCCATTTGTAATTGTACCATTCATCAAGCCTGCGCCACGTTGCGGGTAAATGCTTAGTGGCAATAAAATTCCTGTCTACAATATTCAGGTTCGCCTCCTGCTGTTTACTGGGATGGCTTTTAAAATAAGCGCCTACCAGGTTACCGTACCATGGCCAATCATACTCGGTATCGGTAGCGGCATGTACACCTACAAAACCGTGCCCAGCTTTTATATACTGTTCAAAAGCAGTTTGCTGCCCGGCATTCAGCACATCGCCTGTAGTGCTCAAAAATATTACCGCGGCATATTGCTTTAAATTGTCAGTAGTAAATAATGCTGAATTGGTGGTGGTATCTACATCAAAGTTATTCTCCCTGCCCAGTTTTATGATAGCAGGAATCCCTACCGTTATCGACTCATGATGAAAGCCCGCTGTTTTACAAAAAATAAGCACTTTGGGTTTTGGCTTAGCACAACTTATAGCTGTAACCAAACAGATAAGCATTAAGGTAGTAACAATATTTTTGATCTTCATAGTTGTGTTTTTAGTCTTGTGTCTTGATTCCTGAATCTGATCCAGTCTTGTATCTTGATTCTTTTCTCTTAAATCGATTTTAAAGGTTTCCTTTTTTCAATTCATCCGCAGCAAAATTGGCTGCACGTGCGGTAAGCGCCATATAAGTTAACGATGGATTTTGGCAGGCGGATGAGGTCATGCAGGCGCCGTCGGTTACAAACACGTTTTTGGCATCCCAAACCTGATTGTTGCCGTTCAGTACCGATGTTTTGGGGTCGCGGCCCATACGCGCAGTACCCATTTCGTGGATGCCATCGCCAATATTGTGACCGCTGTCGTGCGTTTCTACATTTTTAACGCCTGCTGCTTCCAGCATTGCTTTGGCTTCCTTTACAATATCTATACGCATCTTCTTCTCGTTATCCTTTATCTCGGCATCCATAGATAATATGGGCAAGCCCCATTTATCCTTACGGGTTTTATCGAGGGTTATCTTATTTTCATGGTAAGGCAATAATTCGCCAAAACCACCAAAGCCTATTCTCCAGGCTCCCGGTTCAGATAACTCATCTTTATAAGCAGCACCGATATTCATTTCGGCTATTTCGCGGCTCCATCCGTTACGGCCTGCACCACCCTGGTAACCAAATCCACGCAAATAATCGCGCTTATCGGTACCCACGTTGGCAAAACGTACTATATATGGCCCGTTTGCCCTGCGGCCGTAATAGTATTTATCGTCATAACCTTCCACCTCGCCGCTTGCGCCAAGGTTGTAATGATGATCCATAATGTTATGGCCAAGTTCGCCGCTGCTGCTGCCCAGGCCGCCTTCCCAAATATCTGTTGCCGAATTCATCAGCACCCAGGCACTATTTAATGCCGATGCGTTCACAAACACCACCTTGGCGTAAAATTCATACGTTTTGTTGGTTACAGCATCGAGCACCTCTACGCCTTTGGCTTTTTGGGTGTCTTTATCATACAATATCCTGGTCACTATTGATTGAGGCCTCACAGTTAATTTTCTGGTACGTAACGCTGCAGGCAGAGTTGATGACTGTGTGCTGAAATATCCGCCGAAAGGACATCCCTCCCAGCAACGGTTACGGAACTGGCAGGCAGTACGGTAAGGGATAGGTTTGGTTAGGTTAGCCACCCGCCCAATGATCATATGCCTGCCGAATTGTTTTTTAATACTTGCCGCCACATCACGCTCTACCCAGTTCAGATCCATTGGCGGTAAAAAGTGCCCATCGGGCAGGTTGGGGATGCCTTCTACGGAACCGCTGATGCCCGCAAACTTCTCTACATGGTCATACCAGGGTGCAATATCTTTATAACGGATAGGCCAGTCAATCGCCCAGCCATCTTTATCGTTTGCTTCAAAATCAAGATCGCTCCAGCGATAGCTTTGGCGGCCCCATAAAATAGAGCGGCCACCCAAACGGTACGATCGCCACCAGTTAAACGGTTTCACCTCTGCATAAGGTGCATCCTGCTCATTGGCCCATGCATCTATCACCGCTTCCTGCGCTCCCCAATTGCGCGATATTACCGGGCGTTGTTTACGCTGCTGCTGGGTTACATTGCCGCGGTGCTCAAAATCCCATGGGTTATATTGCGCTGTTTTATAATCTTTTATATGTTCATAGTTTGAGCCACGCTCAAGCATAATGGTTTTAAGGCCGCGTTCGGTAAGTTCTTTTGCAGCCCATCCGCCGCTTATGCCCGATCCTATTACAATTGCATCATACGTGTTGTTGGCCGTAGCCTTGCCATTAATGTTGGGTGCGTTTATCGACATATTTTAAGGTTATAAACCGGTTTAGGAGAACCGGTGGGTTATTGGTTTAACAATACTATTAATTAATAGCCAATAAATCAACTGTAATTTAAACAATTATAAATGAGTTTAAAAATCATGTGCCAATGCATTACTTTTGTGATATGCTTACCGTTAGCCAGCTGTTTATTTACCCCATAAAATCGTTAGGTGGCATTGCGCTTACAACCGCGCAACTAACCGACCGCGGCCTGCAACACGACCGCCGCTGGATGCTGATAGATGACAATAACCGCTTCCTGTCGCAACGCGAACACGCGCAAATGGCCTTGTTTAAGATCGAAGTTTTAGCCGACGCGTTAAAAGTTACTTATACTACCGATGGCTCAAGCATAAGTATCCCATTTTTACCCTTAAAGAATGATCTGCTTGATGTAACAATATGGGATGATACCTGCACCGGTCAGTTAGTTAGCGATATTGTTGACGCCTGGTTTACCGTAAAGCTGGGCATCCCTGCCCGCCTTGTTTACATGCCTGATGAAACCCATCGCGCGGCCGACCCCAGGTATACTACCCAAGGCACTATAGCTTCTTTTGCGGATGCTTACCCGGCATTGCTGATAGGACAAGCATCGCTGGATGATCTGAACAACCGTTTATTGGAGAAACTGCCTATGAACCGCTTTAGGCCAAACATTGTGTTTACCGGCGGCGAGCCTTACAGCGAAGACCTTATGAACCATATTACCATAAACGGGGTGGATATGTATGGTGTGAAGCTTTGCGCCCGTTGCGTAATGACCACTATAGACCAGGAAACCATAGCCAAAGGCAAAGAACCGTTAAAAACCCTTGCCCGCTATCGCCGTAAAGGCAGTAAAATATTATTTGGACAAAACCTGGCCTTTAACAGCAATGGCATTATAAGCGTAGGCGATGAACTGCAAGTATTATCAATACATACCGAAGAAAGGTTTTTGCTGGAAGCCGTTGTATGAAAAACTATATTGCCCATATTAGCTTGCTGGTAGATGATTATGATGATGCCATTAAATTTTACACAAAGAAGCTTGGTTTTGAACTGATTGAGGATACCCATTTAAGCGAAAATAAAAGATGGGTTTTGATTGCACCAAAAGGCGCATCGGGATGTAATTTACTACTGGCGAAAGCTGCTAATGCCGAACAGGAAAGCCGCGTAGGAAACCAAACCGGCGGGAGAGTATTTCTATTTTTACATACTGACAATTTAGCAGGGATTATCAGCAGATGCTTGACAAAAAAGTGAATTTTGTGCGCAAGCCAACAGATGAAGCGTACGGAACCGTTGCCGTATTTGAAGACCTGTATGGTAATTTATGGGATTTGATTGGAACAACTACTGCTTCGGCAGTGTAATTTTATAAACACTGTTTAAATAAATTCACCTAACCCCTCCCATTAAAATATTTCTCCACGCAAACATCTTAACTTAAAATTTACTTGTTAAAATTGCGTTGTTAATTTTTGTCGACCGCCCGTTATGATTTGGGCGCATAATTTTACATCTTTACCCAATGTTCAGAGAGATAAAGAACCGGTATCTACGCTATTTTACCGTATTTATATATTTTATTATCATCTTTTTCTGCGCCATCGAGATAAATTTTCTGTGGCTTTTTGGCTACTCGCCTGATATGGAGGATATTAAAACCCCTACCATGTCGGTATCATCCGAAGTATATACTGCTGATGGTAAACTTATTGGCCGTTTTTACAAAGAGAACCGTTCCCCTGTCGATTATAAAAGCATTTCTCCTAATCTTGTAAACGCTTTGGTAGCAACCGAAGATGTACGCTTTTACAAACATGGCGGAGTAGATTTCCTGGGCTTTATAGGCAGTTTGGTATCTACTGCAAAAGGCGACCGCCGTGGTGGCAGTACCATTACCCAACAACTGGCAAAAAACCTGTTCAGCACCCGTAAGCGTAAATCGCAGGGGCTCATTAGGCACGTACCACTTTTACGCACCGTAGTATTTAAGTGCAAGGAATGGATAACTGCCTATAAAATTGAGCATCAGTACACCAAACAGCAAATACTTACCATGTATTTAAATACCGTTCCGTTTGGTAACAACTCATTTGGTATAAAAACGGCTACGCTAAAATATTTCAACAAATCGCCAAATGCGGTAAACCCTGCCGAAGCGGCCACTTTAATTGGCATGCTTAAAGCTACATCAACCTATAACCCTAAAACTAATCCCGAAAAATCGCTTGAGCGACGTAACGTGGTATTGAGCCAGATGGAAAAATACGGTTACCTTAAAAAACCGGAGTACACCGCTAACGTTGCGCTACCCTTAAATTTGAACCTGAACTACCGCGACAATACCGGCCAGGGCGATTCATACATCCGCCGCGCGGTTGAAAAATGGCTGGATAAATGGTGCAAGCAAAATGATTACGACCTTTATGAGGATGGTTTAAAGATCTACACCACCATCGACTCTAAACTACAGCAATACGCCGAAGAAGCCGTTGCTCAAAAAATGAAGATGCTGCAAAAGCGCTTTAACAATCTTTGGGGCAATAAAAACCCATGGCGCGATAGTAAAGGTGTTGAGATAAAAGACTTTTTACTGAAAGCCGAGCAAAGGCTGCCGATATACAAGCTACTGAGCAAAAAATACAACGGCGATACCACGCAAATAAATAAGTATTTTGAAAAGAAGAAACGCATGAGCGTATTTACCTGGAATGGCGACAGGGATACTACCTTCTCCAGTGTTGATTCGATAAAATACTATACCAAAATACTAAACACCGGTATGATGACCATGGAGCCATCAACCGGGAAAATTAAAGTTTGGGTTGGCGGCATTGATCATAAATACTTTAATTACGACCACGTAAACCAGGCCAAACGCCAGGCAGGCTCAACCTTTAAGCCTTTTGCCTACGTTACTGCGCTTGATAATGGCTTTACCCCCTGCGATAAATTTACAGACAAGCCCGTAACCATCAAATTTAAAGACAATGGTAAGGATGATGTTTGGCAGCCAAATAATGCCGATTTCCATTTCTCGTACCGCGAAATGTCGTTACGGTGGGCGATGGGTAAATCTGTAAACTCCATTACCGCACAGGTTACCGAGCACGTTGGCTGGGATAAAATTGTACAATACGCACATAAAATAGGTATCGAAAGCCCGTTGAAATCGGTACCATCGGTATCATTAGGTTCAAATGATGTTTCGGTTTACGAAATGGTACGCGCCTACAGTACCTTCCTTAACAAAGGCGAAAAAGTTGATCCATTACTGGTAACCAAAATAACCGACCAAAAAGGTAACATTATACAGGAATTCGCCTTAAAAGCCGAGCGTGTTTTAAGCGAAGAAACCGCATGGCTGATGCTATATATGTTCCGGGGCGGCATGGAAGAACCGGGTGGTACTTCGCAAGCCCTATGGGAGTACCCGGGCCTATGGAAAAAGAATAACCAGATAGGCGGTAAAACCGGTACATCAAGTGATTATGTAGACGGCTGGTATATGGGTATCACTAAAGACCTGGTAACAGGTATCTGGGTGGGTGCCGATGACCGCAGCGTACACTTTACCTCGTCAGAAACCGGCGAAGGCTCACATACAGCCCTGCCCATATTTGGCGCCTTTATGGAAAAAGTGTATGCTGATCCAAACTCCGGCTATACGTATGGGCCCTTCCCAAAACCATGGGTAAAAATAACCAAGGAGTACATGTGCCCATCGCCTGTTATAAGGGAGGATACAACATCAACAGATAGCTTACAGGAAATGCCTATGGATACTACTGCCGCGCCTGTAACCGTGCCCGCACCTGAGGAGAACCCTGAAAATAAACCACCGGCCACCCAATAAAATAAGCAACCATGTTTGTATAGGGTACGTATTTAATATAAATTAGCATAATTGTATAATACGCTATATATGAATAAACGTTACCCCTGCAATTTATCCATACGGTATCCTTTTATATTATCATGCCTGTTATGCGCATTACTGTTTAACCAGCAGGCTAAGGCGCAAAACTTTGGGCAAAACAAGGTGCGCTATAAAAATCTTAAGTTCAAGGTTTACAAAACTCCGCATTTCGAGATTTACTACTATCTTAAGAATGATAGCGTTATTAAACGCTTCGCGCAGGAGAGCGAGTTGTGGTACACACTGCACCAGCAGGTTTTTCGCGATACTTTCAACAAGCCCAACCCTGTTATTTTATACAGCAACCACCCCGATTTTCAACAAAGCACGCTGGTTGATGCATCTGTTGGTTTAGGTGGCGTAACCGAAAGTTTAAAGAACAGGGTAATTATGCCTATTGCCGAAACCAATCAGTTAACCCGCCACGTTATTGGGCATGAATTGGTGCACGCGTTTCAATACCATATGCTTTTTGGTGCCGACTCGGTAGGCTATGAACGTGCCGGCGAAGTGCCGCTATGGATGGTTGAAGGTATGGCCGAGTACCTTTCATTAGGTAAAAAGGATGCTTACACCGCCATGTGGGTACGTGATGCCTACCTGAATAATGATATCCCAACCATTGAAGCGCTGACCAATTCAAACAAATATTTCCCATATCGTTACGGGCAGGCGTTCTGGTCGTTTCTCGGTTCTACTTATGGCGATAGCGTCATTGTTCCGTTTTTTAAAAATGCCGCACGTTTTGGTGTACAATACGGCATTAGGCGCACCTTGGGCTATGATGATAAAACACTATCGCAGTTATGGAAAAACTCCATCCAAAATACATATAAGCCATTTTTAAAGGATACCGCGCAGGTACCAACCGGGCGTAAATTAATTACAACCAAGATCAGGGGCGATATCACCGCGCCATCGGTTAGCCCGGATGGGAAGTACCTCACCTACCTGTCGCAAAAAGGCTTGTTCAGTATTGATCTTTATCTGGCCGATGCTTACTCTGGACGCGATATAAAAAAACTCACCAGCAGTACATCAAACACACACATCGATGAGTTTAACTTTATAGAATCGGCGGGCGCATGGTCGCCGGATAGCAAACGTTTCGCTTTCAGCGTTTTCAGCAAGGGCCGAAACCGGATGTTGGTTATTGAAGTGCCATCGGGTAAACTGCTGAATGATATTTCTATGGAAAAGGCCGAGCAGTTCAGTAACCTTTCCTGGTCGCCCGATGGCAAAAGCATTGTTTTACAGGGGCTATCTGAAGGGCATACCGACCTGTATCTCTATAGTTTTGTTAGCAAAAGCGTAAAACAACTTACTAATGATAAGTACACTGAATACCAGCCAAGTTTTTCAAAGGATGGTAAAAAGGTGATTTTTTCTTCAGATAGAACCACATACGATAAATCGTTATCGCAAGAAATAACCTTTAACCTGGCCGAGCTCGACCTGGCCACGGGCAAAATAACCGACCTGAATATTTTTAATGGTGCAAACAACCTAAACCCCCAGTACTCGGCCGATGGCTCGCAGATCTACTTCCTGTCAAACCGGGATGGCTTCCGTAATATGTACCGTTATACGATGGCCGGTGGTAAAATTGAACAAATGACTAATTTGTTTACAGGTATCAGCGGCATTACCGAGTACTCGCCTGCCCTGACCTTATCTGATAAGGATGATGTACTGTACTCCTATTACCGGGCGCAAAAATTTACCATATATTCGGCAAAAGCATCTGAGTTTAAGCCTACAGTTGTGGAAGCGGGCGCCACTAATTTTGATGCGGCTATGCTACCTCCGCCACGTTCTGCAGGGGTCGACCTGGTCAACTCCAACCTGAATAACTTTTTAGCATACCGCAAAATCCCGCTTGACTCAATTAAGTCCACCCCGTATAAATCAAAATTCAAGCTCGATTATTTGGCAAGCAGCGGTATCGGCGCATCTATTGGTACTTATGGAGCCGGTTTATCAAGCGGCATCCAGGGCGTTTTTACAGATATTTTAGGCCGTAACCAGATCTATGCCGGGGTAGCCGTTAATGGCGAGGTATATGATTTTGGTGGGCAGGTGGTGTATCTGAACCAGCAGGGCCGCTGGAATTTTGGCCTTGGGGTTTCACATATCCCCTATCAATCGGGTAATTATGGTTACGATTTTACAACTATTGATATTAACGGCAAACAAACACCCGTTTATGAAGAAAAAACGGATATTATCAGGACTTTTGAAGATGCTGTGCAAGCCTTTGCATCCTACCCTATTTCGCGCTCGTTAAGGGCCGAAGTGGGCACATCTGCATCCAGGTACTCCTACCGGGTTGACAGGTACAGCACCTATTACGATTATACAACAACAACCGACGCAAACGGCGTTAACCAAAATATTATTGGCAACGCTATTGACTTTAAAAAACATAAAATATCCCGCCAGGATTTTTTGGATGATTATGGGATAAACCTGCAATCTTTCGCTGTATACAGCGGCCACGTGGCTTTAGTTGGCGACAACTCCTACTCTGGTATTGCAGCACCTCTTGGCGGTCACCGTTTCCGTTTAGAGGCTGAGTATAATGTAGGTACATACAGGTTTTTCTCGCCCACTATTGACCTGAGGCAGTACATTCGCGCAGCGCCGGTTACTTTTGCCGCAAGGTTTTACGGTTACGGGCGTTTTGGCGATAATACAAATGGGCTATACCCACTATATGTAGGTTACCCCTTCCTCATCCGTGGTTATGAGGCACAAACCTTTTATAACGGGCGCACAGCAAACAAAAACGGTTTTACCATCGATCAGTTATCGGGCAATCGTATAGCCGTGGCTAATTTTGAGGTACGCTTACCTTTTACCGGCCCCGAGAAACTGGCAGCTATCAAATCAAAATTCTTGTTTACCGATCTTAACCTGTTTTTTGATGCAGGTTTAGCATGGAATGGCGGCGACCAAATAAAATTTCAGAAAGCACCTGATATGATAGGCACCAATCCGGATGGGACAACTATTTACAACACCAACCAGCGCGTACCGGCTTTAAGCGCGGGTATCTCAATCAGGTTGAATTTGTTTGGGGCCATTATACTTGAGCCATACTATGCTATACCGTTTAACCGTACAGATGTTAAAAAACCTGTATTTGGGTTAAACTTTACACCGGGCTGGTAGGGTTTAAGGCAGGATAACCTTTGGGAGAAGATGTGAAACATTCAATCTGAGATGGCACGAGCTTTTGTAAAATTTATTCTGACAAATCCGGACTTTACAGTGACATCCATGCTGGCATGATATTCGTAAATTCAGGTATGATGAAAAGATCAATTTTAGCCATACTGGCAATAAGCATATTAGCTGTTTTTGGCTGTGATAATAGTAACGGGCAAAATAAAACAGCACAGGAGAAAAGAAGGTTGAGCAAACCTGCTGCGGAGTGGAAAAAGAAACTTACCCCAAACCAATACGAGATAATGGTTAACCGGGGTACCGAACCGCCTTATAAAAACGCTTACTACGATAACCACCAGAAAGGTGTTTATGTAAGCGCTGCCACCGGTGAGGTATTATTTAGCTCGGATGATAAATACGACAGCGGCACAGGCTGGCCAAGTTTTGTAAAGGCCGTAGACCCAAACAAGGTTGAAATTGTACACGACAGCAGCTTTGGTATGAGCCGCGACGAGGTTATTGAAAAAAGCACCGGTTTGCACCTTGGCCATGTATTTGATGACGGCCCTGCAGACAGGGGCGGCAAAAGATATTGCATGAACTCGGGCGCTTTGGTTTTTGTTAAAAAGTAACCGCCCTGCGTGCTGGTTGTATTGATGGCCTGCCGTATATTGGTCTTACCCTTACACCGCTTTCGTATTTTAAACCGGCGGTAAGGTCAACCCAATCAGGGTTTACCGGGCGTATCATTTTTTCTTTTTGCGGGCGGGTGTAAGTGCTTACCGTTTTAAACCGTTCCATAGCCTGCTCTTCAGTATTTATCTCTTCAAAATAAACAAGGCGGTTTAATTGCTGCGCGCTGTCGAAAAATAAAGTTGGCATCTCACCATAAAACTTAAGGGTTTTAAGTAAGTCTGTGCACATACCTACGTGTAAATTTTTCCTGTTTCTGTCTGTGATTATATAAACGAACCTCTTCATTTGATAAAAAATTTTGCTGGTTTAAAAATAATTACTAATTTTATGAGCATAAAAATACTAACTATTTTAGCAATTCCAAATTTTTATGGCAAATATTTCACAAAATATTAAATTCCTTCGCAAAAAGAAGGGGCTAACCCAGCAGCAATTCGCCGATCAGGTAGGCATAAAACGTTCATTAGTAGGTGCATACGAAGAAGAACGCGCCGAACCCAAATATGAACTACTAAAACAATTAGCAATATTTTTTGACATATCAATTGATGATTTCATTAACGAAACCATCGACGAAAAGTGGGCACCAAAGCCAAAAGGCAATCCCGCAAATCTCAGGATACTAAGTATTTCGGTAGATAAGGAAGATAACGAGAACATTGAAATGGTGCCGCTAAAAGCCAGCGCCGGTTATTTAAACGGCTACGCCGACCCCGAATATGTATCGCAATTGCCAAAGCTTTATCTGCCTATGTTTAAACAGGGTACGTACCGTGGTTTCGAGATAAAAGGCGATTCTATGCTGCCCCTGCAATCGGGTACTATTATAATAGGTGAATACCAGGAAAACTGGGCCGATGTAAAAGTTGGCGAAACTTATGTCATCATCTCCAAAAACGACGGCGTTGTTTACAAGCGTGCCGGTAATAAATATAAAGAAGGCCGTAACCTGAAACTGATATCAGATAACCCCGTGTACGACCCATACGAAATAAGCGCCGAGGATGTACTGGAGGTTTGGAAAGCAAAGGCCTATATATCTACCCATATGCCAATGCCAACGCCCGAGCCTACTATGGAAAGCCTCACCAGTATGATGGCCCAAATGCAGCGCTCGATAGCGAATTTGAATAATAAGGACGTGAATTAAAGCCAACAGCAACATTTAAGTTACACTTAAGCTATAACGCATAACAATTAAGTTACAGTGCTACAGGTTAAACCATTCCCTGTTATCTTTATCATAACATCAGTTAAACTAAAAAACTAAAAAATGAAAAAGATTATGATGATCTGCTTATTCGTATTAGGAATATCAGCAGTAAGCCACGCGCAGGGTCGCCCAAGAATGACCACAGCCGATAGGGTTAAGGCAATGAAAGAAACCTATAAACTTACTGACGACCAGGTAACAAAAATTACCGCCATTTACGATGCGCAAACCAAATCAATGGATAGCCTGCGTAACGCAGGTGGCGACATGAGGACGCAAATGCGCCCGATGATGCAGGCTACTAACGAAAAAGTTAAAGCTGTATTAACACCAGAGCAGGCAGCTGCTTACCAAAAAGAAATGGATGAAAGACGTGCCCGTATGCAAAACGGCGGTGGCCAGAACAAGTAATAAACAGTATTGCTAAAATAAAAGAAGCGGCTATAGGCCGCTTTTTTTATTTTAGCAGAAAATTAAAGCGATTGGCATCATCAGATAAATACATGCAGGATAAACTTGATGAGCGCAGGCAGTTGGGCAACTACCGCACCTTGCGAGCGGAGAGTGAACTGGTGGATTTTTGCTCTAATGACTACCTTGGTTTTGCCCGCTCCCCTTTTTTAAAAGATGAGATCCAAAGAGAAATAGAAAACTCCCCCGAAAGCTTAAACGGGGCTACCGGCTCCCGCCTTATATCAGGCAATTTGACTTATGCGGAAGAATTAGAACGACAAATTGCAACCTTTCACCAATCCGAAGCGGGGCTATTATTCAATTCCGGCTATGATGCTAATGTGGGTTTGTTTTCATCCCTGCCACAAAAAGGCGATACCATTATATGTGACGAACTAATACATGCCTCTGTTATTGACGGTGCTCGCTTAAGTTACGCCAACCGCTACACATTCCGCCATAACGATACGGAGAGCCTGAAGAACAAACTAAAGCAGGCCAAAGGCATTTGTTACGTAGTAATAGAAGGCGTTTACTCGATGGACGGCGATACGCCACCAATTGCTCATATCATTGCTCTTACTGAGCAATATGGCGCACATTTAATTGTGGATGAAGCACACGCCATAGGTTTGTACCCACAGGGATTGATCACTCATTTAGGCTTACAGGATAAGGTATTTGCCCGTGTGGTAACCTTTGGTAAGGCAATGGGATGCCATGGGGCAATTGTGTTGGGCAGCGGTATACTGCGCCAATACCTCATCAACTTTGCACGCTCTTTTATATATACCACAGCCGCCTCTTTCCACCAGTTGGCAGCAGTAAAGATGGCTTACCAACTTGTAACACGTTCGGGCGCCGATATTTTACGGCTCCAGCAAAATATAAAGCTATTTAAACAGGGAATTAAACCCAACCCCGCTTACCCTTTGTTACAAAGCGATAGCGCCATACAGTGTATTATTTTAGGCAATAATGTTAAAGCAAAACTTGCGGCGCAGCAGCTTCAAACCGCAGGATTGGATGTACGGCCTATCCTAAGCCCTACAGTGGCTCAGGGTGCCGAACGCATCCGCATCTGCCTTCACTCCTATAATACTACCGAAGAAATTGACCTGCTTATATCAACCATAAACAACATCATTCATGCAGCATAAACCGTTATTTGTTACCGGCATTGGCACAGATATTGGCAAAACGCTGATATCGGCCATATTGGTGGAGAAATTAAAATGCGATTACTGGAAGCCCATACAATCCGGCGAACTGGATAACTCCGACACGATGAAGGTGCAACGGTTAATATCTAATACAACTTCCGTTTTCCACCCGGAGGCTTATCGCTTAACCCAACCCTACTCACCCCATAAATCTGCCGCGCTGGATGGGATTGAAATAGACGAAAAAACCATCATTGCCCCAAAAACAAATAACCAGTTGCTAATTGAAGGTGCGGGTGGTTTAATGGTGCCTTTAAACAACCATGCGTTAGTTATCGATCTTATTAAACAATTAAATGCAGAAGTGATACTGGTTTCGCAAAATTACCTGGGCAGTATTAACCATACGTTGTTATCTATAGAAGCTTTAAAACAGCGCAGCATCCCCATTAAGGGCGTATTATTTAATGGCGAGGAGAATGCATCTACCGAAGATTACATTACGGCATACGGAGAAGTGCCGCATTTAGGGCGGCTACCATTTATGAATACCATAGATAAGGAATCTGTTAAAGCAGCCGGGGAACATATTATTTCCCCTTCAGCCTGAATGTAACTGCGTATTCTACTTCGCCACCAACCGGGTGGCCATTTTCTAACCCCGGGAGCCATTTAGGATGCAATTTCATTATTCGCAGCACTTCTTCATCGCAGCCGCTGCCAATGCCTTTTATAATTTTCAGGTCTTTAACAGCTCCTGTATTTGTTATTGTTAATCCTGCTACAACTACGCCTTGCGTTTGGTTCTTAATTGCAGCAGGTGGGTATTTTAATTCTTTTTTTACCTCATTTTCAAAATCTCGCCAAGTTTTAAATGGTGCAGGAGTAACTGCGATGTAGTGAAAAAATCGAGGTTTACGCTTTTGTGACGGATAAGCTTTAATCGATTCTATTTCCGCCTCAACTACAGCGCCCCGCCTATAATTAACAGCCTGCTGCACCCTGGCGAGTATATAATTATTCCCCTCCACAACTATTCGTTTCCCTTCTATCTCTAAAGCCGAAAAATACAATGTATCTCCATTATAAACTGATGGTATAGCGTAGTTACCCAATGAATCGGTCATAGCAACAGACCAATTAGTAAAATTTTTGCCGAATATGGATACGTTAATATTTTTCAAAGGCTGTCCCTCAACAGTTTCAACCTTACCTTTTATCGCCAATGTTTGCTGTGCGTTAAGCGAAGTTGTTATGGTGATAAAACCCAACACTAAGAACAATTTAAGGGTATTATACATAGGTATTGCGAGTAAAAATCTTGTAAATCAGTATTATTAATTTAAACTAAGGTTATACAAACCTAATAGTAAATCTTAAATTTGCAATGTAAACAAATCATCATTTTGCTTACAAAACCAATTATACGATGAAGAATATTACAGTTATAGGCTCGGGCACCATGGGTAATGGCATTGCCCATACTTTCGCGCAAAACGGGTTCAGTGTATCGCTTGTTGATATCAGCGATGCGGCTCTGCAAAAAGCCCTGCAAACCATTGCCGGAAACCTTGATCGCCAGATAAAAAAAGGCAGTATTGACGAGGCTGCCAAAACAGCCACCCTAAACAATATAAAAACCTATACCGATGTAAAGGATGGCGCTGCAGACGCCGATCTGGTTGTGGAAGCCGCCACCGAGAACCGGGAGATAAAACTTAAATTATTTAAACAGCTTAGCGAGGTTTGCAAGCCGGAAGTGATACTGGCATCAAACACATCATCAATCTCCATTACTGAAATTGCAGCGGCTACGGCTAACCCGGCCAATGTTATTGGTATGCACTTTATGAACCCCGTGCCGGTAATGAAACTGGTGGAAGTGATTCGCGGATATGCTACTACCGATGTGGTGACCGATACTATTATGGAGCTATCACGCCAATTGGGTAAAGAACCTGTTGAGGTGAACGATTACCCCGGCTTTGTGGCTAACCGCATATTAATGCCGATGATAAATGAGGCTATTTACACCTTATTTGAAGGCGTGGCGGGTGTACATGAAATAGATACAGTGATGAAACTGGGGATGGCCCACCCTATGGGCCCACTGCAACTGGCCGATTTTATTGGGCTGGACGTTTGCCTGGCTATACTTAAAGTGCTGCACAATGGTTTTGGCAACCCTAAATATGCCCCATGCCCGTTATTGGTGAATATGGTAACAGCCGGCCACCTGGGTGTAAAAAGCGGCAGCGGTTTTTATAAATATACTGCTGGTAGCAAGGATTTGGTTGTGGCTGAGAAGTTTGCTTAGACCCTTACTTACCACGCGTCATTGCGTAGCGTAGCAATCTTCGACGTGCTTGTAGCCGACTTTTCTATCGAAGATTGCTTCGTACCTCGCAATGACGTGTTTTTAGCAAAACAAATCAACTCAATTCCGCTATCAGCTTATCTGCATCATCAATCGTCATTACTATTTTAGTGACTGATACGGCTTTGCTGTAAACCCGTTCAACGCTAACGGGTTGGGCTAATGTAAAGCAAATATTGATGCTACTTTTGAGGATCCCACCGTTAAAAGTATCTTTATCCGGCTCAAAACCTATCCGGATTTTTTCTACAGATAAAATATTGTTGCGTTCAACGTTGGCTACCCAGCGGATACCTGTTCTCAGTATCAGTCTGTCGGGCATAACTAATACCGGTTTTTTGATGATAGCTGCCAGGTCGCCCGTTATAATTACAATACCGTAAGCGGTAAGGATACTTATAATCACTGCCGCAATTTTGCTGTAATGGGCTATCAGTAAATGGAAGCCTATCAATTCGCCAAAACAAGCAAACATAAAAATACTAAACAGGGCTATATAGCCCGCGTCTTTGTGAATACTGTAACCAGTAGCGGCGGGCGGTATAGCTTCTTTTTTTCCAAAAGGAAGTAAGCCGAATTTGAGCATACCGATCTCGGATGCCATTAATTTTATACCGATGCTATCTCCCAATACCTCAACCATGCTTTTACGCAGCAGGTAGGGGTTGTAAGGTTCTGCTACTTTTAGCTGTTTATAAACAGCGCTTATGCGTTTTATTTTACTTATAGCATAAATAAGCACACCCAGTTCTGCAAACATAGTGAGCTTTTTTATCTGCGCAATATAACCTTGCTGATGTGCGGGCAAAATAAAGTATGCTACAGCAAGGCAGCAGCTTGTCACCAAAAAAAGGTTTCGTTTTTTCAGCCTAAGCGGTCGCATTAATAACAAATAATAAGCAACCGGGAAAGTAATTACGATATCCCCTAAAAACGCCGTTGATACGATATCCTTTTTACATGCAGGCACATGATGCAGAATAAATAAGCCGCCGCCTAAAATTAAGCAAGCTGCTAACAAGATAAACCAAATATTTCTGTGGATGGATACCGACGGGATAGTCATGTTTATTGGAGGCTAAATTAAACGTTTTGTTACAGATGTTGCCTTAAAATTCTGCCTGTTATGCTGAATGATAGTGAAGTATCTAATCGCCGATTGGCATTTTCAATACGTATAGTTTTTTCTGATAGGCACTTCGCTATTCAGGATTGTAACAAGGTTTCCCCTTCGGGGAGTTAAACCTTTTTTTCCGCCATCTGTCCTACATAAAACTACATTACAGATGAAAACATTATCAAAATTTGGAATAATGGCAGCAATGGCAGGTTCGTTGTTCCTGGCATCATGCGCAAGTGAGGGTTACGTTGTTGAACAACCCGTTGAACCGGTTTACGTACGCCCGGTAGCCCCTTATGCCGGCGCTTACTGGGTACCAGGCGAATGGGTTTACCGTGGTAACCGTTACGTTTACAGAAATGGATATTATACCCGCGCCCGTGCAAACCGCGTATATATACAGGGCAGCTGGGCTCGCAGCCCGCGTGGCTATGTATGGCACAGAGGGCATTGGAGAAGATAGTTTGAGAGACTTAAGACGATAAGAATCAAGACCCAAGAAGTACATTTATGAGAAAAGCCCCCGGCATAACCGGGGCCTTTTCTGTCTTGATTCTTATGTCCAAATTTCCTGACTCTCTTTCTTACATTCTCTCTGGTACATCAATACCCAGCAAGCCCATGGCTTTGCTGATAATCTTTGCCGACGCGGCCGATAGTTGCAGGCGGAATTGTTTTAACCGTTCTTCCTCGGCTTGTAAAATGGATTTTTCGTGGTAGAACTTGTTATAGGTTTTGGCCAGTTCATACACATAATTAGCAATTAACGCCGGGCTATGCCCTACCGCTGCTTCCGCAATAACTTCGGGGAATTTCGAAAGGGTGACAATCAGATCACGTTCTATACCATCCAGTTCGGCTACATCATTTTGGCTGCTTTCTGCAGCATAATTAGCCCTGCTCAGTACCGATTTGATCCTTGCGTGTGTGTATTGGATAAACGGCCCGGTATGCCCCTGGAAATCCACCGATTCATTCGGGTCAAATAACAGGCGTTTCTTAGGGTCAACCTTCAGCAGGAAATATTTTAAAGCACCCATACCTATGGTGCGGTACAATTTATTCTTATCATCTTCGGTAAAGCCGTCAACCTTACCCATTTCTTCTGTTTGCTGTTTGGCGGTGTCAAACATATCGGCCATCAAGTCATCGGCGTCAACTACGGTACCCTCACGGCTTTTCATTTTACCTGATGGCAGGTCCACCATACCGTAAGATAAGTGGTACAAGCCCTGCGCCCAGCTTTTACCCAGCTTTTGCAGTATCAGGAACAACACTTTAAAGTGATAATCCTGCTCGTTACCTACCACGTAGATGGATTCGTCCATCTTATAATCATCGTATTTTAACTGGGCGGTACCCAAATCCTGCGTAATGTAAACAGATGTACCGTCCGCACGTAAAACAAGTTTCTGGTCAAGGCCTTCGGCGGTCAGGTCTATCCAAACCGATCCATCCTCTTTTTTAAAGAAAACACCTTTTTCAAGGCCTTCTTCAACAATATCCTTACCTAATAGATAAGTGTTGCTTTCGTAATAGTATTTATCAAAGTTTACGCCCAGGGTTTTGTAGGTAACATCAAAACCATCGTAAACCCAGCCGTTCATTGTTTTCCACAGCTTTATTACTTCCGGGTCGCCTGCTTCCCACTTCAACAGCATGCTTTGGGCTTCTTTTATCAGCGGGGCATTCTTTTTGGCTTCATCTTCGGTCTGGCCTTCTTCAACCAGTTCCAATATCTGCTGTTTATAAGCTTTATCAAACCAAACATAGTATTTACCTGCAAGGTGGTCGCCTTTTAAACCGCTGCTTTGGGGCGTTTCGCCGTTACCAAACTCGCGCCAGGCCAGCATGCTTTTACAAATATGGATGCCCCTGTCGTTAACCAGATTGGCTTTTATTACATCATAACCGGCAGCAGCCAAAATTTCGGCCACCGAAAAACCTAACAGGTTGTTACGGATATGCCCCAGGTGCAATGGTTTGTTAGTGTTAGGCGATGAATATTCCACCATCACCCTTTTTCCGTTTGGCTTTGGGGCAGCAAAATCATCACTCAAAATTCCGGTGTGGAGTTTACCAAGCCAGAAGCTATCGGCTAAAGATATATTCAAAAAGCCCTTAACCACGTTAAAAGCGGCAATTTGTGCTAATGTTTCTTGCAGATATGCGCCAATTTCGGCACCGGTTTGCTCGGGCCCTTTGCGCGATACTTTTGTAAACGGGAACGTAACTATAGTAACCTGCCCTTCAAACTCCTTGCGGGTATCCTGCAGGTTTACATCTTTAGCGGCAATATCAGTTTGGTATAAATCTTTAACGGCTTTAACAACAGCCTCAATAATAAAATCCATCGCGCAAAATTAACATAAATTAAAGAATGCTGCCTATAGCATGTTTATTTTTAACCACAGAATACACGGAGAAAAAAACACAGAGAACACGAAGCTTTCTTTGTGCCATATGTGAAAACCTCTGCGTACTCTGTGGTTAAATTTATAAGATATCACTATCCATAAAATATGCTTAAAAACTATAGATTTGTTTCTTCTTTATAACCATTTATGACACTTAATGACAAGGATTTTAGGATAGATGTAACATCTGAGATTGGTAACCTACGTACACTTTTGGTACATAGCCCCGATAGCGGGCTTGGCAAAGTGGTACCTTCAAAAGCGCAGGACTGGCTTTTTGAAGACATAGTGCACCTGGATACCATGCGCCGCAAGGAGTATGATTACTACATTAAGCTACTGATGTACTTTCTTGACCCTGATAAGATAAAAGGCAAACTGGCCGATATTGACAGCGCTACCGGCAACCGCGATTTTTTTAAACCCGACAACGCGGATTTCCATAACTCTACAAAAGTTATTGAGATACAAACCCTGCTGAGCGATATATTACAACAAAACGATATCCGCAAGAAACTTGTGGCAGCTGTATGCGCTATAGAAAGCTGTAATTACAAATTGCAGCTGCAACTAATAGATACCAATCCGGTTGAGCTGGCTAAGATCTTTATCTCCGGCTCACTGGGTGATGATACTATGATCTTCGCCCCCATCCCTAACCTGATATTCTCCCGCGATCTGGGTATCGCCATCAACAACCATATCCTGCTGAACAAGCCGGCTAAAAAGGCCCGCTCTCGCGAGACCTTGCTGATGCGTTATATATTTTTCAATCACCCACTGTTTGAAGCCTACCGCGACAGCGTTATCGAGATCCCGGAGAACAAACAGCATTTTTTGCGCCCCGGCGAAGTAAATGAAGAGAAAACCACTATTGAGGGCGGTGATGTGATGATGGTTAGCCCGCAGCACCTCATTATTGGCTGCAGCGAACGCACCTCTATCAGCGGCGCTAACGAGGCCATAAAATTACTGTTCGAGAATGATGTAGTGAACAAGATAACGATTGTGAAAATACCGCACAAGCGCGATTATATGCATATTGACACAGTATTTACGCAAGTGAAACGCAATGTATGGGTGCTGCTGCGATCATTAACCATTACCGAAACCGAGCAATCACAAAGTGAACCAATAGCCTGGTTTGCCGATAAAAAGAATAGAGATAAACCCGAGATTGTACAGTTCAGGAAAGATAAAAAGCCCAAAACCTTTAACACCCTGGAAGACCTGCTGGATAACATCAGCCAGAAGGATTTGCAAAGCACCGAACCTACCAAATTTATTTACTCGGGTAATGATGTATTCCCGTTTGACGCGCGCGAGCAATGGACAGACAGCTGCAACCTGCTGGCCCTTAAAGACGGCGTTGTTGTAGGGTACGACCGTAATGATAAAACAGTAGAGGCGTTTAAACAAAGAGGTTTCGAGGTGATCCACGTAACCGACCTCCTGCCCAAATTTGAAAGCGGTGAAACGCTCCCACAAAAAATGAAGGACACTTTAATACTGATGCCAAGCGCCGAACTTTCCCGCGCCCGTGGTGGCTTCCATTGCATGAGTATGCCATTAAAACGCGATGCGATTCTTTAATCATTGATTCATTAGGTCATTGAGTCATTGGCCTAATGAATTTAAACCAATGACTCAATGACAGCGAAGCGAATGACCCAATGACACAACAAAGTACCAATAACCTATTAATGATACGCCCGGTTGCGTTTGGTTTTAATGCCCAAACAGCCGAAAGCAACGCCTTCCAGAACCGCGACGACGACCAACAAGCCGTACAGCAAAAAGCCGTGCAGGAGTTTGACGCTTTTGTAAAAGTATTACGCGATAACGGCGTAAATGTGACGGTAATAAGTGATACTCCCGAACCGCATACCCCTGATTCTATCTTCCCTAATAACTGGGTATCTTTTCATGACAATGGTGATATCTTGCTCTACCCTATGCAGGCCAAGAATCGCCGGTTGGAACGCCGGGAGGATATCATTCGCCATTTGGAAGAGAGCTTTAAAGCCAATCACGTGATAGACCTGAGCAGGTTTGAAACCAAGAACCAGTTTTTGGAAGGCACCGGCAGCATGGTGCTGGACAGGGAAAATAAGATAGCCTACGCCTGCCTATCCCCCCGCACCAATGCCGAGGTACTAAAAGCCTTTTGCGATTACACAGGCTACAAAGCCGTTACATTTGACGCCTTCGACCAAAACGGACAAGCCATTTACCATACCAATGTGCTGATGGCCATAGGCAGCAAATTCGCGGTGATCTGTTTGGATAGCATTACAAATGAGCAGGAAAAGGAAGCGGTTATTAGTTCGCTAAAATCAACAGGCAAAGAAATTATAGATATCACCTTTGACCAGATGAACCATTTTGCGGGTAATATGCTGGAGGTTAAAGGTAATAACGGAGATACATTGGTGGTAATGTCGCAAGCGGCTTATAACTCGCTTACCTCAGAGCAAAAAGCAGCTTTAGAAAAGTATGGCAAGTTAGTTTATGCTGATATCAATACCATTGAAACCAATGGCGGCGGCAGTGCAAGGTGTATGATGGCGGAAGTGCATTTGGAGGTTGTTTAACCGGAAGTATGTTTGTACGATACCCTTCTGTTGGCGCAAGCGTGCCGTGGCTGTTCCATAACGAAGTGACTTGATTTATCTGCCCCCAACTTAAATGCACGCCCGCTGTTGCATAGTTTAATGTTACAACGTATAATTACTATGAAAAACTATCAAATATTAGCTATTGCCCTTTTGGCGTTATCATCATGCGGTGTGCGTTCGGGCAGCCAAACAGCAGATCAGGCCGATTCTTCCAAATCTTTAACCGATACAGCGGCAACCCCAAAAATACTCGTCGCCGAGATGACGATGAAAGATACCATCAAAGCCGGCGACTCCGTACTGTTAAAATTCACGGTAAAAAACAATAAGGCCGATACCGCCCGCTTTTGCAAATGGCACACACCTTTCGAGCCTTTAATGAGCAAATACCTGGATATTAAAGACGAGAACGGCAAGGAGGTGAATTACAAAGGCGCTATGGCCAAACGCATTATGCCTCCGCCTGCCGATAGCTATATCATCCTCAAAGCAAATGATAGTCTATCCGTAAATGCCGATCTGCTAAAAGCCTACGCTATTGATAAACCCGCTAAATACACCGTAACCTACAACAGCACCGGTATAAGCGGGCTTACTGTTAAAAAAAGTGTGTCGTTCGTGTATATTAAATAAGATTGTCAGTCTGAGCTTGTTGAAGACTTTACGAACGATAATGCATCTTTCTAATGGTTCAACAAGCTCACCATAACATACTTGCTTATGCTTTGCTGGCAAACGCGTGCTGCGAGTGCCTTTACAAACCATACCGCGTTAAGGATTGCAGCGGATACCGGCCCTAGCCTATGCCTGTGCACGTATGAGCTAAAAGCCTGGGCCGCAGGCAACGCCATTACCAGTAGCAGTTAACTTACTGCTGGCAGAATTTTCTAAGACTTATTTGCTTTAAGTCCGCCAATGGTTCCACAAACTCATCACCATTTATAACGAAATAAATTCAACTTCACCACCTCCAAATTAAGCTTCAATTTTCCGTGCCCTTACGCCTTTGCATGAGCTATCTTCAAGCTTTTGCAAAACCATTCAGAATCAACTTATTACATCAATATCAATTACCCGGCAAACAAATTACATTTCTACTATAAAATTTACATCCAACAAATAGCAAATAAATCCGTTTAAAATATACATTTGCACCAAATTTTAAAGAATGCAGAGTTACCAGGAATTTCTTGACCTAAGCGTTGGTTTCCCACAGGATGGTTATGAGATAATAGAGGACGAGTTATATTTTAACGACCTCAATTTAATGGAGATGATTGAAACGTACGGCACCCCCCTGCGCTTCACCTATCTGCCTATTATCAGCAAAAAAATACAGCAGGCCAAGCTGCTTTTTCAGCAGGCAATTATTAAAAATAATTACCGCGGCACGTATAAGTATTGCTATTGCACAAAAAGTTCGCATTTTAAGCATATTGTAGAAGAAGCGCTGAAGAACGAGATCCACCTGGAAACATCGTCGGCCTTTGATATGCCAATGATTGACGCACTGGAGAAAAAAGGTGCCCTGAGCAAGGACATGACCGTTATTTGCAACGGCTTTAAAACTTTTCAATATAAACAGTATATTATTGATATGCTGCACGATGGTTTTAAAAACATCATCCCGGTGTTGGATAACAAAGAAGAGTTTAACCTGTACGATGACGAGGTAGAGCTGGATACACCATGTAACCTGGGCATCCGTATAGCGGCGGAAGAGCAGCCCGATTCACAATTCTACACTTCGCGCCTTGGTGTGCGTATGGAGGATGTGATAGATTTTTATCATAACAAGATAGAGAACAACCCTAACTTCCAGGTAAAGCTGCTACACTTTTTCATTAACTCGGGTATCTCTGATACGCCATACTACTGGAACGAGCTTGAGAAATACGTAACGCTTTACTGCAAGTTCAAAAAAATAAACCCCGCGCTGGATACCTTGGATATCGGCGGCGGTATGCCGTTCAAAGATTCATTGGTGTTTGATTTTGATTACGAGTACATGATCAACGAGATTGTGAGCCGTATCAAAGAGATCTGCGCCGAGCACGATACCATGGAACCCGATATTATTACCGAATTTGGTAAATATACCGTTGCAGAAGCATCGGGCATATTATACAAGGTATTGGGCCGCAAACAACAGAACGATCGTGAGAAATGGTTGATGCTGGATGGATCGTTCATTACCAATCTGCCTGATGTTTGGGCACTTAACCAAAAATACATCCTGCTGCCGATTAACAACTGGGATAGCGAATACGAACGTGTTAACCTTGGCGGTATCACTTGCGACGGGCAGGATTATTACAACCAGGAAGCCCACATGAATAGTGTGTATATGCCAAAAACCCGTAAGGTACAATACCTGGGCTTCTTTAATACAGGTGCCTACCAGGAAGTATTAAGCGGCTACGGTGGTATACATCATTGCCTTCTGCCATCGCCAAAGCATGTTATCATCCGCAGAAACAGGGATGAGACATTTAACTTTGAGGTATTTGGCGAAGAGCAAAACAGCAAACAGGTATTAAAGATACTGGGTTACACTACCTAATATTTTTTATAGATCGATATTTGAAAGCACTGCCATATGGCGGTGCTTTTTTGTTTGATGATCTATCGTTTCCCCTCCTTTCTCCGCACGTCATTGCGAGCGTAGCGTGGCAATCTTCGATAGAAAAGTCGGCGACAAGCAGGTCGAAGATTGCCACGTCGCTACGCTCCTCGCAATGACGGTTAGCGACAATCAACATTTTTTTTTCAAATAAATTCTAGTATTCCCGTATACTATATATATATTTGGGGTATAATAATGAAACAAATAGGATTTACATATCATAACAACCTTATTAACTGCTGTATGTGGGCGAATATATCGCGGTTGTAAGTGTGTAAATAAATAATACTCGCCTCTTCAGCCGCAGCAGAAGAGGTTTTTTTTTGAGATAACTAAATTACGTACCGAATATGCAGAGCTTCAGAACAGAGCTGGAGAACCCCATCGTTGAGCAGGACATCATCGACCTGGAAAGGAAGATACGTGCGTTCCGTGAGGGCAAAATACACGACGAGAAATTCAGAAGCCTACGTTTGGCCCGCGGCGTTTATGGCCAAAGGCAGCCGGGCGTACAAATGGTGCGTATAAAACTACCATTCGGTAAGGTTACTTTTAAGCAGCTTTTAAAAATTGCCGATATATCCGACGAGTACGGCAGCGGCAACCTGCACTTAACCACCCGCCAGGATATCCAGATCCACTACGTTAGTCTTGACCGTACCCCGCAGCTTTGGGCCGAGTTGGAGCAGGACGACATCACCCTGCGCGAAGCTTGTGGCAATACTGTGCGTAATGTAACATCGTCCCCTACCTCGGGTATCGACCCATTGGAGCCCTTTGATGTATCACCTTATGCACAGGCAACATTTGAGTATTTTCTGCGGAATCCTATCTGCCAGGAAATGGGCCGCAAGTTCAAGATTTCTTTTTCATCAAGTGATGCAGATACGGCTTTCTCTTACATCCATGATATTGGCGCGATCCCTAAAGTAAACGAAGCCGGCGAACGTGGTTTTAAAATATTGTTAGGGGGTGGTTTGGGTGCACAGCCTTTGCTGGCCAGTCCGGTTGAGGACTTTTTGCCCGAAGATCAACTGATTCCTTACATAGAAGCTATTATCCGAGTATTTGACCGCCACGGCGAGCGCAATAACCGTAACAAAGCCCGTTTAAAATACCTTATTCAAAAAATAGGTTTAGACGAGGTACTGCGTTTGGCTAAAGAAGAACGCACCGCGCTTAAAGTAAAAAGCTGGCCGGTAAACCGGGACGCAGTTCCGCAACCCGCTTTGCCCGATGATATTACTTACAGGGATGTAGATATAATGAACCCGTTGCGTTACGAGCAATGGCTTGCTACAAATGTGTTTAAGCAAAAGCAACAAGGTTTTTACGGCGTATATATTAAAGTACCCGTAGGCGATATCCCAACAGATGTTGCACGCAAATTGGTTACGGCTATAAAACCTTACGTTGCCGACGAGATCAGGATTACGCAAAACCAGGGTTTATTGTTAAAGTTTGTGCGTAAAGAAGCGCTGCCTGCATTATATGAAGGGCTGCATGCTTTAGACCTTGCGGCGCCGGGTTTTGATAGCCTTGCCGATGTTACCACCTGCCCCGGCACCGATACATGTAACCTTGGCATCAGTAACAGCATGACCATGGCTAAGGTGCTTGAAGATGTAATATATAACGAATACGAAGATTTCATCTACAACCGCGAGATCAAGATAAAGATCAGCGGCTGTATGAATAGCTGCGGCCAACATGGTTTGGCGCATATAGGCTTCCATGGCAGTTCGTTAAAAGCGGGTACAAAGGTGTTGCCATCTGTACAGGTAATGCTGGGCGGCGGCACGGTTGGCAACGGTGTAGGCCGCGCTGCCGAACGGGTGATCAAAGTGCCATCAAAACGAGCTACGGATACTTTACGGTATGTATTGGACGATTACAAAAACAACTCTGTGTCCGAAGAAACATTCCATACTTATTATGACAGGCAGGGCAAAGATTATTTTTATCGATTGCTAAAACCCCTTGCCGACCTGACCACCCTTACCGACGATGAATTTGTGGACTGGGGCCACCAGGAAACTTATGTTTCAGCCATTGGCGTTGGCGAGTGTGCCGGTGTCATTATCGACCTGGTTGCTACCCTGCTCTTCGAGAGTGAAGAAAAACTGGGCTGGGCAAACGGCGCTTATGCCAAAGGTTTATGGGCCGATGCCATCTATCACTCATACAACACCATGGTAAGCGCGGCTAAGGCTTTACTGCTTGATAAAGGCGTTAACAGCAGCACCCAAACAGGCGTAATAAAAGAATTTGACAACAACTATGTAGCTACCGGCGAATTTACCCTCGAGAGTACCTTTAGCGACCTGGTGCTGCAGATCAATAAAAATGAACCATCTGAAGGATTTGCCACCGCTTACAAGCAACAGGCTACAGATTTTTTAGAAGCAGTAAAAGTTAAGAGAGAGGCAGTGTTGCAATCATGATAAATAACAGTACAAATAATATAAAAGACCCACGCGTAACCCTTGTTGGTGCAGGCCCCGGCGATGCGGAACTGATTACCCTGAAAGGCATTAAAGCCCTGCAAACCGCTGATGTGGTTTTGTATGATGCTTTGGTGAATGATGAGCTGCTGGAATATGCCCCCGCTGATGCTGTTAAAGTTTATGTGGGCAAACGCTCAGGCGATCATTTTTTTTCTCAGGATAACATTAACCGTTTGATGGTTGATTATGCGCTGAATTACGGCCATGTAGTACGTTTAAAAGGCGGCGACCCGTTTGTATTCGGCCGCGGGCACGAGGAATTGGACTTTGCAGCGGACTATAACATCCCTACACAGGTTATACCGGGCATTTCCAGCTCGATAGGTGTACCGGGCTTACAGGGTATCCCTGTTACGCACCGTGGCCTTAGCGAAAGCTTTTGGGTAGTTACCGGTACTACCAGCGATGGCAAGATCTCCCGGGACATCTACGATGCCGCTAAAACCAACGCTACTGTGGTGGTGCTGATGGGCATCCATAAGCTGGCAAAAATTGCAGATATCTTTAAAAACGAAGGCAAGGGCAAACTACCCGTTGCCGTAATACAAAGTGGTACCACTGTTAACGAAAAGGTAGCTATCGGCAGTGTTGATAGCATTGCAGAGCTTGCTGCACAACAAGGCATCACCTCACCTGCCCTTATTGTATTTGGCGAAGTGGTATCCCTGCACCCAAAATTTGAATTGGTAAAACAAGTTTATGACGTTGTTGCAAATGGATAATGATTTAACAGAAGTTCAGGCAGATAAAGCGCAGGGTAACCAATTGTTCCCGGTGTTTTTAAAGCTGAACAACCTGCATACCCTGCTGGTTGGCGGCGGCAATGTTGGTCTGGAAAAGCTTACGGCCCTGCTCAATAACAGCCCGGCCGCAGCCGTTACCATTATTGCCAAAGATTTTTTACCCGAGGTACACGCGCTAGCGTCGCAATACCCCCTGCTCAAAATCATCCAAAAATCATTCGTAGATACCGATCTGGATACCGCCGATATTGTTATTGCCGCTACAAATGATAGCGAACTGAATAAATATGTACGCGATTCGGCGCACGACCGTAAGCTGCTCATCAATGTTGCCGATAAGCCCGGCCTTTGTGATTTTTACTTAGGTTCCATCGTGCAAAAAGGCGACCTGAAAATTGCCATCTCCACCAACGGTAAATCGCCAACCATAGCCAAGCGCTTAAAAGAAGTTTTAGGCCAGTCGCTACCCGGTGAACTGGATATTACGCTTCAACAAATGAGCGAAGTGCGTAATACCCTCTCAGGCGATTTTACGTACAAGGTTAAAGAGCTGAACCGGGTTACCGCTATTTTACTCGGCCCCAAAAAAGCGCCGAGCACCAATAAGATCAAATTTTTGGTTTGGGCTACGTTTGTGGGGTTCCTGGCTGTAACCATTACTGCCCTGTGGCTTAAAGACCCGGCGTTTAAAAACTACGTGGAGAATATCTCCCCGATGTTTTATTATTTCCTGGGCGCAGGGTTTGTATTCGCGCTGATTGATGGGGCCATAGGCATGTCATACGGGGTAACATCCACCACCTTTTCACTATCAATGGGCATCCCGCCTGCTTCGGCAAGTATGGGTGTGCACTTATCCGAAATTATGAGCAACGGCATTGCCGGCTGGATGCATTACCGCATGGGTAACGTAAACTGGAAACTGTTTAAACTGCTGTTGTTGCCGGGCATTATCGGCGCCGTTACCGGCGCGTATTTACTATCATCATTAGAGCATTACGCACAGTACACTAAACCGTTAGTTTCGGTTTATACACTCATATTGGGTATTGTTATCTTTAAAAAAGCTTTAGACCTTAAAAAGAAACGCACCACAGCTAAAATAAAACGCATACCGCTGCTGGGGCTTGGTGGTGGTTTTATTGATGCCGTTGGCGGCGGTGGATGGGGTTCTATCGTATTATCAACGCTGATAGCAGGAGGCCGCCACCCACGGTTCTCGTTAGGTACGGTAAAACTATCCCGCTTTTTCATAGCGCTGATGGGCTCTCTTACCTTCATTACCATGCTCAACAGCTCGCACTGGGATGCAGTGGCGGGTTTGGTAATCGGCAGTGCTTTGGCATCGCCTGTGGCAGCGCGTATCTCTAACAAAATTTCGGCAAAGGCTATCATGATGGCGGTATCTATTATCGTTATCCTGATCAGTATCCGCAGTATTAGCATCTTTTTAATGAAAGTTATATAATGGCCGATACTACTTACATATCGCAATTAGTGAACGGGAAGAACCCGGCAGATGCTTTACGTGCCTTAGCGGAGCAATTCGCGGGCGAGATCGTATTCTCAACCAGTTTCGGCTGGGAAGACCAGGTGATATCACACATGATCTTCGCCCATAACATCCCCATCAAAGTTTTTACGCTGGAGACAGGCCGCTTGTTCCCCGAAACCTATTACGTGTGGAACCGCACTATGGAGATCTATGGTCAGCCTATCCATGCCTATTACCCGGATAATAACCGCCTGGAAGCGATGGTAAACGCCAAAGGGCCCAACAGCTTTTACGAATCGGTAGAAAACCGTAAAGAATGCTGCGGCATCCGTAAGATAGAGCCCCTGCACCGCGCACTGGCCGGTAACCAATGCTGGATAACCGGCATTCGTGCCGAGCAATCTCCCAACCGGGAGGATATGAGCAATGTGGAATGGGATGAGGGTAACCAACTCATTAAGTTCCACCCTATTTTCAACTGGACTTTAGACGATGTAAAAGCATACATCAAACAATATAATATTCCTTACAATACATTGCATGATAAGGGTTTCCCGAGCATAGGCTGCCTGCCCTGTACCAGGGCGGTACAACCCGGCGAAGATTTTAGGGCCGGGCGCTGGTGGTGGGAAGACCAAAGCAAAAAAGAGTGTGGTTTACATGCAGTAACGTTAAATGATTTAAAAGAATGAGCAAATACCGGTTAGATTACCTGGACGAATTAGAGGCAGAGGCCATATATATTCTGCGCGAAGTAGCGGGGCAGTTTGAAAAACCTGCGCTGTTATTTAGCGGTGGTAAGGATTCCATCACCCTGGTGTATCTGGCGTTAAAAGCCTTTCGCCCGGGCAAGTTCCCGTTTCCGCTGGTGCATATTGATACCGGCCACAATTTTGAAGAAACCATCACCTATCGGGATGATATGATAGCCCGCATTGGCGAAAAACTGATAGTAGGCCATGTTCAGGATAGTATTGACCAGGGCAAAGTGATAGAGCAAAAAGGCAAAAACGCCAGCAGGAATCCGTTGCAAACTACTACCCTGCTAGATACCATTGCCAAACATGGTTTTGACGCTTGTATTGGTGGTGCCCGCCGCGATGAGGAAAAAGCACGCGCCAAAGAACGCATCTTTTCGGTACGCGACGAGTTTGGCCAATGGGACCCAAAACGCCAGCGGCCCGAGCTTTGGGATATTTACAACGGTAAGATCCACAAAGGCGAGAACGTACGCGTGTTCCCGATAAGCAACTGGACGGAGCTTGACGTGTGGAATTATATCCGCCGCGAGAACATCCCCTTGCCAACCATTTATTTTGCACACCAGCGCGATTGTATCACCCGTAACGGGCAACTGATGGCAGCATCACCTTTCCTGAATATGGATGCGGATGATGTGATAGAAACAAAGAATGTTAGGTTCCGTACCGTAGGCGATATGACCTGTACCGCGGCTGTAGAATCGTACGCGTTTGAGATAGATGATATTATTGACGAGATAGCATCATCCAAGATCAGCGAACGCGGCGCCCGTATGGACGACAAGGTAAGCGAAGCCGCCATGGAAGACCGGAAAAAAGGGGGATATTTTTAATTTAACACCCGACGACGCTTCGCTGGTCGCCCCTCTCTGCTGCGCAAAGAGAGTGAAGAAAAAATTAAAAAGAGCCAACCCTCTTTCCGCCACAGTCGAAGAGAGGGTGGTCGAGCGAAGCAACGACTTGGTGAGTAAACTACGACGTAAGTAAAACAGGGCATTAACAAACTCCTAACCCCTCTCAAGAGGGGAACTATAATAAGAGAATGGATATACTAAAATTTATAACCGCAGGCAGTGTAGACGATGGCAAAAGCACTTTAATAGGTCGCCTGTTGTACGATAGCGAAGCCATCCTGGCCGACCAGTTGGAGGCGCTGCATGCATCGAACCGTAAAAACGACGACGGCAGTATTGACCTTGCCATTTTAACCGATGGCCTTAAAGCCGAGCGTGAGCAGGGCATCACCATTGATGTGGCCTATAAATATTTTGAAACTGACAAGCGCAAGTTCATCATAGCCGATGCGCCCGGCCATATCCAATATACCCGTAATATGGTTACCGGTGCGAGTAACGCAGCTTTATCTATTATTTTGATTGATGCCCGCAAAGGCGTTATCGAGCAAACTACGCGCCACTCTTTCCTGGTTTCGTTATTACAAATCCCTAAAGTGGTTGTTGCAGTAAACAAGATGGATATGGTTGATTACAGCGAAGAAGTATTCAACAACATTGTTGCCGACTTTAAAAAGCTGGCTGCTAAAGTAAATCTGGATAATGTTACCTACATTCCCGTGAGCGCGCTGAAGGGCGATAATATTGTATACCAGTCCTCAAATATCAGCTGGTACAGCGGCGACAGCCTGTTGCAGCATTTAGAAAATGTGGAGATCACCATCGACGATTCATCGACCCATGCCCGCCTGCCCGTACAATGGGTGGTACGCCCGCAGACGGATGAACTGCACGACTACCGCGGTTATGCCGGCAGGGTTTCGAGCGGATCGTTCAAGGTGAATGATCAGGTAACTATCCTGCCATCAGGCTTTAGTACCACTATTTCTAAAATTGAATTGTATGATAAAGAACCTGCGGAAGCATTAGCGGGCATGTCTGTAACCGTACATCTGCAGGATAATATCGACATCAGCCGTGGGGATATTATTGTGAACAGCGCCGGGCAACCGCAGCTAAGCAACGTAATTGAAGCCGACCTGTGCTGGATGGATACCCGTCCGCTGGATGCTTCGCTTACCTATTTGGTACAGCACAATACCAAAACCATCCGCTGCAAAATACAGGAGGTGATCTATAAAGTGAATATCAACACGCTGGAGAAGGATTACGACGACGAATTTAAACTAAATGATATTGGCCGCATTGTGATAAAAACAGCTGAGCCCTTAGCATTCGACCCATACCAGGCAAATAAAGCCAACGGCGGCGCTATTATTATTGATAGCCGCACCAATGTAACCGTAGGCGCGCTGATGCTGCGCCAGTCGGTAGAGTAAACAGGAATAATCTCCAATTATTATATAAACCAGTTAAGTGAAGTATGATTACCCTGTGCGAGGTGCAACTCGTGCGGGGTTCTTTGTTTTAAACTCCCGACCAGTCATACTGAACTTATTTCATGCCCCGGGACAAATTTACCTTGCTTTCCACCCTGTCATTTCGAGGGAAGCGTAGCGACGAGAAATCTTGTTCATGTGATGGGTAGCGAACTTTGCAATGTTATGTGATAAGCGTAAAGAGGTTCTCTAATAAAGTTTTTTTTTAACTTTAAATCATTCTAAGATCAGATGTATGCCTAAAACTTTAATCACATTATTAGCTGTTACTGTAATTTACATCAGCTTACTTGCCTGTAATTCAAATAATAGCATATCTAAAAAAAACACTACGAAAGAGTTTGAGGGAATAATAACTTATCATGAAATAATTAAAAACAGTGATAGCACTTTTAATGTGGACGACACTGTACAGCTTTTTTATTCTCATGGGAATTATGTTGGTATTCACTCTGAACCATCGTCAAAATTTCATTTAGTTAAGGATTATTATTTTGAGAAAAAAGCTTTGAGATTATTGCTTTTCAATAATTCAGATACTTTACATCAGCTAAATTTAAATCTTCCAACGGAGAAGCTCGATGACATTAAAGTGAAAAAAATAGAGGATCAAATATTATCACGACAATGTGAAGAAATTAATGTTAGTATAAGTTATCCTAAAAAGGACTCGACAACTTATTCAGATTTTACTATTGTTTTTTCGAGGGGATATTTGAATGTAGATAAAGAACATTTTAAAAACTGGCGTTTAGGATTTTTTAATAAGGTAATAGATGAATCCGGAGCCTTTTATTTAAAACTAAAAGCAGTTCATTTCGACAGTTCGCATAAGAATATATTATCCAGCAAAACCTACGATGTTATATCGGTAAAAGAACAGACCATCGATCCTAAAATATATGAGATTGACGCAACTAAGATTAAATAATTTTGGCAACAAGCATTAAACCAATTTAAATACTTTCAAACCACTGTATCATCTTAGCTTGTTTCAGGAAACCCTCCGAACAAGCTTACAATGTTTCCCATACTGTCATTTTAAGAGAAGCGCAGCGACGAAAAACGGCCCTATTCAAAACCGGATGCAAGGTTTAGAAGATTTTTCCTCGTACCTTCGAAATAACATAAGTCAATTCAAGTCACCCCGTTCCAGATGAGCACAAGAATGGAACACGAACGATTGCGTTAAAAAAACGGCCCTTTTTCGACTTTTTTAGGCCTTGGAACGGCCTTTTCAGGATTTGTAATGTCCTAAAAAGGAAATAAATGCATTTGAGTAGTAATATGATTATAGATAGTTATAAAATAACAACCTGTTCCATTTATTTTGTTTCGAAATAAAACGGGACAAGCTAATTTGTTAGTTCTCCGTCGCCGGCCTATTCCTCTTCGCCCCCGCCAACAAAAAACTTCTTGTTAAAATTAACCAGGTAAAGCTCGTTGGTAGCGCGGGTACAGGCGGTATAAAACCAGCGTAAAAAATCGGTGTTTACCATTTCATCTGTCAGGTAGCCCTGGTCAACAAAAACGGTTTCCCACTGGCCGCCCTGGGCTTTGTGGCAGGTAATAGCATAGGCAAACTTTACCTGCAGGGCATTATAGTATGGGTTTAATTTTAGCTCGTTATGCTTGGCGCGCTTATTGGGGATATGGTCGTAATCCTTCATGGCTTCCAGGTAAAAGCGCTTTTGGTCGATAGGTTGCAGTGCAGGCGCTTCGCTGTACAGTGTATCCAGCAATATCTTACAATCAAGCACCGGGTCTTCCACATAATCAGTAAACTCCAGCTGCACATCGGCAAACCTAAAACCGTACATCTCCTCAATACGGCGCACCTTTTTTACACGGGCAATATCGCCATTGGCAATAAAGCCGGTGCTGCCCTCCTCCTGGCCTTCCAGCCAAAAGTAATTGTTCTTCACTACCATCAGCTGGTCGCCGCCGGTTAGTTCCTCCTCACGCATCAGTATGCGCCCGCGGATCTGCCGGTTGTACAAATTAGCATTTTTATTACTGCGGCAAATAATCAGCGTACCATCGTACCCATATTTGCTGTAGGCATAATTAAGCCCTTCTTCCAGCATATCGCTGCCCATGCGATAAACATCCTTGTAACCTTTTGTCACAATTTGCGGCATCACCTCTTTACCCTCGCGGATAATATTGCGCACGTTGGTTACATTATACAATATGCCCGAATCCTTTTGCTGCCTCAGTACATCCGTTAGCTCGTAGCTGTAAACAGTAAGGCCGTAATCTGCCTTCATCAGTTTTTCATCAAGCGCGGGGCTGTCATCAGCACCTACGGGGGGTAACTGGGCGGTATCGCCAACCAGCAGCAGCTTGCAGTTTTTGGTGTTATAAACGTAGGTCACCAGGTCGTGCAGCAGGGTATCGCGGTTGTTGCCGCTCAGGGTATCAGATATCATGGATGCCTCATCAACTATAAAAAGCGTGTTGGCGTTCATGTTCTCGGCAATGGCGAACGATTCGTCCACGTTGAGGGCCGATTTTTTACGATAGATGCGTTTGTGAATGGTAAACGCCTTACGGCCGCTGTAGTTGGTTATTACCTTAGCTGCCCTGCCCGTTGGGGCAAGCAGTACCGATTTAAAGTTATACATAGGCAGCGCTTTCACCAGCGCACCCACAATTGTGGTTTTGCCGGTGCCTGCGTAACCTTTAAGTATAAAGCAATCGTCCTCCTCGCCACTGGTTAAAAAGGCGTGCAGCTTACCAAACAGTTCCTGTTGCTGCGGCGTAGGCTGATGCGGGAAACTTTTGCTGATATCGTTTAATACTGACACAGCACAAAAATGGGGATAAGTACGCGAAATAGGTAGCCGGCACCGGTTAATTATTTTCATAAAGGATTTTATACAGCCCGGTAATTACTCACCCCGACTACGCTACGCTGGTCGACCCTCTCTGCTGCGCAAAGAGGGTGAAGAAAAAAGATTTTTGCCATTGTCACCAACAATATTGAGGACGGTTTTAAATAGCCACGCTTTATGTATGGCCGCTATGCTGATAACACCAGCAAGTGCGAAACCGTTAACAGGTTTTGAGTGAATGATTTACACGCGCAGAAACTTTCCCAAAACGACAAAAAAAGAACAAAAGGCACTTAACATTATCCTTTAATTAAATAAACCATATATATTATAATAATAAAAAACATATATTCTTTTTAGTTGTAAAAGCATACATTATTTAAATACCTAACTTACATGCAACTGCCAAAGGCTATTATTGAATCCATTAGATCTTTAAGTGTTGGTACTATAGCACAAAACATTGGTATTTACTCCGTTTTATTTATTTTGTTATATATCATCATAGTACAGCATAAAGTAATTGAAGAGCGTAAACATTAAAAATAGCTTGTGCATAGCCGATAAGACGATTTAAAAGAGCGATCTTACGCCTTCGAGCTATTGCAACCAACATTTTCAAGCCATTTTTTAATACCAAAGCCATGCATAACGGCTTGTTGGTGACACCACGATAGGTGTTCGGAAGATTCGAAAAGCCACCGGTCTTTGCTACGCTCCCACCCTCTCTTCGCTGCGCGCAAAGAGGATTTTGCTTTTCTTGTCGGGGTGATTTGATAAACAAAAGATCTTCCGAACCCTTGTTGGTGACAACACCAACAAGGGCAAAAGGGTCAACCGGCGCTTAGCGTAGTCGGGGTTAGTAAATTGCCGGGCATCAATAAAGGCTAAGTATTTGTGATAAGTATGTTAATTTACTAATCAGGAAAAAATATTACTTTTGTTAACCTGCATGAGCGAGAACAGACACCATTACACCAGCGACGAACTAAGCCTTACCCAGGCCCACAGCTATACCCTGTTGTTACAGGTTGATGCTAACACCTTTAATTATGCTATACTATCCGGCAAACAGCTTTTAGCATGGGGCGAAAATTATTCGCCCGATGAACTGCGCGACCCGCAGCAACTGCGTGATGTTTTAACCGCCAATTACCAACGAGTGATTATTGGTTTAGCCAGCACAGGCTTCACTTTATTACCCCAAAGCCTTTTTGACAGCAACCGTATTGCCGACGTTGCCCGCCTGCTTGATGTAAGTAATACCGAGAAAGTAAATGCAGAAGCTTTAGACAGCCAAAACATCATTATTTATAAGGTTGACGAAGTGTTAACCTATGCGGTAAAAGACCTTGATAACCAAAAGGCCATTTTTACTGATGCCGGATGGATAAAGGCCATAGCTGCCGATTACCCTTTAAGTAATAATTTGTATTTAAATATTGGTAACGATGTGGTATCTATAGTAAATTTCACTAACAGTAAACTGCGTTTTTACAACAACTTTAGCTTTAAAAACCACGAAGAGCTTGCCTATTTCAGCGCCCTGGTAACTACCGAGCTGCAAATTAAGCCCGAGGATGCAAAGCTGATCATTAGCGGCGATATCAATAACAGCGACAGGTACTTTACATACCTGAAAGACTTTTTTGGCGATGTACAGTTGAACAACATCCGCCTGCTTACCCTTCCTGACAGGGTTGCCCCTCATAAAATACTTAGCCTTTCTGCTTTATCGCTATGCGCATCATCGGAGGAAAACTAAAGGGCTTAAGGCTTAACCCGCCAAAAAACTTACCTGTTAGGCCTACTACCGATCTTGCTAAGGAGGCCCTGTTCAACATCCTGCAAAACCAGATAGAGTTTGAGGATATTAAAGTGCTTGATCTGTTTAGTGGTACCGGCAACATAGCCATGGAGTTTGCATCCCGCGGAGCGGAAAAAGTTACCGGGGTTGACCGCGCCATACAATGTGTGCATTACCTCAAAGATGCATCGCGCCAGCACGGGTTAACACAGATAGAAGTTTTTAAGGCCGACGTTTTTAAATACCTTGACCTGGAAACCGAGCAGTACGACCTGATATTTGCCGACCCACCCTACGACCTGAACAAGATACCCGAGATACCCAAAATTGTATTTGAGAAAAACCTGCTTTTAGAAGGCGGTATGCTGATAGTAGAGCATCAAAGCATGCAAAACCTGAGCAACCACCCTGCTTTTGTGGAGCAACGCAAATACGGGCACTCGTCGTTCTCGTTCTTTAAAGCATAATTAACCTATCCTCTCTTTATGAGCGAAAACATCCGCAACCTGCAAACCACTGTCCTGTCTGATAACTGGTACACGCTTAGAAAAGTAACCTACGAACTATTAGCTCGCGACGGTAAATGGCAGGCGCAATCGCGCGAGGCTTACGACCGTGGTAACGGCGCAACTATACTATTATACAACAAAGCAAACCAAACGGTGATACTTACCCGCCAGTTTAGGATGCCAACTTATTTAAACGGCAATGCCGATGGCTACCTGATAGAAACCTGCGCAGGTTTGCTTGATAAGGACAACCCCGAAGACTGCATCCGTAAGGAAACGGAGGAAGAGACCGGCTACAAGATAACATCGGTACAAAAAGCATTTGAGGCGTATATGTCGCCCGGCTCGGTTACCGAGATATTGTACTTTTTTACAGCCGAATACACCAAAGATATGAAAGTAAGCGATGGCGGCGGCCTGGAAGAAGAAACCGAACACATTGAAGTGCTGGAGCTGCCATTTACTAAAGCTTTAGAGATGGTAAAAACAGGCGAAATAAAAGATGCCAAAACCATGCTGCTGCTGCAGTATGCGCAGATAAATGGGTTGGTGGGTTAAGTAAACTATACTGTCGCCCGGCTCCAGCCGAGTGACCCACTATTATAAGGCCCTCCGGCCGCCTGGGTTACTGCGGCAAGATGCCGCCTAATATTTATCACCCGGCTGGAGCCGGGCGATTGCATGCTTTATAATCAAATAATCCTTACTTTTGAACAAGCAATAACATCATCATCAGCATGAAAATAGCCCTTTTCCCCGGTTCGTTTGACCCGGTTACCAAAGCCCACGTTGATATTGTAAAACGCAGTGTTGCCTTGTTTGATAAGGTTTACATTGGTATTGGGGTAAACAGCACCAAGCAGGGCCTGCTTAGCGTTAGCAAACGTGAGGATATGCTGAGGGCGGTTTTTGCGCATGATGAGCGCATACATATTGTGGCCTATGAGGGGCTCACCGTAAATTTCTGTAAAAGCATTGGTGCCGATTATATGATCCGTGGCATCCGTACCGTATCAGATTTTGAGTACGAAAAGGCCATAGCACAGATGAACCACGCCCTTGAGCCCGAAATTGAAAGCATCTTTATTGTAAGCAAGCCGGGTTATTCCTCCATCAGCTCCAGCATCGTACGCGAGATAATCAGGTACAATGGCGACGTTGCCCAGTTTATTCCGAAGGAAGCATTGCCGTATCTGTAATCAGCTCTTCTTTCTCCAGCACATCAATAATGGATGGGAATGTATTGTTAACAATGGTTGGCACTTCTTCATCCTTAAACCAGCGCACATCGGTTATGCCCTCCTCTAACTGGGGCACCAGCTTAGCGTTGCCTTTATAGCGCATTTTAAACCAATACGTTTTCTTAAGTACTACTTCGCCTTTGTAGATATAGGTATGGTAAGTTTTGCAGATCCCATATTCCAGCTTGCCCACCTTTATGCCACACTCCTCCTGAACCTCGCGCACAGCGGCAATTTTGGTTTTCTCTTTCTTCTCTATTTTGCCTTTGGGCAGGTCCCACTTATCGTTACGGTAAATAAACAGGTGGTCGCCGTGCTGGTTGGTAACCAACCCACCGGCCGCTTCTATCAGCATATTGTTTTTGATCACCTTTTTTAAAAAGGCCTTGGCGTCATCGCAAAGCACATAAAATAATTTGCCCGGCTGTTTATCAACCCAGTGGTAAACAATTTTTAAATCAAAGTGCTCAGCATCAATCTTTTGATAATGTTCTGCAAATTTGGGTGATTTCACGGTTAGTAAAACCACTTTTTCGTTAATATAAATTCTGTATTTTTGAGCCATGTTAACTAATAGTGAGACCGAGCAGCAAGTAGCCGAATTTCTGCTGCAAATTAAAGCAATAAAACTACAACCTACTAATCCTTTTACATGGGCATCCGGATGGAAATCTCCTATCTATTGCGATAACCGGATTACGCTATCGCACCCTACTATCCGTACTTACATCAGGCAGCAGCTTACATCGGCCATACAGGAAAAATTTGGCTCGGTTGGCTGTATAGCAGGTGTGGCAACAGCAGGTATCCCACAGGGCGCTTTGGTAGCGCAGGAAATGGGCTTACCTTTTATATATGTACGCGCTAAAGCAAAAGAACACGGCACAGGCAGCCTTATTGAGGGCGAGATCTCTCCGGGCCAGCGTGTGGTAGTTATTGAAGACCTGATATCAACAGGTAAAAGCAGCTTACAGGCTGTTAAAGCATTGCGCGATGCAGGTTATACTGTTGCAGGCCTTGCCGCTATATTTAGCTATGGCTTTGATATAGCTGAAGAAAATTTTAAAGAGGCAAAATGCCCTTTTATTACCTTATCTAACTATAACGCTTTATTAAAATACGCCGAGGAGCACCAGTATATATCTGCTGCCGATACGGATGTATTAAAACAATGGCGTACACAACCCTCAACCTGGGGACAATAATATGAGTATGAGCGTTTTTGAAAGCAAGGTAACGGTTAATAAACCGGCAGCACAGGTGTACGCGTTTTTAGCGGACATGAACAACCACAGGCAGCTGATGCCGGATAACATTGTGGATTGGACATCGACCACTGATGTGGCAAGTTTTAATATCCAAAACATCACCAAACTTTCATTAAAGATAGAGGAACGGGTGGCCGATACACTGGTAAGGATAATACCTGCAGAAAAACCGCCGTTTGATATGGAACTAAAATGGGAACTAAGCGAAGTTGATGGGGCTACCCAGGCTGCGTTTACCATTACGGCAAGCCTCAGTATGATGATGAAGATGCTTGCATCAGGGCCGCTGCAGAAGCTTGTCGACGAGGAAACAACTAACTTAGCATCGATGCTAAGTTAGTTGAACCTCATTTTCCGGGGGCTTAAGATCTTTTTACTTTAAGGTGTTGCACCACAACCAGTGCATTCACAATAAAAAGACTCGTTACTACAATAGTCATAAAAATTAATTAGGGGGTTTTTGACTGTATTACGGATACTATAATTCAATAGTTATACCAAAACCTAATTTATGCACTAATTGCATCATTAGCCAATATTTTTGTTAGAATATTTTTTATTAGCGTAATTAGCGTAGAAAGGGCGCCTCAATGGGTCGGCATAGTGTAGATTAATATGCCTGCTTCATCATTCATCAAGCTAATTTAGCCCACGGTTAAAATAAATTAACTATTTACCGTATTTTTGCGCAAAAATATAAGTTCACGCATGATCACGGTATCAAATTTATCTTTACGCTACGGCAAACGCACCCTTTTTGAAGATGTTAACCTTAAATTTAGCCAGGGCAATTGCTACGGTATAATTGGGGCAAACGGCGCAGGCAAATCAACCTTCATGAAAATTCTTTCGGGCGAGATCGATCCTACAAGCGGGTCGGTTAGTTTTACCCCGGGCGAGCGTATGGCTGTTTTAAGCCAAAACCACTACGCTTTTGATGAATTTACTGTAATTGAAACCGTTATGATGGGCTACAAAGAAATGTACGCCGTTATGAAGGAGAAAGATGCTATCTATTTAAAAGAAGATTTTAGCGATGCCGATGGCGAGCGTGCCGGCGAACTGGAAAACCTTTTTGCTGAAATGGATGGCTGGAATGCCGAAAGCAATGCAGCTACCCTATTGAGCAACTTAGGCATTAAAGAAGAGTTTCATTATAAACTGGTTAAAGACCTTGATAACACCCAAAAAGTACGCGTGTTATTAGCACAGGCCCTTTTTGGCAAACCCGATATTTTGTTACTGGATGAGCCTACAAACGACCTGGACATCCACACCATTACCTGGCTGGAAGATTTCCTGGCATCATACGAGGCTATTGTGCTTGTAGTATCGCACGACAGGCACTTCCTGGATACCGTGTGTACACATGTGGTGGATATTGATTTCGCCAAGATGACAATTTATACCGGTAACTACACCTTCTGGTACGAAAGCAGCCAGTTGGCCTTGAAACAACGCAGCGACCAAAACAAGAAAACCGAAGACCGCGTTAAGGAGCTACAGGAGTTCATCCGCAGGTTTAGCGCGAATGCTTCGAAATCTAAACAGGCAACCAGCCGTAAAAAAGCGTTAGATAAGATCAACCTTGACGAGATACAGCCATCAAACCGTAAATACCCGGGGATTATATTTAACAACCAGGGCCGCGAAATTGGCGACCAGGTGCTGCAAACAGAAAAGCTTACTAAAAAGCTTAACGGCGAGGTGCTTTTTGCCAACATTAACCTGATGGTAAACAAAGGCGATAAAATTGCGGTGCTATCACAAAACAGTTTGGCAACTTCTGCCTTCTACGAAATTTTAACCGGCCGCGATAAAGACTTTACCGGCAGCTTTAAATGGGGTGTAACCGTTAACCTGGCCGATATTCCTATTGATAACACCGAATACTTTAAAGGTAAAGACGACAACCTGATAGATTGGCTGCGTGAATATTCGGCAGGCGAAAAAGACGATCAGTTTATCCGTGGCTTTTTAGGCCGGATGCTGTTTAGCGGCGAGGAAGTGCTGAAGAAAAGCAACGTATTATCGGGTGGCGAAAAAATGCGCTGTATGTTTAGCCGCATGATGCTGCAATCGGCCAATATGTTATTGCTTGATGAGCCTACCAACCACCTCGACCTGGAATCTATCACGGCGTTAAACAACGGCATGAAGGACTTTAGGGGTAATATCATCTTCACCTCACGAGATCATGAACTGGTAGAAACCGTAGCCAACCGTATCATCGAGATAACACCCGGCGGTATCATTGATAAGTTAATGACCTACGACGAATATATAAACAGCGACGTAGTACAGAAACAACGCGAAGAATTGTACGCTATGGCGTAACTAATGGGGCAACAAATACGTCTTACCAATATGAAACGCATACTGTTTGTTGCCCTTTTTATAATTCCTTCTTTATTAGCCAGCGCCCAAACCTTTGAAGGCCTGGTTAAAGATGCCAAAACCAACCAGCCCCTGCCCTATGTAAACGTGGGCATAATTGGCAAAAGCGTAGGCACCGTTACTGATAGCGCCGGCCGTTATAGGTTAAACCTTGCCAACCACGATACCGACAGCTTAAAGCTATCTATGATAGGCTATATAGCACAAACCTACCGGGTATCGGCTTTTGTTAGCAATGCCCCTAAAATTATTTTACTGCAGCCATCTGTAACGCAGCTTAAAGAGGTTAAGGTGAGCAACCGTAAGTGGAAAGAAGGTGTACTGGGCAATACTTCACAATCAGACAATAGTAACGCGGGGTTTAATGCTAACAGGCTGGGCTACGAGATAGGCACCGTAATTAAGATAAAGAAATCGCCAACCTATCTTAAAAAATTCAACGTACATATCTCTACCGCCTCTACGTACCCGGTAAGGCTTCGCCTTAATTTTTACAGTTTAAAGAAAGGCATGCCCGATCAGCTTCTGCAAAACCAAAATATTTATGTAGATGTGCTGCCGGGGCAAAAAGATATCCACGTTAACCTTGAGCCTTATAACATTTTTGTAGACGATAACTTTTTTGCCAGCCTGGAGTGGATAGAGAACGGCAAGGGCCGCGGACTGATGTTTTCGGCATACTTAAGCCTATTTGGCAGCGGCGCGGTTATCTCGCGCGAAACAAGCCAGGCCAATTGGGAAAAGGTTGGTATTGCCGGTATTGCGTTTAACGTACTGGCTGAATACTAAAGCACCACTATATGTAAATGGAGAATTTACGCCCTACTGAACCGGGGTTTATAACTCCACCATACTGCTGTAAAGCAAAAGCCATAAATATTGAAGCACGTTAAGCGCCGGCAATATTTATGGCTTGCAAGTTTCAACCAGCAATTATTTTATATTAATGCAATTGATTATTAAAGATTAACGCCTTGTAATTCTCCCCTTATAATGGTTACAAGCTGATCTTCTGTTACTGTTAAATATGAATTATCTTCAGTAATTAATATTTTGCCCCTTTTACCATTGCTCCCTTTTATACCAACGTTCCCGTCATTTCCTCTTTGCCCGTTAGTACCGGGCTCCCCACCTAATCCGCTTCCGGCAATACCTGCAAAAATATCGCCATTACCGCCTTTCCCTCCTTTACCTGCAGTTGCACCTAAACCACCTTGCCCGCCAATGCCGCCTTCTCCTGCATTTCCTCCTTTGCCGCCCGTATTATTTATAGTATAAATCAATGGTGCTATATTGTTTTTTAGCGAATAAACCTTAACCAGACCACCATCACCACCGTCCCCCCCCTGGCCGCCATCGCCCCCATTGCCGCCATTACCACCATTTCCTCCATCTCCTCCTTTGCCGCCTTTTTTAGGGCTATGTCCACAACTTGTTATACTACCTTTACCGCCCTTACCGCCATTGCCCCCGTTACCTCCATTTTGTCCAGCCCCGCCATCTTGTCCTTTCCCGCCATTACCGCCATCACCTCCAATTGCAATAAGTTGAACTTCGGCTGATGGGTGGAATGTTTTAGATATTAAAGAAACAGAGCCTGCATTTTCCCCATTTTCCCCCATTTTGCCTGGCAGGCCGTTGGCTCCGGTTTGTCCGTTACTACCGGCTTGCCCATTATCGCCTTTTTTAGCTCCCCCGCCTGTACATGTAGCATTTCTCCCGCTGCCGCCATTTTTTCCGATTCCGGCACTGGTAGCAAAAGGTGCTGCAGGGGTAGTAAATGCACTACCATCGCGCCCTTTAGTAGCTCTCGTATTCTGAATATTTAAAAATCCTCCTGTATAGTTAGCCGTTATAACCAGGTTAGATTTGGAAAACAACAATTTATCCCTGGCGCCTAATAAAGTATCACATATAATAACTATGGTAAAGTTAGGCCCATTGGGATGCACTAATTCAACCGTATCTTTCAATACTAAAAGCTTTGTTCTAAGTGTAGAAACAACTTTCACCTCTTTACCTGCCGAACCAAATATAGTAAGCGGTACATCGTACGATTTTCCAAATCCCTCCAATAAAGAATTTAGCCTTTCTTCACTGGTTTGTGCGTAACTGTTACTGTAAACCAGCATTAATAACATCAGAAATAGTTTGTAAGATTTCATAATAAGTTGTTTAGGTTACATTTATGATAGAATATTTATTTAGAAAAGTATATTGTAGTTCAATTATCTAAAGATGTAGTAAAAACATTAGCAGTTACACCAATAGATTGTATATTTGCATCCAGGTAAAAATTGCCGGCCATGACTTGGTAGCTCAGCTGGTAGAGCAACTGACTCTTAATCAGTGGGTCGAGGGTTCGAACCCCTCCCAGGTCACCCAAAAACCTTTCAGTACTACTGGAAGGTTTTTTTATTAAATGGCAAGGTATATTTGGCTTCCGTCTCCCCATTAATGCTGTATTAGCTTATTTTTCAGTTAAAGTTAACTGGTTGAAGTATTAATAAAGAGGGTGTTATAACCCATTTTATTAAGATATTTATTTTACTGGCAAGGGAACGTTAACCCAAGCCCTTGAGGCCACATACAGATCATAAGCTTTTAGCGCACAGTATGTGATATTTACAAAGAGCGCGATGTTGCTAACGCGAAAGAGCCGCGTACATATCGTAAATAAATGAAGTATTCATTAAAGAAATAGCCAAGCCAGGTTATTTATCCCCACTGATGAATAAAACCGGGCTTTTCTCCATTAAGATAATTAAAGGTGATGTGTTTACCCTCCATTTCTCCGACACCGGTAATCATCTTTGGATTGGTAAGGCTGCACTGGTAGTCGGTTAACACTTCATCACCATAAGTTTCTATATGGGTGTGCAGAAAAACAGTTTTATAATCATATACCTTATCAGGGATACGGAAGCTAACCGGTTGCGGTGTTGTATAATGTTCCCTGCTTATGGTATATACTCCACCAAGAGCTATACGGCGCGGTAACGCCCCCGCCATTCTACTTCTTTGTTCTTCGTTTAAGTCTAACAAGTTTGCGCTTACAGTAATCTTAGCAGGTACAAATAAGGCCAAAGGTGGTAACTGCGGGATAAGGTTTTGCATAACAGCCACCTGCGGCTCTTTCATTAATGCATTCAACATAGTTTCTGATACGGCCAAATGAACTGTTGTACCCTCGGGTATTTTATAGGTTGTGGCATCAGCGCATATGTACGCTTTTATATATTCACTTAAATTTTGCCGGTCATACATTCTCTTTACCGCATCAAGCGATACCTGATTAATGTCAAGAAAAGTAAAGGCTATCTCTGATGGGCTGAACAATGCAACTAAAGGAGTAAGCAGTGTTGCATATGGGCCGCAGCCAGCATATAAAATATGAATGGTTTGTGAAGGGAAATCTGCTTTTAGCCTGCAAACCGCCTTATATATTCCCCGAACAAAAACTGCTGTCCGCTGAAACTCAAGCAGGCAGTGGGCGGCCTTAATAGTTGATACCGCTTTACCCGACGGCAACATAATATCATCGTCTGTAATATTCCCGGCAGTTACCCCGCATTGTTCAGCATATAATGAGTGTAATTCGTGAATTACTTTATAAATACCCCCTAAGTTATCAGGCTCATCTATAATAGTTCGGTTAGCTCTTTTGAGCAAATCAATAAAATCAGTGTTTGCTTTTGTTTCCATTCATCTATTTAAATAGCTAACGTTGTGCAAAGCCAAACTTACAGGCAAAACGCTAACGTATAAATATACCGCTGATAGTTGATATATTAACCTGTAAAAACCAGCCGTTTAAACAAGTTATTTCAAAACAATGCAGTAACTTATGGTATGTTATTTTAGCAATTCGCTTAAATAATTGGGGTAATCGGTTATAATACCGTCAACTTTTAACTCCGTTAAGCGTTTCATTTCGGTAGTTTCGTTCACCGTCCATGGGCATATCAACATCTTTTTGTCGTGGCATTGTTTCACCAGTTGTTCATTCACCATGCCATAATGCGGGTTATAAAACTGCGGAGTATATCCTAACTCGGTCAAATTTTGTTCAAAGCTAACCTTGTTATCGCCGGTTAAAAAACCGGTAGCTACCTCAGGGTAATTTTGATGCATTACCTTTAAAGGGCGTTTATCGAACGACTGAACGATTAAACGTTTACCGAGTTTTTTAGCTTTCATTACATCCATAACTTTTTTAACAAAAACCTCTGGCACGGGCTGGTTAACACCATCTGTTTTCGCATCCGATTTTATCTCTAGCAGGTAATAAACCTGTGGTAAGTTATTTGCCTTAGTGTAATGCTCAACAGAATCAACCAGTTCTGATAGCAGCGGCGTGTAAGTAGCCAGGTTTTGCTGCTGCGGAAAAGCCGGATATTTTTTTGTACCGATAATAAAAGGCTTAATATCGGCATAATCCATCTGGTAAAAAAGGTACTTGTCGCGGGCTTTAGGATCTATCTCAGCACCATTGGGCATCAGCGTATAATTAGGGTCGAACGAATCATCGTGATAAACAATCACCTTACCATCTTTAGTAACATGAACATCAAACTCTATGGTATTTACGCCATAGTTAATGGCTTTCTGCATAGCAGGTATTGTATTCTCAGGCATCATTCCACGCGTACCGCGATGGCCTATTTTAAAAAATGATGGGTATTTTGACACATTTTTTGAGTTAAACGAACAGAACACCATTACAGAAGCAAAAATAACAGCTGCACATAGTATGCTTTTTAAATTAGCCATAAACATATTAGTTTTAAAATGAGGATCTCCTACAACAAAGCTATAAACATATAATTCAGCAGAAAGGATTTTTATTTGTAAAGCAACCAAACTGTGAGAACAGTTACTTAATACAATACGTATTTTTTGGTTTTGTGGCGACCGTTGGTGTCGTACTCAATGATCAAATATCTATCAGTTAGCTTTTTGATCTTTATACGATATAGTATCATTGGTTCATTAAAAACATCATTAGGAAAACTAAGTAGTCGTTTTTTGCCAGTGCTAACGCTGTACAAGATCATTTTATCCTTCGTAGTTGGTACATCCTGTTCGCTGTAAAGCAAAGCCTCTTTCTTTTTAACCACATCTATCCACCAGGCATCGGTTTTCAGAATATTTTTGCCTGTCGTTTTTTTGATCAGTTCAATTTCATGCGGGTTTCCTGATCCGTAAGAATGTACAAATACAAAGTACTCCTTAAAGTCAGCCCCAACATAACCCAGGCTTTTATAAAGCCCCCCTCTCACATCCGACGCAAGCTCGGCTATCTTTTTATTCCCCCTGGTAAGGTAAAGATACTGAGTGCTGTCATCCGCTTTAAACAGGATATTGTACCCCCCTGTTAATTTTGTGGGATAATCATACGGCTCTATTTCGTCTGCCTCGCTTTTTGTTGATGGTGTATTTTGTGAATAAGCCGCTATGCCAATTAACAGAGATAAAATAAAGAGACTGATAGTACGCATGCAATAAATTTAGCCACCAACTTACTCAAAAAAAATTATTTACGAGATGTTAGCGAGCTTATATTCTATAGTAGTTTAAAAATATAAAAGCCTTCCAGTTTGGCTGAAAGGCTATTTGTATTTGATAGCACTCGCTTTTTATGTTCTTTTATGGCGATACGCATTACTATCGTTTATCCATTTATCTGCCGAGAATGACCCTGACCCTACTATCCAGATAACTACCAGCATCAGGAATACCAAGATAGAAAGCCATAGCTCGGTATTCAGGAATGTAAGCCCCCTGGTTGCATTCACAAAAAATATGGCACCCAGCACTATGGGCATCTGTATAACAACAGCCATACGGGTAAGTAACCCTACGATGATGAGCAGCCCCCCTATAACATGCGCAAATGCTATGATATGTATCAGCACCATGGCCATCAGGCCCGAAAAGTCAAAAACGTTATTATGGAAGATCCAATCCTGCTGTACCGCGGTGTTACTTATAAAAACAACGCCCTTACCAAAAATGATCAAACCAAGTACAATGCGAACTACATCGAGCCATTTTGGATGATGAAGATCACCCCAGTGCTCTATTTTACGAACCATGTTCATAACGCCCTCCTTTTTAAGAATGTTTATAATTGATTATTATGAAGTTACGCATAAAAAATAATTATAAACACAATTAAATTTTCACTTTTTGGGATACGTAAAAAGTTGTCGGGCTTTATATATTAAACAGCACTTTCAGTCCCGAATAACCAATTTGAAGCCCTACGCAAAATATCAGGAATGCAGATATACGGTTTACAATGGTTTCGCCATTTGGCCCTAAATACCTTAATATGGTTTTGGTGTTCAGGTAAAAAATGTAGATCATAGCACATATTACAATTATGGAAACCAGTATTGAACCTACATTAAGATAGTATTCGGCACTACCAATTTCATTGTTGTGTGCGCTGAGGGTAAAAAGCACTGAGATGGTACCGGCACCTGTGGTAGCAGGGAAAGTAATAGGATAAAATAGCTTACCCGCTATATGTTTATAGGCCGAAACATTGATCTCGTCTTTTACCGCGTCGTGGTCAGAGCTTGGTTTCGGGTCTGACGATAAGAAATCCCACCCTATTTTACATATCATGATGCCCCCGGCAAGCTGAACAATGGGTATCGAGATCCCAAACAAGCTCAATATCCACTGGCCAAAAAAAAGCGATACCGTGCAGATGCAAAAAGCATAAAAGGTGATTTTGCAAACCGCACGGCGTTTTTCGGCCTTGGTAAGGTTTTCAAAAAACGGGGTTAAAATAAGCGCCGAACCAATTGGATTTACTACCGGGAACAGGGCTATTATACCTATAAAAACAAGATTAAGAAACGTTTGATGAAAGATATTCATAGCATTACAATTGAACGGGACATAATGCAATATGTAAATAATCTTCCTGATTTACCAGGCGTGGTTTACAACATTTTCATCAGGCAGGCATTATTGCAGCCGTACAATGCTGGCATTTGGTGCAATAACCTTTTTGTACGGTTCGTTCAAAAACTTCCTTACCATTTCGTACCATTCTTTACTGCCCACGCCATGCCCTTTGTTGATAAACAAAAAGCTTTGGCCGTTTGGCATATAATGGTTTATAGCACTGATATAACGCGGCCTGCAGTTGGGGTCCATCTCGCCATCGCCCAGTAATACAGGTTTTAAAGAGTAGTAAGGCTGTTTGGTTCCGGCATTAACAGGTGGCACCTTCCAGCAATCGCACATGCTTTTTATTACATCGTTAATGCGGTAGCCTGTTAAGTATGGATAGGCTTTGTATAATTGCTGTATCACCTCTTCGCTATGGTAAGTACTTTGATCGGCGCAGTAGGCAGATATCCGCATCCCATCGGGCGCCTGGTTCTTGCGGAACAGATCATCTAAAAAGGTATTGATATAAACGCTGTGATGGCCTTTTATCATCTCTGTGATCATATAAGCCACATCTTTCCGGTGCAAATTATCCGACATCGTGTTCATGATCTCCGCCAACAGTTCGTTTTTAGTGTAGGCAATCTTTACAGAATCGGTTGTGCCTTTTTCTAAATAAGGCTGATAAAAAGTTTTATAGGCAATACCATTAAAGTAATCCAGGAAACGCTGTTGTAAATTACCGTACAATGCTTTATCTGTCGAGTCCTGCTCTACATGGCGAAACAGCACGGTAAGCGCCTCATTAAAATTAGCAGGCTCATCTTCATCTATCGGCGTAAATATAGGTAAGGGCGAATCAAGCACCAATGAGCGGACATGCGTGGGGTCCTTCTTTAATACAGCTGTCATCAAACCACCGCTATATGATCCGCCCAAAAGGTTAATTGAATCTATTTTCAGCACCGCGATCAGGTCGTGAATATCAGAAACAGTTTCATCCGTATTATAGCCGGACAGGTCTATACCCCTATTCTCTAAAGTCTTCTTGTATCTTTTTACACCTTCAAGCACCATGCTGTCTTTATCAAGGTTTTTCCGGTACGATTCTTTGATGGCGGCATCCAGGTCAAACGCCCTTAGGTGCGGTAATGCATACCTCGTCCCCCGCTGTTCTATGGCAATACAGTCGCGGTCTTTTATCAGGTCGCTTTTTGTAGCACCAATAGCCCAGCCTAAAGAGCTGCCACCCGGGCCGCCGGCAGTATACAACAACGGATCTTTCTTCTTGTCGGGGTTTTTACTGTACACCACAATAAAGGGCAACTTAATCATCCTTGATGCCTTTTTATTACGGTTTTCGGGTACAATAAGATAACCGCACCTGGTTTTAAAGCTGCTATCAATTTTATCAAATGGCGCGGAGAAAGCAGTTTTAAGATTTGGTGGGGCTATCTTTACAAAATTGCTGTCCATCATAAACCGGCAATTGCAATCTTCTATTTTAGGTGTATATTTTTTTTGCTGGGCCGTAGCCGATAAAATGCATAGCAACCCAATAAAAATAAGTGTGCCGGTCTTTTTCATATTTTGTTAATGGCTTTGAACAATAAGATGCTTTTTAATTGCAATATGTTGCAAGGTAGCAGTACTAAAGATAACAGCTATTTACAAAACCACCCTGGTGATTTCACCTTTTTAATACATCTTAAACTACCAAAACTGCTGCAACAAAAAACCCGGCTGCTTTATGTGCAGCCGGGCTATCTAACTAATCAACAAATTTGCTGTTTTATTGCGCACTAAACTTAAAGCTGTGTATCACCACCTCAAATGGTTTATCATCCGTTGGTGCCTGCCCTTTAAACAACCAAAGGTTTAACAATACCGGCATGCTTACACTGCTAATAGATACCGACGGGCTTTTAAACTCTTTACTGATAAACAGGTTATCCCGCGGCTCATCGTTCACGTGGCCGTACAGGGTTTTAAAAGTTATTTTGTCGGCAGTACGGGTAAACTTATGCGTGGTATACGTACCGTTTGGTGATGTAAACTCTGTTGAAAAACTGGTATGCCTTGGCGGATCACCCAACTTAGGGTAAACCGTGTAGTTTAAATTTGGATAGCTGCTATTGCCCCATCGTGCAAATTCAATATCTATCTCGTCCCTTGCATCGGTACCCGAGTAGTCAAACAAGCCTAGTACCAGGTTTTTGTCGAACTTATCTACATCAGCATCAATCTGCCACTGATAGGTGCCCATACCGAAGCTTTCGGTACTGGCCACTTCGGCGCATTCCCAATGGCCTGTGGTTGCGTTCTTGCTCACCTTTAAATGCAGCCAGCCGCTGCCATCAACCCACACATTGTTACCGCTCCAGTAATTGGGGCCGGGGCCGGTAGCTTCTGCGGGTTCTTTAACCTTCCAGGTGTAGCCGCTCCATTTAATGGTTTTATCCTGTGCGTGCGTATAGCTGTGTATCAGCAAAAGTGCAAACGCGATAGTATATATTTTTTTCATCATCGCTCTTATTTTATTCCGTTAAATAATGCCAGCATCAACGAATTCGCATCCTGGGTGTCATAATCGCCGCCATACAAGTAACCGCCTTTAAAGCCATTATTTTTCAGGTATTGTGCTTTTTGAGTAATTAGCGGTACCCCATTGTAATATACCCCTTTGCCCGATTTGTCGGTAAATTCCTTACCAAACGCGGTTGGGTCGGCAGTTAAAATATCCTTGTAGGTCATGTAATCATACGATCCCCAGCTTGCGTTATTACCATTAGCGTCCAACTCGTTGTAACGCAAACCAAACGCAGGCATACCCACAACCAGTTTACTGGCCGGCAGATGGAAGTTTGGCCATATAGCAGCACCGTCAATCATAAACTGTAAGCTTGAAGACTGCCCAACAGGTGCGCCCGGGCCTATGTGAATATTATCCTCAAAGGCATGCAAATTAACCCAGCTTGCAGCCGAAAGATCTGGATACTCCCAATGCTGGTAATTTACCGAGGCTGTTACGGTAACTAAAGCGCTTGGCGGTAATGCCGCCTTCAGCTCGTTAAGGAATGGACCTATCGCGTGGATATTATCAGGCGCATTGCCCGAGTTGATGTCAGTCATCATAATATCTACACCGTCCATACGTTTGGCGGCAACATAAGCTTTTACCAGGCCAATAAGTTTAGTGCGTTTTGCAGGGTCGCGTATAGCGGTACCAAAATCGTTGGTTTCATAAATAGCCCAACCATCAATACCTGATAGCCTGCCACTAATACCCATTATAACCGGTACGCCTGCAATATGCGCCCTTGCAACCAGTTCTTTTGCTTTTTGCCCTACCTCTCCCGGCGAAGTATCCAGGTCACCTTCCGGTGATACCAGGCCAACCTTGTAAGTTACATGCGTAACATTATTAAAATTCACGTTCGCTGCTGATGCATCCTGCGTAAGGTACGACATCGCTATTTTAGTATAGGGTTTAAATGTATAGGTTGAAGGGTTAACTAACACCTTGGTGCTGCGCACACTCGAATCGCCGTTGTAAGTAACCTTTAGTTTGATAGTAAATTCACCTCCACCTTTTGGCGAAAAGTTAAACTTTTTATCTTTCGATACCTCCACGTTGTTCACCAGCCAACTGATATCGGCTTTGCCGGCAGGTGTTACCTCAATGTTGGTAAACTTAGCTGTATCGCCCTCGTCAATAACCTGAGCTCCCGAAAACTCCCTCAAAATATCGAAGATACGGGGCTGAAGCGGGTTGGCATCCTCCTGCTCTTTTGCCACATCCTTTTTACAGCCTGCGGCTACCACTACCAGCAGCATCAGCAGTAGTAATGGTAATTTTTGATAGATCTTTTTCATTTTCTATGATTTAAATTTCTTTAATGTCTTAACCTTATTTTTTTGCCGCCTTTACCTCGGCGTCAATGATATTGAGTAATGAATTTGCCCCGGTACCGTCCTGCAGTAATTGCCAAACCATAATGCCACCGGCTTTTTGTAAAGCCAGGGTAGTTTTACTTTTGATGGTAGGCAAACCATTATAGTACATGATACCACCGGCAGCAACCGTTACTTCATCCTTATTCTCTGATCCCGGGTATTGTTTAACGATGTCTGCAAAACTCATATCCTCAGGCACGCCGCTGCCAAAACCGTAACCATAAAAAGGCAGGCCAAGGCTCAGCCTTTCTTTGGCTATGCCGCGGGTGCCGCTCCAATAATCCAGATCATCAACAGCCATACTGTATGGCGAGTGCTGCCCGGGCTTCTCAGGTTTCCAGGGGCCGGTTTTATCGTACGACATAATGTTGATATAATCGAACTGTGCCAGCGCCTTGTTGGTATATTGCGCTGCGTAAACCGTAGCTATAGCCGTGGTAAGCAGTTTACCCTTTGGCTTAAGGGCGGCTTTTACAGCTACCACAAAAGCCTCATAATTATCATCAACAAAATGGCCTTCCAGGTCAATATCAATGCCATCCAGGTTGTACTGGTCTGCTATACTGGCCAGGCTGGCCGCAAGTTTTTCCCTGCTGCTGCCTGTAGCTATCAGCGTGGTATAATACTCAGGTGCAAGCCCGCCGCCAATTGATGCCAAAACCTTTACGTTTTTAGCATGCGCCGCTGTTACCAATTCTTTTAACCCATCCAGCGTAGTAAAATTCCCGGCGGCATCGGGGTTTATAAATGCAATGTTAAGATGGGTTATCTTACTAAAATCAAACTGTATGGCGCGGCCATCCACCACATTGTACTCTCTTAAGTAACCTACTACCCTAAAAGATGCGGCAGCTACCGGTTTCTTATAGTCATCATTCGTCTTTACTTCAGATTTCGCACTCTTTTTACAGCTGCACATCAATATGGCCATTAATATAACGCACCAAATATTTCTTCTCATCATCATATACTATTGTTTATCCCACCAAACACGTTTGGTCCAGTCATCAATACCGCCTTCAATAGCGGCAATTGCTTTGTTAATGTTTGTTGCGTTTTGCTCCGTTTCGGTAAGCGGGTATTCAAACCTGCGCGGGGTAGTTGTAGCGGTAGATTCGCCGGTAATAGCAGGCAGTAACACCGGGAAGCCTGTACGGCGCCAGTTAGCATAAGCCTCTGGCCCGTTTAATAAAAGTGCAACCCAAAGCTGCGTATCTATTGCTTTTAATTCGTTCCCCGGCGGTAGCGGATTATCCGTTTTAAAGTTTTCGATCTCAGTACTGGTCAAAACAGGTCCGCCTTTAAATAAAGCCAGTTGCCTCATGGCTGCTTCCACCCCATTCTGGTAATGCGTTTTAGCATCAACACCCAGGTTTAAGTTCCAACGTTGGTTTGCTTCGGCTAATAAAAGCTCGGTTTCGGCGTAAGTAATATGGAAGTAAGGCGCATCATTGGTGATCATCCAGTTGGCAAGCTGTACTTTTTGGCCATTGTTTGGCACCTGTACAATACGGCCACCACCAAGGTCAACATTTATAGCTCCCAAAAAGTCGTCGTAATTGTACTTACCCGGGCCTACGCCAATAATACCAACCTGTGCTTTTACCTGGTCGGTAACGTCAATCCTTTCAGATGGTTTGTCGGGGTTTACCCAATAATCGCGGGCAATATATTTTAAACGGGGGTCATTACTGCTGCTCATTACATTTAACAGGCTGCTGCAAATACGTGGCCTGCCTTCGTCAGGGTATTGGTTGATAGCTACAGATACACCATTACCGCGAATATCAGCATAGCTGTTTTGCACATCGGCATGGTGAGTTATGCAATTATCATCAGCACTGGTAAATACACCAGCCGCGTAAGCAGCCTGTACTTCTGCTTTTGCTTTATCAGGCGCTATTTTGCTTAAGCGCATGGCTAAACGCAGGTGCAGCGAGTTGGCAAACTTTTTCCATGCCGGCACGCTTCCCTGGTAAAAAATATCGGCAGCTACATTGTCTTTTGATGCATCTAACTGTGCCGAAGCAGCGGTAAGTTCTTTAAAAAAATCGTCGTAAATATCTTTTTGCGCATCAAAAACCGGGCGTACCACTCCTGATATGTATCCTTTGCCTGCCTGCGAGTAAGGGATATCGCCGTAAAGGTCTGTCATCCTTGCAAAAATATATACCTTCATAATGCGGCACATGGCGTTCAGGTTGCTTTTAAGCGGGTCTTTTGAAGAGCGTTCTACCGCGTCAACAATGTTCAGCACATCATTAGGGTAGCCAAGTTCCCAAAGCTCAGACATGTACTGCCTGTTCTTCACATACTCAAAACCATAACGGGTGTAATAGGCGCCTCCTATTTGCTGCACAAGCGGCATGGTCATGATAATGCTTGTACGCTCATTTATGGTCAGCTCGCCCGAAAAACGCAGCTGCGTAAGCACCAGCTGATTTACCGGATCGAGGTTGTTTGATTTGGTGGGATCGGTATTCATATCACCAAAATCTTCGAACTTCTTGCAGGAAACCAACACAGTGGTTGCCGTTAAAAGCAGGATAATTATTTTATTTATATATCTTTTCATATCTATATGATTATCAATAGTCTATAAATCTTGTTAGAATTTCACGTTTAAGTTAAAACCCCAGCTTTTTCTTGATGGTAATGAACCATACTCAAGCCCCTGCCCGTTACCATTATTGTAATTAGAGTCGGGGTCAACATTGGGTACATTTTTATGGATGATGAACGGGTTACGACTAACCAGTGCTACCGCCATATTTTTGATACCCCATTTTGATGAAATTGCAGTTGGGATGGTATAACTCACCGTTATCTCGCGCATTTTAATATAACTGGCATCATATATAAAAGGGGTAGCTACGCCATTACCATCGCTGTAATAATTGGCCCAGTAAACAGATGGATCAACCGCCTTGGTGTTGGGCGCGTATATAGGTTTACCTGATCCGTCCACACCTGTCTGCACCACTCCCTGAGGCACATATCCCCTAACTTTACCCGCTGCTGTCCATTGTTCTATGCTCTGGCCTTGCGACTGGCGGTCCTCTTCAGATTTTATCCATTCGGCCCTGCCCGGTAAGGTTACTAAACTTGCCCCCCTTATAACGTTGAACAGGTTTGTCATGGAAAATAAGCTTGCGCCTTGTTTAATATCAACAACAAAGCTTAACCCGAAATTTTTGTAGTAGAACGAACTGCTTAAACCACCCGTCCAGCTCCAGGTACCTTTACCAAGCACTTCGCGATCAACCGTTTGTAGCGGCGCCAAAGTAACCGGGTCAAGTATGGCGCGGCCCTGGTCGTCTTTTTGTCCTCCGTAGCCTAATATTGCTCCATAGGCGGTGTTTGGCCTTGCCACTACCGAGGTACCCAACCAGCGGGCATCAGATAAGGTTAGATAAGGCACACCATCAGCAAGCGACTCAACGTTGTTAATATTACGTGCAAAGTTCACGTTAAAGTCCCAGCTAAAGTCTTTACTTACAATTGGCCTGGTATTAATGGCTACCTCTATGCCTTTATTACCAATAACACCGGCGTTTAATAAGCTTTGCTGAAAGCCTGAGCTTAATGGTATGTTAACCACATTGATCTGGTCGCGTGATTTTGAGGTGTAATAAGTAAGGTCTAACCCTATGCGGTCATTAAAAAATTTCAGATCGGCACCAACTTCAAATGAGCGGGTACGTGTTGGTTTAAATTTCTCTTTATCAGGAGGTAAAACAGTGGTACCTATACCGCCCAGAGGCGTACCGTTAAATGGCTGCGGATTAAGGGCGTAAACCTGGTTTAACATGTAAGCCTCGGTACTGCTGGCCACTTCGGCGCCGGATACCCTTAACTTACCAAAAGAAAGGATCGATTTATCAATCCTGAAAGCATCGGTAAATACAAAACTTGCCGATAGTGACGGGTAGGTATAGGCATTTTTATTAGGCGCCAGGGTAGATACCGCATCACGGCGAACCGTTGCATCTACATATAAAAAGCTTTTATATGCTGCTGTAAACAATCCGTATAATGAGCGGGTCTCCATTTCACGTGGGGAAATTTGCAGAACTGTCCTGTCAGAAAAGCCGTTAGAACTGATAATGTCAGTAGCTACCTGGTCAATATTTGAAGTGGTATAACCCGGCGCCTGGCTGTGTGATAAACTCGCACCTAACCTTGCCGATAAATTTAATGATGCGGTTACCTGCTTTTGCGCGGTTAGTAACATATCCGCCTCGGTAGTTTGTATTTTTTGGTTGGTGGTTTCCAGCCTGCCGGTTAATGAGCCGGGGGTTGACCGTGGACTGAATTTCTGATAATCAAAATAAGTAAAATCTGTTGAAGCACGGCCTTGTAAGCTTAACCAGCTTGTAAAAGTATAGTTAGCCTGTAAACCGCCTATCATACGGTTTTTCTTGGTTTGATTGCTCATTTCGTTAATTACCCAATATGGATCGAGCCGGTACTGGCCACCTCCCCATTCTACATAATTACCTTCAGCATCTTTATAACCGGTTTTAAAGTATGATTGATCTACGTTATTAGCCAGGCCAATAAAGTTGTTGCCAATATTACCCGGATCATCTGCCAGCGAAGGGCGGTTAGTTACATTCTCGTTCATGTACATTACCCTTGCTTCAACTGTTAAGTTCTTACCGAATTTAGAGCTGCCGTTAAAGTTGAATGTATTACGGCGCATGTTGCTGCCCGGTACAATATCGTTATTACGCAGGTCTGAAAGAGACAGGCGGAAGTTGCCTTTCTCGCTTGAATTTGCTAAAGCTATGGTATTGGTAAAAGTTGAACCTGTGCGGAAGAAATCCTGAATATTATTTTTTACCAGGGCATAAGGGCGGTAAACGCCATCAAAGCCTATCACTTGTAAGTTTGGATCTAAACGTGGGCCAAAGTTGTTAAACAAAGTGTTTTTTGCCTGTGCAGCATCAATTACCAATTGCTCTGAACTACCCTGCCCATATATGTACTGGTTGCCATCCAAAGTGGTCAATTGTTTTTCGAACGATGAGGTGCTGTTAAACTCAATACCCAGCTCTTTCCTGTTCCCGCCTTTTTTGGTGGTGATCAATATTACACCATTGCCTGCGCGGCTACCGTAAAGCGCCGATGCCGATGGGCCTTTCAGTACGCTTATCTTATCCACATCATCGGGGTTAATGGCCGATATGGCATCACCAAAATCCTGCCCGCCCGAGTATTTGCCACCGCCTACCTGGCCGTAGTTAGAGTTATCAATCGGCACCCCATCTACTACATATAATGGTTGGTTATTACCGGTGATGGTAGTATTACCACGTATAATTACTCTTGATGAACCCGCCGGCCCCCCGGCACCGCCGGTTATAACCAAACCTGCAACCTTACCCGCAAGCGAGTTAATGACGTTTGTTTCGCGGGCTTTTTTCAGGTCGTTACCGTCCACTTCAGCAAAGGCGTAACCCAGGGCGCGCTGCTCGCGCTTAATACCAAGGGCTGTTACCACAACCGTTTTTAGTTCGGTACTGCTAAGTTTGAGTGATATGTTCACAAATTTCACTTCCTCGCTGGCAATAATAGATGAAGGCTCAAAACCCAGCATCTTAAATGTTATTATATCACCCGCATTTGCATCAATTGCAAACTCGCCGGCGGTGTTGGTCACAACCGATTTATCTGTTTTGGTATTGATAACCGTTACACCCGGCAACGTCAGTTTATCAGGATCTAATACTTTGCCTTTTAGTACAAAGGTTACAAGGTTTGCATTCCCTTTAAGCGCCTGTATCAATACCGTTTCGCCCGAGATCTTGTATTTAACGTTGATCTGGCTGGCCAGTGCATCAATAACATCGTTAAGCTGTTTATTGGTTATCTTAAGGTTTATCCGGCGTTTAAAATCAACGTCGGCAGGGTTGTATGAGAAATGCACCTTGGTGGCGTTCTCAATTTGTTTAAACACTTTTTCTACCGGCTGGTCCTGCCAGTTAAAAGAATAAAGTGCGTTGGGCGATGATTGGGCGTAGCTGCTGGTATAAATAACCAGGAACACTGCACCAAGCATCCTCAATAACATTTTTGAAAAAAAACGTGAAGAGGGTAGTTTTTTTAGCATAGTTTAAAGATTTAGGTACGTTAATTTATGATAAGGTTTAGGTTGATTTATGGTACGGTTTGTTCAATTAGAACACGATTGTGATGGTATCTCCTTTTAGTTTGTATTTAAAATTGTTTACGAAGCCAATGGCATCCAATACCTCGCTAATGCTTTTATTGTTAAACTGCCCGGTAAACCTGATCTGATCAACCTCTTTAGCATCAGTAGTTACCTGTATGCCATAAGTATTGGTTATTTTGGCTGCTATCTCACTAAAGTTGGCGTTATTGAATATGAGCTTGTTGTTTATCCAGTTTTGCAACTCGTCCCTGCTAAAGTCCGATTTGGTGAAACTATTACTGCCATTTGCCAATACAACCTGCTGGCCGGGTATCAGTATCTGTTCTGTTATATTAGCGCTGGGCTGTGTGGCCTCAACTTTAACCTTACCTGTTGCAAGCATTACGCTGGCTGTTTTTGATGTGGCATAGCTGCTCACTTTAAATGATGTGCCTAAAGCTGTGGTAGCGGTTTTATTGGTAAGTACCACAAACGGGCGGCTCTTATCTTTGGTAACTTCAAAAAAGGCCTCGCCTGTTAAAAGCACATGGCGGTCGTTACCATTATAATCATTTGCTATTTTAAGGCTACTTGATCCGTTTAGGGTTACCGTGGTACCATCGGGCAATACAACACTTTTGCGGGTACCATAATTTGTTTGCGCCACCATGTGGTAATTGGCATTGGTGATGCGGCTATACATTACCGCCCCCGAAACCGGCGCATTATATCTATACAAACCATAAGCAATTACCAGCACTAACAAGGTAGCAGCAACGGCAATACGTGGCAACCATAGCCTGCTCACCTTAGCAATTGGTAAGGGTTGTTTTTTTAATTGCTCAGTTGCTATGGCAGCCTTTAATTTATCAAGCTGTTGTTGCTTATCTGCCTTGCTCACTTTTATGCCCAGCAGCAGGCAAAGTTCGCGAGCATCGGCAATCTTCTTTTTAAGAAGTGGTTGGGTTAAAATAATATTTTCCCAAAATGCCTTATCTTCATCATTAAGCTCATAGCAATAGTTAACAAAGCTCTCATCCGTTAAAAAATCCTCGATATTAAAATTTGTATAGTCCATTAAGTTGGTATTTACATACAAGTGCAATAGATTATTCTTTTTTACCAACACTTTTTAAAAAAATTTATAAAGATTTTTATTAATTTCATCTTTAATTGGCAAAAGCACACCAAACGGCCGAAAAAGAGCGCATGAGCATCAAAACGGAACGGATAAAAAAGAACTGGCAGTTGCTTGCAGAAGGCGATGAGCAGGGCCTTTATGCCTGTTTTGATATTTTTTACGATGACTTGTACCGCTTTGGCGTTTGTATGTACAAAAACCCCGAGCTGGTAAAGGAAGGTATCAATAGTTTATTCATCGAGCTTTGGCGCATTCAGGATAAATTATCATCAGTACAAAACATGCAGCAGTATGTGCTTACTATATATAAACGCATCCTTTACAAAACCTACCAGCAATACTCGCGCGAAACTTTTACCAATACTATTGAAGAGGCCGAGATTGAAGCGGCAATTACCGAACAGCCCTACGAAAACATCCTGATAGCCAGCCAGCAGGACGAGATAACTAAAAAACGACTACAAAAGGCCCTTAACCAGCTTACCCCACGGCAGATAGAAATTGTTCAGATGCGCTATTTTGATCAGATCAGTTTTTGCGAGATCTCTGAAAAAACCGGCCTTACCGAGCGCACCATTTATAACACCCTGCACAACGCCATCAAAGTACTGCGCGATGTTTTTTCTCTTGCTTTGATCATTCGCTTATTGAGTTAAGGTTATTTGACTTACGGCCCCGGGTTTTGATAATAATGTATATAAAACACATAGATATTATCATATTTAAAATATTTCCGCGCTTCTTTTATTAAAACAGATATTAAATTATCTTTAACAAATTAAGCATTATTACAATTACTCCTATTGAAAACAATTAGCCGAAGAGATTTTTTAGGCAAAGGCGCAATGCTTGCGGGAGGCACCTACCCCGCCATGATGGCTTTAGGCTTACTACGCCCCTCCCCTGCACATGCTTTTAATTTAGAAGGCATCGGGCAAGGCAAACACATTATTATTTTAGGGGCTGGTTTGGCCGGCATGACCTGCGCTTACGAACTTAACAAACTTGGTTACCGCTGCACCATCTTAGAGGCCCGCCAACGTACCGGAGGCCGCTGCTGGAGCATCCGTAACGGCAGTACCAATACCGAAATTGACAAACCTACTGTTACCGCCCATTTTGATGAAGGGCAGTATTTTAATGCAGGCCCATCGCGCATACCACATAACCACGAACTTACCTTACATTACTGCAAAGAGCTTGGTGTACCTATCCAGGTGTATAACAACGTAAACGAGGGTGCTTATTACTTCGCCGAAGGCAAAGGCCCTTTATCAAACAAAAAGATAAAGGTTCGCGAGGTACATAATGATATACGCGGGTATATGAGCGAAATGCTGGCCAAAAGCATTGACCATGACGGATTGGATAGCGCATTAACAAAAGAAGATGCCGAAAAGGTTATTGAGTACCTGAAAGCAGAGGGTGGTTTGGATGTAGATAAACTTTACAAAGCTTCCGCAAGGCGCGGTTATACTGAGATGTACGGTGCGGGTAACAAGCCCGGAAAATTTGGTGAACCACACAAACTGGCCGACCTGATCCACTCGAGCCTGATGGACCCTGACTTTTATAATGTGGCCGAGTATACCTACGAGCTACAGATGACGATGTTCCAGGCTGTTGGCGGGATGGATAAGATATCATCAGCTCTGGAGAAGAAAGTGGCCCCATACTTAAAAATGGGTACCGAAGTAACCGATATTACCAACCTGCCCGAGGGTGTTAAGGTATTATATACCGATGCTACAGGCAAGCATGAACTAAGTGCCGACCTCTGTATCTGCACCCTGCCCTTACCGGTACTAAGTAATATCAACCATAACTTCTCGGGCGATGTAAGCCGGGCGATAGATTATATCGGCTATATCCCTACGGGTAAAATTGGCCTGCAGTTTAAGCGCCGATTTTGGGAAGAAGACGAACATTTGTATGGGGGCATCACCCATACAAATAATGACCTGACACAGGTGTTTTACCCATCGTACGATTACCTGGGCAAAAAAGGAATCCTGATAGGTTACTATAACTTTAACGAGAAAGCACAAAAGATAGGTGCATTAGGCTACGCCGACCGCGAGAAGTTTGCGCTGGAAAAAGGCAGGCTAATCCATCCGCAGTACGATAAGGAGTTTGAAAGTTCTTTTTCTGTAAGCTGGCATAAAACAAAGCACAGCCTGGGCGGGTGGGCGGTTTATAATACCGATACCCGCAAAAACCAATACCCGGCGCTGTTAAAGCCCGATAAGCAGGTATACTTTGCAGGCGAACACCTCACCTACCTGAACGCCTGGATGGCCGGCGCGTTTGAATCGGCACGCAGCACGGTGGCTGCACTACATGCACGGGTTAGCGGGCAGCAGGTACAATACAAAGTGCAGCAATAAATTAAAACTAAGAAAACTAAAATAGCATCACAATGGCAAATTCAATTAACCGCAGAAACTGGATCAGATCCAGCGCTTTTATGGCCGGGGGACTGGCTTTTTGTTCGGGCACTATAACAAAACTGGCAGCTATGCCAAAACGTGTATTGCGGTCGCCACGTGCACTTACAGACCGGGAAGTAGCATTAGCAGCCCCTTTTGACCTGAAAGCAAGGCTTTTGGCCAACGAAAACCCGTTCGGCCCTTCGGCTACTGCAAAAAAAGCCATTGCAGATGCGCTTGATAAAAGTTACCAATATCCATTTATGCTCGCTTCGCAGTTATCGGGTAAAATTGCAGCTTATGAGGGTGTGGCGATGAAAAACATCTTGCTGGATTCAGGCTCTACGCCATTGTTGCATGCCGCTGCATTATGCTACACAAAAGGCGGTAAAAGTGTTATTACCGGCGACCCATCTTACGATGACCTGCCAACCTACGCAGAAGAATTTGATGGCAAATGGGTAAAAGTACCTTTAACCGCCGACTATAAATTAGACCTTGACGCCATGGAAGCCAAGGTAGATGCCAACACCGGAATGGTTTATATATGCAACCCAAATAACCCAACCGCAACTGTTGTTGATACAGCTAAGCTTAAGGCCTTTTGCGACCGGGTATCAAAAAAAACAATGGTATTTATTGATGAGGCTTATATTGATTACCTGCCCGATCCGCAGAACAGCACTATGATAAGCCAGTTAAAAGCGGGCAACAACATTATTGTAGCGCGCACCTTCTCAAAACTTTACGGCTTTGCCGGTTTGCGTTTAGGTTATGTAATTGCCCAACCCGAAACTATAACAACATTAAAAAAATATTCGAGCGCCGGGTTTAACATCAGCAGCACAACACTGGCTGCCGCCGTTGCCGCTTACCAGGAAAAAGACTTTTTAGCAGAGACCCTTAAAAAAACCAACGAATCGAAAGAGTATCTGTATTCTGTTTTGAAAAAGGAAGGTTATACCTATATCCCTTCATCGGCCAACTTTGTGATGTTCCCGATAAAAATGGATGGTAAAAAGTTCAGTACCGAAATGTTTAAACGCAGCGTAGGCATCCGCGACTGGAAACTGAATGGCCAGGACTGGTGCCGCATAAGCATTGGCCGTATGGACGAAATGGAAGCTTTTGCCGCTGCATTTAAAGAAATATCTTAATTATTAAGAGAGGCAAGAGTTAAGAACCAAGACTGTAATTGGTTAGGCATCTTGATTCTTGACTCTATTATCTTGACTCTACAACTCATGCGTAAACTAACATTAACACTATTATTTGCGGGCGCGGTATACATTAGCGGGGCACAAACCGTAACACCAAGGCCCCTTACTATTGCCGAATACACCAAAGCGCAAACCTTTACCATTACCGACCTAGATAAGGACACTTATGTAAAATTTGAGAACGCCTACGTACTCGACCGATACGAGGGCCGCAAGCCTTACTTCATCACCGGTAGCGATGGCCTTAAAAAGCGTATAGACCTGTACAAACTGATAGCCAAAGAAGGCATGCAGGAAATTGGCACTATGGTTTTCTACACTAATGAAAAGGGAAAGGTATACAAAGCACTGGTACCCGATTTTACTGCCGATGCGAAGGTTTGGGAGCAATACTTCCAGGACATTGATAACATTAACAAGGTAGAGACAAACTTTATCCTGAAGTTATCATACATCCTATCGAAAGAACTGAGCTTTCAGCAATACAAACTGCTTAATGGCGGTAAGGATATGAAAGAGGAATCGGCAACCTATGGAAACGATATCTGTTTCCCGGGTGATGAACTGGTGACGATGGCCAATGGCAGCAAAAAAATGCTGAAAGATGTAAAAAGTGGCGACGAGGTAATTACGGTTGACCCTGCCACTAAAAGATCATCGGCAGTAAAAGTAAAAGAGTTAACCACACACGATGCTAAGAACTACGCCTTAACCAAACTGGTGCTTGTATCGGCACAAGTTAACGGGCAAAATGTGAAGTTAAACACTAAAGTATTACAGGCTACACCAAACCACCCCATGCTAACCAAACAAGGCAATCAAAAAATTGGCGAGATAACCGTTGGGCAGGATGTACTTTGCCTTAATGACAAAACCGGTAAATACGAAGCTTACATCGTTTTATTAAAAACAGAAAAAGCGGGCGGCACTCAAAAAGTTTACAACATAGTAGCCGATGGTGGCAGCACCGTGGTTATGAATGGTGTAATGGTGTTGCAGAAATAAATACAGGTTAAGTTATTGTTAGCATATTTAAGCTCAACTACTTATCTTGTAATTAGTTGAGCTTAAATTGTACAAATTTTATACGGCTTCTATTATACGTGTAAGTTATAAAAATATCGCCCAGGGTATCGGCAATAATGGCGGGGTAACTGTATTCGCCTTTTTTTTCATTTTCAAAGGTAAACACATCATGCCAGTTAACTCCATCTGCCGAACTGGCCAGCTTTAACACCGATCTGCCTTCCCACCAATTAAGGCCCGCGGGAAGCGGGTTATAAACTAATAGCTGCATGCCGTTAACGGTTACCGCATCACTGCCCGAATTTGGGTTAGGTAAAGCAGTTTTAGTCATTTTAGACCATGTACCCCCGCCATCTTCCGACCAGCTTTGCACTATAACATTTTGTTTACTGCGCGCAAGTAATTGTAGTTTATTGTGTGGATAAGTTAACAGCGATGGTTGTATAGTTTGAAAAGTATCACAATCTATCGTTATTTTTTGCCAGTTGTTTAACCCACTATCAGACTTTTCAAGATGTACCTGCCAATGCTTTTCGTCGAGGCTCTCTGTACTTGATGGGTACAAAACATCACCGTTTGCCAATTGCAGTGGTTTGTTTTTAACAGGGCCCAAATATCCAGCAGGCAAACGAATGGCAGCCGACCATGTTTTACCGTCATCGGTAGAATACTTATACATCGCCCACCACTCGCGCGGGTTAAGCCCTACTTTATAATGCAGGTACAGCTTACCATCACGTGCCTTAAATAATACAGGGTTCCAACAGGGGTATTGTTTACCATTGTGCTGTATACCATCAGCAACAATAACAGGTTTGGCCCACGCCCCATTTAAATATATTGCTGCCCATATACATACATCGGGGCTTCCCTCACTAGTCCCTCCAAACCACGCGGCCATTAAATTATTATTATCCAGCTTAACAATTGTAGATGCATGGCAGGATTTGAATGGAGCGTTTTCAAAAATAAATTCGCTGGTAACCATACTAAGGCCGTTTGTGGTTTGTGCAAAAACGTTCAATCGTAAAAAAACAAGCGAAAGGTATACCAGGGTATATTTTATTTTCATTTGTAAAAGCATCTTAGTTTATTATTGGATATTTATACCAGGCAATTAAACCACTTGTTATTAAACAAATGAGCCCTTTTGCAATGATATACAATAATTATTACATCGAAGCTTTGTTAGCCAGTTGCGGCAACAGTTACACGCCTTAGCTTATAATGTTAATAACCAAATAGCAGGTGTTCAAAAATCGGCTCGCATTTTTTATTACAGTTTGGTAAACTTGCCAAATATTGTACTCTATATACTATGGCTAAACCCGCACACCCTATATACAACTTACATTTTGCGCTGGTTTGTCTTAGTTCACTGCTATTCTCGGCAAGTTTTAATATGCTGATACCAGAATTGCCCGCTTACTTAAGCAGCATGGGCGGCGGCGAGCATAAAGGCCTTATTATAGCTTTATTTACGCTTACAGCGGGTATCTCCCGCCCATTTAGCGGCCGGCTTACAGATACCGTTGGCCGTGTGCCTGTAATGGCGGTTGGCTCCATCGTTTGTTTTATATGCGGGTTTCTTTACCCTATACTTAGTACAGTATCAGGCTTTTTATTTCTGCGGTTATTACATGGTTTTTCAACCGGGTTTAAACCAACGGCAACAGCTGCCTACGTAGCCGACATAGTCCCCCGCGAACGCTGGGGCGAAGCATTAGGCTTTCATGGAATTTGCTTTAGTACAGGTTTAGCTATCGGGCCGTTTATTGGCAGTACCATCAGGCTGGCGTATTCATTAAACGTATTGTTTTACGCATCCTCGTTTTTAGCGCTAATGAGTATTGTGATATTGATGAACATGAAAGAAACGCTGAAACTTAAGCAGCATTTCAGTTTATCAGTACTGAAGATCTCCCGCAAGGATATTATTGCGGTTGAGGTTTTACCTACGGCTATAGTAACTTTACTGTCGTACGTGGCATACGGTGCCATACTTACCGTTATCCCCGATTGGAGCGGTCACTTAGGTATCATGAATAAAGGGCTGTTTTTTATGGTGTTCACCATTGCATCTTTAATGATACGTTTTATTGCCGGTAAAGTATCAGACCGGTATGGGCGCATTTATGTAATTAATACCGGGCTGGTATTACTGGTTATAGCTCTTGTAGTTATTGGCTACCAGAAAACATCTTTTGGTTTATTAGCAGGGGGTGTTATTTATGGCGTTGCTACGGGCATCCTCTCTCCCGCCCTTAATGCCTGGACGGTGGACCTGAGCCAGCCCGATCATCGCGGTAAAGCTATGGCAACTATGTATATCTCGTTAGAGGCAGGGATAGGTTTGGGCGCATTAATATCAGGCTGGTTTTACCAGGATGTAATAGGTATGGTACCGTCCATTTTGTATGCTACGGCTGTAACTACCGTTCTGGCTTTAATTTATATGACATTCCGCTCAAAAACGCCCGAAAAACACCGGAATGATTTTTTAATGGAGGCTGAGGTTTAGTTTGCCACTTGTATAAACCCGCATTTACGGAAAAACGGCATCCACAAAAAAGCATCAGCCAAAAGCTCAGCCGATGAAATATTCTGATCGGCACTTAATACCGAAATAGCATCGTATAAATTGGTATGCTTACGGCATTCGCTCAGTAGCAAATATTGTGTTTCGGTTATTTCTTCCAGTACAAGGTGATAGTTTTTCCTGCTGATAGCCATATAACTCTTTTGCGGCGATGGCAGTTCGTATTCCTCCTCACGGTAAATCGCCTGGAAAAACTGTTTCATCGGAAAATTAAGTTCCAATAATTGCAGGCATTCGGGTATGCTGATGTTTAAAGTACCGAAAAACATATCCCGGATATCTACCTGACTGGTATTAACAGCATCGTTTTCAATACCGGGTGCGCGCATGGCAACCTGCCTGGCACGCTCTACCCTTGCCAGTTTAGCAGGGATATCAAAATGAATGTTATCTATCCCTTCCTGGGGCTGTGGTTTGGTCTTATCTAAAAAATCGGGAAAGGATTTCCCGAGGTCGTACAAAGTAAATGAGGTGGATGGGTGATACATCAGATAGGCTTTGGCAAAGCTATCAAACAATTCATCACCCATAAACTTTTTGCTGATAGCGTAATCGGCATACATGCAATCAAGCAGCCGCGCCATATAGCCGGAGCTATATACATTCAGCCTTGCATATACAGATGCCGCACCTTCGTCAGATACAACATCATTTTCATTAACATGATACAAATGATTTGCCAACCCTATTTTCTGGTTCAAAAAACCGGGGGCCATCACTACTGTACACAGCCAGTTCTGCAGTAATACGGTATCCTGTTTAACCATTTGATGCCTGTAATTGAAAATCGACCGGGTTTGATACCGGCATATTTGGTGAACGATATATACCCATATCAGGGATATTGCCCTTCAGTACCTCCCGGGCTTTAAAAAGTTCTTCCAGCAGTTCAGGGTATTCCGGGATCTTTGCATCCCATTCAAGCAAGGTACTTACGCCGCCCGTTAGCTGTTGTGCCTGCCGGTACAGTTTCCATACTTCTGATGGTACTGGCTGGTCATGCGTATCCACCAGCAAAGCGCCGCAATCGGTTGGGCCGGCAATATGCATTTGTACAATATGCTCATGCGGCAGGCTGTCAATGTATTTAACCGCATCAAAGCCATGGTTATGCGCTGATACAAAAACGTTGTTCACATCAAGCAATAACCCGCAGCCTGTTTCTTTAGCTAACGCGGATAAAAACTCCCACTCGGGCATGGTTGATGCTTTAAACTGCAGGTAGGTTGATGGGTTTTCTAATATTAGCGGACGCTTCAAAAAGTCCTGTATCTTCAGCACACGTTCGGCCACATGGTTAAGGCTTTCCCCGGTCATGGGCATGGGCAGCAGGTCGTGTGTATTGGTGTAGGCAACGCCCGTCCAGCATAGGTGGTCAGAGATCCATTCCGGTTCTACAATTTCAGCAAGTGCCTTGAGTTTTTGCAAATAAACGTAATTGATAGGGTCGGTGCTCCCAACTGACAGTGATACGCCATGCATTACTACCGGCACCTGTTTACGTACGTGCATAAGTACGTGACTGGCGAAACCAAAATCATCCATAAAGTTCTCACTAATGATCTCGAACCAATCTACCCCTGCCGGGTTATTAAGCAAGTAATTAAAATGTTTGTTTCGTAAACCCACGCCAAGGCCCAAATTTGGCAGGCCCAGGCGTGGTTTAGTATTGATGCTCATAAGCAATAATTATTTTTAGGTTGATGGCGGGAATGCAAGGCGCAGATCGCTTGGTTTTGGTTTTTCGGGAACCTTTTCGCCGCGTTTCTTTAACACTTCCGCATAAGCCCTCCAGGCAACATCATAAACAAATTCGCCCTCGGCATAATCCATTATTTGCATAGCTTCGGCTTTATGGGTTCCTTTAGCAAAATTAAACAATTGCATTTTGTACTTCTCATCCTTAGGAAGCGCAGGGTAGATCTGCGATGCAGATATAGGTACGGCACAACCGCCGAAACCACCGCAGGCGTTATCTGATGGCGGGCTGAATGGCAAGCCTTTACCCGGTGTAGGTACAGAACCGCCGCATCCGCTGCCACCGCCGGTAGATTGTACGAAACCGCAGCCACCTTCGGCCTTGCAATCGTTTGATCCTTTACAGGCATGAAATAACTGGCTTGGCGCACAACTGTCCAGATAGCATCCGGCATCAGGATTTTCATCAAGGTTCATCCCCTGGCACGCGTGGTATAAATGCACATTGCGGTCGTATGGCTTCTCACCCTCTGCTATGATGCCTAAAGTGATATCCGGAATCTTACCAAAAACGGCCCAGCAAATAGACATCCTATCGCCCGAACCGCCCATTGAAGGGAACGGAAACTCCACTTTCGGGTTTTTAAAGTACTCATTTAACACTCTGGTAACCCCTGCAATGGCACCTGCTGATGTGCGGCTGAAAAGATCGTAGTTTTTATCGTCTTTATCTTCCAGTTTTAAGCGATTAAGGGCGTCTGCAATATCCTTTGTAGTTGGTAGCTTACTTGAAGGATCAGGCGTGTAGCCAGCGGTTTGCAGCATTTCTGCCGTCCATTTATTACCATCGGCATGCCATTGGTCCCAGGTGGTGATGCCACCACTTTCAATAAGCGTTTTTACAAACTCAAAAGTTTCAAAGTGATCCATTTTACCGAATACACCACGGGCATTTGCCTTTGCCGAATCAACCTCTTTCCCATCTGCATTAAACGACGGGTATTTTTTGCGCAGCACCGGGCAGCTTGGCTGAAACTGGTTTTGAACCGCCATCAGGTTACCTGATGCCATGAGGCTTTTCAGGGTTAGTGGAGCGTCGAATTTCCGGTCTGCAGCCACTTTGTCTAATATTTCTTTCACAACACCTGCGCCTTCGCCCTGGTCTGTGATACCGTTTATCATATTTAATACTTCTAACAGTGCCTTTTCACTGTCAAGTGTATTGATGCTTGTTGGCATGCCAGGATATTCATTTTTATCTTTTTGATCGGGGTTTATCCTGCCCGGGTTAAAAACTTCCTGTTGCAGGAATGGGCAAAGCGCCCTGTTATCGCCTGGTTTTAAAGGAAGTTCAACACCAGGGTTTGCGAGTTGTATTGATTTTGCAAACACTACATCCCATAAGGTTTTGCCGTCCGTATATTCAAGCGACAGGTATTTCCACAACTGCATGTACATGTTACCTATCGAACCAAACCATGGTAAGGCTTGCCCCGGCTCCCAATCTTTATATGGTGCCTGCTGGTTGTATTTGCTTTGAAACATTTCCTCGGTCATCATATGCCTCGCGTCCTCTTCGGTTTGCTCAATAGCCAGGAAAAGATCCATCTGAGCCAAATTCATAGGGCCTATATTTACCCTGATGTTTGGTTTATTGGTATCTTTAAAATCTAAGATACCCGGCAACACAGATGAATCCGGCGAATAGCATTTCCATGCGAAGGTTTTTTCGTCCTGTAATGGTTCGCAGGTAAACTTGGGGTCGTAGGCAACGGCCTTTGCCAGGTTCGATACAATTTGCAGGTGAAGCATTTCGGCTACAAAAACACTAAAAACTGCATTAAATGCCAATTCGTTAGAGTTTACCGTTTTAGATGATGCCGACATGCCCGGCCAGATGCGGCCTTTATACACACTGCTATCCCTGCTGTTGATCTCGTGCATTCCTTGCAGCGAATACAATGCCGTCATGTACAAGGGAATAGTAAACAATTCTACGTTCACAGCTGCCTGCACAAGGGTATGCAAGGCCTTTTCATCCTTTTCACGGAGTGAAACATCCCGCTGTTGTTTGCTTTTAAATAATAATTTGCTCATTGTTTTAAGGTATTTAAGGTTTTGGTATTGTTCCGTTTGCTAAATGCCTGAGGCCTTCAATGCCCGGCAAAAACACATATAAGCCGCCATCAGTCCGTATAAATTGCGGCAGGCCTTTCAGAATTGTATAATCTTCCTTTTTGGGTTCTGGTGGTGAGCCGGGTGGTAAAAAAGCAAATTTTTTATGTCTATCTATACCATCATCAATACCAAACACCGGGTCGATACCGCTATTATTGTGATAATATCGATCAAAATTGCGTTACGCTATTCCTATCCCAATGCTACACTAAACCGCAGCAATAGATAAACCCTTTATACCCCCTGCACTACAGCAACTTACGTTCGCTGGTTTTACCAAAGCGGTAGGCCAGGCTAACTTCGTGTATAGTGGTGTTAAAACCGCCCAGGTTGTTTGATGATGTACCAAACTGATAGCTATAACCCACTTTAAACGTATCGGTAATTACTGATATAATACCCGAGGCCCTTTTATTGGTACGATAGCCTGCACCAATACCAAGCTGTTCTTTTAAAAATATTGTCCCGGTAAAATCTGCAAGCAAAGGCGAGCCGTTTACATATGATACCAGCGTTGATGGTTTAAACTTGATATCATCGCTCAGATCGGCCAGATAAGCACCTGAAAAGTAAAAGTGATTTTTAAGATAATTTGCCTGTTGCACAGATGCCGTACCCAGGCTACGGATACTTAGCTCAGGTACCGATACGCCTACATAATATTTATCACTATAAAACATTACCCCGAAACCTATATTAGGTTTGGTTTCGCGCACATCATCCCTAAACTGAGGGTCATATGAATCGAGTGTTGAATAATTTGCATTATAATTGCGTACACCTGCATTTAACGATACAGCCAGGTAATCGTTACCGGTAAGTTGTATAGCTTTGGCAAAAAAGGCGTTTACTTCTAATTGTTTTTCAACCGCTACCTGGTCGTTAAGTACATATATACCAGCTGCACCACCTATTGATTCTATTGGCAGGCTACCGCTAAATAACAAACTGGTTGGTGCCCCGTTAATACCTATAAATTGTTTACGGCCCATCAGGTTTAGTGATCCGGCTTTATCTAACATAGAGTATGCAGGGTTTATAGGGGTCAAATTATCGGCATATTGGCTGTAGGCATAGATCTGTTGCTGCGCCACAAGCCTGTTGCTGCATATCATCATCAATATGCTTAATAGTAGTAAAAATTGTTTTTTGTTTAGGTTTAAACTCATGCCCGTTGTTTCTCGCACCACTGTTTTGTTAATCTGTTAATAATTAGGGAATATTTTGCTCTGTATTTGACCTGCTGATATTACTAATAGTGATAACAAAACATGATTTGAAAGTGATGGAATGAGCTTTACGCACCCGGCATTATGATGAGAATCTGCCGGTAATTGTGAAAGTAAAGCTGTTTTCATAAAAAGCAATTTAATCAGGTTTATATCAATTAGTAACAAGCCCTGCTATCGGTAATAACCTTCAAGCAATTGTTTAATCAGGGGCAATAGTAAGCAAGCAATTTACAAATTAATAGCGTTAAAATATTATAATTATATCCCCTAAAACTACTGCTGCTACCTTACAAATCTCTATTAAAAACAAAACGCGTTATAGGGTAAAAACAGCTTATTTACACTTTAATTAAGGGTGAAATAAAGTATTATAAAAGTTTTTTAAATACAAAAGCCCCCGCTAACACGGGGGCTTTTACCAGGATGGTTATTATTAATTAATACTTAATGATGATATAGCCGGTTTTGCGTTTGTTTTGTTTATCAACCTGGTACTCTAATGCATAGAAGTATGTGCCCGGTTTTAGTAATGCGCCCGTTTTGTTTGAGTGCCCATCAAAAGTATGACTACCATCTTTACCGTAGTCTTTGGTCTCGAATACCAATGTACCGCTGGTGTTCATGATAGACAGTTTGTTACCTGCATAAGCGCTGATGCCTTCAATGTACAGGAAGTCGTTCGAGCCGTCGCCGTTTGGTGACACCCCCTGGTGAACCACTACCCCATCGTCTCCTGTTGGTGCAACATTGTTAGCCGTTTTATTAGCAAATAGCAGTTTACTGCCATCCTTGTTTACCGCCAGCAAACTTGATGGCCTGGTTACATTTACCGTATAGGTTTTGGTTGTTGCTCCGTCTTCTGCTAACACTACTATTGTTATTAATGTTGAACCGCCCGCTGTAAGTTCTATAGGATCTGATGATGTACCACTGGTAATTACTGTACCATTCACTGTAACCCCCGCACCGTCACTAACAGTAGGTATCACCCTGATATTACGTTGTTCAGGGCTTACATTAGCCACATAATTTACATTACCAGAGCCTGTAGTGATGGATAAAGTTGTTGCAGGACTCAATACTATTTTCGCCGATGTATTACTTGAGCCTGTATGCCCTACATTGATAGAATAGGTATTAACAGTTATACCATCTTGTGCCGTTACCGATATGTTGATGATGGTTGACCCGGCATTAAGCACTATCGGGTCAGAGAATGTTCCGCTGTTTACTATGCTACCGTTAACCCTGATCACCGCATCTGCCTGTTGAGCGGTTGGTTTCACGCTGACGCTATTTACATTCGGGGATACAGAGGTTACATAATTAAAATTAGCTGTGCCGGTTGTACTAAGAAGAGTTGACGCTGGGTTAAATGCCAGACTTACTAAAGCATTGTTGGAACCCGTACGGTTAACGGTTATAGAATAAGTAGTAACCGTTAAACCATCCTGTGCCGTTACCGATACGTTGATAATGGTTGGGCCGGTATTAAGTGCTATAGGATCGGAGAATGTTCCGCTGCTTACAACGTTACCGTTAACCCTAATCACCGCATTTGCCTGTTGAGCGGTTGGTTTCACGCTAATACTGTTTACATCAGCAGATACTGAGGTCTTATAATTCACATTAGCTGAACCTGTTGTGCTAACAAGTGTCGACAATGGGTTAAAGGTAAAGCTCACCCTAGAATTATTGGAGCCGTTTCGATTTATGGTTATGGAATAGGTATTAACCGTTACCCCATCCTGCGCAGTTACCGAGACATTGATAACGGTTGGCCCGGTATTAAGTGCTATCGGGTCAGAGTATGTTCCGCTGCTTACCACATTACCGTTAATTTTGATCACTGCGTCTGCCTGCTGAGCGGTTGGCTTTACACTCACGCTACTTACATCCGGAGATACAGAGGTTACATAATTTACATCAGCTGTGCCCGTAGTGTTTTCGAGTATTGACAATGGATTAAAGATAAAACTCACCCTCGCATTATTTGACCCCGTACGATTTACAGTTATAGAATAAGTTTTAACTGTTACACCATCCTGTGCCGTTACCGATATATTGATAATGGTTGGCCCGGTATTAAGTGCTATCGGGTCAGAGTATGTTCCGCTGCTTACCAAGCTACCGTTAATCCTGATCACAGCATCTCCCTGCTGAGCTGTAGGCTTCACGCTCACACTGCTTATATCCGGAGATACAGAGGTTACATAATTAAAATTAGCTGTTCCGGTTGTAGTAGCAAGATTCGACACGGGGTTAAGTGCCAGGCTTGCTAATGCATTATTTGAACCCGTACGGTTTACGGTTACAGAATAAGTTTTAACCGTTACACCATCCTGTGCAGTTACCGATGCATTGATAATGGTTGAACCTACATTAAGCACTATCGGATCAGAGAATGTTCCGCTGCTAACAACATTACCGTTAACACTGATCACCGCATTTGCCTGTTGAGCAGTTGGTTTCACGCTGACGCTGCTTACATCTGGGGATACGTAGGTCACATAATTAAAATTAGCTGTACCGGTTGTAACTAATAATGTGGATAATGGGTTAAGTGCCAGGCTTGCTAATGCTACATTAGATAGTGGTACAGCCTCTCGGGTTACATTTACAGTGTAGGTTTGTTTAGTAACACCATCTGCTGCAGTTACCACAATCCTAATCCTATTTGGAGGGCCTTCAAACAAATTAATTGTAGCTGTAGGGCTCGATTGTGAAATTTGAGTATCGCCTATTGTTATAGTTGCTGTACCAACAGTTGCTACAGGCGTAACTGCTATAGAAGTAACATTATTTGGTACCGATACGTTGTATGTTCGTGTTGCTGGAACGAAAGCTGGTGTTAAAGTACCAGCATTTATTGTTAATGAGGCAAGTGTTACATCAGCAAATGGTAGCCTGTTTATATGTACCTCATATGTTTTGGTATGGGCACCATCTTCTGAAGTTACCACTACTGTAAATACGTTATCACCTAATGATATCGGCAGCAAATCTGTAGTAGTATCGTACGGTAAAACAACACCATTAACCGTTACAGTAGATACACTATTTTCTGAAACTGCGAATAAACGCACTGAGGCAATATTGTTAGGGGCATAAATTGGTGTAAGTTCTTCCCCCATAGAGAAGTTAAAGTTTTTAGAGAAACTTGATCCCGAAGAAACATTCAGCGCTAACAGGTTAGCAACCGGCGACTGTAGCGGCGGTGCCTGGCCAGCGCGGGTAAGTACCAGCGTGTAGGTTTTGGTAGAACTGGTATCCTGCGAGGTAACCACTATGTGGTAAGTATTTGACCCACCATGTACCGGCAATGTATAGTTTGCAAATCTTGGCACTACTGTACCATCTATTTTAACTATAGCGTTTTCATCTGCAGATACAGCGTTTAACGGGATGCCGGTATAAGTAGAATCGGCAACCGTAGCTGTGTAATCTAAAACGTTCGGGTTAAACTCTTCGTTAACAGATGTTATAAAAGGGAAAGATAAGCTTGCCAGATCTGCATTTGATGACCTTAGCCTGTAAATATTTAACACATAAGAAATATGATTAAGGCCATTCTCTGAAGTTACATCTATAACTACACTATTAGCACCAAATGCTAAAGACACATTATTGCCAAGGGTTGTATTTAAAGATTGGTTGTTAACTTTTATAATTGCCGCGTTGTTTGTTGACGTTGGCAGGAACGTTAACACCCCAACACCAGTTGCAACAGTTGCGCTATAAGAATGCGTACTGCTAATAAATGGCGTGTTTAAAGTAATGCTGCTGTTACCAATTGATGTTAAGGTAGCATCAGCAGATTGAGCACGGGTTACGGTAACCTTGTATATTCTTTCGTCACCGTTTTCAGCTTTAGAAACTATGGATACTTGGGTTTCGCCAACATTAAGCGCGGTATTTACCGGGTTAGTTGTTGCCAGGTCATATCCGCCTACAAATATGTGTGTTGTAGGAGAAACAGCCGTAGCGGTTACATCTGTTGAGGTAACCAGGTTACTAACCGATGCTGTATAATTTAAGGTGTTGGTATCAAAAGCGGGGCTATAGACTAAGCCGCCTAAGTTTAGGCTGGCTAACAAATTATTAGTATCGTAAGCCCTGAAAATATTTAACGTGTAATATTTTGTTGTCGAACCATCCTGCGCGGTAACAATAATGTTAAAGTTATTATTACCTGTATTTAAAGGGACGTTTTGGGTAATGCCCGAAGTAAGTGCCCCCCCGGTAAATTGTAGGGTTGCATTTTGCTGGTTAACAGTAGCTATTAAATTAAACGATGTTACGTTGTTAGCAACGCTGAAGCCATAGCTTGTCTGGCTGCTGCTAAACACCGGGTTTAAAGTACCTTGGTCAACAGTTAGGTTGGCAAGTGTGGCATCTGTTGATGCAGTGATGGTAAGTGCGGTACTGTTTGCTGCATCCTGCACAAAATTATAGTTTGCAGCGCTTAAGCCACTGCCAATTATAGGATAGTTGCCAAGTGCGGTGTTTAAGCCTGCTGTTGATGTAAAGCTTAAAGTACCGGTTGTTGCCGATGCTTGGCTATCCCCACTAACAAAACCTGTTACCGAACCTGCAAAGGTTGGGTTTACTGTTTGGAACGGGCGGCTTGCCGGCGTAGCAACGTAAGTTAAAGTGGCTTTATTAATTGACAGGTTTGCACCAGTATAATTAATAACATAGTTGCTATTTAATGCTAATGTGCCCTGGGTAATAGCGTAAACTCCTGCGTTTTCGCCGGCATCCCTGGTAAGGCTACCTGTAAAATTATCACCTATTGCTAATGCATCGTTAGTATAGTTAAAAGCAGGGTCAGCATCGCCATAGTTTTTGCTTGTTGCAGCGGCGGTTACATTAATAGTTTTTGTTCCAATGGTTAAATTAGCGCCAACATATATGATATTATAATTGCTGCCTAAAGTTAACGTGCCCTGGTTAATAGCATAAGTACCAACACTTTCGCCTGCGTCACGTGTTAATGCGCCGCTAAATGTATCCGAAAATTCTAATGGTGCGCTGGTATAAGTAAGTGCGGGATCAGCATCGCCGTATGCTTTTGTTTGGGAGTAGACATTAACGGCAATTGATTTAGCTGTGATAGTAAACGTATTAGTTACAAAGCTGATGTCATAGTTTGAAGACACATCCTCTCCTGTACCAATGTTAACCGGATGTTTATTACCTAATGTTAATGCGTAAACGCCAACATTTTCCGACGTATTGTTTCTTCCGAATGTTCCGGTCATGCCATCACCCGAAGCAAGACTTGTACCATTGAAAGAATATGGAGCACCGTTTGCAAAGTCTGCTTGTCCGTAAACTTTAGTAACCGGAAGTGGCGCTACGGTAAGCGGGCGTTTAGTAATGGTTAAAGTATTACTCACAAAGGTAATATCATAATTAGCACTTTGGTCAGCCCCGCTATTTACATTAACCGGGTGTTTAGCACCTAAACCCAGATTATAAACTCCAACATTTTCACCCACCGGTCTTTCAAAAAGCCCCGTCATACCATCACCATTAGCTAAGCCCATTCCGCCTATTGTATAAGAAAAAGATGCAGGATCTGCGTCGCCGTATACTTTGGTTTTTATGGTAGGTGTAATGGTTATTGCACGTTTAGTAATAGCAAAGTTGTTACTAACAAAGCTTAGCGTGTAATTATTACCTAAGGTAAGTGTATTTTGCGTAAGGGCATATAACCCTACATCTTCGCCTGCTGCACGGCTTAATGAGCCGGTAAAGCTGTCGCCGCTTTTAATTGCGCCCGATGTAATAGTATAAGCAAAACTTGGTTCAGCATTACCGTAAACTTTGGTTTGGCCGGCCGTTGCGGTAACCGTTATGGCATTTTTGTTTACAGTTAAACTCTGTACAACATTGGTAGCTGCCAAAGTATTACCATCACCACCTTGTGAAGCAGTAATGTTTGCAGTACCAGCTCCTACTATATGAATCTGTCCGCTTATAATAGTAGCCACAGCAAGGTTATCGCTACTGTAAATAACACCAAGGCCGCTGCTTGCGCTTGCGCCCGGTGCAAAATCGGCATCGCCATATGTTTTTGTGGCTATACCGGCAAAAGTTATTGTTTGTGCCGCTTTAGGGCGGCTAACTGTTAGTGTGTATGTTTTTGTAGTTATACCGTCTTGTGCGGTTACCAGGGTTGTAATTACGTTATCACCTATATTTAAGCTGATAGCGCCTGATGCTGTACCCGAAGTAACAGCAACATTATTTACTTTTATACTGGCGTTACTGTTGTTTTTTGTTGGTGTAACAGTTATGGTTGAATTTGCATTGGCTACCGATGCGGTATAACTTAATGTCCCCGATGAAAAACCAGGCGTTAATGTACCTGCACTAATGGTAAAGCCCGAAAGTGTGGCATCATTTGAAAGTGTTGTGAATGAGGTAACCGCACCATAAGAAGTGCCCGCACCACTTGTGGCGTAAGATCTTAAATAGTACGTTGTTGAACCAGTAAGGCCAGAAATACTTCCGGAAAAGCTACCTGTACCTGAGCCATTTGACGCTTTAACAACGCCGCTGCCGCCTATTGTTGGCATAGTATTGCTTGAGCTGTACACTACCCCGCGCTCGGTTACACTTATGTCGCTCCTGGTAACATTACCACCTACTGTAGCCGTACCCGAAGATACCGAAGTTGCAGATGCAGTAGTTAGTACCGGTATATTAGGCACCCATAAAGAAGTAACCGTTGAACTACCAGGTAAACTTGATAAGGATTTTATTACAGTAGCAGTACCTGTTGAAAGATCTATAGATGAAATTGTACGCGCTGGCGAAACATTGTCAAATACAAATGCACGGTTATTACCCAGATCCAACGCCATAAAGGTAGGCGCTTGCGCAACACCCACAACAGCTGCATAACCGGTGCCATCGGGATGAATTCTGCTTATAGCATCATTGGAGTTTGTAGCGCCTGAGTTATTTGATGACAGGTAGTAAATATAATCTGTTTCGGCATCATAATCAATATCCTGTACAAGGAATGGATTACCCGCCGGGGCTGTTATGGTTATAGTTTGCGCAACGGTTCCTGCAGATAAGTTTATTGTTAAAAAGTTTTTTTCGGACGCCAACTGGTTATACACATAAGCCTTATTATTTGCAATATCCAATGCCAGCAAGGTAGGGTTTTTACAAAAACCAGATATGACAACGGTTTTACCAGTTCCATCCGGCTTTACTTTGATTAACGCGTCATTTGAGGTAGCAGATGTAGGGCCGCTATCTGCTACAACATAATAAATGTAATCATTTATCGGATCGTATTTAATAGCATAGCATCTTGCAGTAGCTTCTGTTATAGGTATAGTAGCCGTTACAGCACCCGAAGTTAAATTTACAACTTTGATGCTCAACCCGTTTGGAGGGGTTGTAGAAAACGCCTCGTATACAAATGCACGATTATTAGGCAGGTCAATTTCCATTAGCCCGGGCGATGCTGTAAATGAATTTGCCAGCAAGGTAGCATTGGCTCCATTGTAATCCATACGGTTTATGCCATCAACAGTTGAGATCGACCCGGAGGTGGCATCATTTGTCATGTAATAAACCTGTGCCTGGCTCCTGTTACCAATACCAAGCAGTACCAGTAACATTAAAGCCATTGTAAAAGACCTCATATCTCTTACTAATAGATTTTTCAACAAGGGTAAAAGTTTTTTCATAATAAAATTTTAAGCGTTCAGGTATATATTTTACCGGCTATGCCGTTTATATTTTGCTAATAAATATTTGCCCTGTTTTTAAACCATAAAAACCTGCATGCCGGGCCGGGATGCAAGTATTATTTATATTAAAAAAGTTAATGTTTAGCATTTTATTGTTGATACAGGCCACATTAAACTTGTTATTCGCAATTGTGATTGTTCCGGGTATGTTATTTGCTTCTGTTGAAGCTGGTTCGGCATCTAATATTTTCAGTTCGTATCCGTTTATCAACGTATTTGCACCATTATTCCACGAAGTGCAGGCTTTCACCAGATCAACAATCTCATTTGCATCCATTGTTTCCCAGTTTATCATTACATCGGCCAGTTGGGGCCTATTATAATACCAGGCCTGGCTTTCGTCTTGTATCTTGTAATCAGGCGCTTGCTTACTGTTCAGTTTGGTAAGTATGTATGCTACCCCCTGCACCTGCAGCTGGCCAAATGCCTGATTTATATAATTGTAAGTATGGTATTCCTCATTTTTAATACTTTGTTCCCAAATAACCGGCCCGCTATCAAACTTATTGGCTAACTGGTGTATAGTTAAACCTAACTGCCGTTCGCCGTTTTTTAATTGCCAGAAAACCGGTGATGGCCCTCTGTATTGCGGCAGCTTGCCAAAATGTATGTTAAATATGCCTTTTGGCACATTATTAAGTTTTGCAACATCAATTTTATTACTGTAACCAGTTATAAATATCACGTCTGGTTCGTTCAGTTGCTGCCAATTGTATAGCTCTTTCTTATCATCTTCTGCATAAAACGGTATGTTGCTTATCCTGCAAAAGCCAGCTAATTCGCTCACGCTTATATCAGCATAGGGCGATTTTCCGAAGTATAACATAACCCCTACTTTAATACTGCTTAGGTACGAAAGCAGGGGTATGCATATTTTTGAATTTGATACTATGCCAATTTTCACCGGCATGTAGTAAAATGCATCAAACTTGTATTCATTTAATTATTATGGTCTTGAAGGCCAAATACCAGACCATGCGATAATATAATTGATACCTAAATAAGGTGTTACTACATTTACCGGCTGGCTGCCGCCTGCCGAAGCAACGGTTTTTGGATTCATAGTTACATCCGGTGCTGCCTGTGAATAAATATTTACACCCGAGCCACTAACAGGGTCGCCGGGGCTCGTAGCCGGGAATGCGCCGGTTGGTTGTAGAACTGTACCGTCTGCAGATACTGCGTTAAGAATGTGTGTGTGCGCAGGCATTTGCAGGGCAGATAAAGTAACGTTTTCATTACCGCCTATTTGTCCAAGTTCGTAACGTGATACGTTTCTTCCCTGTCCGTTGCCTGAGTGAATAGGTGTACGACCGCGTAGATCCGGTAAGTTAAAAGTTTGCACACCATCGCCGCCATAGGTAGTACCTAATAAAGCAAACAAAGCTGAGTACTGGCTGATAGGAAGAGTTGATCCGTCGCAAAAAAACCAGCCGTTTGGTGCAAAGTTGCCCGCAAACATTTTAATTTCGGCCAATAAAGGTTCCATAGTTTAAAGTGATAAGGTTTAGGTTAAAAATTTTGTTTATTATCTGTAAATATAAAATATTTAATTAGTTGGCAATAATTTTTATTAAAAATCGTTAGCAAAACCTTCACATACCCATTCGCGCTAAAATTGCTATCGTTTATCTTAACAAATCTGCATTAAAACCTATAATTAATATAGGGTAAAAACAGCTTTTTTCACAATTGCTTAAGGTGGAAAAAAGGCATGGCTTTAATTTGTATATCTGTTTATAAATAGTCACTTTCGGTAAACTTAATCCGTAAACTATTATGACTATTAAAAACTCCGTATTTCTATTAACCGTAACAGCTATAATCTTTAGCGCATGCCAAAACCAGCACGCTAAAGATGACACAAAAGCTGAAGCACCTAAATTAACCGCCAAGCAAGTTATTGATACCGATAGCTTAAGCTACGAACGTGCTAAACAGTATGTTAAAAATTATGAAAAACATGCCGGCACTGTTGATTCTAATTACAGCGAAGCGAATTTCACTAAGACTAAAAAGAAACCAAACACCCGTTGCATTTGGTTCAGTGCCGACAGGATATTGGCCCTTGCTCAAAAAATTAAAGATGAAGGTGGCGACGGTATCCGTTTTTACCTGGCAAGTTATGATACTGTTTATGCAGCAAAATTTAATGGCCGCAAACCACCAAGAGATTACTGGGGGTATAACACCTTGGTAATGGTATCTACTAAAGATAGCGTAAACCAGGTAGCCGAGCATTTTCACAGAGATTATTATACAAACGGAAAAGTAACGCCAAATAAGCCGGCAACAGGTTTTATATTAGGTGGCGTACCCGAAAACCGTGGCGAGATTTGCCCTCCGCCAAAAACTTGTAATACCGTAGGCGCTACGCTTATCCCATAATATGTAAGAATGATATTTATTAGCGTTAGTACAGTATCTGAATTTTTATGCTTCCTGGTTGCGTTGCTTTGCTTGTATAAAGACAAAGCCGTAGCCTGGAAGCTGTTTATCCCCTTTTTATTATTAACCTGCGTGGTTGAACTTATTGGGATATATGTTCGCGAATTTGTGCACATACCAAATTACGCTATATACAACTTTTACATACTGTTTGAATGCGTTTTTACCAGCTATTTCTTCTTCTACTTATACAAGGCATATCAATACAAATTAAAATGGTTGCTGATATGGGTAACGTTGTTTGCGGTAATGTACATCGCTGAACTGTTATACAACAATTTCGGCAATTTCGTATCAATAACTGCGTCCGTCATGTCGGTAGTATTTGTACTGGCCAGTCTCTACTTTTATTATATTAAATTAAAAGACGAACATTTTGAACCATTGGTGTTCTCGGCACCGTTTTGGTGGGTTAGCGGCACACTTTTCTTTTATTTTGGAAGCACAGTGTGTAATAACTTTTCAAAATATTTGGCTATGTATGAGATTATTGCATATAAATACTCTGTAAGATACCTGATCTTTAATTTATTAAACATCATCATGTACATTTTTTGGTCATACGCTTTCATATGCAGATATCGTCAAAGGAAATCATCTCCCTTATTGGGTTAACGTCCATTATATTTCTAATAGCGCCAACGTTCCTTATCGTGTATGTGTTATCATATAACCGCAGGAAAAAGAAGCATCAGGAGGAAACTATGTTAATGCAAAAAAATTACGAGACAGAACTGCTTAAAACACAGATGGAGGTACAGGAGCAAACACTTAAAACTGTTGCTTACGATCTGCATGATAATATAGGTCAGCTGCTTAGCCTCACTACTATTACACTTAGCTCTATAAACCTTAACGACAGCGAAAATACGGCGGGAAAAATAGCTTTGATTGAAGACCTTACCCTACGATCTATAAAAGAAGTAAAAGCCTTATCGCGCCTGTTGCATGGAGAGGAAATAGTGAGCCGCGGCTTAAAAGCAGCTATTGAATTTGAATTAGAGTGGTTAAAACGGTCTGATAAATTCCGGATAATTTTTGATCATAATGTGACCGTATATAATATTGATAGCGCCAAAGAGACCATACTGTTCAGGCTTTTTCAGGAGATAATTAACAATATTATACAGCATGCTAAAGCAACAGAAATAAATATTAATTTACAAACAATAACCGATAGTTTAAGGCTTACGATAAGTGACGATGGAATAGGTTTTAATGTTGATGAAATATTAAACCGTAAGGCGGGAATGGGCTTACACAACATCATGAAAAGAAGCGCCATGATAAATGGCACAGCTTCCATTATTTCAACGCCATTAAAGGGCGCTACTATAACTATAAATGTCCCGTACAAATAATTCCCCCATGTATACCGAAAAAGTAAATATTGCCATTGTTGATGATCACACCCTGTTTCGTCAGGGATTGGCGCACCTGCTAACCGAATCTAACGAAATAAACGTTTTGTTTGATGCTGATAACGGCGCGGATATGATTAAAAAACTCCCCCTCCACCCCCTGCCGGATGTTATACTAATGGATATAACCATGCCAGTTATGGATGGTTATGAAAGCACCAAATGGATCAAAGCAAACCACCCCGGTATTAATGTTTTGGCATTAAGCATGTTTGAAGAAGATAAGCCTATTATAGGCATGCTTAAAAGTGGCGCGGGTGGTTATATGCTTAAACAATCAAAAGCCGGCGACCTGGTAAGCGCTATTAAAGGTATTGCCAAGCAATCAATTTATATAAACGAGCTGGTATCCGGCAAGTTATTACGCAACATACAGAATAACCAACCGGTAAAAAACACACCTATTGGATTAAACCCTAACGAATTAAAGTTTTTGGAGTTATGCTGCTCTGATCTCACCTATAAGCAAATTGCTGATATGATGAACCTAAGCCCACATACCATCGACAATTACCGCGAGGCGCTGTTCCAAAAATTCGAGGTAAAATCAAGAACAGGCCTGGTTATATCAGCACTAAAGAATGAACTGATAAAGATATAACCCCGGTAAAATAATTAAATATTAAACAGTTGGCTCTGCAGGTTTTTTTTTGGCAACCACTTCGTCAACTGTTTTTATTTTTGGTGTTGCTTTAGGCGCAACTTTGGGTAATTCAGCAACCTTTGATTTATTTTCAGTTTTAACCAAAACGGCTTCTACCTTAATATCTTTAGCCAGTTTTTTGGCCAGTTTTTTCGCTTCTTTAACAATCTTTTTTTCAAGCTTTTTAGAGACTTCACCAAATTTTTCGGTAATTTCCTTTAGTTGTGATACCAGGCTTAACTGGATAGCCTTCTGAGCGTTTTTCTTAGCTTCTTTAATAAGCGGTTTAAGTTTATTTTTCATGTATCAGTATAATAATATATGCAAAAGTATGCCTTGGTAAGGTTAATTCAATATTATCATTATGTTAACCAATGTTAATATGCTTAACATTGTGTGTATAACAAACTTTTATTTTGTTACTGACTCATTATAGGTATGATTGTTCTCATTTGGCACTACGCAGACAGCAATAACAAATTAGCAATTATTTTATTGGATAAAAACGAACTTACCACTGGTAATGCCACCTCCAATCCCGGCATCTGTTCGGCATTACTGCTCCAGTTGATGCGGGATATTTTATCAAGAAAAGTACACCATGTTTTTTTCGCTTGCTGTACAGTTATATTTTGGTAATATACTACAGGACAAAATATAGCTTATATAAGCACAAATCAAAACACCACACTATATACAAGTCTTTTCACTATCTATTTATTGTAAACTTATACAATACCGCATCTGCCCCGTCAAGCTTAAACTTCAGGCTACCATCATTCCGGATATCGTTATCCTGCAATAATTCCTTTACGTTAAACAATTTGTTAATATCAATCCCTAATCGCTGTGCAGATATGTCGAAGTTTTTGCTATCCCTCCCGTAATTGAATGCAGCTACATAAAAAACATTGCCTATTTGTTGAGTAAATACCTCTGAAGCATTTGTACCTGTGTTACCATCAAGCGGTTTAAATGCTTTACCATTTTTAACAAGTTTTATCAATTCAGGATTTTGATAGTACTTTTTAACACGAGCTATCCATTGTCCGTTTACTGAAAAATCATCTCCGGATAGCCATGTACCTGTAACAAGCCCCGATAGCAGCCTTGCACGGTTTGCACCGATGCTTTCGTCGTTAAATACGATGTGGTCGGCATCTATATAATTGTACAAATATGTTTGCCACCAACCATATGTTAGGCTATTTAGTGTATACTGCGTATTATCGATAGATTTGAACGCATCGCATGCTATGCGCCTCATGTGTACGTATCTGCCGGTTGCCATGCTTGGCGATATGGCTGCATATAATAGCATTTGCCCCCCCAGTTGGTCTACCAGATACTGCATACCTTTACGGTAAGCTTGCATACCCGTTTTAACAGTAGGGTTGTAAAATGAATTGCCCTCGGATGCGGCATGGCCAAGAAAATCTATCTTGATCATTTTAAACCCGCAGCTTTTAAGTTTACCAATAACGTACGCAATGCGTTTTTGCGTACCGGGATGTGTTGGGTCAATAGCCCGGGCGCCATCAATATCATTATACCCATTACCAATTTTTGTCCACATGTCGCCAAAAGTGTAATTGCTGCCATCCGCCGTACGGTTTGGTCCGCCGTTATGTCCCCAATCTGTAAATGGCGCCCAGTATACACCGGGTTGTAAACCTTTGGCTTTACAATAATCGGCAAAGGCTTTTAATTTGCTGTAATCACCATTGCTTACAAGGTTATCCCAATACGAATCAAGATCGATATACGCAGTATTACCTGTACGGAATGCGGGGATGCTATCGGCAAAAAAATCAGCTACTTTGGTAACTTTCTCATAGGTTAATTTCTCTTGTATTACCCCCCAGCTATTCCAGCCCACGGGCGTTTGTTTATCCCAGTTAAAAACATACGGTGGTTCGGCAATGCGGTTTGCTTTGGCGTAATTTTCCATCCCGTTACGCCAATCGTTAAAGTAGCCTACAAATATTTTTGGCGATGTAATAGTATTGCCGCAGATGGTGCCATGTTCAATTTTATCTCGGGTTACCGCCTCGGCGGTATAGCCCCCCCAAACCCTAATTTGATTTAATGGCTGTTGAGCCTCCATATCAACCCCGGTTTTCCAAACACCGTGCTCAACCGAGCCGACTACTATACCGGCCCTGGTTTGTTCAGAAAACACCGTTCCAACTTCTGAGCTTACCCCTGTAGCAACTTTAAATGGCTTTGAATTATAACTGATGAAAGTGTCGTTATCAAAAGGCACGAACAATGAGCGTATATCGCCCCCTTTTATAGCGTCAAACTGCCCGTTAACCGGCGCCATATAATTACTTTTTAATTGATTGCCTGTAAATGTAATTTCAGTTAAAAAGTAGTTTTTGCCAGTATAAGTATAAAAAACCTGTTTCATTTGCGACAGGCCGCTACCCGTTAAAATTATGGTGTATTTAACCCCCTTACCAAAACCATCCTTTATGGCAAGCTTTGTGTATTTTCTTAATTTATAATTTTCAGAGCTGAGCGTATCCGTATTAACCTTTGCAATTGATGCGATATTTATTAATATACTTATACCACTGTGATAAACGTTATATGTACCAGTTTTTAAATTGTATTTGATGCTGTAGTTTTGCCCATAAGGAATATTTACTATGCCCGAGTTTGGCGGTTTAACACCTGCACTAACAGGACATATAAAGGCAAGCGAAAATAGGATACACAGGAAGTACCCGGTATTTTTTTTAAACATAAGATTAGGGTTAATTGATTTTATGCTGATTATGCTTTTACAGTATGGTAAGTTTTGATAACGCCATTAATTTTAACTTTAACTTTCCGGGGGCGGGAAGAGATTATCCGACAATTAATCACCTTCCCGTTTTTCCAACTAAAATCTACCATATAATTCCCCCGGGCTTTCACACCTTTTACTTCACCTGTTGCCATCCAGCTATCGGGTATTGCCGGCAAGAGCTCAATAAAACCTGCGTGGCTTTGTATAAGCATTTCGGCGATACCAGCTGTGGTACCAAAATTACCGTCAATTTGGAAGGGCGGCCCTGCCGAAAGCAAGTTTGGATATATGCCACCACCTGCACCGTAATTAATATCGGTTTTAAGGGTTGGCTTCATAATCTCGGTAAATAACTTATAGGCTCGATTACCATCGTGCAGGCGCGCCCAAAATAACAGCTTGTATGCTATAGACCAGCTCGGCCCGTCGTCGCCCCTAACCTCCAATGTTTTTTTACTTGCTTCGGCCAGCGCCGGCGTTGCATCTGGTGTAATTAATGATGCCGGATATAAACCATATAAATGAGATATATGCCTGTGCTGCGGCTCGGTTTCTTTGTAATCTTCCAGCCATTCCATAATGCGTCCGTCCTTGCTTATTTGCCCTGCGGGAGGCAATTGTTTCAATTTTGCTGCAAGATCCTTTCTCAAGGCCTCATCTTTACCTAACAATTTAGATGCTGTAATTACATTATTAAATAACTCCCTGATAATCTGGTTATCTATGGTTGGAGCAACGCATATACTAGCTGTTTTACCATTTGGCAAATAAAAACTGTTTTCGGGCGATGAGGAGGGTGATGTTACTAAAAAGCCTGTTTTGGCATCGTGTATAAGCATACTACTATAAAACTGCGCAGAGCCTTTTAATATGGGATATATATCGCGCAGGTAAGCTTTATCTTCCGAAAAAGCATAATGCTCCCATAGGTTGTTACATAACCACCCCGAACCAGATTTGGTTACACCCCATGATGCGCTTTCGCCGGGTTCTGTAAACCCCCAAACATTGGTTATAACGTGTGCAACCCATCCATCAGCATTGTAATATGCTTTAGCGGTGCGCTCGCCGGGTTTTATCATTCCCTTTACCAGTTGAGCCAGCGGAAGGTTCAGTTCAGATAAATTTGACACCTCAACCGGCCAGTGATTCATCTGCACATTCACATCAAGATGGTAATCGCTGTTCCATGGGGTGTTTACCTGGTTAGCCCATAAGCCCTGCAAATTAGGCGGTAATAAACCAACACGTGTACTGCTGATGGTTAGATAACGCCCATACTGGTAAAATAAAACGGGTAAAAGCTTATCGGCATTTGGGTTTTTATGAAAGCTGATCAGGCGTTGGTCTGTAGGCTCATCTGCTGCTGTGCCTGTGCCTAAATCTACCGTAACCCTTTTAAATAACTTTTGATATTTAGTTATATGGGATGCACGTTCTTGCGCATATGGAGTTTTTAAAGCACCATTTAGCGCAGCATCAACATTTCTCTTATAGTCAGCACCTCTAAAATCTGTATTCGCCGATACGTAAATGACAACCTCCGTAGCGTTTTTAACAACCAACTTGTTATCATCGTGGGTTAGCGTACCTCCTGTTAACTGTGTTTTAACTTTGGCGAGATACTGCATACCGCCGTTTGCTGTACCGCTAATCATTTGGCCATACATTTGCATTTCACCATCCTTTTGGACGGTTACAGACCTTTCAGGGCGGGATAAAGCAATTGTAAAATTCAGTTGCCCGGGTTTATCGGCAGATAGTTTAACAATACTTACATCATTATTAAAACTGGTAAAGTACTCGCGCTTGTAAGTGACATTGCTTAGTTTGAATGTGCAGGTAGCAATGGCATTATCCAGCGAAAGCTGGCGATTGTAATCAGAATACTCCTCATCATTAGTATAATTGAATTTTATTTTCAGATCGCCAAGTACCTGGTACTTACCAAATGGCTCACTACCAGAGCCCTTGCCTGTGCAAATAAAGTTTTTATCAACCAGTTGCTGTGCTTCGTCATTTTTTCCTTCGGCAAGTAATCTTCTTATTTCGGGCAAACTTTTATATGCCGCGTAATTATTTGCATCCTGCGGTGCGCCCGACCATAAAGTTATATCATTCAGCACAATATGCTCTTCCTTTATACCACCATCGGGCATCATTCCTAAATGTCCGTTACCCAGGGGCAGGGTTTCTTCCCAAAGGGTTGCCGGTTTGGTATACCACAACCTTAACGGTGTATTTTGTGCATAAGTAACAGATGTTGTAAAACAGAAAATAATAAACAGGTAGAAGTTTTTTTTCATCATGATTAAGATATGTCCAATGGGTAGTTAAAATACACTTGGTAAACAGGTTAATTTCAACAATTGGTGAAATACTAATTGGTTGGCTAAAAATAAATGCTCACATGCTGCTTTAAAATGGACAAATCCAGCAAATGAATGGATTATTCGTTCCTCAGAAAATAAACAATACGACAGGCGTTCCCCTTACTATTTATGTTATGATGATCGGCTATTTTTAATTTTAGCACATGTTTGCCCCTGTGCAGGTTACCACTAAATAAAATATACCATGGTAAATGCAACGAATTGCTCCATGGAGTAAATAAATCGATCTCTTGATATGGCCTGTTATCAATTGAATAGGATACAGTACCTGCATCGCCGCCTGATACAATCCCCATGCCTATGGCTGTACCTGTAAATGGCAATGTTAGTTCCGCGCCGGGGGTGTCTGTTATTAGCATAGGTACGTTTACAAAACCGGGGCGTGTACCTAAACCATCGGCTGGCGACCAAGCAGGGTTTAAAACCCATTTGCCATTAAGCTTAGCAGTGGTTATGTTTTGATAATTTCCTGTAGCAAAGCTCCATTTATTTAACATTTTGGGGAATTTTTTGTGGTTTGGTGCTGTAAATTGCTGTTTATCTAATTTTTGTATTAAACTTTTAATATTAGCAAAGTACAACTCCTGGCCAAAGGGTGACGGGTGCAGGTCTTTAAAATCATTATCCCAACTAAACTCCTTGTTTTTTATTTTATCATAAACCTCTTTAGCAAGGTTGATAGACGGAAGATTATAATGCTTTGCTACCAATTCATGATTGGTTACTTCTACAGGTATTTTACCTTTAGCATAATCACTGTTTTTATCCGGGTCTGCAAACGACATCATCACAATATCTATTAACGGGTTAATACGTTTTGCATGCCTTACAATACCTTCCAGATCACGCAGTTGCGTGAGGCTATCGGTGCCATTTACACGATCATTCACCGCGGCTTCTATAAACAACAAGTCTATTCTTCCGGAATCGAGCACATCTCGTTTTAAACGAAAGGCATGTGGCAAGCTGCCTAATGATGGTATACCCGCCATAATAAACCTGAACTTTGTATCGGGGAAGCGCTCATTTAAATAGGCGGTCACCTTATTGCGCCAGCCTGGGTTATAGGTTATAGACCCACCTAAAAAGGCAACTGTAGCACTTTTATTCTTTTTTACAGCATACATAAAATTATTTGCTCCTCCCCTGATTTTATAATAGTTACTATATGGAAGCGCGTTGGCAACAGCAACCGGCTGCGCCTTAACAGAGAAAAACAAGCAAGCAGTAAAAGCTAAAACAAAAAGATATTTGATCATAATGAAGATTTGCCTAAAACAAATAAATGCATTAATCAAATAAACCATCCTTATATAAGGATGGTTTATTTGATTAAGATATAGTTTGACGGGTACTTTTAGTTAAGTACATCATTCCAGAAAGTCATTTCGCTCATATTGCTGTAATAACTATCGCCAGTGGTTACATGTTTAACCCTGATACGGATGTATCTTACCGGTGGTAAGCCAGCATCAAAATTAATTTTCAAGGCAGCCTGTCCGTCATCTGTACGTTTTACTTCTTTTAAAAGCGTCCAGCCTTTGGCTTGCATTTCTGCCGGCCAGCCGCCATCATTTGGCGATAAATTGGTTGCAGCGTTGGTAATATCTGCAATACCCCATATCTCAAAGTCATCCGGGTTATTGCAGCAGTTACGGCCGGTTTCTTCTACGCTGGTTAGTTTTTTATAAACTGCACCCATGTCAAATGTTATGGTGTGGGGTAAATGGTGATCGCCATCGCTATGGAAAATATTCGGATAACCTTGAGGACCAACACTGCCATCCCAAAGTTTGCTTACACTGGTACCAGATTCATAAGTACCGGCATCACCGGGTAACTTATTCTCTCTAAATAATGATTTAGCGCATTGGGTAATACCTGTAATTTCAGGAAATACTGAAGGCTGGTCAACATAAAAGGTATCTATTGCGCCCCTTACCGGTACATATCCAGAACTAAAGGTTACCGGCGCTCCCGATCTATAATCGGTAAGCGTAATACCATTACTATCAGGCTGTAGCATCTTTTCTGTTTCTATACCTGCCCTGTTAGTATATTTAATAATGGTTGATACATTAATAGAAAGGGTATCAACCTGTAAAAAGTTAAGCCTTACATTACCATTGGCACTAACTGTTGACGGATTGGCTGCATTGTAAACCCGATTTGTTAAACCACTTTTATATACAGGCCCGTAAACCTTTACATTATTGATATCCAATGGGATAGAACGATTACCTTTTGCATCATATGAGAATATTGTGAAAGAATAAATATACTCGTTGAGGTTTGGGATGATGGCAGTAATAGAATCGGCCGTATTATGGTTTGTTGAATTAACCACCAATGAATCGGTTTTATTATTCCAGTAAATAACATACCTGTTAATGCTTGGATCTGGGCTTGGGTTCCAAACTAAAGCAGTACGCAGGTTACCCGCCTTTGAGTGCGGCTTTATTACCACCCCGGGGTAGGTAATTTCTTTATCTCCAAGGAATTTCTTAAAATCTGTATCCTTTTTCTCGCAGCTTAAAAAGCCGATACTGATGATTGAGAACAGACAAATGCGAAAAAGATTTTTCATAATTTATGTCTTTAAATTATTGATCAAATATTATTGTGGCTTTCCATAAACCGATACTTCCATTAAGTGGGCTGCATCACCACGGCCCCAAGTATCGTGCACTAACAAACGCAGATACTTAACAGCCGGCGCTGTTGGCGGCACAAGGAAGTCGACACCTGCTTTTACAAAGGCTTCGTCGGCAGAGTTGGTAAAGCCCGGTGTTAAGCCTGACGGGGGGTTAGGATAACGATAATTACCCAGGTTCACCCAATCGCCGATTACAGTACCAGCCGGTGCAGATTGAGGAAGAACAACATCAGCCGGCGAATCTGAATTTGAACCCCACCATGTGAAGTTTTTGGGGTTACCATGAAAAAACGCATACTCCAACGGGCGTTCATAAATTTTTATACGACTTATTTGCGCACTTACGCCGATACCAAAAGTACATTGCATTGGTTTACCTGTACCTGGCTGAGTATGCCAACCGTTTGAGTACCCATCAATTTTACCATCCCATAAATAAGGCAGTTCCCAACCATAACCAATCTGGCTATCACTTGGTTGTTTATAAACCGAGAACTTGGTTTTATCCAATTCTGTTTCAAAAAGTGGGGTAAGATTAACCAACGTGGTATCCGATATATTTCCAAATTTGTCTGTAACATATACACCAAACTTTCTTTCAACAGCTGGGAAACCTCTAACCGAGTAATTAATGGTATCGCTATTAGTATAGTGTTGGTCACTTACTTCAAGTTGCTCTGTAGAGTTATCCATTGCGATCAGTATCATACCCACCTCTTTTTTAAATGGGTTTAATGCCTGTATATTAACGCCGCCAAAATCTTTGGTGATATTAATTGTGGGTTTAACAAGTTTATAATATGGCACATTCGGATGTACAGTTACTGTAACCGGATCTGACGACACATTGGCGCGGCTAACAGTATATAATGTTACAGTATAATCTTTATCGGTAGCAAAACCATCAACCTTAACAGTATCTGTATAATAACTTGATTTGGTTTCCCTTGCCGTTTTATCGTTGATATTATATTTTGCAAGTACATACAAAATATTATCAGAGTTAGGCAAGTCATACGTAATATTGGCACTACCATGCAGGTTCTCTACTTTTATGTTGGTTACAACTGCCGGTTTTGTTTTATCAGTAGATATTGGCCCTTTGTTATAACCCTCGTTCTTTTTACAAGCCGCCAGGAAACAAATAAAAGCTAATATCTGCAGGCTAAACAATGCCTTTGCGGAATATTTATTTATCATTTTCATAATTAATTTCTTTTTAGGTTTCATCACACACTATATTCTACCAGTATGGGTTTTGCACCAGGTTGCCGTTAACAATAAGGCTATTATCTTTTATTGGCCACAAATAATTACGCAAACCAAATATGGCGGTAAATACGGTGCGTGGTTGATAATAGTTAGCTGGTTTATTTTCATAAACATTCCATCCCTGCATTGGCGTACTTAATACAATTTGTAGCTCTTTCCACCTGCGCAAGTCCCAGCCTGACTGGCCTTCAAAGCATAGCTCTAACCGTCTCTCCTGGTGGATGATCTGTCGCAGGCCTTCTTTGGACCCGAATTTTCCCGGATTTTTCGAATAGTCTGTCCATGATTCAACTACGCCTTTAAGGCCCGCCCTTGCCCTTACTTTATCTATATACAGGTAGGCCTCGGCTGTTGGGCCGTTGGCTTCATTTAAAGCTTCGGCATATAAAAGATATAACCCCGCAAGGCGTATCATAGGTAAACGGTAACTAATTTCCTGGAAACCATCATCATAAACTGATTGATAATTAACCAATTTTTTTGGCCAATAACCGGTAATATTTAATGTATTAACATCTTTAGGCCCGGCAAATGATTCTATACCCCTGGCCCAAACATGATACATATCATTGAGGTTTGTTTTACCATTACCAAACCAAATACCGCCATCAAAACCAAGATTCGCATAAAAACGAGGCTCGCGGTTAAAATGCTCCTTAACGGTTACCGAATCTTTAGCGATATAAAAACGATTTGCGTCGTCGCCCGTTTTTAGGCTATAGCGGCCCGGATAATCAAAGGTTTTGTCCTCATTTATCGGCACACCTTTATCAGAGTAAAAAAGCTCCTGGATTGACATGGGCACCGCGAAGGTTGATGGGTTAGAAAAAATATTTACAACACCTTTTTGTGTTAAACGAGGTGTTGCATACCCCTGCCATGAAAAGGTTGGGTTTAACGCCCAGATCAGTTCGCTGTTCTGCTCCCATTTTTCGGTAACTGCTCCCTGCAAGGTTAAAACCGTACGTAATGAATCTGGCAGCACCCTGATGCTTGCTGGCGGGATAAAGGTGTATAACTTTAAACCACTTGCCTCGCAGGCATCAATCGCTTCTTTACAAGCTATTGCTGCCCTCTGCCATTTTGCAGGGTCATAAGCTGCAGGGAAAAGTTTTTGTCCGTCTTTATTCTGGGTACTTGTATAATCGGGGTTACCATTAAACAACGGGCTTGCCGCCGTCATTAATACATCGGCCTTAACTGATAGAGCTATGTTACGGGTAATGCGGCCCAACTCTTTTGCCTGGTTATCAATAACCGGTGGCAGGTCTGGTGCGGCTTCGTCCAATAACGATACGATGTAGTTAAAAACAGAGTCAACCGGTGCCCGCTTAACCTTTATCTCTTCGGTTGAAGCAGTGATATCCAAATTGGTTTTAATTAACGGGATCGGCCCATATAAACGTGCAAGATAAAAGTGATAATAGGCCTTTAAAAACTTGGTTTCTGCTATCCATCTCTTTTTTTCACCTTCACCTAAATCAACCGGCTTGTTAATATTTTCCAGCATGGTATTACATCTCCTGATAGAGCGGAATACCGCCTGCCCGCTATTTTCGCCATCCCAATAATTTAACCCGGGCTGCGAACTGTTTTGCGATCCACGAAGTAAGTTAAACCCCGTTTCATCGATAGGGTGCTTGGTTAAATTGTTTGGATAAATGATCTCTCCTGACGTTGTAAACCCTGCGTTAGTTGTAGCATTGGCAAACTGTTGTAAGGTAGCATAACAGGTAAACAGATAATTTTCTGTTTCATTACGGTTTCTGAAAGCATACTCAAGCGTACCGGTATTATCCGGCGCCAGGTCCAGGTACTTTTTACAGGATACGCCCGATAGCACTACTACTACCACGCATATAAACTGAGCTATTTTTTTCATATAACTGATATATAAATCCTTGTGTATTATAAATTGACGTTAAGGCCTACGTTAAATACCTTTTGTATTGGGTAAGCAAAACCATTACCCCCAATTTCCGGGTCCCACAATTTGAACGGGCTCCAGGTATATAAATTTAACCCGTTAAAGTAGATACGAAGCTTGCTCATTTTCCATTTTTTGGTAATACGAGCAGGAATAGTGTAACCTAACTCTATTGATTTTAAGCGCAGGAAGCTACCATCGCGCATCCACCAGGTACTATTTTGCCTGTTGTTTTCAATCTGGTTACCGTTTACGCCCAACCTTGGATATTGCGCATATAAATTTTGGTTATCTTCAGACCAATGATCGTCTGCAAATGCCTTGAGTAGTTGTGTGTTGCCGCTTGCATAAGCGCCATCAGGGCTTTGTATGAAAGGGCTGGTTCGGCTTGCATCTATAAAGAAGCTAACCTGTGCCTGGCCTTGGAAAAAGGCTGAAAGATCAAACCCCTTATAACCACTTGATACGCCATAACCATATACAATTTGAGGCACTGTTGGGTACCCGATAAAAGTAAGGTCGGCAGCATCTATTTTGCCGTCATTATTTAAATCGCGGTATTTAATATCACCACCTTTAGGTGCAATACCATTGGTTGAGAATATTTGGCTTGGCGAGTTTAGGGCCTCGTTATCATCAACAAACAAGCGCTCCGCTATGTACCCTACAGCACGGTTAATAGATTGGCCTGTTTGATAACGGTAAGCTTCGGCATATTCAGGTTCTTCGTATTTGCTGTATTTACTTGTAGCGATAGTTAAGTTACCCCTTGCCTGGATAAAGCCGGTTGTACCAATTTGTGTTTTATAATCCATCTGCAGGTCGATACCTTTAGACTCGGCTTCACCAAAGTTGGCGCTTACATTAGCCTCTAAACCCATAGTGGTAGGTATTGAAGACCGGTTTTGTAAGATATTAGTACGATGGTATTTGTACACCTCGGCCACTATGTTCAGGTTTTTAAACATGGTAAGTTCCATACCTAAGTTTAATTGCCTTGAGGTTTCCCAGGTGATATCAGAGTTAGCATAGTTATTAACCGTAACACCATTACGGCCATAACCGTTATTAGTACCAAAATATGCTGGGTTACCACCGTTCAGGTTAACGTCAGACAGATAGAAGAACCTTTGCTCCCCTATCTGGTCGTTACCTACTGTACCGTAGCTGGCCCTTAATTTCATCCGGTTTACAACATCATATATACCGTCTTTCCAGAATTTTTCGTCAGATACGATCCATGAACCGCCAATGGTTGGGAAGAAACCGAACCTGTGGTTGGCCGAAAAACGCTCGGTACCATTGTAACCAAAGTTAAATTCTAAAAAATACCGGCCTTTATAAGAGTAAGTTGCACGGCCTGCCACGGTAAGGTTACGATAAGGTAATGATTTAAATAATGTTTCCTGGTTACCGTATAGCGTTTGTTGCTGTGTACCTATTAATGAACTGCTGATGTTATGATCGCCAAGGCGTTTGCTGTAATCTAACACACCCTGAAAAAACAAGTAAGTATTGGCTTGTGTAGTATTGGGGTTACGGTAGTAATTAAGATATTCGGTGGCCTGGCCGGGTTGAGAGTTTAACCACGATAGAACGTACGTATTATTTGCTTTATCATAGCTACCAATGTTATAATAAAAAGGCGAGTAACCCATTGATGATTCAAAATACGAATACCTGTTGGTATGGAACAATCCGTGGAAATTTAAACCATTGGTTACCGCGTCAAGATTTTGGTTTAGCTCCAACTGTGCCGATACGCGCGATTGTGAAAAGTTTTTATGCCCTCTTAATAGTGCAGCATAAGGGTTTAAATACGCAACTGTATTTGCCCCTCCCGGGTCAGGAGAATTACCAAACAGGATATGCTGGGTATTCTGATTTGCCAAATCTGCCGGGTAATATGCTGGAAACAACACCGGGCTGGTGTGCATGGCTATATTATACAAATCGGTAGAGAAAGAAGCATCAGAGGTTAACGGGCCATTATATTCGTTAAAGGTACCCACAAGCCTTACAATCATCTCTGTAGATTTTGTAAGGTTGATATTAATATTAGAGCGTAACTGATAGTTACGGAAGTTTACGTTGTTATTGTTATTGTTCTTTATGTCTTCACGTAAAATGCCATGGTCAATATTATATGACCCTGATACATAATAGCGTGCTACACCGCCGCCGCCGCTTACGCTCATATCGGCCCTTTGGGTGTTAGTGCGGTCTTTAAATAAAGTTTTCAACCAATCTACCGCGGGGTAAACATAAGGGTTGCTACCCGGTGCGTTTGCAACAGTGGCTTGCCTGTTAATAATATCGTTTGGTGTAAAGGGCAGCGGACTCAAGGGGTCGCGTGTGCGGGTTGCTTCGTTAAACAGGCGCATATAGGTGATAGGATCTGCCAATTCAAGGTTTTTAACCGATTGCGAAATCGAATTCTCTACACGTACATTTATTTGTGGTTTGCCTACTTTACCCTCTTTTGTAGTAACTAATATAACACCATTTGCCCCCCTTGCACCGTATAAAGCGGTAGCACTTGCATCTTTTAATATAGAGAAGCTTGCTATATCATCAACCTGCAAACGGGCAAGATCAGAGGTTGAGAGTTCAACGTTATCAATTAAAATAAGCGGATCTTTTTTGTAGCCGAAAGTTGTAACCCCCCTGATAAAGAAAGATGAGTTATCAAGGCCTGGCTGGCCGCTTGGCTGGTAAGCAATTACACCTGCAACCTGCCCCGCCAAAGCGTTGGTAAGGTTACTCGCCGGTATTTTTAAATCGCCGGGGGTAATAGTGGTTACTGACCCAACAACGGCTTCTTTACGTTGTTTACGGCCATAGGCGGTAATTACAACATCGTTAAATTCGTTTTTAGTAACCTTCATTACAATGTTATAACTCCGGGTATCTGCTAATACCGTAAAGGAGGTTTCCCTGTAACCTACATAAGTTACCCTAAAAACTGTACCCACTTCGGCATCAATAACAAACTTTCCGTTAACATCGGTTGCTGTGCTTACGTTTTTGCGGTTGGTAGCCGATATATTGGCGCCAATAATACTTGTGCCTGTGGTATCTGCCACAACGCCCGTAATAGTCACTTTACTTTGCGCATAGGTTTTGGTGCTGGTTATAGCACATAATATCAGGATACAATACAATGTACAGGCAACTTTACCAAGCGCAATTTGGGGTAGCCTAAAGCTGTTTATGCGTTCGTAAAATGGTTTCATAAATTTTTATCATAATTTGGTTTTATAGTACTTGGTTCATTAAAATAATTGCATTGTATGTTTTGGGATAGGTCACAATCTCATGGAACATTTCCGACTGAAATGGCACAGCAATACAACCCTGCAAGGCATTAGCTTACAGTAAATAATTACGGGTTTATTAAAATTCTGTACAATCCGATGATTGTGCAGCAAATTTAAATCCTATATCCCATGGTAAATATTGTGGCTTTTGGAAGTAGCAGCGCCCGACCCGGCGGATGCCATAAAACCGCACAAGGCGTATTTATTACCTGTTTTTTGTAAAAGTGTTCCATAATTATAAGAATTGGTTAATTGGTTCGATAAATTTAAACGCTTAAAAACTGCTTTAAAATGGATAAAGCTTTAAAGGTGATGGACTATTATATTATTCACGTATTAAAATCGTATTTAATATACAAATCAATTACAATGGGTAAACACAACGGTTGTAGCAGCAATTACATAACGTTATTAGTATATGAATTTAATTATCTAAATATCCAAAACAACACTACCATTACGCCAATAAGCAACACCGACAAAAACTTATAATTACCAAACCCTTGCCAGCCAGGGCTCTGAAGTGATTCGAGCGGCGATCTCCAGTAAAGCTTTGAACTTTCGGCTGTATGCTGCGCCGGATACAGAAACGTTATGCATACTTGCAACAGTACACAAAACACAAACAGGTAAAAGGCCATCATCATAAATGGTATCTGGCCAAGTATAGACTGTGGTAACAACTTGCTGTAAGCGAATACCAAAACACCCGCTGCCGAACCAATGTATAATGTAAGCTGCGCCGATTTAGCCGATGCCCTACCCCAAAATACACCTAATAAAAACACACAGGTTATAGGCGGTGCAATGTGGGCTATAATATCATTCAACCCATTAAAGATGCTTTCGTAACTATTTAGCAGCGGGAGTAATAATAATGACAGTACAAAAGATAAACCCGCTGCTATTTTACCTGCCTTAACCAGTCTTTCATCGCTCGCGTCGGGTTTATAGCGTTTATAAATATCATAGCTGGCCATTGTTGAGATAGAGTTTAATGCGCCCGAGATCTGACTCATTAACCCAGACAATAAGGCCGCAACAAGTACACCTGCCAACCCTTTGGGTATCAATTGCAATATCATGAGGGTATAAATCCCTTTGCTGTTAACCACCTCTTTACCTGCGGCCATGGTTTTAATACTGCTCAGATTAAGGTGACCGGTTTGATACAAAGCGTAAGCAAAAAGCCCTGGCATCACAAAAATAAACACAGGCAATATTTTGATGAAGCCACAAAACAATGGCCCTACCCTTGCGTGGTTTTCGTCTTTAGCGCCCAATACACGCTGTACAATGGTTTGGTCGGCACACCAGTACCATATACCAAGTACCGGATACCCAAGCAATACGGCATACCAGGGCAGGCCGCTGCTATCGCCGTGCGGGCGCATCATTGATAATTTATTGAGTTGATTATTTTGCTGTAGCACATGCACCATATTATCCCATCCGCCCATTTTATTATAGGCAACCACACTCATAATAACTGCTCCGCTTAACAACACTACGGTTTGGATAGATTCTGTAACCACCACTGCCTTTAAGCCACCTACAACCGTATAAATAGTGGTAATAACGGCAATGATAATTACACTTGTGTACATATTAACCCCAAACAGGGTTTGCAACACAATGCCACCTGCCAGTAATGAAAACGAAATATGAATAATTATGGCCGATAGTATAGAAATAAATGCCAGCCAGTCTCTACTTGCACGGTTATAGCGCTTCTCTAAAAAATCGGGTAAGGTAGATACCCCTGATTTAATATAGAACGGCACAAAGAACAAGGCAAGTAAAATAAGTGTGAACGATGCCATCCACTCAAATGTGCCATTAAGTAAACCTGTATCAAAACCGCTTTGTGCAAGGCTTACCAAATGCACGCATGATATGTTTGTGGCAAAAAGGGCCAGCCCTATCATAGGCCATTTAAGGCTTTTACCGGCTAAAAAATATTCGCTGGCCACATTGCCTTTTTTGTTGGCGTTACGGTGCCGCAAACCCGTCCAAAGCCCTATTGCCAGTATAACAATAACATATAAAATACTTACGGTGGCGTCAAATGAACCTATCATATATACTGTTATTCAGCTTAATCTTTTAAAATGATCAGGTCGCAGCTGCTACCGGCTTCCTGCGGGGTTTTATACACACCGTTTATAATTTGAGCGGGGTTTAAGAAGTGCTTTTGCAGGTGCGGAATATGCTCCAGGAACAGTGCCTCGTGGCCTACAGCAATATGGTTAAATAACACTAAATGCTGATGCAGCTGCCCCATATCGCCTACGTGTGGCACCACCGGTACACCATATTTTTTACAAAGCAGGCTTATGGTTATAAATTCGCTTACACCACCAACACGAACGGCATCCACCTGCATAAATGACGACGAGCCCGATTGCAGGTAATTTTTAAAGATGATCTTATTCGGCACATGTTCGCCGAGGGCAAGTTTAACGGGCGCTATAGCCTGCGCCAGTTTAGCATGGGCATTTACATCATCCGGATGTGTTGGCTCTTCTACCCAGTATGGGTTCATGTTTTTTAACTTTGTGCAAATATCTATAGCCTGGGGCAAATTCCATTGCTGGTTGGCATCAAGCATCACCTTAACATCATCACCTGCAACCTCGCGTACAATATGCGCACGGCGGATGTCGCGTTCCGGGTCAATAGAGCCTACTTTTAACTTCATAGCAGTAAAACCTTCTGCTAAAGCTTTTTTACAATTCTCCCGCACCAACTCATCCGAATAGTTGAACCAGCCTATTGAAGTATCGTATCCGGGATAGCCTTTATCCAGTATCTGCGACCTGTTGGCTTTAGTTGATTGTTGCCCGGTAAGCATTTCTATGGCCTGCGAATGAGTGAGTTCCTCTTCCAGATAGGATAAGTCGAGCGTATTTACAATTTGTTCAGGTGCAAGATCTATAAGCAATTTCCATAAAGGCACTCCCCGCTTTTTGGCCCACAAGTCATAACAGGCATTAGTTACCGATGCCAGGGCGAGGTGCACCACACCTTTATGCGGCCCCAGCCAACGGAACTGTTGATCATTGGATAATTTCTTAAACAGGCCGCCAAAGTTGGCCATCGTTACCTCAATGTCTTTACCTACCAGGCTTTGAGCATAATATTCTGCCGCTTTACAAACCAGGTTATTACCCTCACCAAGGGTAAAGGCAAAGCCGGTACCTGTAATACCACTATCATCGCGTAGTTGCGTTACGGCATAAGAGTATATAGGGTCGCGGTGTATGGCATCGCTACCTGCATTACCTTCAAGCGGGTAACGTATATCTGATATTTTTACTTTGGTTATCATTATTCTACTGCTTTTTGATTGGGTAAAACAGCATTATTTCCAGCAGGTCTTTCCATATATTTACGATAGCCCAATTCGGCACCGCCCGATACAGGCAAAATGCAGCCCGTAACAAACCGGGCTTGTTCAGACACCAAAAAAAGACAAACATCGGCAACCACATCACCTTCGGGGCAATATCCTAATGGGTGGATCTCGTCCAAATAACTTTCTATATGCGCTACGTTTGGCTGCTGGTTACTCCAGCGCCTTAACATAGGTGTCCAAACACCAGCAGGTGCTACCGCATTAACCCTGATGCCAAATGGTGCATAATCTAACGCCATTGATTTGGTGAGCGCATTAACAGCTCCTTTGGTTGCGGTGTATGCAGCATGCTGATCTTGTCCTATATCACCAACAAGGCTACTTGTATTTAGTATAATACCTTTAGTTTGCTTTAATGCGGCAATACCATATTTGGTAGTATGATATATCCCTTTAACATTCACGTTAAAAACTTTATCCCATTCGGCATCGGTAGTGTCGCACACGGTTTTTGAGGGGCTGGATACCCCTGCATTGTTGTGGATGATATCTATCTTACCGAAATGCGCAATGGTTGCTTCAATGGCCCTCTCTATATCAGCGGGTATAGATACATCGGCAAGTATATAATAAATATCATCATTAAAAAACTGCATGCGGCATTGATGCAGGCTATGTTTTTTATGGGTAATGATACTCACTTTGGCCCCGGCTTTATAATATCTTTTGGCGCATTCATAACCTATACCCTCGGTACCGCCGGTTAAAAAAACAACCTTATCTTTTAGTATTTGCATATTTTTTTGTGCAAGCAACATCAATATTGTTTTATACAACAATACCACTGCTTTATATTATTCTGTTTGTGCCCCATATTGTTTTAGTATGATCTTTGCAAAAGCCGTGTGCTAGTTTACTGATCAATTTTATAATTGGTTCGCTTTAATACGGTGACCAAATTTAGTTTGCGGGTAAAAGCTATCTAATAGCCAATTCGGTTATTTTAATGGATAATTCTATCAATATTAAAAAGGCAGCAAAATAATTTGTAAAAAACTATTCTCATTATATCAAAATAAAGCTATTTTTAACCTAACCAATTGGCAGCTACGCCAATCCTAATGGAATATTCTATTAATTATTGCAAATTAAGCTATGGGTAATTCTTTTAAAAGAAAAGATGGTTTTGACGGTGAAAAACTAATTAGTATACCACAAAAAGTATTAAAAGAGTATGTTAAAAGATATCCTGCTTTATTTAATATCTATATAACCCAAATAGGATATTTTCCTAAAGCTTCTTATCATTATAAAGAAAGGCGCCGGGGGTGTGATGACAACATACTCATCTATTGTATTAAGGGAAAAGGTTATTATGTGATGGATAAGAAGAAATTTGAGGTTACCCCTAATCAATTCTTTATTACCCCTAAAACAGAAGTTTACATGCGCTACTGGGCCGACGAAGAAGACCCATGGACGATTTACTGGGTGCATTTTACTGGTGATGATATTGAAAATTTCAACAAGTCGTTAAATATTGGTGAATTTAAGGGGCCGGTACAGATCCCTTTTAATAATAAGGCGCTTGATATATGGAACAACATTTATCAAAACCTTGAAATGGGTTACAGTATTGAAAACTTATGCAATGCCAGTTTTTGCCTGTATAATTTAGTAGCAACCTTTTTGTTCCCGCACAAGCATATCACCAACAATGAGCAAAGCAGTGCGGAAGATATTATCACCTCAACCATCATCAACATGAAGGATAATATTGAGAAGAAAATGACGGTAGAAGATATGGCCGGCCAGCATAAATTATCCAGCTCGCATTTTTCGAGTTTGTTTCGAAAGGCTACTGGCATGCCCCCTATTGACTACTTTATACACCTGAAAATGCAGAAGGCCTGCCAGTTTCTGTACGCCAACGAGGCTAAAATAAAAACCATAGCTATGGATTTGGGTTACGATGATCCGTATTACTTTTCAAGGGTGTTTAAGAAATACATGGGCATGTCGCCAGAGCAATATAAGCTAACCACAAACGTGCGCACACAGGTTTAAGCATGGTAAGCCCCCTCCTTGCTGCTTACACTAAATTTGATTCGAATGTATCATCAGGGCGTTTTTAAAGCATAAAAAAGCCGATCGGGATTACCTTTCTATTCTCTTTTTAATTACGTATCTTTCATCAAATAACACCTACTCCTTATTTCTACATGAAAAGAAAACTATTAGTACTGCTATCCTTCGCACTACCCTTAACACTTTTATTTACTGCTTTTACTGATGACGACTGGCTTAAAAACCTGATAACCAATATTAATAAATGGCAGGAAGATCATCCACAGGAAAAAGTACACTTACATTTAGATAAGCCTTTTTATAGTATTGGCGATGATATTTGGTTTAAAGCTTATGTGGTAAATTCTGAAAAAAATGAGCTGTCGACCATTAGTAATGTGCTTTATGTAGATCTGGTTGATGAGCAGGATTCTGTTCACCAAAGTTCAGTTGTGCCACTTAATAATGGTTTAGGCAACGGCGATTTTAAGCTAACAGACTCGCTGGTAAGCACAGGAAAATATCACATAAAAGCCTATACCCGCTGGATGCAGAATTTTGGTGATGATTTTATATTTAACAAAGACATAGTAATTGGCGATGCCCGTACGTTTACCAACGTATTGGCTAAAGCTAACTTTAAATTCGAGCCCGATTCAAAGGTGAAAACCAGTATTACTTATTTAAACCTGGCCGACAAGAACCCTATGGCGGGCAAATCTGTAAGCTACGCCCTTATATCAAAGGGCACAACGCTTTCTTCCGGCAAAACAATTACCGATGGTGAAGGCAAAATAACACTCGAAAAAACTCTAAAAAGCCAATATGTGAATGATGCGTATTTAGAAACAGAAATTTTTATGGATAAAGACAACTCCGTTAAAAGGCGATTTTCGGTAGTTAACAGTGTTGGTAAGGTTGATGTGCAGTTTTTTCCGGAAGGGGGGCGTCTTGTTTACGGCATCAGATCAAAAGTTGGTTTTAAAGCGCTGTTACCTAACGGTTACGGTGCAAATATAACCGGTTCTGTTGTTGACCAAAACAACCAAACAGTAGCCGAGTTTGAATCATCGCATGCAGGTATGGGCGTATTTCCATTACAGCCAATAGCCGGTAATAAATATACAGCTGTTGTAAAAGATGCATCCGGTAAAGAAACCCGCTACCCCATGCCGGTTGCAGATAATGAGGGATATGTACTTGCTGTAAATAACACCCGTACAGATAGTGTTACTATACTCATATCGGCGAGCAAACTACTTGTGGGCAAGGCGGCGGCTTTGATCATGCAGCAAAACAACGTGGTTAAATATGCCGTAAAAGCAAAAATAGACCAGCCTTATGTTAAGATGAATGTGGCTAAAAGCCTGTTCAATACAGGTATATTACAGGTAACATTACTATCGGCCGAGTCTGCCCCTGTGGCAGAGCGCCTGGTTTTTGTTGAGCGGAACGATCAGTTGAAAATGAATATCACCAGTAACAAAACGGCTTATAGCAAGCGCGAAAAAGTGCAGATGCGGCTTGCCTTGAACGATGCTGACGGAAACCCTATACAAGGCAATCTGTCAATAGCTGTTACTGATGCGAATAAGGTAAAGGTTGATGAAGACGACCAGGTAACCATCTGTTCGAACCTACTGCTAACATCAGACCTTAAAGGCTATATAGAAAAGCCAAACTATTACTTTAATCCCGCAAACATAGACAGGGCAAAACATCTCGACTATTTACTTTTAACCCAGGGTTGGCGCCGTTTTAAATGGGCTGATGTAAAAGCCGGCAAAACAGGCGATATTACCTATCAGCCACAAAAAAGCATTGGCGTAAGCGGCACAGTTACAACTATCGGTAATAAGCCCATACCAAACGGCAAACTTGCCTTATATGGCAATACACCGCAAGGCCCGCTTTTGGTAGATACAATAACCGACGAAAAAGGAAATTTTGTAATAGATGGCTTTAGCTTTACGAATGATGTAAAATTTGTGGTACGAGCTAAAAACGCGAAAGGTAAAGACAGGGTACGAATAGCATTAAACAGGGTACCTGTACCTAAATACAATTCATACAAATTGGGTAATGAGGATGTCGCATCTAATAATTTTGTAGATTATTTAATGAACACTCAAAAAAGGTTCGATCAATTCCCCGGAGGCACACCGGGCAGAACCACCATGCTTAAAGAAGTGCTTATAAAAGATAAAAAAACTGGCTCTACCAGTACCGTAAAGGGGTCTAAAGCATTGGGATTAAACGGTGCAGATGTAGTTTTAAGTAAAGAACGAATGGTTAGTTACACAAATTTGCTACAAGCTTTTTATGGCGTGGCGGGTGTAGAAGTAAGAAATGATATCGTTTACCGGATTGGTAGGGTAACATCATTAACAAGGCCCAGAGGCGAACCTATGACTGTAATGGTAGACGGCATGACGATTGATCCAAGCACCTTAAAGGATATTTCGCCAATGGACGTAGAAGGTGTTGAGCTTTTTACATCAGGCGCAAGCACCGTAATTTATGGCGACGCAGGTGTTTGGGGTGTTATCCAAATTACCCTTAAAAAAGGTGGAGAAATGTACAGGTTGCCTATCACTTATCTCGACCGCATCATGGTAAAGGGTTACACTCCTCAAAGAGAATTTTATTCGCCTGCTTATGATCAGCCAAGCGACAGAGATGCAGAAGCTGATCTTAGATCAACTATTTACTGGCAGCCCAATGTTGTTACCGGTGTAGATGGTAAGGCATCCATAAGTTACTTTACTGCCGATGAGCCCGGCACATACCATGTTATAGTTGAAGGTTTAAATTTAGATGGCAAGCTGGTACGGCAAACGTATGATTTTAAAGTTGGCAATTAATTGCTATTGCATTTGAATAGTTAAGCCCCGTACCACTTGCTGATACGGGGCTTTTACCTTGTAGCCGCATTCCCCCTATTTTTATAGTACGACTACCGGTATGTTATAACCTTACAGCTCGCCAGTTTTTCAAGCAATAAAGTTTTTGCAGCAAATACCCTTTTACGGTAATATTGCTATTGTATAAAGTAACAGCCATTTTAAACAATGGTCAATACTACATATGTACTATTTGAAGTGTTTCACTGCGATTAGAGGCATATTTAAGGCTGGTAAAAAAAAGTTTTGATGCTAAACTTTTGCAAATGAATTGGTTAAACAACCCCTTACAAATTCTTTAAAAAAAAGTTTGCACAGCTACACAAAAAAGCTACCTTTGCAATCCCAATCGGGATGTAGCGTAGCCCGGTATCGCGCCACATTTGGGATGTGGAGGCCGCAGGTTCGAATCCTGCCATCCCGACAATAGCGATACCAAGTATCAAAACCTCTTCAATTATTTTGAAGAGGTTTTTTGTTTTATCAGCCCCGCCTATTTAATATATGTGTTTACTGTTTAGGTTGCAATTATATTAATCATTCAATCCTTTACCGGCTAAAATTTGTGGTATACACTTTTCAACCCTTGCCTCGCGGGTTTTTGATTGTTTAGGGGCCGAAAAGTGCAACAGATATGCTTTTTGCCTGCCGGGTGTTAGGGCCTCAAATGCAGTTTTAAGTACTGCGCTTCCGTCTAATTTACTTTGAAACTCTTCGGCCACTTTAAAATCAGCGGTCGTTTTAAAATTCACTTCCAGCCCGGCTTTTTCTACCTCAATAGCTTCAAAAACATAAGTTTTTATGATAGCTTCCCGTTCTGTAACCTCATCGATGTTAGTGAACCGGATTTGGCGTGCCGATTGCACATTCTCCGTTTGCTGGATCAGGATGCCATCAGCATCGTTCAACAATACGCCTTTAAAGAATAAAAGCGCACAGTACTCCTTAAAATGGTGTATTAAAACGATGTTGCTTTCTTGATAGGTGTAACACGGGCACCCCCATTTCAATTCCTCAGTTAGGCCGCAATCCAGGATGATAGTTCTTAGCTTCCTGACCTCATTCTGCCACCTTTTGGCCTTATTAAAATAAAAATCAACCTTTGGGTTCATACTGTTCAAGGGTTAGTTAACTAAAATGATCTTTCTGTTCGCAGGCCTGAAATACCAAGACAAGATAATAAAAACGGTTTGGAAAAATGGCCCGATAAGCCCTTGTATGCTATGATCGCCACTCAACAAATGTGAAGCAAAAGCACCTGTCATCACAAAAAACAGCCCTGCATAAGCCCATTCCTTAACAAGCTTAAACCCCGGCAGTAAAATAGCTATCACACCAAGTATCTTCCATATACCAATAATGTACAGCAGCTACAATGGGTAACCTAAGGGTGCAATCAGGTCAACCATTTCTTTTGCCTGGAGTATTTGCGCCAGGCCACTCCCTGTCATTCCTGTAGCTACCAGGAGTGTTGTGAGCCAGTAGATGAATAACTTTGTCTTCTCCATGATGTTGTTATCTTAATTTGGTTGCAATATCCTGTAAACGGTTATGTGCCATATTGATTCCCCGGGTAAAAGGCAACTTCAGCATCTGATCCCTAAGCATGCCTGATTCATATATGCTGTGTATCGTAAGCTTGCTTGTATCGTCAGTAAGTTTTTCAAACTCATGCAACTCAAGCTGCACGCCAAAAGGCGCATTCTCCATTTCAAATGTGCGGGTTATCTTCTGGTTGGGTATAAACTCATGGATGGTACCATTGGCTTTAAACACCACATTTCCCTTAGCATCTGATGTTTCAAATTGCCAGCTGCCGTGCTTTTTACTTTCCAGCTTCAATACCTTTGTTCCCATCCATTGCTCAATAATTTCGGGCTCTGTAAATGCTTTAAAAAGTAGTTCCAAAGGCAAATCAAACTCTCTGGTTATTACCAGGTCCTGCTTGCCCTCTTCAGCTTTGATTTTGGTTTTCAGTTCCATGTTATTTGTTTTTATAGTTTTTCATTACGGTTTCTAACAAATTAAACCTGTCATCCCACATTTTTCGGAACGGCTCAATAAATTCGGCTACTTCCTTCATTTTTTTTGCGTTAATGTGATAGTGGATCTCCCTGCCGCTTTGCTCCTGTTTTAGCAATTCGCACTCGGTAAGTATTTGCAGGTGTTTTGAAACTGTTGGCCTTGCAGTATCAAAGTGTGAGGCTATTGCACCAGCTGTCATGGCTTGCGCAGCAACCAACAATAATATTGCCCTCCTGGTTGGGTCGGCTATGGCCTGGAATACATCTCTTCTTAAGTTCATCGCGTAGCTATTTGACTACAAATATAAATGTAGTTATTTAACTACACAATAGTTTATGCATTTAAATTATTCAAAAGCACAAGAGCCACCCTGTTTGGATGGCCCTTGTTATAACAAATAGTTGTTTAATCCCAATTAAAGGAAATTTCCCTACCGTTTAGGCTCCATTTTTCGGGAAAGGGGTTTATTAACCAATCCAGCGGTTCGCCGTTGGGCTGCACTTTGGCAGCGTTGGTAAAGGCTTGCTTTATGGCTGTTTTTTTTTCTGCATCCAATATATCCAGCTCTGCCGATATAAAGAGCGGCGAACCGCTTTCTGCCAGTAATAGCAACCATTGCTTATTCTTATCCCAGGCAACATCTTTTGTTAAACCCACGCAGTCGCCATCGGCAGCGTAAAATGCTTTATTTTGCGGCAGGCGAAATCCCAGGGTATTAACCCCCATTTTTTTTGTCCGCGGCCACTCCTTCCCACTGGTATCATCACCAATGCGATTAAGCTCGAATACTCCGGCAGATAGATGGCTCATAGTATTACAGCCAATAATATACATATCGCCAGCGGCTTCCCTTATCGTATGATAGAGTGTGTTGATGATCTCGGCGTTGGTTTTTGTTTGATCCTGAAACTTCCAGCCGGGGGCTGTAAAACTATCTTTCATCTGCATACCCCACCTGCCAAAAATGTCCCAACTGCTGTAATCATGTTTTACCATGTTGTATCCCCACTGCTTATACAAAGTTATATTACGCTTAACCCTTGCAAGGTTTTCGGGTATAGTTGGGTCGAGGATCAGTTCATCACCTTGCTGACTACGACCTGGTATTTGGGGGGCTAACAAGCTTTTACTATCATCCTTACGGGCAATTAAGGGGCGTGTCCATAAACCCGGGAGCATACCATGGCTTTTTATTTCATCGGCCATTTTATGCATATCCTTAAATTTATCGTTCACAATCGAAAAATCGTCGGCATGTTGCCAGCCATCGTCAATAACAGAAAACGGGCGGTTGTTTGTATCTGTAACCAACTCGGCCATAGCGGCTGTTTGGTCACTTATGGTTTGATAAGAGTTTTTTCCATACACCACATACCAATCGTTAATACCGTAAACGGGTTGTTTTGGCAACCGTGGTTTTGTGCACATTACTTTGCAAAAATCAGTAAGAGTTGCGTAAGGGGTTTGCCCTGCCTTACTCATGCCGGTTACAATATCTGCAGCATGCAAGGTGCGCTGGCCAAGTTTTACCCCCACCCCGCCAGAGCGTGTATCCATAACCAATTCTATTCCATCAGGCTTTACACCCCACCAGCAAAGTGTACTGCAGCCGGTTTTTACACCAAAGCATGCGGTTTGTTTATCGTCATGAAGTAAAACATACCATGGGTTTCGTACCACTTCACCTGGTGGTTTCCAGGCCATATCACCATAAGTACGTTCCCAATGGTCGCCTAATACTTTGGGATATGTTGATGTTTGGTATTTCCACTTAAACTTTATTGCCTGTAATTCGGCCGCCGGAGATTGGATATATACCGCCTGCGCGTTACCACTGTTTTTAACCTCTGCTTTGATATCCCGGTAGGTAAAAACGGACCCGCCTTTACCGGTAAGTTTAACCCATTGGTCACCAACCTGTGCCCAGGCCTCGTCAGGATGATTGATCAGCGAAGCACCGCTGCCTGTAGCGTACGTTAACCGGCTGTACATAACCGCGGCAAAACCGGTAGCAGATAGCTTAATAAAGTTGCGTCTTAACATGGGTATTTAATATGATGGCTAAAAGTAGCAATTACAAAGTTTTATACAAACCAATAAACCGGGTTAAGTAACCTTTGCATAAAAAATATAATGCTGCAATTAGTGCCGGAAGTATTTTTTTATAAATTGCACCTTATGAAAAACGCTATTTATACTACTACATTATTGCTATTAAGCCTTACTGCCGGTGCGCAGGACTGGCCAAACATAAAAAGATATGAAGAAGCCAACAAAGCCGTAAAATCACCTGCAAAAGGTGAGAAAAGGGTTGTTTATATGGGAGATTCGATCACCGATTTCTGGATCAATAACGATTCGACTTTTTTTAAAAGCAATAATTATTACGACCGCGGCATAAGCGGCCAAACCACAGGGCAAATGCTATTGCGTTTCCGCGAGGACGTGATCAACCTAAAACCGGCTGTGGTAGTGATACTTGCAGGCATCAACGATATAGCTGAAAACAACGGCCCATCAAAACTGGAGGATGTTGCAGGTAATATTTTCTCGATGGCCGAATTGGCTAAAGCCAATAATATTAAAGTGGTGATATCATCGGTATTGCCTGCGGCGGCGTTCCCGTGGCGGCCTGCTATAAACCCGGTAGAGAAGGTTAAAACCCTAAATGAAATGCTGTTAAACTATGCCAAAAAGAACAACATGGTTTATCTTGATTACTTCACCGCTATGGCCGATAATAAAAGGGCACTGCCTTTAGCACTATCAAAAGATGGTGTACACCCTAACCTTGAAGGTTATAAAATGATGGAGCCTTTAGCTAAAAGAGCGATAGCACAGGCTCTGCAAAAAAAGTAAGCTTAACCCGTTTGTTCCATTTTAAAACGAGAGAATAGAACAACGGAACATATTGACAACGAGAAATTTACCATTTTACGAGCTATCAGTATTTCAATAAATACTTGAGATATATTTAGCTAACTAATTGTTTAATATCGAATTATTAATTTAAAATCTATTTTATAATAACTGGCCCAAAAATGCAACCAAAATATGGGTAAAAAAGTGGCAAAATAACGCTTTTATTCACCTTTTTTAGGCCTTGAAACGGCCTTTTCAGGAAGCAGGAAAGCTGTAAAAGGGAAAATTGATTAAATATAAATACCTGTTTACAAATAATTATAAATTTAAACCTGTTCCATTTTTTTCCGAATGGAACCAAAACCGGAACAGGCTTCCAGCCTATTGGCAACTATAAACAAAACCAACTTTATTTATCTAAAAGTAATACCTTTTCACATACAGGGTATTTTACAAACAGCTTTTAAAATTTAAGGCCCGTAATTGATCAATTACAGGCCTTAAATTATCAATGTTTATTAACTTATATCACCTGGTTTTAGTCACCTTAACCCAGTCTACCCACATTTTGGCTTCACCGTTTTTCACCATATTAACAGAGCTTTCGGGCAAGCCATAATAAGGTTGCTTTATGCCATTTATCTTAGCCGGGTAACCACCGCCAAGGGCATAGTTAAGTATCAGGTACTGCTTATTATCAAATATCCATTTGCCGTAATGCTCGGCCATTTTGCGGGTTACGCGAAACATGGGTGCACCATCGTATTTAAATACAAGCCCCTCGGGCGACCAATCAACAGCGTAAACATGCCATTGGGTAGCATCGTGCTCTTTATCAAAATATAAACGGTTTACAAAAGGCGTTTCGCCGCTGTAACCCGGGCCGTGTACTGCCGCGCTTATCCAGTCGGGCTCGCCTACATATTCCATAATATCAATTTCTCCCGCATCAGGCCATGCACCGTTCCCCAGCATCCACCAGGCAGGCCATAAACCTTCGCCCGCCGTAACTTTTATCCTGGCCTCGGCCGTACCGTAAGTAAAATCAAATTTGCCGCGGGTGTTTATCCTGGCCGAAATAAAATCGTACTCCCTGCCCTCAACATTTTTAAACTTAGGCAAGTATTTGGGCTTTAACACCAATAGGCCATCCTCGAGGTACATTACAGATGATGAGTCTACATAAGTTTGCAGCTCGTTATTCCCGTTAAAACCGGGCACTTCCGGGGTCCATTTATTACGATCAAGGTGGGTGCCTGAAAAATCATCAAAAAAAACCACATCACCTTTGGCATACCCTGTAGCCGAACTTTTTTTGACAGATGAGCAGGACGTACTTATAGTTATTGCAGCCGCAACAGCAGCCACATAAATACACTTTTTATAAAGCATAATATAATTAGGGGATTTTTTAATAAGTTAAACGCCATTTAATTAAATGGCGTTTAACTTTAATTTTGATTATTTATATACGCGTACGTAATCTACCTCCATCGTACTGCTGGTAAAATTAGGGTCGACCGCCGGGCCGCCGAAATTACCTCCCATTGCTACGTTAAGTATCAGGAAGAAATTGTTGTTAAATGGCAGGTCGGCACTATTCGGGAACGTATAATATACAACACCGTCAATAGCGAACTTCAAAGTTGCCGGCGTCCAATCCAGACTGTAAACATGGAATTCTGTTGAAGCAGTAGGGTTTTGGGTAGTGCCCCCTACACCCCCGCCGCCATAGTGGCCAGGATAGTGCATGGTAGAGAATATGGTGTTTTGCTGTTTACCCACATGCTCCATAATATCTATCTCGCCACAGGCAGGCCATGGTGTAGTATCAACATTACTGCCAAGCGCCCATATTGCCGGCCATGTGCCCACACCGGTAGGCAACTTTGCTTTAACTTCTACGCGGCCATATTTAAAATTGAACTTACCTTTGGTTAAAAGCCTGGCTGAGGTATAACCAAAACCGTTGTAATCTTCTTTTTTAAGGTTTATTTTTAAAGTACCGTTACTTACCACCGCGTTATCTGTGCGGTTGGTATAGTACTCCAGCTCGTTATTACCCCAGCCGTTGTTATTGCCAAGATCATATCCCCATTTACCCGGATCGGGCGCACCGGCAGTAGTAAACTCATCCGACCAAATTAGGGCTTCGGCTGCAGACACATTTACCTGTATTGTTTTTACAGTTATTTTGCCGCTTTGGCTTTTAGCTGTAACTTTTACGGTATAAGTACCCGCTACCGGGTACTTGTACGTCACCTTACCGTCTGTACTGTTCTGGAAAACACCGTTACCAAAATCAAACTCGTAAGATATCGCGTTGTCTGCTGTTACGGCAAAGGTTACTGTGCCACTGTTATCTGCACTTACCGTAGGGGTTATAACAATGTTAGCGGGCTTATCTGCTATATTATTCGCCCCATCGTTTTTTTTACTGCAGCCGGCAAACAATGCCACCAGTGCTATCAGTATATATTTATGTGTGTGTTTCATGCTTATTATGGTTTAAGTTTAAATTTCTGATACCATGCAAGGCCGTCAATACCAATACTACGTACGGTAATATTTGTAGCAGTAAGCTCCATAAGCTCGTAAGTAGTACCACCAGTACCAAATGCTATAAGCCCGTTACCCGGCACTGTAAATTGTATGCGTGTAGAGTTTGCCGAAGTTGAACCGGATGTGGCATCCATAAAGGCAAGCTTTTTAACGCCGGTAACGTCAAGGTCATAACAATTATCTCCTCCTGATTTACCATAGAAAGCGGTGGCGGCTGCTGTGAAAAACGATTGCCCTTTATTGTTTATCGTCATATTTATGCTGCTTCCATCCTTGGTAAAGGTTATCTCATCATCATATAAGCATTCAGCGCGTTCGTCAGGCTGTGCGCTGTAATAGGTTGATGTATAAGTATCAAGAGGGCCTACACCTACATGGCCGGGTGTTTTACGATCTATAACCCATGTTTGCGAACTGCCATTTGTAAGATTTTTCATAATTGCTGCCGGGATTTCGAACGCCACAAACACGGTGATCTTTTGTGTTGTAGTTGTGGTTACACCACCGGTTCCTATAGCACTCACTACAATAGTGTAATCAGAAGTGCCCGGGTTGGTGTATTTGTGTACCAATTCGCCTTCGCTTACTATTTTGGTGTTACCATCGCCAAAATCTATTTTGTACGAAATGGCGCCGGTGGCCGATGTTTTAATGGTAACGTTACCAGAACCTGCCCCGGCAGGGTTTGCCGCATCTGCACCTTCAATAACGGTCGACAGGGTTAAATCCTTCGGGGTAACTATTTTACCAAAGGTATACTCTTGCTTTTTACAGCCTATTACAATTATAACGGCTGCCAAACAGATGGTTATTAATGCTTTTATATTAATTTTCATCGCTCTATAAATTAATTAAGTGTGATATCATCTAAATAGAATGTGTAATTGGCCGAACCATCACCCGATGTACCGTTATCAAATATCAGCACCACCTTTTGGTATGAGTTTGCTGTATTGATGCCGGAGTAATCAAAGGTTAATTCTTCCCATTCGTTTGCCTTGGTAGTAAGCACCTCTTTTTCGTAGCTGATACCACCGTTGGTCAGGTTCTCAACCTTTAACAATACCTTAGCACCCACCCTTGGCGAGTACACCTTCATTTTAAAGGTTTTTTTGGTAGAAAAATCTATCGGGTTATCCAACGCAAGGAAACTTCCGCCATAAGTAGCACCGGGGTTTTTAACCATTTTGGCAACCTTGGTGCTGGTATTAATACCAGAAGCATTGGGGTTGTTTACGATGGTTACCGCGCCGCCATCAAAATCGGTAAAGGCATAGTTTAGGGTTGTTGATTGAAAATCAAGCGGGATACCTAATACAGATGATGGTGCGGGTACCAATTTCAGATCATCCCAGTAAAACACTTTACCAGAACCGCCTACGTTAAAGTCGAAAAACACGGAAGCTTTATCGTAATTATAAGCCGGGTTAAAGGCCGGTGTACCTGCAGAGTTATTCAGGAAATTGAAAGTTAAAGTTTCCCATTGGTTAGCAACAGTTGTCACCGCATCTGTTTCAACAGCTTTAGTGTTATCGGCATGGTCTTCTAACTTCAGCTTGATGGTTATACCTGCTGCAGGCGAATACACACGCAGGCTTAACTGAGCAAAGGCTGATGTTATGGGCACTTTAGTTGGGAAGCCTGCCGCTGTACCAATAGTAACCCCAGCCCAGGTTTCGGCGTTGCCCGGTTTGGTGGTCTTCTTAACTTTGTTAGCCGGGTTTGTTGGGTCAACAGCATCAACGGTAATGTTGTTACCAAAATCAATTACGGTGTAATCTGTATTTGGTGCATCAAAGGTAACCGGTAAGCTGATCTTTTGGATAGGGGCGGTCATTTTCAGGTCGTCCATATAAAACACCTTGCCGCTGCCTCCTACGTTAAAATCAAAAAACATTGAAGCTTTATCATAAATAAATGCCGGGTTTAAAGCGGGTGTACCAGCCGAATTATTATTAAAATCGAATGTTAAAGTTTGCCATGCATTAGCTACGGTTGTTACTGCATCTGTTTCAACAGACTTTGTACCGTCGTTATGATCTTCTAATTTTAATTTTACAGTTAAACCGGCAGCAGGTGAATAAACACGCGCTGTCAATTTTGAGTTGGCAGCGGTTACCGCTACTTTATTTGCAAAGCCTGTAGCGGTACCTAAAGTTGTACCTGCCCAAACCTCGGCGCCACCGGGTTTAATAACTTTTAAAACTTTGTTTGCAGCATTAGCCGGATCTGCAGCTACACTTGATACGTTACCGCCAAAATCGCTGGTGGTGTAATCATAATTAGGGTCATCAAAAGTTAAAGGCAAGTCTATTTGTTTGCCTACTTTAATAGTTTCCTCGTGTTTAGTTGTTGCAATACCGCCGCTTAATGCAACCACCCTTACCACATAGCTACCTGCGCTTGCGTACGTATGTGTAGCTGTTTGTGCTTCCAGGAATGAATCATAAGGCTCGGGGTTGCTTGTTGTTTCATCACCGTAATATACATGAAACATGGTTTCATAATCAGCAGTGGCGCCAACATTAATTGTTAAGCCATTGGTGGTAACTGTAGTTTTTAAATTTTCAGGGGCCTTAAATGATACGGTAAGCCCCTGGCTTAATTCGGTTGTTTTCCCGTTAATTCCGTGGGCCACTATCTTTACCGTATAAACACCCTCCTTGTAGGTATGCTGTGTGTTTTTACCGGCGCCAACTTTAACAAAGCTTTCTGTGCCATCTCCGTAGTAAACATCATATATGGTTGCACCTTCGCCCGAAGGGAAAATGGTAACCAGGCCCGTGTTATCCTGTGTAATATTAAATAATACCGACAGCTTTGCCGGCTCAGATACACCGCTGTTAACAAACGATGTATCGTCAAATGATTCCTTTTTACAGCCCGCAATAACAGCCAGTAGCAAGGTTATACTCAAAAAATATTTTTTCGCATTCATGATCTTGTTATTTTATGAATTAGTATCCGGTGTTTTGTGGTATGCCTGTAACGTTTATTTCTTCCTGTGGTATAGGGAAAACCTCGTGTTTGCCTGCTACAAAGCCTGTAAGCTTTGTGGCAGCCTGCCCTGTTCTTACGAGGTCAAAAAAGCGGTCGCCGTCCATAGCAAGTTCTAAGCGGCGTTCGTCCCATATTGCTTGTTTCAACGTATTGCCTGTAGCTGTTACCTTATGTGTATCGTCTCCGAATGCACGGGCACGTACGCGGTTCAGGTAATCCTGCGCTTTAAGGTCATTAGGGGTGGTTGACCTGTTATTTGCTTCGGCAGCCATCAATAACACTTCAGCGTATCTTAAAACCCTAAAATTGTTCAGGTAGTTCAACTCAACCTGGCCGGATGTTTCGCCTTTGCGCGGCAAATACTTACCGTTATATAAACCGGTGTTTTTGTAAGGAGCTACCTGGTATGTAATACCATACTCGGGATGGGCTGTTTTATAAGCTTCAATATCAAACGCTGTGATAGCTTTACGCTGATCGCCCGCAGCGTATGCAGCGGCCAGGTTTTGGGTTGGAAGGTTAGTGCTCCAGCCTGCAGCATAAGGCATGGCGGCACTACCATTTATACCCCTTATACCGTTTTGCTGTACCGCATAATTACCCTGGCCACGGGTTGCCCCGCCCCAGTTGTAATATGGCGAACCGTTAGTGTACTGGATCTCAAAAACCGACTCGGGGCCGTTCTCGCCCGCAGCCAGATAGATAGAGGCATAATCGCTCACCAATGAGAATGCGTTTGAGGTAATAATTGGCTCAAGTACGGCATCGGCATCGTTAAATTTGTTTTCATACAAATAAACCTTACCTAATAATGCTTGTGCCGCATATTTGGTTACCCTGCCTTTTTGATCCTGATTTACCGGTAAAGCCGCTATAGCTGCCTTAAGGTCGGTTTCAATTTGTGCATAAACCTCGGCTTTAGGTGCTCGTTTTAATGATTTCGCGTCGTTATTGTCAAAGCGGCCATTGGTAAACAACGGCACATCGCCCCACATTTTTACCAGCGTAAAATAATAGTAAGCACGTAAAAAGTATATTTCACCGTAAAGGGCATCTTTGCCATTAAAGTCAACCGTTTCGCCTGCTTTATTTTTCTCTTTATATTGTATAAGATAATTAGAGCGGTTAACACCTTCATAAGCTACCTGCCACAGATCGTACAGTGTTGAATTTGTTGATGTTAGTGTAAAATCATCAATTTGCTGCAGAGGTAAAACATCTGATGCGCTTTCGCCACCTGCAACCGAATTATCTGATGCAATATCGCCTATCACAACTACCTGGTTTAACCATTGCAGCGGCGAATAAACGCTGATAGCCATGGTACGGTAATCACTTTCAGACTTCAGATAATCAAGGTCGGTAACCACAAAACGATCGTGAGGGTTACTTTCAATCCATTTTTTACATCCTGTAAATGTGGTTATTAACATAACCAAGCCAATTAGCTTTATATATCTTTTATTCATCGTAATATCTTTTAATGAATTATAATTTAATGTCAAGTCCCATGGTATATACTCTTGGTTGCGGATATGCACCACGGTCAACACCTGTATCAAACACCCCACCCCCTATTTCGGGATCAAAGCCAGAGTATTTTGTAAAGGTGAAAGCATTTCTAACCTGCCCGTAAACCCTTATGCTCTTAAATACTTTACCCTGTAATAAGCGAGGGAGAGTGTAGCCTAATTGTATATTTTTGACCTTCACAAATGTGCCGTCTTCCACATACCTGTCAGATGCACGAATGTTGCTGTTATCATCAGTAAAGGTATACCTTGGGTAACGGGCATCATTGGTTGTACCCTCGCCGGTCCATCTGGCTAATACACCACGGTATTTATTGGTGTAGTTACCGTTACGCTCATAAGCACGGTAAATATCGTTTCCGATAGAGGCATAAGTGAATGCGTTAAAGTCAAAGTTTTTATAACTCATGGTCAGCGTCCAGCCCAAGGTAACCTTAGGGAATGGATTGCCTATGTTAGTGCGGTCATCAGCATTGATCACACCATCTTTATTTACATCTACAAAGCGGATGTCGCCCGGTTTAGCACCCGGTTGCGTAGCCCATGCGGCAACATCGGCAGTATTCTGGAACAATCCATCGGTTTTATAACCATAGAAATATCCCGGTGCCTGGCCTTTTTCAAATACCGTTACCTGTTGCGATTGGCCATTAAAGTAGCTGCCACCAAATATTTTGGCTGTACCATCACTGTTTGTTGCAGTAACAAGGCTTTTCACTGTAGTTACAGTAAACGTATTGCCCAGGGTAAACGAATTTCCTATTTTTTCGTTATAGCCAATTGTTACATCAAGCCCGCTGTTTTTTGTTGAACCAATGTTACCATCGGGTAATGGTATTGTACCCGTTACAAGAGCTCTACCGGGTTGAAAGATCAAACCTGATACTCTCTTTTCGTAATAATCAGCAGTGATATTCAATTTGCCGTTTAACATCGTTATATCAAACCCAAAGTTTGCCTGTTTCTGTGTTTCCCAGCCAAGCAGCGGGTTAACCGTTGAACCTAATGTAGAACCCGGATAAAATACGTTGTTGAAATTATAACCGTTACTGTTTGCAGTAGGGCCGTAATCGGGCCCGCCGGTTACAATGCTGGCAGCCTGTGTAGGTGTTATATCGCTGCCAACTGTACCATAACTACCTCTTATCTTTAAGAAATCGATAGCCGAAACGTTGAAGAAACTTTCTTTACTTGCAACCCAACCTACTGATCCCGAATAGAAATTGGCAAACTTCCTGTCTTCACCAAAAGCTGTTGACCCATCACGGCGTGCGGTGAAAGATGCAAGGTACCTTTCTTTGTAGTCATAGTTCAACCTGGCGAAATACGATAAGTTACGGCTGAAATACTGGTAGTAATAGCCACCGCTTGCCGATGGGTTGGTAGCGGTGTTTGTACCGGTAGCTGCACTGTAATCGGCAAATGTCCACGAGTTGAACGGAACATCCTGCCTGTTGGCACCAGCCGCATTCCCTGATGTTTTAGCCATTGAGAAACCTAATACGGTTTCAAAATTATGGTCTTGAGCTACTTTAAAATTGTAATTGGCATATGTTTCCCAGGTATAGTTAAAGTTGCTTATTTTATCCTGGTTTACGCTGTTATGCTTGTCAAGTACCGTTGAGCCATCAGCGTTCATGCTGTTGTCAACATTCAGCGGCCCGTAAAACACAAGTGGGGTAAAGCTCTTGCTATTAGCATCGTACTTGGTATATCCAAACCTGCTGGTTAGTTTCAGGTTCTTTAATATATCATATTGCATCTCAAATTTACCGTAAAGCTTATTACCCAGGCTTTTGTTATAGGTATTATCAAGTTTAGTTAAAGGGTTATAAACCTCAGATAGGATCAGGTTACTGTAGCCGTATTTACCAACTGTATTTTCAGTATTATAAACCGGTACAGTTGGGTCAAAATTAAGTGCACTACCAATAACGCTGTTAAAGGAGTTTTCCTGGATACCTTTTGAATTTAATATTACACCGGTGGTGTTCAATATAAATTTCAGTTTGGGTGTAAGCTGAAAATCAAGGTTAGCGGTGAAGTTACCACGGTCAAACCTGGATTTATCGCTGCCGCCAACTATACCTCCCTGGCTTGTATAACCGCCGGCCAGGAAGTAAGTTACCGTTTCGCTGCCGCCGCGTACACCAATGTTGTGTTGTTGCAAAGGGGCGGTTTTAAATACTTCTTTTTGCCAGTTGGTACCAACGCCGAGTACAGACAGATCAGGAAATATTACCGGGCCGCCTGATATAACACTTCCCTCATTCACCATTGCTCCATATTCGGTAGCATTTAAAACAGGGATGTACCTGGCTATTTCCTGCACACCGTAGCTACTGTTTACAGTCAGTTCGGTTTTCATGTTTTTACGGCCGGTTTTGGTTGTTACCACAATAACGCCATTACCGCCTTTAACACCGTAAATAGCAGTGGCCGATGCATCTTTAAGCACACTTATCGATTCAATATCAGCCGGGTTTACAGCGTTCATGTCACTTAACCCCTGCATTACACCATCAATAACCACCAGCGCACCTGCACCACTGTAAGAGTTTATCCCTCTGATAACTACTGTTGGTGTTGAACCAGGTGTACCACTTTGTACAACGGTAACACCCGCTGCACGGCCCTGTATGGCTTCTTCTGCACGCACCGGGTTTTGTTTTTGGATGTCTGAACTTTTTACTGTTGAAATTGCGCCCGACACTTTGGTTACTTTTTGGGTACCGTAACCAATAACAACAACTTCGTTAAGGGCGTTGTTCATGTTATCCTCTAAAGCAAAGTTTTGTTCGCCGGCCTGGGTTATTTTTCTTTCTATAGTTGTCATGCCTACAAACGTGACAGCTATAGTACCACCGCCTTGTGGAATGCTTAATGTGTAATTACCATTTACATCTGTAACAACACCTGTTGTTGTTCCTTTAACGGTTACTGATGCGCCGGGCAATGATTGTCCGTCGGATTTTTGGGTTACTTTACCGGTTATACGCAGGGATTGGGCATGGCCCGCCTGGCTAATAAAACATAAGAGCAAAGCAATACCCACGAAAAACTTGAGTCTTAATTGCATAAGGTTTAAATTGATAATTTAAGTTAATTGGCCTGATTGGTGTCGGCCTTTGGTTAATTGTAAAGTTTATTCATACATAATTTTTTCGGGCATAAAAATGCACGGTCATACATTTGGCTTAAAGCATTAGTTAACGGTTTTAAATTGGTTTATAATTTTTGCCGGAGCAATTGGTTTATGGGTATCAAATGTATGGCAGGTAAATGCCTAAAATGAAATTTGGCACTACATCACTGCTACACAACATTGAAAAATCGTTTAAAAACACAGATATTAGTGCACCAATTATAAACCCTGGTAAAATTTTGCTAACCCGATATAAAAGACTGTTTTTAAAGGCATTACTCTTAATACCACTACTTGCATGCATGCAAAATGCTATGCCGCAAACCTATATTGGCCAGCGTAAAACAATAAACTACGAGAAAAGACAGTACAACGCGGGCACCCAAAACTGGAAAATACGCCAGGATGCACAGGGCCGTATGTACTTTGCGAATAATGAGGGCGTACTTGTTTTTGATGGTTCGTACTGGCAGTTATATCCCCTGCCCAATAAAACAATTGTACGTTCGCTTGAGTTTGGGAGCGATAAAAGGTTGTATGTAGGCGGCCAGGATGAGATAGGATATTTTTCGCCGGCTAAAAACGGGCAGCTTGCATTTACATCCTTAAAAGAACTTATTCCTAAAGCCGACCAGGAATTTTCTGATATATGGGATATTGCCAGCCATGGCAACGAGGTTTTTTTCCGTTCGCACGATAAGATAATCAGGTTTGGTAATAATAAAATAACCGTCTACCGCTCCCGCTCGTGGTTATTCCTGGGCACTTATCAGGGCAAATTAATAGCACACGACGAGCAAAAGGGCCTTTTGACCTATGTTAATAATAACTGGCGACCTTTTATAGATAAGAAAGAACTGCCTAAGGGTTTTTACATTACTTCGGTATCAAAGTTTAATGATACATCGAGCCTGGTTACCACAGCTAAAGATGGTTTGTACCTGCTAACGGGTAATAAACTTAAATACTTTAACCTTACTGGTTTTGGCATTAACAATCATCAGCATTTTTCGGCTGCTACAGCACTTGATGACGGCACCTACCTGGTGAGTACTTATATTAACGGTATTTACCAAATAGATAAAAATGGCAACGTGATAGAAAATATTGGCAAAAAAGAAGGCCTGCAGAATATTTTTGTACGCTTTATGTATGCCGATGTTAACCACAATATTTGGTTAGGGCTTGATAATGGAATAGATTTTATTGCCTATAATAACGCTGTTAAGCATATTAACCCGGCGGTATTTAAAGATGGCGGGGGCTATGCAACTGCGTTGTACAAAAACAACCTGTACTTTGCATTATCTAACGGTGCGTATGAATTGCCGGTAGGTAATACTACAGATCTGAGCTATCTTAAAAGTAACTTTAAGCAGGTTGCTGAAGGCCAAACATGGAATATTGCCGCGGTTGACGGGCATTTACTGGCCGGCCGCGACGATGGGATCTTTGAAGTTTTGAATGATAAGCTTTCCCCTATTTATAACAGCACCGGTTTTTGGATCTTTCAGCCTTTAAAAAACAAGGCTGGTACCCCGCTTATAGCTGCAGGTAATTATTATGGCGTGCGTTTGTTTGAAAACAAGGGCAACTCCTTAATTGATAAAGGCAGTGTAGCAAAATATTATGAGTCGGCACGTTTTGTACAAATTGATAGTAATAACATTATCTGGACATCGCACCCCTATCGCGGAGTTTATAAGTTAAACCCCGACAATGATCAGATCAAAACCTATACAAGTGCGCAAGGCCTGCCATCTAACCTCAACAATTTTGTTTTTAAAGTAAAAGGGCGTGTTGTAGTAGCCACCGAAAAAGGTATTTATGAATATGATGTTAAAACAGATCATTTTAAACCATCGGCGCAGTTCAAAAACATATTTGGCGACCGCAGTTTAAGATACCTGCAGGAAGACAATGCAGGCAATATCTGGTTTGTACAGGGCAAAAGCCTTGGCGTGGTTGATTATTCTGCAACACCAACTATCATCAACTTCCCCGAGTTAAATAACCGCATACTCAGCGGTTTTGAAAATGTTTATCCCATTAATGCCAACAATATATTTGTAGGCAGCGAAAATGGATTTTATCATATTAACTATGCTAAATACAAACAAAACATACATGCCTTAAATGTATACATCCGTAAAGTTAAAGTTACTTCAACTACTGATAGTGTAATTTACGGTGGTTATTTTGATCATGTTAACGATAATGGCAAACAAACGGCAAGTAATACGCTCACACTTGGCTACAAGTGGCGTTCGTTGCATTTTGAGTATTCATCACCAATTTTTGAGGAGCAATCAAATGCCGAGTATAGTTATTTATTAGAAGGGTTTGATCAGGAATGGTCGGCATGGTCAAAAAAATCGGAAAAAGATTACACTAATTTACCGGCAGGCAACTACACCTTTAAAGTAAAAGCGCGTAACCATCAAAATAACGAATCGGCTGTAGCATGCTATACTTTCAATATCAATCCACCCTGGTATGGCTCGGTACTGGCGTACATCATATACCTGTTTATGATTGCAGGGATACTGTATTACCTATACAAACTACAGGAAAAGCGCCACATCATCAAACAACAGAAGGAACTGCTTATTCAACAGCAAAAAAATGAAGAAGAACAAAAGCAAATAGCTTACCTGCATCAGCTGGAACTGGAGCGTTCTGAAAAAGAAGTGGTGAAACTTAAAAATGAAATGTTGCAGTCTGAAATAGAGTTTAAAACATCAGAACTGGCATCCTCGGCATTAAACCTTGTACAAAAAAAGGAGTTTTTACTTAAGGTGAAGGATGAATTGCAAACCCTGCAAAAATCTGGTAAGGACATGGTAGAGGCCGGCGAGATCAAAAAAATATTGCGCCTTTTAGCCGGGGAAAATAAAATAAATGAGGAATGGGAACAGTTCTCCATCCATTTTGATAAGGTACATGCAGGTTTTTTAACTATTATAAAAGACCGCTACCCAGCCATCAATCAGCAGGAACTGAAACTCTGCGCATATCTGATCATGAACTTATCCAGCAAAGAAATTGCCCAGTTAATGGCTATTTCTGTTCGAGGGGTAGAGATCAGCCGTTACCGCCTGCGCAAAAAGTTACAGATCCCAACAGAGATTAACCTGTTTGAGTTTTTATTTGATATACAGCGGGAGTTGATGAAGTAGTACAACCCTACTCTGTTTTTAAACTTTTTGCAGGATTAGCCAACGCAGCTTTAATAGCCTGTGAACTAACCGTTGAAAATGCTATCAATACAGATGCCAGCCCGGTAAGCCCGAAGATCCACCAATTGATATTGGTGTGGTAAGGATAACCCTGCAACCATTTGTTCATGAGCCACCAGGCAACAGGGCAAGCTATTGCAAATGCAATAAGCACCAGTATCAGGAAGTCTCCTGTTAACAAAGCCGTTATCCTTACTACAGAAGCGCCAAGTACTTTACGGATCCCTATTTCTTTTGTGCGCCCCTCTGCCATACAGGCTGCCAATGCAAATAAACCCAGGCACGATATAAAGATAGTGAGGCCCGCAAAAACGGCTACCATTTGCCCGATGTGCTGTTCTTCCTGAAATTTTATCCGGTATGATTCGTCCAGAAACTTGAAGTCGAAGGGGTAATTGGGGTTATACTGTTTAAATACAGTGCTGATCTTATTGATATTATCGGCTACGGAATTTTGGGTATTTAGCTTTAAGGTAATAGTACCAAGCTTCCTGTCCGCGCCACGAATAATAATAGGCAGCGATGGCGCAAACGGCGATATTGCTACGTAGTTTTTTACTATGCCTACAACATGATAATTACCATTCCATGCTTTAATTGTTTGCCCTACAGGATTTTTAAAATTCATTATTTTGGCGGCCTGCTCTGTAAGCAATACAGCACTGGTATCAGTTGGGTTAGCCGCAATATCTATATCGCGACCCGCCAGTAATTTTAGTCCGAAGGTTTTGGTAAAATCGTGGTCGGTAGAGTTTTCACCAAATGACTGCCGCAAACCCGGGGATTTGCCATCCCATTGATATTGGTCATTGTCACCCCATATATCCTGTATAGGCGATGATGTACGTGTAATGCTGCTTACAGCACCGCTGTTTACTAAATCATTACGTATGGTTGTATAATTTTTTGCTATATCACCCTTTATGTAGATATAGACCAGGTTATCAACCTTGTAACCTGTATCACGTTTTTGCGCATAATTAATTTGCCTGTAAATAACCGTAGTGCTAATTATAAATACAATTGCCAGGGTAAATTGCACCACCACTAATACCCTGCGGGGATTAATTAACCCGTGCATGGCTTGTACAGTTCCTTTCAACACTTTTACCGGTTTAAATGCCGATAAATAAAACGCCGGGTAACTTCCTGCAACAACACCTGTTAGTATTATAAACCCAACTGCTACAAGCCAAAAAAATGGTTTATCATAAGGCACTAACAAGGTTCTGTCAACTACTCCGTTAAACCATGGCAGCGCCAGTTGTACCAGTACCAGCCCCAACGCCCCTGCTACAAACGCTACCAATAAAGACTCTCCCAAAAACTGTTTAATAAGCCATAAACGTTCCGCCCCGGCAACCTTACGGATGCCAACCTCTTTTGCACGCCTTGCGCTGCGTGCCGTGCCCAGGTTCATGTAATTGATGCAGGCAATGAAAATAATAAGCAAAGCAATTACGGTAAACAAATGAACCGTATTTAATCGACCTCCAACAAACCGGCCATTTTCATAGTTTGAATACAGCCACCATTTGCCCATTGGGTGTACAAAAGCATCATTAAGCTTCTCGCCCGGGTAGCGGCGGTAAATATCCTTGAAAAGTTTATTAGCAGTAGCTTCTGTAACGCCTTTTTTTAGCATTACATAAGTTTGCAAACTGTTAAACTGCCAATCTGTGTTGTACCAGTGCACCTCTTTCATATAATCAAAAGGCACTATGTATTCAAAACTAAACTGAGTGTTATTAGGCAGGTTTTTTAGCACCCCGGTTACGGTAAAATTAGCCGTACTATCTACAGCTATAAACTTCCCTACCGGATCGGTATCACCAAAAAGTTTTTTGGCCAGCTTTTGTGTAAGTAAAATGGAATGCACATTGTTTAACGCCGTATTGGCATTACCTTTAAGCAGTGGGAAACTGAATAGTTTTAAAAAAGCAGGGTCGGCAGTAAGGCCTTGTGTTTCCAGCTTTTTGTCACCGTTCTTTAATACGAATGACCCTACCCAATTTGTACGTACGGACTCTTCAACCTGTCCATAATCAGCTTTTAATGCAGGGGCAAGTGGCATAGGTGTACTAGGCCATGCCTGCAATGTACCATTTATTTTGGTGCGGTTAAATACCTGGTATATGCGGGCCTTATTAGTATGAAACTGATCGTAGCTTAACTGGTTTTGTACCCAAAGTAAAATAAGCACTGCCCCCGCAATACCAACAGCCAAACCACTTATGTTAACAGCAGAGATACTACTGTTTCTTTGCAGGTTACGTACAGCAACTTTAAAAAACTGCCCGGCCATGGTTGCTTCACGGGTAATAACATTACCTAATTTTTTCCACGTACTCTTTACGCCCCACTTCTTAGCTTCGCCATGTTCAACCTTTTTCAGGAAAGCTTGTATTTGCTGCGGGCTTACCTGCGGATAGGGATCCTGGTAGGTGATCAGGAAATCTTTTACTAACAGGTATAATTTGGGATACAAAACCAGCAATGATTGCAATTCCTTCACCTCAGCGCGACTGATATCGCCCGAGATAAATTTTTCAACCAAATCCCATACATGTTCTTCCATTCAGTTACGCTGATCTTTACACGCTTACCACATTTTTCAAGCCACAATTATATACAATTGATTATTAACTATTTAACAAACAAACGTTCATGTAAAGCGTTCGATACCGAACGGCAGATGTTCGCTTTGTGACAGTGTGTAACATATAAAATATTGCAACAAAAAAGGCACCGCATGGTGCCTTTTTATATCAGATGTTAAGATGTGTTTGTTCTATTTCAGGTCAAACCTGTCCAGGTTAGTTACTTTGGTCCAGGCGGCTACAAAGTCTGTTACAAATTTTTCTTGTGCATCCGCGCTGGCATATACTTCAGCAACGGCCCTAAGTTCTGAGTTCGAGCCAAACACCAGGTCGGCACGGGTACCGGTCCATTTTACCTCACCGGTAGTACGGTCACGGCCTTCATAAATTTCCCTGCCGCCGGCCGCCGCTTTCCAGGCAGTGCGCATATCAAGCAGGTTCACAAAAAAATCGTTTGTTAACTGACCTTGGCGGGAGGTGAAAACGCCATGCTTGGATCCGTCATAATTAATATTCAATACTTTGAGGCCTCCCATCAACACAGTCAGTTCGGGTGCTGTTAAAGTAAGCAACTGGGCTTTATCTATCAGCAACTCTTCGGTAGATACAGTTGTGTTCCCTTTACGGTAATTCCTAAACCCGTCTGCAGCAGGTTCAAGATAACCAAATGATTCCACGTCAGTTTGCTCCTGTGAGGCATCCATACGGCCAGGGGTAAAAGTAACTGTAACATCGCTCCCTGCATCCTTAGCTGCTTTTTCAATACCGGCATTACCCGCAAGCACGATCAAATCAGCCAGCGAAACTTTTTTGCCGCCTGCCTGCGCCCCGTTAAATTCGTTCTGTATACCTTCAAGCATCGTTAATACCTTTTGTAATTGTGGCGTATTGTTTACCTGCCAGTATTTTTGGGGAGCCAGGCGGATACGGGCGCCATTAGCACCACCACGTTTATCAGAACCGCGGAAGGTGGAAGCCGAAGCCCATGCTGTAGCAACCAGCTCTGATACGCTTAAACCGGATGCCAGTAACTTTGCTTTTAAGCCTGCAATATCATTTTCGTTTATTAGCTGGTGATCAACTGCAGGGATGGGGTCTTGCCAAAGCAATTCTTCCTGTGGCACATCCGGGCCAAGGTAACGCTCCCGAGGCCCCATATCGCGGTGTGTTAATTTATACCAGGCACGTGCAAAAGCATCTGCAAATGCTTCGTGATCTTCTAAAAAACGGCGTGATACTTTCTCGTAAGCCGGGTCAAACCTCAAGGCAAGATCAGTGGTAAGCATAGTTGGCTTGTGTTTTTTTGCACCATCGTACGCGTCGGGTATTATATCATCTGCGTTTTTAGCTACCCATTGGTGTGCACCCGCAGGGCTTTTGGTTAATTCCCACTCAAAGCCGAATAAATTTTCGAAAAAATTATTACTCCATTGAGTTGGTGTTTTTGTCCATGTTACTTCAAGCCCGCTTGTTATAGTATCAGCGCCTTTGCCAGAACCATATTTGTTTGCCCAGCCAAACCCCTGCATCTCCACATCAACGGCTTCGGGTTCTTTGCCTACATTGTCGGCAGATGCCGCACCATGGGTTTTGCCAAAGCTGTGGCCTCCGGCAATAAGGGCAACAGTTTCTTCATCGTTCATAGCCATACGGCCAAATGTATCGCGGATATCCTTAGCAGCTGCAATTGGATCGGGGTTACCATCGGGCCCTTCGGGGTTTACATATATCAAACCCATTTGCACAGCAGCAAGTGGTTTCTCCAAGTTACGGGAGTGGATATTGCCATCGGCGTCATCTTCAGACACCAACACACCACGGCCTTCAACACCTTCAGAGCCGTGAGCGTATCTAACATCGCCGCCCAGCCAGGTGGTTTCAGAACCCCAATAAACTGATTCATCCGCCTCCCATACATCCTCGCGGCCACCACCAAAGCCAAAGGTTTTAAAACCCATTGATTCCAGCGCTATGTTGCCGGTAAGAATCATCAGATCGGCCCATGAAATTTTGCGGCCATATTTTTGTTTGATAGGCCAAAGCAATCTGCGGGCTTTATCAAGGCTTACGTTATCGGGCCAGCTGTTAAGTGGGGCAAATCGCTGCAAACCCGCGCCGCCGCCACCGCGGCCATCTGTTACACGATACGTGCCGGCACTATGCCATGCCATACGTATAAATAAACCCCCATAGTGGCCAAAATCTGCCGGCCACCAGTCTTGCGAGTCGGTCATCAATGTGTGAAGATCTTTTTTTACAGCTTCCAGATCAAGGCTTTTAAATGCTTCTGCATAATTAAAACTATCGCCCATGGGGTTTGATAATGATGAATTCTGCCTCAGAATATTAAGTTTTAACTGGTTTGGCCACCAATCGCGGTTACGGGTTCCGCCGCCGCCAACATTGTTTTTCATACTACCGTTGTGAAAAGGGCATTTACTGATGTCGTTTGATTCGTTTTCCATTTTTATAGGTTTACTGTTAAAGTTTTTAACTATGCTTCTGAATACTATAAAATTATGACATTGGGTTTGATAATCATAATCGATTAATTCTATACGGGATAGTTAAAAGTTATAAACCCATATACCAGATTAAGAAATATTATTAAAACATCACAAAGCCCGTAAATGTGTATTTACGGGCTTTGATAGTATTCGTTTAACTTCAATCTCTCTAATTATTATGCGGCTATGGCCTTATATAATATAGTCTTATTATCAACCTTGCAGATAATCGTTCATTTTAGGGTATTCCCCGCTCTCGTACCATGGTTTTTTAGGCCGGTCAGCCGGGTAACCGTATTGCTTGCGGTAGGCTTTGCGTTCGGCAGTAAAATCCCACCAGCGTTTGGTATTATCACGATTTTCAATGTAGTGTACCAACAGTCTGTACGAATCTTCTACACATGGATCGGCCCATGTGCCGCTATGCTGTTCAAAAGCATCAAACAATTCCACCGCCGATTTCCCTTTGAGTTGGTCCAATGTATAATAACCCTGACTTATCAGTTCTTCTGCAAAGTTGATACCGAGTGAGGGGATGCTTTGAAATTCGGCCAGCGCGTTCAATTCCTTTGTACGCTGAGCTGATGCCCTCAGCAAACTGGAAATTTCATCGGTCGCGTAATCCTGCAATTGCTTTTGGCTTATCTTTTTGGTTTTAAGCACTTGCTTTTCGGCCACAGTCAACCGGTAGTTGATTGTTTTTTTCATAGCCTTTCTACATAATTAATAATAAAATCGGCGAGCTGTTCCTGCTCTGCAATAGATAATTGGTCACCATCATAGATCCAATATCCCTGCTCATCAAATAAAATACGGCCAAGGTTATCAGGCATTTCTTCAAAAGCGGTGTACAGCTGATAGCATTGGGATGCACCTCTGTGCTGATGGTCGGGTACTACCCGAATTACTTCATCGGGGCCACCTTTGCGTTTTACAAAAGCTTTGGCTTCCTGCGTTAAATAGTTATTGGCCGTCATCATATTACGTTCAATATTTTTTCAAATATAAACGAAAATACTAATATTTTTAGCATTTAAATACTCTTTCTTAATTTTTCTATTAAGAAAATAAGCTTTCCCGATGCCCGGCCCTAAATTTTATTTAGCATTGCCGGAAGTTACCGGTACATATTGCTCCTTTAAATTCCAGCCATTTATGCTAACAAAAGGCGTTTGTGAGTATTTGCTAATATCATAATTCATGGTGACGCTTTTTTGTTCGCCGGGTAATACCGATACATAATTATCGCTGTAAAAAACGGGAAGTAAACGATTGTGGGTTTGCCCGTCAATTAACGACAGCCGGTTAAAAAACGCCACTGGTGCATCCGTTGGATTTGTTAAACTTACAAGTACAGTTCCGGGTGTAGTTTGTACTGCCTTTATCATAAGCTTTGAAGGGGCCATCTTTTTCAATCCGGAGTACTCACCATGCTCATCAGGTAACCAATACAGGTTATTACTTAAAATATTTTTCTTAATGTCTAATAATTGTAGGGACAGGAAAAGGCCTTCTTCTTTTGCCAGTTTATCGATCCCGCTTTTTATGGGCACAAAACCCTTTACTGATGAAGGTAAGATCTCTTCAAAAACCTGCGTTATCTGTTTCTCCTTACCGCTTATATCGTAAGTTTTCACCACCAGCATCAGGTCGCGCCTGGTTTCAAATGTATTGTTTACTATGGTCACCATACCATTAAGCGGGTTATACATTACGTGCAGGGGTTCGCTGCCATTATGCAAGCCGTATAAACAAGCATTGGGGTCAAGGTAGTAATCATACATCTGCCCGCGCATGGCGGTCCATGGGTTTTGGGTTTTCCAGATCATTACACCTGTGTACCAATCCCACATATGCGCGCTGAAACCTTCTATAAGTGCCCGGTATTGGTTATAATTAACCAATTGCGCTTTAGCAGCAAAATCTCTGGCACCAGTAGCTTTACCGTAAGGTTCAATTGCGGCATCATAGCCTATATATTTATGATAGTTCCATACAGAATCGGTTGTTGATTTGTTTTTCTCTGTAGAGAACACCGGGGCAACCATATTTTGATCGGGTATAAACCGCTTTAAAGATTCGTAATCGCCAATACCAACAGAACCAATTTCGGAATTAAAAGGGAATGTACGTTCTTTCCAAAAAAGCGAATCGGGTTGTATACCGTAAGGCCCATCGCCATTGCCTCCCAGCGTATTAAGCGACATTTTATCGGAGTTGGAGTATTCTACAAACAAGCGAGTTCCATCCAGTTTTGGCAATATCGTGTCTCTTACTGCAAGTAAAATATCTTCGGGAGGGGTTATTTCATTACCACCGCACCATACCGCCAACGACGGATGGTTGCGTACCATTTTCACCTGGTCGGCAACCGATCGCAGGTACAGCACATGATCATCCGGGTATTTGCGACGTACCCACTGGTCGTCTTTTTTCATTGGGTCCACCCAGCGGCCATTAGCATCGCCCGAGATCCAGAAATCCTGGAAAACCAGCAGGCCATACTTATCGCAGGCGTTATAAAACTCGGGCCGCTCAACCAAAGCACCTCCCCATACCCTAATCAGGTTTAAGTTCATATCCCGGTGGAAACGCACTTCGGCATCGTATCTCCAATCTGAGAAACGCAACATGGCATCTGAAATGATCCAGTTACCGCCTTTAATAAATATTTTTTGCCCGTTAACCTCTATTTGCCTGCTGTTTGTTTGCGTGTTCCAACTGGTTTGTATCTCCCTCACACCCACATTTATCTCCTGAGCATCCGAAATTTTGTTGCCTACAAAAAATTGAACGCTGGCTTTATACAGATATGGATTCCCATAACCATTTGGCCACCATAGCTTCGGGTCTTTCAGTAGCAGGTCATCAAGGTTTATTTCATTTGATGAACCGGGCTTTACCATAACCTTTTTAAATACCTTTTGCCCTGTGATGGTAAATTGTAAAACACCATTTATTACTTTACCGGTTGGGTTTGAAACCGTTGCCGATACTTTAATAACAGCCGGCTGCTGTTTACCTTTAACCTGCCTAATACCCGGTACCAGTGTCACAATATGCGGGTCGGTAATACTCACCGATCCTGCGGTTTCTATCGTTACCTTATCCCATATACCTGTATTTCTATCGCGGACAGGCTGTATCCAATCCCAACCGGCAGTATATTGTAAACCCACATTACGGGCAATGGTACCATCCCCACCCTGCCCGCCATTTGGGTTACCAACAGGGTTAGGTGGATAAACCAATACCGCCAACCTGTTTTTGCCCGATCTGTTAAGCAGGGCAGTTATGTTATAGCGCTGCCGCAAGAACATGCCATGGTGGGTTTGCTTGTTTAACTTTTTACCGTTCAGATAAACCTCACTACTATAATTAACACCCCGCAGGTTCAGATAAACCTGACTATCTCCACCGGGAATGCTTTTTTCAAAATCGTTTACAAACCAATAGGTATAATATTCACTTCCTGTATCATAAATGTCCCTGATGTATTTGTTATTCATCCCATAAAAAGGGTCGGGAATTTTATGGTTATTTAAAAGCGTGGTAAGCACTGTGCCCGGTACAGTAGCCGGCATCCATTGCGAGATATCATAACCTGGCGCAAATATCCTGTTGCTACCACCGGCAAGTTCACCAACCGGCTTGCATTTCCAACCTGTACTTAATTCATATCGTGATTGTGCATCGCTTTTACTTATTGTAAAAGAAAGCAATGCAATAAACAGGCAAAATTTAAATGGAGAAAATAAGGTCATGATAATAAATTAATAAAAGGTTTATTAAAAGATGTTAGTTTCATCACAAACCAACCTCCTTTTAAATAATCCTTGTACATAGCTTGTTTTATGATAAAGCGCGGCACTCAACTTTATCGGCCGAATATAAAATATTCGTTTTGCTTTATAAATTGCTTTCAGTGTAAAGTTTACTGACAGATAACTAACCTATGGTTTACAATCATTTAAAATACAGTTACGGCTATTTTTAGTAAGCTATGATATATGCATCCTTCAATTACAAATTCCGACTTGCCGAATTTGTATTGTGGAAATGGATAGCCTATGATATATTTAGAATATTAGCGAACCAGGCTATTCATTGCCTGTAAAATCGCCAACTGGCAGGTTAAAATTTATAGTAGGCAAAACTATCATTAAAAACTTGCGGTGGAAGCACGGCTACCCATAATAAAAACCAACTTACCCCCCATCATAATATCATGATGGGTAATATAGTTTTTGGTATACAGCTTACCATTCAAACTAATGCTTTGCACATATTTATTTGCTGCCGATAGTCCTTTGGCTTCGATAGTAAATACCTTATTGCCCGGTAAGGAAATAATTGTTTTACTGATTTGCGGAGCACCAAAAACGTAATGCCCATCTGCCGGGTTAACCGGGTAAAACCCCATGGCTGTAAATATGTACCATGCCGACATCTGCCCGCAATCGTCATTACCCGATAAACCTTCGGGCGTGTTCAAATAAAACTGATCAGCAATTTGCCTTACCATTTGCTGGGTTTTGGCAGGGTTGCCAGCCAGCGTGTATAAATAGGCCACATGATGCACCGGCTCGTTACCGTGTGCGTACTGCCCTATCAGACCGGTAACATCCAGCGTAGAGCCTTTACCAAACACTTTTGATTCCATGCTGAATAAAGAATCGAGTTTGTTGGAAAATGCTTTTTTACCGCCCATCAATTTTATCAACCCGGGGATATCCTGCTGTACCTGCCATACATATTGCCAGGCGTTCCCTTCGGTATAATCACCTCCGGTTGCCAGCTGCCCGCTATCTAAATGCGCAAAGGGCTGTACCCAATCACCGTTTGACAGGCGCCCCCGCATCAGGTTAGTAGATTTATCGAACAGATTAGCATAGAATTTTGAGCGTTTTATAAAATAGTTATAGTCGGCCTGTTTACGCAAAGCTTTGGCTAATTGGGCAGCGCACCAATCGTCATAAGCAGCCTCCAGTGTACGCGAAACAGCCTCGCGGCGCACAGTATCTGATGGCAGGTATCCGTAATGCATATATAAGTTCCAATCATACTTCGGATTTCCGTTATGGGTAAGTGTCGCTTTAATTGCCTCAAATGCTTTTTCTTTACTGAAACCGCCAATACCTTTTAAGCTTGCATCTACAATAACGGGGATAGAGTGGTTGCCTATCATGGCGTAACTTTCTTTCCCCCAAAGCGTCCAGATGGGGAGTAATTTGGTGGTATTATAATGCTGCAACATACTCTCTACCATCTGTCCGGTTCTGCTTGGGAACAGGATGGTATAAAGCGGATGCGCGGCGCGATAGGTATCCCATAAAGAAAAGGTTGAATAAAAAACCTTATCGGCCGATTGATGCACCAGGCTATCGGCACCCCGGTATTTACCATCTATATCGGCAATATTATTGGGCTGAATTAGCGTGTGGTAAAGGCTGGTATAAAAAGTCGTTTTTTGCTGATTTGTACCGGTTGCTTTTATTTTGCCCAGGTAGCTGTTCCAGGTCTTATCGGCGGCTATCCTTACATCATCAAAGGTTTTATTTTTTGTTTCTGACAGGTTATTTACCGCCCCGGCTATGCTTACGCCTGAGATACCTACCCTTGCCACAATCTGTTCATGGGGCGTAGTCTCAAAATCGAGCACCAGGCGCCTGTGGTTACTGCCATCTATAAAATGATAACCACTGAATGCTTTGCTGAATCTGGCGGTGAAGTATACTTTCTTATCAACCCATAAGCTGGTTACCGCGTAGCCGCTGATGGTATTTTTATCGATAATTTTGATGCTGCCTTCACTCACATGGGTTTCCAATTGTTCGGGAGCATCAACCAGGCCGCTTTGCATATCAACCAACAGGTGCGACTGCCCTGCGTTGTTAAACGTGTACCTATGCACGCCCGTGTGGGCAGATGCCGTAAGTTCTGCTCTGATATTGTTATTATCCAGCACTACTGCATAATATCCCGGGGAGGCTTTTTCTGTTGATTTGGAAAACCCACTCACAAATTTATCCGGCGTTTTACCCTGAAACGGAAAGAACAGTACATCACCAAGGTCAACGCCGCCGGTACCGCTTAAATGCGTGTGCGCAAACCCGGTGATCACCTTGTCTTCATATCGATAACCCGAGCAATAGTTCCATCCAAAATTACCCGTCTCAGGGCTTAGTTGCACCATCCCAAAGGGAACGGTAGCCCCGGGAAAAGTATGCCCTGTAGCCGATGTACCGATAAACGGATCGACATATTGGGTGTAGGTTTGGGCATACAAGCCGATACCATTACACCATATAAGCAGCATCAATAAATATTTGATTAGCCTCTTCATTATTTATACTCCAAAGTTTGTTTTAACACCACGTCCTCTGCAGATCGGGCGATCATAACATCAAAGGTGCCCGGCTCGGTTACCCATTTCATTTGGGTATTCCAAATGCCGATATCTTCTGGTGTTATCGTAAATTTCACTATTTTGGTTTCGCCCGGTTTTAAATTGATCTTATCAAAACCCTTCAACGCCATCACGGGCGTGGTTACCGGGTTTATTTTGTTGCCCAGGTACATCTGCACAACTTCCTTACCCTCTGCTGTGCCGGTATTGGTAACTGATAGAGATACTTCCACCTGCTCATTTTTACCAAATATCGTTTTTGATACTTTGAGATCACTGTATTTAAAACTGGTATAACTCAAACCGTAGCCAAAAGGGAACAGGGCATCTGTTGAGGCAAAAACATAATCCTGCCCCGGCTTTGTTATGGAACCGGGGTTGTGATAAAAGCCTTTATTTGAATTTACACGGTTATAAAATACCGGGATATGCCCCGTTGATTGCGGGATGGATACATTTAACCTGCCCGATGGATTTACCTTACCAAACAATATATTAGCCACCGCATTACCGCCCTTTTCGCCCGGGTACCAGGCTTCCAGTATGGCAGGGATATTCTCTTTTTCCCAACTAATGCTCCATGGCCTGCCCTGCACCAAAACCAGTATTACCGGTTTCCCCGTTTTATAAATTTCTTGTAGCAGTTCTCGCTGTACGCCCTGCGGACTGATATCGCTTACATCATAACCCTCACCGCATGTAAACGGATCTTTAGGTTCGGCATCTGGCGCGTGGCCGTTCCAGCCAATGCCGGAGAACACCACGCTTGTGGTGCCCAGCACCACTACCACAGCATCACTATTGTTAGCGGCATTTACAGCATCTGCAAAACCGCTTCTATCCATTGATGACAGATCGCTGCCCTTGGCGTAATTTATCTTCACTTTATCGCCCACCAACTGTTTGATCCCATCCAGGATGGTTGTACCCGAGCGGCTATCCCTTGTAGAGCTATAATCGCCATATTGCACCTGGTTGGCATTTGGGCCAATCACCGCCAGCGATTTTAACTTGTCCATATTAAGCGGCAAAAGCTGCTTATCGTTTTTTAGCAGGATGATAGATTCCTCGGCTATTTGCTGCGACAGGGCTACATGTGCGGGTGTATGTACCCTTGCCTTTAACTGAGCGGTATCTGCCAGCGGTTTTTCAAAAAGCCCGGCTTTAAATTTGGCGGTTAGGATGCGGGTAACAGCAGCATTAATGGTTGCCCCCTTTATCTTACCGGCTTTTACCAATTTTAGCAATTGCGCATATACATCGGGCGATGGGGCTTCCACATCAACACCGGCAGCCATTCCAAGCAGGGCGGCGCCGTCGGCGTCTTTAGCCACATGATGGAATGTATAAAGCATTTTCAGCCCTTCATAATCCGAAAAAACAACGCCTTTAAAACCCCACTCCTTACGCAGCACCTGCTGTAGCAAAAAATGGTTTGTATGCGCCGGCACGCCGTCTATTTCGTTATACGATGGCATTACCGAGTAGATATTCGCCTTTTGTACAGCATCTTTAAAAGGCACTAAGAACATCGAGCGTAATTCCCTTTCACCTATTGATGCCGGTGCAAGATTGATACCCGCTACCGGGATACTATAAGCCGCGAAATGTTTGGCAGTGGTCATTACTTTATCTTTACCAATACCTATTCGACTTTGAGCTGCAGTACCCTGCATACCCGTTACAAATGCACTGCCTAACTGGCTTACCAGATAAGGATCTTCGGCAAAACATTCCTCTACCCTTCCAAAGCGCGGATCGCGGATCAGGTCGAACAATGGTGATAGCGCCTGGTCTACCCCTGATGAACTGGCCTCATAGGCGATAACCGATCCCATTTGATTGATTAGCTTGGGGTTCCATGTACTGCCCTGCGCAATGGCCTGGGGGAAAATGGTTGCACCGCCTGCCAGTTGGCCGTGTAAAGCTTCGCCAATTTGTATGGGCGGGATGCCAAGCCGTGTTTTTTCGCGGGCGTATCTTTTTGCTGTTATTGATTGCGAGGCGATCTCGCTAACGGTTACAAAGGGGCTTTCCACAAAACCATATGCTATCTTATTATCCAGCGAGCCTGTTAGCGAGCTCATACTCATTTGCCCTATCTTTTCTTCGAGGGTCATACGGCTTAACAGATCTTTTACACGTTCCTGTACCGGCGCCTTAGCGTCTTTATACAACTGCGCTTTTGCTGATGTGATGATCAGCAATATCAAAACTGCCAGAGTAAGCTTTCTTCTCATTATTAATGGAACAAATAGTTTTCATGGTTCAACACCTTACCTGCCATCGTTAACTGAATTAGTTTCTCGCCGCTGTTAACATCGTTTGCCGGGTAATAACCGCTAAGGGAGTAATACCCTGCTTTTAAATGCAATACTGCCTTTTGCGGTTCGGCATAGCGGTTTTTATCGGGACTGATAACTGGTATATTATCCAAATAAAGTTGCGGACTGATCAAAAAATCCGATGTGATTTCATAATCACCTTCGGTTATAATATGAATATATCCATTCACTTTGATCCAGTTATTAGCATCATCATTTGATGGCGTAAAAGCATGCGGGAATGTAATTATACCAGTAGCTGTAGGTTTTTCGTTACCCAGTTTTTGATATTCTTTTTTGGTGATGTATGATTCATATATCAGCCCGGGGAGCAATTTGCGGTCGTCTGTTTTTGCCGGCTTAAATTCATCGCGGGTTATTTTTACCCGCTGCCTGATATACTGGTTGTTCAACGTCCAGGTGGTATAGGTTGATAGTGTTAGTGTATCCTTTAGCGGCACATTTATCTTCACCGGGAAATTAACCGCCTCTGATGAACTATCAGGCATCCGTCCGTTTAACGAGTATCTTACCTTGGCGCCATTCAAAGGATAATTGAGGGTATTGATATAACGGTCGCTGTTGGTAACAATATTGGTAACGTTATCAATATCTACTAATCGGGCGTTCAAATTCCAAAGCTTAAACAATGGGTATTGTTGATCCATTTTGTTTTTAAACCGCTCAATATCCTTATCAGCCTTTGCCGACCAGGTTAGTTCCGCAACCGCCAGCGATCGCGGGTACATCATATATTCCAGGTGAGGCAGGTTGGGGATCTTCTCCGTCCAGATATTGCCTTGTGCTCCTAATATATAGGCGGCTTCTTCAGTATTTAACTGGGCTGGTAAAGGTTCATAATTATAAACCATTTGCCACGGTACAACAGGGTTCCATCCTATTGGTTCCAACTCCTCATTAGCCTGCGGGGCATCAAAATACATATAAGGCAGGGGTGTCATGATAACCGGGTGGTGCATTTTTGCTGCTTCTATACCGCCAGCTTCGCCCCGCCAGCTCATCACCGTAGCCGATGGCGCTAAGCCGCCCTGTAGTATCTCGTCCCAGCCTATCATTTTTTTATTTTTCGAGATCAGGAACTTTTCTATCCTTTTTATAAAATAGCTTTGCACCTCGCGCTCATCTTTTAGATGTTCTTTTTTCATTAGCGCTACAGCAACCGGGCTTTTTAGCCAATCAACCATTTCGGCTTCGTCACCGCCTATGTGGATGTATTGATTCGGGAAAAGTTCAATAACCTCTGTCAGTACATTCTCTAAAAACTTAAAGGTATTTTCGCTTGGGTCGAGCATACGCACCCGGTGCTTTGCCCCTGTCGAATCCTGGCAACCCAGTTCGGGGTAGGCAAATATGGCTGCTTCGCTATGGCCGGGCATCTCAATTTCGGGCAGTACCGTTATATAACGTTCTGCAGCATATTTCAGCACCTCACGAATATCATCTTTGGTATAAAAGCCATCGCGTCCGCCATCTATCAAATTATCCAACTTGCGAAATTTGCCTTGCTTTTCGTAAAAACTTATCCGGGCACCTACTTCGGTAAGAAGAGGGTATTTATCTATTTGAATGCGCCAGCCCTCATCATCTGTTAAATGCCAGTGAAGGGTATTTAATTTATAATGCGCCATCATGTCGATGTACTTTTTCACCTCATCAACCGTAAAAAAATGGCGAGATACATCAAGGCTCAAGCCCCGCCATTTAAACCTTGGGGCATCGGCAATAGTAACAGCTGTTAAACGCAAAGGCGCAGCTGCAGGCAGCATTTGTATTAAAGATTGCACACCATAAAAAATGCTTGCCCCTTCGCCTGTAATGTTTATCCCTGTGCTTTTAATATTTAAAGCATAAGCATCGGTATTAGCCGTATGATTGCTTACCAGTTTAATGGCAATAGTGGCAGGTATCCTTGCAAAAACCCTGAGTTGTAAATGCAGGTTATAATTTTGCGCAAGGTAATTCTGAAGATACAAACCTACAGTGCGGCTCTGGGCATCGGTACCGATCACGGCGTTACCGGTTAACAGGTAACTCCCCTTTTGTGCCGATATTTTAAGTGGCTGCGGGATAATATGAAACTGTGCCTGTACGAATGACGAACTTAACATTGCCATGAAAAACACAGTAGCGGCAATCATGACATTACTTTTAAAACACCTCATACTTTAACAATTATGTTTTTCTTGTACATGAACCATATAGGTATAAACGCCAGTATAACGGTTACTATAGCGGCCAAAAGCGAAGCATTTTCAGGAGAAAAATTCGGGGTAAAAAAGCTGGTATAGGTGTATGACCATAAATTGGTTTTATGCCCGTTTGAAGTTAGCGGTATCATGGCGATAAACATGGGGATATACCCGCCAAGTATATAAGCGGTGATGGCATTGCGACCAAAAGCTATAAATGGAGTTACAAATTTGCTATATCCTTTCCTATCAATAAACCAATAGCTTAAGCTTAAAAATATAATGGCCAGCCCGGCGGTAAACAATACAAAGGTGCTGGTCCATAATGATTTATTTATCGGGAAAACCACGTCCCACGCCAAGGCAACCAATATCATACCCACGCCTGTAGCTATTATAGCAAATAAGTTATGACTGCTTTTTAAATTACCTTTTTTTAACCAGTTACCGGTTAATACCCCAATGAAGCAAGTTGATAGAGCTGGTATAGTACCCAACAAACCTTCGGGGTCCCAGGTTTTTGACGATTGCCATAAATGGTTTTCGGTAAATACCGTCCTATCAAGCCAGGCACCCAAATTTGTTGCCGGTTCCAGGTTAGCCGGGCCAAACCCGGGAACTGGCACTATAGTCATTAATACATAGTAAATAATTAAAAATGCTACCAGTAGATATGCCTGTGTTTTAGCACTTGTTTTTAGAAATATTACCGCGGTTAGGCCATATACTACAGCAATTCGCTGCAAAACTCCGGGGATACGCAAATGCGCAAATTCAAAATTGGAGAGCAGCGGCAGGAAAACCCCAAGCGCAAATAAAATAACGGTACGCCTTAGTATTACAAGTAATAAAGCAGTGTGCCCACTTGTATTTTCCTTTTTGCTCTGTAGTGCATAAACAATTGATACGCCTACCATGAACAGAAAAAATGGGAACACCAGGTCTGTTGGGGTGCAGCCATTCCATTTAGAATGTTCAAGCGGCCAGTAAATATGCCCCCAATCGCCGGGGTTATTAACCAATATCATTGCAGCGACCGTAAATCCTCTAAAAAAATCAAGAGAGAGCAATCTGTTGGTTGCTGCCGTATTAGCGGGAGTAGAAATGAGTGCCATTGAGTGATGTTTTTGATGCTAACTCTTTTTATTTTTAACTTTTAAGGTGTAAACAAAATGATAAGTGCCTGAGCCTATGTTCATTTGCTCATCATTTCCTTCTTTGGCAATATTTGTTATTTCTTTTACCGTATTAATATCCAAGCCGCTTTCGGTGATCTGATCTGTAACAGATGGCAATACTACCTGTGCCGTAGTATTTGGCGGTACAATTATATCTAAAGTAAATATGCCATTATCAATAGTCCATGCCGATTTGATTTTGCCGTACAGTGTTTCCAGTTCGGCCTGGGCGCTGGTGAGTTTACCACCCAAATGCGGGGCTATGATGATCTTATGAAAACCAGGCGCAGCTTCGTCTGTATTAATGCCGGTAATTACACGGTACATCCAATCGCCAATAGCACCGTAAGCGTAGTGGTTAAAGGAGTTCATCCCGGGGTCTTCAAAACTTTTGTCCGGTTTTATACCATCCCAACGTTCCCATATAGTTGTAGCGCCGTTTTTAACCGGGTACAGCCACGAAGGGTACGATTCTTTCATCAGTAATTCATACGCCATATCAGTATGCCCAAAACGGCTTAATACATGGCAAATGTAGGGTGTACCTAAAAAGCCTGTGGTAATATGGCCATCATAATCCTCAATGTTATTCACCAATCTTTTAGCTGCCGACTCCCGCAAGTTCTCGGGCAGCATATCAAAATTAAGGGCCAGTACATATGATGTTTGGGTTCCCGATATCATACGCCCGTTCGGCGTAACGTATTCGCCCATAAAAGCTTTTTTGATATTGGCCAGTAAACCGGTATATTTTGTAACATCTTCTTCCTTACCTAAAATAGTAGCTGCATTAATAAGCAGTTGAGTTGAGTGCGCATAAAAAGCCTGGGCAATTAAATTTTTATCAGTTAAAGCAGCACCATCGGCATAATCGGTACCGGCATAAAAAAGCCAGTCGCCAAAGTGGTTACCGGTATCCCAAAGATAATTGCGGCTGTGTAACTGTATGTAGCCTACCCAGGCCTTCATACTTTCGTACTGTTGTTCTAAAACCTGTTTATCGCCATAAGCCAGGTAAATATTCCAGGGGGCAATAGTTGCCACATCGCTCCAGCCTGATGCCGCAGCCAGGGTGCTATCCAGCATATTGGGTATTACATATGGCACGGCACCATCTTTATGCTGATCAGCCGAAAGGTCTTTTAACCATTTGGTAAAAAAGCCAGCTACATCCATATTAAATGTGGCAGTGCGGCAAAATGCCTGCGCATCGCCAGTCCACCCCATACGCTCATCGCGCTGCGGGCAATCAGTAGGCACATCAATAAAATTACCTTTTTGCCCCCAAAGGATATTATGCTGCAACTGGTTAACCAGCGGATTGGAAGTAGAAAAAGTACCTGTTTGCGCCATATCCGAATAAAGGGCATTGGCTACAACATTGGTTGAATCTATAACGCCGCTATAGCCAACAATTTTTAAAAATCTAAATCCCTGGAAGGTAAAATGAGGTTCGTAGGTTTCTACAGAATCACTTTTAAAAATGTATTGGATCTCCTGCTTTGCGGTACGAAGGTTTTTGGTATAAAAATTTCCTTTTTGATCAAGCACCTCGGCATGGTAAAGTTTTAATGTATCTCCAGCTTTACCTTTTAATTTAAATTTTACCCAGCCCACCAGGTTTTGTCCAAAATCAACCACCCGGTCACCCTCAGGAGTAGTAAGTACTTTTAACGGGAAAAACTGCTCGTGCTTTTTAACCGGAGGACCAATTAAGGTTACGAGGTTTTCTTTTATGGTATTATCAACTTTCACTGAATCCCAACCTTTATCAATATAAGTGGCGGTGCTCCAGTTTGGTTTCTCATTACGGGCATCATACAACTCGCCATCAAAAAACGATGAAGAACGGATAGCGCCGTAGCTTACCTTCCAGCTTTTGTCTGATGTGATAATCTCGCGTTTGCCGTTGGTGTAAAGCACTTCTAATTGAAAAAGAAGCGCCAGTTTTTTGCCGTAAACATTCTTAATACGGTTGTATGTATACCCACGGTACCAGCCATCTCCAATGGTCACGCCAACTGCATTATTCCCTTTCTTAAGTCCTCCTGTTACATCATATACCTGGTATTGCAGGCGTTTGTTATAACTCGTCCATCCGGGGGCAAAATAATCATTACCAATACGTTTGCCGTTTAGCTGTGCCTCGAACACACCATGGGCGGTAACATATAAATGCGCTGCGCGGATATTATGGTTCAACTTAAAAACCTTTCGGAACATTGGGCTTGGCCCGCCGGTGGTATCAGAGTCATAATTATTCTGGATCCATTGTGCAGTCCAGTCCTCCGGATGCAGCAAGCCCATTTTCCAGGAATTTACCATGCTCCAGGGCGATGCCTGCCCGTAGTTATTCCAAACCCTTACCTGCCAATAAACTTTTTGGCGCGATGCCAGGGCCGGGCCGGCATAATTAACATGTACAGATTGATCTGACGCTACCTTACCCGATGTCCATAAGATATTTTTGCCTTTAGTAAGTGATACCGCGTTTTTGCCTACCCTTATTTCATAGGCCGTTTGTATAACGTTACGTTGCTGCGCCAACAGTTTCCAGCTTAACCTGGGGTTGGCGGCTTCAATGGCTATAGGGTTTGTTTTATACTCGCATATTAAATTTTCCACCCGTAATGGCGGAACAGGCACAACCTTTTTTTGTGCTACAGTGGTTTTAAAACCAAATAATACCGCGATAATAATGAAAAGTACTTTTTTACGAACAACCCTGCTGGCTATATAATTCATGTTAAAAAAAGATATAACGGAACGTACGAAATAATCACCGGTTTAGCCGGCAGTAAATATTAAATACTACTACGTTTGAAGCGTCCTTATGTTGCACATAAGGACGCTATCTGAAAAATTTATTGGTGCTCCAGTAATTCTTCGTTTAAAGGGTACTGGTAAAGCAGGCGGATATTGGTGTAAGCTGCCGGGCTTATCGTCCACGAGTCTGATTTGTACTCACGCTCGTGCTGGGCATGCGCGGTCATTACCTCTACGGCTTTGCCTGTGCGCAGCAAGTCAAACCAGCGATGATTCTCAAAGGCTAATTCTACTTGTCTTTCATGAGCAATAGCTACACGGAAAGCCTCCTGATTTGGCACATCAACCGCTGTTTTGTCATCTAAACCGGCACGGAACCTAACCTTATTTAAATATAAAAAAGCATCTCCACCGCCTGCATATCCCTGCTCGTTTAAACACTCGGCCAGCATCAGGTATACATCCGAGTAACGGTAAACCGGGAAATTATTAGCGGTTATACCCTGTACAGCGCCTTTACTCTGATACTTTTTGATAAACGGCAGGTCGATACCATATTCGTCAGATACAAAATCAGTTAAGGAAGCATCCCTCCTTTTATCTCCCGGCTCATAAGCGGTCACCAGGTCCTGGGTAGGTATATTCCATCCGTTCACAGCGCCATTATTTAATTCGTGGCCGGTAATATCGTCGCTATAATAATCCCATGGGATAAAGGTGTCTACAAAATCACTACCCAGGCCGTTAGGGCCCTCTATGTACTGGATCTCGAATATCGATTCTTTACTATTTTTGGTATTAATATTAAAATTGTCAGCGTAGTCGTCATTCAAACCATATGCATTTGATGCAATAACATCCCTTAACAGAGGTATGGCCAGGTCAAATTTCTTTTGAGTCATGTACACCTCGGCAAGCATAGTTTCGGCAGCGCCTTTGGTTACCCTGCCTTTATCGGCAGGAGATGCATATGTAACCGGAAGTTTAGCTATCGCATCTTTGGCATCGGCAATAATGGAATTGTAAACATCGCTAACCGGTGCTTTAACCCCTATTCTGTAAGCTTCATCGAATGATTGTACCTCGTGCAGTACTAAAGGCACAGAGCCAAACAAACGTACCAGATTAAAATAATTAAAAGCACGTAAAAAACTGGCCTGTCCGGTAATAGTATCGGCTACAGCGACATCAAGTTTAGCTGCGGGTAACCTATCTAAAATAACGTTACACCTGCCTATAATTTGATAACTACCGGTTAAAAAAACGGCCGGATAGTCGTTATTATTCAATTCCCTGAATTCGTCCATATCTTCCTTTAGGTTTCCAGAACGGTCGTATGGGTCATATTCATAAGAAGTATTGTCCGACCGCATTTCGGCCATTACCCAAAAAGAACCGTTATACAAACTCTGCAAAGGTTGATAACAACCGGTAATTGCTTGCTGAAATTGCTGAGGAGTTTTGAAAAAATTTGCCGAGTTCTGAGAATCTGTAGGCGCCAGGCTAAGGAAATCCTTTTTACAGCTTACAAAACCAAGTGCTATAGTAAAAAGGGTGAAGTATATATATTTTTTCATGTCGTTTAATATTTGAGTTTACAGATCAATTAAAACGTTACGTTACAACCTAATTGATAGACAGCAGAAACAGGATAACCTGTAAAATTCACATTTGGCGAAAGTGAGCGGTTTCCTTCCTGGCCGTCAATACCAACTTCGGGGTTACCACCTTTATAACCGGTGATGAGTATAGCGTTTTGCGCGCTGAAATAAACTCTGAAGTTTTTAGTGAATTTGGTTTTAAAATTATATCCCAAGTCTATGTTTTTAACCATCAGGTATGAGTTGCTTTCTACCCAGTACGATGGATAGTAATCCCTCGCCAGGTTAGTATTTGCTGTTGTAGTTGGCAACAAGCCGGCACCCGGGTTACTCTCTGAGCGCCAGCGTTGCGCTACCGATTTTTCCACATTGAATACACCATCTAAATTGGTAGTAAACTGCTTGTACATATCAAATACGTGCCCACCTACCGAACCGGCTGATATGATATTCAGATCAAAGCGCCTGTAACTAAAATGGTTGTTAAACCCAAAAGTGAACTTTGCCCATGGGTTACCAATAACGGTTTGATCTTTACCATCAATTACACCATCGCCATTAATATCCTTATACCTGATGGTACCTACAGCCTGGCCGTCAAAGTGTGGCTTCGTATCAAGTTCGTGCTGGTTCTGGAAAATGCCATCGAATATATACCCGTAAAACTGACCCAGCGGGTAACCTACTTTGGTAATGTTGGTTGGGTTATCATTTGCCGGAGCATCATAAATATATGGTGTTGGCCCTAAACTAAGCACCATGTTACGGTTAAATGATATATTCATATCGGTAGACCAGTTAAACCCTTGGCCTACAATATTTTTAGTAGTTAAAGTAAACTCCCAGCCGCGGTTACGTACATTACCTACATTTGTGAAACCACCGGTTTGGCCAGATACAGACGGTATACCTATATATTGTAGCATATCGCGTGTGTATCGGTTATAATACTCTGCAATTAAATAAATACGGCCTTGTAAAAAGGATAGATCAAGACCAATATCAAGCTGGCGGGTAGTTTCCCAACCAAGTTGTTTATTACCCAAAGATGAGATGGCTGCACCTGGGGTAAGCACGCCTCCAAAAGGATAGTTGTATGGATCAACACCGGGTATATAATCATAATTACCAATGCTGTTATTACCTGCTAAGCCAAAGCTACCGGTAAACTTTGCCTGGTCTAAAAAGCTTAATTTAGGAAAGAAAGCTTCATCTGAGATACGCCATCCGGCAGATACCGAAGGGAATGTGCCCCAGTTATGGCCGGGTGCAAACCTTGATGAACCGTCACGACGGATAGATGCGCTTAACAAGTATTTATCTTTATAAGCATAATTTGCGCGGGCTATTAACGATAACAGGCGCCATTCCTCGTTTCCGTTAGCACCATTGCCCGGTGCGGTAATAATAGTTGCCGAGCCGATTGAATGAATTGCATCATCCGGGAAGCCGGTACCAAAGGTATAACGGTTGCGGCTTGTTTCCTGCTGGATACTAAAATCACCGAACAAGGTTAGGGTATGACTGCCCCATGTTTTTTTGTAGTTAAGGGAGTTTTCGTTAAGCCAGTTTAATGATGAGGCTGTAGTGTTTGAAGTGATGGCTTTTTGCTGCTCGCCATTTTTATTAGGATTATTAAAACCACCAAGGAAAGATGGCCTGAAATAATCTTGTGTTTTACTCTGCAAATCAACCCCAAAAGTTGACCGTGCAGTTAAGCCGGGGATAATCTGCCAATCAACATAAGCATTAGTTAGAACCCGTATTTCATTGCGATTATTGGTTGTATTTACTAATTCACTTACCGGGTTTGCGTTTTGGAATGTTCCCGGCGAGCCTATTACATTAGTATAAGAGCCATCGGGTTGTTTTACCGGTATTAGCGGGCTCTCCAGGTAGGCCTGGCTCAATACCGCCGATTGGAAATGCCCATCTGTTTCCTGTAGTTTACGTAAGCTATAAGTTGGAGCAACGCTTAAGCCAACAGTTACGTTTTTAGTTACATTGGCATCCATATTGGCTCTTAACGAATAGCGCTGAAAGCCGGTATTTAGTACTGTACCTTCCTGGTTAAAATAGCCCATTGAAAACAGCGACCGTACTTTATCAGTACCATTAGATATGCTGACATCATAATTATGCATTGGGGCAATTCGTGTTACCGCATTAAACCAATCGGTACCTTTGCCATATTGAGATGGGTTACGATACTCAACAGGTACATCGTTAATATTAAAGGGCTTACCTGCTGCAGCTGCAGCATCCTGGTAGCTTTCTAAACGCCATTGTGCAAATTCGGTAGCATTCATCACTTTAAGCTTGCATTGCGATAATATGCTTTGCACCCCTGATGATGTATTCACCGTAACATTTGATTCGCCTTTTTTGGCCCTTTTAGTAGTGATCAGGATAACACCGTTTGAACCTCGTGAACCATATATTGCAGTAGAGGCCGCATCCTTTAAAACACTGATATTTTCAATGTCATCCGGGTTGATAGTACTTAAAGGGTTTGAATACTGATCAAAACCGGGAGATAACGGGAACCCATCAATTACGTATAGTGGGTTATCGCCCGCACCTACCGAACCGGCACCACGGATATTTACAGATACCCCGCCCCCAGGTGTACCGGTTACCTGGTTTACAGTAACACCAGCCAACTGGCCGGCAAGTTTAAGGTCTAAACTGGCTGTTTTAATTTCTTTGATGTTTTCCATCTTCACTGTACCTACAGCACCGGTTACATCTTTTCTGGATTGCGTACCGTAACCCACAACTACCACTTCGTTCATCTGCTGGTTATTAACCTGGAGATTGATATTGATCTGTGTACGGCCATTAACAGGCTCCTCGGTGTTCTTATATCCCAGGAACGAGAAAACCAATATGTCCGTTGCCTCGGCACTAATACTATACTTTCCATTTATATCGGCGCTGGCGGCAGTAGTACTACCCTTTACCCTCACCGTAGCACCCGGTAGCGGCTCGCCTTTTTCATCCAGTATAACACCGGTTATGGTTATTTTTTGTTCGGCCACACGCGTTTGGGCGGCATTGTCCTTTTTACTTACTACAATGGTTTTATTCTCAATGGCGTAGCTAAAAGGTTCGTTTTTAAAACATGCTTTCAGGGCTTCTTCTAACGAGGCATCCTTTAATTGCAGGCTTACCGGCCTTGCTGCCGCAAGGTCTTTATACCTGTAAAAAAAGCTGTATCCGCTTTGCTTCTCAATAGCTGAGAATACTTTTTCCAGCTCGGTGTTGCTGGCGTTTATGGTTATGGTTTGTGAAAAACTTTTGGCACTCAGGTGCAAACAACCGATGATGAGTAAAAAGACCGTTAATTTCATGGCCAAAAACAGTTTTGAGGTGGATCTACCTAAAGCATTAAGTATTTTACCACTAAAGTTTAATTGCATAACTTAGTAATGTTTGGTTTAAGAATATCTGTTGATGAAACATTTTTAACTTATCCATTCGCTAAAGCCGGTGGTGTTGCAGCACCCCGGTTCTTTTATGGAATAAGTTTTTCAGGAAGGGAAGATTAATGGCTTTGTCGATATTTTTTCATAAGTTCTAATTTAGTTGGTGAATATTTTATGGTTTTACTATAAGTTTCTTGTTCTCTAATACAAAATGGATCTTACTTAGCTTAAGGATGTTTAATACCTGCGACAACTTTGCACTGCGCTCTATTTTGCCCACAAATTCATCATCAGGGATATTGCCTTCGTAAGCTATCTCAATATCATACCACCGGGCTAACTGGTTCATGATCTCATGAATGCCCGACCGGTTAAATTCAAAATAACCATTCTTCCAGGCTATGGCATGTTCGGCATTTACATCAGATACCGTTATCTGACCGTTTTTCAGCATCCCTTGCTGGCCTGGTTTTAATTTATTACTTACCCCGCCACTGCTCAACTGTACCGAGCCTTCCAGCAGGGTGGTTTTTACAGCCGGCTCATTATGATAAGCCATTATATTAAAGTGTGTACCCAAAACCTTAACCTGCATATCATTAACCTTTACATAAAAAGGCATAGCGGCATTTTTTGTCACTTCAAAATAGGCTTCGCCTGTAAGTTCAACAGTACGCTGCCCCCCTTTAAATAAAGTAGGATACTTTAATGATGATGCCGCGTTTAACCAAACTTTAGTTCCATCGGGCAGTATTACCTGGTATTGGCCGCCTATGGGTGTACTTATTGTGTTAAAGGCTATTGGAGTATTAGCATCGGCATTTTTAGAAGGCGCTATCAGGTAGATGAGCTGCCCATCTTTTGTTTTTTCAACACTCATGTGGCCGGCTTTGGCAAGCACACCAATTTTTGCTGAATTAAGTTCCAGCTTTGAGCCGTCGGCCAGGGTAAGGGTAGCCTTATTTTGGCCGGGTTCGGCATCAAATTTAACCGCGTTCTTTTTCAGTGCGATAGATTGAAGGTCTGCAGCTTTTTTAGCTTTGTACACAAATATGCCTGTAATAAATGTGAGGCCAATTAATACCGCCGCTACTTTCTTCAGGGCCTTAGCTATGCTAAACACTTTAACAGTACCGGTATCTGCGCCTTTTTTTACCGCTGCCTGCAGGCGTTGCAGCATTTTATCTTCCAGATGTTGTTTTAAACCGAACAATTTTTCGTCCCATTCTATGTCCTCCTGAAAGCTGTCGAAAAAGTTAAGTAATAGCTGTTCTTCTTCAACAGAAGCATTTCCTGCTAAATACCTATCAATGAGTTGTAAAAATTCTGGCTGGGTCACTATTATGCTTTTAACAGGAGAGTAAAAAAGCAGGCGTATCCCCTATCTCAAAATAAAATAAATTTAACAGGATGTTAACAAGGGGTTATTTTTTAATGACCTGATGTAATATCAGCATCAAAACTTCGGCGCTTAATGAGGTGCGCAATAATCTGAGCGCTTTAGTTAAATGGTTTTCCACTGTTTTTGAAGAGATGTTTAAATGCGAGGCTATCTGCTTGTGCGACATATTTTCTTCGCGGCTCAGTTTGTACACCTCACGACATTTTTCGGGCAGTTTATCAACTATTGAACTTATCTGGGCTATCAGTTCTTTATATTCAATGGTACCATAACCTGCGGGAGTGTGCAACCGTGCTACAAGATCATCATATATCTCGCAGCGCACAGTTCCGGCACGTATCTGCCTGTAAACCTCATACCTAACAGATGCATATAAGTAAGCTTTTAGCGTCACTGTTATTTCTATAGATTGGCGCTTATTCCATAGTTTGATAAACAGATCCTGGATAATATCCTCACATATCTGCTTGTCTTTAATAACATGATATGCGGCCAGGTATAATGGCTGCCAGTATTTTTTGTAAATGCACGACAATGCAACCTCATCATCCTGCTTAAGGCGATCAATTAGCTGAATATCATTTAGTAACAACTCGTGCATATTTAACTAAGCTAAAAATATGGTTTGATATTTTTAGTATTAATAATTAAAAGCACTAAAAAAGTTACCATGTAACACTAATTTTTAAATTCATCATACAATACTACACTTGTGAAAAAAGCCCTGGGTTACTATTCCAATTGAATATATGCATACAGGGTGTAGCGTCAACTTAGCTAACTTATTGGAATTAAAAAAGAATCCAATAAAGCTAACAATATCACAGTAATATTACGCTTGTCTAAAACATGTAGGTCATGTACCTAAGCAATTTTCTGAGCCGCTCTAGCGCAATTCCCATATGCCTTTCTACTGTCTTAGTAGATATATTGAGTTTAAGCGCAATATCACGGTATTTCAAACCCTCATAACGGCTCATTATAAATACCTGCCGGCATTTACCGGGCAAACTATCTATAGCAGACTTTATTTGGACAGTAAGCTCTTTATCGTTATAACAACTTTCTATATCAGTTGCACAAGTATTTATCAGATTGTTTTTTTGCAGATAAGTAATATAAAGGTTTTCTATTTTCTGATGCTTCAGGTAGTTCAGGCAACGGTTTTGAGTGCTTTTGTACAAGTAGGCTCTAATGCTAACAGTCTTATTCAACATTGCACGCTTCTCCCAAAGCGTTACAAAAACCTCCCCTGCTATTTCTTCTGCATTGTTAATATCATTTACAAACCTGTTTGCAAAAAGGGTAAGCTTTGGGTAATAATACTTAAAGAGTATTTCATAAGCTTTGGTATCTCCCCTACAAAGTTTTGATGTCAATATCTCATCTTCTGTCACATTAATCAAGTTTTAAGATATTTCTGAACTTTTTAAAAAACTTTAACAAGTTAAAGAAAATGATTCGGGCTCGCAAATGTTTATTAAAATAGTTTTATGATACTGTTAACCATAGTACTATTTCGTTAATAAATAGAAGGCTAATATCTAATAATGTTAAAATAGAAAAAAAATAATTGGGGGTATTTGTTCGGTAAGTTGTCTTAGGAGTATTAATGGAAGATGAATCTGAAATAAAGAGTTTACTGGTAAAATACATTACCAGGCAGGCTAGCGAAGACGAAATTGCTTTTGTTAAGCAATGGATAGGCGCGCACCCGGAGAACGAACAGTATTTTGCGCAATTATATGAGGCGTGGCAAAACAGCCTGTTATTAGAGCCTACAATGATTGATACTGATAAAGCATACTCTCGGTTTTTAAACACAATTAATTACAGAAGGCCACAAGCAAAAAAAATGCACAGAGCATGGCTCGCGTTGTATATTTTGTTAGCCGCAGTAACCATTGTTTTTATTTTTAAACCCCTACCTTCAAACCTATCTCCTTTAAACCAATTAGCTGCCGACCCCGGCAGAGTACGTAAGATTACTTTAACAGACGGTACCATCATTTGGTTAAATTCGGGCTCTACGTTAAGATATAACAACGATTTTGGCAAAACCAATCGCAATGTTTATTTGGAGGGAGAAGGTTTTTTTGAAATTGCAGCAGGCAAAAAGAACCTACCATTCATTGTGAATACCAAAAATTACATTGTCAGGGATATAGGTACCAAGTTTAATTTAAAAGCATACCCTAACGATTCTTTTTTTGAAACCGCTGTAGTAACAGGCGAAGTTTCTATTGAAGATACAGAGCGTAAAAACAATGCGATGAATCGGATTTATATTAAACAAAGACAAAACCTTCGTATCTGGAACCGACAATCAGAGCAAGCAGAGGCATCGCGTGGGCTTAATGATGCAGCGTCGAAGACTTTTAATGAAATCCAAATAATGCAGTTTACCCCTGATCAAGAAGCTAAATATACCGGATGGAAAGACAACCTGATGATATTTGAGGGGCTAACGCTGCTGGAAATCGCAAAGGTATTAGAACGCAGGTATGATGTTAAAATAAGTATTGATAATATCCAACTGCAAACCATTCGGTATACAGGTAATTTCAACAATGTAGGGAGCGTGGAAAAAGTTTTGGATATTATAAAACAAAACACGCCAATTATCTACTCCAAAACAGGAGATGTAATAACAATAACTAAAGCGAAATAACTCAAACTATCAACTAAACAAATAAAAAATACTATGGGATAAAACTCGACAAAGCCACAAAACCCGGATTGCGCTAACAACCCGGGTTATTTATCAATCAATTAATAGCTAATACCCTACGCTTGGGGAAGCATTGTATTAACTAATTAACTAACACAAATTTATGATTATTTTTTACAGAAAAGCTGTGACGGCTTCTGCCGTCTGGCAAAAAACGCTCAAAATTATGAAGCTTGTAACTGTTTTGCTCCTAACCGGATTAATACAAATACATGCTGCAGTCTATTCTCAAAAAATCTTCAACTTTAACGAACATAATATCTCCGTCAAAGGAATATTTAAACAGATCGAAAAAAATAGCAAATACAGTATTTTTTACCGAACCGATCAGGTGGATCAGGAAAGAAAGATCCAAGTTATAGTAAAAGATGCTACCATAGACGACATCATGAAACTGGCTTTGCAAAATCAGGCGCTTACTTACCAGATAATGGATGATGTAGTTGTTGTAAAGCCCGCCGGAGACAAAACCATTACGACCCTTACTGTAAGTGGCATAGTTACAGACGTTAAAGGCCAACCACTGCCTGGTGTAACCGTTAAGCTCAAAGGCAGCACACTTGGTACAACTACGGATATTAACGGAAAATACAATTTAACCTTGCCTGATGGTACAAGTTCGCTGGAGTTCACTTTTCTTGGCTTCGCTACACAGATCGTCAATGTGAATGGCCGACAAATTATTAACGTGCAGCTTGCAGAGGAATCAAAAGCGCTGACAGAGGTGGTTGTGGTTGGTTATACTACCCAACGTAAAAAAGACCTTACAGGTGCAGTATCGGTGGTTGACGTGAAAAACCTCAACAAAACAGCATCCTCATCCGTGAATTCACAATTACAGGGCCAGGCCTCCGGCGTTACTGTTATCGGTTCCGGCCAGCCGGGTGAAGAGCCTCAGGTTCGTATTAGGGGTTTTAACACTTTTGGTAACAATACGCCCTTATACGTTATAGACGGCATACCCACCCAGGATGTAAGCACCCTGAACCCAAATGATGTTGAAAGTTTCCAGATACTGAAAGACGCGAGCTCGGCATCGATATACGGTGCCAGGGCTGCAAATGGTGTTATTATCATTACCACAAAAAAAGGTAAAGGCAAGGTAAACATCCAGTATGATGCCTACTATGGTACCCAGGTACCAAAAGGCGGGAACGTATGGCATACGCTTAATCCGCAGGAAATGGCAGATCTGAAACACCTCGCCCAAACCAATTCTGGCGTTACGGATTTTACTGACGAACAATATAACCCGGATGGTACAGGGACTAAATACACCTTGCCAGATTATATTACTCCGGCAGGTACAAAAGCCGGCGCCCCATCTGTCGATCCCTCTCTTTATTACGTCAACCCCAATTATACCACCAGTGATGATTTTAACAGCTTTTACCGCATAACAAAAGCTAACAAAGCGGGAACCGACTGGTATCACGAGATATTTAAAAGTGCACCTATAACCAGCCATAATATAGCAATAAGTGGCGGCAGCGATCAGGGCAACTACCTTATTTCGGCTAACTATTTTAATCAGCAGGGTACTTTGATAGAGACTTATCAAAAAAGATACACATTAAGGGCCAACACAAATTTCAACCTGAATAAGCATGTAAGGGTTGGCGAAAACCTGGCCTATTCGGTAACCAAAAACCCTAAAGTTGGTGGTAACAACCCTGATGGCGTTATTACAATGGCTATACGTCAACAACCAATCATACCTGTATATGATATTGCCGGCAATTATGCAGGCAGCTATGGATCGGGCCTGGGAGATGCTAATAACCCTGTCGCAATTCAGCAACGCTCGAAAGTGAACGGTGATGTGGGATACCGCCTTTTCGGTAACATTTACGCAGAAGCCGATTTTTTAAAAGATTTTAATTTCCGCAGTACTTTTGGTGGTGATATCAGCAATGGCAACTCTCACTATTTCAACTATCCAACTTACGAAAGCAAAGAAAACTCGCAAACTAACAGTTATGGCGAAGACAGCTACAGCAACTGGAATTACACTTGGACAAATGCTTTGAGCTATCATAAAAAACTAAATAAGCACGATATCAAAGTGGTTTTAGGAACCGAGGCTTTTGAAGACTACCAAAGTTCTTTAGGTGCTACCAGGCAAGGTTATTTCAATTTTGACCCCAACTACGTAAATCTTAACACAGGATCGGCCAATGGCTCAAGCAACTACGGCGAGCATAATAGTTACACCATGCTTTCGCAGTTTGGCCGTTTAGATTATGATTACGATAATAAATACTTATTCAATGCTACTATCCGCCGGGATGGTTCATCACAGTTTTCCAAAGAACACCAGTACGGCTATTTCCCTGCATTCAGCGCGGGGTGGCGTATTTCTCAGGAAGGCTTTTTAAAAGAGGTGAATTGGATATCCGACTTAAAGGTTCGTGCAGGCTGGGGGATTATGGGCAACCAGTTAAATCTTACTCCCGATAATGCTTACAATACTTACGGAAGCAGCATTGGCCAATCGTACTACCCCATAGGTGGGGGCACGGTTATACAGCCCGGATTTTTTCAGCAGCATATCGGCAACCCCGATGCAAAATGGGAGAAAGATATTAACAGCAATATAGGTTTGGACGCTACATTCTTTGGCGACAAATTATCCATTACGGCAGATTATTATCGTAAAGATATCAAGGACCTGCTCTTTAACCCGGAACACTTAGGCACCGAAGGCAATGGCACCGTGCCTTTTGTAAACATAGCGCAAATGAAAACTACCGGTTTGGATATATCGGTAACAGGTAATTTTAAACTCAACAACGACTTTAAATTTAACAGTACTCTATCTGTTACAACTTATAACAATAAAATCACAAAGGTATCAGACAACGCTACCTATTTCTATTCAGACATCTCACGTAGGTTTGATGTAAACATGGTAAGAAACGAGACCGGCCATCCTGTGGGGCAGTTCTACGGTTATCAGACCGCTGGTTTCTGGAACTCTCAGGCTGAGATAGATGCTGCTAACGCCAAGGTGCAATCCGCAACCGGGGACCCAAATGCTGTTTATCAAACGGATGTCAAACCGGGCCGTTTCCGCTATAAGGATGTCAATGGCGATGGAATCATTGACGACGCCGACCGTACATTTATAGGCGACCCCAACCCTAAATTTACCGCTGGCTTAAACCTGGGCCTCACCTACAGGCAGTTTGATTTTAACATGCTGCTTTATGGGTCATTCGGTGGGAAAATATGGAACAACGTTAAATACTGGAGAGACTTTTATTCGTCATTTGAAACGGCAAAAAGCTATACCGCACTATATGATTCCTGGACACCTTCCAATCACAATGCGAAAGCTCCAATACAGGAATTGGACGCATCAGTGAGTAGCGGATCGACACCGAATTCCTATTTTGTCGAAAATGGCACATATCTGAGAGCACGCAATGCCCAAATCGGATACACATTTAACACGTCAAAAAAATCAGGCATACAGAAGTTAAGGGTTTACGTCTCGGCAACTAACTTATTTACCATTACCGGTTACAGCGGTACGGACCCCGAACTCAATGGCGGTGTGCTAAACTTTGGTATTGACGAAGGCACCTACGCGAGCCCGCGCACATTTTTAGTTGGTGTGAATTTTTCATTATAACAATTGATAATTGCAAAAGATTAAAAGATGAGAACAAAAGTATTTATCACCATAATTCTGGCAGGTGCGATAGCACTTGGCTCATGTAAGAAATATTTAGAAAAGCCGCTGACCGGCGCTTTAGAAAGCCCGCTGCTGGTATCAAAAGAAGGAGTTAACCAATTGTTGATAGGCGCTTATGCTGCACTTGACGGCCAGCAGGGCGGAGATGCCGCAATTGGTGGCGGAGGGGCATGGGAAACGTCCCCCGACAACTGGATCTATGGCGGTGTAGCAGGCGGCGATGCCAATAAAGGCAGTGACCCCGGCGACCAAACACCTATAGAACTGATATCAAAATTTAATAGCGATGCCACCAACGGCTTTTTTAACAGCAAATGGAAGGCGGATTATGAAGGCATATCACGTACAAATATTTTAATTAGCACAATTGGTAAGGTGAGTACTTTCTCCGCAGAGGAGAAAGCTAACCTGATGGGCCAGGCCCGCTTTTTACGTGCCCATTATTATTTCGACCTGAAAAAGATGTTTAACAATGTACCATATATTGATGAAATTACTACAGACTTTAACCAACCCAATAACACGGATATATGGCCAAAAATAGAGGAGGATTTTAAGTTTGCCTACGAAAACATGGACGGTGAGCAGGCTGATGCAGGCCGCGCCAATAAGTGGGCTGCTGCTGCTTACCTGGCAAAAACTTATCTTTATGAACATAAATTTGAGCAGGCACGCGACCTTTTTGAAACCGTAATAGCTGAAGGCACTACAGCCGGCGGCGTAAAATACGCTTTAAACGACAGGTTTGAAGATAACTTCAGGGCAGCAACAAACAACAGCCCGGAATCCGTATTTGCCGTACAAGCCGCTGCAAATGCCGACCCTGCCGGTCCTTCAAACGCCAATAATGGTGATATGCTTAATTTCCCATACGGCACAGGCAGCCCGTTCCCATGCTGCGGTTTTTACCAGCCTTCCATTGACCTGGTAAATCACTTCCGTACAGATCCTGCTGGTCTACCATATTTGGATACATACAACGATCATCCCATTAAGAGTGATATGGGGTTGACATCTGCTCAGCCCTTTACGCCCGATGCGGGTACGATCGATCCACGGTTAGACTGGACAGCCGGTCGCCGTGGTATCCCATATTTGGACTGGGGTAACCATCCGGGGAATGACTGGGTAAGGAACCAGCCGTACGCCGGCCCTTACTCACCTATAAAAATGGTGTTTGGAAATGCCGCGCAAGACACCGAAGGCGACATGCTTTCATGGGCGCCAGGCTCGGGCATAAACAACAACATCATCCGCTTTTCGGACGTATTGCTGATGGCAGCAGAAGCACAAGCGCAAACCGGTGGCTTGCCGAGGGCTTTACAACTGGTTAATCTGGTACGTAACCGGGCTGCAAACCCAGCTGGCTTTGTCTACAAATACAAAGACCCTTCAAAACCAACAAGTGGTTTTTCAACAACACCTGCTGCCAACTATAAGATCAGCCCCTACCCGACGGGCTATTTTTCAAGCAAGGACGTGGCTTTAAAAGCAATTTATTTTGAACGTAAAATAGAACTAGCTTTAGAAGGCCACAGGTTTTTTGATCTCGTAAGGTGGGGGATTGCCGAATCTGAACTAAATGCATACTTCACTTATCAAAGTAAGTTTACTCAAGATGTTAAAGGTGGGCACTTTACTACCGGAAAAAACGAATATTATCCTATCCCCCAACGACAGATAGACCTGAGCGGTGCAAGCGGCGCATCAAAGCTAACACAAAATAAAGGATATTAATGATAGATACCTGACTAAACAGGCGGCGTATTATGATATGCCGCCTGTTTTTACGATGATCTAAATTTGGTTAAAATCTGCAAACCTTGTCCCAAAATGGTTGCAAAATATATGCTTTAGCGACGAAATTGCGCTATCGAGCTGTTTGGGTATCTTTATAATCTATACTTGATTACAGGTATATATGATTAAATGTATTTAAAGTGAATAGAAGCGTTCGGGCTGTAAAGGTTCGGGCACATTCGGGTCGCCGATTAATTGCTTGATATTGATCTCAATGTTAGTAGCGATTGTTGTCATGGCAGTATCCGTTGGTAAATTATTGAAAGGATCCTGCAAATGCGTAGCTGATTTTTCCAACAGGAAAAATGCCGACGAAATGACCAGTAACAAGGGAATTTCAAAAAAACTGTCGATGTCGGTTAGTGCGATAGATAACGTTACTACGAAAATATAAATAAAATAATGGAGGAATAAACGGTAGGTCTGCGGGAAAACCGTACTTTTTATACGCTCGGCCATACCCATGGCATTGGAAAAGTTGACAAGCGTATTATTGATCTGCACCTGGCTGAACAGTTCCATGCTTCCCTCCTCTCTCAAATGAGTGATCTGTCGCGTATTCAATTGGAGTATAGCCAATGGTTTGTTCATATGTCGCTTAATTTCATTCATGTCGGCTTCTGACAAATATTTATCAAGATTTGCCATGGCATCCAGCCCCCGCAGGCTTTGCCCTAAACTATAGCACCAGGCTATTTGCCGGTAAGCGACAGATCTAATTTCCTTTTGTCTATCTTTTGACACAAAAGACTGTAACTGCAAAACAAAGGTCCGGCTTTCATTGACGATACTCCCCCAAATTTTACGGGCTTCCCACCAACGGTCATAAGACTGACTGATCTTAAAAGATAAGATTACGGATATTGCAGTACCTATAAATGTGGGAATAGCAACAGGCATCTGCGGGATCAAATTCCTGAAATGTCCGGTTAAATAGTTAACCACTAAACCCACAACGAGGACATAAGGCAGTTCGTTTTTTATTTTTCCAAAAATGTATGAAACCGGAATTGACTTCTTTAAGAGCATGATTTTAATTTACCACACCTAACAAATTTCATATAAAGTGGTTTGACCGTTTTTATAGGATGGCTGATATTTTTATTCGAGTATAGCAGGAAGCTTATTGAAGAAGCACCAATCTCAACCTGTCAGTGTTTAAATCAGGTCATAAGAATATGGCTTTCGGGTGTAATTTATATGATCAAACTGTTTTGATCTGCTTCCATAACCGCCTTACAATTTAATTTAAAATTCAAAGATCAGCCCGAGGGTCGGCTGTATATTCCCGCCTTTTTGAGCGAGAAATTTTGTCTGGATCTTGCTTGCATCCCCGGGGGCGTCCATCACATTTCCGGAGGGATCCCTAACAGGCACGATAACCGGTTGCCGGTTATATTTGTAACCTGTAACGTTTTGCATATCAAAATAAAAGTTAAATGCGTAGTGTTTAAAGTAATATTTTTTGTCGACCCTGGCATCAAGTTGGTAAAACAGCGCCGGCACCTGCGTATTTAACAGGTTATAAGCCGGTATACCCCGGGGGTAAATGTTAAAGTTTGTTTTAAGCGATGATAACGATTGGTCATATGGGGTGTAAGGGCTGCCACCGGTTAACCTGAGTTTGGCACCAACCTCCCAATTGCTTTTTAAAAGTTTACCGCCGGTTAAACTGAGTATATAGCGGTTATTCCACGATGACTGCACATAAGCCCCGTTCTTGTTCTGAAACTCGCTTTTGTAAAGCGTAAGTGCAAATATGCCGTAAAAACCATTGGTGAGTTTTTGCTGCGCAAAAAACTCTAAACCATAACTTCGGCCATGGCTTTCGCCAACCACCGGGTTATTGCCCACTACACCAAAATCAGCCCCGAGATTAGCCAGGGGGATAGAATCATTAAGGGTTTTAATAATAGGGTAATGTGAGTAATATTTATAAAAGCCTTCAATTGTAAAACGTGTGCTGGGTAAATTGTATTCCATACCCAAAACAAGCTGCTTATTCTGGATATAGTTGACATTACGGTTAACCAGCGTATTTAAACTATCGCGGTAGCCCAAAACTGTGTAAGCCGGCAACTGGTAGTAAATACCCGTGTTAAAATTCAGGCTTAGCCGCTCGCTTAGATTTAAAGATGCCGAGAGCCTGGGCGAAATTGTTCTCGACAGGTCATTCATGTCAGATGAAAGGTTGTTTGCATCTGCCCTTAAGCCAAATGACAGGGACAACAGGTTATTAAAAAACGGGCGGCTTACCTGCCCAAATACGTTATATTTAAAAAAGTTGATGGTCGAATTGTATATCTGGTTGCCATAAGGCAACAAATTAAATGTATTAGTGCTATAATGTGCCGCCTCGCCGCCGGCACCAAAGTTGACACGATACAAGCCTTGCTGGCTGGTACTTTCCAAACGCAATTTATTTTCGGCCTCTGCCGAAGTATAGTCAAGTATACGGCCCATGCTTTCCTGGTTGTCTTTATACTTTACCGCGTTATTGTTTAAATAGCTCCTGCTGGCTACAAACAGGATAAAACCCTTTGGCCTGAAATGTTTGTAAGTGGCGCCCACGGTATAACTATTTTGCGTATTCACAGGGATGGTGGCCAGCGTATATTGGTTTTCTTCGGTACTGTCTGCCGATAGGTTAAGTTTAAACCTATCTATGGCCCCAAGGCCAATAAATGTTACTTCATCCTTATTGCTGAGTTTTGTTTTTATCTTAAATTGAAAATCCTGGTATGAGGGCAAGAACGGTAGTTTTAGCAGTTTAAACAAGCCTTGTAGATAGGAGTACCTGTACGAAGCCAGATAGGTAGTACGTTTTCCCAGAGGACCTTCAATGGTTGCACTAAAATCACTTGACCCAACAGAAAGCGTAGCGCCCAACCTGTCAGCGCGGCCATCCTTTTGGTTAAACTCGAAAACCGAACTCAGGGTATTGCCACGATTTGCCGGGAAAGCGCCCGAATAAAAATTCACCTCTTTAATAAAGTCGACATTGATAAGTCCCACGGGCCCGCCGGACGAACCCTGCGTAGCAAAATGATTGATATTGGGGATCTCTACCCCATCCAGATAAAAGCGGTTCTCGTTAGGTGCGCCACCCCTGATAATAATATCATTACGAAAACTAACCGGCGACGAAACGCCGGGCAGCGACTGGATCACCTTTGATATATCACGGTTACCACCGGGGTTTCTTTTGATCTCCGAAACGCCAATGCTCCTGAGGGATAGCGGGCTTTCCATCGTTTTATTAAGTCGTCGGCTGCCCAGAATCTTCACCTCGTTTAAACTTGCCACAATTTGCTCCATCGCCACATCCATAATGGTAGGCTTAACCGTGCCGATCTGTATATCTGCAAGCGATACTGTTTTAAAACCAACTTTTGAAAACATAAGGGTATAATTACCGGGCCTTAACCTTAGGCTGTAGTTACCCAGCGAATCAGAAACCACTCCTGCCCCTCCGCCCAAAACCTGGATACTAGTACCACTAACCGGCTGGTTAGTCACTCCGTTGGTGATAGTTCCCCGTATAAATGCTTCCTGGCCAAAAGACAGCATCGGTAAAAGTATCATTGTGATGTAAAAGGAAATTTTTTTCATAAGCATGGCATCGAAAAGCTGTTATCATCTTAATATATTATGACAACCTGTTTTCATATTGATAAGGCTTGAGCTTACCAATTCTTGAAAATACAATTAAAATTCACGCTACCATAAAAAATAAATCCCAGGGATTAAAAAGCCCCTGTTGAGACATCATTTGGCCTGATTCATCCAAAGTATTGGGAAATAACATTACCGGTAATTAGCCCGTTTGACAAGCAGGTGTACGTCCTTGATGATGATTTTTCTACCTTCCGTTAACAGTACACCTTCTGCTTTAAACTCTCTGAGCAGGCGGATCACGTTTTCTTCAGCAAGGCCTGCCATATTAGCCAGGTCGGCGCGGGAAATATTGATCGGAATAGCTTCGTGATCATTCAATCCGTATTTGAACTTTTCCCGCAGTACAATGAGCGCGATCGCCAGCCGCTCAGGACCTGTCCGTTGCGCAATCACAGAGATAGTATTGGTCAATACCGTGAATTCATGACTCATTGCCTTTAGCAGGCGAAGTGCGAAAACTGGCGACCGGCTTAATATATCCATGAAGTCTTCTTTTGGAATGAACGACACCATCGTATCTTCCATCGCTGCGGCAGAGTCCGCATAGCGCTCTCCGGAAAGCACCGGGTGGTAGCCCATCAATTCGCCCGGGCCGGCCACATAAATGATTTGTTCCTTTCCGAGCTGGTCCGCCTTGTACTTCTTGACCCTGCCGCTACGTACAAGAAAGATACCGGAAGGCACGGTTCCTTCACGGAAGATCACATCTCCTTTAAAGAGGTGTTGTTCGGTAATGTGCCGGGTAAGCAGGGCTGTTTCCTGATCAGAAAGCGCGCTAAGCACCGAATGCGTTGTAAAACTCCACCTTTCGATCGGAAAAATTCCGTTTAGACTCATAGGTCAAAGTTACGAAAAATCAAAACTGATAAAGATCAGTTTTTGAACTGATCTCCTTCAGGTGCATCGGGCAACCGAAGGACGGAAATTTGCAGAATGGATGTTTATCCCTTTTCCCCTTTCCCTCCGGAACCGGAACCGTACCGGCAAAGGTTGCTCACCCCGGTGGAGAAGCGCCGGCCCAACGACTGTTTCTTCCGGAATGATGCGGAATTTGATTGGTTATACCCTGAACACCTGCAACTGATTTCAATGGCGCACTGGACGCCATTAGCTGTGGCAACAAAAGCGGCCGACTACCTGAACGTACCTGGTAATATCCTGGATATCGGGAGTGGCACGGGTAAATTTTGCCTAACAGCGGCACACGGCCATCCCAATGGCAAGTACTATGGGGCGGAACAACGGCACGAACTGGTGCATTACGCCACCCTGGCCGGCAGCTACCTTAATTTACCTAATGTCCGCTTTATCCATGCGAATATCACACAGATAAATTTCAATGAATTCGATCACTTTTATTTCTACAACTCTTTTTTTGAAAATATCGACCAGAAAAATGCCATCGACGATACGATAGAGACTTCGTATAGCCTCTATGAATATTATAACGGTTACCTGTTGGCTGTTCTCAAGGATAAACCGCCCGGCACACGTGTTGTGACTTACCAGTGCCTCGGAGAAATGATTCCTGCTAATTATAAACTGGTGGAGCAGTCCTTTCTTACCCTGCTCCAGTTATGGATCCGACAATAAATGGCATGTTTAATTATAAAACTTATCTCAAATACAAAAAGCTATCGTATATGTATACTGATACCCTGAATATATCTTTCTTCCGCAAAGATGCCACATTCGACACTTTATACCCCTCGCATATCCGGGAGCTCTCCCAGCTACATTGGACCGGCCTTGGTGTTGCGCTGGAAGCCAGTAATTTCCTCGCCAGTCCGGGGGCACGGGTACTTGATATCGGCAGCGGTGTCGGGAAATTCTGTATCGCAGCCGGTGTCTACCACCCGGAAGCGAGCTTTCATGGCATCGAACAGCGTAAGGAACTATTTGGTTATGCCGAAACCGCAAAAGAACAGATCGGTGTTCAGAATGTACATTTCAGGCATGGCAACCTCACCTCCTTAAACTATGATGAATATGATCACTTTTATTTTTATAATTCTTTCTACGAAAATATAGAACCGGAAAGCCGGATCGATTACGCCGTACACACATCTTATGAATTGTATAACACCTACACCTTTCATATACGGGAAATGCTGGCCAGCAAACCGGCCGGGACCAGGCTGGTTACTTATTATGCGCCTGACAAGCAGGTGCCAACGGGCTATACGTTAATAAATAATTCATACAGCAGATACCTTAAAATGTGGGTAAAGGAATAGAGGAGATTATAGCTCCTTGCTCTAAGAAGAATAATATAAAATGAGTAAAACACCAAAATTGAAAGCCATGCTCGGCGCCAAATGCCCGCGTTGCAGAAGGGGCAATATGTTTGAGGGAGGTGCATGGCGTATAGGCGCGAACCGGATCAATATTAACTGTCCTTCATGTGGAATGATCTTCGAGATCGAACCCGGCTATTTCTACGCGGCCATGTATGTCAGTTACGCGTTCAATGTTGCGGAAGGCGTAAGCATTTGCCTTTTAACGCGGCTGGTAACCGGTAATACGGATTCCCCGTGGTTATACTTGAGCACAATCCTAATCGGCCTGGTGTTATTGTCCCCATTAAACTTTCGGTATTCCAGGGTCATTTTGCTTTACTGGTTGTCTCCAAAAGTGCATTACCGTCCTGAACTGGATAAATCCATAATCCGAAAGCCTGATTAAACTTAGGCACATTCCCTTTACAAAAGGTAAAATACGCTATACCATAACTTCGCGAAAAACTTACCGATGAGGAAACAAAACGATAATTACTCCTTCTGGACAAAATATAAAAAATTTGCAGGTAACGAGATCCTGCTTTATCTGATCATGGTGCTAGGTATTTTACTTGGCATTGTCATAATTAACTTTATACGTAAATAAATAGTATATTAAATTTATATGATGAACATTACCTTAAACGCGGGATCACCCGAAATCAACACCTGCGAACTCTGCCAATCTGCAAGCGAACTTACCGTGTACACAGTTTCTCCAGCCGGTTATGCCGCTAACAACATAAATGTTTGCTTAGGCTGCAAGTCCGAACTGGCAAAACCCGAAAAACCGGACAATCGTTACTGGCGCTTCCTGGCTGAAGCCATGTGGAGCGATGTCCCGGCCGTGCAGGTTTTATCATGGCGCATCTTGTCCCTTCTGAAAGATGAGGATTGGGCCGCAGGTTGCCTCGAAATACTTTACCTGGAAGATGACCTGCTCGCATGGGCAAAGGCAGGCTTTACAGTAGAAGCTGAGGAGCCAGCTGAGGTTCACCGCGATAGCCTTGGGAACGAATTGCAGCATGGCGACACCGTGATTTTAACCCGTTCGTTGGATGTCAAAGGAAGTTCACTTAACCCCAGAATGGGCACTGTCGTTAAAAACATCCGGCTAGTTAGCGATAACACCGACCAGATTGAAGGCAAGATCGACGGGCAGACCATCGTTATCCTGACCAAGTACCTGCGCAGGCAGAAAAATTAAATTAATCAATGCATGATCATCCGAATGAAAAGAAATGTTCAGGATGCTATTCGTGTGGAAGAAACTGCTGCCCCGCCTGAGTGCAATTGAGGCTACTTATGGTTATTGTTACCGGCCGGGTAATGATACGGCATGAGTATGCGCTTTGAAGATAATATTTAAGTAGTGTTATCCAATAATGTCACTTATGTCAGGCAAACTAAACAGCGGTTCTGATAAAGATAAATGTGAACGGAATTACTTTTCGGAATAGGAATTTGAGCTGAACACGAAAATCACAACAAACCATGATCAAAGCATTTGGTTCAACGCCGCATAAATGGCAAATATCTTTTCGAAGTAACTCCTGGGGTAAAATAGCCCACACTAATATTAACCTTTATGACCCAGCTCTTTTGAAACAGTTTCCATAGGGATGCCATTAGCTTGCTGTAGTCCCCATATTAACACTCACCTTGACCACATCTCATCTTATTTCAGAAGCGCTGATTGTGAACTGCGGGCAGACCTGAGACCATACAATAAAATACACATTCACCTACTGCCTGGTAAGTATTAAACTTTTTCAATTCTAAATCCAACAGATTCAACACGCTTAATAATTGAATTAGAAATCGTTTCAGCTTTTACCGTCAGGATTTTTTCCGGTACGCTGGTATCCACCAGCCAGTTTCCTTCACCTACAGTTTCATTTAAAGCGGGTGTTACTTTGGCGATACAGCCGCCACAATTGATATTTGTTTTAAATTTTAAAGTTTCCATTGTTATAATTTATAGTTCAAAATTAGCTGCGATCAGGCTTTTAGCTTTACAGGATAAGCGCGATTTGTTATAAAATAATCGCACTAAAGTTTAATTGCTTTTAAACGCAAGCTGTTGCTTACCACCGATACAGAACTCAAAGCCATCGCTGCACCTGCTATCATTGGGTTCAACAGAAAACCGTTGTACGGGTATAGTATCCCTGCAGCCACCGGTATCCCGATCACATTATAAATGAATGCCCAAAAAAGGTTCTGCCTTATCGTGCTTACCGTTTTCTTAGAAAGTAAAAGCGCCTTGGGTATCGACTGCAGATCGGATGTGATGAGCGTAATTTTGGCAACTTCCATCGCAATATCTGATCCTTTGCCCATGGCGATACTGACATCCGCCTGTGCCAACGCTTCGCTATCATTGATTCCATCACCTACCATGGCCACCACTTTACCTTTTGCCTGCAATGCTTTTATAAATTCCGCTTTATCATGCGGCATTACCTCAGCGCTATAATTTTCAACGCCGACCTCGCTTGCAATCGCCGCAGCCGTCTGTACATTGTCCCCTGTCAGCATAAACACCTCCACGCCATTTTGCTGCAACTGATGAATGGCGTTTTTAGAACTGCTTTTCACGTTGTCAGCTATAGCTATAATGGCCAGGCAATGACGGGCATCACTGAAGTACACCACCGTTTTGGCGGATGCCTGAAGTTCATTGGCTCTTTGTTTTAGTGATGGCTCAATTGTAATGGCATTCTCTTCCATTAGCTTGCGATTGCCAACCAGGTACCGGCTACCCGAATATTCGGCTTTGACGCCCCTCCCGGTCAGACTTTCAAAGTTCTGCAAGGCGAAGTTATCTGTAGCAACAACTGCCATTGCCGATACTACAGCTTCAGCTAAGGGATGTTCAGAGCGGGATTCCAAATTGTAAAGAATTTGGCTTAACAAGGAATCATCTGCCAGCCCCTCTAACCAACTGATCTCTGTAACGCGGGGCCTACCTTCGGTTATCGTTCCGGTCTTGTCCAGAACAATGGCATTTACCTTATATCCCAGCTCCAGGCTCTCGGCATCTTTTATTAAAACGTGGTTCTCTGCACCTTTTCCAACACCTACCATAATGGCTGTAGGGGTGGCAAGGCCCAAAGCACAGGGGCAGGCTATAACCAGAACAGTGACGGAAGTCAGCAACGCATGGGTAAATGCATTATCACCACCAAAAAGCATCCAAATAGCGAAGGTCAATACGGAGATCACCAGGACAACAGGTACAAATATACCGGCGATCTTGTCGACCAACTTCTGTACCGGGGCTTTACTGCCCTGTGCTTCCTGCACCAACTTAATGATGTGGGCGAGTAGTGTATCGCTGCCTATCTTTTCCGCCTCAAACCGGAAGCTACCTTTCTGATTGATCGTACCGGCAAATACCTTTTCTCCGGCCGTCTTTTCCACCGGTACTGGCTCACCGGTGATCATGCTTTCGTCTACAAAAGAATTGCCCGAGCTGACCAGGCCGTCCACGGCGATCTTTTCTCCCGGCCGAACGATAATGACATCGCCCGGCACGACCGATTCAACGGGCATTTCCTTCTCCGTACCATTTACAATAAAACGTACTGTTTTGGGTTGAAGGCCCATCAGCTTTTTAATGGCCGATGACGTATTGGACTTCGCCCTTTCCTCTAATAATTTCCCTAAAGAAATGAAGGTGATAATAACAGCCGCAGCTTCAAAATATACATGAGGATGAACACCTCTGCTGTGCCAGAAATCGGGATTGACGGTATTGAAAGCGCTAAAGATGAAAGCAATCCCCGTGCTTAGCGCAACGAGTGTGTCCATATTCGCTTTTCCATGGCGGACTTGTTTCCACGCACCGATAAAGAAGTTCCTACCAAACCAGAAAACTACAGGTATGGTCAGTAACATCGATATCCATTCGGCATGGGGTATATCCATGAAAAACATGCCGATGAGAAAAACCGGAAATGCAAATATGGAAGACCAAATGGTTCGTGTTTTTGATTCCAGATATTTTTTGTACTGTTCTTCTTCCTGGGCCTTTGAAGGGTCTTGAGCATTGACGATCAGGTCATATCCGCCTGCCTGTACCGCCTTTTGAAGAAGTACAGGATTAGTTTGGGTGTCATCGTATAATGCCCAGGCAGTACTGTTAGCAAAATTAACACCAGCATCGTTAACGCCGGGAGCCGATTTTAATATAGATTCAACGCTAATTGCGCAACCTGCGCAGGTCATGCCGGTAACGGGAAATAATTTCTTTTGAGTATGAATTGTTTTGGTTGTCATCGTTCAGATCTTTATTAAACAAAGGTCTGAAGTGCGATCTCATTGAACTTTACAGAATTGGCTAAGCGATTTACATCTTTTTCAGATCGTGTCAAGGGAGCGGCGCGAACTACCGCCCGATCGTGCCGCTTTAAACTGTGAGGGCGTTTGACCTGTCACCTTTTTAAATTGCGCGGAAAGATGAGCAACACTGCTGTAGCCCAATTTATAGGAGATCTCGCTCAGGTTCAGTTCGTCGTAAAAAAGCAGTTCCTTCACCCGTTCGATTTTTTGCTGGATGATATATTGCTCCAGTGTGATGCCCTCTACTGCCGAGAATAAGCCGCTCAGGTGCTTGTAATCCTGGTGTAGTTCATCCGCAAGCAATGCAGACCAATTCACCTTGATATCCAGGTAGTCGCTATGATGTATTTTTTGAATAATACTGTTTTTGATCTGCTCTACAGTTTTTGACTTGGCGTCATCCAATAGTTCAAAGCCCAGTTTACTTAGCCCCTCTGCCAATTCCAGGCGCTGCTGTTTATCAATATCATTACGTAAATGCACGAGGCCCAGATGAACATCGTTCACCTGGAGCCCGTGTCTTTTGAGTTCCTGTTCGACTACCATTTTACAGCGGTCGCATACCATATTTTTGATAAATAGTTCTGTCATATAGCAAACCTAAAGGTCGCTATTTAATCTTAAAGGCGTTTATACAATTATGCCCGATCTTTATAAAATAAGTGGCGTTAATGTACCGGATGTGGATTGGCTTGCTTTTTTAAGAACAGGCAATGCGCAGCACAGGCATGCAGCTTGTAATTTTTGTGCGTGGTGCCCAAATTATGGCCGTCCGGATCTAATATCTCACATTCTTCAGCGTCTTTATCCTTGACTTTTAAAACCTGCTGTCCTTCATTGTTGAAATAAAAGCCGTTCTTCGCCGATTTTCCTAATTTGTTGCCCTTCGCGTCGATCACGTTACCGTCACGGTCGATAAAATAGACTTTGTTGCCCTTGGCATCCTTTACGATATTGTCCTTACTGATGTAGCCCAGCAAGGTACCGCCATGGTCATGTATCTCACCTTTTTTGTTGATGTGAATTTCATTTGCTGGCACTGGTTTTGGCTCGGTTTGCGCAGATGCAGGTGCAAAAACCAGCTATCACCAGGGTGGTGATGGCACATATTAAGTGGATCGCTTTTTTCATGATTGTTTTTTAAGTGAAAGTAAAGCAGGCAGATAGGCAATAATGTTGATTATAGTCAGTTATTGAACTGATTTGCATCATTATCATGCTGCTGTAGATCTGGTTATTTTGTAAATACAATTGAAAATTATATAAATCGCTTTCCGTTATATTGATGATATTTGTATCGTGATCAAAAAGCTGTTCATAACCTTTTTAGCTGTGTTGTACCTGGGCGTTTCTTCCGGGGCAACGCTGCATTACCAGTACTGTATGGGCAGGCTGGTCAAGGTATTACTATGGCACAGTCACACCGAAAAATGCCATACCTGCGGCATGGATCTTAAGGCAAAATCAACTAAAAAGTGCTGTACAGATAAGCACCAGCAGCTCAAATCAGATAAAAGCGGTTCGGTCACTTATAGCCAGCTTACCCTGGGTACCAGTGCGGTTGTGCTACCGGCAGTTCATTTTTTCGGATCATTGTCTTATCCTAATGTACCGCTAACGGTTCAGTACCCGGTAAGCCAGGCACCTCCATCCGTTCCGGCTGTCCCCGTATTTTTGCGTAACTGTGTTTTTCGTATCTGATCCTTTTTCTATTTCTTCGATCCTGAAGAAACGAATGATCTTTTGATCATTTATTCAAGTTTAACCTCAATAATTTCCTGTTAATCAGGAATTAATATTCATTTTTAAAATTTAAGAGCATGAAAAAGCTTCCAATTCTCGTATGCGCCTTTTTGGCGCTATTGTCCTTTACGCAAGTGAAAGCGCAAACCAATTCATCCAAAGATGCGATATTAACCGCCTATTACGGTGTAAAGAACGCTCTGATCAGTGGCAATGCGGCCACTGCAAATACCAAAGCAAAAGAATTTCAAAGCACAGTAACCGCCGTTCCAGCCGATCAATTGACCGAGGCTCAAAAAGATAAACTATTGTTTGATGCCCGGCATATTGGTGAGAGCAATAATATAGCCCATCAGCGCGAACATTTTGCCAAACTATCAGAGAACATGTACACGCTGGTAAAAGCCGGTAAGTTTAACAGTACGCCGGTTTACCGCAACTATTGCCCGATGAAAAAGTCTTATTGGTTAAGCGAATCAGCGGCCATCAAAAATCCTTATTACGGTAATCAAATGCTAACCTGCGGTGAGGTTAAGGAAACTTTACCTGCTGCAAAATAAAATATACGGGCCGGAGTGAAAGCTTCGGCCTGTTTTATACCATGAAAAAATTAATCTTATTATTTAGTATTCTATTTTTGCTTTTTGGAGTAGCCTTTGCGCAGCATCCTATGATGATGGGCAAAGGTCAGCATCTTCCGCTGCATACCAGGATCGGCAATCGGGACATCTACCACTTGTATATTAACGATACTACCGTAAACTACACCGGTAAGCAAACAGCCGCCATGGCTATTAATGGCAGCATACCCGCACCGACGCTGGAGTTTACCGAGGGCGATACGGCGGAGATCTACGTGCATAATGAAATGATGATGGAAACCTCCATCCATTGGCACGGTTTGATTTTGCCTAACCGTTACGATGGTGTGTCGTATCTCACAACGACGCCTATTCTCGCCGGGCAAACACACTTATTTAAATTTCCGCTGGTACAGCATGGCACCTATTGGTATCATTCGCATACCATGACACAGGAACAAAGCGGCCTGTACGGAGCGTTTATTATTCACGAGCGCAGGCCTCAGCCAATGAAAGAATATACTTTATTGCTGAGCGACTGGACGGATGAGAACCCCGAGCAGGTGCAGCGCCGCTTACATAATGCGACCGACTGGTATGCCATCCGCAAAGGCAGTACGCAGGACTATTGGCAGGCTTTAAAAACCGGGCACCTGAAAACCAAGCTGACCAACGAATGGAAGCGTATGAACGCCATGGATGTAAGCGACGTTTATTACGACCGATTTTTTAGCAATGGGAAAGTTGAAGCGCAGGCTCCGCAATTTAAGGCAGGCGAAAAGGTGCGCTTACGCGTAGTCAACGGTAGTTCGTCTACCTATTTCTGGCTCAAATGGGCAGGGGGAAAAATACAGGTAGTGGCCAATGATGGCGAAGACGTGCAACCGGTAGACGTTGACCGGATGATCGTTGGTGTGGCGGAGACTTATGATGTGGTGGTGACCATCCCGGCAGATGGCAGCTATGAATTCCTGGCTACGCCCGAGGACAGGACAAAATACACTTCTCTTTGGTTAGGAAACGGGATGAAACATCCGGCTAAAAAGATGGGACGTCTGAAGTACTTTGAAGGCATGAACATGATGAACAACATGATGGATATGCAGGGAAATATGAAGGAAATGAATGGTATGGTGATGACTAACCAGGTCATGGACATGAATACTGTGATGTATCCTGAAATATCCGGCGAAGATGAAAGTATGGGAAAGGACACGTCAAAACCTATGCAGCCTATGGCGGGCATGGATATGGGCGCAGGCACTGGCAATATCATTACCTTAAATTACAATATGCTCAAGTCTACTCATGTGACCACTTTAACCAGTGGCCCTACTAAAACGCTTAACTTTGAGCTAACCGGCAACATGAACCGTTATGTATGGTCGATAAATAATAAAACCGTTTCTGAGTCTGATAAGATACTGATCAAACAGGGGCAAAACGTACGGATCATTTTGTATAACAATACCATGATGCGGCATCCAATGCACCTGCACGGCCATTACTTCCGCGTGTTGAACGGACAAGGAGATTATGCCCCGCTAAAAAATACGCTGGACATTATGCCCATGGAGCGCGACACCATCGAGTTCCGGGCGACGGAAAGCGGCGACTGGTTCTTTCACTGTCATATTTTATACCATATGATGAGCGGCATGGGCCGCATCTTCAGCTATGAGAATTCACCACCAAACCCGGAAGTACCTGATCCGGTAGCCGGTTTTAAAAAAGTGGCTGCTGATGACCGCAAATTTTACGCCTCCGCTAAATTGGGATTGGAGAGTAACGGCAGCGACGGTAACGCGGCATTGGCCAATACCCGCTGGAAATTTTCGACGATGTGGCACCTGGGCACTAATGACACCAAAGGCTATGAGAGCGAGACCATGTTTGGGCGATATTTCGGCCGTATGCAATGGCTCTATGCATATGCGGGCTTTGACTACCACTACAAACGGACAGATGAAGTGGAGAAAAATATGTTTGGCCAGGTTAGCAACAAGAATAACAGGCACACAGCTGTAGTAGGCTTAGCCTATACGCTGCCAATGTTATTTGTGGCTGATTTTCGTGTTGACGGTAACGGTAAGTTTAGATTTCAGCTTGGGCGGGAAGATATACCGTTAAGCAGCCGTTTACGCATGACATTGATGGCTAATACCGATAAAGAATATACAGGTGGATTACGTTATATCGTGAATAAAACCTTTTCCCTATCCAGTCATTACGACAGCGATATGGGATTGGGGGCCGGATTAACATTAACCTATTAAAAAGAAACGCGATGGAACATCAGACGCATCACCACATGACAGATCAAAATAATGGGAATCATGATAAAGACCATCAGCATATGGGGCATGGCGGACATAACCATAATGCGATGATCGCTGATTTCCGTAAGCGTTTTTACGTAGTATTGGTATTGACCTTGCCGATCCTGCTTTTATCGCACATGACCCAGCAGTGGCTGCATTTACAGATAGGCTTTTCCGGCAGTCAATATGTACTATTTTTACTTTCTACCACAGTATTCGTTTATGGAGGCTGGCCGTTTTTGACGGGATGGTTTTCTGAAATGAAAGCGAAGAATCCGGGGATGATGACCCTGATTGGGTTCGCGATAACCGTGGCCTATGGCTATAGCACCGCAACGGTGTTTGGGTTAAAAGGCATGGATTTCTTCTGGGAACTGGCCACGCTTATCCTCATTATGCTGCTTGGTCACTGGGTCGAAATGCGGTCGGTAGCCGGCGCTTCGCGTGAGTTGGAATTGCTTGTTCAGCTTATGCCGTCAACTGCTCACCTGATCCAAGAAAACGGTACAGCGGATGTAAAAACGGAAACATTGAAAGAAGGCGACCTTATCCTCGTTAAACCTGGTGAAAAAATCGCGGCAGATGGCCTGGTCGAAGAAGGGGAAAGCTACCTGAATGAATCGATGCTGACGGGCGAGTCTAAACCCGTTCTAAAAATCAAGGGACAAAAGGTGATCGCAGGTTCAGTAAACGGCAACGGATCTTTGAAAGTGCGGGTAACCCATAGCAGTAAGGACTCCTATCTCTTCAAGGTGGTTGACCTGGTGCGAAGCGCACAGGATGCTAAATCCAACACCCAGCTATTGGCGGATAAAGCAGCACGGTGGCTGACAATCATTGCCCTTTTGGCGGGTATTACTACGTTTGTTGTATGGATAAGCCTGGGCCGCGATATCGCCTTTGCCATGGAGCGAATGGTTACCGTCATCGTGATCTGCTGCCCCCATGCGCTTGGACTCGCTGTTCCGCTGGTAGTGGCCAGATCAACCGCCTTGTCAGCACAGCATGGGCTGCTCATCAAGAACCGTACAGCTTTTGAAAACTCCCGCAAGATAACAACCGTTGTTTTTGATAAAACCGGGACTTTGACTAAAGGAAAGTTTGAGGTATCACGCGTGTCAACCATAGGTGAACAGGCCTCAAATGAAAATGAATTGATCCGTTTAACGGGCGCATTGGAAGCCCACTCTGAGCACCCTATTGCAACCGGAATCATGACCGAAGTAAAGAAGCGGAATCTGACCCTGCCGCAGGTTTCAGATTTCAGAGCGATCACCGGTAAAGGTGTAGCGGGTGTTGCAGGAGGGAGAAAGGTCAAGATCGTTAGTCCCGGCTATCTTAAAGAAAATAATTTGCAGCTGCCTCCGGATTACCACACGGTTGGTAATGAGACGGTGGTGTTTGTATTGATCAATGATCAACTAGCCGGTTTTGTGGCCCTGGCTGACGTAGTCAGGCCGGAATCTGCCGACGCGATAGCCACTTTGCATGATAACGATATTCAGTCAATCCTGCTCACCGGTGACAATAAGCAGGTAGCTGAAAGCGTCAGCAAACAACTGAAAATGGATGGTTTTTTTGCGGAAGTGTTGCCCCACGAGAAGCTGGAAAAGATCAAAAAACTACAAAAAAAAGGCGAATTCGTGGCCATGACCGGTGACGGGGTAAATGATGCCCCTGCGCTTGCGCAGGCCGATATTGGTATCGCCGTAGGATCAGGCAGCGATATCGCCGCTGAAACTGCCGGGATCGTTTTGGTTAACAGCAATCCTCAGGACATTGTCAACCTGATCCTGTTTGGTAAAGCTACTTACCGGAAAATGATCCAGAACCTGGCATGGGCAACCGGCTATAACGTGGTGACGATACCGCTTGCCGCAGGCGTATTGTATAACCAGTGCATTTTGGTAAGTCCGGCAATTGGGGCTGTGTTGATGACCGTGAGCACCGTTATTGTTGCTATTAATGCGGGTTTATTAACCATTAAAAATTAGTACAACTGCATGGGTTTACAGCAAAAGTATATTTAACAACAAGTAATGAATGATAAACAAAGAGCAGATTGTTATGGTGTGCCGATAGGCCAATGTAGCCGAAACCCTAAATGCGGTTAAGACTGAGCAATTATAAAAAGGTTTTCTCTGGCAACAGTAAAACAATACGGATAACGGTCTAACACCAGTTATCCGTATTGGATAGCAATAGATGATTTTAATTTAAGGTAAGATCAAACCGATAATTACTTTCATCCCGATAGCGTGCGCGAATAACTAAATTCGTGTCCCGGCTGACGACCCTACCTGCTTCCGGCAGATAGCCGAATGTATAAAAAGTGTAGCTGCCGGGAGTTAACTGATAAAAGGTCACGGTTCCTGCTTCATTGGTAGTCTGCATACCGTCACTCAATAAAGTTTCTTTATTGTCCTTCTCCGGCACGCCTTTTTTGTAATAGACCTTAAATCCCTTCTGCGGATTTTTCTTATACAGAATGGCGATATAAACATTTCCATTATAGAGAGTTGCTTTATCGCAGGCAGCCAGTGCAGCCAATAAAATTACAGCCACCGAAAAGCTGAACGCAGCATATTTTCTCATGATTGTTCTGATTTAAATTGTATTATTCTGCTTTATTTTTCATCATCATTAATAACGAATACGCGCCTTTGGTCACAAAAACGGCGTTCGGGGTCATGTCTTTTGCCGGCGAAAGAATTTCTGTAAACCCATTTTCACTTTCGCCCGTATTGACCTGAGTCATCTCAAACTGACGGTTGCCAATAACTTTATAGATATACTGTTTACCCTCAAACTGCACAATGGCTTCGTTGCTTATGACATAAGCCCGGGTATTTTTCACTTGTATATCGGCATTCATGTAAGTACCGGGTACCAGGGTTTTATCATAGTTTTCAAAATGGCAGTGTACATCCGCATTCCTGTCGGCAGAAAGGTCTCGGCCGATCAGTAATATCTCGGCTTCGTGCTTTTTTTCCGGCTGATTGTTGGTGTAGGCCACCAGCTTTTGACCGATGTATAATTTATCCAGGTCTTTCTCGTACACTTTCAGCGCCAGGTGAATATCTGTAGGGTTAACCAGTTCAAAGAGCACCTCAGTCGGGGATACGTATTTGCCTATGTTAACATTTACTTTGGATATAAAGCCGCTTATGGGGGAATAAATATTCACGCTCCGCGATATTTTGGCTGCGCTGATGTTTCGTGCGTTGATTCCGATAAGCTGCAGTTTCTCCGCTAAAGAAGCGATCAGCACCTGCTGGCTCCTGTATTCGGCCTCGGCCTGTTGAAAAACTTTGTCGCTGCTGGCTTTACTCTGGTTAAGGTCTTTTTGACGGTTATATTCATTTTCAAGGTAGGCTATCCTCGCTTTCGCTGTCAGGTAATCCTGTTGTAACTGGATGTATTGCTGGTCTTCGATAACGGCGATTGCTTCGCCCTTATTCACGTGCATACCTGGTAACAATTTGGTGGATTTTAGATACCCGCCTAAAGGCACGCTGATGGAAACCATGTTTTGCGGCGGAACATCAATTTTGCCGTTGAGTTTTAATATGGACGATATTTCCTTTTGCTCAATCTTACCGGTGGTTATTGCCGCATTTTCCAGCTGTGCGGCTGTAAGTGTTACAATATTAGGGTTGACTGCACTGTCTGTTGTTTCTGCCGCCGGTTTTTTACCGCCGCAGGCGGATAAGGTTAACACGAGTGCCGATAAATATATGATGGATTTCATGATCTGAATTTTAGTTGTTAGAAAAATAGTTAAGTTGTATCACCGCTTCGTTGAGGTTGCGTACAGCCTCCAGGTAATCATTTTTTATCGCGGTAGCCTGGTTAACCAGTTGTGCCCACTCCAGGTAGTTGATATTACCGGCCGCCATTTGCTGGTTGGCCGTATTGACGATTAATTCAGCATTTTTTAAGGGTTTGCCTTCAAAATACGATACTGCCCGAAGATATTTTTGATATTGGAGATCTGCCGCCCGGTAAGCCGATGTTATGTTTTGCACCGTTAACGCGAGATTACTTTCCGCCAGCTGTTTGTTCACCCTGGCACTGTTGATCCGGGCTTTTTGGGCGCCGGCGAAAATGGGGATACCAATTCCCACCTGCACCGAATTAAACCGGTTCGAGCCATTATACAGCTTATTATCGGCCCCGACACCCTTGATACTGGTGTTGTTATAGCCGATGGTCAGATCAGGTAAAAGCCTGCTTTTTTCCACGCGTGTTGCGGCATCCGCAATTTGCTGTTGTTGCGCTATTAATTTTACTGCCGGGTGTTCTTTTAAGTTGAGGCTGTCACCAACAGCAAGGTTTAATTTATGGCTGGCGCCGGTTGTTGTGAACACCTTTGTAGAATTCAATAACAGCTGGAACTGCAATTGCAATAGAGCCTCATCTTCTTTCAACAGGTTCAATTGCATTTGTACTTGTCCCAGTAAGGTTTCGGCGCTGGTTTTCTCCAATATATTGGTTTCGCCCTTAGCCAGCCTCAACTCCGCTTTTTTATAAAATTCCAGGTACAGGCTATCTGTGTGCTGTAACAACCACTTTTTCTGTTCCATATAAACCAGGGCATAGTACACCTGGCTCACTTGTTTTTTTAAAAGCACCTCATTGACAGCTATGCTCAATACACTGTTTTTCCAATCAGCTTTTAAAAGCTCCTTTTGCCTGCCGTAGACAGTGGGAAGGTTAAAAGACTGTGATATACCAAACTTGGTATCAGTATAATTGCTGTTGATCTGACCCGTTTCGCCGAACAACGTGGCCTGCGAAATGCTGGCCGATGTGCCAATCAGCATTTGCTGATATTTTGCCTTTAACTGCTCATGTTTTACCTGCAAATTGTTTTTTACAGCAGTATCAATAGCTGCTTTAAGCGTAATTGGTGTTTGCGCTTTGGATACCTGGCTTATCACAGACAGCAGAAAAATGGATAGCACCGTGGTGTTTTTTTTGCTGAGTACGGTCTTAAATCCTTTTTCAAACATGATGTACAAAACGGGTAATACAAACAAAGTCAGAAAAGTTGCGATCAGCAGGCCGCCTATCACTACGGTGGCCAAAGGCCTTTGCACTTCGGCACCCGCACCGTTACTGATAGCCATGGGGAAAAATCCCAGCGAGGCAACAAAAGCGGTCATGAGTACCGGCCTTAGCCTTACTTTGGTACCCATTAACACGATACGTTTTAAATCGGTCATACCTTCTTTTTTTAACTGGTTAAACTCGGAGATCAATACAATGCCGTTGAGCACAGCAACACCAAACAAAGCAATAAAGCCTACACCTGCACTAATACTGAATGGCATGCCCCGCAGGGCCAGGAATAGTATCCCCCCGATAGCTGATAAAGGAATTGCGGAGTATATCAGTAACCCCTGCTTGATAGAGTTAAAAGCGAAATAGAGCAGTAAAAAAATAAGTAGCAGCGAAACCGGCACCGCAATCATCAGGCGCTGTTTGGCAGCATTCAGGTTTTCAAAGGCGCCACCATAGGTTACATAATATCCGGCCGGGAACTTGAGTTGCTTATCCACCTTGGCCTGCAAGTCGTTTACAATGGTTTGTACATCCCTGCCGCGAACGTTAAACCCTACAACAATACGGCGTTTGGCATCCTCCCGCTGTATCTGGTTGGGCCCATCCTTGATCTGTACATCGGCCAATTGAGACAAAGGAACCTGCGCGCCTCCCGGTGTCGGAATCAGCAAATTTTGGATATCCTTCAGATCTTTTTTCTGTTCACCGCTTATCCTGACCACTACCTCAAAGCGCTTTTCACCTTCAAACAGGGTTCCGGTGCTTTGCCCGGCCAGCGCCGTGTTAACCACCTTGTTAATATCGGCTATGTTGAGGTTGTATTGCGCTATAATGCTGCGGTTATAGTTAATGATGATCTGCGGCATGCCGGCAACTGCCTCTACGTACAGGTTTTTAGCACCGTCAACAGTATTGATGATTTTACCCAGTTTATTGGCATAAGCTGCAAGGGTATCCAGGTCTTCGCCAAATATCTTGCAAACTACATCCTGGCGTGCGCCTGTCATCAGTTCGTTAAAGCGCATCTGCACCGGGAACTGAAAACCCGCAGTAACACCCGGAACAGCCTGCAAGGCCTTGCCCATTTTTTCGGAAAGTTCATTAAAGGTTTTTGCTGATGTCCATTCGTCCTTGGGTTTCAGGATCACCATCATATCGCTGGCTTCCATCGGCATCGGGTCGGTCGGCACCTCGCCGCTGCCAATCTTGGTAACCACTTTTTCCACTTCAGGGAACTGTGTTTTTAAGATATGGGCTGCTTTTTGGGTGTTAGCGATAGTTGTATGCAGGTTGCTTCCCGTTAGTACGCGGGTATCAACGGCAAAATCACCTTCTTCCAGTGCTGGAATAAATTCACCGCCCAGTGTAGTTAAAATATAAGCTGAAAATATAAATAAGCCCGCAACGGTTAACACAACCATTTTCGGAAAAGCAATGATCCGGTTAAGGGCTGACTGGTACGCTATTTCTACTTTAGTCATCAGCCGGTCTGAAATGTTCGGTTTCTGCTTGATTTTCTTGCTCAGAAAGGCGGCGCTCATCATAGGGATATAAGTAAGTGATAAAATAAAAGCGCCCAGTAAAGCAAATGCTACCGTTTGTGCCATGGGCTTAAACATTTTACCTTCAATGCCCTGCAATGTGAAGATAGGCAGATACACCACCAGGATAATGATCTGGCCAAAAACAGCGCTGTTCATCATCTTGCTGGCAGCACTGTTTACCTCCTTGTCCATGTCATCCTGGCCCATGGCGCCCATGCTTTTAAATTGTTTACTACTGCTAAGTGTATGCATAACCGCTTCCACAATAATGACGGCTCCGTCTACAATCAAGCCAAAATCCAGCGCCCCCAGGCTCATCAGGTTTCCGCTTACGCCAAACAGGTTCATCATGATAATGGCAAACAGCATGGCCAATGGAATTACGGAAGCAACCAGCAGCCCGGCCCTGAAGTTCCCCAGGAACAATACAAGCACAAATACCACAATCAGCGCGCCTTCCAGCAGGTTGCGCTCTACCGTACCAATGGCATTGTTAACCATTTTGGTGCGGTCCAGAAATGGCTCGATCACCACGCCTTCGGGCATGGTTTTCTGGATCTGTACGATGCGCGCCTTGACATTTTTGATCACCTCGCTGCTGTTAGCCCCTTTCAACATCATCACCACCGCGCCTGCAACTTCCCCCTCATCATTATAACACAGCGCACCAAACCGGGTGGCGTAGCCAATTTTAACATCGGCTACGTCTCTGATAAAAATGGGCGATCCGCCAATAGTGGTTTTAATCACCGTATTATTGATGTCGTCTATGTTGCCAATCAGTCCCTGGCTGCGGATGTAAAGCACAGTGGGCCCTTTTTCAATATAAGCTCCACCAGTATTCTGGTTGTTATTTTCAAGTGCTTTGAATACGTCGGTAATCGTCATATTATGCGAAAACAATTTATTAGGATCAACCTCGATCGAATATTGCTTTAGCTTACCGCCAAAGCTGCTCACCTCGGCAACACCTTTAACACCCAGAAGTTGGCGGCGGACTATCCAGTCCTGGATAGTCCGCAGGTCGGTTTCATTGTATTTCGCAGCATAGCCCTTTTTAGGGCGCAATACATATTGATATATCTCGCCCAAACCGGTGCTTACAGGGCCAAGTTCAGGTGTCCCGATACCGGAAGGTATCTGGCTTAGCACTTTTTGTAAACGCTCGGCCACCTGCTGTCGCGCCCAGTAAATATCTGTGGCATCGTCAAATACGATCGTGACCAGTGAAAGGCCGAACCTGGAAAAGCTGCGGATTTCCTTGAGACCGGAAATGTTGCTGTTGGCCTGTTCTATCGGGTAGGTAACTAAACGTTCGATATCAGTAGCCCCGAATGACGGAGCTACGGTAATAACCTGTACCTGGTTGTTGGTAATATCAGGTACGGCATCAATGGGCAGCCTGGTAAACTGGTAGCTGCCATAGCCAATCAGGGCAATGATAAAAAGCCCAATGATCAGCTTATTCCTTACGGAAAAAGCGATAATATGATTTAACATAAAATAAAATCTTGAAAAATTAGTAATTCAGAAAGTACCGGGTAGCATGAATTGCTATGCAGAGCACTATAAATAATCTTGGAAGAAAGACTAATTAACAAGCCTTTGGCGGCTGCCAGATACTGGATAAATATGCGGAATGATTAAACCCGGGATAGAAGGCTTGTAATTTCGTTTCTGCCGAAAATGTCACGGGAATTGTGAGCGCCGGTAATACTTGAGGAACCAGCACAGGTGATATCATTGCCGTGCAGTTATCTGCCGTTTTGAAGGGCAGTTTCATGTCTTCGCTGTAGTCTTTATCCCTTGGGCTGCCATGCATGTAGTGCATGTCCAGGAATTGCAGGAATGAAATGCTTTTGTTTTCCTTCAGGTGTTCGTCAAAATGCTCAAAAATCACAGGTATCTTCAGCAACTGGTGCAATTCAGTTGTCGAGAACAGGTAAGCTGTTAAAAGCAATATGGCCGTGAACTTTTTCAAACTTAACAAAAGTAACAATTAAAAAGCAATCATTTGTGATGCAGATCAAACGATTGTACACTCTTCAATCATTTGGCGATGTGTAAAAACGTAGTGTTACCACACTGCTAACCCTAAAATAATACTACCGCCATCTGAGGAGATCATCAGCACAAAGCGGCCTCTTACCCACTAAGGCACGGAACGCTAAAAGTGCCAGCAGTATATTTCGACAGGTCTGATTTTTCATGATCCTATATTTATACGTGCCCGCCATTTATACAACTCAAACCATGTAACGGAGATAAAACCAATTATTAAGCTTATTGCCATTTGGTTTATATTCAACTGTTTAAAACCAAAAAACTGTGCTAACGGTTCAAGGTAGATCAGCGAAGCTGATATAAGCAGGGTAACCCCAATAATAATTAACACCAAATTATTTTTATACCGGATAGTAGTAGCCAATGAATAATAAAAGGAACGGTTTACCAGGGTCAGCAGAATATTAGCTGTGATTAGGCAAACAAATACCATCGTACGCGTCAGTGGCTCGTCAGCACCCTGGCTTACTGCATATTGGTAAGTGGCCAGGGTACCCCCGGTAATCACCAGTCCTTGTATCACGCTCATCGTTAATTCTTTCCAATGAAAAAAGGTGGTACTGAAGGGGCGCGGCTTTTGTAGCATCGTGTTTTTTTCCATTGGCTCGTTCTCGTAAATAATCGAGCAGGTAGGCCCCATGATTAGTTCCAGGAAAATAATATGCACCGGCGAAAAAATATTTGGATAAGCCCATCCCAGGGCCAACGGCATAAACACTGTCAGAATGATCGGAATATGGATGGAAATAATGTATTGAATAGCTTTTTTCAAATTAGCATAAATTCGACGCCCCATAGCAATAGCAGCTACCATTTTTGAAAGATCATCTTCCAGCAAGATCAGAGATGCTGCCTGTTTAGCTATCTCCGTACCTTTTTTACCCATGGCAATACCAATGTGGGCAGCCTTCAGCGCGGGGCCATCATTAACGCCGTCGCCGGTCATAGCCACCACTTCATTTTTAGCTTTTAATGCGTTAATAATCTTTAGTTTGGCATCCGGGAACATACGGGTAAAAATATTCGCTGCTTCAACCGTTTCGCTAAGCGCTTTGCCGGAAAGCTCCATTAGTGCGTCGCCGCTAATGCATTGATCAGCGCCCTGAAAACCAATCTGACGGGCAATAGCCCCGGTGGTTTCTGCATTATCGCCGGTAATTATTTTAACCGCGATACCGGCACGGTAAAATTCCTGTAATACAGCGCTGATGTTCTTTTTAGGAGGGTCATAAAAGGCCACCAATCCTTTAAATGCAAAAGTAAATTCCTGCTGCCTGGCGGGGAAATCATCGCCGGTAAAACTACCCTCCCCTACGGCCAATATCCGGTACCCTTCCGCGGCCATTACTTCAATGGCACTTGCGATCCGTCTCTTCTCGTCGCTGTTTAAATGACTGATGCTGATCAACGCTTCCGGTGCCCCTTTAGCAGCAATTATCCGGTGTCCTTTTTCATTCTCAAACAGATGGGTCATCATGGGTGGTTTGCCACCCAGCGGATATTCGTGGATCATCCGGTAATCATGCCGCTCATCTTTAAGTCCTGAGCCGGCATAAGCTGCGTGCAAAGCCACCTCCATCGGATCGAAGGGTATCGGTTCACTGGCCCACATGGCCAGGCTAATCAGCTGCAGTTCATGCTCACTAAGGTGTTTTGCCTTAGCATCAGCGATTCGGTCCTCCTGCAGGGTATATACTTTGGCCAGGCTCATTTTATTCTCAGTTAGGGTACCGGTCTTATCCGTACAGATTACCGATGCGCTGCCCAGGGTCTCCACCGTTTTCATTTGTTTAACCACGATGCCCATTTTCATCATCCGCCAGGCGCCAAGTGCCATAAACGTAGTGAACGCAACAGGGATCTCCTCCGGCAGGATGCTCATGGCCAGCGTGAGCGCTTTGATCAGGCTATCCAAAATATTTGCTGTATGCAAATAGTTAATCGCCCATACGGCCAAAAATACGACCAGCCCTGCGATCACCATTTTTTTTACAAAATTGTTGATCTGCCGTTCCAGTGGCGTTTTTTCCTCTTCAATCTGCTCCAGGCTTTTGCCGATCTGGCCCAAACGGGTTTGGTTGCCAATGGCCGTGATCGTGGCGATGGCCAGGCCGCTGGCCACGGTCGTCCCGTGAAAAATGAAAGGATCGGCTGAAGAACTGTCTTTATAAACGGCTAAAGATTCGCCGGTAAGGATACTTTCATTAACCGAAAAATCATTGGAATGTACGATCCGGCCATCTGCCATAACCGACATGCCTTCTTCGACCATCAGGGCGTCGCCAACTACCAGCGATGCACTGTCGATCTCCATAATCTCACCGTTCCGGATCACTTTGCATTTGGGTTGCGAAAAATCTTTCAGCTTTTCGAGCGCGTTCCGGCTACGGGAGTCCTGGTATAAAGATATTGCAGCCACCAGTACAATGGCCGCAGCCAGGAAAAAGCCGTCACCCGGCTTCCCGCTGATAAAATAAATACCCGAGGTAACCAACAAAAGCAGGACCATGGGTTCTTTAGCCAGTGCGGTCAGCGCCTTTATAAATCCGTTCTCTCTTTTAAACGAAAGGCTGTTTTGGCCATATTTTAACCTGGCAGCGATAACTTCGCTGTCATTCAGCCCCTTTGTATTAAACTGATCAGCGCGCATAGGTTTGTTCTGAGGGGATAATCATTAGCGGAAGGTGCTGATTATCCAGCGCGGCGGCAGTTGTCGAACGGTCGAACAGCCCTGAAAAAAAATCATCACGGTGATGGCTGAGTTTCGCGGTGCTTTCCTCCTTCCGAAAGGCGAACTCTTCGACCACCAAGGGGCCGCCGGCATAGGTCGGGAGTATAGGGTGATCGTAATAGGTATGGTAAAGTAAAATATCCGTATTCAATTGAGGCGCAACTTTTGCAACAGTTTGTGCGGCATGATCTGCATTTTCAGAAAACCCGGTGAGCATCAGTATCTTTTTCATAACGGTATTTTAGATGGTAAAAATGGCTATTTACCGGCTAAAAAACAAGTAACGAGTATCACTAATACACTTGACTACAATCACTTAAATAATACAGTCAAATATTGTTCTTCGGTAAAAAACAATATTATTAACCAGACCACATTCATCTGCTGATCACCCACCTGCCAATTGTCGGTACTGTGCTGGGAGCCTTCAGCGCTGTATGTACAAGTAAATTATAATTGCAAGGACTGTTTTTTCATGAAAGTTTAAATAAACTTTTTTATGCGTGCAAAAAATGTTGCTGAATTCATCATGGTTACAACAAACTGCAGATACTATATACTAACAATCTACTGATATTATACCAGGTTCTTTATACCGTAAAAATAATCAAATCGCGCAGCTGAATACTATTTTTTCCAACTGTTTGCTGCTTTTATTAGTTTAGGTGCAGCGTATAGTTTAAGTCGTCAATTTTGACGAGACGCCAGCCTTCTGCCAGATCCAGCGTCCAGCCATCGGCCTCTAAGTGCCGGGCGGCTATATCCAATTTTCCCGTTACTGGTACGCTCACAATATGCCAATCTTTGAGCAACATTCCGCCTTTGTTTACCTTTAGGTGACCCCAATTATCTTTTATCTCACCTGTTGGGTAGATTGTGCCGTAAGTACCCAAGTCGAAAAGCGTGTTGGGATTAAAGATCACGCTCATTTTGATCAGCATAATGCGCAACACCGTTTTTTTTGTAAAAGTTTCGGTATAATCGGCCACAGTTTGAAGGCGAATGGTTTCTTTTTGCCGTTCGGATGACCTTATGACAAAGCCATTATAGATCGATTCGTCCGGCGCCCTATTGGCTTTGACCTGGTAATAGCGACTGATCAGGTTCGGGAAATTAGTATTGGAGTCGATCTGCTGCGTCCAGTGCTTCTTTTTTTCTTGTAGGAACAGTCCGTAGATCGGTCCGGTTAAATAGGCGAAGGAACGGATCAGTGATTTTCGGTTACCGGCCGTATCAATCTGGGCATATAGGTGTCGGCGCAGATCGCTGCGGCCAAGCGATACGCCCGTATATTCAGCCAAACCTTCATTCATTTCCAGAATACGTTCATTGGTAAACGTACTGGGAAACAATCGTTCTCGTTTTTGACGGAAAGCTAAAGCATTAGCCAGGTCTGTTTGCCTGCGATTAATCGGTTTTTGCAGCGCAGCTTTAAGTGCTTGCAGCTCCAAAAAGAAAAATATGCGACCCTCCATGGTACTCAAATGATCGGCGGTCGGGCTTTTAGCGGGGAAGCCGATCTGTTCCTGGATGCGATGAAAGGATTCATGTAACAGCAAGTTAAGCCGTTCATTGCGGTCTTCAGGCAAAGGCCATAACAGCACTGACCAGGTACGGCCGCCCCAGTGAATGGCCGTATTGGCAACCATCACATCTTTAGGCAGCGAGCCCGTATATATCCCGCCTTCGGGTTTCAGTATTCCCGCACTGTCGGTCATGTTGGCATAGGTGTGCCGGCTTTGCTGATCGACGAAGAGCATCGGACCGTAGAGCGATGTTTTCCATAGCTGTTGCTTTTGAGCGGCGGCCTCTGCTTCTTTTAAATAGGATGCAGCCAAGGGCACCTGTGCGCCAGCGGCACCGGCAAAAAACAGTAAGCAGATCAATAGCTTTTTCATGGCACCAAAATAATGGCTTAACCATGAGCGGGTGCCAGGCTATTATACGAACGGTTCTAAATTTTATACGAGTGGTAAGACGCATTTGACTGATGATGCGTACTTTAGATTATGCGTAAATTTGGGGTGCATTTGGGCTTCTGGTTGGTGTTCTTTTTGATGTGGAACCGGCTGTTGTACTTTTATGTCAATAACGAATGGAACCGACTGTATTTTTCGGCTTTGGATACAGGGCTTATCCTGCTGACCTTTTATGCGCTGTATGCTTATCTGATGCCCGATTATTTCCGGCGGAGGAACTTGGGCAGGCTCATCATACTATCGGGTTTGGTGGGATTATTATTGGCAGGCCTGGCTGCATGGATCATGGGTTTGCTGTTGCAAAACATGATCGTGCCCATCCATTTTGATTTTAGCTGGACGTATAAAGATATGCAGTACAACCGGCTATTCATGACGCTGCTGGGTATTTTGGCTGGCATATTTGTTAGGCTGGCGCTGGATCGTTTTGAGTTGCGCCGCAGTTTAGTGGCAATGGAAAAAGAACGCAGTGCAGCGGAACTGACCTATTTAAAAGCCCAGTTAAATCCGCATTTCCTGTTCAATTCACTCAATAGTTTATACAGCCAATTGGAATTAGGAACGGGTGATCCGAAGCAGACTTTGTCGGCACTGGCCGATATGTTGCGATACCAGTTGTATGATTCGGGGCAGGACTTGGCATCTTTAAATAAAGAGCTGGCTTATTTAGCCGACTATATCGCTTTGCAAAAGTTGCGCATGGACAATTGCGAGGTCAATTATAAGGTAGCTGGTAACATAGAAAACCTGGAAATCGCGCCACTGCTGTTGATCTCCTTTGTAGAAAATGCATTCAAGCACGTTTCCGACAATTTGATTGAAAACTTTATTGATATCCATGTTCTGATTAATGAGAGTCAACTCGATTTCACTTGCCGCAACAGCTATGAAACTAGTACTACAGGCAAGGGCATTGGCTTGTACAATGTACGTAAACGCTTATCGCTAATCTATGGTGAGCGCCAGCAACTGATGATCAAGGAAGATAATAATATTTACGAAGTAAGTTTATCGATATGCTTAAAGTCCTAATTGTTGATGATGAACCGCTGGCGCGACAGCAACTCGAAGCCTATGTCAGCCGCCTGCCCTTCCTGCAATTGGCAGGGGTGGCACGTAACACGGTAGCAGCGAATGGCATTTTGCGTAGCAAGCCGGTCGACCTGGTCTTTTTGGATATCCAGATGCCGCAAGTGAGCGGAATTGAGTTCCTAAAAAGTCAGGAGATCATACAGCAGGTTATTCTGGTCACTGCTTTTTCCGGAATACGCGATCGAGGGGTTTGAGCTGGCAGTTACCGATTATTTATTGAAGCCGGTAACTTTCGAGCGTTTCACCAAGGCCTGTGAACGGGCTTTGGCCAATGTAAGCGGCCAGGCTGGGGTGAGATCATTAAAGCAGCAGCCGGGCTATTTATATGTTAAATGTGACCAGCGCCTGCAAAAAATCCCCATCGCCAATATCTTGTTTATAGAAGCGATGGCCAACTACGTACATGTCGTCTTACCGGAACAAAAGTTCACGGTCTACTCCAGTTTAAAGGGTTTGGAAACGCAACTACCGGCGGACGCTTTTGTCCTAACCCACCGGTCATACTTTGTGTCGGTCAGTCATATTGATAGTATCGGGCAGGCAGAAGTCTTAGTTGGCAAATATCGACTGCCACTTAGCCGTTCGCAGCGAAAACTTGTGCAATCGCTTATTCTTAAACCGTTATCAGGTTAAACCTAAGTTAGTGACTCGGGCAGCCCAGTTATTGATACTCATACTTCATCTTCATACTATCTCGACAACTCATTATAAAGATGATAGGCGTTACTTCCTTTTCCTGATCATTACCAAAAAAGGTAAATCTAAAGACCTGTTCGTGAGGTTTTTTTTTCGAAAAAGGTCTCAATGAATGTTTCAATAGAATTATGCGTATTCACACATGTTTTGAGTATTCTTTTAAAAAGAAAGCCCTGTAAAATATTCATTTACAGGGCTTTTAAGCATTTGGACACTCAATCCAGCGGTGAGGGAGGGAAATGTAACTTGACTATTTTCAGCCCCTATCGCAGTAATATGTGTGTTTTTAAAAAAGAGGTCTCTCTAAAGACCCGCTCAAATCAAAGTGATTCATATCAATCGTGATGGTACAAAAATACTAAAAATTTAAAAACTCCAAATTGATTGTATTGAATAAACCCACCGTTTAGAGAAAATAGATTAATAACACTAAACTTATCCTATCATAGTTGGCTTTCCGTTGATGCACCTGCTGGTAATTTATAACCATTTACACTCGTGAATATTCCACATTCTGTACATGATGAACTCGTCCGAAAATGCGTTACGGGTAGGAGCGGCATCCCGCGCAGCGGATATAGCGGATAGCCGGACCCGGAGGGAACCGGGGAACGCCCTAAATATCAATCCTCATTTTCTCCCTCACGACGTTCCGCATCAAGTAATGGTTGGTGCCACGCCCAAAGCTCACCAAGAGAGGTAAAGTTTTGTGGAATCGGGTTATTACGGCGAAACGCTTCATCTGGCGTAAATGCCCGATAATGGCTAAAATAACTTTCACAGGTGCGGCGCGGATTTAAAGCTAAAGACGACCCGAAATAAGAATCTGTTATATCGTAGTGATGGGTATGGATAAAACGATCCCAGCGTTCCCGCAATTCATCCTCGGCGACAATATCAATCACTTCAAATTGCTCCATCGCTCTTTCATCTGCTGTACCCCATGCTTCACTTAAAAGATCAACCGCTTCCACATCCGATACCGGCGCCCCATAGCCAAATATAGTGGCGCGAACGGATCCGCTATCTTTATGCAACATTGCCTTTAATGAATCCCAGGCTTCAATAATAAATTCTCCATCATTATAATTTTTTTGCTGGATAGGATACAACAATGGAACCGGCTCAAACACACCGCCATCTCGCCGAGCCTGATAACCAACTGGCCCGGAGCGTTTATCTTCCTTGCTATAACCTAAAGCCACAGTGCCATGCAAAAATGACATATAAGGAAGATTTTTGGTAAACTCACGGTTTCGACACCACGCCTGATACAAAAAAGGATCCCAATTAAATGTAGCGATATGGTCTTTAGCACGTAACGATAAAATCAGGTAATCATAGATGGTAGGCGTATTTGGCAATCGCATACTCCCGAAATAGTTCTGGATACGCTCCTGGATTCGTCCTAATAACGCAGATTCGGGGTCATGCGCGTAAATGTTGCCATAAAGTGTTTCAAAATTCTGATGGCGAAGTTCAGGCGGCGTATCTGCAACAATATCTTGCAGCCCGAGAACATCGATAAAATTCAACATTGATGGCAGAACTTTGCCGTTCAATTCGGCATTTCTTCGGGTTGCGGCTATACTGGCACCTGCACCTAATATAACAATGTGGCGACCACCCATTACTTGATTTATTCCTTGTTCAATTGTAAGTCCCGGCATTATGAAAGCTTTTATCTAAGTTAATAAATGCTGTGAAAAATTTGTTAAGCCGAAAAACTGAAGTGACTAACAATCTACTTTAACCTCAATTGATTAGGAAGCAGGCGTATGGAGTGACTATGAAGATCAATGTTACTTTCGATAAAGGATATGTGATATTTAGCCAACTGGCCGACAAGGCTTTTTATGGTCTTTTTGTCTTTGTTACTGGTTTTAGGCCCAAATATGATTCCTTTCAAACTCTTGGGATCAAAAGCAACGGTTCGTTCATTGGTGCCACTCTCAAAAGTCATGAGTTCACGAATTTCATGCTCATATTTCCAGTTCTTATATTTTGAATAAATGATTTCTGTTGTATCCATATAACGCGAACCGTCGTAGAACTTTTTAATAATGGAATTTCGATATTTCACTTTGGAGCCGGAAAATACATAGTAATCATTTTCAGGAACAACGTTTAAGTCAAAAACGAGGCAAATACCTTTTGTATTGTCGGCATAATGGCTCCACATCAAATGGTCTGCATGCTTCTCTGAAAAACAACAAATGCCATATTGGTCAGCTATAGTATTTACGTAATGATGTTTCTCTAAGTCATTAAGAAAAACCTGACGGTCGGGTATTTTGAAAGTTTTGATAAAATCGGTTAATAATAATGCCTCACTACCTACCAGTTTTTTCGCTTCCTTATAGTAAAAATCAATAATTTCTTCCTTTTTCGGGTCGGCATCTATTGAGTAGCGGGTATCAAAGGGATCATTAAAAGTCCTCGGATCGCTGAACCAAAGTTCGTTGTTGACGAGTAGTTTGATCGAGTTCAGGCTTACCGGCATATACTTAAATATGTACCTGCGTTTGGTTTTTTCAGGTATGAAATAGTAGAAGGATAGTGTAGCGATGTATTTAGCTGTAAATTTCACCTGGGTATTGCTTGTATTGAAACGATAACCATAGGTTTCCAACTCCGCTTTTGTTTCAGCAAATTTATTTAAGATCGCATCTAAGCCCAGCTTCGCGTCGTCAAATTTTAACTTATCCGATCTCAGTTGAATGTTTACCTCTTTGTCGTGAATTACAATTCCTATCTCGTAGATGAAACGATGGTGCATGCTCAGATTCAAAATGAGGTAATTACAAAGCCTTTTTAACTTGAAATTTACAGTCTGCATCTGTACTATTTGCTATCTTATTGTTTTAAGGATTTAAAATCTAATAGGAAACTATTAGTTAACATACACGCCTGAGTATATTTCATCCGGGGATAACCGGCGCTCTCGATCGTATTCATTACCGCCTCGATATCTTCCTGCTTAGTTTTACATCCGAAAATAATCTCGGTCAACGCCTGCCGCTGAAAAGGAACAGCTCCCGGATTCATGCTCATACCCCTATATTCACATTCGTAGGCCCAATCTGACGATTTGGTTGCTATCAAAAACATCAAACCGATCCTGTTTCTATCATAATAGTTCCAGGGTGTAAATTCACTGGTATAATGCACTTTGCTAATAAAGAAAGATGTAATATCATTTTTAGGTTCAAAGACCATACATATACCAGAATGATTTTTTGCATAGTGTGACCACATCAAGGTATTCCGATAATTCGTTGTAAAGCAGCATATCCCCTGAGCGTCAAGCGTATCCTCTATGGTCGCCATTTGAGCCTGTGGAATCAATTCCCGATGTTGTAAAAAGTAATTGATTTCCGCCTGTAAAGCCGCTCCGGTCAACCAAATATTTTTTGTAACGAAATCAATAATATCCTGTTCAGTAGGATCGAAAGTCAACAAATGTTTATAGCAATCATACGGATCATTGAAAGATGATGGGCGGGAATACCATAAATAGGCATCCTTTAACGACTTCAGCGTATTGTCATTGATTGTAGTAAACTTATATACTTTTTCGGGCAGGCCATCCGGTAAAAACGTAGCCGCATAATTTGAAATATCCAGGTCTTTATCTTCGTTCTGTATCATCAATCATTCAATAAGTTAAAGCGGAATCGAAAAGAAATATCGGTTTGCATCTTCAAAAAATCCTGAAATGTTACGTTATAAACCATCAAAGCACCCTCTAAATAGCTATAGATTCTATTGCCGTCAATATTGGTCGGTGAAAAATTAGTCGTTTGTTTAAATGGGTAATATTTAATTGCGATATCAAAGTCTTTCTTGTTTTTGATGAAAAAAGGATCGACAATAGTAATCTTGATCGCGGAGTTATGTCGTAGGGCGGTTTTTATGGATTCATTGATGTGTTCGTCGCCCAGGGAATAACCGATGATATAAATATTGTCGGCAAAGCAACAATCTTTGTCAAAAGCCGCTTGCATTTGTTTAAACGGCGTTATCATTGCTTTCTGGGCTTTCTGATAACCTGTAATAAGATTAGTGACCATAATGGTTTTTCCTTTCTCTACCTGAAAAGATGCAGGGCTGTTGTTAATCGGTAAATGAGGAAAAGCGGTCAGTACAATTTCAGGATTAGGCAGCTGTGCATGATCCAGGTCAAGCACTTCCCAAAAAGCAGAGCCATGTAAATTATAATGCACATCACTTATATCATCCGCCAGGATCTTAGGTACATTTGCCCTTAACCGATCTGTATAAGCGATATACTCTCCACAATCGAAACCCTCAAAAACGGGTGTCCCGGTGCGCTCTAACAATACTTTAAAAATCCGCTCATAATTAAGTGTATAAAGCCGAAGATTGCCTCTTTCTTTTTTTTGCTTCATCCATTTGACAAATAGCATACCCATTTCGCTATTTTCGTCAATATCGGAGTGTCCTTCAGCATGGTAGGCGTACTGTGTTATCCTTTGGCTGATCGTCGTCAATAGCACGTTCAACAAATGCTGAAAGAAAAACTGCACAGGTGGTTCATCCTGATAGGCGTTATTTGCCATATCGTAATTAACCCCAATAGGTATCTGTAATTGATAACCGTACTTAATTTCGCCGCCTCTAATCGAAAAGTTTTGAAGTTCTGCGGCATATCGGTCTGTAAAAAAACAACTGATCAATGAGGGCAGTTTATTTTTCTCAAAGTGTTCGCCATAGTTGAACTTGCCATAAAAGACAATGATTTCTTCAACAACATTGATGATAGTTTCAAAATTAACGTCCCAGGAACGATAACCATTTTCAATAAGTGTATCATAAATAAATTGGGTAATGGTTATACGCCATCTTTAATCTTAAACCCGGACGCTAATATTAATTCCGTCAACTCAGAGGTTAACGGTGAGCCCCAGTCCAGGGTCGCACCTGCACCAAATAAAAAAACATTCCGTTTACGTCTTTTCGATTCCATTCCTATAAAATTAGGGAGAAAGCAGCATTTTATTAATGGCCTTTGGCCGGTGTAAGGAATTTTTTGGGTACCCAGCCTGTTTGAGAAACGTTATCAGTCGGATCAATGTAGCTGATATAAGCCCACTTGTGATTAATCTGCAATACGATCACATCAAATTTGACAGGTAAGGTTGTTAACTTCAAACTTTTAAACTTAGGCTTAAGATAAACTTTGCATGCCCTGTTTGTTAACCGATATTCCTGTTCCTCTTTTAGTTTCTCCCGTATAGACTGCAATAGCTTCTTTTCAAATTTTCCGAAATCCTCTTTCGTCGCTAATTCTGGCTTTGATTTCAAAAAGTCAAAATATTGATGAAAAGAGGCGACCCTTAACACCATGTCAATAAAAAGCAGTGAGTAGATGCCGAACTTTCGATGTTTTTTTATAATGGAAACTACGTACTGAATAAGTGATTGAAATGCTACGTTTTCTTCCTCGGTTAAAGCAACATCAACCGACAGATGATCGGTTAATTCAATGGCCTGGCTGCTAATTTCTTCAAAATCATCTACTAATGACCAGTCTCGATTCGTGGCAGCTATTGCGGCGATATTTTTAGTAATACCAGACAGCGCATATTGCAGACTGTTGACCTGACTGAAAGCAGCTTGCGCGGGCAAGGCATCTAATATGCTACGGGTTGTACTAAACAGGTGTTGATTCTGCCTTTGAATAGCCATGATTGCGGTCATTGCCCCCGACGGCATCATATCACTGGCACTTCTGATATTTTTAATCATCGTCATGATGCCACTTTCTTCGTAGCGCGGCATCATTTTTTGAATACGGGCTACTGTATTAAAAATTTCATGATTCCTAAATGGCATTAATTTATCCTGTAGTTCCCGCTGTGCCGTAATCATTTTCATCATGGGCGAATCCAGTCCCCAATTTTTATTAATGTTTCGGGTAGCATTAACAGCTGCTGTAATACTTTCCAATTCTTTCATTGAACCAATCTATCTATGCAAAATACGATACAATTATTTCCTGTTGCAAAATTGAATTTGCAATTAAAAGCGATACTGTAACCTGCCACTATATTGTTAAATGTTCATTCGTGATAACAGCAAATAAGCTTTAATTTTGCAGGACTATGGTAAGTAGTTTTTTAATAGGGATAGCGGCTAATGTCGTGACCTCCCTGGCCAAAGCATTGTTTTGGCCACCTCGGAAAAAATAAGCAGTTAAATGCTTAGCAACGAGATAAACTTAAAAAACGAGATCGTAGGCTGGCCTTTCCGTAAAGCTTTCCGGGCGGCCAGTTCCTTTTGGGGGCGGTGATCTACGGATCACCGCCTTTCTTATTTGCTGAATTTCCGAAAAGCGCTCACCATTTGAAAAATGAAGTACGCCACTACAATCCTGCTGATAAAATCCCAGAAATACACCCAGGATGAAAATTTGTCGATACTTTCTGTAATATCTTTCACCCGGTGTGTAGGATTGAACAGCGTGAGCCAAGTCTTGATATTATCCAGGAATATCACCCTTGCGTTGACAATGAGATCGTCTAAAGAAACAGCAGCTTTGGTATAGTCTAGGTGTTCCGAGGTCAAAAAACCGACAGGGATGTAGCAAATAAATGAAAAGACAATTAATCCCCATAACGCTCGTACCCAACTTTGTCCGAAATTATTGCTTTGACTACTGTATAAAATCAAAAACTCACTCCATCGGCGCGGCCTTTCTACTTGCGTAATCTCTTTATAATAGCCCATTTCGATACGCTGAAACTCATGAGATAATGGAATATCCCCCTGTTTTTGAGCCGCAAATTTTAGTTGCCGATAAATCTCTTTAATAGTATTTAATTCCCTGATCAACGCGTTTCTGTCCTGTTCAATCTTTAACTTGTCCTTTGTCTTTATGGTTGCTTTCAACTTTGTTTTCAATGATACAATTATTCCATCCTCTAATTTCTTAGCAGTAAACCAGGTCACATTTGAAGTAGCGATTTCCGTTAAAATGATGTTCGTGAAAACGACCTTTTCAAACGATTTAAAATTGGTTTGAAAAAACTGCGCTTTGCCGAAATTGGTATTATCCATGTATAAGGCGCTGCCCAAAAATCCGTTATTTCCGTCAGGCCAATCGCTGCCGGATGCAATAACATCGGAAAAAATCAGGCCGCTCTCATTGATAAACTCTTTGGCCCTGATCTGCCGGATTGCGGTATGCTTAAAAGTCACCTTCGCCAAAGTATTATATCCCGAAAGATTCAGTATACCAATATCCAGCGAATCAAAAACGATGCTGCCAATCAGCAGGGAAGAAATGTCCAAGGTTATTTCCTTCACTTTAGGAAATGGTGATGCAAGGTTGCTTATGCCCTTGATTGATAGCCCATTTGAAAACTTGGCGCTGCTGATGTAATACTGAGAGATACCATTTTCAAGCACCTTGTCTTTGCTTTGGTGATTAATGGTAATTGATTTTTCAAAAGAAGAACCGATCATGGTCAAACCTGAACGGTCAGTTTTATTCAAGGTAAAGTAAACATCATCTTTAAAATTGCCATCATTAAAAACAATGCCGTTCGGAAACGTTGAAGAATCAAGGTGGAGATTGCCATCTATGTTTAATTTAGAAAATACCAGCATACCCGATTTGACGGCGAATAAGCGCAGATAAGCATGGATATGTGTTTCGCGGAAAGTTATATCAGAATTAAATACCGAATTAAAAATATCAAGCTTTTGGTGTATCTCGCAATTTTTAAAACTAAGGCCTTCCTTTACTACAGTAATTCTTTCAATTGACAAGCCTTCATAAAAAATACAATTATCAAAGCAAATACTGCGGTCTATATGAGTATGCTGGCCAATGATTTGAACGGGCTGTTTAAAGGTACAGTTTTTAAAAACGATGCTTACGGAATCTGGGCTGATCAGTTGATCATATTGATCAACAATAACATTTTTAAATACAACGGCCTCGGGAAACTCAATGTCTTCAAACAGCAGACCATGTGATAGCTTAGTTCCGTCAAAAAGAACTAGGCTTTTAAAAGCAACATTTCTGAATGTCGTGTGCTTCGCTTTGTAATCGGCCTCCTTTAGTTCAAGATAGTCTATATTAATGCCTTCAATTGTTTGTATGGCATCTTTGGGAAACGTGGGTGGCGGTGTAGGCTGAGATTTAGGTGGTCTTCTTATTGCAATCATAATAGGCTAAAATCAAATATCAGAAAATAAATTGAGATCGGTTTTCGACAAAAAAAACAGAGCCAGGGCTATAGCCTAGCTCTATACCGTTATTCACTTTCCTTGATCGGGAATTTGTTCAGCGCTTAGTCGAGGTCGTAGTTATAGTTTTGTTGAAACTGCTGTACTTCGTAATTTCCGTTTTTATCCTTTGGGAAAAGTCCAGTTTCAGCTAGGTTTTGTAGCGGTCGCCGCTGACGTTGAAAAGTTCTACGTTTACGTCCATCCTCAAATTGGACTCGAATCAAAGCATTATTGGCCACTTAATTGAAGCATTAGGAAATGATTCAATACCCTCAAACAGTTCAGCTACACATCGTCTGCTTCAACAAAGGATAACTGAACATTACCATTACTGTTGGAGATAAAAACTAGCCAATCTTTTAATATGACCTACGACTTCATGATATCAATTTTAAATCTTTAACAAATCAACTCCGACTCGGATAAACTCGGAGTAAATTTCAATTCACTTAACTCATTTTTGTATAAAACATCCTACTTCGTAAATGAGGTTTGATATTTATTTATATCAGGTCAGCACCTTTGTACTTAAACAAACGCAGAGCGAAAAAGCACTCAAGGTGAGTGCAGGCTGTCAGATATTCTTAAAACAAGGGTCCAACTTTGTTGCAGGGGTACAAATTGGGTACAACAAAAGTTGTACTTGTTGGGAATGTGACAGGAATTTAGGTTTGAGATTTAATCAGTAACAGAATAATTATGGCAGCAGAAATCATCACGAAGGAAGACTTGCAGGAGTTTGGAGAACGACTGCTTAGTCAAATGAAAGCACTAATTAGCGGCGGTTCAAGCGAAGAGCCCAAGAAATTTTTGAAGAGTTACCAGGTCAAGAACCTGCTCAAAATCTCCGCTAATACTCTACAAACATTGCGGGATAACGGTACCATTCCCTTTACTAAAATCGGTGGCATCCTGTATTACAATTACGAGGATATCATGAAGGTTTTAAAAGGAGAAGTTAAGAGCAAGCGGATCAATTTCAGTAAATAGATATGTATTGAGCGTTTAGGAGCAAGCCATGTTTTCGCTACGCTTAAACGGCTTGCTCCTTCGGAGGTAAGCAAGATTTTGCACTTCGTTTAAAATCAAAGATCATGGGAAGACCGGCTTTACAGGAAGAGGATAAAAGGATCATACAGGTCAATATCCGGCTGACAAAAGAAGAGAACCATATGGTTTGCAATTATGCCCAGGCATCGGCAATGACACCGGCTAACTGGATCAGGCAGAAAGCATTTACTGGCAGGTTCCCTGCCATCAAGCTTTCGCCTGTTAATGCCGAATTGTACCGCGAGTTGCACAAGATCGGCGTTAACCTGAACCAGGCGGTTAAGCAACTCAACGCAGGTAAACTGTCGCCAGCTTTCTTGACCATATTGACCGCTTTGATAAAGACCCAGAAGGACATACTCAATTGCTTAATGAAATGACAGCGGATCAGGTAAAAGGAAAAGGATTCAGGGGCGCATTGCGGTACAACCTGCAAAAGGTCGATCAAGGCGTTGCTAAAATCCTCAATATGACTTTTACATCGGGCAAAGAGGGTTCTATCATGCGTGAGGTGGCTTTGGTCAGAATGCTGAGACCAAATCTCCAGAAGTACTTCTACCATACATCCCTGAACTTCCCGCCAAACGAGAATTTGGGGGATGAACAAATGAACATGATTGCAAATGAATATTTGAACAACATGGGATTTGACCAGCACCAGTATGCCATCTTCCGGCATTACGATGCCGATCATCCGCACTTGCATATCCTGGTCAACCGCATCGGCTACGACGGGACAGTGGTATCCGACAGTAAAGACTACCAGAGAAGCGAGCAGGTGCTCAGAAAGCTGGAAAAGCAGCATGGCTTGACACAGGTCATCTCCAGCAGGCAAGCGCAGGAACGGGCTATGACCAAGAATGAACTGGAAATGATGAAGCGAACAAATGTGCCGTCCTCCAAAATGCAGTTACAGGAGATCATTAAAGATGTGCTCAGCAGGAAGCTGGATGCCACACAATTCATTCAGTCGTTGGAATCTAAGGGAATCAATGTATTATTTAATCAGGCCAGTACCGGTTTTGTAAGCGGCATATCCTACGGATATGAAGGCATGCAGTTCAAAGGGGTTCACTTAGGCAATGCTTATAAATGGCAGGCTATTAAAAATGCTATCAGTTATGAACAAGAAAGAGATCGCACAACAATTCACCAGGCAAATGTTAGGACAAGAGAATGGCAACGATCAACAAGAGCAGTTGAATCTACCGCAAGAGGAACAGCAACAGGAATTGACGCAGATACAGAAGTTGCTGCCGGAAATAGAAAAGATATACAGCAGGGCACTGGAAAACTACAGGATCAGATCAGAGCAAAAGATAGCAGATACCAGCAGGCGGCTAGAGCTGATGGACAGCCAGGCAACCAATCTGGCGTTCCAGATCAAAAGTATCTCATACAGCGCGGAGCAGATATCCAAAGCCAACAACAAGGTCGGCAGCAGGTGGGTCATCAGGCTTTACCTGGTAGCGATTTTATCGGGAGTTTGCTCGGCACTGATCACCTTGCTGGTGATATGGATCAAAGTGCATTGAATGAATTCAAACGCAAGCGTAAGAAAAGAAAAGGGCAAAGATTGGGTTAGTAATAGCTTATGATCACAAAGTCTTTCTCGGCCTTTTCTTACGTTCCTCGGTCCCTGGTTTAAATACCTTTTGATAAACCAGCTGTCTTTGCGAAGTAGAAGCTTTAGGCGCATGGCTGGGATTTGGAGCGGGTTCCTCATTGATCTTTACGGTGAGTTGTTTCCCGTGCATATCAGCGCCATCCAATGCTTCAGCAGCCGCTTCAGCTCCTTTACGGTCATTCATTTCGATAAAGGCATAACCTTTACAGATCCGTGTTTTCTTATCACGAACGATCTTGATGGTGGTGATGTCACCATAAGGGCCGAACAATTTTGCAAGCTCCAGTTCGTCGATCTCCAGCGGAAAGCCCCCGACAAATAATTTAACTAATTCCATAAGTAGGCTGCAAATGTAGAGATATAGAAAACTAGATTTCTGCATTTGTAGAAATGAACATTTCTGTAAATGCAGAAAGTTAGAAATGCATAATTCTGCATTTCTAATAAACGAACCATGTAGGTCACGATATCAAAAAAAAAAGCCCCCTTGCGGAGCTTGATATTATTTTGAATTCTTTAGAAGTTCGATCTTCTCTCGCTCACTTTGAAGCAGCCTTTCATAAAGATCAACGATTTTTTCAATAGTATTAAAAGTAGGCTGGTAATTCATTGAACTTGCGATCAAGGTTGAGCTATCACTACTGGTATTGTGAAATGTATTTGAGATAATATTAAATACAGCTTCTTCTGTAAAGGCTTTAATTGCTTCAGGCGTAATGCCTAAGACATGAGCGATCTTTGCTAAAGCATCTTCTTCCACTTCAGCGCTTTGCTCAATCTTGGAAATGGCTTGCTGACTGATACCTAACTCTGTTGCCAGCGTTTCCTGCTTCATTCCTCGCAACTCACGAAGTTTACTGATCTTTCTTCCAATGTGTAAAGTCTCTGCCATGGCGTAAATGTATCAATTATTGTAAATGTACGAAACAACCACATAATTGTAAAATACAACTCGCGGTGGTTCGGCACGTGCGTATACTGCTATTCTTTTGTGTTGCCGGTCAATGCAGGCCGGTTACAATAGCATCAGTCATGGATTTAAAGCAATATGATGTACAGAACTTTTATCCCAGGTATCTTGACCAGGATGAGGTGAACGACCCTTTGAAGGTAATCAGTGATTTCTTTTCCGCCGACTGGCTACCTGGACATTTAGAAAGCTTACTGGAATGGCGAAAGTATGTGATCGAAGAAATTTATTACACGGATGAACATAAGAAAAGTCCAGCCGGGTTGCTCTTTACGCACCAATTAAATGCCCGGCTTGTTGAAGCCGTTTACTTAATCAGTCGTACTAGAAGAGCATTAAAACTCGCTGATGCCATTCATATCAATTTTGACGTACAGTTAAAGCAGGAAGAGCAGGAATGGTTGCATTATCCTATATACCTGTCCTCTGTCGAGCGTATCAATCCCTATTTGGCTATCAGCAACTTCTTTAAGGTCTATACTGTTGCTCAGTACCTTGATCTTCTTTACGAGTGGCTGGAAACAGGCCTGTCCAATTATTCGGCAAATGAGTTCTTAGATACCAGTGATGTGATTTATTTCTACGAGAACATGCAAAAGCTATATGAGGCGGCATGGATTATCAGGCAGCGAGAGACTGAACCAACATTAAAAAAGAGCAAAAATGAGCACGATGAGACGGTAACAGCTCAAGTGAAACGTTATCCGGTAAGATTGCCATTATTCAATTTCAATTGTAGGTTTAATGAAGCTATTATACCCGCTGAACAACTTGGCTTAAATCAATTGGTAGAGATCATACTCAGGGAGATCGAGTCTGTATTAATGATCATTCACCTTGGGACACATCCTGATCCGAACACGTTTTATCTATTAATTATTACTGAGGAGAAAAACAAAATGCCTGAGCATCAAATCTTAGATAAGATAGAGAAGATATGCAGTTCGCTGATCAACGTTTGCGCGATTGTTCACAAGTCGGATGCTTTTCTTAGAGCACTCGAAGATGGAAGCCGCTTCTTTATCAATGCTTTACGAAAAAATAAGATTGCTTACCGTTCATCTAAACTGGAGCTACCTGAACTACGGAATCCTGATGAAAAGTCGATTAAGAGTCAGTTAGAAGCTATATGGAACCGTTGGGGCAAGCAAGGAAAGGACTTTCTCGATACTTCTTTAACTTGCTTTGATGATGGTAACGATAATTTAGCTGTGTTCCTGATGCATCAGGCGGTAGAAAGCACGCTAAGCGCCATTATACGGGTTAATTTGGGATACCGGCTTTCCATTCATAATCTGGCCAGGCAGTTAAGAATAACTTTGATCTTTACAGATGATCTGAAGAATGTGTTTGACTTTAATTTAACTGAAGATGTACAGCTTTTCGAACTATTACAAACATCTTATTCAGCAGCAAGGTATAAAGATGACTTTAAGGTTGATAAGGAGACGGTAAAGGCGTTATCAGATAAAGTATGCAAGCTGTTCATAACTGCTGAAGGAATATATCAACAGGTAGTAAAGCAATTGAAAGATTAGCCCTTGCAGGAAGGCAGACGGTTTCATTTCACCACACGCTATCGCTCCGGGTTACATTACACCGACAGCCTTTCTGCCGCACATGCAATACTATGGCTCGCTATCTCTTACCACAGAATTGCCTATCCCTCTGCATTGCAATTAACCACTGCACCGCACTCACAAAATTAGCATCACAGGAAAACTGTCAAGGGTATATAAACGCTGCATTGAATTCGTTTTTAAAAGGCAGCAGTGCCCTTGACAGTTTTCCTGCTTGCTGCTGCCGGTTGTTTAAGCGATACAATGGGTTGGGGTGGTTATTTTGTCGAATGCATTTGGATAAATTTAATATTAATTAGTAGCTAATTTAGTTGATATCAGAAACTTACCTACTTTTCAAAATACTAAATCATTACAAATCGATCTTTAATGAAACATGCTCCTTAGTTTGAATACTAAGAAATGCAGTTTTCGTAACTTATTAACCTACAAACTGTTACCAAATTTATCCAACCAACTAATGGCATCTTTATAATCTGGATAGTATGACTTGAGCATCGTCCAGAACTTCTGACTATGGTTCATAACAACAGTATGAAGCAATTCGTGAATTATCAGATAGTCGATTACAAAAAGGGGCGCTTTAATCAACCTCCAGTTTAAGGATATATTCTTTTCCTTTGAGCAATTTCCCCATTTAGTTCTCTGGTTCCGTATATATAGTTTATTGTATTCAAAATGTAGATTTCCTGCGAGTTCACTGGTTCTTTTGGTTAGGTATTTTCTGGCCAGATTGGTGTACCAAGCCTGTTGCGTTTTTGCTTCTAACAAATTTCTTCTCGAGTTAATAGTTTTATGTTCATGATCAACTAAAACTTTATGTTCGTAGGTTGAGTCATAAAAATAACTGTACCTGTTGCCAAAAAGTAAAAGCTCGTTGCGCTGAAGAATTATTTTAGACATGCCATTGAAAAATCTTAAATGCTTTTCAATCCATGACTTTTTCTTCTTCAATAATGCTGTTATATCATCCTCTGAAAAAGTTTCAGGAATGATCGCGCGGATTTTTCCATCCTCGCTCACCCTTATCCGGGCATGTTTAACGTCTTTTTGTACTAATATGAGATTATCAGGCAGTACCATTAATCAAGGCTGTAATTTTTTGAAATAGCTTTCATAATTCCCTCCATAAGCTCATCCTGCTCATCAATACCCAACTGCTCAAACTTAGGGTTTACAGATAATAGTTCTATGTCCGCCTGAAGCCGCTCATATTCCCTGGGAACATCCTGCCAACCTATGTAAATCTTTTTCTTGATCACATTTTCCAAAGCTGTTATCGAAAACTCTCTCGCCAGTTCTGCGTTAAAGCCATCTTTCGAGAAGCTCTTTATTAAGGTAAATATTTCAAACGATCCTTTATCAGGAAATCCCATACGCTGGGGTAAAGAGGCCACTTCATCTAATTCATTATATAGCGAGCCCAGCTTATTCAATATTTCTTCGATAGCCAGACTTTGCTCCTGTTTCTGTTTAATCAGATCGTCAAGGCGATTTTGGAACTCAACATAAATCGCGCTGTTTACTTCGTTTTGCCTGATCACCGTTTCAATATCGCGGATAATTTTTTCCGCTTTATCCGATGGGTTAAGTTTTGTTTCCTTTAACTTGCTCAGATAGTCAGAATCAATTTTTATTTCAGGCAGGTGACCTTTGAAGCTAATTAATTTAGCTGTTTCCTCTATTAATTTCCTGGTTTTAGCTGCATAGATCTCCGTATCAAAATCAATTCTCTTAAATTCTTCCAGGTAGATTTCATAGATCTCATTCAGCCAAAGGTATTTTTCCCGTTGCTCCCGGAGCTTAGGATGGGGAGAGATGGATTCCCATAGTTGTACCACTTCGCGGAATGTGCCCTCGAATTTTCCATGGTCAATTTCAGTAAGCTTACGGACAATATTCATGGCACATTCATAAGAATCCTCCATAACTATGCCTTCAAAAGGTTTGAAAGCATCTTCTAATACCTTGGGAAATGTTGCAACCAAACTTTCTACATCTTCAAATTCACCGATATCATCTGGGTCATAGTTTAATGCCTCTCTGTAATCCTGGAATACGCCGATATAATCTACTATCCGCCCAAATTCCTTTGAAAGTCTAGAGATCTTATCGTCGTATGGCCGGTTGGTTCTTGCAACTGCCTGTAAGAGGTTGTGGTCACGAATCGGGCTATCAAGATACATTGTCTGCTCAATAGGGGCATCGAAACCCGTCAACAGCATATTGCATACAATAAATACTTTCAGGTTATTCCCTAATTTTTGCTCCTCCGAAGTGATGCGGCGTTTGAATTGCCTGATCAGCTTTTTTCTTTCTACGTCATCTTTATAATGATCTTTGTACAGTTCATACTTATCCCCTTTATCATAAGCGCCTGTTGAAAATATGATTGATATTTCTGACCGGTCGAAATATTTCAGTAATTCATTGTAGTATCGTACGCATGCTTCCTTATCACAGGCAACAACCTGAGCTTTATAACCCTGTGGCTCGACTACGGCACGGTAGTCATCAGCAATATCTTTAGCAAGGGTTTGAATCCTATCAGGATGCTTCAAGAAGACCTTCCAAGGCTGCACGCGCTTTTCAACTAATCTTTTTTCGTCCTCATTGAGATCAGCTGTGATTTCTTCATATCCTTTTTTTAGCTTTTCTTTATCCAGGAACCACTCCATAGGGCCGAAAGTATATCTTATTGGCTTTGTAGCACCATCATCAATAGCATCCTGAATGCTATATCTGTCGAGGTAATATTCATGTCCTCCACTTTCACGAACTACTCCAAACTCCTGATGTGTTTTGGGAATAGGCGTTCCTGTAAACGCAAATCGCCTGGCATTTGGCAGAACGTTTTGTAGCTCTATCTGAAAGTCACCGTATTGGGAACGGTGAGCTTCATCAATAAGTAGAATTATATTGTCTCTTTCATCCTGCCTGTTTCCTAATTCCCGAAATTTCTGGATGGTTGTTATAAATACTCCTGCAGGCGCTTTATCAATGATATACTTCAGGTCTCCGATATTATTAACAGATCTGGCATTAGGGAATTCACAGTCATCAAATGTTCCGCCAATTTGTTCCCTAAGGTCTTTCCTGTCAACAATAATGTAAATGGTAGGATCTTTTAAAGCCTTGGTTTGCCTTAATTTAAAAGCAGTATAAAGCATTGTCAGGCTTTTGCCGGAGCCCTGTGTATGCCAGATAACACCTTGTTTTAAATCCGAATTAATTACCCTATCAGCTATTTTATTTGCCGCCCGTAATTGCTGGTATCTTGCCACTTTCTTTATGATCTTACCTTCGGTTCTTTCAAAGACCATAAAGTGCTTAAGAATGTCCAGCACTCTTGCAGGTTGAAGAAGGCCAATGATACCTAATTTCATTCGTTCCAAAACTTCACCATTTGGTAATCGTTCAACGTCGAAATTCCAAAGGCCGTCTTTATCATCCTTGTAAGTCCTGCATAAATCATTGGCAGGCTCCAGGATAGGGTTTGGATGACTTACATCAAGAATGGTGCTTTTCCATTCATTAAAATACGAAGAGGATGCGCCCGGTATACCATATTTTGCGATGCGTCCATTACAGGCTACACCGAAAGAGTGGCACATATATAGTTTGTCTGCCCTTTGGTCATAGGTAGAGAACTGAACTACTCCTTCAACCCAATTAGTGCCTTTCCTGGCCCTTTGTTTTGCTTCTATCGGAACCAGGGGAATGCCATTTACAAGCAAAACAATATCAGTTTTCACCATTTTGTAGCCTTGTACCCAGTATTGATTGGTTACTATAAAGTCGTTGTTCCAGATATCTTCGTAGTCAATAAAATGCACATCTATATCATCACCGTCAATTGTGATGGTCACGTGGGAAGCAAGCTTCTCTAAAAACAACTCGTTGCCTAGTATGGGTATCGGATTATTAAGGCTTTGAAGTAATTGTTCAACGGCAACTTTTGCAACTTCGACTGAAATATCATTTATATAGGCAGTTCTTTCAATTAGAATGCTTTCTAATACGGGGTTTGAAAACGGGCGATTATAGATCTTGAGGTCATCATTACTTTTGAAAACCCAGCCCATTTTACTTAGCCATTCTGTTACGGGTCTTTCAACCCCCTTTAGTTCTGATAGTCTGCCCATTTTATGAAATACTGTTAATGATTCGGTTTATAAATGCTGTTTCGGATATTTTCTGATTATCATTCTCATCCTGTTCATGTAGCACAACTCCGTCAATGGAAAAGCGCATTTTTATCCCGTCCTGATTAATCAGGTAGGGGCTGCAGAATTGGTCAAAGTCCGGTGAAGTGGATATGGGATAAAGCAACCCACCAGCTTTGACCCATTTATGATTTAGCTGATATTGTATATAGGTATGTATCTGGAAGAAGTCAGAACGGTCCACATCAAAATGCCTTCCCATCATCCGTTTGTATTTAGCATCCCAAACCGCTATCTCATTACCTTTTTGAAAAACAAGGTCTGGTATCAGTTGCCTTTCCCAGAAATAACCTCTGTAGGCAATCTGTACTTCGTTTTTGTAACGCCAACCATGAGGCAACAGGTGCTTTTTTAAGAGGGACCTGAGGTATTGCTCCCAAACCTCTGCCATGTCAATAAAGAAACCGAACCCTTTATTGCCTTTGTTCTGTTTTAGGCTCAGTTGTTTTCGTTTTATAATGTCCCAGGACAGGTCAACCAATGGTTTCCAGCTAAGATAGATATCCTTGTAACGGATGTTTTTATATTCATTTTGGCTAATGAGCCGTTTAGTCTTTACTGCCGTGTGAATTTGATTGATTGCCTCCCTTGCCGTCTCAGGAATGTTTATCCTGCCGATTTCAAAGTCTGCTTTCAGTATGTAATAGGCCTGAAAAACAATTTGTGCGATTGATTGATCAATTTGTTTCTCTCTGTAAGTTGAAATTACCGTGTTGTTACGATGTAATGGCTTTATCGATTTTCTAACATCTAACTTTCCCCTGATTGTTTCGCCGGTATGTTCTTTTCTTATTTGTGTTTTAGGTAGCCCATGTAAGTTTGCATTCGCCAGTTTCTGCAGCCAGATAAAAGCAATAATTCTTTTAATGTAATGTTGCCAATCCCCTGATTTACTTGTTTCACTTGCGGAAGCTGTTATTCTGATATTGAATATTTCTTCCAGCATTCTGAATAGCATCTGTTCACCAAACCGCGGCTTAATTGAAATTTTATAGTCCGTGTTATTATGGTTAAATATTGCTTCACCGACAAAGCGGCCGGCCCTCCAGGAATTATTGCGATAATCATACTCGGCTAATTTGGAATCGTCATCAGCATTGTAATCCGCAGAAAACCAAAAAACACTATTGCTTTGGGATCTCATGAATTCCTGCAACACGTCTCCTGTTGCTGCTGAATTATCGAATGGCAGACAATCAAATGCTTCTATATGAGTAAGCATATCAGCCATTCTGAAAAACCTTCCGTAATTCGCTTATTCTGTCATTTTTAGAATCTGCATCCATGTTTCCCAGAAACGCCTGTAAAACCGGCTTTATACTAATTTCCCATAGTATGTTTACGGGTTGAGTCAGGAAGTATAAACGGCCAGAATGGACGCCCTTCAGTGATTTAAAGATGTCAACAATTTCCGCGAAGAAGGTATGGCCAACCTGATAGCTTTCTCCTAATTCAGGCATAGCAGATACCTCTTTATTTAACCGTTCGCAACGATTGACAAAGGTTTCTATGTCGGCATCATTGATATTCATTTGGAGCTCCCCATTCTTATACCTGATCATATTTAACAGTATCCCTCTGTCGAAGCCTTTGAATTGCCACAAAAACCGTCTGCGCAGTGCGAAATCAATGCGTTCAAGTGAAAAGTCTATTTCATTCATTGTGCCAATGAAATAGAGGTTAGGAGGCAGGGTAATTTCAAGATCCCCTACAGAAAGCTTAATCTTCTTAGAGCGGTATTCCAATGCGGAGAAGAGCTCTCCAAATAGTCTTGATATGTCGGTTCGGTTTATTTCATCCAGAATTAGTACATGGGGCAGTTTGTCGACTTTTACTTTGTCAATTAGCTTCAATAAATAGCCTGGTTTAACGATGCTGCTCTTGTCTTCAATGTGCGTACCAGCTATGAAATCTTCATAGTTGTAGTTACTGTGCAATTGCAAATGATGAACATGACCTTCGAAGATTTTATCCGAATTTTCGAAGTATTCTTTAATGTTTTGCTTGTTCCGGAAATATTGCTTTGTTATAAGCAATTCTGCCAGGCGATTTGCTGAATAGGTTTTTGATGTACCCGGAGGACCGTAAAAGATCATTGCTTTCTTGTACTCAAATAAAGTAACCTCTGAAATATCATCCTTGCTTTCGCCGAAATTCCAGGCAGCCTGAATCTCTTCATCATAAAAGCTGACTTCATAGCCAAAGACTTCATCGAGCTTTTTGCGTATCGCCAGGATATTCCCATCAATGTCGTCCCACAAATCGTCTGTATTCTCTTTGTCCAGAAGGCTGAAAAAGGTATTTATGATAGCATCTTTATGTTTTTGCGCTGCAATAGCCTCGTATCTATCCGGAGCACACAAATGAAGTAATATGTGATGGAGTGCGAGAAATTCCTTTCCGGCTCTTCTTAGCTTCTCATCATTTGTAGCGGTAGTTGTTTCGTTATCATAGTAAAGGCCTTTACATAACTCTTCTATGAAAACTTTGATCGACGAAATATCATTAAGTTGTTTTAATTGAAGATTAGCTTTTACATCTCTGAACAATAAAAGCAGATAGGATATTTCAAAGGGTTTATTCAGTTTGTGGCGTTGACCGGCTGACCCTATTCCACCATCTACAAAAACCTCATTTAATTTATCATTGTAATCATCCCCTAGGAACCGGGTGACTGCTTTTTTCTTTCCCCAACTTCTCATATCTGAAGTTGAAAGAGCCCAAAGCCAAATAAAGTGTGCAAAAACCTCTTGTACTGCTTTAGTAGTATTTGAGAACTGATCCCTGGATTTAGCATCAAAATCCCTGTCCCCGGTATCGGGATTATCTACAAACGCCGTGACACAAGCATCCAGGTTTGCAATAGTAAATATTCCCGGATTATCTGTTATATAGCTATCATCATTTAATATGCTTTGTTGAAGAAAAGCATCAAAGTAATTATACACTTCGTGTTTTGCCCAGCTAGGTTTCATTTCAATATATTAAGGTTTTCGGCTTCTTTTCAGTTTTGGGTACAGTTATCCTGATCTTTCCTGACAGAAGATTTTGCATTAGTGATTTTTTAAGTGCCTCCAGTCTGTCAAGTTTGATAAATTTTTCTGCTATTTGTTTATCAAAAGATTCAAGGATACCGGAAATCGCCTCTTGCTCCTTAGTATTTTGGGGATAGATTATTCTTACCTTTTTTTATGTGTGTTAGATAGATAGCCTGCTGTGCTGTTGTTCCCGAAAGTCTTTGAAGTCCAATCCATGCCTGGTATGATTTAAAGTATTGAGCCAAAAATCCACCATGAAGCTTTTCGTTATCGGGTTTGATAAGGATTACACTTCCCATTAAACAAAACTCTACTGTCGTATTAACCTTACAGGTTCTTCCAATACTTGCTCCTCTACTAACAATCAAAACGTCGCCAAATTCAGGATTACACCGGTTCCTGAATTTTTTACAATCCTGAGGTCTTACAAATGTTGCTTTTTCGAAGGATACACCATCATCTTTTATGTCTTCTGCTGATAAGATATATGCTCCGGTTTCCTGAAATTCAGGAGACAAATGTTCACCATCCGTAACCCTATTAGTTACATTTTTTATTCTATCACTAATCCACCCTATAGGTACCAGTCCCAATTTTTCATCGTTATAGAATTCGTCATTATTTCTCCAACTACCATCTGGCTTTAGTTTGCCTGAAAGTAAGTTTTGCGTAAGACCAAGTTTCAATTTCTCCAAAGCCTTTAAAGAACTTTGGGTAGCCTTGATTGCTTTATCAACCTTGGAAAGAATTGAGCTTATGGCTTCCTGTTCCGGCTTTGGCGGTTTGGGAAGTAGGATTTTCTTTAGCCCTCCTTTTGAAATGCTATAAACTTTTATACCAGTTGCGGAACGTAGTATATCAAGCCTGACTTTTTCATTATTTAAAACATATCCCTTAAACCCATTAACAAAACAGTGATCCTTTGCTCTCAAATGAAGCGTGTGAAGGCCTGCAATAGCTTCCTGGTTACCTAAGTTGACAACCTCAATTGCTTTTCCAACTCCGTCGTAATCTTCTGAGGCGTCTGCAATAATTAAATCACCATCTTTAAGTTTTGTAAACCGAGTCGCCATTTCTTTTGTAACAAAAGGTAATTGCTCGTTTTCAAAGTCTATAAATTCCTGAAACCTTAAGTGGATGTCTCCATAATGGACATACAAACATTCCCCTGTATCAGTCAATTTTTCCCTTGAATAAGATGAGGTAGGAAAAAAGTCAAAGCATTCCCCTAATTTTTTTACTTCCCAACCATTTGGCACCATACCAAACCGTTCATGAAAATAATAATCCTCTTCTTTTTTATTTCTGATCATATTGAGATATCGCATCTAAAAGTTCAACTATCGAATTATCCAAAGCAGATTCTGCTTTCATGGTTGCTTTGAACTCACTTAATGCTTTTTTTAAGTCAATTTGCTCCTCCGGTTCAAAAGTGTCCACATATCTTGGAATATAGAGGTTAAACTCGTTCTCTTCCAGTTCTTGCATATCCACAATTGAAAAATACCGTTTCCATAATTCAGGGTCTTGTAAAACAGTGATCAATTCGCGCTCAACGTCATCAATTGCTTTTCTTTCTTTGGCAGCGAGATCGTGAGTGTCCATTATTTTATCTGCTTTTTGATTAAGCAGTTTTTCCAGGGCTGCATTGAGCGTACCAAGAGTATTTAATTCGGATTTTGTTGGCTTTTTTCCCTCTGCTTCTTTACTAGCCAAAGATTTTCTCAATTTATCGATCCGTTCACTATAGGAATTGATGTCTTCATGATAGTCCTCTTCAATTTCAGAAAGCTTGTATCCGAGATCCTCCTGTATCAATGCCCATAACCGGACCTTCTGTGTGGCAATCCATTCTTTGGCTATCTCCAGGTCACCCCAGCTTTCCAAAATCGTTGAGATCCGGAGCATATCGTGCGGCTGCAATTCATTCATGTTTGGTTTTTCCTTGAACCAGCCTTCTTTTGCAGCATACACCATCAGTACCTTATCCTTACGGTGTTTAGGCTTATTTTTATCAATGAAAAGGATAGAACCCGGAATTGTCGTGCCATAAAACAGGTTGCCAGGTAATACTACAATAGCATCGATAATATTATGCAACTCTTTAGACTCACCATCACTGTCTATTGGTCCCTGCAAAAATCCCCTGCGTATTAAGTATTCATCATCCGCCTTTCGGTTTTGCCCGTCTTCCTCTTCTGTTTTTGCAGGTTGGCCTCTGAACAAAACACCCTGCGGACAGACTACCCCGGCTTTTCCTCCTTCTTTTAAAGAGGAAACTATGTGTTGCAGAAATGCAAAATCCCCGTTTGAAAAAGGAGGAATACCATAGATAAACCGTTCAAAAGGGTCTTTGAAATCTTCTTTACCAGGGTACTCTAATTGCGGGGACCCATCTTTTTTGTTGATAGTTTTACCCTTCGCATCTTTTTTAGGCTCTCCGTTTTTCCACCAGTTTTCCTGAGAGAACGGAAAATTCGCCATCACCAGGTCAAACTTTTTTATTGCCAGCTCATTGTCTTCATCCCTGAATTTAGGTTGAAGCAATGTATCGCCTTTTTCAATTTTTGCATCAAGTCCATGCAATATCATATTGATATTGGCAATAGCCCAGGTATTCCAAACATCTTCCTGACCATTTAACCGAATCGCTTTTGGATTGCCATAATTAGCATGACAGTATTTGGCAGCACTAATCAGGAAACCGCCGGAACCACAGGTTGGATCATATACCACATTGCCCTTTTGGGGCTTGAGATATCTAACGATAATATCCACTACCTCCTGAGGGGTATAAAACTGGCCGGCGGTAGTACCGCCTTTGTTTTCATCAGCAAACCGTTTTATCAGGTATTCGTAAGCATCACCCAAAATATCTACCGTTGCATTCTTATTACTCAGGTCAACAGCATCAAGGTAACTCACCAGCAACGATATTACTTCCGGGCTTAACTTTTTTCCGCCTGAACCGTCTGGTGCCGGTTCGTTCCACCGGACCGTATTAATAACACCTTTTAAAAAGAACCTGCCGTCCTTATCAACATTTGCTTCTGCGATACCGGTTACAGCTTTGTGCAATGCCTCGTTTTTTTTGTCAATGGTGGCTTCCCTTACATCTCTCCAGAAGCAACCTTCAGGAATTTTAAAGTCATGTTTCTTATTAATGATTATGGATTTTTCTTTTGCTGTGGGCTCCCGATGGTGCTCTGCGAAGAATTCTTTGATACCATTTTCATTTTCCCATTCATAATTATCTGAAAGTCTTTTGAAGAACAACAAGGAAAGAATGTAGGCTTTATAATCCTCGACCTTATCGCGCAAGATATCCGCCATTCCAAAAAGTGTGCTTCCAAGAGCTTGTTTTGTTATCATCAACTATTGTTTTTCAGTGTTTTCTTTTCTTAATTTTTTCTTCTATAACTTGTATAGCCTTTGATCCTAACTTTTCATCCTTTACTATCTCATAAAGCTGATCGGCCAGCCAAAGTGTTAATAGGTCGTTTTGATCTGCCTTTAGAATACTTGCTAAAAGGGGAATTTGCTCTCTTTTGAGTTGCCTTTGTCCTTTCTCAATCTTGCTCAATTGAGCAGTATCCATTTGAAGCAAAGGCGCAACTTGCCGTAAGTACAGATTTAATCCCACCCTGAGGGTTCTGATCATAATCCCAAATTGAGTATCCATTAGTTTTTAATTGACTTGTCGAAGTTTGGCAAATATATGTAAAGGGACAAGCCTTTCATTAGATTAATTTTCTGAATCTTGTATAGGGATCCCGTTATTTATAAACGTTATTTGGAATAACTAAACCTGCATGGTGACCTAACAGGTCTTTGGGTTTAATCTTTCCATTTACGTTAGCTATTTATTAATTTAGAACACCATGCCGGACATCACAAAACGTTACAGACAAGCCAAGGAACTTGCCAATACTTTATTCGACGATATCGAACCTGACAAATACAATTTCAAGCGCCTTTTCGAGCAACTAGAGTTTGACGAAGAGATTATATTCAACGATCTGATTTCTCTAAAATCTACACGCACTAAAGTAAAGAAGCACCTGATTTATCTTTGCGAGAGACTTGATAATGAGTATGTGATCCCGGGCCTGATCGAGTATATGTCGCGCTTTTATATGGATCGTCCGCAAAATAAAAGTACGATGGCCGGCCTTGCCGCCAAATTGCTGATTAGTTTTACTTGGACAAATCAATACAACGGCCACCTTGGCACCGGCCGTTCGATCAACGCAATTCTAACAGCACATGAGTGCTGCACCCTATTTGCCTTGTTAGAACAAGTAATCCTTATATGGGAGTTTGAGGACTTAGGAACCGTGACATTTACAAGTAAAGGACGGATCGAGAATGCCCGTTTTCAATATTTACAGTTATCCTTTAACAAACAGGGTCCACACGAATACAAAGTCTTGGATGACGCGATGCAGTATGTCTGGCAGGACGAAAATATTTGGGTTCACTTACATGCGATCATATCAGGCTTCGCTCCAAAAGACGGAAAAGTTTTTGGTGATAGCTTTTTGTCTGAAATTCCAGCAAGCCAAACTCGTTTTTGGAACAGGTTCTGGTCGCTTATGCAACTTTATTTTCTCGCGTTGAGAGGTTTAAACGGCAGGACAGAAGAGTTTTTTTCACTATGCATTATACCGCAGGGAATAATATTATCTCCTACAAATCCTGGCGGGACAATGCAGCAAGATATTTTTGATAGCTTCTGGCAACCGGACTGGCATAAGGAGAAATTAACCAAAGAATATGTGATCTTACAAAACATGATTATTGATAGGCCAATGGTCAGGATAACGATGACAGAAAACCTGTTTGGCACATCAATCGTTCTTTTGCAGGACTCCGTAAACTTCTTGCTGGAAAAATTTCTTCACTCGGGGGCTGGTGACCGTCTTTACGAAAAATATTTTTCAGGGCCGTTTGAGACACGCGTTTTGGAAATGTTGCGACAATATGGCTATATCTGCGGAGAAGTGACGATGCAAGGACAATGGAGAAAAAAAGATCAGCCAGAACATCTACGCTCCACTAAAAAGATGCCGGGACAGATCGATGTACTGGCCATTTCAAAGGAAAAACACATATGCCTTCTGGCTGATTGTAAAATGCTTTATTTCCCTAATAACACTAGTGCAAGAAAAAATTTACGCTCAAAATTTAGTGACGATGATAGTGAAGGATTTTATAGCAAGCTTCGAAAAAAACAAAATTGGTTAGATAACTGCGCACCGAATCCAGCGAACGGTTTAGAGATCATCCCCCTATTGATTACCCACCGGCATATCCCCTTACCGATAACTAACAGGGGACTTGTACTGTCAATCGAGGAGTTGGAACATTATTTAAAAGTTGGCATTCATCCGAAAGATTGGATTTGTGGCGGCTGGAATGCATAAACACGACACTATTTCTAACAGCCTATTCATCCAAATAAAGTTATAATTTAAAACATTGACAGCATCACAAAAACAATAGATTACCCTATTGGGATAAAAAATCAGTGTCGCAGGACAACTGTTATGGTGTTTAAACGCTGCTGTAGGTACTATCGATGGCAGTAGTATCATTAAAAAGTTACCTGCTTGCTACTTCAGATGCTTAGGCATAGTAAAGGCTAAGTTGATAATATACCCCTAAATCACATTGTCGCTCTTGTTTGAGAGAAACGTAGGAACTGCTTTTAACGCGTTACTTTTAAATCATTGTGATTACAATTATATGTATCTTGTTTATTCCCAGAATTATTCATCCGGTTTGAATCCGATTCTTTTTCTATAATTGACAACGGATTGTTGTGATTCTATTTTATTTGACAACTCGTCCAGATAAGCAAAAACAATCTCCATATTTTTGCCATGATTAAAAAGTTCATTTCTGATTTTTTGGATTTCCAGTCTTATCTCTGTTGTATCAGTTAAAATTTGTCTCACATGCACAAAAATTCGCATGTTTACCTGTATCGCGGCAGGGCTATTTAACACACTTGAAAGCATACTAATACCCAGCTCAGTAAAAGCCATAGGGGCATACTTGAAATTCTGGCCTTGTTTCAAGGTGCCAATTTGGCTCCTTGAAATCTGAAACTCTTCCGGAGATAATTCGAACATGAAATCCTCGCCTGGGAATCGCTCAATATTCCTTCTTACTTGGCGCTTAAGGTGCTTGGTCTCCACTTGGTACAGTTCTGCGAGATCCTGATCTAACATAACTTTTTGACCTCTGACAATATAGATCTTACTTGAAATGATCTCATCTGTTATAATTGTTTCCTTTTGCATGATGTACAATTAAGGTTATCACAAAACGTGATAACCATTTTCGATTTTTGATAACTTATTTTCTGTGACTGTCAGCTTCTCTTTCAGAACAGCCATATCCTCGCTCACCTTCGCATCCAAAATTTTAGCGTAATGCTGTGTAGTGCGAATATTACGGTGACCAAGCATTTTGGAAACACTTTCTATAGATACGCCGTTTGAAAGCGTAACTACTGTAGCGAAAGTGTGCCTAGCAATATGAAAAGTTAATTCCTTGTTGATACCGACCGCGTCGGCGATCTCCTTCAAATAGCTGTTCATTTTTTGATTTGATAGGACAGGCAAAGCTTTATCGTGATGTAAACATTCCGGATTATCCGCATATTTTTCCAATATTTTCAATGCGGTAGGTAATAATGGAATGCGTGATGTGGTCTCAGTTTTTTGGCGTGATGTAAAGATCCATTGCTGCCCATCAATACCTTTGATAATCTCAGACCTTTTAAGTTTCTTTACATCGGCGTAAGCTAATCCGGTAAAACAACTGAATAGGAATATGTCCCTCACTTGTCTAACCCGATTCGTAACCAGCTTAGCATCTGCCATAGCTTGTATTTCATCTTTGGTCAAAAAATCTCTAACTACCTCTTTTACTTTCGACTTGTAGTTAACAAACGGATCTTTGTCCAGCCAGCCATTCGCTATACACAGCCTGATGATCTTCTTGAAATTCTTGACATATTTGACCGTAGTGTTATTCGCACAATTGCATTCTGACCGTAGATAGAAATCAAAGGATGTGATAAACTCGTGATCAACTGCTTTGATGTCTATATCCGCTTTCCGGTATTGCCACTGAATAAATTCAGTCACATGCCTAAAAGTAGTTTCAAAGATGGTCAACGTTCCCTGGGAATATTCTTTTCCAATGAGTAGTTGCAGGCGCTTATTGTGTTCCTTGAAGATAGGAATCAGCATCTTTTGCCTTTCCTTTTGCTCTTTGCCAAGTAATCGGTTTTTGAGATCTTCCACACAGATGTTGGCATTTGCATTCATCATTTTTCTGTGCTCGTCATAAACCTGCTGTTCAAGGGTTTTGAGGTAATGGTTAAAGACCCGGGCTTCTTCATTTGTGCCGGTCATCTTTTGCTGGTCGGCATTCCAGCGTCCCGGCCTGATGTACCGCCGGGTGGTAAATTCAACACGTTCTCCTGCCACCGTCAATCTCAAATAAACTGGGGCTGTACCGTCTTTAAGTGTTTTGCTCTTTTTCAACGCGAAGTTGATACAAACTGTTCTGATCATCGCCTCAACGATTAAGGGTTAATAATTAAACTTTTAGCGGTTCAGCGAGACCTAATTTACGAAGGGCCGAATAGGTCTCGCAAGAGGTCTCGCTTCGATTGATATGAATTGCGTTGAAATGAGATGGCTATAAAGCAAAAACGCCCCAGATCGTATGATCTGAGGCGTTTTTCAAAACTTTGACATGTTATTTGCGGTGAGGGAGGGATTCGAACCCTCGGTACAGTTTCCCGTACGTCAGTTTAGCAAACTGATCCTTTCGGCCTCTCAGGCACCTCACCGGTTGTTTTTCAGAAATGTGTTCCCTTTTTTCAGGGATTGCAAATATAGTAATTCGGCGAAGCTGTCAAAAAAATAAATCAGATTTTTAATAATCTATTCTTACGTGGTAAATACTCATCAGCATTCGTTTAAAAATCTGCTTGATAGTTTCCAGATCTTTCAGCGTTATGTTGCTGTCACTCAATTGGTTTTGATCAAGCTTATATTTCACTATGCGGTCTACCAGTATACCGATAGATTCTTCATCCGGCTCTTTTAATGAGCGCGAAGCAGCCTCAACAGAGTCGGCAAGCATCAAAACACCGGCCTCTTTTGAGAAAGGAATGGGCCCGGGATAGCGAAAAATGTTCTCGTTGATGAATTTTTCAGGAAAATTTTTCAAAAACGACTGGTAAAAATAATCTACCCTGGTGTTGCCATGATGGGTGCGGATGAAATCAATAACTATCTCGGGCAAGTTTGCCTTACGGGCCATTTCAATACCCTTACTCACGTGGCGGATGATTATCTGCGCGCTTTCTTCATAAGGCAGTTTATCATGTGGGTTAAAGCCCGAACTTTGGTTCTCTATAAAGAATAAAGGATTCTCCATTTTGCCAATATCGTGGTACAAAGCCCCAGCCCTAACCAGTAAGGCATTTCCACCTATAGCATATATAGCATTTTCGGCCAGGTTTGCCACCTGCAAAGAGTGCTGGAAAGTTCCCGGTGCACTGAAAGCCATTTCGCGCAATAGGGGCGCGTTGGTATTGGTTAATTCTATAAGGGTAATATCTGAGGTAATAGCAAATACTTTTTCGAACAGGTAAATAAGCGGGTATGCAAGCAATGTAAGCAGCACACTTACCGCAAAAGGTATAAAATCCACCCAATCTATAGTTGTAAATGTACCTTCTCTAACTAATGAGATACCCAGGAAAGCCACAAAATAAGTAAAAGTAATAATAAGGGCAGATATCAGGAATTGCTCGCGACGGATAAGGTTTTTGATACTGTAGATAGATACCATACCGGCGGTTATCTCAAAATAAGCAAATTCAAAGCTATTGGGTACAAAAAAACCGGCTATAAGCACCACCAGCAAATGGATATTGAGTGCCAAACGGGTATCAAATAATATGCGTATGATAATGGGTACTATACAATATGGTATATAGTAAAAGTTGGGCAGTTGTAATTTTATAGCCAATGATAAAGTTGCCAGCATAGCCGTAATTACCAATAGTATCAGGCTTACCAAACGGTTATCATCGTATATATCCCGCCTAAAAAGGTATAGGAACACCATTAATAAAGTGATGGTAATACCCACAAGTAAAAACTGCCCCAATAACACCAGGGTATGGTTACCATTGGTACGCGCATTATCTTCAAAAGCTTTTTTATACGATGCCAGCTTCTGGTAGGCCTCATCATTAATTACAGAACCTTTACCAATAATTATCTCCCCTTTTTGCACCATTCCACGGGTTATGGATAGGTTCTCGGTGACTTCCTTTTCAAGCCGGGCGGTTAGTTTAGCATCATAGGTTAGGTTAGTTAGCAACCTATCCTGCAATAAATTCAGTAAAAAAGGTTTATCAAGCCCGGGCATTTTACCAATTTCAAAATCGCAATACGCAATTGCACGCTCACGGGTAAAAAGGTCGGCGGTGTTTTTATCGGTAGCAACATTATCATTTAAAACTGTAATTGCATAATTTTTCCCCGTTTGTTGATATTTGGGATTTAATTTAAGCAGCCCCTTATCGTAAACCGCTTTTAAAATAGTGCTGCCAGCTTGCAGATAAGTGTTTTTTTGTTTCTCATTTAACCCCGCAGAATGCCACCTAATCTCAAAATCATTTTTAAAGCCTTCCAGTTGTTGTGCGGCTATATCATTATTAAGTTGGTAAATAGGTGTTACCGCACTTAGCGCCGCTTTTTGATCAGCTTCTATTTCGGCGTTGGTTTTTAATATGGCAAAGTTATAGGGCGATACCAGGTCTTTTTGATTCCATATCCTGCCTTTTTCATACTCATAACCAAATTTTGCCTGTTTGGGTAAAGCATAAACAATTACGGCTACGCTTACCAGCATCATAAAAAATTTAACATTTAAGGCGTACTTACGCAGTAATGCTTTTTGCCGGGACGATGAAAGTTTTGCCATTAGACGTGTTTATCCAATCAAAAATAATATAAGTTTCGGTTATCTGTATTTTTTCTTGTTTATCTCAAAATAAAGTTGATATCTTTATGATATCATTTTAAATCAAAACTTAATCATGAATAACGAAAAAATCACCACAGCACCATCGGGCTATTTAGCCTTTGTTTTAGTACTTGTGCTTATTGCCGGCGCAGCGTTTGCTTTCTACCTGGAACAGCCTGCAATTGGCGCAGTAATATGCGTTATAAATTTTATATTTATTTTACCGGGCCTAACCATTGTAAACCCCAACGAATCTAAGGTGCTTACCTTATTTGGTAAATACCAGGGCACCGTAAAGCAGGATGGCTTTTTTTGGGTTAATCCTTTTACTGTAAAAAAGAAGGTATCATTAAAAGCATTTAACCTTAACGGCCAGCAGTTAAAAGTAAATGATAGTGTAGGTAACCCAATAGAGATTGCCGCCGTTATTGTATGGCAGATAAAAGATACCGCAAAAGCAATTTTCGCGGTAGAAAATTACCTGCAATATGTAAACATACAAAGCGAAGCTGCCGTACGCCATTTGGCTAACTCGTTCCCATACGATCATATTGAGGACGAAAACGCCAGCATCACCCTGCGCGGTGGCTCAGAACAGGTTGGGATACTTTTGGTACAGGAACTAAACGAACGCCTTGAACGTGCCGGTATCGAAGTTTTAGAAGCACGCATCTCGCACCTCGCTTACGCGCCTGAAATTGCCCACGCCATGTTACAGCGTCAGCAGGCATCGGCCATTATATCGGCGCGCAGGCTTATTGTTGAAGGTGCCGTTGGCATGGTTGAAATGGCCCTACAAAAAATGGAAGAGAAAAACATTATTGAACTTGACGAAGAACGCAAAGCAGCTATGGTAAGCAACCTGCTTGTTGTATTGTGCGGCGATAAAAGCGTATCGCCTATAGTAAACACAGGCACTTTATACCATTAATGATGAGTACCGATCAACGCGATTTTGCACAGGTTAAAACCACCGAGCTGTTTATTACCAGGCAGGGCTGGTTTAAGCGGGAGTACGAACTTACCGACGGCCAATTTGTATATGCCAAACTACGCTACCGCTCCAACTTTAAGCGTGACGCTATTATTGAACTGCCACAAAACAGCTGGACAATTAAGCGAAAGGGTTGGTTTAACCGTACCCTTTTGCTTAACCTTGGCGAAGATGATACCATAGGCAACATCATCCCCGAAACTTGGAAAAGAGATTTTAACCTGAAACTCGACGATGGTTTTGAAGCTACTTACCTGTATAAAAAGCTGTTCTCAAAATCGCTTGTGCTTACCAACGGGCAATTAGGCGATATTTTCCAGATCACCCAAAAAGCATTTAGTATTAAACAGCCATTTACAGTAACTATTGATTTGATTACAAAGCCGGACAACATGCCGCCCCTGCCATTATTGATCATGATAGGGCTGCATGTAATATTGTTACGCCAGCAACAGGCTGCATCACAGTAATATTATGGCAGAGAAAAAAGCATTTGTATTAAGGGTAAACCCCGATGTGCTCAAAGAGATTGAGACCTGGGGTGCTGATGAATTTCGCAGCACCAACGGGCAAATTGAATTTTTGCTGCAGGAGGCGTTAAAAGCCCGGAAAAAAACATCACGCAAAAAAAAAGATACTGAATAATTGGTTAATGATTTGTTTCGTTTGTTCCCTACTACCTTGTTCCATTCCATAAAAATGAACAAGCAAGATTCAGTGGGAAAAAAGGCGAAAAAAGAGCTTTTTTTCGCCTTTTTTCGGCCTCAGTACGGCCTTTTGAGGATATTATAAGGCACTTGTGGGCATTTAGTTACTTTTAATTAATATTTGATTTATAAAGTGTGCATTTAAGAAATGGTTCATTTTTTCGCGAATGGAAAGAAAATGGAACCCGCATTTTTCGCAAAAAAAAACACGCTTTAATTTAATGAAGCTGGGCACTTAAATGCTATGCATGCATAATATTTTTCATTTCTGTCGTTACTATTCAAAGTAAAAACTAAATTTGCCCAACCATTATAATAAAGAACATTTTAGCTCATGAAAGAAGTATATATCGTATCGGCAACCCGCACACCTATCGGCAGTTTTGGCGGCAGTTTAGCATCTTTATCGGCAACACAATTAGGTGCGGTAGTTATTAAATCGGCTATTGAAAAAGCCGGTTTGCAACCATCAGATGTACAGGAAGTTTATATGGGCAACGTGCTATCGGCTAATTTAGGCCAGGCACCTGCTACACAAGCGGCTATTTTTGCCGGCTTGCCATACCTGCCTGCAACTACGGTTAATAAAGTATGCGCATCGGGTATGAAAGCCATTATGCTGGCAGCCCAAAGCATCGCCAATGGCGATAACGATATTGTTTTAGCCGGTGGTATGGAAAGCATGAGCAACGTGCCTTATTATCTTGATAAAGCCCGTAACGGCTATCGCCTGGGTAACGGGCAGATCATTGATGGCCTTGTAAAAGATGGCCTTTGGGACGTATATAATGATTACCACATGGGTTCGGCAGCCGAGCTTTGTGCTGTTGACTGTAACGTTACCCGCGAAGAGCAGGATGCTTTTGCTATAGAATCATATAACCGTGCGCAGGCATCACAAGCTGCGGGGAAATTTAAAACCGAAATTACCCCGGTTGAATTGAAAGATAAAAAAGGCGACGTAACTTTATTTGCTGATGACGAAGAGCCAAAAGCAGTAAAGTTTGATAAGATCCCTACCCTAAAACCTGTATTTAAAAAAGATGGTACCGTTACAGCGGCCAATGCATCAACCTTAAATGATGGCGCTGCTGCTTTGGTGTTAATGAGCAAAGAAAAAGCCGAGGCCATGGGCATAAAACCACTGGCCAAAATAGTATCATTTGCCGATGCACAACAAGCGCCCGAATATTTTACTACGGCCCCCGCAAAAGCTATCCCGTTGGCATTGCACAAAGCTGGCATATCTGCAGAACAGGTAGACTTTTTTGAGATAAATGAAGCCTTCTCGGTAGTAGCTGTAGCCAATAACAAACTATTAAAGCTTGATGCCGCTAAGGTAAACGTTAACGGCGGTGCCGTTGCTATTGGCCACCCGCTGGGCACTTCGGGCGCACGTATTATTGTTACGCTGATACATGTATTGCAGCAAAATGGCGGTAAACTTGGCGCGGCAGGTATTTGTAACGGTGGCGGTGGCGCAAGTGCTATGGTTATTCAAAACTTGTTGTAACCTATCTTTTTAATAATTTAGCGGCCTGTTTAACGTTTCAGTTATCATAAAATATTTGATGAGAGGTTCCATTTTAGCTATATGCCTGTTATTTTGTTTAAGCAGTTCTTTTGCTCAACACTCTGACGAGAGCAAAAACCTAAAACAGCTAAGCATATACCAGGATAGTTTAAAATCTCTTGGTAAAAAGTTTGTGAACAACCCGGATGATATGGAGCGTAAGGCTGCCAATTATACCTTCATCCGTACGCTGGTTAGCGCGTTAAAAGTACCCCACTCGTTCAACTTTCCGTTCGATTCTGTTAAGAGCATCAGTACCCTTAACTCGCCGGATAATCGTTTCAGGATACTAAGCTGGCATGTAATGAACCAGGATGGCAGTTATCGTTTTTACGGCACCGTGCAAATGAATACCGGCAATAACCTGCTGATGTACCCGCTTGAGGATTATTCGCCCATGCTTAAGAACCCCGAAGATTCTGTAACCGATAACCGTAAATGGTTTGGTGCTCAGTATTACAAAATAATACGTGTGGCAGCTGCAACCCCCTATTATGTTTTATTAGGCTGGAAGGGTAACAATGTAAAATCAACAAAAAAGGTTATTGAGGTGCTTTCTTTTGATAAGGAGGATAAGCCAAATTTGGGTATGCCTGTGTTTAACGGAAGCCGCAAACGTGTAGTATTTGAGTACACGCGGCAGGCATCGATGTTATTGCGTTATGTGCCCGAGCAAAATCTGATCGTGTTTGACCACCTTGCCCCGCCTGATGATAAAATGAAAGACCACCCCGAAACCTTTGGGCCAGACCTTAGCTATGATGGTTATAAACTTAAAAACGGCAGATGGGAATTTGTAGAAAACCTTGATATGCGCAACATCCCCGAAACCAGGGATGCCGAATATATTGACCCTAAAGCACAGGCAATTATAGACAGGAACGGCGCCCCCGCACCTGTAAAGAAACCTGCAGGCACAAAAAGAAAAAATTAAACCATTACTATCTTTCAGCAATCAAAACATTACAAGTGCCTCTGTAATAATTTCGGTATAAAATTTCGGATCAATTTAATTATAGTACTTTAGTCAAAAAATAGTTTAAAACGTATGGCAGAAAACCTACAAACAACCGCTCCGGCAAAACCAAAATCAAGATTCCCCAAGAGTGTCCCATTTATTATCGGGAACGAAGCCGCAGAGCGCTTTAGTTTTTATGGAATGCGTTCTGTACTCACGCTGTTTTTAGTGAACCAATTTTTTAATCCTACTGACAACCCGGCGTTAACCGACCAGGCTAATGCGCATGCTAATAAGCTGCACCACCTGTTTGTGATGGTGGCCTATGCTTTGCCATTTGTAGGCGGCATGATAGCCGACTGGTTTACCGGCAAATACAAGCTTATTTTATATGTATCTATAATTTACTGCATTGGGCATTTAATGCTGGCAACGTTTGATGGTGGCCTAACTGGTTTTGAATTAGGTTTGCTTGTGGTTGCAATTGGCGCCGGCGGTATCAAATCATGTGTATCTGCTAACGTTGGCGATCAGTTTGATGCTACCAATCAGGACCTGCTTTCAAAAGTTTACGGCTGGTTCTATTTCAGTATCAATGCCGGTTCTATGATTTCAACCGTAGCTATTCCATGGACTTACGAACACTTTGGGCCTAAATGGGCCTTCGGTATCCCCGGGCTACTGATGGCGCTTGCTACCATCATATTTTTCTCGGGCCGTAAAAAATATGTAAAGGTCCCTCCACAGGGCGTTAACCGTAACAACCTGGTGTTTATAACATGGTATGCCCTAACCCATTTAAGCAAAAGGCAACCGGGCCAATCATTACTTGATATTGCTAAAGAAAACTATGACCCCGAGCGCGTTGAAGGTGTGAAAGCGGTGTACCGGGTTATGTCGGTATTTTTTTTCGCGCTGGCATTTTGGGCTGTTTGGGATCAATGTTTATCTGAATGGACGTTATATGCCCAAAAAATGGATCGTGTTATTAACCTTGGTTTTACCACATTCACCATATATCCGGGTCAGTTGTCAACCTTTAACACCGTATTCCTGCTCCTGTTTATCCCGCTGTTTAACTATGTAATATACCCGTGGCTCGATAAACGGGGACTAAAAACAACACCATTGCGCAGGCTTGGTACGGGCCTGGTGTTAACCGCTTTATCATTTGTGGTAATTGGCGTTATACACACCAGCCTTGATCATGGCGGTTCGCCATCCATTTGGTGGCAGGTACTGGCGTTTATGATATTATCAGCAGCCGAAGTACTGGTATCTATTACCGGTTTAGAGTACGCTTATACCCATTCGCCAAAATCAATGAAGAGTACCATGACGGGGATCTGGTTCCTGGTGGTATCGTTCGGTAACCTGATAACAGCCTCTGTTAACGGGCTTATTGAAGGTGGCGGCTGGTGGGCCACAAACTTAAAAGGTGCCAATTACGAATGGTTCTTTGTAGCATTTATAGGTGTGTTTATCATTGCGTTCCTGATTATTTCTCCGCGATTAAAAGAGAGGAATTACATTACCGACCCATACCTTGATAATAAAGTTGTTGCAGAAGCAAACAATCAATAATAATCATCATATTACTATTGAATTACAGGAAAGCTTACACTTTCCTGTTTTTTATTTTAAAGCGGTATAAAATTAAATTATTTTAGCGGCGTTCATTACAAAAACAAATTCTGCAGTTACGTGCCCGATAGTATAGTCATCATTCCTACTTATAACGAGAAAGAGAACATCGAACGGATGATCCGTAAGGTGTTTACGCTTCCGCATGATTTCCACGTCTTGATAATTGATGATGGGTCGCCCGATGGTACAGCCACTATTGTAAAACAATTACAGCATGAATTTGACGGAAAACTTTTTATTGAAGAACGATCGGGCAAGCAGGGATTGGGTACAGCGTACATTCATGGGTTTAAATGGGCGGTTGCGCACCATTACGATTTTATTTTTGAGATGGATGCCGATTTCTCCCACAACCCCGATGACCTGCTTCGTTTGCGCCAGGCCTGTATAGATGGCGCTGATGCAGCTATCGGCTCGCGGTATATAAAAGGTGTTAACGTGGTTAACTGGCCCATGAGCCGGGTGCTGATGAGCTTTTTTGCATCAGTTTATGTACGTTTTATTACGGGTATAGATGTACAGGATGCCACCGCCGGCTTTATGTGCTACAAGCGCAAAGTATTGGAAACGCTAAACCTGGATAAGATAAAATTTGTGGGGTATGCCTTCCAGATAGAGATGAAATATACCTCTATAAAACATGGTTTTAAAGTAACCGAAGTACCCATTATATTTACCGATCGCACTGCCGGCACCTCCAAAATGTCATCAGGTATCTTCAAGGAAGCCTTTTTTGGCGTTATACAGATGAAGATAAACAGCATTTTCAGAAAATATCCGGAGGGGTGAGCGAAAAGCTTACAGTCTAAAGCTATAACATCCGGCCCTAAAGCTTTTTGCTTTCTGCTTTTACCTTTCATCTAAAAATACTAATTTCGTTGGCAATGAATGAAAATCTTGATCCGGATAGCGAACGCCTCTCTCCTGCCGAACGTGATATAGAAAAAGTTTTACGCCCGCAGGCATTTGAAGATTTTACCGGTCAGTACAAAATACTGGCAAACCTGCGCATATTTGTACAGGCTGCCCGCCAGCGCGGCGAAGCGCTGGATCATGTGCTGTTGCATGGCCCTCCCGGGTTAGGTAAAACCACCCTGTCGCATATCATCGCCAACGAGATGGGTGCAGGCATAAAAATAACATCGGGCCCGGTATTGGATAAACCCGGCGATCTTGCAGGCCTGCTCACCGGCCTCGAAACCGGCGACATCCTTTTTATTGACGAGATTCACCGTTTAAGCCCGCTTGTGGAAGAATACCTGTATTCGGCCATGGAAGATTTTAAGATTGATATTATGCTGGAGAGCGGGCCAAACGCGCGCTCGGTACAAATTTCGCTTAATCCATTTACACTGGTAGGTGCTACAACGCGTTCGGGTTTACTAACCGCCCCACTGCGTGCAAGGTTTGGTATAAACAGCCGGCTTGAGTATTATGATGCCAAGCTGCTTACCACTATTGTATTGCGTTCGGCAACCATACTCCGCACCCCCATCAGCGATGAGGGCGCTTACGAAATTGCCCGCCGTAGCCGCGGCACCCCGCGTATAGCCAACGCCCTGTTACGCCGCACCCGCGATTTTGCCCAGATAAAAGGCGACGGTAATATTGATACCAGCATTGCTAAGTATGCACTTAACGCCCTTAATGTTGATGAGCATGGCCTGGATGAAATGGATAACAAGATCCTTTCTACCATTATAGATAAATTTAAAGGCGGCCCGGTAGGTTTAAAAACCATTGCCACCGCTGTTGGCGAAGAAGAAGGAACCATAGAAGAGGTTTATGAGCCGTTTCTGATACAGGAAGGCTTTTTAATGCGTACTGCACGGGGCCGCGAAGCTACCGAAAGCGCTTATAAACACCTTGGGAAGATCAAAACAGGCCAAAACCCCTCTTTATTCTAAAAGCATATCTTTTTACCTGTAGTTAATACATTAACAAACAAGCAATTATTAATGTATGCATTTACGCAGAATGATACATTTTTAACATTAAGCCATAATTAGTTGCAGTTGTAGTATATTTTGCATTACTTGCCTATACCAACTATCGCCTATGTCTGACTTAATTTTACCTTGTGAAAAAGAGTTGCTATTGAAGGTGGCCAATGGGGATGAACATGCTTTTAGCGAATTGTTTAACACCCATCACCAGCTTTTGGGTACGCATATTTACCGCATAACAGATTCAGTTGAACTTGCCGAAGAAGTGGTGCAGGATGTGTTTTTAAAGATCTGGATGAGCCGCGAAACACTAACAAATGTCCAAAATTTCAGGGCGTATTTGTTTGTGATCTCAAAAAACCACGCATTAAATTGCCTGCGTAAGGTGGCTAAAGAACGTATCCATCAAAAAACACTCGAAAAAAACGCCTTGTCTATCACCCCTGATGACAGCCCCGGCTTAGCGGGTTATTATAGCTTATTAGATGAGGCTATAGATCATTTACCACCACAACAGCAAAAGGTTTATTTATTAAGCCGCCATAACCGTTTAAAGTACGATGAGATAGCCCGCCAGATGGGCCTCTCGCGCGAAACAGTAAAAAAGTACCTGCAGGGTGCTACCCACTCTATCACCAGCTTTGTACAATCGAATATCGATATTTCGGCAATGATCATACTGGTTTCCGCATTTTTTTCAAAAAAAATTTAAAAGCCATACCCCCTTTTTTGTTGCTTTTGGTGTCATGTAATAAAAAGCCCCCCGGCTTTTGTACAACTACCAATTATTGAACAACATTTAATGAATACATCCAGGCTAAGGTTAAGATACCTTTTTGATCGCTATTATAGTAAAACGGCCACTGCGCAGGAGCGCGACGAGCTGCTTACTATTATAAACGATGGTGCGGCCGATGAAGAACTTTCTTTATTGATACGCCAGGCCTGGGAGGATATTAAGCCCAACGCCACACTGTTCAACGCTGATCAAACAAACGCAATGCTCAGCAAAATTTTAGGTGCTGACGCATCCGGCAATAATGCAAAACCTCGTAATAATATATTTTTATGGGCAAAAATATCTACCGCTGCCATGATACTTTTGTTTGTAGGTTTTGGTATTTACATCAAACATCACCCGCGCAAACAACAACAAACAACGCTTGTAAAAGTAAAGCGCCCCTTACATGATGCCCTGCCGGGCGGCAATAAAGCCATACTTACCCTGGCCAATGGCAAAACTATAATTCTTGATAATGCACAAAACGGCATGCTGGCGCAACAGGGCTCAACCCTTATTAAAAAAACAGCCGACGGGCAGTTACTTTACAACGCAGCCGGTACAGCAAATACAAAAGCAGCTCCCGAAATAAATGTTATAAGCACCCCGCGTGGTGGGCAATACCAGGTTATTCTGCCCGATGGCACAAACGTTTGGCTTAACTCTGCATCATCATTACGCTTCCCAACATATTTTACAGGTACAACAAGGCAGGTAGAAATTACCGGCGAGGCTTATTTTGAAGTCGCCAAGAATAAGGCTATGCCTTTCAGGGTAAAAACCAACCATGCGGATATCGAAGTTTTAGGCACACACTTTAACGTAATGGCTTATGATGATGAAGCTGTTATGAAAACCACCCTGCTTGAGGGTTCCGTTAATATAACCAGCGGGGGCTTCAGCGCAAGGTTGAAACCGGGCCAGCAGGCACAAATAAACAAAACAGGCCAAAACAAAGTGATAAACGACGTGGATGTGGATGACGAAACCGCCTGGAAAAATGGAATATTTCAGTTTAAAGATGCGGGTATAGATGTGATACTACGCCAGGCAGCACGCTGGTATGATGTTGACATCACCTACAAAAAAGGTGTACCGGCAAGGGAGTTTAACGGCCACATATCGCGCAATGTAAAAGCATCAGAATTACTGAACATGTTAAAGTATGCAGGTGTCGACCTTAAAATTGAAGGAAAGGACATCATTGTATATTAAATACAATATAAAAACGCAAAAAAACAACACTCAAATACATCAATTATTCACCTCACAAAAAACCACTTATGATGAAAGAAATACACCCCTCAAGTTAATCTCAGCCGGTGGCCAGCTTATACCTTTTGCTTTGCATCATGGTATAAAAAGCATATAAAAAAAACCGGGAAGTGTTTCGACCCACTTTCCCGGCTAAATGCCTGGGCCCCATAATCATTGCAATTGACGAATTGAAACTTAATGTTTAACCCAAACACAACAAACTTATGAATTTTAATTCTAAGGCTGTGCCGTTGGCATGGTCTAAACTATCCAAAATAATATTGGTTATGAAATTCACTGCTATTTTAATAATTGCAGCCCTTACCAATGTGAGCGCAAAGACATTCAGCCAGACTGTGTCCTTGCGCCAAAAGAACGTCTCTGTCGAGAAAGTTCTGCGCCTGATAGAGAAACAAACAGGCTATCATTTTATGTATGATAAAAATGATGTTTCAAAGGTTCGTGGTATTAACATCGATGTTGCTTCGGTTTCGGTAACCCGGGCGCTTGATGAGGCTTTTAAGGATCAGCCCCTCACCTACAAAATTTTCCAGGAAACCATTGTAGTAAAAAAGAAGGACACTGATAACACCCCTGAATTTAAAGCAATAGACATAACAGGTACAGTAACCGATGCCAAAGGCCCGCTGCCCGGCGTAAACGTAAAACTAAAGGGCACTACTACAGGTACCAGTACCGATGCTAACGGTAAGTACAAGTTAAACGTACCCGATGGTAACGGCACACTGGTATTTAGCTTTATTGGTTATAACAGTCAGGAAGTAGCTATAAGCAACCGCCAAAACATTGATGTGGTAATGACCGAGCAGTCGAAAGATTTGAATGAGGTTGTGGTAATTGGTTACGGTACGGCAAAAAAATCTGACCTTACCGGGGCTGTAACTACGGTTAAGGCCGAGCAGTTGATGGATAAGCCTGTACCCAATTTATCGCAGGCATTACAAGGCAAGGTTGCCGGTGTTGATGTAAGCGTTAACAGTAATGCACCCGGTGCAGCAGCAAAGGTTCGTATCAGGGGTATTGGTTCTATCAACTCAAACCTCGATCCGCTTTATGTGGTTGACGGCGTTGTTGGTGTTGACCCCAACTCTATCAACCCTAGCGATGTGGCTTCAATTGAAGTGTTAAAAGATGCCTCATCAACAGCCATTTATGGTGTACGTGGTGCAAACGGGGTTATTATGGTAACCACCAAACGCGGTAAAAGAGGCCCTGCTACAATTAGCTATGAAGCAAATGCCAATATTAGCGACCTATACAGGCACGTGCCAACGCTTAATGCACAGCAATTTGTTGATATCTATAACCAATCGTTTGCTAACGGCGCAAAGTTTGACCCAACAGGAACGGTACAAACCCCGGCAAAAGAATTAAACCACACCAATTTCCCTTTATTGTTTGATGCTAATAACAAGCCTATCTATGATACCAATTGGGAAAAAGAAACCTATAAGCCGGCATTCTCACAAAGCCACCAATTAATAATTCAGGGTGGTAGCGAAAAATCTGTTTACAGTTTATCACTAGGTTATTTAAACCAAAATGGCTTAACCCCAACATCAAACTTTAAGCGTTACTCCATTAAAATGACAATGGATAACGATGTTAAGGATTGGTTAAAAATAGGTGGTAGCATTAATGCGATAGCCAGCACGCAACGTTTGGTAACAGATGGCAACGGTAGCCTGAACGTACCGCGTGCAGTAACTGAAGAAGTCCCTGTCGTTCCCATTAAATACCCTGATGGAAACTGGGCAGGAAACTTTGACATTGCAGGCCTTGAAGGGGCGCCAAACCCTATCCAGATTGCCAACGAGCGTTATACCATTAACAACACTCAACAGGTAGTAGGTAACGTTTATATGTTATTTAAGATCTCGAACGAACTGGAGTTTAAAACGGATCTGGGTTATGATCTGCGAAGCCAAAAGAATAACTTCTACTCGTCGCTTGCCTTGCAGCATTTATCTGCCGACCAGGGCGGAGTGGCCAATATCAATTCAAACACAAACTATTACTGGCAAAGTGAAAACTACTTAACCTGGAATAAAAAGATCAACGACCGCCAAAAGTTAACCGCGTTGTTAGGTATATCGTTCAGTAAAGACGTATACGAACGTGTACGTGCAGAAACACAAAACTTTGTTGACGACTATTTCCAGTTCAATAATTTAGGTGCAGGTTCTGTTAAAAGCGCTTCAGAATCAGACAACCAGCCTAACGCACCAGGCGGTTATCAGCCGGGCGCATTAAACTCTTATTACGGCCGTATTAGCTATAATATTGATGATAAATACTTATTTACTGCAACAGGCCGTTACGATGGTTCGTCAAGGTTTAGCAAAAAAAACAAATACTCTTTCTTCCCATCAGCCGGGGTAGCATGGCGTGTATCTCAGGAAGATTTCCTAAAAGACAGCAAAACAATATCAAACTTAAAGGTGAGAACCAGTTTTGGTATTACCGGTAACCAGGAAATTGGTAACTATAAGTCGCTCGCCCAGTTGTCAACAAGTCAAACTGTTCTTGATGGTGCAGCGGCAATAACATTGTTACCTGGTTACCTTGGCAACCCTGATTTAAAATGGGAAAGGACTAAAATGTTTGACGCCGGTTTAGAATTAGGTTTATTTAACGACAGGGTTAATTTCACTGCTGATTTTTACGTTAAAAACACCAGCGACATTTTACTGCAAACCCCAATTCCATGGACAGCCGGTTTCACTACTGCTAACGTTTATAAAAATGTTGGCTCTATGAGAAACACCGGTATCGAACTTAGCTTAACCACACAAAATATTAAATCAGATAATTTTTCGTGGTCAACAAGCTTCTTATTTGCAGCTAATAAAAACGAGGTAACCAAGTTGAATGATGGCAATGCCGATATTTTCCCGGGTCCAAACTTTTTAGGGCAAAACTATGTAATACGGGTTGGCGAGCCAATAGGGTCATTTTATGGTATGACAAGGGTTGGTACTTACGGCGATTCGCCTGAGGAAATTGCTGAAGCCGCTAAACATGGTTTAAAATCAGGAGACCGTAAATACATTTACAACCCTGATGGCAGCAACTATTACAGTATCATTGGCCAATCTAACCCTAAATGGACTGGTAATATCAACAGTACCCTTCAATACAAAAACTGGGATTTTTCATTTGATATTCGTTTTGTACAAGGCGTAAACACTGCTGCTAACTTTAAACATTCGGCAGAAGACAGGCAAACCATATCAAACAGCTTAGCTACTGTATTGAATGGCTGGACCCCTAATAATCAAAATACAATGATATCGCAGGTGCGTAATTATAAATACGCGCAAGATTCGCACTTTGATACCTGGTGGGTTGAAGATGGCTCATTCATCCGCGGTCAAAACTTTGTTTTAGGTTATAACTTCCCTGCATCAAGCCTTAAAAAATTAGGCATGACCCGTTTACGTGTTTACTCAAGCGTGCAAAACCTGTTTGTGATCACAAAGTATACCGGCTACGATCCAGAGGTGGATACATTTAATCAGACTTACGGAAACAACTCGGCACTTTCACAAAACGTCGACTTTTTTGCTAACCCTCGCCCACGTATATGGAACCTTGGTGTGCAGGTAGGGTTTTAAACCTTGTAATATGATTAAAACACATAGTAAAACAGTACTGAAGGATTTAACCATGATCATTTAAAATCGTATTAAAATGAAAACATTAAAAAATATACTAATAGCGGCGTGTTTATTACTTACATGCTCCTGCAAAAAATTCCTGGAAGAAAAACCGGCAGGCTTTTTAACGCCCGATGCCAACTTATCAAGCGCTAAAGTAGCAAGGGCGTTAGCTAATGGCTCCTATCAAAATCTACAGGGGTTATTAACCGGTCAGCCCTCTTCGTATGGCGGTAACACCTGGAATTTGATGGAGTTTATGACAGGTAAGGCAAACAGCGATCTCGGCCAAACAGGATTTGTGAATTTTCAAACCCTTATCTATAACAACACTTCTTTTTATTTTGATACCTGGTGGCAGCAAATGTACTTAGGTGTTGGTGCAACAAACCTGGCTATACAAAAAATACCAACTATTAATGCTCCCGGTTTGAGTGATGTTGATAAAACTAATATGGTAGCCGAAGCGCGTACCTTACGTGCTTTATACTATTTTTACCTGGTACGTATGTACGGCGCGGTGCCAAAAGTAACCGAACCGCCAAAAGATCTGAATTTACAGATTCCACGTGTGCCGGCAAAACAAATTTATGACGAGATCATTATACCTGATTTGCTTGAGGCCGAAAAATCAACCCTGCCATGGAAAGATGCTACAGGTAAAGTATCTATGGGCGCAGTAAAATCAATACTGGCCGATGTATATTTAACTTATGCCGGTGCAGCTATCAATGGCGGTAACCAATATTACGCCGAGTCGGCCAAACGCTCGCTTGATGTAATAAAAAATGGAGGATACAGCCTGTTCCCGGAGTATACGGATATGATAGTTCCGGCAAATAAAAACAGCAAGGAATTTATTTTCCAGGTGCAGTTTGCTGCAGCTGTCCCGGTATCAAACCCGCTTACACCACTTACTATTCCAAACTATTCCGGTATATCCTCTTATTCTGACGAGTACGGATCTGTTTACCCAACAGACCAGTTTATAGCTTCGTTTCCGGCTGGTGATAAACGCGTTGCCGAGAAACAATTCTTTTATACAAGTTATGCAAATTTTAAAACGCCAACTGAAACGGTTACGTTTAAAAATCATTACATCTATAAATGGTTTGATGTAAACGCGGTTAAGAACACTAAAAAATCTGACTTAAACTACACCATTTACCGTTTAGCTGATGTAATGCTGATGTATGCTGAAGCATCAAACAGGGCTGAAGGCTCGCCAAACTCTGATGCAGTTGAGTATGTTAGGCAAATACGTGCGAGGGCTAACCTGGCCCCCCTTGGTGCACTATCGCAGGATGCATTTGAGAAAGAAGTATGGCTGCAACGCTATTTTGAGCTTTGTTTTGAAAACAAAATGTGGTTTGATATGATACGCACACGCAAGGTACACAACGACGTTACCGGTAACTGGGACAATTTTGTAGGGCATAAAACTGTTTTTGGGGCTACATTCACCGAAAAACAGCTGCTTTTCCCATTACCAAAACAAGAAACCGATGTTAACCCAATGTTGTTACCAAACAACCCCGGTTTTTAATTAAACAGTATAAGTTTAGTTGAGTAGTATGTAAATATCTGCTCAACTACTACCACAAACTGAATGGAAAACCAGGGTTAGAACTAAATTTTTACAATATAAAAGACTGGCATAGCTGCCAGTCTTTTATATTTACGGCCGATTACTTCTATTAAGCTATTAACTCAATACATGAAAAAAAGAATCCTTTTTTTAAGCGCCTTGTTTTTCTCCGCTACTGCATTTGCCCAGCAGGTTACCAAGGTAACCGACCCTGTTGAATGGATAAACCCGCTGATGGGTACCCAATCAAAATACGACCTGAGCAACGGTAACACCTACCCTGCCATAGCGGTACCATGGGGCATGAACTTCTGGACCCCGCAAACCGGCAAAATGGGCGATGGCTGGCAATACACATACGACTCATATAAAATAAACGGCTTTAAACAAACCCACCAGCCATCCCCATGGATGAATGATTACGGGCAGTTTGCCATTATGCCCGTTACCGGCAAACTTAAAGTATCTCAAAACGGCCGCTCGAGCTGGTTCTCGCATAAAGCCGAAATAGCGAAGCCTTACTATTACAGTGTTTACCTTGCAGACCACGATGTAACCACCGAAATTGCCCCTACCGAGCGTAGCGCGCAGTTCAGGTTCACTTATCCCAAAAACGACAGCTCATATATTGTTATTGACGCTTTTGACCGTGGATCATACGTTAAGGTTATTCCTGGTGAAAGAAAGATAGTAGGATACTCAAGTAAGTACGCACGTGGCCCACTAAAAAACTTTAAAAACTACTTTGTTATTTATGTAGATAAACCCATTACCACCGCGCAGGTATACAGCGATAGTACCCTTAAAGACGGGCTTGAGCTAAACGCCAAACATGCCATGGCAGTTATTGGCTTTAAAACTTCCAAAGGCGAAAAGGTAAATATGCGCGTTGCCTCATCATTCATCAGTATTGAACAGGCTGAGATCAGCTTAAACCGGGAGGTTGGTACTGATAGCTTTGATATCACCAAACAAAAAGCAAAAGCTGTTTGGAACAAAACGTTAAGCAAACTTGCTGTTGAGGGAGGCTCGGTTGAGCAGGTAAAAACATTCTACTCATGCCTTTACCGCATGTTGTTTTTCCCTAATAAAATGTATGAGCTTGATGCCAAAAACCAGCCGGTTCACTGGAGCGCGCAAAACGGGCAGATACTCCCCGGCTATAAGTTTGCAGGTACTGGCTTTTGGGACACCTTCAGGGCGCTGTACCCATTCCTGAACCTGGTGTACCCTTCTATCAATAAAGAGATGCAGCAGGGCCTTATTAACGATTACAAAGAAGGCGGGTGGTTGCCCGAATGGAGCAGCCCGGGTTATGCCGATGTAATGGTGGGTAACAACTCGGCGTCTGTTGTGGCCGATGCATACCTGAAAGGCGGCCGGGGCTATGATATCCAAACACTTTACCAGGCATTGCTGCATGGCGCCAATAACGATGGCCCGGCAGCAACCGGCCGTGATGGTGTTGATTATTACAACTCGCTGGGTTATGTACCTTACGATGTTAAGATAAACGAAAATGCTGCCCGTACTTTAGAGTACGCTTATGACGATTTTACCATTTACAAATTGGGCAAGGCACTAAACCGCCCTGCATCCGAAACGGAGATATATCGCAAACGCAGCATGTACTATAAAAACCTGTTCGACCCGCAAACCGGGTTAATGCGCGGTAAAAATAAGGACGGCAAATTCCAAAGTCCGTTCAATCCCTTTAAATGGGGCGATGCCTTTACCGAAGGTAATAGCTGGCACTATACCTGGAGCGTTTTCCACGATGTGCAGGGCCTTATTGACCTGATGGGTGGCAAGCAAAAATTCTCAGCCAAGTTAGATTCTGTTTTCTCGCTTCCCCCTGTTTTTGATGATAGCTACTACGGCGAAGTGATACACGAGATACGTGAGATGCAGATAGCAGGTATGGGCCAATACGCACATGGCAACCAGCCAATACAACACATGATATACCTGTATAATTACGCCGGCGAGCCCTGGAAAACCCAGTTGCACGTGCGCGATGTAATTAACAAAATGTACCACTCTGCACCTGATGGTTATTGCGGTGATGAGGATAACGGGCAAACATCTGCCTGGTATGTATTTTCGGCAATGGGCTTTTACCCGGTAACCCCCGCTACAGACCAGTATGTTTTGGGCGCGCCTTTATTCAAAAAAGTAACACTTACGCTTGAGAACGGCAAAACTGTTACCATAAACGCTGCCAATAACAGCGCAGCAAACAGGTTTGTAACCTCGTTAACCGTTAATGGTAAACCATACACCAACAACTGGTTAAGCCATAAAGCATTGCAGCAAGGCGGTGTTTTAAACTTTAACATGTCGGCTGTGCCAAATAAGGCGCGTGGTACAAAGGCTGCAGATGTGCCTTATTCATTATCAAATGAAAAATAACATAAACACTACCATGAAATTCGCAAAAGTATTCATGTGCCTGATCGTTGTATCAGGCACATTTTTATCAGTTGCTTTGGCACAGGTTATCCCGGCCGTTAAAACACCGCCGCCAATAGCCCCACCGCCACCGGTGCTTTTAAGCACCCAAAAACTGGCTATAGCCGGTTTAGCGCATGATCATGTACATAATATTTTAAGCGAATATCGTAACGGTAAAGTGATTATTGTGGGTATTGCCGAAGGTGATAAAAAGTTAAGGGAAAGGTACCAGTTACAGTATAACCTGCCCGATTCTATTTTCTTCGATGATCTGAAAAAAATGGTGACCGCCAAAAAACCTGATGTGGTGTTAGGATATAACCCGGTGGCTAAGCATATTGATATTGTTGAGGTTTGCGCACCGCTGGGCATCTCGGTAATGGTTGAAAAACCCCTTGCCGCCACCCTTGCACAGGCAAGCCGCATGGAGTTTTTAGCGCTTAAATATTATATAAAACTGCTTACCAATTACGAAACTACCTGGTATCCATCCTACCAGCATGTTTATGATGTTGTAGCAAAAGACAGCATAGGCCAGATCAGGAAAATGGTTGTACACGATGGGCACGAAGGGCCAAAGGAAATTGGTTGCAGTAAAGATTTCACCAATTGGTTAACTGATCCTGATTTAAACGGTGCCGGTGCGTTAAATGATTTTGGCTGCTATGGCGCCGACCTGATGACGTGGCTAATGAACGGCCAGAAACCAATTGCGGTTACTGCTGTTGCACGCCACTTTAAATTGCAAACCTACCCAAAGGTTGAGGATGATGCTACTATTATTGTTGAATACCCAACCGCCACCGGTATCATTGAGGCTTCATGGAACTGGCCTTTTTCTATAAAAGACCTTGAAGTGTTTGGCGATGAAGGCTATATGCACGCGCTGGATAACAGCAATGTTTTGGCACGGATAGGTAAAACGCCCGCTGTGATGCGTGTAGCATCACCATTGTTATCGCCCGATGATAACCCGATAAGCTATCTGCAATTAGTAACCAAAAACAGGCTTAAGGGTATTACCGACAGGTCGTCATTAAAATACAATATGATAGTGATGCAAATATTGGATGCCGCCAAACGATCTATTGCCGAAGGTAAACGTATAGTATTGTAGCAATGTTAATTAAATTAAAAAGCGATTAAAATTTATTAACAGTTAATATATCCCTCTATAATTATATTATTTTAGCGTTTCATATTATCATCATCCGCATTATGTTAAAGCAATTTTCGGCCGTATTGCCGCTTGTATTTTTAGGCATGGTATCATGCCAGTCAAAACCATCATCAACAGATAAAGCTGGTGCTGATAGCGCAAAAACAACAACAGAAGAAACAGCATCGCCTGCAGTTAAACTGGCTACAGGCCCTGTTGATAAAGCAGCGGTACTTGCCCGCAAACAGGTGCCAATTCTGTGCTACCACCAAATACGCGACTGGAAAGCTACCGACTCTAAAAACGCTAAGGATTATATTGTACAGGTGGCAGCCTTTAAAGAACACATCAAAATGCTGGCCGATAGCGGTTATCACACCATCCTGCCCGATCAGTTGTATAACTACCTGGTTACGGGTGCTCCGCTGCCTAAAAAACCCATCATGCTAACCTTTGATGATACTGACCTTGACCAGTACACTATTGCAGCGCCAGAGATGAAGAAATACGGCTTTAAAGGCGTTTTCTTTGTAATGACGGTATCAATAGGCCGCCCGCATTATATGACGGCAGAGATGATCAAAAAACTATCTGATGATGGCCACGTAATTTCAAGCCACACCTGGGACCACCACCGTGTAGACAAATACTCGCATAACTCAAACCTGGTTATAAAAGGTGTTAACGGCAAAATAACCAACAGGCCTGTTGATGACTGGGTTACACAAATTGATAAACCAACAAAAAAACTGGAAGAAATAACCGGTAAAAAGATCCAATATTTTGCATACCCGTTTGGCATATGGAAGAAACCAGTTTTGCCCGAGCTTGATAAAAGAGGTTTTAAAATGGCATTCCAGCTTGCTGATAAACGCGACCCGGATTACCCGTTGTTAACCGTACGCCGCATACTGGATAGTGGTTACTGGAGCGCGAAAACATTAAGCAATAGTATTCGTAATAGCTTTTAAAGCAATTTCAATATATATAAACCCTCTTTTGTATTACAGAAGAGGGTTTTATTTTTTGATATAACTTAGCTACATTTAAACCCATGACCATTACCCTTCGCCGTATCCTTTTCATTATACTGGCAACAGCAATTGCCGCGTGCAATAACCAGCCCGAAAAGCCTGCTGTTAGCCAAACGGAACAATCAAAGCAATTGATAGATGAGCATTTCCGCTATCTGAACGACCATGACCTGAAAAGCCTGATAGGCCAATATGCCGACAAAGCAAAAATAACCACCAGCGATTGGGATGGCGAATCGTATGGCCCGCCGGGTGCCGACCAGATCTTTCATCAATTGTTCTATGTATCACCAGATGCCAAATACCTTGTTGATAATATGATCAACACCGATTCGACAGTTGTAGTAGAGTATGATGTGGTTGGTTTAAAAGAAAAAGTTAACAGCCCCATCCGGTACGATCTTCGCAATTGTAGCATCTTCAAAATAAAGAATAACAAGATAGTTGCCGAAGCTACTTACTCCAATGCGAGGTTATATCATAACAGGTAATACTATACCGTTACGTCATTACGAGGAGCGATAGCGACGTGGTAATCTCTTTAAGCCATTTGTTTATGTAGGATAACTATCCTAAAGAGATTGCTTCGTACCTCGCAATGACGTGTGGTTATAAATGAGGCTTGTTTACAGGTCCTCGCCCGCAGGCCCCTGCCCTTTGTTTGATGATGTTTGCGGTGTTGGGTTTTCCAACTCAGGCGTATCATTTGGTATCTCTGCTATCGACTCCGGTGTTACCGTAGGCACCTTTTTAGCCAGATCTTTATCGTTTACATCCTGTTTAAGTGTATCATTACCAACGTTGGCAACATTCCCTGTTATATCGTGGTTTTTACCCTGGCCATTTGCCCTGTCAAATCCTTCTGGTTTATTTTCCATAATGTTGTTTTATTAAATGCTGATCGCAGCATAGTGTTTTAGTTTCTGTAATAACACCAAAAGCCATACCACTATTCAAAAAGCAACATATTTATCTATATTTTAAATAGCCTAAAGTATTAACAGATTTAAAATACCGGCATATCGTATCTTTGCAACATGCAGCAAAACCTGTCGGCATATTCACAACTTATAAAAACCGAGGCCAAAAACCTGGGCTTTTTGTTTTGTGGTATAGCCCGGGCAGAGTTCCTTGAAGAGGAAGCGCCTCGACTGGAAGCCTGGCTCAATAAAGGTATGCAGGGCGAAATGCGCTACATGGAAAACTACTTTGATAAACGCCTCGATCCGCGTTTACTGGTAGATGGCGCAAAGTCGGTCATATCCTTGGGGTTAAACTATTATACTGATGCAACCCAGCTCGATCCATCTGCACCAAAGATCTCTAAATACGCATACGGCACTGACTACCATACTGTTATTAAAGATAAACTAAAGCAATTATTAGATATCATCAACCAAAAAATTGGCGAAGTTGGCGGCCGCGCATTTGTAGACTCGGCGCCGGTGCTTGACAAGACCTGGGCAAAAAAAGCAGGTTTGGGTTGGGTTGGTAAAAACTCAAACCTTATCAGCAAGCAAGCTGGCTCCTTCTTTTTTTTAGCCGAGCTGATTGTTGACATTGAACTGGAATACGATATTGAACCCACAGCCGACCATTGCGGTACCTGCACCCGTTGTATTGATGCCTGTCCTACAGATGCTATTGTAGGGCCGTACGTGGTTGATGGCAGCCGTTGTATCTCTTACCTCACCATTGAACTAAAGAACGAGATACCGCAGGAATTTAAGGGTAAAATGGACAACTGGATGTTTGGCTGCGATATATGCCAGGATGTTTGCCCCTGGAACCGTTTCTCGGTGCTGCATACCGAACCGGCATTTACCCCACACCCAGAACTGCACGGGCTAAAAAAACAAGACTGGGAAGATATTACAACCGATGTTTTCCAAAAAGTATTTAAAAACTCGGCTGTAAAGCGGACGAAGTTTGAAGGACTCACCCGTAATATTCAATTTCTGAAAGAAATATAGTCAATGTGTCATTGCGAGCAATGTAGTGCGTGGCAATCTTAGCATATCCGAATATTCTGTGAGATTGCCACGCTATCGCTCGCAATAACACTTGGGATTAAATGCATATCATTACGACCAACATAGTACGTGGTAATCTCCCACAAGCATGTAACCAATTTTCTATCGAAGATTGCCACGCTATCGCTCGCAATAACGCTTCATAAATGAGAGAAGCCCGGTTCTAATCAAACCGGGCTTCTCTGTTTTGTGTACCTGTGTTCTATCCCTTTTTAAACTTCATAGCCAGTTGCGCCAGCATATCCTCATCAACAGGTTTTGCCGGCTCTTCCTTCTTTTTAAAGGGTTGGCTGTTTAATTGCGGGCTGTTTTTAGGGCTATTATTCTGGAAAGCCGGTTTCGGTACCTGCGCTGCTGCATTTGTTGCGGCGGCTGGCTGTGCCGGTTTTGCGTGCTGTCTTTCGGCTACCTTTTTAGCATTCCAGCGTTTGTATATCTCTTCAAGCTTGCGTTTGGTATAAAGCGGAAAATCGCCCTGCATCATCCACGAGTAGTAACTTGGTTCTGCATTCAGCACATCTTCTACCCTTTTGCCTTTGTGTTTGCCAAAGTTTATCAGTTCTTCGCCTTGTTCGTTATATACCATGCGGCCAGCAAAATCAACCGGGCGGCTTAGGTTGGTAAACTTATGTAAGGCCTCTACATCGCCCACAACAGGTATGCTTTTATTTCCCTTTTTATCTTCCCATTCCTGGTTCTCGTAACGCTCTATCTGTGCCAGCAAAACCTCCATGGTAGCGCGGGTGTCAGCCTCGGCCGAGTGCGCGTTAACAATGCTTTTATCGCAATAAAACTGATATGCTGCTTTCAGGGTACGCTGCTCCATTTGGTGAAAAATATTCTGTACATCCACAAAATGGCGGTTATCCAGGTCAAATTGTACACCTGCACGTAAAAACTCCTCCATCAGCATCGGGATATCAAACTTATTGGAGTTATACCCTGCAAGGTCGCTGTCTTGTATAAAATCGGCTATTTGCTGGCCAATTTCTTCGAAACGCTTTTCATCTTTAATATGCTCGTCATAAATACCGTGTACCAATGATGATTCTAACGGAATAGGAATACCCGGGTGTACACGTAAGGTTAATACCTCCTCGCTGCCATCAGGGTTAAGTTTTATAACAGATATCTCTACTATACGGTCGGCGCCAATATTGGTACCGGTGGTTTCAAGGTCAAAAAAGGCAAGAGGCCGCTTTAGTTGTAATTTCATTTTTGCTTATCAGTATTGCAAAGGTGTGAAAACTCTCAAAATTATCGGCACATTTTTTTGCATAGCAGATGTTCGTATATTTTCATATTTTCATAACTGTTAAAAACGACCTTATTACATGAATAAAACTTTATTTAACTTATTGGTATTCATTTGCTTTACAACAATATGCAAGGCACAGGATTTTCCCTTCGGCAGATTTACAGTTGATGAAATGAACCAAAAAACATATCCGCTTGATACCTCTGCCCATGCTTTTGTGTTGCAGGAGTTTGGGGCGACCCGAATTGATGCTAGCGACGACGGTATCAAAACTTATTTTAAATATCATGTAAGAATAAAGATACTTGACAGCAAGGCTTTTGATAAAGGCACAGTTACGCTTGCTTTTTATGATGACGCTGATACGCACGACGATATTATCGATATAAAGGGCGCAACAACCTACATGGACGATAACGGATCGGTAAAGGTTGCACAATTGGATGCATCAAAAATATTTACCACAACAGAAAACAAATACTGGAAACAAAAAAAATTCGCTTTACCAAACATACGCAGCGGCTGTATTATAGAATACACCTACACCAAGGTGCTCCAGGGCTTTTACCGGTTCCCATCGTGGGAATTTCAGGATGATATCCCTAAAGCTTATTCAGAATACCAGGTACATATACCAGCATTCTGGACGTATAACGCTATGATCCGCGGCGCCCTAAAACTCACCAAATCCAAATCGGAAGTTGAGCATGAGTGTTTTAGCAGCCGTGGTTCAAAATGCGATTGCTCCTTTTTAAGCTACGGTATGGCCGATATCCCCGCTTTTATAACCGAGGATTACATGACATCATCAAAAAACTTTTTATCTGCCGTTTATTTTAACCTGGAAGAATGGACTAACCCATATACAGGCGTAAAAAATAAGGTTACCAAAGATTGGAAGGATATTGACTACAACCTTAAACATTCGGAATATTTTGGCTCGCAGATAAAAAAAGATCTGTTAAAAAATTACATTGCTCCCGTTATTGCCGGTAAAACTGATGAGATGGCTAAAGCGGTTGCTATTTATAGCTATATACAAAAAACCATCAAATGGAATAGTATGTACTCAAGGGGAAGCGATGGTGTACGTAAAGCCCTTGATAGCCATACCGGCAACATAGCCGATATAAATTTAGCCTTAGTAGCCGCGTTAAACTCAGCAGGTATAAAAACCGAGGCTGTTTTACTATCCACACGCCAAAATGGCTTGATAAACAGGTTATACCCGGTAGAGAGTGAATTTGATTATATTATTGCTAAGGCAAATATCGGCGATCAATCGTACCTGTTAGACGCTACCGACCCCATGCTGCCCTTTGGTATGCTGCCTTTAAAATGCCTTAACGACCAGGGCCGGGTAATGAGTTTGGATAAGCCATCGTACTGGATAGACCTTGTGGCGACACAAAAAAAGAACACGACCAGTAATTTAGACCTTACCCTGCAACCCAACGGTAAACTAAAAGGCACCATTAGCACTTACTACACCGGTTACGATGCTTACGAAAAACGCAAGGCAATTAAAAAGTTCAATACCGTTGATGAATATATAGAGAACCTTGACGAAAAACTGGGTAAAGTGAAGATCCTGAAATCGGAGATACTAAATCTGGATAGTTTGAACTCGCCGCTTGGTGAAAAATTAGAGGTGGAAATAGATGTTTTTGGCAGCATGAACCATGACCGTTTCTCATTCAACCCTATGTTGTTTGACAGGTATGTATCTAACCCTTTTAAACTTGCGGAACGCTCTTACCCGGTAGACTGGGGCATGCCATCGAACAAAAGGTATATATTAAATATGCACCTGCCTGATGGGTATGTTATAGAGAGCTCGCCACAGGCAGTATCAATAGGCCTGCCAAACAGGGGCGGCCAGTACCTTACAGATTTTACGCGCGAGGGTAATAATTTCACTTATTCAAACGTAATACAGTTCAACAAATCAATTTATTTTCCTGAAGAGTACCCCTATTTAAAAGAATTGTATAACAAAATAATTGCTTCAGAAAAAGCAGACATAGTTTTCACTAAAAAGAAATGAACCGGGTTATAACAGTACTATTATTGCTTTTCAGCGTCAGTGCAGCAGATGCCCAGGCTAATTATGATGTTAGCCTGATATCAAAAGACCTGCTACCCTACGCAAGTGCCGTTATTCGCGATCAGAGTGTATACACCGAGGTAAAGGATGGCGCCACCTTTTATCGTATAAAAACCGCTGTAACCGTGCTCAACAAAAACGGTGATGATATTGCGCATATCGTAGTTTTTTATGACAAGAGCAACGTCATCAAAAATATAAAGGGTACCGTTTACAACGAGTTTGGAAAACTATCACGCAAATTTGGCGAAAAAGACTTTGAGGACGAAAGCGCTGTTAACAATTTTTCGTTGTATGAAGACTCGCGCGTTAAACATTTTATCCCATCTATAGGCTCGTACCCATACACCATTGAGTATGAGTACGAGTTAAAATCAAAGCAAACGCTAAATATAAGAGATTGGAAACCCAATCCACAGAACGGGCTGGCGGTAGAAAAAAGCACTTACACCTTTGCTTGCCGCCCCGATTTTGGTATTAGGTATAAGGAAATAAACATGCCTGCCAAAGTTATTACCGGCAGTACCAAAGAAGGCCTTAAAACATACACATGGCAGGTAAACAACCTTAAAGCTATACGAAGTGAACCCTACAGCCCTATGGCAGAAACGTATTTAAGCACTGTAAAAATAGCCCCCAAGGATTTTTTTTACGGCGGGATAAACGGATCGTTCACCAACTGGAACGAACTGGGCCGCTGGAGTTATGATAAACTGCTGGCAAACCGCCAAACATTACCCCCTGAAACTATACAGTATATTAAAACACTCACCGCCGGCATTACCGATGCCAAACTAAAGGCAAAAAAGATCTATGAGTACATGCAGAATAAAACCCATTACATCAGCATACAGGTGGGTATTGGGGGGTATCAGCCTTTTTTGGCAAGCGAAGTTGATCGCCTTAACTATGGCGATTGTAAGGGGTTGGTAAATTATACACGGGCTTTATTGAAAGCTGCTGATATAGATTCGTGGTATTGCGTGGTAGATGCAGGGAGCATGAAAGCAAGCATGCTGCCCGATTTTGCCAGTATGAACCAGTTTAATCATGTTATACTTTGCCTGCCCTTAAAAAACGACACTACATTTTTAGAATGCACCAGCCAAAAGATACCCTTTGGTTTTTTAAGCGATTTTACTGACGACCGTACCGTACTGGCTTGTACGCCAGAGGGTGGTATAGTAATGCATACACCCAAATACACAGCTACTCAAAATTTACAAAACCGTAAAGCAAACTTCACTATAGCCGCCGATGGTGAATTAAGCGGCGATATGACCACCCTTTACCAGGGTACACAGTATGACAACCCTGAGGCGCTAATAGGCGAGCCTTTAACCGAACAGGTTAAAACCCTGCAAAAAATGTATGCTAACATCAGCAACCTTGCGGTAGAAAAACTGGAGTTGAAGCAGGATAAAAAAGAAATACCTTTAGCTACAGAAACCGTTGTATTGAACGCGTACGATTTTGCATCGAAAGATAATAATAAACTATACTTTGCCCTTAACCCGGTAAACAAACAACGCGGTATAAAAGAAGTTCGCAACCGTGTTAACCCGGTGTACATTAACCGGGGATATACCGACGAAGATGAAATAACCTATACCTTGCCAACCGGTTATCATGCAGATATGGAACCATTAAACATCAACCTGAAAAAACCGTTTGGAAGCTTTAGTGTAAAAGTGTTAATTAACGGCAATAAGCTGGTTTACAAACGGAGGGTAGAAATAATAGACGGCACTTACAGTAAAGATAAATATACCGACCTGGTTGAGTTTTATCAAACCATAGCCGATGCGGACAGCTATAATGTAACACTGGTAAAAAACTGATCAGCTAAATATAATGATGCCGAGAATTATACCTACGATCATGATCACGTACAACAATATCTCGTTACCGGCGTAACGCTTATATTTAGTCCAGAAAGAGTAATCGTTCTTTTGCTTTGACATAGAGGCACAAAATTAACAATTATATAGCAGTAATGCGTTCCCTGCAGTTTAGAAAGCTTAATTGGCCTGTGATGAATACGCCGGGTCGATGATAGAGCCACCGCGCGAAAAGAATTTATAGATACCGTTATCATGCAGCCTGGCTATCATTACGCCTTTGCGTGTACTGGCGTGTACAAAATAACCGTTTTGCAGGTACACCCCCACATGGCTAAACTGTTTGCCGTCAAAATCAAAAAACACCAGGTCGCCTTCCTGTAGCTCTTCTTCGTATTTACGTTTAATTACCAGTATCTGTTTACTCGTCATACGGGGAAGCGTAATACCGTAAACCTGCTGTTCTAATAAAAAAGCCAGCCCAGAGCAATCTACACCACTTTTATCCAGGCCGCCAAAACGGTACGTAGTACCATACCATTCATCAATAAAACTGTAAAGGCGGCCATTCTGTATATCGTTACGGCTTACCCCCATTAAAGCTGCATACTTATCAGCAATATCTTTATCCGGCTTAACCATTGTACGGGGGTCGCCGTTCCTGACTGTTAATTTTTTTGAATGACAGGCTGATAATAATATGGCAGCGGCAAAAAACAATAACAAACGTAAATGGCGAGGTATTAGCATATGCTAAGGTATTTGTTAACGTTTAAATGTTACCGGAGGATTTATAAACATTTCAACATAAACCCCAATGTGCGGATGTTAAAATATGCAGATGTGCAAATGAGCTCCCATCATCTGCACATCCACTATCCCTTTATCACCCTTTGTATCTCATCAAGCTTCATTAAAGCCTCTACAGGGGTTAGGGTGTTTACATCAAGGTTATTCAGCGTATCGCGGATCTTCACCAGTACAGGGTCGTCTATCGAGAACATCTGCATTTGCACGGCCTGTTTCTGCACCTTACGGATGCTTTCTTTAATATGCTCGCCGCCGGTGCGTTCATTCTCCAGTTTCTTCAATATTTCATTGGCTCTGGTAAGCACCTTTGTTGGCATACCGGCCAGTTTGGCCACATGTATCCCGAAACTATGTTCGCTGCCTCCCGGCACCAGTTTACGCAAAAAAATGATCTGCTGACCAACTTCCTTAACCGATACATTATAATTTTTTATACGGTTAAAGCTATTGCTTAATTCGTTCAACTCATGATAGTGCGTTGCGAAAAGCGTTTTAGCCCTTGCAGTTGGGTGATTATGCAGATACTCGCCTATCGACCAGGCGATGGAGATCCCATCGTATGTTGATGTACCCCGGCCTATTTCATCAAGCAGTATCAGGCTGCGGTCGCTCAGGTTATTCAGGATGCTGGCCGTTTCGTTCATCTCCACCATAAAGGTCGATTCGCCCGACGATAGGTTATCCGACGCACCAACACGGGTAAATATCTTATCTACCAAACCTACCGAAGCAGCTTTCGCAGGTACAAAACAGCCCATCTGCGCCATTAGTACGATGAGGCCGGTTTGCCTTAGCAGGGCCGACTTACCAGCCATGTTTGGACCGGTAATAATGATGATCTGCTGCGAATCCGAATCAAGGTAAACATCATTGGTTATATATTCCTCGCCAAGCGGCAGGTTCTTTTCTATCACCGGGTGGCGGCCGCCTTTTATATCCAGCGTACGGCTATCGTTCACATCGGGTTTAACGTAATAGTTTTTGATGGATATGGTAGCAAAGTTAAGCAGTACATCCAACCGGGCAATTAATATTGCGTTAAGCTGTATGGGCTTTATATATTCGGCAAGGGCGTACAGCAGGTCGTTATAAAGTTTGGTTTCCAGCACCAGTATCTTTTCTTCGGCACCTAATATCTGCTCTTCATATTCTTTTAGCTCGGGAGTAATGTAACGCTCGGCATTTACCAGCGTTTGTTTGCGGATCCAGTCGGCAGGCACCTTTTCTCTATGACTGTGCGTAACTTCCAGGTAATACCCAAAAACGTTGTTGAACGATACCTTTAACGACGGGATGCCCGTAGCCTCGGCCTCACGCTTTTGGATTTCCAGCAGGTAACCTTTACCGCCAAAGGCAATTTTACGCAGCCTGTCCAGTTCTTCGTTGACCCCCTCGTTCATTACCGAGCCTTTCACCATCATTACCGGTGGCTCGGGATGGAGTTCGCGGGCAATCTTTTCTGATATAGAGGTGCAAGGGTTTAATTGTTCTCCAATAGCACGCATCGGCTCGCTGGCCGATTCCATCGTAAATTTTTTGATGCTCTCAATCGCTACCAAAGCTTTTTTAAGCTGGCACACCTCACGTGGATTTGCTTTCTGCAGACCGATCTTAGAGATCAACCTTTCCAGGTCACCAATCTGGCGGATCTGGTTTTGCAGGTCTTCACGCAATGCCTCCTGCTCTATCAGGTACTCTACAACACCAAGGCGGTCTTGTATAGGTTTAATCTCTTTCAGCGGCATTACTATCCAGCGGCGAAGCATACGTGCACCCATTGGCGAGCAGGTATGATCAAGCACATCAACCAGCGTCAGCGCGTTCTCGTTCGATGAACCCACCAGCTCCAGGTTGCGTATGCTGAATCTATCCAGCCACAGGTACCTGTCCTCTTCTATCCGGCCAATAGCCGAGATATGCTGCAGGTTGCGGTGTTCGGTCTCATTCAAATAATGCAGGGCTACACCGGCCGCTACAATGCCCAAATTAAGCTTATCAATACCAAAGCCTTTAAGTGACTTTACACCGAAATGCTTAAGCAACGTTTCCTGCGCGTAATCTCCGCTGTAGGGCCATTCATCAAGGGTGTAGGTATAAAAGCGGTCGCCATAAGTATCTTTAAAATCGTGCTGCCGGCTTTTAGGGAAGATGATCTCGCTGGGTGCATAGCTTTGCAACAGTTTATCAATATAACCCGTATTACCCTGCGCAGCCAGGAACTCGCCCGTAGAGATATCCAGCAAGGCAATGCCGATGCTGTTCTTCTCAAAATAAAGCGATGCCAGGTAGTTATTGCTTTTTTGCTGCAGGATGTTATCGCTGGTGGCTACACCAGGTGTAACCAGTTCGGTAACGCCACGCTTTACAATGGTTTTGGTAGTTTTAGGGTCTTCCAGCTGGTCGCATATGGCAACACGCTGCCCGGCACGCACAAGCTTCGACAGGTAAGTATCAAGCGAGTGGTGCGGAAAACCAGCCAGCTCGATATGGGAAGCAGCGCCATTAGCACGGCGGGTTAGCGTAATGCCTAATATGCCTGCCGCCTTAATGGCGTCGGCTCCAAAGGTTTCGTAAAAATCGCCCACGCGGAAAAGCAGCAAAGCACCGGGGTACTTAGCCTTTATGGCATTATACTGCTGCATTAAGGGGGTTTCTTTGGTTTCGCTCTTAGCCAAGGGTGTGTCCTGTTTTAATAATCTGCTAATTTAATTCATTGCCTGCGTAATACAGGGATTGTGGAAAAGTTAAGCAGATGTGGAGAGTTGATGGGATGGTTAATTGAGAATGGTTAAGCGGTGAGTGGTTGGTATCAGCGGTTACAAATATCTAAGAACCATTAATCACATAACTTAATTAACTCCATTATGCAGCAAAGCTGCCTTATAACTAAAAGGCCGCAAAGTTTTCACATTGCGGCCTCAGCATATATTTTATAGTAATATTATTTTTTCTTCTGAACTTTCACACGTGGCTGTGCTGCTACCTTAACAGGTTCGGGTTTCAACTCTTTATTCCTTCTTAATATCGACATAAAGAAACCGATAACCATAATAATAGTACCTGCCCACAGGAAGTTGATATAAGGGAACTCGATAGCCTTCATTACAATAAATTTCTTTTTGCTTTCCGGCTGTTGGTAAACAGTAATTTCTACCTTGCCATCGGCCAGCGTTTTACCCGGTATAATTTTGGTAAAGCGCAATTTTAAACCGGCATCCTCTACCTTTTTGCCAAAATCAAACACGCTGCGGCCTTTTATCATGTAAACAGGTTCGCTTTGGTAGGTTTTGCCGTGGCTTATTACCTCAAGCTGCGCGCCAACAGCAATATCCTTATCTGTAAGCGGGATATTTTGCAGTTTTGCGTTTTTGTTAAGGCCTTTCAGTATGATGATGCCATCGCGGTAGGTCATGGTGTCGCCAACCGCAATTTCATGCGTTACAGGGGCATCGTATTTCTTGTCATCACCTTCTTCACCATGCGATGCCTCTTCACCTTGCGGTTCGGTGGTAATTACGTTCGTCATGGTAATGTGGGTGTACATATCATGGAACAGGTAGTGCTTGGTATCAGGCGATGACGACATGCCCCCCTGCGCCTGTATCACGTTTGGCCTCAAAGTAAAGCCTTCGGTTACCTTACCATTCTGAATGCGCTGGTAATCTATATTAAACAAGTGCTGCGCCCCTTCAATGGTATCGCTCCTGAAGGTTACCATATACTCGCCCATTTTAATGGGCTCATTCTTATAAAGCAGAATATTCTCTTTCGGATTTTCGTCTTTGGCAAATTCTGCGCTGTATTGCTCGCCGGTAAGGTTTTCAGATATTACCCTTTTAGTACCTGCCGATATTAGCGCGCCAACCAGCAGCAGGCCAAAACCAATGTGGCCTACAGCAGAGCCAGCCAGCTTAAACTTGCCTTTAATGGCATCGGCCAGTACCTTACCATTAGCTACAACAGAGTAAATAGCGCAAAGCATTACCAGGTTAAACACAAAGTTTAACTTATAAACACCTGTAGCGTATACCACCAAAGCGGTAATGAGCGCCGCAAACACCAAATACACAAGCGTTGTGATAAAAAAGCGCCTGATATCTGTTTGCTTATATTTAAGGAACTGTGTAAAGCCGCTTAACAAGGCAATTACCACCGCGAAAGATGCCTGTATAATATTATATTGCTTAACCGGATCGGTAGGTGGCGCAAGCTTGGTACCGAACATGGCATTCCAAACCGGCACGGATGTTACTAATATCAGTTGCAGGCACGACAGGCCCAGGAACACAGCACCAACAAACATCCAAAACTCGCGCGAGTAGGTGTCTTCGTCCTTTTTGGTGATCGGGAGTTCTTTCCACCGGCTTATCAGTAAATAAATAGTGATTGCCAAAAATACAATGATGCCGATTACCAGTTGCCAGAACAGGCCGATATCAGTAAAGGCGTGTACGGATGATTCGCCCAGGATACCACTCCTTGAAAGGAACGACGAATACCAAACCAGTACAAAACTAAGCAAGGTTAAAAGCGTAGCCGTAAAATAAGAGTGACCTGTATTTTTAAAAACAATTAATACGTGTACAGCGGCTACCAATACCAGCCACGGGAATATAGAAGCATTCTCTACCGGATCCCAGGCCCAGAAACCACCAAAGTTTAGTGATTCGTACGCCCAAAATGCACCCATAATAACACCCGTACCCAGTATCATACAGCCAAACAAAGCGTAAGGTATGGCTGGTGCCACCCATTCTTTATAGCGCCTTTTCCAAAGGCCAGCAGTAGCGTAAGCAAACGGCACTACTAATGAAGCCAAACCCAAAAATAAGGTTGGCGGGTGGATGATCATCCAGTAGTTTTGCAGCGAAGGGTTCATACCCTTGCCGTCTTTTATAAAATCAAGGTAATTTGGATTTTTAAATATCGGCGCTTCCATTGCGTTGCGCAGCAGCAGGAAAGGTGAACTACCAATATGTGCGCTGCCAATTTGCAGGCCAAGCACCATAGTACCCAATACCACTTGTGTTAGCGCCATGGTAACCATTACAGGGCTTTCCCAACTTTTTGCTTTCCAGATAAGGATATTACCTAAAACGGCAGTCCAGAAGTACCATAACAAAAAGCCACCCTCCTGCCCGTTCCAAAAGCCCGATACAATGTAGTAAACAGGCAACTCGCGCGAGGTGTACGACCATGCATAATGATATTCGAAATAGTTATGATAAAGTATATAGAACAGGCAAACACCCATCCCTAATATGGCTACAGTATTTAGCCAGTAGCCAATGCGGCCTAAACGCAGCCATGAGTTATCGCTCTTGGCAACATCCTCCTGCGCAGAAAAATAATAACAGATAAGGGAAAAAAGGGCGGCACCAAATGCCAAAACAATAAAAAACTGGCCCAACTGCCCGGGTAGCAGGTGTTCGCCTTTGAAAACTATATCCATTAAAATTTAATTATATACTTGCGCTTTTCTTGGCGCTAACTTCGGTAACGTTCAACTTATCGTCGGTGTATTTAGACGGGCATTTCATCAGTATTTTTGATGCATGGAATTCGCCGCCTTTCATCTGGCCGGTAAGTACAATTTGCTCCGAGCGTTCAAAATCCTGCGGCTTGGTACCGGGGTAAACAACCTTGCATTCTTCGCCCTTATTATCTTTCATGTAAAAAGAGAAATAGTTGGCGTCTTTAGTTGCGTCGTAAAACAATTCTTTGCTTTTATTAAGGTGCCCAACAACATGCAATTCGCTCTTGCTATTTTTGGCGTCGTTAAAAGAACCGTAAGTACTTGTGCTTGAATAAGTACTAATAATAACCGCTATCGCGATAGCAATAACAATGATACCTACAATTGAGCTTTTCTTCATGAATTGATATTTACCTGTATTACAGTTTACAAAAATACAAAACGCAAAGCTAAATAAGTTTATTACAAACGATATATGTTATTTAGAATTATTATTGATAATATAAGAGATTAAATGGAAATACTTTATTGATTGGTTACTTGTTTTTTTCAAGTAATATCTAATTACTTAGTTAATCGCATTAACTATCTCTTATAATTTCCCTACATTAGACCTATTAAAATCTCTTTATAAAATATCCCATCCTATTACAGTGCCCTTACAGGCAATGTACCTTTTGTGCTTAATCACTAAGCACGACAATCAACTTCTATTACATTTTATTAACAGAGAACAAAATGAAATCTATTCATACAGTTGCCGTTATTGGCGGCACAGGCAAGGCAGGCAAATACCTGGTTAAACAATTACTACTGCAAAACTTCCGGATTAAACTACTGCACCGCAAACCGGAAACTTTAACTTTTGACAATCCGCTCATCCGGGTTATTAAAGGCGATGCCCGCCATTATAATGCTATTCATACCCTGCTTAATGGTTGCGATGCAATATTAAGTTGCCTTAGCCAGCCCGTTGGCGAACCCAGTATTTTCAGTGACGCAACCCGGAATATTTTAAAAGCAATGGCAGCGCACCAAATCAGCAGGTATATTACAACAGCAGGATTGAACGTAGATACCCCGGCTGATAAAAAAAGCGCGCAAACACAATTCGGCACTAACTGGATGTATGAGAACTTCCCGGCGACAACAAAAGACCGGCAGGTGGAATATCAGTTATTAGCTGATAGTAATATTAACTGGACTATGGTACGTTTGCCCCTCATCGGCCAGACAGACGATATAGGCGAAATTACAGTTAGCCTTATTGATTGCCCCGGCAGCACTATCAGCGCTACCAATTTGGCTTTGTTTATGATAAAAGCTATGACCGATAACGAGTTTGTAAAGCAGGCTCCTTTTATTGCGGATAAGTAATAAACCCAACCGTCATTACGAGGAGCGTAGCGACGTGGCAATCTTCGACTTGCTTGTAGCCGACTTTTCTATCGAATATTATTAATGTGTTTAATTTCTCTTTATGGAATTAATGAGCTCCCTTTGGTCGGTTGTCCACGCTACGCAATGACGGGTTCATAATAATAAGAAAGGGCGCGTACAGCGCCCTTTCTTATTACCACACCAGCTTATACCCTACTCCCCTTATGTTAATGATCTGGATATTGGGGTCGGCATCCAATTATCGGCGCAGCCGGGTAATGAACACATCCAAACTGCGGGCGTTAAAGAAACTATCATCGCCCCAAACAGTGGTAAGCCAGGTATTGATACACTGCTTTAAAGTGTTCTTATTCGAGCTGAACAACCGGGCATATCTGTTAACATTCGTTAGGACAAAATAAGGATGGTTAGGAGAATGCCTTCACCGTATTTGCGAACGGCGGTTATAAAAAAAGAGCGCCTTTTCGGGCGCTCTTTTCAATATAAGTAATGGAGAATAGTTCTCCAAAAAATCACGGCCAAACACCAAGGTTTTGGTATGATACCGCTATTTTGTTAATAGCACCTACCATGGCTGCATTACGCAGGGTTTCTACCTTAGGGTTGTTTTTGTAGATCTCGCGGATCTCGTGGTATGAACGGATCATGGTATCTTCCAGACCAGAGTTTACCAGTTCCAGCTCAGACGCGCCTTTAATAATGGTTGAACGCTGCAGCGGTGTTAGCGCTACACCGGTAATACCTTCTACCATGTTTACCAGGTTAAGGTTTGAGTTTTCTTCGAACCTGCGGTTGATACGGCCAAAGGCTACGTGGCTCAGGTTTTTTAACCACTCAAAGTATGATACGGTTACACCACCGGCATTGGCATACATATCCGGGATGATCATACCACCGGCTTTGTAAAACGCGGCCTCCGCTTCCGGAGAAGTTGGGCCGTTAGCACCTTCTGCAATAATTTTTGCTTTGATGCTGCCAATGTTCTGGATAGTGATCTGGTTCTCTAAAGCGGCAGGTACCAAAATATCACATGGCTGCTCAAGGCCGTCCATGGTGTTTTTAAACTCTTTTTTAGCACCGGCATAACCCAATATAGAGCCGGTTGCTTTGCGGTGCTGAAACACAGCCTCTACATCAAGGCCGTCTTCGTTATAAATAGCACCTTCAAACTCGCAAAGGCCTACTATCAACGCACCAAATTCCGAAAGGAATTTAGCTGAGTAGTACCCCACGTTACCTAAACCCTGTACAATTACCTTTTTGCCGGACAAGCCTGTGGTTAAGCCCAGTTTCTGCATATCCTCGGCAACGCTCACACACTCGCGGATAGCGATAGCCACACCACGGCCTGTAGCCTCGCGGCGGCCGGCAATACCGTGTAATGAAATTGGCTTACCGGTTACCGCGCCTAAAGCATCAAGCTGGCCCGGGTTCATGGTTGCATATGTATCGGCAATCCAGCTCATTTCGCGCTCGCCCGATCCATAATCGGGTGCAGGTACGTCTATGCTGGGGCCTATAAAATTCTTTTTTATCAGCTCTACTGTGTAACGGCGGGTAATGTTCTCTAACTCGCCAACTGTATAGTTTTTTGGGTTTATTTTAATACCACCTTTTGCACCGCCAAACGGTACGTTTACAATGGCGCATTTGTAGGTCATTAGCGCTGCAAGGGCCATAACTTCGTCCTCGTTCACCATTTCGCTGTAGCGGATACCGCCTTTGGTTGGCGATTGGTGATGCGAGTGCTCAACACGCCACGCATCAATAACTTCAAAGCCATTGCCTTTACGTATCGGGAAACGGAAACGGTAAACGCTGTTACATGATTTGATCTGGTCTAACAGGCCTGCATCGTGTTTGGTAAACTGCGCTGCATGATCAAAGTTTTTACATACATCACCAAAAAAGTGTGTATCCTGATCAGCAGTCGGATTATTGATATTCATAATTTAGAATTGGATAAATAATTAATTCCTTAAAAAAGTGCACAAATTTGGTATATTTTTTATCAATAATGCAAATTTTTAATGTTAGTGTATTGGTTACACATGTTATTATAAAGGCCCTAAATCAAGGTTTAAACAAAACTGATAGGGCTTTTGATTTACTTTTCCTTCTCGATTTTTTTTAATCTGCGGTCAATACTAAACAGGTAAATGGCCAGGCCGGTAAATACAATTACAATGGTGCCTATCACCACGTAAATTTTACCTTCGCTGCGCATCTTATCAGCCATTTCAACAGGTTGGGCATTCTGGGCCTTTACAGCCACAAAACATAACAGCATTAATATCAGGGAAACAAGTCTTTTCATCTTAGTTGATAGCGTTCTTTTTATATTCAATTAAACGGATGCGGTAGCGTATCGTAGCTATCCAAACGGCCATTAGCGACCAGGCAATAAAGGCCGGGTACAATACCACACGCATGCGGTTATCCATATCCAGCTTACCAAATGCAGGGTTACCACCGTTACCGGGGTGTAACGAGTCTGTCATCCGCGGTAGCACCATAATCAGCACCACCATTACCGGGAAAGCGAAAATGTTATATATGGCCGAGATCTTTGCGCGCTTCTGCTCCTCATCTATCGAGTTTCGCAGCACCAGGTAGGCGCAGTACAGCAAAAAGGCAATTGCGGCGCTATTTTGTTTTGGGTCGTTGCTCCAGTATTCGCCCCAGGCATATTTGGCCCAAAGCATCCCGGTTATGAGCCCCAGTACAAAAAAGAAGATCCCCGTATTAGCCGCTTCAACAGCTATCAGGTCGTACTCCTCTTTACCTGTTTGCAAGTACTTTATACTATAAATAACCGAAATGGTGAACACCGTGAACATGGCTATCCACATTGGTACGTGGAAGTATGTATTTCTTATGGTTTCGTGCAATATGGGTAAGCGCGGCACACCCAGCAGAAACCCGGCAACAAGCGTGTAAAATATAATTACAACGGCTAATACCTTCCACCAGGTTTGATAAATGAATCTCATATTAAAAATATGCAGCAAAGGTAATAATTAGATGATTTGATTTATGCACCTGGCAGCATTATTAGCAATGTTTCATTATGCATGCATATCAATTATGATACTTATTTACATAACTATGTTGCTTTGAGAGTTTGATAGCGTTTTACAGTTGTGTGATGGAGGTATTTGAACCGGGATTAAGCCGTTTTTTACGATTATACACGATTTTTCTTTCTTATGTTGTTGGTAGTACCATCTCTGCAAACTTAATAATGGCGTTGCCCGGGGCCCGGGTTATCCGCTCATACTGCGCAGGCCTTAAGCGCAAGGCCGGTATCCGCTGCTACCCCTAACGCGAAAGGATTGTCTGAACCGTGATTAATTCTTTATTGGGTCCGACGGTTCATAATCAACCGGCAGCAGGTTGGCCAGTTTTGATTTTGACCAGGTACCCTCATACAGCGGGCTATCGGCTACCACCGTTCCGTTCAGGTCAAAATACACTGCCGGGGTAAACAGGGTGATCACGCTGGTTTCAAAGTTCTCCATATCCAGCGGGCGGTACAGGTCTTTAAAATCTTCGGTTTCGTGTTTTTTTGTGTAAACTACGTAAAGGAAATTTGGGAAAGTTAACACATATAAACCCTCCTCTTTTGGTTTGCGCAAAACATCATAAGCGGTTAAAGCCGGCTTGGTAAGGCGTTCTTTATACCATTTGGGCATAGCGTCCTTTTGCATCCAGTACCGTACCGAATCGCGGTTCACCATCTGGAATGCTTTCAACTTTTTCCTGATCAGTGCTTCGGGCGGGCGGTTAGGGTCAATAGCGCGGTTAAAATCGTATATCATAAAACCCTCCTGCGTTAACCGGTTTTTATAAAGCGAGCGGTAAAAATGCCGGGCCGAACCATAATATGCTTCATCTCGCTTTTCTTTCCATTTTTGTTTTTGGGCGGCTGTGCCGGGCAGGTCTTCAAAAAGCGCTCGCCCTGCGTAGGTTATAGTATTGGTGAGGCCGCTGCTGGTAAACTCTTTCAGTAAAAACTTTACACGGTAACCCAGGGCTTCGTTTTCCATCACCAAAAACTCATCGGTTGATGCCTCCAGCATTTGGGTTTTACGCGTATACATCAGGTTTAATATGCGCGGGTTATCTATCCGGCAGTATTTGGCATTTTCGGTAGTACCTATAAATTCCTTTTTAAATTGTTCAAAATTCTTTTTCCAGTCGGCGTTACTGCTAATCACCACCTCGCGCATCATCATCACCTTTGGGGTAAGCGATATATTCAGGTTTATAGGCGTTGAGCCTACCTGTACCTTTTGGGTGTATTCTTCAAAACCAATTACAGATACAATTAAATCATACTGCCCCGGCTTTACACCACGCAGGCTAAATGTGCCATCATCCTCGGTAGCGGTACCAAAGGTTGCATTGTTTAAAAACACGCTGGCTTTGGCCACGCCTGTTTTTGATGGTGCACTCACTACCTTACCGGTTATGGTTTGTGCAGAAACAGCAAATGGTAGTACAAGTAAAATAATGGCTGTGTATAAACAGCGGTGCAATAATTTATGTTGGGGTATTGAAAACATTAGTCGCGCCACAGATATGGAAAAAGTATTAATGAAGACGCAATTACAATAACATTTATTGCTAACAACACACCAATGTTACCAAAGCTAAGGCTACGGTCTATACCATCCATGGCAGCCTTGCTTACTTTTACCAGCAATAATATTACCGGGATAATAACGGGGAAGCTTAAAATAGCCATAAGCGTACCGTTATTCCCTGCTTTTGATGCTATTGCCGACAGCATGGTGAACACGGTAGAAAAGCTCATGGCACCCAGTAATACCGTAATAAAGTAAAAAAGCGTATCGCCCACCGGGTTAGGAAAAAACAGCTTATAAACCAGTAAAGCCAATACACTTAACAGCGCCATTAATAAAGTATTGTAAATGGTTTTTGATAAAATGATAGCCTGCGGATGCGCAATAGTATAGTAATATAATAAACGGCTTTTACTCTCCTGCAAAAAGCTTTTGGCGATGGCGTTAACTGATGCAAACAGCATAATTATCCAGAACAGGATGTTCCATACTATGGGGTAGCCCTGGCTCTCTTTAAAACCGGGGTTAAGGTTAAAGGAAATATAACATACAAACACGGTTGAAACAATATAAAGCAGGATACCATTGAATGCGTATTTTGACCGCCATTCCAGGATGATCTCCTTTTTTAAAAGTTCAATAGTTTGCCCCACAAGTTTCATATTGCAAAGAAAGCTAAAAAGTTGGGAAGAGAAGAAGCCCGAAAGTGGGAAAGTCAGAAGAAAAACAAGGGTTTATAAATACGGCTTGTCATGGTGAGCCTGTCGAACCATTAGCAAGTGGTACAGGTCTTCGACAAGCTCAGACTGACATATCGAATTTGTCATGGTGCGCCTGTCGAACCATTAGCAAGTGGTACAGGTCTTCGACAAGCTCAGACTGACATATCGAGTTTGTCATGGTGAGCCTGTCGAACCATTAGCAAGTGGTACAGGTCTTCGACAAGCTCAGACTGACATATCGAGTTTATCATGGTGAGCCTGTCAAACCATTAGCAGGTGGTATAGGTCTTCGACAAGCTCAGACTGACATATCGAATTTGTCATGGTGAGCCTGTCAAACCATTAGCAAGTGGTACAGGTCTTCGGCAAACTCAGACTGACATATCGAGTTTGTCATGGTGTGTCTGTCGAACCATTAGCCGGTGGTACAGGTCTTCGACAAGCTCAGACTGACATATCGAGTTTGTCATGGTGAGCCTGTCGAACCATTAGCAAGTGGTACAGGTCTTCGACAAGCTCAGACTGACATATCGAGTTTGTCCTGATGAGCCTGTCGAACCATTAGCAAGTGGTATAGGTCTTCGACAAGTTCAGACTGACATCTACTCTTATCTTTCCGTCTTTCCGACTAAAAATATAACTTAGCAGCATGAAACACCTGCGGTTAAATAATAAATGGGTATTGGTTACAGGCGCATCGAGCGGGCTTGGGCAGGAAATGGCAAGGCAACTGGCGAATATGCATAAAGCCAACCTGATTATTGCTGCCCGCCGCGCCGATAAACTGAACGAGCTGAAGGCCGAACTGGAAAAAACCGCGGGCATACAGGTAAAAGTTATTGTAGCCGACCTATCCATCCCCGAAGAGGCCGACCGCGTAATTGCCGAAAGCATTACCGATGGCAACCTTTACGGCGCTATTTTAAACGCCGGTGTAACCTATTTTGGCCGCCATACCGAACTGCCGTGGGATAACTTTGAGAGCATCCTTAAAACAAATGTAATTGGCGTAGTACGCATGACTAATAACCTGGTAAAGTATTTTGAGCAACCGGGTAAAGAAGGCAGCGTGATGCTGGTATCAAGTATGGCGGGCTATTTCCCGGTACCCTACCAGGCAGCATATTCGGCAACCAAGGCGTTTATAACCGCATTTGGCAGCGCCTTACATAATGAATTAACCAACCCTGAATTTGCCATAACGGTTTTCGCCCCGGGCGGTATTGCTACCGAAATGACCGACAACAGCAAATTTAATGAACTTAAAGGCTGGCTGATGCCGGTGAGCGAGGCTGCTAAAGAAGGTATCCACGCTTTTATAACCCGTAAGTACAATTATGTGCCGGGCCTGCTTAACCGCGTTGGCAACGTGTTTATGAACTTTTTACCCAAAAAATTCATTGGTGGTAAAATGAGCAAGGTGTATCTAAAATCGCTTAATAAAGCGCAACAGGGCGAATAAACATGTATGAAGTTTATCACCGCACACCTGTAGGCATTGCCTTAATTACGGCTGATGATACACATATTACCAGGGTATCTATCCGCGATGAAACAGTGGAAGAAACTACTACCGAACAACCGCTGCTGATAGAAGCTACTAAACAACTCGACGAATACTTTGCCGGCTGCCGCAAAGATTTTGACCTGCCCCTTAACCAACCCGGCACAGATTTTCAGCAGGAAGTATGGAAGGAGCTGTTAAAGATACCTTATGGCAAAACCATAACTTATGGCCAGCAGTCTGATAATATGAAAAACCCGCTGGCTATACGTGCAATAGCGGCAGCCAACGGAAAAAATGATTTGTGGATAATTGTACCCTGCCACCGTGTTATTGGCAGTAATGGTAGCTTAACAGGATATGCAGGCGGCCTGTGGCGCAAACAATGGCTGCTTGATCATGAAGCCAGGGTTATGGGCACCGGCCAAACTAAGCTGGACTTTTAACCCCCACTTTGCTATCAAGTAATTTCACCATTTTAGTATGAAGCTCCTGCGGTTCAAAAGGCTTTGGCAAAACATCGTTCATCCCTGCCGATAAGGCTTCCATCTGCTCGTGCTCAAATGCCGATGCCGAAAGTGATATAATAGGAACACTCCTCATTGGCTCCTCCAGCTCCATACGGATGATACGCGCGGCCTGGTAACCGTTTATACCAGGCATATGGGTATCCATCAAAACCAGGTCAAATTGTTCTTCTTTTAACAGGGCAATGGCCTTATCGCCATTTTCGGCTACCGATACCTCAACATTCCAGTCCTTCAGTATTTTTGCTACCATAAACTGGTTTATCATATTATCTTCGGCAACCAAAACGCGTGTATTTACAAACCGGGCCAGTTTTTTATCCGGCTTTACAATTTTTTCGCCCGGTGGCTGTGTTGCCACACTAAACCAATTAACAAAGTTAAACGTGCTGCCCTGGCCGGGTTTACTGCTTACGGTAAGGTCGCCGCCTTTAAGTTCTATTAATTTTTTTACAATGGTAAGCCCAAGCCCTGTGCCGCCATATTTACTGGCGGTATCTTCGTCGGCCTGTTCAAACGATTCAAAGATTCTTGCCAATTTATCTGATGGTATGCCTATGCCGGTATCTTCTATACTAAATTTAAGCTTAACCTTATCATTAAGTTTTTGCAGTACCGATACTGTTAGTTTAACATGCCCTCTATCGGTAAATTTAATAGAGTTGCTCAGCAGGTTCATCAGTATCTGGTTCAACCGTAACGAATCTATCTGCAGGGTATCAGGCACATCATTATCTACTTCTAATAAAAACTCAATGTTCTTTTCGTCGGCATTAAACTTTAACAGGCCAAATACAGAATTCACAATAGATTTAAGGTTATTGGGCGAACGAACGATGCTAAATTTGCCCGCCTCTATCTTTGAGATATCCAGCACATCGTTTATTACCCCCAATAATGAGCGCGACGAGGTTTCCAGCATGGCCAGTAAACCACTTTGCTGATCGTTCAATGGTGTTTTACGCAGCAAGTTACTAAGGCCTATAATACCGTTAACAGGCGTGCGTAGTTCATGGCTCATGTTTGCCAAAAATGTTTCCTTAACCTTTTTACCATATTCAGCAGTTTCCTTTGATTTAATAAGCTGCTGCTGGTAACTCTTCTGAGGCGAAATATCGCTAATGTTTATAAATATGGTTTTATTACGATATGATGCACGGCACTCTACCCAAATAATATGTTTCTCGAATGTATTAAACTGAAATTCGAACACCGAGAAGCTGAGGTTATCTTTAATTATCTCACCCAGTTTCTTTCTAAAGTCCGACCGATTGGCATCAACGGCAAGGTCTACTATGCTTTTTCCGAATACTTCGGTTTGTTTGTAACCCAAAATAGTTTCAACAGCGGGGTTAACCGTTTTTATCCGGAAATTATCTGCATCAACCGAACAAATAATATCGGCACTGTTTTTTACAACGATGGCAAAATTTTGCAGTTCCTCGTTCTTTTGTTTTATCTCGTCTTGTGTGCGGGCAAGCTGTATAAAGGCATCAACCTTGGCGGATGTTATATAGGGGTCGAGCGGTTTGTAAAGGTAATCGACCGCGCCGGCGCCAAAACCTTTAACGGCGTATTTGGCCTCTTTAGATATGGCTGTAACAAAAATTACCATTATATCTTTTGTACGCGGGTTTGATTTTAGCATTTCTACCAGTTCAAAACCATCCATTCCGGGCATCTGAACATCAACAAGAGCTATTGATATAGGGTTATCCCAAGCTATTTTCAGCGCATCGTTGGGCGACGTGGTACTAAACAACCGTATATCGTTACGGCTTAATAGCGCCTCAAGGGCTATAATGTTTTCCTCTCTGTCGTCAACAATAAGGATATTGATTGGGGTCATTTAACTAAAGTAAGGGTCAATTAGTATCTTCAAGTAGTTCAAAAATCTCTGTCGTTCTTAAAACGTATTCGGCCGCGTGTATATCAATTGCAGCCTGCGGCATTTCGGTCATTTCAGCATCTTCCGGGTCTTGCGCTATAGTAAGCGCCCCTTTCTTCCGTAACTTTAGCAACCCTTCCGCCCCATCCTGGTTTGCTCCCGAAAACAAAACTGCCGTAACCCGTTCTTTATAAACTTCGGCAACACTCTCAAAAGTTACATCTATTGATGGCTTTGAGTACCATACCGCATCTGATACATCCAGGCTAAAAAAGCCTGCATTTTCAACAAGGGAATGATAATTTGCAGGTGCAATGTATATAGTGTTATTCATTACCGGCTCTTTATCGCTAATTTCCCTCAACAACATACGGCTATTTTCTGCAAAGAGTTTTTCTATTTCGCTAAAAAAGTTCTTTTTGCGATGTATAATTATGATAACCGTTTTATTAAGATTTGGCGGCAATAATTTCACCAACTTAAACAACAATTTAAACGACCCTGCCGAACCGCCCAACAGCAGTATACGGGAGTTAGCCCATCGTTGCTTTATTTTATCATCAAGAGCCAATTTTTTGGTATATGTTTTCTTTCTGATTGATCACCTTAAACTTTTTACGAAAAGCTTCTGAACGAATAGTTTCCTTGTTACCTAAACAAAGATATCCTAACGGGCACAGGCTTTTATAAAACAGATCGAGTATTTTATATTGCAGTTCGGTTTCAAAATAGATAAATACATTACGGCAGCTTATCATCTGAAACTCGTTGAAGCCTGTATCAGATATCAGGTTATGTACAGAGAACAGCGTATTCTGCTTTAGTTCGCTATGTATAGCAGCAGCATCATACATCATGGTAAAATGATCGGTAAGGGAACCGGGCAAACCTGTAAACAGGTAATTTTCGGAGTAGCTTTTTATTTTGCGCAGGCTATATATGCCTTTACGTGCCTCGTTCAACACCTCGGTGTTAATATCGGTACCATAGATGAACGATTTTTTACCAAGGTTCTCTTCATTCAATAAAATGGCCAGCGAGTAAACCTCTTCGCCGGATGAACAACCGGCGCACCATATTTTTACATGCTGATAGGTGGAAAGATAAGGCACTACCTGATTTTTAAGCGCTTTATAAAAAGTTGGATCACGAAACATCTCGGTAACGTTAACCGTAATTTCTTCCAAAAACTCCTGGAAAAACCCGGCGTCGTTCACCAACACATGCTTCAGATCGTAAAACTCCAGCTTTTTAAGCATCATTATACGTGCCAGCCGCCTTTTAAAAGATGCTTCTGTATAATCGCTAAAATCAAACCCGTGGATTTTTTTTACAATATCAATCAGTTCGTTTAGCTGCTCGCTGCTTATAGCGTCTTTACTTACCAGTCCCTTCATATATTAGCTATCCAACCACAACTGCATCAATGCTATCAGCCTGTCTATATCAACCGGTTTGGTAATATAATCGTTAGCACCGGCTGCTATACACTTTTCACGGTCATCCTTCATAGCCTTTGCGGTTAACGCTATAACAGGGAGTTTAGCCCATTTGTTTTGCTTGCGGATATGCCTGGTGGCCTCGTAGCCATCCATTTTTGGCATCATAATATCCATAAGCACAATATCAATATCGTTTATCTCTTCAAGTTTGGTAATAGCCTCTTCACCATCGTTGGCAATCACCACGTTCAGGTCGTAACTTTCCAATGCGCTGCTCAGGGCAAAAATGTTACGCATATCATCGTCAACAACGAGTACTTTTTTACCTTTTATACTTTCTTTACCCTTGGTGGTGGTTTTAATTTTTACCCCGCTGCCACCGGTACCGGTTTGCGGGCCGCTTTCGCTTATTTTATTCAGGAACAGGTTTACTTCGTCTATCAACCTGTCAGACGATTTGTTGGTTTTAACCACCATGGCGTTAGCATACTGCATCAACCTGTTTACAGATGTTTTATCAAGCTCCATTGCCGTATTAATGATAACCGGCAGGGCTGCAAACTTATCTACCTCTTTTATTTTATCAAGCAGGTCGAGCCCCGAAATATCAGGCAGGTTAAGGTCAAGTATCACACACTGGTATTCGTTCTCGTGCAGCATCCTGAACGCCGATTCGCCATCAAACGCCTGATCTACAGTAATACCCTGGCTCTGCATCAGGTCTTTAAGTGCCTGGCTTTGTGCCTTATGGTCTTCTACCAGCAGTATCTGGGTAAATTTGGTACCGCTTTTGGCCATAATATCACCAAACAGCTTATCAAGCGTTTCGGTATTTACCGGTTTTTTAAGGAAGCTTATTGCCCCCTCTTTACGCACCCTGTTGGCTGCAGCTTCGCCTGCCGACATAAGGTGTACCGGTATGTGCAGCGTGGTTTCGTCTTGTTTTAGTTCTTTCAGTATTTGCCAGCCATCTTTACCCGGCAGCATAATATCCAGTATAACCGCATCGGGCTGCTGTTCTTTAATGATCTCGACCGCGTTGGTACCCTCGCTTACCATTACCGATTTAAAACCGTGGTCGCGGGCATAATCCTGCAATATGTTCGCGAAGTTCTTATCGTCCTCTACAATAACCACAAACGGTTCATGATCGGGGTTGGCTGAACGCTTAACAACCGTATCAAGGAAGGTGGCAGGTTTATAATTATCTACTGTGGGTACATAATCTTCCTGCGGCTCTACAAATTTGGCTTTAAACGGAATCGTCAGCACAAACTCGCTACCCTGGCCAGGTTCGCTGCTCAGGGTAATATACCCGCCCAGCAATGCAGCAAGTTCCCTGCTGATAGAAAGGCCTAAACCTGTACCACCGTATTTACGGCTGGTAGAACCATCGGCCTGCTGGAATGCCTCGAATATGATCCGCTGTTTATCAGCAGGGATACCAATACCCGAATCTTTTATTTTAAAGCTGATGGTGTCTGCAACCGGGCCGGCAACAGCGTTTATGCTGATGGTACCACTCTCCGGCGTAAACTTAAATGCGTTTGATAACAGGTTTTTGATCACCTGCTCTACTCTCACCTTATCGGTATAGATAGTTGCCGGCACGCCAGCGTAGTTTGTGGTATAATTGATCTTTTTATTACTGGCAACCTCTGCAAATAACGATTGCATATCGCTCAGGATGTCTGACACCTTAATGTCCTCGTTCTGCATATCCAGCTTGCCCGATTCAATTTTTGAAAGGTCGAGGATATCGTTTATCAGTGTGAGCAGGTCATTCCCGGCGTTAAATATCACGCTGGCATATTTTATCTGGTCTTCCGACAGGTTAAGCGGTTTGTTATCTTTTAGTATCCGCGCCAAAACCAAAATACTGTTTAGCGGTGTGCGCAGCTCATGGCTCATGTTGGCCAAAAACTCTGATTTGTACCTGCCGGTTGTTTCCAGCTCGCTGGCTTTAATGCTGATAGATTGACGGGCTTCTTCAATAGCCTGGTTCTTCTCTTCTAACAGGCTGGCTTTTTCTTCCAGTTCGGCGTTAATTGTACGCAACTCTTCCTGCTGTACGCGCAACTCTTCTTCTGATGCCTGCAACATTTCTGTTTTGTTCATCAGCTCTTCGTTGGTAACGCGCATTTCTTCCTGTTGTGCTTCCAGTTCTTCGGCCTGCTGCTGGGTTTCCTCAAAAAGGTCGTGCATAATGGTGCGTGCCTGTGATGTATTCACAGCAATACCTATATCATTGGCCACCAATAAAATGTACTCTTTAACCCGTTCCGGCACTTCGTTACGGAAACCAACCTCAAGTACACCTTTCAGTTTCTTATCAAAGAAGAACGGAACGATAAATGTTTCTACCAGTTCATCTTCCAAAATTGATGAGCCTAACAGTAGTTTATCATTCAATTTACCTTTAACAATAGCAGCACGTTCATCTTTGGCGGCCTGCCCTATCCAACCTTCAGAAATACGGATAGATTGCTTCAACGCAGACGGATCATTAAAAGCGTATGAGGCATACAGGTTCAGCTTTTCTTCGTTCTCATCAAACAAATAAAGCGTACCGGTAAGCGCTTTGGCATACTTGCTTATTTCTGATAAAATATTTTCTGAGAGTTCTTTTTCGCTTTGCTGGCCCTGCATCTTTTCATTAAGGTTGCCGCTACCTGTAAGCAGCCAGTTTTTTCCTTCGTTCTCGGCAAGTACTTTTTCAAGCTCCAGGTTGGCTACGCGTACCTCTTCCTCAACACGTTTTTGGCGTGCAAAAGTGGCCTGGATATAATAAAACATGATCACCACTATCAACAGGAAAATAGTGCTCCCTATTACAATAACAATAATGGCTTGCTCTGATGCTTTATCTGATGCCGCTTTACGTTCGGCTAAAAGGTTGTTTTCTGTTTGGATAACCCGGTCATTGATCTCGCGGATGCTATCCATGTTGCCTTTACCTTTTAAAAACATTTTATTGGCAACCATGTAATCAAGGCCTTTGGCATCGCGGGTCTCGATATTTGTTTTTAGGATAAGCAACTGGCGGTTAACGATCAGTTTAAGCGAATCTACCCTTTTAACCTGGCTGGGGTTATCTACAACAAGGTTAGCCAGTTGTTCTAATGCCTCTGTTACTTTAGGGACAGCATCATGATATGGGCCAAGAAAAGTTTTATTTGCTGTAGCGCCGTAACCACGCATGCCGGTTTCGCCGTCAATTAAATATTGTAGTAAGTTATTGGTAGTTTTAATAACTTTTTGGGTGTGATTTACCCAAACTGTATCGCCTTCCAGTTGCTTGATGCTTTTGAATGACAGTACGCCAACAACCAACACAAGCACAATAGATACTGCAAAACCTGCTAATACCTGGTTGCGAAAATTAAGCTTAAACATAGAATAAGATGTGGTTTAATGTTTACAAATATGTTTAAAAATATTTGCACCATAAATACTATTAACTAATAAACATACAGGTGGTAAAGCAGTTAAGCCGCCTCTGTATAAACACGTTTTTTTGATATGGATGCGCCAATTACAGCAAGCAACGCCCCGGTAAACAATACATACCAGCCCCACTTGAACGCTATTTGCCGGGTTAAAAAACCATTGATGCCCTTGAACGGAATAAAGCTGAAACTGGCCTTTACTTTTAAAAACGCGGCTATGTAAAGCAATACTACCAATATAAGCGATGCCCATGCTGCAATACGTATTACCTTGGTTTGGTTTAAAACCGTACACAGTATACCAATAACCCCCACCAGCATAATTACCATACCGTAAGGCTGGTTTAGCTTGTAAACATTCATGTTAAATAAATGGAACGGGCGCAGCATAGGGCAAAAAGTTGCCGCAATTAATACAATAAAGCCAAGTAGTGATAAGAGTGAAGCGGGGCGCATATGGGGTTATTGTTTGGTAACTTCCATTTTATCGGCAAAGTGGGCGCAGTAATCGCGCAGGTCTTCCACAATGTTCTTCTCGCCGGTGGCGCGTAAAAAGGTATCGCCCATGGTTTGCAGGGTTTCGTAGAAAAAACGTTTCATCTCGTCAACCGGCATATCCTTTGTCCAAAGGTCAATTTTAAGCGTGTTTTGGTAGCTCTTGTCCCACAGGGATAACATCATGGCCTGCACGGGCAGTGCCTCTTTGTTTTTTGAATCGGTAGATTCCCACAAAATGTTTTCAGGGATATTATTGTCGTCGAGCGTTATGGTCAGCTTTATTTCAGCAGTTTTCATTCAAAGAAATTATTTAACAAGAAAAAATATAATGAGCACCAAAGTTATAAAGCTTAGCTCTACAATCCATAGTTTTTTGGTTTCGGGAAAGAAATTACGGAAAATTATATCCAGAAATGACACAACTAAGCCAAACAGTAAAAATATCCAGCCAATGGTGCCGCTTAGTCGGTCGTACGCGATGCCGGTAAACTTTGCACCGTAAATAAAAATATAACCTGCCAGGATAAAGAAAAATGCCGTAGCAAAATTTAACGGGCTGATCCTGAATTTTACCGGGTTAGTATCGTTTTTTCTTTGCAGATCGTTTTGCTCCGCCATATTGTTTAGCTGGTTTTTTGTTGGCACTGTTAGGTTGTTTTTTAGCTTTTTCGGCTTCAAATTTTTTGATCTGCGCAAGCGATTTCTTTTCGTGGAACGCCCCTTTAAAGTCAGGGTCTTCCTTACGTTTTTGCATATCTATCTCGCGGGCCTGGTCTTGCCGCTCCTCGTAAGGTGTTTCTTCAATAAACACACCAACCGGGATAGCATGCACCGGGATAGTTTGCCTTATCAGCTTCTGTATCTTGTTGATATAGTATTCTTCTGAAGGTACACTGAAAGTAATGGCCACGCCCGAGTTGTACGCCCGGCCGGTACGACCGATACGGTGTACATAATCTTCAATCACCACGGGCACATCAAAATTTATCACGTGGCTTACATCGCTCACATCAATACCACGCGATGCCACATCGGTTGCTACCAGTATCTTCACCTCATCGTTTTTAAACGAATTAATGGAGTTGATGCGTGTATTTTGCCCCTTATTGGCGTGTAGCACCTTTACTTCCTTTTCGCCAAACTTGCGCAGCAGGAATTTGTAAACATCTTCGGCAGCTACGCGGGTTTTACAAAATATCATCAGCTTTTTAATATCGCCCTCTTTATCAAGCAGGGTTTTAAGCAGGTTTATTTTGGTTTTAACGTTTGGTACGTGGTACAGCTGCTGGTCAACCGTTTCGGCTGTGGTAGCCTGCGGGGTAACCTCTATCACCGTAGGGAACTCCAGGAAGTTATGAGAAAGCTCCTGGATCTTCTCTGACATGGTAGCCGAGAAAAGCAGGTTCTGGCGTTTTACGGGCACCACCTCTAAAATGCGGTTTATCTGCGGCATAAAGCCCATATCCATCATCTTATCAGCCTCATCAAGCACCAGGGTATTAATGGTTTTGGTAACAATATGCCCGGCTATATAAGTATCAAGGAAACGGCCCGGTGTGGCTACAATAATATCAACGCCTTTTTTAAGGTTCTCAATCTGTGTTTTGGGGCCGATGCCTCCGTAAAGCACAACCACACGTAAGTCGGTATTAGCAGCAAAGGCGCGGATGTTCTCCTCTATCTGCATAGCCAGTTCGCGCGTTGGCGATACAATAAGCGCACGCGGGTTTTCGCCCTGCGCATATTTAAGTTTCATTAAAATAGGCAGCACATAGGCGGCGGTTTTACCCGTACCGGTTTGCGCAATGCCCATTACATCCTGCCCGTTAAGTATTGGCGGAATAGCTTTTTGCTGGATAGGCGTAGCTTCGGTATAACCGGCATCGGCAATTGCATTTAGTATCTGCCGGTTAAATTTAAAATCTTCAAAAGTTACAGCCATAGCTGCAAAGATAAGGTTTTTGTTTAACTGCTCCCTCTTTCTTACTTCTTCACCCTCTCTGCTACATAAGGAGGGTCGGCCAGCGCAGCATAATTCCATTTTGCAAAAACGTAACAAGCCTAAAATATTGATCAACTGTAAATAATATTTTTACTAAAAATAAGCTTATGTGTTTTAATTACTATTAAATACAGTTAAAAGGGCCGTTCTGAGGCCGAAAAAAGGCGAATAAAAAGCGTTGTATTAGTATGGTTGTATTTGCATTTTTTTGTCTCGTTTTCAAAAAAGTGGAACACCGTCTAAAAAATATAACCGCTGCAATAAAGAATTTTACCTAAAAAAAAATGAAGTAACACTTTTAACCACGATGGAATTAATACAATCAAAAATCTCATTATCAATGTGTCAAGATTACCCCTGTTGGTCCAGTTTTAAAAATGAGACAAACAATTGCTAAGCCTCAATTTGATGCCTTTGCCTGCATGCTTTATCTTCTCCTTATCTGCTAAAAAACTATCTTTGCTATATGGCAAGTATCCTCATTAAATCGGCAACAATAGTAAACGAAGGAAAGCAAACCCAGGCCGACCTACTCATTAAAAATGGCTTTATTGAAAAAATAGCCGGCAGTATTGATGCTAAAGCCGATAAGGAGATCAATGCGGAAGGTTTGCATCTTTTCCCGGGTTGCATAGACGACCAGGTGCATTTCCGCGAACCCGGGCTTACCCACAAAGGTAATATTGCTTCAGAGTCGCGCGCGGCAGTAGCGGGTGGTATTACTTCATTTATGGAGATGCCAAACACTGTACCTAACGCCCTAACCCAACAATTACTACAGGATAAATACGATATAGCGGCGAAAAACTCGCCGGCCAACTACTCGTTTTTTATGGGTGCATCAAATGATAACCTTGACGAGGTTTTGCGTACCGATGCTAAAAACGTTTGTGGTGTAAAGGTTTTCATGGGGTCATCAACCGGGAATATGCTGGTAGATAACCCCACCACGCTTGAACACCTCTTTGCCCAATCGCCCATGCTGATTGCCACCCATTGCGAGGATGAGGCTACCATTAAAAGCAACCTGGAACATTACAAACAGTTGCTTGGCGAAAATATCCCGGTGAGGCTTCACCCCAAGATCCGTAGCGCAGAGGCTTGTTACCTGTCGTCATCCATGGCGGTTCAACTGGCTAAAAAGCACAATACACGCCTCCATATCCTGCATATCTCTACCGCTAAAGAAACAAACTTATTCAGCAATGATATTCCATTGGCTAACAAAAGGATAACCGCCGAAGCCTGCATTCATCATTTATGGTTTACTGATGCCGATTATGAAACTAAAGGCAACCTGATAAAATGGAACCCGGCAGTTAAAACCGAAGCCGACCGGGACGAGATATTAAAAGCTGTTTTAGATGGCCGCATTGATGTGATAGCTACCGACCATGCCCCGCATACCATCGAAGAAAAAGCACAGCCCTATCTACAGGCGCCCAGCGGCGGCCCTTTGGTACAACATGCCCTGCCCGCCATGCTCGAGCTTTATCATCACGGTAAAATAACATTAGAGCAGGTTGCCGAAAAAATGGCGCATAACGTGGCTACCATCTTCCAGATAGAAAAACGCGGCTTTATCCGCGAAGGTTTCTGGGCAGATATGGCACTGGTTAACCTGAACAGCCCATGGCAGGTTAACAAAAGCAATATCCTTTACAAATGCGGCTGGTCGCCTTTTGAGGGGAGTACATTTAAGGCAAGTGTAGTAAGCACTATCGTATCGGGTAATTTAGTTTATGAAAATGGTAAGCTGGTAAGTGAACAAAGCGGACAAAGGATGACCTTCGCCCGCTAACTATTATCCTGAATTAATGGTGACAGTATTTTGCCAGTAGTTAATTTACAATCAATTGATTACAAGCGATTTATAATAATTCACAATGTTCACGGCAGTGAACGTGAACGCTATTGCTCAATCTACCGCCACGTAAACCTTCGATTCAATATCCTCAAAAGCTTTATCGGTAATATCATATCTATCAAAATCGGCGGTGTATGTTCGCTGGAGATCTGATTGCCAGATATATTGCCACGCAGCACCAATATTTGCCGGGAATTTACCAACGGGTGTAAACATAGCGTATTTACTTGCCGGTATAGCCTTGCCGGTAAACCCTTCAGGCAGGTATTCTATTGATGTTACTTTGCAACCCAGTATAGCTGTGTAATAATCGTTATGGTCGCTTTCGTAATCGGTATACACGCAGTATAGTTCATTGTCTTCTCTTTCATCCAATTTCCCGGAAAGGTTTTCCTGGGTAAAGCGCTGCCAAAGGCTGCCTATATCGTTAGCGGCCTGTCCGTTTTTGTTAATCGTTCGTACGGCTAACCCGGCAACGTAAAACATCGGCAGGTTTTCAATTTCATGCTCCATTTTTTATATGATAAGTTTTTAATATTTAGGTTTTTATAAAGATAGTATAAACAAGCAGTTTATTTCTCCAACAGCTTTTTTAACCCGCCAAAAACCGTTTGCCAGTTTTGCTCAGAGTGTTCTTTAGAAGTTATATCTTTAATATTATCCTGGGTAACTGTCAAGGTGGTAAAGCCATCATTTTCATCCAGGGTGTAGCTTACGTTCGCGTAGTTTTCGGGCTTATCTTCGGTACCACCCATGCTGCTCCAGTAGTTGTATTTCACATATTTACCGGGGGTGATCTCCTGTATATTACCTTTATCCTCGTAGCTCTTCCCCTCCCACTCGCCACTAAACGTAATAGGGCTGCCCGCTTTCCAGTCTGATTTTACATTAGTACCAAAGAAATATTTTTTAACGATCTCCGGGTCGGTCAAACCTTTCCAAACTTCTGCCACAGGGGCGTTTATGTCTATTTTGGTTGATAATGATAGCTTTTCCATGATGTTTATATATTTAGATTTGTTTGGTAATTATTAGTTCGCCTGTTATCATTGCCGAGCTAATGGTTTTAAAATCGGCTTCATTTATCTCAAAAAAACCAAACCTGAATTTAAATCCCCAGGCCTTTTTGTTCTCAATAAAATGCAGTACGGATATTAATGGCTCAATTGGTGTTTGAGTGCATTTATAAAAATCAACATTGCGGCGATAAGGTTTAAAATCCACACTCATTTCCTGCTGATAGATCCTGTCATCTTTCACCTGCCCTATAGCCGTAAATGCCTGTAATGGTTCTTTACCTCCGTAAGTTTGTTTGGCTGAATAAAATATAACCCAGTCGCCAGGGTTTAGTTTTTTAAGAGGCGCCTGTTTACCGTGATTTGCCTGCATAAAACCACCTTCAACCCCACGGGCTAAATGATCTTTTGATACAACTACTATGAAATATTTAATGGCCATAACAGTATTATGATTAACACAAAAACTTAGCCACAAAGAAAAGAGGTGTTTTGACAACTGTATGTCAGCAGTGATTATTTTTATGGTGAGCTTAGCGAACTATTAAACTGGTTTCGGTCTTCGACAGGCTCGGACTCACAGAAAAGTAGAAATTTATCATTTGGTCACTTTACTCACCGGTCATTGCTTCGCTCGACCACCCTCTCTTCGCTTCGTGGAAAGAGGTTTTCCGTTCCTCTTCAGCCTCTCCCTTTGCGAAGCAGAGAGGGCACGCACATAGTGCCGCGGGGTGAGTTAATTAGAATACTCAGATAGGTATGGCTACCCCATTTCGTTTTAAAATAGCTTCAGTCAATTCAATTATCCTGTCTTTCACCATAGGCGGGCTAACAATTTCGGCCTGATCGCCAAACATCATAAACCAACGGGCAAATCCCTCTACAGATATGGTCAGGAAGGTCATTTCCACATAATTGCTATGTTGCTTTTCAGATACAAAGCCGTTGTAGTATTTCTGAGCGCTTATATAATTGGCAATTTTATTATCAACCCTTATCACAATAGTTTCCAGTTTATGCTCTGATGCGGTTTGGGCAATATAATCCTTAAGTGTGGGGTGTTTACCATCAAACGTAATATCTGTTTCGGCAAGGTCAAGGATCCTGTCCAGTCTAAAATCGCGGTAATCTCCCCGCATGCGGCAAAAAGCAATAAGGTGCCAAAAGCTATCCAGGTAAAAAATGCCAACAGGCTCAATATGCCGGTTGGTTTTGGTTTGCGTGTAACCGGCCAGGTAATCAATACAAAGCACTTTTTTATGGGCTATGCCATTCAATATGGTTTGGATATGGTCGTTATTATCTACACGGCGCTGTATTTGGCTTTTTAAAACTTCAATATTGCCATCCATACTTTCCAGCAGGTCTTTCTCTGATGTTTTAAGTATCGCACGTATCTTATACATGGCCGATTTATGCTGCGCGGCGGTTGAAACATCCGTCATCTGCTCTACAAACTTTTCGGCAGTTAAAAAAGCTGTGGCTTCTTCGCGGGTAAACATAATAGGCGGCAGGCGGTAACCATCTACCAATGAATATCCTACACCAGCCTCACCAATAATGGGCACGCCAGCCTCTTCTAATGATCGTACATCGCGGTAAACCGTACGCAGGCTAATATTAAACCTGGCAGCAATATCGCTTGCTTTTACCACTCTGCGGGTTTGCAGCTGTATTAAGATGGCAGATATACGATCGATGCGGTTCATACACACAAAATAAGCAAAAAACTAAGTACCTTAGCATAATTGTTATATAAATATGGCCGACCAAACGCAAGATAAGATCATCACACTTGAGCAGTATTACGACCCTATGCTGGCGCACATTATCCGTACCCGGCTGGAAGATAACGGCATCCCCTGTTTTATTGCCGATGATAACATCATATCAGCCAACCCTATATACAATAACGCAGTAGGTGGCATCAAGCTAAAAATTTTTGAACGCGACCTGGAACGCTGCCGCGAGATACTTGCCCAGGAAGGCGACCTGCACGAGCAGGACCATTATGAGATTGATGAGGAAACCAATTCCCCGGTTGTTTGCCCTTATTGCGGATCGACCAATGTGCGTTACGGGGCGGCTACCGAGAGAAAATCGCACTGGTTTGTAGCCTTGCTTTTTGCAATTATATCGGCATTTCCGCTATATGCACGTAAAGCCTGGCATTGCTTTAATTGCCAAGGAGATTTTGATTAAAACCCACAATTGTATCAAAGCTGATACATTTAAACATATTATTGCCCTATCATTATATTTAGCCCTATGTACGACCGCCGCAAATTTCTGAAATTAACCACCGTAACTGCTTCTTTAACAGCAATATCAAAATATGCACCTGCAATGCCTGCTTTTAAGCCTGCACCTAAAAATTTACCGATTGTAATATCTACATGGGATTTTGGTATTGCAGCTAACAAAGAAGCCTGGAAAACGCTTGAAAAAGGAGGCCGTGCTTTAGATGCTGTTGAAGCCGGCGTAAGGATCCCTGAAGCTGATATGAATAACCATACTGTTGGCCGCGCCGGTTACCCCGACCGCGATGGAAAGGTTACCCTTGATGCCTGTATTATGGACGAATTTGGTAATTGTGGTTCTGTTGCTGCGATGGAAAACATAGCACACCCAATTTCGGTAGCGCGTTTGGTGATGGAAAAAACTCCTCACGTAATGCTGGTTGGCGATGGTGCTACGCAGTTTGCTGTTGAACAGGGCTTTAAAAGAGAAAAGCTACTAACACCTGAATCATACACGGCCTGGAAAAAATGGCTTAAAACAGCAAAATATTCGCCTGTTTTAAATATCGAGAACAAACAACACCGCCCCGGCAGTAAATATAACCATGATACTATTGGTATGCTGGCTATTGATGCCAAAGGCAACATCAGCGGTGCCTGTACTACCAGCGGCATGGCCTTTAAGCTACATGGCCGTGTGGGCGACAGTCCCATAATTGGCGCAGGCCTTTTTGTAGATAACGAGGTTGGGGGTGCAACATCAACCGGTGTGGGCGAGGAAGTGATCCGCAATGTAGGCAGCTTTTTGGTGGTCGAACTGATGCGCCAGGGCTATTCGCCGGAGGATGCCTGTAAAGAGGCTGTTAATCGCATCATCAAAAAGAAACCCGAAACCGCTAAGGAGATACAGGTTGGCTTTTTGGCCATCAACAAAAAAGGCGAATATGGCGCGTATGCCATACAGGAAGGCTTTTCGTTTGCAGTATGCGATGAAAAGCAACAAGACCTGCTGATACCTGGCAAAAGCTTTTACAAAGAAAAAAAATAACTATCACCCTGATTTAAAACATATTATATATAAATACGGTTTTCATAAACCATAACCCCTGCTATGCGCTATGAACCATAATGCATCACCTGTAATACTTGAAGTTTGCGCCAACTCGGCACCATCAGCAATTGCCGCGCAGGAAGGCGGTGCTACAAGAGTAGAACTTTGCGAAAACCTGGCCGAAGGCGGTACTACCCCATCTTATGGGCAAATAATACTAGCACGCAAACACCTCCATATTAAACTTTATGTATTGATACGCCCCCGCCGGGGCGATTTCCTGTACACCGATCTTGAATTTGAAGTAATGCAGGCCGACATACGTACCTGTATTGAAGCGGGTTGCGATGGCGTTGTAATTGGCATGCTAAAAGCGGATGGCTCTGTAGATAAGGAACGCTGTACCGAACTGGTGCGCCTGGCACGCCAATGGGGACTTGGGGTTACCTTTCACCGCGCGTTTGATATGTGTGCCGACCAGTTCCAGGCCCTTGAAGACATTATTGAGATAGGCTGCGAACGCATCCTCACCTCGGGTGGTAAAAGCACTGCTATGGAAGGCGCTACCGTTATTGCCCACCTTGTAGAAAAAGCTGCAGGCCGCATTGCCATTATGCCCGGAAGCGGCATCACCGAAAATAATGTGGCCGACCTGGTACACTTTACCGGCGTTACCGAAGTGCATTCATCTGCCCGTTCGAAATTTGAAGGTGGTATGCAATACAAAAATGACCATATCCTGCTTACAGATGGCCTTAGCGACGAATATAGCATTGACCTGACCAATGTTGACCGGGTTAAGGAGATATTGAAAAGGGCGAATGGCTAATTAGTGGTTTTCTTAGCCATCACTAATTCAGTCACTCACTAAATCACCAATTAAAATATCGCCACGGGCAATACCAGTTCAAACCTGTTGTGGCCGCTGCCGCCAAATATGTCGCGGTCTAACAAGTGGCTGTAACGCACCCCGAATGATATGGATGCCTCATTAAACCATTTGGTGTCAAAAAACAAGGCTGCCCCTGCCGTGCGGAAGTTTGCTTTTAATGCCGATCCATCTGTAAAGAAGTTGGCCGCCCTGGCATGTGTTTGGTCGTAAAAGAAGTTACCGCGCAGGCGCATTAGGTACAGCAGGTTACCAAATCCCGCATCGGGGTAAGCAATAGGGAAATGATAGCTTGCTGAAAATTTGTTCATGTCGTCCAGGCTTTCGGCGGTGTAGCCATGTGAGAAAGGGAAATCGTTTGAATAGCCTATCCCCCTGTTCTCGCCTTTATGCTGGTATGCACCACTAACCACAAAACTATGGTTGGCAGATAAGCCCGGGAAATAGAATGTACCCGCAGTAAGCAACTGGGTAGCGCTAACACTGGAAATAGATGTCTTGTAATTAACAGAAATATTCTGCGCAAAATGCGGGTTAATATTTTGCCGTGCCTGTTGGCCCTGGTTACTAAAGCTGATGGTACTGCTTAGGTAGGTATAGTGGCTATCTTTGAACATAGCACGAAACGGCTGCTGAAAATTATTGGTGCTGTAATATAAGCTGGTGCTTACCGATAATGCCGTTGAATGTTTACTTGCAGACAGGTTGAAAGGCACCTGCAAACCGCCATGTATAGATGTCTCGTTATAGTAAATGCTATTCCCTTTATAAAATCCACGGCGGTCAAAAGCGTAATCGGCACCGGCAATAAGGTATGGGAAAAATGCCCCATAAGCTGCATCATAACCTATTTGCTTGTAACCTTCATCGCGGTTATAGTTAAAGGTAAGCTGCGATTGAAACGTGTTTAGCACATTATTCCCCACCAACTGCAGCGAGTAATTAGGGTCATCCAACGATGGAAAAATGCTATGAAAATTGAACAGTCCATGAAGTTTACTGTATTTGGTTATGGGCAATGAATCAGGCTTTACAGAAGCCAGTATATTGGCCGCGCTATCCTTCCTCAGGGCGCTGATATTCATATCCGGCAAAGCCGTAAATACCTGTGAATTACCTATATTGCTTAACTGAACATTCGCCCGATCAACTTCACTTAGGCGGTAGCCCAACGCTGTAAAGCTTGTCCAGGCAAGTTTGCTCTGGCTTATAGCAGGCTGGTAATAGCCAATGGCATTTTGAGGGATGCCCTTCACTTCGAACAGTTTATTTGTGCCGATATCAAAAGCAAAGAGCCGGTCATTCAAACCCGATGTTTTTGAGAAGTAAACCACATCGCCCTGCAACTGCGGAAAAGCAATTGGCTCAAAACTAAACGGCAACAGGTATTTGGTAGCGCCTGTTTTAATATCTATCAGCGCCAGCGACATCTCTCCAGTAAAATTACGCACTGCCGAAAGCAGCTTGTCATCGCCATAAAACTTGGGGTAGGTATAAAACAGTCCCACGTTGTTGGGCACAACAGATAGCAATTTTCCGTCTTCACTCAACATATGCAATTCGCTTCTGCCACTTGGGGCAACCTGCACCGCCGCTATCCGTTTACCATCGGCACTAAACGCCGGCGAAAAGTATTTGGTTTTACGGGTAATGCGGTGTTCTTTGCCTGTATTTATATCAAGTACTATCAGTTCGTTATAGTTACGATACCCCCAGCGCAGGTCTGGCCGGTAACCGGCATAAATCACTTTTCCATTGCGGTAGCTAAAATAATTGTCGGTAGTGATGCCCTGTACGGCTATCGCCCGCTCCCCGCTGCCGGTTTTGATGATGAATTGCGGGATGTGGGTATATGTACTTTTCAGATAGATGAGCGTGCTGTCGTTTATATATGCCGGGTATTCCTGATCGGCTATAAAATGCCGGCTTTTGGCATTAGGTCGATCATCTTTCGCATCTGCTTTAAATGCTGTTTTAAAATGAGTTAAAGCGGCGTTTCTAAATTCAGTATAATTAACACCCGCATGCTTTTTTATAGCGCCCTGTAAGGGGTAAAAAAACGGACTAAAAGCGGCGGCATCATGGGTAACATCCTTCCAAAAAGTGTTACCATATTTTTCGCGACCGTAGGCCACCATCATATAACCCAGGGGGTAATGGTTTGGCGTATAATCCAGGTACGATCCGTTACGCAGTTTCATGAAACTGTAATCCTTACCGGCAGCCCAAAGCCCCCTGTAACCGTTAAAAAAGAAAGGCAACCGCCCCCTGCCCTGCTTGCTTACCAGGGTTTCGTTATACACAGCATCGCCCTCAAAGAACCAGTCGGGCACCGATAGCGCATTAGCCAGTGCCTGCCCGCCCTCGCCAAAAATGATGCTTAACCCGCGGGATACCCCTACATTGAAGTTATTATATTGCTGCACGTGCCTAAACTCGTGTATGGCCAACTGCTCGGGCCATGGCAGGCTACCCACGTCAAAATTATTTTGCCCGGCTGTTAAATAAAATTCGCTGCGAAATGGGGCCAGCCCAACATAAGCGTTTGATATAGTGGTTTGGTTTTGAAGCACAATATTTACCTGCCGCTGCTTAAAGCCGATGGTTGGCTGTATCATTCGGTTCATCCGCGCTATGGTTTGTGCCACACGCTGGGCTACAGAATCCATCCCCTGCGAAAATATAACGCGTGCAACCGGGGTATTTACCTGCTGCCATTTTATAGATGGCGGGTTACCGCCAAACGTTTGCGCCGCGGCAGCAGTGGTAACAAGTATAAATAATGGCAACAGCAGGCGTTTAAACATTGGGATGAAAGTAGGAATTTTTTGGCTTAGTGTTAAGTTTTCGATTTGGGCTAAAGCCCTGGTGTTTTTGTTTGTAATCCGTTGGCTAAAGCCAACGGCAACGATCAATACTTTCCCTTTCAATCCGTCCCATTTATGGGACGGATTGAAGGCAAGCAAATGGGCTTCAGCCCAATCTGATCTTCCGGGCATTTATTATTTACACTAACTTTTCCAATTCATCTATAAACGCCACCTGGCCAGGTATTATTTTTTGCCGGGCAACATCTATAGTAAACCAACCGGCGCGGTCTATTTCGGGGAAACTGGCCATCTTGCCCGACTTTGGCGGCCACTCAATTTCAAACTGGTTACTTGTTATCTGTTCGTGGTCTATATCGCCTTCTACGGCCCAGGCATGCACTACTTTGCCGCTTTTTTGTTTGATGGGCTGTAGTTTTATAAAATTGCCATTTACAGGCTTGCCTACCTCTTCTTCAAACTCGCGCTGTGCCGCTGCAAGGGGTTCTTCACCATCATCAAATTCGCCCTTTGGAATAGACCACGCGCCATCATCTTTTTTGCGGAAGAAGGGGCCGCCCGGATGCACTAAAAACACATGCAGCAAACCATCCGTTAGCTTATATAATAATACCCCCGCGCTTTGTTTTGGCATAAAATTGTTTTGTTGGCAAATTAGCAAAACACAAAGTATTATGGTTAATTTTATACAAATACATTTATGTAATACCCTTATTTGAGATGGAAGATACCCGCTGGAAAAGATTTAAGTTATGTGGCGATTATCAGGTTGATATGCGTAGCCTTTACCTGGCATGGAGTACCTCTGCCGGGTTAGAGAAATGGTTTTTACGCAAAGCCGATTTTTTTACAGTGCCACAGCGCCTGCGTACCGCAGATGAGCAAATAGCGAAAGAAGACACCTACACCTGGTACTGGCACGGCTATCATAACGATGTGGTACAGCATGGGCGGATACTGGAAGCCAACGGGCAGGACTTTTTAAAATTCAGCTTTACGGGCGATAGCATTGTAAGTATAAATTTAAGTACCCGTAACGGCCTTACTATTACTGAATTAGAACAAACCGATATACCGCAGGAAAGCGACCCAACTAAAAACCTATTGGTGCAATGCCAGGCAAGCTGGACATTTTACCTGGCCAACCTAAAATCGGTTATGGAGGGCGGTAAAGACCTTAGGAACAAAAGAGTGGAATTAACAAGTTGCTTTAAATAATAAAAGTAATGGAAACCGCAGGCGACAACTACCTGGCAAGCACCAGGAAATTATTTGCATACTATAAGTCGTTAGGCGATGCTGTAATAGCGCGTTTGGATGATGAACAGCTGCATTGGCAATACAACGGGGCATCAAACAGTGTCGCAGTAGTCATAAAGCATGTTGCCGGTAATTCCATATCTCGATGGACGGACTTTTTAACCACCGATGGTGAGAAGCAATGGCGAAACCGGGACAATGAGTTTGAGGGCTTGTACGCAACAAAACAGGAATTAACAGATCTGTGGGATAAAGGCTGGGACTGCCTTTTTAACGCTATAAACCCACTTACAGATAATGATCTGTTGCGTGTTCTTTATATCCGTAACGAGGCGCACACGGTAACCGAAGCTATTAACAGGCAGCTGGCACATCTGCCCTACCATATTGGCCAAATGGTTTTTGTTGCAAAACTAATTTTAGGCGATAATTGGGAATCCCTAACCATCCCAAAAGGGCAATCAGTAAATTTTAATGCTGATAAATTTGCCGCAGAAAAGAAAAGCTAACCCACTACAGGCAATTAGGGAAAATATAGCTCCTGCCACAATCCCCGGTCCGTTATCCGGAATATCTACATCAAAAAGAAATTTTTTAAGATAAAGGCAATATTTTAGACAATATTTTCTCTTTTCTTAAATGGAAATTTTGTTTCAGTAAAGTGAAAATATTTTGTATAAATAATTATGGATGAAGTACTTTTGCTTAAAAACTAAGCAATATCATTCATATTATGATCTCAAAATTTAGGTTCGCAACTCTATTATCGCTTGTAGCTTTAACAGTAGTAATTTATTCGGCTTGTAAAAAAGACACCAAAACACTTAACAATAATAACGATGCTGCTATAGCTAAAACTATAGCGGTTAGTCTTTATAAATCATTTGGCGCAACCATTGCCAGCCAAAGCAACTTAACTGGCTTACCGGTTATTAATACTGTACGTAACGGCATAAAGGTTAACGACCTTACCTGTGGCCAATATATTGAAGCACCTTACAGCTTTACCCATACCCAGGCCGATACCGCTAAGGATGTAATGAACGGTTCAAACAAGTATGTTATAAGCTGCGATGAAAACAACCAGCCTAATGGTTATACTTATAGCGGCAACTACGTAAATACCGGCTTTAACCCATCAGCCACCTATGATATAACTGTTAAAGAATATTATACGCTTAAAGCTTTAGCCCCAGCATTCGCTAAAATGCAGGTTGATGGTAACCAAACATCTGTTTATAAAACAGTAACTAAAAAGGACAATGAATCAATGGTTCAAAACAATTCTTATATTTTAGCCGGGTTAATTATTGATTCAAGCTCAAGGCCTTTTGATATTACCGCAGGTACAGCAACTTTTGTTTCTAACGGAACAAACGCAGGCAGGAATTTCAACTTTACAGGCACCATTGAATTTTTAGGTAACCATAAAGCCAAAGTATCATTTGATGGCAAAGTATTTAATGTTGAAATACTATAAAGACATATCCTATTAAAAACTAAAAAGTGGATGGCCAAAAGCTATCTGCTTTTTTTATGATGTTACGATAACACATCGCACACCTAAAAATCTGTACTTTTGCTGCATGTTTACAGGAATTATAGAAACCTTGGGAAAGGTGGCCGACTTACGTAAAGAAAACGGCAACCTGCATATTACTGTTGAATCTGCCATTACACAAGAATTAAAGATAGATCAATCGGTAGCGCACAACGGCGTTTGCCTAACCGTTATTGCCTTAGGCGATGGCACACATACCGTTACTGCTATTGAAGAAACCCTTAACAAAACCAGCATTGGCCACCTAAAAGTTGGCGAACCAGTAAACCTGGAGCGTTGCATGCAAATGAATGCCCGGTTGGATGGGCATATCGTTCAGGGCCATGTTGACCAAACCGCTACCTGTACCAAATTTACCGAACTTGACGGCAGTTGGGAATACACATTTCAATATGATGCATCAGCAGGCAACGTTACGGTAGAGAAAGGTTCTATCTGTGTAAACGGCATCAGCCTTACCGTAGTTAACTCGGGGCCCGATCATTTCTCGGTGGCCATTATCCCTTATACATACGAACATACAAACCTGCACAATGTACGCGAGGGATCAGTAGTGAACCTGGAGTTTGACATTATTGGTAAGTATGTTGCAAGGTTAATGAACAGGTAAGCTATGGTTCGACAAGCTCACCATTACAAACCTATCGGGCTAACGCAGCTATCCTACTCTTAGAATAATCAATATAGTTTTTCTGTTTGTTAACAGGCGGCTTTAAGGCCAGGTACTTTTTGTAATATTTCACGGCGCTGTTCTTATCCTTTAAATTACTATCGTACAAGTTGGCAAGCAAATAATATATCATAGGCTTTTCATCAAACTGCAGGCTTTTTTGGTACGCAGCGGCGGCCTTTTTATACTTAAATAGTTTTTCATTGCTATCAGCCATTTCACCATAATATGAAGCTGTATTGGGTGAGATACCCGCTTCAATGGTTTTAGATAAGTAACTTATTGCCATTGGATAGTCTTTAAGTTCTTTATATGCTAAAGCTGTATAATAATAGCTGTTTTCGCCTTGTTCATTGGCGCTTATATTTAAAAGAGTTGATATACTACACTCGTAGTTTTTGGTGTTGTAATACGCCACCCCAAGCTTGTTTAGTACAAAGCTTGACATGTCGCCGTTATCAACTAATTTGAGGCAGGTGTTGATAGTTTCGGGCCATTTCTTTTGCGCGTATTGCAGTTTCATCAGGCTTTTAAGCAAAACTATGTTTTCCGGGTCGGCTGCAATAGCCAGGCTTAGCACCTTCTCGGCCTGGTCATTAAATTTTATAGACACATACATATCGCTCAGATCAGATGCTACATCCGGTTCGGCAGGGTTAAGCTTATTGGCCTTTTGCAGGTAGCCAATAAAAGATGGGATATCACTTTTATCATGGCTTATTTGTGCCAGCTGCTTATAAACCATAAAGTTTGTGGTATCACGTGCAGTGATGCGCTTATAATAACCCTCGGCTTTTGTAGTGTTGCCCCTGCGCAGGTTAAGGCTGCCCAAACTATATAATACAGAGGTATTAGTTGAATCTAAAACGTAAATGCGTTGGTAATACCCCTCCGCCTCTGCCAGGCGGCCTGCCATATTGCAAGTGTAAGCAAGTTGACCAAGGGCTTTCGCATTAGTAATTGGTTCGGCATAGCTTTTCTTTAAATAATCGGCAGCTTCGCCAAAGCGTTGTGTTTGGTAATACTCAAGCAATAAGGCATCATCAACTTTATTGGTTTGCTGTGCAAAACCTGTAAATGATAGCAAACAAACAGCGGTACAAATAAGGAGTGATTTCATATAACTAAATTATTAGTTATAAATGATAATTCCAAATTTTATACACTTTGGCACTGTTATGGCTATACATAACCTATAAAAAACAAGATACCTATGGATAAGATAAGGAAATTTGAATTGATGGAAAAAATTGTCCATGAATTAGAAGATTTAAAAAACAGTAACCAGGCGTTGATACAGAAAATTGCTAAAATTGAAGTAGACAACATTGATCTTGGTAATAAAAGATTAGAAAAAGATCTGCCCGATATGCACCAACGTGTAGCAGATAACCTTGATACCATCGCCAGCATATTGGAAGACTTTGCAACCCAAACCGATGAGTACAGCAATAAAAACAACATCTCGGCATTAAAAGAACAGGAAGAAATAAGCAAGCTGTAATAGCATGTTTAGATAACAAAAAAAGCCCCAATTGGGGCTTTTTTTGTTTCAACAGGAGATTATCATCTTAAATTTGCCTTAAAAAACCTCACAGCCATATTGCCAACTTGTTCATGCACAGCATGCCTATTAACGGATGGATCATCATTAAATATTACGCCACCAGTTTTTTTAACCTCTGGTATTGCTTCGTTTAAAAAAACATAGTGGGCTGTTTTACCCGGCACTATAAAGAGTTTCGATTTTGGCATTAACTTATGATAATGCGCAGCGTTGGTTTTAACAGGTGCTATACTATCGCTTTGCGCCCCTACTATAAACATGGGGATATCTACATCTTTAAACTGGCTTTTACTTATAAACCCCTGCCCCACTGCCGGGCATATAGTAAATACTGCCTTAATACGTTTATCTTTTAACGGCGGACTGTTTTTAAAAGATGCTTCAATCTCTTTTTCGTCCAGTGTATTTATCAGGTTAGGAAACTCGGGTATGTTGATTTCCTTGAGGCCTTCCGGCGTATAGGTAAACTTGTTGATAGCATTCAAATCAAGTTTGGCACCTGCTAAAGCTATAACCGTAAACCCGCCTATAGAAAAACCTGCCGCGCCGATGCGTTGCCTGTCTATTATTTTATCCAGTTCGGGGTTGTTTAGCAATTGCGTAAGCACAAAGCTGATATCCTGCGCACGCTGCCATGGCGTTACAAAATCAATAGCTATCTTATTATCGTAGGTATTGCCCCAATGATCTACGGCGGCAACAATAAAGCCTTGCTTCACCAGCATATCTGCCAGCCATTCCATGGTTAAACGGCCACCTCCTGTACCGTGCGAGATCATGATGAGCGGATGTTTTTGACGTGGCAATACGGCATTCCTTACAGATGGCTCTACTATGAAAGGGAAATTATCCTTAAGCAATGGCGTTTTTTTATCAGTTGTTGGGTACCATATCTCGGTAGTTAACGTGCGTTTACGCAGCGTATCGTTATAATGAAGGGTTTGCTCACCAATAATTGTTTGCGCAAATGCCGCTAACGGTAGCAGGAATAATATGCTGAGGACATGCTTTAGTTTCATGGATTTGATTTGATACACAAACCAAGCTAATTAAAACCAAACGATTATTGACAAATGTCAATAATTTACTTTCGATTTTAGCCTGCTCAATGTTTCCTGCGAGATGCCAAGGTAGTCGGCTATTATTTTGGATGGCAACCTCTGTATTAGAGTGGGATTGGTTTGCATCAATAACTGGTACCGCTGCCTGGCATCCATAGTAATGAGGCTTTCAATACGTTTAATAGAGGCAATATAATCTTTTTCCAGGCCCACCCTGTACACATGCTCCCACCCCGGGAAATTATCCAGCAGGTCATTAAAATCGCAGTGATTGATATACAACACATCACCAGGCTCAATGCTTTGTATAGCCGCCAATGAAGGCTCCTGCAAATTAAAGCTCGGGAAGGCAGTACCAAACCTGCCTTCGGTTACCAAAAAACGGGTTGATTCCTTCCCATTAACATCCAGCATAAAAACCCGCAGGCAGCCGGCATTTACAAAGTATATGTACGGGTTTATCTCACCGGCATGCAACAGCACCTCGTTACGCTTGATAGTTTTATGCCTGAATTTCTTGCAAAATACATTCAGTCCGGTCTCATCTATCCGCATATTACTGCTGACGAAGTGCCTTAGCTGTTGGTATGGGTTTGCAGACATACACCAAATATAAAATATGTCGCCGCGAATAACCTACTGGTATTGAATATAAATTGGGGCTGGTTTTAAATTCAGCACTTCCTTGGGTGTCATCATGCGTTTTGGCCCGTTTTTAATATCGTTTTTATAAAACAACTTAAACCCGGTGAATTGTACAGGTTCGCCTGATACAAAATATTTGTAGGTACCTTTTTTAAGTTCGGGAGGGCCCCAGCCATCCATATCCATCACAAACTGGACGTTCTTATCCAGCTTAATATCCTGGTAATTGGTAACCATGCGTTTGGTGAAACGGTGCACCACAAATATTTTTGGCGGCAGGTTATATTTTTTGCAAAGGCTGCTCAGGTAATTGGTTACATAGTTAATGTCTTTAGCATCAAAGGTGCCTATACGTTTACCGGGCACACTGCCCTCTTTCATAGAAAACTCCGGGTCGATGCCAAAATGCACGTTAGGCATTTTCAGATATTTTTCCAGCTTGGGTAATTCAGTTTCTACTGTACTAAAGCCAACCTGTATATCCAGGAACACTAACGCGTTAATGGGTTTTGCCATCTCTATAGCCTTATCTATCTGGCTAAAGGGCATACGCAGGTTGTGTAAGCCATTGCGGCCGGCATCTGCTTGCGCGGTAACGCAGATATAGTGCAGTGCGGGTTTAACAGGTGTTTGCGGGTCGGCGGCTTCCCAGTTCTTTACTTCGGCCAGTAGTTTAGCGCGCATAACCGATGGTTCATATTCACCAAGCACCCCCATATTTTTAGAATACATATTGCCGTAATAAGCAACAACACGATAGAAGGGCAATATTGCACCGGCTTGTGGATATGGTGCTTTTTTAACAGGCCATTTCCCGGTCTTGTCGCCATTGGCCAAACGGGTAACTAATGAATCGTAACGGGCGCTATCAAGTGAAACTGGCTTAAGCGTACTATCCTGTTGAACGGCTTGGGCCAATGAAGTGATTGATGATGCGGTAAAGGCAAGCAAAGCTGCAATGCGTAGAATGTTTTTCAAGTGCTATTAGTTAGATTGCTACAAATAACGCATTTTATGGTTATGTGTTTTGAATAATCCAATCATTTTTTCTGAACCTTGATTTAAGGATTAAAAGATTATAGGATTAATCAAGCCCACCTCAAAATCAAATAAATCATGGTTCAGAATTTCGCGTCAGGGATGGCAGCGGATACCGGCCTGTGGCTAGCGCCTGGCGGTATGAGCGTAAAGCCCGGACAGCAGGTAACGCCTTCTTAATATTTGAATATTAATTATTCCTCACCATCTATACTTTTCCCCCTCATGGCGGTAGCAATGGCTACATCCATTACACGCTCAGCAAAGGGGCGGGTAAAGTTGTTCAGGTCGTCAATTTTTGTATGGATAAGGTCTTTATCGCCCGTGCTCAGCGCGGCTTTAAGGGCCTCTAACTGGATATTGGTTTCGCTTATTTCATCGGCGTTCAATAGCTGCCCGTTCTTTTTAAGGAAAGTTTCAACAGTATACACCATTTGTTCAGCCTCAGTTTTGGCCTCAATCAGCATACGGGCGCTAACATCGTCTTTAGCATGGGTAATACTATCCATCAGCATTTGTTCAACCAGGTCGTCGGTAATGCCATAGGCGGGTTTTACTTCAACCTCCTGTTTAACACCGCTGCGTAGTTCAATAGCCTGGATCTTTAGGATCCCGTCCGCATTCAGTATAAAGTTAATATCCACCTTGGGGAAACCTGCGGGCATAGCCGGGATACCCTTCAATTCAAACTCGGCCAGTTTGCGGTTCTCGCTGATCAGGTCGCGCTCGCCCTGGTAAACGGCTATCTTCATATTCACCTGTCCGTCTTTAGAGGTGGTGTATTGCCTGCCTGCTTTTGTCGGGATCTTTGAGTTACGGGGGATAATGGTATCCATTAAACCGCCCATGGTTTCTATACCTAATGATAATGGGGTAACATCAAGCAATAAAATATCGCTGCGATTACCGGCCAGCACATCGGCCTGTATGGCGGCGCCAAGAGCGACCACTTCATCAGGGTTCAGATCATCATGCACCGGGCGCCCAAAAAATTCCGATACCATCTTTTTAACCAAAGCTGTACGCGTGCTGCCCCCTACCATCACTACCTCATCAATATCGGCAATACTAAGTTTGGCATCCTTTAGCGCGTTTTGGCAAGCCGTAATGGTTTGCTGCACTTTAGGGAGTATCAATTCCTCAAAGGTGTTACGGTCTATAGTGCACCATATTTCGCCTATTTTTTCATTAAAAATACTTTGATGTGCGAATGCTTTTTTGGCTTCTTCGGCCTTCAGGCGAAGCTCTTGTGTAAGCTCGCGGTTATTGGACAGCTCAGTTTTATCTATATTGTTCTTTTCTATCCAGTAATCGGCAATGACGCGGTCAAAATCATCGCCGCCCAAAAAGGTATCGCCATTGGTTGATAGTACTTCAAAAATACCATTCTGAATTTGCAGGATAGATACATCAAACGTACCACCACCCAAGTCATACACGGCAATAGTTTTTGTTTCCTCTGGATTTAAGCCTATACCATAAGCCAAGCTTGCGGCTGTTGGCTCGTTTACAATACGCAACACATCCAGCCCTGCCAGTTTACCGGCATCTCGGGTTGCCTGGCGCTGCGAATCATTAAAGTAGGCGGGAACGGTTATCACAGCACGGTTAACGGGCGTTTTAAGGGCGTGTTCGGCACGTTCCTTAAGCTCTTTTAATATAAGTCCCGATAGTTCTATCGGGTTGTAGAATTTATCTCCAACCTTAATTTTTACCAGGTTTTCGCTATCGTCATCAATAATTTTGTATGAGAAAAAGCTCTGGTAATTCTTCACATCGGCATACGAGCGGCCCAGTAAACGCTTAACCGAAAACACGGTATTTTGCGGGTCGGTCACTAAAAATCCTTTGGCTTCATTACCTACTTTAATATCACCGGCAGCGCCAAAATGCACAATTGATGGCACCAAAACACCTTTACCGATATCATTAATAACCTTAGGACTTTTATCAGGATCTATAAAAGCGACCAGCGAATTGGTAGTACCCAGGTCGATACCTACAATAATATCTTCTTTTTGTATTGAACCTGTTGCCAGGTTGATGGAAACTTTAGCCATAGTAATATATCACAAAACGCAAATGTACTTAGTTTTAGGTGATGGAGTGTCTTTTGAATATCTAATTTACTATTTGCTACGTATTACATGTGCCCCAGTTTGATATTATTGAGGCATGTGCCGAAACTAATAAGCGGTATTAATAAGCCGGCCAATGCCCATATCCACCGGCGTTGCACCAGCGCAGTTATCAACGCAATAACGCCATGAGCTATAGCCAGAAAAAAAGCGCCGAGAATAGCTTCCTGCCCGGCGAGTAAACCCAAAATGGTATAGCCGGCAAATACAGCCAGGTTAATACCTAATATTGCTATATCTGATGTTTTGGTTTTGTTCTCTTCCACTGCTATAAGTTATTTAGTATCCAGATGAAAATTATTGGCACAGGTGGCAAAGCCGATAACCAGTATTAATATCCCGGCCAAAACCCACACCCACCGTTTTTGCACTATAGCCATAACTACGCATGCAGCAGCATGCCATAATGAAATGATGAACCAGCCATCGGCATTATTATATACACCTAAAACGGTGTAGGCAGCAAATACAGCCAGGTTAATACCTAAAATAGCCAGGTCGCTGAATTTCTTTTTTTCTTCGCTCATGTGGGTGATATTTCGTTTCGTAACATTTCCAGGTATTCTGCCTTATCATCGCGGTAAAACATGTTCATGGTTTCAAAAGGGATAATGCTCATATCCTTATTTACGATATGTACGCATGATTTTTTTATAGCACGTACATCAAAGTTTTGTGCATCAATAAAATTCATGATGATAACCCTAAACAGGTTATCATAGCTTAATCCCCGGGCATAAATATCGGGCAGGCAGCACATAATACTTTTCAGGTGCTCTTTTGCGGTATCTACCGAGTTACCGGTGCTAAACATATGCAGAAGGTGACTCTTCAGCGCTTCATCCTGTTCGTAAACTATGGTGTTTTTTGAGTTATCCAGCAGGTCGTTCGGGTCTATCATCCGGGTTAACGGGAACACTTGCCCGGCCAGCTTTAGGGCGTAGCCCATAACCAACGCATCGGGGTTACAGGGCACGGGGAGCAAGTCCTGCGCGGTGAACACGTTGGTTTGTTCCAATATGGCGGTACGTACCTCCGTCATGGTGTAACGGTCGGTAGCCGGGTTAAAGTTTTCCAGCCGGCCCGCCTGTTGTGTGGGCTGTAGGGTTACCCCTCTTACACAAGGTTGTAGTAGGGCGTAATCTATAATTGCGCCTATTTCATCAGTATTCAGGCCCTTTTGCAAGGTTACCACTAAAGTGGTCGACAGGTTATATTTATTCAGATTTTCGATGGCTTTGCGCCTTACCTCGCGCAGGTCTTCTCCGCGCAGCTGTTCTAAAGCTTCCTTTTTAAAGGAATCGAATTGCAGGTAGATCTCAAAATCAGGCTGGTAAGAAGCCAACCGTTTCACAAATTGCTCATCCTTTGCAATGCGGATGCCGTTGGTATTCAGCATCAGGTGTTTTATAGGTTTGCGCTTGGCGATATCCAGTATCTCAAAAAACTGCGGGTGCACGGTTGGTTCGCCGCCGCTTATTTGTACCACATCCGGTTCGCCTTCGTTCGCTACAATTACATCCAGCATTTGCTCTATCTCCTCCAGGGTACGGTGGCGGCCATAATGCGGTGATGACATGGCATAACAAGTTGGGCAGGCCAGGTTACAACGATCGGTTACCTCTATCACCGTAAGGCACGAGTGCTGTTCATGATCGCGGCACAGCCCGCAATCGTAAGGGCAGCCATAATGGGTTTCGCGGTTAAACTTTAGCGGCATTTCGCTGCGCTTGGCGTAATTACGGCAGTTTTTATAGTATTCCACATCGGTGGCTATCAATACTTTCTCAAACCCGTGGATTCGGCAGGTCTTAAGCATATAAACCTTATCATCCTCAAAAACAATTTTAGCATCAACGCGCCTTAAGCAGGTTGAGCAGATGCTGATGGTAAAATCGTAGTAGATATACGGCCTTTCAGGCATAGGTTTTAATGGTTTTAGATGGGTAGATAAAAACTTTATAATAATAGGCAATACCCGCCAAACTGGCCAGTTGAATTACCGATAAACCAAAACTAAAAAAATAATCGGGCTTTATAAATTCAATCATCAGCCTGAAGGTAAGATAGGCGGCCATTAAAATTTTAAATTTCGCGCCATCCTTAAACTGATGCCTGCGTTCTATCAACAACAGCGTAACCCATAGTATTATCCAGAATAATATTTCATACAGGTTTGTCGGATGCCTGCGCACGCCATCGCCAAAGTTAATGGCCCATGGTAAATTGCTTGCAATACCAAATGTACCATCCTCCAGCCCCGCAAAAAAGCACCCGGTACGGCCGATGATCATACTTAAACATATCGGGTAAACCATTAAATCGCCGGAGGAGGTGGTTATACCCAACTTTTTCTTTACCAGTTCTACTCCTATTAACCCGCCAAGCAAACCGCCAACAATGGTGGTGTTACCCATAAAATAAAATACCGACATGTGGTTAAACAGATCGGGCCTTTCGAGCACACCAATAATATGCGAACCTAAAAAGCCACCCAGCGCCGCACCAACAAATATAATGATGCGGTTATTGTCGCTAATTGGGTCTGCACTATGCTTTTTTAAATATACGTAGTAACGATAGCCAATTGTATAGGCAAGGGTCTCGCATATAAAATGGATAGGGATACTTGATTTACCAATGGGGATATTAGCCGGGAAATGCACTTGTCTTACGTTTAAGCTTATCGCCTGTTTTTAACCCAGTTACTTTCGGCAACGGCAGTAGTTTCTGCAAATGCTGTTTTTTTAGCCGCGAGTAATTTTTCCATTACCAGTGCCGCTATCAGCGCTTCGGTTTCATTACCGGTTTGCAGGCTTTCTGGCATAAAGTATTTTTTAACAAAGTGCGTATCAAAATTGCCCGAGGTAAATGCCTCATGCTGCATTACAAATTTACCAAAGCCAAGGGTTGTGGTAATGCCGGTGATGCTGTACTCATCAATAGCGCGTATCATGCGTTCTATAGCTTCTGTACGGTCTTTACCATAGGTTATAAGTTTAGCTATCATAGGGTCGTAATAGATGGGGATCTCCATTCCTTGTTCAAAACCATCATCAACCCTAACGCCGGGGCCTTTGGGCGTCACGTAGGTTTGCAAGGTGCCAATATCCGGCAGGAAGTTATTGGCCGGGTCTTCCGCATATACACGCAGTTCCATAGCGTGCCCCTGGATCTTCAGATCTGTTTGTTTAAAGCTAATGGCTTCGCCCCGGGCAATGCGTATCTGCTCTTTTACCAGGTCGATACCGGTGATCAATTCCGTTACCGGATGCTCTACCTGCAAGCGGGTGTTCATCTCCAGGAAAAAGAAATCGAGTTTCTCATCCATAATAAACTCTACCGTACCGGCACCTGTATAATTAACAGACCTCGCCACGTCTACCGCACATTTCCCCATCGCTTCGCGGATTTCTGGCGTTAATACGGATGAAGGTGCTTCTTCAACCACTTTTTGATGGCGGCGCTGAACAGAGCAATCCCGCTCGAAGAGGTGCACAATATTGCCGTGTGTATCGCCCAGCACCTGGATCTCAATATGCCTCGGAGAAGAAACATAACGCTCAATAAATACCGCACCGTCGCCAAAGGCAGAGATAGCCTCTGATACGGCAAGGCCCATTTGCTCTTCAAAATCATCGGGGCCGTCAACTATGCGCATACCCTTACCACCACCACCGGCGGCAGCTTTGATCAGGATAGGGAAACCTACCTCTACAGCACGCAACTTTGCTTCGCCTATATCGGTAATGGCTTCTTCGGTACCGGGCACCATCGGGATGTTATATTTTAACGCGGCGGCTTTGGCTGATAACTTATTACCCATCACTTCCATAGCCTCGGGCGATGGGCCGATCAGGATCAAACCAGCCTCGCGTACCTGCCTTGCAAAACCGGCATTCTCGCTTAAAAAGCCATAACCGGGGTGGATACCCTCGGCACCGGTTTGTTTACAGGCGGCTATAATTTTATCGCCAACAAGATATGATTGATTGGATGGTGCTTCGCCGATGAACACGGCTTCGTCGGCATAACGCACATGCAGGGCGTTGCGGTCGGCCTCAGAATAAACAGCTACAGTTTTGATACCCATTTCTCGGGCTGAACGCATTACACGCAGGGCAATTTCGCCACGGTTTGCTACCAGTATTTTTTGCATAGGTAACAAATGTAATTAATATGCGCTAAGGTTAAAACGTTACTTTTTAGAGAATGCTACTTTTATTCCCATCAATACAAATGCTACGCCCGAGAATTTATTAAGAAAATTACCGGCTTTAGGGTTGCTGATGAATTTTTGTGAGAAGAAAGATACAAACAGGCTTAACAATACATACCATATTAAACCCAAAAACACGTAGGTAAGGCCCAGTATTACAAATGGCAAAGACTGGCTCAATGCTTCTTTTTTGATGAACTAAGGAAAAAATGCCAGGAAAAACAGGGCCACCTTTGGGTTTAGCACTTGGTTACCACCCCCGACAGGAAATTTTGCATGTTGCTTTTATCGGCCTTATCAACCGCGGTTAGCACGATGCCATTATTTTTAGATACCAGTTTATTGATACCCAGGTAAATGAGGTACGCCGCGCCAAGATATTTAACAATGGCGAAGGCCAATACCGATTTTGCCACTATAAGCGATAGGCCAAGCGCAGCCAGCACGGTATGGAACAATACACCCGCGTTAACTCCCAATGCCGAATATATACCTGCCTTTTTACCCTGCCCAATGGCCTTATTTATTACAAATAGGGTATCAAGCCCAGGTGTCATGATAAATAAAAATGCGGTTAGAGCGAAGGTTACAAAATTATCTATACCCATATGGCAAATGTAAAGGATATTTAAAAAGCGAAATAAGTCACAAAAGAGATTTGTCATATTTTTGCCGTTGTTGTTGTCACCAACAACCTTGAGGCAGGTAGTAAATACTATATGATGGCCAAGCATGGCGGCTTGTTGGTGACAACACCAACAAGGGCGGAATGTAAAGGATATTTAAAAAGCGAAATGAGTCACAAAAGAGATTTGTCATATCGAACGAGGTACGAGGATATATCTTGTTCATTATGCAGGGTTCGCCGTTTATCATTCGAACAAGATTTATCTGCGATGAGCTCCCTACGGTCGGTTCTCGTCGCTGCGCTTTCCTCGAAATTACAGTTAGATTAAGCGGTTACCCCCGCTACAATATGCTCTTTCTCTATCTTCTTCTGCAATTCCAGGATGGCGCCTATCAAAGCCTCGGGCCTTGGCGGGCAACCTTGTACGTAAACATCAACCGGGATAACCCTGTCAACACCTTTTACTACATGGTAGCCGTGCTGCCAGTAAGGGCCGCCGCAGTTGGAGCATGAGCCCATCGAAATTACATATTTAGGGTCGGGCATTTGCTCGTAGAGGCGTTTAATGCGCTCGGCCATTTTAAAGGTGACCGTACCGGCTATAATGATCACATCTGATTGCCGTGCTGAAGGCCTCGGGAAAACACCAAACCTATCCAGATCGTATGTAGAGGCCATAGCACCCATCATTTCTATCGCGCAGCAGGCAATGCCAAAGCTTAATGGCCATAGCGATGACAGCCTCGCCCAGTTCAGCAGGTCGTCCATTTTGGTGATCACAATGCCACCGGCTTCGTTGGTCAGATCAGGCGTCATTGGCTGGTTTTTTAAAAGCTGGTTTAAACATAGGTTTGCGCGGCTCGGAAGGAGCAGCAGTTGTAGTAACTGTAGCAGCTGCGGGTATCGAAACTTCTAAACTAAACTCCTTCACTCTAAAATTACCTTGCTGCGTGTTCAGGCTGTCATATAACGCCTGTGGTATGCGGGCGTCTGTTTGGGGAAGACTTACGGTAGGTTTTATCCAGTTTAGGTCGCCTTTAAGCCATACATAGGCCAGGCCAAGTATCAATACCCCTAAAAAGATGAACATTTCCGTCAGTGATATCCACCCCCAACGTGCATCTGCAGCTATAATTTCGCGGTTACCAAAAACTGTTGCCCAGGGAAATACAAACACCATCTCTACATCAAATAACAGGAAAACCAATGCAATAACATAAAAACGGGAGTTGAATGGCAGCCATGCATTGCCGGTCGGTTCTTCGCCACATTCATAGGTACTTAACTTTTCGGTATTGGGGTTACGGGGGGCTAAAAGGCGGTTCACAAAAAACAACCCGCCAATTGCAACAATGCCTGTAATTAAAAAGATAAGTATCTTTCCAAATTCTGATATTTGCGCCACAGCATCCATGACAGCAAATTTAACAAAACAATCAAACTTTGACGCTATAATTATTGGCGGCGGCGCCTGCGGATTAATGTGCGCGGTGCAAGCCGGTTTTTTAGGCAAGCGTACATTGGTATTAGAGAAGAACGATAAAGTGGGCGCCAAGATATTGATAAGTGGTGGCGGCAGGTGTAATTATACCAACTTATACGCTACGCACAAACAATTCATTTCGCAGAATGAGCACTTTAGCCGATCAGCCTTAGCGCAATGGACCGTGGATGATACCGTAACTTTTTTTGAAACCTATGGCATCGAAGGGAAAGAGAAAACACTTGGCCAGCTTTTCCCGGTGAGCGATAAGGCCAAAGATGTGGTGAATGTATTTACCAATCTTTGCAACGACCTTGACCAGGAGATATGGTGCGATACCGAGGTCACCGCCATTGAGCAAACCGAAGATGGGTTCAATATTTCAATAGAAAGGAATGGCAAGCAGCAAGTATTATTCGCCCCAAAAGTTGTTATTGCCAGCGGTGGCCTGCCCATCGCTAAAATGGGCGCTACTGATTTTGGCCTGCGTACCGCCCGCAATTTTGGTATGGCTGTTACCGAAACCTCCCCTGCCCTGGTGCCGCTTACCATTACAGGTAAAGACCAGCCCTGGTATGAGCAATTATCGGGCAACAGTATTTTTTGCAGGGTATGGAACGACAGGGCAAGTTTTGAAGAGAACATCCTGTTTACCCACTGGGGACTGAGCGGCCCGGCCATATTACAGATCTCCTCCTATTGGAAACCCGGCGAAAGCATTTTTATTGACCTGCTGCCCGGTAAAGATATTATTGAACTGATACTGCAGGAACGTGAGCAAAATGGCAAGAAGATGTTATTGGCTTATCTCTCTAACTTGTTTACCCGCAAATTTGCCGAGGCTTTGGTTAATTATATTCCCGCCGATAAAAACCTGGCATCGCTTACCAAAACCGAACTGGAAGATATCAGCATACTACTGCACGAGTTTAAAGTGAAACCTGCCGGTACCAAAGGTTACGATAAAGCCGAGGTAATGACGGGCGGTGTAGATACCAACGAGCTATCATCAAAAACCCTCGAAAGTAAAAAAGTACCGGGCCTATACTTTGGCGGCGAATGTGTTGATGTTACCGGCTGGCTGGGGGGCTATAACTTTCAATGGGCCTGGGCAAGTGGCTTTGTTATAGCGCAAAATATATAACGCTGTAAATTCTATTTAACCACAGAAGGCACAGAGAGAAAAAGCACAGAGGTAAGCATTTATTTAATACAAGTAAACTCCCAGGATCTTTGTGAAAAATCTTTGTGCACTTTGTGTTTAAAAATCCCAAGCATTGTTAAAACAAAAAAGGCCACAAAGAATAAATCTCTGTGACCTCTGTGGAATCTTAGTGCTCTCTGTGGTTAAACTAACCTCAAAAAAACTTTATGGTTTCTTCTCCGGAGCTGGCGGTGGTGTTGAACCCGGGGCCGGTGTTGCACCTGGTGCCCATGACGGCTGGCCGGCAGGTACCTGGCGTGGCAGTTCTGATGCCCTTACCACTTCAGGGTGTTGTACCCCACGGTGGCAGGTGTAGCAGTTAATGCTGCTTTCCATTATCCTGTCTGTACTATCCTTTTTCGCGTGGAAATATTTTTTGTTGATCTCCTGCGTCATTTTATACATTTCGCGGGCCATCTCTTTTTCGGGTTTTCCATCGGCGGCAAAATCCATCTTTTTGGTTTCCTCGTTACGCATATGGCAAAAGCTGCAACGCGCACCTAATGCATGTTCCCACTCCTCCATCGTTTTATGCATTTCTTCTTTAGAAATGTTTTTGGGTAATACCTTAAGGTTTTTGAATGGTTCGTCGGCCGGTTTAACAGCCGGCGACATAGCCATAAATACCACTGCCGAAAGCAGGCCCATTGTTGCTATTAATTTTTTATTGATTGTCATAATAATGTAATCGCGTTTAAACATCTAAAACTAAAAAAATTTAATTAAAACCGCAATAAGCAATAATAATGTTACGCTATTGATCTGTAAAGGGCTTTATCATTTCCATGCTCAGGTCCCAAAGCCTGTTGCGACCAAGTTCGTCAGTTGCCTGTGCAGATGGGCTGGCTACATGCCGGTTTTTAAAATACTTACCGCTTTTTGCATCAATCCTTGCAGCTGAGGCCAGGTAAATGCTTGTTTGCGCACCGCTCTCGGCCGAGATCATAAAAGGCCTGGCCAGCCACATTAATGTTTTGCCTATGCCCGTTAAGCCTGTGCCGAAACCGGTATTAACCAAGCCCGGGTGCAGTGCAAATGCACTAATACCTTTTGGCCCGTATTTAATAGCCAGCGAACGGGTAAAATATATATTAAATAGTTTGGCGGTTCCGTATGCCTTCCATGCCGAGTACGGGCGTTTTAACCATTGCAGGTCATTAAAATTGGGTTTAGCCATGCGGTGCGCCTCCGAACTTACATTTATAATACGCGCCTGGCCTTTTTGCAATAAGGGCAGCAGGTTATTTACCAGTAAAAAATGGCTTAAGTGGTTAACAGCAAAAGTCATTTCATAACCGTCTTTGCTCTCATGCCGTTCGGCAAAAATGCCACCCGCATTGTTTATGAGTATATTAACAGCCATTAAGCTTGCTTTTAAAACACCAGCAGCGTCGCGTACGCTTGCCATATCGGCCAGGTCACATTTTAATACATAAACGTTCTTGTTTTTTGTAACCGCAATTATTTCTTGTCGTAACTCTTCTCCCCTCTCCATATCACGTACCAGCATATAAACAGCGTGGTCTTTTTTGGCGAGAGCCATGGCGGTTTCCTTACCTATACCGGATGTTGCGCCGGTTATAACTGTAGTTGTAAAAGGCATATCGTATCAATTTAAATTAGGCCGGGGGATAGATCAAATTTAGCACTTTTTAGTGCAACTAAAAATAGTACAGCACTGTAGCCTGTGTATAATGCTGCAATCCGGAAATAAATCTGTTAAATTTTGTTAAACAATTTGCATTATTACGAAGCAGTCGTATATTTACGAAATAATCGTAGTAAACATGGAGAAATTATCACAACAAGAGGAAGAAGCAATGCAGGCTGTTTGGCAGGCCGGCACAGGTTTTATTAAGGATTTTCTTGATCAAATGACCGAGCCTAAACCACCTTATACCACCTTGGCATCAACCATAAAAAACCTGGAACGCAAAGGTTTTGTAACCGGCGAAAAGCTGGGTAACTCGTACCGCTATACCCCCGCTATTTTAGAAGAGGAATACAAAAAACGCTTTATGAGCGGCTTTGTAAGCGACTATTTTAAAAACTCGTATAAAGACCTGGTTACCTTTTTCGCCAACGAGAAAAAGATCAGCGCATCTGAGTTAAAAGAGATCCTTAACCTGATAGAAAAACCTAAACAATAATACCATGCCGGCCTTATTTGTCTTTTTATTCAAAGTTAATATCGCATTACTGTTGTTTTGCGCGGGCTATTACCTGGTGCTTCGCCACCTTACTTTTTACACATTAAACAGGGCATACTTAATGGTTGCCATTGTATTTGCTACCCTTTACCCTAAAATAGACCTGAGCGATTTTGCCCAAAGGCATGAAACCCTTGCCAAACCGGTACAAACCGTTGTATTAAACTGGCAGGCGCCTGCTGTAAGCCTCATAAAACCACTTACCCAACCCAACTACTGGCAATGGGCAACGGTTATATTTTGGGCCGGGGCCATATTCCTGGGGTTTAGGTTATTAATGCAGTTGTTCTCGCTGTTTCAGTTATACCGCCAATCGAAACCGGCACGCATACATGAACATGATGTAAGGATAATGGAAGGCGAAGCCGCACCTTTCTCTTTTTGGCGCAGCATTTATGTTAACCCTGCCAACCACACCCCTACCGACCTGCAAGCCATACTATTACATGAGCAGGTACACGTAAACGGATGGCATACCATAGATATTTTACTGGCCGAACTAAGCAGCGTATTCTACTGGTTTAACCCCGGTATATGGCTCATGAAAAAAGCCGTACGCGAAAACATTGAATTTATAACCGACCGGAAGATCCTGAATAAGGGCTTCGATAGTAAAACCTATCAATACAGCCTGGTGAATGTGAGCTTTAATGCTACCACCCCCGGCATAGTAAACCATTTTAATATTTCAACCATTAAAAAACGCATAATTATGATGAACGCTAAAAGATCTTCAAAGTTTAAACTAGCGCGTTATGCGTTTGTGGTTCCCGCTGTTGTGGTGCTGCTGCTGGTATTTACCTTATCAAAGGCCGAAATAACCAAGCCTATTACCCGCAAAATTGCATTAACCATTAAGCCGGTTACAACCGCTATTAAACAAGCTGCCCAAACTGCTATAGCATTTGCAGATACTGTACCTGATAAAAAAGCAAAAACCACTACTGCAAAAACCGCCAAAACCGATACACTCAAGTTAAAAAAAACATTATTTGTTGCTTATGATGTAAAAGCTGATACCGGCAAAAAACAAAAAATCTATATCAGGACCGCAAACAATCACACCATCGATTCGATGAACATAGTTTTAAATGGCAAAAAGGTGGATAACGCCATATTCTCAAAGGTTGATCCATCAACAATTGAGAGCGTTAACATAATCAACTCCGGCGACCGGAAATTTAATGCAGTAGAGAATTATACATTTAATAATAATAAAGACGTAATATTTATAGCTACAAAAGATTCTGAAGAAGGAAAAGCATTATCTGATAAACTGGGCAAAAGGCGCCAGATAACCAACATCAGGATAAACGGTGTAAATAAAAACACCGATAACCTTTCTGGATCAGAAGTCGCGGTGATATCTGCCTTACCCGGTTTAAAATTAAACGGTAACGTGAACAACGTAACTGTTATTGCACGTAAAAAAGATGGATCTACATCGGCAGATGACGTGAAAGAAGTTGTAGTAACCGGTTATGGCACCGCAACAAAATTAACCGACAGCATCCACCTTAACGGGAACAATATTGTGTTTGCAGCTACCCCACAAACAAAACTAAAGAATGTAAAAGGCTGGAACACGACCGCCAGCTATGTTTATACAACCAATAGCACCAATGTTAACCGCATATCAGATAAACTGATTGTGATTGATGGTAAAATTGCCAGCGAAAAAGAGCTAAAGAAACTGTCGGCTTTTGATATTGACAGAATGAGTACAAGCAACAGCGCCGACACCGTAAAAAAATACGGCGACAAAGCAAAATATGGTGTGGTTTATATCTACACCAAAAAAGGGAAACAGTAATAAGATCAGTTAGATGTTGACCTATTTAAAGGTTGATCGGGGCAAGCCTGGTCAACCTTTTTTGTATTTTTAAGCCACGCGTTATTGCGAAGAACGATAGCGACGTGGCAATCTTCGATAGAAAAGTTTGCGACATGCCTCTCGAAGATTGCCACGCTTCGCTCGCAATGACGCAGAGTTTATTACTCTCAACTCGCTTCGGCCAGCTTCTCTTTATCCAATATTTCCAGCAGGGCTTTCTCGGCAATATTCAATTCCGCCGATTTTACGTCCTTGTCCCCATCCAACTTATCTATGTATTTAAAAATAGTGCCTTCTTCGTAGCTTTTTATAACGGTTGGGTGTACGTAATACTTTTTACAAACTGTGCGGGTGTTGCCCAGGTTTATGGCTACTTCATCAAGCACGCTTACTATTTTCTTTTTACATTCAGATACTGAGGTGAACTCTCCTGCTTCCTTAATGGCATACAAAGCACTTACGCTACCTGCCCAGGTACGGAAATCTTTAGCGGTAAAATCTTCACCGGTTATATCTTTCAGGTAGGTGTTTATATCGCCCGACCCTATGGTACAATGCCCGCCTTCATCATTGTAGTACTGAAACAACTCTTTCCCCGGGATATCACGGCATTGTTTAACAAGCCTGGCCAGCTTTTTACTTTGCAGGGCTATTTTATGCATTACACCTTTTTTGCCCTTAAATTCAAATTGCAGCTTGCTGCCTTCAACTTTAACGTGCCTGTTCATGAGTGTTGTTAACCCGAACGAACCATAAAGCTTTTTATATGATTCGTTACCCACACGGATACTCGTCAGTTCCATCAGGCGTACTACCAGGGCCACCACCTTTTCGTGGTCGAGTTTGGGGCGGGCAAGGTCCTGGTCAACCTGTTTGCGGATGGCCGGTAAATGTGCGGCAAATGTTTGCAGGCGATGGTACTTTGATTGGTTACGGATCTTGTTCCAGTATGCGTGATAACGATACTGCTTGCGCCCTGCCGCATCGGTGCCTGTAAACTGCAGGTGGCCGTTATCATAAGGAGAAATCCATACATTGGTATAGGCCGGCGGGATTACCAGTTTATTAAACCGTTCAACAAGTTCTTTATCCTTAACCACCTTGCCATCAGCAGCATAATAGCTCCAGCCTTTTCCCGATTTTTTGCGGGTATAACCCGGGGTTGAGTCTGACACATAGCGTAGCCCCACCGCTTTTGCGGTTACTTTTGGGTCGCGGCCAATTTTTTCGAGTTTTTTTTCGAGACGGGTCATGTGTAGTGTACAACATGCAACCGATTGATAAGTTTTAAGTACTAATTAAAGTTATTAAGTACTGACACAATAAATAAAACTTGTTATCCTGAACGCGGTAAAAGATCTATTCGGGAAGATGCATAACTGCGATTAGATCTCTCGTTCTTCAGGAGGACAAATTGTTATAAACTTTTCAATACATCCACCACATGCTCCACCTGTTCGGGGTGTACATCCAAATGTGTTACAAAACGGATGCGGTGGGTATCGGTACTATTTGCTTTAATACCTTTAGCTGCCAGGTTAGCCAGTATAATGTCGGCGCGTTCAATGGTATCAAATAAAACAATGTTGGTTTCTACCGGTACTACGTTGGTTACCCAAGAGCATTCCGCCAGTTCCTCGCCTAAAACACGGGCGTGGGCGTGGTCGATCTTTAAACGCTCTACATGATGGTCCAACGCGTAGATGCCGGCTGCAGCCAGGAAACCTGCCTGCCTCATGCCACCACCCAATACCTTGCGGATGCGGCGGGCGTACTTAATAGTTGCCTTATCGGCCAGTAAAACCGAGCCTACAGGCGCGCCCAGGCCTTTTGATAAGCATACCGAGATGCCATCAAAATATCTACCATAATCGGCAGCGTTATCGCCCGTATGGGCAAGCGCGTTAAAAATGCGCGCCCCATCTAAATGCAGCTTTAAGCCCTGCTCCTTACAAAGCGTGGCAATTGGTTTAATATGCTCAAGCGTGTAGCAGCTGCCGCCACCTTTGTTAACCGTATTTTCCAGCACCACCAAACTGGTATGCGGGTAATGGATATTCTCATCATTTATCTCGGGCGCTATCATTTCGGCAGTTAGTATACCCCGGTATCCATTAAGCAATCGTGTTGATACGCCCGAATTAAAAGCGATACCTCCACCTTCGTAACGGTAAACGTGCGCGGTTTGGTCAGCTATCAGTTCATCCAGCGGCTGGGTAAAACATTTAATGGCTATCTGGTTGGTCATGGTGCCCGATGGGCAAAAAATAGCCTCTTCCATCCCAAACATATTTGCAGCTTTTTGCTCCAGCGCATTCACTGTTTCGTCCTCACCAAACACATCGTCGCCAACTTTGGCGCCCCACATAGCTTCAAGCATTCCGGGTGTTGGTTTTGTTACGGTATCGCTTCGCAGATCAACTGTTATCATGTCAAAAAATCTTTTATATTTGATTTCAAATCTAAACCTTTATGCGTAAAATTTTATTCCTGTTTTGTATTTTAAGCATTACAATTGGTGCAGAAATCATTAACTAACAATTGGTAAGTGATCATCTGCTGTAAAAAATCAATGACAAGATATTTTTCACACAATAAAAGAGAAGAATTACTGTATTCTATAGAAAGTAAATAATTTTACTGAATCAATATCACAATTCGTAATCAACACCATAATGCGTAAAGCCCTTTTAATATTTTTAATTATTGCAAGTACCATCGCTGCCAAAGCACAGACACAACGCAAATGGTTTGAAGGCACGCTTTATCATACCAGCGGCGAAATATTCGACGGGTTGATATCATGGTCGCCCCCTCACAAAGGCGAATATGAAGATGGCGACCAGATACTTTATTGCAAGGATGAAAAATCGGAGGTATTCCCTATTCCCTATTACAAAATAAAATCGTTTGTAATGGGTGCCGACAGCTTTGTGGTATCGCGCAATGTGCTGTTCAAAAACAGCCCGTTCATGATCGTATCTGTTGACAACGCCACTAAATTATTCACTGTTAAAACTGCTAAAAACGGCTTCCCGTTAATTATCAATACCGGCGGTTTTACCGGCAATGTGGGTATGGGTGTGGGCGTGGGTACAAGAATTGGTGCCGGTACAAAAACCACCTATTATTATGGCGCCACACCCGATAAGGTTACTAAACTGGAAAAGAAAGAATTTATTGAAGTAATGAGCAACATTATGGCAGATAAACCCGAGGTTGTTGCTAAAATTAAAGATAAAACTTTTCGTTATGGTGATATGGAAGACCTGCTCACCTATTACAGAACAGGCCAAATGCCAAAAAAATCATATGACTACTAAGACCATCCTATTCACAAAACACATTTTAAATATAGCCGCGCTTGTTTTATTCATGACAATGGCAGGCAATACGGCTATGGCCCAAAAATGGTTACCTGGTCATTTTATTGATGTTAAAGGCGTTAGAACCACAGGGTATATCCATCCCAACCCGGGTGGCCGCGGGCCTTTCAGCGACGAAGGCTTTATTGAGTTTAAAGACGAAGAGCACTCAACCCCTTATTACCTCAGCACCAGCGATCTGCAATCATTCGTGGCCGGCCGCGATAGTTTTGTGGTAGCACATGCGCCCGGCAACGAAACCTGGGCTAAAAGAGAGTTTGATTTTGTACGTGTAGTTATTGATGAACCTGTAAAAATTTACGCAACCCGCGGCGCAGGCAGCGGCGGAAGCGGCGGCGGCAAAAAAGTACAGGTATCGCCCGGTATTGGTATAGGCACGGGCACATACGGTACATCATACGGCGGCGGTGTGGGCATTAGCATTGGTGGTAACGGCGGCGGTGGCAACAACAATAAATTAAGCTATTATTACGGCAGTAATACCGCTACCATGAAACACCTAACCCGCGAAAACTTTATTGATATTATGAGCGAGGTAATGGCCGATGAACCCGAGGTTGTTGAGCAAATACGCGCCAACCATTATGGGATAGGTAATATAGAAAAACTGGTAGCTTATTTTAATAAGGTGAAAGATTCACATCAGTAGGTTTATCGCTTACTGATAAATTCTTAAAACTTTTATGAGTACTATACGTAATTATGTGCATAACCAAACAGCACATAATGCCTGATAGAAACCCTACCCCTCCAAAAACCTCAAAAAAAGAACTCACCTACATAGAAAAGGTATGGCATACCGTAGCCATTGTTGCCTTACTGGTAGTTGCCATACTAATTGCCCGTGTTGCCTTTAATGTACTGTTAATGATATTGGCCGGAGCGTTGATATCAGTATATTTCCATGGGCTGGGTGACATGATAGAACGCAAAACCAAATGGAGCCGCAAGATATGTATGACCATTTCGGTTATTGGTTCCTTCCTTATCCTGTTCTCCTTGCTCTATGTTATGGGTACTACTATACAGGGGCAGATAGCCATTTTAAGCGAAAGCTTACCCCATACCATCAATAATTTAAAAGTAAAACTTGGTGAAGGCCCTATCGGCGCAAAAATACTTGAATATTTTGGTGGCGACGATAATACCGATAAGCTTTTTGCCACCGCCCAAAGTTTCTTTAGCACCAGTTTTGGTGTGCTGGGTAATATTTATATCATTATGTTTCTGGGTATATTTTTCACCACCAGCCCTTCGCTTTATAAGGATGGTATTATTAAACTGTTCCCCGAACAAAATAAACCAATGGCCAGAAAGGTTATTGACCGCACCAGCCAGGCATTAAAAGGGTGGCTAAAAGGGATGATGCTTTCTATGGTGCTGATATTTATTATGATAGGTACCGGCCTGTCTATAATTGGTATACCGGTAGCCTTGGTCCTTGCCTTGCTAACGGGCTTATTAAAGCTTGTACCCAACTTTGGCTCGCTGGCGGCCATGATACCCGGCGTATTGCTTGCCTTAACCCAAGACCTTAATACCGCCATTATTGTAGCCTTACTTTACATTGTATCGCAAACCATTGTAAGCAATATTGTAACGCCGCTAATTCAAAAGAAAATGATTAATATCCCGCCTGCCTTAACCATCATAAGCCAGGTGTTGATGGGGGTATTGTCGGGCGTATTGGGTATCATATTGGCAGTGCCGTTACTGTCTATTATTATTATCCTGGTTGACGAGATCTACGTCAAAAAAATAAACCATGAGGCTGATGATGAGGTAGGCCACCGAACGGTTGACAGCGATTAAGAAAACATTTGGCAATTGGAAAATATCCTAATTAAAAAAGTCCCGTCTGTTAGTTAACAGACGGGACTTTTTTAATTTTCACGCTTGAATTTTGACTTAAATTATTGCCCCTGTGCCAGGGTATAACCAATTTTGCCATCAAATTTCATCAGGAACTCAACCGAGCACACTTTAAAATCTTCAGACAGGTCGGCAGCAATGTGCAGTATCTCTTTCTGGGTAATCTCGGTACCGTCTTTTTTCTCAAAACGGATGCGGTATTCGTTCACCAGTTCGGTAAAGATTGAACCTGTAGGCCATACCTGCGTACCACGGTTAGATATCATTACCAGTTGAAAGTTATCCGTTTGCTTACGCTGGGCCAATTCGGCCAGTTCATTTGGTTGTTTGCTCGATTCTACAAACACATCCACACCCACCATTTCTTCGGTAGTGGCAGCTTTGGTAACCGTTAATTTATTTTTTAGCGGATGATCGTGGTTGGCTTTTACTTCCATATCCGGCTGGGCAATAACCTCACCTTTTGCAGGCACCTGGCCAAGGTTTGCAATTACTGCATCAGCAAAAGCATCAGTATTAACTGATGCTACAGCTTTATCACCGAAATCGCCTGTGTGTATGCCTTGCTCAAGTGTGTATAGTAATGAGTTTTCGATATTAGCCGCGGCGGTAGTAAAGCCTAAATAGCGCAGCATCAAAATACCCGATAATAATAGCGCCGTTGGGTTAGCAATACCACGGCCGGCAATATCCGGTGCGGTACCATGCACAGCTTCAAATATGGAGATATTATCGCCAATGTTGGCAGATGGTGCAAAGCCTAAGCCGCCCACCAAACCTGCACAAAGGTCAGACACGATATCGCCCTGCAGGTTGGTTAACACAATAGCCTGGAACATTTCCGGGCGCGATACCAGCTTCATACACAGGTCATCAACAATAATGTCCGACGATTCGATATCCGGGTATTCGCGTGCTATCTCATAAAATGTTTCCAGGAACAAACCATCAGTAAGTTTCATAATGTTTGCCTTATGGCCACAAGCCAGTTTGGTATAACCTTTACGGCGGGCCATTTCAAACGCGTAACGGATAACCTGGGCCGAGCCGGGGCGGGTAATGATACGGCGGCCTACAGCAACATCGTTTGTTAACAAGTGCTCGATACCTCCGTAAGTATCTTCAATATTTTCGCGAACTATAGTCAGGTTAATTGGGATCCCAGCTTTTGAAAAAACGGTATCAACACCATTCAGTGAGCGGAAATCGCGCTGGTTGGCGTACGTGTTCCATACCTTGCGGGCGGTAACGTTGATGCTTTTTACGCCTTTGCCTTTCGGGGTTTCCATTGGGCCTTTAAATAGCAGGCCTAAACGTTCAATGGTTTCTTTTGCGGCGGCGGTCATCCCGGTGGAGTGGCCTGCATCAAAATACGACTTGCCCATTTCTACATACTCGTAATCGAGTTGTACGTTGGCGGCTTCAAATATACGGAGCACGGCTGCCATAATTTCCGGGCCTATACCGTCACCTTTTGCTACTGCTATTTTGGTTTTCATGGATGATAATATGTGGTTTGTAAAAACGCTGCAAAGGTAGGCTTTTTGAGGCTATTTTGGAAGGTTTTATGGCTTATTGCGGTCGAATTGTGACGTTTGCGTGTACTTATAAGGCCCAATTACTGTTTTACATTACAAACTCTAATCAGTTTCTAATATTTCACCCTATTTTGGCATCGCAGGTCGCTTCGACATCGCAATACATGACTATTAAAATTGCTTTATGCCAGTTTAAAAGATTTCAACTAACTTTGCAACACTATACATGAAAGCATTTTACGGGGATTTAAAATTAGGAATATTAGGCGGTGGCCAGCTTGGGCGCATGCTTATACAGCAGGCAATAAATTATAACGTTACCGTTAAGGTACTCGACCCTGACCGCGAGGCACCCTGCCGCCGGCTTTGCAACGAGTTTGTTGTAGGTTCGCTTAGCGATTATGAAACCGTTTATAATTTCGGTAAAAAGGTCGACCTGCTTACCATTGAGATAGAGAAGGTAAATGTTGATGCATTGGAGCAGCTGGAGAAAGAAGGTGTTGCGGTTTACCCGCAATCGCGCATTATCCGCCTGATACAGGATAAAGGCCTGCAAAAGCAATTTTTCAAGGAAAACGATATCCCTACGGCCGAGTTCCAGGTCATTTCATCGCCGGATCAATTAAAGGCAAGCCATATCCCGTTCCCATATATTCAAAAGCTTAGGCGTGATGGTTACGATGGCAAAGGCGTTTACAAAGTGGTTGACGAAAGTTACCTCGCAAACGCTTTTACCGAACCCAGCCTTATTGAGCGCCTTGTTGATTTTGAAAAAGAGATCGGCGTAATAGTAGCACGCAACGAAAGCGGCGAGGTAAAAACATTCCCACTGGTGGAAATGGAGTTTAACCCCGAAGCTAACCTGGTGGAGTTTTTAATATCGCCCTCTACCCTGCCCTTCGAAGTGCAGATGGAGGCTGAGAACATTGCCAAGCGTATAGCCGAAACACTGAACATTGTAGGCATACTGGCCGTTGAAATGTTCCTGACCAAAGACGGTAAAATTTTAGTAAACGAACTTGCCCCACGCCCGCATAACAGCGGTCACCAAAGCATCGAGGGTAACGTAGTATCACAGTTTGAACAGCATTTACGTGCTATTTTCGACCAGCCACTGGGCGATACAGCCTGCCTGAGCAACGCCATTATGGTAAATATTTTAGGCGAAGCCGGATACGAAGGCCCCGCCGTTTACCAGGGGATAGAAAAGATATTGAAATGTGCCGGTGTTTACGTGCACCTGTATGGTAAGGCCTTAACAAAACCCTTCCGCAAAATGGGGCATGTTACTATTATAGATAACGACAGGGAAAAAGCGATAGAGAAAGCAAGATTTGTGCAGCAGACTTTAAAAGTAATTGCATGATCATATAGAATGAAAAAAATCTTTTTAATATTTTTCATTTGTATTTCCTCTTTTAATGCGTTCTGTCAGCTAACGTACACACAGGATCTTAAACATATCGCCCAAATTAAATTCCCGGATGCACCTGAAATAAAAAGCTCTGAATCGGGAACTACAGTATATGTGTATAAAGATGTACAGGATATTTACTATGCTCAGGTATCTCCTTTAGAAAAATCTGTAAAGGATCTTTTTACAAAAGACATTAACAATCAGATATACAACAGTTTCATCACGGGAACTATAAAAAGCACTAAAGGCAAATTAATTTACAAAAAGAACACTTTGATAGATAGCCTTGCGGGAATCGAATTTTTATACACTTCTGATCTTTTGGGTGAAAAAAAGTATAGCTATAACAAGCTGTTTTTTTTAAACGATACTTTATTAAGCTTTTCAATATGGGCTACTGATAGTATTAAAAAAGATGACAAAAAGGCAAATGCCTATTTCAATACTTTTAAAATAACTATTCCTAACGATAAGATTGTTTCTAAAAATGGCACCGCAATAGCCATAGGATTAGGTAAAATAACCGCATATCTAATATTTATTGCAATACCTATTTTACTAGGCTTTGGCATTATATTCATTATTAAAAAAGTGATGTATAGAAAAAGCCGAACATAATTATCTTTGTCATTTAAACACAACCATGAGCCAACCAAAAATAGCCATTATAATGGGCAGCAAGTCCGATCTGAACATTATGCAGGACGCTGCCGACGTTTTAAAAGAACTTGGTGTTGCATATGAAATAACTGTTGTATCGGCCCACCGCACGCCCGATAGGATGTTCAGCTACGCCCGTGCCGCTGCCGATCGTGGTATAAAGGTAATTATAGCCGGTGCCGGCGGTGCCGCGCATTTACCGGGCATGGTAGCTTCGTTAACACATTTGCCGGTTATTGGCGTTCCTGTAAAATCAAGCAACTCTATTGATGGCTGGGATTCTATCCTCTCTATCCTGCAAATGCCAAATGGTATCCCGGTGGCTACGGTGGCTTTAAATGCAGCTAAAAACGCAGGTATACTGGCTGCACAGATCCTATCAACCGCTGATGAATACCTGGTTCAAAACCTTATCGCCTTTAAAGATAAGTTAAAGCAGGTGGTGGAGGCTTCGGCTGCAGAGATGGAAGGTAAATAGTTAGCGCCGCGTTAGCTGCACATCATAATAATCGCCATCGGCTATTGGTATAGTAGTTGTATCGTCGGGATATGTGATGCGTAAGGCCGTCTGGTCGGCGCTGATTATGTGAAAAACAAATGCGCCCTTTTCATTGGTCACATTCACAATAGCTTCATCGCTGCCACTTACGCTATATTTCATTGCACCAAATATTGCAGAGCCATTTGGCTCTTTCAAACCAAAATAACCTGTACCATCTTTATTAAACTGCAGGTAATCATCAGGGCCAAAAGTGGTGGTACTGGCAGTAGATGTTTTCACTTTGTTTTTATAATGTGTGGTAACAACAGCTTTTACCTGCCATCTATCTAATATATACTTTTTATTGGGTGGTACAATTTCATGCTGGCATGCACTAAACGTAACGGTAATTAAACAAAGCAATAGGCAGGATATTTTCATTTCTATATAAGGTCTGTCCTCGTAAGATTCATTATCCGTTAAAAAGTTTAACATGATGATAAATTTATGTACCTATGCAAAAGGCCTGTAGTTTGCAGGGCTTTTGCATAATATATTGCAGAGTTAATTCAGCATCGGGTTCTCCGGGAAATTAGCTATATGCGCGTAACGCTGGCCAAGGCTTATCACTATCTCTTTCCAAAGGTTGCTTTCATTGTTACTAAAAACGCTATCGGCTTCAAATTTATTGGTTACTATCCAGGCATCCTCGCGCAGTTCATCATCAAGCTGCCCGGGTGTCCAGCCGGAGTAACCGGTAAAGAATTTTATCTCCCCCTCGGTTAACTGATAATTGTTTATCAGTTCTTTTATCTGCTCAAAATCCCCGCCCCAGTAAATACCATCACATATTTCAATACCACCCTGAATTTTATCTGGACAGCGGTGTATATAATGCAGGGTGTTTTCGGCTACAGGGCCGCCCATGTATACCGGTATTTCCGAATAGGCTACATCCGGCAAAATATCGCCCAGTAAATATTCGGTTTGATGATTAAGGATGAAGCCCATCGCCCCTGCCTCAGCGTATTCTGTAAGCAGGATAACCGACCGCTTAAAATTAGGGTCGGGCATGAACGGTTCTGATATTAATAGTCGGCCTGCAGCTGCTGAAATTGGACTTAGCATAGGTATAAATTTATATTGTATTAACACAAAATGTAAAATTATGTTCATTAATCATTAAAATGAACAACCTATAGATAGGTACGGTATAATTAATTTGTAAGTTTGCGATAATGGATCAGAAAGATATAGAAAATTTAAGGCAGGAATATGAAGCGGCTTCGTTGAACGAAACCGATGTTGATGCCAACCCAATGCGCCAGTTTGATAAATGGTTTAACGAGGCCATTAATTGCAAAGTACACGAGCCAAACGCCATGACACTGGCTACCGCTACGCACGATGGCCGCCCCTCGGCAAGGATAGTATTGCTTAAAGGCTTCAGTGATGACGGCTTTAAGTTTTACACTAATTATCTAAGCCGTAAGGGTAAAGAGATCAGCAAAAATCCGCTTGGGTCGCTTGTTTTCTTTTGGGGCGATATGGAACGGCAGATCCGTGTGGAAGGCACCATTGAGAAACTGGATAAAAACTATTCTGAAAAATACTTCCATTCGCGCCCTAAGGCGAGCCAGATAGGTGCTGCCGCATCGCCGCAAAGCCAGGAGATTGACAGCCGCGAAGCACTTGAACAAAAAATGGCAGAACTTGAATTGGAGTACGCTGATAGTGAAGTACCAAAACCATCGTACTGGGGTGGCTATGTGTTACGCCCGCGCTATATAGAATTTTGGCAGGGCCGCCGCAGCCGCCTGCATGATAGGATAGTTTACAAAAAAACCGATAATAAAAACTGGAAGATTGTTCGCCTTGCGCCATGAGTTTTGATGATATTAAATTATTGCTTACCCAAAAGTTTGGCGAAACTGTAATTACCGGCGAAGAACGTATTGGTATGCAGCCCGCCCTACTGATAAACCCCGACCATATTGTTGAGGTTTGTATGGAGCTGCGCAATAATCCCAAAACCTACTTCGATTTTTTGTCATGCCTTACAGGCGTTGATTATGGCGAAGAAGCCTGCCGTTTTGGGGTAGTTTATCATTTGTCATCAATCCCCTATCATTTACAGCTTACGTTAAAAATAAGCAAGGAAAATGACCGTAGCGAGGATAACCTGCCATCATTCCCCAGCATCACATCCGTGTACCGCACTGCCGACTGGCACGAACGAGAAGCTTATGACCTGGTAGGGATATTTTTTGAGGGTCACCCCGACCTGAGGCGTATTTTATTACCTGATGACTGGGAAGGATTCCCGTTAAGAAAGGACTATAAAGCAGCGGAATATTATAAGGGGATTAAAGTTGATTGATTTCGGTTTGAAAAACAACAAATAAATAACGTCATTGCTACGCTCGCAATGACGCTCAGAAAAATTAGAAATTGAACGTAGAAACTTCAAAATATAACGAAGCACTTGACCGCTATAACAAAAAGATAGCTGACGCATCTGTGGAGGATATGGTGCTTAATATGGGGCCGCAGCATCCGTCTACCCACGGGGTTTTGCGGCTTGAGCTGATAACCGATGGCGAGATCGTAAAAGAGGTTATCCCGCATATTGGGTACCTGCACCGCTGTTTTGAAAAACACGCTGAATCGCTTACCTATCAGCAAACCATCCCGTTTACCGACAGGCTTGATTACCTGGCATCAATGAATAACAGCCACGCCTGGGTGATGGGTGTTGAGAAAATGCTGGGCATCGATAAGGATATCCCCAAACGGATTGAATACATCCGCGTGCTGGTTTGCGAGCTTAACCGCATTGCATCACACCTGATAGCCATTGGCACCTATGGCATAGATATAGGCGCGTTTACGCCCTTCCTGTGGTGTTTCCGCGACCGCGAACATATCATGGGCATGCTGGAGTGGGCTTCGGGCTCGCGCATGCTATATAACTATATTTGGGTGGGTGGTTTGTTCTATGACCTGCCTGTAGGTTTTGAAGAACGCTGCCGCGAATTTGTTGATTACTTTAAACCAAAAATGGTAGAGCTTAACCAGCTGCTGACCGATAACCAGATCTTTATTAGCCGCACCGCAAACGTGGGCGTTTTACCTATGGATGTGGCCATTAACTGCGGTTGCAGTGGCCCGGTATTGCGCGGATCGGGTTTAAAATATGATCTGCGCCGTATTGACAATTACTCCGCTTACCCTGAATTGGAGTTTGACATCCCGGTAGGAAAAGGCTTGATGGGCACCGTTGGCGATTGCTGGGACAGATACAAAGTGCGTGTTGACGAGATCCAGGAATCGATAAAGATTGTAGAACAATGCCTGGACAGGTTACAGAAAGAATTAAAACGTACCCCGGAGTTTGACCCGCGTGCCAAACTGCCACGTAAGCTAACCCCAAAAATACAGGATTACTACGCCCGCTGCGAAGGCACAAAAGGCGAACTGGGTTTTTACTTTATCCATAATAACGAACGCTCCGAAATACCGTTCCGCTCAAAAGTACGCGGCCCAAGCTTTAACAACCTATCTGTACTGCCCGAGCTTGGCAAAGGCGTTATGATAGCCGATTTGATAGCCATTATAGGCTCGCTTGATTTTGTACTGGGCGAGGTGGATAGGTAATAGAGAGCCAGGATATTTAGAGTAAAGACCTTTGCAATGGTAAGCCTGTATAACCACTTACAAAGCGCACAAGTCTTCGACAAGCTCAGGCCGACAAACCCACTACTTCCCTTTCATCCATTTCATTGCTGCAATTATCTTTTGGTCTTTGCTAAAATCGTCAAAATTATCCCCGGCAATTACTTCCTTATCGGGTGGTACATTTTTATAATAGACCTTTCCATTCCGGTCCGCCTCGGCAGCCTGCGCCATAATAAACTCAACGCCATACATACTGAACGACTCGTTTGCTGTTGTATATCCTGCCGTGGTATCGCCTATAATACAGGCATTTTTTTGCCCTTTAAAAGTAATAGCTGTTACCTCGCCAGAGCTTGCCGTGTAGGGCGACGTTAATACTGCAATTTTAATTTTCGGGTTCACCTTATCCAGTGCCTTAACCGAGCACACTTTTGTGGTATCCGAATAGATGCTGGTATCCTTCACCAGCCACGATTCATTTTTAGAGGCATCAGGGTAAATAAAATACCCCAGTTTACCTTTGCTTACCAGGTTACCTACACCTAATATCATTGGCCACATATTACCACCCGTGTTTAACCTTAAATCAATAATAACACCTTTAAGTTTGGCGGGATTAAGTTTAGCCAGCGAATCCTGTATCTGGGCGGCAATTATCTGTATTTCGCCCGCCTTAGTAGGGTTGTTTCCGGGTATCAGAATATAGCCATAACCATTCTCCAGCATACGTGTTTCTATGGTTTGCTTATTCTTTTTATACTTGGCTAACAATTCCTTATATAATTCTCTATCCACCTTTGTATGGGTGGTGTTCCATTTATATGTTTTGCCGTTATATAAAGCCATCCCATGAAAATCGCCTAACATCTGGTACATTAATGCTACTGCGGGCATGGCTTCTGTAACACTTTTAGCATCCTTACTTCGTGCAAGTACAGAATCGGTTAACTTGTTCCAATCTATGTTTCCCCGGTATATCGAATTCTTTTTAGCATAAGATAATGATGTATCTATAAGCTTACGGGCGCTATCGGCACCCGTTAATGGCTGTTGTGCAAAGCTTAAAAATGGAAGGAATAAAAGGCAGGCGAATAGTTTAAGTTTCATATAGGGTATTAAAATACAACCATGTTTAATACAGACGAAATAAAGGATAATTAGTTACTTATCAACCTAAAAAAACTCACAAAAAAAGGGAGGCAATTTCTTGCATCCCTTTTACTTATATTAATTGTTGATTTTTTACTGATTATAAACTTTTACCATAAACACGTAATTACGCAATTTTTTGACCTGCTGGGTACGGCTTAGCTTGGCTAAGCTATTTTTGGTATTCAGGATAAGCGATTTATTTAATGAATCGGCGGGGATGCTTTGAATGGCTTTTAGCAGGTAGTTTGATTTTACCGCAAATGCCGCACCCGATGTCTGGGTTTGTTTTCCGTTTATGACACCAATAACATTGCCTTTATCATCCATCAAAAAGCCGCCGCTATTACCTGGGTTAACGGGGATGAATACTTCATATTCGGTAGTATCACCTTTAAAGCCTGTGGCAGCAGTTAATGCACCGGGGCCAAACTTAATATCATCGCCGGGATAACCTAAGGTATAAACAACCTCACCTAAATCGCTTTTCGCCTTTTTAAAGGTGTATGGTACAGTGCCAAGGTTTTTAAAGGCAGGGTCGTTTATTTCCAATACCGCAACATCATATTGTGGCTCGGTATAAACAACCTTTGTGCGGAATGATTCGCCGGTGGCATTTTGCACATAAACAGAATCGGCACCATTTACAACATGATAGTTGGTTACAATATAACCGTTACCTGTAAGCGCGAAACCTGTACCTTTAAACTTAGCGTTAATTACCGGGCCGGTAGCTTTACCGTCTTTAATGATTTTTTCAGTTTTATCATTAAGCTGGTCGGTTTTACCCTTTATCTGATCAACCTCGCGTTTTAACTGTAAGTACCTTGGATCTTTATTACTCAAGGACCCCGAAATAAACAAAGTAAGTAAAATAGCGATGATAGCTATAGAAGCTGCTACGGATATTTTTGAGTGATGGTGGCGCCATAGCTGCACTATCCATGACGGATGCGCCATCAGGTCTTCTTTCAGCGTGTGTACATCAATTTCGTCGTGTATCTCATCAAGGCGGCTTTGCAGGCTTAAACGCTCGTTATATTGCTTTAATAAAAAAGTAAACTCTTTATGCTCGGCAATTTTAGTATCTATTGTTGCATCCTTTTTACGTAATGCATCAAATTGGGCGCGTTCCTCAACGGTCATTTCCCCGCTCAGGTAGCTCTCAATCATTTCTAAAAGTTGGTTCTCTCTCATGGTCTTACCCCTTTCGTTATTGCTGAAAAAATAATTTCTTCAGCCTTTGCAGGCATTTGTATTTCTGCGTTTTCGCGTTATCAGCATTTGTGTAGCCAAACCGCTCACATATATCCTGCATACTGCGGTTGTTCATGTAAAAATCTTCCATAATGGTTTTACAGGGTTCGCCTAAAAGCTTCAATGCATCGCCCATTTTATTAAGCTGCATATCGCGTTCTTCATGCTTTTCCACCTCATCCTCAACCGGCAGGTATTCCTGGAAATCTTTTATATCGCCACCGTACCTGTTTAGTTGTTTAAGCCTTTTTAACCATAAACGCCTGCATATAGAGTATATGTAGGTTTTTAATTTGCTGCTCAGCTCAAAATCGCCCCGTTTAACCTTATTATAAAGAACTATTATAGCTTCCTGGTAAATATCCTTGGCCTCGTCCTCGTCGCCGTTATTATTAACAACAAGTTGTAAGATCATGGGGAAATAGCCCAGGTATAGTTTTTTTAAAACACTATCAGAATTATTGAGTATGCCAATGATGACTTCACTATCTGATGGTATTTCCACATTTAACTGATTATTCACTACTTAATACTTTTTATACGGAATTGTAACCCTATAATTTAATTTATTTTTTTGCCCGCCAAATAACACATGGCAAAAGCCGCAATATCGGGAAATATTTGGTAGGATATACGACATTACCTTCAACGCATGCTATGGTATAACCTAAACGCTTTACTATCAAGCCACGATATGTTTTTTATTTTATATCGGGTTACCTTTTGTTGTTATGATCATTAATCATCAAAAACAACAACAATTAAAAACATGAAAACTTTTTGGGTTACCTTTTTGGATTCGCTGTATTAACAACCAAATAAGAATAAAACAACTTACAAATAATTAAACAACACAAAATGAAAAATTCATTCAAAATTGCATTTTTAGCTTTAGCTATCGCTGTTTCTGCTGCTGCTTGTAAAGGTTCTGGTTCTGCATCTTCTGCTGATTCAGCTAAAGACACAACTGTAAAAGTTGATTCAACCGTTAAAGTTGATTCTACTGTTAAAGTTGACTCTACAGTTAAAGCTGACACAACTAAAAAAGACACAACTAAAAAATAATTTAACCTAACAGGTTAAATATTAAAGAATTACATCGTTAATTTTTTAAGTTTTTTAATTTTTTAAAGGGTAACCCGCATTTTATTTTTGAAAAATGGGTTACCTTTTTTTGTTTGTGGTATTAATACTCGAAAAACTATTAAATCACTTAAAAAAACAAACAATGAAAAATTCTTTCAAAATCGCTTTCTTAGCTTTAGCTATCGCTGTTTCTGCTGCTGCTTGTAAAGGTTCTGGTTCATCAGCTGCTGCTGATTCAGCTAAAATGGATTCAGCTAAAATGGATTCAGCTGCTACCGACACAGCTGCTAAAATGGATACTACTGCTAAAATGGACACTACTAAAAAAGATACTACTAAAAAAATGTAATATCTTTTTTTACTACAAAAAACGCCCCCGGTTTATACCAGGGGCGTTTTTTTATGCATATTGTTAGGGTTTCAAAACATTAGCGTAATTTTTTGTTTATTGCTAAAAGCATATCTACATGAAATACTCCGAATGGAACAACCTGAGCGACGAGGATAAAAAGAACACGCATTGGAAACATCACCCACGTATCCGCATAGCTACAATATTCAGTATCCTGTTCGCGGTTTTCTTTTTGGTGGTGATGCTTCGTGTATTACAAAACCGCCGCATACACGTTAACCGTAAACCAAATGCAAAAGAAGCCTTTACCATAGCCAAGGTTTTTGTTAACGACCGGCTAAAACAGCCCGGTACCGCAAACTTCCCGAAAAGCAAATTTGAATCGGATATTGATACGGCGCATAACAGCTACCGTATATCATCCTATGTTGATGCACAGGACAGCAGCGGAAAAACGATAAAATCAGCCTGGCAGGTAAAACTCTCCTATACCGGCGGCGACTGGGCCGAACGCAAAAGCTGGAAGTTGATAGATATAATAATCACAAAATAATAATAAAAAAGCGTCCAGTTAGACGCTTTTTTATTTGATACGATATCGCCAAAAGCGGTTATGATCTGCCCCTGAAGGCAGAGATGATCCAGATGATGATAAGTATTACTACAATAACAGAAATGATGCCCACAGCCGCGCCGGCTTTAAAAATTCCGCCGATAACTGAGCAACCGCTTAGCGCAACAACGGCCAAAGCGAATAATAAAAAGTTAATTTTTTTCATGGTAGATCATTGTAAGATTTATGATGTAAATCTTACTACAACAATCAGACCTTTACCTTACATCAACAGATTTGAATCGGATTCTTCCGTTTCTGTATTGTCATTTGGTAAAAATTGTACTGCAATCAATACAATAGAAATAGCCAACAGGCTCATCGGTACAAGGGCTTCAATAGCTACTAATAATAGTTCCATAGCAAATTATTTGGGGGGTAATAATTAATACTAAAAATTTAATTCGTCACCAGCTCAAATTCGCCATTTTTCATAGAGGTTCCCTAATCTAAAAATAGTTTTTTAATAATTCCAAGAAATGTTGATAAGTTAATAAAAATTGTTACTTCGTGGATAAATCCCGACATTCCCGCACTGAAAGCACAGCATATCTTAAAAATATCGCAGTGCTTCATAAATTCATCCTACTATGCATACGCCTTTAATAACACTTAATAATATCTCTGTAAGGTTTACAAACTCCACGTTATTTACCCAACTCTGTTTTGAGATACGCCAGGGGCAAAATTGGGCCATTACGGGCAAAAGCGGTTCTGGTAAAAGTGTAATGCTGCAAGCCATTGCTGGTAATGTTGGCATCAATGGTGGCAGCATCATTTATCATTTCATGGATGATGTTCATAAGCTATACTCCGATGCTGACGCACTGCTTACCTTTCATCGCTTTATAGCATTCGCTGGTGCCAAGCATCATTTTAAAACCCTGTCTAACACGGCCGATTTTTACTATCAGCAACGTTACAATTCGTCCGACTCAGAAGATACCCTTACCGTGCGCCAATATCTGCAATCGGTAAAGGTTAATACGCATGCACCCGCTTACTGGACGTTTGATAAAACTGTTGCAGCATTAAACCTAACAACACTTTGCGATAAACAAACCATCAAGCTATCAAACGGCGAAACTAAACGCCTGATAATAGCCGCTGCGCTTTTAAAGAACCCCGTTTTGCTGTTATTGGATAACCCCATGACCGGGCTTGATGTAGAAACCCGCAAAAGCTTTAATGTGCTTTTAAATGAGATCGCCGCATCGGGTATCAGCATTATTATGGCTACATCAACACATGAACTGCCCGATGTAGTAACGCATGTAGCAGTTTTAGATAATGGCGCTATAAGCCAAAGCCTAACCAAAAAGGAGTTTGAAGTAAGCGAACACAATACTATCAATAAAACCACCGTAGATGGCGAAGCTTTAAAAGCTTTGTTAAACACATCGGCCACACAGCACCATTACAAGCAAATTGTGAGCATGACGGATGTATTGATCAAATATGGCGAAAAGGTGATATTGAATAAAGTAAACTGGCAAATTAACCCCGGCGAACGCTGGGCCTTGCTTGGGCACAACGGTGCGGGCAAATCAACCTTGTTAAGTTTAATAAACGGCGATAACCCGCAAGCTTACGCCAATAACATTATACTGTTTGATAAAAAGCGCGGAACAGGCGAAAGTATCTGGGATATAAAAAGCAAAATAGGGTTTGTATCGCCCGAACTTTACCAGTACTTCCCTACCGATAATTCTTGCTTACAAGTTATTGAGAGCGGCTTTTATGATACCCTGGGCCTTTTCAGGCCAGGCAACAAAGCCAAAGCCGACCTGGCCCTTAGCTGGATGAAAGCCCTGGAGATTGAACAATATGCCCGTCAGTTATTAAAAAACATCCCCGCCAGCGCGCAACGCCTTTGCCTGCTGGCACGGGCCTTAATAAAGAACCCGGCCCTGTTGATATTTGATGAACCCTGCCAGGGATTAGACGATCACCAGCAGCAACATTTTAAAAGCGTGGTTGATGCCATTTGCAGTATCAGTAATGTAACGCTGATATATGTTACCCACTACCAGCACGAAATACCGGATAGCGTTGACAAAGTTTTGAGGCTGGATAAGGGGGAAGTGGTTAGTTGACTAAAATTCTATTAAATTAGTACATGAAAACACCCATCCTTATACTAGCCTTTGCATGCTTTTTAACAGGGTCGTATGCTCAATCGTTTGCTGTAATTAATGATAAAGACGGATATGTAAATGTCCGGAAAGATAAAAACATCAATTCATACGTCGTGGGCAAGTTGGACATTAATTCAATTTTTGGAATTTGGGAGCAGGGAGATGATAAGTCTGACTGGGTAGAGATCTATTCACAATTAGGGGATAATAAAGGGATTCAGGGTTATATCCATAAAAGCCGCATTAAGTTTCTTTCATCATTTAATAGCATTAAAAACGTTCACTACCAGGATAATTTTTGTTCAGCGAAAAACGACAGTATTAAAATCCGCATCAATAGTTCAAAATTTATTGCTAAAGCTCATCGGGTAAAATATAACAAGCCAACCAATAATGAGGGCAGTTATATTGAAAGTATTGATAACAAACCTATATGGGGCACTGATGGCGAATTACCGAAAAGAGGGATTAGTTTGGTATCGGTAATTATTAAAGGCAAAGCAATACAAATTCCTAAATCGGCTTTTAATGACCTTTATGAACCTCGCTTTAGCACTTTAAATGTTTATTTGGGTATAAATAATACTATTTACATCGAACTTGATAACAGCGATGGTGCAGGTTATTACACCGGTATATGGGTAATTAAAAATGGGCATTATCAAAAAAGATATATTGATAACAGTGAAGCGTAGAACATTGTCAACCAATTAACACGTTTCGCCTTTAACCTTTCGCCTTTAAGGCGCCACTGCGTATATTTGTACATGAATACAGCCGAACTGTTACAGCGTGCTTTAGCTTTTGATTTTTTGAGCATTGATGAAGGGGTTTACCTTTATAACAATGCTTCTACAGCCGACCTGATGTACGTAGCCAACGAGTTGCGTAAAATTCAGGTTCCGCACGGTAAAGTTACCTGGCAGATAGACCGGAACGTGAACACCACAAACGTTTGTATTGCCAACTGTAAGTTCTGTAACTTTTTCCGCCGCCCGGGGCATGAGGATGCTTACATTACCGATATTGAAACCTACAAAAAGAAGATCGAAGAGACCTTTAAGTACGGCGGCGACCAGCTTTTATTACAAGGCGGCCACCACCCCGACTTGGGCCTTCAGTTTTATACAGACCTGTTCCGCGAGCTTAAACAATTATACCCGAAGTTAAAACTACACTCATTAGGCCCGCCGGAAATAGCACACGTAGCTAAGCTTGAAAGTATGAGCCACTATGATGTGTTGAAAGCTATGAAGGAATCTGGCCTGGATTCATTACCCGGTGCAGGTGCCGAAATATTGAACGACCGTGTACGCCGCCTGATATCAAAAGGTAAATGCGGTGGTAAAGAATGGCTGGATGTAATGCGAGCCGCACACCAGCTAAACCTGCCAACATCTGCCACTATGATGTTTGGCCATATTGAAACCATTGAGGAACGCTTTGAACACCTGGTTTGGATCCGCGAGGTACAATCAGAAAAACCAGAAGGCCACCACGGCTTTGTAGCATTTATACCATGGCCTTTTCAGGACGATGGTACATTATTGCGTAAAGTACGCGGTATAACCAACAATGTTACCGGCGACGAGTATATCCGCATGATAGCCCTAAGCCGTATTATGCTGCCGAATATTAAAAACATCCAGGCATCGTGGTTAACAGTTGGTAAACAGGTGGCACAGCTTTGCCTGCACGCCGGTGCTAATGATTTTGGCTCTATCATGATTGAAGAGAACGTAGTATCTGCCGCTGGCGCCCCACACCGCTTCACCGCTAAAGGCATCCAGGATTCTATTAAAGAAGCTGGTTTTGAGCCACAGTTACGTACTCAAAAATACGATTGGCGCGATATACCTGCCGATATTGAAGAGCAGGTGATTGATTATTGATCCCTTTATATCCACGCGTCTTTGCGAGGTACGAAGCATTCTCTTTAAGCAAATCGGTTATGCAAGCCGTATAACAATCCTAAAGAGATTGCTTCGTACCTCGTAGTAACGGTTTATCTATTTTACTCCTTCAGATTAAATCGCTAAATCAGTCATTCTCTAATTCACTAAATAAATATATTTGCACCTCATGGAAAACATTGAGCAATATATAGAGGCGCTAATTTTTGCATCAGAGCAGGGTATCCGTACCGAGGAGATCATTTACTGCCTGCAAGCCTCATTTGAGCATGACTATACCACCGACGAAGTAACCAAACAGATAGATAACATTACCCAAAAATACCTCGACGACGCTTTTGCTATTGAGGTAGTAAAGATCAATAACGGGTACCAGTTTCTTACTAAAAAGAAATACCACACAGCCATTAGCTTGTTGCAATTGCAACGGTCTAAAAAGAAACTAAGCCAGGCAGCTCTGGAAACCCTTGCCATTATTGCCTACAAACAACCCGTTACAAAAACAGACGTAGAGCAGATACGCGGTGTAAACTGTGATTACTCGATACAAAAGCTCCTGGAAAAAGAGCTGATAGCCATTACCGGGAAGTCGGAAAGTGTGGGCAAGCCTATTCTATACGGCACAAGTGGCCTTTTTATGGATTACTTTGGCATAAATGATATTGCAGAACTACCACAGCTTAAAGAAATTACGGATAACAGCTCGGCAATTGGCGAACAATCGGAATAAATTGAAAAATGATTTTAATTAAAAATGATTTTAATTATTTTTACTGGTAAATAATGCTGATTATAGCGCAGCGAAACTAACGGCAAAAATATTAGGTTAACCGATATCAGTTTTAACGAATAAACATTTATTAAAATGGCAACTCCAAAAAAACCTTTGAACACCTCTACAAAAAAGATCAGCGATGAAGAGGATGACGACTTTGAAGATGATCCGAAACCAGGTAAAAAGGTTGAAGATGATGACGACGATTTTGATGAGGACATTCCCCTGGATGATGACCTGGGTGGTTTTGACTCGTACGACCCTTACGATGACGAAGACGACGATTAATCAACTTAATTGTACAGTATAACTTTCAAAGCATCCGGCAAACGCAGGGTGCTTTTTTTATGTAAGCCCCTACCCGCCTGTGATGGATATTGCCGAAGTAAAAAGCAAAACCGATAAAAAAGCTTTTTTAGATGTTGCCCGTATTATCTATAAGAATGACCCGAATTGGGTATGCCCGCTTGATAATGATATAGAAGCCGTTTTTGACCCTGCTAAGAACAACTTTCACAAACATGGTAAAGCTACCCGCTGGATTTTAACAGATGATACCGGGCGCTTAATTGGGCGTATTGCCGCTTTTGTAAATAATGAAAAAGCCTACAACTATGAACAACCTACTGGTGGCTGTGGCTTTTTTGAATGTATTGATGATAAACAAGCAGCTTACCTGCTGTTTACTACTGCAAAAAACTGGCTACAGGCAAACGGGATGCAGGCGATGGACGGGCCCATAAACTTTGGCGAGAATGATAACTTTTGGGGTTTGCTGGTAGAGGGCTTTACGCCCCCATCATACGGGATGAACTACAACCCGCCCTATTATAAAGCTTTTTTTGATGGATACGGCTTTGAAACCCAATACGAGCAAATAACCAATCACCTAAACGTGCACAAGCCTTTTTCGGAAAGATTTACCAAAATAGCCAATTGGGTGATACAAAAGCCGGGATATACCTTTAAACACTTTAAATCATCGCAGATAGAGCAATTTGCAGCCGATTTTATAGCGATATATAACGATGCCTGGAAAAATTTTGAAAATTTTGTGCCGATAAACTATGCCACCATACTGGAAAGCTTTGAGAAGATGAAAGCCATTATGGACGAAAAGCTGATCTGGTTTGCCTATATAAATAACGAGCCGGCATCGTTTATCGTGATACTGCCAGATGCTAACCAGATGATAAAGCCGCTCAATGGCAAACTAAACCTGCTGGGTAAATTGATATTTCTGTATCGCAGGTGGAAAGGCGTAACAAGGATGCGGGCTATAGTTATGGGCACCAAACTAAAGTTCCAGAAACATGGGCTGGAATCGTGCCTGTTCATCAAGCTAAAAGAATACGTATTACCCCTAAACCAATACGATGAGCTTGAACTATCGTGGGTAGGCGATTTTAATGAGCAGATGCTGGCCATACACGCTGCTGTAGGTGCAACATTTGGCAAAAAACATCTAACAATGCGTTATATATTTAAAAAGCCCGGATAAATTACCCGGGCTTTATAAATATTATGCTGTTGCAGATTTCTTATGGCGTAATTCCTCAAAAAGTTCAATAACCTTTTTCTGCAGGTCAATAACCTCAGTTTCACGATCCATCAACTTCTTGTTAACATTTTCCAGCTCGCTGGCTATCTTTTGATCCTGCTCCACTTCGTTATAAGTAAGCAACTGAACAACAGACATTTCAAACAAAACAGCGATCTGCTCAAGGCGAGAAAGGTTTATATCGGTAATACCTGTTTCAATTTTAGAAAATGCAGGAATGGAGATATCTAAACGTTTAGCAACTTCTTCCTGGCTCCACCCCTTTTGGTGGCGTAATAACCGGATCTTTTTTCCAAGTGTTTTCATAAATAAAGTTAATTAGGTAAGGTTTCTCAATAGTTAATAAAGTTACAACTTTTTTGAATAACAAACTAATAATCAATAATTTTTATAGTAAATTATTTTTAAGTCCTATTAAATTAATTCCACCGAAATTGCCCGAGCTCATCATTAGTAAATTACTATTGCTGATATTAATTGCTTCCAGGTATTTCAGCAGTTCTGCCGGTTCGTTAAAAAACAGCAAATTCTTATTCGCAAAGGCGTTTTTTACAGCCTCGGCGGGGTATGGTTCAATCTTTTTCTGCTCAAACGTTTTGCGGTCAATAAATACAATAGCTTCATCAGCCTTGTTCATTGTACCGGCATATTCGTTTAAAAAATCTTTGTTCAGGCTGCTAAAAGTATGCAGTTCTATACATGCAATCAACTTCCTGTCAGGGAATTGCGCCTTAACGGCATTAATTGTAGCAGTTAGTTTTGACGGCGAATGCGCAAAATCTTTAAATATAGTAGCATTGTCGTTTCTACCCACTACTTCCAATCTGCGTGCTGCGCCTTTAAAGGTGGTAATATGATGATAAAAATCGGCATTGCTAATACCCAGGCCTTCGCATACTAAACGGGCGGCCTGCATGTTCAACAAATTGTGCTGGCCAAATACTTCCAGCTGATACTTTTTACCATTTGCAATTATGCTGGTTACGCCATTATAGATGGTATATTCAGGCAAACTGTAAGGCAATTTTTCAATATCAATATCAAGCCCCTCAACCATTTTATTTAGTACCTCGTCGGTTTGGCTGTAAATAAGCTTACCTTTTGGCTGTATAGTTTCGGCGAATATCCTAAACTGATCTATATAATTATCAAACGTTGGGAACACGTTGATATGATCCCAGGCTATACCGCTTATTACACCAATATCTGCTTTGTAAATATGGAATTTGGGTCGCCTGTCAATAGGCGAAGCCAGGTACTCATCGCCTTCAATGATCATAACAGGTGCATCATGCGTAAGGCCAACCATCGTCTCAAAACCTTCAAGCTGCGCACCTACCAGGTAATCAAACTTTTTACCTGCCTCCTGCAATACATGCAGTATCATGCTGGTAATAGTAGTTTTACCGTGGCTGCCACCTATAACCACCCGCAGCTTATCTTTTGATTGCTCGTAAATATAATCGGGGTAAGAGTAAATTTTGACGCCCAGTTCTTGTGCCTTTAACAATTCAGGGTTGTCTATACGGGCGTGCATCCCTAATATCACCGCGTCAAGTTCGGGTGTAATTTTTTCCGGGTACCATCCCTCATGTGCGGGTAAAATACCATACTTAGCCAGCCGCGAGGCCGATGGCTCAAACAGTACATCATCTGAACCGGTAACCTCAAATCCTTTTTTATGAAGAGCGATAGCCAGGTTGTGCATGGCGCTACCACCTATCGCTATAAAATGTACTTTCATTAATAAATATTAGTGCGGTATTATTTCGGCAAATTAACGTAAAAACGGCTGCTACAACAACTATTACTTCAATTATTTGTCGTATAAAGCATTATTTTAACAATAAAACAGGTACTGTTGAATTTTTTGCCAATTGCTTCGATATGCTGTTATGCAATAACGCCTGCAGGAAGCTGTAAGTATGCGGCAATGCAATTATCATTTGTGCTTTATGCCCGGCTGTAAAGTCAAGTATCCCTGTAATTATATCGGGGTTATTTATGTAATAGTATTGGGGGTGAAAACCCTTCAGCATACCGTGCAAGGCCCCTTCTTCGGCCAGTTGTTCGGGATCAGCAACGGCGTGTTTACCTACTGCATCAACATTCAATACCTGTAATTTAATGGCTTGTTTACCGAGTAACTTGTGCAGCACACCCAATGGTATGCTTTCTTTTACTTTTTTAAAGTCGCAGGCTAAAACGGCATTATCAATTAAGCTATAACGGTAATCAGGCGGCACAACCATTACCGGAACAACGCTTGCTTTTGATACTTTTATCACGTGGTCGCCTATACCAACGGTACCTTCGCGTACTGTACTGTTGCCAATACTACCCAAAAACACCATATCCACTTTTTCATCAGTAATAACATCAACCACGGCACGCAACAGGTGCGACAGGTTTAAACGTACTTTTATCTCAACCCCCGCTCTTACCTTCTTAGCTAGTTTGCGTTTTAATTTTTCCAGTTGGGCAATACGGTCGGCAGCGTTTTCTTCTATATCCTGCGGTCGCAACATTACCATATCCGCGTTAGGGAGCATGGTTTCATAAGGGGAAATGTAATAAGCATTCATCAGAATAATAGTTTTCACATCACTTTGATGACTGAGCTGAGCGGCGAAGTCAGCGGCGTTAAATGCGGCTTCAGAAAAATCGACAGGTACGAGATAGGTTTTCATATTGACGAGATTAGATATCTTTTGACCAAAATGGTCTAAAAGTTAGTATTCACAAATTTAAAGATGAATAATTATTGGTTTGTCAGGATGGATTCATATTTATAAACACAAAAAAATATGTTTTTGATTTACTGCAAAACATATCTAGATTTGTACTGTAATAAAAAATATTACAATTAAATAAATGAACGGAAGGTTCCCCATAGCGATGCATATCATGACCCTACTTTGTACAGCCGACGACTACTTATCGTCAGACTATATGGCGGGCAGCATTAACGTGAACCCCGTTTTGGTACGTAAGGAATTGAGCAACCTTATTAAACACCAGCTGATAACAAGCCGCGAGGGCAAAAATGGAGGGTATACATTAAGCAAGCCAGCTACCAGTATAAGCCTGGCAAGCATTTATCAGTCGGTTAAACAAGGTAACGTTTTGGGGCAGGCTAAAAACCAGCCCAACCCTGCCTGCCCAATTGGCAAACAGATAAACAATCACTTAAAAGATCTGGATAACGAAATTGAACAAGCCATGCTGAATAAATTAGGCACAACAAACCTGGCCGCGTTCTGTAAAAAGTTCGATTAAAAAATTTAGAACAAACTGTAACAAATTAAATTACATATAAATAAACAACAATATGAAAATAGCAATAATTGGCGCAACAGGCTTTGTAGGCCCCGCCCTTGTAGCAGAAGGTTTATCGCGCGGATATGAAATAACGGCCATTGCCCGCAATACCGATAAAGTAGAAAAAGCCGCCGGTGTAACAGCCGTAGCAGCAGATGTAAATGATGTGGACGCACTGGCCTCTGCATTATCAGGCCATGATGCGGTGATCAGTTCATTTAATGCAGGCTGGACCAATCCAAACCTTTATGATGATTTCCTTAATGGTTCAAAGAACATACAGGAAGCAACCAAAAAAGCTGGTGTAAAGCGCTACATCACCATTGGCGGTGCAGGCAGTTTGTTTATTGATGGCAAACAACTGGTAGATGGGCCGCATTTCCCTAAAGAATATTACCCGGGCGCGTCATCAGCGCGCGATTATTTAACAGAACTGCGCAAAGAGAATGAATTAGACTGGACTTTTGTAAGCCCTGCAATTAATTTACATCCCGGCGAACGCACCAACAAGTTCCGCTTAGGTACCGAAAGCCCGGTATTTGATGCCGAAGGTAAGAGCGATATCAGCACCGCCGACCTTGCCGTAGCTATATTTAATGAATTGGAGAATAACCAGTTTGTAAAGGCCAGGTTTACTTTAGGCTACTAAATGTAAAGACGCGATACTTGCGTTTTAATCATTATGCTTAACCAAAAAGAGACGCGAAGTATCGCGTCTCTACATTATTTTTTACAAGACAAATTTAGCGGCCACCCACTCTTTATCCTTTTTATGGGTGATGTATTTGAGATTGTGTTTAGCGGCTTCCTCAGTAATGATATCCAGATCGGGCGATTCATAGAAACCGCTGAAATAGATCTCTCCGCCTGGTTTTAAAACTTCTGCATACCGCGCCATCTGGTCGAGCAGGATATTGCGGTTAATGTTGGCCAGTATAATATCGTACTGCTCATCAGGAATAACTTCTTTAGATCCGCAAAGGGCTTTGATGTTATCGATATTGTTTAACGTCGAGTTCTCGATAGTGCTTTCATAGCACACCACATCGTAATCAATAGCGGTAATATCTGTAGCGCCAAGTTTGGCAGCCAGTATAGCCAGGATGCCTGTTCCGCAGCCCATATCCAGTATCTTTTTGCCGGCAAAGTCATTCTCCAGCATCAGGCCCATTACCATGGCCGTGGTTTGGTGGTGGCCGGTACCAAAGGCCATTTTAGGATCGATAACGATCTCGTACGGGAACTCCGGCTTCGGCGCGTGGAATGTTGCCCGTACAAAAACCTGGTCGCTTATCTGTATGGGTTCAAAGTTACTTTCCCATACCTCGTTCCAGTTTTTCTGCGGGATTAGGGTAACATCATAGCTAAAGCTGAACATTTCGCGGTAAGCTATCAATGTTTCATCCAGCAGTTCCTGTTTAAAATCATCCACCGGGATATAGGCTTTAAAGCCAAGGTCAACCTCTTCAAAAGTATCAAAACCAATCTCACCTAAAGCACCTATCAGCAGGTCCTGCTGGTAATCCTCGGTAGTAATAGTGGTGAAGAGTAATTCGTAGTAATTCATTTATGAGATATGAGTATTGAGATGTGAGATATGAGACTTAACAACCCTTGTAGCTTGTCTCAAATCTCATATCTAACATCCCAAATCTAAATTAATTGAACGCTTTAACGATATCCGTAAAGTCGCGTGATTTTAAGGATGCGCCACCGATTAAGCCGCCATCGATGTCTGCACAGGCAAAAAGCTCGGCAGCATTTTTAGGGTTACAGCTACCGCCGTAAAGTATGGTGGTATCATCTGCAACCTGCTGGTTGTATTTTGCCGCTAATTCCTTGCGGATAAAAGCGTGAATTTCCTGCGCCTGGTCTGATGTTGCGGTAACGCCTGTACCTATAGCCCAAACCGGCTCATAAGCCAATACTATCTGGCTAAATTTATCGGCATCTAAATGGAAAACACCTTCAACCAATTGGCTTTTTATAATATCAAAATGCTCGTTAGCTTCGCGCTGTTGTAAGGTTTCGCCAATACAGAAGATTGGTTTTAAACCGTTTGCCAGGGCTGTATCGGTTTTTTTAGCCAAAAGCTCATTACTTTCGCCAAAATACTGGCGGCGTTCCGAGTGGCCTAAAATAACGTACTCGGCACCGGTAGATTTTACCTGCTTTGCAGAGATCTCGCCTGTGTAAGCACCGCTTTCGGCCTGGTGAGCGTTTTGTGCGCCTACCGATACATTAGTATAACCTTTAGCCAAAGCTGCCAGGCTGTGTAAATGAATAAACGGGCTGCAAACCACTACCTGCTGGTTACCGGTTGCTTCGTCTTTTACCATGTTTATCACTTCCGTGAATAAACCAAGTCCCTCGTTATAATCGAGGTTCATTTTCCAGTTTCCGGCTACAATTTTTTTTCTCATTTCTTTATTATGTTGATTGTGTTAGATTCTTTATTATTGGATCGGCAGGCACCACTCACCTATCAGCCATTCACCCTCTATAAGGCTTCGTCAGTTCGTAAACTTTGGTAAGGATGGCCTTTTCGGCATCATCAAACTTACGGTGCGGGCGGCGTGCAATTGCTTTTTCAGTTGTTTCCATCATTTTGTCAAAACCATACTCCACAAAGCCATCTGCCCCTCCCCACGAAAAATCGGGAATGTAGTTTGGCGGGTATCCCCCTCCAAAAACGTTGGCGCTAACCCCTACCACACTACCCGTGTTAAACATGGTGTTAATGCCGCATTTGGCATGGTCGGCCATAATGAGGCCGCAAAATTGCAGGCCGGTATTGCGCATAGTTTGGCTTGGGTAATCCCATAGTTTCACCTCGCCGTAATTATTTTTCAGGTTTGAGTTATTGGTATCGGCACCCAGGTTACACCACTCGCCTACCACGGCATTACCCAGGTAGCCTTCGTGGCCTTTTGATGAGTACCCCCAAACAACGGCGTTGTTTACCTCGCCACCAATGCGGCAGTAAGGGCCTATGGTAGTAGCGCCATAAATTTTGGTGCCCATTTTTATCTGCGAGTACTCGCACAAGGCAAAGGGGCCGCGTATGTTGGTACCTTCCCAAACTTCGGTATGGGCTGCTAAATAAATAGGGCCATTGATGGTACTAAAACTGCAGCACTCGGCCTGTGCGCCTTCTTCCGCAAAAAACTCAGTACCTATAATGGTATTGGTGCTGCTAAGTTTAGCGCTTTTACGGCCCTTGGTAAGCAGTTTAAAATCCTTACGGAGCTCTGTGTCATTCTTCCTGAAAATATCCTCGGGGTGGGTTAAAATAACCAGTTCGTTATTATAAGCTGTTTCGTTAGAGTATTTTGCAAGCGGGCCGAAGTTTGCTGCGTAAACATCATTTAGCTTTACAGCTATTAAGGTGTTGTTATACCGTAATGCCTCGCCGCTTTTCAAGTTATTTACCGCTTCAACCACAGTTTCATCCGGGCAAACAGAACCATTGATGAAAATATTATCATCCTGGATGTTTAGCGGGAACTTGGCTTGCAGGTAGGCTTCGGTTAAAAAAGAAAAATCGCTGTTTAAATATTTAGCCCATTTTTCGGCGATGGTAAGGATACCTATTCGCAGATCGGCAACCGGGCGGGTATATGTTAAAGGCAGAAGGGTATTACGAGCGTTATCGTCAAAAAGGATGATTGCCATGGGCCAAAAATAAAAAAAGTCCCCCGGTTTGCGGGGAACTTGTAAATATTTTATTGAAAAAACACTTAGCTTCTGTTGTAACGGGTACGGAACTTGTCTATACGTCCGGCAGTATCAACTAACTTCATTTTACCTGTATAGAACGGGTGTGAAGTGTGTGAAATTTCTAATTTGATCAATGGATATTCGTTGCCATCTTCCCATTTTACGGTTTCGCGGCTTTCGATACATGATTTAGTTATGAAAGAGTAGTCGTTTGACATGTCTTTGAAAACAACTAACCTATAATTTGATGGATGCAGATCTTTTTTCATTGCTATTGTATACTTTTCTTCCTTGTAAAAGAGGTGCAAATATACAAATACTTTTTAAAAGTAGAAATGGGTAGATAAAAAGTTTTTAACAGTGTGTGGAGAGGTTTTATTTGGCAATTTATACGCTATGAAATAAGGAGATGCGAAATATAGCGCCTGTACTGATTGTGTTAATACAGAAACACGGTACTTCACGTCTCCCCCTATTAATATTCCGTTGCACCAATATCAAAAGCAGTACCCGAGGGGCGTGTTTTACCATAATAATCAATGCCTACGCCGTACAATAGAGCATTAGTACCTGCATTAATAAGCGGCGAAGACGACAGCAAATGAAAATCACCGGCAGCATAATTGGCGAATTTCAAGGCAGTAATATCGTTACCCGTATAATTGTTTGAAGCAGTAAGCTTAACACCATTGCTTATTTTGTGTATAGCCACGCCCGAGCCCGACTTTACAATCACATTATTAATAACCGTATTCATCGGGATGGTTTCGGAGTTCATTTTTATGCCATCGGCAGCAGAAGCGATAATGGTGTTGTTAATGAATTGGAAATTTGGCCCCGGGGTGTACCTCGAATCGGCAAAAATACCGTTAGCGCCCGAATTGAGGATAAAATTATTAAACACCTGGTTATCACCAAGGCCAAGCACAATAATGCCGTTTCCGGGTGCATTTTTAATGAGGTTGTTATAGCATTTACCCCCGGCGCCTTCCCCAATCTGTATGCCGTTGTTTTGCCCGTTTGCAAAAGGCGACAAGCCGGGCGATGTAACCGTGTTGTTGTAAACCTCGCAGCCTGCAATAGCGCTGCCTACCTGGATACCTTCGCAACCTGCTGAATCGATAAGGTTATTATATATCTTAACATCAATCACATCATGAGGTAAAACCTTACCGCATGATAACGAGCTACCACCTGCATAAAAAGAGTTCCCGACATAAAATCCTTCGCCACCTGTTTTGTGGACGTAGTTGTTATGCAGACTTACGTTCCGCATAGTAAAATGACCGCGCTGGGTTGCCACATCGCAGGTTGGGTCTGTTTTTGCCATAATACCGGCAAAGCCGCTATTACGCACCTCCACGTTCGAGATCTCGAAATCCGAACTCAGGTCATCCATCGTCATCCCGATGTTGCCGCCATTTATATCAATCCCGTAGGTTACGCCCGGCGTGCCGTTGCCTAATATTTTAAAATACTGGCAGTTTTGCGTTTTAAACGCGTATGATGCGGTTGCAGCTGTAGTAAAAGTTACTTTACCGCCTTTATTGATTATGACAATGGGTTTTGCTGCCGTACCTTTTAAATTTTTGAGCAGCAAAGCACCCCGTGTACCTGCGGGGATACATATTACAGAACCGGCCGGGATGGTAGCTCCGTCAACAAACCAATCGGTAGTTTTAACGGTGTAGGTGCAGCCGGTGATGGCCTCGGTATTGTTCCCCGTAAGTTCGGCTATATTATCCGGATTGGGGCTTGCCGGTTTTTCAACAGGCGTTACCGTTTTGGTACACATCACAAACGATGATATAACCACTATACCTGCCAGGTAGCGCATTAAGTAATTTTTAATTTTCATTTATAAATTTCAAAGCAGGCTTTAAATGCTACAAAACTAATTATTATACGGTACTTATCGGGTTATTGTTGCCTCGGCTACCGCAAGCGTAAAAAAAAGGATGTCATGATGAGCTTGTCGAACCATTTGGCAGCTTTGAAGATATCTAAGTCTTCGATGGGCTGAGACTGACAAACCGCTACCGCAAGCGTCCCTCTTGTGGATTTAGGGCAGCTGAAACCTTGCATCGTATACTGTAAGCGTTTACCAGGCACGAGTGGGCCTTAGCCACAGGCCGGTATCTGCTGCAATCCCTAACGTTGAGCTACTTTTTTTCATAGACCATACCCTGGCAACTGTCCGGATCACCTATACCAAGCAAAATAAAGATTTTATCATTTTTCTTAAATAATAACTCTCCCGTTTGCAATCCCTCCAATTCTAAAATACATCCAAGTTCATTGCAATCAAAGCTCCAACGCCCGGTTTTGTCAAAATAAGCCATATTTGAATTGCCGAGATCATTCAATAGCCAATCGGGAGCATCAATTAATCTATAAGTTTTATCACCTTTTAATTCCAAAATATTATTGGTTATATTTTGATATTTACCTTCATACTGCATCATTTTTTTTGAGTGCGGGGTCAAGACATATTTTCCAATCACATCGGCCGAATTGAGTTTTTCAACTTTATTGAACCCCATTTCCCAAACACAAAACAGCGGATGGCAACTTGCCAAAAACAAGGCCAATAGTATTAATAGGTATATATCTCTTTTCATTTCTGCTCCCCGCAGTCGCTCAGTTCCAGCCGAGTGACGTCTATTCGGTCGCCTCTTACCGCCGTAAATTTAACTTATGCGGCCGGAGGCCTTATAATAATGGTCACTCCGCCGGAGCCGAGCGACTGCAAAAAATAATTTTCAATCCTTTGCGAGAAGCAAACTCTTTAAGCAATTTGTTTATGCAAAGTGTACAACTATCCTAAAGGTTGCAAAAAGAAACTTCCTGACTCTTGATTCTTTCCTCTTGACTCTATCTATTAACACTTTGGCACAATTCAATTAACACCCCATTTGTCCCCTTTGGGTGTACAAAGCAAACCAGTTTGTTATCTGCGCCCTGCTTGGGCTCGTCATTCAGCAAAATAAATCCTTCGGCTTTTAAGCGGGTCATTTCGGCTTTAATATCGGTTACTTCAAAGGCAATATGATGCATGCCTTCGCCGCGTTTTGCAATAAACTTAGCTATGGGGCTTTCAGGGCTGGTAGCTTCCAGCAGTTCAATTTTATTGGGGCCGGTTTGCAAAAAGGCTGTTTTAACCCCTTCAGAAGCTACTTCCTCTATCTTATAAACAGATGTGCCGAGCAATTTTTCATATACAGCGCCGGCATCCTTAACACTGTTAACCGCTATACCTATATGCTCTATCTTATTCATGTCCAAATATTGTAAATTAATAGCATCCAAATGCAATTTATAGCGGGTTACTGATGTAAAAGTAAAACTTTGCGTATATTTGTATTGTTAATTTTTAATCATGAATATCCCAATTTATTTAGATAATAACGCTACAACACCCATGGACCCAAGGGTATTGGAGGCTATGCTGCCTTACTTTAACGAAAAGTTTGGTAATGCTGCAAGCCGTAACCATCCGTTTGGATGGGTAGCTGAAGAAGGCGTTGACTACGCACGTGAGCAGGTTGCAAAACTGATAGGCGCTACCGAAAAAGAGATCATCTTTACATCGGGCGCTACCGAGTCTGACAACCTGGCTATTAAAGGCGTGTTTGAAATGTATAAAGAAAAAGGCAATCATATTATTACAGCCGTTACCGAACATAAAGCTGTTTTGGATGCCTGCAAGCACGTTGAAAAATTGGGCGGCCGCGTTACCTACCTTCCCGTTAAAGAAGACGGCCTGGTTGACCTTGAAGTACTTGAAGCTGCTATGACACCCGAAACCATCCTGGTATCTATCATGTATGGTAATAACGAGATCGGTGTTATACAACCTATAAAAGAAATTGCTGCTATAGCACATAAATACGGCGCTTTATTCATGACTGATGCTACACAGGCTGTTGGCAAAATACCAGTTAATGTAATTGCAGACGGTATTGATCTTTTAGCCTTATCGGCTCATAAAATGTACGGCCCTAAAGGTGTTGGTGCTTTATACGTACGCCGTAAAGGCCCGCGTGTTAAGGTTACCGCGCAAATGGACGGTGGCGGCCACGAACGCGGCATGCGCTCGGGCACGTTGAACGTACCGGGTATTGTAGGCCTGGGTAAAGCTTGCGAAATTGCAGGTTTAGAAATGGAAAGCGAAGCTATCCGTTTGTCGGCCCTGCGCGATAAACTGGAGAAAGCATTAACCGTATTAGAAGAAAGCTACGTGAATGGTAATGTAGAACACCGCTTACCGCATGTTGCAAATATATCATTCAAATACGTTGAGGGCGAAGGTTTGATGATGGCCATGAAAGATTTGGCTGTATCATCAGGTTCGGCCTGTACATCGGCATCATTAGAGCCATCTTACGTTTTAAAAAGCTTAGGATTATCTGATGACCTGGCACACTCATCAATACGTTTTGGCCTTGGCCGCTTTACTACCGAAGAGGAAGTTGATTATGCTGTTGAAGTAACCAAAACAGCGGTTACCAACCTGCGCAACATGTCGCCACTTTGGGAAATGTTTAAAGAAGGCATTGACCTTGACTCGATTGAGTGGGCAGAACACTAATATAGATTTGAGACGTGAGATATGAGATTTAGATTTTGTATCAGGCGTCGAAATAAAAAAGACTTATAAATAAACCTGGTTTGGGAAAGTAAATGGAGTTTGGTCTCACATATAAAATCTCAGATCTAAAATCTAAAATACTATGGCTTATTCAGATAAAGTAATTGACCATTATACTAACCCCCGCAATGTGGGTACGTTAGATAAGAGCAGCCACAAGGTTGGTACCGGCCTTGTTGGTGCGCCTGAGTGCGGCGACGTTATGCGCCTGCAGATACAGGTTGATGATAACAACATCATCACCGATGCAAAATTTAAAACCTTTGGTTGCGGTTCGGCAATTGCTTCTTCATCTTTAGCTACTGAGTGGTTAAAAGGTAAAAGCGTTGACGATGCAATGAAGATAGATAACATGGATATCGTTGAAGAGCTTGCTCTTCCACCGGTGAAAATCCACTGTTCGGTATTAGCAGAAGATGCTATCAAAGCAGCCATTAATGATTTCCGCGTAAAAAACGGTATGGAGCCAATAGCTCTTGAAAAATCACATCACTAATAACAGATATTAGAATAAAGAGCCAAGAATCAAGACTTAAGCAATTTCGTCCTTGTCTTGACTCATGACTCTAAAAATCTTGACTCTACTACTATGGTAACTGTAACTGATAAAGCGAAAGCGAAAATAGATAGCCTGATGCAGGATAGCGGGCTTGATGCCTCTTATTTTCTGCGTGTATCTGTACAGGGCGGCGGCTGTTCTGGTTTATCTTATAACCTCGATTTTGATAACGAGGAGAAAAAAGGCGACCAGTTTTTTGAAGATCGCGGTGTACGTTTTGCCCTTGATATGAAATCGTTTTTGTACCTGGCCGGCACTGAGCTTGATTTTAGCGACGGGCTTAACGGTAAAGGTTTTAACTTTCATAACCCCAATGCCACCCGCACCTGCGGATGCGGCGAAAGTTTCTCGGTTTAATAATTTATTATTAACATAAAATATTAAAAAGGTTGATTACATTTAGGTAATCAACCTTTTTTGTTTTAGGCATGGGAAACAAAACGCTTGTAATACTGGGCAGCAACCGTAAAAATAGCCTTACCGAGTCGATAACCCGTAAGGCATTGCTGCAAACCGAGTTTGATATGATAGACCTGCTCGATCATAAAATAGCCCACTACAATTACGACGGCCACTACCCTGCCGACGATGAATTTGAGGCCATCATCAGCAAAGCGCTCCCTTACGATAATATTATTTTTGCCACCCCGGTTTACTGGTACAGCATGAGCGGCGTAATGAAAGTGTTTTTTGACCGCCTTACCGACCTCATCACCATTAAAAAAGACCTTGGCCGCGGCCTCAGGGGCAAATCGGCATCTATGATAGCCGTAGGCGCCGACCCCACTATCCCCGATGGTTTTGAAGTACCCTTTAAACATACCGCCGCTTATTTAGGCATACAGTATAAAGGCTGTACCTATTATGCTACTGAGCCGAGGAATGTTTAGTGGCGATGCTTCCTGTCCCGTTTGTTCCATTTTTAAAACGGAACAAACTAAAAGATCTCTACAACCTGCCCTGTTCCTGCCCCTAAAACACTGCGCAGGTAACCGGCAACTACCCTATCCATTGTAACCGGGATATGCCCCGGGAAGGCATCAAAATACCCCGGCGAATCTTCTACCACGCCCGGGCTGATGGCGTTTATCCTCACATCATTCTCCAACCCTATTGCGGCGGCTATTACAAACGAATTTAACGCGCCGTTAACCGTGCTCAGGTTTGCCCCGTATAGTACAGGGTCGTTAGATAAAATACCCGAGGTAAGCGTGAACGAGCCTTTAGGATTGATGTAATGCTGGCCGATAAGTACCAGGTTTACCTGCCCCATTAGTTTACTGTCTATGCCTTTTTTAAAATCGTTGGGCGTCATAGTATTCAGCGGGCCAAAGTGGCCGCTACCGGTTACGCTTACAAGGGCGTCGAACTTGCCTGTTTTTTTATAAAACGCTTCAATCGATTCTGTTGAGATGATATCAACCTGCAAATCGCCGCTTTTTGAGCCTGCAGTTATAATTTGGTGCTGGCCTTGCAGCGCGGCAGTTACTTTTTTGCCTAAGGTACCGGTGGCACCAACGATGATGATTTTCATAAGCTGTTAAATTTAGATACTCAAAGTAAGCGATTTTTAAGGCAATGTCTTAAAACCGGATGGTCAAAACCTGGTCATGATTAATGTTGATAGTTAATGATTACGGCGTTTTTAATTAAATGTAAAATAATTAGCTTTGTTATTGTATAAACCTGATAGATAAACTTAATGAACATTGTTGCTGAGCAATCGACCATACCGGAGCTTATCCGTAATATTGTTGCGAACATACATCCCGAAGACCATACGTTTCTGATCCACAAGGTAAAAGATACCTGGGTAGAAATTTCCTATAAACAAGCACTCGAAAAGATTGACGCCATATCGGCATGGTTCCTGGAAATTGGCATCAAAAAAGGTGACCGGTTAGCTCTTATCATAGAAAACGGCCCCGACTACATTTATTATGACCAGGCACTTCAGCAAATTGGCGCAGTAAATACCTCTATTTACCCCACCCTGTCCGAAACCGAGATAGAGTACATCCTCAACGATTCTGAAGCGCGTACCATTCTTATTGGCAACCCGTTCCTGTTTCGTAAAGTTTTAAAGATAGCCAATAACTGCCCGGCATTGATCAGGCTGATACCGGCTTGCGATGAGTTTGAAAAATATAGTGATAAGCTCAGCCTGAATGCGGGGGTAGTTAGCTTTGAGAATGTGATTAAAGAGGGCCTGGCACTTGTTGACAGTTACCGCCCGGCCATAAACGCCGCGCGCGAGGCTATCCTCCCGTCTGATCTGTCTTGCCTAATCTATACATCAGGCACTACAGGCACACCTAAGGGTGTAATGCTTACGCACCATAACCTTACCGAAAACTGCAAAGTAAGCCTGTACCAGATCCCTATTATCGAAAAAACGGATATGTTTCTGTCTTTTCTGCCGTTATCGCACGTGTTTGAACGCACTGCTACGTACTACATCTGCATGAACAAGGGTTGTACTATCGCATTCGCGCAAAGCCTTGATCTGCTGGCCCGCAACATGGCCGAGGTAAAACCCACCGTAATGTGCTGCGTACCGCGATTACTTGAGCGCATCCACGACAGGGCTATGAAGAATGGCCTTGCCGCCGGAGGGATGAAAACCAAGATATTTACCTGGGCTTTGAAAATAGGCCGCCAATACCGTTTGGTGCATGAGGCGGGTAAAAAACCGGGCATCATCCTTAGTGCCGAACAAAAGCTGGCCAATAAACTGGTATTCAGTAAAATAAAAGAAAAAACAGGCGGGCGCTTAAAAGTACTGTTATCCGGCGGGGGCGCATTGCCTAAAAACGTTGGAGAGTTTTTTGGCGATATAGATATCAAATTACTGGAAGGTTTCGGCCTTACAGAAACATCACCGGTAATGTCTGTTACCGAAAACGACCGCATCATTTATGGCACCGTTGGCCGTATCATCCCGGGTATTGAGGTGGGTATCCAGAATGTTGACACCAAAAAAATATTGACAGTGCAAACCCACGATAACTTCAACCCGAATTTCGAGTCGGAAGAGGGCGAGATCATTGTACGCGGGCATTGTGTAATGAAAGGCTACTGGAAAAAGCCCGAGGAAACCGCAGCTGTTATTGACCCGGAAGGGTGGTTGCATACCGGCGATATAGGCCGTTTTTACCGGGGCAACCTGCAAATTACCGACAGGCTTAAAAACATGCTGGTAAACGCCTATGGCAAAAACATTTACCCTACCCCGGTAGAGAACACCTATTTAAAAAGCCCTAAAATTGAACAGGTATTTTTAATTGGCGATAAGCGCGACTTTATTACCGCCATACTGGTTCCGGGCCGTGAGTTGTTGCAGGAAACTTTTAAACTGAGCGACGACTTTTTTGAGAACCCTGAGACTTTTATAGATAATAAAGAAATAATCGACTGGATAAACCAGGATGTTAAAAAGCTATCTAACGAACTGGCAAAATTCGAGCGCATCAAAAACTTTAAGATCAAACGCGTACCATTTAGCATGGAAGCCGGCGAAATAACACCCACCCTGAAAGCCAAACGTAAGGTAATTGAGAAAAAGTACGCAGACGCTATCGATGAATTGTATACATGGGAAGATGATGCTGAATAATCAACCAGCTTGCTAATGCTTGAGGAAATTTACGCCATTGGCAAGTACCCCTCGCTAAAAAACGATAGCACGTTTCAAAGCAAACTTATTTTGCTGTTAAAATTATATGGAATAGTTTTCCTGCTTAACTTTTTAAGCGCACCATTATACCTGTTGTGGGAGTTTATTGTAAATTATTTGCATTACAAAAGCCCTGCGGCACAATATAAAACATCTATGCACAGCCTATTGGCTAAGTATGGGTATTGGAAAACTGTGTTATATGTAAGCCTTATAGGCCCGGTGATTGAAGAGATCATCTTCCGGCTGCCGCTTTCATTTAAACGGAAGCATATTGCTATTGCATTTGGTTGCGCCTTAGTATTGCTGGCAAAGGCTTTACCAACACTTAACCAGCAAAATTTAACTATAAACATATTGGCCCGGGTGCTACTCTTTGTGTTAGGTTATTTTGCCTTATTACAAAGTTTGCCGCAAAATATTACACCCAATAAAAGGGCTCAAAAGGGGTTTATACTTTCGTCAATCATAATTTTTGGATTGCTGCATACGCTCAATTACGCACCTTTTCAATGGGGCATTATATTTATATACCCGTTATATGTAATACCACAACTATTTATGGGTTGGTTTTTAACCTATGTAAGGTTTAAAAATGGCTTTTTTTGGGGCATAGCCTTACATGTTTTGATCAACAGCATCACTATGCTGATACAATCGGCCTATAAAATTTATTAATTGGTTTTACGGGGAGTGTATTTCCAAAAATCCCTTAAAAGGCCCGGGTTACCTGTACCTATATAACCTGTGCCGTTTATAGCAAAGCTAACCATATCATAACGGGAGGCAGCTTGTAAATTAATGATCCTGGTCCATTTATCTTTTTTAAACAGCATACAGGTTATTGGCTATAAGTAAATATATCATTTACATTTTAAAATGCCGATGGCTTTACTTACTTATTATATACGCTATTTATTGCTGTTGAGTTGCTTAGGCGTTTAGCAATTGCTGAAACATATCTATATACTCGCCAACCTGCCGGCCATCTATAAAGCCATGGTGTACGGTCACAGAAACCGGCATCATCAGTTTTCCATCTATTTCGGTCATCTTACCTAACGATACTTTGGGCATACTATCTTCAAACTTAAAATTACGGGCATGTGTTAGGCCGGTAAAATTTACCCAGGGAATAGCCGAAACATGTAAAACATTTACAAAGGGCCTTAACTCCAGGCCGGTTGTGCCTTGCACTCGTTCTATCTCCCGCTGTGCACCGGTAACAAATTCGGCAAAATCAGGTTTGTAATCGATATACGAAAAGCCAAAAGTAGTATCAGGCCGGTTAATCGTAGCCGACACGTGTACCACATCATATAAAAAAATCTCGCCATTTTCAACGCGGTACCTGAAACATTCAATACCATTGGCTGCTTTTAAAATACAGTGCAAGTAATATAAAAAGAAAGATACGCCCTGTTGTTTTGCCTTTTGGTAAGCAATAGTTACATCAACATTTGCCGTTATGCCAAAAAAGGGTTCTTCAAAACTATTAAAAAACTCAAAATGGCTTCTGCGGTACCAGGTATCCAGGTCTATTTTCGTTTTCATGCTTACAGATATGCTAAAATATCTTTAATAGTAACAGCGCTTTTAAAACGTTCGTTATCAATACTATCTTCAATTTGCTCGTGTGCCCAGGTAATATGGTATGGCACATGTACGGCGTGCCCGCCAATATTAAGCACCGGCATAATATCACTTTTAAGCGAGTTGCCTACCATGAAAAGTTCTTCGGGCTTTATATCAAGGTGTTTAATAAGTTTCATGTAATTAGCATCATCCTTCTCGCTCATGATCTCGATATGGTGAAAATAAGGGTTCAGGCCCGATTTTTTCAGCTTGCGTTCCTGGTCGAGCAGATCGCCTTTGGTGGCCACAACCAGGCGATATTTGCCTTTAAGCGTTTCGAGTACGTCTTCCACTCCATCCAACAGCTCTATGGGCTGGTTGAGCATTTGTTTACCCAGTTCCATTATCTCGGCCACCACCTCAATACTCAATGTATTTTGGGTTATCTTCATGGCAGCCTCTATCATCGACAGGATGAAGCCTTTTATGCCATATCCATAAAGCGCAAGGTTGGCTATCTCTATTTTGAGCAACTCGCGTTCCAGTTCGTGCTGCGAAGCGTACGATGCCAGCAAGGTACAAAATTGCTCTTCTGTTTGCCTGAAATAGGGTTCGTTAACCCAAAGGGTGTCATCAGCATCAAATGCGATCACTTTAATATCCATGGTTGCAAAGGTAATGAATTAGTGATTTAGCGAATTGGCGATCTGGTGATTTTTATCTGGTCGCCAGACTTTGGCTGGTGTGCGCAGTTTAGTCTTCGACAAGCGCAGACTGACATACAAACCGGACAATCATTTAGTGATTTTACTCACCCGGTCATCGCTGCGCTCGACCACCCTCTCTTCGCTGCGCGGAAAGAGGGTTTTGCTTTTCTCTTCACCCTCTTTGCGAAGCAGAGAGGGTCGACCAGCGAAGCGGAGTCGGGGTGAGTTAACTAATCATTCTGCAAAGTTTGCAAGTTTACTCACCCGATCATCGCTGTGCTCGACCACCCTCTCTTCGCTGCGCGGAAAGAAGGTTTTGCTTTTTTTCATCCTCTTTGCGGAGCAGAGAGGGTCGACCAGCGAAGCGGAGTCGGGGTGAGTTAACTGATCATCCTGCAAAGTTCGCAATTTTACTCACCCGGTCATCGCTGTGCTCGACCATCCTCTCTTCGCTGCGCGGAAAGAGGGTTTTGCTTTTTTTTAACCCTCTTTGCGGAGCAGAGAGGGTCGACCAGCGAAGCGGAGTCGGGGTGAGTTAACTGATCATCCTGCAAAGTTTGCAATTTCACCCACCCGGTCATCGCTGCGCTCGACCACCCTCTCTTCGCTGCGCGGAAAGAGGGTTTTGCTTTTCTCTTCACCCTCTTTGCGAAGCAGAGAGGGTCGACCAGCGAAGCGGGGTCGGGGTGAGTTAACTGATCATTCTGCAAGTTTGTAATTTTACTCACCCGGTCATCGCTACGCTCGACCACCCTCTCTCCGCAAGCGGAAAGAGGGTTTTGCATTTATCTTCACCCTCTTTGCGAAGCAGAGAGGGTCGACCAGCGAAGCGAGGTCGGGGTGAGTTAAATAATCATCCTGCAAAGATTGTATCTTCCCTCTCAAATCTCATATCTAACATCTTATATCTAAGTTAAAAATCCTATTTTTGCAGCCTTAATAAAATACCCTTTTACAATATGAGTATTGCACTATCTGAACAGGAAATTTTTCGCCGTAAATCATTAAAAGACTTACGCGAACTGGGCATAAACCCTTACCCTGCCGAAGCCTTTGATGTGACCGCGTGGGCACAGGATATTAATGATAATTTTAAAGCCGACCCAGATAAGTATAAACAGGTTGTAATTGCGGGTCGTATCATGACGCGCCGTATCATGGGTAGCGCATCATTTGCCGAGATCCAGGATAGTACCGGCCGTGTGCAGATCTACATTAAACGCGATGATATTTGCCCCGGCGAGGATAAAACACTTTACAATACCGTATTTAAAAAGCTTTTAGATATTGGCGATTACGTTGGGATAAAAGGTTACGTGTTCCTTACCCAAACCGGCGAGATCTCGGTGCATACAGAAGAGTTGATTGTATTAGCCAAATCCTTAAAACCACTGCCGGTGGTAAAACGCGAGGACGATGGTACCATACATGATGGTTTCACTGACCCCGAAATGCGTTACCGCCAGCGTTATGTGGACTTAACCGTTAACCCGGAGTATAAAAACATCTTCATCAACCGCTCTAAAGTGATCAGCGCTATGCGTAATTACTTTAACCTGCAGGGATGGATGGAGGTTGAAACCCCTATCCTGCAGCCTGTGCATGGTGGTGCAGCAGCCCGCCCGTTTGCTACGCATCATAATACGCTTGATATGCCGCTGTTTTTACGTATCGCCAACGAGCTTTACCTGAAACGCCTTATTGTGGCTGGCTTTGATGGTGTTTATGAGTTTGGTAAAATGTTCCGTAACGAGGGTATGGACCGTACCCACAACCCGGAATTTACCGCTATGGAAATTTATGTAGCCTATAAAGACTATATATGGATGATGGCCATGGTTGAGGAGTGTTTAGAAACTGTTGCGAAAGCCGTTCACGGCATCCCGGTAGTACAGGTAGGTAAGCATGAAATAAACTTTGCAGGCCCATACGAAAAGCTGTCGATGTACGATTCGATCCTGAAATATACAGGTATAGATGTATCTGCTATGGATGAGGAAGGATTACGTAAAGTATGCGCCGACTTAGCCATTGAGGTTGATGCCAGCATGGGCAAAGGTAAGCTGATAGACGAGATATTCAGCGCGAAGGTAGAACATAACCTGATCCAGCCAACCTACATTACCGATTACCCTATTGAAATGACACCGCTTGCCAAAAAGCACCGTACTAAAGACGGCCTGGTAGAGCGTTTCGAGCTGTTTGTAAACGGTAAAGAGATAGCCAATGCGTACTCGGAGTTGAACGACCCTATAGATCAGCGTGAACGTTTGGAAGAACAATTGGTACTGGCCGGTCGTGGCGATGATGAAGCTATGGCGATGGATGACGACTTTTTACGTGCCCTTGAATATGGTATGCCGCCAACATCGGGCCTTGGTATAGGTATCGACCGTTTGGTGATGCTGATGACCAATCAAAGCACCATTCAGGAAGTATTATTCTTCCCGCAGATGCGCCCCGAGAAAAAAGCCAAAGTAGCTACAGCCGACGATTTCATCAATATTGGCGTACAGGCCGAGTGGGTGCCCGTATTAAATAAAATGGGCTTCAACACCGTTGAGGAATTAAAGGCAGGTAACCCAAACAAGGTATTTAATGACCTTGGCGGGATGCGCAAAAAAATGAAACTGGAAATCCCCATGCCGTCGAAAGAAGACGTTATGAAGTGGTTTGAATAAATGGAATTTTTATTTATAACAAGAAGAGCCGCGATGTTTCGCGGCTCTTTTTGTTATGAAACTTTCGCGTATGAATACTGAGATTTCGCAAATAGCAAAAACAGCAAACATCTGATTATCATACAGATACGAAAAAACGAGGTGTTCACGGTAGTGAACGTGAACACTAAGCAAGCATTAGGGTCGATTCAGGACGTTTAAAGGACGTTTTTAGGGCGTTTGAGGCCTGAGCAATTTGGTCTTTAAAAAAGCAGAAAAAGCAGGGCTATTTTACTGCCTGCCTCCATTCCTTAACAAAAAGATAAAGAGAATAAAACTTTCAATTAATAGTAGATGTTGAATTTTATATCAGACACACTATAATTGAATACCATGACAAATTCCATCCTTGAAATAACCGAGAATGAATACCTGATAAAACTAAACAGGAGCAATTTCGATCTATCATTTATCCGTAGCCTGTTAAAAATTGTTGAGGTATCAAAACCCGCAAAAAGCAAACAGGAAGAAGAAAGCTACGATTATTCTACCATGCACATTACCGACAGGCATATTGCGCCAAATCAAAATCACTCGTCAGAGCCTGATTATTTCAGCAACCTCGACGAGAAATAAAAGCCTGTTCTGTTCCTAGAATTTTTGACGGAAACCGCCGCGTACTACCTGCTGCTTATCCATCTGGGCCATCTGGCCTTTCATCATTTTTATCTGATCGGCAAGCAGTTTGTTCTTGTCATCCTTGGCGGCATCTTTTAAATACATCTCGGCTTCGCGTTTATTACGTTTTGCCATTGATATACCTGCAAGGCTAAGCTTAGCCAGGGCTGTATTATGAGACATACCCATCCCTAACTGCAATGCCTTCTTAAAATATTTTTCCGATTTTAAAGGCGCCTTGCGCGATTCTATTAAGCCTACAAGCAGGTTGTAATAACCATGTTGGCCTTTATATAATTGTTTTTCGTAATCGGTTATTTTCACAAGCACGGCTTCTGCTTTATCAGAATTTTCCTTACGCAGGTAGTATTGTGCAAGCAACATGTTTTCATTAAAAAAGAAGGTAAGCAGCGTAATACCACCTAATATAAATACCAGTATACCCCATCCCCAAAAACCGAATGCGCAAAGCGTAACTCCGGCACCCATTACAACACAAGCAATAATTAACCTAACTATATTTGACATAATTTGTATTAGTATAAAAACAAAGTGCAAATATCGTTATTTGTAAGCTAAATAAAACATCAGTATTTAATATTTATGGCCGGAGAATTAGAACCATCGTGGAAAAATCATTTAAGCGCAGAATTTGAAAAACCCTACATGCATCAACTTAAAACTTTCCTGAAAACAGAGAAAGAAGCGGGCCATACTATTTACCCAAAAAATGCTGATATATTCAATGCTTTTAACATCACCCCGTTTGACGAGGTAAAGGTGGTAATATTGGGGCAAGACCCTTACCATGGCCCTCACCAGGCGCATGGCTTATCGTTCTCGGTACAAAAGGGCGTTGCTGTGCCACCATCCCTGCGAAATATATACAAGGAGCTATCAACCGATATCCCCGGCTTTACTATCCCCCAAACCGGCGACCTGACCAAATGGGCAGAGCAAGGCGTACTATTATTAAATGCCACCTTAACAGTAAGGGCAGCAGCGGCAGGCTCGCACCAAAAAAAGGGGTGGGAAAAATTTACGGATGCAGCCATCAAAACATTATCAGACGAGAAAAAAAGTTTGGTATTCATCCTGTGGGGTACTTACGCACAATCAAAAGCTGTGCTCATCAATACCAATAACAACCATTTGGTTATCAAATCAACCCATCCATCGCCCCTGGCGGTAAGCCACGGCGGGTTCTTTGGATCCAGGCCGTTCTCAAAAACGAACGAGTTTTTAATAAAGCAAGGTAAAGAGCCTATTGATTGGCAAATATAGGCTCTTTATTCTTTTTATTTATGATGATAACCGCTATGATCAGATTAGGCACCCAGCAAAACCAGGAAACAACGCGATAGGCCGGGATAAAATCATGAAACACAAAGGCTGATAATAAAGGCAGCCATATACGCAGCGTAACGGCCGCAAAGGTAAGCGCGTAATTGCAGATCATCCAGTTTTGGTGCTGACTTACATGGCCCTGCCTGATGGTACTGTACGCCTTTATATTACTGATAAGCCAAAGAATAGCTAACGAGCCAAAGCCCAATACACAAACCAGACCACCTGTGGCAAAAAAAGCGATGTATAACCCGGCCACACTGCTCATAGCCACCGCAATAACATATATTTTGCCTATAAACCGGTGAGTTTTTAAATACTGACTACGCAAACGGGCGCTAAACTGCGTCCACCCGATTAGAAGTGCTATCCCGCCAAAGATAATGTGGATATAAAAGGCTGTATTCCAAATACCGTTGTCAAGGATAGCCCTGGGTTTTGAGTGTAATAACCCGTTAGACCGCATATCAACCAAAAAATACAGCAACGGATAAAGGCCTATAACAATAGCAAAAAAAGCAAATGGAATCCAGGGTAGGTTTTTAAGTTTCATGACCATTTAGACGACTTAAAACTCAAATGGTTACAGTTTAAAAGACACACAAGAAATAAGAGCCAAGAATCAAGACAGGATTAACCCATCTAAATTCTTGGCTCTTGGCTCTAAAGGTCTTAAATCTCTTCTTAGTATTCCAAAGGAACTATCGGCTCCTTTTTGCTGGTGCTCATGATCATCATGGTTTGGAAGGTTTTAACCACCGTAATGCGGCTTATCTTCTCCATGATCAACTGCTCGTATGATTTAATATCACGCACGTAAACTTTCAATAAAAAATCGCACTGGCCGGTTACGTGGTGGCACTCTGTTACTTCTTTAATGTTTTGTATCTCATCTAAAAAAGTTTGAATGGTGTTCTTCTGATGAAAATCGAGCGAGATCTGTATAAATGTTTTGATACCCAACCCAAGTTTTTCTTCATCAACAAGGGCGTGGTAACTTTTTATATATTCTGCATTCTCCAATTTGCGCACACGCTCTAAAGTAGGTGCCGGCGAAAGGCCGATCTCGTTTGAAAGCTGCAAATTGGTAATGCGGCCGTTTTCCTGTAAAATCTTAAGTATCTGTAGGTCTATTTTATCTAATTCTGCTGCCATGGTACGTGCAAATATATAGTATTCTATATCTCACAAAATAATATTTTTTTAAAAACTATTTCAACAAAACATATTACTTTTTTATTTGTATTTTTAGATGAGACTAAAAAAATTATTAGATTTGTTTAAATGTACACATTAGCCGAAGAGAACTATTTAAAGGCCATTTTTAAGTTATCGCAGATAACAGAGAATGTGAGCACCAACCAAATAGCAGCCGAGTTAGCCACCAAAGCATCCTCAGTGACGGACATGCTACGGAAGCTTGCCGAAAAGCTTTTAATCAATTATACCCGTTACCAGGGAGTTAGTTTAACACAAACCGGCGAGAAGGTTGCTATCAACATCATCCGCAGGCACCGCCTTTGGGAATATTTTTTGGTAGAGAAACTGCATTTTAAATGGGACGAGGTGCATGATATGGCCGAAGAAATGGAACATATTTCATCAAACGAACTGATAGACCGGCTGGATGAATTTATGGGTTTCCCCAGCCGCGACCCGCATGGCGACCCTATACCCGACAGTAAGGGCAATTTTAAAAAGAACGATCTTAAACCAATTTCTGTTGTTGGTGTTAACACATGCGGTATTATATCAGGGGTTAAGGACCACTCCACGGCATTTTTACAATACCTGGAGAAACACGGGCTTATCATCGGAAAAAAGATAACCGTTAAAGAAATAATTACTTACGATAACGCAGTAATACTGCAAATGGAAAACAAAGACATACAAATAAGCCGCGATGTGGCCATTAACCTATTGATAGCTTTATGACATCAAACACTACCCAACATGATAGCCACTCGTTAGGCAACGTACACAATACTGTAGCTACTGAAAATAAGACCGGTTGGCGCAAACTGCTATCCTTCCTTGGCCCTGCTTATTTGGTAAGCGTAGGTTATATGGACCCGGGCAACTGGGCGACAGATTTGGCCGCAGGTAGTCAGTTTGGTTATAAGCTGATATGGGTGTTGCTATTATCAAACCTCATAGCTTTACTGCTACAGAACCTTGCTGTACGCTTAGGTATTGTGCGCGGGCTGGATCTGGCACAGGCATCAAAGCATACCTATCCACGCTTTGTAAACTTTTGCCTGTACATACTGGCCCAGATAGCCATTATAGCCTGCGATTTGGCCGAGATAATAGGTATGGCCATAGGCTTGAACCTGCTTTTTGGCCTGCCACTTATATGGGGGGTATCCATTACTTTATTAGACACTTTGTTACTTCTGTTTTTGCTCAACAAAGGCATGCGTAAACTGGAGGGCTTTATCATTTCCCTGATATTTATAGTGGGTGTAGCCTTTTTGGCGCAAATGTTTATTGTACAGCCCAATGTGATAGATGTTGCCAAAGGTTTTATCCCTACCAGGTTAAACAGCACATCGCTTTATCTGGCCATTGGTATTATTGGTGCAACAGTTATGCCGCATAACCTGTACCTGCATTCATCATTAGTACAAACCCGTAAAATAGACCGCAGCGAGGCTGGTATAAAAAATGCCATTCGCTATAACTTTTGGGATACTACCATTGCTCTTAACCTGGCTTTTTTTGTAAATGCCGCTATATTAATATTAGCCGCCAGCGCATTTTACGGCCGTGGCTTTCATCAGGTGGCCGAGATCCAGGACGCCCATAAACTATTGACCAACATTTTTGGCAAGCTGGCCCCTGCCCTGTTTGCCATAGCGCTGATAGCCGCCGGGCAAAGCTCTACCGTTACCGGCACCCTTGCCGGGCAGATCATCATGGAAGGCCACTTAAATCTGCGCATTGCCCCATGGCTCCGCCGTTTGCTAACGCGATTACTCGCAATTATCCCTGCATTCTTTACCATCCTGCACTTTGGGGAAGAAGGTTTGGGCAAGCTGCTGATATTAAGCCAGGTGGTACTGAGCTTACAACTGGGCTTTGCTGTTATCCCGCTCATCCACTTTACATCAGATAAAAAACGTATGGGCAATTTTGCCACAAGTGTACCTTTAAAAATATTGGCTTGGGTATTTGCTACATTAATAGTTGGCCTTAACGTAAGGCTGGTGATACAAGAAATAGAAACATGGGCCGCCACAAGCCCAGGCTCTGCTAACCTGGTGCATTTTGTAATATCACCTATTGCTGTAGGGATTGGAGTATTGTTATTGTATGTATTTCTTCGCCCACTGCTTTATAAACATATTAGTCAGCCTATATATGTACCGCACGGTATAGCAGCCAAATTAGATAACCTTGAAGCCGTAACCTATAATAATATAGCCATCACCATTGATTTTTCAAGGAATGATGAGGATTGCATCCGCCATGCCTTAATGCAGGGTGGCAAAAAAGCGCATTATACCTTAATACATGTGGTTGAAACCGCAGGTGCACGTTATTATGGCGGGCAGGTGATGGACAACGAAACCCAAAGCGATGTAGACAACCTGGATAAATACGTGAACACCCTAACCGCCTTACATTACAAGGCCGAAGCAAAAATTGGCTACGGCGGTGCAGCAACGGCAATTGCCGAGATCATCAATCAATCAAAAATTGATTTTGTGGTGATGGGATCTCACGGGCATAAAGTTTTAAAAGACCTGATATTTGGCACCACTGTTGATTCTGTACGCCATAAGGTGAATGTACCGGTACTGGTTGTGAAACCTCAAAAAAAATAATCGCATATTTGCAGGGTAATGGAGCAGAATTTATATATCAAGAATAAGAAGGCGTACTTTGAGTACCATATACTGGATAAATATACCGCCGGTATACAGCTATTAGGTACCGAAATAAAATCGATACGCGAAGGTAAGGCTAACATAAACGATGCCTTCTGCACTTTTATTGGAAACCAGCTTTATGTACGTAACCTGCATATTTCTGAATATTCCATGGGGTCGTTCTATAACCATGAAGCTAAACGCGACCGCATACTCCTGCTCAACAAAAAAGAATTAAAAAAACTCCTTACACGCGGCGAAGAAAAAGGCCTGACCATTGTACCACTTGCATTATTTATCAGCGACCGCGGCTTTGCTAAGCTGGAAATTGGCCTGGCCCAGGGTAAAAAGACCTTTGACAAACGCGAAACCCTGAAAGAACGCGATACCAAAGTGGAAATGGACAGGGCGATGAAACGATAAGTTTTAAGGGAATAAAGAATTTTAGACACAAGATTCAAGACAGCTACAATTGCATATTTACCCGCGCGTCATTGCGAGGTACGAAGCAATCTCAAAGCTTGCATGGCCGATACGCATATCAGGAGATTGCTTCGCACCTCGCAATGACGTCTTTTATTTTTTCTTGACTCTTGGTGCTTGACTTCCTAATTCTCTTTCCCTACCACGCCCTATCGCCTACTAATGGCACAAACCTGAAGGTATCCAGCACATGCCGTTCGTAATCATGCTCGGCGGTTTTTAGGACGGTTACCATTTTTTGGGATTTTTCATCACCTACCGGAATAACCAATATGCCTCCAATTTTGAGTTGTTTCAATAATATTTCGGGCACAGTTGGTGCACCTGCAGTAACAATGATCTTGTCGTATGGCGCGTCTTCGGCAATCCCTATCGAGCCATCGCCTAAAAAGAACTTGGGTTTGTAGCCCATGTAAGGCAACACCTGAATGGTGCGCTCGTAAAGTTTTTCCTGGCGCTCTATGGTGAACACCTTTGCGCCCAGTTCCATCAGTATACATGTCTGGTAACCACACCCGGTGCCTATCTCCAGTACCTTATCACCTTTTTGGATATGCAACAGTTCGGTTTGGTAAGCTACCGTATAGGGCTGCGAAATGGTTTGCCCGGCCCCTATCGGGAAGGCGATATCCTTATAAGCCTGATTCCAAAATGTTTCGTCGAAAAAATAATGGCGGGGTACTTTACCAATGGCATGCAACACCTTTTCATCCTCAATACCTTTTTTCCTCAGTATCTCTACCAGTCGTTTCCTTGCCCCCTGCTCGCGGTAATTATCAATGAATTTGTACGCCATTACATAGCAAAGTTATATAAAAAGCCGGCAAAATTGCCGGCTCCTTATGTATAATACTATTGCTTTACAATAAAGCTTTGGCTGTTAACTAATAATCTTTTTAACATTCGTATGTGTGAATCATTACCACCAACCATGTACATTATATACGGTGGTGCGCGGCTGTGCCGCATAAGCTACAGCTACGTCGCGGGCAGCCTTAATTATCCCCATATCGTTTTTTTGTTCCTGCAGTTTAAAACTCCATTCGCGGTTATCAATTTCTTTAACGCGTTTGGCTATCTGTGCTACAAAAACCTTTACATCTTTGTAACAACCTGCCTGTGGGTCTATCTGCGATAAAACCTCACTTGCGGCGTTGGCTCCGTTTATATCCTGGTTAGCAGCCCACAAGCTTTTAGCCTGGTTAAGTTTGGTAGCACAATCTTTCTCTACCTGTTTTTTATAGATAGGTGCCACCTGCGCCATTGAACGGGTATAGCAATTGGTACATGCCTGGGGTACCGATGTTAGGTTATAAATAGCCTCGTCCATACGGCCGGTATTAGCCAGGGTTTGGGCCTGTTTAATAATTACATCGCAATGGGTATTGTAATAACTAATGATCTTTGCCTTTCCTTTTTCTACAAAGGCTTGCAGTTTAGGGTCGTTAAGGTTGATGTTTTTAAAGGCGTTTATGTAGGCTTTAGCAACATTCTCTCCCACGCCTTTAACCGGCATGGAGGTACTGGCAAACTTTGTGCCCTCGTAACCATCGCCGATATACAGGTTAACATCAAGCGTAAGGGCCGTCATAGGCGGTGCGTTAGAGAGCATGTCTTTGGTAAGCACCACAACGTTAGCGGTGATAATAAAGCGCTGGCCTTCATCGCCACCAAAACCATTTTGGCTGATGATCTGGTTCAGCTTATTGCCCAGCATATTACGGGCTGCCTCCGGCAAATCATCAACCTGGTCAGGAATGTAAGCAGCAAGTGTAACCCTGCCGCTATTCCCCCCATTCGCCGACCTTACAATGGTAGTTTTTTGTGCATACGCGCCTATCAGTAGGAAAAGCGACATGCAGGTTATCATTATTTTTTTCATGTTGGTTGTCTCTTATTTAATTATTACTTCTCGCCCAGTACTATCACCGCCTGGCCAAGGCCTTTAGCTGTAAGCTTGTTTACAATAGAGTATGGCGCCGCCGCAAGGAACTTTTGCAATCCACGGGCAAATCCCCGCGCATCTATTGCGTTACCGTTTGCATCATACAATGGGATGCGCACCTGCTCAAACAACATCATATTTTCGGTCGCATCGCTATTGCTGAAACGGCCTTTCAGGGAGTTGGCACGAACCCAGTCTTCAATAACTACATTTAGCTCTTTGCCACCGTACTCTGTTTCCAGGTCGTTTTTCCACGAATCGAACTTTTTGATGCGGATAATGATCTCGCGGCCATTCGCAAACAAGTCGTCGAAATGCCTTTGCAGGCCCACATTAAAGTTATCTACCTTATCGGCAACGGCTTCTTCCAGTAAAACAGCGGTCTCTGCCGAAAATGATGGATTACCTGTACCGCCTGCTGTGGCTACTTCCTTATCACTATAAGCATCAATCCCCTGCATAGTAAAACGTACCGACTTTTTGGGACCGGTTTTTAACACATCCCAGGTTAACTGGATGATGATATCGGCTTTGGCTGTTTTCTTAAGCTTATCCATTGGGCTTTCTGATACACCCGCACCACTTTTTGAGGTAAGGATAGCATTCTCGGCACGTTCAGACTCCAGCGTTTTAATAACCGATTCCATATTTTTTAGCGGGAAACCACGCTCGGCCATCATACCGTTTATCTTACTGATCACCGCCAGCAGGTCGCTATTTTCCTGGAACGCCCTTTTATAATCGGGGATCTTTACCTTGGTGCCCTGATCATCATACACCTGCATATAACCATTAGTATTACACCATACATCGCTTGGCACCACCATTAGGGTTGGCTTTTTTGCCTGCGAAAACCCTGCTGTTATTGCTCCCAGTACCATTAATGATACAAGAGCTATCTTCATTATCTGTCGTTTCATTGATTAGGATTGAATGTTATTGATTTATCAGGATGCCGTCGGCTATCATTTTATTTTTCAGCCCGGGCCTGTTTATTTTCAGCACGTAGCCGGTACTTTGGGCTACATCTTTAACCTTTTGCTGTTGTTTAGCCTTTTGCCCTGCGCGTTCCTCTATATAAAGCGCATATTTTTTATACTCGGAGTTAAAGAAGCGAATAAAATACTCTTCGTGGTTGGTATAAGCATTAGCCTCGTTCAGTATTGGTTTAACATCACAATCGGGTTTGCCTTCGCGCAGGCCATTAAACAAAACTTCGCGTATGGCAACCTTTTTGGCTTCTTCAATAGCATCCTCGCGGTTACGGTTGCCTGAGTAGGCAACTACTTTTTGCGCCCCATCAAACTCAACACCCAGGCATTCTGTTTTATAGGTATAGCTACTGTTCAACTGCTTTTGCTCGGCGCAGCTGCTAATTATAACCACCGCTACAAAACTTATATAAAGTAATTTTTTCTTCATGATGATTGATGTTTAAAAGCCCGCGTTTAATGATTTAATGATCCCGGCATCCTCCAGGTCCTTACGCAGAAGGGCTACGTTAACAGATACCAGCACGCCTATTTTATATTGCTTGCCAACCTTCATCCGGTCTTCGGCAGCCACGGCGCCATCACTTGCAAGCGATACAAACTTCATATACTTGCCACCGTCGGCAAAAAAATCTTTGAACCATTCATCCTTCTCCTGCTCTAAATTTGAGTTGGTAGTTAGCGGTGGTTTACCCAAAATACCCTGATCGCCGGCAAAACCTTTAAATATGATGCCATGCACGGCATTCTTTTTAGCCTGCTCAATAGCCACATTCGGCTTTTTTGAGTACGACCACACCTTTAAAAGGTAAGTACCCTGCACACCGGTGCCTGCTACTTCCAGCTCATATCTCCAGGCCTCGGTATCCTCATTTGCCTTTTTATTTGTTTGCGCGCTAACAACCGATGAAAAACCCGTTATCATCAGCATTAGTATTACCCAAATTGTAGTATGCTTTTTCATTATGTGTATTTAATTTGATGTTTACTTTACTTGCCTTAACAGCATACCTGCGTAAAATTTACCACCACCTTTAAAGTAAGTACGGTCAATTGCTGGTTTATCCTTATCTTTCTTTTTATCGTCTTTATCATTTGCAGATACTTCTTCGCCGGCGTTAAAGCGGTTATCCCATATCTGTTTTTTATCAACCGTTACGGTACCCTTTTTTACATAAGTGGTAAGTCCGGTTTTGGGGTCGACCGTTTGCTCAAGCACCTCGAATTTCTCGCCGCCTTCCAGGCCTTCCTTCATACCAATTTTAGCGGTAACCGGGTCGCCGGAATAGATTGGTGTTTTTGGTTTAAATACTTCGTAGGCCTTTTGCAGTTTGGCAAAAACGTGCTCAACATTACGTACAGTAGCCAGTTCAACTATCTGGTCTTCGGTACGGGTCTCTTTAAGCGAAAAAGTAACCAGGCTGCTAGATTTTTCGCTGCCTATATATTCCAACTCAAACAAATTGTTATTATCAAAAGCTTCTTTTCTTTTCTTGTCGATCTTAGCGCTTTTATCTATCCACATATCATTATAAAAAACAGACGCGATAGAGTCGTTCCATTTCAGCCGATACAGATATGAGGTTGTCCATACCGAATAACCTTCTTTCGCTTTGTTATAGGCAATATCAAGTACCTTGTAAGCAGCAGGTTGGAATAAGGCCGGCAAGTTATTAGCCTTAAGCTTTGCAACTTCCCTAATTGCAGCGGCAATAGGCTCATTACTTACAAATTTTAGTTTGGTTAAAACCACAAAGGTGTTTTTGATCAGTTCTTCACCAGCGTCAGACAATGACGCTGTGCCCCTTGCGCTGCCTTTGGCTATATTGGCCTGCATTTCGGTAGCATCGTACGAACCGCGTTCGCCAATAAGCTTCATATCAAAGCTGCCATCGGGCTGCCTGTTAAACCATTTGGCTACCAGCTGATTCGCTATCTTTTTATCCTTTACAATTTTGCCTGTTATAAAAGGCATATCTGAAGCGTCTTTATCTACAATGCCCGCCGTAACGCCCGATAACATGCTTGCTCCAAGGTTACCCATACCGCTCTTTTTTGTCCCTGCAGCTACTTTTTCAGCATCTGTAAGTACATATGATGACGGGTCGACAGATATCGTAGATATACTATGGTTGTTATATTTATCTGGAAACGGAGCCTCATGATAAGCTTTCATTACCACTTCTTTTCTCGGGAAATCTTCCGACTCCAGCAGGATGAGGTGTAACGAGCTTCTGCGGTATTTCAGCTCAGGGTGCTGATCTGTTGCCGCAGGTGTTTGGGCATTTACCGCCGTACTTAAACCTAAAAACAGGTTAAGTATAATGGTTAGTTTAGTTGTTTGTTTCATGATGTCGTGAGTGTAGTTTAAGTGTCTTATCAGGTTTGTTTAACTATGTATTTTGGGTTAATTATCAACTTTAAAAGTAGATGCTATTTATTTTGCCAACCCGAGTTATAACCTCGTTTATTTAGGGTGTTTTAACCCGGATAAATATGAAAAATACAGGCAATATTTGTTTATTACAGTTTTTATAACTGGTTTATATTAATAAATAAATGCGCGGATTATCTTTTTAAGATGTATTGCTTACGGTTGCTTTGAGGTTGTGCAATGTGTAAACACGATAACGATGGCGGCCGGAAAAGAGCCATAAAAAACTGCGACAATAGTTTCATATTTAAGGGCTTAAGTTGCGATAAATATAAATTATTTACTTCCCGTAGTATATTCAAATACATAAAATACCCAGAAGTGGGTATTTTTGTGTACCCTGCAACACACCACATTTAACGGTAAAGAGAATTTAGAAACCTATGGTTACCCTGCATAATTATTAAACAATATATTTCATACATATTATTCAACCTAAAAAAAATACTTAATAGAATTACCGGCGGGTAGTTTTGTAAAAACACCTTAATTATTCCTAATAGGGGTCAACATCGGGCTGAATAATGCTACCCTTACTTAGTTTAGTTGTTTGGAACTGAGTGATCACATCCCTGATGATAGCTTTTGCCTTTACGATAGAAATGGTATCTCGCTCAAACTTAAGCATGATAGATTTAATGTAGTAGTTGCGGATACGGTTTATAAGTGGCGCTTCGGGGCCTATAACGCGGTCGCCGAAATGCTTGCGCAGTTCGTTGGCAAGGTACTCGGCCTGGTTATACAATATCTCAGGGTTTCGGTGCTTCACATCCATACTGATGATGCGGAAGTATGGGGGGTATTTAAAGCTCTTACGCTCTTCCATTTCGGTAAAGTACAGGTCGGTATAATCATTTTCAATCACCTGTTTTATTACCCGGTGGTTAGGGTCATAAGTTTGTATCACCACCTTGCCCTGTTTACCCCTTCGCCCTGCCCTGCCGCTTACCTGGGCAAGCATCTGGTAACTGCGCTCGTTAGCACGATAATCGGGATATTTTAAAAGGCTATCGGCGTTAATGATACCTATTACGGTTACATCGGCAAAATCGAGCCCCTTGGCCACCATTTGGGTGCCTATTAAAATATCTATTTTCTTTTCTTCCAGGTTATTCAGGATAGTTTGCAGCGAATTACGGGAACGCGTAGTATCCAGATCCATACGCGCAAGCCGAACATCCGGCAACAGTACGGATAGCTCATCTTCTACCTTCTCGGTACCAAAACCTTTATATTCTAAATGGGTTGAGCCACAGGCCGGGCAAATGGTTGGCGAATCTTCTTTATATCCGCAATAATGACAATGCAGCTTGTGGGTATGTTTGTGATAAGTAAGGCTAACATCGCAATTAATACATTTTGGGGTATAAGCGCATACCTTGCACATTAGCACGGGGGCATAACCACGGCGGTTTTGGAACAGGATGATCTGCTCCTTATTATTAAGCGCCAGCTGCATATCCTGCATCAGCACACTACTAAAGTGCGATTGCATTGTTTTGCGTTTGGTTTCTTCAGATATGCTTACCACTTCTATTAATGGTAATTGCACACCGCCGTAACGTTCCGTTAGTTCAACAAAGCCATACTTATGTACACGTGCATTATAATAGGTCTCGAACGATGGTGTAGCCGAACCCAGCAGCACTTTACCTTTATAAATATTGGCCAGGTAAATAGCCGCGTCACGTGCGTTATAGCGTGGCGCCGGGTCAAATTGTTTGTAGGATGTTTCGTGCTCTTCATCTACAATGATCAGCCCCAGGTCGGTAAAAGGTAAGAATACCGACGAGCGTGCGCCAAGCACTACTTTATATTCGTTGTTCAGCACTTTTTGCCAAACCTCTACCCGCTCGTTATCATTAAAGCGCGAATGATAAACACCAATGGTGCCGCCAAAATAAACACGTAGACGCTCAATAATATGTGTAGTAAGTGCTATCTCGGGCAACAGGTAAAGCACCTGCCTTCCGGTGGCTACCATCTCTTCTATCAGTTTTATATAGATCTGCGTTTTGCCGGACGAGGTTACCCCATGCAGCAACACCACATCTTTTTCTTTTAATTGTGCCTGCACATCAGAAAGTGCAATTTCCTGTGCTTCGCTTAGTATAAAATTGCTTAACTGGTCATCGTCTTCGTCATAACCCAGGCGACTAACATTCCTGTCCTCGGCAATAAAAATATCTTTTTCAATAAGGGACTTGATACTGGAATCTCCCGAACCACTCTCTTCTATCAACTCATTTTTGGCAACAGCCTTTTGCCTGCGCGATAATTTAATAAAGGCCAGTACCGCGTCGGCCTGTTTTGGAGCGCGTTTCTCAAGTATATTGAATAGTTCCCGAAGGTTATCCTGGTTATGATACGCAGGGTTAAGTGTAAGGAAGGTGCGCTTACGGGGCTTATAACGCTCGCTCACTTCTTCAGATATCGTAACAATATTTTTCTCGAACAGTGATTTAAGAATCGGCATCACCGTTTTTTGCCCAAGCAGCTTGGCTATATCGCTAATGGTTAGTTCGGGCTGTATATCAAGCGCTTCGGTTATCAGGTATTCCTTATCGCTAAGGCTTGCCTTATCATAGGCAAAATCCTTATTAAGCATCACCCTGGTTTCGCTGGCCAGCTTAAGGGCCGATGGCAGGGCGGCGTTCATCACTTCGCCTTCGTTACACATATAGTACTCGGCCAGCCATTTCCAAAACTGCAGCTGGCGCTGGGTAACTACGGGCTGCTCGTCCAGTATATCTATGATGTATTTGGCTTCGTACTTTTCGGGCGCGTGCTCCGTTATAACTGATACAACTGCTGTATAGAGTTTACTTTTACCAAACTGCACCACTACCCGTTTGCCAACAGCAATGGCATTATTAAGTTCGTAAGGAACCCGGTAAGTGTAGTTGCGGCTTATAGCCAGCGGTAATATCACTTCAACAAAAAGTGTTTTACGCGTAGCCGACGAGCCTTCGGTAAATTCTAACATCCGTGTTTATTTGTTTCTGAAAGCAGCAAAAGCTAAAAATATCCATCCTGTAATGAACAGCAAACCGCCTATTGGTGTAACGGGGCCCAGTACTGCTAAACCCGGCATATTGATCAGATCGCGGCAGGCTAATAAATAAAGCGACCCCGAGAACAAAACAATACCAAAGGTAAACAGGTAATAAGTACTTACAATAACCTTGTTTTTAAAGCGGGTAAAGGTAGACAGGAACAACAGCGCGAATACATGGTAAAACTGGTATTGCACACCTGTTTGCCAAACTTCTAATTGATAAGGAGATAAAGAAGCCTTTAAGGCATGGGCGCCAAAAGCACCGGCAATAACGGCCAGCGCGCCAAAAAGCGATGCTGTAATAATTATTTGTTTGTTCATGCAGATATAAAAGGCTAAGTTAACCAAATGAAAGTATTACTTTATTGTGGTACGGTAAAATTCTAAATTGCACACGCAAACCCAGAATGAAACGACTGATAATTATTACTTTAGTTTTAGTTGCCGCAACGGCATTAATAACCGTTAAGTATTTTAAAAACTTAAATACCTCGGGGACCCATGCGGGTAATGTTATCCGCACCATCCCGGATAATGCCGCCGTGGTGTTTGAATTTACCAACGAGAAGAGTTTTTACGATATATACGCGGGCAATTCCTTGCTTACTAACCTTATTGGCGAGCAGGTAATAACCGACCTGGATACCGTGAGAAACGTACTTTTCAACAACCCGGCGCTGCTGTCATTTTTTACCGCCCGCAACGTGTTTGTCTCGATACATCCATCGCAAAGTAACCAGGTTGAACTACTGCTTACAGCATCAGCCGGAAAGGATGTTGACCTTACCGAGTTTGACCAATTAGCCAAACAAAAAAATACCGGGCTATTAATAACCCCGCTGCAAATTGGCGAAAAGAAAGGCTATAATATTTATTTCAACTCATTAAAAAAGCGTTTTTACCTGATCAATATTGATGGTAATATATTTTCAGGCAGCTTTTCAAAAGACCTGATCACCCAAAACGCCAACTACAAGCCCGACCGCGAGAAACAAGCGTTTATGCTGCTGCCGGATCAGCAAAACTCAAACTCGCTGGCTAATTTGTATATTAATTACGAACACCTTGGGCCGTTGTTCACTCAAATATTTAAAAACAGCAACACCGATATATTTAAACCCTTCAGAATATTACCCGCCCTGGCAGCCCTAAACCTTAATTTTAAGAATGATGCCGTTATGTTTAACGGTTACACCAATATACAACGAGATAAGCGGGGCACCTATTTGAATGTATTTACCAACCAACAGCCGGTAACAAATATACTTAAAGACCTATTCCCCTCTACAACCGCTTATGCTTTAAGCATGGCTGTATCAAACCCCGCAGGTTTTACTACAGACCTTACCGACTTTCAAACAAGGGCAGGTTTAAAAACCGAAAAAGACGCGCTGTTTGCCAAAATAAAAGCAGAAACAGGCATTAACCTGATACATGAGTTTACCCAATTATTGGGCAATGAATTTGCTGTCGTTACTACTCGTTACCAGGAAAAAATAGCGATTATTAACGTAAAGAATGGCTCAAAACTACGCCCATTTATGGCCAATATAAGCGGCATGATAACCGATGACGTTGGCCAGTTTAATTATACCAAGCTGCCCTTCTTTTTACTGGGCGACGCTTTTAACGCGTTTAAAAGGCCATACTTCCGCATAATTGATAACTACCTGGTGCTGGCCAACAGCGTAAAAGAACTGGAAAGTTATAACGATACTTATATGAACCGCAAGTTTTTAAACAAGACTGAACAGTACATAAAGTTTGATAACTTACTTGCCGAAAGAGGGAACGTTGCCTTTTTTATCCACTTTAAAAACGCGCAGCAGATTTTAAGGGACGGTTTAAAAGATGATTTTTATTTTGCCTATAAAAACAATTCATTATCCTGGAAGAACTTTTACGGGGCATCTTTTCAGTTTGCCGCAACTGATAAAAATTTCTACACAAATTTTTGCTTATTACAAAACATGCCCGATACTACTGTTAGTAAAAAAACAGACTAAAATTGACAAAACACAACCAAAAGCCCACAATTACGTAAAATGGAGCGTATATTAGTTGATAAGTTTTAAAGCAATTTATTTATGCGCCTGTAAACATCAGGTATGGCGAATGTGTGTATGAAGAATTTTCTATTGGCTGTTTGTTTTTTGTTTATCTCAGTTGAAACTTTTGGCCAGCAATTTTCCCAATACAATACCGGCACTTTGTATGACTCTTTTGAGAACCCGGCACAGGCGGCCTTCGTGCCCGATACCAGCCGCAAACTTGCGTTCAACTTTTTCATCCCCAACTTTAACAGCAACCTGTACGTTACGGGTAACGGCCAGGTACCGCTTAAAAGCCGCGCATTTAACGGCAAATATGCCAACACTGCCCTTACTATAGGCAATGGCCGCTTTAGCCGGGCAAATGCAAATGCAAACATTTATAGCTTAATGTTTAAAGCCTTTACCAGTTTAGATGGCAACCAGGAGATAGGTATATCTACCCAAACACGTGCAGAAGGCCGCGGGCTGTTTACAGACGAAAGTTTGTTGCTGCTAAATGGCCCTAACAGCTTCCCCGCCGATGATTATACTAACCTTTTCAATAATAATTATACCGAACAAACTTATCATCAAATAAGCTTCAACTATAGGGAAAAGGTTAATAAAAACTTTGCTTTCGGTTTTAAATTGAGCGCATTATTAGGTATACAGTATCAGCAGTTACAAATAGATCAATCGCACGTAACTTTTGACAGGGCAAGCGATGCAGCCGATATTAGCCTGCAGGGCAGGTACCGGATAAGCTACACGCCTGGAGAATTCAGCAAACACGATCTGCTCCCCACCTTAAGAAACCCGGGTGCCTCAATAAGTATTGGTACGGCTATCCGTACCAGAGATAATTTTAACATCCAGTTCAATGTAAAAAATATAGGTTTTATACACTGGTACAAAAGCTCAATTGTAAGCGAATTTAATACCACCCGCACCGCTCCTGACATTAGTACTAACCGTAGAGAGGATAATTTGTACGCCACAACGTATAGCATCATCCGCTCGGCAGATAAGCAACAATCTTTTACAACAGCTACTAATGGTGTAGCCGAGATTAGTGCAAATAAATCGTACTGGTTTGATTACGACAGGCGTTTTAAATACTCGCCAACGCTTATATTACAAAAAGAAGTATTTTACGATGGTTATACTGCCGCTCTTGTAAATCCCTTTCAGTATAATAACCTGGTAGGCACATTAACCACATCATATAGCAATTACGGTATTTTTAGCGCCGGCTTGCAATTCATGGTAAAAACACCAAATATTGAGTTTTTCATCGGCAGCGATCGCATTATGCAATCGGTTAGCTTTGCTGCTGCCGCAAATAAAAGTGAAACACAGATCAATAAGAGTGCATCCTACACAGGCGCCGATTTGTTTATGGGTTTTTCAATAAAATTTGGGAATGTAATAGAACACCCGCTGAATAGCAGCCACATTCCATTGGGCGACAGGCCGGGTTTTATAACCCGCTTATGGAACAGCATTTTCCATAAAGACAGGAACGATTGATAATTAGCTATCTGCCTTTTTTCCGGCAATAAAATCCTTAAGATAGTAAGGTTCAAAATAAGCAACATCCTCATAATCGGCAAGTGCAAACTTATCGGCAGCAATTTGGGTAAGGTGCTTAGCAGAGTTTTCAAACCCAGCTAAAAAGGTCGCGTTTGGGTTATGGCTTAATGCCTGTCGACATTTATCGGCACCATCGCCAAAAAACAATACTTTATTTTCGGCAAGGATGTCACTAAAGCTATCCGCATCAATAATTTCGGCCGCTACAGGCTTTATAACCTCGCCTGCTGCATTATATATAGCAGTGTAAACTTCCATGCGGCGGGCATCTATCATCGGGCACAATAACGTATCCTTATCCGTAGTATAATTTTGTACTGCTCCTTTAGCCATAGCTGCCAATGTTGGTACAGCTATTAGTGGTTTATCTAAAGCAAAGCACAAGCCTTTAGCAGTTGATACCCCAATGCGCAGGCCAGTATATGAGCCGGGGCCACAGCTCACTGCAATAGCGTCCAGATCGGCATAAGTACTATCCGTTTGCGCCATCAATTCATCAATATAAACAGTAATGACCTCGGCATGTATGTTACGGGCGTTTATTTCTTTAAAAGCCAATACCTTACCATTATTTGCCAAAGCTACCGAGCACGATGTTGTTGCTGTTTCTATTTGTAGTATCATTCTGTAAAGTCAAAATTAAAAGTTAAAATTAAAAAGTGAAAGCGATATACCTATACAAGGTTTTGACTTTTCACTTATGAATTTAACTTGCCGGCTAAGGTACCGGATCGTGCCCGTGCCCGCCCCACGGGTTGCAGCGTGCTATACGCTTTAGCGTGAGCCAACCACCTTTAAAAGGGCCGTATTTTTTAATGGCCTCAACACCGTATTGGGAACAGGTAGGCGTATACCTGCACGCATTAGGTAATACAGGCGAAATAAGATACTGGTATGCTTTTATCAGCAATAAAAAAAAAGCACCAATAACTCTTTTTATCCCTTTTATTAAAAAATTCATTTACTGGCTTCCCCCGCAAGCTGTATTAAAAGCTTAAGCATCCTTTTTTCAAAAAAGTCATAAGGGGAAATTTCTTTGCCAATGTAACTGATAGATAGCACCATTTTTTTACCGGCACCACTCAATACATCATATAATTGCGCTTGTTTATTAAGCCTGTAGGCTTCGCGCATGCGGCGTTTAACCAGGTTACGGTCTACAGCACGCTTGTAGCGCTTCTTGGCAACAGAAAATACTATCTGCACAGGGGATTGCTGCTCACCATCAGTAAACATCCAAGAAGCCTTATAGGGGTAACACAAAAAAGAAGAGCCGTTATGAAAAAGCCCGTCAATAAGCTTTTTATTACATAACCGTTCTTCTTTTTTAAAAGTATACATAGTTGTTGATGCTGAACCGAAAACATGTTTACATAACCGGGTCAGCTCCTTTTACAAGGAGTAAACAACCAGAATTATGCTTTGTGGCTGCGTTCGTCAGAAACAGTTAACCTTTTTCTGCCTTTAGCTCTTCTTGCTGCAAGGATCCTTCTGCCATTAGCAGTTGACATGCGCTCACGGAAACCGTGTTTATTTCTTCTTTTCCTTTGTGAGGGCTGAAACGTTCTTTTCATAACTATATTTTATTCTTTATTCTATACGTCTGTGTTTTTAAAACAAGAGCGCAAATGTAGCCTTTTTTTTAGTTTTTTCAAATACAAATGTGGTAATTTGATAATCGATATTTATCAACTTATTAACATACCCAAGCAATATATGAAATTTACCACCTTATCCATACTATTTTTGCTGCCATTATTTGCCTTTTGCCAGGAGCCAATCGCGCAAAATTACAAAATCTATAACACCGCAAAGGGCAGCATGGCTACTGTTGATGATATTGTAAACGACTTAAGCAAAGCTGATGTATTGTTTTTTGGCGAAGAGCACAACGATAGCACAGGCCATTATTTGGAGAGCCTTATCTTTAAAAAAATAGCCGAGAAGTACCCGGCTAAATCGGCCCTGTCTATGGAGATGTTCCAGACAGATTGCCAGACCGTGTTGAATGAGTACCTGGCCGATTTTATTCGTGAGAAAAATTTGATAGCCGAAGGCCGCACCTGGAAAAACTATAAAGACTACCGGCCTATGGTAGAAACGGCCAAAGCCGCGCACTTACCCGTTATAGCCGCCAATGCCCCTACCCGTTATACAAACATGGTTACCCGCGTTGGTTTAACCGACCTGCAAAAGCTGGACGCCACTGCAAAAGGTTGGTTAGCACCATTACCTATTGATACCGCTACAGGGCCTTATTACGAGAAATTTGTAACAATTATGGGCGGGCATAGCGCAATGGGTAACCTAAAGATCTACCAATCGCAAAACCTGTGGGATGCTACCATGGGCTGGAATATAGCCCAATTTTTGAAGTCGCATCAAGGGTATAAGGTATTCCAGGTGAATGGAGGTTTTCATAGTGAGGAGAAGATGGGCACAGCAGCGCAGCTAAAAAAATATCTACCTAAAGTGCGCATCATCAATATACAGGCTTATGCCGATGAAAGCTTTGACAACCCCGACTGGAGCAAATTCGCCAAACTGGGCGATTATGTTATTTTAACCAACCCCAAACTGGCCAAGACTTTTTAGTCATTGGTCAATTGGGGTGATAATTTTCGGGTAGCTTATTCAAAAACCACCAACTCTGCCAGGCGCTTTGGTGCTACTTCGCAGTAGGCGACTTTTAAAATTTCGGTGAGCATTTCTTTGTGTACGGCTTGCAGGTTTACATGCGTCCAACCCTGTTTGCCCCATTTGTTGGGAACGGGATAAATAACAGTACTATCAAACGTGCAGAAGATATCCTGATTGGCTGGCGAGAGTTTAACCGTTGCACGACTTTCTTTGATATTCACAGTAGCAAACAGCTTTTTACCGATCCGGAAACCTGTTTTATCGGCATGTGGCCCCTCGGTAGCTTGAGGTAATGATAGGGCAATACCGCGCAGGGTTTCAATATCTATCATACCCACAAAAAGCTTGTGTAAAATATAATGTATTATAACAACTAACCGTTTATTAAGCCTTTTTCGCCAATATATCGCGTATCTCTGTAAGTAAGATCTCTTCTTTAGTTGGTGCAGGTGGCGCTGAAGGTGTTGCTTCTTCGTTTTTCTTAAACTTGTTAATAACTGTTATAATAACAAAAAGAGATAGAGCAATAATTATAAATGAAATTACCTGCGATATAAAGTTACCATATTTTATAGCCGTGCCTGGGATAACCAGCTGACTTAAGTTACTCAAATTAGCTGCCTTTAATGCCGGGGTTAGCACTGCCGGGGTAATAATATCATCAACAAGTGATTTAACAATTCCGCTAAAGGCTGCACCTATCACTACAGCTACAGCCAGATCCAATACATTACCCTTAACAGCAAACTCTTTAAACTCTTTTATAAATCCCATAATGTTGATGTGTTGTGTGTGTAATTAAAGTTAGCAATAAATTTATTCTACGTCCAAACAAAATCCGTGCAAAAGTATTTTAAACCCTAAATAAACCACTTACAAGTAATTTTTAAACTTTAAGGTAATTGGTGTATTTTTGGCCTCGTCTATAATTATGCTTAAACAAAATCTTCAACAAAAACTCTTACAAAAACTTTCGCCTCAGCAAATTCAATTTATAAAATTGCTGCAGGTGCCTACTGTATCTCTTGATACCCGTATTAAAGAAGAATTGGAAGAAAACCCAGCGCTTGAAGACTTAAGCTTAACTAACCTGAACGAACCTGAGGAACAATACCCCGACCGCGACCCTGACGAAGACACTTATAACGGTGACGAAGATCAGGGCCCAATGGATGAGTTTAATATTGACGATTACCTGCAAGACGACAACGTAAACGATTACGGCACGCGTTATGACCAGAATGGCGATGACGAGGATGAGCGGAAGGAAATCCCTATTGCTGTACAAAGCTCATTTTTTGAGAGCCTGCAGGCACAACTTGACCTACTCCCCTTGTCTGACAAGGATTTTAGCATAGGAAAGCAAATTATAGGCAGCCTTGATGATGATGGGTATCTGCGCAGGCCTATCATGTCGCTTACTGATGATTTGGCCTTCTCGCAGAATGTTATAGCCGATGATGAAGAGGTGGAGGATATGCTTAAGGTAATACAAAGCTTTGACCCCCCGGGTGTTGGCGCGCGCAGTTTACAAGAATGCCTGCTGATACAGCTTAAACGTAAAGACCCCAACGATCTGATTATAAAGAAGGCTATCCTGGTGGTTGAAAATTACCTCGATGAGTTTACACGAAAGCATTACGATAAGCTGGAGAAATCATTAAACATGACTTCGATTGAGCTGCGTGGTGTTGTTAACGAGATATTAAAACTTAACCCCAAACCAGGCGACAGCAACGAGGTAAGCACCAAGCAAATGCAGGTGATACCCGATTTCCATATCAAAAACAATGATGGCGTACTCATACTTACCCTAAACTCTAAAAACGCCCCCGAGCTAAAGGTGAGCCGCTCCTACCAGGAGATGTTTCAGCATTATGATAAGGCATCGCAAAAAGATAAAAAGCTAAAAGAAGCAGTGCAGTTTGTAAAGCAAAAGCTTGATTCGGCCAAGTGGTTTATTGATGCTATTAAACAGCGCCAGCAAACCTTGCTGAAAACCATGAACGCCATAATGCAATACCAGTACGATTTCTTTTTAACCGGCGATGATAAGAATTTGAAACCGATGATCCTGAAGGATATTGCCGACCGGATTGGGATGGATATATCTACTGTATCGCGCGTGGCAAACTCTAAATATGTACAAACAGAGTTTGGTACCTTCCTGTTAAAATCATTCTTCAGCGAAGCTATCCAAACCGAAAGCGGTGAGGAAGTATCAAACAAAGAGGTTAAGAAAATCCTGGAAGAACATATTGGCAAAGAAGACAAGCGCCACCCCCTTGCAGACGAAAAACTAACCGATATATTAAAAGATGCTGGTTATAACATTGCCCGCCGTACCGTTGCCAAATACCGCGAGCAAATGAATATACCGGTGGCAAGGCTAAGGAAAGAACTTTAGGATAAAGATTCAAGACTATTGAGTTAAGACATAGAAAAGCCCTTTAAGTTCATTAAAGGGCTTTTTGCTATTTCTTATCTTGGTTCTCGATTCTCAAATCTTGATTTTATCCTCTACCATCCGTGCTGCGGACTGGTCAATTTATATCGGTTATTCAGCATGATACCCAATACAATTTCATGCGATCCGTTACTAACCGTGCGTAATGCTGAAGTAGTGGCATCATAAGAATAGCTTACGTTAACAAACGAGCTTAGGTTAAAACCCGCCAGTATTCCGAAAGAATCATCCTTACGATACGAGCCGCCAAACCAGAACCTGTCACGAAAGGAAAGCTTCATGTTAATATCAAATGTTGTTGGCGCGGGTTGTATAAATTTTATCAGTGCCGATGGTAACAGGCTTACATCGTCCGTTAAGTAGAGTTTATACCCAACCGTTGCAAAATAATGCGGCACCGTTTTACTTAGGTTTGAATTATTCCCGGTTGTGATGTACTGGTTTTGCGGTATTATTTGCTGAGCCGATATCCCAACATAATAATCTGCAGAATATAACCAAACGCCTACACTTGCATCGGGTTTCCATTGATTATTATTGATATCCCTCAGTACCGGATCGTCCTGATTCTCCAGAGTTATAAGCGATGTATTTAAATGCAAATGATTGAAACCGGCAGATACCCCTACGGCTAAATTTAGCCTTGGGGCAAGGCCAAGGTGGTAAGCATAGGTTGCGGCCATATTGGTTTGGTCAATAGGCCCTGCTTTATCAGTAACCAGCATAAAGCCGATACCGTGGTGGGGTTCGGCGGCCTGGTAATCGCGGGTATACATCCTGCTGTAAGGGTTCTCTCCGCCTGATGATGGGAATGCTGTTGCATCGCCTTCGGTAAAATTGCTACCAAGCGGAGCATTTATACTAAAATAAGCGGTAACTGGTGCGCCTTCAAGGCCTGTCCACTGGCTACGATAACCAAGTTTCACATCCGTATAGTTTTCTATACCCGCAACGGCCGGGTTTAACAGATAGTTGTTAAAAATATATTGAGTGTATTGTGGCTTTTGCTGTGCGTAAACGCCCGTTGTGCAAAAAAATATGATAACAATAGGTAAAACTTTCTTCAGCATTATTTAATAATAGTTACGTTGCCGGAAATAACCTTCCGCCCGTTTTTAGGGTTTATTATGTAATAATATGTACCTGTGGGCAACACATTACCGTTGAACCTTCCATCCCATGGTGAGGCATAACCAACAGACGAATATACCTTTTCTCCCTGTCTGTTGTATATGTCAACTGTATTTCCCGGGTAAGTATCTAAATATTTTATTGTCCACGTATCATTTATCCCATCACCGTTAGGTGTAAAGGCATTTACCACAACTGGTTTTTTTAGCACTTTAACAAAAATATCATCGTATGCGGTGCAGCCGGCAGCAGTTGTAACGGTAAGTTTATATCGGGTATCTTCTGCTACAGAACAAACCGGATTTAACACATTAGGATTATCTAAACCCCTAATAGGTTGCCATTGATACGTAAGGCCACCGCCGCTTGCTGTACCCGGCAGTACAACACTTTCCCCTTCAAGCAAAGTAAAATCATCACCTAAGTTTATGGCAGGTAAGGCATTAACAATAACATCCTGGGTTACGGTGGCGTCACACCCGTTTGATGCAATAAAATGATAGGTTACAGTAAAAGTTCCCGCTCCCGAAACCGCAGGGTTAAATACCCCTGCTGAATTAACACCAGTACCACTAAAAACGCCAACACCCGCAAAACCTTTATTATCAGCTACAAACTGCACCGGGCCATCTGTTTGGCACATAGGGCCAATATTATTTATAGCTACAGACGGGCTTCCCTTAATAATAACTTCATGTTCAATCCCATTGTCGCATAAACCATTTTCACCTGTGTAAACAATCATTTTTATTGTATAAGGAGTAGATGTAGCAGAATAATCATATGTATGCTTATAATTCTTATCTACAGGCATATCGCCGCTATTAAACACATCAAATACATCCGGATGATTAAGGTAGTCCCAATAAATTTTAATTTTAGTAACACTACCTTCATCCGCTATCGATTCATCATGCAAAGTTATCTCGTTGGCACTACACAAATTCCCTGTAGTTGTAAAGGCTGCTGTTGCAAAATCGGCGATATTAAAATTCAACTCAATATCTTTGCTTGTTCCGCAGTCGTCTGTTAAAGAATTGGGAATTACAGTAGCAGTAACATTATGATTTCCTTTCAGATAGGTATTAACCCCCGGATAATCATACCTGTAAAGTGTTATACCATCTTTTGTAAAAGGTACACCAACAGGGTTATTAAATATTTGTGCTGAAGCATTATCAAAATGCCATTTTATTTGGGTTGTTTGATACGGTAACACAAGCTGCAATTTATAATTTAAACCACTACAGCCACTTACCTGGTCTGTATTTGTTACAGGATCAACCAAACTAACATATTCATTCAGATTTTTAAGATTTGCACCTGCTGAATACCCGTATGACTCGTTAGCGCCAAAGCCATAGGCTATTGCATTAAAGCCACCAGCAGCACTAATGTAATGTGTGCCAGCCTGAACACGTATTTGGGCATAGGCATAACCCGATCCATCAGGCAATTCGGCAAAATCAGTATAGGGTGCACCGTCAAGCTTAAATGTTGAAGCCATATTGGCTTTTATAACAATATTTACATAGTGATTCGAAATTAAGAATGCACTTGTTGAATATAATGTAACATGGTCAAGTGTTTGTTCAACGGGGTTAAGGTATATCATTTCTGGATCGCCCAGATCACCTGTATCAAAATTACAACTGTTTTCAATTTTACCCTGACTAACAGCATACTGAACCACCTGTATAGGTTTATCACCTATAATATGATTAGGCTGTGTTGAACTGAACTCGTAGTAATTAGTGTTCTGAAAGTTTGATGCAGGAATGGTTACACCATTTATTTTAAGCAACGTATTCGGGTCGCTCAAAATCACTCTGTAAATATCATAATTTCTCCTTTTTAATGGTACAGTTATGTAGTCTTTTCCCCACGCTGCAGTAGGATAAACCTGTTGAAAAAGATTATCTGATGTGAAATTATTATCCCTGCACCCAATGCCTATTTTGGTACTGCCAGAAAAAACCGCTATTTTTTTACATGCTCCGCTGGCCGAACTAATGCTGCGTATTTTAGTATTTGTAAGGTCTCTTGTTGATAGGCCCTGGTAAACTTCTCCTTTACTTAACACTATTGTAAATGGCACGCCTTTATTGTGGCCATCAATTAAGCTATTTGAGGGTGTAATTTCAATGGTGGTATTATCTTCTGTTGCTACAATATTAAAAACTGAATACGTTTTTTTATTGGCGTTTGATTCCTGTGTGTAATTAATAGAATAATAACTTTTACCTAACACATTAACCGGTAATAAAAGTGTAGCACCCGATACACTTTTAGAAAAAATATGAGCATAAACCGCAATATTATCCACCGCCGTAATATGCAGCCCCTTTAGCACTTTATTCTCATCAATTAAAAATGCAGCCCTTGGGATTGATATAGTTGTAATTTGCCTTGCTGTAACATTAAACGGGATTGGATCAAAGCTGCCATCAGCAATTTCTACCACGCCGGATGTATTGTGGTCGGCAGTAATATATAATGCCATTTCACTTTCCCCATTGTCTTCCACATGCGACATATAGGCCGTCCAGAACTCCTTGCCCTGGCTTGAGGTCCCCTGGGCGAAGCTTAGATAGCTGCAACAAACTAAAACGCATGCTATTAAAACACGTAAAGCCTTTTCCCTATTCAATTTAATAACTGGTTTATTTCTTGCTATATCACATGCAGTGCATTGATATTAAAGTATTAAATGTAAACAGATTTATTGTAAAGCAAAATACAGCCCCGCTTATCTTTGTAACAAGGTTGATAGCGTAAGGCTTAAAAAAATTTATCGGGGTTGGGTACCAGGTTCAGGAACTTTTCAAATTTTTTCTCGTAGTTAGATTGATCAAGCTGGTAATAGAACGCCCCTTTTTTTGATGATTGCTTATCCTTTTCGGCAAGCTTAACCAATAAGCCTGTAGATAACAGTTTACGGCTAAAATTACGGTCATCAAACTCGGTTTGATATACCCCCTCGTAAAGGGCTTGCAGTTGCGGGATAGTAAAACGCTCGGGCAGTAACTGGAATAATATAGGATGAAGGGCGGCTTTATAGCGCAGTTGCTTTTTGGCAAGCTTCACCATTTCGGCATGGTCAAATACCATTTCGGGCATTTCATCAAGCAAAAACCATTCCGGATGATTTTCGGTACTTATCTGTGTTTCGTACTGTTGAATATCAATCAGTGCAAAATAAGCTACTGATAGGGTACGCTCCACAGGGTCGCGGTCTGGCTTGCCAAACACCCTAAATTGTTCCATGTACACATTTTTAAGGCCCGTACGTTCTTCCAGTACGCGGTTGGCTGCATCTTCAGGGCTTTCCGAAGGATGAATAAATCCGCCCATTAAGCTCCATTTGCCTGCTTCGGGTTGTAAACTTCTTTCTACCAGTAACAATTTGATGTTCCAGCCATCAAATCCAAATATGATACAATCTACAGCAACCAGTATTCGCTGTTGCCCGGGATATTCTTGCATAGAGGGTGTGTTATTTTACAAGTGTAAAAAATAATCGGCATTTTAAAAACACAATAACAATGTAATGCCTTTGTAAGTAAACATATTTTAACCGGCTCGTATCAATAATAATTTGATATTTACCCATTTACAGCAAACATATAAATTTGGAAACCATACTTAACATAGCAAGCCTCGGCAAAACATATAAAAGTGCCGGCCGTGCCTTAACCGTTTTAGATAATATAAATTTCAACATCAACACAGGGTCTACCAATGCTATAGTTGGTCCATCAGGCAGCGGCAAAACCACCTTACTTGGCCTATGCGCAGGCTTAGATAGTGCCAGCACCGGCATTGTAGAACTGAACGGCATTAACCTGGGTAATTTAAGCGAAGACAAACGCGCAGAGGTACGTAATCAATATGTGGGTTTTATTTTTCAGAATTTTCAATTACTACCAACGCTTACCGCACTCGAAAACGTCATGGTGCCACTGGAGCTGCGGGGCGAAAAGAACATTAAAGCCCGTGCGCTTGATTTGCTTGATAAAGTTGGACTTGCCGACCGCGGCCATCATTACCCTGCCCAGCTATCGGGCGGCGAGCAGCAACGGGTATCTCTGGCAAGGGCGTTCTCTAACTCGCCAAAAATATTATTTGCCGATGAACCAACCGGAAACCTGGATGCCGAAACCAGCGAGAAAGTGGTAAAACTCATTTTCGACCTGAACCGCGAAGCCGGTACTACCCTTGTTTTAGTAACGCATGATCTGGAGCTGGCGGCTAAAACCCACCGCATCATCAAAATAAAGGGCGGCAAATTAATTGCCGATGATAAAACAGGTAATGAATAACGCTCCCATGGATACAGTAAATTTTAAAAGGAGGATAAACTTTAGCTGGCTGTTTAAAATGGCCATCCGCGATAGCCGCCGTAACCGGGGCAGGTTGCTGCTGTTTATCTCGTCGATAGTGTTTGGTATTGGGGCATTGGTGGCTATTTATTCGTTCAGGTATAATATTCAGAATGATGTTAACCAGCAAGCTGCAAGCCTGATAGGTGCAGATCTTACCATTAGCGGCAACAAAGAACCTGATGTCAAAATGCAAAAGCTGCTGGATAGCCTTGGCGATGACCGTTCGCAGGAACGTAGTTTCCCATCCATGGTGTATTTTATTAAAAGCCAGTCGACAAGGTTGGTGCAGGTAAAAGCTTTACAGGGCGCCTTCCCCTACTACGGCGAACTGGAAACTACACCTGCTCAGGCCGGCCGTTCATTCAAAACAGGTAAAAATGCGTTGGTTGATAAAACCCTGATGCTGCAATTCAATGCCAGGGTTAACGATTCTATAAAAATTGGCAACGAAACTTTTTTGATAGCAGGTGTTTTAAACAAAGCGCCGGGGCAAACAGGTATAGCATCGGGCATTGCACCGGTGGTTTACATCCCCCTGCAATACCTCGATAAAACCGGGCTCATTACAACCGGCAGTCGCATTAATTATAGTTACTATTATAAGTTTGGCAGCAAAACCGACGTAGAAAAACTGGCCAAAAAGCTGGCCCCACAACTGGACAAAGCTGGCTTTAGCTACAATACCGTTGAAGGCAAGAAAGAAGGCACCAGCCGCTCGTTTGCCGATCTGTCTAAGTTCCTGTCGCTGGTTGGGTTTATCGCTCTACTGCTTGGCTGTGTGGGCGTAGCAAGCGCTATTAATATTTACATCCGCGAGAAGATCCAGTCCATCGCCATTATGCGCTGCATGGGCGTAAAAGCATCCGAAGCATTTTTAATTTACCTGATCCAGATAACCGGCATTGGGCTTATTGGCTCGGTTGCAGGGGCTGTTTTGGGTACCAGCATCCAGCATTTGCTGCCTTACGTTTTAAAAGACTTCCTGCCAATAACCATATCCGTAAGCATCTCCTGGATGGCTATTGGGCAAGGCATCCTACTGGGATTGATCATATCTATACTTTTTGCTTTATTACCGCTTATCTCTATCCGGAATATCTCGCCGTTAAATACGCTAAGGTTATCGTTCGATGATACCAACACTATGCGCGATCCACTCAGATGGATGGTTTATTTGTTGATGCTGCTGTTCATCGCATCCTTCTCGTACCTGCAACTGGATAGCTGGATGTCGGCAGTAGTATTTACAGCAGGTATTATTATCGCTTTTTTGATACTTACGGCTATAGCCTGGCTGTTGATCAGGTTTACAAGGTTACTGGTAATGAGCGGCTGGAGTTACATCTGGCGCCAGGGCTTTGCTAACCTGTACCGGCCCAACAACCAAACCATTATCCTTACAGTATCTATCGGTTTAAGTACAGCATTTATTGCCACATTATTTTTGATACAGCAGTTGCTTATCAGCCAGGTAACGCTATCAACCGGCGATAATCAATCAAATATGATACTGTTTGATATCCAAACCCCACAGAAAAAAGGCGTGGCCGAGCTTACCCGAAAAGAAGGCCTCCCGGTGCTTTCAGAAGTACCCATGGTTACCATGCGACTGGAGAAAGTGAACGGCAAAACCGCTGCCGATGCAAAAAAAGATTCGACACTGAACATATCACAAAACGCTTATAATTATGAATACCGGGTTACCTACCGCGATTCGCTTACACCATCAGAAACTATAACCAGCGGCAACTGGATCGGCAAGGCCGAACCCGGGAAGGACATCCCTGTATCTGCCGAAGAGCGCTTTGCACGCCGCATCAACGCCAAGGTTGGCGATAAACTTGTGTTTAATGTTCAAGGTGTACCAATGAATACTTACATCAGCAGCATCCGAAAGGTAAACTGGAACAAGATCTCGACCAATTTTCAAGTGGTGTTCCCCAACGGATCTTTAGAAGATGCCCCACAGATACATGTATTACTAACACATGTGCCATCAAACGCCGTTTCGGCCAAATACCAGCAGGCTGTGGTAAGGCAATACCCTAATGTTTCCATCATCGACCTGGGGCTGGTACTAAGCGTACTGGATGATCTGCTTGGCAAAATAGGTTATGTAGTCAAATTCATGACTGGGTTTAGCATTATTACCGGCATCATCGTACTGATCTCATCCGTTCGCATCAGTAAATATCAGCGCATCCAGGAGAGTGTATTGCTGCGTACTCTTGGGGGCAGCCGTAAACAGATCTTCGCTATAACGGCTATAGAATATCTTTTCCTTGGAGCTTTATCCGCATTAACCGGGATAGTGATCGCTATTGGCTCCAGTTGGTTATTGGCGCGGTACACTTTTGATATGCCTTACGCCGTTAATTTTTTACCGGTGGTTGCCATCTTTTTTATTATTACTTTGTTAACCGTAATAATAGGCCTGCTTAACAGCAGGGGTATTTTAAACAGATCGCCACTTGAGGTACTGCGGTCTAACGCATAATATATGAGCACATTAAATAGATTAAGAATAGTATTTATACTGGTATTAAACATAACCATTGCCGGTTGCGGCAGCAAATCAAAACCCAACAATGCAGTGGCACAAAGTGATAGCACCAAAACCGCCGCTACAACCTCATCCAACAAAACTATTTTGGTTTTTGGTGATAGCTTAACCGCAGGTTACGGATTAGACGACCAATCAGAATCGTACCCAAGCGTATTGCAAACCAGGATAGATTCGGCCAAACTGCCTTATACCATTGTTAACGGCGGCCTAAGCGGCGAAACATCCGCAGGCGGCAAAAGCCGTATCGACTGGCTATTGAAACAGCACGTAGATGTATTTGTACTTGAACTTGGCGCTAATGATGGCCTGCGCGGCATCCCGGTTGAAGAAACTGAACAGAACCTGCAAACCATTATCGACCATGTAAAAGCAAAATATCCCAAAGCCAAACTGGTGATGCTGGGTATGCAGGTGCCACCAAATATGGGTGCCACCTACTCTACCGATTTTAAAAATCTGTTCCCAAAACTGGCTGCAAAAAACAACATGACACTAGTGCCATTCCTCTTACAGGGGGTTGGCGGTGTACGTGCTTTAAACCAAAAAGACGGTATCCACCCTACAGCGGAGGGTGCAAAAATACTGGCAGCTAATGTTTGGCAGGTGATAAAGGGAATTCTGTAAATTAACGGGCAAACGAAACACAAGTAAAAAACACGACATAAAACACTTTTAATTCGCCTTTAACCGGCCTTGGAACGTCCTTTTCGGGATATTGGGAGGCGGAAATAAACTTTTTAACGTTACAAATCAACCTATTGATTACATAGTATAATTAATTTAATCTTGTTCAGTTTGTTCCGTAAAATGGAACGAAATGACATAAGGTTTTTGGGGTTATTTGGCAAAAGCAAGGAGACGCAAAGTATCACATCTTTGACATCCTACAAGCCGTTATTCCGAAAAGCGGACAACAAAGCAATTGACGTAGGTGGAGAAAGCTACATTACCTTATTGGAGCGTATAACTACCTACCCGTTAGCCAATGCCCTATCTAAATGCACATAGCCGCCATCAACATAAATAATTTGCCCGGTAGTATGGCTTGAACGATCTGACAACAGGAAAACTACCGTGTTGGCAATTTCCTCAGTGGTAGTCATACGCTGGCCGAGTGGTATAGTAGCTTCTATTTCTTTACGTTTTGCAACAGGGTTTGACAACGTGTTTATCCAGTTCTCATAAAGCGGGGTCCAGCATTCAGCTACTACCACGGCATTCACACGGATACCGTACTTCAACAGTTCAACAGCCCATTCGCGCGTAAGTGCGTTACGGGCCCCGTTTGATGCCGCATAGCCTGATGTATTGCCCTGCCCGGTATCGGCGGTTTTTGAGGTGATGTTGAGTATAGCCCCTTTTGATTCTTTTAACAGCGACAAAGCATGGTGTGCTATCAGGTAATAATGCACCATACTTTTATGCAACGACGCCATAAAATCCTCATAATTGCCATCTTCAAGGCTAACACCGTCATTAACGCCGGCGTTGTTCACCAGGCCATCAATGCGGCCGTATTGTTTGGCTACAGCTTTTACGGCCTGCTCACATTCCTCGGGCCGGGTAAGCTCGGCAACAACCTGACCTGCCTGGCCGCCGTTAGCGGTTATATCGGCAACTACCTGTTTATTATCTTCTTCGCTTCGGCCAATAATTACGGGGATGGCACCCTCTGCGGCAAGGGCCTTAACAATGCCCTCACCTATCCCCTTTGCCCCGCCTGTTACTATAATTACTTTATTCTTTAAATTCAGATCCATAAGGTAGTGTGTAAATTAATGCCCCGCCACTATTTCCACATGCTTAACCCTGAGGTTCTTCAGCGCAAACCAAAGTATTGCAACAAAACAAACGCCCGGTACAATATAAGCAACCTGTATGTTTGATGCATCAGAGATACGGCCCATTACCGGCGGCAATATAGCGCCACCTACAATGCCCATAATAACCAGTGATGAACCCAGCTTGGTTTGTGGCCCCAGGCCTTTTATAGTTAACGAAAATATGGTTGGGAACATGATAGACATGAAGAATAATACGGCCATCAATATATAAACAACTACCTCGCCATGTAAGGTTACGGCTGCTGCAATAAGCCCAATGTTGATGATAGCATAGGTAACCAAAAGTTTAACAGGATTGATTATCGTCATTAAAGCTGTGCCCGATAGCCTGCCAAACATAAACAACAACAATGCTATACTTAATAATTTAGCAGCGTGGTGTTCACCAAAACCAGCCACGTGCTCGCTGTAGCGTATAAAAAAGCTGGTTACACATGCCTGCCCGCCTACATAAAAAAATTCGGCCACCACGCCCGACATCAGGTGCTTATTTTTTGTTAATGCTGCAATGCGGCCAAATAATGGCTTATTTTCAATTTCACGCATTTCGGGAGATTCTTCCTTTATAACCGGGAATGCCGTACGCCACACAAATATGGCAACCAATAATACTGCTATGCTTATAATAACAAATGGCAGCTGTACTGATGAGGCTTCATGATTTAAATAAGCATTGAGTTTTTCGGGCGACATGGCCTTTTCCTGGGCATCTGTTAAAACCGTGCCCGATAAAATAAAAGTACCGCCTATATAAGGCGCAAATGCCGCTGCCATACCGTTAAACGATTGCGCGAAATTTATACGCTGGGTAGCGCTCTTTGGGTCGCCAATTAAAGTAATAAGCGGGTTTGCTGCTGTTTCTAAAAATGCCATTCCCGAGAATACCACAAACAGCGCCCCCAAAAAGAAAGCGTAGTTACGTACCGCGGCAGCCGGGTAAAACAGCATAGCCCCTGCCGAAAAAAGCAACAAGCCTAAAATAATACCACCTTTATAGCCATATTTTTTCATGAATTGCGCCGCAGGGATGGGCAGCAAAAAGTAAGCGATGTATGAGGCCGAATCTATCAGTGATGATTGAAAATCTGTTAACTGGCAGGCCTTTTTAAGGTGCGGAATAAGTATCGGGTTAAGGTTGAGTGCAAAGCCCCAGATAAAAAACAGGGAGGTAATAAGCGCTACGGCAGCAAAACTTTTGTCTTTTGACATTTATACAGGTTTAAATTCTCTTAAAAATTGGTCGGCTCAAGATAAATTATTTAAGCGCAGCTTGTATGCCCTTTAGTTAAATTCCCGGTAATTATTGCGATTCGGCGTTCCGGCAACATCTAATTTATCATTTCGCATAATTTCATAAATATCAGTTCACCTCCAGTTCATCTTTTGATGGCAGCTTGGGGAACGGGCCGTGCTGGCCTGTCTGGTACCAAAACACTACCGATGCAATATCATCCTGCAGGGGCATATATCTGCCGCCGCTACGCCAGCCTAAAGCCTGTATAGTTACTTTCAAGTTTTTCTCAAAGCGTATCGGGTCGGTTATATGCCAGCGGTACATGCCAAAGCGCTGGGCAACATTGTATAAGCCATCACCGCGTATTACTTGCGGCAAACCGGTATAGGGGCCGCTAAATTCGGTGTATGCGCGGGTTTCACTGCCGTCGGCATTCTTTTTACGTGTTTCAAAATTGTACGATCCGCAAAAATAATCTTCCGTGCCGGTACCTATAATGGTTGGAAATTTGGTGTCGCCGTCCATAAAAAACTTGATCTCACCTTCGCCCCACCAGCCGTTTTTGTTTGAGCCATAAGCCAGGTAAGTACCCACATACTGGCCCTTACCTTTTATGCTATCCACCAAAACGTAATCCTTTTTATAGGGCAGCGGGTTTATCCTGCGAAACTGCGCGTGGAAATAACCTGCATCTTCAGGTACTTTGGTCAGCGTATAATCAACCTGGTAATACAGCACCATATCTTCATTATCAATATTTTCCATAGTGATGCGGCATTTTTTGCGGAAAGGCATCGGCCAGTAGCAATTAAAAGCACTGCCAGGGTTTACCACCACCGCAAGCGAGGTTACGGGGGCATATTTACCCCAGCCCATGCAAAAGAAATCGCCAACGGGTGCTTCAACAGATGGTGTGGCCTCATCATCCCAGTAAAAACGGATAATGGAATTGCGCCAGTTGCCTGTTGGGGTCATCCAGATGTGTTGTATAGCACCCTCGCCGTCAATTTCGGCCACTGTAAAGGTTGTATGTTTTTTGATGATAACGCTTGGGCTAACCTTCCAGGTTTGGCCCAGATCGCGCGACGCTCCTGCCCCGGTACCCGTTGTGGCCATGCCGCCTTTGCCTTTTTCGCCGGTAAAGTTTTCGGGACTGATAGAGCGGCTCACCGCATCTGATGTACGGTAGATGTTACCCATATTGGCATCCAGTCCATTAAACTTTTGTTGCGCGTACGCGGATGAAGCCAGGATGCCAAGCACCACCGACAGCAGGAAAAACTTTTTCATAATTGTAGGTTTAACAGCTAAAAGTAGTAAATATCTGTTTACAATACCAAGCCACGAACTTCATCATGCGGGTTTTGCGCTAACAATGTTAAAATTAATGATGTAGTTAGGCATCTTGTTTGCCGCTTGCTAAGTTTACTCACCCCGCGACACTTCGTGCGCGACCCTCTATGCTTCGCAAAAAGGGTGAAAAGTTGATTGACCCTCTTTCCGCGCAGCGAAGAGAGGGCGGTCAAGCGAAGCAAAGACCGGGTGAGTCTAATAACCATCATGACGAACATACCACGCAATTAGAAAGATTAGCTGTGCCAGATTGCGGATAATCATCTGATAATCTTAAAAGCGGGATGGTTTTGGTATCTTTGCACTCTTTATATTTTTGAAATGGCGTGGGCAGAGAAATTTAAGCTGAATAAGCAATTAATAAAAGCAGTTACCGAAGCAGGGTTCACCAACCCGAAGGAAATGCAGCTAAAAACACTTAACCGCATTATTGGCGGGCAGGATGTTATTGCCATTGGCCCCGAAGGCTGCGGTAAAACCACAGTATTGGTATTGGCTACCCTTAACCGTTTTAAGCATAGCGCCGATGGTACGCCAAAGGCACTGATATTAGCCCCCGACCAGGAAAAGGTATTTGAGATACTGGCGCAGTTTGACCGCCTTAACCGTAATAAAACCATCCGCATTGTGAGCCTGCATCCCGGGCAAACAACCGAGCAGAATATGGATGACCTTGCCGAAGGATCGGACATTGTGGTAGCTACCCCCGACAGGGCACGCGCTATTTACCTGAAACTTGGGCTTAACCTGAACAAGGTTGATTTTTTTGCTGTGGATGATGCGCAGCTTATTATTAAAAAAGGCCTGCAATTACCTGTGGTTGAGCTGGCTAACAGTATTGGCCGTGCCCAGCATTTAATATTTACCGAGGTAATGCACGAGCGGCTTGATAAGATGATAGCGCCTTTTATGCAGCTACCGGCAACCGTAGAGGTAGAGGAACTGCCTGACGAGCAATTACCCGTTCACCCGCAGATGCTGTACCATGTACCCAACTTTGGCACCAAGCTAAATCTGCTGAATCTTTTCCTGTACGATGAGGAGATGTTCACCAAAACGGTTGTGTTTGCCAACACGCGCCTTACCGCCGAAACCATTTATAAAAACCTGACCAACCGCCTGCGCAAAGCGGTTACCATGATAAACCCGCTATCGTTTGAGTATAACAAGGTTAATAACATCAGCGAGTTTAAGGCCGATAGCAGCCTGCGTGTGCTGATCATTGCCAATGAAGGAACGGAAGAAATGGAGCTTGACCTGACGGACATCCCTTTCATTATCCATCTTGACCTGCCTGCTGAAAAAGAAATATACATAAAACATATTGAAAACCATGCCGTTGATGCGGAGGATGAAACTTTAGCTTTAACCTTTGCTACCGACCTTGAGCTTGACCAGGTGCGCCGTATAGAACAAACTACCGGGCAAAAAATGCAAAAGGCAGAATTGCCTGAGGACCTGGTTTTAGAGAAAGACCGTAAGCAAAAAGAGGCCGAAAAAGAAAAGGCCAGGAAACCCGTTAAGGCCGACCCAAACCAATACGTACCGGGCGAAGCCTTCCACGAAAAGAAACCCGAGAACTCAAAAACGTACAACTACAGCTCGGGTACAAAGGCTAAAATGAATATGAAGAAAAAGCACGGGTAATTAATTCTCGCAATTGCCCGGCTCCTGCCGGGTTACGATTATTATAAGCCCTCCGGTCATCATCAACTGCGGCGAGACGCCGTGTAATAAAGGTCACTCGGCCAGAGCCGAGCGACTACATAAGATCTTTTTTGCTCCAGAGGAGCGTCCTGTTTATAGAGAAGGTCATTAAAAAAATAGCCCCATCGGGGCTTCCTTAATAAACTATTTACTTTCGGGAATTTCCTTATCAAACTCGATATACAGGTCTTCTACCTTTTTGCGCGCCCATGGGGTTTTGCGGAGAAATTTAAGGCTGGAGTTAATGCTGGGGGTATCCAAAAAGCAATTGATACGGATGCGATACCCCATCTCGGCCCAGCCCAGGTGTGCAACTAAAGCATTCAGGATGGCTTCTAATGTTTTACCGTGCAGCGGGTCTTTTGATTTTTGTTCCATGTGGTTGTAAAGGTAATTATTTCATTTTTACCACACAGTGAACACAAAGAGAAAACCACAAAGGGCACTGAGATTTTCGCTGTCTGGATTATTAACCTATAATCCTCTGTTTACACAGGGAGGTCCCTCTGTTAACGCTGTGGTTAACACAAACTATTTACTCAGTTGAACAAGTTCAAGTGCTTTAAGTGTATCATTATATAACTGGTGGTAGAGCTTTTTATCCAGCACATTACGGCTTATTAGTTTACTGCCCATACCTACTGCGCAAACGCCCGACCGGAACCATTCGGCTATATTGGCGGCCTCTACCTCAACACCGCCGGTTGGTATAAATAACTGCCCGGGGAAAAGCTCCCAGATTGATGATATATAGGCCGGGCCAAGAATGTTTGCCGGGAAGATCTTGATCAGTTTAGCGTTATACTGCTGCGCAACATGGATCTCGGTAGGTGTCATACAACCGGGGATCCATAGCATATCATGGTTATTGGTTACCAGGGCTACCTCACTGTCGATAATGGGCGATACAATAAAATCGGCACCGGCATCTACAAAAGCTTCTGCTTCTAAACCGGTTTTTATAGTGCCTATACCTAAGTACAGATCAGGCATATCCTTCTCTGCGGTTCGTTTTATAGTATAGAAATTACTCAGCGCTTCAGGCCCCCTGTTGGTATATTCTACCACCCTAACCCCGGCATTATACATACTACGGATCACCTCAAGGCTTACCTCTGCATCTGCATAAAAAAACAATGGCAGCATCCCCTGCGATAAAATGGCATCAACAATTTTATTTTTCTTATTCATACTTTATTGCTCCAATAATTTCTTCAACGCTATTTGTTGTGGCATCGCTTGCTATAAACAATTTGCTGAACGCAGCCGCTGTTGCAAAATCTAACGTTTGCTGCGCGGGTTGGTTGTTATAAAAGCCGTAAATAAGCCCGGCCATAAAACAATCGCCGGTGCCTACCTTATCTACAATTGTTGTAGTACAATATTCGTGCGAGGTATTAAAAGTTCCGTCAATAAACAATGCAGTGTAGTATTTTATATCATCGGCCTCATCAAACCTAAAGGTATTGGCCACGGCTTTGCATTTAGGGAATTGGCCGATAATGCGTTCTGATGATGATAGCGCCTCTTTCAGGTAAATACTCTTTTGGCCCGACTCATGAATGTTGCCGAACACCTCTATACCCAACATTTTTTCGGCCGCCCAAATGTTGCCCATTATCACATCACAATACCTTACCAATCCGGGCATAATATCCTGTGGCTGTTTGCCATACTGCCACAATTTAGAGCGATAGTTCAAATCTACAGATATGGTGATACCCCTTGCAGATGCCGCCTCAAGTGCTTCTAAACACACATCGGCCACATGCTGGCTAATGGCCGGGCAAATAGCGCTGAAATGGAACCAGCTAACCCCATCAAGCACTTTATCCCACTCTACCATACCAGGCATTAAACCTGCAAAGGCAGATTTAGCACGATCGTATATCAAAGCATCATGTTTCAGATCTTTCCCTTTTGTGAGGAAATAGAGGCCTATCCTATCGCCATGGTAATACACCGAAGATGTATCGATGTTCTTTTTATTGAGGTAGGCTATGATTTGCTCTGATAATCCGTTATTTGGCAACGCGGTAAAATACCGGGATGGCACCCCCCATAACGCAAGAGCGGTTGCCACGTTTAGCTCGGCGCCGCCTACATAGCTTGCGAGCATATTGTTATTTAACCAGTTGCCGCCTGCATCGGGCGCTATCCGTAACAGCAATTCGCCAAAGGATAGTACAGCGCCGCTTTTAAAGTTTTTTAACAATGAATTGCTCATGGATGCTCAGGATGTATATAGGTAGATACTATTTATTGAAATTAGGAATTATAGTTTATAACTTCCAACAAAATAAAAAAGCCTGTAAGGTTACAGGCTTCTGGATATTTTAAACAATGTCATCGAACGATAGAGAGAGAAATCTTTTACACCACGCTCATCGAAATAACAGGGTGAGAATATGTTTATTTCACCACTAAAACACCATCTGCCATAATAGAAATATCTTTCTTAGGCGTGTTTATGGCGGCTATTTCCTCTTTGCTTTTACCGGCATCGGCAGCATAATGTTTCAGGCGTTCAACTGATGTTTCCTTTATTTTGGCTTTACCTTCTACTACTACTGTTTTGCCAACAATATTTTGCGGCATAAAGTAAGCATAATCGGTAAACTGCACCATAATTGGGGCGCCATTGGCCTGCGATATCTTCATGAAACAACCCTTCTTTTTGCAAACTTCAACTACGGTACCGGTAATTTTACCATTGTAAACACTATCGGTACTCAGGGTTTTGTTTAGGGCTTCGGTGTTTAAAGCATTATCGGCAGTAACCTCTTTGCCGTAGGTAACACCTGCATCAGCAGGTTTAATGGTGCTTTGTGCAAAGGTAATGGCACTAAAGCAAAGGCAAATTGCCAGCAGGATTAATTTCTTCATGTCAGGTTTTTAAGATGATGGTATCAACAAAATTAACATTTTATTTTAATTTATACACGTTGCATTTAACTAAACAAAGCATTCATATAAATAACATAATAATTTGATTATTAAATATATTTTCTTTAAAGTTAAGTTAGCTTATCACCCTAAAAGTTAAATTTATCCGTTCGTTTAAGGCTTTGGCCGATTTGGGTACCTGGTGTTCCCAGTGGTGCTGCAGGTCGCCTTTCATGATGAGCAGCGAACCATTCTCCAGCTCAACTGAATACTTCAGTTTATGATCTTTTTTGTGCCTTACATCAAAACGACGGGCCTGCCCAAAGCTTACCGAGGCTATTATGGGGTTTATACCAAGCTCAGGTTCATCATCGGCATGCCAGGCTACCGAATCACTACCATTACGATAATCGTTCAGCAGAACGCTGTTAAATGCCATACCGGCGGCTTGCTCAATGCGCTGTTTAATAAACAGCAGCTCAGGTGTCCATGGATGCGGGTCATACTTTTTGCCGCTAAAGGCGTAGGTTTTGCTGTTTTCGCCGTACCAGGCGGTAAGGCGCGGGGTATTTAGCAGCTTACCATACATCTGGATGGTCTCTTGTTTCCACTGTATGGTTGCTTTTAGCTTTTGCATCAGGTCTGCACTTTCCTGGCGGGTAAAGGTATTGGGCAGGTAATCCATTAGTTCAGTTGGGAGTTTAAGGCCCTGTGCATTATCAAAAAAGCGTAATTGTTCCATCATGTAAATAACAATTAACAAATTTAAATGTGTTAAGCTGTTTACGAAAGCCCGTACTTTCGGCACGGAAAATGTTATAAGTAGCTAAATATTAAAGTTATGAGTTCGGCATTTGTAAAAGAAAGTGAAAACCAATGGCTGCATGAGATAGGCCCGTCAATGAACGCCCTGCTGGTATTTTTGCAGCGCGAAAACGGCGGCATACGTATATACGAACGTAAAAATTACTACAACGACAAAGAAGGCCGCGATGTTCATCAAATGAGTGATGGACTTAGCTACGCCAAAAATGATGAAGGAACCTGGTATATAGTGTGGGATTAACCTGTTAAATTAAGTTAAATCGCCCCTAATGGTTAGCATGTATTGCATAAAGCAGTAATATTGTAAAACTTAGATCACCACATCTCATGAAACTATTTTATTATTCTGCGGCTTTTTGTTTGTGCCTGGCTGTATTTGCGTGTAATAACCCACAGCCCAAAAATACCAACGCCGTAAATGATGATAAGGCCATCACCACAAACCTGGTAAGCAACAACGTACGGATTGACTATACTGATACAGGCAGCGGCGATACCTCCCTCCTATTTGTACATGGCTGGTGCATCAATAAAACCTACTGGGAAAAACAGGTGGCCTACTTCGGTAAAAGATACAGGGTAGTTACTATAGACCTGCCCGGCTTTGGCAAATCGGGTAAGAACCGTAAGGACTGGAGTACTGCGGCGTATGGGCAGGACATTAAAAACGTGATTGCCCAATTGAAGTTAAAGAACGTAATACTGGTAGGCCATTCTATGGCGGGCGATATTATTTTACAGGGCGCCGTTGATGCGCCCCAAAACGTACTGGCACTGGTTGGGGTAGACAACTTTAAATCGGTTGGTATAGCCTCTAAGGATAGCGTTAAGGATAAGAAGGAATACGACGAATCCATAGGCGCCATGAAGAAGAATTTTAAAGCCGTAGCATTTGATTGGTTTAATAAACAATTGTTTTATAAAACCACACCCAAAAGCATCAGGGATAGAATTTTAAACGATGTGGCCCAAGCTGATTCTACCATTGCTATTGCCGCCCTGGCCTGGGATAGTAACTTCAGTGAAAGCAATGAACTGATGAAACTTAAAAAGAAACTTTACCTCATAAATAGTGATTATGTGCCCAATGATACCACCGGGCTGGTAAAAAAGAACATCCCTTATAAATTATTTATAGTGCACGATACGGGCCATTTCCCGATGATAGAAAAGCCCGAAGATTTTAACAGGCAATTGAATAACGTAATTGCTGATATTAAGCGGCAGTAGCACCTTCGGCAGGCAATTGTATGTTCTTTTTTACAGAGAATATAAACACGGTCCCTTCGCCAATATTTGATTCGGCGTGGATAGAACCCTGCAGTTTCTCAACCAGGAGCTTTACGGTATGTAAACCTATCCCGTTACCCTTTTTATTAAAGCGGTCTAACGCGTTTAAAGTAACCGCTTTCTCAAATATCTTATGCAGATCTTTTTCGGCGATACCCATGCCGTTGTCTGATATTTTAAACTTATAGTAGCTGCCTTCTTCCCTGAATTGGATATTAATCACCCCCTCCTGCTTATCGTTATAACGCACTGCGTTGGTAAGCAGGTTCAGAAATATTTGCTCTAACGCTACCGACGAGCAGGTAAGTGTATGCTCAACCTTCGGAAAACTAACTTTAACACTATGCGGCACATCAATCAACTCAACTACACTTTTAAGCAGCTTGTTCAACTGCAGGCACCGCTGATCGGAAAGTAATAAAGCGGGTTCATTAGAGTAATTAAGCATCTCATCAACCAGCGTAAGCAAGCGCTTAGCGGCGCTGATGGTTAAACCCACAAGGCTACGGCTTTTTTGGTCGCCGGTATTGGATAGCCGCATTTGCAGCGCCTGCGACGTAAGCAGTATACTGCTTAGAGGGTTTTTAATATCATGGGCCGCAGTAGTAGCAAATTTCTGTATAAATGTGTTTGTTTCCAGCAGTTTGGTATTGGATGCTTCCAGCTCGGTTACTTTTTTGCGCAACTCTATCTGCGTTAAAACCTGCCGGGCCAATATTTTGAGGGATTTTACCTGCTCAGTAGTTAGTTGTTTGGGTTCTGTATCTAAAACACATAACGACCCCAGCGCATAACCATCCTGGTTAATAAGTGGCACACCCGCATAAAACACAATATTGGGGTTGCCGGTAACCAATGGGTTTGCTGCAAACCTTGCATCTTCACGTGCATCGCTAACAATCACGATATCTTCTGTAGCTGCAATAGTATGCGCGCAAAAAGCATGTTCTTTTGGGGTTTCCTTAACATCGGCGCCTATGATGGCTTTAAACCACTGGCGTTTATCGTCAAGCAAACTAATCAAGGCAACCGGTGTTTGGCAAATTTGCGACGCAAGCAGAGTAAGCTCCTCAAATTCAACTTCGGGCAGTGTATCTATGATATTATATGCTGCAAGTGCTTCTAAACGCTCGCTTTCGTTAGCAGGGATCGGAAAAGGGGTATTCAATAGTTTAAATTAATAAATTAAAGATACAGTTTATTTAATTTAAAAAGCTTTTTAAATTACGGGGTAAAATCAAATTTGGTTTTTACACGATGTTAACATGTATTCAGCCTAAAGTTATTTACTACTGCCAAACGTTAAAAACATTACAATGAGCCGGCCAAAGCATTTGTAAGCTTGCAAATATTTCAATAAGCCCGGGCTAAAAATTCAGCAATATTACAATTACAACGGCAAGGTAAACCAAAAAGTACTGCCTTTTCCTAACTCGCTGTCAACCCCTATCTCGCCTCCGTGTTTGCGTATAATCTCGGCACTTATATATAAACCCAGCCCTAAACCCGAATTTTGATAGCCTGATGCATCTGTACGATAATAACGTTCAAAAAGGTGGACTATTTTATCGGGGGCAATGCCGGGGCCGGTATCCTTTACAGATATCCTTGCCATATTACCTACCTTTTCTACGTTAAAAACTATTTGTTTTGAATTTGGTGCATACTTAACAGCATTGTTTACCATGTTAACTATTACCTGGTCTACACGATGTTCATCAGCCTTTACCTCTAACTTTTCATCGCCTTGCAAAATAAGCTCGTGTTTACCGGCAACCCTTACGTGGTTACAACATTGGTTTAACATGTGCGCAATGGTAAACTTTGTTTTATCCAGTTTCAGCTGCCCTTCGTTCATCCGGCTCAGATTAAGCAGGTCTTCTATCAGGGTGCTTATTTTATCCATGCTACGGTTACTCTGCTCTATCAGTTTTGGCAATACCTGAGGCGATGGGTTAGCCTTCATCCTATCCAATAGCTGTAATGCTGCCTTTAAACTTGTTACGGGCGTTTTTAGCTCATGGCTGGCTATACTTATAAAATCATCCTTTTGCTGGTCATAAGCCTTGCTTTCGGTAATATCTATCATAGTGCCCGATACACTTACCGGCTTATCCTGATCGTCGTAATAGGCTCTGCCCGTAGTCTTTAACCATCGCGGTCTCGAACCATCCAGCGGGTTTATGATATATTCTGTTTCAAAGCTGTTTTTGGTTTTTATGGCCTGTTCAATGGCATTGCTCACTTTCTGTGTGTGCTCTGGCGCTACTAAATTTAACGCCGCTGTAAATGTCATCTCTGCACCTTGTGTAACACCGTGTATTTTCTCGGCCTGTTCAGAAATGGTTAGCTTATCGGTTGCAAGGTCCACCATCCAGGTGCCCATATTTGCCGAATCTATAGCCTGGCGCAGCATTTCTTCTGCCGCTTCTATTTGCCGGCGGGCCTCAACCTGTTCGGTAACATCTACAGCTACAATCATAATAGCTTTTACGCTGTTATCCTCAAACCTTACTGGCTCGTAAACAAAGTTTACAAAAGCAGATTGTGTTAAGCCATTACGCACCAATTGAAGTTCATGCTCTATTGCAGAAAATGCTACCCCCGTGCTAATCACTTTATTCATTATTGGTGCGTATACTGCGGCAGCTTCGGGTACAGCCTGCCAAATGGTACGGTTCTGCATACTGGCGCGCTCCCGGCCAACAACTTTAAGGTATGCATCGTTCACATCCTGTATCATCAGGTCATGCGCGCTGATGATACAAACACCTACCGGGGCCTGTGTTACCACGGCCCTGAAACGCGCTTCACTTTCAGCAAGGCTATAGTTTAATTTTTTCAGTATCTCCTGCGATTCGGCCAGTTCCTCGTTGGTTACGGTTAACTGTTCCAGGGTAGATGCCAGTTCCTCGTTTGACGAGCTCATCTCTTCGTTTGCTGCTGCCAGTTCTTCATTTGCGGCAGCCAGTTCCTCGTTGGTTGCCGCAAGCTCTTGGTTAGCGGCCTGCAATTCAGATTCCAGCTCCATTTCGCGCCGGCGGCTTAAATATCGCGCGGTAACATCGGTAGCAGTATGCAATATACATATTACTTCGCCTTCATCATTTTTTATGGCGCGGTATTCAAAATCAAAGTAAAAAGGCTTAAGCTCCCCATCAACCACCAGGTCGGCCCGGGTATCACTGCCGGCAATGGTTTGGCCGGTGTGCAGCACGCTTTGCAGCAAGCCTAAAAATGGCTGGCCCTTCAATTCGGGCAGGGCTTCTTCTATGGGTTTGCCTATTACGCTTTTATCTTTTCCCCACACAGCAATCATAGCGTCATTAGCTGTTTCAATGATCATCTCATCAGTACTATGAATAGCGGTAGCGGTTGTTGCCTGTGATAATATCGTTAGTAACAACTCGCTGCTAAAGTGGCTTGGGTAATTGCTCATTAATTTGATTAATGGTTGGTTTTAATTAAAACTATTAATACCCTTATAACAGGATAATGTTTTAATAATGGGGCTAAAAATATAAGTTTAAACAATTATTTCAAATCTGTATGTTATTATAAAGGCAGGGTAAACCAAAAAGTACTGCCTTTACCTAATTCACTTACAGCGCCTATTTTGCCGCCATGCTTACGTACAATTTCTGAACTTATGTATAGCCCCAGGCCCAGGCCGGAGTACTGGATGCCCGAATAGTCTGCCCGGTAGTAACGCGTAAATAAATGCGGTAGCTTATCTGGTGTTATGCCGGGCCCATTATCTTTTACAGATATTTTGGCCATGTTGCCTTCTTTCTCAACAATAAGGTAGATCTCGTGCGAGTTTGGTGCGTACTTTACCGCGTTGTTCACCAGGTTTATCACTACCTGGTCTATCCTATGTTCATCTGCAAAAACCTGCAATCCTGTGTCTCCCTCAAAAATAAGATCGTGCTTGCCGGCAACCCTAACGTGGTTGCAGCATTGGTTAAGCATATCTGCAATGGTAAATTTTGATTTACTGAGATGCAGCTGCCCCTCGTTCATGCGGCTTACGTTAAGCAGGTCTTCTACCAGGGTACTGATCTTCTCCATACTGCGGTTGGCCTGCTCTATTAGCTTTGGCAGCATTTTGGGCGATGGGTCATCTTTCATGCGGTTAAGCAGTTGCAGCGATGATTTGAGCGTAGTAATTGGTGTTTTAAGCTCATGGCTGGCAATGGTTATAAAATCGTCCTTACGGCGCTCGTTTGTTTTGCTTTCGGTAATATCATAGGTAACACCTACCATTTTGGTGGCCCTGCCATTTTTGTTGTAGCGTGGCTTTGCGGCAGCGCTGATCCAGCGTTCTGTACCATCGGGTAGTACTATCTCATATTCGGCATTATAAACCATATTATGGTCTATCGCATTTTTCCATTGTTTATCAACATACTTACGGTATTCGGGTTTAATAATCTCTGTTACATCGGCAAGGCTTAGGGGCTTATTTAAAGGCCAGCCCAAATTAAGCTTATACTGATCGGTAGTCACCATCTTGCCGGTCTCCAGGTCAAGCTCGTATGAGCCAAGGTTACCTGCATCCAGCGCTATCTCTAAACGCTGGTTCATTTCTGTAAGCGCTTCGCTGGCGCGGCGCTCTTCGGTAATATCCTGCAAAGTGCCGCTAAAGCGGATCACCTGGTTATCTATATTAAAAAGCGCCTTGCCTTTTGCTTTTACAATACGCGGCACAGGGTTTTCGGGGTTAACGATAGTATATTCAATATCATATCCACCTCCGGATGAATAGGACATGGCCTGCTGTATGGCGGCAATTACCCTCAGGCGGTCGGTTTCCAATATTATATCCGTAGCTTTTTCAAGCGGAATTTCCTGTTCGGGCCTTAACCCGAACCATGATTTTAGCCTGTCGTTTCCCGAAAATTTGTTGGTTTTAGGGTCAAGGTCCCAGGTACCCAGGCTGGCGGCATCAATAGCAAACTGCAATTGTGTTTCGCTTTCTGTAAGGTTATTGTTCAGTTGTATCAGCGTTTCTTCCGATTCGGCCAGGTCATGATTAGATATTGTTAACTGCCGGTTAGCATCTGATAATTCTTTATTGATGGTTGCAACCTGCTCGTTCATCTCGGCAATACGTTTCTGGCTTAAAAACCTGTCGGTAACATCAGTAGCGGTATGCAAAATACAACGGGTGGTACCATCGGGGTTTAAGATGGCCCGGTACAAAAAATCGAAATAAGAGGTTCTCAACTCGCCATCTATCTCTAACTCTGCAGGTGCGTCAATACCTTCTACCGTATTACCGGTGCGCCATACATTTTGCAACATTGCTATAAATGGCTGGCCCTTTAACACGGGCACAGCGTCTTCAAACGGCATGCCGATGATGCTTTTATTCTTGCCCCAAAACTGAAGCATAGCTTCGTTTGCGTTTTCAATGATCACATCTTCGCCGGTATATATAGCCGTGGCGTTTTCTGACAGGGACAAAATATCCAGTAAATCATTGTTACTTAAACGGGTAGAAGTGTGATTCATTTAAAATTCCTTATTACGGCTAAACTAGGTAAACTTAATAAGTTTAAACATTGTTTTTAGCCCAGCAAACTAAAGTTTAAGCTTTACCCGGGTATTAGGCAAAGCTATTTGTAAAAACTCCGGATGCGCCGACAAGAATAACCGGCACCAAATAACGGTATAGATAAACAGGGTATTTTTTTACTGTAAGTCTCATTTAATACCATTCACAGCAGGATTCAAAATTTTAAGACTGCCGTGTCACCTCAAAATAATGACCAATAATTAGCCGACACTAAGCTTATTTAAACTTATTCTAAATAAAGTTTGGAATTATAAATAGCTTACATATTTTTGCGCTTAATTGGAATTAATCTAAATAAAATGTCGAAACATATCCTTAACCTTACCAAACTGTTTTTTTCGCTATTGCTTACCCTTTTTCTAACAACTATTGTAAAAGCCAATTCTGATGATGATGATATTAAAAATGGTAAAATTACCGGGCATGTAAAAACAAGCGATGGTAAACCCGCAGCATTTGTAAACATTGGGATAGTAGGTACAAGCAAAGGAACAATAACTAACGATAACGGGGCTTTTACCATCAACAGCGTAAAGCCCGGCACTTACACTATAAAAGCATCGTACACAGGCACAAAAAGTGAAGAAAAAACGGCAACCGTTTCCGAAGGCCAAACTGTTAACATTGAATTTGTACTTTCAGAAACCTCAACAGCCTTAAATGAGGTTGTAATATCATCTACCAAAACTATCAACCGCAAAAACCTGAGCATTGGCAAAATGAGCGTTGCCCCTATTGATCTGCCGCAAAGCGTGTCGGTTATTGGCCGCGATGTGCTTGATCAGCAGCAATCCCTGCGCCTTAGTGATGTTATTAAAAATGTAAATGGCGTTTACCTGTACAGCGCCCGCGGCAACACGCAGGAAACCTTTGCTGCACGTGGCTATAACTTTTCAAGTACCAATATGTTCAAGAACGGCTTTAGGGTTAATTCGGGCGTAATGCCAGAGATAAGTTCATTAGAACGTGTTGAAATTTTAAAAGGAAGCGCAGCCATGCTTTACGGTAACGTTGCACCGGGTGGTATATTAAACCTGGTTACTAAAAAACCTCAGTTTGAGCAGGGAGGCCGGGTATCTATGACTTATGGCAGCTATGACCTGTATAAACCTGCGTTTGATGTTTACGGCCCTATATCATCCAAATTAGCTTACCGCTTAAATGGCACCTATGAAAAAGCAAACAGCTACCGCGACAACGTAAAATCTGAAAGGTTTTATATTAACCCATCGTTACTTTATAAAATAAGCGATAAAACAAACATTATTGTTGAAGGCGATTATCTGAATTATGACTTTACGCCCGATTTTGGTACCGGGCAGGTTAATAACATCATAGCCAATGTTCCGCGCAACAGGTACTTAGGTGCTTTATGGTCAACCGGTAATACAAAGCAAACCACTGCTACAGCTACCATTAACCACCAGATAAATAACCTGTGGAAACTGAGCGGAGGTTTATCATACCAGCATTTTGACCGCCAGTACCAAACTACAGAGCGCATACAGCCCGATAACGTTGGCGACTGGAAACGTAACCTTAACCGCACTAAAACACTTGAGGATTATTTCACAGGCCAGTTTAACGTTAACGGAGAGTTTAACACCGGCGCTGTTAAACATAATATTTTAGCAGGCGTTGATGCCGACTGGTACCGCAATACCAACTATACTTACGTGGCTACCGTAGGCGGTGCATCAAGTTACCTTGATCAAAACGGCGCATTGCAATCGGGTATTTATGATACCATCAACATATTTGACCTGGACAAATACACGCAACGTACAGATAAGCCTAACATGAACCCTTTTTACAATGTGCTTACCCCAACCAACCGTTTTGGCGCGTACTTTAATGACCTGATCAGCTTATCAGAGAAAGTGAAGGTGTTAGCGGGCATACGCTGGTCATACCAATACATATCGCCTACTACCGTTACCAATTATTACAGCACGGCCTTAACTGCGCAGGCAAAAGGTAAGGAAGATAAGGCATTCTCGCCACGGGTAGGTATCGTTTACAAACCGCTTGCCAACACCGCTTTATTTGCCAGCTATTCAAACTCGTTTGTTGTTAATACCGGTACCGATGTTAACAACAACCCGCTCGATCCTTCATTGATAGATCAGTTTGAGGCGGGTGTTAAAAACGATTTCCTGAATGGTAATTTATCTGTAAACGTTACTGCATACCGCATCATTAATAATAACCTTGCGCAAAAGGCACCTTTTGGCCCCGATGGTGTAACGCCTAATACCAATAGCAATATTAAAACGCTGGCGGGCAAAACTAAAAGCGATGGTATAGAGCTTGATATTGCGGGCCACCCCGTTAAGGGCCTTGACCTGTTGGCGGGTTACAGCTATACCAACGCACGTTATGTAAACCCTGCCATACCCGGCAGGAACATAGCCGGCGAGCCGTTGCTTAACGTGCCAAAGCACACAGCCAATGCAAGCGCCTTCTATAATTTTTATGATGGCAGCCTTAAGGGCTTTAAAGTTGGCGCATCGGTTTATTACCTGGGTAACCGCATTGCCGGTTTCAACAACGTATACCCTGCTACAGGGCAGCCGCTGCCGGCGTCGAGGTTAGTATCTGTACCAAAATTCACCACGGTTGATGCATCTGTAGGTTATACCTATAAAAAGCTATCTATCATTGGTAAAGTATCAAACATAGGCAACGTACTTAACTGGAACGTGCACGAAAACTATAGTGTGAACCCTATACCGCCAAGGCAGTTTTTAACCACCTTAAGCTACAAACTTTAATAGCTACACTCAAAAAATAAACCGGGCTTGCCAAACAAGCCCGGTTTTATCATTAAAACGAATGAAAATATTCTTCCGCAACATTCACCTTTATTTAAGCCTTGCCGCGGGCGTTGTAATACTATGCTCATGCATTACAGGCACCATACTGGTTTTTGAAAAAGAAATAAACCACAGGCTTCATCCCGAACGTTATTACGTAACGCCAGGTGGCCAAAAGCTGCCATTACAGCAGTTGGTAAAAGGCGCTTTAAAACAGTTACCCAAAGCAAAACTGGCATCTGTAATGGTTTATAATGATGCGGAACGCTCGGTTGAAATTGGCGCCATAATACCCGAGAAAAAGAACAAAGCAGACAAAGGCATCAACAAAAAAGAAGCCCCTGCCGAAAAAGGCAAAACCGGCGATGTGAAGGATAAAAAACCGAAAGAAAACGCCCGTGCTAATATTACCATATTTGTAAACCCCTACACGGGCGAGCTTTTAGGCCAGTACAGCAAAAGGCAATCTTTTTTATTTACGGTAGAAATGCTGCACCGCTTTTTATTGGCTGGTAAAGATAGCGTTGGCGATACGGCAGTAGGCATCTCTACCCTGCTGTTCCTGTTTATATTAATTACCGGGGTAATTTTGTGGTGGCCAAAAACCAGGAACATTATGCGCCAGCGCCTTAAAATAAAGTTTAACGGTAGCGGCAAACGCCTAACACACGACCTGCATATTGTTACCGGCTTTTATACCTCCCTGTTCCTCATCGTAATTGTATTAACCGGGTTGGTTATGTCGTTTAAGTGGGCTAACAATGCCCTGTATGCCATAACGGGCTCAAAACAGCAAAAAGACGAAGCAAAAGCCCCCAAATCAAAGTACAAGGCCGGCTTAAAACCTTTAACGTTTGAGCAGGCGCTGGCAAGTGTTGGCGACAAAATAAAAACCGCCGAGTTTTACAGCATCCGCCCCCCACGTGATTCTGCAGGAACGTATAGCATCAATGTTTTAGAACAGGGCAAAACCGAGAACGCTTCTGACAGTTATAACTTAGATCAATACCAAGGCACCGTTGTAGCCGCCCAGTTATTTGCCGATAAAAGCCTGGGGCAGCGGGTGCGCTCATATGTTAAACCTGTACACACCGGCTCGGTTTATGGCTTGCCCACCAAGATAATCAGTTTTGTTATTTGCCTGCTGGCATGCATCTTCCCGGTTACAGGCGTAATGATGTGGTTAAACCGCATTAAAAAGAAAAAACCGGCGAGGAAAAAACTGATAAGGCATCCTCAACCGGCAACAGCTTAGTTATTACCTATTAAGTTACAGCTGGAATATATTATATAGATATAGTTTTTGCCTGCTGTTGCATTTCGGTATAGGTAAAGAATTTACGCACCGGCAAACTGGTATTATAACGGATGCGCACGCGCAACGCCTTTAAACCCGATACACCCTGCAAATCCTCTACGTCAAGCATTTCAATCTCGTCTTCAAGCATTTTTTGGGTTTGCAGGAAACGGATATAGTTTTTGTATTCTACCTCTTCATCGTGGTTAGAATACACAATTGTGAGCTTACCAATGGCAGTTAAACGCTCGGTAGTGTTTTTAATAACGGCTTTATCAATACGTTTTTTTACGATCTCGAACCGGGCGTTATACGTACCATCTACATCAAACCTTTTCTCATCCATCCTAAAGCGGATAGACATAGGCAGACTGAAGGCCAATATCAACGAGGTAACATCAAGCGCGTATGGCAGGTATGGCTTTAGGTAATGGTGTTCAAGTTCCATCTCGCACAACACCTGTAATTGCCAAAGGCGCAAGTTGTATAAATAGGATATATCAAAGTTTTTTGCAGGGGCTATGGTTGCACCTATATACAGGTTATGTTCTATTCCATCGGTTTTAAAACGCTCATAATAATGAGGGAACACCTCCTGCGCCTGCACCTGTGCCCTATCAAGCAGCAGGGCCATTTTTTCGTTGATCATGGCAACCGTGGTTTCATACTTACGGCGGTTTTGATGAAAATCGCCCTCTTTACCTGCCTGTGTAAGATATTTTTCTATAGCAGTTTTGGTTTTTACCGGCAAATCATCCGTTTCTTTTAATAATGGATGGATGTGCAGTTCTAAATAGTTTTGGATCTGCTGCTCGGTGTCGGCCCGTAACGCGCTTTGTACATCCATTACATACTCCTGCAGGTTGCGTACATGCTGCTCGGCATCACTGTCCTTATTACTGAGGTGTAATTGTTCAATAATGGGTATGAGTGCTGTTAATTGCTCTTGCAAATCGAGTTGCACACTCTTATTCCGTGTATCTGATGAACCCTTTATATCAATTTGCCCATAAAGCGGGAATACATCATGAAAGGTTACCTCTTTTAAAGCATAATCTTTCTTTAATCCGCGATACTGGAGGAATTTTACCGCCTCTTTTTTAAACTTCCAGTAAACGCTTGGGTGTATGGTTGTGTATTCGTTTTGAATAACTGCCTGTATCTGGTTTTGGATGTTACTATACTGCTTGTCAATGGTATCGGTAATATAGGGCAATACGTTTTCCAGTTGGTTTGCATTAATACTGTTCAGTTCGCCTACGTTGTTTGATACCAGTTCAATAATGCCCAACAAATGTCCGTTCTTTACAATGGGTGCCAGTATCATACTTTTTATACCCTGTTCTAAAAAGCGCTGTGCCATTACATTATCAGGTTCGGCCTGCAAATATTTAGCTACATCTGATATAGCGAAATAAGTTTTTTCCTGAACCAATTTGCTTAATGATCGTGTACAAAGCGTATCGAAACATTCTTCTTCTACATGATCGGGCAGCAGGTAACTTTTAAGGTTAGGGTTAAATGTAGCTATAGAAAAGGTGTTCTCGGCGTCGTTAAATGATGTGAACCCTATATTGAGGTTAGGAAGCTTATATATAGAGCGGAAAACATCTAAAAATTTACCTTCTAAATTATTGCCGTATGTAGCGCCAAGCAAAGTTCCTTTTAATGACGATACCGCATTCTCAACAGTAGCATCAAACAGGGTTAATATGGCAAATCCTTTTAGTGTCCAGCTATCCTTAGGGAAATATTTTTTCCACAGGCTAAGGTCGTCATAATTATCGCGCAGCAGTTCAATATCTTCCGCAGTAAGTACGGGTGCGCCGGGTGTTGGCACCAGATCCATAAAATCCGCGTTATATAAAATACGGTAATGCTTTATCACACCTTTGGCATCGGGTATATCATAGAACCAGGGCCTCGAAAAATTAAAATCGGTGCCATAAAACTCGTTCATAATAATACAGCAACTGCTCACATATATTTGGTGCTCGGTAAAATCCCTGATGTTAATATCAAATGCCGACCCGGCAGCCGCTATAATATTTTGCAGGCGCTGTGTTTGGTTAAACAGCACATCCTGAAAAGGCACCGAGATAGCTTTGATCTCGTTAAGGGTAAGCGCTTCGGGAAATATATCCCCGGTTAAACGTTTAATAATGCCTGCATGTTTAATGATCTGGTCGGTATCGGTAATACCTTCTCTCAGTTCGGGGTAAGGCTCAATCTCGTCCAGAATTTCTTGCGCCAAGGCAGATCGCATTCCGTCTTTTAAAGCGGCCTGTTCTTCTAAACGCTGTATCAATACATGGAATGATATACGTATCTGGAAAGGACTATCTGCAAATGGCTTAAAATTCATGAGTTGCTTACAAGGCGCCTTATTAGCACCATCAAATTCATCACAAATTTAAATATTATATCAACCTAACGGTATATTTATATATTGTTTATGACTGTTGCGTAAAAAAAGTCAGTTAAGTTTACTTTTAAATGGCGGTTATCGTTTTAAAGGCTGTAGTAATAAGGCAGTTCCGGTACCCAAAGCTATTCCTGCTGCCACATCGCTTGGGTAATGTACACCAAGGTACATGCGCGAATAGCTTGTTGCACCCGCCCATAAAAACGCGGGCGCTATTACATACCACTTTGGGTACGCGCTTGACAATGCTGTTGCCGTTGAAAAAGTGGTAGACGAATGCCCGGAAGGGAATGATGTACTCCCCGCCCGGTAAACGGGTATTATATTTATATTTTGCACAAATGGGCGCGGGCGTTTAACCAGGTGCTTTATTAATAAAGTAAGGCCGTAAGTAATAGCGGTACTGCTGGCTACATAAAGCGAATTTTCGCGCATTTGCCTGTCGTTGCGTATAATGCCCCCTACAAGCAGGGCGGCAGGTACGCCTATATCCCCATACATGTAATTACGCGATAAAAAAAGAGCCACCTCTGTTTGGGCCGGAGTACGGTTCTCGGCCAGGTTAATCATCACTCTGTCATCAAACTGTTGAATTTGAGATTGAGCTTTTACATTCTGCACATACGTAATAAACTGTATAACAGCCAAAAACAACAGTAAGTATTTATTGCAGACTAACTTCATAAGGTGCAGCTAATTATTAATTTTTATATTTATACCAAAGTAACTCAAATTTACGGTTCATAGGGTCAAGCACGGGTATAAAAAAGTGTTGGGCTTTACATTTGCTTATCTAAATACACATCATGAATTACCCCGAATTACTTCGCCATATAAGGGAATACGCATTAGCATATTATAAAACGCATGCCAATGACAAGCTAATATACCACGACAAGGGACATACCGAAGATATGGTTGCTGCTGCCATGCAAATTGGCAACCATTACCAGCTTAATGACCGCGATTTTTTTATTGTACAAGCTGCTGCGTGGTTTCATGACCTGGGTTATATGGTTGATATTGCACACCACGAAGCCCAAAGCGCTGTACTGGCTCTAAACTTTTTGCAAAAGCACAATGCAAACGATGAAGATATTGATGCAATAAAAGGCTGTATACTGGCTACCCAAATGCCGCAAAAACCAGTTACCCTGCTGGATAAGATAATTTGTGATGCAGACCTTTTTCATTTAGGCACCGATGACTTTTTTAAAAAGGACAAACAGCTTTTAAAAGAAATTAACGCCCTGTACCATAAAGACCTGAGCAAACTGGAGTGGCGCCGCAAAAGCATCCACTTTTTAGAGGAGCACCACTACCATACCGATTACTGCCAGTTGCTTTTGAACAGCGGAAAAGAAGCCAACATCCAAACATTAAAAAACAAAATAGCCGCTGCCGAAAAAAAGGCGGAAGATAAAGCGGAAGAAAAACATACCGAGACCATGCAAGAAACAGCAATAACCACCGTTGACGACGATTCTGCAAAACCGGAAAAAGACGGTAAAAAAAAGAAAGCCGACCGCCCTGATAAAGGTATCGAAACCATGTTTCGGATCAGTAGCAGCAACCACCAGCGACTGAGCGACATGGCCGATAACAAGGCTCATATTATGATAACGGTTAACTCCATTATCCTGTCGGCGGTGATCAGTTTATTGTTGCGTAAACTAACCGATTACGAATATTTAACCATTCCTACATTTATACTTTTATCAATCAGCCTGCTGGCCATGACCTTCTCTATCCTGGCTACCCGTCCCTCTATTCCAACCGGGATATTTAAGCGGGCAGATGTGGATGAACGCCGCGTTAACCTCCTGTTCTTTGGTAATTTTTACAAAATGCCACTTGAGGATTACACCTACGGCATGGTAAAAATGATGGAAGACAAAGAGTTTTTGTACGGTAGTTTAATAAAAGATGTGTACGCGCAGGGGGTTGTATTAGGTAAAAAATACCGCTTACTGCGCATTGCTTATAACATATTTATGTTTGGGCTTATTGCCGCTGTGCTGGCATTTATTATTGCTTCGGCATTGTACAGTAAAGGCCATAAATAAATTATGCTGAACGCTATATATTTTAACCGGGATATTAGCTGGCTGAGCTTTAATGGCCGTGTGCTGGAAGAAGCAGCCTCTGTATCTGTACCTTTAATAGAACGCATCAGGTTCCTGTCTATCTACTCTTCCAACCTTGATGAGTTTTACCGGGTGCGTATCCCCGTACTCAAAGCCTTGAAAAACATCGGCAAAAAAAGCGATGAGATCGATGCCGACGAGCAGGACAACATTTTGCAGCAGGCTACCAAAACCGTTTTGCAGCAACAAAAGCGTTTTGGAGAGATCCTGACCAAAGAGCTTATCCCTGAATTAAAGGCCAATAAAATAACGCTGCTTTACAACGGCGAGCTGCCCTCTGCCTTAGAAAAAGAACTCACCGATTATTTCCTGGCAGAAGTGCTTGCTTTTTTACAGCCCGTTGTTTTGAATGAGGACACTACCTTCTTCCCCGAAAACAATAAGTTGTACTTTGTTATACAGCTGCGCGATGCAGTTGAAGAAAAGATGGTCTTGTTAAACATCCCGTCGGACGAGTTACCGCGGTTTTACAGTACAAAATGCGAGGGGGAGCAGTTCATTTGTTTTTTGGATGATATTATCCGCTTTAACCTGGATAAGCTTTTTAAAACATCCACAATTGAAGGCTGTTACAGTATCAAGATAACCCGCGATGCCGAACTTGATTTGAAGGACGAATACCCCGGCGAGTTATCTGAGCAGATAGAAAAACAATTGCAAAAGCGCGATAACGGCCTGGCCACACGTTTTTTGCACCAGGCCGATCTGCCGCTACGCCTACTGCAATTGGTTATCCAACACCTTGGCCTGCAAAACGCGGGCACCGTAGAAGGCGGCAGGTACCATAATCTGAAAGATTTTTACAGCTTACCCGTAAACACCCCTGCCCTGCTATATGATAAATGGCCGGCTATAAATTTACCTGTACCTAATAATGAGCCTTTAGTTGCTACTATGGCTAAAGGCGATCTGCTGGTGAATACGCCTTATCAATCGTACCATACCATACTGCGTTTTTTTAACGAGGCTGCCAACAACCCCGATGTTGAAGAAATAAACGTTACACTTTACCGTGTGGCAAGCGATTCGAAAATTGTGAACGCCCTGATAAGCGCTGCCAAAAACGGCAAAAAGGTTAAAGTGGTGGTTGAGTTAAAGGCCCGTTTTGACGAAGCCAACAACCTTAAGTGGGCAAAAAAGATGAAGAACGCCGGTGTGCAGATCATCTACAGTGTAACCGCTTTAAAGGTACACGCCAAAATAGCGCTGGTTAAAACCCGCAACGGCGATAGAATAACTTACTCGGGTTTGTTGGCCACAGGTAACTTTAACGAGGGCACCGCCAGGTTTTATACCGACCACATATTGCTGACCACCAACCCCCATATTTTGCGCGAGGTGGAACTGTTATTTATCTTTTTGGCTAAACGCGAAAAACCATCGCCAAAAACACAAATAGATTTTAAACACCTGCTGGTAGCCGGCTTTAACCTGCAAACCGACTTTTTAAGCCTGATAGATCGCGAAATAAAACTCGCTAAACAAGGCCAATCTGCTTCCATCATCATTAAAATGAACAACCTGGAAGAGCGGGTGATGATAGATAAACTTTACGAGGCATCACAGGCGGGAGTAAATATCCAATTGATCATCCGGGGAATCTGCTGCCTGGTGCCGGGTGTGGCAGGCCTTAGCGAAAACATTATCATTAAACGCATTGTTGACCGCTACCTGGAGCATGGGCGTATATTTATCTTCAATAATAATGGCGATCCCGAAATATTTATGGGATCGGCTGATTGGATGAACCGGAACATTTACCACCGCATAGAGGTTTGCTTCCCGGTGTATGATACGGCCATCAAACAACAAATAACCGCATTAATTAATTTACAACTAAGTGATAATGCACAAGCCGTGGCAATTGACCAGCACCTTAACCAAATTAAGCCACAGATAACCGGCGAAGCCGTTCAATCGCAAAAGGCCATTTATCAATATTTAAACCTCGACAGGATAATATGAAAAATATAAAAACAGCCATCATCTTCTCCTTATTATGTATAGGCATTGTGGGCACATCATGCAGCCAGGGTAAAAAGAAAAATGCCGACGGTAAAAAAGCATCGCATGGTAAAAAAGCTACGGTTAGCAGTGCAAGCCCGGCAGGTTATGATCTTAGCAACCCGGTAAAATATGATATGCCGACAGAACTACTGGAGATCTCGGGCATTGCCTTTAACAACGGTGACGCAAGCACCATTTATGCCGAGCAGGACGAGGAAGGCAAGATCTTTTACTTCCGCCCCGGCGATAGTAAGGTTAGCCACGCCAAATTTGGCAAAGCCGGCGATTATGAGGATGTGGCCATATTAAACAACCAGGCAGTTATGCTACGCAGTGATGGCAGTTTGTTCAGTTTCCCGTTAACAGAAGTTAAGGCCGGGCAAATAAACAACGTAAAAGAATTTAAGAAAATATTACCAACAGGCGAATACGAAGGCCTGCATGCCGACGGCGGCAAACTATACGCGCTTTGCAAACAATGCGCCGGTAAAGATCATAACAAAGAGTGCAACGGCTATATATTTAATTTAGCTGCTGATGGCACCATTACCCAAAGCGGTACCTTTACTATTGATGTACAGAAAATATCTGCATTAATTGGCAAGGGCAAGCTCAGGTTCCATCCATCTGCCCTGGCTAAAAACCCGTTAACAAAGCAATGGTATATACTCTCATCAGTAAACAAATTAATTGTTGTGCTTGATGAGCAATGGAAAGTATTACAGGCCTACCCTATCAGTGGCAAAACATTTTTACAGCCCGAAGGAATGGCTTTCGACAAACAGGGCAACCTGTATATCTCAAACGAAGGCGATAAAGTAACGAATGGTAATATCCTGCTGTTTAAGTATAACCGTTAATTATTAACTCCTAAAAACCCTATCCGATGCTTAAAAAGCTACTTATTACAACTATAACGCTGCCGGTGGCAGTATTATGCACCTACGCACAGGCACCTGCCCCAAAAGCTATATTTCGCGATAGTGTGGTGGTAAAGGTACACCCCAGGTATGATAAGGTTGGCGGCGTGCACCGCTGGTTTTTTGGCAATAATTACCGTAAGGAATGGGCCACCGCTGTAAAACTGCCGATTATCCGCATCTCTGAAATTTACGGTGGTTTAACACCCGAAAAAGAAGGAGGCGGTATGCAGTCGAAGTCACTACGTCTTAAAGATAAAAGCGGCAGGGAATGGGTGATCCGCAGTGTGGAGAAAACCCCCGATAAGCTTTTGCCCGAAGCCCTGCGCGAAACCTTCGCAGTGGATTGGCTTGATGATGCCTTAAGCGGGCAGCATCCTTTTTCGGCGTTGGTTGTACCACCGCTGGCTGATGCCGCGCGTGTGCCCCATGCCAACCCGGTTATTGGTGTTGTAGCAGATGATGAAGCACTTGGTGAATATCGCAAAGTATTTGCCAACCTGGTTTGCCTGCTGGAAGAGCGCGAACCTATAGGCAATTCTGACAACTCCATAAAAATGCTGGCGAACCTGGTAAAGGACAACGACAATACCTTTGATGGCGAAGCCTTTTTACGCGCCCGCCTGCTCGATTTTTTAATTGGCGACTGGGACCGCCACGAAGACCAATGGCGCTGGGCCGAAACCAAAACAAAAAAGGGAAAAGCTTATTTAGGCGTACCCCGCGACCGCGACCAGGTATTTCACCTGGAGGAGGGACTGTTTCCGGATATAGCCGCATTACCATATATTAACCCCGTACTGGGCGATTTTACGGCTAAACCGAATTACAAATACGGCATATACAAAACCCGCTTTATAAACCCTTATGCAAATGCGCAGATGAGCCACGAGCAATGGATGCGCGTAACCCATGAATTTGTAGCTGCAGAAAACGACCAGGTTTTAGAAGCCAGCCTACGCCTATTGCCCGGCGACACATACAAAATGGGGCACGATGTTTTACTGGCTAAACTAAAGGCCCGCCGCGATGCCTTACCCGAAGCTATGGATAAATACTACCGTTTAATTTATCGCTACGCGGATATTCGCCTGAGCGACAAAAACGAAAAGGTAGTAATTACAGGCCTGCCCGATAGCAGCCTGTTGGTGCAGGTAAATAAAATAAACAAAGACGGCGAGGTGAAGGATACCATCCTATCTGTAGCCTATAGCCCCAAATACACAAAAGAAATAAGGCTATACACCTCTGCCGGGGATGACAACATTGCCATCAACAATACTACCTCTCCTGTAAATTTAAGGTTGGTAGGCAGCGGCGGTACCAAGGTTTACAATGTAACACAATCGGCCAATAAAGTGCGGGTTTACGATACTAAAGACGTGAAATTTGAAGGCATGGCCAATAGGTTAAGCAAACACCTTAGCGCCGATACAAACAACACGCGTTTTGTGCCTACCAACCCATACAATATATGGATGCCGCTTGCAACCGCAGCCATCAATGCCGATGACGGCTTTTTGCTGGGCCTTGGGTTTAAATACACAAAAAACGATGGTTTCCGCAAATTGCCGTACACCAGTTCGCAGCAATTGATGCTTACACATGCCTTTGGTACCGATGCCTTCCGTATAAAATATAACGGCGAATGGATCCAGGCTATTGGCAAAGCCGATTTCACGCTTCAGGTTTTCGCACAGGCGCCTGATAACACCGTAAACTTTTTTGGGCTGGGTAATAACACCGTTTTAAATAAACAACAACCCAATTACCGCAGGTATTACCGTACCCGCTTTGATACCTACCAGGTTGACCCTGCCCTGCGCTGGCATACCGGCAAAGGCAGCACCATCAGCGCAGGCCCATCGTTTCAGTATTACCGGTTAGACCTGGACGATAACGTAGGCAGGCTAATCAGCCATAGTTCGCTTATTGGCTCGTACGATAGCCTGACAGTTAACAAGGACAAGGCGCATTTGGGTTTGATGGTAAACTTTAACAGCAACAAGCGTATTGGCGGCATTTTGCCAACCGGCGGTTATTATATCAATATATCACTGCAAGGCTATAAAGGCTTAAATAATTTCTCGGAAGATTTTATGCAGATAAGACCTGAGTTTACCTTTTACCAAAAATTAACCCATAATGGTTCAGTTGTACTATCAGACCGTATTGGTGGTGGCGTAAGCGTTGGCAAACCCGCTTTTTACCAGTCGATGTTTTTAGGTGGGCAGGGTAATTTGCTGGGTTATCTGCAGTATCGTTTCGCAGGTAAAAACATGGTTTACAATAACCTGCAAGGCCGGGTTAAACTGTTTAATATTGCCAGTTACATTATCCCCGGCCAGTTGGGCTTAAGCGGGTTTTATGATACCGGCCGCGTTTGGGCCGATGGAGAAAAATCTGACAAATGGCACCATGGCGTTGGTGGTGGCTTGTACTTTTCGCCGGCCAGCTTAACAATTTTACAGGTATTAGCAGGCCATTCTGAAGAGGGCTGGTATCCTTATGTGTCACTAAACTTCAGGATCTAACCTACTGACCGAAGCCCCTTTCGCAGAATAAACACAAACTTTTGTGTAGCTTTTACACTATTTAATTTTCCGCTAATTTTAGCTATAAATTGGTGTGGAAAAGTATGCGTTTGTCATAACAGTATATTTAAATCTGACTTTTGTCATAAAAAAGTTAAATAGTAAATTTAGTTGACTAAAGTAGTCAACTTGGTTTACATTTGTACTGTTATTATCGCAAACAATGAAAACGCTATCACTACCTCAGCCAAACATCAGTGCTCTTTTTAAAAGAAACACTAACCATACCGCTGTTCCTCAAAAAAATATTTCTACATCAACTGCCGGTACGCCGCACAAGCATACGATGTCTGCCGGCGAATACATCATCAATGTTTTGGGCGAAGGTTTTAAGCAAAATTTTTTAGGTGCAGATATTAACATGGAGTTTTTAACGCTGAGTGTTCGCAGCTATGCAACATCAACTGTTAAGGCACTTCGCAAACTGGTAGTTAAACCTGCCGCAAAACAACAAAAAACTAACACAGCCTCTATCTAATATCACACGCTTATAATGAAACGTTTACTCACTCCCCTTTATAATAAAAGCATCTTAATGATGCTTATACTGTTTACGTCGTTTACGACGCTGCACGCGCAAACTATTGTGCGTGGTATTGTTACCGATGCTAAAACAAAAGAAGCCATGCCATACGTAACGGTATCATTTGCCGGTACAACACAAGGCATCAGCACAAACGGCCAGGGCCGCTATACTTTATCAACTACTGATAATACTGTTACGCAAATCAAGGCATCATTTGTTGGTTACCGTACCGCTGTTCGTAACATTACCCAGGGCCAGGATCAAACCATCAACATTGCCTTGGCAGAGAACAGCCAGGCGTTAAGCGAAGTGGTAATACGCTCTGGCAAGAAGAAAAAATACACCAATAAAAACAATCCTGCTGTCGAGCTTATCCGCCAGGTTATTGCCCATAAAGCACAAAACCAGGTAGAGAACTATAACTATGCCGAGTACAAACAGTACGAACGCATGAACTTCTCTTTAAGTAACCTGAGCGATAAATTCCGCAACAAAAAGATCTTTAAAAATTATCAGTTCCTGTTTCGTGAGCAGGATTCTACTGCTATAGGTGGTAAAACCTTACTACCCATGTACCAGGAAGAGAAAATGTCTGATAATTACTTCCGTAAAGACCCATACGCCAAAAAGCAGATCATCACTGCTAACAAGCAGGTAAAATATGACGAGAACTTTGTAGATAATCAGGGCCTTACCGCTTACTTTAACCGCATGTATCAGGATATTAATATCTATGATAACAATGTATCGTTATTAAGTAACCAGTTGCTAAGCCCAATTGCCAACAGCTCGCCCGAGTTTTACAAATTCTTTATTACCGATACCCTTAAAGATGTAAAACCAAACCTTATTGAGCTTAGCTTTACACCGCGTAATACAAACAACCTGTTGTTTGAAGGAAAGATCTATATCACTATGGATGGTAACTACGCCGTGCAAAACGCGATGCTTACCGTTAACAAAAACATCAACTTAAACTTTGTGCGCCAGATGCAGGCCAACCTGTCGTTCGAGAAGAACAACGATGGCCGTTACCACCTGAGCCAAAGCGACCTGAAGATAGAGTTCGGTATCAACAAAAATAAAGGTGGTGGTATATATGGCGAACGCCTGGTAAGCATCAGCAATTTTGTTATAAACAATGCGCGCACTAACGATACTTACAAAGGCCCGGCACAGGTTGTTGCTTTAAACGCCGAAGATAAAGACGACACCTACTGGCAAATGACCCGCCCTGATACACTGGACGCGGCATCGGCAAGTATTTATAAGAACATAGATAGCCTGCAAACCATCCCATCGTTCAAAAAAACAATGGATATTGCCACGCTGGTGCTGGCCGGTTACAAAAATTTTGGCGCCTTTGAATTAGGCCCGGCCAATACATTTTACAGCTTTAACCCGGTAGAAGGTTTCCGCGTACGTATTGGCGGCCGTACTACTCCTACCCTGAGCAAACGCTATTATTTTGAAACTTACGGTGCTTACGGTACCCGCGATGAAAAATTTAAATACTTTTTAAGCAGTACTTACTCACTTAACAATAAATCTATCTACTCGTTCCCGCAAAACTATATCCGCGCAAGTTTCCAGCACGATACCAAAATACCGGGCCAGGAGCTTCAGTTTGTACAGGAGAGTAACTTCCTGTTGTCATTTAAACGTGGCGCAAACGATATCTGGTTATACAATGATATCTTCAGGTTAGATTATGTTCACGAGTTTACCAATCACCTGTCGTACTCGTTAGGTTTCAAAAAATGGAACCAAACACCTGCCGGTGCCTTACTTTACCAGAATTTGTTGCCAAACGGCAGTTTAAACAATGTTAACCTGATCCAAACATCAGAGTTATCGGCACAGTTACGCTGGGCGCCACACGAGAAATTTTACCAGGGCAAACTGTACCGCACACCAATACCTGACAAGTACCCTATTTTTACCCTTAACTATACCCAGGGAGTTAAAGGGCTGTTAGGTGGCGAGTACAATTACCAGAACGTTGTAGGTAATATTAACAAACGTTTTTATCTGTCGCAGTTTGGCTTTACCGATGTAACTACCGAAGGCGGTTATCTGTTTGGCAAGGTGCCTTTCCCTTTACTGGATATACACCACGCCAACCAAACGTATGCGTTCCAGCTGCAATCGTACAACTTAATGAACTTCCAGGAGTTTGTGAGCGACCATTACGCCAGCATTGCTGTTGACCATAATTTTAACGGCTTTATATTTAACCGTATCCCGTTGTTAAAAAGATTAAAATTACGTGAGATCATCGACGTAAAAAGCCTTTGGGGCGGTGTACGTAAAGAGAACGACCCCGCTAACGACCCATCACTGTTGCGCTTTCCGGGCAGTGTAGGTGCAAACGGTGCCGGTACTTATGCCTTAGGTTCTACCCCTTATGTTGAAGGTAGCGTGGGTGTAGGTAACATATTTAAACTGTTGCGGATTGATTATGTAAGGCGTTTTACTTACCTGGATCACCCGGGTGCGCCACGCAGCGGTATCAGGTTCTTTGTGAAATTTGATTTTTAATTTATATTCGTAAACCAGGCATTAATTTACTTGTTAAATTTTGTATCATGAACAGTTGTGAATTAACAGAAGAAACAAAAAAGGTTGCCCCAAAGCTGGTGTACCTGCTTAAGCGCCTTTTAGACGAGTGGATGGGTAAAAAGCTGTGCCGTATAGATCAGCCTGGATTTAACAGCGCGCACCTGCCCTTGTTTATGAGCATTGGCAAAACCGGCATATCAAATAACGAGCTTGCCGCAAAAATGAATGTTACCAAACAGGGCGCAAGCAAAATTGTAAAAGAACTGGAAGCCATTAACATGGTTACCAGTGTAAAAAGCCCCGATGATGCCCGTGTTGTTATGCTGCACTTTACTCCTGAAGGCGAAGCCTTTTACCACAACCTTAAAAACCAGGTAATGGAACTTGAAACCCAGTATAAAAAGGTGGTAGGGACAAAAAATTACGAAATTGCTATTGAGGTAATGTTGAAGCTTGTACAGTTTCATGAAGAAAACAACTGCATCGAGTAAAATTGATAAAATAATTAAAGATTTATTGAGTAAATGACAATAGGATGAAACGGTTAGTTCAAATCCTTTATACATTTGCTTAACACTGTTAAATAATCTAATAGTAGTAAATAAAATGGCCAGTAAGGATAGGATATTACGATTGAAAGAGGAAACCCGGGTGAACATCCTGGAGGCCGCTTTACAAATTGTTAAGGAAGAAGGATGGCAGGCGTTGAGTATGCGTAAAATAGCGGATGTGATTGAATACACTGCCCCTATTATTTATGAATATTTTGCCAGCAAAGAGGCCATATTATTAGAGCTAAACCGCCAGGGTTATTTAAAATTATCAAAACAACTACAGGAAGCTAAGGATAAGCATACATCACCGGCTGATCAGCTGGAGGAAATGTGGCTTACCTACTGGAACTTCGCGTTTGCAAATAAAGAGCTTTACCAGGGTATGTTTGGCATTACAACCAGTTGTGCCTGCAAAATGGTTAATGAATTACCCGAAGCAGGATTACCATGGGATATTATTACCGGTTCAATTGGCGACCTGATGAATATACAGGACATGGAGTCGGATATTATTTGTACCAAATATTATACTTTTTGGTCGGTGGTACATGGGTTGGTATCAATCAATCTGTTAGACCGCGGCGACTCAGACAAAATAAACAGGCAGGTATTAAGGGACGCTATTACCGGTATTATAAAGTCAATAACCCCTTAATTTTTAAAGGCGTTTAAACATTGCTGATTTATTTGGCAGTATAAACAAACTCAAATTCTTAAAACTCACAGCTTATGAAAACTATCATCACTCCTTTAACCAGGCACTTAACAGTGTTAAATAATCTACCAATGTTAATAACTTTTTATTTTTGCCATTAGCTACGGTGATATGCGCAATAAAACCGAACATATCTATATCGAATAAATACTTACAATAATGTACAATACAACGAAAACAAACGACACCATATATATAAACAGCTTACGGGCCGCACTAACTCCCATTAACTCACCCTCAAAATTGATCATCATGAAAATTATCTTAGCAGCGATCATCGCCATATCATTATTCAGTTGCTCGCCAAAGCCGCAAACGGCACAGGCTCCCCCCCCACCGGCACTACCTGTGGCAGCAGTAGTAGCAGGTAACCAAACTACTTACCAGGAATACCCTGCATCTGTAGAAGGTACCGTAAACGTTGAAGTTCGCCCGCAGGTTAGCGGTAGTTTAGATAAAGTATTTGTAGACGAAGGCGCTTTTATAACCGCCGGTTCGCCAATATTTAAAATAAACGACCAACCTTACCGTGCTGCTTTAAACAATGCATTAGCAAGTTTACATGCAGCCGAGGCCGCACAAGGCAACGCTCAGATTGAAGTTGACAAATTAACCCCGCTTGTTGCCAACAAAGTAGTATCAGACTACCAGTTAAAAACAGCGAAAGCCGCCTACCAGGTTGCAAAGGCCAATATCGAATCGGCTAAAGCAAACGTGGCAACCGCCCAAATCAACTTAGGTTATACTTTAATTAAAGCACCGGTTAGCGGTTATATTGGTCGCCTGTTAAAAAAACAAGGAAGCCTGGTTACTCCGCAGGATGTTGAAGCTTTAACCCAGTTATCTGATGTGCACGATGTACATGTTTACTTTGCCCTTGGCGAAAAGGATTTTGTAAACTTTAAAGAACAATACCCGGGCGAAACTATCAAAGACAAACTTAAACGCCTGCCATCAGTATCATTACTTTTAGCCGATGGTAGCGAATATGCCAAACAGGGTAAAATTGATGTGATTGATGGTCAGTTTGATAAAAACACCGGTGCTATCACTGTAAGGGCAACCTTTGCAAACCCTAACGGCCTGTTACGTTCTGGCAACACCGGTAAAGTACGTTTAAGCCTGCAACACGATAACGCTTTAATAGTTCCACAATCAGCCACGGTTGAAATGCAGGATAAGGTATTTGTATACGCCCTTGCCGATAGCAATAAGGTTAAAAAGTTACCCATCACTATCATCGGTACAAGCGGTGCAAACTACCTGGTTAAAGACGGTGTAAAAGCCGGCGACCAGATTGTACTAAGCGGTATGGACAAATTACAGGAAGGTACTGTTATTGCCCCTCAAAAAACGGTTGATAAAGTTGCTGCTGTAGCCAAAAACTAATTCTTTATAAGATTCAAGAACTCAAGAGTCAAGAATCAAGATATAGAAGCATAACGAGGGCGACAAGTTCGGTCTTGTCTCTTGATTCTTTACTCTTGACTCTCCTAAAAAACTACTACAATGTTTAAAAAATTCATAGAAAGGCCGGTATTATCAACCGTTATCTCCATCTTACTGGTGATAGTGGGTATACTTGGCCTAACAAAACTGCCCTTAGAGCGTTTTCCAAATATTGCCCCTCCGGCAGTATTGGTATCTGCTGTATATCCGGGCGCTAATGCCGAAACTATCTTACGTTCGGTAACTCCTTCTTTAGAAGAAGCAATTAACGGTGTAGAGAACATGACCTATATGACCTCTACCGCCAGTAATGATGGTACATTAGGTATTACTGTTTACTTTAAACAAGGCACAGATCCTGACCAGGCTGCTGTGAACGTGCAAAACCGCGTTTCGCAAGCTACAAGCCAGTTACCTGCCGAAGTTGTGCAATACGGTATTACTACTACCAAACAGCAAAACAGCTTTATTGGTGCCATGGCAATTTATACAGATGATCCTAAAAAGTATGATCAGACATTTGTGGCCAACTATGCACAGATCAACATTGTGCCCGAGATAAAACGTATCCCGGGTGTTGGTTCGGCAAGTATATTTGGCGGTGTAAAAGATTACTCTATGCGTGTTTGGTTAAACCCATCACAAATGGCGGCTTACAAAGTTACACCCGCCGAAGTAATGGCTGCCATACAGGATAAAAACATTGAGGCAGCTCCTGGCCGTTTCGGCGAGCGTAGCGACCAATCGTTTGAATATGTAATTAAATATAAAGGTAAGCTTACCAAGCCCGAAGAATATCAGAATATTGCTATCCGTGCTAATGCCGATGGCTCTGTACTGCATTTAAAAGATGTAGCACGCGTTGAACTTGGCGCTTATTCTTACAACAGCTACAGCAACCTTAACGGCAAGGATGGTGTAATCATCGGTATTATACAACTATCGGGCTCAAATGCTAACGAAATACAGATAGCTATTGATAAACTGATGCTTAAAGCATCAAAAGATTTCCCTGTTGGCATCAAATACAACCAGTTCTATCGTACCAAAACAGACCTGGATGAATCAATAACACAGGTTGAACATACCTTGATAGAGGCATTTGTGCTGGTATTTATAGTAGTGTTTATATTCCTTCAGGATTTCAGGTCAACCCTTATACCGGCCATTGCAGTGCCTGTGGCTATTATCGGTACGTTCTTTTTCATGAGTTTGCTTGGATTCTCTATCAACTTATTAACCCTGTTTGCACTGGTGCTCGCCATTGGTATTGTGGTGGATGATGCGATAGTTGTGGTGGAGGCAGTGCATGCCAAAATGGAGCATGATCCAAGCCTCACCCCTAAAAAGGCTACAACCGAAGCCATGCACGAGATAACCGGTGCTATTATATCAATTACCCTGGTTATGGCTGCCGTATTCTTACCGGTAAGCTTCATGACAGGTTCTACAGGTATATTTTACAAGCAGTTTGCATTGACCATGGCAATAGCCATTATCATATCTGCTGTTAACGCCTTAACGTTAAGCCCGGCACTGGCTGCCCTGTTCTTAAAGAACAAACATACAGGTGATGGACATGATGCACCTAAAAAAGGCTTTGTAGAAAAGTTTTATGCAGGCTTTAACGGCAGCTTTAACTTTATCAGTAACAGGTATGTTGGCGGATTAAAAATGCTTATCAAAAATAAATGGGTGAGTATGGCCGGCCTTGCAATAGTAGTAGTTGTTACCGTATTTATGGTGACCAAAACAAAAACGGGCTTTATCCCTACCGAAGATCAGGGCTTTGTGGCCATAGCGGTTTCAACCCCATCCGGAACTTCATTAAGCGGAACTAACAAGATCTTTAAACAAGCCGAAGAGCAGTTGAAAACTTTACCATCAGCAAGGTTCGTTACGGCTTTATCCGGGTTTAACTTCTTAACGCAGTCAAGCAGCCCGTCTGCGGGTGTTATCTTCCTGTTGTTAAAACCTACCGAGGAACGCGGCAAGGTTAAAAACATCGATGAGATCCAAAACATCGTAAGGGGAAAACTGGGCAGCGTACCGGGTGGTACATTCTTCGTATTCAGTTTCCCAACTGTTCCGGGCTTTAGCAACGTAGAAGCGCTGGATGTGATGCTGCAGGACAGGACTAACGGCAAGCTGGATAAGTTTAGCGGCATTGCCAACAACTTTATTGCCAAGCTGATGCAGAAACCGGCAGTTGCTTATGCCTTTACATCATACAAAGCCGATTACCCTCAATTACAATTAGAAATTGACGACGAGAAAGCTAACCAGCTTGGTGTAAATGTTAAGGACATCTTATCAACCATGCAGGCTTATTTTGGTACCGCACAGGCTTCGGATTTTAACCGCTTTGGTAAATACTACCGTGTGGTTGTACAGGCTGATGTTGCCGACCGTACCGATCCAAAAACTATTGACCGCGTATTTGTGAAAAATAAAGCTGGCGAAACCGTACCTATCAACACCCTGGTTAAACTAACCCGTGTGTATGGTTCAGAAACCGCCTCACGTTATAACCTGTTCAACTCTATCGAGGTGAATGCCATTCCTAAACCGGGTTACAGCTCGGGTGATGCCATCAAAGCTATACAGGAAACGGCAAAAGAAGAGTTACCACAAGGTTTTGCTTATGAGTTCTCTGGCCAAACCCGGGAGGAGATCTCATCAGGTGGTCAGTCTACCGTTGTGTTCCTGTTATGTCTGGTGTTTGTATACTTCCTGTTATCGGCACAGTATGAGAGTTATATCCTGCCATTGGCGGTTATCCTTTCTATCCCTACAGGTATATTCGGTGTATTTGCCGTACTGGGCATAACCGGTATCGAAAACAACATCTACGTACAGGTAGCGCTCATCATGCTCATCGGTTTGCTGGCTAAGAACGCCATCCTTATTGTAGAGTTTGCAGTTCAGAAACGAAAGGCAGGTTTAACCCTGGTTGATGCAGCTATTGAGGCAGCAAGACTAAGGATTCGCCCAATTGTGATGACATCACTGGCCTTCGTATTTGGTCTGTTCCCGATGAGTATTGCTACAGGCCCTTCTGCACAGGGTAACCATTCTATTAGTATTGGTGCCGCCGGTGGTATGGTATCTGGAGTAATATTGGGCTTATTGATCATCCCTGTATTGTTTGTGATCTTCCAGCATCTGCAGGAAAAAGTTACAGGCGTACCGCTTTCAAGGCACCTTGATAAAAATTACAACCCGGATGCTAAAGCTGTTGAAACAATAGAAGCACACTAAGAATATTTAACTCACCCGGTCGGTGCTTCGCTCGACCACCCTCTCTCCGCTTTGCGGAAAGAGGGTTCAAAAAACTGGCTCTTCACCCTCTTTGCGAAGCAGAGAGGGTCGGCCAGCGAAGCGTAGCCGGGGTGAGTAGATCACCACTTAGTTAACAACATATAATAAGATACAACAAAATGAAAAAGTATATAAACACATTCGCTTTTATGCTGCTACTGGCTTTAAGCGCATGTAAAGTTTCAAAAGATATTGAAACGCCTAAACCCGCGCTGCCTGTAGCCTTCAGGGATGCAGCGCAAACCGCCGATACTACCAGTATTGCCGATATACAATGGAAAAACTTTTTTACCGAACCTACCCTGCAAAAACTGATTGACAGCGCCATAGCCAACAATTACGATATGCAGATAGCTGTTAAAAACATCGAAGCATCGGAGCTGCTGTTTAAACAGGTTAAGTGGAACTATACGCCTACCGTGAACCTTAATGTTACTGCCAGCACAAATCGCCCGTCAGACAATAGCCTTAATGGCTTAAGTTTGGGTGCATTTGGTGTAGGCACCAAACACATCGAAGATTATTCGGCCAACCTTGGTTTATCGTGGGAAGCTGATATATGGGGTAAGATCCGTAATCAAAGCAAAACCGCTTTGGCCCAGTACCTGCAAACTACCGAGGCTAAAAAAGCAATTCAAACAAACATTGTGGCCGGCGTATCGCAAGGTTATTATAACCTGCTGATGCTTGACGCGCAATTGACCATAGCCCAAAAGAACGTAAAATTAAACGATAGCACCCTGCGTATTATCCGTTTGCAATACGATGCCGGGCAGGTAACTTCATTGGCCGTACAGCAAGCCGAGGCACAACGCCTGGCTGCAGCGCAGCTGGTACCACAGTTTGAGCAGAACATCACCATACAGGAAAACGCCCTGCGTATCCTTACAGGATCATTGCCCGACAGGATAGAACGCAGCAACACTTTGGACAACATACAGGTGGCCGATAACCTGCCCGCCGGTTTACCATCGGCAATTGTAAGCCGCCGCCCCGATGTAAAAAATGCCGAACTGGCCCTGAACATCGCTAACGCGCAGGTAGGTATCGCTAAGGCAAATATGTACCCATCGTTAACCATTACCGCATCAGGCGGTGTAAACTCGTTCAAATCGAGCAACTGGTTCAATATCCCGGCATCATTATTTGGTACCGTGGCGGGTGGTATTACACAGCCGTTGTTTAACAAAAAAAGGTTAAAAACACAATACGAGGTAGCTAAGGTAGATCGGGAGAAAACCGTGCTACAGTTTCGCCAATCGGTACTAAATGCAGTGGGTGAGGTATCTGATGCTTTGGTTACTATCGAAAAACTGAAAGAACAACAGTTAGTTGCGGCTAACAGGGTTACTACTTTACAACAGGCTACCGGCAATGCCAACCTGTTGTTTAGAAACGGCCTGGCTACTTACCTGGAGGTAATTACCGCCCAGGGTAACGTACTGCAAAGCGAACTGGAACTGGCTTCCATAAAACGTGCGCAACTCAGCGCCGTATCTAACCTGTACCGCTCATTAGGCGGTGGTTGGAGATAAGAAAAAGGATGAGTGATGAGTGATAGCCGCTCCTTCGATTTATCGGAGGGCGGCTTTTTTATGATGTTAAACCATCAGTAGCTATTATCGCTATAGCCAGAAAAACTATCGTAACCGCTAATCCGATCAAGCTAATTAACACCACCCTACCCCAACCAAAAAAGCCCTCGCCAGTTGCGGCATGTGCAGTTATTTGAGCACCCTGAAAGTGTTGGGTTAGATAATAAGCTATCCAACAGTACGCTATAGGGATAACATAATTAGGGATGTGGGCAGTTTCGGGTATTAAAAAAATACCACCAAATATTACTATCGTAGCAGCAATGGCGTAGATCCATGCAGCCTTGGCTTTTCCATATTCGCCAAAAACTTTGTAATTCTCGGCTATAAAATATCCGGCAATAAGCGGGCCGCCTAAAAATGTGCCCAACCTAACGTGATTGGCATTGTATATTGGTGCAATTAAAGTTACCCGCTGAATTTGTTGCTCTTCCTGTAATTCCATTTATGCTGGTTGATTTAAGTGTTATAAATCTATAAAAAATACAACCATTTAGAGCATTATAACTATTAAGCTTTATCGCCCCCATTATTCAAATCGGCAAGCCTTTTACCACGGATAACCATTTTCATACGGCGGCGCTTCAGCGAGATCTTCACATGCAGGTTCTCATTTTTATTTATATTGGTTTGATAAGCCTTTATAATATCCTTATAGGTAAGCACCCCTACCACCTTTCCATTTGCCGATGCTGATAGTATAGGTAGTACCTCAGCATTGGTTTTCGACATACTTTGAACTGCATGATAGAGCGTATCTGTGCTCTTAATAACTGGCCCGGTTTCGTTAGCAACAATATCGCTAACGTTACCACTTTCATCAGTATTGGTGTTATACAGATCGGTAGCTTTTACCGTACCGCCGTAATTGTTAGCGTTATCAACCAATATAAAGTAGTTGTCGGTCACCTTATTTTTGCTTAACCAAGTCTTTACCTCGTTAATTGTATTGCCGGCATTCAGCACAATAGCATCGTCATTTATCACATCAGATACGTACATTTTTTGCAGTATGTCCGGCTCAAATGAATCGGGCGTTGAAATTCCACGTCGGGCAATCTTCTCGGTCATAATGGTATTCTCCATTAAAAAGAAGGAAACAATATAAGCCCCTGTACATGCGCCTAACAAAGGCAGCAAGGCGTGCGATTGCAGGGTAGCCTCCAATGCGAAAACGATGCTGGTAATAAAAGCCCTTGACGCGCCCGCAAACATGGCCGACATACCTATTAATGCCGCCATGGGCAGGGTAATACCTGCACCTGGAAAATACCTGATAATAATTGAACCGATAATTGCCCCGCTTGCACCGCCAATAGTTAGCAAAGGCGCCAGCGTACCGCCCGATGTACCGCTGCCCAAAGCAATAGCCCACGATAAAAATTTGAACAGACACAGCGTGATAATCAATTGCAGCGGCCACGAGCCTGATAAAATGCCCGTAATATTATCATACCCAACACCCAGCGAATGCGGCGCAAAGTAGCCTATAACACCAACCGCCAGCCCGCCAATGGCCGGCCACCACATCCAATGGATAGGCAGCTTTTCAAAAGCATCTTCAATGGCGTAAACTATCTTAGTGATACCTACCGATAACAATCCTAATATGATCCCCATAAAACTATAAATACCCAACGCCAGGTTTGACGGGATGGCCAGATCAGGCATGGGAAACACCGGCCCTGACTCAAATAATAGATGATGCCCCGCCGCGCCTGTGATACAGGCCAGTGCAACAGGTAGTATCGATTTTGGTGAAAACTCGAACAGCAAAAGTTCTATCGCTAAAAATATGGCCGCTATAGGTGTACCAAATATGGCCGACATGCCCGCGGTTGCCCCGGCTGCTAAGATGACCTTCCGCTCATTAGCTGTTACTTTAAACAACTGCCCCAATGTTGAACCTAAAGCACCACCGGTGGCAATAATAGGCCCCTCGGCGCCAAACGGGCCGCCTGTGCCTATGGCTATTGCCGATGATATAGGTTTTAAAAAAGTGATAGATGGTTTAATATTACTCTCGTTAACCAGTATTTGCTCCATAGCCTCGGGGATGCCATGGCCGCGGATAGCTTTTGAACCGTACAATGCCATAAACCCTACAATTACACCACCTATGGCCGGTATGGCTATAACCCATAAACCCAGGTTATTGGCAGCCGGGCTGTGGAATGTTAAACTTAAACTCCCATAAAAAGCAATATTGGTTACCAGGTTAATAAGTGACACCAATACTTTGGCTATTAAACTAATAAATACAGCAACAGCTACAGCATAGATACAAATTCGCAGTAGCCGGGCTTTAAAAAATGTTGTTTTATTTACAGGATCGGTGGCATTATCTAACTGGGTTAATAATGGAGAAATGGGGATGCCATTTTTAAGATCGTTTTTTTTCATAACAGATGTACACTTGTGTAAACCCTGGTTGCCCGTGCAAGACAAAATAACAGTAAACACTAAAAATAATTTAATTTTATATTGCATAAACAATATATTTGCAAATATATAAGTTATATTTATAATATAAAACATTGCTAATACAACATTATGAAAACTTCAGGAAAAGTACTTATCGCCATCGGCATCATTATTATCATCATCGGTTATTTTACTACTCGTAACTTAAATACCGTAAGTGCGGTGGATTCGCATTCATGGACCATCAACATTAATGGTATCAACTCAATTCAATGGGTTATGTACACCGGTTTTATTATTTTTATGGTTGGCGTGTGTTTTATTATTGGTACCTTAGAACAAAGGCATCAGCGCGTAAATTAACCGGTAACACTTATTTTGTTGCAAGATGGGTTTAATAAAAAGAGTTGAAAACTGGGGCGACAGGCACCACCCTGCCGCGCTGGACGTAATGCGTATATTATTAGGCATATTCCTTTTTTTAAAGGGCTACTCCTTTATGCATAATATGGCTTACCTAAGGTGGACCATTGAAGACCAGCGCCTGATAGACCTATCGCCTTTTATGCTACAGGTTGTAATGCACTACGTGATTTTTATACACCTTGCCGGGGGCATACTTATCACTTTAGGCCTGCTTACCCGTTTATCATCTATACTGCAATTGCCCGTTGTAATTTCGGCAATATTCTTCATCAACATATTCAAATCCGAACCTAATAACGATCTGTGGCTGTCTATTTTTGCCTGCGTGTTACTTGTTGTTTTCGCGTTTGTTGGTTCCGGACCACTATCGCTTAACAATATATTATCATCGCCCGAACAAAAGAAGGCTAAAGACTGATGCGGACTGCCTTAAACCGCGTGTACTTTGCTAATATTGCAGCTGCAACATTTCATACCAAATGAAGGAAACTAAAGACGCCTGTAATTTAAACAATTGCTTTTTGTGTACTAATAGTGTTAAAGACTGGTTACCGGCCATCAGTACACATAAAAAAAACTTTGCCGTAAAAAAAGGCGAAAGCATTTTTAAAGAAGGCGACCCCGTTAAAGGTATTTACTTTGTTTATACAGGCAAAGTTAAGGTACACAAACGTTGGAACAATGATAAAGAGCTAATTATACGTTTTGCAAAACCCGGCGATATATTGGGGCACATGGGCCTGGGTAATAACCCTGTTTACCCTGTAGCCACTACCGCCTTAGAACCAACCACCCTTTGTTATATTGATCTTGCCTTTTTTGAATCAACCCTGAACGTGAACCATAAGTTTACTTACGCATTAATGAAATTTTTTGCCGATGAGTTGCAAAAATCAGAACAGCGGATGCGTAACCTGGTACACATGCCGGTTAAGGAACGCATTGCCCTTGCCATGCTTAACCTAAAAAAAATGTTTGGTGTAGATGCCGCCGGCGCCATAAATATGGAACTTACCCGGCAGGACCTCTCCAGCTACGCGGCCGTATCATACGAAACCTGGTTTAAGGTGACACAGGATTTTATACAGGAAAAAATGATAGCGGTAACCGGTAAAAGCATCACCCTACAAAACGAAGCTGTATTACAAAAGTTAGTAGACGATGCAAACGGAGGGTTTGAATAGGTAACTTTTCATTAAAAAAAATCCCTATATATTCACGATATTAGCATCAAACATGCTACCACTATGAAAACAGACTACGGCACCCTATCGCAAACCATTAACGGCTTAAAAGCAGAGGGCTACACCCGCGATTTTAATATACAACAAGATAGCCTGGTTTGCCAGGAAACAAAAGCTGAACTATCTCCTGATGAATTTGAAATAGATGGCGTTTTCCGTTTCGAAGGAGAATCAAACCCGGATGACGAAGCTGTGCTTTACGCCATATCATCAACCAAAGACGGCTCAAAGGGAACGCTGGTAAATGGCTATGGCATCTCCGCAGATGATGTATCGGCAGAGTTGGTAAAAAAGCTGAGTACACATTCGTAACCTTTATTTTATCACCATGTCATTTCGAACGATAGTGAGAAATCCTGTTATTACATGCTTATCGCCGACATGTTATATCTAACAAGATTTCTCCTCGTGCCCCGTTCGAAATGAACAATTGATTAATAGCTTATTCTATCTCCGTATTTCATACTCATTAATTCCCAAAAAATCAATAATACCCGCAAATAATATTCAATTATTATTCGTTCTAAATTGCTAAAAATGTGCAATTTATATACTTAAACATTTGTATAGTACTTAAACTTACACTATGGATAATTTTATGGCCGCCAGGTCGCAAATGGCATTGTCCCTGGGCTTTCACATCATATTTTCGTGCATTGGTATGGTTATGCCGTTCTTTATGGCCGTGTCGCACTTTTTATGGCTGCGCACAGGTAACCCCGTCTATCAAAATGTAACCAAAGCCTGGAGCAAAGGCGTGGCAATCTTCTTTGCCACAGGCGCAGTATCGGGTACCGTATTATCCTTTGAGCTTGGGCTGCTTTGGCCAACTTTTATGAAACATGCCGGGCCTATCTTCGGGATGCCGTTTTCACTGGAGGGGACGGCTTTCTTTATCGAGGCCATAGCACTTGGCTTTTTCCTGTACGGGTGGACCAGGTTTAACCGCTGGTTCCATTGGTTTACCGGGGTTGTGGTAGGCATAAGCGGGTTAACATCGGGCATACTGGTAGTAGCTGCCAACGCATGGATGAACAGCCCCACCGGGTTTGAACTTATTGATGGCAAATACACCAACATAGACCCAATAAAAGCCATGTTTAACCCCGCCTGGTTTTCGCAGGCCTTACATATGTCTGTAGCAGCATTCGCGGCAACGGGCTTTGCGGTAGCTGGCGTACATGCCTTAATGGTAATGCGCAAACAGAATGTAAACTTCCATTTAAGGGCATTTAAAATAGCAGCCATATTTGGTGTAATAGCGGCCATTTTACAGCCTTTAAGCGGCGACATATCGGCCAAAATGGTAGCCAAAAGGCAACCGGCCAAACTTGCCGCTATGGAAGCCCACTTTGATACCAAACCTTACTCGCCGCTCATCATCGGTGGCATCCCTGATGTAAAAAATAAAAAGGTAAACTACGCTATTGAGCTGCCCGGCATGCTCAGTTTTATGGTTTATGACGACTTTAAAACGCCCGTAAAAGGCTTAGATCAGATCCCGGAGCGCGACCAACCGCCCGTTGCCGTTACGCATTATGCATTCCAACTGATGGTTGCCCTGGGTATGCTGATGATGGGCTTGGGGATACTATATCTGATAGCCCTATGGAGAAAGAAAAACTGGTTTGATAAGCGCTGGTTCCTGAAACTGTTTATATGGGCAACCCCTGTTGGCTTTATAGCCGTAGAAGCCGGGTGGACGGTAACCGAAGTTGGCCGCCAGCCCTGGATAATACAAGGCGTTATGCGCACTGCCGATGCCGTTACACCAATGCCGGGCATAGGTTACTCCTTTTACCTGTTTACAGCCGTTTATTTTACCCTCAGTTTGGCAGTTATATTTTTGCTGTACAGGCAGATAAAAATGGTACCTATAATTTATGACAACCCTAAACCTGTAAGCAAATGATATACGTAGTCATCATATTTTTATGGGTTGCCCTTTTGTTGTACCTGGTAATGGGCGGTGCTGATTTTGGCGCAGGTATCATTGAAATGTTCACCTCCAACAAAAACAAAAGCCGCACCAGGAAGATCATGTACAACGCCATAGGCCCTATCTGGGAGGCTAACCACATGTGGCTTATTATTGCTATAGTAATACTCTTTGTAGGTTTCCCGGTGATATATGCTACCATGTCAATCTACCTGCACATCCCGCTTACGGTGATGCTGATGGGTATTATTGCCCGGGGCACTGCCCTAACCTTTCGTAATTACGATGCGGTGCATGATAACATGCAGAAGATCTATAACAAGATATTTGTATACTCCAGCTTTATTACGCCGTTGTTTCTGGGCATCATTGCGGGCAGCGCGGTATCCGGCCGGGTAGACCCACAGGCAACCAACTTTATGGATGCCTATATGTACAGCTGGCTCAACTGGTTCTCGGTTGCTATTGGTTTCTTTACCGTAGCCCTGTGCGGGTTCCTGGCTGCCATTTACCTTATAGGCGAAGCTAATGACGATAGTGAACGCAAAAGCTTTATCCGCAAGGCAAGATTAATGAACATTGCGGCGGTTATTGCGGGGTCGGTAGTTTTTATTGCTTCTGTAAAAGAAAATATCCCGCTGGTTGAGTGGGTATTTGGGAATATAATCGGCATTGCTGCAGTTAGCGCGGCCACCATTTCTCTTATTTTACTCTGGTATCTCATCAGTAAAGGCAAACGTTATATCATCCGTGTACTGGCTGGTTTCCAAATGACGATGATTCTGCTTACCACTACCTACAAACACTATCCCAACATCATCATCCTAAAAAACGGCGGTCACCTCTCACTTATTGAAGACCAGGGCGCCGAAAAAGCCATCCAATCATTAGGCATAGCATTACTTGTAGGTAGTATATTTATACTCCCCGCGCTATTTTACCTGGTGTGGAGCTTTCAGCAAAAACCTGATGGTGAATCGGAAGTCGAAAGTCATTAGTCTGAAGTCGCGAACAAATGATTTCAGACTAATGGCTCCGGACTTAAGACTTATTTTACTTTCAACTCCTTACCGGCAATGTCTTCCCAACGGTAATAATGGAATGTTTTATCGGTGCTCATCACTACAAAAAGGCCGTGCTTAAAGGTATCGTTCAATGGTACATTCACCACGTCAGACCCATCACTTTCTCGGGCCTGTACATTGGCTATTTTTAACAGCTTATGTTCAAATGCATTCTGTTTTGTACCCTCGCGGCTAAAGATCTGGAAACGGTTTGCACCCTGGTCAGACACCAATATATAACCAGTGCTGTCTGTTAGCTTGTAAATAGAGATCCCTTCATGGTCGGCTGCGAAGCCTGTTGTACCAAATATGGATAACTGTTTATTGCCTTTCTCCGGGTCGGCATAATACTGGCGTACACCAACCTGCTCGTCAGAGTAATAGATATATCCCAGCTCGTTATCAACCGCTATGGCTTCTATTTCTTTTTTGCCGCTGTACTCGCCAAACTTACGTACAAGCGTTGCTTTTACATTACCCTTGCCATCATCGCCCAGTAAATACTGCCAGATGTAGCCGCCTGTTTTTGGGCCGCTTTTACGGCCAACTATGGCGTACATTTTACCATCCTTAGCAGTATAGATAGAGATACCCATCAGGTCGCGGTATTCGGGGCCGGTTTCGCCAACAAACATATCAATGCCGCCGTTATCAACCGGTTTCATATCCGGCAACGTGTAAATACGCAGCTTGTGGCTTATCCGCTCGGTAGTAATGGCAATATCTGTTGGCTTGCCATTAAGCATCAAGCCGTAAGCAAGATCGACATTGTTCGGGCGTTTTAAACCCTTAACTACCTTATCAGCTATGATCTTACCTTGCAGGTCATAAACATACAGCGCACCGTCAGCATCTTTATCAGTACCAATTACCAGGCTTTTGGCAGGATCGGCCTTATTTACCCATATGGCCGGATCATCAGTATCATACTTAACAGGTTCGGTAATTATTACGGGTTTAACTTCAATAGTATCGGTAGTTGTGCCGGGTTTGCATGACGCTAAACTCAACAAAACAAGTGGAGCAAAGCAAAATATATTCAATCTCTTCATACAGTTATTGCTTAGTACCATACGCACCAACAAATGTAGCAGGCTCAGGTGATGTATAGGTTAAACCATTGGATAGGGTTATCCCTGCTTTATGGTGACGGGTAAAGTTAGTTGTACCTTTTGTTAATGCAGGCGAATTTCCTTGCAAATGAAAATCCCAGGTGGTGTTATAATCAGGACTGGTTTCTGAGTTATTTAGGGGATAATTAACAAATTTAGGGTCATTATCACCCGCTTTGGTTCCCCTTACATCATTTGTACCGCCGGGTACTATATCGTTTTTCCCAACCTGGAATTGGTCAACCGTGGCTTGGTCAAAACCATAGTACCAGTTATAATCGTTTTTAGAACGGCTGTCTTCCAGTTTTTTAGGGTCGCGTTTTATACCGAAACGGGCGTTGGCGAACAGATTATTGTATAGATCGGCACGTACGGTAGCTTCTAACCATACCGAACCACCTTTTGCCGTAGGCCTTCTCCAGCCGGTGTTAACCATAGTATTGTTATAAGCAATTATATATGCCTGAGGGTTACGGTCGCCACTGTTTGATAGTTTTAACGCATTGGTATTACAGCTGTAAACAAAATTGTAAGCCACATCAGCCAAACAGCCTGATTTGAAGTTCATGGCCTCGCCGCCGGTTACACCTGTAGTATAGAACACGTTGTTTGAAAAAATGATCTTGCCCCCCTCAATGTAGGTACAATCTTCCTGGAAGTTACGAATAATACTATTGGTTACTACCAGTTTACCATTTACATTTGAGAACCAAAGGGCAGGAAGGTTTTCACCTGCAGTAGCTTTGTAAAGGCCCATTTTTACCGAGGTTGATGCATCAGAAGTAGTGTTGCCTCCGTACTCCAGAATAGTATTATCAAGCACCAATTCGGCACAGGTTGGCCCTGCAAGTATACCACCCCATAGTTTGCCAAACTTGTTTTCGGCAGTGCGGTAAGCATCAGCAACAGTGAATTTAACCGGGTTCTCAGCAGTACCTAATGAATATAGGTTACCTTTTATTACAACCTCGGGCTTAGCGGTAGCATCCATTAAAACGGTTACACCTTCTTCAATGGTAAGTGTTTTACCTTCGGGGATGATGATATCACCTTTAATTTCGTGCACGCTATTTTTTGCCCACACGCCTGATACCTCACCTATAGATGAGCCATTTTGCGGTGTTGTATCAACATCTTTATTAGCCTTTTGGCAGCCTGTAAAAGCCAGTGCTGCCACCGTTAATACGGCTAAGATCTGTTTAAATTTCATATCTGATTTTTTGAAAATTTATTGATTAATTGAACTTATATCGTATACCTAACAGGTAGCTTTGTCCATAGTGGTCATCGCGGATAAGGGTATGACCGTTTGATACCAGATCCTCTTTTATTTTATCGTTTGCGGGGTTAACACCTTTTATGTACAACTTATATGGTGTATTAAGCAGGTTGTTTGCTTTAACAAATAAGCTGATGTTGCTTTTAAAACGTTTCTCGGCCGAGAAATCCATCTGGATGATACCTTGCTGCCATTGATCGTTATTTACGAATTGTGATACCGCAACTATACGCGGCCCGGTGTAAGCACCTGCAACCTGTACATCCCAGCCTTTTTTAGTGTCCTTATAAAGTAATGAGATGTTGGCAATATGCGCTGACTGACCGTATAGCGGCCTTGTCTGGTCAACCTCAACAGTCTCAATATCGCCATTAGACGGGTTTATCTGACGCTTATTTTTAGTGGTAGTGATACGCGAATGTGTATAGGTATAGTTTGCCTTGATACCTATTTTATTGAAGAACTTCGTGTAATCTACCTCGGCACCATAGTTAGTAGCGTTGCCAAAATTACCCGGTATTAACAAAACATTGCTGTGTACTGTACCTGAAGTTTGAAACACATACTCAATAGGGTCTTTTATCTTTTTGTAGAATGCGCCCACTAACAATTGCTCTGAAGCACCAGGGAACAATTCATATCGCAGATCATAGTTATCAGCAAGGGCACGTTTCAGGTCGGCATTACCCTTTTCATCGTAATCATCGCCCGGCGAAATCCCCGGAACAAGCTCATAAAAGCCCGGGCGGTTAACAGCCTTGTAGTATGAAGCGTGTAACTGCGCTTTTTCTGTAATATGGTATTTTGCTGTTAAGCTTGGTAAAACGTCCGTATAGATCTGGTTGCCGGTTGGCCTTGATTCGCCTTGCGCAAACAACATATGATAGCCCTGGTTGGTATGCTCAACACGGGCACCACCAATTAACTCCAGGCTATTTGATTTGTAGGTTAGCATACCGTAACCTGCAGATGTTTTCTCAGAGGCATCATAGGTAAGCGGGTTGGCAACACCACCGGTAGGGTTACTTACAACCAATTGCAGATCGGTATAGTTCCGATAATCCTGGCCGTATATTAATCCCGCATTTGCTGCAGATGGCGCAAGCACATAATTATTGTAAAAGCTGCTGCGTTCCTTTTCACGGTATAAACCGCCAAGGCTAAAGTCAAGTTTTTTATCGCCCCTGAAAATGTTGTAGGTAAGGTCTAAATAGCCTGCCTTATCATTATCAGTATTACGCTGCCAGCGCATTTCAACCGGTGAAGTATTTACCAATGAAAGGCGTTTATTTTGGAAGTTTTGCTGTAATCCGTTTAACTCAATTTCGGCATTCTGCGGCTGTTCAGTCTGCGCGGTAGAATACACTGCAGACCACTGCACTTTAAATTTATCATCAAAGAATTTATGATCACCATGTAGTGTACTGTTGTATATCTGTTGCTCGGTTAAGCGGCTACGGGTATTGTAAACCAATTCGGCATTGCCGTTTGCCGGGTCGTAAACCCCATTATAAGTGGTAGATACCGACTCACGCACTTCCTGATTCTTCAAATTAACATATACATTATAAAGGCTAATCTTATTGTTTTTATCAAAAGCATAATCCACTTTACCGTGTAAACCCAGGCGTTGTTGCTGTGCAGAGTATTGGCGTTCTCCTTTGTTGGTGATAACGCTGTACTCATCTGTACCGGTTACTGAAGGGGTATAAATAGTACTGTTACTTCCGCGATAGGTATTTTGATAGCTACCTGCTAAAACTACACCCAGTTTACTATCAAAAAAACGCTGGCCTAATGATAAGCTACCTACAACGTTTGGCGCAGGGTGCTTTGATTTGTAATCAAATACGCCTTTTGAAAAATCAGACTGGGTAGCGTTATAATCGCGGCCATTGATCTCATAAGGAGATTTACCGCGAATGCCTGATGCATCAAAGCTGGTAAACTTACGGTCTAAAAATAGTTGGTTGTAGCCCGTGGCAATGTTTGCATTGATCTGGAAATGATCGGGGGCATTTTTCATTACCATATTTACGGCACCACCAACAGCATCCCCTTCCAGGTTTGGGGTAAGGGTTTTGTAAACTTCAAGCCGGTCTAAAAGGTCAGAGGGGAAAAGATCCAGCGGCACATAGCGGTACTTATTATCCGGGCTCGGAATTTTTACGCCGTTCACTAAAGTGTAGTTATACCGTTTATCCATACCACGCAAAATAGCATACTGGCCATCGCCGTTGCTGTTACGTTCTATGGAAACGCCCGATACACGTTGCATCACATTGGCTACAGTAAGGTCGGGAGATACCTCAATAGCTTTACCCGATACAATGTTCATTACCTGGGTAGCGTTCTGCTCAATTCGGCGGGCATCCCTTTCGTTAGAACCACTGGCGGTTGCCCTGATGGTAACCTCCCCAAGGCCTTTTGCAGCCGTTTCCATATAAAATTTCAGGTGCTCATTATCCTTACTTTGGATCTCAATTTCCTGTACAATAGTTTTATAGGTAATGTAAGTAATGCGGATAGTAGCTTTGCCAACCGGCACATCCTTTAATTCGAAAGAGCCATCAAGGCCGGTACTGGTTACCTTGCCTGTTTTTTCTAAAATAACGGTTGCACCTACCAGCGCCTCGCCCGATTGTTTATCATAAACGTGGCCTTTTATCTTTGTTGCGCTCGCTATTGTAGCACAAAAAAGTAGCGGGAGTAAGATTTGTAAAAGTTTGTTCATTGCTGTGTGATAATGTCCATTTTTATTTGACGCTGCAAAGGTGTGTATACGCCCAACTACAAATGAAATTTTGAGGGTTACAGAAAGGCAACACCGTTACAATGCTCGTATATCAAAAAGCAACACAAACAATTAAATAATTAATAATCAATATATTATAACATTAAAAAACCTCCATTATCATTTTATTACCGTTACATTAACAAAATGTTAACACCACAAAATCAGCCTAAAATATAATTTTGAACAGCCGTTTGTAACGCCATTAAAGGGTTTGGATAAAGGCCGAAAGGTTATCGCCTTGCGGGATATTGAGCTTTTTACGCAGCCTGTATCGCGAAACCCTTAGGCTATCGGTTGAGATCCCCAGCAAGGTTGCAATATCGGCCGAGTCGAGATTCATTTTTAGCAAGGCAATAAGGCGCATGTCTGTAGAGGTAAGCTCGCTGCTGTATTGTTTTAAACTATCAAAAAACTGTTGGTGCACCTGCTCAAAAGCGGCGGTAAACTCGCGCCAGTGTTGCTCATGGTTAAAACTTTCATTTATCTCCAGGATTATCTGCTGCATTTGTTTTTTTTGGTCGCGTTTATCGTCCTTCACCATGGCTTGCAATGTACTGCGTAGATGCTCTAAAAATTGATTGTTTTTAATGAGGTTGAGGGTGTGGGTAGATAGTTCGCGGCTTTTTACTTCCAGTTGCTGCTTCAGGCTATCTTCTTCCAGATGTTGGTTCTTAAGCTCCAGCTGCATCAATTCGTGCTGTACTTCTTTTTGCTTGGCAAGTGCATTCTGGTCTTTAATTTTTAAACGCTGCCTGCTAAAAACAACCATTCCCAAAACAATAAGCAGCGCTGCCACAACAACCACAGATACACCTATGATACGGTTTATTTTACGGATGTTATTAAGGCGGTTTATCTCATCGCTCTTTTTATTCATATCATACAGCACCTGTAAAAACGCGGTTTGGTTCACCCCTTCTTTTGAGTAAACATCGAGCGAATATTTGCGGCTCAGCTCGGCATAATGATAGGCACTATCCATACGGCCCATAAGTTCGTAAGCCTTGCCAAGGTCTTTACTGCAGGCTGCGAGCTGGTAAATATTACCCATTTGCCCTGCAAGCGCCATTGCCCTGCGCGATTCTACAATACTTTGTGCGTATTTACCGGTTTTGCGTAAAATATCGCCCAGGTTGTTTATTACTTCTATGGTGGCTATTTCGTTATGCTCCTGCTTATACAATTGCAGGGAGTGGTTAAAACTGGTGTATGCCGAATCGTACCGGGCAAGGTCTTCATAAATACTGCCCAGGTTCTCATAAATTTTAGCAGCCCCCTGCTGATAATTTGCGCGGGTATATTTCTCTAACGCTAAATGCTGGTAGTAAAAGGCGCTATCGTATTTATGATGTTTTTCGTACAGGTGACCGATCTTGCCATAAATATCGGCTTGCCCCTTAAGGTTACCGGTTTGTTTATAAATAGCCAGCGCCTTATTATATATAGCGCGAGATTTATCCAGCTGCTTGTTATAATAATATAAAACGCCCATTTCGCCCATGTTTGCGGCCAGCATATCCAGGTTTTTACTCGCGCTGAATAATTTATCTGCATGCAAATAAAAATCGAGCGCCTGGGCGTAATGGCCCTGGTTATAACAGATCTGCCCCATTTGCCGCAGACATTGGCCTTCGCTTAACTTGTCGTTATTGTCAACCGCTTGCGCATGTAGTTTTTTTAAGATAATAAGTGCCGAATCGGGGTGTTTTTGGCTGAGGTAACGGGTTGATAATAATTTTTCATCCTGTGCATTAACACCAACACTTATAAAAATCAGGGATAGAGTTATTAAAACAAGGGCAAAGCGCTTAAACATTCTTTAATGCCGCTGTTAATTAGGAACAGCCTGCATTAACAAATTAACCGCTTTAGTATTAAGTTAATATTAACAAATATGGCATGTTAAGCCCCAAAAAGCTTATCCACAAGCGCTTCCTTACGCGAAGCGGATACTTCCACTTCGGTACCATCGCTCATTTCAAGTGTGCCGCCATCGCCTTTGCGGTATTTAACAATGTAATCGAGGTTTACAATAACCGAACGATTTATACGCAAAAAGAAGGTATCTGTTAACACATTCTCGTACTCTTTAAGCGTTTTAGAAACCACTATCTTTTTATGATCATTCAAATAAAAGGTGCTGTAATTGCTCATGGCCTCTACCCTAATAATATTGGCTTTATCTATCAGGTAAACACCTTCAGCTGTGGGTAGCGCAAGGCGGTTACGGGATGTTTTATCGGCACCTTTACCCTCCTTGCCGTTAGCCGAAAAGCGCTTTTTTAGGCGAAATATAGCGGTGTGCAACTCCTCCTCATCTATAGGTTTCAATAAATAATCAACCGCGCTAAGGCGCAGGGCTTCCAGCGTATAAGTATCATAAGCGGTAGTAAACACTACCTGAAAATTAAATGATCCCAGCTTTTCTAAAAATTGAAACCCATTAAGCCCCGGCATCTCCACATCCAAAAACAACACATCGGGCTGGATATCCATAATTTTCGACAGCGCCTTATATGGGTCGTTAAAAACGGCGGATACCTCCAGATCGTCTTCAAAACTTTCCAGCTTACGGTTCAAAAGGCTGCTGCCCCGCTCCTCATCGTCTAATATTACTGCTTTTAACATGGGTAGATGATTTGAAAATACATTTAAATATAAGGCTATTTGTTACAATATGCATAGCCTATTACTTATGTTTGGGATGGTATATATGACATAAGTTATTGTGCCCACGTCATTAGCCGGGAAATAAAGCGCATTTCGAGATCGCAAAAAAACCAAAGTGGAAGGCGGCGGCACTGTTGCCATTTAACACTTATATGTAATAGTTATATGCCATAATTATATGGCTAAAGCAGGCTTGCTTACGGGCGCTGGCTGCCCGGCGGGGGGTATGGCAAGGCTGCGTACATCGTTAAAGTATACCTGGGCAAGAATTTCCCAGCTTAGCTTCCGGCTGCTTTGTAAGCCTTCGGCGGCAAATTGTATGCTCAGGGCTTTGTTAGCTAACAAAAGCTCTATTTTCTCTACGTAATCATCAGCATTGTAAGGGCTGCATTTAAAACCATTGATACCTTGTTCAATAAAATCGCCCGAGCCGCCACCATCAGCTATTACACAGGGCAATCCGGAGGCCATAGCCTCGATAACCACATTGCCATAAGCCTCAGATACCGACGGAAACAGAAATACATCTGCCGAAGCATATAACCCGGCAAGCTTCTGGTGCGATATTTTGCCTGTAAAAATGGCTTTAGGCATCCTCGCCTCGCAGGCAAGCCATGCTGTACCATCACCAACAATTAAAAAATTAACTTGCTTTGCCCCTGCCTGCATTTTATCATAAATGGCAAAAAGGGTTTCCAGGTTTTTCTCCCAAACCAAACGGCTTGCAAAAATAATGGTTGGGTTATTATTACCGGTTAACCGCCTTATGATGCTTTTATCCTTTTTATCCGGAGAAAATAAATAAGCATCTATCCCACGCTTCCATATCTTCATCTTAGAGGTGTACACCCCCATTTCGCGCAGTTCGGTTTTAATGGTTTCTGATGGCACGTAAACCTTATCGCAACGGTTATAAAAGCTTTTATGGCCTTTGGCAATACGTTGTTTTAACCCTTTAATAAATATAGGGGCGTACTTAAAATAATAATCTATGTACGAAATAAAATGTGTGTGATAAATACTAATAACAGGTAGCCCTGTTCGGTTGGCATAATCCAACCCAAAATTCCCTAAAAACGATGGGGTCGAAATATGAATAACATCAGCACCAAAAGCTTGTAATTTATTATGAAGGCGTTTTTTTGCCAGCATGGGTAAGGCTATAGAATAATTGGTATTGATAGGTAATGGTATGGCCGGTATTTTAAAGCTTTCAAACCCCATTAGCTTATCAGGACCGGCACCATATATAAAAAGATACTCGAACTTTGTGGTATCGATACGCTTTATCAGCTGAAATATGGTACGCACCGCGCCGTCAAAGTCTTCCACCAATATATCGGCAAAAAACGCCACCTTAATTTTTCTCAAACGTTCTCCCTTTCCCTATAAATGCCAACCAGCCTGCCCGGATCAGGATACAGAATGAGCGTGCTGATCTTTATGTTTAAGCCTTGGCCTTGCAAGCCTCTTTGGTGTATCAGTATGTTTTACCGGTACGCGCGAGGCGGCCCATATTACAAATGCCGCAATCAGAAGCATTGCCAGATCAAGCGATGTATATCCCATTTCCATTTGTTTTATGTTTAACAACATAAAAGTATGGGCTTAGTTTAACAGGAATGTTAAGCTTACATTATCAGATAAATAACTCCTAAAACTTATTGGAGTTGAGCCTGGGGTTTTGGCTGGCGTTAACCTGGTAGGTATAAATTTCATTCTGTTCATTAACCTCAACTACGCGGTAACCCCGGTAATCGGTGCCCCAGTCCCCCCCAATGTGCGAGTCGAAAAAGTGAGGTAATTTATCGGTATAACGTACGCCATCCAGCAGGTGGTCGTGCCCGTGAAAAACCGCCTTTACGTTAGGGTAAGCATGGAGCAGGTCAACCGTTTCAGGGCAATTTAAAAAACCTTCATTCTTCATCCATTTTACCGGCGGGATATGCAAGATCACAAACACTATTTTTTTATCGGCAAACTTATCAAGCGATGCTTTGATGAAACTATTATCGGGGCAAACATAACCCCCCTTTGTGTCGGCAGTGTTGGCTAATACAAAAGCTATATCGCCGTGCTCAACGGTGTAGCGGTCTTCGTAGTTAAACACGTTTTTCCAAACAACGGCATCAGCAAAATCATGGTTACCGGGTATGGTTTGATAAGGCACGTTCAGCTTATCAAGGTATTTGGTTTTTATTTCTGCGAGCAGATCTGGCCGGTTATGCACCAGGTCGCCGTTTATGATCACCATATCCAGGTGATTTTTAGCGTGGTCATCATTTAGCCACTTAACCATATTACCGGTATTCAGTTCAAAATCTGTACCCTGCTGCCCGTAGTGGATATCAGACGCCAGTGCAAACCTTAATTTAAATTTAGCGGCCTTACGTATGTACTGATTACTATCATTAGCAAAGCTATTAATAGCAGGCAACAATATTACACCGGCTAAACCTGTGGCACTTGTTGTGATAAACTTACGGCGATTAAACATGGCATTAAATATAACAGGTTGGGTAGTATTAAACAGGCACGCTTTTAAGTGCAAAGCTATATAGCGCAAAAAAAATAAAAGTTAAGCAATTGTTAACTTTATCAGCCATGCCTCGACCGGTTTGGCGCCGCAGATACCCCTTTATCCAAAATGAATAAAATGAACGCTGTATAACCCGTTAGTATATAAGCATCTGTCGCGCAATTATTATAGTTTTATCATAGCTAACACTTATTACTTTATGAAAATTAGTTTTAATGGTGACGAGATGGTGATTATGCAGGCTGTACTTGAAGCAAATGCAATTTTGCAAAACCCTGAATTTTACGAAATAGTTGCCCAACATGATCAGTTTGACATGGCGAACATTTCGCCCGTATTAATTTCAGGGTTAATGAAAGCATCTACACTTGAATTTAAGGTCAGGGTGTTTCGGCCTACAATTTTTACCTTTATCAAGTATTATAAAACTTACGCTTATACTGATGGTAATTATCCCAATACCCTTTTCCTAAATGCCAACAAGCTTAACCGCCAATCGGCAGAGATAGCCGCTACCATCATTCATGAAAGTGTACATGCCATTAATGGCACCACAACCTACGAATTTGGGCACGGCGATAACAGCCCAATTGGTAAAGAAAACACCGCACCATACTGGATAGGCAACCTGGCATATCAGCTACTTACTGGTAACAGGCCCACAGGCAGCCAATTAGGGTTTGCAGGGATTAGGGTAAATGCTTAGCAGTAAAATGCGCTGTAGAAGCGCCTTTGCTAATATGAAGGTGAATTTATTTAATACCCTTTTCGTTGATAGATTTACTGTTGGCAGGCACTACAACTACCGATGACGGACGGGGATTTTGACCGCCTTTAACTACAATCCCACCAATTGGCGAACCGGCGCTCCTGTTCTGAGAGAGTGGGTTATTAACCTCTGTACCCGAGGGGTTATACAAAGGGCTTGTAGGTTGTACATCTGCTGCTATACCGTTTTGACCGCCTTTAACTACAATCCCACCAATTGGCGAACCTGCGCTCCTGTTCTGAGAGAGTGGGTTATTAACCTCTGTACGCTGTGGTATATATAAAGGATTTGTGGCCTGTGCATTTGCGACTACACCATTATGGCTACCTTTAACTATAATACCACCAATTGGGTTACCGGCTACTCTATGTTGCGACTGCGCATTAGCTGTAAATGTAACCGCAACTAATACTAAAGCTAATGAGATGATTAACAAAATTAATGTGATGTCCTTTTTCATTGTGTTTTGATTTAAGAGGTTTGTTTTTATATCACTATATAAAACGGCTACACAAAATGTTACCCCTTATTTAAATTTTTTTTAGGATAGCTAATTATCTACTTTCGCATATCGTTATACCATACCCCGGATGCAAGCAACTATCCTCATCATCGACGACGAAAAAAAACTGAACGATCTGCTCTCGCGCATTATAGGTTTAGAAGGTTTTAAAGTAATACAGGCTTTTACAGGTAAAGAGGGCATTAAACTACTTGAGCAGGAAGACGTACTGGTGGTATTAAGCGATGTTAAGCTGCCCGACGTGAGCGGTGTAGACCTGGTAAAAACCATTAAAGCCAAAAAGGCTTATGTAGAGGTAATAAACCTTACGGCATACGGCACTATAAACGATGGCGTACAATCCATCAAAAACGGTGCATTTAATTATATTGTTAAGGGCGATGATAACGATAAGATACTCCCGCTGCTTAGTCAGGCGGTAGAGAAGGCACAGCTACAACAAAATGCTTTTAATGCCGAGAAAAGGGTAAGCAGCAAATTCAGCTTCGCGCAGATCATTGGGCAATCGCAACCTGTTACCGATGCGGTAAACCTGGCCCGCAAAGTTGCCGCTACCGATACCACCGTTTTGCTTTTAGGCGAAACAGGTACCGGCAAGGAGGTTTTTGCATCGGCTATACATTACGAGAGCCAGCGCAAACAAATGCCTTTTGTAGCCATAAATTGCAGCAGCTTTACCGGCGAATTATTGGAAAGCGAACTGTTCGGTTATAAAGCAGGTGCATTTACCGGGGCGGTTAAAGATAAGAAAGGCCTGTTGGAAGAAGCCCACCACGGCAGCATATTCCTTGATGAAATAGGCGAAATGAGCCTGGAACTACAGGCCAAATTACTCCGCGTGCTGGAAAGCAAAACCTTTATTAAACTGGGCGATACACAAACTACCAAGGTAAACATCCGCATTATGGCCGCCACCAACCGCGACCTGCAAAAAGAGGCCGAAGAAGGCAAGTTTCGTTTAGATCTGTTTTATCGTTTATCGGTGTTCACTATCTCCCTGCCATCACTTAACGAACGCAAGGGTGATATTGAACTACTGGCCAAATATTACCTGAAACAATTTGCTGATAAGGCAGGCAAATCTGTTAAAATGACGGATGAATTTTTAGCCCTGCTTAATAAACACCAATGGAAAGGCAACATCCGTGAGTTGAAGAACATCATTGAACGCGCGGTAATATTGGCTGATGACGCCCTTACGCCTGCTGCCCTGCCGCCGCAATTTAACACCAATATAGATGGCAGCTCGCTCGATCTGCAAAGCATAGAGAGGCAACATATCAGCAAGGTATTAGCCTACACCAAAGGCAACAAAACCGAAACCGCAAGGCTACTGGGTATCGGGTTAACTACACTATACCGTAAAATAGACGAATACGGTTTGTAATAACCAATTGTCATTCGAACGAGCGATAGCGAGGAGAAATCTTATACGCCAAGTTTGCAGCTTGTGTCAGTCTGAGCTTGTCGAAGACTTATCCTGCGTTCAATGGTTCGACAAGCTCACCATGACACTCTTCTTTTTCGCACGCAATAAAAACCTCTGTGCGCTTTGTGTTCAACACTCCATGCCCTCTGTGGTTAAAAAACAACATGCCCCCAAAACGAAAATCAACCCTTCCAAAATGGAAGGGTTTTTTGTTGCAGCACACTTCATATTATTACAGCAATCGTAATAAATATTTGATTATCAGATACTTTTATAAACCTCTATAAAATCGGCATCCGTATTGGCATGGGTGTGTAAACATTAATAAAATGATCACAATACTTTTCTTCGTAGCCATCCTTGTTTGCTGGTGGTTCATTTTTAAATCTATCAACTGGTTCGAAAAAATCTAACCCATCATGATCGCATTATTCATTATCTCCATCGCAGTTTTCATATACATGATATATGTGCTGTTAAAACCCGAGAACTTTTAACCCGAAAACACAATGAACACTGAACTATTTGGAATCATTGCCTCGTTTGCCTTAATGCTTGTTATTGGCATACCGCTGGGCAAGTACCTGGCAAAAATGTTTGCCGGCGAAAAGGTATGGACCGACTTTATGAAGCCCGTAGAAAACGGCATTTATAAACTATCCGGCATTAACCCTAACGAGCCTATGGACTGGAAACAGTTTTTAAAAGCAATGATGTGCATAAACCTGCTTTGGCTGGTTTACGGCTTTTTTGTACTGATGTACCAGGATAAACTCCCCCTAAACCCTGACGGTAACCCCGGCATGACAGCCGACCTGGCTTTTAACACTATCATTAGCTTTGTGGTGAACTGTAACCTGCAGCACTACAGCGGCGAAAGTGGCGTAACTTACCTTACACAGCACTTTATACTGATGTTTCTGCACTTTGTAAGCGCGGCAACCGGTATTGCATGCGCAGTAGGCTTGTTCAAAGCCTTCCGCGATAAAACCACAAATGATATTGGCAACTTCTGGAATTACTTTTTAAAAGCCATTACCCGTTTATTATTGCCTTTATCAATCGTAGTAGCATTAATATTAACTTTTAACGGCACGCCAAGCAGCTATGCCGGTAAAGATAAATTTATATCCTTACAGGGTGACACCGTAAACGTATCGCGCGGCCCGGCAGCGCAATTCATCGCCATAAAACACCTGGGCACAAATGGCGGCGGCTGGTTTGGTGCCAATTCATCGCACCCGTTGGAGAACCCCAACTATCTGACCAACATTACTGAGATAGTTTCACAAATGATCATCCCTATTGCTATGGTGCTTTGCTTCGGCTATTTCATTCGCCGCAAAAAACTGGGCTGGGTAATATTCGGGGTAATGATGATAGGTGCCCTGCTCCTGCTCATCCCATCCATCGGTAGTGAAACGGGCGGCAACCCGGCAATTGCAAAAATGGGCATAGCCCAGCCAACCGGCGCCATGGAAGGGAAGGAAGTACGTATAGGCCCAACCGCAACAGCCTTTTGGAGCACTTTCACCACCATTGTATCAACCGGGTCTGTTAACGGCATGCACGATAGCACCATGGCCCTTACCGGCTTATGGCAGCTGCTGGGTATGATGATAAACGGCTTCTTTGGTGGCTGCGGTGTGGGTGTGTTAAACTACTTTATCTATCTCATTATCGCCGTATTCATCTCAGGCCTTATGGTTGGCCGAACCCCCGAGTTTCTGGGTCACAAGGTTGAAGCCCGCGAAGTAAAAATTGCCGCGTTGATAACCTTGCTTAGTCCGTTTTTAATTATGGCGGGCACCGCAATAGCAGCTTTTGTGTTCACCAACCACGGCAGTGCCAACTGGGCTGTTAAACCATCGGCATGGTTAAACAACCCTGGCTTCCACGGTTTTAGTGAGATGCTTTATGAGATGACCTCAGCCAACGCCAACAACGGCTCGGGCTTTGAAGGCTTGGGTGATAACAACACCTTCTGGAATTTAAGCACAGGTTTATTGATGATACTGGGCAGGTTCCTGCCAATCATCGGCCCTGTAGCTATAGCAGGATTGCTTGCCAAAAAGAAATACATCCCCGAGTCGGCAGGTACCCTAAAAACCGATACCATCACCTTCGGGCTGATGACCTTCGCTGTAATACTTGTGTTAAACGCATTATCGTACTTCCCTGCTTTGGCTTTGGGCCCTATTGCAGAGTTCTTTTCAATGCCTAAGTAATCTATATCATGACAACAAGATCAAATAAATTATTCGAACCTGCTTTGGTGCAAACCGCATTGAAGGAGTCGTTTATAAAACTGAACCCCAAAGTAATGCTTCGTAACCCGGTAATGTTTACCGTTGAAGTAGGTACCGCCATTATGCTTTACATGAGCATTTACAGCTTTTTGCATGCCGGGCAAGGTTCATTCGCATATAACTTTATCATTTTCATTGTATTACTGCTAACCCTTTTGTTTGCCAACTTTGCCGAGGCAATTGCCGAAGCGCGTGGTAAAGCACAGGCCGACAGCCTTCGTAAAACCCGCGAGGAAACGCCTGCCAATTTTTTAATGCCCGATGGCAGCATCGTCATTAAATCATCAAATGAACTGCGCAAAGGCGATATGTTTGTTTGCGAGGCCGGCGATACCATCCCAACTGATGGCGAGATCACCGAGGGTTTGGCGACAATTGATGAATCGGCCATTACAGGCGAATCTGCCCCGGTTATCCGCGAGGCAGGCGGCGACAAATCGTCCGTAACAGGTGGTACAAAAGTATTATCCGACAAGATAAAGGTGGTTGTAACTACCGAACCCGGCGAAAGCTTTTTGGATAAAATGATTGCTTTGGTTGAGGGCGCATCGCGCCAGAAAACACCAAACGAGATTGCGCTGACCATCCTGTTAGCCAGCTTTACGCTCATCTTCATCATTGTTTGCGTAACGCTAAAACCCTTTGCAGATTATGCCAACACGCCTATTACCATAGCCGCGCTGATCTCTCTTTTCGTTTGTTTGATCCCTACCACTATCGGTGGCCTTTTATCGGCCATCGGTATCGCGGGGATGGACAGGGCCCTGCGTGCCAACGTGATCACCAAATCAGGTAAAGCGGTTGAAACCGCAGGCGATATCGACGTATTGCTTTTAGATAAAACAGGTACCATCACCATTGGTAACCGTAAAGCAACCCAGTTTTGGCCTGCCCCCGGCGTATTGCCCGAGGATTTGGTGAAAGCAGCCGTGTTATCATCATTAGCTGATGAAACACCCGAGGGCAAATCCATCATAGAATTGGCGCAGCAAAGCAATATGCGCATAGCGATGACCCCTCCGGCAAATGCCGAGTTCATCAAATTCACCGCCGAAACCCGTGCAAGCGGCATTAACACTGCCGATGGTTTGCGCATCCGTAAAGGGGCTTTTGATTCGATCAGGAACATGTCGGTAGCTGCCGGCAACAAGTTCCCTGCCGATGTGGAAGAACGTGTAAAGGCAATTGCCAGCAATGGTGGTACGCCACTGGTAGTATCGCAAAACGAGGTTGTTTTAGGTACGATAGAATTGCAGGATATTATAAAACCCGGCATTGCCGAGCGTTTTGAGCGCCTGCGTAAAATGGGTATTAAAACCGTAATGGTTACGGGTGATAACCCGCTCACAGCCAAATTTATTGCCGAAAAAGCCGGTGTTGACGATTTTATTGCCGAGGCCAAACCCGAAGATAAAATGAATTACATCAAGACCGAACAACAGGCAGGCCGACTGGTAGCCATGATGGGCGACGGCACCAACGATGCCCCTGCCCTTGCCCAGGCCGATGTAGGTGTTGCCATGAACAGCGGTACACAAGCCGCCAAAGAAGCAGGCAACATGGTTGACCTGGATAACGACCCAACCAAACTGATAGAGATAGTAGAGATAGGTAAGCAATTGCTTATTACCCGCGGTACATTAACTACCTTCTCTATCGCTAATGATGTGGCCAAATACTTCGCTATTGTTCCGGCATTATTCATTGCCTCAATCCCGGCATTGCAGGCCATTAATATTATGCACCTGCACAGCCCCGAGAGCGCCATCCTTTCGGCGGTAATATTCAATGCCATTATCATCCCGATGCTGATACCATTGGCTTTGAAAGGTGTAGAATACAAACCAATTGGTGCCAGCGCCTTGTTACGCCGCAACCTGCTGATCTACGGCCTGGGTGGTGTAATAGCACCATTCATCGGCATCAAATTAATCGATTTACTTATTTCCCTATTCTTCTAATTAAATAAGATCATGAAAAGTAACATTGTAAAATCAATCCGTATCACACTGGTATTAACCGTGATACTATGCGTAATATATCCGGTAGCTATATCCCTTGCCGGTAAGCTATCAAAAGGGCAAGGTAACGGCGAAACCATTACCGTAAACGGCAAAGTGGTTGGTTACGCCAACATTGGCCAAAGCTTTACAAAGCCCCAATACTTTTGGGGCAGGCCATCGGTTATTGGTTATAATGCTGCCGGTTCTGCCGGTTCTAACAAAGGCCCAGGCAACCCCGATTACCTGAAAGATGTAAGCAACCGTATAGATACACTGCTTAAATATCACCCATACTTAAAACGTGCCGATATCCCTGCCGAAATGGTAACCGCATCAGGCAGTGGTTTAGACCCCGATATTTCTCCGGCTGCCGCAAAAATTCAAATACAACGTGTGGCAAAAGCACGCGGCCTTGATGTTGAAGCGGTAACCGCATTGGTAAACCAACATACCGAAAGCCCATTGGCAGGCCTGTTTGGCCCTGCAAAAGTGAACGTGTTAAAATTGAACGTAGCCTTAGATGAATTAAAAAAATAACAATGCCATGGTGAGCTTGTCGAACCATTAGCGGCGAGGCTTTTACGCGCGTCCTTCGACAAGCTCAGGATGACCCTTTACTTAAAACCTGATTGTCATTTCGAACGAGGTACGAGGAGAAATCTTTTACAACATGCATCCTATAAAGCATGGTTTACACTTTGCATTTGTAAAAGATTTCTCTCTATCGTTCGAAATGACAGAATTAGATATATACAAAAAAATGAAAAAACTCCTTATATCATTAGCTATCCTTTTAGCTGCCATAACTGCCAAAGCGCAGGACAGTACCAAAACCGCCGGGAACCCATTAACCATTTCAGGTTCGGTAGATGCTTACTATAAATACGATTTCTCCAGGTTCCGCAATGCGGCGGGTGGTTCAAATATCCCTACCAGCTTCGCTACCGACCAAAACTCCATCTCGATAGGCATGGTAGACCTGGCCGTTAAAAAGAAGGTTAATAAAGCCTCTTTTGTGGGCGAGTTATCTTTCGGGCCACGTGGCGAGGGGCAATCTATCCCAAACAGCGGTACCAACGGGCAATCGTTCCACATCCAGAATTTATACATGGGTTATGATGTTACCGATAAGCTGAACCTTACAGCCGGTTACATGGCCACCTTTGTAGGTTATGAAGTGATCTCCCCGGCAGGGAATTTCAACTATTCTACCTCCTACCTGTTCACCAACGGGCCATTCCAGAACGCGGGTTTTAAAGCCACTTACACCTTTACCCCTAAAATTAGTTTAATGGCGGGCATCTTTAACGATACCTGGAACAACTACCAATCAACAAGGGATGTATCAACCTTTGGCGCGCAACTGTTTGTTAGCCCGGTTAAAGGATGGACAGCATACATCAACCTGTTAAGCGGTAAAACATCGGGCACTATTGTGGACTTGACCACCACTTACCAAATAACCGACGCCTTTAAACTGGGATTGAACGGTGCAAGCTTCTCTGCCCCTGATGCCGTAAAAGGCGGTTTTGAAGGTGTTGCATTATACCCGCAATTAGCAGTTTCAAAAGATGTAACTTTAGGTTTAAGGGGCGAATATTTTAAAACAAAAACAGGTGGTTTTGTAACCGCAGGCCCGCCCGCAGGCAAATCCATCACCGCGTTTACCTTAACAGCAAATATTAAAGCGGGGCCATTAACACTCATCCCCGAAGCAAGATTGGATAATGGTTCTGCAGCGCAATTTATAAACAGCAATGCAGGGCCAACTAAACAAGCTTCGCAGTTTTTAGTGGCGGCGGTTTACGCATTTTAAATAGGTGCAACATGATCACTATTTTACTCACCCCGCGGCACTTCGTGCGCGGCCCTCTCTCCGCAAGCGGAAAGAGGGTTGGAAGTTTTTCCCCTCACCCTCTTTGCGAAGCAGAGAGGGTCGGCCAGCGCAGCGTAGTCGGGGTGAGTAAAATACGACGCAAGAAATAAACAACAATGGCAGATCCTAAAGATACATCCGTAAAAAATTTCCTCGACCTGGTTAAAAAATCCCGTCGGGGTAAGCTGAAGATCTACATAGGCATGAGCGCCGGTGTGGGTAAAAGCTACCGGATGCTACAGGAAGCCCATGCTTTACAACGCAATGGCATTGGCGTTCAGATAGGTTATATAGAAACCCATAACCGCGCCGAAACCCATGCCCTGCTTGACGGCCTGCCCGTTATTGCCCGCCGTAAAACTTTTTACAAGGGTAAAGAGCTGGAAGAGATGGATCTGCAGGCCATCATTAACCGCCACCCCGAAGTAGTGATAGTTGATGAACTTGCCCACACCAATATTGAAGGCAGCAAAAACAGCAAACGCTGGCAGGATGTACTGGATATACTGGAAGCAGGCATCAGCGTAATAACCGCCGTAAACATCCAGCATCTGGAAAGCCTTAACGAGGATGTGGAGCAGATAACCGGCATTGCCATTACCGAACGTATCCCCGATAAAATATTGGACCTGGCGGATGAAGTGGTGAATATCGACTTAACTGCCGACGAACTGGTTGACCGGTTGAAAGAGGGGAAGATCTACGAGAAAGCGAAGATTGAACGTGCCCTGCAAAACTTTTTCCAAAGCGACAAGATCCTGCAGTTGCGCGAACTGGCGCTGAAAGAAGTTGCACACCATGTAGAGCGAAAGATAGATATTGAGATCCCCAAACAGATAAAACTGCGGCCCGAGAAGTTTTTGGCATGTATCTCATCAAACGCCGAAACGGCTAAGATAGTGATCCGTAAAACAGCCCGGCTGGCCTCCTACTACCGCTCGCCCTGGATAGTGCTTTACGTGCAAAGCAGCAGCGAAAGCCTTGACAGGATAAAACTGGATAAACAACGCCATCTCATCAACAATTTTAAACTTGCAACAGAGCTTGGTGCCGAACTTATCAAAATAAAAAGCGACGCCATTACCCAAACCATTATGAAAGTAGCCGAAGAAAAAGAAGTGACCACCATTTGTATTGGCAAACCGCATTTAAATTTATGGCAGGTAATACTAAGAACGGCTATATTTAACGAGTTGCTAAACAAGATCGCATTAACAGAAACTGATTTAGTAATATTATCATGAAAGTAAAAACTAAACTCCGCTTAGGCTTCGGCTTTTTATTTATAGTGGTGCTATTTTTTGGTGCTACTGCGCTGTATTACATCCGCGATATTTCAGAGAACTCGAAGGTTATCCTCAAAAACAATTATGAGTCGTTAAGCTTTGCGAGGGAGATGCGTGGCATTTTAGATAATAACGACCTGCCGCTTAATAACGCGGCTGTCAACAAGTTCAATATTTATTTATCCCGACAGGAAGGCAATATAACAGAACCCGGCGAGGCTCATTTAACACAAAAGCTTAGTATTGGGTTTAAACTTTTAACAAACGGGGGCAATCTCGATTCTCAAAAAGATGGCGTTCGTGAAGTAAGAAAATCGTTAAGTGAGATAGAGAAACTGAACATGCAGGCCATCATCCGTAAAGATAATAATGCCCGTGCATCGGTAAACAGGGCCACTTTATTTCTGGGGCTTGTAGGCACTTTTACTTTTTTGGTACTGTTTAGCTTCAGCGTAAATTTCCCTGGTTATATAGCTAACCCGCTGCGGGCCTTGATAGACGGGATCCGCGAGATTGGCGAAAAGAATTACAGTAAGCGCCTCAATTTTGAGCAGAACGATGAGTTTGCCGAAGTAGCCAACGCCTTTAACCAAATGGCATCGCGCTTAAACGAATGGGAAAACAGTAACCTGGCTACCGTAATATCCGAGAAACGGCGTATCGAAACCATTATTGAGCAAATGCAGGACGCCATCATCGGGATAAACGAAAAGCAGGAAGTACTTTTCATGAACGATGCCGCCCGTAAAACGCTAAACATCACCGGCGATAAAGTAATAGGCCAAAACACCAACGAACTGGTAAAAGGCAACGACCTGTTCCGCTCCATCCTAAAGGATGATATGGGGATAAAACCCTTTAAAATAGTGCTCGACGGGCGCGAATCATACTTCCAGATGCAAAGCAGCGATATTTTGGTGCCCAATACGCAACAAAACAAAGGCGCACTGCAACTGGCAAGTCTTTCGGCGGGTAAAGTATATATCCTGAAAAACATTACCGAATTTAAAGAGCGTGACGAAGCCAAAACCAATTTCATTGCCACCATATCGCACGAGTTGAAAACGCCTATCTCATCAATAAAAATGAGCCTGAAGCTTTTGAATGATGAGCGGGTTGGCACCATAAACCCCGAGCAGGAACAACTGGTAAACCATATAAAAGATGATAACGACCGCCTGCTAAAAATAACCAGCGAGCTGCTGGAGCTATCGCAGGTAGAAACCGGTAACATCCAGCTCAACTTTGTGCCGGTAAACCCAATGCAGATCGTTGATTACGCCATTGCTTCAGTAAAATTCCAGGCAGAGCAGAAGCAGGTGCAACTGGAGGTTGTAAAAGACGATAAGCTACCCGATATACAGGTTGATATTGAGAAAACGGCCTGGGTACTGGTTAACTTTTTATCGAACGCATTACGCTATAGTGCCGAAAAATCCAGGATCATTATACAGGTAACTCAACGAAATAATACAGTTGAGTTCTCGGTAAAAGATTTTGGCAAAGGGATTGACGAAAGTTACCAAAAACGCCTTTTCGACCGTTATTTCCAGGTACCTACCGATGGGCAGAACAAATCGGGTTCGGGGTTGGGACTGGCTATCTCCAAAGATTTTATTGAGGCCCAACAAGGCAATATATGGGTTGAAAGCGCCATGGGAGAAGGCAGCAGGTTTGCCTTTACATTACCGGCAACTATCTAAAAGAGCCAAGATATTAGAGTCAGGAATCAAGACCTTTAAAAACAAGCAGCTTTATAGATACGGCAAGAAAATCACACTTTGCTTCTGTCTTGATTCTTGTCTCTTGATTCTTAATTCTCCCGCACTGCAAATCCGCAAGAAACGGGTTTAAACGGGCGGCTTAACAGGGTAAATTTGTTCTATACTAAAAAGCAATTATCATGACAAGCCAGCAAGAATTAGATTATAACCGCATAGCACAGGCCATAAGCTATTTTAGAGAGAACTTTAAAGCTCAGCCCAAATTAGAAGAGGTAGCCGAACACGTAAACTTAAGTCCCTTCCATTTTCAGCGGATGTTTAAGGAATGGGCCGGGGTTACGCCAAAACAATTTCTGCAATACCTAAGCATCGGGTATGCCAAAGAAATGCTGAAAACCTCCGGCTCCAATTTATTTGATACCGCTTTCGAAACCGGCCTATCCGGCACTGGCAGGCTGTACGATCTTTTTATAAAGGTTGAGGGCATGACACCCGGTGAGTATAAAAATGGCGGCGCGGCGCTCAGCATCAACTATTCCTTTGCCGATACGCCTTTTGGTAAGGTCATCGTGGCCTCAACACATAAAGGCATTTGCCATATGGCGTTTGTTGATGATGGCGAAAATGAAGCGCTGCAACAATTAAAACAAAACTATCCCAACGCAGCCTATAGCCAGTTGGTTGACAGGATACAGCAGAATGCCTTGTTTATTTTTACGCAGGACTGGCGCCAGCTTGACGAGATCAAGCTCCATCTAAAAGGAACAGATTTCCAGATAAAAGTATGGGAAACATTATTGAAAGTACCTGCCGGCGGGCTCACCACCTATGCGGCACTTGCGCAAAAAACCGGTAGCCCAAACGCTTCAAGGGCAGTAGGCTCTGCTGTAGGGAGTAACCCTGTGGCATTCCTGATACCATGCCACAGGGTTATAAAATCCACCGGCGAGATAGGCCAGTATCATTGGGGGGCTACCCGTAAAAATGCCATTATTGGCTGGGAGGCTGCACTAAATGAGAAGGATTCATAAAATGTGATAAAACTATTTAGCAGGCATAGCGTTAGGTGTAATACATTACCTTATTATTAAGGTGCGATTAATCAATATAAGTAAGTTATATTAGCTTAATCGCCGTTAAAGCGCCATTTATGTTAAAAATAGTTACCTTTTTGTTATGTCTGCTCCCGCTTTCATTGTTTGCGCAAAACGCGTCAACCATCATTCCCGAAAATAATACTTCAACACAGGATACATCCAAACAAACCGATTTGATTGATATTGCCAAGTCGCTTTTTAAGATAAACCCCGATAAGCCAAGGCGCCCAAGCGATAAAAAGGTTTACTTTTCCATATTGCCCATAGGCGCTAATGTACCGGGTGGTAGCGGCAAGGCTTTAATTACCAGCACAACCGCCGGCATTTACCTGGGACCGCGCGCCACCACCAATATATCAAGCGCCACCTTTACGCCATACTGGAACCTGCACAGCCGTTTTGGTTTACCTTTGCGTACCAGCATCTGGTTCCCAAATAACGAGTGGACCATACAGGGCGATACCCGTTTTTTGGTGTACCCGCAATTTACATGGGGCCTGGGCAGCAACAACAATAATGATGATAAAACACTGGTTAATTACCGGTACATCCGTTTTTACCAAAGCGCGCTTAAACGTATAAAGCCATATCTGTACGCGGGTATTGGTTATAACCTCGACTGGCATTTTAACGTGAACAGTGATGACCCGGCGGTTGATCTGCCCACGTTCACCAAATATGCTTACGGAACAAACGGCAGTTCATTTTCATCGGGCATAAGCTTAAATATTTTGTATGATACCCGTAATAACTCTATTAACCCGTTACCGGGTGCATACGCCAATGTTGTATACCGTATAAACCCAACCTTTATGGGCAGTAGCGACAGCTGGAATTCTATTTATATAGATGTCAGGAAATACATCTCTCTAAACCCGGGCAAACCTAATCAACAAAACACACTTGCGTTTTGGTCATACCTCTGGAAAACACTTAGTGATAAAACTCCTTATCTCGACCTGCCAAGTATTGGCTGGGACCCCAATAATCGTTCGGGCCGTGGTATAGATCAAAACCGTTACCGTGGCCGTACCCTGTTTTACCTGGAAAGCGAGTACAGGCGCGATATTACCGAAAACGGTTTGTTAGGTTTTGTGGTATTCGCCAATGCAAATACCGTAAGTGGTTCGGGCACGTTATTCTCGTCATGGCACCCGGCGGCTGGTACAGGCTTGAGGATCAAGTTCAACAAGGGCTCAAACACCAACATCGGTATTGATTATGCCGGTAGTAAAGGCTACAGCTCGGTTCTGTTTAGCTTAGGCGAAGCATTTTAAAACCACGGTATTTCTCCACATTGATTGCAGCGGGTAAAGTATTTCTATACTTTCGCTACACCCGTTTATGAAAGTTATTATTGCCGAGAAGCCGTCCGTTGGGCGCGAAATTGCTAAAGTATTTGGTGCCACCACAAAAAAGGATGGTTATATAGAAGGCAAGGGTTACACTTTTACCTGGGCCTTTGGCCACTTACTGCAACTGGCAGCCCCGCAAGAGTACGGTTACTACGGCTGGAACGTGCAGAACCTGCCCATGCTTCCGCAAAAATTCAAACTATCCATCCGTAAGGTAAAATCAAAGAATGGGATGGTTGATGACCCTGGCGTAAAAAAACAGCTGGATATAATAAAAGCACTGTTTGATGAAGCTACCGAGATTATAGTAGCAACAGATGCCGGGCGCGAGGGCGAGCTCATCTTCCGGTATATTTATTATTACCTGAAGTGTAAAAAGCCTTTTAAACGTTTATGGATCTCTTCGCAAACCGACGCTGCTATTAAAGAGGGTTTCCGCAACTTAAAACCGGGCAGTGATTATGATACCCTGTTCAATTCGGCACATTGCCGCTCCCAGTCGGACTGGCTGGTGGGTATGAATGCCACGCAGGCTTTAAGCTTATCATCAGGCACACGGTCGGTATTATCATTAGGCAGGGTACAAACACCTACCCTTGCCATGATCTGCGCGCGGTACCTGGAGAACAAGAACTTTGTGCCGCAAACCTATTACCAGGTAAGCATACAGCCGGATAAGGACGGGCAGGTATTTAAAGCCATATCTGAAAAGAACTTTAAAACCCGGGAAGAAGCACAAGCTGTATTAGACATGGTAGAACCTACAGGAACCATTACAAGCGTTGAAGCCAAACCCCGTAAAGAACCGCCACCCCTACTGCACGATCTGAGCAGCTTACAGCAGGATGCCAATAAGCGCAAAGGCTTCACTGCCGACCAGACGCTCTCTTTACTGCAAACTCTTTACGAAGGCAAACTGGTTACCTATCCGCGTACCGGGAGCCGCTATATTGGCGATGATGTTTTTGCAGAAGTACCCGCATTAATAGCAAAATTTACCGGCCACGATGAATTTGGCAAGCAGGCTATCATTTTAGCAGATGCCAAACTTAACAAGCGCAGCGTAAATGCAAAAAAGGTAACAGATCACCACGCGATATTGCCTACCGGCGAGTCGCCCAGTCAACTTTCGGGCGATTTGAAGGCCGTTTACGATATGGTTGCGGGGCGTATGCTGGAAGCCTTTCACCAGGATTGTATAAAAGAAATAACCAAGATAACCATCCAATCGGGTTCAAAATTTATGGCGAGCGGTACGGTTATCCAAACTGCCGGCTGGCGTGCTGTTTTTAACGATAAGGATGAGGAAAAGAAGGACGAGGAAAATGCCTCATTGCCCAAAGTAAAACAGGATGAAATTTTACCGATAACAGATAAGGCCCTGCTGGAAAAGCAAACCAAACCCAAGCCCCTGTATAACGAAGCTACCCTGCTAAAGGCGCTGGAAACCGCAGGCAAAGAGATAGACGATGAGGAATTGCGCCAGGCCATGAAAGATAGCGGGTTGGGTACACCCGCTACCCGTGCGGCCATGATAGAAACCCTGTTAAAACGCAATTACATAGCCCGCGAAAAAAAGAACCTCGTACCTACCGATACCGGCCTGGCTGTTTACGAGGTAGTAAAAAACCAGCAGATAGCCCAGGCAGAACTAACCGGTACCTGGGAGAAGCGGCTGGAAGAGATCCGCTCGGGCGCATCGGTAAGCGCTTTCCAGGAAGAGATAAAAACCTATACCCGGGCCATTACGCAAGAGTTGTTACGGACAGGGAAAGGCATCGTGCTTAACGCACCTGCGGCTAAAGCGGAAGCTGTTAAATAAGTATTACTATAGAGATAAATCAACTAATTTTCGGCTAAAGCACTAGTTTTTGCAACGGATAAATAATGACCTAACATGGGGTTTTAGCCGAACCTGTGGGAAAATGTGCAATAGTTAAATAAGCGATACTATCATAAATTTTCGGATATTGCTAATAAATCATAAACCCAATTGAAAAAACACCTTACTACCGGCAACCTGCTAAACGCGCTGTTTTTTATAGCTTTGATGGTTCTGTTGTTCGTTCCGGCAGCTAAAGGGTTGCTATTGCGTGGATTGATGAAAACCGGGTTGTTTCAGCCGGACATCACATCCATCAGTAAACCCGTACAGGTACCTGATATTAGTTTTCGTAATGTTAAAGGTGAAAACATTACGCTATCCTCGCTTAAAGGTAAGGTGGTTTTTATCAACTTTTGGGCAACATGGTGCCCGCCATGCATAGCCGAAATGCCCTCTATCAACACGCTATATCAAAAATTAGCTACCGATAAAAACATCATATTTTTAATGGCCGATGCAGATGGCAGACCAGAACAGGCGTTGCTTTTCCTGAAAAAGAAAAATTACGATCTGCCCGTATATGCAGCAACCACAGCAGTACCTGCCAATGTTTCGGCAGGCACAATCCCTACAACTATTGTATTGAACAAAAAGGGTGCAATGGTTTACCACCACGAGGGTGTGGCCGATTACACCAACGATAAATTTGCCGCTTACCTGCAACAGCTATCTGCCGAATAAACTATGTTACAGAACAGGGTAAACCCATTGGGCGATATTATTAAAACGCCCGAGCGTGGCAAATGGCTTGGTAACCGGGGTGTGATCCATAACGAGGATAAGAAGATAGTTCGCCCTTACAAAGTTAAGGCGTGGATCATCTGCGAGTTAGCATTTAGAGGCCGGCACCGCGAGGTAATGATGCCCAACCGATGGACGGAGCTCTTCTTTTTTGATGAGGCAACCGCGTTTTCGGCAGGCCACCGCCCCTGCTTTCAGTGCCGGTATAAGGCTCATATCAATTTTAAAGAAATGTGGCTGAAAGGCAACCCGGCTTTTGGCTTCGACATGAAAACGCCCGTTGCTGATATAGACGCCATCATACACCATGAAAGGATAACCGCAGTAAAATCAAAGCAAACCTACGTGGCGAATTTAACTGCATTCCCGGATGGTACTTTCGTTATTTTAAATAATGAAGCTCACCTTGTTAAGGCCGGGAAATTGTATAAATGGAGCCCTGCCGGATATGATAAACCTATAGATTTCCATGCAATTGAAAAAATAGAAGTATTAACCCCCCGGTCTATAGTTAACACATTCAGCGCGGGTTATACGCCGCAAATGGGATAACCACTATAAACTATTTACTAAGGCGTGGCCTTTTCTTTTTTTCGGCCAAAACGGGCTTCGGCGGTTGTTGCTGCTGATTATAGCGTGGCATAGCTGCAGGCCTTCTTGACGGAGCAGGTGCCGGTTTATCTTCGGCTATACGTACTTCCAACGTCCGATCGCCAAAAGCCATACCATCCAACGCTTCAATAGCTAATTGTGCGCCTTCCATGTCCTTCATTTGTACAAAACCAAAACCTTTACTCTGCAGGGTGAACTTATCGCGGACAATAGTTAGCAATTCGATATCGCCATGCGGGCCAAACAACTGAGCCAACTGCATCTCATCCATCTCACGTGGGAAGCCAACAACAAATAATTTTATCATAACCAGAATAGTTTGCAAATATAGCATATTCAATTATTCTAAACTATAGGTATATAACAGCGATTGTATAACTAACTAATTGCACTATATAAATGAATTATACAAGTTAGCGAATATTTGTACTATCTTTAAAAGTGATCTTCGTCATTAAATTTACTGAGGCTTATCATTTAGCAAATGCCGTTAAGTTGCTGATATTTGTGACACCTATCATTTTTTGATTTTATACCATTACATGGAAAACGCCGCTTTATTAAATGCTATCATAAAAAATGCGATAGATGGTATTATTACCATTAACGAACGCGGCATAATTGAGACCATAAACCCGGCGGCATGTACCCTATTTCAACGCACGCCTGATGAGGTAATTGGCAAAAATGTTTCAGTTTTAATGCCACAGCCTTATAAAGAACAGCATGACGGATATATAAACCGTTACCAGCAAACACGCGAGCCACATATTATAGGCATAGGGCGCGAGGTAACAGGCTTAAAAAAGGATGGCTCAGTGTTCCCGTTCAGGTTGGGCGTAAGCGAGGTACAGTATTCCGGGAGAAAGATCTTTACCGGGTTTATACACGACCTAAGCCGCGAAAAAGAAGCAGAGGCAAAGTTAAAAGATTATGCCCTGCAATTGGAAGAGCTTGTAGAAGAGCGCACGCTATCGTTAAAAAAATCGTTAAATGAATTACAACAGGCCAAAGAAGAAGTAAGCCAATCGTTAGAGAAAGAAAAAGAACTTGGCCAGTTAAAAAGCAGGTTCGTGTCCATGGCATCGCATGAGTTTCGCACACCGCTCAGCTCAATCCAATTATCGGCCGTGCTTATTGAAAAATACTCGCAGCAGTTTAGCAATGCAAATATTGAAAAGCACATCAGTAAAATAAAAAACGCTGTTAATAACCTTACGTCCATTTTAAACGATTTCTTATCGTTGGAAAAATTGGAGGCCGGCAAGGTAGAGCCCGTTTATACATCGTTTGATATTGTAAAATTCGCTGAAGAAATTACAGAGGAGATGCAGCTGATAGCAAAACAAAACCAAAATATAATTTACCAGCATACAGGTACGTTCAGCACAGCAAACCTGGATCAGTCGTTACTGAGAAATTGTATCACAAACCTGGTTAGCAATGCTATAAAATACTCCGGCGAAAACACCTTTATTGAATTTAATACCGAGATGAACGATAATTCGCTGATAGTTGTTATAAAAGACAACGGTATAGGTATACCCGATGAAGATCAGAAACATTTATTTGAAGCATTTTTTAGGGCACACAATACAGGGAACATACCGGGGACCGGTTTAGGCCTCAATATTGTAACCCGCTATGCCCGGTTAATGAACGGGGTTATCAAATTCGAGAGTAAAGTAAACGAAGGCACATCTTTCACCCTAACATTCCCAAACAATCATGAGTAAATGCATCTTAATTATTGAAGACAATAACGATATACGCGAAAGTACCGCAGAGATACTGGAGCTTACCGGTTACAAAATATTACAGGCAGCAAACGGCAAACTTGGTGTTGATATGGCGTTGCAACATAAACCCGATCTGATATTATGTGATATTATGATGCCAGAATTAGATGGTTATGGTGTTTTGTACCTGCTAAGCAAAAATGCCGAAACAGATGCTATCCCCTTTATATTTTTAACAGCAAAGGCTGAGCGTGTTGACTTCAGGAAAGGCATGGAAATGGGTGCCGATGATTATTTAACCAAGCCTTTTGATGAAATTGAACTGCTAAGCGCTATTGAAAGCCGGTTTACAAAAAAGGAGAAATTGCAGGCTTATTTCAGCAGATCGTTACAAAACCTGGAACATTTGGCGGGGGGTTCTAAAAACGGCACTGCCGAACTAAAGGAACTAATTGCAAGCCGCAAAATAAGGCAGATAAAAAAGAAACAGATTTTATATTACGATGGTGATACCCCGCAAGGCGTTTATATTGTTTTAGAAGGGAGCATTAAAACACTTAAACTGGCAGAAGATGGCCGCGAGTTAATGACCGGTTTATACAAAACCGACGACTACCTGGGAGTAAACTCCTTATTGCTTAATGCCCCCTTTACAGATACCGCCGAAGCAATGGAAGATACGGCAGTTTGCCTTTTGCCAAAAGAACTGGTATTAACCATGCTTGATAAGTACCCCGACCTGGGACGCGATTTTTTAAAGCTATTAGCCCAAAATATCCACGAAAAAGAAGAACAACTAATAGAACTTGCTTACAACTCGGTAAGAAAAAGATTAGCGCAGGTATTGGTACGCTTAAGCAAACAAAACCATGATGCAGCGGAATTTAAAGTCTCGCGCGAGGAACTGGCCGCAATGGCTGGTATAGCTACTGAAACCGTGAGCCGCACCCTTACCGACTTTAAGGAAGAGGGATTAATAGAAAAAAAGGGCGCTGTTATCCACATACAGGACCTTAGCCGCCTTATTAAAATGAAAAACTGACCAATATCACATTTAGGGCTGACTAACCTCATACTTAAAAAGCTTTTGCCTGGGTAATTTTGTAGTTATAAAATACGCCAAGTAAAATGAAAGTGGTAGCATACAGCATTAAATCGTACGAGAAAGAGTACCTGGCTTTAGCCAATCAAAAAAAACACGACATAACCCTTATTTCGAACCCACTAAGTTTGGAAACTGTGGCTTATGCCGAAGGGAAAGATGCTGTTATAGTTTTCACAAATGATGATGTATCGGCACCTGTAATAAATAAACTTGCCGACTTAGGCATAAAGTATATTGCCACACGATCTGTAGGTACAGACCATATAGATAAAATTGCCGCTGCAAGCCGAAACATAAAGTTAGCAAACGTACCTTCTTATTCTCCCCAGGCAATTGCCGAACATACCGTGGCACTTGCGCTTACCTTAAGCCGGCACCTTATACAAGCCGACGAGCATAGCCATCATTTTGATTTTAAACTGGATACGTTGGTGGGCTTTAACTTTTACGGTAAAACCGTGGGCTTGTTAGGCCTGGGGCATATCGGGCAGGCGGTGGCCAAAATATTTAAAGGTTTAGGTTGCCGGGTAATAGGTTATGATGAAGTATTCCCCGAGTACAATGACATCATCGAGCCTGTTAGCTTTGATGACCTGCTTACCCAGTCGGATATTATTTCGTTACACGTACCACTTACCGATAGCACCAAGCATATTATCAATAAAACAACCCTTTCGTTTATGAAACCGGGGGTAATGCTTTTAAACACATCACGCGGCGCTTTAATAAATACAGTTGATGCATTAGATGCCCTGGAGGCTGGCCGGATAGGCTACCTGGGCCTTGATGTTTATGAAAAAGAAAAAGGATTGTTCTTTGAAGATCATGAGCATGATGCTGTGAAAGACGGGCTTTTACAAAAACTAATGACCCATAACAACGTAATTATTACCCCTCATCAGGCATTTTTAACAAAAGAAGCACTACAGCAGATAGCCGACCAAACCATCAAAAACCTTGACCTGTGGCAACTGGATAAATGCGTTGGCAACTCATGTGTTTGTGCTAAAAATTGCCGTGTGGCCGAAAGTATTATTAAACCAATAGCCAATTAATACCCCAATGCAAGCACCACAATATTTAATAGATAAGTACAATGTTGCAGCACCGCGTTATACCAGCTACCCCACCGTACCCTATTGGGATAAGGATGTATTTGATAAAAAAGCGTGGGAACAGTCTGTAAAATTCTCATTTGATGAAACCAATACCGCTAACGGCATTAGCCTGTATGTACACCTGCCCTTTTGCGAAAGCTTGTGCACCTATTGCGGCTGCAATACCCGTATAACCAAAAACCACACGGTTGAGCAGCCTTACATCAAAGCTGTATTATTGGAATGGGCTATGTACCGCAAGGTTTTTAAAGCTACACCAGTTATCCGCGAACTGCATTTAGGTGGCGGTACACCCACTTTTTTTAGTCCGGAGCATTTAAAGGCTTTAGTGGATGGGATACTTAGCGGCTCTGAGATCCACCCCGAGGCCGAATTCAGTTTTGAAGCCCACCCGGGTAATACAACAGAAGAGCACTTAAAGGTTTTATACCAGCTTGGGTTCCGCAGGTTAAGCCTGGGTATACAGGATTTTGACCCGCATGTACAATTTATTATTAACCGGATACAAAGCTTTGAGCAGGTTAAAACCGTAACAGAGCAGGCAAGGGCCATTGGTTATACATCTATAAATTTTGATTTAATATATGGCCTCCCGAGGCAAACTATAACCGGCCTGCATGATACCATTACATTGGTTAGCCAGCTAATGCCCGATAGAATAGCATTTTACAGCTATGCCCACGTACCATGGATAAAACCCGGCCAACGCAGGTTTACAGAAAAAGATTTGCCCGACGCAAATAACAAAAGAGCTTTGTATGAGCTTGGGCGCCTCCTTTTTACAAATTTAGGTTATCATGAAATTGGCATGGACCATTTCGCGCTGCCAACAGATAGCCTTTACAATGCCGGATGCGAAGGTAAACTACACCGCAACTTTATGGGTTACACCCATCAGTATACACAGTTAATGGTTGGCCTGGGCGTTTCTTCTATAAGCGATACCTGGTATGCTTTTGCGCAAAATGTTAAAAACGTAGAGGAATATACAGCGTTAGTGAATGCCGGCGAATTGCCTGTATTTAAAGGGCATTTTTTAACGCCTGATGACCTTATTATCCGTAAACACATCCTTAATATTATGTGCCGGGGAAACACCAGCTGGAACCATCACCTGCAGCCTTGTATCCCTTTGTTGGAAGGGCTTGAACGTATGGAAGCCATAGCTGACGATGGTTTGGTAGAACTCGACTCTCACAGCCTTACAGTAACACCATTGGGCAAACGCTTTTTACGTAATGTTTGTATGGCCCTTGATGCCAGGCTATGGGCAGATAAACCTGCTACGCAGTTATTCAGCATGGCTGTTTAAAGCGTGTTTTACCCGCCTGTAAAATTTAATGGTTTTTATTCTGAAGATATCTAACAACATGCCAAAAACCAGCAGCCCTGCCGGTATGTAAAAAGTTTTGTAATGCAGGGCGTGGAAAATATAAGATGATGCAATGCATCCGGCGAAAAAGAAAAATATAATTACCAGCCGTAAAAACATCTTACCATATAAAACAGCGTTTTTCTTATCGGTACCTTTACCGTACAAACTGGCGGCCAGCTCAATGCCCAGGTCTGTAAACATCCCGGTTAAATGTGTGGTACGAACCACCGATCCTGATATAATAGATACCATTGCGTTTTGCAAACCCATAGCAAACAGCAGGCTACCGGCAGCAACCCTATTATTTGAAATTGTTGTAGCAAACCAGTGCAGGTTACTACCGGCTACAACCAATATTATAATTTCAATAATAATAGGTAAGGTATAAGCATAACGCTGGTTGCGGCCAACCATATTAATGATCATGCTGGATACAAACGCCCCTGCAAAAAACAGCAGCATCCATGCCCCCACCACCAATGCCGATTGTGTATCGCCACCGGCAAGCTTTTCTGCAAACAAGGCAACATGCCCGGTTACATTTGTAGTAAGCACCATAAACGACAAAAAACCCGCGGCGTTTACAAACCCCGCAGTTAGGGAGAGTAGTGCCGCAAGTTTTATGTTATGAGCGTTAGTACGTTTATGCCCAATATGCTGTAACATCTTTATAAATCAAGTAACGAAAGTTGTTGCTCAGATAGTATTAGTTCGCGATAGGTATTTTCTATATAGGCTTGTGTTTCGTTAGTAAGCTTTGGTATGAGTTGTTTATAGTAATTAATACCCTGCTGCAGCTGCTCTTTAAATTTAATAAGGTACTTGCCTTTTTTCTCGTTCAGGGTTTGAACATACAGGGCAATATCTTTCTTCAAATAATCTATGTACAGGTTAAGCTCATTAATAAATATATTGGGCCTGTTCGTATTTTTCAACAGATCTTCATCACCATAAATATGTTTAACCATCTGCTCTAACGAGTAAATGTTTTTAAAGTAAGCCAGGTTTGGCCCCGGGCAAATGGTAACGGCGGTGCTCTCCTTAGGTTTTAGCAACCCATTCTTAATATATACCGACGCACATAAACCTTCGCACAGGCATACCTTCTCGGTAATGGCTTCATACCTTGCCTGGTATTCGTCATCGTTTATTGCGGCCGCCTGCAGTTCAAATATCTTTAAGGCCTGGTACTTACGTGATGCTGTGCAAATGGGTTGCTCGGTAAATTCGGTGTTGGTACACAAGTACTTTTTGGTACAGGGGCTGCCCGGCCTGCCCTGTTCTATCCTTTGCAATCGCTGGCGCTCGGCCGAACTATTTTTAAAATTATTGAACAGAATACCAAGCGGTGATGAGTTGCTCAAATAAAAATCATCCTGCGTAGCGCCGGCCAGGTGCATTAGCGTTTCATCATCAACATTGGTAACCTCGGGCACCAATAAAAAAGGGCTGCCCCAGCCGGTGGCATCCAGTTGATAATGCTGTATCAAAAAATCATTCTCATTGGCGGTACCTATTCCACCTTGCACGCTTAAACGTTGCGGAGGCATTTTATCGCAAACCAGTCCCTTGGTCAATAACGTCCCCAGGTAAAGCGCGTACAGTTCCTCCTGCATCTCGCCGCGCTTTAATTTAAACTCCTCCAGTATTGGGCCAAGTAACAAACCATCGGTGGCAAAGGCATGGCCGCCACAGTTAAGGCCCGATTCGATCCTGAACTCAGATACCCATAAACCTTTTTTGGCCAAAAATTTTGCCTGTATAAAAGCCGATCGGTAGTCGCTCACCTTTAATATGATCCTTTTTTTCAAGCGCCCGTTTTTATCCGGGAAAAAATCCCCGAACTTTTCTATATAGCTGTACAGGCGCGGGTTCATCCCTGCCGATAACACAACCGACGAATCCAGGTCGCTCATTGCAAAAGCACGCAGGGCCGATAATGCGTCAGAATTTTCGTCGCCGGCATAATCGCCGTTGGCGTCAAAATTCAGCTTATCAACTTTGGCCATAATGTTTACATCAATTGCGCCAACTTGCATCCTTGTTTTTAGGATGCGGCCAAAAATTTGTTTGCTTTCGCCTTCAGGATACTCATTCATCAGTTCATACCCCTGTTTAATGGGCGACGAAACCGGCAACAGGTTAAAATACTGGTCTATATCATTTTCCCCGGTAAACGGCTGCCTCAGCAGGTCATCAAACTGCGTATTCACCAATTCGTTTAACAGGTTCAGGTAAGCAGTTATCCTTCGTGCCCGGGCATCAGGTTCTGTTTTAGCAATGGGGTGGTACAACATATCATTTTGCAGGCAGTGAAACTCGCGCATGCGTTCTATCAAATCGTCATCAACCACCGAAACAACCGACGATATGCCGTATCTGGCAACTTTTAAAGGGGTATCTATTGAAAAACCAAGGCCCAGAACAGGGATATGAAATTTGTGAAGCATAATAATTTTATAAAAATTATGAATTATAAAAAAAAGCGGTGGTTAACCGCTTCAAATTAATTAGGGGTATAAATATTAAATAACAAATGCTAATATCATAGCCAGGTGAATAAGTACGCTGGCTGCGAAAAAGAAGATTGTAGTGCGGATGCCCTCGCCACCCATGTTGGCTATGATATTTGCAAAAAAGCAAAACATGGTTACGCCAAGTACAATTATAGGTGCATTAAAATAGTACATAAGCACTGCGGGTACAGGCAATATCATTACGCCCATAAATATCAGCGATACCATAAACCATAAAGTATGGCGATCTTTCTGGCTATCGGCAAATGCGTTAAATCTGTCTTTTAAAGTTGTGTGTTGGGTATTGGTATGCGTATCTGTGGCCCAGTTTGATGTTGATATTGTTTTAAGAGTTGCCATAATGTTATTGATTTTGTTTCTTACTGATGCAAATATGGCCAGAACAGGATCCTCCTGCCATGATGCTTATCAGCCAAAAATGTGATGGTAGGCACATTTTTAATTACGGTTAATGAGGCTATTTGCAAACCGCAGGTACAGCTTTTATCTGGGGGCTTAAATAGGGAATATTAAGTGCGAGCCCCCTTAAAACAAACCAAACGCCCAGGCAGAGCATAAAGTAAGGTACTGCCCTGTTTAACCTGCGGCGAACGCCTATATTAATAAAGCCGCTGCCAGCAGTAGCAGCCAGCATTAACGGTATGGTGCCCAAACCAAACCAAAACATATACTGCACCGCGCCAAAAACCGATGGCGTATTTACCGCGCCAATAAGTGCTACATATACAAACCCGCATGGCAAAAAACCATTTAGTATGCCTACTATTAAATGGCCCGAGCGTTGCTTTAACGCGTATGCCAATAAATTATTTACCGGCTGTAAAAGCCTGTTTGTAAAGCGCCCGCGTGTAAGTGGTTTACGCATCAGTTTTGATGTGGCTGCCATAATGATTAAAACACCACTTATAATGCTTACACTTTGCTGTAAACCATACAGCCACAACTGCTTACCCAACAAGCCTACCAATAGCCCCAGCAGCGCATAACTAAGCGTGCGCCCCAAATTATAGATAAGCTTATCCATAATAATTAGCCAGCCACGGTTAGGTTGTACGGGTATGGCAAAGGCCAGCGGGCCGCACATGCCTATGCAATGCACACTGCCAAATAAGCCTATTAAAAATGCTGTTTCATTAAAACTCATGGCAACAAAACCTCTTGCTTATATAAATATGCATGGCCATTTGCGGTCCACTCTATTACAAGCTGCCATTGCCCCGCCAACAAACCGGAAAGCGGTATATTTACTGCTGCTGTGCCCGGTAATTCTATCTTCTTATCCAACTTTCCGTCAGATGGCCTTACAAAATTTATTGTACCGTTAACCGGCGTGGCAAATTTTACCTGCAGCTGGGTTTTAGTTAAACCGATGGCTGGTTTGGCATTATCAATAATTACCTGTTTTTCTTTTTTATAATCGGCATCAAAGGCCAGGCCTTTTTCATAATAGCGCTTGTCATAATCATCCGGCTGGCGAAACATAAACACCACCATCCCCACTATGAAGGCCATAAATAAACACATCCCTAATATTATTCCTTTTCCCCAATTCATGATTCTCTTTTAGTTTACAGGACCTATAAATGTTGTGTTAATGGTGGCAAGCACTTTATTTTGCTGCATAACTTTTATGGCTATATCCGTTTTGGCTTTATGGATACTACCCGCCGGTATCATTAAAAAGAATACGGCTTTAGCAGATCCTTCTTTTTCGAGCGCGCCCGGTGCTTGCAGGTATTTAATTTTAACTACGGGGTCGGCAGCAACCAGGGTGATGGTTTGTCGCTTATCGGTCTTGTTAATAATATCCGCATTGTAAACATTACTGATATACCCACCCGCCTGCTCCTGGTAAAGCATGCCAGCCGAACGTAACAGCGTAACATCCACATCGCTGCGCTGAAATACAAACCAGGTGAGCGCACCAAGCAAAATAATTATGATGGCACTATAGCCTGCCATACGCCCTGTAAAAGACGGGCGTTTGTTCCCAACTATCATTTCTTCCGAATAAAACCCGATGAGGTTTAACGGTTTATTGATCTTTTCCATTACGTAATCGCATGCATCTATGCAGGCTGTGCAGTTGATGCATTCCATTTGGTTCCCCTTCCTGATATCTATCCCTGTAGGGCAAACATCTACACATAAGCCACAGTCAACACAATCCCCTTTCGGGGTTTCCGGTCCGCGGGTTAGTTTCCCGCGGGGTTCGCCGCGGGGATAGTTATAAGCAACATTTAAGGTGTGACTATCTGTTAGTACCCCCTGCAAACGGCCATAAGGGCATATTACGGTACAAACCAACTCGCGTACCTGGCTATAAACAAGGTAAAATACAGTGGTAAATATTAAAATGCTAAAAAAGCCCGACCAGTGCATATTAACCGGTTCGGTGATGATCTTTAATAAATTTTCGCTTCCAATAATATAAGCCAAAAATGTATTGGCTATAAAGAAGGAAATAATAAGGAACAGCACATGCTTAACGGTTTTTTTGCTGATCTTTTCTTTTGTCCAGGGCCCGGCATCAAGTTGTTTCCTTTTTTTATGATCGCCCTCTATCCAGATCTCTACCTTGCGGAAAACCATTTCCATGAAGATGGTTTGCGGGCAGATCCATCCGCAAAAGATACGGCCGAATGCTATGGTAAACAGCACCACACAAACTATAAAAGCAAGCATAGCCAATACAAACAAGAAAAAATCCTGCGGCCAGAAAACCTGGCCAAGTATTACAAACCGCCGTTCCAATATATTCAACAGCAATAGCGGCTGCCCGTTTATCCTGATGAACGGGCCTGCAAAAAAAACAATCAGGTAAGCGTAACTTAACCAGCTACGGTATTGGTAAAACTTACCTTTACGAATAAGCGGATACATCCATTTACGGCTGCCGCTTTCTACGGTTAAAGGCTGGTCAATATTATCTTTTACAAACATGTTTATTTCTTAATAACCATTGCGGTTTTCTCTGGAGCACCTGCCGCATCGTCAACCTCTTTTGTTCCCTGTGCTTCTTTAGCGTTTGCGGGATTACTGCCATGTAATGATTTTATATAGCTGGATACATCGGCAATTTGCTTGGGCGTTAACTGTTTTTCCCAGGTAGGCATCCCTTTAGCGGTTATGCCGTACTTAATTGTTTTAAAAATATCTCCTATTTTACCCCCGTGCAGCCAATAATCATCTGTAAGGTTGGGGCCAACAACACCCTGCGCGTGGTCGCCGTGGCATGGCGCGCATGTTTGTTTAAACACGGCCTCACCGGCGGATAATACTGCCGCGTCTGTACTTAGCTTTACGTTGCTTTCATCTACACGGTTTGCAGCCTTTGCCAGGTACAAGGTGCGTTCTTTTGCAGCTATATTCATCTCGGTAGCATATTCGGCGTTTTGCAATTGCCCTATACCAAATACATGGTATATTAAAAGGTAAGCTACCGCAAATACAATGGTTGAATAAAACAATACCATAAACCAGGCCGGCGTTGGGTTATCCAACTCCTGTATCCCGTCGTAATCGTGCTCAATCAGGATTGATTTCTCTTCGGATAATGGCTTAAGTGATAAAAGTTTTTCAACCACATTCACCTTTGGTTTCTTATCCTTCATTTTTAAAGCCTTCTCTTCGGCCAACATATCGACATAGGCCTTACGGCCCATTATGGCCATGGTAAGCACCTTAAAAGTGCGCAATAAAACAAGCAGCACTACCAGGAAAAGCACCAGCATTAACATAATTGCGCCATAGCCCCAATAGTTCATTAACTGGGCCGATGTCAGGCTTTGATCCTCTGCTAAAACAGGTTGTACGGCCAGGAGTATAAAAAATAGTAAGATTGCTTTAAGAGGCTTCATGGCTGCATATTTTTTTCTGTTTCCAATGTGTTATCGTTTAAGGGCATTCCGCTCATGTGTTCTACATGCTGCTTTTTAAGGCGGATAAGTAATACACTTACCACGATGAAGAAGACCATAAATATGCTTAGGGAAAACAACAGGTATTGTTGTGTGCCGGTAATGTGTTCTGTAAACTGCTTAAACATGATATTATTTATTAGATGATACGGTTTTGTTTGCTTTAATATCGGTACCAAGGCGTTGCAGATAGGCTATGATGGCTACTATCTCTTTATCGCTTTTTACTTTAATGTGGTCTTTACCGAGGTTATCGGCAATAGCTTTTGCCTGCTTATCAAGATCACGGTTAGCTATTTTATCGTACCCAATTGCGTATGGTACACCCAGGCTGCGCATGGCATTAATTTTTGATGCCGTGGTGGTGGTATCCAGTGTTTGGTTAAGCAGCCAGTCGTAATTTGGCATAATGCTACCCGGCGACATCAGCCGTGGGTCCATCAGGTGGTTATAGTGCCAGGCATTACCATATTTGCCACCCTCGCGCTGCAGATCGGGCCCGGTACGTTTAGAGCCCCAAAGGAACGGGTGATCATAAACAAACTCGCCGGCCTTGCTGTATTCTCCGTACCGCTCGGTTTCTGACCGGAAAGGCCGCACCGTTTGCGAGTGGCAGTTAACGCAACCCTCGCGGATATAAATATCCCTCCCCTGCAACTCAAGCGGCGTATAAGGTTTTACACTGGCAATGGTTGGTATGTTTGATGATATGGTTAGCGTTGGCATTAGTTCAACAAATGTGCCCACCAGTATAACCAGCAGTGATACAATCATTAACTGAATAGGTTTACGCTCAAGCAAGCGGTGCCAGTGGTCGCCGGTTTGTTTTACGTAAACAGGTTCAAGCGGCATAGCCTCGGCAGCTTCATTGGCAACCAGCTTGCCTCTCAGCGCCGTGCGGCAAAGGTTATAGGCCATTACAATTACACCTAAAAGATACATGCCACCACCAATTGAGCGCATTACGTGCATAGGTAATATGCGCATAGTAGTTTCTAAAAAGTTAGGGTATTTAAGCATGCCTTCGACATTAAACTCTTTCAGCATTAACCCTTGTGTAAAGCCCGACCAATACATAGGCACCGCATAAAACAATATGCCCAGCGTACCAATCCAAAAGTGAAAGGCTGCCATTTTTTTAGAGTACAATTCGGTTTTATAAATGCGCGGTATTAACCAATACAGTATAGCAAAGGTCAGAAACCCATTCCAGCCTAAGGCGCCAACGTGTACGTGTGCAATTATCCAATCGGTAAAGTGCCCTATTGCGTTTACCTGTTTAAGTGAAAGCAAAGGCCCTTCAAACGTGGCCATACCGTAAGCGGTTAAGCCAACCACCATAAATTTCAACACAACATCATCGCGTACTTTATCCCAGGCGCCACGCAGGGTAAGCAACCCGTTGATCATCCCGCCCCAGCTTGGTGCAATCAGCATAACGGAAAACGCCACACCTAACGATTGCGCCCACTCGGGCAATGTGGTATACAACAAATGGTGAGGGCCTGCCCATATATAGATGAATATAAGGGCCCAGAAATGCAGGATACTTAATTTATAAGAGTATATAGGCCGGTTTGCCATTTTGGGTAAAAAGTAATACATCATACCCAGGTAAGGCGTAGTCAGGAAAAACGCAACTGCGTTGTGCCCGTACCACCATTGCACAAGGGCATCCTGCACACCTGCGTATACATAATAACTTTTAAAAGCTGATATAGGAAGTTCAAAAGAGTTTACGATATGCAATACCGCAATGGTTACAAACGTGGCTATATAAAACCATATGGCAACATATAAATGCCGTTCGCGGCGCTTAAATATGGTACCGAACATATTGATACCAAATACAACCCATATAAGCGTTATAGCGATATCAATAGGCCATTCAAGTTCGGCATACTCATGCGAGGTAGTAAGCCCCAAAGGCAAGGTAATTACTGCCGATACAATGATAAGCTGCCAGCCCCAAAAGTGGATACTGCTTAAAATATCGCTAAACATACGTGTTTTTAGCAGGCGTTGCAGGGAATAATATACGCCCATAAAAATGGCATTGCCTACAAAAGCAAAAATAACAGCGTTGGTATGCAGCGGCCTTATACGCCCAAATGTGGTGTATTGGTTACCCATGTTTGCTGCCGGGTGAAATAGCTGTATAGCCACAATGAGGCCCACCGTCATGCCGATGATGCCCCAGATTACGGTAGCTATACCGAAATTGCGTACAATCTTATTATCGTAGTAAAATTTTTCGGGTTGCATAAATGTTCAGTGTATATTGTTTTTGGATGGTGTAAAATTAGGTTTGTGTGTTAGCAGGCGGAATGACGGGCGTTTGCTTAAATAATGACACGGGTCACTTTTTTTCTTCCTGCGGTTCATCATCAAGCAGTATGCGTACGCCCGGGGTGTACATATCGTCATTTTGCCCGGTGCGCTGCGCCCAAAAAAAAGCGCCTAAAAAAACAAGTGCGAGCATAATGCTGCAGCCAATTAAAAAATAAATAATGCTCATGATAATTCTCTTTTTTTTGCTGCCAGGTGCGTGGCAATACTGGTGAATGATATAATAGTTGCCGTGCTAAGCGGCATTAATATGGCGGCTATAATGGGCGATAGCATGCCTGTAACGGCAAAGCTTAAACCAATGAGATTATAAACAACCGATATCAGGAAGGATGCGTGTATAATACTTACCGTATTTTTAGAGAACCGCAGGAACTGGGGAAGCTTATTCAGCGAACGGCCATCCAGTATGGCATCGCTCCCCGGCGAAAAATTGTTTACATTATCGGTAACAGCCACACCTAAATCGCTTTGCTTAAGCGCGCCCGAATCATTAAGCCCATCGCCCATCATCATTACCTTGCGCCCGGCCAGTTGTAATGATTTTATAAAATCGAGCTTTTGCTGAGGCGATGCATTGAACTGCATATAGCCGCTATCTTTAAAGTACGGTAGCAACGCGTTACGTTCCTGGTCGTTATCGCCCGATAAAAGATAGATCTTATACTTTCCTGCCAGGTCTGTTATCTCTTTTAAACCCGGACGGTAAGCCTGTTCAAAGCTTATATACCCCGCATATTGCTCATCAAATTGTATATGCACCCGGGTTGTTATTTTATCTTCTGCTTTTACACGCGGCACATTCACAAACCTGTTACTGCCAATACTAACAAAGTAACCGGCTACATAAGCCGTTATACCCTTCCCGGCGTACTCGCGGTACGATACTACCGGCAACCGCTCGTAATCATTAAACAACTCACATATCTGCCTGCTTAGCGGGTGGCCAGAATTACTGCAAACGCTGTATATGATTTGCTTTTGATAATTTGTAAGGTTTGCATCCACCAATACCCCCGCCCTTCCACCCAGGGTAATGGTGCCGGTTTTATCGAGTACTATGGTATCAATAGCCGCTAAACGTTCAACAATCGCGGTATTTTTAAGATAAAACAAATTTCTATCTAAAACCCCTAACGCTGCCGACATGGTAAAGGGCGTGCTTAAAGCTAATGCACACGGGCAGGCTACTATAAGTACAGCAGTAAAGGCAGCTACCCCTCTGCGTGCATCTGTTGGCAGCCAATAAGCCATTGCGCCAAAAGCTATTATGAGTAGTATAACGGTAAAGTATTTGCTAACCCGCTCGTTAAAAGTTTGCATACGGTTATCCTGTTGGCGGGTAAACGCCTCATTATTCCACAGTTGGGTAAGGTAACTTTGTGATACGGGCTTTATTATATCAAGTTCAATGGCCTCGCCCATTTGGCGGCCACCTGCGTAAATAACTTCGCCAAGTGTTTTATTAACAGGGATAGATTCGCCCGTTACAAAGCTAAAATCTATCCGGGCATCGCCCTTTAACAATATGGCGTCAGCCGGTATGATCTCGTTGTGACGAATCCGTACACGTTGCCCCACCTTTAACCCCGATAGTGGTAATGGGCTTTCTCTATCCCCCTCTATTACCTGCACAGCAACCGGGAAGAATGAACGATAATCGCGTTCGAAAGACAGATGGTAATAGGTTTTTTGCTGAACAAACTTTCCAACCAGTAAAAAGAAAACCAATCCGCATAAGGTATCGGCAAATCCGGCACCTGTATGCGTTAATATTTCGGCTACGGTGCGTATAAATAACACCGCGATACCCAGAGCTAGCGGGAAATCGATATTTAAAACTTTATTGCGCAGGTTATGCCATGCCGATACAAAATAGCCGCTGCCCGAGTATAACAGCACCGGTATAGCAAACAATATATTTAACCAGCCAAAAAACTGCCTGAAATTTTGCTCATAACCAGATAAGCCAAAATACTCGGGGAAACTAAGCAGCATTACGTTACCAAAGCAAAAGCCGGCAACTGCTATTTTTTTTACCAGGTTGTCTTTTTGCCCAACCACCTGGTCTTTCACAATATCATGCAGGCTAATGAGTGGTTCATAACCAATGTCTGACATCAGCTCTACCACCTGCCGCAAGCTCACCTCTTTTTTATTAAAGCGGATGTTTACCTGTTTTTTTATAAAATCAACCCGGCTGTAATAAATGGCAGGGTTTATTTTATGTAGCTGCTCAAGCAACCAGATGCACGAGCTGCAGTGGATGTATGGGATGTAAAGGGTTACAATGGTTTTGGTATCGTCCGAGTAATCTATCAGTTCACTGATGATAGATTCGTTATCCAGGTACCCGAAGCGTTTATCGGTGCGCGCGCGGTTAGCGCCCGGATGGTCGTTGTAATTATAGTAATTACATAACCCGTTGTTTGATAGTATGCTGTAAACCTGCTTACATCCGTTACAGCAAAAGGTTTTTTCGTCAAATTCAATCGCCTTGTTGCAATCGTCTCCGCAATGGTAGCAGGTAGTTTTGGTAAGGGTATCAACAGCCATATATCATCATTAATTGATACCTCAAAAATGCATGACGACAGCCTATTGTAAAATGATGCGGATTTTTATAGAAAGTGATCCGCATCATTTTTTTTGCAGGTTAAAACACCGGCAACGGTGCCTCGGCCTTTACTTTAGGGAAAACCAGCAGCGGAATAGTGATATGCTTGGCAAGCTTTTGTGTGTGGCTTTTATCAAATAAGCTAAACATAACGGGCTTGTGATGTACAATGGCCAGCATATTGGCCTGCGTATGAAGGGAGATCCACTCTAAGCCTTCATCAATTTCTTTGGTTGATATCTGGCGGTAATATATTTTGGGGTAATCTACCTTGCAGGTAACGTCATTTAAAAAACTATCAACCATTTTTTGGTGATCTTGCTTATGCTTACCTGTGTCTGATAAATTGCTGATCAATAACTCGGCATTAAAGGGGCGCACTAAACCCGTTAAAGAATGAATTAAACCTATATCATCCTCGCTAAGGTTGGTGGCAAACGTTACTTTTTCTATGGGCTTAAATGTTGCCGTATGGGGTATTAGTAAAACCGGGAAATCTGCCACATCGATCAGGTCGCGGCTGTTACTGCCTAATAAAAAGCGGCTTACCTTACCCGCACCAGACATACCCATAACTACCAGGCATATCCTCTCTTTTTCTACTGTACTTTTTACCACATCGGTTACCGACCCTGCACCGCAGCATGTATCTACACGCGGATGAAAAGACTGCAGGCTGGTATTATCCCGGTCTTCAGTCATTAACCTGTCTGCAAGGTGTTTTAATTCTTTTAAAACATCTTTTTCAAGGTCATCATAATTATACGCTGGCCAAACCAAATTTGCAGCCATACTGCTTTCTAAAGGCACTTTAATGGCGTTACAAAATTTCACGTTAGCCTTTAAAGTTTTGGCAAGATGTATGGCATAGCGCGCTGCGTTATCGGCAGCTTCAGAAAAATCTGTTGGCACTAAAATAGTTTTCATTGTTGTAGCGGTTTATAGTTTACTGTATGTTAGCGCATGGTTAAAACCGGGCTGTCATTATACAAAGCCATCTCCAGGCTTTTGTCAAGGTTGTATATATCTTTATATATAATGAGTTCCCCTTCTTTCATTTCGCAGGTTAGGTAGGTAATGTTTATTGGCACCTGTTTTTTAAGCTTAAAGTTTTGGTTTGTGTATGCCATAACAGCTTTATGCATATCGGCAATTTTGCTTTCTGCGTCATCATTTTTTAAAAGTAGTGATGCAAGTTTTTCGGCCTGTTCTACCCGTACACAGCCATGGCTAAGCGCACGTTCCTTCTTTTTAAAAAGGCTTTGTTCGGGTGTATCATGCAGGTATACATCGTAGATATTGGCAAACCTGAAAACAATACGGCCTAATGAATTATCGCAGCCGGATGACTGCCTGGCGTAATAATTTTTTGAATTTTTCTTAACGCTTAACAAATTGTTTAAAAGTGGCTCAACGTAAACACCCCTGTTATTATAGATGGCGATGTGGTTGTCCTCCAGGTATTTTGTATTCTTTATGGCTTTTGGCAGCAATTCCTTTGTAAATATATTAGCCGGCACTTTCCACTCGGGCGCGGTTGTAAAGTAACTTATCCCGCTTAACAATGTAGGGGTTGGTGTTGATGGTTTACCTACTATTATTTTAAACAAATAGGTAGTATCGGGTTGGTGAAAACTGAGGGTGTATGTTGGTATGTTAACCTGTATATAACTGCTTTGTTCAACATCAGCCCAGCGCAGCCTTTCCATGTTGATGGCTGCTTTTCTTACATCGGCATCGGGCACCTCATAGCAATCATCAAGCTGTAAACCTTTTACTTTGTACAAGTACCGCTGTAAAGCATAATATTCTTTTGATTTTGGCTGCACAGCTAATACAGCGCTCATAAAATCGGGTTGCTGTATGGCGCTTGCCAGTACCAGTTCCGCATAAACATTCCCGGGGATACCGGCATCTATTTGAGCAGAAGAAAAATTAGGGTTTAACTTACCATAATGCAGGTGATTAATAAAAGCAAGCATGGCATCGGTAAGCATAACATCAAACCTGGCTTTTTGAGCATTGCTTATCTCATTTCCTTTATCCAGCATAATATGGAGCTTGTCGTACAAAAGCTCTTTGGGGTGATAATCATCGTATGATAAGCCAAACTGTAAAACGCAATCTATCATCAACATGGCATCCCATGTTTTCGCAGAATTAACAGGGCCTTTTATCCAGGAAGGTTTATAACCGCTACTCGCGTAAAAACGTTTAACCGAAGCAGGAAAATACAACTCATTGTTAATTGTTTTTTCATGCATCAGCATTGTAATTTCACCAGTAAGTGATGTATCTCTATCTATGCTTTTTGCGTAGCTATGAAACGATAAAAATTGTAACACTACGGAGTAAAGTATAGTTATACCAATTGCTTTAGCCGATTTTATTGATATCATCATCCTTTCCATAACTCGTTGATTTTATAATGTAAAATTGACTTAAAAGCGGCAGAAAATTAGTGACGACGGTCACATATTACCCTGATTGTGAACAAGAAAGGGCAGAAACAGAAAAAGCGCCGTAAAGCGCTTTTTCCGATAAGTGAGAGATAATTTATTTAGTTGATACATTATCCTCATGCATTGCAGTTTCAACAATTGCATAGATCTCTTTCTTTACCTGCCGGTATTGCCTTATAATAGTTGACATGAAGTTTTCTATCAATAATTGGTTCTCAGCAAGCTCTTCAGTAGTATCCGGAATGATGTTCTCTGCTATCATTTCCAGTTTTTTTATGTGATGTGATACCATAACATGTACATGATTTTTCTCTACCTCCATTTTGGATAACAGTTGGTTTGCCAATACCAGTTTATTAAGGTAGCCTTCGTTTGATAACGAGGTGAAATAGTTTTCCATTAGTTTATGAAGAAATTCGGCTTCGAACGTAAGGAATTCAAGGTCAGACAACCATTGTTTTGTAATAACGTAGTACTGTTGTGATCGCTCGGATAACTTTTGGGTGATTTCCATTTTCCAGTTTTTAACTACCGCCAATTTATTGCCGGTATAATGAAGAGATTTAGTGAAATATACACTGTAAAGTTCGGCGTTTGTGAGCAACGTGAACATGACCACCATTGGTTTAAACCATGACCCTGGTCATATTTGGGTAATCTCGGTTTTTAATTAACGGCATAAAAAAGCCATTTCTTAAAAAAAGAAATGGCTTTTTGCATTTTGACCAGGCATTATATTATATCTACGGTGCCTTTAACACACTTGTATCATCTCCATCCCTAATATTTTTGCTAATTTATCAAGCTTGCTGGTAATGTGGCCCACCCCAACCGCGCAATGATGCGCCGGGCCGTGGCTATTCCAATCGTTAACAAACTGGCGGGCACCAACAGGGAATTTGTACCGGCTGTTGGTATTCCCGATCTGCAGAATAGGGCCGCTTACCGATTCGCCTTCGGCAACCAGCATTACCAATTCGCCTTTGCTGTTTTCGAGTATTGAAAGGCAGGTAACAGGCCCGCTTTTAACAGCCATTTCTACCGAAAGCCCGCACCCTACCTTGCCATGATACACCTGCAAAGGCTTAACTTTTGTACGCCCTTCGGCAATGGCAATGTGGCCGGGACCGTCATGCCCCATCAACACTACATCGTCTTTATAATCCATAGCGTAGTATTCGGTAAAAGAGCCACCTGCGCCAAAGCTGTCCATTATCTTCATGGCCTGCGCGTTCTTTATCTCATACTCGCCTGCTACAGGCACACCATTCGCCGTAAGTAACGAGTTGCCTAAAATTATCGAGCTCATGGTATCCTCATTATCGGCATTACCCGTTCCCTTATGGTAATAAGCAAAAGAACCTAACTGGTGTTTAGCCACCAATTTATCCATCGCTACTGATGTTTTGGCGGCCCGTAACAATTCGCCATCGGTGCAATCATCCTGTATGTCAAATTTCGCGCGAAACTCGGCTACACGGCTGTCCGCCTCGGTAGTTGTAACTGTGTTTTTTATAGTGGTCAACTCTTCCACTTCGATATGCTCAAAATGACCGCCAAAGTATTTTATCTGCAGGGTAAGATCTGTGTAGATATCCAACATACCCGAGTAATAATTACCCATGCAGCCCATGCGGTTGTTTTGCATAATATGGGCAACGTTGGCAGCTTCTACCCATTCAATTATTTCATTATTGCTTTCTTCATCGTGCTGCAGCATACCTGTTACCTGGTAAAACTTAATGCCGGTACGTTTAAAAACGTTTGCAATTTCGGGCACGGGACAGGCCGAGCAATACTTCAACCATGTACCTGTCATCTGCGTACGATCATTAAGGTTATTAAAGGTTTCATAATCAATATTATCTTCAGGCGATAGATTGAGTATCACAACCGGTACATTTAATTTTTGTACCACGGGTAAAACTGTTGACGAAAGCGCGTATGTACCCACATACAGGAAAACCAGGTCTACATCCTCCTGCCTGAATTTTTTACCCGTTTCGAAAGCCTTATTCACAGTATCTACTAATCCGGCATTCACAACACGCACGGGCTGATCAGCAAATTTCAAGCATAGTGTTTGCAGGTAACCTTCCAGGCTTGTTTTTAATCCCTCGAATTGTTCCCAATAAACGTCTAATCCTATTCCAAATACTCCGATAGTTAAATTACTGTTGATCATTTTTATAAGTGGTGTTACCTGTTTTAATTTGTTTTAATGTATACGGGGTATTAATCATTTATTTTTATGATGGTAACCGGCCCTGTTAAGCCCGATGGTAATAAAGGTGAACCGGCTTTATACTGCGTGGTTGATGTAAAAGTATAACGGCCGCTGGTACGGGGCTGCCCTTTCAGCAACCACTCGGGCCACTTATCGTCAACAATACCATCATATGGTTTTTTCTCATCACCTATCAGCCGGTTTGGCCAAAGGTTTATCACTTCTATTTTAAGATCGTTATTTTTTGCCCGCACCATTCCGGATATATTTACATGCCACGGGGCTGTCCATACAATGCCAAGGTCTTTTCCATTCAAGGTTACGCGGGCCATGTTATTTACATTTCCGAGGTCCAGATACAATGATCCGGCTGGTGCTTCCTCAAGATCAAACTTTTTATGATACACCGCTTTGCCCGAGTAATATTTTATTCCTTCGTTTTTGTTTTTGGTCCAGTCGCTTAACTCATCAAACTGTACACTTGCCGGGCCGCCCCATATAGGGTCAAAATTCACTTCCCATGGGCCTGTTAGGGTTTGCAGCGTTTTAGTATTAATCCCGATATTGATGCCGGATGATGGCCAGATGTTCTCTTTTGCAAAAACGATGAACGCGCTTTCATAAGCAGCCAACCGAACAGATACCGATGTGCTGCCATTATTCTTCTTAAATTTTGTTATTTTTTTGGTTTTACCGGTCACGGCATCCCACAACTCGGGCGAACCTTTTACGGCACGGAACTGTGCCACAGTATTAACCGGCTTATCAGTTTTGTTTGATACAAAATATATGTCCCAATCTGTACCGGTACGGTGCGTATACCGCAGATCGCCGTTTGCTGTAAAATCGTCAATAACGCCCTTTGATTTGAGGATACCTGCAGTGAGGTTATAATGCGGGTATAGTTTATCGGGGTTATCACTTACAGGTTTACCCCATATCAAAATACCTTCGCCATATTTATGATGAGTTATATTTTCGGGGACAGTACTTGCGCCCCATATGGTTTTACCTAAAGCAACAATCCTTTCATCGCAGGCAGGGTAGCCCACAAGGCTTGGCGAACGTAATGGAGGGTTACCAACAACAGTAGCGCCCAGCTTCACCAGTTCGCCTATTTTGGTCAATAGTTGCGGCGTCATTGATTCATATACCGGCAGTACCAACAACCTGTAACTTGCCCCACCCGGGAATACCACCTGATGGTCTTTCACCGTTGCCTTCATTAACTGGCCTGGCGCACAGCCATCAAAATTATAACCTCTGCGGTCGCCTATGGTATCGCCGCCCACCATTGCCGAAGCCGGCGGCACGAATACCAGCGGAGAACCTTCGGGCGTTAAATAAAGCACATCGGCCACGGTGCGGCCCTGTTGCAGTATATACTGGCTGCGGGTAACGTAGTTATGATAACCGTTAGCCCATGGCCACCAGGTTTGGCTGCGATCCCAATGCACGCCATAAGGCCCCATGGTTGCCCCGGGTTTCAATGAATCGGGCAGAAACTGATTTTGGAACGTGTGGTACACAAAGCGGTTAATACCGGCTGCAAAAGCCCAGTCGCCCTGGTTTTTCATTGATGCCGGGTGTTGTTTCCAGCCTTCATTATCCTGCGCGGTAAAAGCCTCGGCAGGGATCAGCGACTTACCATTAACGTGCCCTATGGATGTAGATTCGATAACGCTGTAGCTTGAATTGAACCCGAAACCTTTGCTCCAAAATTCGGCCATAGGCACATCCGCTACCGATCCAAGTTCGAGGTCGGCCGTTGGCGTCATGTCATACGGTTCGATAGATAGCGACAGGTTATTACGCCTGGCATATTCTTTTACCTGCCTGGCATGGTTATCCAACACAAGTTCCTGCGCAGTTTGCCTCAGGTCCCACAAAAAGCGTTCGCTTTCTTCCAGGCTGCCAACAATATTGCCGGCATAAACCGGGTAATATTTAAGCGGGTCGTACCCTCTCCTTTTAATAAATTCCTGCCTGAACAATCCTGTCCAGTTTTGCGCGCCCATCTCCCAGCTATCCATGTGCAGGCGTTTTAAGCCACCTTTAATATTTTTGTTTGTCCGCCCGGTTTTTCTCAGCAGGTTGCCTACATACTTATCTAAATGATAATTCAGTGCCACGGTATCAAATTTATCAGCCTCGAGGCCTAAACCGGGTACCGGTGCCGGGCGGGTAATAGCCCCGTTATTGCGGCTTACAAAGCGCATAACTGCCCACTTGCCTGATGGTGGCGACCAGTTAAGCGTGCCATCGGGTTGCATTTTTGATGTCAGATCAATTATCTGGGTTTTGATTACTGCATTTTTATTTGCCCTATCATTAGCTGGCGATGGCATATACGGCCTCACCACACCCGAACTATAAGGCGCACGATAATATAAAGCCTTCTCCTCGTAATCTTTAATAGGCTTATCCTGTTCCGTTGCCGGGAAGGCTAAAACTGCTACATCCTGGTAAAATTTCAGCCATTCTTTTTTCACCCCGGGTGTTAAGCCGCCCTCGCCAAAAAAAGGCTTTTTGGGCGGTGGCAGAGGCAAAATAATTTTCTGCTTATCGCCTGCGGTTACTGTAACCTGGCTGGATACCAGGTGCTGCATAGATTGGCTGGCCTTAACCCATGGGCCGCCGCTGCCCGTCCAACCCGGGCCAATGCCTAAAGTTATTTCAATACCCAGGCGCCGGGCCTCTTTTTCGGCATGTACAAAAAGCGATGTCCATTTGTCACTTAAAAACTCTACCGGCCCACTGGGGATACCTACATTCACTTCAAGGAAAATAAGATTACCAATGCCTGCCTTTTTCATCGATTCCAGATCTTTGGTGATGGTTTCTGCCGACATATTGCCATCCATAAAATACCAGTAAACACCCGGTTTGTATTGATCGGCCGGGTGGGCAAAATTTTCCTTTATTGTTTTTAGCTGCGCATTGGCCACAGTAAAGCAACAAAAAGCAATAAGGTATGATAGTATATATCTAAGCATGGGTGGTATTTAATTGTGCGTATAAATGGCTAAGCGGTTTGGGCAAAGTTATATCCTTCACTCAAATTTACTTTATTTATTGCAACTGGTTTTTGTCTGTTATGCGATATGTTTTATACTTTTTGACATAAGGATCAGGGCATCGAAAAAACTTTCTCCAGATCCACCACCACTGGCGATTGACCCGGGTTAACCTCCATCAGATCTGCCATATGCTCCCACCATTTCAGCATCAACGGGTTTTCATGCAGATTAACGACAAGGCCTTCATCAACATGTTGAACCGCTATCAGCGTATCGGTTTCTTTATCTAAGTAGATATTGTAGTTTTTAATACCGTTCTGTTTAAGCAGGGTTACCAGCTCAGGCCAGATGACTTCATGCCGTTTCCGGTATTCAACTTCGCAGCCCGGCTTTAACTTCATTCTAAAAACCACCTGTTTCATATTGTTTTAATTTGCGGTTTTGATTAGCGCTACTGCAAAGGGTTTTAAATCGATGTAGCTGTTTTTTAGTGGAACATACACCGGTTGATTATCTCCTGATATTTCGTCAATAATGGCTATCTGCGCGCCCTTTAATTCGGCAGGTAGTGTTACACGCAAGGCTTTGTTACGTTTGTTAAGCAGCAATATACTTTTGCCGTCAGCATCCTTAAAGCCCTGGGCTAACAGATCATCGCCTTTGTTGTGATCGATGCTTGTATTAACCAGTTTGCTACCGGCTTTTATCTGGTCTTTGATCAGCTTAAGCACCCAAAAACGCGCGTTAGGTTTGTTGTTGATATAATTAACCATGCTCACATCCGGGAACTGCGTTGGGAAACCTACTAACTGTGATTCGCCAATAACATCGATACCGTTTTTGGTGAGTTCGATAAAGAAATAAGCATAAACACTTGCCGACAGGTTCCAATAGCGTGCCGGGATAGGCTGGGTACGCATCTCTTCGCTCACAAATGTGCCCAGTTCATTAATATCTGTTTTTGTATTGGGCGACAGGCGCTTTTTAATGTTTTCTACAAACCTTACCGTATTGATAAAATTCTCGGCCTTATCAAATACGGCGTATTCATAATCCTCAAATTTTTGCCCGCTGTTGGCGCTTGCATAACAATGGTAGGAGATCATATCCAACGGGATACCCGGTTTATGGTTAGCGGGATTCAAAAAGTATTCGAACCACTCCGGCTTTTCATAAGCAAGGCCTAAACCCACAAATTTTGTATTGGGCAAAACCTCTTTAAGCGCCGTAACCATGGCATCGTATATTTTGGTATAGGTTTGCGGCGACATGCTATGTTCCAGATCAGGCTCGTTCAGCACCTCCCAGTAAGGAATCTCGTAATGGTAGCCCGATTTGTGGTATTTGCCAAGCTCGTCTGTAAAACCACCTTTGGTGTACCAGCTCACCAACCGTACGTAATAGTCGGTAAGTTCTTTCATTGTGCTGTCCCTTAACTCGGTACCGCCGCCGTATGCCCAGCTCACCTGGTTGGGGTCTGCCGGATAGGCAACCGGTTTTTCAGTTTTAAACATCCATTGCGGTATGGTGCTAAAATTCATGATGATGGAATGTCCTTTGGTGGCTTCCAAAAAGTCTATGGTCATGGGGTCTATCAGGCTAAAATCCCATGATGTTTTTGTTGCTGTTGGTGGCTCAAGCTCCGCTACAGCTAATTTGGGGTACGGGAACCATGGCACGTAGCGCACAAAGTCGGCATTCAGCTCTTTAACGGCTTTAAACGATGCATCGTGCATGGCGGCCTTGCGGCGCAGCATTGGGTTGCCTACCACCTGTAAGGTAGGTGTAGATATTGAGGTGGATACCTCATCAGCCCAGTTTACCTTTAGCTGCGGCGTTTGCGCGTTGCAAATACCCACTGCAATTAAGGCAAGGTTTATGGTAATAAATTTCTTCATCTTTATTAAATTAATAAACAACCATCAAAACTGTATATAATACTTTTTTAGAAAGGCAGGAAGCACCATTTACCATCGGCAACTCCCTGCAACTTTCAACCAATTACCAATATTAGTACCCGGGGTTTTGTGTTAAGTTCTTATCCAGGAACAGTTGCCTGTCTGGTATAGGGTATAGTGCTTCATACCCATCAAATTTGTAATCGTTGCCGGTAAACGGTACACCGCCCCTATCCACGGTAGGCGATGCTTTTTCTGCCTGCCCATGCGCGTTTAAAAGCGTTACCATCTGCGCATTTGTTAGCGAGCGTTTCAAATCAAACCAGCGGTCGTTCTCAAAGGCAAGCTCTACGCGGCGTTCATGCCTGATTGCTGAGCGGAAGGTTTCCTGGCTTAAACCGGATAAGCCGCCAAGGCCTGCTCTATCTCTAACCTGGTTAATATACTGATAGGCATTAGCAGGGCCGCTTTGCTCATTAATAGCCTCGGCCAGCATCAGCAATACGTCTGCATATCTCAGCACCGGCCAGTTGTCGTCAGTTCTGCCCACAACCGTATGCGCGTGGTTATATTTAGCCACATACGGAATGGCTACAAACACACCTTTATCAGTTGTATAGCCTTCTTTTAGGGAAACGGCTTTACGCTCGTCACCAGCTTCAAACTCGGCTATAATACTTTTTGTAGGGATATTCCAACCTTGCGGGCGACTGGTAGGGAAACCGGTTACGGCACCTTCCGAACCCCTTGGCGCGAAAATGTATTCAAAGTTGCTCCACTCGCTCACCTTATCGCTACCCAGGTACTGTACTTCAAATAAAGATTCGCTGTTGTTTTTGTTGGCTGTAGAAAAAACATCGGCATACTTATTAACAAGCGAATAACCTAAAGTTAGTATTTGGCGTAAGGTACTTTCTGCTTTCGGATAGTCTTTCCTGGTCAGATATACCTTGCCCAATAAACCTAATGCCGACCCTTTTGAAGCACGCCCCACATCCCCTCCGGTATAGGTGCTTTTTGCAGGAAGGTTGGCAGCCGCATCGGTTAGATCTTTTATGACCTGCGCGTAAACATCATCCTCCGAACTGCGGGCCGTAGCAAAAGCATCCGAAGCGTTGGCAAGTGGCTCGGTAACTAATACAACCGGGCCAAAATAACGCACCAAATTAAAGTAATAGTAAGCACGGATAAATTGCAACTCACCTTTATACTGGGCCTTTTTCTGATCGCTTATCGCGGTTACGCCATCTATTTTAGATAAGGCCACATTAATATTGTAAAGCGCGTTGTAAGACTGATTGTACATGTCGGCGATGTTAACGTTTGTTGCCGTTACATTCCAAAACTCAAACGCTTCAACACGGTCGGTTTGCCCCCTGTCTGATGGGTCGAGCTGGATGGTCGTATTGTCTGACGACATTTCGGCGAAAACGTACTGGCTGTTTACATTGTCCTGCATAGAGCTGTATGCACCGCTGACCGCCTGTTTTATCTGATCTTCCGTCTGATAAAATTTATCAGCGGATTTCTTTGTAGGATCAGACAGATCAAGAAATGATTTTTTGCAGGCTGATGTAACCGCCAGAAAACCTAATAAGATTGATATTTTATATATTTTTTTCATCGTGTCGGTTCTTTTAAATTAAAAATTGATTCTGGTGCCGATTGATATAGTGCGTGGTACCGGGTACGATTCGCCGTCCCTTCCCGGGCTTATCACATCATTACCGTTGTTAGTCCTTGCGGCGTTAACCTCGGGGTTGTTACCCGGGTATTTGGTGAACAGGAAGGCGTTATCCACACTGACAAAGATCTTGGCGTCGAAAACATTTTTGATGCGTGGTATGGTGTAACCCAGTGTGATATTTTTTATCCACATGTAGTTGCCACTATATACATAATATGAGTTAGCCTCGCGTGTAAAATAATAAGTGTTTGAGCCGGGCCATTTACCAGCGCCCGGGTTTTGCGCGGAGCGCCAGCGGTTCTGAACATCCGACAGTACGTTAAACACACCATCAATATTAGCCAGGTTCATATCAACCGCACGGTAAATTTGCCCGCCCGATGAGCCGTTCAATAACATGCTCAGATCAAAGCGTTTGTAGCCAACATTCCAGTTCCACCCCCAGGTAAATTTAGGATTAGGATTACCTATCACCACCATGTCTTGTGTATCGTATGATATCTGCCCGTCGCCATTGCCATCAAAATACTGGTAAGTGCCGGGGATGTTATTGGCGTTATGCGGGGTGGCATCAATTTGCGCTTGTGTTTGGTAAATACCAAGCACTTTAAACCCGTAGAACATCCCTATTGGCTGCCCTACTGTGCTTATATTGTATCCGTCATAAAAGGCACCGGTAAGCAATGAGTTCCTATCGCCATCAATTGACAGTACTTTGTTCCTGTTGAAAGAGATGTTGAAACCTGTGTTAAAAGTAACATCGCCGTATCTGTCGCGGTAGTTTACGCCAAGTTCAAGCCCTTTGTTTTCCAGTTTACCAATGTTGGTGATGATGTTTCCGAAGCCTGCAACAGCGGGGACCTCTACATTAAGCAGCATGTTGGTGGTTAATTTACGATAGTACTCTGCGGTAAAATTTACTTTTCCTTTCAAAATACTCAGATCCATACCAATATCCAGTTGCCTTGATTGCTCCCATCCCAGGTTTGTGTTTGGGAACGAACCGATGGTTGCGCCTGGCACAACTGTACCGCCCAGCACATAATTACTTGCGTTAATATTTGCCTGCGAAGTGTAGTTACCGATGTTATTGTTACCGGTGATACCATAACTTGCCCTGAATTTAAGGTCATCCAGCCAGGTAAGTTTTGGGAAAAAGTTTTCCTGCGAAATACGCCAGCCCACAGACGCCGAAGGAAAACTACCCCAACGGTTATTGCTGCCGAAACGGGAACTGGCCTCGCGGTTAAACGCTGCTGTGAACAGGTACTTATCCTTGTACGAATAGTTAACCCTCGATAAAAAGCTTTCGATGGTAAATGCCGCCATGCCTGCGCCACCGCTCAACTGGTTAGCTGCTGAAACATATTCCACCAGGTCGTCGGGGAAGTCTGCCCCGGTTGCGTTGCCTGTGTTTACCGAATTTTTTTGAAATATATGGCCAACCGTTACCTCCAGTTTATGATCTTTAAACTTTGGTGAGTAGGTTAACAGGTTATCCATACCATAGTTTAAATAGTTGTAAAAGTACTCGCTGCCACTTGCCAAACGCGGAGGCGGGCTGTTGAACCCGGCCAATGTTGAGGGACTAAAATCATGGTTGCGCATATCATCAACCATACCGTTTATATTGGTACGAAAGTTCAGGTCCTTTAAAAACTTAACATCTATATAAGCATTGGCAGTAACGTTGCTTTTGTATTGCCTGTGTTGCTCCTCGTTAAGGCGCTGCACCGGGTTGGGGAAACCAAAAATGTTATCATGGCCGCCTATATAGCTGTTGTAGCTACCGTCTTCATTATATACAGGTTCGCGCGGATCCATCAGCAAAGCCTGGTCAACAATGTTGCTGCCAAAGCCGCCGGCAATTGCATCGGCGTTTTTTGCCCATGAGTACGCCCCTGACAGGTGTAAACCAAAGTTTATAAAGCTATTGGGCCTGCCGTCAAGGTTTGCCCTTGCAGTAACCCGGTTAAAGCCGGTATTGATCAGTGAGCCATCCTGTTTAAGATACCCCATGGAAATAAAAGAGCTTGATTTTTCGGAACCATTGGTTAACGACACGTTGTAATCGCTAAACGGCGCGTTTTGACGCAGGATCTCTTTATACCAATCGGTAGAAATTTTTGTCTGCTCCGGGTTTCTGAAATCGGCAGGAATTTCGCTTTCCAGCGGTTCCCTGTTTTGAAAATACCTGATCTTATCAGAAAACACATCCTTTTGAAACTGTGTAAACTGCGGGCCGTTTAGTACATGGATGCGCCTGGAATCGGGCACGTTTGCAAAACCGTTGTTGGTAGTAACCGATAGTTTATAGCCATCTTTTTTACCACTTTTGGTTGTTATTAAAACAACCCCGTTGGCTCCCCTTGATCCGTAAACGGATGTAGATGCCGCATCTTTAAGGATGGTGATACTTTCAATATCGTTCGAATTTAGTGAATTGCCCACGTTGGTACCCACCGGGAAACCATCAACCACGTACAATGGGTCGCTATTTGCACCCAGTGAGCTGTTGCCGCGGATCTCTACCTGCAGCTCCTGCCCCGGCTGTCCCGAGGTTTGTTTGGCTACAACGCCCGGCGCCTGCCCCTGTAAAAGCCGCCCAACATTTGATGCCGGGATGCCTTGCGATTTAGAAAGATCTACCTGCGAAACTGCCGCGGTAATATCGGCCTTACGCTGTGAGCCGTAAGCAAGTACAACTACTTCCTTTAGTCCTTGTGAGGATGCTGACATTTTGATAGTGAGACTGGCATCATCGCCCAAAACTACGGCGCGTTCGGTATAGCCTATATATCTGAATATTAGTGTCGCGCCTTTATTGGCGTTTAGTTTAAAACGGCCATTAACATCTGTTTGGGTGCCGTTGGTAGTACCTTGCACTGATACAGATACGCCTACCAGCGGCTCTGATGAAGTGGCATCGGTTACAGCGCCCGACACGGTTGCCGCCGTTTGCGCAAAGGTTGGCAGGTAACATAAAAGCGATAAAGCCAGTATGAGCAAGTGCCTGCCGGTTACAAAAAGTAAAAGTCTTTTTTTCATAATTTTTGGTTAGTTATTGTTTGATTAGCTTATAGGTTTTAATTTTTTGCACAGCGATTTTTTACACCATAGGCATGCTAATTATCTTATTGTCGGTTTATATTTTTGAGCGCAAAGGCAACGCTGCGGTAGATGCAGGGATGCTTTGGTTATTATTGGTTTTCAAAAGTATTTCAATGCTTTCTGCCGTAAATACAGGTTTTGATATTTGATTTATACATTTTGATAATTTTCAACACATTGTTAAACAGCGATTTATTTTCAAATTCTCAATACGTATACCTTATAAAAGAAATTGATGCAGGGTGCAAAAAGATGTCAGAAAACACATCACTTTTATCAAATGATGTAAAGAAGGAATTAATAACTTACCGAAATTAGCAGACAAGAAAACCATTTTACAAACCGGCGGTCCCTGCCCTATAAAAACTGTAAACGATGAAATTTAACCGGACAAATTTATTCCCGATATTCTTATGTCTATTATCCTCATTGATCTATGGGTTTATTCCGGATGCGGCATTTGGCCAGGGCAAACGCCAACCTGCCAACCTGGTGATCACCAATTTTGACAAGCAGGGCAATCAAATTATCCGCTACAGTAAAGTGGGCGATGCTATTGATGCACACGATGGCGAAATAGCTTTGTTTAACGGCACCTATTACCTGTATGGCACCAGCTACGATTGCGGTTTTGAGTGGGGAAACAAGAACGCGCCATTCTGTGGTTTTAAGGTGTACTCGTCAAAAGATATGCTGAACTGGACGGACAGGGGCTTTTTGTTTGATGCCAAAACCGAGGTTTGGCAAACCCGCTGCAACGGCAATACTTACGGGTGCTTTAGGCCGCATGTGATTTTTAACAGCAAAACGCAATTGTACGTACTATGGATAAATGTTTATGATAATGTATCGGGTTACCGCGTTTTTACAAGCAAAACACCTTTTGGCCCGTTCACAGAAGTTGCCGAGCCAAAGCTGGCGGTAAACTCAAACGCGCCGGCCGCGGGCTTAAACAATGGCGACCATGATACTTTTATTGACGATGATGGCACTGCCTACCTGGCTTATACCGACTGGCGCACAAAAGGCACCATCGTAATTGAAAAACTAAGCAGCGATTACTTAACCGGAACCGGCGAAGTTGTAACCTCAGTTACCGACGGGCAAACCGAGGCACCGGGCATGTTTAAAAGGAACGGCATATATTACGTGGTTTATTCCGACCCTAACTGCGGTTACTGCTCGGGCACAGGCACATCGTACAAAACAGCTAAATCGCCGCTTGGGCCATGGTCGGCAGGGAAAAAGATAAGTGATAACTCCTGCGGGGGGCAGCCTTCTTTTGTATCAACCATAAAACTAAGCTCGGGCAATGTTTATCTGTTTGGCAGCGACCTGTGGAACAATGCCGCCAAAAATGAAGCGCTTGCCAATTATTACTGGGCTCCGCTTACTTTTAATGCCGATGGCTCCATCATCCCAATGACTTGCGACCAGACATTTAAGGTTACCGGCAGTAAAGTGGAAAGGATACCGGCTACAGACGTTAAAAACAGCAGCACCAAAGGCCTGCCTGATATAGCCGGTGCAACTAAGCGATCGCAAACATTTTTGGCAGAGCGCAGCGGCATTTTAAAAACAGTATATCTGCCCGTATACAAAACGGGCAATATCGACGCGGACTTGCAGGTATGTATTTATCGTGCCGATGCACATGGCAAACCTGAAGGTAAAGCCCTGGCCAATAAAAGCATCCCTGCAAAAGCAATAGGCTGGTCGGTTAAACGGCAGGCTGTTCATCCGGGGGTGAAATTAACCAAAGGTGTGGCTTATTGCATTGTGCTTTCTTCGGCCACAAGTGCAGGCAGTTATGGCTTTACATACAATAATAACATAACAAGTAATCCGCAATTATCATTCGGTAAATTACAGGGAGACACCTTAGTGGCTGAGGAAGGCAAGCAATTAAATTTTAAGCTCATCGTTACCCAATAAGGCCCTCAGCAGAAATAAAATTCACTTTTTGATATTTTGTTTATACTTTTTGATATTGGCCTTGTTGGTGGGGAAATAGTTGTTATTTTTAATATATAAACCACTACTATCAGGTATTGCCACATAATCCATGCGGCATACTATGTACCAATTATTTATTATAGTAGCGTATTCAAAATGATCAATTATTACAAATATTTGCCTGTAAGCCGCGAGGACGAGAACTGGGGCCTGTGTGTTTTAAATACAGGCTGTACCCATATCGAAGCCACAGGTTTGTACCCTTATAAAACCCACCCCGCCCATCATTATTTTAACTGGGCCATTGGCCGGGTATTAAACGAATACCAGATTATTTATATCACCAAAGGTAAAGGCATCTTTGAATCTGACAGCTGCAAAAGGCGCGAGATAAAGGCCGGTACCATCATCATCCTTTTCCCTGGAGAACGTCACCGCTATAAACCCGACAGCGAAACCGGCTGGGATGAATACTGGATTGGTATGAAGGGGGATATTATTGATAACCTGGTGAAGAAGAACTTTTTGAGGCCCGATAATCCAACCATTTATATAGGGTTTCATGAAGGCATTTTCAACCTGTTTAACAGTATTATTGAAGTAACCAAAAGAGAGAATACGGGCTACCAGCCACTCATTTCGGGCGCGGCACTACACCTAATGGGTAATTTTCACTTTATTTTTAAGCAGGACGCGGTAGAGTGCGAGGAAAAGGAAACCATCATTAATAAAGCAAGGCTATTGTTCCGCTCAAACATCACAAATGATTTTTCGCCCGAGCAAGCTGCGGAAGAGTTGCAGGTAGGTTACTCGTGGTTCCGAAAAGCTTTTAAAAGCTATACCGGGCTTTCGCCTGGCCAATATTACATCCAGCTAAAAGTAGAGCGGGCTAAAGAGCTTTTGAACAACCCGGAGATCCCGATCAAGCAAATTGCCTATGATCTTAGGTTCGATAGTTATTTTTACTTTTCAAAAATGTTTAAAGAGAAAACCGGCATCCCCCCTACCGATTATCGTAAAAGGGCATTAGGATCGTTATAGCTATTCAAAAGCCAAAACAACTGGTATATTTACCGTATCAATGAGAAACTACTTAAAAATACTGCGGATTGACGAATATTCAATTACACCGTATTACGCTCAGATCTATAATTCTATCCTGCGGGCTATTGAAGATAAGCTGATAGATAAAGATGATATCCTGCCTTCTATAAACGACCTGAGCATTGCGCTTGATATTTCAAGAAACACCATCACCCGCGCTTATAACGATCTTAAAAAAATCGGTGTTATTAACTCCGTTCCCGGCAAAGGTTATTTTATATCCAATACCCGGGTAGACCAGTCGGTTAAAGTGCTATTGCTATTTAATAAACTGAGCAGCCACAAAAAGTTACTGTACGATGCCTTTGCTGGTGCGCTCTCTCAAAAGGCATCTATCGATTTTTATATCTACAACAGCAACTTTAACTTCTTTAAAAAGCTACTACTGGAGAAACAGGAGAAATATGATAAAGTAGTTATCGTTCCCCATTTCAGGGACAAAGCAGATAACGCGTTCGAGGTAATAAACGAAGTACCCAAAGAAAAACTTATTCTGCTGGGCAAACTGGTGGACGGTGTTACCGGCGAATTTGGGGCGGTTTACGAAGACTTTGAGAACGACATTTTCAACGCGCTTGTTAACCTGATAGAAAAGATCAGGCAGTACACCTCACTAACTATCATTTTCCCGAAGCAAAGCTATTTCTCTACAGATATACTGATCGGTTTCCTGAATTTCTGCAAGGTTTATAACTGCGATTACGATATCATATCCGACCTGAAAACCCAACCGATCCAAAAAAGCACTCTCTATATCACCCTTACCGAGGACGACCTGGTAGAACTGATAGACAAAGCACTGAGCCTGGAATATAAAGTTGGCGAGGATGTGGGCATTATCTCCTACAATGAAACAGCCCTAAAAAGATTGATATTGAACGGCATCACCACCATATCAACCGATTTTAGGTTTATGGGCGAAAAAGCCGCCGAGTTGGTATTGAATAACTCGAAAGAACATTTGAAAGTGCCGTTCAATACCATTATCAGAAAATCGTTATAAACAAAAGATTCCTCATAGTCGCTCGACTCCAGCCGGGTGAGGTTATTATAAGGCCTCCGGCCGCATATTTACGGCGGCAAGATGCCGCTGAATAGTCGCTCGGCTGGAGCCGAGCGACTGCATAAAATCAATCCGTTAATTCGTTATTTTAAACTGATAACTTCCTGCCGCTATTTGATAGTTCGCACTGTTATTTATTAAAACATCCCCCTGGTAAACCTTTGATTTACCGGCATTAGGGAATGTAATGGTAGCCGATGAGTTTGCCGGGATAGTTACGTTATAAATAACATTCTGCCCCTTTCTTGCCCACGATGATACAATTTTACCGTAAGGCCCGTCGTGCGATGCATTGAAAAATTCAAGGCCCGATACAAAATTCGGTTTTAGCAATACATTTTTAAACCCGGGATGTGCTTCATCAGGTAGTATACCGCCAAGTCCTTTAAAAAACCAGCCACCAATTTCGCCAAACATCATGTGGTTTAATGAGATATCCCTTTCGGCTTTGATGTTCCAGTTTTCGTAAAGTGTTGTTGCACCGTTAACAATCCACCAGCCCCATGACGGGTAGGTATCCTGCGCTGCCAGCTTGTACGCTGTTTCGGCTTCGCCATTATTGCTTAAAGCATTTAATACGGCTTTGGCGCCTAAAACACCCACATCAATATGCATGTTATCAGCAGCGACACGCTTCGCTAAATTTTCGGCTACCTGGGTTTTATACTGGTCGGGTACTATCCCCCATTGTAAAGCCATGCTCAATTCGGTTTGTACTCCATTGCCGTAAATACCGGTTGCTTTGTTAAAGTATTTATCGTTAATGGCCTTTTTGATCTTAGTGGCTAAGGCCGAATAAAATTGATAATCGGCCTGTTTCCCAAATAGTTTAGCTGCCTTTGCCAAAATTGTAGCATCAACATAAAAATAAATAGACGACGTATACTCTAACGATGATGACGATTTAACCGGCACCCAATCGCCACGGCCAAAAGTGGTTAACCCGCCCACGCTTATGCCATTAACATAATTAACATACGCACGTATATTATTGTAATTATCGGACAAAGCCTTGCTATCACCGTAGAACATATAAAGGTTCCAGGGTATAATGGCTATGGTGCTCGTCCAGTCGGTACCGTTTGCCGTGCCATAACCCCAGCCACCTGTCGGGATAATATCAGGCAGTACACCGTTTGGCTGCTGCTCGTCGCGGTGATCGGCCAGCCATTTTTCGTAAATGGTGATGCCGTCAAAGTTAAACAGCCCGGTCTCCACAGCAAAGTGGCCATCACCAGTCCAGCCGTTCTTCTCGCGCTGTGGGCAATCGGTTGGATAACCAAACAGATTGGATAGGTATGAGTTATTTGTAGCCCACCACAATTTGTCTATCAATGGGTTTGATGAACTTATTTTACCCGTGGCCGGTACATCGCTGTGCATAAAATATCCCACAACATCCTCTTTCTTTAATTCAAGCGGTTTGCTGCTCGTGATCTCCACATATTGGAAGCCTTTGTAGTTGAACTTCGCCATAAATTCAACAGTACCTTTCCCGTTCAGGGTTACAATATCCGTCCCGAACGGGTCGCTTTTATCTTTAGGGCGATAGTAAACGTCAATGTTCGACATATCTACATGGCCGTTAGCATAAAGCCTCTCGCCGTGTTTAATGCGTACTACAGTGCCGCTTTCGCCGTTAAGTCTTACTTTGGTTACACCCGAAATATTCCTGCCCAGGTCAACCACATAAGTGGTATCATTAAACTTGTTAATAGATTTTGCAGCTATCTCGTCAACATTACGGATTGGCTGCATTACCTGGCTAACAATTTGTTTGGATGGGGCTGCACGCAGGTCTACCTCTTTCCAATCTTTATCGTCAAAGTTTGGGGTATTCCAGCCCGGTAATTCCAGCCTGCTATCGTAATGTTCGCCGGTATAAATACTGTTAAAGGTAATAGGGCTATAGTGTGTTTTCCAGCTATCGTTGGTGCCTACAATGGCCGTGGTACCATCATCATAGGTTATCTTCAGATCCATGCAAAAGGTTGGCCTATTGCGCCATGGGGCGCGGTCAAAATTCCAAACCGCTATGGATTGCATATTATACCAGCCGTTACCCAATAGTACGCCAATGGCATTTTTGCCTTGCTGCAACTGGTTGGTAACGTCGTAACTCACATACAATGTACGCCTGTCGAAACGGGTGTACATCGGGTCGAGCCTATGATTACCTATCTTTTGTCCGTTAATATATAGTTCATACAAACCACCAACGGCAATATATGCCCTTGCCAATCTGATCTTTTTCCCCGCGGTAAAAGCTTTGCGGAAATATGGCGCAGGTAGGGTATTGATACTGGCCGGATCACTTATCCACGATCCTGTCCAGTTGTTAATGCCCATTAATCCGGTCTCGAAGTTGCTTATGTGGCTATCCGGCAGTTTTGCACCTGCACGGTTCCAGGTACGCACCAGCCAGTAATATTTAGTTGATGGCTGCAAAGCTTTACCGCCGTAAGTAATATTACTGGCAGATGAATTTATCTTACCCGAGTTCCACGCCGTAGGGTTTTTCGCTAACTGAACAGAATCTGTACCCACAAGCACCTGGTAGGCTGTTTGGGTAGCGCCATTACTGCGGTCTTCCATTTGCCAGGAAAGGCGCGGGTGTTGTTCGTCTACACCAATCGGTGTTTCTAAATGTTCGCACTGTAAAGCAACCGTGCGGGTTTGGGCATAAACAGTAGCGCCGGCAAGCGTGTTAAAAAAGAATGTTAACGCTAAAATGTAATGTGAACGGTTCAAAATCTTCTTATTTTATTTGATTAAACTTATTTAATCCCCTCAAGAGGGGAATCGCGCAGGCCTTCGCTTTTTTCTTTCTACTTCTGCTCAACAACCTCAATCTTCACCGGCCCTAATAAACCCGATGACTCTAATTTATCTGTCGGTTTAAACTTGTTATTACTCAGCCAGGTAATCCGTTCAGACTGGGGCAGTTTAGTATCACCAATCAAACGGTTCACCCAGGTGTTTACCACTTTTATCTCCAGTTTATTCTCTCCTTGTTTTAGTGCATTGGTTATGTCAACCTTGTAAGGGGCGGTCCATGCGCCGCCAATGGCTACGCCGTTTACGGTTACTTTGGCTATAGCCTTTGCCATCCCGAGATCAACAAATACCTTCTGGCCTTTTTTTACAGCGGCTAATGTAAATGTATTATTGTAAAATGCCGGGCCCGAGTAATAACGGATGCTATCATTAGGGTTTACCGACCAGTCGCTTAAGGTATTAAATATAACAGGATTTGCCGGGCCGCGCATTTTACTGTCGAATTTAACCGACCATGGATTATCAATAATTATAGTTTGCACAGCCGCAGCATAATTAGGGTTGGCCGGTACCGCAGTTTGCGCATCCTGCCTGAATATAATGAAAGCGCTTTCAGTCGGGGCCAATTCAAGTGGTACGGTGGTAACATCTCCTGTTTGGGTATACGATGGTAATTCCCGTACGCTTCCGCTAACCGGATCCCATAACTCCGGGCGTTTACCCATGATGCGGAACTGTGGTGCAATTTTAACCGTTTTATCTTCCTGGTTGGATATAAAGTATATCGAGCCCTCGTCCAATTTCCGGTGAATAAACAAGGTTGAGTTATTATCCGTGATCCTTGTATCCGGGATAACCTTAATCAGATCAAGCGCTTCCTGCATCTGCATATTGCTGATCACCATCCCCTTGCCTACGCGGTGTGTTTTTATGGATGAACCATTGATATTACCCCATAATTCGTCAGCAAGCTTAGTAACCTGCGCATCGGCTGCCGGGTAATTTTGCAAACTTGGCGATGTTAAAGGTTTTGGGCCTAAAACAACCATACCCTGCTCTACCAGTTGTTTTATCTTAGATAACAATTCCGGGCGAATAGTGGTTAGCTGCGGCAGTACCAAAATGCTGTAGCTCATACCATCAGGCAAAACCATTTTACCATCCTTTACGCTCAGCCTGGTTTTTATTACTTCGCCGTTAATATAATCAAACGAATATCCCTGTGGCAGTTTAGGGTCTTGCACGCCCGTCATTTTTGGTGCGTCCTCGCTTATAAAATAGGCTACATCCGCAACATATTTACCCTGCTGCAACATCATGTTGCAACGTTTAATATATTTCAGGAATATATCCATATCATAAAACCATGTGTTTAACCGGTTAAATTCTGTACCAAAAAAAGCGTTAACACCGGGTGCTTTATCTTCATAAGGCTGGCTGATGTACACGTGCATCAGGGTGTTGTTAATGCCCTCGGTAAAAAAACGGTCGGCACGTTGTTTCAATAATGCCGGGTAACGCGCAAACGGGCCACCCGCGCAAGTAAATGATTCGGCCGACACCTTAGTTTTTCCATAAATATGCGCAGCAGATGAAGCCGCACGGTTCTCAATATCGCCAAGCATTCCCTCGCTCCAAAACTCACCGCCAACCTCGTCCGACTGCCCGCCGTACTGTAAAAACTCGCCCGGGAAACCCCAGTGTCCATAGTTCTCCAGCCAGGTGGTAAGCCCGTGCTGGTGGCTGATATCGCGCAGGCCGCCAACATAATCATAGGCTACCCTGTCGGCAATAAAGCGGCGCAGATCCCAAAGGAAACGGTCTGACTTATCCTCGCTGCCCACTACCTTGCCCTGTAAAACCGGGATGTATGGCGTTGGGTCGTAACCGTAATTTTTTTCAAATTTTTCAACCAGGCCGTCCGTCCAGTTCTGGCCACCAGTTTCATAGCTATCCTCTACAGTTACCTTCCATGTTTTACGGTCGGCCGCCGGTATGCGTTTAATGATCTGGCCCAGGAAAGCGTCAAAGTGAGCGGCTATATGCTCTTTACTCATTTTATCTGCCTCCAAACCGGTACCCTGGGCCGAGGCCGGGCCGTTGGTTACCTTGGTTGGTGTCATCCCGGTACGTTCAATTATCCAGTTCCCGGCAGGCACCTGCCAGTTAAGCATACCATCTGCAGCCATGTATTTGGTTACATCAACCACTTTTGCAGGGTCTATCACATATTTATTATCATCAATAACAGGCTGCGGCGTCCATTGGTAAGCATCCCAATAAGGGAACGGTGTTTGCCACATTTTACCCAGCGTCTTTTCTATATAATTTTCTACTACCGGGGCTGATGAAAGTTTTACTTCCGCTATAACTGCGTTTTCGGTCCTGGTAAACAGCAAACGGAAACTATCTGATGATGTAGCCGGGATAGAAATTGCACCCGGTCCGTACGGGTTAAAACCCACGTTGGCGGCATCATTACTGCGATCAACCCTGAAATGTTTTACGGTTATATACGTGCCGTTCTTTTTAACCTGCAGGTCGCCTTCCAGCGTCATCCCCCTGCGTGCAGGGACAATAACAAGGCTACGGGCGGTATATTCCTGTTTGGTATTAATATCTATGGTATATGGTTTGTTACTGTCCAAAAACACAACTGTAGAATCGGCACCATCGGCAATCTTAGCCAGGTCTTTAATAAAAGGCTCTGAGCTTACCACAGGTTTCAGGTCGCGGATGTCTTTGATATAATCTGCGCTAACCGGGTAAGCGATCACTTTAACATCCTGGAAATTCTTTTCGGGCTTTGCCAACTGACTGTTAAATTTATAAGGCCCCTTTACCGCTATTTGTGATGATGTTAAGTACCTCATAGCCTGTTCAGGTTTCACCCATGGCCCGCCGGACTGGCTCCAGCCCGGGCTGTTAAAGATGCCTATCTCGATATTAAGCTCGGTAGCCCTTTTTAATGCGGCATGCAAAACCTCCCACCATTCGTCTGTAAATATCTTTATTTTACCTGCAGGTATATCATCCTGCCATATATTACCAATAAAGGCCCGGTTGATGCCTACCTTTTTCATCGATTCCAGATCGTGGATCACACCTTCTTTTGAGATATTATCCGAAATCCAGTACCAGTAAATGCTGGTTTGGATGCTATCCGGCACAGTTATAAAGCCCGTTTCCAACCGGGCCATAGGTTTAGCAGCAACCGATTGGGTAATTTGCTTTTTGGGTGCACAAGCGTTAAACACAAAGCTTATCAGTAATATAAATACACAAGATACACTCAGCTTTTTGGTAATAGGCATCAGTTATTAATTAGGTACGCGTTAGCGGTATTGGTTAATTGGTGCTTACCGGGTAAGCATTTTCGAAAGTATCTTAAATTATCAATTCAACTATGCCCAGCTATACCATTGATTATTGCCGACCTATTTAGATTTGAGAAGGTAACAGATAGGGATGGTTAAACAAACCGTTACCTTTATCATTGCCTTAACCATTATAATAAACCCAATTCCTAAATTATGCAAGCAATCTTCGGTGTTATATTTCACTTTATCGGTGGTTTTGCCTCCGGCAGCTTTTACATCCCTTATAAAAAAGTAAAGGGCTGGGCCTGGGAAAGTTTCTGGATAGTAGGCGGCATCTTCTCCTGGTTGATCGTGCCACCTGTAGCTGCATGGTTAACCATCCCTAATTTTACAGATATCATTGCCCAAACAAACGGGCAGATCCTTGCGCTCACCTATTTCTTTGGTTTGCTTTGGGGCATAGGCGGTTTAACTTATGGCCTTGGTGTGCGTTACTTAGGGGTATCATTGGGCAGTACCATTATACTGGGCCTGTGTGCGGTGTTTGGTTCTATCATCCCATCGGTTTATTATAATTTTTTCCCAAAAGAGGGTAAGGATAGCTTCAGCATGATGCTGCATAGCAACTGGGGCCAAATGGTTTTACTGGGCATTGTAATTTGTGCCTTAGGTATCATCATTTGCGGAAAAGCAGGTACGCTTAAAGAAAAAGAACTATCTAAAAACAAAACCGTAGCCGAAGAGAATAAAGAATACCGTTTTGGCCTTGGCATTTTTGTAGCCATTGTATCGGGTGTGTTAAGCGCCTGTTTTAATTTCGGTATTGAGGCCGGCAAATCAATGGCCGATACCGCGAATGAAGCATGGAAGGTATTACACCCAAACGCGGGCAATTTCCTGTTCCAAAACAATGTTATTTATATAGTAATACTTTGGGGTGGCCTTACTACCAATTTCATTTGGTGTATGATATTGAACGCCCGTAATAAAACCTTCAGTAACTATACCGATGGGCAAAAGCCGCTGTTAAAAAACTACATCTTTTCGGCCCTGGCGGGTACTACCTGGTTTTTGCAGTTCTTTTTTTACGGCATGGGCGAAAGCAAGCTGGGCAATGGCGCCAGTTCGTGGATACTGCATATGGCCTTTATTATCCTCATCGCAAATACCTGGGGCTTATTGTTAAAGGAATGGAAAGGCGTTAGTAAAAAAGCAATATATACAGTTATAGCCGGTATAGCTACCATCATCATATCGGTTTTGGTGGTAGGTTATGGCAACTCAATAAAGCCTTAAAAATAAATAACAATACAACAATAAGAAATCAACAATTCGAAAATCAGCAATTTAAACATATGTCTACTACAACACAATTTAAACATGTAAGCTACTTATGGGACGATGCTAAGGCGGCAGCTTTAGCCGGAGACGAGGTAGCTTTACTGATATACCGTTCAAACCTTCTTGGCGCCGATCTGCGGTTGACCAACTACGGCGGCGGCAACACTTCATGCAAGGTAACTGATAAAGACCCTTTAACCGGTAAAGAGGTTGAAGTAATGTGGATCAAAGGCTCGGGCGGCGACATCGGTACGCTTAAAAAGAGTGGCCTGGCTGCATTATATGTCGACAGGTTGAGGAGCCTGAAAAACGTTTACCGTGGCATTGAGCACGAAGACGAAATGGTTGAACTGTTTAACCACAGCATTTTCGATCTTAACTCCAAAGCGCCATCTATTGATACCCCGTTGCATGGTTTCTTACCCTTTAAACACATCGACCACCTGCACCCAGATGCTGCAATTGCTATCGCGGCAGCAAAAGACGGTGAGAAGATAACGCAGGAACTGTTCGGCGGTACTATTGGTTGGGTAGGCTGGCAACGCCCGGGTTTCGACCTTGGCTTGCAACTGAAAGAATGCCTTGATAACAACCCCGGCATCCGTGGTATCATGCTGGGCTCGCACGGGTTATTCACCTGGGGCGATACCGCTTACGAAAGCTATATAAATACGCTTGAGGTAATCGAAAAATGTGCCGAATATTTAGAAGAGAACTACGGTAAAAAAGCGCCTGTATTTGGGGGCCAAAAACTGGAAAGCCTTGCTGCGGATGATCGTAAAAAACAAGCGGCGGCTTTAGCTCCTATTCTGCGTGGTTTCTGTTCATCAAAAACATCGATGATAGGCCACTTTACCGATGATGCCCGCGTACTGGAGTTTATCAACTCAAACGACCTGGACAGGTTGGCCCCACTGGGAACAAGCTGCCCCGACCACTTTTTACGCACCAAGATCAGTCCGCTGGTATTAGACCTTAATGCTGCCGACGACCTGAGCGATGTAGCTGCTTTAAAAGAAAAACTTACACCTGCATTTGAGGCCTACCGCCAAATGTATACCGATTACTATAACACCTGCAAACATCCCAACAGCCCTGCTGTGCGCGACGCCAACCCCGTAGTAATACTTTACCCGGGTGTAGGGATGTTCACCTTTGCTAAAGACAAACAAACCGCGCGTGTTGCCGCCGAGTTTTATACCAATGCCATCAACGTAATGAAAGGCGCCGAGGCTATCTCTGAATACACTTCTCTGCCACGCCAGGAAGCTTTTGATATTGAATACTGGTTGCTGGAAGAAGCTAAATTACAACGTATGCCAAAACCAAAAGCCTTATCGGGCCGCGTTGCTTTGGTAACCGGTAGTGCCGGTGGCATTGGTAAAGCCATTGCTAAAAAGTTTGTACAGGAAGGTGCTGTTGTTATACTTAACGACATGAACGCCGAGCGTTTAGCCGGTGCAGGAGAAGAGTTTAAAGGCCTTTTTGGTAAAGATGCTTACGCTTTAGCGCAGATGGATGTTACCAACACCGACCAGATAAAGGCGGCTATGGATATCGCAGCACTACAATTTGGCGGTGTAGACCTGATCGTAAATAACGCGGGTTTATCTATCTCAAAAACCATTGGCGATACCACAGCTAAAGACTGGGACCTGCTTTATGACGTTTTGGTAAAAGGCCAGTTTTTTGTTACCCAGGCTGCGGTATCTGTAATGAAAAAACAGGATATTGGTGGTGATATTATCAACATTGTAAGCAAGAACGCCCTGGTAAGCGGCCCTAACAATGCCGGTTACGGCAGCGCGAAAGCGGCGCAATTACACCTGAGCAGGCTAAACGCGGCCGAGTTGGGCGGCGATAAGATCCGTGTGAACGTGGTTAACCCGGATGCCGTAATAAGCGATAGCAATATATGGGCAGGCGGCTGGGCCGAAGGCCGCGCCAAAGCTTACGGTATTACTGTTGAAGAATTACCGGCTTACTACGCAAAACGTACATTACTGAACGAAACCATTTTACCTGATGATATAGCTAACGCCTGCTTCGCATTTGCAGGTGGTTTGCTCAACAAGTCAACCGGTAATGTGCTTAATGTTGATGGCGGCGTTGCCACAGCATTTGTACGATAAGTAATAGAATATCCAGTCCCCCCGGCAAACCAATGGCCGGTGGGGCTTTACACCTACATAAACCAGAGAAGATGCAGATAGAAAAATATGTAATTGATGAGCACAACCATCAGTTAGCCAAAAAACATCAGCGCAATTTTGAGCACGTAGCAGCCGATGTAAATAACCTCGATAACGTTTTAACCAAGCTGCAGGCCTTTAACATCGCCATTCCAAGCTGGGCCTTGGGCACCGGCGGTACACGCTTTGGCAGGTTTAGCGGCGGCGGCGAGCCACGCAGCCTGGAAGAAAAAATTGAAGATGTTGGCGTTATCCACGCGCTTAACAGATCAAGTAATTCTATTTCGCTGCATATCCCCTGGGATATTCCTGATAATGCTAATTCTATAAAACAACTGGCAGCACACCTGGGCCTTCATTTTGATGCGGTAAACTCTAACACCTTCCAGGACCAGGCGGATGCAGCACACAGTTACAAATATGGTTCGTTGCATCACGTAGATAAAGCGGTGAGGGCGCAAGCTATAGAACATAACATCCAGGTAATTAATTACGGTAAGGAGCTTGGCTCAAAGGCTCTGTCGGTTTGGTTGTCCGACGGATCAAACTTCCCCGGGCAACTGAACTTCAGGGAGGCTTTTCAGCGCACGCAAAAGAGCTTACAGGAGATCTACAACGCACTGCCAAACGACTGGAAGATCTGGATAGAGTACAAACCATTCGAACCGAATTTTTACTCCACTACCATCGGCGACTGGGGCCAATCTTTACTGTTAGCCAATAAACTGGGAGATAAGGCGGCTACTTTGGTTGATCTTGGCCATCACCTGCCAAATACAAACATCGAGCAGATCGTTTCCCTGCTGTTGATGGAAGGCAAACTTGCCGGTTTCCACTTCAACGATTCTAAATATGGCGATGATGATTTGACCGTTGGCAGCATCAACCCATACCAGTTGTTCCTGATATTTAACGAACTGGTTGAAGGTATGGATGCCCGCGGCATGGAGCATGCAACATCTATCGGCTGGATGATTGATGCATCGCACAATGTTAAAGACCCAATAGAAGACTTATTACAATCGGTACAGGCTATAAAAATAGCTTACGCACAGGCATTACTGATAGATACGGAGGCTTTAAAAGCAGCACAACAAGGTAACGACGTCGCGCTTGCACAGGAGATATTACAACAGGCATACCGCACAGATGTACGCCCGCTGATAGCAGAAGCAAGTTTGCAGGCAGGTGGTTCGCTCGATCCTATCAGCGCTTATCGTAAGATAGACGTTAGGAATAATTTGATAAAAGAACGCGGCTTAAAAACAGTGGCAACAGGCTTATAAAACAAAAGCGATATGAGTGCGATACCCGTTATAGCCATATTTGATGTTGGGAAGACCAATAAAAAGCTGTTCCTGTTTGATGAGAACTACCAGATAGTTTTTGAGAAAACAGCCCGCTTTTTAGAAACTGTAGATGAGGACGGCTACCCCTGCGAAAACATTGAAAGCCTCAGGCTTTCGGTGTTCGATTCGTTGAGCGAGGTTTTCCGCATGAATGAGTTTAAGGTAAAGGCGGTTAATTTTTCTGCCTATGGCGCAAGCTTTATTTACGTGGGCGAGGATGGCAAACCGCTTACCCCACTATATAACTACCTAAAAAGTTATCCGGAAGAATTAAGCGAGCAATTTTATGCCAAATATGGCGGTAAAGACCTGGTGAGTGTACAAACCGCATCGCCGGTGCTGGGCAGTTTAAACTCCGGCTTGCAGCTGTACCGTTTAAAGTATGAACAGCCTGAAGTTTTTAATAAGATAAAGTACGCTCTGCATTTACCGCAATACATGAGCTATCTGCTCACCGGCAAAGCCTGTTCTGACCTTACCAGCATTGGCTGCCATACCTGCCTGTGGGATTTTGAAAAAAACCGCTACCACGAATGGACACAGCATGAAGGCATCGCGTTAAAATTGCCGTCGATACAACCTGCTAACAAAGTATTGCCCGCCCTATTCCCCGGCAATAATTATAAGGTAGGCGTTGGCCTGCATGATAGTTCTGCCGCGCTGATCCCTTACCTGGTTAACTTTAATGAGCCTTTCGTACTCATCAGTACCGGTACCTGGTGTATCAGTTTAAACCCTTTTAACCAGTTGCCTTTAACTAAAGAGGAATTAAAAGATGATTGCCTCAGCTATCTGCAATACCAGGGCAAACCTGTAAAAGCATCCCGGTTATTTTCGGGTTATGAGCACGAGCAGCAGGTTAAAAGGATTGCCGCACACTTTAAAACCGATGTGATCAAATACAGGAATGTAGCGTTCGATCCCGAGATCATCAGTTATCTGAAAGCAAAAAAACAAACGGTTACGCAGGATGCAAACGCCAAAACATCGGCTTTTGAGAAAAGGGATTTATCCGAATATCACAATGATATAGAAGCATATCATCAACTGGTACTCGACCTGATAAACTTACAGGTTTACGCTACGCAGCTGGTGCTGAAAGGCACCCCCGTAAAACGCATATTTGTTGATGGCGGCTTTAGCAAAAACAGTGTTTTTATGCACTTGCTTGCTTTGGCTTTTCCAACAATTGAAGTATTTTCGGCATCCATGGCGCAGGCTACAGCTGTAGGTGCGGCATTGGCCATCCACAAAGAGTGGAACCGGAAACCTATACCAAACGACATTATCCAATTGAAATATTATTCGGCCAGTCAAACCATTAGCATATGAAAGTTGGTTTGTTTATCCCTTGTTATGTAGACCAGTTTTACCCCGGCGCGGCAATTGCCACCCTGCAATTGCTCGAAAAATTGGGCGTAACTGTAAGCTACCCTAAAAACCAAACCTGTTGCGGCCAGCCAATGGCCAATTCGGGCTTTGAGCATCTTACAGGCGGGTGTAATGAATTATTCATTAAAAACTTTGCGGAGTTTGATTACATTGTTGCACCATCGGGTAGTTGTGTGCTGCATATCAAAGAGCATTTACATAGCCACGAGCATGAAGCCGGTGCGGCAGGCATCAGTAGCAAAATATATGAGCTCAGTTCGTTTTTAACCGATGTTTTAAAAGTAGAGTCATTACCCTCCAAATTCCCGTTTAAAGTTGGGGTGCACCAAAGCTGCCACGGGCAGCGCGGCTTACACCTATCGCAAATGAGCGAGTTGGTGGCCGCACCATTTTCAAAACCTCACAGTCTTTTAAAAATGGTGAAGGGAATTGAGATAGTCCCCCTTAGCCGTATTGACGAATGCTGCGGTTTTGGCGGTACCTTTTGCGTTGCAGAGGAAGCCGTATCTGCCAAGATGGGCAAAGACCGGGTGGAAGATCATTTAAGCCACGGCGCGGAGTTTATTACCGGGGTGGATATGTCATGCCTGATGCATATGGAAGGAATTTTAAACAGGCGTGGCAGCAAAGTAAAAGTGCTGCATTTAGCCGAAATATTAAACGCCGACTGATATGCATACGGAAACAAAAGACCACGCAGAATTAGCAGACGTATTCAATAAAAACGAAGCACGTGTAGACTGGCACGATGAAACCCTTTGGTGGATCCGCCAGAAGCGCGATAAAGCCGTTAACCACCTGCCCGAATGGGAATTATTAAGAGAAACAGCCTCGCAAATAAAAGACAACGTATTATCAAACCTGGCCGGGTACCTGGTGCAGTTTGAAGAAAACGCGCAAAAAAATGGCATCATAGTACATTGGGCGGCAGATGCGGATGAGCATAATAACATTGTACTGGGCCTGCTGCATAGCAAGGGCATCACCAAAATGGTAAAAAGCAAATCGATGCTTACCGAGGAATGCCATTTAAATGATTACCTGGAGAATAACGGCATTGAGGTGATAGACTCTGACCTGGGCGAGCGCATTGTTCAGCTGGCCAAAGAACCGCCGAGCCACATCGTTTTGCCTTGCATCCACAAAAAGAAAGAAGAAATAGGTGATCTTTTCCACCTGCATTTAGGTACGCCGGCAGGTAACGCCGACCCACAATTTTTAACAGAAACAGCCAGGCAGCACCTGCGCGAAACCTTTTTAACCCGCAGGGCGGCCTTAACGGGCGTAAACTTCGCGGTTGCCGAAACCGGCGAGTTTGTGGTTTGCACCAACGAGGGCAATGCTGATATGGGCGCACACCTTGCCGAGATCCACATTGCCAGTATGGGGATAGAGAAGATCATCCCAAAACGTAAAAACCTGGGCGTATTTTTAAGGCTGCTTACCCGCAGTGCTACAGGGCAGCCCATTACAACTTATTCCAGTCATTTTAGTAAACCAAGAGAGGGTACCGAGATCCATATCATTATTGTTGATAATGGCCGCAGCAAACAGCTTGGTCGCGAGGATTTCCGAAACTCGCTAAAATGCATCCGTTGCGGGGCGTGTATGAATACCTGCCCGGTTTATCGCCGCAGTGGCGGGCACAGTTACCACAGTGCCATCTCAGGCCCAATAGGCGCTATACTGGCCCCAAACCTGGATATGGAAAAATATGCCGATCTGCCCTTTGCATCTACGCTGTGCGGGTCGTGCTCAAACGTATGCCCGGTAAAGATCGATATCCACCAGCAGCTTTATAAATGGCGGCAGGTTATTGTACAAAACGGGTACGCCCCGGCAGGCAAAAAAGCAGCCATGAAACTCATGAGCTTAACCTTATCATCACCTACTGCTTATCACATTGGCGGCAAGGCAGGCAGGTTTGTGATGAAATATGCGCCATTTGCGGTAAATAATAAACTGAACCTCTGGTATAAACAGCGCGATATGCCCGAACCACCGAAAGAATCGTTTGGGGAATGGTACGCAAAAAACAGGAAGGCATGAGCACAACAAGAGAACAAATCCTGAACGCCGTACGCGCTAACCAGCCTGCCTTAAAGGTGTTGCCGGAGGTAGTAATCCCTGCGGATAGCATCAACCTGCAGGCTAAATTTACCGAAACGCTTACCACTATTGGCGGCAAGGTGATCAAAGCGGGTAGTTACGGTGATATTATCGATTATATAAAAAGTATTAACAAGGCCGGTGATCGCGTGATAAGTTCGGTTGCCGGGCTGTCAGATGTTATCTTATCAGGCAATACATCGCCCCTGCCCCATTCTCTACAGGACGTAGAACTGGCTATCATAAAAGCTCACTTTGGCGTGGCCGAGAACGGTGCGGTTTGGATAACCGAATACCTGTTAAGCCAACGGGTTTTACCATTTATTTGCCAGCACCTTATTGTTATTTTAAATGCGGATGACCTGGTGGCCAATATGCACCAGGCCTATGAAAAAATCGGTAATGAACATTACGGGTACGGCACATTTATAGCCGGGCCGTCAAAAACCGCGGATATTGAACAATCACTTGTTTTGGGTGCGCACGGCTCCCGCAGCATGACTATATTTTTAATCAAACCACCCTCAGATTAATTTTACAATGATCAAAAACCTACTTACATTATCGCTATGCCTTGTTTTGGGATCAAGCTGTTTTGCACAGTTAAGCGCAGAACGGCTGCTTACCGAAAACGAGAACGACCCTAACAGCATTGATATTAAAGCGCCCCGCTTTAGCTGGCAAATTGCAGCCGGTAATGCAAAAAACGTATTTCAATCGGCGTACCAGGTCAGGGTATATACGGCAGCTGATAATAAGCTGATCTGGAACAGTAACAAAGTTTCAGGCAGTCAATCCATATATGTAGCTTATAAAGGCCCGGCGTTAACCTCACGCACGGCCTATATTTGGCAAGTGATGGTTTGGGATAATAAGGGGCACGCCTCTCCATGGAGCAAAAAAGCTACGTGGCGCATGGGTTTATTGTCGCCAACAGATTGGAAAGCAAGCTGGATAGGCCCCGGTTATACAGGCGATACCGTTAACAAACCAAGCCCTATGTTTCGCAAGGGCATTACGCTTAACAAAACGGTAAAAAGCGCATTTGCTTATATAACCGCCCATGGCTTATACGAAGCGCAAATAAACGGCGCAAAAATTGGCGACGAGTACCTAACACCGGGGTGGACAAGCTACCACAAACGCCTGCAATACCAGGCTTATGATGTTACCAAAATGCTGGTTAAAGGCCCAAATGCCATCGGCGCTAAGGTAGGCAGCGGTTGGTACCGCAGCACGCTGGTATCCAGCCCCAACCATTATGGTAAAGATGTGGGCTTATTGTTTCAGTTAGAAATTACTTATACCAATGGCACACATGAAACCATTGTATCTGACGGGAGCTGGAAATCGGCTACGGGCGAGCTAAGGTATGCCGAGATCTATAATGGCGCTACCATAGATGCCCGCCTGGTACAAAAGGATTGGGCCAAACCCGGTTTTAATGACAGCCAATGGACTCCAGTAAAAGTGCAGGATTATGGTAAAGAGAACTTAATAGCAACTTACAACGAGCCTGTAAAAAAACACGAAACCTTTAAAGCCCTAAAAGTAATTACAACCCCAAAAGGCGAGAAGGTGATAGACTTTGGGCAAAACCTGGTGGGCTGGGTAGAGGTAAAAGCCAATGGCAAAGCAGGCGATACGATAAAATTGTCGCACACAGAAGTTTTGGATAAGGCAGGCAACTTTTACATTGAAAACCTGCGGGGCGCAAAGGCGCAAAACATATACATCTTAAAAGGCGGGGGCGACGAATACTTTGAGCCGCAGTTTACCTGGCAGGGTTTCCGGTACATCAAGGTTGAAGGTATTACGGGGGATTTAAACCTGGCTAATTTTACCGCGGTGGCCGTTTATTCGGATATGGAACCTACTGGCACATTCACCACATCAAACCCGATGCTGAACCAGTTGCAGCACAACATACAATGGGGACAGAAAGGCAATTTTTTAGATGTGCCTACCGATTGCCCGCAACGCGATGAACGCTTAGGCTGGACAGGCGACGCGCAGGTGTTCTCGCGCACGGCATCGTTTAACATGAACGTGCACAACTTTTTTACCAAATGGCTGAAAGATGTAGCCGCCGACCAGAACAGTGACGGCAGCGTGCCGCATATCATCCCGGATGTATTTAAGCAAAACGATGGGCAAAATGGCGGCGCTACCGGCTGGAGCGACGTAGCCACGGTAGTGCCGTGGAATATGTATTTAGCCTACGGCGATAAAGAACTGCTGCAAAACCAATACCCAAGTATGAAAGCCTGGGTTGATTATATGCAGAAGAAGGCTAAAAATAACCTTTGGAACACCGGGTGGCACTTTGGCGACTGGCTATTTTACAGTGTAGAGAACGACCTGGACGGCATGTCGGCAATAACGAGCAAGTATTTGATAGCGCAGTGCTTTTACGCCTATTCAACCCAATTATTGATAAACGCTGCCACCGCTTTAGGTAATAAAACCGATGCTGACCATTACACACTATTGCTGCAACAAATAAAGGCGGCATATGTAAACGAGTATGTAACGGCAAACGGCCTCATCTCGTCTGACACGCAAACCGCTTATGCACTTGCTTTAACATTTGATATGCTGCCGGAACAACTGCGCGAGCAAGCTGCCGGAAGATTGGCTAATAACATAACCCGTTATGGCAACCACTTAACCACCGGCTTTTTGGGCACGCCCTATTTATGCCACGCTTTAAGCAGGTTTGGTTATGCCGATGTTGCTTATAAACTGTTGCTGCAGGAATCTTACCCCTCGTGGTTATATCCTATTAAAATGGGCGCTACCACCATTTGGGAAAGATGGGACGGTATTAAACCCGATGGCAGCTTTGAAACGCCGACCATGAACTCCTATAACCATTATGCTTACGGCGCCATTGGCGATTGGATGTACCGCGTAACATCGGGTATTGATACCGACCCTGACGGACCGGGTTATAAAAAAATAATTATTAAGCCTACCGTGGGTGGTAAGTTAACTTACGCCAATGCCAGTTACCAAACGCCTTATGGCAAACTAACATCCAACTGGAAAATAGACGGTGATACCTTTTACCTTGATGTTGATGTACCGGCCAACACCACCGCTACCGTTTTTGTGCCCGATTACAATGAAAAAGAAGGTTATAAAACCAAACAGATCGGCTCCGGAAGTTATCATTTCACCAGTAAATCGTTTATAAACCCAGTTACGCATACTAAACCATGAAAAAGTACCTGATTGTATTAGTAGCCGCATTTTTGCTTTGTTCGTTCACCCAAAAAGAAGTGACCTGGGTAGCCATTGGCGATTCTATCACTTACCTGAACGATCATGCCGATGAAACCGGCAACCGGGTTACCAAAGGTTATTTAACCGGGGTTACCGAACGGTTACCTAATATAAAATATATTAACCAGGGGCATAACGGGTGGACATCGGGCGGTATTGCCGAAAATATAGAAAAACTGGGCCTCGTTAAGGCCGATGTGTACTCTATTTTTTTAGGCACAAACGATTGGTGGGGAGGCAGGCCTGTTGGCACGATAGAAGATTATAAAAATGCCACGGGTAATATAACCGTGTATGGGTCATTCCGCATCATCGTCAACAAGATCCGCGGGTTGAACGCGCAGGCCAAAATAGTTTTGATAACCCCCATGCAGCGCAACGATTTTGTTTACATAGCCGATGCCAATAACAACGCTTATGGCTCGTACAAAAAGAAAAACGGGCAATCTCTGGAGGAGTTTGCGAATGCAGTAATAGCAATAGGGAAATACGAGAACGTGCCGGTTGTAGACCTGTACCATGACCCATCGCTAAAAATTGAGAACCTGGTTAATTTCAAGCGGTTAAAAGATCCTAAAACGGGTGAGTATACGAACTATACCTATCCGCAATCAACAGAAGTACCATTCAACCCCAAAACTGATGATTACCCCTACCCTCCTGATGCAGTAAAACTTACCTATGATGGCCTGCACCCGTCTGATAAGGGGAATGAGATAATCGCCAAAAGGGTTGTGAGAGCTTTTAAAAAGCTGGGCATTCGCTAAAAAGAGTTTCAAGTCCCATCGGGACTTTTGGTTGGTAGAAAATGCATAAACAATATCACGAGGTGTTACTAAACGATATTTACCAACCAAATGCGCCTAACGGCACATCCGCAATGATAAATTTTCACATCATATAACACTTACCATTTCGCTTGCCCTGCAAAGTTGAGTGTTAAGGCATTAACTTTGGGGCTTACCCTAAAAACATTGCCTTTATCATTATCCGAGAACTTGCCGTTTGGTGTAGTGATAGCATAATTTAACCCTTGGAACTGGCAGCTTATCGCATTAGTGCCAATGGTTTTAAAGGGCAGTTTGGCCTTTTCCGATACATTCAGGTCTAAAAACCAGTTATCGGCAGCTTTGCCTGTTACTTTAACAGTTAATTGCCTTTCGTCTAAGTCCATAGTTAACGTGCCTTTCCCTGCTTTTAGCGGCCATACAATATGGAGCTTGCCGGTTGCGGGGTTTGTTACCTTTGGCTTACCGCCTGTTAGCAGCACTTCTTTGCCATCCTCAATGGTTTTAAAGCGCAAGCCTGCAATATCTTTTGGGCTGCTCCACAAGTAGCCGTCGACAAACGGGAGGGTGTAAAACGAGCATACGTTGGTTTCTACTTTTTTGGTAAGATATTCTGATGGCAATTTTTCGTTAAACAGGTGGATATCCCTGAAACGCAGTGTACCGTCTTCCCAAAGTAAATTGGTGCGGTAAAACCTGCTGTTAAACCAAACTGTTTTGCGGTTGCTGTTTCCAATATCATTATTAACTGTCATAGACGTTGCCGGGGTTGTTTTATAGCGCTTGCGGAACCATGTGCCCGATTCAACCAGGGTTTCAACCTTAATTTTCTTCTCGTCGCGCAGTTTGGCTATCAGGGGCATCTGTATCTCAAACCCTTTCGACATGGCATCCCAGGTAAAGGAGTTTTCCTGCCCGGCCTGCGTATAAGCAAACTCCATCGATTCACCTTCAACCAATTCTTTGAAAAACCAGTCCACCCATTCGGCGCTGCCGCCCGCTTTTGGGTAAACGGGTTCAAGGGTTATTACGCCCTGCCAGGTAGTGCCAAAGCCGGTATCGTACTGCCTTACCGGGTCGCTGCCCAGCATCCTGAATATGGGCACCGGGATTTGGTTTTTCTCGTTCTGGGCAGGCATATATGAATTTACCTTGCTCGGGTAGTAAGCCTGGTTCCAGTAGCCGCCCCAAAGGGTATAACCATCGGTACCATACTGGTCTTTACAATTGCTCGATGCTACGATATGGTACTTTTGATACATGTAGTTAAGCGTATGCTCATCAATAAACCACGAGCCTGCCGTTTTTGGGTAATATCCATAGATCTTTTTAAAATCTGCCATATAAACGTCGGTCAGTTTTTCCCTTTCTTCAGGCGTGTAACCTGTAGAGAAGCCAATGTTGGCATGCCAGTCCCATGGGTAACGGCCGCGCCATTTTAGCCCGGCTTTCTCTACCATTGGCTGCGGAATTTCCCACCAGGCGCCAATCTCGTAACTATCTGCAGGCAGGCTCTTCAGCAGCTTTTGGTACCTGGGATCCATCAGGGCATCATACTGCAACAAAAATGTGCCGCGCAACTTGTACTTGTTCATGATCTCTACCTGTTTTACCACGGTTTGGTATAGCACATCCTCGGTTACGGCGGGGTCGCGGGGTTCAAGCAGCCTTATAAAATTTACTATGTTAACGATCTTAGGCTTGTACCTGGGTTTAACAGGTTTCTTATCGTCTATCCCGGTTATTGTAAACGAACTCAGTATTAAAATGAAAGCTATAGCTGTTATAAACGCTGCTGAATATTTATGATGCTTCATATCGTTGTTAATCTTCCCTATCAAAAGAGGTAATTTTATAATTATAGTTGTTTTTAAGATTTTGGCAACTGATGCTGTAAATTAAAATAAAAACAGGCAGGTAAGTGTACCCATCTGTTTGTGGCATGATTGATTTACTGCCCTGCTTTTGAAAAATATCAAAAAATACAAAAAATGCCCGCCAATTCCTTTCCAGATAATTGTTCGCGATTAACTTTTAGAATTTTCAATTTGTATGTAGTAAATGGATAGTTGTTAAATTAAAAATAAGAAGCAAGTAGTTTGATAGGTAACAAGAACCTTGGCTTTACAAAGGGTTGTTAAGGGGATAATTAATGAAAAAAACCTTAAATCGATGATTTAAGGGGTATTCTTACCATGATTCTGAAACTGATCATCTCTAACTTGTTCTAACCAGCCCGCCACATTGTTATTTGGATGATACCGTGTGCTACGTATGCCTTAATTAAAAGAACGCCTGAAATCCAAAGGTGACATCGTGGTTTTGAGCTTGAAAAATTTGCTAAAAGACTGGGGATGTTCGAATCCTAATTGATAGGCTATCTCGCTTATCGAAGCCGGGTTGGTCGATAACTGTTCCTTTGCTTTTTCGATGAGATGGTTATGAATGTGCTGTTGTGCGTTTTGCCCCGTAAGTGATCGAAGCATATCACCTAAATAACTGGCACTGACGTTTAACTGTTCTGAAAGAAATTGAACAGTAGGAAGCCCTTGCTTTTGTATGTTTGGCGACTTAAAATAAGTGTGCAAGACTTCTTCTACCTTTTGAAGCAGATCGCTGCTGACCGCCTTACGGGTGATGAATTGCCGGCTATAGAACCGGTTGGCATAATTCAGCAGCAATTCGATCTGAGAAATAACCACGTCCTGGCTGAAATTATCGATTCTGCCATTTAATTCTTCTTCAATACTCTCAAAAACAGCAATGATCGTGGTTTTTTCTTTTTCTGATAAATGCAGCGCTTCATGGACAGAATAAGAAAAAAAGCCATATTCTTTGATCTTTCTGGCGAGTTCGTAACCCAATAAAAAATCCGGATGGAAAAGTAAAGTATAACCAGATTGATCACTGAGTGCTTCGTGGGCTCCCGTAATTTGGTTCGGCGAAACAAAAAACATTCCGCCCTCGTCAAAATCGTAGTAATGCTGCCCATATTTAAATTTTCCCTGGAAGTTCATCTTATAGGATATCTTATAAAAATTTAAAATGTGGGGACTGGGAAGTCTTTCCAGCGGGATTGTACCACTGGCGTTATTGATCAAACTTACCAAAGGGTGCATAGGTGCCGGTATGTCCAGCAGCTTATGCATCCTTGATAAAGAATCGAATCGATGGTTAGCTATTTCGTCCTTCATGATGTTTGTTTATGATTTACTTTCAATGCTGCCCAATGCACCCTGCACGCCGTTAAGGGCTTTCTTTGCTTGTTCCCAACTTAGATCATTCGGATTGAATGTACTACGAATATAGGCAAGAATACTCTCACACACAAAGGCAACACGCTCGGGATTTTCATCACTTGTCTCGCGGGCATCATAACCTGATATCCCACCAAAAATATGCTCGGCGCCAAACACGGTCAGTAAGTCCTTCGGTCCGGGGCTTTGATAATAAGCGTCTGCTCTCCAATTTTCCACATCAGAGAACATGAGGTTAATGTCTTTGTCCCCGTTCACAATCAGTGCCGGCAAGGTCATGGTGCTGAAATCGCCGGCGGCCAACACCGGATAATGCTGCCTGTTTACTCCGTTAAATCCTTCGGGGCCACCGCTCACGCCGATCAGGACCTGGGCTGTTATCCGTGGTTCTATGAAATTCACTGTTTTACCTGTTGCAGGGTCAGTTACATCCATACCAGCCAGCATGGCAACCGTGTGCCCCCCCATGGAGTGGCCGATGGCTGCTACTTTTGATTTATCTACTCTGCCGGTTAACCCTGGTACGGTGGAGATAATTTCGTCTAAATGATCCATGATAAATTTCATGTCGGTTGCCCGTGAACTCCAAAATAAGGGCGCTTCAGGAAGGGACGCGGGAAGCGCGAGTGCTCTGGAGTTTTGGTGAGTGGGTTGGATGACAACAAACCCCGCTGCTGCAAAAAAATCTACCATGGGGCCATAGCCTTTGTACGAAGAAAGAAAATTAGAGGGGCCGTGGCCATGCGAAAGCAGAATAACCGGCAGGTTGTTACCGCTTGCAGGAGCAGAAACTTTTATTTCAAGGTCTACGTGGCGACCGGCAACGGGTAAGACAACCGGGCTAAAGCTCACAATGGGTGTTTTTGACTGTTTCATTTTTTATTGATTAAATTTTGATAAGTCAAAGGTCCGCAACCTTCGGGTCCCCGGCGTAGTGAAATCGGGGCATTACTTAGCCAAACTCCGGAAAAGATCCAGCGCGGCGGCCGTTGTTGTAATAGGTATGGTAAAGCAAAATATCGTATTCAATTGAGGAGCAACTTTTGCAACAGTTTTTGCGGCATGGTCCGCATTTTCCGAAAAATCGGTGAGCATCAGGATCACCTTCATAGCGGCGTTTCTTAGATCCTAAAATTGGCGTTTGAATGGCTAAAAACAAGTGACGAGGATCATTAATTAGCTTGATAACAATTATTTACCCCGCGTGCACAAATATTGATCTTCGGTAAAAAACAATATTATGAACCAGACCCACATTCATCTGCTGATCACCCACCTGCCGATTGTCGGTGCTGTGCTGGGAGCCTTTGTTTTGGCCCATGGGATATGGAGAAAAAGCAATACGACTTTGATAGCTGCCTATAACCTGCTCATTATCTCTGCCATAGGCGCCGGTATCGCTTATGCAACCGGCGAAGGTGCCGAAGAAACGGTCGAACATTTACAGGGTATATCGAAAAACGTGATCGAAGAACATGCGGAGTCTGCCTTGATTTCGCTCGTCAGCTTATTGATCACGGGCGGTATTGCCGCCATCGGACTTTTTGTTACACTCAAAAGCACTGCGTTCAATCGACCGGTCGCACTGCTTGCACTGACCGCGGCATTAGTTAGCTTCGGATTCATCGCCCGGACAGGCTATTCAGGCGGGCAGATCAGGCATACCGAAATCGGAACGAACACGACATCTCCGTTGAAAAGTGATGACAAGGATAATGACTAAACCAGCCATGCCGAACAAGCCCATACATAAACCCAGTTATTATATGGTCAATGCGATCACCTTTTACAGGTTATTGGCAGCTCCGGTACTTTTAACCTTATTATTCAATGACCGTCTTGCCGTTTTTAAATGGCTGTTAGTGGTAAGTTTCCTTACCGATGCGATTGACGGCTATTTGGCCCGCAGGTATAAAGTGACCAGCGCCTTCGGTTCCATTCTGGATTCAGTTTCAGACGACCTGACCATCGCGGTAGCAATCATTGGGATAACTTTGGTGAATCCGGAATTTCTGCGGAAAGAACTGGTACTGGTCGCAATACAGGTCCTACTCTTTGTCACACAGATCTGTTTTGCACTGATCCGTTATCATAAGATCAGTAGTTTTCATACCTACCTGGCCAAATTTGTCACCATTTTCCAGGCTATATTTCTGGTAGTTTTCTATTGGTTGCCTGAACCGGTCTATGCGCTGTTCTACGCGGTATCAGCCCTGACCATCCTCGATTTATTGGAAGAGATCATGCTCGTCCTGGTGATTCCCCGTTGGGAAACGGACGTGAAAGGGCTGTATTGGGCAATTAAAAAACGTGCTTTACAGAAAGCATAGGCGATGATGGAAAAAGAAATGCCAGCCACCATAAAGCGGGCCATCGAACTCATTGGCCTGTTCGTCCTGGGAACGATCGTCGTAGCCGGGCGCACGATCATCATGCCTTTGTTAATGGCTTTCTTTTTCAGCCTGGTGCTTTTGCCGGTATTCCGCTTTTTCCGGAAGATCAAAGTTCCTGAAGTGATCGCGGTCTTTTTGCCGATCTTATTATTGACCATCGTCGTAGGCCTGCTGATATGGCTGTTCTCCAGCCAGGTTAGTGCCCTTCTGGATGATTTCCCGAAGATACAGCATACCGTAGCCAAACACCTGGATAACCTGAGTATCTGGATCAGCCGGTCTTTTGGCTATTCTCCGGCAGAGCAGGTAAAATTCATCAATACGGAGAGTAAAAAACTCTTCAGTTCCCTGGGCGGCGTTCTGAGCGGTGCAGCGGGGTCTTTGTCGGGTATCATCATCTTTGTGGGCCTGTTGCCCATTTATATCTATTTTATTATGCTGTACCGGAACCTTTTTATCCGGTTCACGCTGATGTGGTTCCCCAAAAACCAGCACCTGCAAGTCGAAGAGGTCATCCGGCAGACCGAAGTGATGGTTAAAAACTACCTGATCGGCCTGCTGATACAGATTACCTATATCATCATCCTTTTAAGCGGCGGCTTGTGGCTGTTTGGTATACAGAATGCCTTGCTGATCGGGATCATCTTTGCTTTTCTGAACCTCATTCCTTACCTGGGCGCCCTGATCGGTAATATCCTGGGCATCATGCTGACGCTGGCGTCCTCAGAAAGCCTGGCGGATGTCCTGATCGTGCTGGCCACGATCACGGTTGTGCAGTTCCTGGACAATAATATTTTGATGCCGCGTATCGTGGGTTCACAGGTCAGGATTAACCCGCTGGTTTCTATCGTTGGCATTATCGCCGGCGGGGCTATGGCCGGTCTCTCGGGCATGTTCCTGGCGATGCCTTTGCTATCCATTTTAAAGCTCGTATTTGACCACACCGAAAATTATAAGCAATGGGGCGTCCTTTTAGGCGACGACCGTCCATCAAAAAGCCAGCTGGAAATTTAGGCTGTTGGCAGGCTTTCCTTCTTTTTAAAGATTTTGTAAAATTGGAAAATAATCAGTGGCAGCAGGCTGATGGACACAGCAACCAACCACAAGTTAAGCGGAATTACCGAAAGCCCTAAAACCAGGCGCAGGCCGGGCACAGCGAAAACCAGCAGGATGAGGCCGCTGCAGATCATGACCGCCATCCATACCCATTTGTTCCTGGTAATTTCGTTGGTTAAAAAGCCGGAGCCCGGCGATGACATATTGAACACATGGAATAACTGCGCAAAGGTCAGCGTGATAAAAGCGATATGATTACAGGTAAGGTCATCACTGTGCAGTACGGTTTTGCTGTAGGTGACCGCGATGATCACGGCAGCGGTGATGGAAGCTGAATAAAACGCCATGCGCACCCAGTCACTGCCTGTTACCATGGGTTCGGCAGGGTCTCTTGGCGGCCGGAGCATGACCGTCAGGTCACCGGTGCCTAAACCCAGCGCCAGTGCCGGAAAGATATCGGTTACCATGTTCAGGAAGAGGATCTGGAGCGGCAGTAAGGTAGCGCCTGGCATAATCATCCCCAACAGCGTCACAATGACGATCTCGCTCAGGTTACAGGATACCAGGTACACCACGAACTTTTTAATATTCTGAAAGATCTCCCTGCCATGCGCCACCGCACGGGCAATGGAGGTAAAAGAATCATCCTTTAAGATGATATTAGCCGTCTCTTTCGCCACCTGGGTCCCCCTGATGCCCATGGCTATACCAACATCTGCTTTCTTTAACGCGGGCGCATCGTTGATCCCGTCGCCTGTCATTGCTACGATGGCGCCCGCCTGTTGGAATACTTCTGCAATCTCTAGTTTTTGCGCTGGCGAGGTCCTTGCAAAAACGGCGGTATCCAAAATCCGCTGCCGCCAGGCCGGTGTCAGTGCTCCGGCAGGAGGCAGTTCCTTTCCGGTAATCACCGCCTTATCAGTTTCATCGATCAGGCCAACCTTGCGGGCAATGTTCAGCGCGGTTTGCGGATGATCGCCGGTAATCATAACCACCTTGATGCCCGCCTGGCGGCAGTTAAATATAGCGCCTTTGATATCCAACCGCGGCGGGTCCATAAAACCGGCCATCCCGATATAAATGAGGCCATTTAAAAGGTCCTGCGGGTCAGCTGGCTTACCGGTGTGATAAGCGAACGCGAGCACCCGTAACCCGCTGGCCGCCATTTTTTCAGCTTTTAAGAGCAATGCCTCCCGGGATCGGGCATCCAGATCTTTGATCAGTTTACCCGATTGTAGCTTTGCGCACCTTTCGAGCAACCGCTCGACTGAGCCTTTAGCAGCGGTAAAATAACCGGATGAGGTTCGGTGCAGGGTGCCCATCATCATCAGTTCAGAGCTGAAAGGGATTTCAGCGACACGTTCATACTCGCTTGTCAATACAAGGATATCCAGATCCGCGGCAGCGGCCATCTGTATTAGAGCCACTTCTACAGGATCCCCGGCTGTTTCACTGGCATTATTGCAAAGCAGCCCGGCCAATAAGAGTTTTTCCAGGTTTTCAGTGCCTTGCCTGACAGGGCCGCCCGGAAACTTTAAACGGTTGTTTTCGATATGCACCCGGACACTTTCTGCCGGGAAGGCGAAAGTGTCCGCCTGAATTTTGTTTTCGGTCAGGGTGCCGGTCTTATCGGTCAGGATCACACCCGTGCTGCCCAGCGTTTCTACGGATGATAATTGCTTAACGATGGCATTGCGCCTGCCCATCAGCAACATCCCGTAAGCCAAGGCCACCGTGGCAACGACCGGCAAGCCTTCGGGTATGGCGGCTACCGCCAGCGCAATGGAGGTTTCGATAATGGTCAGCAGCGCTTTGCCTTGTATAAATCCTGTTACTGAAAAGATCGCGGTCATCGCCAGGGTCACCCAGATTAGTTTCCGGCTGAGCAGGTTCAGCTTTTTATCCAGCGGTGTAACCGTTTCGGCTGAACTTTCCACCAGCGTGGTGATCGCACCTAACTGCGTATGGGTACCAATGCCAGTGATGATCATTTTCCCGTTCCCGTTAATGACCGCGGCGCCCTTGAAAACCATATTATGCCGGTCGCCAATAATAGTATCCGGAGGCAATGCTTCGGTCGTCTTCTCAACCGGGAGGGATTCTCCGGTCAGGGAGGATTCGTCGCACTGCAAGCGGTGGACGGTTATTAAGCGACCATCTGCGGGAATGATATCTCCGGCCTCCAGCGGGACCAGATCGCCGGGAACCAGGACTTCGGCGGGCACCTGTTGCACTTCACCGTCACGGATCACGTTCGCCAGGATCACTTCCATTTTCTTCAGTGCGTTCATGGAACTGCGTGCCTGCATTTCCATAAAAAAGCCGATCAGCGCATTAATGACGATAACCGCCAGGATGGCTATGGTCTCTAACAAATCCTTAAAGTAAAGGGAAACGATTGCGCCAAAAAACAGCAGGTAAACGATGGGGCTCCTGAACTGCGCCAGCAAGATCAGCCAGGGGCTTTTGGGCGGCTGTGCCGGGTAAATATTAGGCCCATAGGTTTTGCTGCGCCTTTGGGCCTCCGTACCGGAAATACCTTGATCGCTGTGGGTAGCTAACAGCCTGACCACCTCCTCTGCAGGCAATGAAAAAGGATAATCCAGCGGATATCTCATTTATTTTCCTTCCCGTTTATTAAAGGTCAGCAAGGGGATCTTGCCGTAAAAAGAATATTCCTCGGCATTGGAAGGGAAGAACAATTTTTCGAAAAACGATCTCGATTGATGGTTAAACAAAACCACTAGCGAAGGCTTGGTCGATTTGATCGCCCGGTCGATATCCTCCAGTAATGTCCGGGTAATATCCCGTTCGGGGGTTAGCAGACTCACCTGGTAATCCGCCTTTTGCCGCAGTGAGGCTTCCGCCAGTTCCCGGTCATAAGTAAATTCGTAGGGGTAAGAAATATGCATCATCGCCACCGTGGCCTGAATAGGCCTTGCAAAGTCAACGACCTTTTTGAGTTCGTTTTCATAATCGGTCATATCCGATGCGTAGAGAACGTGGGTTAATTCCTTTAAATGATAAGAACTTGGTATACATAAAACCGGCACCTCTGAAGTGTTGATCAGTTTAGCAGTATGTGTACCGAATATTTTTGTAAGGTTACCGGCACCACGGGTACTGATACAGATATAAGAACAGTTATGCTTGTTAGCATAAGCTATTATCCCATCCACTACATCGGTATTTGATGCCAGTACCAATTGATGGTTAATTTCGGGTTCATGGATATCCTGATAGATGCCGGCGATAAATGCTGTTAATTCTTTTGCTGTTTTTTCTTTAAAAGTATCGGTATACACCGTAAAGGCCTGTTCGCTCCATTTGAAGGGCTTTAAAAGGTGGTAAACATGCAGAATTATTAATTCCGCATTGCGTTGTTTGCAAAGTTTAATGGCAAAACGGATAGCGGCTTTTGAATTAACGGACATGTCGGTGGTCACAAGAATTTTTTCCATGAGTTTAAGATTAGTGGTGGGCGATGAACAAGGGCGAATCAATAGCTTTCATGAGCCTGTCGGCCATGCTGGACCTGAACCAGCGGGAAACGTTACCGCGCTGGTAAGCCCCTAAAACAACCAGGCTGTTTTGGGCATTAGTTTTAAGGTAGATTGGCAGCTCTTCTTCCGGGTCCCCGTTTAACAGCGTATAAGTTGCTGCCGGGTAGTGACAGGCGATAAATTCACTGACCAGTTGCTCATTGGGCAGTTCTGCGGGGGCTTGGGTATCGAAAACGGAAACTACCTCAACGGGTTTGCTACGCAGCCAGGGCATCATATAGTTGAATTGCTTGATCGCGTAAACCGCCGCCGGCTTACCATCGTAGAGCAAGGCCACTTTTTCTATGTCCTGATATTTCTTAGGAATGATTAAAACCGGGCATTGTGTAGCGGCGAGTAATTCGCGGATAAAACGGGTGGGCGGCTGTTCCGGCAAATGGCTGAAGGTCTCCGCCGAGCTGATCAGCAGCAGATCGCTGTAAATGCTTTCTTTTAATACTCCCTGCCCCGAAAAACTTGGGGCATGATGAATGGTATAGTTCAACTGCGCTTTTTTACAGGCCCGTTCAAATATATCGGCGGCTTTCATACGCGTAGCTTTATCTTTTTCCAATAGGTGTTTCATCTTTACCTGCGACAGCCCATGCTTTCCAACCAGATCAGCTAGTCCATAACTGTTATAGAGAAACGATTCCAGGAAAACGCCGGATAACAAAGCCTTACTGCTTTCCGCGAGTTTGATCGCGTAGGCCAGCGTGCTGTCTGAAAACTTTAATCCGTTAAATACCGCGCTTATTTTTTTCATGATCAAATATTTTATAAATAACTGAACTGGACAATGACAAGCGGTCGCGAAAAATATGACGGCTGTCATTAAGAGACCAAGCGGTATGTACAATACTTACTTTTCGTTATTTCATTTGCGATCAGCATCAGCCAAGCCAATTGAAACTGCACTATTTTAAAGCATCTACGCGCCTATGTGGAGGTACCGGAAGCGGATTTCTCTAATCACAAGTGGACCCTTGCCATGGAAGTAAGCGACACTAGTTATACCTCATCGATCAAGCGCGCACGCTTGACGGGCAAAGTGTTATATCAAATCCCAGCTCTCCCTTATTGTTAAAGTCGCTTGATTGATTTGGATTTCCGCATCAGCGACATCGGCCACCGAATAGGTTCGCCAAGCAATCACATCAACCAAAATACAGCTCTTTGGATCCAGCTTCAATCCTTTTTGCTCATAAAATTTTTTCAATACAAATAATTTAGCTTCTGCTTCTTCTCTTTTCAATTTATTCGATTCGAAATTGAATTTTAAAAAGCCAACTTGTTTAATACCTGCTTGATCTAAAAGCAGTATATCTGACACGGCACCAATACTGACATCATTGTTCACAATCTTGTTTCTTCTGCGGTGAAGATTATTTTCGAGGGTGTGTCTTTCCAATATTGGTGTAAGAAGATATGACATAGCGATAATGGCATCTAAACCTTTAGCAGAATAAATCCGGTTTTTATAATCATCCCTATTTTCAGCATACGCTTTAGCCTCCTTACGATAGGTTTCTGCCTGCTGTTTAAAAATTTCAAAATACAATTCATGTCCATCCACAAAATTCCCCTCGAATATTTCACAAACCAGTTTCCTAGCCATTTCATAAAATTTGGGTATATAATTAGACGGATATTTGCATTTCTTTAAAATACTCAATTTAACTCTTTCGGATGCGACGATATATCGCGAAATCATTGTCAAAGATATCCGCGGTTCTTTAACAGCTTTTTTTACCTTGACTTCCTGTTCAACTTCACTCATGCTTTTACCTAGATATTGTTACGTTGCCAATATATTTGGCATTACCCCATAGCGCTGTAACTAGTTTATAATGAATAATTTTAATAACTCTAAGATACGAATAAACAATAATGGAATAATCGAAGTTTTACACGACAAGCAATGGCTACTAACATCTTTAGTAAAATAATAAATTAATTACTCTTATCGAGTAAAACGTACCAGTTTCCTTCTCCCACTTTGCTGATAATAATGAATGCGCCAAAAAATGAACGAGTATTTAAACTTTTTTCAAAATAATTTCAGCTGCGCAAATACACTGCGCAGTGCCCCGATTTATTTGTATCAACATTAAAGAAAAGGAGGTTCATAATGAAATTTAACCTGTTAAGCAAATTAAAAACCCAGACCGTTAACTACGCAGGTGCCAAAGCGTTTACGCTGTCACCAGAAATGGAGCTGTACACCGCGGTGGTTACCTGGAGCTTAAATGACTCTTTTTATGAAAAAGACGAGGCGCGTTTAGTGCGCCTGCAAAAACTGATAGCCGCATGTAACCCGGTGTTTGTGGGTAAGCTGGCTATATACGCCCGCACCAAAATGTATATGCGTTCGGCACCGCTGGTGCTGGTTACCGAATTGGCTAAGCTGCACTCGGGCGATAATTTGGTCGCCCGGGTTACCGATGGCGTAATTGGCCGTGCCGACGAGATCACCGAACTGCTGGCCTGCTACGAAACGTTGAACCAGCGTACCGGCACTAAAAAGCTGAACCGCCTAAGCAAGCAATTGCAAAAGGGTTTGAGCACAGCGTTCAACCGTTTCGATGAGTACCAGTTTGGTAAATACAACCGCGATGGCGCCATCAAACTGCGCGATGCTTTGTTTTTGGTTCACCCAAAAGCCAAGGACGAATTACAGCAGGTGCTGTTCAACAAATTAGCGAACGGAGACCTGCAAACGCCTTACACCTGGGAAACCGAACTGTCGGCATTAGGTCAGCTGAATTTCGACAGTGTTGAGGCTAAGGCCATAGCGTTCCGTGCTAAGTGGGAAGAACTGATAGACAGCGGCAAACTGGGCTACATGGCCTTGCTGCGTAACCTGCGCAACATACAGGAAGCTGGCGTAAGCTACGCGCACTTTGAAAAAGTATGCGCCCGTTTAGCCGATGCGGATGAGGTTGCGAAGGCAAAGCAGTTTCCATTCCGTTATTTGGCCGCTTACCGTGAGCTGATTAACCCAGCGATAACCAAAGTGCCTGCACAAAGCCTGGTTAAAAAGCTGACCGCTTTAATGCAGGGCCAAAACAAAGGTTACACCGGCGAATTGCTGGATGCTTTGGAAAAAGCTGTACAGGCAAGCGCTGCCAATATAAAAGGCTTCGGTTATGAAACCCGTGTGCTGTTAGCTTGCGATGTTTCAGGATCGATGCAGGTACCGGTATCGGCTAAGAGTAAAATCTTGTTGTACGATGTGGGCTTAATGCTGGCCATGCTGTTGCAATCGCGTTGTAAAAACGTGGAGGTGGGTATGTTTGGTGACACATGGAAAATCATTGTGGTGCCGCGTAATAACATCTTAGGTAACGTACAGGAGTTTTATCGCCGCGAGGGCGAGGTGGGTTACAGCACCAATGGCTACCTGGTTATCAAGGATATATTACAGCGCAGGGTACAAATGGACAAGGTGTTTCTATTTACCGATGCCCAGTTATGGAACAGCAATAACACTGCCGACCATATCCAAACCCTGTGGTTACGCTACAAGGCAGAGGTATCACCAAACGCGAAACTCTATCTGTTCGACTTGAAAGGTTACGGACAAGCGCCATTGCAAATATTGCGCAATGATGTTTACCTGGTAGCCGGCTGGAGCGATAAAGTTTTTGAAGTGTTAGCTGCTTTAGAAAACGGAGGCTCGGCATTAGATGCTATCAATGAAATAGAACTGTAACCAAGTATGGGGAAGCAAACGCCCCACACTTTTAAAAGGAAATTAAAAAATAAGGATGCCGTAGAAACGGGTTACTTCGCTCATGAAGGGGGTGGGCAGTGTAGTGCAAGCTATGCTGGAGGTTCGAGTCCTCACAAGCGAGCCCCCGTCCCGCGTTCGCCTGTTGCTCCTTATAAAATATAAAGAAGGTGTCGTAAATAAGTCTTACTTCGATTGGACGCTGGGGTTGGCGGTTCGAATCCGTCCCCGCAAGGGTAGCTCAACTGGATAGAGCACAGTGCAGATTGGCTTATTGCTTTTTACCCTTCTTTTTAAAGAAACTAAAATATTAAGGTGCCGTAAATATGCGCTACTTCGTGTCGCCGGTTCGATCCCGGCCTTTGGAAGTAAATCCCATTGTAGCTCAGTTGGTAGAGCAGTGCAAGCTCATATTGACCATCGCCCTTAAAAAAATAAAGAAGATGCCGTAGGTAAGCGTTACTTCAACCTGTCACGTTTAATACGCTTGCCGGATTGTCGCTCTTCTTTTTAAAATAACTAAACCTAAAAAGGTGCCGTAAACTGGTGATACTTCGGTTAGAGCGTCCCGTAAGGGAAGGCCGGTGGTTCAAATCCACCCAGCGATTTATTTCGCATAGTAGCTCAGCAAAAAAACACACCTGTTGCTTTTTGCCCTTTTTTATAAACATAATGAAAGATGCCGTAGGCGGGTAATACTTCGTCTGGTGAAACCGTGTAAACGGTAGGGTTCGACTCCCATAAGACACCCGCCGGTTGTTGCTCTTTCATTTATATTTTGTAACCTTATACAATTAATCATGACCGAGACAATCCTTCAAAAACTGCTCGAACTGGAATTGGCCGAAAATATAAAAATACTGTACGCCTGCGAATCAGGTAGCCGGGCATGGGGCTTTGCCTCGCCCGATAGCGATTTTGATGTACGTTTTATATATGCCCGGTCGGTAAACGATTACCTTGGCATAACAGACCTACCCGACAATTTGGGATTACCTGTTAACGAAGTGTTAGACATAGGCGGCTGGGATATCAAAAAAGCACTAAAGTTATTCCTGAAATCGAATAGCGCACTATACGAATGGCTACAATCGCCAATAGTGTACCACGGAGATTCGCTCTTTGCTGATGATCTGCGTAAGCTCATGTCGAAATACTTCTCGTTACGCTCCGGCGCTAACCACTATCTGTCGATGGCGCATAATACACTTCGAGATGATCTGCAAACTGAACAGGTAAAGCTAAAGCGCTACTTTTATGCACTTCGTCCGGCATTAGCTTGCTTATGGATAGTTGAGAAACAGTCGGTACCATCTATGGAGTTTGAGCATTTGAGAGTTATGATAACCGAGAATGAAGTTCAAAACTCAATAGATGAACTATTGGAAAGGAAAAAGATAGCTGATGAAAAAGCTATGATAACACCTGTTCCGTTACTTAATCAATGGCTAAGCTCTACACTTGACTATTGCAAAGAACGTATACCTGAGCTTCCATCCGAAAAGAAGTATCCGGATGAATTGAATAACATCTTTAGAAAGTATATCCAGATATGACCTACGAACAGTTAAAACAGCAAAAAGAACTTATCCTGCTGGATTGCATAAGCGGCAGTACGGCTTATAATCTGAATGTGGCTGGTTCTGACGTAGACAAGAAAGGGATATTCATCATGCCTCAAAAACAACTTTACGGTTTTGAGCAACAGGATCAGATCGCCAATGCAAGCAACGATGAAGTTTACTTTGAGACAGGCCGTTTCCTGGAATTATTGACGAAGAACAATCCCAATATACTGGAACTGTTAAGCACACCTAAGGAGCATGTTTTATTTCGTCACCCCTTAATGGACCTGATCAAGCCGGAAGATTTTCTGTCTAAACTTTGCCTGGATACTTTTGCCGGTTATGCACAAACGCAGATCAAAAAAGCCCGCGGCTTAAATAAAAAGATCAATAAGCCATTGGATGCTGAACGTAAATCTGTATTGGATTTTTGCTTTGTGATCTATAACAATGGCAGCGTTCTGCTAAAGGAATGGTTAAAGGAGCATAGTTTCAATCAGGATGAATGTGGCTTGGTTAATCTTGATCATTTCAGAAATGTTTATTTGCTATTCCATCAAAAGCAGTTGACCGAAGGTATATTTAAGGGTATTATATCGGGTTCAGAAGCTGACGATGTACAGTTAAGCTCTGTTCCCAAAGGCTTAGAGAATATAGCAGTAATTAACTTTAACAAGGATAGCTATTCAATCTATTGCCGGGAATACAAAGAGTACCAGGAATGGGAAGCAAAGCGAAATGAACAGCGTTATCAAAGTACGCTTTCGCATGGTAAAAGCTACGATGCTAAAAATATGATGCACACATTCCGCCTTTTGAGCATGGCAGAGGAAATCGCTTTGTATCAGCAAGTAATAGTAAAACGCGAGGACCGTGATTTTCTGCTAAAGATCCGCAATGGTGAATTTGAATTTGATGATCTGATGTTGATGGTTGAAGAAAAAATGGAGATGATAAAGAAAGCTTATGAAAAGTCCACTCTGCCAGATAAACCTAATCTTCAAATAGCGGAAAAGATTTTGGTTCAAATCAGAGAATCTTTTTATCGTGGTATTACCTAATGGTGATCAAGAATTCTTCTCCAGTTATGACGTATGGCATTATAGCATGTAAGATAATCGTCTTTCCTGGATGTGGTTCCATCGGCTTCGTATATCGTTTTGCCCCAGATCAGCTTACCGAAATACTTTCCGTTTACTTTATAAACATCAATCTTACCGGTCTTATCTTCACTTAGCCACACGCCTAATATCTTGTCGGCTTCCGGAGTTTGTGCCAACGTTCTCGTTGCAGCAAAGAGGAAAAGCAACAAGGCTATCCTTAGTTTTTTCATTTTTTAATGCTCTTAATGGTATCCTAATCCTCCGGGAGTTAAGTTCCGGCGAAGGCAGACCCGATATTTATTCTACTTAATTTTGATCACAACTTTGCCCTTTGAACGGCCGGATTCTACATAAGCCAACGCTTCGTTGGTTTGTTCGAACGCAAATAATTTGTCGATCACCGGTTTGATCACACCTGATTCTATCAGTGATGTAATTTTTGCCAGTTGATTGCCATCAGCCCGCATAAACAGGAACCGGAAGCTGCTATTGGCCTTTTTTGCTTTTTTCTTCGCACCCGAGCTTAACAATTTGGTCACTAATTTTAAATACCAGGGCAAACCGATCCCGGCGGCGAATTCCGGCGTCGGGGGACCAACCAATGAGATCAGTTGTCCGCCGGATCTTAAAATACGGAATGATTTTTCCAGCACCTCAGGATCCCGGTTACTGTGTAATACCAGATCGTAATCTTTAAGTTTGGTTTCAAAATCTTCTGTTTTATAATCGATCACCAGGTCGGCACCCAGCTTTTTAACCCAATCAGTATTCGCTGAACTGGTAGTTGTGGCAACATAAGCGCCTAAATGCTTCGCCAACTGAATGGCGAATGTGCCTACACCACCGGAGCCTGCCTGAATAAAAACTTTCTGGCCTTTTTTGATCTGGCCGATCTCAACCAAAGCCTGCCACGCGGTTAAGCCAACCAATGGAATAGAGCTTGCTTCGTCCATAGTGAGGTTTTTAGGCTTTAAAGCTAAGTCGCCTTCATTTACCGCGATGTATTCGGCAAAAGAACCTATCCTGTAATCGCCCGCTCTGGAATACACCTCATCGCCTATTTTGAACTGGTTAACGTTCGAACCAACTTTGGTCACCACACCTGCCAGGTCATGGCCGTTTACAAATGGTGGCTTGTAGGGTAAAAACAATTTAAAGTCGCCATTTTTAATCAGTGAATCCAACAGGTTGACACCTGCCGAATGTATTTCTACCAACACCTCGTTTTCCTTTACCGTTGGTTCCGGTAATTCTGCCAGGTGTAATTTTTCTTTTTTGCCGTAGCCTTTTACGATGAATGCCCGCATGATCTTTTTTTTAATTTATTTTTAGGATAGGGAATGATTTTTATGATACTAATACCTGGTAACTTTTTTTAGGATTGACTAACCCGAAAGCTACTTTTGGAAAAAGCCGGTTGATGAGATAAACTGCTTTACTGTCGCCAACCCGGATGGTGAACTGCTCTTTTTTTAAACCTTCGATGAGCGCTTGCACCAGTTTTTCAGGGCTGATCTTTTTATCAGGCCGGTCTGCCACCATATCGGTGTCTACCAGCGGTGGAAGCAACTCATATACTTTGACGGGGCTGCCGATTGCCTGCAGGTGTGCCCTTAAGGTTTTTGTATAGGACGACAGGGCCGCTTTGGACGCGGAATAGGTCGCTTCTACCACGGAAGGTACCATGCAGAGCAATGAAGTGGTATTAATGATCGCTGATTCTTGGCGGGAGTTAAGCATTTTCATAAATAAATTATTCAGGCGTAATACCCCAAAGTAATTCACTTCCATTTCATATACTGCCCCTTCAAGATGTTTATCATTCGCAACGCCCAGGTTCAATGGCGGCACGCCAACCCCGGCGTTGTTATAAAGTATGTCGATACCGCCTATTTGCTCAATCTCACCGAACAGTATCTTTGCGTCACTTTCATTGGATACATCACTTTGAAAGACCGTTATGTCGGGATAGCTTTGTTTGACCGCATCGAGTTTAGTTTTATTGCGCCCGGTGACGATCACCCTTGCGCCTTGTTGCCGGAATTGTTTTGCCGCTTCCAACCCGATACCTGATGCACCGCCTGTGATCAATACCGTTTTTCCTTTGATTTCCATGATCTTGTTTTTGAGTTATTTAGAGGCGTTGATCGATTTTAAAATAGATTTTTCGAAGATCTTGTAAGCGAAATGCTGAAGCAGGAGTATGATCGACGATCCTTTGCCGACAGGGTAGCCAAACGTCGGATCTTTTTCTTTTACTGCCTTTAATAAAGCAGCCACGACCGGCGCAGATTCCGGCGCCTTATCAAATGTACTTTGGGTATAGGCAGTGATCTTTTTCCTGAACACGTCGTAATCCGCGATATTTCCTTCCGCTACAGTGCCGCTTTCGCCGATGCTGGTTTTGAAACTCATCGGTTCAACCATGACCACCTTGATGTTGAACTGGTTCAATTCAAACCGGAGCGATTTAAAGTAACCTTCGAGGGCATGTTTGGAAGCCGCATAATAGGCTACATAAGGAAGGCCAACTAAACCCAGCAGGGAGCCGAGCGTGATAATTTTTCCGTGTTTTTGTCGCCTGAAGTAAGGCAGCAGTTCGTTAGTTAATTTGATCGTTCCCCAAAAGTTGGTCTCAAACTGCTGCTTGCCTAGATCAACCGGAGTTTCTTCAGCAAGTCCGTTTACCAAGAAACCCGCGTTATTGATCAGCACATCTAAAGTTTTGATCTCATTGAACAGTTGTTTGCCAAAAGATTCAATAGAATGGTCATCATTCAGGTTCAACGCCAGTAACTTGAATGGCAGTTTCGCCTGGTGCTTTTCAGGGTTCCGGCTTGTGCCGATCACCTGGTAGCCTTCCTGATGAAGTTTGTTGGCAACAAGCAGCCCAATCCCTGATGAGGCTCCTGTGACTAAAATCGTATGTTTCATTTTGATGTTTTTTAATTATTTAAAAAAGCATTATTGTCCAGCCATCACCGGATAATCGGTATACCCTTTTTCTCCTGGTGTATAAAATGTTGATGGGTCGGCCTGGTTGAGCGGTGCATCTGCTTTAAAGCGTTCAACAAGATCCGGATTGGCAATAAAGGGAACCCCGAATGATACCAGGTCGGCATCACCATCGTTCAATACCTTGCTGGCTTTTGCCTTGTTAAATCCACGGTTTATGATGATAGTGCCATTATAGAGTGGGCGGTAACGTTTAGCCACTTCTTCAATACCCCAGGGATTACCCGATACATCGGTAAATGGCTCAGTCAGGTGTAGGTAAGCCAGTTCATATTCATTCAATTTGGCGACTATATAATCGTGTACGGCGATCGTTTCCTCGTCGAGCATCATCCCCTGGATACCGTGGAGGGAAGGGTTTAGTCTTACACCTACTTTCTTCATGTCGATCACAGAACGCAATGCATCCAGAATGTCGAATAATATACGCGCGCGGTTCTTGATAGAACCGCCATATTGATCCTGGCGTTTATTGGAATAGAGGTTAAAAAACTGATGTAAGAGGTAACCATTGGCTGCATGCAGTTCCACGCCGTCGAAACCCGCTTCCACCGCGTTTGCGGCAGCCTGCTTAAAATCGTTGATGGTTTTTTTTATCTGCTCAACTGTCATTTCCCTGGCATCAACTGTATCTTTAAAGCCTTCAGGGGTGAATGCCTTGGCTAGTGGATTCAATGCGGAAGGTGCTAACGGTAGTTCGCCATCCAGCAGGTCCGGGTGCGATAAACGCCCCACGTGCCATAACTGGGCGAAAATTTTTCCACCCTGCCCGTGCACCGCATCGGTAACCAGTTTCCAGCCTTTAACCTGTTCTTTTGTATAGATTCCGGGAACATTAACATAGCCTACGGCGTCGCGGCTAACATAAGTTCCTTCGGTAATGATCAGCCCTGCCGAGGCGCGCTGCCGGTAATAGCATGCTGTTAGTTCCGTGGCCACATTGCCCGGATTATCAGACCGGCTGCGGGTCATAGGTGCCATTACGATGCGGTTGCTCAGTTGAAGGCCATTTAAATTATAGGGCTCAAAAATAATTTGGTCGTTCATTGCTTTATTTTTAATTGATCAGGGCCTGGTTTGGCCGGCTATCCTTCTGTGGTTTATTTTGTACTTTTTAGTATATTTTAATTCATCAAAAACTTTGATATTACTTGCTTGATCCCAGAATAACTTGCTGCATAACACGGATCCAATAAAAACCTCGTGTAAAGAGCTTCGGGGTGTTTCATGAAAATTATATCACATAACCCTCTAACTCTGCTTTCAGACTCTTGAGCAAGCCCACCATAGGCTTTGCTGTATTCAGCGCCCTGCACATTACAACGGCTCCTTCAACGGCGGAAACAGCTTTAAAAGCGTAAAGTACAGGGTCGAGGTTATCAGAAAACTCCCCTTTCTCAATGCCCTGGTTTAAAATACTCACAAACAATTCCTGGCCATGGCGGATAACACCTGCTATCTTTTCTTTGATAGCCGGAAAATTATCGTCAGATTCCACGGCGATATTACATACCGGACACCCACCTTTCAGGTAGGTATTCAAGGGATCTTTATAGAAATCAAGATAAGCAAAAACCTTGGCCTTTGCAGTTTTACCCTTACTGATGGCCTGCATAATTTTTTCGCCGTTGGTAGCCAACATATAGTTAACAACCTGCAGCGCCAAATCTTCTTTACCTTCAAAATGACCGTAAAGGCATCCTTTTGTCAGCTTCGTAGCTGCGAGCACATCATCTATATTCGCCCCGGATATACCTTTCTGATTAAAAATGGGCGCCGCCGTTTCCAGTATAAATTGCTTGGTTCTTTCAGCTTTGGTAAGCATATCAATATATAAGTTTTACCATGCAAAAATATACTAAAAAGTTTAATTAAAAATACTTTTTAGTATATTAATGCTTTATGATAAGAGGGTGACAATTGCGTTGGGTGCGTTCGTAAGGATTGGAATAAAATAAAAACCCTCTAAATCAGCGATTTAGAGGGTTTTAAGAAGCGGTTAAACTTCATTTGTGCGCCCACCTGGGCTCGAACCAGGGACCAAAAGATTATGAGTCTTCTACTCTAACCAACTGAGCTATAGGCGCAGAAAATATTTACTATTTTCGAGGCCGCAATATTACGGATTTGAACGCAATTACAAAAGCCAAAAATGAAAAATATTAAAAATATCATATTCGATTATGGTAACGTTATCTTCAGTATCGACTTCCGCAAAGCACAGCAGGCATTTAAGCAATTGGGTATCAGCAATCCTGATGAATTTTTCGGTCACCGTAAGCAGGACCAAATATTTGATAAATTTGATCGTGGAGAAGTAACATCTGATGAATTCAGAGGCTATGTAAAGCAAATAATTGACAACCCTGCCGTTACCGATCAGCAAATTACCGACGCCTGGAACAGTCTTCTGCTTGGTATTGCACCCGGGAATCACGAATTATTGTTAAAATTTAAAGAGAAATACCGCACCTTTTTACTCAGCAACATCAACGATATCCATTACACCTACATCATGAACTACCTGAAAACCGATTTTGGCTTTGATGATAACGAGCATTTGTTCGAGAAAACTTATTACTCGCATTTAGTAGGCAAACGCAAACCACAAATAGATTTTTTTGAGCAGGTACTGGCCGAGAATAATTTAAAACCGGAAGAAACCCTGTTTATTGATGACAGTCCGCAGCATTTAGAGGCCGCTAAAACCCTGGGCATCCAAACCTTTTTAATGACTGCCCCCGATACACTTGCTGCATTTGCCGAACGCGAACATTTGGTTTAATTATTGAATAGTAAGTGATATGTATTCAGCGCTATTACATCAATACCACCTGGTTTTATCCGCACGCGGGGCATTGTTTGATTATTGTGAAACAATAAAAACAGAGCATATGCTTACCAGGCTGCCGTCCTTCAATAATGAAAGTATGGTAACGCAGCTAATGCATGTGGCTAATTGTTATTTATTTTGGCTGGCAAAAAGTGTAATGCAACATCAGCGGCCCTATTTTAAGGAGGAGGAACACAGCGACCTAATTTCTGTATGTAACGCGTACCGGCAGGTAGATTTACTTGTGAATGAATTTCTGCAAAACTTCAAAGACTCACTGGAGCAGCAAAGGGTCATTACCCGCCCTGATGGCAACACCCTTAAACGGTCGCCCTTTGAAATATTCACGCACGTTATAACGCACGAATTTCACCATAAGGGCCAGGTAATAAATATGAGCAGGCAATTGGGCTACATCCCTGTAGATACAGATGTGATACGGGATTAGGCCACCTCCATTCCCTCCCTCGGGAGGGGTGTAGTAGGCAAGCATAATGGCAGGGAGGGGTTTTAGGCCATACATGCTTCAATATACACAATGCGAACCCCTCCCTAACCCTCCCAAGGGAGGGAATTAAAAAATTTAGCTATTCCTTCTCTTTTTCTCTTTAACAATTAAACTCAGCTCGCGGCTCATTTGGCCTGCAATGGCGGTATTCTCTTGCGCGCGCCTAAACAGGTATGGCAACACCGCTTTAATAGGGCCGTAAGGCACATATTTAGCCACGTTATAGTTAGCGTTGGCCAGGTTAAAACTCAGGTTATCGCTCATGCCTAAAAGCTGCGAAAAATACACGTGCGGGTTTTTATGTTCTATCTGCTTTTCGTTCAGCAGCTCGGCCAGCAGGCGGCAGCTTTCTTCGTTATGGGTACCGGCAACAATGGCAATATTGCTGATGTTATCGGCACAATAAATAAGTGCGTCGTTATAATCGCGGTCGGTCGATTCTTTGTTGGGCTGTATCGGCGACGGGTAGCCCCTTTCTTCCGCACGTTTACGCTCTTTCTCCATATAAGCGCCGCGTACAATTTTAGCGCCCAGTATAAAACCTTCTTCCTCTGCAACCGAGTGGTCTTGTATGATTGATGCCAGCTTATCGTGGCGGTATAACTGGTAGGTGTTATAAACAATAGCTTTTTCTTTATTAAAAAAACGCATCATGTTCAGCGCGAGGTTATCAATCGTTTTCTGGATCCAGCTTTCCTCAGCATCAATCATCACCGGTACACCTTCTGAATGTGCCATCTCACAAATGGCCAGCACCCTATCCTGTACGGTTTGCCATTCTATCTGCTCATCAACACTAAGTTTAACGCCTTCGTCTAATCGCTCCAGCAAGCCAAAACGGCCAACACCGGTCACTTTAAAAACGGTAAGCGGGATGCTTTTGCTTTTTGATGCGGTAAGTATGGTACGGATGATCTCGTCGCGGGTATTGTCGAATACTTTTTCATCGTCTTCCCCTTCTATCGAATAATCAAGTATGGTACCTACCTTGCCATCGGCCAGGTTTTTAATGGTTGTGCTGCACTCTTCAATAGTTTCGCCACCACAAAAGTGTTTAAATATGGTCGATTTTATCAGCCCTTTGATAGGGAGGCCTATTTTTACGGCAAAATTGGTTATTGGCGGGCCTATCTTTACCAGGAAGTTCACATTGATCACCTTAAACAGCCAGTAGGCGCGGTTAAGGTCGGTATTGGATGAATGGCGGAAAGCGATCTCGGTATTTTCGAAGGATAATTTATCGTTTGGACTCATGTAATTTTTTTGTTCATGGAACATAATTGATAAACTATGTTCCGCCTGAAGTATTGTGCAAAATTATAAAATGATAACTCATTATTGCACGAATAGTTTAATTTTGCCACCCATGATAGAATTTAAGGTAACAGGCGATTATATCCCAATGATACAACTACTTAAAGCGGCGGGTTTGGTACCTACCGGCGGCGAAGCCCAGATAGTGGTTGAGCAGGGCGAAGTAAGCTATAATGGCCAGGTTGATTACCGTAAACGCCTTAAGGTAAAACCGGGCGATGTGGTTGAATTTAGGGGAAAGCAGATCAGGGCAATATAATAAAGATGTGCATATTGCAGATAAGGCCCAACCACTAATTCACTAACCCACTAATTGTTTCAGGATGAATAACATACAGAGCGACGGTTACACCGTATATTTTGAAGACAGCCTTACCCGGCTGGTGAATTTTATTGAGCAGGGCAATTACTCAAGAGTTTTTATCCTTACAGATGAACACACAACCGAGTATTGCCTGCCTATTGTAAAGGAACACTTAGACCACCTGGACAACTACGACCTGATTGAGGTAAACGCCGGCGAAGAAAGCAAAACCATTGATTTTTGTATTGGCATCTGGAAAACACTGATAGATTTTGGTGCCGACCGCAAAGCCCTGATGATAAACCTGGGCGGTGGTGTTATTACCGATATGGGCGGCTTTGTAGCCTCCACCTATAAACGCGGGATAGATTTTGTACAGGTACCCACTACCCTGCTTTCGCAGGTTGATGCATCTGTTGGTGGTAAAACCGGGGTTGATGTAGATGGCATCAAAAACATCATTGGTACGTTCACGCAACCCAAAGCTGTATTTATGCATGGCGGGTTCCTTAAAACCCTGCCCCCGCGCCAGATCCTTTCCGGCCTGGCAGAAATGCTGAAACACGGCCTTATTGTAGATAAAGCCTACTGGGACCAGTTAAAAGTAAGTGACCTGAGTTTACCATCCGACGAGTTGGTACACCGCTCTGTTGAGATAAAAAATGAAGTGGTGATTGCCGACCCGCACGAGAGAGGCATCCGCAAAGCCTTAAATTTTGGCCATACCGTTGGCCACGCGGTAGAGACCTACTCACTGATGAATGATGCCGATCCGCTTTCGCATGGCGAAGCCATTGCCATAGGCATGATCTGCGAGGCCTGGTTAGCCAACAAAAAAATTGGCCTGCCGGATAGCGAGCTATTGGAAGTTACCGAAGTGCTTATCCACCTTTACCCGCGCTACAAGGTATTGGAAGACACCTTCCCAACCTTGCTGGAGCACATGGCAAAGGATAAAAAGAACCAGAACGGCCAAATAAATTGCACGCTGCTGAAACATATTGGTGAATACAGTATTGATAATATCTGCACGGAAAGCGAACTTTGCGATAGTTTAAGATATTACGCCACGCTGTAAGATGCCCCCTTTAGATACCCGTAAAGAAGCTGTTATTGTATTAATAGGCCTGCTGGTGGTGCTTACCCTCACCGAAATGTGGTTTAGCTACCGCGATAACCGCCATTACTATGAAAAGCGCGACACCCTCACCAATATATACTTAACCACACTCGCGTTTTTGCTTAACCTGGCGGTAAACGGCAGTACGTTCTTTTTGCTCAGTTATGCTTACCAGTTCAGGCTGTTCCAGATAAATAACGCGGTACTGTATTGGTTTGTGCTTGTAGTGGTACAGGATTTCCTGTACTGGGTACTGCATTACACCGGGCATTATTGCCGCCTGTTTTGGGCCATGCATGTTACGCACCACTCGTCAGAGCATTTTAACTTTACAACGGGGTTCCGTTCTACCGTGTTCGAGCCTTTATACCGCACTTTTTTTTACCTGCCGCTGGCCTTTATGGGTTTTAACGCGGTCGATATTTTGTACGCCTACCTGGTAACGCAGCTGTATGGCAATTTGGTACACACGCAATACAAAATCCCCTTGCCAAAGTGGTACGGGCTTATTTTTGTAACACCGGCGCATCACCGGGTGCACCACGCGTCAAACATCCCTTATCTTGATAAAAATATGGGCATGGTGCTGATACTGTGGGACAGGCTTTTCGGCACCTTCCATGATGAAGACGCAGACGAGCCTGTTAAATACGGCCTTACTCACCAGCCCGAAAACATGGGGCCGGTAAACGTCCTCTTCCATGAATGGAAAGCCTTGCTCCGCGATGTTAAACACGCGCCCGGCATCAGCAATAAGCTAAAATACCTGTTTAACCCTCCCGGCTGGAGCCACGACGGCAGCACGCAAACGGCAAGAGTGTTGCAAAGGGAGTATAAAAAATTGCCTGTTTAGGCGCAAGCATGCGCCCCGCATGAGCGCAAAATACCTAAAGCCTTATTACGCAAACTTTTATTGCGAGCGTGGGTTATTCTGTTAAACCACCCATGAAAAATATAACACCTTTAACCTGTATCGCTTTTCTATTATTATCAATTACAACCTTAACAGGATGCCATTTTAGCGCCGGTACAAACAAAGATTTAAAAACCGGGCTTTCAAGTTCGTACTACGGTTTCTCGGTTGAAGATGTGTTTTTAGCGAATAGTTCTAAAGAACGGCTTTCATCAAATAAAATACCGCTCAATTCTACTTTTTTGATATTAGCGACCGGCGTAGGTAACTACACCTTAAAAGATGGTAAAGCTTACCCGGGTTGCGAAATTACTATTAAAGATAAAAGCGGTAAAACGGTTGGCCACATTGACAACGCTATGTCCGACATTTCAAGCAGCGGGCTTCCCCCCGAAGGTGCAACAACGTTATCTGCAAGGGTTACACTTTATCCCCCGTTTGTGGCAGGTGAAACCTACCATGTATCTGTCCGCTTTTTTGATAACCAAAATGAAAAAAATAAAATAACTGCCGATATTGATATTGTATTACAGTAAAGCGTTTTTAAAACAGCCTGTAAATATAACTCAGCTCGTAAACCATAAACACAATTACCAGTGCCGCATGGAATTTTTTATTGCTGGTGTTCATGGCGATGACGCACAGTACCAGGTGCGATATATTCCTTGCGGGATACTCCCAGCCGTAATGTGCCGAGTAATAGGCCTTCCCTTTGATATAGGTATCTATAAAATCGAGTATAAAGCTTAACCCCAGCGTACCGAAGATCCATTTTTTGCGGGAGTAGAAATAATTGTAGTATCCCGCATAATCCTCCATATTTTCGGGCAGGAGCAACGAACACAGGAAGTAATATACCGAGATATAAATAAACAGGAAAAAGTATTCAATGAAAGTCCAGTGGTTTATTACCCGCAGCTGCGATTCCCACCACCAAAAGTGCATGATCAGCAGCAGGACATACACGCACCACAATAAGTGCAGCCAGTAAGGTTTGGCCAGTTTGGGGTGTTGTACAAACTTAATAAGGCCTTTAATTAAATGGGCTATACTTAAGCCTAAAATAATACCCAGTATGGTTTTAATATGGTCAAAGGTCATGACTATTGAATAGGTTATGATGTTAAGGTTTATAAATTTAATATTTTATACCATTAATGTTGGACATTTATACTTAAAAACCGAACATCCGGATAACGTAACAAGTAAGCCAATGGTCATTTTTAACAAATTATATTCTGTTAGCCTTAACTATTTTACAAAAAATAAAATTATCTATTGACAAATTAATTTTTACTTGTACATTTACACCATAACAAAAACAAATGACTACATCACGTGCATATTTTTATGGTTACTACTTTTACTTTACCAGTAAGAGCCGGGACTGATATGTACTAACAAAACATACAAATCACTGAAAAGTCCCGGCCCTAAAAGCCGGGATTTTTTGCTTTATAACATTTATGAAAACCGAGAAACCAAGAGTTGCCATACAAGGGATCCGCGCCTCCTTCCACGAAGAGGCCGCATTCAAATACTTTGGGCAAAATATCGAAACTATTGAATGCAACTCTTTTAAGCAAACATTTGAGGCTTTACAGAATGACGAGGCCGATTATGTGATAATGGCTATTGAAAACAGCATAGCGGGCAGCATACTGCCCAACTACTCGCTGATGATGGGTTACAATTTCCCGGTGGTAGGCGAGGTTTATGTGCCAATACAGCTACACCTGATGGCGTTACCGGGCGTACGGTTCGAGAATATTAAATACGTAACCTCTCACCCTATAGCCATACGCCAGTGTATTGATTTTTTTGACGAATACCCGCACCTTAAAATTGTTGAAAGTAATGATACTGCCGCCTGTGCCAAACGCATCCGCGATGAGCAGTTAACCGACACCGTTGCTATAGCCAACACACTGGCCGCACAACTGTACGGACTGGATGTTTTAGAGCGCCGCATCGAATCGAATAAGCTTAATTTTACCCGCTTCCTGATCCTTACCACGCATGAGAACGCCAAGAAGAAAGGGAACCCAAACAAAGCATCGCTATGTTTCCAGGTGAGCAACCAGGTTGGCGCGCTGGCCAAAGTGCTTAACATTTTTGCGCAGGAAGAGGTAAACATGAGCAAAATTCAAAGTATGCCGGTTTTAGGTAAGCGTAACGAGTATAATTTTTATGTAGACATTGAATGGAAAGAAAGTAAACATTACGATAATTCCATTCGCCAGATATTGAAGTACACACACAACTTTAACATACTGGGCGAGTATCAGCGCTACGAAGAAGATACCACACCAAAGCCTTTAAAAGCCGAGAAAACAAAACGGTATATCAACGTAAAGAAACTAAACGAGCAGAAAGATGAGTGAAGAAGATTATAAAGAATTAGCCGGATAACCGAAAGTCGGGATATCCGAAAGGGAAAAATCAAAAACATAACAATTAAATAACACAACAAAAAATTACTTTCCGGACTTTCGGGCACCCGACTTCCGGACTACACCAAAAACGATATGAAACATAACTTAAACATACAGCCCCTTAATTCCTGGATCAATAAATCGGGCAAGGAGCCTCTTGTAATTGCCGGCCCGTGCAGCGCCGAAACTGAAGATCAGTTGGTAGCAACCGCGCATTTATTAGCAAAAACCGGTAAAATAAGCGCACTGCGTGCCGGTATCTGGAAACCACGTACCCGCCCCGGAGAGTTTGAAGGTATTGGCAGTATTGGTTTAGAGTGGTTAAAACGCGCTAAAGAAGAAACCGGCCTGCCAACCGCTGTTGAGGTAGCTACTGCTAAACACGTTGAAGAAGCTTTAAAAGCAGGTGTTGATATCCTTTGGGTTGGTGCGCGCAGTACCGTTAACCCGTTCACCGTACAGGAAATTGCCGATGCTTTACGTGGGGTTGATGTACCGGTTATGGTTAAAAACCCGGTTAACCCCGATCTTTCATTATGGGTTGGCGCTTTAGAGCGTATCAACAACGCGGGTATCACCAAATTGGCTGCTATTCACCGTGGTTTCTCATCATACGAGAAATCGGCTTTCCGTAACGAACCGATGTGGGATATCGCCATAGCCCTTAAAACTTTGGTACCAAACCTGCCTATCATCAACGACCCAAGCCATATTACCGGTAACCGCGACCTGATTGGTTACATCTCCCAAAAAGCCTTAGATCTTGACATGCAGGGCCTGATGATCGAATCGCATATCGACCCTACTGTTGCCTGGACAGATGCTGCACAACAGGTTACCCCTGCTGCTTTGTCAGAAATTATTGATCACCTGGCTTTACGTAAACCCGAAGTTAAAGGTGCCGAACTGAATGATAAATTGGCCGAACTTCGTAACCAGATAGACAAAATTGACGACCTCGTTATCCAGAAAATGGCCGAGCGTATGAAAATTGTTGAGAAGATAGGTAACTACAAAAAAGACAACAACATTACCATTTTACAGGTAAACCGTTGGGACGAGATCTTGCAGAAACGTACCAACTACGCCAAAGCATTAAAATTAAGCACAGAGTTTACCGAGAAGTTGCTTGAGCTGATGCACAGCGAATCAATCCGTAAACAAACCGAGATCATGAACGAAGGCCAGGAGTCAGCCCCTGCCGAAAAATTAACGCACGCATAGATAGGTTATTAGTGATTGGTTGATTAGTGAGTGGTTACATGTCGCTAAAAAGATGCAATCACAATAATCGGTATAATTATGGCAAAACATAATATTATACTTACCAAACAAGGTAAAACGGTAAACGGTACGGTACAGCTCACAGGTTCAAAAAGTGAGTGTAACCGTGCCCTTATTATCGAAGCACTGAGCGGGGGTAAGGTAAAGGTCGAAAACATGTCGGATGCTGCGGATGCGGTGACGCTTAAGGAAGTCTTAAATCAGCAGTTTGAAGTCGAAAGTCAAGACTCAGAACTTAAGACTCAAGACTTAAGACTTGTAAACATCGGCCCTGCCGGTACAGCTATGCGTTTTTTAACAGCATACCTGCCGTTGCAAGGTAACGAGGTTACATTAACCGGTTCCGAACGGATGCAGCAGCGCCCTATCGGGATCTTGGTAGATGCTATGCGTAAACTGGGTGCAGAGATCAGTTATGTAAATAACGAGGGCTACCCTCCTATTAAAATACATAGCGGGTTTCAGCAACAAACAAGCCGCATCGGTATAAAAGGTGATATCAGCAGCCAGTATATTACTGCATTGCTGCTTATCGCATCGAGCTTACCGCAGGGCTTAACCCTGGAGATTGAAGGTGAGCTAACCTCGCGCCCTTATGTGGAAATGACTTTGGCCATGCTGCGCCAGGCCGGCATCCGGCATACCTGGGCAGACAATGTTATCACCATAGAAAACCAGCCCTTTACCGAAACGGCGCTGCTTGTAGAACCCGACTGGAGTGCAGCCTCCTACTGGTACGCTATTGCCGCTTTAAGCGACGAGGCCGAACTTTTTCTGCCGGGGTTAACATCATACAGCCTGCAGGGCGATAGTGTTATTACCGAGCTGATGGCTAACTTTGGCATCACATCGGTATTTAAGGATGGCGGGGTGTACTTAACCAAAGAACCGAAACCCATTTTCCGTAAGATATTTGACCTTAAAGAATGCCCCGATCTGGCACAGACCATTGTTGTAGTATGCGCAGCCCTTGGCCACGATGCAAGCTTTACCGGGCTGGAAACTTTAAAAATCAAAGAAACCGACCGGATCTTAGCCCTGCAAACCGAACTGGCTAAAATTGGCGTTAAGCTGATAGAAAAAGGGCAGGTTTATAAACTTGATTGCAGCGAAAAGCAAATTCCGCAACGTATGTTTGTAAGCACTTACGATGATCACCGTATGGCTATGGCCTTTGCGCCGCTGGCTACGCTGATACCCGAACTGGAAATTGAAGATGCCGATGTGGTTGAAAAATCGTACCCGGCGTTTTGGACAGATCTGGAAAAGGTTGGGTTTAAGGTTGAGGTAAAAGCTTAACAAAATACAATGTCATTGCGAGGAGCGTAGCTACGTGGCAATCTCAGCATATCCGCATGCCCTCTGGGATTGCCACGCTATCGCTCGCAATGACATAGTTTTTTAAAAGCATTAACAAACCATCATTTCGCAGAAGAGGTGGTGACGAAATAAAATCAGTGTTAATCATCTAATAGGTGAAATAAATATAAAAATGGCAGGTAATTCATTCGGTCAATTATTCAGGATAACAACTTTTGGCGAATCGCATGGCGAGGCTATCGGTGTAATTATAGACGGCTGCCCGGCCGGGCTTGATGTAGACCTGGATTACATACAGGGCGAACTGGATAAACGCAAGCCGGGGCAATCAAAAATTACCACGCAGCGTAAAGAGAGCGATACGGTGAAGATCCTGTCGGGCACGTTTGAGGGTAAAACCACAGGTACCCCTATCGCCATGATCATCCCTAACGAAGATCAGCGCTCTAAGGATTATGGCCATAATGTGGATGTGTTCCGCCCATCACATGCCGACTATACCTATGCCACCAAATACGGCATCCGCGACCACCGCGGCGGCGGCCGTTCATCAGCGCGCGAAACCGCTGCACGCGTAGCTGCAGGCGCCTTAGCCAAGCTTTTGCTGAAGACACAGGGCATAGAGGTGCTGGCACATGTAAGCAGCGTAGGCACCATTAATGCGCCGAATGTATTTATTGAAAGCGCTGCCGATTTTTTAGAAACCCGCGAGCAAAACATTGTACGCTGTGCCGACCCGGCCACAGCAGCTGAAATGGTTGAATTTATCGACAGCATCCGCAAACAGGGCGATACCGTTGGCGGCAAAGTTAGCTGCCACATCACCGGTGCCCCCGTTGGCCTCGGCGACCCCGTTTTCGACAAACTGCACGCCGATTTGGGTAAGGCTATGCTCAGCATCAACGCCGTACATGGTTTTGAATTTGGCTCGGGCTTTAGCGGCAGCGAAATGCGCGGATCTGAACACAACGACATTTTCATCAAAAACACCGACGGTAGCGTAGGCACCCGTACCAACTTTTCGGGGGGCATACAGGGTGGCATCAGCAACGGTATGCCTATTGAGTTTAAAGTGGCTTTTAAACCCGTAGCCACCATTATGCACAACCAGCAAACTATTGATGGTGAAGGCAACGCCGCCGAAATTACCGGCAAAGGCCGCCATGACCCTTGTGTAGTGCCCCGTGCCGTACCCATTGTAGAAGCTATGGCAGCGTTGGTTTTAGCAGACCATTGGTTGAGGAACAGAAATTCGAAGTTGTAGTATTGTTAAGCTGAAAGCTTAACCCATTTTGGGTCTAAGTTGAAAACTTAGACCAGTACCTGGGTATAAATTGGTCTGCACGATCAATATCGATTAATTCCCAATCTATCTGTTATAACTTATATCAGCATTTAACCTCTTTCTTTTTAGGCGCAATGCCGCCACGCTTATCCCAAACTTTTTTAATGTATTCGGTTGCGATGGGTACTTTACAGGCGGTACCGTTTTTATCAACCGTTACCACACCTATTTTATTGGCCATAGCCATGGCATCATCTGCCAGCGCAGCCACGTATGAGCCTGCCGAGATCACAAAGCAATTCATGTGGTAGCAAACCCTGTCTTCAGATTGGCGGATATCCTGACCGGCCCTTTGCAGCAAAACACGCAGTTTCGCGATGTCTAATTCGTTATCAGGCCGCAAGGCTACAATATTGCTCAATGTGGCCCAGCCACCGGCGGCAATATGTTCTACCGGGCTGTTTATCCATTCCAAAGCCAGTTCAAAGCCATGCGGGTTGCCGGCAGTTACCCACGGCACGGTATATTCACTAATGTTATTGGAAACAGCCTGTTCAGCCCATATTTGCAGATCGGCTCTCGTCATTTTTTCATCATCAGCTATCAGGCCTGCAAGGTACATGGCATCAGCATTACCAGTGGCAAACAGGTCTTTCGCCAGTTGGTAATCTTTTTTAACCTTTTTCTGTATCGGCTTTAAATACGCTATCTTAACCCCGAAGAACGGTTCTTTAACACCATGTTTCACCAATATCTTTTTGATGCTTTCGCTGCCTTTTGATTGCAGTTCGGCCATAATTTCGGTAACATTCATTGTGGTTGGTTTAAGTAATAAATTTAGATATTTTCATATTTAATACATACAGGCAAAATCAAATACTATTTTTGATGCTGCTAATTAACCGTCCCTAAACTGTGTCAATAATCCACCTATACAAAAAAGCTTACAGCGGTTTATCGCCCAATAGCTGGTACCTCAGCGTGGTGATGTTTATCAATCGCAGCGGTACAATGGTGGTACCTTTCCTTAGCATTTACTGTATCAATAAGCTTGGTTTTAATGTGGTACAGGCAGGCTACATTATGGCCCTGTTTGGTGCGGGCTCTATAGTTGGCGCTTTTATAGGTGGAAAACTTACCGATAAGATAGGCTTTTATGACCTGCAGGTAGCCACACTTTTAAGTGGGGGCATCCTGTTTATTATCCTTGGTTATCAGCGCACCTTTTTATCGCTGGCTATCGGCACTTTTATACTCAGTTTTTGTAACGAGGCGTTCCGCCCTGCAAACTCAACAGCCATAGCACATTATAGTTCGCCCGATAACAAGACCCGCTCCTATTCCCTAAACCGTTTAGCAGTAAACCTGGGCTGGGCATTTGGCGGCGGTTTAGGCGGCTACCTGGCATCCATCAATTACCATTTATTGTTTTGGGTTGATGGCTGCACCAACATACTGGCGGCGCTGATGTTGCTAAAGCTGATGCCACGCGCGGCTATCAAAAAATCGGAAATTAAACCTGTGGCAACAGGCCCGGTTGCATCGGCTTATAAAGATAAAACCTACCTCTGGTTCATCTTCCTGTCTACCATATTTGGCTTATGCTTTTTCCAGTTCTTTATTATGGAGCCGGTATTTTATAAGATCAACTGGCACTTTGGCGAGCGTTTGATAGGTTTCCTGCTGGCGTTGAACGGCATCCTGATTGTGATTATAGAAATGGTGCTCATTAATTACCTTGAAGGTAAAAGGCACGCCTTAACGTATATCGTTTGGGGCGTATTGATAACCGGGTCGGGCTTTGTATTGCTCAATATTTTGCCCGCCGGCGTAGCAACTGCCGTGCTGGTAGTTATACTGGTAACCCTGGGCGAGATCATGAGCATGCCTTTTATGAACAGCTTTTGGATAGCCCGTACCAACAATTATAACCGCGGCGAATACGCGGCGCTGTACACCATATCATGGTCGGTAGCGCAGGTAGTGGCGCCTGCTTTGGGTAGCCAGGTAATTAACTATGGGGGTTTTGCACACTTGTGGTGGCTGCTGGGCATTTTATCGGTTTTAACAGCCGCCGGGTATTATTTACTTTATCGCAGCAGCAACAAAACCGCTATAGAAACTGTTCCTCCCGAAGAGATGGCCACGCTGCCCGAACAATTACCTTAAATTGCACCTATGAAACGTGTTTTAATACTTGATCTTGATAATACCATCTACCCTGTTAGCTCTATTGCCGACCACCTGTTTGCCAAACTGTTTAAACTGATTGACGAGAACCTTGGCGAAGCCGACAGGCAAGCTGCCGATAAAGCAAAACACGAGCTTACACGCCGCCCCTACCAGCATGTAGCCGATGAGTATGGTTTTAGTGATGAGTTGAAGCAGCAGGGTATGCAAATGTTAAGGAACATTAAGTTTGAGGAACCGATGTACCCCTATGAGCAGTACAACGATCTGCGCCGGATCCCCATTGATAAATTCTTGGTGACCACCGGTTTCACTAAACTGCAAATGAGCAAGGTAGAGATGTTGAACATCGGGGGCGATTTTAAGCAGGTTTATGTAGTAGACCCGGAGCAAAGCAACCTGACTAAAAAAGATGTTTTCCAAAAGATAATGCAGGAGAATGGTTACACCAAAGAGGAAGTACTGGTTATTGGCGACGACCCGAAATCAGAGATCAAGGCGGCCAGTGAACTGGGTATCGACACCTTCCTCTTCGACCCGATGAACAAATACACCAACGCCGGTGTTACCTATCGCGCTGCCCATTACGGCGATGTTGCAGAAATTGTGATGAAGTAGCAGTTAGGGCCATCTCTGGGGCCCTCAAAGAAATCTGCGGGCGAAAAAAGGCGAATCAGGGCCGAAAAAATCCGTTTTAAGGGCGCCGTTCGCTGCAAAAAACCTCAATTTTTCAATACCGAAACCGTAACTATCAGTTGCCCTAAATGCCGCATGGTATGCTCCGCGCTGTGCGTATAAAGCCCAATTACAGTTGATGGCAATTGCGCCCGGCCTACTCCCCTAAAATCAGTTAATCTACCGGCATCTTCATTGCCCAATTGTTTTATAGCCATGCTAACCTGAGTATTGAAATTTTCAACCAATTGTAAAACGGTGTATGCTTTTGTGGTCGGTTTGCCTTCGCCTTGCAGGTAATTTAGTTGCTGCTCGGTCAATGCCTCGCCGCGTGCATAAGTAAAAAGCCTGTCTAATACTCCTGTCAAATGCTGCAAATGAAACCCCGCCGAAGCCATTCCGGCAACTTTCTCCCACAGTAACGCATCCGGAAAATGAAGCATTAAGGCGTTCAATTCCTCGCATGCCTGCAATAAAGCGTGTGCAACTGGCTGTAACAAAGCAGGGATATCTTTTAAAGGTCCGCGCAGCCAAACTTCCGGGAGGGTATTATTTGCCATATATCAAATGTAATTAAAGGTCTACTTTATCGCATCAGTAAAAAGTAAAAGCATAAATAAATGTTTGCACAGCTTTATGGTATAGCTATTGCATTGCTGCGTATAAATGAATTTCAATATGACAATATCTGCTACTATAAAAAGATCGGCCCTGCCGGTATTCGTGTTTCTGTTTTGTGTACTTACCTTAACCATTCAAAGCTGTAAAAAGAAAAGCCGCTCTGACCTGGGTGCCGAGCTTTTTAAAAAAACCAAGAATAAGGTATTTAAAGATGCCACACCCGAAGGTTTGGCTGAAGTATTTAAAAAAGTACTGGCAAACGATAAAGCTAAACTTGCCAATCCTAAGCTTATCTCTTCCTTTTATGAGGGGAATGATTACGACCCGGTATTTGTAATGGACCATATTTTTAATGGCGATGTTGATATTACCGCCAGCTATTTTGAAAAAGCAAACGAGCATGGCCTTGATCCGCGGATGTTTAAGGCCGACCAGATAAAACAACTGGTTGCAAAATTCAAAGATAAAAAGGCCATTAAAAATTTAGATGAAGCATATCGCGATATTGCTGAACTGGAGATACTGACAGCCAACTCATTGATCAATTATTCAAGCGCTTTAGAGTATGGTATGATCAGTCCGCGTAAAATATACTCGCGTTACTTTACCGCAACCAAACGCCCGGATAGCACTTCGATGCTAAAAACCCTGCGCGCAACAAACCTAAAAGCTTACCTGGACAGTATCCAACCAAAAGACCCGCAATACCTTATGTTGCAAAAAGCTTTGCTGGCCGGCGGTACTGCAAAGGGCATGAGCAAAGAAGAAACTCAGCGTTACCTGGTAGTAAACATGGAGCGCCTGCGCTGGAAGAATAAGCCAAGCCAGCCCGAATATGTAATTGTTAATATTCCTGATTACCGCCTTGACGTAATGCAGAACGGTAAATCTATCCTGAACATGAAGGTTGTTGTTGGCGAAGGCCGTAATACAGATAATGATATATCATTAGTGGAATACAGCGAAAGCGACAAAATTGATCGTCCGTTTAGCAGGGAAACGCCACAGCTTAACAGTATGATACATAGCGTACAAGTTAACCCTGTTTGGAACATCCCCCAAAGCATTGCCAGTAAAGAGATTATGGTTGAGGCCGCACAGGACCCTTACTACCTGTCTAACAAAGGGATAGACGTGTATGAGAATGGCAAAAAAGTGGATGACCCGGAAACCATCGACTGGTCAAAGGCATCAAAAGACAAGTATGAGTTTAAACAGCGCCCCAGTGATGATAATTCATTAGGGAAAATAAAGTTCCTTTTCAACAATAACAGCAGTGTTTACCTGCATGATACTCCTGCAAAAAGTGGGTTCACAAAAAACATGCGTGCTTTAAGCCATGGCTGCGTTCGCCTTGGCGACCCGCAGGCATTAGCTAAGGCAGTATTTGGCGAAGGTGCTACTTATAATAAAATTGTTAAAGCCATGAGCGAGGATAACCCCGAGCCCACTACTATTGCATTACCTAAAAAGATGCCGGTTTACATAACTTACATAACTTGCTGGGCTGATGAAAACAACACCCTGCAATACCGCCCCGATGTTTACGGGTTAGATGTGGTACTATACGGACATCTACAAAAATTTCTGGCAAATGCAGAGCAGATAGCTTCCTTGTAAGTTTAAGATTGAAAGCATAAGGTTACTTCAATAAAAAGCCCGTCGCGTTGAGCTGACGGGCTTTTTTATAATAGAATAGGTTTGTTCCGTTTTATAGTTTAGCCATAGTAGCTGCCCCTGTTGTATCGGGTGCTATAAAATTGGCCGGTGCAGTATCATCAAGCAACTTTGAAGTATAGTTCCTGTCGTTACCATTAATATATAGCATTGAACCGCCTTTTATAGTATTGATAACCTTGTCAGATACCTCGGGAGATACAGCAGGGCAACCAAAACTACGGCCTAAACGGCCTATCTGGTTAATGGTATTCTGGCATACGTAATCGGCAGCATGTATTACAATACCACGCGCACGCGCAGCGCTGTTAATGCCTGCATCCAAACCGTCCAGCTTTAACGAACGGCCGTGTTTGCCAAAGTAAACCTCGCTTGCCAAATAAAAGCCTAAGCTGCTTTCGTGCGACTCGTTATTATTTGAAAAACGGCTGGCCATATCATCTCCACTACCCTGCCCGTGGGCAACCCATGTATTTAATATCAACGATTTATTTAGTATATCGATGATCCACATACGTTTTTCACGACTCGATTTTGTAAAATCGACCACAGTGATGACGTTGCTGTTTGGAGATAGTTTATTAGCCAGTTTAAGGTTTAAATAACCAGTAACCGCTTTTTGAAGTACTGCTGCATCCATACCGGTTTGCTGCAGGTTTGCTGTATTATAAATATCAGATACGTATTGCGCAAAAAGTTCTTTTGCACCAAGTTTTTTTGTAACCGTACTGTTTGTCTTGATCGCGCTAAACGGTTTCCAGCTAATAACCGTAATAGAAAATAACAATAAAGCGCCAATGATCCACCACAAGTGTTTCCTCATAAATATTGGGTTTAATAGTTAGTTTAAATTGGTAACAAATCTTCCAATGATGTATTATTAGTTGAAATTGTTAATACAAATATACGCAAAACCGATAAAAATATTGTCACAGCAGTCTAATAGTCTACCATCATGAAATTTTATGTCCCTCAAATTAAACTCAAAACTTTTTAGAATATTATGAAGGCGGCGTATTAATAACGCACAGATGTTAGATTGACTTACCCGCACATCCAAACGCTACTTTTGCAACAAACATTTTCAATTTACTACCTGTCGGAGGCCTGTTAAACAAAAAAGGTTGCTGAACAACAGCAACCTTTTAAATACTTTTATTACAATCCCTTATTTATTCCAGGTGATCTTTTCTTCGATAGGCATTTTTCTTTTGCCTTCGGGCTGTACATCTGTATAACCCATAAACAGAACACCTAAAACACTATCCTCGGCACCTAAGCCAAAATGCTCTGCGTAAGCAGGTTTTAACACCATACCACCGGTACTCCAAAAAGCGCCGATATTTAACGCTGTTGCGCCTAATAACAGGTTCTGTACAGCGCATGATGCAGCTATCACTTCCTCAAACTGAGGGATCTTTGGCAGATCGCCACGTTTTTGGTAAGCTATAATAACATGCGATGCATTGTTAGCCTGGTTTTGAAAGTTGGTGTATACAGTAGGGTTAAAACTTTCGCCGGGGTTAGCAGCTTTGTATAATTCGGCGTGTTGTGCGCAGTAAACTGTAGGGTCTTCAAACACTATGAAGCGCCATGGCTCGGTGTTACCGTGGTTTGGCGCCCAGTCGGCCAGTTCTAATATAGAAGCGATATGGCCATTCGGGATCTTGTTACCGTTCATGGTCGACGGTTTAATGGTACGGCGGGCCTTGATGTTATTTGCGATTGCTGAAAATGTAGTATCCATAGTTGTAAAAGTATAACAGCCTGATTTAGGCATGCGCAAAAATAGAGAAATAAGTTACATGAATAAATATTTTAAGAGGGATATTATTTACCTTTCTGATCGATTAGTTAACATCAAAACAGCAGGGAATAAATGAGTAACTGGATAAAAAATTATAGTGGGATGATATGGCTGATAGCCGGTATTATTGCAGGCAGTGTGGCCGGTATTATACTGGGTACAAAGGCCGAAATACTAAAACCAATTGGCGATATATTCCTGAACCTGTTGTTTGTTGCCGTGATACCTTTAGTGTTTTTTGCCATTTCTTCGGCCATTGCCAATTTACATGGCTCGCAAAAGCTGGGGCGTATTATGAGTGTAATGTCGGCAGTATTTTTGGGCACGCTGATCATGGCTGCGCTGCTTACTATTGTTGCTTTATGGCTTTTTCCGATAGGGCAAACGTCATTTGCGACAGTTGGTACAACACCTGCAGAAACAGGCAAAAACCTATCCGGCGACCAGATAACCCAATTGTTTACTACCAGCGAGTTTTTCAACCTGCTATCGCGGAAGAATATGCTGGCTATGATCATCTTTGCTATACTGGTTGGTTTTGGCGCACGCAGCGCAGCCGAAAAGGGAAAAGCATTTGTGCAGTTTTTAAATGCGGGTAACGAGGTGTTTAAGCACGTATTCGGCATCATCATGAAGGCCGGGCCAATTGGTTTAGGTGCATACTTTGCTTACCAGGTAGCTGTGTTTGGCCCTTCATTATTTGGCACTTATGCTCATGTGCTGGGTATTGGCTACGGCGTAAGCTTGTTTTACTATGCCGTATTTTACAGTCTTTACGCGTTTATTGCAGGTGGTATAAAGGGCATTAAACGTTACTGGGAAAACAACATTATCCCATCGGCTACTGCGGTAGGCACCTGCAGCAGTATTGCCACTATACCTGCCAATTTAGATGCAGCCAAAAAAATGGGTGTTACCGATGCTATTGCCGGGATAACTATCCCGCTAATGGGCACTTTGCATAAGGATGGTTCAAGTATTTCTTCTATCCTGAAAATGTCGGTAGTATTTGCCATGTTTGGCAGAAGCTTTGACAGCGCCGAAGTGATCATCCTGGCGCTGGGTATGACAGTATTGGTAAGTATTGTTGAAGGCGGCATCCCCAACGGCGGCTATATCGGCGAATTGCTGTTTATATCGGCTTACGGTTTCCCACCAGAGGCACTGCCACCCGCCATCATCATAGGCACATTAATTGACCCTGTAGCCACGCTTTTAAACGCCACAGGCGATACAGCGGCCGCGATGCTGATTAATAGGTTTGCCGGAGAGAGACAGGCAGCTTAATAGCCTAAGGTTTTACCGCCTTACCAATAAGATCGACGTCAACCAGCTCAAGCGATTTAACCATGTTTTGTACAACAGCTTTGTACTTTTTAAAATGCGGCGTTTCTATATGAGCCTTGTATGCCTCTACATCAGCATAAATTTCAAGTATAGTGATGCGTGATGCATCGTTTTTATCGGCTACGGCGTAATAAGTGAGCACACCTGGTTCAACGGCAACAGCTGTCGTCATTTGAAGCTTTAGAGCTGCATTATACTGCGCTAATTGCGTAGGGTCTACCTGGATTTTTGCAAGCCTTACCATCTGTATTTTTTGTTGTGCAGAAGCGTTTTCGACAACAAATAACATTACTACCAATACAGTAACACTTAAAAGTAGTTTTCTCATAAGTAAATATAATAAATACTAACGCAGCTATACAAAAAAGGCACGTTAATATCGGGCCTTAAAAATATACAGTCTGTGGTGCGGTGATAAGACCGACCACAGGCTGTATTCATAGGGGCAGGATTAATTATATCCCCCCACTCTAAGACGCAATATTCTCCCATAGCACCATAAGTGGAATGTTTGCGCAACAACGTATATGTTTTATTAATAATATTATTTACATTTAAGTATTAATTAAAAACTAAATATCTAATACCTAACACAATGAAAAAATTATCAAGAAAAGAAATTAAAAATGTAACCGGTGGCGTTGTTGGCAAAAGCTATCAATGGAGATGTTATAGCTCTGAGGCTGGCGGCTATTATTTAACCTGTTCAGATGTAGACCCAACAGCTTATTGCGCGCCATGCGGTTATAGCGGCTGTGTCAATACCGGGGTGAGCTGTAATTTTTTGCCAGCCTGCGCCTGCTAACATCTAAACAGTTTCAATTAAAAGCAAAAGGCCAGTTTTATAATAAAACTGGCCTTTTGCTTTTCCTTCTGTTGATTGGTTAATGTTTGATACTAACCATCAGCACATATACTAATATATCGCCGGGTATTTCGCCGGGTTAGCCTCGTTCATCATTTTGTAAACCGCTTCAATAACATCATCATGCGATGGTTTGCTGAAGTAGTCGCCATCCGAGCCGTACGGCGGCCTGTGTTCGGCTCCGCAAAGGGTTTTCGGCTGTGCATCAAGCGAGTAATAACCGTTTTGCTGTTCGATGATCTTTTGCAGGATAAAGGCAGAACCACCGCCCGGCAGGTCTTCATCAATAACAAGCAGCTTATTGGTTTTTTGTAATGATTTACCACAAACGTTATCAGTATCAAAAGGATAAAGCGTTTGGGGGTCTATCACTTCGATATTGATACCCATTTTCTCCAGTTCTTCGGCAGCTTCCATTACAATACGCAGGGTTGAACCGTAGGTAACCACGGTAACATCCGTACCCTGTTTCAATATTTCGGCCTTGCCTAACGGCACGGTAAACTCGCCTACGTTGGCTGGTAGTTTTTCTTTTAAACGGTAACCGTTAAGGCATTCAATAACCAGTGCAGGCTCATCGCCACGCAACAGGGTATTGTACATACCTGCAGCCTGGGTCATATCACGCGGAACGCAGATATGCATACCACGCATGGCATTCAATATCAAGCCAAGCGGCGATCCCGAGTGCCAGATACCTTCTAACCTGTGGCCACGGGTGCGCACAATAAGCGGCGCGCGCTGCCCGCCACGGGTACGATAGCTTAAGCTGGCCAGATCATCACTTAAAACGGTAATAGAGTACAGCAGGTAATCGAGATACTGGATCTCGGCTATCGGCCTTAAACCACGCATGGCCAGGCCCATTCCCTGTCCAATAATTGTTGCTTCGCGGATGCCTGTATCGGTGATACGCAGATCGCTGTATTTACTTTGCAAACCGGCAAAACCCTGGTTCACATCGCCTATGGCACCCACATCTTCACCAAAAGCTACGATAGCTTTATCGCGGTCAAAATTAGCGTCGAAACAAGCGTTCAATACTTCGCGGCCATCCATCAGTTTTGCATCGTCGGCATATAGCGGAGCAACAACCGGCACATATAATGGCGATTTTGGCGTATCAGTAAACAATTTAGAATTAAAACGCTCCGCGTTCTTTTCGGTTTCGGCAGTAAGCCAGTTCACCAAATTTTGGCGGGCATCGCTGTTTTCTTTAACAGTTAAACGTAATACCTTGCGTACGCAGGCAATGGTATCGCGGCGGCCCGGGTCAACACAGGTTTGCAATGACGACATTAAGCCAAGCAGATCTTCGCGCAGGGCAGATTGCTGGGCAATACGGTCTATTAGCTCAACAGCCTGGGCCATTTCCGCTTTTATTTCGTCCTCCAGTTCACTCCACGCTTCGCGCTGGCAGTTGCGTACGTGCTTTTTGGCTTCAGTTTCTAAAGCATCCATTTCCTCGGCAGTTATAACAGCCGATTCTATCATCCATTTACGCATCTGCACAAGGCAATCATGCTCTTCTTCCCAGCCTAATCTTTCTTTTGATTTATAACGCTCGTGGCTACCCGAAGTAGAGTGGCCCTGTGGCTGGGTCATTTCTATTACATGTATCATTACCGGTACATGCTCTTCGCGGCACATCTTTATAGCGCGCTCGTAAGTTTCGCAAAGGGCAACATAGTCCCACCCACGTACTTTAAATATCTCATATCCGTTACCTTTATCATCACGCTGAAAACCTTTCAGTATTTCAGATATATTCTCTTTTGTAGTTTGCAGCCTTGCCGGTACAGATATTGCGTAGGCATCATCCCATATAGATATAGCCATAGGCACCTGTAAAACACCAGCGGCGTTAAAAGCCTCAAAAAACAACCCTTCGGATGTTGAGCCGTTACCAATGGTGCCAAAGGCAACCTCGTTACCATTAACAGAAAAATTCTTCAGGTATTCCAGTTCTTTGTTCTGGCGGTAAAGTTTTGATGCGTATGCCAAACCAAGCAGGCGCGGCATGTGCCCGCCGGTGGTTGATATATCTGCTGCGCAGTTCATTGTTTCGGCCTGGTTTGTCCAGTTACCATCGGCATCAACATAACGTGTTGCGTAATGGCAATTCATTTGGCGCCCTGCCGATGCAGGATCCTTCTCAATATCGGGGTTGGCATAAAGCTGTGCAAAAAACTCCTTAAGGTTGCTCATGCCGGTGGCAAACATAAAAGTTTGGTCGCGGTAATAGCCTGCGCGCCAATCACCTTTTTTAAAAGCTTTAGCCATAGCCAGTTGGGCAACTTCTTTACCGTCGCCAAAAATTCCAAACTTGGCCTTTCCGGTCAGTACTTCGCGCCTGCCAATAATACTGGCCTGGCGGCTCTCGAAGCCAACACGGTAATCTCTGATCACAATTTGTTTAAAATCGTCAAAACTGAGTTCGGCAGCATTTGTGGTATTGCCTGTGTGTATTACAGTTTCGGGCATATAAAATTTTGTTTAGGCGGTAAAATTAGGAAATTCTATTCTGTTATTTGTATTGGTTAGTGTAAAACATATAGTTTTTGCAATAGTTTTGTATTTAGGTTAAACCTTTTATATTTGTAAGAATCAAACACGTAACCATGAAAAAAATATTATTAATATGCGCAGTTGTTTTAGGTTTTGCCTTTAATGCATCTGCACAAACCGACGCTAAAGCCGAGTTTAAATTTAACGAGGAAAAACACGATTTTGGTAAAATACCACAAGGAACCCCGGTTACCACCGTATTTGAATTTACTAACGTTGGTACTGAGCCACTTATTTTAACCGAAGTAAAACCAACCTGCGGTTGTACCATTGCCGATTACACTAAAACACCCGTAGTAAAAGGCGCAAAAGGCACAATCAAGATCACTTACAACGCTGCTGTAGTTTCTGCATTTAACAAAACTATTGTAGTAACATCAAACGCTAAAACACCTACGAAATATTTAAATATTGTGGGCGAAGTGGTTGCAAAACCTGCTGTAAGCAGCAAATAAGCAATTTGTTAAGGAAAGAAATTTAAAAGGCACCGATAGTATCGGTGCCTTTTTTTGTGCCTCATAATTAATGTTATGTATGCATAGATTTTTACAAAAGGTGTATTACATCTTTTTACTAATTTTGCGCCATGCCAAAAATATCTGAAAAAGGGCAGCGCATGCCCGCATCGCCTATTCGTAAATTAACACCCTTTGCCGATAAAGCTAAACTGGAAGGCAAAAAGGTTTACCATCTTAACATCGGCCAGCCGGATATTGAAACGCCGGAGGGCATGCTGAATGCCATTAAAAATATCGACTTTAAAGTATGGGCGTACACCCCATCCGAAGGTACTTTGAGCTATCGTAAAAAACTTACTGAATACTATAACAAGCTGGGTTACAACATTACGCCCGAAAATATAATTGTTACCACCGGCGGATCTGAAGCCATCACTATTGGTATGATGACCTGCCTTGACCCGGGCGACGAGGTAATTATCCCCGAGCCTTTTTATGCCAATTACAACGGCTTTGCTAACCAGAGCGATATTGTGGTGAAACCCATCCTATCATACATCGACAATGGTTTTGCCCTGCCTCCTATCAGCGAGTTTGAAAAACTGATCACGCCAAAAACAAAGGCTATTATCATTTGCAACCCTAATAATCCTACGGGCTATTTATACTCGCAGGATGAGTTGAACGCGCTTAAAGAACTGGCCATAAAATACGACCTGTACCTGTTTAGCGACGAGGCTTACCGCGAATTTTGCTACGATGGCCGCGAATTTATATCGCCTATGCACTTAAGTGGATTAGATGATAATGTTATTGTGATGGATACCGTAAGCAAGCGTTACAGCGCATGCGGAGCCCGCTTAGGTTGCCTGATCACTAAAAACAAAGCAGTAATAGCCGCAGGTTTAAAATTTGCCCAGGCACGTTTATCGCCGGGTATGGTTGAGCAGATTGCCGGCGAAGCAGCTGTTGATACCCCCGATGAATATTTTACCGCTGTAAATAAAGAATATACTAAACGCCGAGACACGCTGGTAACCGCCCTTAACAAAATTGAAGGGGTTTACTGCCCTAACCCGGGTGGCGCATTTTACGTGGTAGCTAAATTCCCCATAGATAACGCTGATAAGTTTTGCCAGTGGATGCTGGAAAGCTTTAGCTACAACAACCAAACTGTAATGATGGCCCCGGCAACCGGTTTTTACAGCACCGAAGGTGCCGGAACGAACGAGGTGCGCATGGCCTACGTTTTAAATAACGACGACCTGAACAAAGCCATGGAATGCCTGGCCGAAGGTTTAAAAGCTTACCCGGGCAGGGCTTAATTTATACGGAGAATACTTTAATATTAAAGCCTCTGAGTTTCATCAGGGGCTTTTTATTTTTTGCTGCTGCTGCTTGTTCTTGTCTACCCCTTCAATGCCCTTTTGTAACAACCTGTGTATATAACCATCTAATACAAGTAATATTAACACCTTACCTTGAATTAGCATTTATATGGGCGCCAATAAAAAAACCGCGAGGATAGCGGGTTTGCTTTATTTAATTGTAGTAATTACCGGCACTATTAACCTGGGATACGTACCGGGTAAACTTATTGTGTGGGATAACGCGCAGGCTACTTTCAACAACATCATAGCATCCGAAACTCTGTTCCGTTTAGGTATTTTAAGCGGATTGATCTGCTACACCGCCTTTTTGCTGTTACCTTTTGTATTGTATGATTTATTTAAAGCTGTTAACAAAACCTACGCTGTGCTGATGGTTGTGCTGGCCGTGGTGAGTGTGCCAATATCTTTTGTAAACCTGCTGAATAAATTTGCGGTGCTGTCGCTTATTGGCAAAGCTGCTTACCTTAAGGTTTTCACCACTGCCGAACTGCAATCGCAGGTAATGCTGCACCTGCGTTATTATAGTAACGGCAACCAGCTGGCGCAGATATTTTGGGGCTTATGGCTATTTCCTTTTGGATGGTTAGTGTATAAATCGGGCTTTTTACCAAAAATACTGGGTGTATTTTTAATGGCCGGGTGCTTTGGCTACCTTATCAACTTTACAGGCGGGTTCCTTTTCCACGGATACTCAGACACAGCAATATCATCATACATCACATTACCGGCCAGCATTGGCGAAATAGGCACCTGTTTATGGTTGCTGATAATGGGCATCAAGAACAAACCGGCACAATGATCTGCCTTACTTTTGTTTTATCATCCTGTATGAAAACCCCTTGTCGTTTTCGCCCAGTACAGCTATAAAAAGGGTGGTATCGTTCAGTTTTGTGTATTGTATTTTCTTCGGGAAATCGTGCTCCATATTTTCGAACGAAAACTTGTCTGTAACCGAAACGTTCATTGTAAAATCAACAGGCTGGCCATTGTTTTGGTTTAACACCCTTGCCGTATAAATAAGTTTACCGGCAACCGCTTTTATAGCCAGGTATTCATCAATACGCTTATTACCGTCTTTTATCTTATACGAGTTACCTTCGAGTGAGCTGTCGTTATTCATCTTCCAGGTTTCATAGCTTTGCTTATTCTCTACCTTCCAGGTACCGTTTAAAAAATGCAGGTCTTTAATAGTTTTATTTGGCAATGTGTTACAAAACATGATGCATATCAGTAAGCCAGGTATTATTTTCATAATGTTAAAATCATTTAGTTAAATGCAATTATCGACTTATTATTCATCCTAAAATTGTAAAAACACGACAAGCACTTACTCCCTGCCTTGAAACAATGCCGACATTTTAAGCCGGCCCGAATAAAACTTTTTAGGGCTTACCCCGGTAAATTCTTTAAAATCTTTTATAAAATGGGCCTGATCATAATAACTCCCTTCATGGGCTATATTGGTAAGGCTGCCCGGTTGTTCATTCATCAGCATTTTTATAGCTGCGTGTAGCCGTATTATTTTTGATAGCTGCTTTGGACTTAACCCAATTACAGCAGCAAACCTGCGCTCCAACAAACGGCGGTTAACATTCAGTTCTTTTGAGATATCGCTTACAGATAATTGCCCGTTTAAAGTAACCATTGCTGTAATAGTGGATTGAATGATCCTGTCGATAGACCCGGCTGAACCTACCCTGCCGTTCAAAAATGATTCGATTATTCTGACACGATCATCCGTTGTTTTGGCGGATAACATATCATTTTCTAACTGCAACCCATCCATTCCAAACAATTGCGTCAGGGGAACAGCCTTGTTTTCCATGATACTAAGGGGGCCTGCAGCAAACGGCATGAACCCATCCGGGTTAAAACGAACAGCAAATATCCCTGTTTCTCCTGTCGGCTCAATCTCTAATGGCCGGGTCAATTGTCCAAATACAAAACTTCGGGGTTGTAAAATACTACCCCCGTCTTCCATATATTGTTTGTACAGATCGCCGTAATGAAATATCATCTCCATACAGCCATCGGGTATAATGCGCTGTTTACCGGGTTTAGTTTCTTTAGGGGCATCCAGTGTCCAGTAGCATCTAACAAAAAGGCTAAGATCAGCCGCCGGATCTATTGTATTATAATCCACTACCTTCTGTTTATATGCTAATCACCGGTTTTAGGTTAGTTTTATTTGATGCAGCTAATCTTTCTAACTTCTCATATAAGGCTACCGCTTCGTACGGTTTTGAGAGGTAATCCTGCATACCGGCAGCTATTACCTGCGGGTATATATCGCCGGATATGGAGGCTGTTAAGGCTATAATGGGAATATTGGATTTGATAGGGTCATCAAGCGACCGAATAGTTAAAGCGGTTTCGTAACCATCCATCAACGGCATTTGCAGGTCCATCAGTATCAGGTCTATCGTTTCGGTTTTAAGCTTCTTAACTACCTCCTGCCCGTTAGCAGCCCAATATGTTTTTATGCCCCAGTTAATCAGCATTTTTTCAAGCAGCATGGCATTAATACTATTATCTTCAGCTATCAATACGTTTAAATGGGCCATTTTTAATGCAGTACCCGGTATTTTTGGCTTACTAACAATAGCTTCAGTTACGGAAAAATTTATGCTGAATGAAAACTCACACCCTTTACCAACTTCACTTTTAACATTTATAGAGCTATTAAAAAGCAGTAACAACTTTTTAACTATAGCCAGGCCAAGTCCGGTTCCCCCAAAATGCCTTGTGGTATCTGTTGATGCCTGCGAAAATGGCTCAAAAATACTTTCGAATTTTGATTGCGGGATACCAATACCGGTATCTTTTACAACAAACTGCACCTGTATGTGTTCAGTTGTAGTTTCTGTCAATTTAACATTTAGTTCCACCCTTCCCTTTTTGGTGAATTTAATGGCATTACCAACCAGGTTATAAATAATTTGGGTAAGGCGCGTAGGGTCAGAAACAACACATATTGTGTTCAATCTTTCATCAGTATTAACAACTAGCCGCAGGTTTTTTTCGTTTGCCTTTAACCTCAGGGTCGAAAATATCTTACTCAACAGTTCGGGCAGGTTTACAGGGATCGCCTCCAGCTCAATTTTGTCGTTCTCGCTTTTATGGTAATCCAGTATATCATTCACCATGGATAGCAGGCTGATAGTAGAAAACTCCAATATCTCCAGGTTCTCGTGCTGTTCTGCAGATGCGCTTCCTTTTAAAAGATCGGTAATACCTATAACCGCGTTTAAGGGAGTACGCAGCTCGTGCGACATGCTGGACAGGAACATCGATTTTGAATCGGCCAGGGCTTTAACCTCGGCTACTTTTACCGCCAGTTGCGCGTTCAACTCGTCTTTTTCTATAACGCTATTCTCATAGGCTTTATAAAACAAGTAATTTATAACGGCTATTGATACAAAGTTAAGGAACACAATAATTTCATACACCGGCGATACTACCTGCTGCGGTGGAATAATAACCACGGCGTTTGAATGCCGGGTGATGATCATGAAAAGAAATACAGGCAATATACAAAGCGTAGCATATACTACAGCGGTACGGTTACCAATAAGATAAAAACTACATAAAACAGTAGTTACCACAACCTGCACGGTTACAATATTAAGTTGCTGAACAACAAACACCAGGTTTGACCATATTATTAACAGGCCTGTAATTAATACCACATGTGCTATTGCCCGCATATGTTGTGGCTTATATAAAAGATATTTTAAACACGTAAAAAAGATCAGGAATATGCCTCCCGATCGTATTGCCTGAATATGCTGATGATGCATAATTGCAATAGGTATGGTGATCACGATTTTGACTAGAGCAAACATCAGCATCACGTACGCGATCTTTATTTTGGCCTTAGCAAAGTTATCCTGCTCGCCTGTCAGGACTTTACTTAAAGAGAAATTTAAGAAGGGAATTGTGGGCGGCATCAGTTAAATGTAAGGGTGATGCAATATCGGAAAAAAAGAACTGAAAATGAGAAGGTTTTTTGTGAAATATATAGGGATATATAGTGTAACGAATAGAGGGCAGCAGCGTTATAGCTACTGCCCACCATATTAGTTAAATTTCGAAATACTGTGACCGGTCAAGATCAGCTATCAGCCCGGGCTGGGTTGGCTGCCATCCCAGCCATTGGCGGGTTAATGCGCTTGATGAAGGGTTATCAAACCCGGCAAAGTGTGCTATCCAGCCAAAATGTTTGGCTGCTTCCTGTGGCGATTTAGATACCACCGGTATATTCAGGTGTTTGCCAATTATTGCAGCAATATCCCGCATAGCAATTCCCTGATCGTCAACGGCATGATAGCGGCCAATTCCTGTACCTTGCTCTAAAGCCAGCCTGTAAAGGCGGGCAGCATCCAACCTGTGTACTGCAGGCCAGCGGTTTAGCCCCTCGCCTACGTATGCAGCAACACCTTTTTGGCGCGCTATACCTATCAGGGCAGGGATAAAACCATGGTCGCCATCGCCATGTACAGATGGTGGCAACCTCAGCACCAAAGCGCGTACGCCGCGTTCCATAGCAGCAGTGGCCGCTTCTTCTGATGCTACGCGGGGCATAGCGGCAGATGCGGCTGGCGGCATTAGCTCTTCGGTAGCAACCAGCCCGTTGCCTGCAAGCAACCCTGTGCCCGAGGTAATGATCAAAGGGCGATCCGAACCAATGAGTACGTCGGCCATGGCGGTAATAACCCGCCTGTCTGTTTCACAATTGGCCTGATATTTCGAAAAATCATGGTTAAAAGCGGTGTGGATAACGGCATCGGCCACGGCCACGCCGCTGCGCAGGCTATCCAGATCTTCTATATCTCCCCTGTGCACTTCTGCGCCGGTGGCACTCAATAATTTAGCCGATGCATCTGACCGTACAAGGCCAAGCACCTGGTGGCCTGCAGCCATCAATTCCTGAACAACGGCCGAGCCTACAAAGCCCGTAGCGCCTGTTACAAATACACGCATGTTTTAATTTTTTTTAGTTAACAATTTGATAGATAAAAATCGTTCTAACATCCGGCCATCAATCTAAATGTAATGGCCGGGTGTTTTTAACAATACAAAATTGCTCAACGCCGCACTGTAAAATGCGGACATTTGACGCTATTTTTATTTTTATCGTTTTAACTGGGCTTGCCTGATGCGGCTAAGGGTTTTTAGCGAAACCCCAAGATAAGAAGCTACCATGTGCAACGGTATGCGGGCAAATATATTTGGATAGGACGCCACAAACTCATCGTATTTTTCTTCGGCTGTTGCACTTAAGGCGCTGAAAATACGCTGGCGGCCTAAGTTAAGGTTTATCGAGATCAGCTTTTCTGAATAGGCTTTCAAGGCGGGGATCTGGGCACACAGCATGTCGAAATCCTTTTTTGTCCATAAAAGCACTTCGCTGTCTTCCAGCGCATCAATATAATACAGGGATGGGGTTTGGTTATTCAGGCTCTCGGGGTCGGTTGCCCACCATGTTTCGGGCGAGAACATCATCACATGTTCGCTACCATCCTCGCGGGTACGGTAGGTACGCAACAGGCCTTTGCAAATAAAAATCTTGTGGCGGCATACCTCTCCTTCCTCTAACAGCAATTGTTTTCTGCGTACTATTCTTTCAACAGCTACCGAAAGCATCAGTTTCAGATCCCCGCCGGATAGCTTCAAGTTCTCTTTTATATACCTTTCAAATTCAGCAACCATCGTCACATCAAAAATAAATAAAATATGACAGAAGAATAAAATTGCAATTTTTGAACCCTGCAGTTTTAAAAATCTTCTGCAACCTCAAAGCTTATTTTTTCTTTAGTTACAGGATGCACAAACTCCAGGTAAGCAGCATGAAGATATAACCTTTCGGCATTTGTGCCATACAGGTCATCGCCAACAATAGGCGCGTTAAGCCCCTGCTGATGGGCCGAGTGAACGCGTAACTGATGGGTACGCCCGGTTAACGGCCAAAAATGCACTTTTGTAGTTGTTGCATTGGTTGTAATAACCTTCCACCTGGTTACACTTTTTTTCCCGGATTCAAAACATACCAGTTGCCTTGGCCTGTTCAATAAATCGCCACGCAGCGGAAGAACTATGTCGCCTTCTGATGCTGTTATCGCTTTAGATAGCAAAGCCGTGTAGCGTTTTTTTACCGTACGTTTAAGAAACTGCCTTTGAATAATCTTGTGTGCATCCTTTGTTTTGGCTACAACCAATAAGCCCGAAGTTGCCATATCCAGCCGGTGAACAATGAGGGGTTCAATACCTGCCCATAGTAATTTAAGCCTTGTATAAACAGAATCATTGATATTAACACCGGGAACAGAACGCAACTCCACGGGTTTATTAATTATTACAAATGCGTCATCTTCATATACAATGGTGATCTTGCGGCTTTCTCCCGGGTTTTTCAAAAGCGGATTTTCATCTAATGCGATCCCTTCCAGCATATGTTTAAGGATGGGTTTACACTTACCGGTGCAGGCCGGGTAATATTGCTTGTGTTTCCTGATCTCAGATTTTGGGGATGCCCCCCACCAAAATTCGGCCATTGCCAACGGTTTGTACCCGTTTAAAAAAGCATACTGTAACAATTTGGGTGTTGCGCACTCCCCGGCGGCAGAGGGCGGCTTACCAAATACGGTGTCGCTAAATATAGACTGTAAACTTTTTCTGACACCGTTTTTATTCAAAAATTCATATTGTTCAAACAGTTGCTTTTGTAGTGCGGCAGATCTTTCCCTGCGTTCATTTTTCAACGCTTCTAATTCAGCGTCGAATTGTTCTATACCGGTATTTATTTCTTTTAAAACTTCGCCCCATTTATTCAATAATACGTTAAGTAAATGCTTATCGCGTAAACTTTGTTTAATCAGATCTGCCTCAATATCATGGTAACCATCTTCACTTAACCCACCCTTTTGCTCTTCCCTTAATTTTTTACGTTCGGCTTTATTGCTCTTTAATTGTTTCTTAAAGTCAGCGATTTCCCGAATGGATAAGGCATTTGAGCGCTCAAACTCCTGTATCAATTTTTTGTAATCATCACCCGATTCTATCTTTTTGATCTGCAGGTTAATGCTATTGATGATCTCCTGCCCTTTTAAAAAAAAGCTATTTTCGATCAGCATATCAAACACAGGAGGGACAAATTTAGGATGATCGTTTGAGCCGGCCAGTTTCCCTGAAAATGCTGATAAATAGCCTAATTTTCCTTGCTTATCCTTAACCACCAGAACACCAAACATTTTCCCGATAGCCGGGCCTTGCTGGTCTTCGGCAAGGCCAAAATTATGCTGCAGGTCTGTTTGAGTTTCCAGGTAGTGTTGAAGTTCGGCAGCTGCTATTTTTGTAAGCGGATGCGGCTCATAATAAAAAGGAAAGGTAAAGCACGCAGGTAACTCAATCCCTTTTATGGAGCTATCAGAAAAGTAGGTAATATTATTGGGGGCGTTATGCACCAGGTGTTTTGTTTTCGTATTATCCAATTATCCGCATTAAAAAAATAAGGCCTAACCAATTTATTTTCTAATTGATTAGGCCTTTGTTTGTGGAGCCGGAGGGATTCGAACCCTCGTCCAAACATGGTATAAGATAAGCTTTCTACATGCTTAGCTGTTATTTAATTGTAGGGACTATGGAAGGTTAACCGCTTACCTGTACCTTAATCCTTAGGTGCTTTGTTTCGCTCGCTTCCCACACCTTAAAGCAAACTATTTCCGTTTTTCGATGCCCCGATTGCCGATCCAACAGAACAGAAAACCGGCGGGACAAAAGCTATGCTAATTCTAAATTAGGCAGCTAAGGCGTAGTTATTTTCGCCATTTGTAAGTTTGAGCGTTCAGATTTTAGCGCTAATTCACCCAACGCGCTGCATGCTTACCTATTTATCTCCATCCTGTCAATTCCGGTCGACCCCATTTTAAAGTCTAAAGTCGGGAGCATTGAGTCCTGAGTTAAATACTGATACAAATATACAAACTTTATACGGCCTGTGTTGGCCAATATGTAAGCCTTTTGTTAAAAGGCTGATAACGGGGCTATTGTATTTCATTATCAGCAATCTTAAACAACAAAAGCCCGGCTTGGCCGGGCTTTTGAGTACATCGGTTTATCTAAATATTACTTAGGTGCTAAAACGCCGTTAAGGCCATTCACTATACCGTTGGCACCAATCAGATCATACAAAATAACCTGTGCGGTATCGCCTTTTGCATCGGCTAACTGTAGCTTTTTATCAGCCGTAACAGACAGCGTAAGTGTTTGCCCATCAAGCGTAGTGAGCGTTGCCTTGCCTTTACCTGCATTTAATGCTTTAATAATATCGGCTTTGGCATATTTACCAGTAACTACGTGCCCTTTTAAAACTGTTGCAAGTTTTGCAGGGTCTTTCATCAGGCTATCTAATTTAGCCGGCGGCAGGCTACTAAATGCAGCATTATTAGGTGCAAAAATAGTATATGGGCCACCTGTTTTTAGGCTGGAATCAAGCCCGGCTGTTTTCACAGCACTAAGCGCGGTAGAATAATCGGGGTTGCTCCCTAAAGCCCTTACTACATCACTGGCGCCATCTGTAGCTGCCGGTGCAGTAGTTGTAGTGGTTGTTTTCTTAGTAGTGTCTTGTACTTGTGCAAATACGCGGCTGGCTGTAAAATTTAAAAGCACCATTGCGCCAACCATTAAAAGGGATTTTTTCATGTTGTTCATGTTGTAATTCAATTTATTATTTGGTTAAATGCGTAGATGTTTTTCCTTATAGCGTATCTGTTTTAAGCAATAACTGCCAATTATAACGCTAAAAGAAAGAAAATTGTTTAACAGTCAATAAAATCAACCATCACAAACATCTGGTGTAGCCCTGCAAATAGTTAATAACTAAACACTTGTAAGGGCTTAATTAAAAGTATTTTTTTTATTACCTGCCGGTTTGCGCAAAGCCCCATTTAGCAATTGCTGTTAACACGGGGGTTAGGCTCTCCCCTACATCGCTAAGTTTATAACTTACTATGGGCGGCATAGCTTGTTCGGCTGTGCGTACTACCAGGTTATCGGCCTGTAGTTGCTTCAAATGCTGTATCAGCATCTTTTCGGTAACAGCCGGGATCTCGCGTTTTAATTCGCTGTAACGTTTGGGGCCGCTCATTAATTGGTACAGAATGATGGGTTTCCAATGGCCGCCAATTTTGCTCATTACATAGCTTACCGGGCACGCACCTATGTTCGCTATCTTATTTGCATTCTGGGTAGAGTTTTCTTTAACCTGTGTCATTGCTACTTACTTTGGGGTAGGTACTTGTATAAAAGTAAGTACAAATATACCTTTGACATCAACAAATCAAAAATAAATTATCATGAAAATTACAGTAACAGGTTCTTTAGGGAACATAAGCAAACCATTAGCAACACAATTAGTAAAAGCGGGCCACCAGGTAACCATAATAAGCAGTAGCCCTGATAAGGCCGAAGCCATAAAAGCATTAGGTGCTATCCCGGCCATTGGCTCGGTTGATGATGTAGCTTTCCTGACCGGAGCATTTAAAGGTGCCGATGCCATTTACACCATGGTGCCCAATAACTTTAGCGCGGCTAATTACAGGCAATACATAGGCGGCGTGGGTGAAAACTATGCCGAAGCTATAAAGGCGGCTGGTGTAGCCAAAGTGGTTAATTTAAGCAGCATAGGCGCACATATTGATGGCGGCACCGGCCCAATTTCGGGTATACATGATGTAGAGCAAACTTACAGGCAATTAGATGGTGTAGCTATAAAGCACCTGCGCCCCGCATTTTTTTATACCAACTTATTAGGAAATATCGACATGATAAAACATCTGGGCTTTTTAGGTGCCAATTACGGCGATAATTCGCGCGTGGTATTGGTACACCCAAATGATATTGCCGAAGTTGCCGCAGAGGAATTACAAAGCAACTTTACCGGTACCAGCGTCCGTTATATCAGTTCTGACGACCGTACAACCAACGAGATCGCATCGGTATTAGGTGTGGCCATTGGTAAACCCGACCTGAAATGGGTTGATTTTACCGATGAACAGGCTTTACAAGGTATTGAGCAGGCAGGGCTGCCCGCCGAGATTGCCCGTAACTATGTAGAAATGGGTACGGCTGTTAAAAGCGCCATTTTATGGGAAGATTACGACCAGCATAAACCCGCCCAATTTGGCAAAACAAAACTGGAAGACTTTGCGGTTGAGTTTGGCAGAAAGTTTAACGGGTAACCCTTTTAGCGCTTTAAGAAAAAGGCGAAAAAAACAGGATTTTTTTTCGCCTTTTTTCGGCCTTGATTCGCCCCTTACAGCCTGATAAAGTTGTGAAAAAGCCAAATAGCAGCTTTAATCAGACAGCCCATGTACTAATAATTATAAATTTGCCCCTGTTGCGTTTTTTCCCGAACGGAACAAAATGGAACAGGGGTTTTGGCGTTAACTATTACTTATCCGGCTGAAAATCTAACGAAACCGAATTCATGCAAAACCTTTTATAGGTTGGCGCGGGGCCGTCATCAAATATATGCCCCAGGTGCGATTCGCAACGGGCACAGATCACTTCGGTGCGCTGCATGCCGATGGAATTATCTACCTTATAGATCACACTGTTCTTCCTGACAGGCTCATAAAAACTTGGCCAGCCGCAATCACTCGCAAACTTAGCGTCAGACCGGAACAACTTGTTACCGCAAACAGCGCAATAGTAAGTACCCTTAGCACTTTTGTTCCAAAACTGGCCGGTAAAAGGGCGCTCGGTGGCTTGCTTACGTGCAGTAGCGTACAAAGCCGGCGACAGTATCTTTTTCCATTCGGCATTGCTTACCTTAATGGGGCGCGTATCGGTGTTAGAGTAGTATGGATTGTTCTGGTGCCCTTTGTCGCTTTTGGGGTTTTGTGCAAAGGTACAGGTAAAACACAGCAGCAGCAGGGCTGTAATATATATTGCTCTCATTGGTTATTGATCTTTTAGTTTGTTTTTAAATACTTTTCTAAACTTATCCAGTTCGGGCTGTATCACATATTTACAATACGGGTTGCTGCCTTTGTTCTGGTTAAAATAATCCTGGTGGTAATCCTCCGCCTTGTAAAAGGCTTTGTAAGGCGCTACCTGGGTAACAATTTTGCTTTTGTAAGCTTTCTCGGTATTAAGCCTGCTTATATAATAATCAGCCTTTTGCTTTTGGGCGGCATTATGGTAAAATATGGCCGACCGGTATTGCGTGCCCACATCATTGCCCTGGCGGTTTAGCTGGGTAGGATCATGCGCTACAAAAAAAGCTTGCAGCAGTTCGTCGTAAGTGATCTGCGCGGGGTCGTAAATAATGTTACAGGCTTCGGCGTGGCCGGTGGTGCCGGTGCAAACCTCTTTGTAGGTTGGGTTGGCAACTGTGCCCCCGCTAAAACCCGAAACTACTTTTTTAACGCCTTTAAGTTGTTGAAACTTTGCTTCGGTACACCAAAAGCAGCCTGTGGCAAAGGTTGCGGTATCTAATTTGGCTTTGGTATCACTAACAGCAATGTTGGCTGTACCCGCAAAAGCCGTAAAGCAGGTAGTAAGTAATAGTACTATTTGAAACGTTATTTTTTTCATATAAATTTTAGGTGCCGGCCTGTTAATGCCTGCAAGTATACAAACGTAAAAAACAGGCGCGTGTATTTTATGTAACAAAATGTGATATGAGGTTGACAAAACAATTACCAACCGTACAGGTAACATATAAATACCCACTATAGCGGCCAATGCTGTAAACCAATCTCACTCACTTTGTAGATAGCCGGTCATTTTCCTTACAAGGGAATTATTAGGACTATGTATTTAATTGGTATTTAATACATTTATAGTTGTCGGGCAGTGCGGATAGAAAAAAACGAAGTTCACAGAGGTTTTTTACGCGAATACGCGAAAGAGAAATAAATTTATCGCGTCTTTATGTGAGGTATTAAACTACTTTGCCTTCAAGCGTTCACATTGCCGGGCTATCGCGCGAGTGGACGTTCACATCATTTATTATCTAAACGTGGGTGCTGATGAGCGGCGAAGTTATGTACATGACGGCACATAAGACATTTTGCCAATCCAACAAAAAATAAGTCAGGGATATTCTATAATTGATATTGGTATTGATAAAAGCAGGACAAGCAGGAGCCCGTATTATATGATGGAAAGGAGTTATGTTTATAAATGATAAATATCATAGAAAGCACGAATCTAATTACTGAAAAGCTATCTTTTTTAAACAATTGTGGTTATATAAAAACTACAAGGGTAGATGAGTTAGAAAAAGATAAAAATTACTATCTAATTGAGTACACTAGTGAGCCGAATAATAAAAAAATTGAGATAGCATTGGCCGATAGTAACGAGTACATCAGTGTTGTTATTAGAAGGAAAATTAAAGATTGGGCCGGATATAATGATGCAAAAAACTGCATAAGTATAACCGATTTAGCATTATTATCAGAAATTACTAATTATAACGAAGATGATTTCAGCCACAATTTAGTTGGAAGAGAATCGGTTATTGAAAATACATGCAAGCTGCTACACTTGAATAAAAATACATTTTGTAGTATAGAGTGGTTTAATATAACCGCTTTAAAGCAAATTAAAATAGATTATTATAAACAAAAGTTCAACATTGATATATCATCTTATACACAGGACAATAACCCTTCGTTTCGACTAAAAAAAGCGACTGTTTTTTTGCTAAAAGAAGGTTATAAATTGATAGAAGATTCGGAGGATTCTCCCCCTTACAAAAATTTGGTGTGGTTTATTACATATCAAAACGAATCTAATACTATCAAAATTAAACAGGTAGATTGGCGAGATAGCAATTATGTATATAAATTAATAATTAATGGAGAAGCTATCATGGACTTTGATATTACTAAATACCAAAGCACAGAGGATATGAGTAATCATATTAAATACTTAATTAAAGAGGTAATCTAACATATGACTTACTTATATATCAGCCGGATAAAACCGATTATTGAATTACGGGAGTAACTTTTTTACAGGAAAGTTCGCAATCATAATTATAATAGGCAAAAAACACTCGATATTAAACTCTATAAAAAGAGCCGCAACATTTTGCTTTTACTATATAAAATATTGTTTTATATAGTAACCACCTTAGCTGTCACAATGAAAATCCCTTTACTCCATAAATAGTAAATAGTATAATCCAATGAAATTTTAATTTTAATGTAAGGGGCTATTTTTTTGCTTTAACGCTATGCTTAATAAATGTATTTGCTGCGCAAACCAAAACGCGACAAAATACAGAGGGCCAAAATGATCAGATATCGTCACCTGCCGATGTTTTGCTAAGTTATTATATTGGTGCGACACATAAAGCCAAACTCGATAGGATTAATATATTTCAAGCAGACACAGCATCTGATACTTTGATCGGTTAAAGCATTAAATTATAGAATAATGAAAAAAACAACATCAATAATTTTTTCACTTATATTTTTTTACTCATTTGCTTTTGCCCAAAAAACAAAAAATCAGACTGAAGAAGCTCAAATAAAACAAACCTGTATTAACTTTTTAAAGTGGCATAAAGCTGGTGGAGAAGAAAAATTAGGTGAAAAATATTTTGTTCCCCGATATGATGGGAAAGATAGCGTGAAAACCTATTTTGATCGTGATAGCTTAGAAACCTATTTTAATAATTTTAGAAATAGTGGTTTTACTTCGGAACTATATATTGGGCAGTTAAAAGAATATTTTAAGTATTATGAAAAATTCATTGGAAAAGAACCTAAAAAAGGAGAATTAATCAAAATAGATGGATTAGATAAGGACATCGTACTCAATACTTTCGAACCCGAGGAAATATTAGAAAATTTAAGAAAATTTAAAATCACTAAAATTCTAATTATATACAATAAGGCTCTTGTTGGTATAAACTTTAAGAAAAATGTTGATATGATTTTTCAATTGACTAAAGGCAAAGACAAGTGGTTGATAGATTACGTATGGCCTGATAACACAAGCATAAATAGTTTTTTCAGGTACTAAATAATATAACTGCGGGGTACCCCCTACTGGTCAAAGCTTGCGGCTTCAACCCAAAACATAGAAAATTTTCAACTTGTGTGGGCTGCAAAGAATTTACCTGATTTAAGCCTCCGCGGAAACGCCTGTGCGAGCGTTAGGTGCGGTTTTTTTTTCATATAAATTTTAGGTGCCGGCCCGTTAATGCCTGCAAGTATACAAACGTAAAAAACAGGCGCGTGTATTTTATGTAACAAAATGTGATATGAGGTTGACAAAACAATTACCGGCCCTATACCGTTATATAAACATACACACCTTATAGTAACCTGATGCTGTAAAGTTAACCTCTGTATGCTTTGTAGGCTATGAGTCATTTTCCTTACAAAAAAGTTTATTTTATAAGTAAAAGTGTATCAATAATTTATTTATGCCATTTAATGTGAATAATTAAAGGTATATTTGTCACTATTTAAATTAATATAATGCAACAAGGAACAGTAAAATTTTTTAATGAAGAAAAGGGTTTTGGATTCATTACCCCAAGTAACGGTGGCAAAGAAGTATTTGTACACTCAACAGGTTTAGTTGATCGCATCCGCGAAAACGATACTGTAGAATACGAAGTTGAAGAAGGCAAAAAAGGCCCTAACGCGGTAAAAGTTAAAATAGCTTAACACACTATAATAAATGATCGTGAAGCATTCTCCCTAAACCGGAGAATGCTTTTTATGTTTTTCAAGGGCTATTTAAAACGCCCTTCCCCCGCTCTTTTAAAGTTTAATATATTATTTAATCGCAGGCACCCGGTGCCGCATTAGCCCTATTAAATGAGACAACTTAAGATAAGTCAATCCATTACCAACCGCGAAACCCAATCGCTTGATAAATACTTAACAGAGATCGGTAAAGTAGACCTCATTACAGCACAGGAAGAAGTTATCCTGGCACAAAAAATACGTGAAGGCGACCAGGCCGCTTTAGAGCGCCTTACCAAAGCTAACTTACGCTTTGTGGTATCGGTTGCAAAGCAATACCAAAACCAGGGCATTACCCTTGGCGATCTGATTAACGAGGGTAACCTTGGCCTGATAAAAGCCGCCCGCCGTTTTGATGAGACCAAAGGCTTCAAATTTATATCGTACGCCGTTTGGTGGATCCGCCAATCAATTATATCAGCCATATCAGATCAATCGCGTTCGGTACGTTTGCCATTGAACCAGATAGGCACCCTGAGCAAGATCAGGAAAACACAATCATCGCTTGAGCAGGAACTTGAACGCGAAGCTACACCCGAAGAACTGGCAGAATGCCTGGAAACTACGGTGGAGAAAATTGCCGACTCGTTACGTAACTCGGGCCGCCAGGTATCTATCGATGCTCCTTTTCAACAAGGTGAAGAAGGTACCTTGCTTGATGTTATGCATAATGATGATCCATCAACCGATAGTGGTTTGATCCATGATTCGTTAGCTACCGAGCTTGGCCGTTCCCTGTCTAAATTAGGTGAACGCGACCGCGAAGTGCTGATGTTATTTTACGGCCTGGGCGATAACCATACCCATACCTTAGAAGAAATAGGCGAAAAATTTGTGCTTACCCGCGAGCGTGTACGCCAGATAAAAGATAAAGCCCTGCAACGCATCAAACAATCATCGCGTAGTGGCGCGCTGCAATCATACTTGTAGTATTTGCTAACCTGCAGAGATATTAAAAAAACCGCTTTTAAATTGTTTGAAAGCGGTTTTTTTGTGGCCGGGAAATTGCTTAATTATGCATCATCAACACTGTGTAAAATATAAGGAAACATACATAGTGTATAAATTACAATAAGTACCTTTACATCGTCATTTATAACGGTGACAAACATAAACTTACACAAATGAGCGATCTTTCTAACCCTACAGCTTTCACAGGTAACCAACCCGTAACTGCTAAAAAAATTGTGGTTATTGGGGGCGGTTTTGCCGGTGTTAACTTTGCACAAAACGTGGCAAAAAATAAAAACTACCAGGTTACCCTGGTTGATAAAAACAACTACAATTATTTCCCCCCGCTGCTTTACCAGGTATCAACCAGCTTTTTAGAGCCATCGAGCATCAGCTACCCTTTCCGCAAACTTTTCCGTAAGGATAATATCCGTTTCCGGATGGGCGAACCCGTAAAGATAGACCCGGTTACCAAAACCATTTATTTAAACGACGGCGAACTGGATTACGATTATCTTGTATTTGCCAGCGGCGCCAAAACAAACTTTTTTGGCAACGAGAATATAGAGAAGAACGCCATCCCGATGAAAACCATTGACGATGGCCTGCGCATGCGTAACGCCTTATTACAAACACTTGAGGAAGCTGCCATTACCAAAGACCCCATTGAACGTAAAAAGCTGCTTACCATAGTTGTAGCCGGCGGCGGGCCAACCGGTGTTGAGGTATCGGGCATGTTGGCCGAGATGAAGAATTACATCTTCCCTAAAGATTACCCCGAACTGATCAACCAGCCGGGCGGCATTTACATTGTTGACGGCAGCCCTGCCCTGCTTGGCGCCATGAGCGAGAAAACGCACCAGGAAGCATATAACGTACTAACCAAACTTGGTGTAAAAGTTAAGCTAAACCTGCACGTAAATGATTATGTTGATGGCAAGATCCTGCTATCAAACGGCGAAGTGATAGAATCAAACACCCTGATATGGGCGGCGGGCATTACCGCCAATACCTTTGAGGGCATCCCTGCAACAAGCCTTGGCCCCGGCAGGCGTATGATGACCGACGAGCATAATAAAGTACTGGGCTTAGAGAACATCTATTCTATTGGTGATGCATGTATACTCACTACCGACCCTGATTACCCGAAAGGCCACCCGCAGATAGCCCAGGTTGCCATACAGCAAGGCAAAACCCTGGCCAATAACTTTATAGCCATGGCCAAAGGCCAGCCTTTAAAACCTTTTATATACTTTGACAAAGGCGATATGGCCATTATAGGCCGTAACAAGGCGGTGGTTGACCTGTTTAAGCACAAGGTTCATTTCCGTGGCATCATCGCATTATTTATGTGGCTGTTTATCCACCTTATATCGTTGGTAAACTACCGCAATAAACTGCGCACTTTATACAACTGGGCTGTGGCTTATATTAGCCGCGATCAGTCGTTTAGGATGATATTTAAGTCGGGAGTGTAATAGAATTGCAATAATGAAACGATCGTTTCATTATTTTTTGATTTAATTTGGAACGAACATTTCAAAACGTTTATATTTGCTTTATCAAATCACAAAAACACACATAAACTCATAACAATGAAAATTTTAACAAACAAAGTAGCCGTAGTTACAGGTGGTAACAGCGGTATTGGTTACGCAACAGCAAAAGAATTAGCCGATAAAGGCGCAAACGTTATCATCACCGGCCGCAATAAAGATGCAGTAGCCAAAGCAGCTGATGAACTTGGCGTTACCGGTATCGTATCAGACCAGGGGCAATTGGGCCAGATAGACGAATTAGTGACCCAGGTTAAAGCCCAATTTGATAAAGTTGATATCCTGTTCCTGAATGCAGGCGTAGCCAATTTTAGCCCGGTTGAAAGTGCTACCGAAGCGCATTTTGACGGCATAATAGACCTGAACCTGAAAGGCGTTTATTTCACCGTTCAAAAATTCATCCCTATTTTAAATGATGGTGCATCTATTGTGTTCAACACATCGGTAAATGCAACCTTAGCTATGCCAAACAGCAGTGTTTATGCGGCCAGTAAGGCAGCAACTCTATCTTTGAACAAGGTATTGGCTGTAGAGCTTGCCCCACGCGGTATCCGTGTAAACGCGGTATCGCCCGGCCCGGTTGCCACCCCGCTTTACGGCAAAATTGGTTTAACCCAAGAAGAAGTGAGTGGCTTTGGAACAATATTAGGCGAACGCATTTTATTAAAACGCTTTGCTAAACCCGAAGAAATTGCCAACGTGGTAAGGTTCCTGGCTTCTGACGATGCATCGTTTATAACCGGTACCGAACTTGTTGTTGACGGTGGCTTAACTGTTAACGCGGTTACTTATTAATTGGCCCAACAGCCTATTTTACACCAATTTTGTTAATTATTATTTGATAATGCTATGCCACGTAAAAAGGATTTTGATGAAGATGAATTGCTGGAAAAAGCGGTGAATATATTCTGGAAGAAAGGGTACCATGCCACATCAGCGCAGGACCTTGTTGACGGCCTTGGCATTAACAGGTCCAGCTTGTATAACACCTATACTGATAAGCGTACATTGTTTACCAAATCGCTCAAAATGTATCAGCAGCAGCGTACCGGGCTTATGCTTAATACGCTTCAGCAATCGCAGGATATTAGCGAAACCATCAAACAGATCTTTAATAATATTATAGATGAAGACATGGCCGATACCATGAAAAAAGGTTGTTTTATGGTGAATACCGCCGTGGAGCTTTCAGGCCAGGACCAGGAAATAAACGACATAGTAACTGCAAATAACCAAAGCGTAGAAGATGCACTTGTAGCCGCCATTGAAAAGGGACGGCAAAGCGGCCAGGTTTTAAACCCGCTATCATCACGCGCTATAGCACAATTTATTTTTGCTACTATTAGCGCTTTAAGGGTAACAGCACGTTCGGGCGCAGGCAGGCAGGTAATGCAAAATATTGCCGATGTAGCATTGTACTCCCTAAAGTAGCACCCTCGCGGCCTACTTTAGGGCTATACAATGTTCAAACAATAAACTAAGCACTAACTACACCTATCCTTTTTAATAACTTCCTGTTTTCGCGCCTGTGTATCAAACGATAAACGATGGAATAAATAACAGGTAATATTAAGAGGGTAAGAATAGTAGAAGTTATTAACCCGCCAATAACCACAATGGCTAAAGGCTTTTGGGTTTCTGAGCCTATACCGGTTGATAATGCGGCAGGCATAAGGCCAATAGCGGCCATCAGGGCGGTCATCACCACCGGGCGCACACGCGATATCACCCCTTCAAGTATGGCCTCGTTAAGCGGCATATGCTCTTCCAGGTTCTTGCGGAACACCGAGATCAATATCACACCATTTTGGATACACACCCCAAACAAGGCTATAAAACCTATACCGGCAGATATACTAAAGTTGGTATGTGTAATATGTAATGCCAGTATCCCGCCTATGAGCGCGAACGGTACGTTCATAATGGTAAGCATGGCATCCTTGGCATTACCAAAGGTGATGTATAGGATCAGGAAGATAACCAACAAACAAATAGGTACCACGTGGGCCAGTGTGTTTGATGCACGTATCTGGTTCTCAAACTCGCCGTTCCAGGTAAATGCGTAGCCCTTATCAAGTTTTACGGCGGCATTTACTTTTTGCTGTGCCTCGGCAATGGTACTGCCCAGGTCACGGCCACGCACCGAAAATTTGACTGCTATGTAGCGCGTGTTATTATCCCTGAAGATAAATGCCGGACCGGTCAGTTGTTTAATTGTTGATATTTCCTTGATGGATATTTTAGAGCCGTTCATGGTAGGTACCATCAGGTTTTCTATTTTCTCTTCAGTATCGCGGTATTGTTTCTGGTACCGCAGGCGTATATCAAACTTACGCTCCCCCTCATATAACTGGGTAGCAGCTTTACCGCCAATAGCCATTTCTATTACCGAGTTGGCATCGGCAGTGGCAACGCCATACAATGCCATCTTTTGCTGGTCAAGCTCAATTCTAAACTCGGGTTGGCCAAGGTTACGCAATACGCCAAGGTCATCTACACCTTTTACATCCTTCAGCACTTTTAATACCTCATCGGCCTTATGATCAAGCGTTTCAAAGTCGCCACCGAAAATTTTAACGGCCATACTGGCGTTAACACCGGCAACGGCTTCGTCAACATTATCACGTATGGGTTGCGAGTAGTTATACACTATACCCGGCAGTTTACGCAATTGCCCGTCCATTTGGTCTATCAGTGCTTCCTCGGTTAAGCCACTCGGCCATTCCTTTTTATTCTTTAGATCAACCTGGATCTGCACGTTAAAGAAACCCTTAGGGTCGGTACCATCATTGGTACGGCCCACTTGTGCCAGCGTTTGCTTTACTTCTGGAAATTTTTCCAAAATCTGCATCATTTTTTGGTTGATGTTCTCGGCCTGGGTAAGCGATACGCTCATCGGCAACTCAGCTTCTACCCAAAGGGCGCCCTCGTTCAAATCGGGTAGGAACTCCGTACCTAAGAATTTAGCCGAGAAGAAAGTTACTCCCATAAAGGCAAGCGCAACAATAAGGCTCAGCTTTTGGTTTTTATAAGTAAACCCAAACATTTTACGGATGCCGTTCTCAAAAAACAGCACAACCGGATTGTGTTTTTCCTTCACATTTTTTCTTAACAGGATGCTTGATAATGCAGGCACCAATGTTAAGGTAAATAGCAACGCGCCTAATAAGGCAAACCCTAAGGTATAAGCCAGCGGTGAGAACATTTTACCCTCTACCTTCTGGAACGCGAAGATGGGGATCAAACAGGTGATGATGATGAGTTTGGAGAAGAAGATGGCCTTGCCCATTTCGGCACCAACATTTTTGAATAAACCAAGCTTGGCAATCTTGTTAAATTTCTCCATCCCCAGTTCCCTGGCGCGATGGTCGAGCGCTACGAAGATGCCCTCAACCATCACCACGGCCCCATCTATGATGATCCCAAAATCTACCGCCCCCATCGATAACAGGTTGGCCGTCATCCCCTTTATACGCATACATATAAAGGCGAATAATAAAGCCAATGGTATAATAATAGCAACAATAAGCGTGGTACGCCAGTCGGCCATAAACAAAAACACGATAACGGTTACCAGCACAATACCTTCCAGTAGGTTATGGATCACCGTTTCGGTACAAAAATCCATCAGGTTGGTACGGTCGTAAAAGGTATCAATCTTCACATCCTTAGGCAGTACATTCTCGTTCAGGTCTTTTACCTTCTCGCGGATCTTATCCAGTACAACAGCCGGGTTTTCGCCCTTGCGCATTACAATAATACCCTCAATAACATCCTTTTGCCTGTCGCGGCTTACCTGCCCCAGGCGTGGCAGGCCGCTTTCTTTTATATCGGCCACATTACGGGCCAGTATAGGCACGTTGTTTACGTTTTTAATAATGATGTTCTGGATCTCACTGATGTTGTTGATCAAACCGATACCACGCACCACAAAAGCCTGGTCGTTCTTTTCAATTACATCGCCACCTACGTTAATGTTACTGCGGTTAATAGCGTTGTAAACATCAAGCGATGTAAGCCCGTACTTTTGTAATAATGATGGGTTTACACTTACCTCGTAAGTTTTTTCCTCGCCTCCAAAGCTGTTTACATCGGCAACCCCCTGGATAGATTTAAACTGTCGGTCCAGTATCCAATCCTGTATGGCAGTAAGTTCATGGAGTGATTCGGTTTTGCTTTTCAGCGTATAGCGATAAATTTCGCCGGTTGGGCCGTAAGGTGGTTCCACCTCAGGTTTCACACCATCGGGCAGGTCTGCGTTCTGCAGGCGGCTTAGTACCTGCTGGCGGGCGAAGGCATCATCCACATCATCATCAAAAATGATGCGCAGGTATGACAGGCCAAATGATGAAGTGGTACGCAGGTTAACCTTTTTCTGTACCGAGTTCAGCACTGTTTCCATGGGTATGGTTATCATTTTCTCCACCTCTTCGGCGCTGCGGCCTGGCCATTGTGCAATTACGATGATCTGCGTATTGGTAACGTCCGGAAACGTCTCTATAGGGGTATTCAAGTAGCTCCAGACGCCCAATACAGCCAGCACCGCAGTCAAGAAGAATACCATCGCCCGGTGCCGTAGCGAGAAGTATATGATATTTTTAATTAGCTTGTTCATTTATTTGTTTTTGAAGGCCTAAGGCCGGAGCGAATACCAAAGACATGATAAATTTATCCCTGCTTTGATTTCTGACTCTTACATCTTGATTCTATTCCTGATTCTAATAATCCTTATTCAATTAATCTTCCGTTAAGGCGTTATAAAGCAACAACTGGCTTTTTGACACTACCTTATCGCCCGGTTTTAAGCCCGAGGCCACGTAAGTAACACTATCCACAGTTTTTATTACGTTTACTGCACGTACCTGCAAATCGCATTTGCTGTTATAAACTACTACATAGTTTTTACTGCTGTCAAATATCACTGCTGATGCCGGTATGGCTACCGATGTTGTGCTTTCGTTATTGGTGATAAGCACATTGGTAAACATTTCGGGTTTTAGCAGCATATCTTGATTATCTAAAGCAATACGTACTTTCATCACTTTATTATCAGGGTCAAGAACCGAGCTTATCTCATCTATTTTACCGTTAAAAACTTTATCAGGATATGCCAGTGTTGATATTTTGGCATCATAACCCTTTTTCACCTTTGTAATATCCGATTCAAATACGTTTGCCCAGATCCATACATCCTTCATATCAGATATAGTGAATAAGCTGTTGCTGTTATCAGGCCTGATGAAGTTACCTGCCGAGATATTCTTCTCAACAATATAACCGCTGCCCGGCGCTTTAATAACAAGCGAGCCGCTGGCGTTGGTATTGCCACCGCCGTTAATAGCAATCTGGTCGCGGACTTTGCTATTCGCGGCAACCGCTTTGTTATAGTTCTCTTTTGCTTCGGTGTAATCGCGCTCGCTTGATATACCGTTCTTATACAGGTATTCGGCCTGCTCTAACTGGCGTTTGCTAATGGCAAGGTCAGATTTTGTTGACGTAAGGTCGGTATAGCTGCCGGCAACATCAGCGCTGCGCAAAACCGCAAGCACCTGGCCTTTGGTTACCTTATCACCTAATGATACTTTTACCTCCATCACCTGCCCACTGGTAAACGGAAACACTTTCACTACTTTATTTTCATCGAATGATACCTCGCCCGACAGGGTAAGCTCATCCTTCATTGGTGTGCTTTTGGCGGTATCTATCTTTATCATTTTTGCCAGCGAATCGCTTATGCAAACCTGTTTGGTTTCCATAGTGCCGGTTTTTTTATCCTGGCAAGCGGTAAGGCCAATTAGCCCAAGGCCTAAGTATATAATTTGCTTTTTCATTTATGTTTATTGCTGATGCTTATTGCTTATAATGGGTTTATTACGGTAGTGCCTACAGCGTAGTTTAAATCGGCTATGGCTTTTTGCAGGTTTAGCTGCTGCTGTAAAATTTTAAGTTTGGTTTCGCGGTACGAGTCAAAAAAGTCTACATACTCCTGCAGGTTTATCTGTTTTAGCTGAAAGCCTTTGCCCATGCTTTTAAAAAGCTGGTCGTATTTCGCATAAAAGTCGTTCTCTTTTGAGCCGAGTAATTGCTGGCTTAGCTGGTACTGCTGCACCGCCGAATAAACATCATTATTTAACTGCAGTTCGCTGTTCTTAAGGGTGTACTCCTGGCTTTGGGCGGCAAGTTTTGCATTTTTAATATTCCCCTGGTTACGGTTAAATATTGGTAGCGGCAGGCTAATTTCCAAACCCACAAAATTGCGCGCATAACTGCTGTTCTGGTCAAAAGTGCTACCGATGGTTATATCGGGCACAGCCATTGCTTTTTGCAGCGCAAAATTGTGGTTGTTTTGGTTTAACAAGTACTGATTGGCCAGGTAATCGCCGCGGTTGGCCTTGGCAGTCTCGGCCAGTGTGGCGGCGTTAAGTATGGTATCGGTATTGTTAAAAGTTATCTGAGGGGCAATAAATTGGTTCGGGTTTGCTGCAAGCAATGTTTTGAGCTCGCTTTGCAGGTCGTTTATCTGGCGGTTTATTTCAACCAGGTCATTCTGCAAGCCAAAATTCAATGCTTTTAAACGTATAACATCTTTTAATGAGTTGTTACCTGCCTGGTATGATTTATCAATGGCGTTTACCATATTGGTTGCCGATGCAATTTCCATCTGGTAAACCTTGCGCTGGTCTATCAGGTTGGCCACCTGCGCAAAATCAAGCAGCAGGTTATAATGCAGGTTGCGCAACAGGTCGTTAAACTGCGCTTGCTGTATCTGTACATCATCATTAGCAATTTGTACCTGCTTGCCGCGCTTGCCGGCTGTTTTAAAAACCTGGCTTAACTGTACCAGTACCTGCCCGTTACCATTGCTGTGGTTAAAAAACTTCTTGTTGGCGTCGGTAATGTTTTGGTCGGTACTTAAAACAGGGTTATCCCACAGTTTGGCTTGTTTAACCAATGCCTGTGCAGCATCAACATTGTATTTTTGAGCAAGCAGGCTAAGGTTATTTTGCAGAAAGGTTTTCTCTGCATCTTTAATGGTAATACGAAGTGTATCCGTTTGGGCCGAAGCTTTTTGCCCGCATAGAATAGCAAGGGCAAAAAGTATAAAAATTCTGTAATACGTGCGTAACATTGTGCTTTGTTTGATAGTACCAAAACTATTGCACGTGTATTAGAGACACATTAAAACTGAATTAGAATTGCATTAGAATTTACAGTGGAGTATTGTTTGCTTTATTCGGCTTAGTTTATTACCTTTCAGAATATTTACCTGTCACAATGAAGAAACTTTATACTAAAGGCAACGGCGCTATTTTCAAGCTGTGTATTATTCTGTTTATTGTTTGTGTTGCTATTATTTACAGTTGTAAAAAAGATAATTCTCATTCCTCCCAGCCACTAAATCAAAAGGAACAAAGTGCTTTTGTACAGGAAGCCAAAAGTTGGTTTGAAAGAAACGATGCTATCAATAAAGAACAATCGCTTGCTACCAATGCTACAGGAACTAATAAACGCAAATGGAGCGACGGGTTAAAGCCCGACTGGAATAAAACAGCCGTATATCAAAAAGATAAAGGGACGATCATAGAAATGCCCCTGTTTAGCAGCGGGTTATCTTTTTAATAAACACTGCCGATGGCAGCCGGGCAACACAGCAAAACAATTATACCAAGGCCAGCTACTTAATACAGAAAGATAGTGCAGGTGTTTTCAGGGGATGGTTTATGGTATTGGTAGCTGATACCGCCTATATAAACGGCGACTTTACTAAACTAAACAAAAACTCTTACCAAAGTAAGGACCCGGCTTATAGCGGCAGGCTGCTGTATTTTGATACAAGGCAAGTTTTTAGGCGGATGGCGATACGCTAATGGAGCGATCACTAAAACAATAACGTTGAGTGATTATACAACAAACAGCCAGCAGGTTAATGATTCAAAAATAAAAGTTAATCTGGTGCAAACCTGTCACACTATACCGATAACTACGGTAACATGGGAGTGTATAACAGTAGGTGATAATCCGGCAACTTCCTCTACCGGTTGTACAGCTCACTATGAGTACACCTATGAAACAGAGTGTAACCCTACAGGCGGAGAAGGTGGTGGTGGATCAGGCGGCGGTAGTGGTGGCGGAGGAGGATCAGGCGGCGGAGGTGGTGGTGGAAATTTCCCTAACCCACCAAACCCGAATTGCCCACCGGTAGCAATATCATCAATTGATGGGAAACGTGTTAATTTAATTTCTGGCGGCGGGCCATGTACGCCTACTATTAAAAATCTTGTTAATAACCCATGTTTAAAAAAGATGGTTGATGCATCTATAGCCAAGAATGTTAACTATAGTATTAAAGAATCGATGAATTCTGTATTTGATCAGAACAGTGATTTTAATATTAGCTTTATAGATGCACCGCCTCAGAGTTTTAGAGCGCCTACTGTAGATGGTGATACTGGTATAGATAATTTTAGCTTTAAGAAAAACCCAGATGGAACTCCAAGTCATGAATTAGATTTTATGAGTGTAGAAATAAGATTAAATACAAATTTAAGTAATGCATCTAAAGAATACATCACTGCGACAATTATGCATGAAGCACTACATGCTTATTTATGGTATAGTCAAACAATTGTAAACCAACACTTAGACATGGCAAGAAACTATATTACTTCAATGTCTTCTCAATTGCAAGCAATGTATCCTAACATGTCGGCATCAGATGCCAAGGCTTTGGCTTGGGGTGGTTTAATCCAGGAAGCAGGAAGTTTGTATTCAAGCCTTAGCCAAGCAGAAAAAAATAATATTGCAAATACTAATAATGCTTATAAAAATGGAACTAATGGAGCACCATGTAACCCTTAAAAAGGTAGGTTTAAAATTTGTAATAATATTAATTTTAATAATACTTTATATACCATCAAACGCACAATCAACAAGGGATATAAATAACTTTTCAAAATTTGTTATTAAAAATTACAATTTACCGGACACTTTAAAAAACGATTGCGAATGGATGTACGCTATTGTAAAAGTTAAAACTGATACCCATAACAAGATTATCAAATATGATTTTGTTAATAAGCCACCTCTGGGGATGGGAAGGGCCTTTGATTTTTTGATTGGCTACCAATTTTCTCAAAAAATGAAAATAAAAGGCCATCCGGTTGTGTTTTATTTTTCAATAGACAATTCCGAAATTTGTATACCAAAAGAGGGTGAGAAAAGATTTTATGCTCCCAATCAAGCGGTAGAGACTATTATGGCAATTTATTACAAAATTTATAAGGATGATCCTCAAACCGTCATTATACCAGGTTTAATTATAAAAGCCTTTTATCCTCGGCAACAATAAGTAATATCTGTCAAGGTGTTGTAAATTCCTTCGTCGCAGGGGCTTACATTGTGGACTCTGCGATGCCTTTCATACGGCCGCAGAGTCTCTTTCAGAAGCCCGTGCGGTGACGTGAATCGAATTGCCCACCCGTAGCAGTATCATCAATTGATGGGAAACGTGTTAATTTAATTTCTGGCGGCGGGCCATGTACACCTACTATTAAAAACCTTGTTAATAACCTATGTTTGAAGGCAATGGTTCGCCCTTCTCGGTATTGTCACCAACAACGGCACTAAAAGAGGCTAATGACAGGTATAAATCTGGCGCAAGTGGAACTCCGTGTACAAAATAATTCATATTGATATGAAACTAACAATAATAAATCTGCTTTTTTTAGTACTTCCATTTACATATCAACAAGAATCGGAATATAAAGATTTTAGGCATTTTGTTTCCAGTAAATATTTTATACCTAAATCGGTAATTAACAATTGTAATTGGCATTACGCTATTGTAAAAATCACTATAAGAAACAAAAAAATCATTGAGTACAAAGTTTTAAACGAGACATCGGATGATATGAGAAAGAGTTTCGGGTTTTTAACAGGATATCGATTTTCAAATAAAAGTATGCCAAAAAACCAAACATTGGTTTTCTGTTTAACTGTTGAAAACCTTAAAACATCGTGCGATATTCCCAAAACAGTTAACTATACACCCACAGAGATTTTAAGCAAGGTTATGTCGGGATATGCTCATCAAAGAGAGATTGAACCCAACACTGTTTTTTTGTTTAATCCCATCATATCGATGATAGAGGATCCGAGATATTAAGAACACCATTGCTATCACTTGATCTTGTTGGGAGTGTAGTTAAACAATTATGAAATATATCACCATCACTTTATTAATAATTGGCTGCTTCTTTTCAAAGAATTTGCCCGCTCAAAACGTTCAGCCGTCTGAGTTTGTTAATCCTACTACAGAGCAGGGTATTTTAAATAAAATCCTAAATGGAATTTATTTTACGTATTACTCCCCAACTTATATAAGTAATAAAACGCCCGTTTTCACTATTCTTAAAGTTGATGTATCTAAAACCGGAAAAATCACAGACATTATTTTTTCTGACAATACAGATGCCGCGTTTAAAAATGCATATTTAAATAACAATGATATTGAAAGTTTCAAAAAAACATTGGAAAGGTATGCTCAGCAAAAATCATATTTAAATACGTCCATGTTAATTCCTATTAGCTATCAACCTAATTCACCAAACAAAGAAGGTGTGTTTACATATGATAATATTCAATCGCTAACCAAATTTAAAGGCCAAAGTTTTATTGGGTCTACTGTCATTTTGCCAACGGTAATCATATCTGTTCTTTCAAAAAATAATATGTAAATTATAATCATATTTCGCCCTTGTTGGTGTTGTCACCAACAAGCCGCCATGCATTAATAATATGCTATTTCAAAACAGGCCTAAAGGTTGTTGGTGACAACACCTACAACGGCACTAATAGATGAATGGATTTGTAGAGGTAGGGATTATCCGCTTTGTTAAACCTCTGCATTCTCTCGTTGGGAGGGTGTTGTTCCGGGCGATGTTCTATTTTCGAATATTTATAAGATCCACCCTATCTATCCTGGGGAAATTTACACCAGTCTTATCCTTTTAAAAACTCCACTATAAATGTACTGCCTCTCTCTGCACCTGGTTCTACGCGGATAGTGCCTTTAAAAAGTTCAATTATTTTGCTGGTGATGTATAAACCTATCCCGCTGCCCGGTATGCTCTTATCCTTATTAGCCCTAAAAAATGGGTTAAATATCCTTTCAGCATTTTCTTTACTGATGCCCGGGCCCTGGTCTGTAACCGCAATTTTTATGTGCGCTACCGTTGCTTCAAAACTTAAGGTAACGGGGTGCGGTTCGGAATATTTAAAGGCGTTATCAATAATATTATTGAGGGCTATGTATAGCATTGATTTGTTGGCCATGATGGTTAACAGCTCGTCATCATCAGGCAGGTTGGCCAGCTGAATTTTGAGCATCCCCGCCCCTTTGCGCGCCGACCATTGTTCCTCCAGTTCCCAAACCAATTCATCCACCCTCACCGGGCTTAGTTTGGCCTGGGTATAGTTCAGGTCAACCTGTGCAAGTTCCATCAGGCTGGTAATGGTTTCCTGCAGGCGCGCGCCATCAGTAGCTATTGATGACAGAATGCGTTCGTACTCCACCTTGTCGCGATCTTTCTCCAGCGCAACCTCAACCTCGCCCATTATACTGGTAAGCGGCGTGCGCAGCTCGTGCGATGCATTCGCCACAAAGGTTTGCTGTAACTCAAAGGCATTTTGCAGGTGGGCCAGCAGGCGGTTAAAGTTATCTATCAGTTCGGCTATCTCGTCTTTACTGTTTACCTGGCTTACCCGCAGGTGCAGGTTACTGGACCGGATGTTCCTGATCTGAGCGATTACCTTATCAACCGGAGAGAGTGCCTTTTGAGCAAATTTACGCCCCGCAAAAAACAATATCACTCCAAAAACAACAAAAAGCGAGCTGGCTATCTGCCCCAGGATGATCATCCGGCGTTGCGAGTTGATATCAATTGCTGATGCCAGGATCACAAAATCGCCCTGATTATCGTGATAAAATTTGCCCACCACTTTACGCCGGCCCTCTTCATACTCAATGTAACCATCCCGGCGTACCTGGTTAATGATATCCTTTGTCCAATAAATGTTATGATCCATTTTAAAGGCCGACATGTCATTACGGTCGTAAATACGGATCACCTCTCCCGACAATTTCTCGAGGTACTGCTGCTGTACTTGTAACAGGGAGTCGGCCGCCAGTTCATCTGCCTTAAGATACAATTGCGAGGCAAGGTTGGTACGGTCGGTTAAACGGCTATAAAAATCGGCAGTAAAAAACGAATACACGGCAATATACAAAGCCACCAAAACAAGCAGCAGCGCCCCCGAACTGATGAGCGTAAAATAAAGCGATAGCCGGGTTTTTATTTTCAATTAGTGATAGCTTGAATTAACGAATTAGTGATTTTGCTTCCCTTGTTTAGTCCCTTGTCAATCTTTTAGGATATACCCCATACCAATAACCGTATGAATTAGCTTTTTATCAAACCCCTTTTGTATTTTATTTCGCAGATAGTTTACGTAAACATCAACCATATTGGTGCCGGTATCAAAATTTATACCCCAAACGCGTTCCATAATATACTCGCGCGATAGCAGCTTATTTGGGCTTTTGATGAATAGTTCCAACAAACTATACTCCTTGGCGGTAAGGTTTATCTGTTTGCCCTCGCGCTCGGCGGTTTTATCCCAGGTGTTTAGTTTAAGGCCGCCAAAGCTCAGGATGTGATCGTCACCATCGGCCAGTTTTTTACGCCGAAGCAGCGCCTCTATCCGTGCAAGCAGCTCATTAAAATGGAATGGCTTAACCAAATAATCGTCAGCACCCGAGTGCAGGCCGTTCACTTTATCATCAATTGTACCCAGGGCGCTTAACATCAGTACAGGCAGTTGGGGCTGATGCCTGCGTACCTGCCGGCAAATTTCGATGCCGCTCATATCCGGCAGCATAACATCCAATATCATCAGGTTATATTCGTTTGCCTGTACCATTTCTAAAGCAACTTCGCCGGTATCGGCAATATCTACTTCATAATCGTGTTCGTTAAGGCCTTTTTTTATAAATGATGATACCTTTTCTTCATCTTCTATAACACAGATCCTGATCATGCTGAGCGTTTTTTCAAATATGAAAATATTCAAGGTAAATTGAGCCTATTTGTCAACTTACTTTCACAAATATACATTACAGCGCATATAAAGCCCGCCTGTGTTTGATGCCGAAACCCATTTTATTAGGTTTGCAGCCATGACCACTACCACAGGCACCAAGCTACACCCCGCAATAATCCCCCTGATGGCTGTTGCCGCAGGCGTTACCGTAGCCAATATTTATTATAATCAGCCCATTCTTAAAGATATTGGCGAATCTGTACATGCCTCAGGGTCCGAAATTGGGAAGGTATCTATGTTTGCGCAATTGGGTTATGGTTTGGGGATGTTCTTTTTGATCCCTCTTGGCGATAAAGTGAACCGTAAACGGCTCATCCTGTTACTTAGTATCTTATTGATGACCACCCTTGCAGGGTTTAGTTTTGCTACAAAGCTATACCAGGTTTACGCGCTCAGTTTATTTGTTGGCCTCTTTGCAACATCGGCCCAGATACTGATGCCTATGGCCGCCACGCTCGATAGTGTTAACCGTGGTAAAACAGTAGGTAAAGTTTTCAGCGGGATATTGGTAGGGATATTAGGCGCGCGGGTTATCAGCGGGTTAATTGCCGGCTGGCTGGGGTGGCGTTTTGTTTATGGCATATCGGCAGGGATGGTATTTATTGTTGCTATACTGCTTAAATTTTATTTGCCAAACGTGCCGCCTAAGTTTAAAGGCAACTACGTTGGTTTGCTTAAATCGGCCTTATCATTAGTCGGCGAGTTTAAAATATTAAGGCAGGCTGCATTATTAGGTTTCTTCACCTTCGGCATCTTCTGCTCTTTCTGGACCACCTTAACCTTTCACCTGAGTAATGCGCCGCTTAATTTTTCGGCCAGCACTATAGGTTTGTTTGGGTTTATAGCTATTGGGGGCGCATTGGTAGCCCCGTGGTTTGGCAAACTGGCAGATAAAGGCAACACGCACCGCTCCCTTCTTATATCGGTAGGGACGATCATCGCGAGTGTTATTTTGCTAAAGATATTCCCGTACTCTATCGCGGCGCTTGTTATAGCTATCTTCTTTTTAGATATAGGCGTACAGGCTACCCAGATAACCAACTTTGCCCGTATCTATGCGCTTGATGAACACGCCCACAGCAGGCTCAACACCATTTACATGACCACCTATTTCATAGGCGGATCGGCAGGTACTTATTTTGGCCTGCTATCGTGGAAAATGGGCGAATGGAACATGAGCACCTGGCAAATGCTTTTATGGGGCGTTATAGCCATAGCAATTGTTATGGTGAGTAAAGGCAAAGCGGCTAATCAACAAAAAGCTACCGTTTAACCCGGTTTATCCCATTATTGATACCGGCTTTTATCATATCGCCGTAACCATCAGCAGGTAAAAAAGTTGCGAAGCTAAGCGCAAGCTGGTAGTTATCATGTGCATTGGCAAAATCCTGCAGATCCTCGTAACATTTGGCAACATTTAGGTACAGGGATGGGTATATTGCTTTTATCTCATCGGTGTTAATTTCGAGCGCTAAGTTTAATGCGGTTTCATCCCAGATTAATTTACCCGCAACTGTATCCTGCCGGCGCGCAACATAATGCGCGGCTGTAAACCTCTCTGTATTATTTTTAGCCTCGTTCCAGGCTTGTTCAAATAATATCAGTGCCTGTTCGGGTTTGCCCTCGCCCTCCAGCATCATGCCTTTGGCGCAAAGTTTATTGATGGGATTTTCAGGGTCGAACTGCATAAACTTATAATTTTAAACGCTTTGCTTTACCTTTTCCTTTAAATGATCGGCAAGCCGTATAGTTAGCGCGGTTAGCGTTAACGTAGGGTTTGGCGCGGCGGCAGTTGCATAGCACGATGCACCGGCCATGTACAAATTGGCTATGCCATGCACTTTGCAGTTGGCATCAACCACACCTTTTTTAGGGTCATCGGCCATGCGGGTGGTACCCATGTGGTGCCAGCCCCCGCCCGTAAATGATGGCCAGGCGTTATCGTTCTCGTCCTGCAGGTAATCCATCAGGCGTACCCTGCCTGTAGCGCTGATGCCCATCTGTTCGCCTATTATTTTGTAGATGCTGCGCAGGCTATGCTTCTCCAGGGGGGTAAGCTCCCAATGAAGGGTAGCACGCGGTACGCCAAGCGCATCTTTTTCATTTTCTAAAGTAACGCGGCTATCAGGATTTGGCGCCTGCTCTACCCGGGTAAACAGTTCAAATGCCTTGTAGCTTTTAAAGGATTTTTCTTTTTTAGCTTTTTCCTGATCGGCATGCATAAACGCGTTGGTTTTGGCGGTATCGGCGCTCCAAAGATCGATCATCGGGGTGTGCGTTTTGGCTATCTCTAAAGGCGTTAATGATGCCGTGCCGTTTAATATGCGGTACTTTCGCTGCAGCTCCTCGCTTATGGCCAGTTCGGCGCGGTGCTTAACGCCCCAATCCCACTGGTAAAGTTTAAGCTCCTGGGGCTTGGTGAGCCACAGTTCGGCCGATTTTATCTCCAAATGCTCCATAAAGTATCGGCCTACGTTATCGTTTTGGTTACCCAGGCCTTTTGGCGCCTGTTTGTTTGATGCCAGCAGCAGGCGCGCATTCTGTATAGAACAGCAGGCTATAATAAATTGCTTTGCCCTAACTGTATGCTGTTTGCCGGCAAAATTTTTCACAGTAACTTCTTTTATAGCCGTTACACTTTCGTTTGCAGTAATATCCGTTACATTGGCATACGTGTACAGATGGATATTGGGTGCTTTTACAATGGTATCGCGGTATTTGGTGCCAAAACGTGTGGGCGGGCTAAACTGCCATATTTTATTAAAAACGGCCTTATCATTAAACGGCAGCGATGTTAGCTCTGGGTCTTTATCCTGCCAGTATTTTACATCGTACTCATAAGGGCCAAGATCGAGGTTTTTGTGGGCACGGGCATAGTATGGGTCAAGGTCTTCGCGCTTGATGGGCCATCCGCTATGCGGCACCCAGTCGCGTTCTTTAAAGTCAACAGGGTCAAAAGGCGAGCAGAAGCCTGCCCAGTGCCCGGTTGTGCCGCCAAAATAATGCAGCCTTGCCGATTCGAGCGGGTAGTAACGTTGCCCGGTAACTTTGCCTTTGTACAGGTCCTGCATCCGGGATTCGTATTCAAAGCCTCCGCCTTCCAGTAATATTACTTTATAGGGAGTGTTCAACCATTCAAGCGCCATACTTATGCCTGCCGCCCCCGATCCTACTATACAAATATCACCTTCGATCAGGCTATTGTTATCAATATTTCTCGCGTCGATATGCATGGCCGGTTATGATTTAAGTAATGAATAAAGCGCGCACTGCCTGGCTTCGGTTACCGACATTACCCAGCCCCTTACCACCAGGATATTACCCTGTTTAAAATCGGCTGTTACCCGTTTATCAAGCATGGCTTGTATCTCGTTCTTACTTAGCGCAACATCTTTACCACCCAAAAGCAGCTGCGATAACTTCTCCTTATTATCCTCGGCAGCATGAGTTTTACGGTAAGCCAGCCCGGCCTCGTCAATCGTTTTATCATCAACCAGTTGCGAAAGTAAATAGGGCTGTGCCACCGCCATTTCTTTAGCCCCACCGCAGCCATGCACCATTGGCAGGGTAAGCGCCAGTGCGGTAAAGGCCGATAGTTTTACAAATAACCTCCGTTCCATACTTTTCAGTTTTTCACCACTTCCAGTCTCATGCTTCCTACGCCCCGCTCCTTGATCAGTTCGGTATAGTTGGTTAGCGTAAACTTATTATTAACCAGCGCCTTAAACTGCGGCGAGAGCAGCATGTTCAGTTCTGTTTCGCGGTGCAAGGCAGTAAGTGGTTTGCCTGCTTTGGTGTTCATCATACTACTGTTCATATCAAACAGGGCGTTCATTTCGGGCGTTTGCAAGGCAACATGTATCACCACCAGGTTTGGTCTGTTCTTGCTTAACTTGTTGGTTACATAAGCTAAAAAGGCTTTCTTTTTGGTAGCTACAGGCTCGCCCCACATCTCCTTGTAGGTTTCGCCAAAGTAAACGGTTTCGCTTAGGGTTGATATACCCAGTTTGTATTTACGGGCAAGCTTTTCGGTAAGCGCACGCAATGCCGGAGTTGATAACGCTATGCCCATGTGCGGATCGATGTAGGATATTTTCAGGCCCGATGCCAGCGCCCTTTCTATCTGTGCTGATAACTCTTTCTCTACCTCCTCTGTCTTATACCCGCTTTTGGCAAAGGCCTCTGTACTTTGCGGAAAGTAGCCAACCTTATCTACCAAACTCGGCACCGCCTCGCGCCCGGTAACCGGCCCCCAGCGGTAGTTCTTCCACTCGCTGGTAAGGGTTAAATGCACGCCAACGCTTATCTGCGGGTTCTTTTTCAGGATCTCTACTGCTTCCTGGTACCAGGGGCAGGCAAACTGTACCGACGCTGAGAAAGGCATTTTTGTATCGGCCATTTTTTGCATGGCCATGTTTACAGAGTGGTTCATGCCAATATCGTCAAGTCTTAACATCAGCCGTGGCAAAACCTGGATAGACATTTGTGCCGACGCCGTTTGCATTACAGCAACGTTCAATAATAAAAAGAACAGGTGTTTTATATTTTTCATAGCAGATATTATTACTTATTACACTTTTAAGAAGGCCTTTTTGCGGTACAGGAAATACATGAACATCCATTTAACCATAATAAAGCAAATAGCCATTACCACGATATTGTAGGGGCTGCCAACCCACTCGCCCAGCCAGCCAAAAAAACCATTGGTAGCGTAGTTCCAGTTGATGAATTTGCTGGAAATGTAGATAAGGATAGAGTTCATGCCTATCACCTTAAAAAAGAAAGCCCATTTTTTATATCCCAACACATCTATCACATAGTAAAACAAAGCCAAAAGCAGTAAGCTTAAACCACCAACCTGCATCACAAACGAGCTTGTCCAAAGGTTTTTATTGATCGGGAAATCGAGGTTCCAAACCTGCGCTATTACCAGGAATATAACACCAACCACAGCCAATATAAATGCCTTTCGCCCTTTATGCTGATGGCCGGTTTTTAACAGTGCACCTGCCAGTATGCCCAACAAACCTGTACTGATAGCCGGGATGGTGGAGAACAAGCCCTCAGGATCATGTATGCCCAGATAAAGCTTACCCGGCAGCAGCAGCCTATCCATATACGATGCAAAGTTGCCCGGCATGGTGAGGTCGCCATGCGCGAAACCCGGTGCCGATGTAAATTTAAGTAACAGCCAATACCCGATAATGAAAAACCAAAACCAGGCTATTTGCCATTTGCGGTTGGCATACAGGTAAATAATATTGGCAAACATATAGGCAATGCCGATGCGGCCCAGTACCGATGCAAAACGGATCTCGTCGATAGATTTAAGTGTTTTCAGCCCGTTATTAACAAGTAAGCCAAGCAGTATCAATATGGCCGCACGTTTTATAACACGCAACACCAATTGCGGCCTGCTTGCGCCTTTTTCCAACTCGCGGCCAATAGAATAGGGCGTGGCCACTCCCGCCAGGAACAAAAACAGTGGGAATATCAGATCGTACAAGTGAAAACCGTTCCAATCCGGATGGGTAAACTGGTTGGCAATGCTGCCCCAAAACGGCGAACCGGTTGCTTTGGCAAGGGTGTGGAAGATCTCCTCGCCACCCAGTATCCAGAACATATCAAACCCACGCAGGGCATCTAACGAATACAGGCGTTCATAAGTAAACGGCGATGTGTTTACATCAGCAGTGCCATCGGCTTTTTTTGCAGTCATGGTGTTTATGATAATAAGGGTTGAACAAGCCGGCTAAGGGTACCGGCATTTGGTTTATGAATGTACCATTAAATATAGGATACTTTTTAAATAATTTGCAAAAGTATTTCCATAATTATTTTCATGTTTGATTGCCAGTCGGAGCCTGTCGAAGACTTGAACGAACTGCTAATGGTTCGACAGGCTCACCATGACATACTTTTTTTTGTCAGTCTGAGCTCGTCGAAAACTTGAACGAACTGCTAATGGTTCGACAAGCTCACCATGACATACTTTTTTTGTCAGTCTGAGCTTGTCGAAGACCTAAACGCTTTGCAACTTAGACAGGCTCACCATGACATACTTTTTTGTCAGTCTGAGCCTGTCGAAGACCTGAAAGCTTTGCATTATTTAACTTTTGCTAACTTAGTTATAATGAACCATTATCATGTTTATATACTTTTGTGTAGCGACGGATCATATTATACTGGTGTAACAAATAATATTGAAAGACGCATGATTGAGCACGAATCTGGTGAAAACCCCAATTGTTACACATTTAAACGCAGGCCACTGAAACTGGTCTTCAATGAAGTATTTGCTGACATTAACCAGGCTATCGCATTTGAAAAGCAGGTTAAAGGATGGCGAAGAGCCAAGAAAGAAGCTATCATAAACTGCAGATGGGACCTACTTCCTGAATTAGCAAAGTCGGCGAATGGTTCGACAAGCTCACCATGACATACTCTTTTTGTCAGTCTGAGCTTGTCGAAGACCTAAACGCTTTGCAAAGTCGGCGAGTGGTTCGACAGGCTCACCATGACAGTTCCACCCCTCTTGTCAGTCTGAGCTCGTCGAAGACTTGAACGCTTTGCAAAGTCGGCGAGTGGTTCGACAAGCTCACCATGACATACTTTTTTGTCAGTCTGAGCTCGTCGAAGACCTGAACGCTTTGCAACTTCGGCGAGTGGTTCGACAAGCTCACCATGACATACTTTTTTTGTCAGTCTGAGCTTGTCGAAGACCTAAACGCTATGCAACTTCGGCGAGTGGTTCGACAAGCTCACCATGACATACTTTTTTGTCAGTCTGAGCTCGTCGAAGACTTGAACGCTTTGCAACTTCGGCGAGTGGTTCGATAAGCTCACCATGACATACTTTTTTTGTCAGTCTGAGCTTGTCGAAGACCTAAACGCTATGCAATATTAGCTAATGGTTCGACAGGCTCACCATGACAGTTCCCCCCTTGTCAGTCTGAGCCTGTCGACCCCTCTTACCCAACCGGCGGTATATAAAAATGCGTGATTTACGGTATATGGGTTAAGGCCTAATTAAGGCACTTTTAATACATCATTTGCAAAACATAAATTGGATTCCCCCCTGCCATGGTTAGCATTTAATTATATCTTTCTATTAACATGTGTAAAAACAAAACCCAGTTTAAAAGGCACGCCCTTTTTAAGTTTTTAGCCTTACTGCTTTTAATATCCCCCATCAGGGTACTGGCACAAACCAATCTAACCGATAGCCTGAATATTAAATTAAAAAAGCAGCTATCAGAACTGAACATAAAATTTGAGGCCGAACACAAACAGAAACTGATACAGCAACAGCAATTTGCCAACAATAGGCGCAATACTACCGTAATAGTAATAGCAGTGCTGTTTGCCGGGGGGGCTATCATCGGTTATCAATCATACAGCCGTTACCGCTTAAAACAGATGGTAGTGTTGCAGTCGGCGATGCTGCACCAGCTGGATATAGCTACCCAAGGCATTATAGAAGCCGAGGAAAAGGAACGTAAACGTATAGCTGCTGATCTGCATGATGGCGTTGGGCAGCTATTTTCGGCCGTACGCATGAACCTGAGCAGCCTGATGGATCGTACTGTTTTAACTAATACGGCAGAACAGGCATTGGCCGAAAAAACCCTGGCCATGGTTGATGAAAGCTGTAAAGGGGTGCGTACCATTGCCCAACAGATGATGCCAAATATTTTACTGAAGGCGGGCCTTGCAGCAGCTATAAAAGATTTTGTGAACAAGATAGACTCGCAGCACCTGAAAATAAACATGGAAGCTTACGGGCTTGAGGAACGACTGGATAACAATGTGGAGATAGTGCTTTACCGGGTGTTGCAGGAGTGTATAAACAATGTGATAAAACACGCACACGCCAGCAGGCTGGATATAAACCTTACCCGCGAAGGCAGGGATGTATCTGTTACCATTGAAGATAACGGCATTGGCTTTAACGCAGCAGACAAGATTAAATTTGCGGGCATAGGCCTAAAAAACATCATTACACGGGTTAAATACCTAAAGGGCAGCGTGGATATCTCGTCCGACCAGAACAAGGGCACTCTGGTGGCTATTTATATCCCGCTTATGGCTTAAATTTAAAGTAGCTTTTGGCGTTAAAATAGCAGATATCCTGTATCACCTTACCCGTCCACGCCATATCATGCGGCAATTCGCCGTTCACAATATCTTCGGCAAAAAGGTTGCAAAGCAGCCTGCGGAAATACTCGTGCCGGGGGAACGACAGGAAACTGCGCGAATCAGTAAGCATGCCAATAAAACGGCTCAGTAAACCCATGTTTGACAGGGCGTTGATCTGTCTGGTCATACCGTCCTTTTGATCCTGGAACCACCATGCCGAGCCGTATTGCACTTTACCGGCTACCGTGCCATCGTTAAAATTGCCTATCATGGCAGCCATCATTTCGTTATCCGCAGGGTTTAGATTGTAAATGATGGTTTTGGCGAGGCGGTCGTCTTTATCCAGTTTATTCAAAAATTTTGATAGCGGCCTGGCCTGGTTAAAATCGCCGATAGAATCAAACCCCGTATCTGGCCCAAGCTGGCTTAACAAACGGCTGTTATTGTTACGCAATGCCCCTAAATGAAACTGCTGCACCCAATCCTTTTCCTGGTTCCACACCGCAAAGTTATACAGCATAGCCGATTTGAATTTCACCTTTTCGGAATTGGTAACCTTTTTTTCGGCGCGTACCTTTTCAAATATCTCGCGGATTTCCTCGTCGGTGTATTCTTCGGCGTAGATATGCTCAAGGCCATGATCAGATACGGTACAGCCATTAGCCGCAAAGTAATGATGGCGGTTTTTCAGCGCGTATAAATAATCCTCAACCGTGTTTATAGTGGTGTTTGAGATCTCTTCCAATTTAGTAACGTAAGCATTCAGGGCCACAACATCCTCAATATACATGGCCTTATCAGGCCTGAAAGCGGGGTACACCCTTACCTCTGCCCCATCCTTTTTTAACTGGCCGTGGTGGCTCAGGTCATCCAGCGGGTCGTCTGTGGTGCATATTACATCCACATTCATTTTTTTGATAAGCTGCTGTACCGAAAATTCCGGGCTTTGCAGCTTTTCGTTACAATCAGCATATATAAATTCGGCTGTGCCGGGCATCAGGCGTGATGTGATCCCGAAGTAGCGCTGCAGTTCAAGATGTGTCCAGTGGTAAAGCGGGTTACGCAGGGTGTAAGGAACGGTTTCTGCCCATTTATCAAATTTTTCGTTATCGGGTTTGCCCCCGGTAATATAGCCTTCGTCAATACCATTGGCGCGCATGGCCCGCCACTTGTAATGATCGCCTTTTAGCCAGGCCTGGGTAATGTTAGCAAAGTTGATATTGTTGGCTATCTGATCGGGCGGCAAGTGGCAATGATAATCTATAATAGGGAGGTCTTTGGCATGGTCGTGAAATAACTCTCGGGCCACATCAGATTGCAGCAAAAAATCCTCGTCCAAAAAACTTTTCATAACTGGCTAATAAAACGGCAATGTATTAAACATTTTCGACAGATTTTGCGCCCATGATCTGCAAACGTTTTAGCTGGTTTTGGTTGATGCCGGTTTTTATTAAAATCAGCACTTCTTTACCAACGCTACAAGCCGCTTTAAAATCAAATTACCAAGCATTAAAATCCCATCTGGCCCAAAATCTCTTTGACAGAAAAATGCGCCCCACACACGTATTCGTCTGCCGCACCGTAATAAACGGTAAGGGTATCGCCATCCGCATCTAAAATATGGCCATTGGTAAAAACCACGTGGCCGAAAAAGCCGGTAGTTTCATAAGCCTCGGTAGGCTCCATGATAGGTTCGGTACTGCGGGCGATAACGACTGACGGATTTTGCAGATCGAGCAGTACTGCACCCAGGCAATAGCGGTGTTCTTTGGTGGCGCCATGATATATTTCCAGCCAGCCTTTATCTGTTTTTATAGGTGCGGCACCTGCGCCTACACGGCCGCTGTCCCACATCCCCTCGCGGGTTTTTAGGATGCATTTATGGTTACCCCAGTGTACCCCGTCAGGCGATTCGGCCAGCCAGATGTAATTACCGCCAATATCTACACTACTTGGGCGGTGGAGGGCGTAATACAAGCCGTTTATTTTTTCCTCAAATATGGCAACGTCCTTATTATGAGGTGGCAGTATCATCCCATAGGTTTCAAAATTTTTCCAGTCGGTAGTGGTACGCATGCCTACACCTACCCCACTGTCGCTAACGGCGGTAAAAGTTAGGTAATATTTATCCTCTAAAAAAGTAACCCGGCAATCCTCAATGCCGAATGTTTGCAAGGGGCCTATGCCAAACAGTTTTTTATACCCCTCGGGCTCATAGAAAGTGATACCATCATCGCTGCAAAGTAACCGCAGATGGGATAGCGTGGTGAGATAATCAACGCCTTTATAACGCACCACCCGCGCATCGGTAGCTATCAGGTCCGAATCATCCAGCGCTATTTCAATGATCCGGGTTTCGCCGGTTGCAGTAAGTATCGGGAAGGAAACTTTCACCTCGTTTTGCTCGGGCCGTTCGGCTACACGTACCAGCAGCCATACCTTGCCATCAAACCTAAACACGCCCGGGTTTAGCAGGCAGGCAATGGTTAAGCCATCTAAACTGGGGGTAAGGTCTTTAGGTGCTAATAAAGGGTTTTGCGGGAAACGTTTTGCTATATCGGCCATAGTAAATGTGTTGGTACTTATAATTCAACAGCATACGTTCGGGATGGTTTATAATAAAAAAAACTTAACTAAAATTTGCGTAACCGAATGGTAACATATACCTTTACGTAACCAAACGGTTACAAATATAAATTTGAAATGAGAAGAGATGTATTCCAGGCCATTGCCGACCCTACCCGCCGCCAGATCATTAACCTGCTGGCCGGGCAACAGTTAAACCTTAACGCCGTTGCCGATAACTTTGACGTAAGCAGGCCTGCTATATCCAAGCATATAAAAATACTTACCGAATGCGGCCTCATCACCATTAAACAGCAGGGGCGTGAACGCTTTTGCCGGGCCGACCTGAAAAAACTGGAGCAGGTAGCCAAATGGACCGACCAGTACCGCGCCTTCTGGACCAGCAAAATGGATGCACTGGAAGATTTTTTAACCAAGGAAGAAACCGAACAAAAACCAAAACATATATAAATTATGGAAACAAAACCACTTGTAGTTGAGCGCATACTGAATGCGCCGGTAAGCCGCGTATGGCAGGCTTTAACCGATAACGAAAAAATGAAACAATGGTATTTTCAACTGGAAAGCTTTGAACCCCGTGTTGGCTTTGAATTTAGCTTTAACGGTAAAGGCAGCAAGGGCGAAAGCTACAGGCATAATTGCCGTATTACAGCGGTTGAGCCTGAGAAAAAATTAAGTTACAGCTGGGTTTATGATGGTTTTAGCGGCCACTCGGAAGTTACGTTTGAGCTTTTTCCCGAAGGTGATAAAACGCTGGTAAGGATTACCCATACCGGGTTGGAAACCTTCGTGCAAAACGGGCCGGATTTTGCTGCGGAAAGCTTTACCAAGGGCTGGAACCACATACTGGGCATCAGCTTAAAAGAATTTGTAGAGAAAGAAAATTAATACAAAAAAAGACCGGTGAAAGCTTATGCTTTGCACCGGTCTTGCATTTATACATTATATGATTACCTGCCGCCTGTACGAGGTACAGTTGGCGCACCCACTGGTGTAGTGCTTGGCGCTGTAGGCGAAGTTGCTGGCATTGGGTTTGGCGTTGCGGGCGGTGTGCCAGTTGGTGGTACACCTGGCGTAGGCGCCGGTGCTGTAGGTGTTGTTGGCACTGTAGGCGTAGTTGGGTTTGTTGGCACCGTAGGGTTTGTTGGACTGGTTGGCGCCGACGGGTTTGTAGGTGTTGTTGGATACGATGGCACAGCAGGCGTTGTTGGGCTTGTTGGTACCGTAGGCATTGCCGGGCTACCTGTTGGGGTAGTAGGTGTTGTTGTTGGCTTTGTTTTTTTAGTTTTTGATTTTTTAGGCACTGTATCCTGGCTAACAGTTAAATTACCTGTTAACAAAGTAGCTTTATTTAACGCGGGGATGTTGTGACTTTTAGCCGCGGCATAATTGATACCGAAAGCAGCGATCGCCGTCGCCATTATTAAACTTATCTTTTTCATGGTATATATTATTTATTGGTTTATTACATTAACTATAGTGCAATGGTTGTGCCAAAAACGATATATACTATATTTAAATTCATAATTAATGCCTTAGATAGTATTTGCCCCGCAACCATATTGCCACCTTTACTAAAATTATTAAAGCTGGCACTTCTACCAGCGGGCCAATAACTCCGGCAAATGCCTCGCCCGAATTAATGCCAAATACACCTATAGCTACCGCGATAGCCAATTCGAAGTTATTACCGGCGGCTGTAAATGCGATAGATGCATTCTTTGAATAATCGGCCCCCATATACTTGCCGGTAAAAAAGCTAACCAGAAACATAACTGCAAAGTAGATAAACAATGGTATAGCAATACGCAATACATCAAACGGTATTTGAACAATTAATTGCCCTTTTAAGCTGAACATTACCACGATGGTAAAGAGTAATGCAATAAGGGTGACTGGCGATACAAGCGGTATGTATTTGGTTTGAAACCATTCTTCGCCCTTTAATTTGATAAGGCCGTAGCGGCTTATTATACCTAACGCGAATGGTATACCTAAATAGATGCCTACACTTTTAGCAATTTCGGCAATGGTGATATTTATATGCAGGCCTTTAAGGCCAAATAAAGGCGGCAATACAGTGATAAACACATAAGCATAAACGCTGTACAACAGCATCTGGAAAATACTGTTCAAGGCAATAAGCCCCGCAGCGTACTCGCGGTTACCTTCTGCCAGTTCATTCCATACTACAACCATGGCAATACACCGGGCAAGGCCAATAAGGATCAACCCTATCATATATTCCGGGTAATCCCTTAGAAATGTGATTGCCAATATAAACATCAATACGGGCCCAACAATCCAGTTCAGGAACAGCGAGGCGCTTAATACTTTAGTATCTCTAAACACCTCGCCTATGTTTTCGTATTTTACTTTGGCAAGCGGTGGGTACATCATTAAAATTAACCCTATTGCTAAAGGTATATTCGTTGTACCGCTTGAAAACGAGTTGATAACACCTGATGATGACGGTATAAAATAACCAACGGCTACGCCAATAGCCATTGCAAGAAATATCCATAAGGTTAAGTACCGGTCTAAAAAGCTCAGCTTTTTGCGGTTAGCCGCCGGGGCACAATTGGTTGCTGACATGGGTTAGCTGATGTGTTGTTTCACAAAATCGGCGGCGTATGTTTTGATCATATCACGTACCCTTTTAAACTCATCCATCACCTCATCAGGTGTACCCGTGGCTTTCGCCGGATCAGGAAAGTTGTAATGTAAACGCTTCACATTCCCCGGAAAATACGGGCAGGCCTCGTTAGCGTTATCACATACGGTTATCACCACATCAAATGGGATAGTAAGGTATTCATCTACATGGTTTGAGGTATGTGCGGATATATCTATCCCATCATCGGCCATCACCTGTATGGCTTTAGGGTTAACGCCATGCGTTTCGATACCGGCGCTGTAAATATTGGCCTTATTGCCTGCAAAATACCGCAGGTAACCTTCCGCTATCTGGCTGCGGCAACTATTGCCGGTGCACAGTACTAAAATATTTTTCATCGTATCAATTAGCAACATCCGCCTCCCGGTGTGCAGCAGGCTGCATTTTCGGCAAGGTTTTGCAATTTTATTTTGGGTTTAACTTCTACTACCGGCTTGCAGCATTCTTCGCCTTTATCATTGGTGCCGCAACTACCGCCACGTTCTATTGCTTTGCACTGCACAGCATCGGGCCTAAGGTCAACAATCAGGTTATCGCTGCTTGCCGTAATGTTTTTAGGCAGCATCTGGCGGGTATCAAACTGCGTATTACCAAATTCAATTTTAACAATGGCATCGGCATCAAGGGGCAATGCCTTTTCTACCAGGTTTACAATTGACAGCGCTTTACTCACCTGCATGGCCCTGTCCTGTTCCTGGCCTTGCGGCTCCCACAGTTGTACAATCACCTCCGTCCACTTATTCATTACCCCGCCACAATCTACCGATGTTATGGGCGCCTGCTTAATTTCGGTGATATGATATGATGCATCCACCCACTTATCTTCGGCATACTGAAACTGTAGAACCATCTCCGGATTTGCCTGTAATTTCTCTTTAAAAGATCCCCATTTTAAGTTTTCCATTTGTTTATAGTTTAATTAATCCATCGTAATATTACGATAGATGTTGTCAAAAAATTTTAGCAGCAAGTATTTACATCTTTGTATGATGCAAACATGTTATTTATTTCATTCTGTAAATTTTTCCAGGCCACAGGCTCAATGCAATAGCAAATGCTAACACCTTCTATCGAACCTTGTATCAGGCCGGCATTTTTCAACTCTTTTAAGTGCTGCGAAATGGTAGCCTGTGCCAAACCAAGTTCATCAACCAAATCGCCGCAAATACAGGCATTAGCCTTTATAATTTGTTGCAGAATAGCAATACGTGCCGGGTGCGCAATGGCCTTTAACTGCATAGCCAGTTTGTTTTGCTGGTTGGTAAAAATATCTGTTTTGGTAACGCCCATATATCAATCGCAATATTACGATTAATATTGCGATTGATCAATTTTTTCTTTATTTATGCCGCTGTCGCGAGTTTAGCGCAGCGTAACTCGCGACAATGCATTAAGGTCAGCATTCTGCTTACGTCAGCTGAATGCTGACCTTGTGCTTATCACGAGCTGAAAGCTCGCGATAGCGAGGAGTTTAGCGCGGCGTAACTCGTGACAATGCATTAAGATAAGCATTCTGCTTACGTCAGCTGAAAGCTGACCTTGTGCCTATCATGAGCTGAAAGCTCGCGATAGCGAGGAGTTTAGGGCAGCGTAACTCGCGACAATGCATTAAGATAAGCACTCTGCTTACGTCAGCTGAAAGCTGACCTTGTGCCTATCACGAGCTGAAAGCTCGCGATAGCGAGGAGTTTAGCGCAGCGTAACTCGCGACAATGCATTAAGATAAGCACTCTGCTTACGTCAGCTGAAAGCTGACCTTGTGCCTATCACGAGCTGAAAGCTCGCGATAGCGAGCCCCGTATCCGTTACCCTAACGCTTTTATCAACGTTTAACCACTATTTCAAAATCACCTTTGTAGCCCCATAACCAAACTTCTCTTTACGGGCATCCATAAAAGTTTGCACTTTGGGGTGTTTGCTCAGCAGCTTATGCAGTTCGTGTTTTAGTATACCGTTACCTGTGCCGTGTATAAAAGTGATATCGGGCATTTGGTGTACAATGGCGGCATCAAGCGCTTTTTTAAAGTGGTCGGTTTGTATGTTCAGTATCTCGCTGCTGGCTAAAAATTGGTAATCGTCGCGCAGTTTTTCGATATGCAGGTCCAGCTCGCTAAAGGGTTTAGCTACTGTTTGCGTTTTTTCTTCGGCGGGTTTAAAAAAACTTTCCTTTAGTTTTTCGGCATCTATAACCAGTTCGGGTTCATCAAGCTGTATCATCCAGCCTTGCTGCTTAATATAGGGCACCAGCTTTTTAGCGCCGGCAAAATCTTTAGCTTTAAATTGTTCGCTTACATTTAATGGTTCAACCAATGGCTGGTTCTGTTTAGTATAAAACAGCATCTGGAAAATAAGCTTTGGCCACAACTGCAGATCAGATAGTTTGGCCGAATATACTTTTGCAACGCCGTTTGGCTCAACAATACCGGCAAACTCACCTTTAAAATCTTTTTGCTGCTGGGTGGTAAGCGAAGCCAGTAACTGGTACGAGGTTTCATTGATGATATATAAATGCACCAGCGCGTTGGCTTTGGCATCGGCCACTACGGCAACATGTACGCCTTTGTTTTTAAACTCGCCTGCGGGTTGCTTGATTTCGGCAACATGTTCTTCGTCGTGGCTTTCGACACCATGCCCGTGTACATAGGTAACTTTGCTTGCCAGTACGGGTATCTCAAAATCATCCTCAACGGTAACACCTATCATTTGCTCGTCGATAATTTTGGTAACGTAACCTTCAAGCCTCTCGTCAACAAAACGCACAAAATCACCTAATTTATATTTCATAGCTACAAAGGTATTAATATAGTATAACACCGTTAATTAAACTTACTTTTACATGTAAATCATTTTTTATTAAGTAAAGAAACCAGACTTTGGTTTTTGTGTTTATTTGTCACAATTAATTAAATTAAGATGGAACCTCACACCCCTCCCGCTCCTGATAAAAAATTCCTGAAGCAAATATTTCTGCATCATTTAACCCGCATTTATAACGGCAAACGCTTTTTACGCGAACGTACACCGCACCTGATAGAGCTGGCATCATTTGAAGCCCTTAAACTGGCCGTAAAAGAATTTGGCGGCGATGTTAAAAAGCAGCTGGAGCGCATGGAAGATATTTATAAACTGATTGGCGAAACACCCTCGCCCGATATCTGTAACCCTATCAGCTCTATTGTTCGGGATGAATTTTGCCTTGACGATGACCAGGAAGTGCCTCTGTTAAATGATCTTGACCTGATGCTCTATCTGCAAATTTTAGAGCATATCAATATTACATCATACCGGATGCTTATTATGATAGCCAAACTATTAAAGTACGATGAAGTGAAGCAACTGCTAACCGAGAACTTTGATGAAGCGGCCGATAACGACCAGTTGTTTACGCTGATAGCGAAGGAATACGTAACACCCGAGTAAGATGATACTAACTTTCGAAATCATGAATATTTCTCTTCATCATAATAGCGGTCAATTTATTATTGCTCGTTTATTAGAAGGCGGGTTAGATTTCGAGGTAAGGGATGGTTCAGTTTTCGGCAACGTACCTATTTACAATTATGTCGATATGCCAAGACTTATTGACGACAATAACAAACAACGATTAGATGTATTCATATTTAGGCCATTAAAGCAGTTGCAAGAAGGTGATTTTATTCAAGGTCAACAAGTAGAACTACTAATACCCAATAATTGATTAGCTTGCCTGATTCGGCAAACAGAAATGATTCACATCAAAGAAATCTCTATAAAAAAACAAAACCGGACCATAGGCCCGGCTCTGTATAGTTATTTAATACCCCTACTAAAATAACTTACAACAAAGGAAAAAAAATTAATCCCGGCAAACAAGCGTCCTGTGTAACAATTCGTTTACCTGGCCATCAAAGCTATTGTTATAATATATCATAAATTTGCTGCGTATTACACCAAACCCAATACACTATGTTTAAAAAACTATTACTAACTGCCGCTTGCAGCATTGCGCTGTTACAATTGCAGGCACAAAGCCTTTACATGCCACGCGATATAAAAAAAGCGTTTGATAATGGTACCCGCAGCGCCGATGGTAAACCCGGCCCCAAGTACTGGCAAAACCATGCCCGGTACAATATCTCTATTACCGCGGCACCGCCGTTAAGCACCGTGAAGGGTACCGAAACCATTACCTACATTAACAACAGCCCCGATACTTTAAAAAGGCTGAACATGAAACTGATACTGAACATCCACCGCCCCGGCGCAGCCAGGGCAGGTGATGCAAGCCCGGATTATTTAACCTCGGGTATCCAGATAGATACTTTTTTAATTGCAGGCCAGAAAAAGCCATGGAACAACGCACAGGCAGCATCAACCAACCAGGCGGTTGGTTTACCAAAACCACTGCTTCCGCACGATTCTGTTAAAATTAACATAGCCTGGCATTTTGATGCATCAAAACAAAGCGGCCGCGAAGGGCAGATAGATTCGACCAGTTATTACCTGGCTTATTTTTACCCGCGCGTATCTGTTTATGACGATTACAACGGCTGGGACCGCGTAGCATTTGTTGATGCACAAGAGTTTTATAACGATTTTAACGATTACACCCTTAATGTTACCGTACCAAAAAACTTTATAGTTTGGGCTACAGGCACCCTGCAAAACCCAACACAGGTATTGCAAAAAGAATATGCAGACCGCCTGCAGAGATCAATGACCAGCGACAGCACCATCCACGTTGCTACTATTGATGAAATTACCGGGAACAAGGTAACCGCACAAAACGCCATGAACACCTGGACCTGGACCGCCACCAACATCAGCGACGTAGCCCTGGGTTTAAGCAACCATTACATTTGGGATGCAGGCAGCGTTATTGTTGATAAAAGCACCGGCAGGCGCGCAAGCATGCAGGCAGCTTACTCTGTTAAGGGTACCGATTTTAAACAATCTGTACAGTATGGCCGCAATGCTTTGGGCTGGTTTAGCCATAACTGGCCGGGCGTACCCTACCCTTTCCCTAAAATGACGGCTTTTCAGGGTTTTGCTGATATGGAATACCCAATGATGGTGAACGACAGCCAAATGGGCGACCCGGGTTTTGCACAGCTTGTGCAGGACCATGAGATTGCGCACACCTGGTTCCCCTTTTATATGGGCATCAATGAAACCCGCTACGCCTTTATGGACGAGGGCTGGGCTACAACTTTAGAATACCTGATAGGTATTGAAGAAAAGGGCAAAGCCAAAGCCGATGAGTTTTATAAACAGTTCCGTGTAAACAGCTGGATAAACAACCGCTCAAGCAACCAGGATATCCCGGTTATTACCCAAACCAGCGAGCTTACTACCGGTTACGGTAACAATGCTTACGGTAAACCATCATTAAGTTACCTTGCCCTTAAAGATATGCTTGGCGATGAGCTGTTTAAAAAAGCCCTGCATGGTTATATGGACAGGTGGCACGGTAAACACCCTATCCCATGGGATTACTTCAACTCGATGAGCAATGTATCGGGCCGTAACCTAAACTGGTTCTTTAACAACTGGTTTTTCACCAACTATTATAACGACCTGGCTATAAAAAGCGGTGTAACCGGTAAAGATGGCTATACCTTAACCGTAGCTAACATTGGCGGTTTCGCTATCCCGTTTGATGTGGTGATCACTTATACCGATGGCAGTACCAAAACCATCCACAAAACCCCTGCAGTTTGGGAAGCCAACCAAAAACAAACACTGGTTACTTTCAGTAACGAAAGAGGTAAAAGCCTGAAATCGGTAACGTTAGATAACGGCATCTACATGGATGCCAATACCAAGGATAATACCTGGGCGCCAAAAGCTAAATAAGGCACACAATATCATATCAATAAAACGCCCGGCTCATATTTGAGCCGGGCGTTTTTAGTTTATAAATACTTGTAAAAACTGAATTTGATCCTGGTTATTTTTTTATCACGATGATATTACCAAGCTTTTGAGATACGCTTAATATACCTCCTTTATCAAGCGGCTGCCAAAACCAGCCCTCTTTGTTTTTACCGGCAACCTCTGTAAGTTTTTTACCGCTTACTGTAATGCCGGCAGGTTTAGCTGTAAGCCTGAAAAGGTCATTGGATGCTTTATCAAAAATTTTGTAAGAAATGCTATTGGCATTATACACTATGTTTTGAACGGTAGAAGATGTTTTCAGCATATGATCTGACCCTGCAGGTGCCAACTGTGGCGCAATTGCCATAGCACGGATATAATGACGAACGAAATCGCCATAACCATCGGTCATCCAAACATCGTTTGTTGGATAATAATTTTTGCCATCATAATCTACCGCGTAGGTTGCCCATGTAAGCTGGCGCACCGCATTACGGTTAAGGGTGGTATCGCCTGTCATGGCCCAATACAACAACTCCATAGATGCCTGGCGGGCCGAGTGGCTGTTACCAACCACCGGGTATGCCGTTTGTTCATTGGTAACTGTTACACCGTATTTTGCCCAATCTTTATTATTAAATGTGCTGTGTACCCATTTGAAAATATTTGATACTGTTTTTTTCCAATCAGGGTAAAGTTCCTTATGCTCCATAACAAACATGGCATAAGTTGTGGCATTTATTTGTGTTTTTGAGTATCCCGGTACATCTTCAAAAAACGGCCCCCAATCGTTGGTTTTTTCCGGATAGTTCTTAAACCACTTTAAAGTTTTATTAAATGCATCCTGATATTTTACAGTGTTACCTTTATGTAGTTTTATCAGTTCGCTAAACAACTGAAGGGTGCCTGTCCAATTTGCAGTATAGCTACCCATTCTTGGTTCTTTGTAATAATCATTTTTACCAAGTGCAGCTACTTTACCGGTTACAGCATTTACCTTAAAAGGCCATGGTGAATTCTTTGCATCGCCGGGTTTTATGTTTGCTGCCATAGTGTTGGCAATTTTCACTGCAATATTCAGATATTTAACTTCGCCGGTTTTTTTATACAATCGTATCAGTTCATAACCTAACGATCCTGCTTTATCGGGCTGTAACACACCTTTACCAGCCATCATATCGCCATCATAAATTCCGATTTCTACTTTGGTATTATACGGATATGGCAAATTTGGCCATTTGCAAGTTGGCGAAGACATAGAATGGGCCAGGTAATAATCGGCCTGATATTTCATATCTTTTATAAAATCCTCATCGCCAAGGTAATTATAAAAGAGATCCCAGGCAGATATCCCCATAGCCACCTGGTCGCCACCTATACCGCGTTTATCATGGCTGGCTTTCCATACCTGGTGGTTCATATAATATCTTTCGCCATTGGTATCTACTTCCATGTTTTTCCAAAACTTCCATGTCAGTTTTATAGTTTGGTCAAATGCATCACCATAGTTATCCGCATTCCACGGAATTAGATTACCACCTCCATCTACCTTTACCTTATGGTAAATGATAGAATCTGATAGTTCGCGTCCGTTTTTAATACTAAGAATGTTTCTACCCAGTATGCCATATTGCGCATTAGCGGTATTACTACATAGAAATAATGCTAAAAGCGCACAAAGGCCTTTACCAATTTTTTTGCCAAAATTGTGTTTGTACATTTGTTTAAAGTTTAAAATAAATTGATTATTAATTGATTCGCTCATATAAGAGCCCTTAAATATATCCTATTTAAGCCTATATAAACCGACTCACATAACATTTATTAATCATATTTATTTGCAAGTACCCAACAGGCGTCGCATTATCAATGACTATCAAAAGGTTACAAAATTACCGTCAAAAAGACAGCTTAATTTATTTATAATGAATTAATTACAGAAATACATAAGAGAGTGTAGTAATAACACAACTATATGCTAAAAAACTGGTGTAATAACTACACTAGCTACGAGCTAAAAGAACGGTGTAATAATTACACCAACCACGGGTGTGGTGCGGTATTTAGTGGTTTATCTATAACCATTCAATCAACTTGCAATTTATACTAACAAGGCATAGTTGGTTAACAGATGCTCAGCGCTACCCGAATAACAAACTGGTAAAACCAAAAAAGCCCGGCTAATTAGCCGGGCTTTACACATGTTATGTTAAATACCTTATGCGTTCTGGATAGAGTTGTTCCAGTCGTTAGCGGTACTTTTTACTTTTGATTTTGCGCTGTCAACACCGTTTTCGGCGTAATTGGTAGCTCTTGCTTTTGCACTGTCAATAGCATCGTCGGCATCACTAACGGCTCCGCTAAACTTTGATTTCACCGAATCAACCGCATGGCTGCCATATTCTTTAATGTTATCGGCAGTAGATTGCGCTTTATTTTTTGCTTTATCAACAAGGTCATTTACGTAATCAGCAATATCGCCTCTTAGTTCTTCACCTTTTTCGGGGGCTAATAATAAACCCAATGCGGCGCCCGCTGCAGCACCCACTAAAAGTGCTGCTATAATTTTTGCTTGATCTTTCATATTCTTTACTTTTTGGTAGATGATTTTGTACTTAAGTAACAAATACCATACCGCTCTGTTTAAAAAAGTTCATAATAAGTTTAATATGCTAATGTTTTATTGTGACACGGAGGTATGCATCACACAAAGCATGCGCTTTACTGTTTAAGGAGTTATGGATATCACTTCGCTTATAGGCTCTACCCGGTCTGTACATTTTCGTAAAATGTTCTATCTGGTAACAATTGTACTGGCAGGTATACTCATTGTACTTAAATACCAACTATTGCCTTATATAAACAGGAAAGAAAATTTAATTGACCGGATACTTCGGCGCGTATTAGATTTTTTGATCGTATTGATATTCATGATCATCGCCGTGGCCTCGGTAGCCTTTTGGCTAAGCGGGAATGAATAACAGGTAGTGAATGTGAGTGTACGTCTGAGCTTGTAGAAGATCTAAACGACAGGCCAATTCTCAACCGGTTCGCCATGGCAGTTAGTTCAAAAAAAAACATCCGCCTTTGTGGGGCAGATGCTTTCTGTAACATTTAGTGGATTAATATATAATTAAACAACCTTTACGTTTACTGCGTTTAAGCCTTTTCTTCCGTTTTCTACTTCGAACTCAACTTTATCGTTTTCACGGATTTCGTCGATCAGACCTGTTGAATGAACAAATACATCGGCACCACCACCATCTGGGGTAATAAAACCAAATCCTTTTGTTTCATTGAAAAATTTTACTGTTCCTTCTTTTTGCATTATATTAATTATTAAAGTGCGCAAGGTATGCATAATTATCCACAATAGTGCAAAAGCGCTATAAATGCAGCGGGTTGTATATTAAAAAACGGGATTTATTACGCTACAACTGCCAGATGGCGGCCATGCAGGGTATTCTCAGAATCTTTTACAATACTGCGGATCTTCTCGTCCAGTTCGTTAACTGTCAGCTCCATCATATCAAAATAGCTAAAGTTTATATTCTCCATTTTAATAAGGTCCATAATACCCAATAATGATGCTACCGGCCTGCGCAACTCATGCGACTGGATAATGGCAATACGGTTAAGAGCTTCATTTTGTATATTGATATAGGCTTCCTGCTTTTTATGGTGGGTAATATCGGTAGAGTTAAGTGCCACCCCAATCACATCACCTATACTGTTACGCACTGGTAAAAAGGTGGTTACCTTCCAGCAGGCGAATGGAGTACCCTGCATTAAAAGCCACTCGCGCTTTATTGACCGGCCAGTTAGCGCTATGTTAAAGTACTTTTTAAACTGTGGCAGTATACCGGGTTCGGTAAAGTTAAGTAAATTATCGCCTTCGGTTAATTTATGGCCGTAAGCGTTTTTCACAAAACCCGCGGCCGACCTGTTAAACGCCAGTACTTCAAAATTACGGCCTGCCAGTATATGGGTATCATTCGAGCTATCAAAAATAGCCTTCAGCTTTAATTCCGATTCGCCAATAGCCGCAGCATGCTCCTGCTCTTTTGCACGTTGTTTAGCCAGTGTATTCAGGCTCCAGTTCAGCTCTATCAGGTTTACCACCTGCTTAGCCATTACCTGCAGCGCTTTTTGCTGGTGTGCTTTTAATTCGCCGGGTTTCATACCAATCACACATAAACTACCAATGGCAAAGCCATCTTTTGTTATTAAAGGCGCGCCTGCATAAAAACGCACGTATGGCTTGCCGGTTACCAGTGGGTTATTGCAATGTAATGGGTCGGCCGACAGATCATTTATAATATTCACGTCTGACTGTTGGATAGTAAGGTTGCAGAAAGCTACACTGCGTGGGGTGCATTCAATTTCGGTACCAACTGATGCTTTAAACCATTGGGTATCTTTATCAAGCAAGGTAACCAGGGCCACAGGGGTTTGGCATATTTCGGCTACCAGGGCAACAATTTCATTCAAGTCTTTAACAATACCGGCATCAAGATGCATAAACCTGTTTACAGCTGAAAGGCGTTGTTGCTCGGTATATTTATTCATACAAAGGTAGATAGTTGAAATATTATTTTTTTAGCCTTAACTGGCTATTAATTATACACTTAAGTTTAATAAATGTTTAAAAAGGTTAAGTATTATTTCAGCAAGGGTTATTTAAATACGTAAATTATAGCTGCATGGTTTGTAGCCGGCCATTATAACCTAAAAAACCCCGATGGAGTTAACTACGGGGTTTTGCTAAATACCTTAATACAACGTATAACCACATTCGTTATAATAATTACCTAGCCGCATTATATATAGGGCAAGCGCCTTATAATTAGGGGGAAATTAAAATTATATACGTATTGTACCGGTTAACGGTTTTTTATTATCCTTATCTTATTCAGAGTATACACTTTGCACCTGGTCCCGCAGGTTATAGTTCGATGCCATTACCTCGCCGTAAGCGCCTGCAGTGCGTATGGCTATCAGGTCGCCACGGTACGATTGCGGCAAATCAACATCCTTCCGGAAACAGTCCGTGCTTTCACATATCGGGCCTACTACGTCGTATTTTATTTCAGATTTCGAATGTTCAATTTCGGATTTGTCTTGATTCTTGATTCTTGACTCCTGACTCAAATTCTGGATCGAATGATACGCCTGGTACAACATCGGGCGCATCAGCTCCGTCATACCCGCATCCAATATCAGGAAATTCTTTTTCTGGCCGTTCTTTACATACAGCACTCTTGAGATCAGCGAGGCCGACTGCGCAACCATAGCTCGGCCAAGTTCAAAATGCACTTCCTGGCCGGGTTTAACGTTCAAAAATTTGCTGAACACTTTAAAATAACTTTCAAAATCGGCAAGACCGTTGGTATCGGGGTTATAATAATCAACACCGAGGCCACCGCCCGTATTTAATATTTTTATAGCGAAGCCGTGGTCTTCAAACCAATCCTGCATTTCGTTAATGCGGGTACACAGGTTACGGTAAACCTCCATATCGGTAATTTGCGAACCGATATGAAAGTGGATGCCTAAAAATTTAAGGTTATGGCACTTACGCAGCGTTTCGGCTACATCATTTAACTGCCAGGCATTTATTCCAAATTTATTCTCATCCAGCCCCGTGGTGATAAAGTGGTGCGTGTGCGCATCAACATTGGGGTTAATACGTATAGCTATACCGGCAACTTTGTTTTTGGCTTTCGCCAGCTCATTAATGATCTCCAGTTCCTGTACCGACTCTACATTAAAACAAAAAATATCGGCATCAAGCGCCAGGTTAATTTCCTTGTCAGATTTCCCTACGCCTGCAAAAACCACCTTACCTTTATCAAAGCCATGCTCCACTGCTGCCTTTACTTCGTTACCGCTTACGCAATCGGCCCCGAAACCGAAAGACTGGATCATATCGATAACCTTTGGGTTAAAGTTGGCCTTCATGGCGTAATGCACATGGAAACCGTATTTTGATGATGCATCCCTGCAGGCATCCAAAGTATTGCGTAAAACACCCATATCGTAATAATAAAATGGGGTTTCTGTATCGTTAAAGCGTTGTATCGTATTGTTGTTGAACATCTTTAAAAGTCAAAATTAAAAAGTCAAAAGTCAAAATTGACTATCTAAAAGCCGTCATTGCGAGGAGCGATAGCGACGTGGCAATCTTCGACATGCTTGTCGCCTACTTTTCTATCGAAGATTGCCACGCTACGCTCGCAATGACGCGCGGTTATTATGTTTGAGGCGAAATCTAAAATCGTAATTCTAAAATCGTAAATTAAAATAACCTGCTATGCAGGCTTCTCAATACCTCTACCTTATCTTCTGTTTTTACCAGTACAGACATGTTGTGGTCGCTGCCACCGTATGATATCATCCTTACCGGCACATGTTTTATAGCCTCCAAAACGCGGGCTGCATAGCCATGTTTTTCGGCGCCAAAATCGCCAACCACGCAAATAATGGTGTGGTTCACATCAATATCAACCGAACCAAATGCGGCCAGTTCTGCGGTTATCTCGCCCAGGTAAGTGGTATCATCAATAGTTAACGATACGGCAACCTCTGATGTGGTGATCATATCTATAGACGTGCGGTAACGCTCAAACACCTCAAACACGCGGCGTAAAAAACCATGCGCCAGCAGCATACGGCTGCTTTGTATCTTAATAGCAGTGATACCATCCTTAGCCGCTATAGATTTTATCCTGTCCTTCTCGCTGGTATTGGTGATCAGTGTACCCGGCGCCTGCGGATCCATCGTGTTCAGCAAACGCACCGGTATTTTATATTTTTGCGCCGGGAATACGCTTTGCGGGTGCAAAATTTTGGCGCCAAAGTAAGCAAGCTCGGCGGCTTCATCAAATGATAGCTGGGCTATGGGTTTGGTATTGCTTACAATACGTGGGTCGTTATTATGCATGCCGTCAATATCGGTCCATATCTGCACCTCTTCGCTGCGTATGCCCGCTCCTATCAGTGATGCGGTATAATCGCTGCCACCGCGGCGCAGGTTGTCTATTTCGCCAAATGCATTACGGCAAATAAAGCCCTGTGTAATAAACAGGTTCACATCGGGGTGTTTATCCAGCAAAGGGGTAAGCTCGGTAGTGATGTGCTCTACAACCGGCTCGTTATCCTCGTCGGTTTTCATAAACTCAAGCGCCGGTAATAAAACCGATGGTACACCTATCTCTTTTAAATAAATATGGTACAGGGTGGTTGATAGTAACTCGCCCTGCGCTAATATAATTTTATCTTCTATGGGGGTAAACAGATCGTTGGCAAAACTGCTCAATAATCTAAAATGATAATCAATTACTTCCTTACCCTGCTCCAAAGTCTCGGGTTTCTTTAAAAGCTCTTTTATAACAGCCTCGTACTTATCCTTTAGTATGGCAATTAAATTTGCTGCCTTTGCCTTATCATTTGTAAGGTAGGCCTGGCCTATTTCAACTAAATTATTGGTAGTGCCCGACATGGCCGACAGCACCACTATTTGCCGCTCTTGGGGGTTAATTATATCCAGCAGCTTCTGCATACGGGCGGCACTACCAACCGATGTTCCGCCAAATTTTAAAACTTTCATTATTTGTTTCCGTTTACCATAAAACATTAATATTCTTGTATGAATATTGAGGCGCTAAAAATAGGATTTTAAACCACTTATATCTAAAATGAGCAAAATAAAATTTGGAACAGATGGCTGGAGAGCGATCATTGCCGACGACTTTACTGTTGAGAACGTAAAACGAGTGGCCTATGCAACCGCATTGTGGCTAAAACAAAACTTTGAAAACCCATCGGCTGTTGTTGGCTGCGACCCGCGTTTTGCAGGGCCAATGTTTGCAGATGTTACTACCGCGGTGCTTGCATCGCAGGGTATTAAGGTTTTCCGTGCCGAAAACATGTTTATATCTACGCCCATGATATCGTTAGGTACCGTGCGTAAACAAGCATCGGCAGGTATTATAATTACAGCAAGCCATAACCCGCCCGCCTACAACGGATATAAGATAAAAGCGTTTTACGGCGGCCCGGCCACACCCGATGATATTGAAAAAGTAGAATCACAGATCCCGGATACCATCAGCCTGGAGCTTAAATCGGTTACAGATTATGTTACCGAAGGTTTGGTAGAATATATTGACCTGGAGGATATGTATGTGGAACATGCCGAAGCCAGCTTTGATATTGCTGCTATCCGCGATAGTGGTTTGCAGTGGGCTTACGATGCCATGTACGGTGCCGGCCAAAATGTTATGCGCCGCCTGTTCCCCGATATTACCTTTTTACATGCCGATTATAACCCAAGCTTTGATGGCCAGGCGCCCGAGCCTATACAGCGTAACCTGCAGGAGTTTGAGCAACTGATTAAACTATCTGAAGGGGAAATTGCTGCCGGTTTGGTTACCGATGGCGACGCCGACCGCATTGGCTTATATGACGGCGAAGGAAACTTTGTTGATTCGCACCATATACTTTTATTGCTGATACATTATATGTACAAAGTAAAGGGCGAAAAAGGCGAGGTCTATTCAACCTTCTCTTGCACCAGCAAAATTCAAAAACTTTGCGATGCATACGGCTTAAACAACACCGTTACCAAAATTGGCTTTAAATACATTTGCGACCTGATAGTGAACAGCGGCAAACCGTTTATGGTGGGTGGTGAAGAATCGGGCGGTATTGCAGTTAACGGGCACATCCCCGAGCGCGATGGCGTTTGGATAGGCCTAATGATTTGGGAATTTATGGCAAAAAGCGGCCGCAGCTTAAAAGACCTGGTACAGGAAATTTATGATGTGGTTGGCAAATTTGCTGTTGAGCGTTACGACCTGCATGTTACCGAAGAGAAGAAACAACAGATCATCAGCAACTGCAAAAGCGGTTACAGCACCTTTGGTAACTTAAAGGTAGCCCGAACCGAAGATCTGGATGGCTTCAAATTCTTCTTTGAGGATGAGACCTGGGTAATGATCCGTCCATCAGGCACCGAGCCCGTACTGCGCGTTTACGCCGAGGCCCCAACTACTGCCGAGTCTATTAAAATATTAGATACTGTTAAAGCAGAATTATTGAAATAAAACCGGGATCTATACGATTCCGCAGATTTATAGATTTTTAAAAGGCTTGCTTCGGCAAGCCTTTTTTTGTTGCCACAACCCTTTAAACTCCCTGTTATGCTGAATGAAGTGAAGCATCTAATCGCCAATGTGACTCACCCCGCGACACTGCGTGCGCGACCCTCTCTCCGCAAGCGGAAAGAGGGTTAAAACTCTTCTCCTCACCCTCTTTGCGCAGCAGAGAGGGTCGACCAGCGAAGCGTAGTCGGGGTGAGTAAACTAATGTTCTTTAGCCAGGAACAGCTCACTGACCATACCACCCCGTCATGCTGAACGCAGTGAAGCATCTAATCGCCAATGTGACTCACCCCGCGACACTGTGCGCGCGACCCTTTCTCCGCAAGCGGAAAGAGGGTTAAAACTCTTCTCCTCACCCTCTTTGCGCAGCAGAGAGGGTCGACCAGCGAAGCGTAGTCGGGGTGAGTAAACTAATGTTCTTTAGCCAGGAACAGCTCACTGACCATACCACCCCGTCATGCTGAACGCAGTGAAGCATCTATTCACCAATATCACTCACCCCGCGACACTGCGTGCGCGACCCTCTCTCCGCAAGCGGAAAGAGGGTAAAACCTATATCCGCACCCTCTTTGCGAAGCAGAGAGGGTCGACCAGCGAAGCGTAGTCGGGGTGAGTAAACTAATATTCTTTAGCCAGGCACAGCTCACTAAAAGACCCTTCATTGCGTTAAGAATGGCAAGTGGATTTTTTTTTCTAATTTCCCGGTGATATATCACCCAAGCCGCGCACTTATAATTAAACGCAGGTATTATGGTAAAAACGGTTAACAGGGAACACTTACTGATGGAGCTTTATAAAAGCGCCTTCCCCCCACTGGCTAAGTATGTGGCCAGGATGGGCGGCTCGGTTGACGATGCCAAAGATGTTTTCCAGGATGCTTTGGTAATTTATTATGAGAAAGCAGTTGCCGGTAGTTTAATTACTGCCGATGGTAAAGCCTACCTTTTAGGTATTGCAAAGCACATGTGGTTTAAAAAGTTCAGGGAGCAAAACAATACTTTTCCGCTTGATGATACATGGGAACAAGCCGATGAAACGGAACAGCAGATCTGTAACAACAAGGTTTTACAATTTTTAGAAACCGCAGGTAAACGTTGCTTGGAACTATTAAGTGCTTTTTACTACCATAAGTTACCCATGAAAGAAGCCGCCGAACAATTTGGCTACGCTGGCGAGCGCTCGGTAACCGTACAGAAATACAAATGCCTGGAAAAAGTAAGGGACACCGTTAAAGAAAGATCACTGACCTATGCGGACTTCATTGAATAACATCAAAGAGATTGACGACCACGTGCTGGGCCTCGCAGCCCCGCAGGACGGCCTGTTGTTAGAGGCGAAGATGATCCTGAACCCCGAACTGAGCATGGATGTAGCCTGGCACAGGCAAACACTCACGTTGGTGCAGCAATATGGGCGCAAACAGTTGCGTGCAGATATCGAGGCTGTGCATCAGCAGCTTTTTACCCGGCCAAAACATCAAAATTTCCGCGAAACCATACTGCGCTATTTTAAACGCTAACCATTAATTTTTAGAAAGAATGAACACCAACGAGTTCCGCAAATACGCGGTGAGGCATCGCCATGTCCAAAGTTTACATGTAGACAGGTTTATTGCGCAGGTAAACAACAGCCGCATCACCAGCCAAACGCCAGCCATTATGGAAGAACGACAGATGAACATCACCCAGATGGATGTATTCTCGCGCCTGATGATGGACAGGATCATCTTCCTGGGTACCGCGGTTGATGACCATGTGGCCAATATCATCCAGGCGCAATTGCTGTTCCTGCAATCAACCGATGCTAAGCGCGACATCCAGATCTACATCAATTCGCCGGGCGGCTCAGTTTACGCGGGGCTGGGTATTTATGATACTATGCAATTCATCTCACCCGATGTGGCAACCATTTGCACCGGCATGGCCGCATCTATGGCGCAGGTATTGCTGTGCGCGGGTACAAAGGGCAAACGCGCCGCCCTGCCCCATTCACGTATCATGATGCACCAGCCATCGGGCGGTGCGCAGGGCATGGCATCAGACATCGAGATAGCTGCCGTACAAATTGCTAAAATGAAACATGAACTTTACCAGATCACCGCCAAACACACCGGCCAGGATTATGAAACCGTTCACCGCCTCTCCGACCGTGACCACTGGATGATTGCCGCCGAAGCGCTTGAGTTTGGGATGATAGATGAGATCTTGGATGCGCGGGAGTAGTATTGCTCCCCCTTTGTCATGTTGAGCATAGCGACGCATCTATTCACCGACATCACTCACCCCGCGACACTACGTGCGCGACCCTCTCTCCTCAAGCGGAAAGAGGGTTAAAACTCTTCTCCTCACCCTCTTTGCGCAGCAGAGAGGGTCGACCAGCGAAGCGTAGTCGGGGTGAGTTAACTAATGATCTTTAGCCAGGCACAGCTCACTAAAAGACTCTTCCCTGCGTTAAGAAATTCCGCTGACCAACCTCCCTGTCATGCTGAGCATAGCGATGCATCTATTCACCGACATCACTCACCCCGCGACACTGCGTGCCCGACCCTCTCTCCGCAAGCGGAAAGAGGGTTAAAACTCTTCTCCTCACCCTCTTTGCGCAACAGAGAGGGTCGACCAGCGAAGCGTAGTCGGGGTGAGTTAATTACCGGGTAATACATTTTCCGCTATTGGTGTTATCCAAAACTTTTTCAGGACGGCTCACTACAGGTCCTTTTTAAGGGCGTTTTAAAGTCGTTTTGGGGCGGTTAACAACATGGTCGGGCTATTAAATAACTAAGTGGTGTGTAATGGTGGCTGTACTTTATCAGCAACAAATTAAAAATATCTGATTATCAGATATTTAATCAAATAAACGGGTGTTCACGGCAGTGAACGTGAACACCTTTCAAATTCGTGATGACAAAAAAATAAAGTTGTTAAAATGTTTACCTAATAATCGCTTACTTTGGGTTTTACATCAGCGTATAATCCATGAAGAAATTATTTACCGCCATTTTGATGCTGTCCTGCATCATTTTTAAAACATCGGCACAAAACAATAGTGTAAATACCACTACAGCCAATTACAGTAACTTGCAGCAAAAATTTGTCGACCTGAAGTTTGGTATGTTCATCCACTTTAACATGCCTACCTATATGGATGCCGACTGGCCTGATCCCGAAGCGGAAGCAGCCAACTTCAACCCAAAAAAACTAAACGCCGACCAATGGGCAAAAGCAGCAAAAACCGCTAACATGACCTATGGCTGCTTAACCACCAAACACCACAGCGGTTTCTGTATCTGGGATACCAAAACAACCGATTACAACGTAATGAACAGTCCGCTAAAGCGCGATGTGGTAAAGGAATATGTTGATGCATTCCGTAAGAATAACCTCAAAGTGATGCTTTATTACAGTATCCTGGATACTCACCATAAATTGCGCCCGCATACCATCACTCAAAAACATTTTGAAATGGTGAAGGCACAGCTAACCGAACTGTTAACCAAATACGGTAAAATAGAAGCTTTGATTATTGACGGCTGGGATGCGCCATGGTCGAGAATTAGCTATGACGATATCAATTTTGAGGATATCTATCATCTGGTAAAATCATTACAGCCCGAATGTGTGCTGATGGACCTGAACGGTGCCAAATACCCTGCCGAAGGCCTGTTTTACAGCGATATCAAAACTTATGAAATGGGGGCAGGCCAGCGCTTATCAACAAAAGATAATGTAATGCCATCATTGGCTTGTTTACCCTTGCAAAGCAGCTGGTTCTGGAAAACAAACTTCCCTACCACCCCGGTAAAAGAACCTGCTAAAATGGTTGCACAATTAAACACGCTTAACCAGGCGGGCTGCAACTTTATTTTAAATGTTGCCCCAAACCGCGATGGTTTATTTGATGATAACGCCTTAGCCGCTTTAAAAGAAATTGGCAAACAATGGAAAAATGATGTACCTGCCCCAAAACTGGCGGCAACCAATGCGCCCATCATATCAAGCAACCTGGCCAAAAACAAACCATCAAATTCAAGCTGGAGCGATGATATGAACATTATGGATTTTGCCAATGATGATGACTTCACAACATCGTGGACATCAAATACGGCCATCAAAACCCCATGGTACGAAATTGATTTTGGCCACGATACCGAATTTAACACAATTGCCTTAACCGAGCCAAAAGCCAACATTAGCGCATACCACTTTGAGTATTTGCAAAACGGTGTTTGGAAACCAATTGCAGAGGGTAACATTGCATCGCGCGTAAAGATCCACCGTTTTAACCGGGTTTATGGCACCAAAGTTCGGGTAACTATTGATAAAGCCGAAGGCCAGGTATCTATTGCGGAATTTGGCGTTTACAACGAGAGAAGATAAAACATCATTATTTAGTCGCGAAGTACCGCGTCTCTACAGAGAATATATTGTAGAGACGCTATACTTCGCATCTTGTTTATAAAAGCCCCCCCAACGTAACAATTCCATCATTAAACACTTATTTAAAACTGTTCGGCACATTTTATCGTTCATAACACAGAATTTATCCAGAATTAGTTTTAAAATGTCAGCTACTTTCCGATCCGGTCTTAAGTATTTATTGGTTACCACCATGCTCACATTTACTGGCCTTAGCTCAAAGGCCTACTCTATATTAGCACACGAAGCCATTATAGATGCTGCATGGAAAACAGCCCTGGTGCCTTTATTAAAGCAAAAATATCCTAACGCCACGAGCGAGCAAATGCTGATGGCACACTCCTACGCGTATGGCGGCGCCATTGTAGCCGATATGGGTTACATGCCTTTTGGCAACGGCTTTTTTACCGATCTGGTACATTACGTACGCAGCGGCGATTTTGTACAGGCCCTTATTACCGATTCGCAAAACCTGAATGAATATGCATTCGCACTGGGCGCACTATCGCATTATATGGCCGACAAATACGGGCACTCTTTATCTACCAACCTTAATGTGCCTATTATTTACCCCAAGCTTCAAAAAAAATTCGGCAATGTGGTTACCTATAATGACGACCATACCTCGCACAGCCGTATGGAGTTTGCATATGACGTATTGCAGATAGGCCAGAACGGCTATACATCAGAAGGTTATCACGATTTTATTGGCTTTAACATCTCTGTACCGGTTTTAGAGAAGGCCTTTTACGAAACCTACGGCCGCGAACTGGGCAGTATCTTCTCAAACATAAATTCCTCCATCAACACTATGCGTTGGGGTGTGCGTAACCTTTTTCCGGTACTTACCAAATCGGCTTACAAGGCTAACCAAACTGACATTGAAAAAATGCACCCTGGGATAACGGCGCGTAAGTTTCAGTATAAAATGAGCAAACGATCGTTTAACCTGGAGTTTGGCAAGCAGCGCCAGGAATCTAAGTTTTTTGCAAAAGTGGCCGTATTTTTCATCAGGATATTACCCAAAATAGGACCTTTAAAAACACTTAAATTCAAATCGCCGGGCGAGCAGGGCCAAAAACTTTTCGCCATTAGCTTTGAAACCATCTTAAAGAATTACAAGAATGCTTTAGGGCTGGTTGGTACCAACCAGCTGGTACTGCCTGATATTGATTTTGACACGGGTAACCCCTCCAGCATTGGTGAATACCAACTTGCTGATAACACGTATGCCAAACTTTTAGAAGAATTACAAGAACAGCAATACAAAAACGTTACCCCTGAGCTAAAAAAGAGCATCCTGGAATTTTACAGCACCGCAGACACCACACAGTTAACCGGTAAAGACCTGAAACAATGGACCAAAACAAGCATTAGGATCAAAGAACTTGCGCTATTAAAACCCATAGCCCAGGATACCTTACGGTCGCTTATAACATCTAAGTAAGCTATCCTGAATAGGCTTTAGGAAAATCAAAAAAAATCAAATGCAGCCCTTTGTCTTCAATAACCACAGCACTTACATACCCAGGCGCAATATTAAAACTACGCAGCAGCCAGTTTTTATCATTGCCGGTAAGGCTGGCATCTAAAATATGCTCTCCATCAAGTGCGGGCGTAATTTTAAGGTGGTCGCCAAGGCCCTGGCCTGTTGCTTTAAGGATGGCTTCCTTACGCGTCCATAGTGTAAAAAAACTATCGGGTGAAGTACCAATACGACCAATCTCTTCCCTGCTAAAATTATCCTCTAAAATATCCTGGAAAGGGAATAGGGGGTCAACAAATTCCACATCAGCACCTACGGTTAATTGCGCTACAGCAAGCACTATCCAATCGCCGGAGTGCGACAGGTTGTAGTGCAGAATCATGCCGTTTTCATTTACCAAATAAGGCTTTTTATTATCGCCCAAAACAAATTGTAATTGTGCTGGTGGCGTGTTCAGGTATCTCCCCAATATAACGCGTTGCGCACCCCGGCTTACTATAAACCTATAGGTATCTTTCTGCTGCCTGTATTTGCCGGCACGCAGTGTTTCTTCCGCGGTAAGCAGGGCTTCAAATTGCTCTAAACGTTTTATGTTTTGGCTAATGTTAATACGCCATACATGTACCTCGTTATTATTAATAACAAGGTCTTGCCTGGCACCATCCTGCCACAACACATCAATTAAATATCGGTTGGTGATAGTGCCCAAAGCGTGCTTAATCGTTTATCTTGTTCAGGCATTCCTGCAATATTTCGGCGAATCGCTTATCGTTAGGCTCTTTAAAAAGGGTGTTATGCTCACCGGGTACGTTATGGATATTTACCCCCTTTAAGGCATAAGGCTTCCAGCCCATGTACACGTAATCATCTAAATAAAACGAACGTGTTTCGGCGCGAAACAGCTCTATAGCAATATCATACGGCTGTATGCGGTAATGCTTTTGCGCTTCATTGTTCATCTCATCTATTTTATGCGAGTAGCCAAAAAAACCCGTCTGTTTTTGTTCTGTACCAAATTTAAGCTTCCATAAAAGTCTTATTGCGCCACGTTCAAGCGCCTTGGCACGGGTTATAATTGTTTTTTTAAAACCATCCTTAAACAACATGGCATGCCACACTTTGCGGCCAAAATACATTCCGCGTTTAACATTTTTAACCAGCCATGGGTCGTAATGCGGGGTACGATAAGCATAGGTATCAAACATGGCCAGCATGCGCACTTCCTTGTTCAGGGCTTTCAGCTGGCGAGCCATTTCGTAGGCAATTATCCCCCCGAAAGAGAATCCTGCCAGTGCATATGGGCCATCGGGGTTTTGCGCACGTATGGCCGCAATATAATGTGCCGCTATGTCTTCCATCCTATTCAATGGTTCGTCAACGCCATTCAACCCTTTAGCCTGCAAACCATAAACAGGCTGGTCGGCATCCATATGTTTGGCGAGGGTGTTAAACAACAAAACGTTTAAGCCGGCGCCGTGTACAATATAAATAGGTATTTTGCTGCCTGTGGGTTTTATAGGCACTAATGAATCCCAGGTGATGGATTTTCCGTCCATCTCCAGCATCAGCGACAGCTTTTCTACTGTTGAGTTTTCAAACAGTATGGCCAGCGGGAGGCGCTTACCTGTGTCTTTCTCTATCCGCGCCATAACCTGTACGGCTATCAGCGAGTGGCCGCCAAGCTCAAAAAAGTTATCGTGAATACCTATCTGCTTAACACCTAAAAACTCAGTCCAGATATCGGCAACCATTTTTTCCACGTCAGTGCGCGGTGCAACGTATTGTACGGTTTGTACCGTTTCAATTTCCTGGGCGGCCAATGCCTTTTTATCTACCTTGCCGTTTGGTGTCATCGGCATGGCATTTATCACAATAAAATTATCGGGCACCATATAATCGGGCACCGATATGCGCAGGTTGTTGCGCCACTGATGGATCAATTCATTATTATCACCAACCTGCGGGATGCCCTCTTTTAAAATGATATAGGCAACCAGCTTATCCACGCCATTATTATCGGCACGGGCAATCACTACGGCCTGTTTTATGGCTTCCTCTTTAGCCAGGTTAAATTCTATCTCACCTGTTTCAATCCGATAACCACGAATTTTCACCTGCGCATCAATTCGTGATATGTACATCAGATCGCCATCAGGGGTGAATGTTCCCAGGTCGCCGGTGCGGTACATTTTCGCCCCCGGTTCGTCCGAAAAGGGATCTGAAACGAATTTTTCCGCCGTTAGTTCGGTTTGATTCAGGTAACCTTCGGCCACACCCTCCCCGGCTATATAAATTTCGCCTGCCACGCCCGGCGACAGCATATTTTGGAACGCATCTAAAATATAAATAGCCGTATTATCAATAGGTTTACCAATGCTGATAAAACCGTCATCGGCAGTAATTTCTTTAAGGGCCGACCAGATGGTAGTTTCCGTTGGGCCGTAAACATTCCACAGCGACGTGGCCTTATCCAGGATACGCTGCGCCAGGTCCATTGGTAAAGCCTCGCCGCCGCATATCACTTTTACCCGTTCTTTATCCCAACCCGCCTCAAGCATAATACGCCAGGTATACGGCGTGGCCTGCATTACGGTAATTTTATCTTTTTTGATGATACCGAGCAGCGCGTTACCATCTTTGGCGGTAGCGGCATCAGCCAATACTATTTGCGCGCCGGTTATCAGCGGAAGCCAAAGTTCCAGTCCGGCAATATCAAAGCTGATGGTGGTTACGGCAAGCAGCTTATCGGCAGCGGTTAGGCCCGGCTGCTTTTGCATACTGTACAAAAAGTTAACCACGTTATGGTGCTTTATCTGCACTCCCTTTGGCTGCCCGGTTGAGCCTGATGTATACAGGATGTAGATCAGGTCTTCTCCTTTTACCGTCACATCCGGATCGGCTGTGGAATAATTGTTAAGCGCCGGCAGGATGTCCTCCAGTATAATCTCCTTCGCGTTTGATACGTATTGGCCTTTGTAAGCCCGGGACGTAAGCAGCACCACCGCGGCCGAATCTTCCAGCATGTAATTGATGCGGTTAATGGGGAAGATCGGATCGAGCGGAACATAGGTGGCACCTGCTTTAATGATAGCCAGTAACCCGATCACCAATTCGGCCGACCTGTCCAGCGAGATCGCCACCTTATCGGTTGGCTTCACGCCGTTCTCAATCAGCACAGCTGTCATTTGATTGGCCTTTTGGTTAAGCTGTTTATAGCTAAGCTCCTCGTTATTAAACTTCAGGGCGATATTATTGGGATATTGTTCTGCCGCTTCACTGATGATCTGGTGAAGCGGTTTGTCCTTCGGATAGGCAACCTTGGTATCGTTCCATTTATCCAGCTGCGCTTTTATTTCAGCAGCGTTCAGTACCGGTAGCTTACCTATCGCTGTATCAGGCGTTTTTATTACTTCGCGCAGCAAATGTTCCAATGTATCCATAAACCGGCGGATGGTAGCCAGTTCGAACAGTTGTGTATTGTACGACCATTCGAAGGTCAGTGTACCTTTATGGTCGGTAATGTTCAGGAAGATCTCGAACGTTTCGTACTCGCGCGGGTTGTTGATATAGCGGTGCTTCAGGTTATAAAAACTGATGCCCTCATCCATCCCAATATCGATATTAAAAACCACCGGCACCAGCGGCAGGCGCGATGCATCCCTCGGTATATTCAGTTTTTTAAGCAAACTGCCGAAGGTGTACATCTGGTGATCGTATGCATCAAGCACAGGGATTTTACGCTCTTTTAAGTACTCTATAAATGATTGATCGCCCCTTGGGAAACTCCTTAAAGGCAGCAGATTAACACAGTGCCCAACAAGGCCAAAATTGCCCGTGGCCGATTGCCCGGCGGCAGGCAAACCAATAATGATCTCCTCCTGCCCTGTTAACTGGTACAAAAATACCTCAAACGACGCCATAACAGCACTTATAAAGCTGGTACCGGCCTTACGGGCTAATAGCTTCAGTTCGCTAACCAGGGCCGCATCCATGCCAAAATCGGCACGGTTGCTTTTGTAGGTGCGCGGCGTTGGCCTTGGGTTATCGGTAGGTAAATCAAGCAGGTGGTTGCTTCCTTTAAACTGGTTTAGCCAATATTGTTCAATTTTCTGATGTTCTTCGGTTCCCGATAATTCTATCTCTGCAACGGCATATTCGCTGAATTTTGGTGCAGTTGGTAGCTTTGGTGTTTCCTGCTGCGCAAATGCCGAGTAAAGCTTACTCAGATCCTGCATGATGATCCCTACCGACCAGCCATCGCAAATAATGTGGTGCATCAGCATGATGACCATGTGCTCATTATAGCTCAGCTTTAATATGGAAACTTTAAACAGCGGGCCGTTCACCAAATCGAGCGGAGTTATAGCCAGCTGCCTGTTATAATTTTTAATAAAAAGCTTGTTCTGCTCATCATCCTGCCCAGACAGATCATGGTAGTCAACAGTGATCTGCGGGTTATTGTAAACGATGATATTTGCGCCATCGGCACTAAAAACAGTACGCAGGGCCTCGTGCCTGTCAGATAATGCCTGTAAGGCCTTCATCATGGCGTCGGTATCAAATGTACCGGTAAGCACAATGCTTGAAGAATCGTTATAAGCACAGCTGGCATCGTTGCCACCTATCAGGCACGATGTCCAGATCTCTATCTGCGGTTCGGTAGCCGGGGCAACCAATAGCATTTCCGGCCCGGCGAATGGGTCAAACTCGTCAGTACTAACCTGAGGGATATATGTAGCAATCTGATCCAAATTAGCGGCCGTTTAGTTTTATCTGTAAATATTTACCCGGATTGTTCTCATCAGGTACAAACCAGGCGGGGTTACCGTCTTTATCGCGGCCAAGTTTTGCGCCTTCAACAGGTGGCTCGTTAGCATTGGTAATAGCCGGCTTTGCTAAAGATACAACAGGCGCAGCATTTTGCATTTTAAAAAATCCGGCCTCTATCATGTCGGCAATGCTGGCATTAAAAGCTGTTATCATGGTATCCACATCCTCTTCGGTATGCGCATCCGTCATAAAGCAAGGGAAACCATCCAATACGTGAATGCCCCTTAAACGCATCAGCGTAAACAGCAACTCACTGTAAGGAATTTCCTCTAAAAACTTCAACCGCCATAACGAGGCATAGCCAACTACGGTTAGCGGCAGATCCTCCTTTTTACAGATAGCATCCATACCGCTTTTTAAACGCGTAGCCAGGCCGGTCAGTTTTTCCTGCAGGGCGGGGCCGCGGTCTTTCATGTATTGTAACGATGCCATACAAGCGGCCAGCGCAAGCGGGTGGCGCACAAAGGTACCGGCAAAGTAAGTTACCCCTACTTCGGGTACCGAATCATCGCCATATTCCCAGAAACCGCCATCCAGCGCATCCATGTATTCGGCCTTGCCGCAGATGGCGCCAACAGGCATACCACCGCCAATAACTTTACCATATGTACCCAGATCGGCTTTTACGCCAAACAGAGCCTGTGTGCCGCCGGGATGAAAACGAAAACCGCTGATCACCTCATCAAAAACAAGGCAAATCCTGGCTTCCTCGGTAACCACACGTAGTTTTTTCAGGAATTCAATAGGCTGAAACTCGGGCCTGCGGCTTTGCACTGGCTCTACCAGTACAGCTGCTATCTCGTCCGCGCGTTCTTTAATAATGCGCAGGGCTTCATCCGTGCCGTAGTCCAGTATCAGCATGTTCTGCACATTACCTGATAAAATACCCGATGCAGCAGGAACAGTTTTCAATTTTTTAGTGCCACGCACAATCACCTCATCCATAATGCCATGGTACGAACCGCTAAAGGCTACGATCAACGGGCGACCGGTTACCGTACGGGCTACACGCATGGCGCCTAATACAGCCTCTGAACCGGTGTTGCATAATGCAGCGCGGTCATGATTGGTAAATTCGCACATGAGCTTGCAAACCTCGCCTGCAAGCTCATGCTGCGGGCCTATCTCATAGCCCAGTTCCATTTGCGCCAAAACAGCCTGCTTCAAAATATCAGGCTGATAACCCAGCATGTTTGAGCCGAAACCGTTAAGGGCATCAATATACTCGTTACCATCCACATCCCATAAGCGGCTGCCTTTTGAGCGATTGATGACTATAGGGTAAACCACCTCTTTGGTTAAGGGCCTAAAGCCGCTCACCACACGCGGATCGGCCATATACCGGCGATGCTGCTGGGTTTGTTCTTTACTCTTTTTTGTTTTTTCGTTATAATCTTTGGTGAGCTTAGCCAAAAAAGCCATTTGCTTATCATCAAGCTCCTGCACTTTACGCTCGATGCGTGCAGTAGCGCCAAATGGTTTTTTTATCTCCACCATTTCCTCCGGCGTTATATCCGGCTCCTGGCCTAAAGCAGGCGGTGCTACCGGCTCACGTTTTATTTCATTAACCGGTGGTGGCTGAAGGGTAACCTGCGTAACTTTTACCCCTGTGCTGGCGCCTCCCTGTAAATGCGCTATCTGGCTGGCCAGCAACTGCAATTGCTGGTTGATCATGCTCAGGGCAACATCGGTGCTACCATTTGTATTGAACGGTATATTTGGCATTTGTACCGGGCGTTGCGCACTTGCCTGGTTATATACAGGTTGTTGCTGAACAGGCGCCGGTTCAAACTGGCCCGCAGGCAGGCTTTTATCCAGAAAATCGGCCAGCAGGTTAATGGAGTTGTATTCCTCAAAAAGTTTCCTGAAGGTAACCGGTACATTAAAAGTTTTTTTAAGATTGGTAGCTATCTGCGTTAACAATAACGAATCAAAACCGATCTCGGGGAAGCTTATATCCGCGGCATCTTTTTCAATCTCTATGCCCGATGCATCTTCAAAGATCTCGTACAGTTTATCGGCCAGCAAATCTTTTCTCATTATACTATTTTCTTCTGTTGTTGCAGGTGGTGTATCCGGCACAATTTCCTCCGGTTGGTAATTTACCGTTCCTGTTTGATTAATTACTACAGGATCAACCCAATATTTTTTATGATCGAACGCATATGTCGGTAACCTTAAGCGCTTACGTTTATCTGTATAAAAAGCGTTCCAATTGGGTTCAATGCCGTTTAGCCACAGTTGCCCAAGGGCCTTTATAACCGATAGATATTCCGAAACATCGCCATTGTTTTCCATCCCGGCAACGGTAGCTACCGGGCTTTCAATAGTTTGCTGCGCGGTTAGTGTAGCCAACGTGCGGCCAGGGCCGACCTCTAAAAACAGGCGGCCTTTGTCTCCGGCAAGGGTATCAACAGCCGCCGCAAAGCGTACTGTTTTACGCAGGTGCGATGCCCAGTAAGTTGGGTCGGTTGCTTCGGCAGCGCTAAGCCAGTTGCCGGTAGCGGTTGATACCACGGGTTTTACCGGGGCGTTCAGCGTAACGGTTTTAACTACTTCTTCAAATGGTGTCACAATATCGTCCATCATGGCCGAATGGAAGGCATGACTGGTTTGCAGTAACCTGCCGGGGATGCCTTTTTCTTCCAGCACCCTGGCGAATGCCGCAACGGCATCTTTCCCGCCCGCCACTACCGATAACTTATTGCTGTTGATAACGGCTATAGAAAGATTTGCAGGCAATATCTTCTCCAGTTCGGCAGCGTTGATGCGTACCGAGAGCATATCGCCTTCAGCAACTTTGCTTACCAGTTTGGCGCGTTCGGTGATGAGTTTTAAAGCATCAGGCAAATTAAACACGCCAGCAAAATGCGCAGCTACAAATTCACCTATGCTATGCCCGGTAAATACCGCTGGCTCTATCCCCCAGTTCATCCATAGCTTGGCCATGGCGTACGAGGTAATGAAGATAGCCGGTTGGGTATAAAATGTATTTTTTAGTTTTTCGGTCGCCTCTGCGGATGCAGGGGTATAAATAACGCTCAGGATATCCTCATGTGCGGTATCCCTTAGCAGTGTAATGCACTCGTTAACAGCATCGGCAAAAACAGGCTCCTGTTCGTACAGTTCGCGGCCCATATTGAGGTACTGCGCGCCCTGCCCGGGGAACATGAATACAACCTCGGTAGCTTTTTCTTTTAAGGTTTTTGAGTTGGAGAGATCGCGCTTAAACCTGGCGAGCTTCTCCATCAGGTCTTTTCTGTCAACAGCCGGTATAAAGTTGCGTTCCTTAAAATCAATACGGGTAGTGTGCAGGTTGTAGGCAATATCGGCCACATCAACACCCTCGTTATCCTGCAAATAATAGTATAACCTGTCCGCCCATTTGGATGCGCTGGTTCCCGTTTTCGCCGACCAACTGATCAGGCTTACCGGTTTACTTTCGGCAGCGGGCTGTTCTGTTTTAACATACTCTTCCAGTACGGTGTGTACGTTGGTACCACCCACCCCAAATGAGCTTACCCCCGCCCTGCGTTTACTATCACTTTGCCAGTCGGCAAGCTTGGTGTTCACAAAAAACGGACTGTCGGCAAAATCAATATTGTGGTTTGGTTTGGTATAGTATAATGATGCAGGGATTTGTTTATGGTACAGTGCCAGCGTAGTTTTAATAAAACCCGCTACCCCCGCTGCGGCCACCATGTGGCCCATATTACTTTTTATAGACCCAATGGCGCAATACTGTTTCTTATCCTGAGCGCCAAAGGCCAGGTTTAGGCCTTCAATCTCTATCGGGTCGCCTAAGGATGTGGCGGTGCCGTGGGCTTCTATATAGCTGATGGTTGCCGGGTCTACACCCGCATCGGCAATAGCCATGGCAATAGCGCCTGCCTGCCCGGTTGCACTCGGCGCAGTAAAACTGCCTTTGCCGCCGCCATCGTTATTTAAGCCTACGCCTTTTAATACGGCATAAATGGTATCACCATCGCGCTCGGCATCCTGCAGGCTTTTCAGCACTACAATGCCCGCGCCATCGCTAAACACAGTACCATCCGCTTCGGCATCAAAAGAGCGGCAATGCCCGTCGGCACTTAACATAGTACCCTGTTGGTACAAATGACCGCTTTTTATTGGCGAGTTAACCGATGCACCACCTGCCAGCGCCACATCGCACTGCCCGTTACGGATGCTATCGGCAGCCTGCGCAATTGCTAATAGCGAAGTTGAACAGGCCGAATGCACACTTACAGCCGGGCCTGTGAGGTTTAACTCGTAAGCGGTACGGGTTGCTATATAATCTTTCTCGTTAACGGTGGCCACCAAAAAGCGGCCAACGTTCTCAATCTTTTCGGTGTTTGATATGACGTTGTTGGTGTAATAGGTATTATTACCAACGCCTGCAAAAACGCCAACGGCGCCATCGTACTTCCCGGGCAGGTGGCCCGTGGTTTCCAAAGCCTCCCAGGCCAGTTCTAAAAACACCCGTTGCTGGGGGTCCATCAGTTCGGCCACTTTGGGGCTGATACCGAAAAACGCGGCATCAAAGCCATCGGCATTTTCCACTACACCACGCGCCTTTACATAATTGGGCGCATTGCGTACCTCAAACGGCACACTTGCGTCAAGCTCCTCATCGCTGAAAAACGAAGTGGTTTCTCGTCCTTCAACCAAAACCTTCCACAGTTCGGCAATAGTATCAGCACCCGGAAAACGGGCAGCCATGCCTATTACGGCTACATCGTTGTTGGTTTTATCGGCCCTTGATCTGCCTGCTGCAATTTTTGTTATGTTTTTACTACCTTCTAAAAAGGCGGCTATACCATTAACTGTTGGGTACTGGTACAGCTTGGTTATGGGTAAGGTATAGTTATACTGCTTTTTTAAAGCGGCAACAGTTTTTAGCGCCAGGATGGAGTTCCCGCCCAGTTCAAAAAAGTTATCGAAAATGCCAACCTTATCCAACTGTAATAGTTCGGCCCATATGGTGGCTGTCCGCTTCTCTGCTGTAGTATTTGGAGCCTGATATAGTACCGATAATTCGGGGCGTTGGGTATCAGGAGCTGGTAAAGCGTTTCGGTCTACCTTCCCGCTGGTTGTTTTGGCAAAGTCATTAACCCAAACAAATGCCGATGGCATCATGTAATCGGGTAGTTTTTGTTCTATGCTATCGCGAAGGAATGCAATATCTTTTTTTCCGCCTGATGCGATAAGATAAGCCACCAGTCGTTTTTGGCCGGGTACATCCTCGCGGGCTATCACAACCGACTGGCTAATACCGCCCAACTGATTCAGCAGCACTTCTATCTCACCAACCTCTACCCTGTTCCCGCAGATCTTCACCTGTGTATCCAGGCGGCCAAGGTATTCTATATTACCATCGGGCAGGTAGCGGCCCAGGTCGCCGCTGCGGTAAATACGGGTGAGGTTGCCATTGGCATCTGTCCAGTTTACAAATTTTTCGGCGGTTAGTTCAGGCCGGTTCAGGTACCCATAGGCAAGGCTAACGCCGCTAATGCAGAGTTCGCCTTGTTCGCCTTTGGCTACCGGCCTTAGCTGCTCATCTACCACGTGGATGTTAACGTTTTCTATCGGTTTACCAATATTTGGTAAAAGCGGCCAGCTTTCGGCAGGGCCTTCCATTTTAAGGGCGGTGCTGCATACGCTGGCTTCGGTTGGGCCGTACATGTTAAAGAATACACAACCCGGCAGTGCCCGGAAGAAACGCAGGATCTGCGGGGTTATCTTCAACTGCTCGCCTGCGCTTATCACCTCCTGTAACGATTGCGGGAAATACTGCTCGGCATCGGCAGTTTCGGTAAAGTATTGCAATGCAACAAAAGGCACTATAATACGGTTCACCTTTTGTTCATCAATGTATTTTAAGAGCTTAAGCGGGTCGATCACCGTCTCGTCATCTATCAATACCAGTGTACCACCTATGCAAAGTGTACTAAACACTTCCATAACCGATGCATCAAATATCAGTGGCGAAAACTGCAGCGTACGGTGCCCCACACCCAAATAAGGCGAAAGGTGACGTTGCCAATTCACCATGCTAACCACACCCGCATGCCCAACGCAAACCCCTTTTGGCTTACCTGTTGAACCCGATGTGTATATAATATAGGCAACCCTGGTTTTATCCCATTCGCCAAAAAAAGCAGTCGGGGTAACAGGCTGGTCAGAAACTATTACATTTTTAACAATAGCGCTAAAAACCATTATATCGCTTTGCGGTGCAATTATGGTATCCATATTGCTATCGTCAGCAATATCATGAAGTCGTTCTGCCGGGAAGGTTGGGTCTAAAGGCAAATAGGCCTTACCCGCTTTAAGAACAGCAAACAGGCTAATAATGGTTTCGATGGAACGGGTAGCGCTTACCCCGATAACAAGCGAAGCGGGAGATGCAGACACAATGGCTTTAGCCAGTTCATCGGCTTTGGCGTTTAGTTCGGCGTAGGTAATTTTACGGTCGCCAAAACTAAGTGCTGTAACCTGCGGATGCTGCTGTGCCTGCTCTTCAATCAAATGATGTATAAACACATCACCGGTTGAAATATTTGTATACTTATTATCGGTAAGAATATCCATTAAGCTAAATAAGTAGGATAGTTTTTAAAGCTATCCCTATAGTTACCCTTATTCGGTTTTTAATCGGGTTTAAGATATAAATTTTAATGCTATAGGATTACAGCATGCGGCAAAAAATTTCATTTAATTTTCACTTAAACAAAGGCTTACTTTTTGCTTTGCAGCCACCCTTCACATAACCATAAATTAAACCTGTACCATAAAAGCAAGTAATATTGGCTTATATGAAATTACAGTTTTGTTTTATATAAATATTTAAGGCAACAGCTATTTAGTATAGCTACCGGTTGTAGGGGTAAACCAGCAATTATTTACTTAAATTCTATTTGGTCAGGCTGGGCGGCAACAATTTCGGGGCGATTTTTGTGCAGTTCGAACACGCCGGTAACACACATTGTTTTGCCCTTCAGGTTAGCCCAATCCAACGTTATTTTATTACCTTTTACAGCTATGGTATACTTTTGATTTGGATAATTCCCACCCATATTGATCAGCGTAAGCGTATCACTGAATATTTTTACAGACGACACCACATCGCACAGGGTTTTGGTTTTACCAAGGTTGGCATTAAATTCCTGTGCATTAAAATTTTGCGCAGACGCTTTAAAAGTAAAAGCTGCTATAAAAACAAAAAGTATAAGTAGTTTTTTCATACCTCAAGATATAGCAATAATTACAAAACAGAAAGAGGAATGTTTTGAGGTATGTTGTTAATAACAGTGTACACAACTAACATTAACACAGTATTTCTCCAATTTTATACATTAACTTTAAAATGTGAAGATACTGATCATAGAAGACGAGACCGGCCTGCGCGACAGCATACAAGCTTATTTTACAGGCGAAGACAGTGTGTGCGAAACCGCGAAAGACTTTACTTCGGCAATTGCCAAGGTTAGCGTTTACCGTTACGATTGCATTATTCTTGACCTTACCCTGCCACATGGCAAAGGCTTAGATATTATTAAACATTTAAAAGCTAACCAGTTTAATGATGGCATACTGATAGCAATGGTAAGTTTATTAAAATAGCCGAGGATTAAGTTATTGAAGATGCTGCGGTCGTGCATCCGCAGCGTCTTTTAAATTACCTGATATAAGTTTACCCCACAAAATTTGCACAGAATTGAATAGGAGATTTACAAATAAAAGTATCTAAATTAATAGCGGATAGCACATAGCGCTGATGAAGTACATTATTATTAACCTGTTTTTACTTTTTTTAACATGTGCTTCCTGTTTAGGGCAAACCAAAACTTTGGATGATTATTTGCAGCAGGCTGTAAAAAACAGTCCGCTGTTAAAGGATTTGAATAACCAGATACTATCGGCTCAACTGGATAGCGTGCGCATCAAAGCCGGTTTCAGGCCACAGGTTACGGCCAGCAGCGCAGGGATGTATGCACCGGTTATAAGGCGCTATGGTTATGCATCAGCTATAACAAACGGCCAAACACTAAATGGCTTAGTTACGGTTAGTAAAGCATTTATAGGTAAAGATTACCTGAATGCGCAATTTGCGGGTCTGGGCCTCCAAAGAGACTCATTACGCAATAGCATTAAACTTTCTGAACAAGACCTTCGCCGAACCATTATAGGGCAATACATTACCGCTTATGGCAGCCTGCAGCAGCAACGCTTTAACCAGGAGATTGTTGACCTGCTGAGTAAAGAAGAAAACCTGTTGAAGCGCCTTACCCGCAGCAACGTTTACCGCCAAAGCGATTACCTTACCTTTTTGGTTACGCTTAAACAGGCCCAACTACAGCTATCACAAACTCGTTTGCAATACAAAACAGATTATGCTACGCTAAATTATTTATCCGGCGTAGCCGATACCGCTATCTTTGAGATAACTAAACCTGAGCTTCAAAAAACTATTAACACCACAGAACGCAACGCCAGTATCTTCTTTAAACAATATCAACTGGATAGCATCAGGCTCATTAATAGCCGCAAACTGATAGATTACAGCTATCGCCCAAAACTGAGCGTTTTTGCTGATGGCGGTTACAACTCCGACCTTACCGCGCAGTACTACAAAAATTTTGGCACCAGCATTGGCTTTAGCGTAAGTATGCCCTTATACGATGGGGGGCAACGCAAACTTTTATACAAAAAGCTTTCTTTAGAGCAGGAAACCCAACGCAACTATAAGGCATTTTTTAACAACCAGTACACCCAACAAATTAACCAGCTTAACCAGCAAATTAGCGAATACGATAAACTGATAGCCGAGATAAACGAGCAGTTCAAATATTCGGAAAGCCTGATAAAGGTTGATACACAACTCCTGCAAACCGGCGACCTTAAAATTGCCGACCTGATACTGGCTGTGAATAATTACCTTACTATAAAAAACCTGCTTACCCAAAATATCATCAGCAGGTTGCAACTCATCAATCAACTTAATTACTGGAGCCGATGATCATAAAACGACCTTACCACCTACCCCTTCATATATTATTTACCTGCCTGCTTACCGCCACAATATACTCATGCGGCGGTAGCAAACCCGCCGAAGAAGATGCTGCTACCACCCCGCAAACACCCATTACCGTTACCACTATTGGCAACAGCGCTATGGCAGATACCATTGAGCTGAATGCAACATCAACCTTCCTGCAAAAAAATTATGTAAAGGCAAATGCCATTGGTTACATCCAAAAAGTAAATGTACAGCCAGGGCATTATGTAGAAAAAGGCCAGCTCATGTTCACCATTAAAACCAAGGAAGCACAAAGTATTGGCAATACCATTAATGTATTAGATACCACATTTAAATTCTCGGGTATTAACAGCATCCGGGCATCACGCAGTGGCTTTGTAACCCAGCTACTGCATCAGGTTGGCGATTACGTGCAGGATGGCGACCAACTGGCCATCATCAGCGACCGTGAGAGTTTTGCCTTTGTACTGCAGCTGCCATATGAGTTAAGGGGCGTAATTGCCAGCAACCAAAACCTGATGCTTACCCTTCCCGATGGCGAGAAACTAAACGGGCACATTGCATCGCTTATGCCGTCGGTTGATTCGTTATCGCAAACGCAGGGTATTGTTATCAAAATAAACAGCAACCATCCCATCCCCGAAAACCTGGTCGCTAAAGCACACATCATCAAAACGGCAAAAAGCAGCGCGCCATCGTTACCAAAATCAGCTGTGCTATCAAACGAAACACAGAACGAGTTTTGGGTAATGAAGCTGATAAACGATACCACGGCTGTAAAAACATCCGTAAAAACAGGTATAGAATCCGGCGGGCGGGTGGAGATCACTTCGCCCCAATTTACCCCCGGCGACCGCATAGCCGTAACCGGGAACTATGGCCTGGCCGATACCGCCAAAATAAAGATAGTGAAGCAATGAACAACCTGAATAATTTTTTTATCACACATAAAAAGCCCATCAGCTTAATGCTGTTCATCATTCTGCTGGGTGGCGGGTTTGCCTATTCGCGGCTGCAAACTTCATTATTCCCCGAGATTACTTTCCCTAAAATAAAAATCATTGCTGATGCGGGCCTGCAGCCTGTTAACAAAATGATGGTCACGGTGACCAAACCGCTTGAAAACGCCGTTAAGCAAGTGCCAGACCTGCATTATGTGCGCAGCACCACCAGTCGCGGCAGCTGCGAGATCTCGGCTTATATGAACTGGGATGCGGATATCGACCTGAGCCAGCAACGCATCGAATCGCGCATAGCGCAGATAAAAAATATACTACCGCCCGATGTAAATGTTACGGTTGAGAAGATGAACCCCTCCATCCTGCCGGTAAGCGGGTACACGCTGGAAAGCCACAACCTCTCACCTATCGAACTGAAACAGTTGGCTACTTATACCATAAAACCCTTTCTTTCGCAGGTAGATGGCGTGTCGGAGATCAGAGTGATAGGCGGCAAAACCAAAGAGTATTGGCTGGTGCTGAACCGCCAAAAAATGAGCTCGCTTGGCTTAACACCCGATATAATAACCAACGCTCTTGCGCAAACGGCGTTCATCAAATCAAACGGTTATTTGTCTGATTATAAGATGCTGTACCTAACCGTTACCGATGCCAGCGTTAACACCAGCGAGCAACTGCAAAACATGGTGGTGAGCAATAACCGCAAGCGGGTTATCCAGTTAAAAGATATTGCCGAGATCCAGGTGAACCCAGGCATCGAGTACACCAAGATAAATGCCAACGGCCACGAAGGTGTGCTAATAGCAGTTATTAAACAACCAAACGCTAACCTGGTAGATCTGTCGGCGGCCATGACAGCCAAGGTAGCCGACCTGCAAAAATTGCTGCCAAAAGGCGTAACCATAAAGCCATACTACGTACAGGCCGATTTTGTGAACGAATCGGTAAAAAGTGTTAGCGATAGTTTATGGATAGGGTTGGCATTGGCAATTATTGTAGCTATCATTTTCCTGCGGTCGGTTAAGGCAAGCGCCACTATTTTAATAACCATCCCCGTTACGCTGTGCTTTACGCTGATTGTTTTATATGCTGCGGGGTACACGCTAAACATCATGACGCTGGGCGCCATAGCGGCAGCCATAGGACTTATCATAGACGATGCCATAGTAGTGGTAGAACAGATCCACCGAACGCACGAGGAACACCCGGAAGAGCCAACCATAACTCTTTTAGAGCGGGCTATTAATTACCTGTTCCCGGCTATGGTGGGTTCGTCTATTAGTACCATCGCTATATTCATTCCTTTTTTGCTGATGACTGGCGTTGCAGGTGAATATTTTAAGGTAATGACCAACACCATGATCATTACACTGGTTTGCTCCTATTTTGTAACCTGGATTGGTTTGCCGGTAATATACCTGCTGCTCACCAAAAACTCGGAAGTGAATACTGTTGGCAAAAAGCAAGAAGCTCATGGGGTGAAAAGACAGCGTTGGGTATCGTTCTTTATCCTGCGGCCATTCATGAGCATTGTTTTAGTTGTGGTACTGGTCGCGATTATCGTCATTATCCCGGGTAGACTGGAAACCGGTTTCCTGCCGGACATGGATGAAGGAAGTATCGTTTTAGACTACACCTCCCCTCCCGGTACATCCTTAGAAGAAACCGACCGTATGTTGCGCGAGATAGAAAAGGTAATCATCAAAGAACCTGATGTAGCTGCTTACTCGCGCCGTACTGGTACACAAATGGGTTTTTTTATCACCGAACCCAATACAGGCGATTACCTGATCCAGCTAAAAAAAGGCCACGGTAAAACATCAGAAGAAGTGATAAGCGACCTGCGTGCGCATATTGAAGCCACACAACCAGCCCTGCGGGTTGACTTTGGACAGGTTATAGGCGATATGTTAGGCGACCTGATGACATCAACCCAACCTATCGAAATAAAAATTTTTGGTGACGACCAGGCAAAACTACAGGCTTTATCAAAACAAGTTGCTACTATAGTAACGGATGTAAAAGGCACGGCCGATGTTTTCGACGGGATAGTTATCGCCGGCCCATCTGTAGATATTGTGCCCGATTACACCAAGCTTGCCCAGTACAATATAACGCCTGCCGCTTTGCAGTTGCAAGTACAGTCGGCATTGGAGGGTAATGTGATAGGTAATCTATTTGAGCGCGAGCAGCAATCCCCTATCCGCATGGTGTACCCGGGCAACCGCCTGCAGGATGTAGCGGGTATAAAACGCTTAAGCCTGTTTTTACCTGATGGCAGGCTGATACCTATTACCCAACTTGCCAGCGTGAACTTGCGTACCGGGGATGCCGAAGTTGAGCGTGAGAACCTGCAGGCCATGGGCGTTATCAGCTCCCGGTTAGAGAACAGCGACCTGGGCAGCGTAATCCCCGCCATACAAAAAGGCATAGCCGAAAAAGTAAACCTGCCGCCCGGTTACCACATAGAATATGGCGGCGCTTATGCCGAACAGCAGCAAAGTTTTAAAGAGCTTTTAATGATACTGGTAACCGCAAGCCTGCTGGTGTTTGGGGTGATCTTGTTCCTGTTTAAACAGTTCAGGATTGCGTTGCTGATATTGGCTATAGCCGTTTTAGGCATCGGCGGTAGTTTGCTTGCTTTATTTCTGACCAATACACCGCTTAATGTGGGCAGCTACACAGGGTTGATCATGATCGTGGGCATCATAGGCGAGAACGCCATCTTCACCTTTTGGCAATTCCGCGAAAGCGCGCGCGAAAGCAGCGTAGATGATGCTATTGTTTACTCCATATCAACCCGGCTTCGCCCTAAACTGATGACCGCCCTGGGCGCAATTATAGCACTGATGCCTTTAGCGTTGGGGATAGGCGCCGGTGCGCAACTGCATCAGCCTTTGGCCATAGCAGTTATAGGCGGCTTTTTAGCGGCGCTGCCATTATTACTTATTGTGTTACCAAGTATGTTAAGGGTATTTTACAAAAACCATGTTTTTGCAAAAAAAATAAGCGAGTAAATTAAAACTGCATAGAAAACTGCAAACCTAAAGTACCCTGGTTGTATGATGGCAATAAAATAGAACTACTTTTAGATTCTTTCTTCAGCTCTTCAGGTACATCCCTGTTATTCTCCTTTTCGCGGCCTGCTTTAAAAAGCCGGTTACGTATATAAGGGTAAAGCAGGTAAGCAGCTTTTGCAGACAGGATACCGAACCCGGCACCGGCAACAACATCGCTAAACCAATGGTCGCGGTTATACATACGTAAAATACCTGTAGCCGTTGCAAAGCTATAACCAACTGCACTGTATCCAATAGATTTATCGCCCAGTTCCTGCGCCATAAACTCAGCTCCAAGAAAAGCGTTGGCAGTATGGCCGGATGGAAAAGAATTGTAATCGGACCCATCAGGGCGCAACCTGTGTGTTACTTTCTTTAAACCAAATGTTGCTACCCCCATCATGCTTTCGGCCATTACCAATATTAAGGTACGGTCAACAAAGGTGTTTTTGCCATGTATGCCAACTAAGTTCAGCCCATAAACCAATGCTACTGGTGTATATTGAAAATAATTTTCTGGGTGATGCCTAAAATTGGGCGCATCCTCATTAATATCATTATTAATACTGATGTCAAGCCGCCTTACCGGATGGAAAAAGAAATTGCTTGCTCCGTAAGCAATGAGTACAGACGGGGGCACCAATGCCCAGGCTTTACTACGTAAATGCCTAACAGTATCGGGTGCTGTAAACAAATCTTTCTTTAACGTATCAGCTATGTTTACTTTTTTTGCTGTATCAGCCACCTGCGCTTCGGCCTTAAAGCAAACAAGGCAGAGTATGATATAAATGACTTTTTTCAATGTAGAGGTGTTAGGGGTTATTTACCTATTTAATTATATGGATCTATGGTGCGTGGCAACGCCTACACCTATATTACACGCACTTTTTCCGGTCCGTATATTTCTACAAACACAATTTGCCAGCGTTTAATCCTTTAATCGACATGTTATCGTCCTCGTTAGAGCTGTTAACACCCAATGCAAATACTTTTAATTTATGGGGATATAACATAGCTACCTTAATTTGATGCTATTTAAGGTTATATTCTGTAGAAATTTTGGAGAACCGCAATAAAGGCTAATTAGTTAGCCGGATGGCTGTGAACTATCGATACAAAAAAGCCTCTTTAAATTACATTAAAGAGGCTTTGGAGTGATCCCATCAGGATTCGAACCTGAGACCTACTGATTAGAAATCAGTTGCTCTATCCAGCTGAGCTATGGGACCATCGCGATTTTTTCGCGGTGCAAATATGCGAAAATTGGTTGATACAGGCAATAGCAACTGCGTTAAAATTACACACCCGCATTTAGCTGTAAAATAAGGCCAATAATATATTTACCGTCACAAAAAACAGCACTATCAGAATTTTGTTAAAATATTACATATAATTGCATTCTATTATAAACCGGCACTATCTATAAGGTTAGTGTTTTATATGTAAAACTGACAAATATTATTTTCATGAATTAACTTATTAATCGGGCTGTTTATTAAAATTTATTTTTTGGTAAAAAAGCTGTAAACCATGCACTAATAAGAAGTTTTAATGGCTGAATATCAATTTTTTACTTTTTAAAACTAAGAAGTGTTTTTTTTACAATAAGTTAATCATACTTTTAACCCAATTTTTTTTTAAAAACTTATTTTATGATCATAATTGCTGACGGTGGCTCCACCAAAACAAACTGGTGTTTAGTTACCGAAGATGGTAAAAAGGTGTATTTTAACACCGAAGGTTACAATCCGTATTTTTCAGGCACTGATTACATCATTCAATCGTTAAAGGAAAGCCTGCCTACCGATCTTGAGAAGGACAACATTACCGAAGTTAACTATTACGGTGCCGGGTGTTCAACTCCCGAAATGCGTAAAATTGTTGAAGATGCCATGAAGGCAGTTTTTACAAAATCCAGGGTTAATATTGGCCATGACCTGCTTGCTGCCGCACGTGCCTTATTGGGTAACAATGAAGGCTTTGCTGCCATTTTAGGAACAGGTACCAACACTTGCCTTTATAACGGTAAAGAGATCATTAACAACATCGATTCAGGTGCATACATCCTTGGAGATGAAGGCAGCGGCTGCCATATTGGTAAAAAGCTATTGATTGATTATCTGCGCGGCTATATGCCCGAGGCTGTACGTAAAAACTTTTGGGAAACCTTTAAGCTTACGCCTGATGATATAAACGAGATTGTTTATACCCAGCCACGCGCTAACCGTTTTTGCGCAAGCTTCAGCAAATTTGTTTATGATAACATTGTGAACATAGAATATTCACGTAACCTGGTACGCACTTCATTCGAAGACTTTTTCCGCAACCTGGTTACCCACTACCCTGATTATCAAAAATACACATTCAACTGTATAGGTTCGGTTGGTTACAACTTCCGTAACGTGCTTGAGGAAGTTTGTACTGAAAACGGCATGACCGTTGGTAACATCATCCGCTCGCCTATAGATAACCTGGTAAAATTCCATTTGGAATTAGCGCCAAGCCAATTGTAATTGAAAGAGAATCAAGAAGTCAAGACATAAGAATCAAGACTTTGCAAAATATAAAAGCCGCATCGATATCGATGCGGCTTTTTCATGAACTTTTATTCCTGTCTTAACTCTTGATTCTAAAAACCCTGACTCGCTTATTTATCCAGGTTCAGATCGTTCTGGAAGATCTTGGTATACTTGCGTCTGTCAAATTTGTACAGTTTGGCGGCACGGTACGATACGCCTTTTTGCTTCTCATCCAACTCTTTAAGGAAACCGTAGCTTAGCATCTTTTTGCGGAAATTACGTTTATCAAGTTTTTTGTTCAGCACTGCTTCATATAACGATTGCAGTTGTGTAAGTGTAAACTTCTCAGGCAATAATTCAAACGCAATAGGCTGGTAATTTAGCCTGCGTCGTATCTTGTTAAAGCCGGTTTCGAATATCTCGCTGTGGTCAAATGCCAGTTTGGGCAGGTCGTTAACCGGGTGCCAAAACGCGTTTTTAGCATATTGAGTAACCGGTTTAACTTCTTTTTGCCCGTTAATACGTATAAGGGCGTAATAAGCAACTGTAATTACACGGCCCTGCGGGTGGCGGTTAACTTCGCCAAATGTATGAAACTGTTGCATGTGCAGATCGCGCAGGCCCGTAAGCTCATAAAGGATTCGTTCAGCAGCATTATCAATACTCTCATCCTGCTCAACAATATATCCGGGCAGGGCAAGCCAATCCTTAAACGGCTCTTCGTTACGTTCTATAAGTAATATCTTCAGCTCACCGGCCTCAAAACCAAATATGACACAGTCTATAGAAAAAACTGAGTTAAATGTAGGTAACTTTACTTCCAAGGGAAATGTATTTAGGTTATAATTGTGCTTAAATATATTGCTTAATTTTTAATGTAAAAATAAATAAATAAATTTAATGGTGTAAATTTGACACACTATATTCGCACCTACAAATTTACCTAAGTAAATAATGCAAAAAATTTCAAAGATAGCAGTTCTTACTTCGGGTGGCGATGCACCAGGCATGAACCCATGTATACGGGCTGTTGTACGTACCGCAATTTATCATGGCCTGCAGGTAGCAGGCATCCGCCAGGGTTACCAGGGGCTTATCGACAATAATATGTACGATATGAACACCCGTTCGGTAAGTAATATCTTAAACCTTGGTGGCACAATACTAAAAACCGCAAGGTGCCTTCCCTTCCGTACAGATGAAGGTATGGAGCTTGCCTACCAAAACTTAAAGGCTAACGGGATTGATGGCATTGTAGTTATAGGCGGCGATGGTACTTTTACCGGCGCCCTGCGCTTCTCCAGAAAATATCCGGACATTGCCGTAATAGGTGTACCCGGAACTATTGATAACGACCTTTATGGCTCTACTTACACTTTAGGGTTTGATACAGCCACCAATACGGTTATTGAAGCTATTGATAAAATACGCGATACTGCCGATGCACACGACCGCCTCTTCTTCATCGAAGTAATGGGCCGCGACTCTGGTGCTATTGCCCTGCGCGCGGGCATATCATGTGGTGCAGAAGCCATATTGTTACCTGAGCGTGATACTGCTATTGAAATGCTGATAGAGAACCTGAAAGCCGGCCAGTACAATAAAAAATCATCAAGTATTGTAATTGTGGCCGAGGGAGATAAAAGCGGAGGCGCTTATGACCTTGCTGAAGCAGTTAGAAAACAAATCAAGTTTTACGACATAAAAGTTACTATATTAGGCCACTTGCAACGCGGGGGCAGCCCGTCGGCGTTCGACAGGATCCTGGGCAGCCGTTTGGGCTTTGCCGCTGTTAACGCCATGATAGATGGCAAAACACAAATGATGGTTGGACTTGAAGCTAACCACATAAAATTAACAAGCCTTGAAGAGGCGCTTACCCAGCATCAGTTTAAGTTAGAAGATGACCTGATGCAGATGGCAGATATATTATCAATTTAAATGATTGCAGTTGTTTATAGTGGATCTAACAATGCCGGCTGGCGATTAGCCTATAAGGGACGAACGGTTGCCTCGTTCAATACCAATGCCATTAATCCCTATTTTAACGACGAGAAATACATCATACAACTGCTCAATAAAAACATCAACCTTATACACCACGCCGAACAAATAAAACGTATTTATTTTTTTGGTGCAGGGGCATCTTCAGACGAGCTTAAGCATGTTGTACACAATGCATTTGCTGCATTTTTTAAATTTGCAAAAATAACCGTTGGGCACGATATTGAGGCTGCAGCAATTGCTTGCTGCCGTAATGCGCCCGGCATTGTAAGTATTTGCGGAAGCGGAAGCAACGCCGCCTGGTACGATGGAAAAAAGGTAAAACCAAACAACTACGGTTTAGGTTATATATTGGCAGACGAGGGTTCAGGCAACTGGCTGGGCAGGCAACTGATAAAAGGTTTCATGAATGAAACGCTGCCGGTAAACATCCGTAAAAAGTTCGTACAGCGGTATGATGCCGACCGTAAAACTTTGCTTGAAAAGGTTTATCGCCAAAAACAGCCCGCATTGTTCCTGAGCTCGTTTAGCGATTTTTTCCTGGAGAATAAACAAGACGCTTATCTTAAAAACATTATCACAACCGGTTTTGGCAAACTAATACAAACTTACCTGGTACCTCTGCATAAACAGCACCCGGAAGCACCTGTACACTTTGCCGGAACAGTAGCAGCCAACTTTCAGGATTACCTGCATGAGGCCGCCGCGGATAACGGGATTACGATAACGGATATTATAAAAGAACCCATAAACCATTTATTGACGTATTATTCAAATAAAAATTAGAAAAATCATGAAAATAGGAATCAACGGCTTTGGCCGTATCGGTCGCTTAGCTTTTAGGGCCGCAATTGAAAGACCAGATGTTGAAGTTGTAGGTATCAACGACCTTGTTGAACCTGATTACATGGCTTACATGTTAAAATACGATTCAACCCACGGCCAGTTCAAAGGCACTATTGCTGTAGAAGGCGGCCATTTGGTTGTAAACGGTAAAACCATCCGTGTTACTGCCGAAAAAGACCCTGCAAACCTTAAATGGAATGAAGTAGGTGCAGAAGTTATTATTGAGTCTACCGGTTTATTTTTAACCATAGAAACTGCACAAAAACATATTGATGCCGGCGCTAAAAAAGTGGTTATGAGCGCACCTGCAAAGGATGATACCCCTACTTTTGTAATGGGTGTAAACCACAAGCTGTTAAAAGCTGATCAAACTATCGTTTCAAACGCGTCATGTACTACTAACTGTTTAGCGCCTATTGCTAAAGTATTGGATGATAAATTTGGTATTGAAGAAGGTTTAATGACTACTGTACACGCGGTAACAGCTACTCAAAAAACAGTTGATGGCCCATCGCATAAAGACTGGAGAGGCGGCCGTGGTGCTTACCAAAACATCATCCCTTCATCAACAGGTGCTGCTAAAGCGGTTGGTTTAGTTCTCCCTCAGTTAAAAGGCAAATTAACAGGTATGTCGTTCCGTGTTCCGGTTGCCGACGTTTCTGTTGTTGACTTAGTAGTGCGTTTAAAAACTCCTGCTACTTACGAGCAAATCAAAACTGCAATGAAAGATGCTTCAGAAGGCGAATTGAAAGGCATTTTGGGTTACACCGAAGATGAGGTAGTATCTGAGGATTTTAAAGGTGATGCACGCACATCAATTTTTGATGCAAAAGCCGGTATCGCTTTGAATGACAACTTTGTTAAGGTTGTATCATGGTACGATAATGAGTGGGGTTACTCAAACAAACTGATTGACCTTGTTCAGGAAATTGGCAAACTGTAATTGCTCCAGCCCCTAAAGGGCAAGAATAATTTTAAAGGCCTTTCCAACTTATGTTGGGAGGGCTTTTTGTTTATAGGCAGTTATTTGGCCTCTCACCTACATTTACTACCTTTAAGCAAATCTTTTTTATGAGAAAATTATTTACGTTGTGTTTGTCATTGGCGATGTTTAGCATATGCCAAAATTCTATTGCCCAGCACAGAAACTTTGTGGATGTAGCCGGCCTGGACCCCGCTATTAAGCCGGGCGACAATTTCTTTAGATATGTAAACGGGCGATGGTATGACACGGTGAAGATCGATAACGATCAAGCCGGTGTAGGCTCCTATTCGTTTCTCAACATACCACAAAAGCGGTTGTTGCAAAACATCCTCGATAGCGTTTCTAAAGCCAGGAATGTGACAGGCAGCATCGAACAAAAGGTTGGGGATTTTTATGCTTCGGGTATGGATATGGTTACCATTAACCGCAGAGGTTATGAGCCTGTCAGATCCATTTTGGCGCGCATTGATGCAATTAACAGTGTACCGGCGCTTCTTAAATTTGTAGCCGTTGAGATGACTTCGGGCAACCGTTCGGTGATCAGCTTCGGCATATCTCCTGATAACAAAAACAGCTCGATAAATATTGCCCATGTTTACCAGGGTGGCATTGGCCTACCTGAAAAAGGGTATTACTTTAAAACCGATTCGGCAACACTACAGGTTCAAAAGGCTTATAAAACTTATCTAAGTACATTATTTCAGCTGACAGGAAACACCCGTGCCACGGCAATCAAAAATGCAGATATCGCTTACAGTATTGAAAAACAATTAGCTCAAGGCAGTAAATCTAACATCGAGTTAAGGGATGTAAATGCGAATTTCAATAAAGTATCTATCGCTTCAATCGGCAAAACACAAGCAAACATTGGCTGGTCGGTATTACTCGCAACATTAGGAGTCAAAACAGATTCGATAGATATGGCGCAACCGGCTTATTACGATAAGCTGAATGCTATGCTGAAATCTGTTAGCATGGCCAATTGGAAGACTTATTTAAAAGCCGCTACATTACAAAATTATGCCGATGGGCTTAGTCAGCCATTTATTAACGCGTCGTTTGCGTTCAATAAGGTTTTATCCGGCGAGGATAAGCAAAAATCCCGCAGGCAGGTCATGACGGCGACCGTCGATGGACAGTTAGGCCAAGCTTTAGGCCAGCTTTACGTAAAACGTTATTTTAACGAGGATGCCAAAAAGCGCGTGTTGGCGTTGGTTAACAACCTCCAAAAAGCTTTTGAGAACAGGATAAACCAATTAGACTGGATGAGCGATAGCACTAAGAAAAAGGCCGTAGAGAAGTTATATACGTTCACAAAAAAAATTGGTTACCCCGATAAATGGCGCGATTACGATAAGGTACAGATAAGCAGGAACAAATTTTTTGAGAACATAGTATCACTCAACAAAAACGGTTATTTGTATGAGTTGGGGAAACTGAACAAACCAGTCGATAAAACAGAGTGGGGAACAACACCCTCAACCGTAACCGCGTATTACAATCCGCCGGTAAACGAGATCGTTTTCCCGGCTGGTATTTTGCAATACCCCTATTTTGATTTCGCGGCAGATGACGCTATTAATTACGGCGGTATCGGCATGGTGATAGGCCATGAGATGACCCACGCCTTTGACGATCAGGGCGCCCAATATGACAAAGACGGCAACGTGAAAAACTGGTGGACCGCAGAGGATTTAAGGAAGTTTAAAGAGAAAACAACACAACTTTCTAACCTGTATAGCTCTTTCACTGTTTTAGATACTGTTCACATTAAAGGCCCGCTAACGTTAGGCGAGAACACTGCAGATAACGGAGGAGTAGCTATCGCTTACGATGCCTTTAAAATGACCGAACAAGGCAAAAGTGGTGATAAGATAGACGGCTTTACGCCCGATCAACGCTTCTTTTTATCTATAGCCCGGATCTGGAGGGTAAAAACCAGGGATGCCTTTTTGCGCACCTACGTAAATACTAATCCGCATTCACCGGCTATGTGGCGTGTAAACGGCCCCCTGATGAATTTCGCACCTTTCTACAAGGCCTTTGACATTAAGCCCGGCGATAAAAACTACAAAGCTGAAAACGAACGAGTAAGGATCTGGTAATAAAGATCGGGTAATATCTATCAAACCCTCAAAACAATTGTTTTGAGGGTTTGACCTTTAAACTAATCCCGGATTCAAACATTCTCTTCCTTCCCTCCTTATTATACTACTTATGAAAGATCTTGCTTACCGCTTTAAAATCGCCGATACCAAAAACTTTAAGTTAAAGGATTTTAATCCCGATGAAACAGCTGGTTACGACAAGGACGGGGCCGAGGAACTACTGGCCGACCTTATCAGCGAAACAGCCAAAATGCAAAGCGAGCTTTACGCAGCAAACAGTCGTTCGTTGCTTATCATTTTCCAGGCAATGGATGCCGCGGGCAAGGATAGCGCTATAGAACACACCATGTCGGGGTTGAACCCGCAGGGTTGCCAGGTGTACAGTTTTAAGCAACCAACAGCCGAAGATTACGAGCACGATTTTTTGTGGCGGCACTATAAAGCCCTTCCCGAACGTGGGCGCATTGGTATTCATAACCGTTCGCATTACGAGAATGTGTTGGTTACTAAGGTACACCCCGAATTTATCCTGAAAGAAAATATCCCGGGCATTTCCAAAGTAAAAGATATAGGGGGGAAATTTTGGAACCGGCGTTACGAAAGCATCCGCAATTTCGAGGATCATTTACATGCAAACGGAACAATCATTATTAAATTCTTCCTGCATGTGTCAAAAGATGAACAAAAGAAACGCTTTTTAGAACGTATTGCCGACCCTGAAAAAAACTGGAAATTCTCATCAGGCGATGTCAAAGAGCGCCAATTATGGGACGATTATATGAAAGCCTACGAAACGGCAATTAAAAAAACCAGCACCAATGATAATCCATGGTATGTTCTGCCTGCAGACAAAAAATGGTTTACCCGCATAGCAATTTCAACCATCATCCGGCAAACATTAAAGGATATGAAACTGGAGTACCCTATTTTATCCAAAGAGGAAACGGAAAAACTGGAAGAAACTAAGCGAATTTTGGAAAAGGAATAACTCCAACACCATGCCATTGCCAGCATAGCGTGGCAATCTCAGCATATCCGTTTGCCATGTGAGATTGCCACGTCGCTATCGCTCCTCGCAATTGACATGATGGTTATTTTAAAGTACTTACCAGGGCGTTACACCATAATCGCTGAAGTAGCCACCGGTGGGGCCGTCTTTATCAATCATAGCGTACTGTACAATAGGTGCTGCTCCTTCTTCTACAGTTTTATACCCCTGGTTGTTGTTAAAATCTGTTTTGGTATAACCAGGGTTCACCGCATTTACCTTAAAGTTTTTTAACTCGTAAGCTAAGGCTATAGTATAGCCATTTAAAGCGCTTTTTGACGGGCCATATGCGGCGGTTTTAACATCGTAGTGCCTCCAGGTTTTGTCTGTATGCAGGCCAAGCGAGCCAAGGTCTGATGTTACGTTTACTATCCTTGGGTTTGAGGAGGCTTGCATCAGTGGTACAAATGCCTTTGTTACGCGGGCAACGCCAAAAACGTTAACCTCATATACTTCCTTGTAAGTTTCTATAGGTGTTTCTAACACCGGCTGAGGGATACTGCCGGGGATACCTGCATTATTTATAAGCACATCTAAATGATCTATACGTTTGGCCAGATCATCATAAGCTTGCTGTACCGACTGATCGTCCACAACGTCTATCTGTATAAACTCAACGTCGTTTAACCCTTCGCCGTGCAGTAGCCCTACAGCTTCATTGCCCTTTTGTTTATCGCGGCAGCCTAAAAATACATGGTAGCCGGCATTTGCCAATTGGCGGGCGGTTTCCAGGCCAATACCTTTATTGGCACCGGTAATTAATACGGTCTGTTTTTTCATATAGCAAAGCTACAGCAGCCCTAACTTTCTATCACTGCACATAGTAAGGCATTAACTGTACATTTCGCGGATTTGCTGGCGAAATGCCATCGGCGTGTTGTCTGTAAGGCGTTTAAAGAAACGGTTAAAATAGGCTGCGTCTTCAAACCCTAGTTCATCTGCAACTTGTTTTACCGAAAGGTTGGTATGTAAAAGTTTGCGTTTAGCCTCAACAACCAAACGGTTATGAATATGGCTGATTGCCGTTTTACCGCTTTGTTGTTTCACCACATCATTAAGATAACCGGGCGTAAGGTTTAGCAGGTTGGCATACGCAGCTACATCATGCATTTGAGTGTGGTTCTCCCCTATTAACGCCTGGAAGTTTTTAAGCAGGTTGTGATTTTGGGTTATTGTACTTTCGCCAAATTGCTCGGTGTAGATGCGGCTAAGATAAATAATGAGCACCCGAAGCCATGATGCAAGCATCTGGTTTTGCCATGCACCACCTGTTTTATACTCAATGGCCATTTTTCGCATCACATCTTCCAGGTAAATGATCTCATCAGCGCTCAAAACTATTTCATGTGCCCCTCCCGGGTTTTGAATAATGGGTAACTGGCGCAGCATGCGGTTTTCGTCCAGCAGCAAAAATTCTTCGGTAAAACCGGCAATATATCCTTTTAAAGGTTTACTTTCTTCCTTCAAATGAACCTGTTGCGGTACGGTAAAATAAAAATGACCGGGTTTAACTGTGTATGATGTAAAATCTATCCAGTGGCGACTATCTCCCTCCTCTACAAATGCAAAGAAGTAATAATCCTTACGATGCGGAAGCAGGAAAGCATCCTCTATAATAACATCAACGCCATTGGCCTCGTGCACCTCTATCATAGTAGGCTTTCCACCATCAAGGGTTACTAAAGGATAACTTGGGATGATATGTTTTTCGGGCGCTGTTAAAGCAGGCATAGTACTTAATATACAACTTACAAGTTGGCGATTATATGCTTCACTACGTTTAGCATTACAAGTGGCTGCTTACATCAACTCACTATCATTTTTTACATGCCATGTTTTATAGGCCATGTAGTACAGTAGTAGTGTTGGTATCACATAAAACAGCGCGCCGCCTGTATTTATTGCCGGATAAGCAATAATAATGCTATAGATAAGCAATACCAGGGCTACCGTGCCACCTACAAAATATAAATAGAAAAACTTACCGGCCATAATTATTTGCTGCTTTTAGATTTTTTCTTTTCGGCTTTGCCGGATACTTTTTTAAATATAGCTGCACCCAGCGGTGGTGTTGTAATACTTATAGAAGAATCTTTTCCGTGCCAACTGGTAGCTTCAGAGGCTATCGGGTCGAAATTAATCAAACCGCTGCCCCAGAATTTTTCGGCATCCGAGTTAAAGATCTCCTGCCACTCCCCTGCTGCCGGTACGCCTATGCGGTAATTATAATGCGGTACCGGGGTCATGTTCAATACCACTACCAGGTCGTTTTCCCTGTCAACACCTTTACGGGTGTAGGCCAAAACAGAATCATCAAGGTTGCCCGCATCTATCCATTCAAAACCAGTCCACTCAAAAGCTTTTTCATAAAGGGCGGGCTCAGATTTATATAAATGATTGATAGCTTTTACAGCTTCTTTCATTCCCTGGTGGCTCATGTGCTCAAGCAAGTGCCAATCTAATGATTTTTGGAAATTCCACTCCGCTACCTGTCCAAACTCGCTGCCCATAAACATTAGTTTGGTACCCGGGTGGGTAAACATATAACTGTACAACAAACGCAGGTTGGCAAATTTTTGCCAGTCGTCTCCGGGCATTTTATTCAGCATCGATCCTTTGCCATACACCACTTCATCATGCGAAAAAGGCAGCATAAAGTTCTCTGTAAAGGCATATACCATACTAAACGTTAGTTGGTTTTGGTGGTATTTGCGATAGATAGGATCATGTGCAAAATAATCAATTGTATCATGCATCCAGCCCATCATCCATTTCATACCAAAACCCAAACCACCGGTAAACACAGGGCGGCTAACACCCGTAAACGATGTAGATTCCTCGGCTATGGTCTGCACATCGGGGAAATTACTATAAACCGTAGAATTAAATTCCTTCAGGAAGGATATTGCCTCTAAATTTTCGTTACCACCAAATACGTTTGGTTCCCACTCGCCGTGGTTCCGCGAATAATCAAGATAAAGCATAGATGCTACCGCATCCACACGCAAACCGTCTATATGATACCTGTCCAGCCAAAATAAAGCGTTACTGATCAAAAATGCCTTTACTTCGTTACGGCCGTAATTAAATATATATGACTTCCAGTCCGGGTGAAAGCCTTTTTTTAGATCGGCATGCTCATAAAGGTGCGTACCATCAAAATTATAAAGACCATGCGCATCACCCGGGAAATGCGAAGGCACCCAATCCAGTATTACACCGATGCCGGCCTTGTGGAATTGCTCAACAAGATACATCAGGTCCTGCGGGGTACCGTAACGGCATGATGCTGCGAAGAAACCAGTGATCTGGTACCCCCAGCTTGGATAGTATGGGTGCTCCATCAAAGGCATAAACTCTACATGTGTAAAGCCCATTTCCTTAACGTAAGGTACCAAGGTTTCGGCAAGCTGCCTGTAGCTTAAAAACTCTTCGGGGCTTTCGGGACTTCGCGCCCACGAGCCCAGGTGCATTTCATAAACCGAGTATGGCTTATCTAAAGCGGTGTATTGGTGGCGGTTGGCCATCCATTGTTGATCGTCCCATTCATAAAAAGTATCGGCTACGATGGATGCGGTACGCGGGGGCAATTCCCAGCGCAGGGCAAACGGGTCGCTTTTCTCCAGATCTTCACCTGTTGATGATTTGATGTAATATTTATAGGTTTCGCCAACGCCGATGTTTGGGATAAAACCTTCCCAGATACCTGAGGCATCCCAACGGTAATTTAACGAATGCGAACCTTTGTTCCAGCCGTTAAAGTTACCTATTACGGCTACGTACTGCGCATTTGGCGCCCATACGGCAAAATAAGTACCTATAACGCCTTTATGCTCTACTACGTGCGAGCCAAGCTTTTCGTACAACTTAAAGTGCTTACCCGATTTAAACAGGTCGATATCAAAATCGGTAAAACGGCTGTATGGTTCAACGGCTTTCAGGTTATTGGTATTTTCAATAATTTCCAGCGGTTTTGATTTCTTCGGAGTTGTTGTTTTTTTGGCAACAGGCTTTTCAGCCGCAACTTTTTTAGGTACTGCTTTTTTTACAATAACCGGTGCTTCCTCATCCTTCGGCCAGGTTTCCTGGGCTGCTGCTTTTGGCTTAGTTTCTTTTTTCGCCTTTACGGTTTTTGATTCCGGCAAGGCAGTATCGGGTTTTAAAATTTTCTTTGCCATAGTAAGCAGCTGTTGGTACGTATAGGTTAAATTGGGTTCAGGATATTAATCCCTCATGTATCAAATATATCATTATTGAACATACAATAAAGGCAGATGTTTATTATAAAAGAAATATTCGGGCTTTAAAAGCGATTTAACCACTAAGGGCACAAAGAAAACCACAAAGAACACAGTGTTTTTACTTTTTGAGAATGAGATAATCTCTCTGCTTCCTCTGTGTAAACTCTGTGCTCTCAGTGGTTAAATCTAAACCCTATTTAAATATCTCTATCTGTTTAAAATTCTTACTGAACTTAAACTCGTAGGTTTTATCAGGGTTGGAATTAATGGTTGCAATTTCTTTACCATCGGCTACAATTTTTGATGGCTTAAACGGCAAGCCGTTAAGTTTAATATGATAGCCTTCATAGCGTGGTGTGTATAAGCCTTCCATACTTTGCTTGATGGTTAGCTTATCGGTATCACCTTTTACAACAAATTTCTTTTCGAGGTAAATATCCTGCTCGTAAGCAAAAGTTTCGCCGTAATCTTCAAATAGGAACGAGTTTACCTCGTAATCGCTATAGTAGATATTCAGTTTAACTTCTTCTATCTCTTTCTCGCCTGTGTATTGCATAACCGGGTATTCAGGAATAACAGAACCGGCTTTGATAAATATAGGCATAACATCCAGCGGGGTTTGCACAACAACTTCTTTGCCCCCGTCTACCATCTCCAGTGTCCAGAAATCGTACCATGTACCTTTTGGCAGGTAAACCTTACGGCTTTTCTGGCTTGGCTCAAGCACCGGGCAAATCAATATTTTATCGCCATAAGTAAACTCATCCTGGCGGAAATGGTTAGAAACCTCATGCTGCTCATGCATTACAACAGGCCTCAATATTGGAAAACCATAACGGTGATGCTCCCAAAAAGCCGAGTACAGATACGGTATCAACCGGTAACGCAACTCAATAAATTTACGGTTAATAGAAGTAAATGGCTCGCCAAAACTCCATGGTTCGCGCTCTTTGGTATCACCTGCAGAGTGCGCACGCATAAACGGCGAAAAGGTCCCCATCTGGATCCAGCGGGTAAACAATTCGCCATCAGGCTCGCCGCTGAAACCACCGATATCTGTTCCGCAGAAAGAGATACCTGAAACAGATAACCTTTGCAACTGGATATTACCCAGTTTTAAATGCTCCCATGACGCTACGTTATCACCCGTCCAAACAGACGAGTAACGTTGCACACCCGAGTAACCGGCCCTGGTTATGGTAAACGGACGTTTATTTTTCATTTGCTTACGCAAACCTTCGTACGTTGCACGCACCATTTGCATCCCGTAAACGTTATGCGCCTTACGGTGCGACCCACGATACCCATCGTACTGATGGCGCACATCATCCGGGAAGGTACCCGAGCCAAAAACAGCAGGCTCGTTCATATCGTTCCAAACGCCGGCCACGCCAGTTTCAACAAGTTCGTCGAACAGATCGCCCCACCAGGCGCGCACCTCGGGGTTTGTAAAATCAGGAAACTGGCAGCGGCCCGGCCACACATGGCCTTCCATAAAGTAATCGTCGCAACGGCGGCAGAAATATTTTTTCTCTTTACCCTCCTTAAATACCGAATAATTATCATCCACCCGGATGCCCGGGTCAATAATTACCACGGTTTTAAAACCATTGGCGGCCAGGTCGGCAATCATTTTTTTAGGGTTGGGGAAATATTTGGGGCTCCATGTAAAACAACGGTAGCCATCCATGTAATCAATATCCAGGTAAATACCATCGCATGGGATCCTGTTCTGGCGGAAGCCATTGGCTATAACCCTTACTTTATTTTCGGGATAATAACTCCAGCGGCATTGGTGGTAACCCAGCGCCCAAAGCGGCGGCATTGGGTGCGTACCTGTTAGCAGGTGATAGTTCTTCACCACATCCATCATATGCGGGCCGTGGATGTAATAATATTGCAGTTCGCCCCCATCTGCCCAAAAGCTGGTTTTTGTAGGGTCTTCACCACCAAAATCAAAGTGGGCTTTAAAGGTATTATCAAAGAAAATACCGTGTGCAATGCCATCGCTTACGCTTATGTAAAACGGAATAGAACGGTAAAGCGGGTCCTGGTTAAAACCGAATGAATAGGCATCGGTGTTCCAGTTTTTTAACCGCTTACCACGCAGGTTAAATTCGGTGGCTTTATCGCCCAATCCAAAAAAGCTTTCCTGCTCCTCGCATGTTTTGGTGCAAAACACGTAGTAACCGCCAAATTGAGTATTTTCTTCCCAGTGCATCGGTACCGCATCAGCACTGGTTACATGGTCGTTTTTATCCGAGAAAGAGATAAAGAAATCCTGCTTGCGAATGTGGCAGTTAATAGCCGGTGTAGTTACACGGAACTCGTTCTCGTTCTCCAATAGTGTAAACTTAACTGGGGTTTGCGGTAATTTAGGCACCGCGTATGAAAACTCTTCCAGGAAAACGCTGTGCGGCGCTAAACGCACACGGATTATCTCGTTAGTTACTATCAAAACCTCTACTTTGGCATCGCCATCGGTAAAGAATATCTTATTGCCAAGCTGTTCGGCATGGTTGGGTATGCCCAGATATTTTTTTACAATGGGTTTAATGCCATCGGCCGGGTTATTTAAGTGGTGAAATTCTTCATCCTCAACTAACATCTCCTCCACCTGCAGCAATTTTGCTGTTATCAGTTCCGGGTTGGGGTCGGGTATATTTTCTGCCATATTAAAATTCAAATTCAATTTGTGCTGATTGGCCAAAGCCCAATAAACACAAATTATTACATCAGCTAATTTATTGGTAACAGCTAATAAACGATTATTTCCTGAATTTTCAAGCCATAATTACGCCAAAACTCAACTTTTGGCGGCTATATACCATTTTTAAGAATATTGTAATAACTTAGGGCAAACTATCCTAACAATTGCAAAATGAATAATTATTTTATCACCCAGCCACCTTATTCAAACAGCAAAAAAAAATTCGTATCGCTTATAAACTTTATAAATAAAGGATTACGTTTTGTGGACCTGGGCTACCAGGTACAGCAGCTTGATACACGTGTTGACATGAACACCGTTGAGCAAAGGATAAACTATTACCACCTGTTAACCAACATTATAACCAGCAACGTACCGGGCGATGTGATAGAATTAGGTACATTCACAGGCCAATGTGCTGCACTTTTTGAAAAGATCATAGAAGTGAACGCATCTGATAAAAAGCTTCATGTGTATGACAGCTTTGGCGTTTCGTTTAAATTTAAGGGTGATATTGAAGAAAAATTAAAAGAGAATTTTATTACTGCCGGCTTAAAAGCCCCGGTAATACACAGGGGGAATTTTTTTGATACTTTGCCGTCAGAATTACCCGAAAAACTATCCTTTATCCATATAGATTGTGGTTTTGGCGGCGACCCGTTAGAACACAAAAAAGTTATGATGCATTGCCTTCAAAGTGTTTACCCACGCATGGCTACAGGCGCCATATGCATCATGATGGATTATAATGACCCGGCTGAAAACGGCATAGCCCCAAATGTAGCGCCTGGTGTAAAACTTGCCTGCGATGAATTCCTTACAGGTAAGCCCGAAACCATAATGGCTTTATACGGCAACACCTATCTGCATGCGTATTTCCGTAAGGTTTAGTGCTAGAGTGCTAACAATAAAGCATTACATGCCCCTATAACAATCGGTATACCGGCATCAATATCAGCTGTATTAAAGGTAGCGCCTGTTAACATATCTGTAAAAACGGCTGCCCCATTCAGGCCAAACTGCGCAAGCAATTCTACCGGTATTTTAATATTAATGGCACGTTCGGTACGGTTAAAGTTAGCTATTACCAATACTTGTTGGTTGGCAGTATAGCGCAGGTAAATATACAGCATGGTATCAAACCCGTGCTGGCGTTCGTTGGCTATCATCAGTTCGTAAAACTCGCCTTGGCTCAAAGCCTCATTGTCTTTTACCAAATTCAACAACTTACTGTAAAAATTACGCAGTTGTTTTTGTGCCGATGAAAGATTTGCGCCATCAAAAGCACCGTTGTTCATCCATTGCTGGTGCGCGGGTACGCCCCAATAATCAAATATGGTGGTACGGCCATCATCGCCGCTAAAACCCATTTCGCCTTCTGCAGGTTCGCCTACCTCCTGCCCCGAGTAGATCATTACCGGGCCGGTTGCCAGTGTTGCGCTCACGATCACCCCCGGGATAGCCAGTATGGCATCGCCTGCAAAAAAGCGACTGGCTACGCGTTGTTCATCGTGGTTCTCCATAAAACGCAGCATATGCTCGTCTATACCGCGGCAATGATTGTTCCATACAGCGTTTATTTCCCAGGTGGATACGCTGGGCTCGTTACAGGTTAGCCTGCGAATGGCATCGTAAAGCCCTACCTTATCGTACAGGTAATCGAACCCACCATTGTGAATATAGTTGTAGTATTGGTTTTTATCGTAAGCTTCGCCGATGAATATCATATCGGGGTAAGCGGCTTTTATTTTAGGGATAAGCCATGCCCAAAACTCAACCGGTACCATCTCTATCATATCGCAACGGAACCCATCTACCCCCATTTGGGCCCAATAGGTTAAAATATGAAACATTTTATGCCAAAGCGGTGGGATATGATCAAAATACGACTTCTTACCATCCAGGTAGTAAACGCCATAATTCAGTTTAATGGTCTCAAACCAATCGTTTATGGTAGGTGCGGGATTAAACACGTCATTACCGGTAGCTTTTGCAGGAAACTCATCAAACTTACCATCCTTTAATGGCGATGTAAATTCATCCCCGCCGGGGTTATAACCACCGGGTACAATAAAAGGCTGGCCCGGGATGTAATAAAAATCGTTATCGGGCGAAAAGCTCATGGTACTATCATCGTCCTCCCCAAAATCGCGCACACCGTCGGGCTTTACATCAGATGTATAGGTACGGGCCACGTGGTTGGGTACAAAATCGATGATCACCTTCATCTGGTTTTGATGTGTACGGCCAACCAGTTCTTTAAACTCCGAGATCCGGAACTCCGGGTCAACTGCCAGATCGGTTGCTATATCGTAATAATCTTTTATGGCATAGGGCGAACCTGCACGGCCTTTTACTACATCGGGGTCGTCTATTTTAATACCATAGGCGGAATGATCTGTCATGGTGGCGTGCTCTATCACACCCGTGTACCAAACGTGGGTAAAACCCATTGCTTTAATTTCGGCAAGGGCTTTATGGGTGATATCATTAAGCTTCCCTACGCCGTTCTCTTCTACCGAGCCATAGAACTTGTTGGTAGTATTGTTATTGCCAAATAATCGCGGCAATAGCTGGTATATAATTAGTTTATGATTGGGCATTTAGTTGGCTAATTTTGATTTGATCAAATTTTCGGAATTTGCATCGATTAAATAATCGGTTCCGTAAATCTTTATATTCATCTCTGTATCGGACAGATTCTTAACTGTTACTCCTTCTCTGCTTATCCTGATATTTAACAATATTCCTCTAAACCCGATCTGGAAAGACAAAGCTCCCCATTCGGCAGGCAATAACGGATTGAACGACAATGTACCATCCTTCACCCGCATCCCGCCAAAACCTTCTACTACGGCCATCCATGTACCGGCCATAGAGGTGATATGACAGCCATCATCAGTATCATTGTTATAATCGTCTATATCCAATCTTGAGGTGCGCAGGTAAAACTGATAGGCACGCTCAACATCGCCCAGCTTAGCGGCTAATATAGCGTGTACGCAGGGGGATAGCGACGACTCGTGCACCGTTCGCGGTTCGTAGAAATCATAATTCCTGCGGATGGTATCGATGTCGTAGTTATCCTCAAAGAAGTACAGCCCCTGCAATACATCCGCCTGTTTGATGAAGACGGAACGCAATATCCTGTCCCAGCTCCATTTTTGCACCAGTGGGCGCTCGGTTGCAGGCAGGTCTTTTACCAATGTCTGTTCCTTATCCATATAGCCGTCCTGCTGTAAAAAGATGCCAAGCTTATCATCGTGCGCGAAATACATTTTACCGATAATATCCGCGAATTTCTCGCATTCCTGCTCTTCTTTAAAAGTTATTTTGGCAACCAGGTCGTTGTATTTGGCTTGATTAGCCTCTTTTACCTTGCCAATGGCTTGGATGGTATATTTTAAACACCAAACAGCGATGGTACTGGTATACCAGTTGTTGTTCACATTATTTTCATACTCGTTTGGCCCGGTTACGCCCAGCATCACATACTGCTGCCGCTCTGCCGACCAATTTACCCTTTGCGCCCAAAAGCGGGAAATAGCGATGAGTACTTCCAAACCATAGTCGGTTAGGTAAGTTTCGTCACCTGTATAACGCACATAGTTAAATATAGCAAAAGCAATAGCCCCGTTGCGATGGATCTCCTCAAAGGTTATTTCCCACTCGTTATGGCATTCGGTACCATCCATGGTAACCATGGGGTACAGTGCCGCGCCATCTTTAAAGCCAAGTAGTTTGGCATTATCAATAGCTTTACCTAATTGTTTATAGCGGTACAACAACAGGTTTCGCGCAACTTTCTGATCGGCCGTGGCCAGGTAGAACGGTACGCAATATGCCTCGGTATCCCAATAGGTAGAGCCGCCGTATTTTTCGCCGGTAAAGCCTTTGGGGCCAATGTTCAGGCGATCGTCTTCGCCTGTATATGTTTGGTTTAGTTGGAATATATTAAACCGGATGCCCTGCTGCGCGGCGGCATCACCTTCTATGATAATATCGTTGTGCTTCCATTTTTCGGACCAGGCAGCGGCTTGTTCGGCCAGCATGGTATCGAAGCCTTTGGATGCAATCAATGTTAGTACATCTGCAGATAAACTTGCCAGTTCAGCAGCCGGGTGGTTTTGCGACGACAAGTTTGCGGCATACTTAGTCAGCGTAATACATTGTCCCTGTTTAGCCTGCAACTTTACTTCGGCTGCTATGTATTTTTCCTTTTGGATCGGGTTTGAATGAATGCTGACTGGCTTACCATCCTGCTCAATACTAAACTTCATCGCGGTAGCAACCTCAAAGCCTGTTTTTTTGGTTCGCAATTGTACGTAGCCATTATCGGCATCAATCGCTTTGCTTACCTCATCCCAAAACTTTTCATCGTAGTTGGAGTCTTTATTGACGATGTCGCCATCAATGAACGGGGTGAGCGTTATCTCACCCTCAAAATTCAGCGGAGCTATGGTATATTTTATTGCGCCACATTCATCATCAACCATACTGCAAAAGCGGATGCTCTCAACTTCCACCCCTTTACCTGAATCTGTTTTAGCTGTAAAATTTCTTTTAAGGTAGCCTTCTTTCATATTCAGTTCCCGGCGAAAGGATAACACCTCGCATTTAGCCAGATCGAGTTGCTCCTCGCCTATCCAAACATCAATACCTATCCAGTTGGCAGCATTAAGCACTTTGGCAAAATATTCAGGGTAGCCGTTCTTCCACCAGCCTACGCGGGTCTTATCGGGATAGTACACCCCAGCCACATAATTGCCTTGTAAGGTTTCGCCGCTGTAGGCTTCCTCAAAGTTGGCGCGCTGCCCCATACGGCCATTGCCCAGACTAAAAACGCTTTCGGCTACTTTGTTATAATGCGGGTCGAAACCCTCTTCGATAATCTTCCACTCGTCAACCTTAAAATATTGTTTCATTGCTATATGGGTACAGTGTTAGCGGGCAATAGTTTGGCTAAAATAAGAGAAACAATCAGCATATTTAATTTGATGTGTAAAGTTTACACGAGGTAAGTATCAACTCACCCCGCTACGCTTCGCTGGCGACCCTCTCTGCTACGCAAAGAGGGTAAAGATATGTTTCTTATTTCTCCCGCCCTCTTTCCGCGAAGAGAGGGCGTTGAGCGTAGAGATGACAGGGGAGTAAAATTCTTGCATCTCCCGCGCATTACTTTTACCTTGCGTTACCTACGATGAAAAACAAGATCTTAATTATTGGGGCCGGTGCTGCCGGTTTAATGGCTGCGCGCACACTTAGCAAATCCGGCAAACAGGTTACCGTGTTAGAAGCGCGCAACCGTTTGGGCGGTCGAATCCATACTTTAAGTGATGAATCCTTTTTTAAGGTTACCGAGTTGGGTGCCGAATTTATACATGGCGACCTGCCCGTTACGCTCAATCTTTTAAATGAAGCCGGGATAGGTTACCACAACGCCAACGCCGAAATGTGGCGTTACGAAAATGGCGCGTTTAAGGAGAACAGCATGGTGATAGAAGACTGGGACCTGCTACTTAAAAAACTAAACGGACTTGAACAAGATACCAATGTATGGAATTTTATAGAGAAGGAATTTCCCGGAGATAAGTATACCTGGCTGCGCAACTCGGTATGGAGCTATGTATCCGGCTATGACACTGCCGACCCGCGTAACGCAAGCGCTTTTGCCCTGCGTAACGAATGGCAGCACGAGGAAATGGACGCACAACATAGGATTGATGGCGGTTACTGCAGCATAATTAGTTACCTGGCCACAGAATGTAAGGCCAACAGCGGCGAGATATTCCTGAATGCTGTGGTCCAAGAGATAGAATGGAAAAAAGGAAATGTAAAAGTCACCACAGATGACGGCTCTGTTTACGAAGCCGGGCAATTGCTGATAGCCACGCCATTAGGTGTATTACAGGCTGCAAAAGGCGAAACCGGTGCTATAGTTTTTACGCCTGAAATACCCAAATATGCCAAAGCTATACAGCAAATGGGTTTTGGTGCGGTTATAAAGTTATTATTTGAGTTTGATACCGCTTTTTGGCTGGATAGACAAAGCCATGAAATGGCCGACATAAACGTTGACAAAATGGGTTACCTATTTAGTGATGAGGAGATCCCTACCTGGTGGACACAGGCCCCTGACCATTCCACCGTACTTACCGGTTGGATAGGAGGCCCTGCAGCGGCAGACAAAACCAATACCCCCAATACCGAAATTTTAGAGCAGGGCCTGCAATCGTTAGCTAATATTTTTAAGATCAGTTTCGAGGAGATGAAAGGCAAACTCATTGCCTACCGTATTATGAACTGGACGGCCGACCCATTTACCCGTGGGTCTTACGCTTACGATACTATTGAAGCGCCCGTTGCTCGTAAAATATTGAACATCCCTGTTGAGAACACGCTGTTTTTTGCAGGCGAATATCTATATGATGGCACGGCCATGGGCACGGTAGAAGCGGCACTAACCAGCGGGCTGGAAGTGGCAAAGAAAATGCTGAAATAGGTGATAAAAAGGGGTACTAAAAAGCTAAAAACAACTTGCGTTTAACAAAGCAGGCTAATTAACTTACCCCAATTAAAACCTATCTCATATTATGCAACCAGTTGTAGAATTAATTCCGGCTTCAAATGCCCCTGCGCCGCCATCAGGCACAAGACCCGGTTGGGCATCAGGCCCCGAAACATTTGATCAGCGCAACGAGATCCCGGTATTGATCTGGGGTGGCTATCAATATTGGACATTTGAATACCTGGATAATCGTTCTGCTTTCACTATCGTAGCTTGCAATCATATCGGTAATATTGTAAAACAATGGGAAAAACAAGGCCCGCGCTATATATGGGACATTACCTTACAGCGTGACGAAAAAACCTTAACTTTTTGGGGACAAGGCAACGAAAAGCTAACTGTTAAGCTGGATGAATTGTGTATTAACGAAATGCAATATTACAGCCTTTACCCACCACCTGCTGTAAGTTTAATACCGGTTTCGCAAGCCCCGGCAGTACCTGCCGGTTTATACAGCACCTGGCAACTTGAGTCGAATGAAACGGCCCGAAAGTTGGGAGTGCCTGTATTAACCTGGGGAGATTATACTTACCGCGTTTACGAACACCCTGATAACCGCCTTGCCTTCGCCATTATAGCTTTTAATAAGAATGGGGAAATTGTAACAGACTGGGAAATACAAGGTGTACGTTACATCACTGACATCAATGTAGATGTGCCAAACAAACGTGTGAGCTTTACCGGGCAAGGCAATAAAACAATAACACGCACCTGGGATGATCTGAAAGTGGGAGAGCCCAACCCGAATGGTGCAGGCTTCGATAAATTTGCGAACATGGAAATAAAGGAAATGCCTGCATCGGCCGCTCCTGCCTTGCCTGCTGAACTAACAACCGGATGGGCAACTGGGCCTAATTCGTATACAGAAAGTAAACAATATTTGGTTTTGCTTTTTCATGGTTATACTTATTGGGCCTTTGATTACAAGAATAACGATAATAGTATTTGTATAATAGCTTATGATAGTGAAGGAAACCCTGTTAAACAATGGAGAAAGCACGGCACACGTTACCTGTGGTCAATTACTTTAGACCCAAGGCGAAAAACGGTTACCTTTTGGGGCCAGTCAAATCAAACAGTGGTAATAGGTTGGGATGAGTTGAAGGTAAATTAATTTCCTAAAAGCGCCGGGCCTCTTGAAGCGGCCCTTTGCCCTTGTTGGTGGTTAGCCCTCTCTGCCCTCGCAGTGCCTCTTGAAAATGGTCCTCTGCACTTTAGATAAATACGATCAAGGCGTTTGGCCGGCCAATAAGTACAGCACCGCCATACGTATAGCTACGCCATTTTCCACCTGGTCAAGAATGATCGACTGTTTGCTGTCGGCTACGTCACTGGTTATTTCAACGCCTCGGTTTATAGGGCCTGGGTGCATAACGGTGATCTCTTTGTCCAGTGAGTCCAGAATTTGTTTGTTGAGGCCAAACATCATGGTGTACTCGCGCAAACTCGGGAAATATTTGATATCCTGGCGCTCCAACTGAATACGCAGCATATTGGCTACATCGCACCAGTTAAGGGCTTTTATCAGGTTGTGCTCAACTTTAACACCAAGCGAGCCGATATATTTAGGGATAAGCGTTGTAGGGCCACAAACCATTACTTCGGCACCTAATTGTTTAAGGCAAAGGATATTTGATAAGGCTACTCGCGAGTGCAGGATATCTCCTACTATTACCACCTTTTTACCGGCAACATCGCCATAACGTTCGCGGATGGAGAAAGCATCAAGCAGGGCTTGTGTAGGATGCTCGTGCGCACCGTCTCCGGCGTTTACTATCTGGGCCTTTACATGTTTGGATAGGAAAATGCCCGCACCCGCGTAGGGATGGCGCATTACAACCATATCAACCTTCATGGCCAGTATATTGTTTACAGTATCTATCAGGGTTTCGCCTTTGCTTACCGATGATGATGATGCCGCGAAGTTTACCACATCGGCAGACAGCCTTCTTTCGGCCAGTTCAAATGAAAGGCGTGTACGGGTGGAATTTTCAAAAAAGATATTGGCAATGGTTACATCGCGCAGCGATGGTACCTTCTTGATCGGCCTGTTCAGCACCGTTTTAAAATTATCGGCGGTTTCAAATATCAGTTCGATATCTGAGCGGTTCAAATCTTTAATTCCTAATAGGTGACGTGTGCTAAGAGCCATATTTTTATTTCGAATGTCGAATGTTCAATTTCGAATTTGTCTTTCTTTATTTCATAGATTTTGATCCAAATCGTAAATCTAAATCGTAAATCTTTAATTATTTGCCTCTGATACCAGTACAATCCTGTCCTCGCCGTCGGTTTCCTTCCAGCTTACTACTACTTTTTGCGATGCGATAGAATCAACCTCTATACCAACATAATCTGCTGCTACGGGAATATGGCGTGAATAGCGGCGATCAACCAGTGCCAGCAGTTCCACCTTCTCGGGCCTGCCAAATGCCTGCATGGCATCCATAGCGGCGCGGATGGTACGACCTGTCCACAGTACATCGTCCATCATAATTACCTTCTTACCTTCAATAATAAAATTTATTTTGGTTTGGTTAGGCACCAACGGTGAGCCCTGGCGGCGAAAATCGTCGCGGTAAAAGGTGATATCCAGGTCGCCCTGTTCTATTTTACTTTCCGGTAGTATCTTTCTTAATTCTTCGGCTACGCGTTTAGCCAGGTAAATGCCGCGTGGCTGTATGCCAATTAAAACAGAACCTGAAAAATCGTTATGATTTTCAATTAATTGACGACATAAACGCTGAATTGTTATTTGAAATTTTTGACCGTCGAGCAGCGTTAAGTTTTGCATCGTAAGGGTGGATTTGGGCAAAGGTAATTTTTTTTGCTGATTTGTAGAATAGCGAATACACATTAGTTGAAAATGAAAGGTCAATTTATTAAATTTAACATTACTTGTACCACTTATAATATGCGCTGCAAAAAAACCTCTCTCCGCTTTTTCTCCATTATTAACTGCTATATCCTCATGATGATTTTGTGGCATGGTGAAGCTATTGCTCAAAGCAAACCAACAGGGGTTAAAGATATTGTAAGCAAAATAGAGCAGTACCAGGAACGCCTGCCATCAGAAAAACTGCACCTGGTTTTAGATAAGCCAAACTATTTTACCGGCGACACATTATGGTTTAAGGTTTACCTGGTAAATGCATCAAACAGGCAGCCATCGCCCATCAGCAATAAGGTTTATGTAGAACTGATAAATGATAGCAGCCGAGTTACCGACAGGCTCATTATACCTGTTGTAAATGGTTTAGGCGAAGGTGATTTTAAGCTGTCGGCAAACGGACTGATGGATGGCGGGTATACCCTGCGCGCCTATACAAACTGGATGCAAAATTTTGGCGAGGAGCAATTTTTTCATAGACGATTTTATATTGGCAACGACAGCAAAAACAACTGGCTCATAAGCGAGCAGCACTCCGTAAAAACCACGCCCGGTGGCAAAGAAGTTACCCTGGCCGTGCAATTAAATGATACCAAAAACAGCCCGGTGATGTACACCGATGTACAGCTGCTACTTGTAAATGGCAATAAAACGGTATTTAAAAAAGCCTTCACCACATCAGACCAGGGCACTTTTAAAACCAGTTGGACTCTCCCTGCAAATGCCGATACCCGTAATTTAAAACTGGTTTTGCAAAACAGCGCCGATAAAAAAAACCGACAAAGTTTCCCCTTTTATCCTGGTGGCGAAACGCAAAACATTGATGTGCAATTTATGCCAGAGGGAGGTAACCTGATTGCCGGGCTGCTTAATAAGATAGCCTTTAAAGTCGTCGGCGAGGATGGAATGGGTATAAATGTATCGGGCGTAATTGTTGATAGTAAGAACCGCGAAGTGGGTGGGTTTCAATCGGCACATAACGGTATGGGCAATTTTAGAATGGTACCTTTAGCCAACGAGGTTTACCGCGCGCAGGTTAAATATGCGGGCAACATTAAAACCATAGCGTTGCCACAGATAAATGCAAAAGGCATTGGTTTTAGGATCGATAATATATCTAAGGCTGATACCGTTAATATTTACATTAGCGCCACTGCCGATGTAGCTGCTCAAAACAAAACCTATAACCTTGTAAGCCAGGCAAAAGACACCATTTACTTTGGCACTGTTTTTAACTTAAACAAAGGCTACTACAACGTAAGCCTCCCCAAAAGCAAGTTTGTTACCGGCATTGTAAACTTTACCGTAATTGATGATGCAGGCATCCCACTAAATGAACGCAAGGTATTTATTGACCGGCACGACAGGCTTGCCATTACCCCGGTGGCCCATAAACTCACCTACCAGCCCAAAGATAGTGTAGCCATAGGCGTTACCGTGCTTAACCCCGATGGCAACCCTGCCCGTAACAGTGTTTTTACAGCGGCAGTTACCGACGACGCCCAGGTAAAAACCTCTCCCTATGGCAATAATATTTTAAGCAATATGCTGCTGGCATCCGAACTAAAGGGAAACATTGAAGAACCGGGCTGGTATTTTACGGGTAATAATGCAGAAACCACCCCGGCGCTGGATGACCTGCTGCTAACACAGGGGTGGACGGGTTTTAACTGGGATAACCTTGCCCACCCCATAAAAGAGCCACGATTTTTACCCGAAACAAGTAATATGCTAAGTGGTAGTTTATATGGTATGTTTAAAAAGCCTATCGACAAGGCCAAAGTAACCTTACTGTTATCAAACAAAGAAACTTTGATGGTGATGGATACTGTAAGCGGTAAAAACGGGCGGTTTTTTTTTGATAATATCCCGTACCTTGATTCGGTAATATATACGGTTAAGGTAAATAACAAAAAGGGCAGCACTTTTGGCGGTGAAATATATGTTGACGAAATAAAACAGGCGGGAAAATTGCCGCTGTACACTACCCCTTTAATGCCCTGGTTTATTAATACCGATAACACTTTGCTAAAATATTATGAAAATAATACGGCCAATAAACAGGCATCAGCAAAAATAGCTTTGGGAGATGTTAAGGGTACACTGCTGGGTGAGGTAAAAGTTAATGCCAAACGCACCACAACATTAAAAGATGCCAACGGCGATGACATTGATTTTTATGATGCGCTTATAGATGAAAAACAACTCATAAAAGCCGGACGGCAAAATCTTTACGATTACCTGCTTGCCAACCAAAAAGGTTTTAAGGTAGTAACCGGATACAGAGGAAACCCTAACAGCAATTTCCTGATGAATGGTAACGCTGTTATATGGTTTATTATAGACGGTATTAACGTGGCAAGGTTTTATACCATGACGAATGTACCGAATAACCATTTTAACTTTTTAAAATCGTATTTAACAGGGCTTTTAGCGGCAGATGTAAAGCAAATTGTTGTATACCACGCTTATAGCCGGGGCCTTAAAGATGTAGTGGCGTATTTGGTTATCCAAACCCGCGGGGGGAACGGGCCAGCCACCAGTTCGCCATCAGGCATATACGTTTACCGGCCCGAAACAGCCTATAAAGCAAGGCAGTTTTACAAACCACGTTATACAGTGAACAATACTTACGATAACCAGGTAAACCGTGCAACAATACACTGGGAGCCCAGTTTAATAACCGACGAAAATGGCAAAGCAACCCTATCCTTCTATACGGCCGATAAGCCATCGACCTACACTGTAAATTTTGAGGGTACAGATATGCTTGGGCATTTCGGCGTACAAACCCTAAAATTAAAAGTTGATAATAAAGCTATTAACTGAACTATCCCATAAACCCTATCCTAACAAGATATCAGGCATAAAAAAAGCCCTTCCGATTGCTCGGAAGGGCTTTGTATGTAAACTTTAAAAGATTAAACTTCTTCGGTTTCTTCAGCAGCAGGAGCTTCAGATTCCGGTTCAGCTTTTTTAGCAGCAGGAGCAGCAGCAGGCTTTTTAGCCGCTTTGCTTTCTGCACCTTCCATCTGCTCTTTTAACTGAGCAAGAACGCTAAGGTCGCCTAAAGTTGATTTCTCTACTGATTCTTTCACTTTCTTAACCGCGTTATTAGCAGATTTTGCTTCCTTTTTACGGTTTTCGAACTCCTGAACACGAGCATCAGCACGAGCTTCTTCCCATATACGTGAGTGTGAAATTACAATACGCTTGTTCTCTTTGTTAAACTCAATGATTTTAAACTCAGCGGTTTCTTCAGCTTTAACTGATTTACCATCTTCTCTTACCAGGTGTTTAGTTGGGCAGAAGCCTTCAACACCATAAGGTAACGCTACGATAGCACCTTTATCAGTTACTTTTAACACGGTACCTTCATGTATTGAATCAATAGTGAAGATGGTTTCAAAAGTATCCCAAGGGTTTTCTTCAAGCTGTTTGTGGCCTAAGCTTAATTTACGGTTATCGATATCAAGCTCCAGAACTACTACGTCTAATTTTTCGCCAACCTTAGTAAATTCGTTAGGGTGGTTTACTTTTTTAGACCATGATAGGTCAGAGATGTGTATAAGGCCGTCAATTCCGTCTTCCAGTTCAACAAACACGCCAAAGTTGGTCATATTTTTAACTGTAGCAAGGTGCTGAGTACCAATGGCGTATTTCTCGCCTGCGTTTTGCCATGGGTCAGGAGTCAATTGTTTGATACCTAAACTCATTTTGCGTTCGTCGCGGTCTAAGGTTAATACCTGGGCTTCAACTTCGTCGCCAACTTTCAGAAATTCCTGAGGGTTACGCAGGTTTTGAGACCATGACATTTCTGACACATGGATCAAACCTTCAACACCCGGGATAATTTCTAAGAACGCGCCGTAATCAGCAACGGTTACAATTTTACCTTTTACTTTAGAGCCGATCTGGATGTTTTCATCCAATGACTGCCAAGGGTGTGGGGTAAGTTGTTTTAAACCTAAAGCGATACGTTTTTTCTCGTCATCAAAATCCAAAACAACAACGTTGATCTTCTGATCCAATGCAAGAACTTCTCTTGGATGCTCGATACGACCCCAAGAAATATCTGTAATGTGCAGTAAACCGTCAACACCACCAAGGTCAATAAATACACCAAAGTCGGTAATGTTTTTAACAGTACCTTCCAATACCTGGCCTTTTTCAAGTTTGGCCACGATTTCGGTTTTTTGGTTTTCCAAATCGTCTTCGATAAGCACTTTGTGCGATACCACAACGTTTTTAAACTCGTGGTTTATCTTAACAACTTTAAATTCCATTGTTTTACCAACGTACACATCGTAATCACGGATTGGTTTGATATCGATCTGTGAACCTGGTAAGAAGGCTTCAACGCCCATAATATCTACAATTAAACCACCTTTAGTACGGCTTTTTACAAAGCCTGTGATGATCTCATCGTTATCCAGAGCCGAATTAATGCGCTCCCATGATTTTTGAGTTTTTGCACGTTTACGAGATAATACTAACTGACCGTTAGCATCTTCCTGTGATTCTACAAATACTTCAACTGTATCACCAACTTTAAGGTCTGGTGTATCACGGAACTCAGAAACAGATACTAAACCGTCAGATTTAAATCCGATGTTTAATACCACATCTTTGTTATTGATGTTTACAACTGTACCAGTGATAATTTCGCCTTTAGTGATAGAGCTGAATGTTCCATCATAAAGTTTTTCTAATTTCTCACGGTCGCTATCGCTGTAGTTACCAAATTTCTTGTCATCTGCATCCCAGTCAAAATCCTGATCAGGTGTTGCTGCGATTTGTGACTTGATGTCTTCAATTGATATTGAATCAGCTTCTGATTCAATTGTTTCTTTCTCAGCAGTTGCCGTAACTGTATCCAGCTCAGCTTGCTTTGCTTTTAATTCTTTTTCTGCTTCTTGTTTTTTTGCCATTAATAAATTTTACTCCTTTTTCCCAACGCTCGTTTGGGACTGCAAAGGTACGGATATAATTTATATAGATAAAAATATTTTTAGTGTTAATTATTGAGTTTTAAGCACTTTTATTGAAAAAATTAACGCTTTTTGAGATAAGCCGGCGCTAAAGAGCCAGTACGCACTACTTTTTTGACAAGATGGGGAGTTTAGTTATGCCTGTTTGTTTCACCTGTATGCAACTTCAATCCTATTTCGTTATAAATGCTCATAAAATCAGCTATTAAACCAAGCCTGTATTTGAGCAGGATGCCAGTCATTTGCGACTCTTGCTGCGGGGTAAAGGGGTTGCGCCATATGCGCATGCAGATCCGTTTTAAGGCATACGTTATCTGCTCTATATTAATATAGGTGTTTAAATATCGGCTGCGCTTAAATTCGGCATGAAACCTGAAGAATACATCGGGGTTTTTCATACCGGCAAAATCTAAAAACTCGCGGATAACATCATCTTCGCAACTATCAATGTGATCGTAAAACTCACCTACGTTTATTTCATCGGTTGTAATAAGCAGGTTATCCAATATCAGCTCAATTGCGATATGACCCAAAAAGAAAGGTTTAACCGGCGATTCGGTAATAACAGGTGCAAGCAGGGTTTTGAGGGTATGCGAGTGGGTTAGGAAAAAATCGGCAGAGTGGAAATACTTATCAACCAGCAGGTGCTTATTCCATCCTTGTATAATTGAATTTACACGGGCATCGGCATGTACTAAATGCTCGGGATGCAAAACAATTGTTTTGTCGGCATTTTTTAAAAGATCGGGCAGTACTGTTCCTAAGATAAAGTAACAGTTGATGTTATCCCGGTCGAAATAATAATGAGAAAGAAAATTCATAAAAGGCGTTGAAACGTCTGTTTTGAACAAAATACAAAAATCGGGCTAAAGTTTAAAGCGGCTTACAGATATTATAAAATCATGACGGTTTAATAACTCTATTTTAACAGTTACTCACCAAATAATTATTCTATTATCTTTGCCATCCCGATGAAATCGGTTTTAAAATATACAAGATGAATTTTGTTGAAGAATTACGCTGGAGAGGAATGCTGCATGATATTATGCCCGGCACCGAAGAACTGTTGAACAAAGGTATGGCTTCGGGCTATATTGGTTTTGACCCTACTGCCGATTCATTGCACGTAGGCCATTTAACCCAGATCATGACACTGATCCATTTTCAGCGCGCAGGCCATAAACCTTATGCTTTAGTTGGTGGCGCTACGGGTATGGTGGGCGACCCATCAGGCAAATCGGCCGAGCGTAATTTACTGAGCGAGGATGTGCTGAACCACAACCTTAAATCGGTGCAGGCACAACTTGAAAAATTTCTCGACTTTAACAGCGGCGCCAATAGCGCCCAAATGGTTAATAATTACGATTGGTTTAAAAACTTCACGTTCCTTGATTTTATCCGCGATGTAGGCAAGCACCTTACCGTTAATTATATGATGGCGAAGGATTCGGTTAAAAAACGACTGGAAGGCGACACCGGCATGTCGTTCACCGAATTTACTTACCAGTTGGTACAAGGGTATGATTTTTACTACCTGTGGAAAAATAATAACTGCGTATTACAAATGGGCGGCAGCGACCAGTGGGGTAACATTGTTACCGGCACAGAACTAATTCGCCGTAAGGACCAGGGTGAAGCTTACGCTTTAACCACCCAATTGATTAAAAAAGCGGACGGCACAAAATTCGGTAAAACCGAAAGCGGCGCGGTATGGTTGGATCCTGTACGTACATCACCATACCAGTTTTACCAGTTTTGGCTCAACACTACCGATATTGATGCAAAGGCGTACATTCGCATATTTACGTTATTTGAGCGTGAGGTTATTGAAGCGATGGAAACCGAGCATGATGCAGCACCACACACCCGTGTACTGCAAAAAGCTTTGGCGAAAGATATAACCCTGCGTGTACATGGCGAGGCTGGTTTTGAAAAGGCTATCAAATCAACCGAGTTTTTATTTGGCAATACCGGTATCGAGTTTTTAAGCGAGCTGGATAACGAAGAAATATTAGCCATATTTAGCGGCGTGCCTAACTTTACGATAGCAAAAAGCGATATTGAAGCAGGTATAAACGTATCAGATTTGTTAGCTGCTAAAACCGCTGTATTCCCGTCAAAAGGCGAAGCTAAGAAAATGATACAGGGCGGTGGCGTAGCTATCAACAAAGAAAAAGTAAATACCCCTGATGATGTTTATACCGTTGCCAACCTTATTAATAACAAGTACTTAATAGCGCAAAAAGGTAAAAGAAATTACTTTTTAATTGTTGTAAAATAATTTGGATTATCCGACATTTTGTAATTATATTTGTATAAATGTCGTACAAAATAAAACATACTGCAAAAAACGAGGTTAATGAACCTATGGCAATGTATATTACCCAGGTATCATCAACCCCGTTTTATAATTTATTGGGTGGCGCAAAAACTGCCACAACATCTTCTGATTTTGACATTATTAAACTGGCGCGCCAGGGATTTCCCAAAAAGGCCTTACTTGCGTTAGCAAAAAAAATATCTTTAAACATCCAGGAGTTATCCAACATTTTGCATATCTCTGAACGCACTTTACAACGCTACGAGGATGACGCCATCATTAAAACAGAGTACGCCGAAAAGGCTGTTGAGCTTGCCCGCCTGTATACCCGCGGCGAAGAAGTTTTTGGTTCGATGGATAAATTTAAACTTTGGGTAAAAGCGCCAAGCTTTGTATTTAAAGGCGAAGCCCCTGTCACCATTCTTGATACCTCGGCAGGGTTTGATATGGTTTTTAAAGAGCTTGGCCGCATTGAACACGGCATTTTTGCATAAATGATACTGTATCGTATTGCTAACTGTACATACATTCAAGATTTAAGCGGCACCGGTGCGCGCCTTTATGGCGGGCGCTGGAACAGTGAGGGCAAATCAATGGTTTACATGGCGTCATCACGGGCATTAGCCGTGTTGGAAGTACTTGTACACCTTCCCCCGCTTTTACTGCCCGATAACTTTTGCGTTGCCGAAGTAGAGGTACCCAATAACAGCATTTTAACGCTCGACGTAAAAACACTGCCCGATAACTGGCAAGATGCCTCATCGCCTGCCGAACTTAAAACCTTGGGTAACCAATTCATCAAAGAAACTAAATACCTGATGATGAAGGTGCCGTCGTCTGTTGTACCCGAAGAATATAACTACCTGCTTAACCCATGGCACCCTGATATCAAAAAGGTAAAAATCCTAAATACCCATCCCTTTACCTTTGACGACAGGCTGATTTAGCTTCCCCTCCCTAATACATATTTATAAATAGATGAGGTATATTCAAACTAAATATTTAGTTTTATAAACTCGCTTATTTATAGATCAATGAAAAAAGTACTCTTCTCTGCCTCGGTATTATTTTCTGCAGCAGTTTGCTCTGCGCAAAAAACGGATGTGGCTATCGGCAAAGCCACTTACGAATTCATCCACCTTAGGGACACAACCTACAGGAACAAGCCTTATACCGAAAATATGGTTTTACTGCTGGGGCGCAATGCAAGTGCCTATCGCAGCTTAACCAAGCAACAACAGGAAGAAATGATGGCCAACCAAATTGCTAACCAGGTAAAAACAGCTACTGACCCTAACCGACTTAACCTTACCATTACCAGCCCGGGGCTGGTATCAAACGAAGAGTATTACCAATACATTAACGACAAAAAACTATACACCGAAGAGCAGATAGTTAATTATTACCTGGTTGAAGAACCGCTACCCACTATTAAATGGGCTATACAGAAAGACACCATGAGTTTTGGCGCACTGCACGCGCAAAAAGCAACCGCGCACTTTAAAGGCCGCGATTATACCGCCTGGTTTTGCCCCGACCTGCCCTTTCATAACGGGCCGTGGAAGCTTAACGGCCTGCCAGGCTTAATACTGGAAGCATCCGACTCAAAAAAAGAAGTGCAATTTAAGTTTACTGGTTTCGAGGATATCAGCAACTTAAATCAATCTATTTTACCACCCGCAGACGATATTAAAACCACTCCGCAGGATCTGGCCAGGTTAAAGGAGGCGAAGGCTAAAGATCCTGCCGGCTTTAGCAAAGCATCACATGGCAGCAACTCCGGCGCGCGCCGGGGGGCAAAATTATTTATGGGCGATATAGACCCCAATAAAATAGTATCTATCAATGTAGTAAAATCATCATCGCCCAACACCCGGATAATAAACAACCCTATAGAATTGCCCGAAAAAAAATAGGCCTGCAAATGCAAGCCTATTTACTATTTAACATTAGTATAGCTTAAAAATCGCTTAGTAATTCCAATTTTTTGTGGTTGTATTCTTCCTGCGAGATCAAACCACTTTCGAAAAGCGTTTTCAGCCTTTTAAGCTTTTCGGTAAGCTCATCCTTTTTTGGTTCCTCTTGCACAACAGGTGCAGGTAGCGGGGTTGGTACTGGCGCAGAAACAGGCGGCTGTTGTTGTACCGGTGCCTGGAAACCCACATTCGACGCATGATCGATGTTTACTGCACCAGATTCGGCACGTTTTTCTTCCAGCTCGCGCAGGCGGCGGGCTTCGCGCTCTGCCTCTTTACGCTCCTGGGCGTATTGGTATAGTTTACGTGCCTGTACTTTAGGCAGGTAATCAACACCCATTTCGGTACCTATTGTGGTTTTGGCGCTGAAAACAGCTCCTATAATTTCTTCCTTGGTATATACATCAACAATATCCTTCCATACAAAATCAACAAATTTAATGGATAGGCCAAGATTTGCCGGGGTAAAGAAAAGGATACGTTTATTGGTGATAGCGATACAATCCGGAAAAAGATTTACTATAGGCTTTTTCTGTACAGCTATGTATATAATCTCCTCGCCGGTGGTAAGCAAATCAACCAAACGGCTGTGTACTTTTTCAACCGCTTTAGGGTCTTGCTCGTCGCGTAAGAATTTGTCGATCATGATCATTGTTGTTCTTTGAGGTCGCAAAAATAATAATATTAATGCTAATTAGATAAATATTAGGCGATGAGCAAATTACAGCCGCGGATATCCGAGTTATCAAACCTGCCTATCACCTCAAAAGAGCCGTCGGCATACACCCTCCCCAGATCCTGCGTGGCTATGAACGAACAGGAATTAATATTGGCCAGATCAATGATATTTACACCACCTGTTTTACCTATTCCAACTAAAGTAAAAGGATCGTTGGTATCGCGCGTAATTATCCGCATCCATGGTGGACAGTTAAATATCCCTATGCCTTTAGAATAGGCTTGCGATAAAAGCTCCGTCATCCCGTATTCTGAATGGACGGCATCAACGCCAAACCCTGCACATAATGCAGCGTGTAATTCTTCGCGGATCATCTCTTTACGGCGACCTTTCATCCCACCTGTTTCCATTACGATCAGCTCCGGGAAATCTATTTGGTAATTATCCGTAAAATCAAGCAAAGCAAAAGTAACGCCTATGAGCAGGGTTGGTTTATTATCTGCTTTTTGCTGTTTCAGTTTAAGATAAAGTTCCTGGTGGTTGTACAGGTAAAAACCGCTATTAGGATTGGCTGATTGAGTGATCAGGTCCTGCGCCATGTAAATAAGCGACGACCCTTCGCGTTCCAGATATGCGGGCAGCAAAGCGAGCACTGTATAATCTTTTATATCGCCATAAAATAAACTGAAGGCACGGCGAAAGCTCTCTTCGTACCAGCTTACATCCGTTACATGATGGCTGCTGGTTATCATTCCCGTAGTGCCCGAACTGGTGAAAATCACATCATCTGGTTCGTTCGAAGTAACAACGGCGTGTGCTTTAAAAAACTCAACCGGCAAAAAAGGAATCTGCTCAACCGACTTAATATCAGCCGGGTTAAGTTTCAGCCCATTAATAAAAGCCTTGTAAACACCACAGTTTGCCGCCTGGTAATTGAATACCTGTAAAGCAATTTCTTTAAAGCTCTGCTCATTATTTATGGCGAATACCTGTTGTTTACCGGGTTTTATCATGCTGCGGGCAAAGATAGGAAGATGTGCAGATATGCGGATGTGTGGATATGCAGATGAATGTAAATAATTCATTTAAGTCCGCAAGTTTCGGGTTTTAACAGCCGCGCTTTGGTAGAAATTTGGTGTATGAAAATATTTAAAATAGTACCGCTATCGCGTGCGTATTCACAAAAGATAAAATCGACCATGATTGATGATTTTAACAACCTGGTTGTTGAGCAATTGGCTACCGGGCTTGGGCCATGCCGCGTATCATTAAAACCTTTTGAAAAAGGTGTGATACCCGCCTTCTGTTTAAGCACTCTCCTTTTGATATAGAAAATGCTTACAACCAACCCGGTCCGGTATTTATTAACAAAGCAGATGTAGAGCAATACAGCGATGTGCATTGTTTCCCACCGGAAATAAAGGCCAATAGAAAAAGCTTCCCGTTAACACTTATTGGCTACAATACCAAACAAATGATGGTTTTAACAGAAACTGTGGCCGATAAGGATGTTGATGAACTGATATTAAAGATATTTAATGATAACCCAAGTGTTGATTACCTGCATGCCCGTAACGCACAGGCTTGCTGGTTTATATGTAAAATTGAACGGTTTTGACAATAATCTGCAATGCATTCCTGAATAAATATTCTGATTTGGAGTTATATTTGCTTGTACAAATAATACAATAATTAATAATATCTACCCCATGAAAACATTAAAATTTTTAAGCTTACCTCTACTGCTAAGCGCATTTTTTATACTTGCCTCAGCAAAGCCTGCTGATGATAAAGGAACCGAAAAAATCAACGACGCCACCAAGGTTTTAAAAGATTTTGGAAAAATGAAAGAAAGCATCCCGCATGAGCTGATTGAACAGTATGAGGGTATTGTAATTATCCCGAAATTGATCAACGCCGGTTTTGGTATTGGCGGCAAACGCGGACAAGGTGTTGCCATGGTTAAACTGGCCAATGGCCAGTGGAGCGACCCGGTATTTATAACGCTTACCGGTGGCAGTATTGGTTTCCAGATTGGCGTACAATCTGTTGATATGGTTTTGGTTTTCCGCAACAAAGGCGTACTGGCTAAGGTCGAAAACGGTGATTTTACCATTGGTGGTGATGTATCTGCAGCTGCCGGCCCGGTTGGCCGCAGCTCTACAGCCAGCACCGACTACAAGCTACAGGCCGAGGTTTACTCTTACTCGCGCAGTAAAGGTTTATTTGCAGGTATTAGCATAAACGGTTCAAATCTGGCTATCAACAAAAGCGCTAACACCGCTTATTATGGCGAAGTTTCTGCATCGGCCGATCTTTTTGCAAGATCAACAGATAAAACCGCAGCAGTTACAGAGTTAAAAGCTGCTTTGAAAGCATTGTAAGTAAAACTAATTTTATTAAAAAGCCCCTGCCAAAATTGGCAGGGGCTTTTTGCTTATTAGGCCAAAAGATTTTTAAGTATGTATATTTTCAACCTTCACAGTTGTCATACTACTGCTTTCAAAAGTTAAATTCACAGACCTTGCGCCATTTGGCCTTGTACGATGAATTACCTTTTGGGGGATCGTAAATAACTGATTGGGGAACAGCTCCACAGTTCGGTCTTCCAAATCGATAAATATGGAGCCTTCGACAACTAAAAAACTTTCGTCAGATTCCGGGTGAAGATGCCAAAAGTAAGGTTCTGTCATTACACCCATTCTAACTACATGGTCATTAACCTGGGCAACAGGGATATTTTTGTATGTCTTGTTGGTTATGGCCTCTTGCGTGATATCGATTATTGTTAGTGATTGTGTGTTCATTATATATTTTGTAGCAAGGCAGAATTGCTATTATAAAACTCCCGAATCCAGCCAATTTTTCCAGTGCGAGTTTGCCTTTAATGTAGGCTGGTAAAAAGACTTATCGCCTGTAATAATTACTTTAGCTATTTGTTTCCATGTCTCGTAAGCACCTGGTCTTTTTTTATTTCTATTACGCTTATTAGTATTCGCCATGCGCTGTTCTTGTTCCCGTAATAATTTTTCGAACGTCTCAAAGTCTACATGCGCCACACCACCATTAATGTCCTTATTATACTCGTAAGTATATTTTAGATGTTCATCTGATATTGGAGTATGACTTATTTCTAAAAAGTCTTTATGGTGCCATTCATTTAAAACTAAAATCTTTTTTAAATCTACGGGAATAGATTTAAAAAGTTCATCATCAGCAGCCCTAAAAACCTCACTTTGCGAAATAACAGCTAGCCTGGCGGCTTCTTCTACACGAATTTGACCGGGCTCGTACTCCAGTAATTTTATTCCATTGGTCTTGTAATCTTTTACATTTGCAGATAAACTAACCTTTTTCTCTTTTAACAACCAATATTTTGCATCTGGAAGTAACTCCGGCCCATCTGTAGTTTCGAAAAAGCTATCGGGATCAATATTTCGCAAGGTGTAATAATTACTTTTCTGGTTATTATATTCTTCCAAATTCACCAGGCAATTACCGTAATAATAAATTTCAAGTTCAATCGCAGCTGATCGTTCGTTATAACCTAACCGTTCTATAGCAATTGCCCACCTTTCATCATCGCCCCTAAAAACATTTAATCGGCTATCTATGAGGCATGAATAAGGATACCCGAGTTGTACAAATTGAAAATAATCTCCAAGCTTGTAAGTATTGTCTAGGTTAGATAGTATTTCTTTTTCGGTTAGCATAATTATCTTGCAATTACCCTTTCTCAAACACCCGCTTCACCATTAAACCCGATACCGCCGATAAGCCACCTGCCAGCCCGCCGATGATAGCCATCACTGCCAGCAATAATAGCCAGTTTGGTAAATGAAACACATGCGCCACGCGTGTAGCCAATATATGCTGATTGGGAAAGCTTTTTAATAACGCGAGAGCTATCCAGGCTAAAGAAACACCCGCAAAGCCCGACCAAAATGCCCAGCCTGATCTTTTGCCGAAAATAATTGCGGCACCAAATGCCAGTATGCAGCCTACCCACCAGGGGAACAGATAGCCGCTTATAAATGCCAATAACAGTATTACAGGGAACAGCATAGTTTATTTGCTTAGTGTTAATGTTCTTTTTATCCGGGTTGAATTCTCTGCGACCGATTGAAGGAACAGCAGTTCTTTCAGTTTGCCATCCTGCCAGGTTTTCAGCATATCATCATAATAAAAACTGCCTGGGTTGCCCGATTGCCCGCCGGGGATGATACCATATCCCTTAACCTGTGGACCAAGCTGTACCACCATTCGCCATGAAGGGCCATGGCCATCAATCAGCGCGTTAACGGTTGAGCCTGTACCGCCAGATACAAAGTTGCCCGAGCCTAAACCCGGTACATTACCTAAATGAGCTACTTCAAATGGTTTTACAATGCCCCATTGCCAAGTTTTTCCAATATTACCATGGTTCTTCACCAACTCGTTAACAGCAGCTATATACGAAGCTATTATGATATCTGAAGCGGTTTCTACAACCGGGGTGGTTTTACTGTCAAACCATTTGGAGTTAGGTTCCTTCATCAGTAAAGTTTCCGTCCTGTCCATAGTTGGGTAATATAACAGCCTTTTCTTATCCTCAAAATTATCCCGCCAGGTAAACGTGTAAAACTTAATCCACCAGTTGCTGAAAATACTGGCGCCCACAGATGTTGCACTGAAATACTTATCCCATTTTTTGAGGGTATCTAAAGCTGCAAGCTGGGTATTATCCAATTTACTGGCATCCAGGTATTTTAACATGGTTGGCAAAATATCCTGCGCACGGATGCTATAATCATCGGTCTGCAAAAGGCGCATACTATCTACCGTAGCTTTATGCATGGCACCAAGGCGGTCGTTAATGCGTTTGCCACGCTCATACCCTTCAAACTTCCAGTTGATGTAATACGGGTAGGTTTGATCTGTTGAGGATTGATTGGCTGAACTTACAAAACCACGCGGCGGGTTCTTCACCGTTGGGTTTTGCTCAAAGGGGATCCAGCCATGCCAGTCGTTTACGGGGTCGCTGCCATCCATGATAAATTTGCCCTGGTCTTTATATTTAAGCGGCAGTTTACCATTGGGTGTGATAGCAATATCGTTATCCGCAGAAGCGAAAATAAAGTTTTGCGCAGGGGCGGTGTAATATTTTAATGCTTCGCGATAGTCGGTATAATTTTTTGCACGATTAAGGAGATAAAAGGTTTTAAATTCATCACTTTCATCGTGCGCTATCCAGCGCAGGGCATTGCCTACGGGGATATTTACACGGCCTTTTTTGGCTATATCGGCATTATCATAAACTATGGGGCCGTGGTGTGTGTATACAACGGTATCAACAAGAGGCTTCTGGCCAAGTATGTTTATTACTTCAACCTTTTTGGTAACCTTATTCCATTTGTTGTTGTACCAGTATTCGTTGCGGCTGGCATCTTTAAATTTCACCTGGTACCAGTCCAGTATATCGGCGTCAACATTGGTAACGCCCCAGCTTACTTTTTGGTTATAGCCAATCACTACACAAGGCGCTCCCGGTAGGGTAACACCATACACGTTTACGCCCGGCGCCGTCATCTGCATCTGGTACCAGATGGATGGCAGGGTAAGGTTAAGATGCGGATCGTTGGCTAAAATAGGGTAACCGCTCGCCGTTTTTGAGCCGCTTACCGCCCAGTTGTTACTGCCAATGCCTTCTATCTTGTCCTTATCCTTCATACTTGCCAGCATCTGTGCTTTAAAAGCGGCAGGCGGGGCAGGTATCGGTAATGGTTTAAAATCCCATTTTGTACCTACTGGGATGATAGGGTCTTCATGATTTGGATAATCAGGGAACAGATCATTTGTTACCTGTGCACCAAACTTATCAAGTACGTTGGTCATGGCCAGTTCATTTGAGCCGCCGGCCAATGTTTCCGACATCAGCTTTAATAAGTACGCCGAATTAATGGGTTTCCACTCTTCAGGTGCGTAGTTCAACAACTTAAATTCTATGGGGTAGCCACCGGGTTTAAGCTGCTTGATGTAGGCGTTAACACCATCGCTGTAAGCATTGATCACCTTACTCATTACCGGGTCTTTCAGGATGCCTTGCAGGGTATGTTCAGCTCCATGGGTCATGCCCATGCGGCGGTGGTAGCGGTCGAGTTCTAAAGCCTTCGGGCCAACCACCTCAGATAATCTACCTGATGCGCTGCGGGTTTGAATATCCATTTGCCAAAGGCGCGCTTTGGCAGTTAAGTAGCCTTGCACATAATATAGGTCGTGGTCGTTTTCTGCAAAAACATGGGGCACCATATTCTCATCATACCTGATGGTTACCTTACCTTGCAAGCCTTTAAGCTTTAGTTTTTCGGTAGGAATAATATTCTTGCTTTCGGCATTTTGCCAGAAACCTGTTGATGGGTTCAGGAACTCACCCAATGGTGGCACATCGCCAAATTTTGTTTGTAATGCCCAGATAAGCACGCCGGTAATTGCTATAGAAAAAATGGCCTTAAATACTTTCATTGAAAATAATTAATGAATTAGCGATCGAGTGAATCTTCGAACCTTTCGGCTTTAACCTTTACCTCTTCAGCTTTAAACTAATATTTTACGGCAAGTTACGTAAAGGGTAAACATTTGGCAACTTTTAAAAGTTGCCAAATCTAAAAAGCTACCGTGTCCTGATGCTTGCGCGATCTGCGTTTTTTGTTTGGCTTTTTAACTTTCTTAACCTTCTTTTCAACCCGTTGGGTTTTCTCTTCCTTCCTGAAATTCCAGGGTGGCGTTGGGTTCTCGTCCTGCCACAGGCCAAGGCGATTTTGGCGGGCCTGCTGCTCAAGCATGGCCAGTTCCATACTTTTTGAGTAGGTACGGTATTGCCATGCGTAGCCTTGTTTCACCAATTCGTGGTTTACGTTGGTGCCGTTCTCTAACACAACCTCTCCTACTGTACGGCCATAACGATCGTGTTGGTTACCAACCAGTTTTACCATTTTGCCAAAGCACAGGGCCGAAGTAAATTGTTTGGCGGCCTGCCCAAAGGCCTGGCTTTTTTCGGGGCAATCTACCTCTGCAAGGCGAACGGTTATACTTTGCTTATCGGGCGATAGCAGCACCATAGTATCCCCATCCTTTACGCCTACTACTTTATATAGAGTTTCGTTTTTATTACAACCTATAAAAATGATAAGAACTAAAAGACAAAGAAATAAGGACTTTTTGAGCATACGGCTAAGATATAAATTTGTGTTATTTAACAACAGAGGGCATGAAGTAAAAACCAAAGAGCACATAGATTTGTAAACAAAGACATACTATGCTTCCGCAAATTTAGCGTAGCGTAACTTGTGGTATGGCACCCGGCAAGCTTTCAGCTTGTGTAAGCTGAAAGCTGACTTGGTAAACGCCACTAGCTGAAAGCTCGTGGCAGCGGCATTTATTTCCCGTGTAAACTCCAGGCGTTACCGTCCGGGTCTTTTACAGTAGCGAAACGGCCCCATGGGGTTTTATCGGCACTGCCAACTGTTATGCCTTTCTCTGCTATTTCTGCTAGGGTTTTATCCAGGTCATCGCATTTAATGACAAAGCCTTGTATGCTACCGGGTTTTAACTCAGGGAACCAGTTTACCAGTGTAATAGATGTGCCACCATCAGGCAGGCCCAATTGTATCCAGTTTGCACCGCCCTGGTATGGCGCTTCTACAATAAGTTTAAAACCCAGTTTAAGGTAAAACTCTTTAGCCGTCTGCTGATCTGTTACCGGGATAGATATAATTTCGATAGACCTCATCACATTAATTGGTTTGAATTGTTCATGCTTATCTATAACAGCTTGTATCAAAAATAAAGCTGATATTTGTAAGTTTTATAATTATTAAAAGTTTTTTGAGATGGGTAAATTCACTGTACCTGATAAAGTGCTGTTTGTATGTACAGGGAGCAAATGCGCTAAACGCGGCGGCAAAAGCATGTATAAAACTGCCGAAAAGTTTGCCAAATATAGTAAGGAAGATATTGAGGTGATACGTATAGAATGCACAGACCGGTGCGATTGGGCACCGGTCTGTACGTTTTCTCCGGGGAATATCTGGTTAAAAGAATATTCGGAGAAGGATGTTTTAAAGCTTTTGTTAGCTAAAGATTAAGCTTCGCTGTCGTATTTAATACCGCCAACGTGCTTATCAATCTGCCATCTGCCGGTACCTTCTTCGCCAATAACTTCAAACAGTTCAAGCGCGCGGCGTGCTTTGTACTCTTCTTCGCGTTGCTCTTTCAAAAACCAGTTTAAAAATTCGTTGGTTACAAAATCCTGCTCTTTTAAGCAACGGGCGTAAATATTTTTGATAGACTGCGTTACGCTGATCTCCTGGTCAAGGGCTTCCTCAAATACCTCACGAAACGAGTTGTACTCTTGTTTAATGCCGGTTACATCAGGCGATATAGCGTTGCCGCCCATATCTAAAATGTATTTGTAAAATTTTAGCTGGTGCTGTCTTTCCTCTTCTGCCTGTTTAAAAAAGTAGTCAGACGAGAAATCGTAACCGTTACGGTTACACCACGATGCCATGGCTAAATATATGGATGAAGATGTTGCTTCTTTCTTAACTTGCTGGTTTAAAAGCGCCTCTACTTCGGCAGAGATCAGGCTTTTGATACGGATAAGATCTTTCATGTATGATTTATATTTAGAACTATTTAAACAGGGCAATAAACATGCCGACTTAAATAGTTATACAATAATACCTGTATAAACAGCCATCAAAGAAAATAAAGGCAATATGAATTCAGTCTAAATTACTAAAGGGCAACACGATACAAGCGGTCTTGTATAATATTGTTTAGTTGCAGCATTACAAACGTACCTTCCAGAATTTCCTTCAGAGCGATAATTTGTAACAGGGTTAGGATGTAAGTGTGGTCGCAGGCGCAGATAAAGATGATCTCTATATCAGGTTTTTTTGATGAATCGAGAAGTTTGGCTTCAATATCAACATTGTAAACTGCTTTTTTTAGTTTAAGCAGGCAGCGGTAATCAAATTTGGCAACTTTACCGGCAAAATCAACATACCAGCAACGTTCAGCATCACACTGATATACGGCGCCGTTTTGGGTGCTGAATACATCTGACAAGGTACTTATTTGCGGATTTGTTGTTAGTGTTGTTACCATTCGACAGCACAAAAGAACGGACTATTTATAATTAATCCAAATAATGTTAATAATTTATTTATAATGATTATTAACAAGGCAACTTATAACTTTACGGCCATGAATATTAAAGCCTGTATTTTTGATCTGGATGGCGTAATTGTGGATACCGCCATATATCATTATAAAGCATGGAAACGACTTGCTAACCAACTGGGCTTTGATTTTACAGAGCACCAGAACGAGCAACTAAAAGGCGTTAGTCGCATGGCGTCGCTTGATCTGATACTTGGCTGGGGCAACATCACCAATAAAACCGAGGCTGAAAAGCTGGAGCTTGCCGCCCAAAAAAACGAATGGTATACTCAAATGATAGGCCAGATGACGCCCGCCGAAATACTGCCCGGCGCCCGCGAGTTTGTGCAAGCCTGCCGCGACGCGGGTTTAAAAACAGCCATTGGTTCGGCCAGCAAGAACACGCCTACCATCCTTAATAAATTAGAATTGACACATTTGTTTGATGCCGTTATTGATGGTAACAGCGTAAGCATCCCCAAACCCGACCCTGAAGTATTTTTAAAAGGAGCCGAAGCGGTAGGTGTTGCCCCGGCAGCCTGTGTGGTTTTTGAAGATGCCATAGCCGGGATAGAAGCCGCCATAAACGGCGGAATGAAAACTGTGGGTATCGGCTCGCCGGAAACATTGACAAAAGCAAATATAGTGGTAAGCGGTTTGGATAAGATGAGTTTGAAGATACTGGCGGAGTTGTAATAAAACTATTCGCTTAGGCGTATACCTCCATAAGATATTATAATGATATGAAGCTGAAACTTTTTGTATTTTGCCTGTTTATTTCCACTGTAGTCTTCGGCCAAAAAAAGCCGGTGAAAATTAGCATCACACATTTAACCAAAAACATTTATGTGTGCACATCATACGGTTACCCGGATGATAAATCGCCGGCATACCCGGCTAACAGCTTATTTGCGGTTACCGATAAGGGTATTATTCTGGTTAATTCACCATGGGGCGATGAACAAACCCAACAGCTAATAGATAGCGTTAAACGGCGCTTCAACAAAAAGATAATCTTTTGCATTGCTACTCATTTTCACGATGATTGTTTAGGCGGATTTGATGTATTAAAAAAGCAAGGTGCTAAAACCTATAGCAGCATGCAAACTTACGCGCTTGCTAAAAAAGAAAATAACGAGCTGCCGCAATACACCTTTGCCCGCGATACTACCTTTAATATTGCCGGTATAACTTTAAAAACCTTTTACCCCGGCGAGGGCCATACGCATGATAATATAGTGGTTTGGTTGCCTCAGCATAAGATACTTTTTGGCGGCTGCCTGGTTAAAAGCTTAGAAGCAGACAACAAAGGTTTTACCGGTGATGCCAACCTTAAGCAATGGCCTTCATCAATCAAAAATGTACAAGGCCGTTTTAAAGACGCCCGTTATGTGATTCCAGGCCACTTGGGATGGCAGGGCGGCTTAAAGCAGTTAAACCACACACTGCGTATCCTCAATAAATAACTTAGTCTTTTGGGCTTCGTAGTTTAGCACGCTCTTTTATAATGCTCTTTACGGCACGTGCTACAAACTGTTTTTGTTCATCGCTCAGGTCGGTTACTTTACTATCGCCGTTAAACTCGTACTCTATTTCTTTATGAAAATTCTCTCTGGCTTTAAAACCTTTGTCGTTTTGCTCAAATTCCAGGTAGCCGCCGTTTGAGATATGCTCAATACCATCCTCCTTTTCATTAAAAACTATTTTTCCCGAGTATTTTATCCGCTGCGAAAAATTGTCTGTTTTATTTACAATAGTGGTTGATTTGCCCCAATCGCATGCTGCTACAGTGCCTAACATTATCAATGCCAGTACTATAATTTGTATTTTTTTACTTACCAGTTTCATGTTATTTAAGTTTTACAACACAAAAATACACATTACATGGTATTATGCAATACATAGTACTATTAATAAATACAACTAGCTATAAATCAGCTAAATAATTTACTACTAACTGCGCAAACTCTTTACCGGATTAATCATAGCCGCCTTAATAAATTGGTGACTAACTGTTGCCAGTTTTGTAGTGTCCGGCTAAGTTTTATAATGCCAATAAATAAATAGGCTTAGCGTAAATAAGGCATTATTTACAGAGAGGTTTACGAAAACGCACAGTTAGAGGTACTATTTCGTACGTTTAAATTCGTAGATTAGTTAACAATAAAATTGTTACGTATCAATTTATATGAATGCCTTGGCTGTTGTAATAAAAAAGTTAATTTAACGGTGTGATAGCTTAGCTCCTTTTAGTTGTCACTATTATAAACTGATAAAGCCTGATGTCGAAAAAGAAATTACTGTTCTTACCTGTATTCCTGTTTCCGCTAATGGTTATTTTATCACAATGCTTAAGCCCTACAGAAGCAGCCACCGACCCCAGAGGAGATGCTTACGCCGGCGCAAGAACTTGTATCAGCTGTCATAAAAAAATTAGCGATAGCTATATGCACATGGCGCATACCATTGCGTCCTCCCCTGCCTCAACAAACAGCATCCATGGTAGTTTTTTATCGGGTTTTAACTCAGTTAACTATAACGACCATACCAAGGTTGTGATGACCAAAACAGATAGCGGGCTTTATCAAACCAATTATGTAAACGGTGAAAAGGTAGAAAGTGCCCGCATGGATATTGCCACGGGCGGTGTTAAAGGCGAAACCTATTTATACTGGAAAGAGAATGAGCTTTTCCAGTTGCCGGTATCGTTTGACAATACCAATAATCGCTGGATTGTTAGCCCCGGGTATGATACCACTATGGCCAGTTTTGATAGATCAATCAACATACGTTGTATGGAGTGCCACGCATCTTATGCTAAAACCGAACCGGGTAAGGTGCCCAGCTTTGCTGGTAACCCGATAGGCTTTGATAAGAAATCGATTATTTTAAGCATCGATTGTGAGCGTTGCCATGGAGGGGCCAAACAGCACGCTGACTTCCAGGCGGCCAATCCCGATGTTAAAACTGCCAGGTACATCACCCGGATAAGCACTTTAAGCCGTATGCAAAAAGTAGATCTTTGCGGCACCTGCCATTCGGGTACACAAACGGTTAACACCAAATCGATATTTGATTTTAAACCCGGCGATAAGCTTACCGACTTTAAAAAACACGCCCCCTCCGCCGGTCCTTTAGATTTTGCGCATATTGATGTACATGGCGACCAATTAGACATGCTCAAAACAAGCAAATGTTACATCAGCAGCAATATGGATTGCAATACCTGCCACAATACGCATCAAAACGAACGTAGCAACGCTGTGCTATTTGCACAACGCTGCCAAAGCTGCCACTCAACAGCAAGCCATAATATATGTAAACTAACAGGTGAAATTGATGCACAGGTATTACAAACCAAATGTATATCCTGCCATATGCCCGCATTGCCCACTAAGGCTATTATCAATAACCATCAATCCGTATTGATACACAGCCATCACATAGCTGTTTATGGTGATGAGATAACCAAAATATCGGCTTATTTAAAAAAGAAATGATGGTTACAATTGCTGTAATACAGCTGCTGTAACCATCATTAAATATTGTAGAGATATTACTTCTTAATATTATTCTGCAACACAATAAACGGCAGATGTTCGTCCCAATTTGGTGAAAAATTTGGTTGGAATAAAAACCCGCTTGCATAGTTCCCTAATATAATATCCGGCTTGCCGTCTTTATCCAGGTCGTTTACATTCATGCTCATCCATCGGCCATATTGGCTAACTGGAACCGCATGAGGTTTAAATTGCATTGGTTTATCCTGCTCAAAGTAAATAAATTCCTCGGCCGGGTTATTTTTCATATCAGCAAAGAAAGCGATGGTAGCAATATCAATATCTCCATCATTATCAAAATCCTGCGCTATGGCTTTTGTTGCACCGTTTATAGGGTAAAACCAGCTTTGTTTAAAATTAAAATCACCTGTGTTTTTGTAGATGTATAAACCGTGATAAGGTTTCAGGATACGCGAATCGTGAAAATTATACCCACAAGTATAAACAAGGTCCTGTTTACCATCATGATCAATATCAGCCAGCGCAAAGCTTGTTGAGCCGTTTACCGGTGGGAATGACAACAACTCACGACTGGTAAAACCTCCTTTTTTATTATTCAGGAATAATGATAACCCCTCGTTTCCGGTGCCAAACAATACCATCAGGTCCGGATAACCATCACCGTTAAAATCCTGCGAAACGGCTTGTACAGCTCCGGGCCTGTCGGTTATGGTAAACTGTTTTAACGCTTTGCCATCTGGACCCAACTTAAACAGGTAAACACCACCCTTTGTAAAGCCCTGCCCTAATACAATAAGATCATTATTACCGTCTTTATCTACATCAACATTCAGCGTTTGTACAGGCCTTGGCATATCTCCGGCAACTTCTGTTGCCGTTAAAGGATTAGCGGAAAGGTTAGCTCCGTATATTTTCCCTGATGGGTAATCGACAGCATCTATCCGGCCAATGCACGATAGTATTGCTCTATCACCTCCCTTAGCATCTTTTATAAAATCAGCATTCACTGCGGCCGATGACAAATGAGTTCCCCTTATAGCTTTAAGCTGGTTATTCCATTCGGTTAAATTGTTTGCAACCAAATCGCTGGTGTATATATTACCTGTACTTGGGTTTGCCGCTACCATAGTGGTAAAAGCTACATCAGTGCCGCCGGTGGGTTTTTTTAATGTAAAGCCAGCCCAATCATTTACTAATGGTACAGGGCGTTTTGCGGGTAAAAGTGTATCTGGTGCAATTTTATTGTAGTAATCAACAATTGCCTGCCAATTTACTATTGATATACCAGCGGTATCTTTAGGGGCTTTATAGAAAGATGGGCCGTATGTGGATATGCCTAAATAGTGGGCCATTGATGGCAAGGAATGCATTCGCCACACATCTTTAGTTAGAGTATTTGCCGGCACAAGCGAATGGCATTTTGTACAATGCAGCTTTACCAGGTGTTCGCCATCTGCTATAACATCGCCTGTAAGCTTGTAATCGGTACCTGTTTTACTTTTGCACCCCTCAAGTAATGTGCTTAATGATAATAAGGCAACCCCGGATAGTATAAAAGATGTAAATAAAAAGGTGTGCTTTAGTTTCATAATAAGTATCTAATCCCTTTTGTTAATTCTGTAGTTTTAATGTGTTCCAAATAAATTCGCCAATCTTGCGGCCCTGTATAGCGCCCTGGTCTACGCTGTTCTTATAATGGATACCACCATAAAAACGGCTTATCGACGTTTCGTCTGATGCTTTCAGGAACGATTTGAAATGGCGCTGCATACCAATGTAACGTAAATCGCTGGTATCGTCATATTCAAAATTATCACCAAATAAGTGCGTTAGTATTACCGCAGATGCTGCGCTGATATCGCTATGCCCGCTTGGATATTCCGGGAATGGAGGTGTTTGCAATAATGGTAGCCATTTTGGGTCCCACTTAGCGTTTATAACGGTAACCGGCCTAATGTACTCAGTAGTGTATTTAACCTGCCAGCCGCATATAAAAGCATCGTATAAGGCTATTGAAGTTAAGGCATATGCCTGTGCGGTTTTCACAGCACTTGCTTTGGTTTTTTCGCAGGCTATCCGCGCAATACCTATCCAGTGGCCACCAGGGGTTATTTTTTTATTTACAAACATCATATGCCCGTTATGTTGTATCACAAAGGGGTTGTCGTCCCAAAATTTGGCAATAGTTACCTGCTCAGGAGTAAGTTTTTTACTTTGCTCGTAAACCTCCCGGTTTTGTTTAATGTATTCGCTGTTTTCATCGTTACTGAAAGGGGGCGGTGGCGGTAATGCAAAGTCTGATGATGATTTTACGACAAAAGTTTCCATGGTTCCCCAGCAAAACTCTACCCCGTCCAAATAATCGGGCGCTGTTGGGCGCCATTTTCCATCATCATCACTTCCTAAAAACCTTGGCTTGCCTCGTGTTTTTGCATAATTATCAAATTTGGCGCGCCCTAAAACTGCTTTACCAACACTTTCACCAAACGCTACCGAGCGCGCAAAGGTAGAATCATCAAGGTTGTTTTTATACATTGCAAAAACCTTATCCTCGTAACGTTTTAATGTATCTACGGAGAAAGTTACCTTGTGTGCAACTGTAAAAAAGGCCTTTGTAGCTGCAAGCGCATAATTATATTTTACCCCCTTTTTAGGTTGGGGCATGGCCTTAAAGCCGTTTAACTGACCTGCTATTGAGTTGTATTTAGCATCCTGAAAACGAATAGCCTCGTAAGCAGCTAATGTTGTGTACCCATATATTCGGCTTGCTACAGGCGGGCTAAATACATCATAAATAATAACCTGTGTTAACTCATCTACATTATCATGTAGTACATCGGCATCGCTTTTTAATGCTATTTTTTGTTTTTGTTTACAGCTTATGGCTAATAAACAAAACGCAAAAGCTATCATTATTTTAAAGTTTCTCATTATAATCGGCTATATTAATTTAAAGGAATATTTCTGGTATTTCCGGTGTCATCTGTTATAACAACCGATGACATTGTAGCATCAATATTGAAAAACCTGCCCGACTGTGATAAGAAAGATCCGCCATTATAAAATTCCTGTTTTTCAATTTTCCCGTTTTTATACCGGATAGTGGCAAAAGCATCAAACGGTTTTATGGTAACCGTGCGTACGGTTTTTTTCAATTCAAATACCTTCATAGGATCTTTATATTGCGTAGCAGCTAATAAGTAGTTGCCTTTTGCACCGCGCAGTTTAACCAACGCCTTACCATTACCAGGTATATAAATACCGCTTTGCATAATAGTTAATGGTTTAAACCCACCTTTTCCATCGCCTTTTAAAACCAATCCGTTGAATGCATCATACCGGCCGGTAGTAACTTCGGTGCCATAATCGTTACCATTGAGTGCTACATCAAGGTTGCCGTCGCCATCAAAATCGTCAATAATTATACCTGCCAGTTGTGATATCTGTGCCTCTACAGGTAAGGGTATCAGGGTAAATTTACCATGCCCATCGTTACGCAAATAACAAGATTGCAATTCGTTAACTTTTAACCTTATGGCTCCTTTACGCATGGCTGGCGTTACCACACTATCCATCGTAGCAATTGCATACGATTTGTAGTTTTGAAACTTTACACGCATGCTGATAATTTGTTTAACCATATCGTCGCGCGTATGTGCCGGAAACTCTTTCATAACGCCATCCCTATCCTTTAAGAACAATGATGGGATTGCATCATAACTATCGTTATCGTCAAAATCTTTAGCAGTTATGTATACCGGGTACTGGTCGGTTGCTTTATAAAATGTATTTAGCCCGGTGTTCCCTACAATGTAGTCAATATCCCCATCTTTGTCAAAATCACCGCCCGCTATGGTGTTCCACCAGCCCAGCTTATTGGCTATGCCGCTATTTGCGGTTGTGTTTTTAAACACACCGTGATCATTCTTCATGAAGGTTAACGGCATCCACTCACCGGTTATTACCAGGTCGGGCCAGCCATCGTTATCATAATCTGTAAAAGATGCATCGCACACCAAACCTAAATTATTGAGGCCTTTAGCTACTGTTTGTGTTACATCTGTAAATTTAATAGCTCCCTTTTTACTATCGTTACGTAAAATCAAACTCGATACCGGTTTAGGGTAGTTCCACGGGTTAACCCTGCCTGATACAAACAGATCCAGCGACCCATCCTTATTATAATCTACCGCCTTTACACATAGTTTGCTGGTAAAATTGGCCGGTAATGCATTTGCTTGCAAGGTAAAGTTGCCTTTGCCATCGTTTGTATATATCCTGTCCTGGTATGATTTTGCACCAGGCTCGTCCTCATAACCACCACTGGCAGCGTATAGGTCAAGGTCGCCATCGCCATCGGCATCAAACAAAAGTAAACCCTCGTCTTTATATTTGTCAGTTAGGTTTGTTGCTGCAGGTAACAGGTTTCGCTGTATAAATTTACCATTAGCCTGCTGTAAGAGCAGCTGTGCCGGATATTTTGATGTACCGCCAACAACCATATCATCAAAACCGTTGCCATCAATATCGCCAACCGCAACGGCCGGCGAGTATTCTGATAATTTATGCGGTAATAATTTCTGCACGTTAAAGTCGGCAAAGTCAACATCGTTATGTTTATAATTGATGCCTACAGATTTTGTCACCTCGGTAAACAACGATTGGGTGTTTACCAACGGTTGGTTGAAATTATACCCGGTTTTGGCATTATTTATATCAACCTTTAGTACCTGGTCGGTTTTCACATTGCTTAACACCTGCTTTCTACCATTCTGCCATTTTATCACAACCGAATCTATACTGGTAATTTTACCAAGGCCAAAATGTGCAATATTTTGTATGGTTGACAGGTATCCGCGAAAGGGAGTATTTTCATATACCTGTTGCTTGCCATGATCATAGTAAATATTAGCCCAGGCACCTATACCATCCATATTTTGCGGATTACCTTTAAATTGTATTTGCAGATAATGGTTATTACTTTTGTCTTTTTGTCGTGAGGTATTTTTATATATAAAGGCTTCATCATCAATATTATTAATGACCATATCCATTGCACCATCATTATCAAGGTCGGCATAGGCAGCACCGTTAGAGAACGATGCTATATCCATCCCCCAATTTTTAGTTACATCCTCAAACTGTAGTTTGCCGTTATTCCTAAAGGCGTAATTTGATATTTTGACAATCGGTATTTGTTTAAGTACCTGGCTTTTTGTTGCAATAGCATACGATTCGTTCCTGAATGCAATAAAATCATGGTCGGTAACATCGCGGGGGTAACCATTGGTTACTACAATATCCCTAAAGCCATCGTTATCAAAATCTGTTATCATAGGCCCCCAGCTCCAGTCTGTTTGCGCTACGCCGCTTAAAAAAGCAATTTCGCTAAATGCCGGCGCACCTATTGAATCATTCTGGCCAAGGCGTGGGCCCTGGTTTAATTGTAATGTATTATGATTGTATTGGTATTGATACCCGTACTGGTCAAAATTTTGGTATAATTGGTACATTGTACCCGGCATAAACATTTTTTTACGGTAGTTATCTTCCGGATCCATATCCAGTTCAAAAACATCAGCAAGGCCGTCGTTATTAATATCCTGCACATCCTGGCCCATGGCGCTGGTAGCAGTATGTTTAAAGTATTCTCTTGAACGATCGGTAAATGTACCGTCGTGGTTGTTAATGTATAGTATATTGCTTGGTAAAAAATCGTTTGTTACGTAGATATCTTTCCAGCCATCCTGGTTAAAATCGGCAATACTTGCTGCGTGGCCGTATCCTTCAATTAGTATACCTGCCTCTTTTGATACATCTTTATAAACACCATGTTTTAAAATAGGATCATAATCGTTACGATATAACCTGCCTGTGTTACGGCTTGTGCCATCTGTAATAATTGGCCTGAAAGAGCTTGTATTATCTGTTGATTGTGCTTCGTTAACAGTAAGGTACATATCCAGGTCGCCATCGTTATCGTAATCAAAAAAAGATGCCATGGTTGAGTGTACGTTTATATTAAGCCCGTACTCTTTTGATGATTCTTTAAAAACAGGCACACCATCTTTGTCTGGCCCCGTATTTATATATAGCAGGTTCAACCTTTTAACCGGGTCATTTAAAAGCGTATTACATACATAAATATCTTTTAAGCCGTCGTTGTTAATATCTACCACTGCCACACCACGGCCCCAACCCCCTTTGCCGCCTACGCCGGCTTTTTCGGTAACGTCTTCAAATTTAAAATCGCCTTTATTGATATACAATCGGTTTGATACGGCATTGCCTATAAAATAAATATCCTGCAGCCCATCATTATTAAAATCTCCTATCCCAACACCGCCGCCATTATAGATATTTAATTTATCGAGCGGGTTAATACTATCATTCTCTACTATCTCATTATTAAACTTTATCCCTGAATGTGAGGAGGAGATTCTTTCAAACATCGCCGCTTTTTTACACGAGAATAAGGAACATAAAAGAATGATGATCAGCAGATATTTAAGGGGTTTCATACAACGATATTAAGAAAATATATTCAAAAAAAAAGAGGGAGAGATTATTATCTCCCCCTCTTTTTAAGTTACTGACTACTAATAACCTTTATTCTGTTTCAGTGTACCTTTAGAGATATCAATCTGGAACTGAGGGATTGGATAAAGTTCGTTTTTGTTAGAAGTGAACTTAGCAACCTTCATTACCGCAGAGGTGAATTTATCACCAAAGTCGCGGGTGTTTTTCAGGAATTTTTCAATTTCTGTTGACATAATAGTACCTCCAGGGCCACCATTCACAGCATCCCAACGAGACAAGTCAAAGAAACGATGACCTTCCATACCTAACTCAAGTTTGCGTTCAAAGTAAACTGCTTTGCGGGCATAAGCCTGGCCGTTTGTAGCAAACTGGCCGGTATATAAACCAACTTTGTAGTTAGCAGCAAATTGAGTATTATCAACTTCTGGTTTAGTAGCATCACCGCCTGTGTAGCCTGTTAATTTACCTTTAACCCAACCGCTTTGGTCAGCAGCACGGGCTCTAACCTGGTTAACATAACCTTCTGCAACAGAAAGTTCATTAGCCTCAACAGCGCATTCAGCAGCCCACAAAAGTACATCGGCAAACCTTATAGCATTGTAGCTATTTGAAGTTGACTGATTTGCTGCCCAACCACCGTAAGAATCTGAAGTTGTTGATTGTGCTGCTTTATAATAAACGTTTTTAATTGGCAGGTAAGGGCCACCATTGGGCTGGTCACGTGCCCATGCAGCGCCCGGGCAAATCCCCCAGTCAAGGTAAGGAATACCACGACGGCCTACTGACCAGTCTAACCTTGCATCAAGCAATTCGTCACCTGGTGTAAATACAGTACCGGCGGGCACGCCTTGGTCATTTTTAATGTAATCATTCTGGTAAGTATCAATCAATGGCAAACCATTGGCATCAACTTTAAATGAGTTTACAAAATCAAAAGTCGGCTGGAAGAAACCGCAACATCCTGCAGGGCCTGCAGAAGGGAAATTCAATACAGAACCAGCGTTACCGTTTAAGCCGTTTGCTCCATCGTGTACGGATGTTTGTACAACAAAAACACCTTCTGGGCCATTTTTGGTTGATGGGTTAAAGTTGTTAGCATAAAGGCCAAGCGCATATTTAGCTCCTGAGCTGGTTTTACCATTAGTAATTACATCCTTCAAAATGGTATACGCATCAGCATATTTGTGATCGTACATCAGGGTCTTGGCCTGGAAAGCTAAAGCTGCCCATTTGTTTGCACGCCCTATCTGCGGCTGAGTAGCAGGGAGATCTGCCGCTGCTGCTGCAAAATCTGCCTCTATTTTATCCCAAATTACTTTGTCATTTGGTACGTTATAGTTATTTGCAGTATAGGTTATTGATTCATCAATATACGGAACGAACTTCCAAAGTTTAGCAGCTTCCAGATGATAAAAGCCACGCAGGAAACGAGCTTCGGCAACGTATTGCTTTATTTGATCAGGAGTTATAGAACCGTCTTTAACCTGAGGTATCAGCCTTAGTACGTCGTTAGCACGTTGTACACCTGCATAGCATACGCGCCATTTATGATCTAAATAATCATTGGCACCAGTTGCGCTGAAAGCTTCAAGGTTTGCAGCGGCCGGTTGGTCACCAGGGTTTGAGCCTTTAAAGGCATCACCTGCAACCACACTACCATATACCCAGTTATCTGTACCGGTTTCCCAGGGGCTACCTGTTTGGCCGTCAAAAACACCGTCTACAACAGAGTAAGCGCCAATCAACACACCATCAACACCGGTACGTGTTGCAAGTACCTCAGGGATCAATGAGCCGATAGGCGCCTGATCAAGATACTTCTTACATGAATAAGATCCACCAAGCAAAACGAGTGCTGCCGGGATTAGGACTTTTAATTTAAAACTTTTTTTCATAACTATTCTCTTTATATATTATGGTTAGTTATTATTAGAAACTAAGGTTTACGCCGAATATGAATCTGCGTTCGTTATTAGGATAGTTACCTCTATCTATTCCCTGGCTGTTACGGTTGTCATATGCTTGTATTTCCGGATCAAGGCCACTGTATTTTGTAATAGTGAAGAGGTTAGTACCTTGTACGTAAGCACGTAATTTATCAATACCAATTGCTTTTAGCATGCTTGGTGCAAAAGTATAACCAACTTGTAACGACCTTAATTTTAGGAATGAGCCATTCTCTACATAGTATGAGTTGATAACATCAGAAGTACTAAAAGTAGTTGTTTTTTCAGCTATAGGTGCTTTTGCGTTGGCATTTTGAGCTGCCGTTTTTGCAGGGTCCCATGCATTGTTCAACAGATCTAAACTTTTATTACCGGTTTGAGTACCGTAGAAATTAGTCCAGTATTTAATAGTGTTGTACACATCATTACCTTGTGAACCGTATAATACTGCGCTAAAATCAAACCCTTTGTAACCTAAATTTAAGTTAACACCGTAGGTAAAATCGGGAGTTGGTTTACCAATTTGGGTACGGTCAGCATCGGTAATACGGCCATCACCGTTTACGTCAGCATAACGGAAACGACCCGGGGCTGCATCTGTTTGATAAACAGGTACTGAACCAAACAAATCTGGCTTTTGTTTTGCGTTAAGTGCATTAATCTCAGCCTGAGTATTCCAGTAACCTTCTACTTTGTAACCGTAGAAAGCACCAATAGGGCCACCTACCTGATTGTAAACTACGTTACCATTACGAACATCTGATGTGAAGAACGGAGCTCCAAGTTGTGTGATCTCGTTTTTCAAAGTAGTAATGTTAGCACCAATTGAGTATGTGAAACCACCAGAAGAACCGTGGTATGTAGCGCTGATATCTAAACCTTTGTTTACCACTGTACCATTGTTAACAGTAGGCCATGCACCTTCTAATCCACCGGCAGTTGCAGGTATAGGTACAATTACAAGCAGGTCTGATATTGTTTTTTTATAATACTCAAGAGTAACATCAAAGTGGTTAAACAATGACGCATCAAAACCTACGTTAAAGGTTTTATCTGTTTCCCAAGTTGCATTAGGGTTACCTAAAGAGTTTTGCAAATAACCAGGAATTACTGAGCTTGATGAACCATCAATAGGGTAAGATGATGAACCAGGGCCGCCACCGTAAGCTGCGTAAGCACTATTAACACCAACGTTACCGTTAAAACCTGATGTACCGTAACTACCGCGGATCTTTAAGTCGTTTAACCAGGTAGAACCTTTAGCAAATTCTTCCTGAGTTACGCGCCATGCAGCGGATACAGCAGGGAAAGTACCCCATTTATTACCGGGAGAAAAACGTGAGCTACCGTCACGACGTATGGTTGCGCCGATAATGTACCTGTCATTATAGGTATAATCTAAACGGGCAAAGAGTGACATGATAGTATTACGATCCCTGTATTTACTGTCTGCAGTTGTTTGACCAGCCTGGCCGTTTGCAATGTTAGCGAAGAATGGATCAAGCGAGAAAAGGTTTTTTGCACTCGCGTTAATTTCGCGACCGGTATACCCTCTTTGCTCAAAACCACCTAACAGGTTAATACTATGTTTGCCAAATACTTGTTTGTAGTTTAAAGTGTTGCTCCAGTTAAAGTTGCTGTCATATGAAGAGCCTTCGCTGTAACTATTATTACCACCGTGCGCCTCACCGCTATCATACTGGCGGTAGCCAATATTGTAATAGTAGCGGTTGTAAATATCAGCACTGTAAGCAGTACGTGCTACAAAGTGTTTTAAGAAGTCGGCTTCCGCAAACACAGTACCTTGCATACCGTACTCATTGGTATGATTAGTTGCCTGGCGTTCTTGCATACCAACAGGGTTGAGTGCATTACCTAAAGCTGCAGGGCCTGCATAAGTACCACCTAAATTGCCTCCAATATCGCGTACCGGGATGATAGGAAGCGTACGGTAAGTTTCAGAAATTGGGTTACCCTCATTTTGGTTACCACCGCCTGCTAAGCCACCACCACCATTTGGCGAGTTGATATAATAATAGCTAAAGTTTTCACCTAACCTGATGTGATCTTTCACACTAAAGGTTGTGTTAACGCGTGCCTGATATCTTTTAAAGTAAGTATTGATAAGCGTACCTTGTTGATTAGTGTAACCTAATGATAAAAAGTAATTGCTTTTATCACTTGCACCGCTTGCGCTTAAAGAGTGTTGTTGTATTGGGGCACTTTTGAAAATTTCGTGGAACCAATCTGTACCTGCGCCTTTAACAAATTTCTGGATCAGATAATCACGTGACGGATCATTGTCCAGGTGGTAATTTGGAAGAAAAGTGTTTGCCTGGTTTTCGTTGAATACACCTTTAGAACCAGAACCTGACTGGTAACCATAATCATAGAATTTCTTTCCGTTAGGGTTTCCTTTCATCAAATCGTTATCTGGGTCAACCTTGGCAACCAATTGCTCAAACTCATTAGCATTAAGCAAATTAAATACGTTACCACTTAGCGGCTGTGTAGTACCATAAAATGCATCGTATGAAATTGTTGCTTTACCTTGTTTACCTTTTTTAGTAGTAACAACGATAACACCGTTACCACCACTAACGCCGTAGATAGCCGCCGCACCCGCATCTTTCAATACTGAGATCGACTCGATATCGTTAGGGTTGATGTTTGAAATGCTGCTTGTTTGTAATCCATCAACAACATACAGTGGCGATGAATTATTAAAATTACTTAAACCACGGATGGTAACCTGCGCACCGGCACCTGGGGCACCTTGTGTTACAACGTTAACACCGGCTGCCTGGCCTTGTAGCATAGTTTCAGCACTTACAGATGGAACCGACTTTGCATTGTTCATATTTACTGTAGTAACCGAACCGGAAATGTCTTTTTTACGTTGCGTGGTGTAGCCGGTTACTACAACTTCGTTCAACGTGTTGCTGCCGGCCTGTAAAACAATGTTGATTGTTTCAGAGGCGCCTACAGTAACATCTTGCGATTGATATCCCAGGTATGAGATGGTCAATACGTCACCCGGATTCAGACTCAGACTGAATTGTCCGTTAACGTCTGTCTGTGTACCGATGGTAGTACCCTTAACGCGCACAGTGGCACCAACTACAGGCAGCTTGTCGTCGCTACCGGTAACTTTACCAGTGTGTTTTGTTTGAGCCGTAACTACCAATGAAGAAACCATGCAGCATAATAGCAGGCATAGCGCTCTTCCCTTAAGGAGTAAACTTTTAAACATGAGATTGAGATTTAGTTGATTAATATATTTGATTTAAGATTGTATGAAGAGAATGGACGGATGCAGGTGAGATACACACGCGACCACCTCAAAATATTTTTGACTATGGTGCCCCGCGGGCCGGGCTGGAAATATCGATAATAGAAAATTGTAAAAGTTTTATCATATAGTTACACTATCCTGTTTAAAATTTTTATTCCGTTTAGCACCCAACGAGCGATATATACAGCCCGTCGATATGTTTATCCGTTAAGTTTTGTTTCGTTTTCTTTAAAAAGAAAAGTTTATAATTGGTAATGCTCTAATATAAACAGAGTGTACAGGTTACACAAGTTAATTTATAAGAATTATTAATTATTTATTTTGCCACCTTATAACGATATAAATATTTCAATTTAATATCTATTTGTTAAACTCTTGTTAACAAATAGGCGCATTAAATAATAATATTACAATGTAATTTTCTTGTTATAAAGCAATTTTATCATAAAATTCCATATGGGGTATAATCAAAAGCCCCCAACCTTTAGGTTTTTATAAAAAATTAAAAAACTTCTATCATTTTTTTAAAAAGTATGACACATAAAATCAGCCAGGTGTTAAACTTATGTTAAAATTACATTATCAATAGCAAATACAATATCAATAAATACGCGGCAAATACACCAAGTATTTTATTTATGTATTATGGATATTTATATAAAAAAAATATGCCTTGCTGACATTAGCAAGGCATATTCATTAAATTTTGTATAAAAAATTCGAAGCGATTTCTTTAAATAAAACTACAACTTTAGCTATTTAACCCACTGCACTCTGGCTGTTTTGGTATCGGCCGAATTTGTACCTACCTGTATAATAAATTCACCTGGCTCCCAGTCGTATTTTAACTCGCTGTTGTAAAATTTGAGTTGTTTAGGGGTTATATTAAAGGTAACATCCATCTTCTCGCCTATCTGCAAGTTCACCTTTTTAAAATCTTTAAGTTCTTTAACTGGGCGGCTTATACTTGCTGCCGGGTCTCCTATATAAAGTTGCACAACCTCTTCGCCGGTATAAGGCCCGTTATTAGTTACGGTAACCGTAGCAGTCAAAGTTTCGTTACCCTTTAATTTGGTTTTGCTCAGCTTTAGGTTACTATAGCTAAAGCTGCTATAGCTTAAACCGTAACCAAACGGATATAGCGGGTCATTACTAATATCAAGATAATTTGATTTGAATTTAGTTGGGCCCGATGAATAAGGGCGGCCTGTATTCAAATGGTTATAATATAAAGGTATTTGGCCAACACTACGCGGGAATGTTGTAGTTAATTTACCTGATGGGTTATAGTTACCAAACAATACTTCGGCAATGGCATTACCGGCTTCGGTACCAGGGGCCCATACATCTAATATAGCGGCGGCGTTGTCATTTTCCCAGGTTAGGGTAAGCGGCCTTCCGTTAAATAATACAATTACAATAGGCTTGCCTAATTTAGCAAGGGCTTTTAGCATTAGCTGCTGGCTTTCAGGAATGCTGATATCAGACCGGCTTGACGATTCGCCGCTCATGCTTTGCGACTCGCCAACAACGGCAACAATAATATCCGATTTTTTAGCCGCTTTTACTGCATCTTCAATCATATCCGCCGGCGATTGTTTATCAAGCGATACCATGCCCGGGCCAAAGTTAAGGCGTTTCATAAAGGCTGTATCATCCGTAATATTACTTCCTTTTGCATAGTTGATCTTTACATTATCGCCAACTATGTGTTTAATACCTTCTATTACGCTTACTGATTTTTCCCACTCGCCGCCAATTACCCAGGTACCCAACATATCCCTTTTATTATCAGCCAGCGGGCCAACAAGTGCTATACTGCCGCCCGATTTTTTTAATGGCAATATTTGGTTGGCATTTTTTAGTAGTACAAAAGAGTGTTCGGCAGTAACCCGTGCCGATTTGCGGTTGGCATCGGTCATTATTTCGGATTTCTCTTTTTGCGGGTCTAATGATTTGTAAGGGTTATCAAATAAGCCCAATTTATATTTTGCTTCAAGCACACGGCGACAGGCCAGATCAATGTCGGCCTGTGTTACTTTACCTTGTTGCAATGATGTTTTGAGTGTTTTTAAAAAGCCTTCGCCTACCATATCCATATCCAGCCCGGCTTTTAACGCCAATGCTGATACAGTTTGCAGGTTACCCATGCCATGATCAACAGTTTCGTTTAATGAGGTGTAGTCTGATACTACAAACCCTTTAAAGCCCCATTGTTTACGCAACAGATCCGTTAACAGCCATTTGTTAGTAGTTGCCGGCACGCCATCAACTACGTTAAATGAGCTCATGAAACTGCCCGCCCCTGCATCAAGCGCGGCTTTATATGGTGGCAGGTAATAATTGTACATGGCTACCTTGCTCATATCAACCGTATTGTACTCGCGGCCTGCTTCGGCAGCACCATAAAGTGCAAAGTGTTTTACGCAGGCCATCACCGCGTCGGCATTTTTAAGGCTGGTGCCCTGGTACCCCCTTACCATGGCTGCGGCTACTTTACCACCCAGGTACGGGTCTTCGCCGCTACCTTCAGATATGCGGCCCCAGCGCGCATCACGGGCTATATCAACCATTGGAGAAAACACCCAGTTTAAGCCTTCGGCAGTAGCCTCTTTGGCAGCAATATGTGCTGCGTGCTCAATAATACCAAGATCCCAGGTAGCTGACATACCCAACGGAATAGGAAATATTGTACGGTGCCCGTGTATAACATCAAGCCCAAATATTAAAGGGATATGCAAACGCGAGCCTTTAACAGCGGCTTCCTGCATTTTACGAACACTCTCGGTTCCGTACAAACCAAAAATACCGCCTATACTGCCTTTTTTAACACCATCGCCAATACCATTGTTGGTTACCGAACCCGTTATGGCCATGCCCCCTGTTACCAGGTTTAGCTGCCCTATCTTTTCATCAACGGTCATTTTTTTCATTAAGCCATTAACAAAAGCATTCATTTTAGCAGTTTCGGTTTTATCCTGCGCTACACTTTTACTAAGTGGGAAACAAAATAATATAGCCGCACTTATGTAAACAATGGGCTTATGAGTGAAATATTTTTTCATTAATAACAGTTTGGGTGTGTTTAATATATCGTTATAGCTATTAAATTTCCGTAATATTAAATTACTGTAAAACTTATTAGTTATAATTGGTTTTTAATGTTGCCTAATGCATGGTGTAATTGGTACACAATTGTAAATATTAAATTTAAACAATCAAAGTTATTTTTATCAATACCGTAAATGTTAACAAAACAGGAACTGGAAGAATTTTGGGCAGAAGCCAGTGAGATATATCTTAACCATGTATCTATAGACTGTGTTGTATTTGGCTTTCACGAAGGGCAGATGAAGGTTTTGATGCTTAAGAGTAATAATGAAGAGGCCTGGTACCTGCCCGGCGGCTTTGTATTAAAAAAAGAACCCATTGAGAAAGCGGCCGACCGGATACTAAAGGTACGTACAGGTATAGATAAGATATTTTTGCAGCAGTTTCGTGTATTTGGAGACCCCGATCGTTCCAAGATCCATAACGATATGTATAGGGATATGCTGCCAAAAGAACAAAACTTTTTTGACCAGCGTTTTATATCCATAGGTTATTATGCGTTGGTTGATTTTTTTAACGTTACCCCCACTCCCGATGATTTTTCGGAATTATGCACCTGGCGCGACCTTAACGACCTACCTAAATTTCAGCTCGACCATAGATTGATATTTGAGACTGCATTAGACACACTGCGCCTGCAATTAAATTATCAGCCTATCGGGTATAACCTGATGCCTAAAGAGTTTACTATGCCCGAACTACAGAAACTATATGAAACCATACTTGATAAGAAGCTGGACCGCCGTAACTTCCAGCGCCGTATTTTGGGCTTTGGCATATTAAATAAGCTGGAGCAGACCCGTAAAGGTGGCGCCCACAAAGCACCTTATCTCTACTCCTTCAACCTTGAAAATTATCAGGCTGCATTAAAGGAGGGTTTAAAAAGCGGCTGGTAATAAAGCAAATGCCCGTAAGAGAGGCGAAGTATCAAGTATCTATACTACCTTCCCAACGTCAATTTCTGCGCTGCAACACTCAATTTCCGCATTTTTTGCTATATTAAGCCCTATCTACTATTTTTACCGAATACTTATGAAATTCAAAAACGTACTTGTTGATTTTACTTTACTTGTGTTTGGCATTTTATCTGCAGGTATGGGGCTTAAAGGTTTTTTGCTGTCCAGTCATTTTATTGATGGTGGTGTAACCGGGATCTCTATGCTGGTGGCCGATGCTACCAAAACCCCTCTTTCTGTACTCATATTTGTAATTAACGTACCGTTCCTTTTTTTAGGTTACCGTAAACTGGGCTTACAATTTGCCATAAAAAGTGCATTGGCTATAGCCGGCCTATCACTTTGCCTGGCTTTTGTACATTTCCCCGATGTTACGCACGACAAGCTGCTCACCGCCGTATTTGGTGGTGTATTTATTGGTGCAGGTATTGGTATGGCTATCCGTGGCGGCGCTGTGCTTGATGGCACAGAGATAGCAGCCCTGCTGGTAAGCAAAAAAACACAGGTGGTACGCGTAAGCGATGTAATACTGATACTAAATGTGGTGATATTTATTGCAGCGGTTTTCCTTCTTGGTGTCGAATCGGGCCTGTACTCTATTTTAACTTACTTGGCGGCATCAAAAATGATTGACTTTATATTGAATGGTTTAGAACAATATACCGGCATGACCATTATATCCGCCAAAGGCGAAGAGATCCGCCTGGCTATTACCCAATCGCTGGGCCGTGGTGTTACAGTTTACCAGGGTAAAAGTGGTTATGGAAAAGATGGCCACATTAATACCCCGCGCGAAATTATATTCACAGTAGCTACCAGGCTCGAGGTTCCGTTAATAAAACGCGAGATTCTTAAAATTGACCCGGCAGCCTTTATTGTACAGCAAAGTGTTGATGATACTACAGGTGGGTTATTGAAGAAAAAGAAAGGGCATTAACTGGGAAAACGGTTACTTTTTATGTGGCTATGCACCCAGGCAGGTACACTATTCACAGCCTTTTTTGTATAACAGCTATATACTCATAGGGTTCCCTGTCTTTTTCAAGCGTTACATAAACGTCAACGTTTTTCTGATAGTCGTAATCGTTGAAAGAATAATAACATATCTGTGTTTTAATCTGCAGCTTTAAATATCTATTCATCTGTATGCATTTGATAACGGTATAGTTTAAATTACGTAAGCATCACAAAATCAATTCATTTCGTTAAGTGTAATTATGAGGGGCGATAACAAGGCGTATCATGTCCCCGCTCTCCGCACATTTTACCCACCTTGGCTCAATCTTTGCAGCCACACTGTAAAACCAATTATTATGCCTGAGGGGCCAAGCATACTCATATTAAAGGAAAAAGTACAGCAGTTTAAAGGCGACAAAGTAATTGCCGCCAGTTGCAACAACGGCACGTTAGATACTGATATGCTTACCGACCAAACCATCACCGATTTTAAAAGCTGGGGCAAGCACTTTTTGATCTGCTTCCCCAAGTTTACTATCCGCATCCACATGATGATGTTTGGCACTTACCGGATAAACCAGCACACCGAAAAGCCTCCCCGCCTGCACCTGCAATTTGAAGATGGCGAACTTAACTTTTACGCCTGCCTGCTGCAATTGATAGAGCAACCTTTAGACGAGGTTTACGATTGGCAGGCAGATATTATGAGCGAGGAATGGGATACCAAAAAGGCTATCAAAAAGATGAAGACAAAGCCCAAACTATTAGCTTGCGATGCTTTGATGGATCAGCAGATATTTTCTGGCGTGGGCAATATCATCAAAAATGAGGTATTGTTTCGCACGCGTATCCATCCCGAAAGTTTAATTTCGGCTATGCCACTAAAAAAGGTTAATGAGATGATAAATGAGGCTATTAAGTACAGCTTTGAGTTTTTGGAACAGAAAAAGGCGGGCACTTTAAAAAAGCACTGGCAAGCTTATCATAAAAAGGAATGCCCCCGTAACCATATTCCTATTATCGAAAATGATACAGGCCGCTCGCACCGGGCAAGTTTCTATTGCGAGAAATGCCAGGTGATGTATAAATAATTTTGCAATCGTATTGTAAGAAGTGTTCACGTTCACAACCATGAACACTCGTGAACATTAACAATGGTCTGATAATAAGCTATTTAAAAAAGCATCCGGTGACAAAACGTGCCACCATATTATCATAACATCATACTATAGCTTGAGCTTCCGGAATAAGAAACTAATTCCATTTAACTTTGTTAATTATTGATAAACCGATACAATTATGAAAACTATAAAAATTGATGGCAACCCAACCGACCTTACCGCTGTTATGGTTCCTCGTGAAGACGAATATCATGACCACGAAACCGTAAGGTTAGAATCATCTATAGATGGCAAATCTGTAGAGAAAACTATCTTCCGCGTTGTTGATGGCGGCGAAGATAAATGGGAGTTGCAATTCGAATAATATTCACATGTCATGGTGAGCTTGTCGAACCAATAGCGAACTAAGTCTTCGACAAGCTCAGACTGACATACTTTACTGCTTCACAAACACAAACTCTCCCCCACCCTGCTTAAGCGTAAACTCGCCTTTATCAGGGCGAAACTCCATTACAATACCAGCAGCCTCAAATTCAAACTTATCGGCAGTTGTAGTGGCATCAAGCGGGAATGCCGATTGGCCTGTAGCCTGTGCCGATAACACGTTGCCTTCTTTTGTAATGGTAATTTTTATAGGGATTTTTTGACTGGCATAAACACCAACATATTTATCAAGGCCTTTAACTTCAACAAAGCTTGGTATAGTATAAGGTTCATTAAAGCAAATGCTAAATACGCCCTGCATAATTTTCGACGGATCATAACTACCACCGTTAGCGGTGTAGCTTATAGCCAACTTTTGATCGGGGAAATAGGCTAATTCTGAACGATAAGCATCTATTGCACCACCATGTCCGTAACTGTTTTTACCCTTAAACGATGATAAAAACATAGCCAGGCCAAAATTATCCTTCATAGTTTTCATGAGTTCTAAGCTGGCAGGTTTAACAAGTTTGCCTGCAAAAAGGGCCTCAATAAATCTATCCAGATCGGCCGGGGTTGATACCATAGAACCCGCACCGGTAGGGATACTCATATCGGTTTCCACAAACTTTTTCCATTTGCCATCATAGGTATAAGAGTAAGCCTCGTTATTGGCTGTATTGGTTTTAACACCGTAGTAAGTATCCTTTAAACCAATTTTGTTAATAACTCGCTGCTTAACCAGTTCAGGGTATGTTTTCCTGGTCACTTTTTCAATAATATAGCTTAAAAGCACAAAGTTGGTATTGCTGTACTGGCCTTTGCTGCCCGGCTCAAAGTCGGGCTTCATGGCTGCAATCCTTGTCAGCATTTGCTCGTGTGTTTGCGGGCTTAACATGTATTGCATGTACGCCGGGTCGTTGGTAAAATTATGCAGGCCGCTGTGATGGCTCAGCATCATACCGATGGTTATCTTAGCTGCGTTTTGTACTTCGGGGTAAAACTTATCGAGCGTAGTTTCTAACCTTAGCTTGCCTTCATCAACCAGTTGCATTACCATTACGCCGGTAAACATTTTACTGATATACCCTATGCGGTATTTTGTTTTAGCCGATGCCGGGATGGTAGCGGGGCTATCAATTACCGCATTACCAATACTTTTTTGGTAAACTATGGTGCCGTTTTGCGATATGGCCATGCTGCCCATGCTTTTATTGTTGGCGGCAAGTATATTCAGCAGGCTATCTAACCGGGGTTTGTTAATGCTTTGGGCGTAGATACCTGTAGTTAAACCTGTTGCAAGAAATGCTAAGGCGAGGACTCTTTTTATCATTGTGATGGATGGTTTGGATTTTAGATTGCAATATAGGCAGTCTATTACTCCTATTTAGAATTATTTAATCACCGTTTTTTTAAACCACGGAGTTCACAGAGATAAACAGAGGCCTCAATAATATAACAAGCAATACTCAGTATACTCTGTACTAATAAACAAGCAATACTCAGTATACTCTGTGGTTAAAATTAATTGCAAAGCAATCCAAGAATCTAACTTTCCAGTATTTCCGCTATCTCGTCAAAACCTTTTTCGCGGGCAAGGTCTGCGGGGAGTTTGCCGCCTTCCATACGAATATCAACCCTGGCGCCTTTCTCCAGCAATAATATCAACAATTCAAGATTGCCATTTTGCGCCGCCGAATGTAAAGGTGTGGTTCCCGCCTGTTGCCTTACGTTTACATCGGCACCGTTCTCTATCAACATGGTAGCGGTGCTGGTAAAATTACCGGCAGCAGCCGAGTGGAGCGGGTAAACGTTAAAGCCATTATCGCTTGGGCGGTTAACATCGGCACCTTTTAGCACCAGGTAACGGGCAATATCAAAACGGCCAAAATAGCTGGACAGGCCTAACGCGGTAAAGCCGTCCTCGGCATAAAAATCAATTTTTTCAGGATGGGTGGCAATAATATAAGCAACATCATCAAACCTATCGGCAGCGGCGGCCTCAAACAGGCTCAGATCAGTAGTATATTTCAATAAAACGCTGGTTACCGCCGGCTTATGATAATAACAGGAGAGCATCAACGGCGATACATTAAGGCTTGTTTTTGCTTTGGCGAGTTCCGGGTTACGGGCAAGCAAAGTCTCTAACGCTTCTATATCGGCATTGGCAATAAACTCCTCCAGGTTTTCGATGCTCATTGAATGTAATAATACTAAAAATAAATAATGTTGTGTTATTGCTGATTTAATATTTTAATAATAGAATATTATACCGTTGCAGGGTAACTCCCGGGCTACTACCTGTTAAATAAAGTTAAAAGGGTTAAAAAAAGTTAAACGGACCGCAACCTGCACAATTTTTTAGGCCGGTATCGTTTCAGCTACATCAAACAAATAACTCAGTATTATGAATACAAAAACAAAACTCTTAGCGGTAGCTTTAACCGCATTCGCCTTATTTATGGCTGTACAGTCTAACGCGCAATCCGTTCAAAAAGGTAAACTCCGTTTCGGGATCGGGGCCGATGGTTTATTACCTGTAGGTAACTTCAGTAAAAGCGCCAATTTTGGCCTTGGTATAACGCCACGCTTACAGTATGGAATAGCAAACAACGTTGCACTTACATTCACAACCGGCTTTTATCACTTTTTCCCTAAGGACCAGCTTTATACCGATGGCACAACATCGTATAAATACAAGTGGGATATGGACCTGATACCGGTAAAAGCGGGTATTAAAGCGTTTGTAACATCAAATATTTATGTAAGTGCCGAAGCGGGGATAGGTTTCCAGGTTGATAACGGCGGTGGCGATTCAAAATTCATGGCATCGGGCGGTGCCGGCTACGCCACAAAACATTGGGATTTTGGTGTGCGGTATGAAAACTTTGCCGGTAACGGTTACCGCAACGAGCTGATAGGCCTGCGTGTGGCTTATGGCTTTGGGTTGTAATCATATATAAATCAATAAAAACCCTCACCTGATAGTGCGGATTTTTTTATTTAAAAATACTGAAATATCCTAACTACCTGGTTGATCCCGGCATACGATATTTCCAAAAAATTAAAAAATAACTGTTTAATCTAATAACTTTATATTTGCAATTAAACGTGTAAAATACAGGATGCCGATTAAAGGAAACCAGTTCAGATCAAATAGTTTTAAGGAAGATAACCAACCAAACAGCCAGGCTTCAAAAGGCCCTTTTGGTGGCAAAAAGCAACAAAGGGAGCGGCCTGTTAAGCAGTTGGCCGAGCGCTTACCACTGTTTGACCTGCGCGATGGCCGTGCTATCAAAATACTGGGCCTGTTTTTCCTGGTATTGTCGGTATTTTTCCTTATTGCGTTTACTTCCTACCTGTTTACGTGGCAGCAGGACCAAAGCTATGTTTCAAAAGCTAACGGCGGCTGGGGCAATCTTTTTAAAACCACCAAAGAGTTATTAGAGAATGGCGTTAACAACCCTATGGTTGATAACTGGCTGGGCAAATTCGGCGCGTTGTTATCAAACCAGTTCATCTTTGAATGGTTCGGTATTGCATCCTTTCTGTTTGTGTTTGTATTTTTCACAATTGGTTATCGCCTGCTGTTCAAGATCCGTTTGTTCTCGGTTAGCAAAATGCTGGCCTATACCTTTTTCGGGATCGTATTTATATCGGTAACTATAGGCTTTTTCCACGCTTTTATTATTGATTACCCACACTTTTTAGAGGGCAACTTTGGTTTCTGGACAAACCGCCTATTGGCCGCACAGGTTGGGCAATCGGGCACCGGGTTTATCCTCCTGTTTTTGGCGCTTACGGTATTAATTATTGCCTATAACATCGATTTTAAACTACCCGCCCGCAAAGAAAAACTGGCGCCAATGGCCGGTGTAGATGAAGTGGCGCCCGAGCCGGTTGAACTGGTGGAAGAAGAACCATCATTACCGGTAGAGTGGCCGCGCAACGGCAACCGTGTAAAAGATATCCTTGCGGCGCAGGAGGTGGTTACACCTGTTGAACCTTTAAAACAACAACCGCTTACGCAAAATCCTATTTTTCATGAGCCTGTTGTTTTAAAACCCGATGTAACACACGAGCCCGAAGAAGAAACCGAAATTCCGCTTACCATTGATGTTGAGCGCCCCAACCCTATCATGAACATCGAAAAAAGCGATGATGATAAGGCCAAAAGCCTGGTAGAGCAATTCGGCACATACGACCATAAACTGGAACTTTCCGGCTATAAATTACCGCCATTAAACCTTTTAGAGGAATATGGCACCGGTAAAATAGCCGTTAACAGCGAAGAACTGGAAGCCAACAAAAACAAAATTGTTGAAACGCTGAACCACTACAATATCGAGATAGATAAGATAAAAGCCACAATAGGGCCAACGGTTACTTTATACGAAATAATCCCTGCGCCGGGTGTGCGGATCTCCAAGATCAAGAACCTGGAGGACGATATAGCGCTGAGCTTAGCGGCTTTGGGTATCCGTATCATCGCCCCTATGCCGGGCAAGGGTACCATCGGTATTGAGGTACCAAACCAAAACCCCGAAATGGTTTCTATGCGTTCGGTGCTGGCTACTGAGAAGTGGCAGAACAACACCATGGACCTGCCCATTGCCCTTGGTAAAACCATCTCTAACGAGGTATTCATTGCAGATCTGGCCAAGATGCCCCACCTACTGGTTGCGGGTGCTACAGGCCAGGGTAAATCGGTTGGTATTAACGCCATATTGGTATCCCTGCTTTATAAAAAACACCCTGCCGAACTTAAATTTGTACTGGTTGACCCTAAAAAGGTAGAACTTACACTTTTCCGTAAGATAGAAAGGCACTTTTTAGCCAAACTGCCTGATGAAGCCGATGCTATTATCACCGATACCAAAAAGGTGGTAAATACGCTTAACTCGCTTTGTATTGAAATGGACCAGCGGTACGACCTGCTGAAAGATGCCCAGGTACGTAACTTAAAGGAATACAACTCAAAATTTGTAAACCGCAAAATTAGCGACCCCGAGAAACACCGCTATCTGCCGTTCATCGTACTGGTAATTGACGAGTTTGCCGACCTGATGATGACTGCCGGTAAAGAGGTAGAACAGCCCATAGCACGTATAGCGCAGCTTGCCCGTGCCGTTGGTATACACCTGGTTATTGCTACGCAAAGGCCATCGGTTAATGTTATTACGGGTACTATTAAAGCCAACTTCCCGGCGCGTTTAGCGTTCAGGGTACTTTCAAAAATAGATTCGCGTACCATATTGGATGCCGGTGGCGCCGACCAGCTGATAGGCCGAGGGGATATGCTGCTCTCTACAGGCAGCGACCTGATTCGCCTGCAGTGTGCGTTTGTGGATACGCCAGAGGTGGAGAAAATATCAGACTTTATAGGCGAGCAACGTGGCTACCCTACCGCCATGTTCCTGCCTGAATATGTGGGCGAAGGCGAAGCAGGCAGCAGCCCTAAAGATTTTGACCCGGATGACCGCGACCCTATGTTTGAGGATGCTGCACGCTTAATTGTGTTGCACCAACAGGGCTCCACATCGCTTATCCAGCGTAAAATGAAACTGGGCTACAACCGCGCAGGGCGTATTATTGACCAGTTGGAAGCCGCCGGTATTGTTGGCCCGTTTGAGGGCAGCAAGGCCCGTGACGTGCTTTATCCTGACGAATACAGCCTGGAACGCCACCTGGAAACCCTGCAAAAACCTCGCGATTAAACTAATTAAAGTTAAATCACTCTAAACTATTGCAGGCCGCAATGGTTATTTGTGAGCTTTAAGATTTAACACAACATGAAAAAATTATTCATCTTCCTCATATTATCTACACTGTCTGTTACTGCTGCGTTCGCGCAAAAAGATGCGGATGCGAAGGTTATACTAAACAAGCTAAGCAAACAATACCGCAGCTACGATGCTGTGAAAACGGATTTTACACTGCTTATTGATAACCCGCAGGCCAATATCAAGCAAACCCAAACAGGTACGCTTATATCACGCTCAAAAACCAATAAGTACAAGGTTACCCTGTATGCAGCTGGTACAAAATCGGTTACGCAGGATATCATCAGTGATGGCAAAAAACAGTGGACTTACCTGAAAGATGCCAACGAGGTGCAATTAAGCGCCGCTGATAACAGCGAAGAAGGCTTTAACCCCGCCAAGATCTTCACCATGTACGAAACCGGTTACAAATACATTTACACCGGCCAGCAAAAAATAGGCGCAAAGGTTTACCAGGTTATTGACCTTACTCCCGAGGATAGCAAAAAAACCTTTTTCAAAGTAAGATTGATGATAGATAAGATGAAGAACCAGCTTTACAGCGCACAGATCTTTGACAAAAATGGCAGCAAATACACCTACTCGCTACGTACTTTTACGCCGAATTACAAAGTAGCAGAAACCGTATTTACCTTTGATAAAAAGGCTTACCCGGGTGTTGAAGTAGTAGATTTAAGGTAATGGTTATAGAATAATAAGAAAGGCGATGATTACACATCGCCTTTCTTATTATTCCACCTTCCCTAACTTCACTCTCCGCTCCATTACTTCGCGCCAGGTAGTTAAAATAAATCCTTTCTGCTTTAGGAAAGCACACAGGCGCGGGTCGGTCATGGCCAGGAGGTCGCCTTTACGTTTTTTACCTTCGTTGGTAATATATTGGAAGGTATCACCCGGATTGGTACAATGCATAATAACCATTGTTAAACCCGGTGACAGGCGACCAATACTTTCAATATAATGATTAGTATACCATTGCCGGATCTGCTGATCGGTTTTGTGGGCAATATCCGGCATATTCCAATCATAACTGCTATTATGCAGATCATCCAACACAGGCAGCCCTGCAGCCCAGATCTTCTCCCCTATGGCTTTAACACCAGCCAATTCTGCCGGGTCAGGAATAGCCATACCAGGAGTATACTTATTTTCTTTTTTTAGTTTAGCTATAGTAGCGGCCTTAGCTTCCGCACGATAAAAAAGGTCATCTCCACCGGGAAACATTACGGGCACCTGTTTTTCAATCCCAAGCTGAATATACTTTTCCATAAAGGCGGGTTTAGCAAACAGCGTCCCCATGTGCGAGTCGAGGTGAGTGGGTTTAAAACCCATGGTAATCGCCCTGTCGTACTGCGCGCGGATCTCTTTATCCACCTCATCGGGCTTAGCGTTAAAATAAACAGATATAACCGAAGGCCACATAGCGCCTTGTTTATCAACCAGTCTCGGTACTTCTGCCTTACCGGCAAGGGGCCCCCAACGGTAGTTATCCCACTCCGAGGTTAATGTAAGGTGCAGTCCTGCATCCAGTGTTGGGTGTTTATCAAGGTAAGCCTTAAACTCGGGAACCCAGGGGCAGGGCATCATCACACTGGTTGAATTGGCTACACCCAGGCTGGTGGCTTTTATAACCCCGTCGTTTGAATCGTGCGACATGCCCGCATCATCTACATGCAGAATAATAACCCGCGCACCTTTCGGATAGCCAAGCTTTTCGGCATAGGTTTGTGCTTGGGCAAAACAAAGCGTTGTATAAATAGTAAACAGAAGTGCAACAGAAATTTTTTTCATACCAATACAGTTTAGTTTGTGGAATACCGGTTACCAAAAAAGGCCGGTTATGATACCGACCTTTGAATTACTTATTGAGAAATTTACACCCTTATGTATATCTTATTCTTATCCAATATTTTACCAACGCTCCAGCAAACCAGCATATAGCTTATTGCAAACAGTAGCGAACCTATAGCCCCCGGCGCTATTTTTTGGTAGAATACATCGTTTATCCAGCCGTAAAAGTTTTTGTTGCCGATGTTGATCATCCAAAAGGCGATAACCAATATCTCCGAGAGGATATAAATGGCCAGCGGGTTTTTGCCCACGGTGGTGAAGAAGGAGGTCCAGTTATATTTGTTCCAGGCGCGTACCTCCACCACGTAGATGAGAGCGGATATCATCACCATATCAATACCGGTTGTCAGTAAGGTAAAAGGGCTTGTCCACAATTTTTTCCCAATCGGGAAACTCATATTCCACGTTAGAGCGATAAAAATAAACACGCAGCCCATCAGCGCTAAACGGCCAATAGTTTCGTAGCCTTTGCCTTTTTCCTGTATAAATTTACCGGCGTAATAACCCACAATAACATTTACAATGGCAGGCAGTGTGCTCAGTATCCCTTCCGGGTCAAATGCTACGCCTTCGCCGTGGTACAGGTGGCTATCCCCTAAAAGGTACTTATCAAGGTAAGTGCCCGCATTGGTAAGCATGGCGTAGGGGGCTTCGTGATCGCCAAACACCAGCAATAGAACCTGGTAACCAACTAAAAGCAGTGCGCTGATAACAACTACAGCGGTTTTATTTTTCACAAAATAGATGATAAGCGAAGCGAAAATATAGCAAAGCCCGATGCGTTGCAATACGCCCATGATACGCGTACCACTTATTGGCCTCAATACCCATCCGGCGCTGGTATGATCAACAAACGGGAACCAATACATCAGGTAGCCTATAAGAAATATAAGCAGGCCACGTTTTAAAATGCGGTATAATACGGTGCCAGTACTAAGGGTATCAAACTTTTTCATGGTAAAGCTCATGGCGTTACCTACTGCAAAAAGAAAAGAGGGAAACACCAGATCAGTTGGGGTAAAGCCAAACCATGCGGCGTGCTCAAGCGGTGCAAATGCAGTGGCCCCGCTGCCGGGTGTGTTTACAATGATCATAAAGCAAATGGTTAGACCGCGGAAAACATCCAGCGACAAAAACCGTTCGGATTTTTGGTTCATAATGGGTGCAAATGGTTAAATTATTTCAGGAGATTTAGTTGCACCAATATAGTAATTAATTAAAGTGAAATACAATAGATGATACAACTTTATAAAATATTTTAAAAAGTTGCAATTATTTGCTTTCACATCTATTTACAACATTTTACCGTGGTAATGCTAAATGTTGCTATTTTTGAAAACATGCTTACCATTACCAATCATACCCTCGAAAAACTGGAAATGCTGCTTAAAACAGCAGGTTACCGTGTAAGGTATGAGAAAGGTAATTTTAAAACCGGCGCTTGTATGTTACTGAGCAGCCGTGTAATAGTGGTAAATAAATTTGCCAACCTGGAGAGCAAAATAGCAGCGGTTTCCGAACTGGCACGCACCCTTGAAATAGATTACAACTTACTTGACGATAAACAGGCTGCGTTTTTGCACCAGTTAAAACAAACAACCCTGCAACTGTGACCATTACTTTTTTAGGAACCGGAACTTCGCAGGGTGTACCTGTTATTGCCTGCACCTGCCCCGTGTGCATGTCTGCCGATAAACACGACAAGCGGCTGCGTACCTCCATCCTAATTGAGGGTGATGGTAAGGTGATCTGTATAGATTCGGGCCCCGATTTTAGATACCAGATGCTGCGCGAAAAGGTGATGCACCTGGATGCAATAGTTTTTACCCATGAGCATAAGGACCATGTAGCAGGTATGGACGATATACGCGCATTTAACTATAAACAGCAAGGCCCGGTAGATATTTATGCCGACGAACGCGTGCAGATAGCCCTTCGCCGCGAGTTCCCTTATATTTTTGATGACAGAGGTTATCCCGGTATCCCGCAGATAGACTTACATACTATAGCATTAGCGCCTTTTAATGTTGGCGATGTGCGCTTTACCCCCATCGAAGTGATGCACTACAAATTACCTGTTAAAGGTTACCGGGTAAAGGATTTTACCTATATCACCGATGCCAAAACAGTATCGGATGTAGAGAAAGAAAAGATCCGCGGGTCAAAAATACTGGTGATAAATGCCTTGCAAAAAGAAAAGCATATTTCACACTTTACGCTTGGTGAGGCTATTGCATTTGCACAGGATATAGGTGCCGAAAAAACCTATTTCACCCACATCAGCCATCGCTTGGGCAAACACGCCGATGTTTCTGCCGAACTGCCTGCCGGTATTGAACTGGCTTACGACGGTTTAAAACTCGAGATTTGATCTCCCATTAAAACAACAGGTTTAGGATTATTATTTGCTAATTACTGATCGAGCTTTAGGTAGCTTACTTCGTTAATAGTAGCGCAGTACTCTTTTTTATATCCTTTATTCTGCATCTCTACCCGCCCCCTAATGGTCATTAATTTATTATTTATATTGCTATAAGTTCCGTCTTCAGCTGCAAAGAGGCCGGTGTTTTTTCCTTTTAAATACAAAGGGCATTCCTGTGTAAAATTCACCCAAAACGATTGGCTGTTGCCATGATTTGTAAAAGTGCTGTCGTTAACTAAAGCAGAAACGTTTTTACCCTCTACATATTTACCATATACTTCTACATACTGCTTATCATAATATTTTATACTATCTACCAGGTGCGTCAGGCTTATTTTTTTGAACTTAATACCGGGAGCACATTCGCTGATATAGATCTTTTGTTTATGAGTATTGCAGGCCGGCAGGGTTAATGCCAGTATAAACATCAAATATACCCTGCTTTGTAACATGTATAAATATAAGCGTTTTAACACTTATGCGGCCAACACCACAATAATTTTACTTATTTAGTACACGCAGCCACTGGCGGATGTATGCCCCGGCGGGCGTAAGCTGTTCGGCCGTCCACCCCCCATTGGCGGGTGCGCCGGGTTGCAAAATAGCCGTAGTTTCTTTTTTATCGGTTATGTTCCAGTTTACCCAGCTTAACCGGTTCTTCTCAACCCAATCCATCCATTTTTTATTCATGGCTATATCAAACCTGCCATTGCCATTTGCCTCACCCACGCCCCATTCGGTTACAATTAGTGGCAGGCCCATTTTAATGGCCTTATCTGCCTTGGCGCGCAACCCATCCCGGTGGCTTGGTTCGGTAGCATAATAATGGAACGAATAAGCAATATTTTGATACCCTTTAACAGGGTTAGCGGCTGCTATATCCACATCCTGATCCCAAGACGGGCTGCCCACTACGATCAGGTTATCCTTATCATACTTACGTATCTCAGGTATTATCTGCAATGCGTAGCTTTTCACGGTATCCCAACTGATGCGTTCAGGCTCGTTCCATATCTCATAAATTACGTTAGGCACACCGCTGTACTTCTGTGCCATCTCTGCAAAAAATGCTTTCGACTGCGGGATATGAAGGTGCCCGTTATGGTCATGCCAGTCTATCAGTACATAAACGCCTTGTTTTATGGCTTCATCCACAACATCAAATATCATTTTCTTTTGTCTTTCAGGCTCCTGAAGGTAACCATGGTCAGGTTGTACCCCCATGGATGCACGTAGTATCGAGATCTTAAAATCCTTCTTTAACCAATCTACCACGGCAGGGTTGTAATACTTTTCACCTGCCCATACACTCCATGATAAGCTGATACCCCTTAACTGCGGCGGCACACCGTTTTTATTGACTATTTTATTCCCTTTTATAGTTAGCGCGCCATTTACAGCTACAGGCGTTTGCGCAAACGATGTTATACCTGTAACCAGGCCTATCCATAATAAAACAGCTTTCATTTTCATACCAAACAAGTTTAACCAATTAGCAAGCCGGATGTAGGGTTTTGCAAAAAATGGATAAGAGTATGTTAAAAATGAATATGTTGGGGTATATAGTTGCGTGTTTAAGTCTTCAACATGCCGTGTTGCCAATACTGCAACATTAACGTTAACATACTATTATGTTAACCTTTAATACCTATTTTTACCCCTCATACTTTTCGATGAAAAAATATAGTCTTGCCCTGCTCCTGCTGCTAACCGTTAGCATAAACGCCTTCAGCCAATCACCGGTAGATATCACCCAAAAAATAGTCGCAAACCGAAAGAACAGCACCGAACAACAGCATAAGCCTTACGTTATTTTGATATCTGCTGATGGTTTCAGGTATGATTTTGCAAAAAAATATAACGCCCAAAATTTGTTACGCCTCGGTAACGAAGGTGTAAGCGCATCATCCATGATCCCGTCATACCCCTCTGTTACGTTCCCTAACCATTACGCCATCATTAGCGGATTGTATCCATCTCATTCGGGTTTGGTAAACAATACTTTTTATGACCGCGCCCGTAACGACAAGTACGCTATGGGTAATAAAACCAAGGTTACCGATGGTAGCTGGTATGGCGGTGCGCCACTTTGGGTGCTGGCCGAGCAACAAAAAATGCTTTCGGCAAGCTTTTACTGGGTGGCGTCTGAAGCCAAGATAAAAGGTGTGCGACCTACTTATTATTACAATTACAACGAGCAGATCAATATCCACGATAGGATACAGGCCGTTGTAGACTGGCTTAAACTGCCACCCGCCGAGCGCCCGCACCTTATCACCTTTTACTTTCCGCAGGTTGACCACGCCGCGCATCTAAACGGCCCGGAATCTCCCGAAGTTGAGAAAGAAGTGCTTTTTGTAGACTCTGCCGTAAATGAATTGCAGAAAGCAGTTAAAACCACCGGGTTAAAAGATGTCAATTTCATCTTCGTATCAGATCACGGCATGACCAGGGTTGACAACCAAAACCCCATCGGTATCCCGGCGGCTATTGATACGGCAAAATTTGTAGTATCAGGCGATGGTATTTTGGTGGAGCTTTACGCAAAGGATAAAAAGTACATACAGGAAACCTACAACGCACTAAAAAAGGAAGCGAAGGATTACGATGTATATTTAAAAACAAACGTTCCCGCGCATTTACACTATGGCACAAAAGATGACTGGCATAACCGCATAGGTGATATTTTATTAATACCTTACGCACCAAAAGTTTTTAACCTGTATAACAAAAAAAGCATAAACCCGGGCTGGCATGGGTATGATCCAAGTGTTGTTAAAGATATGCACGCCAGTTTTTATGCATGGGGCCCGGTATTTAAAAAACACCTGCATATCCCCGCTTTTGAAAACGTATCGGTATTTAACTTGGTAAGCCGTATATTGGGCATAACCCATACCGTAAAAATTGATGGCACCAACCAGCTTGCCGATAAAATATTACTTAAACAACCTTAAAAAAGAAATGAAATTAGCCCTTAAGATCGCCCTTTTACTTATCCTTCCGGCAACTATTTTTGCGCAGGACCCCACTGTGGTTAAACGCCAGGCCGATGTTGTTGCCAAAGCATTGCTTAACAGCGATTTTAAGACCGTTATTGCACATACTTACCCCAAAGCTGTAAACATTGGTGGTGGTAAAGAAAAAATGCTTCAGGCAATGAGCAGCGGTATCAATCAAATGAAAGCGCAAGGTTTTGCTTTTGAGAAAGTAACCATAGGCCAGCCGGGTAAATTCTATAAAGCCGGCACCGAGATCCATTGCCTTGTTCCGGAGCAAATTATTATGAAAACCGCCAGGGGGCGCATGGCTGCCAGCAGTAATTTGCTTGCGATAAGTAATGATGGCGGCAAAAACTGGAGCTTTCTGGATATGAACCAGGGCACCATTAATTCTGTTAAACAGTTGTTCCCTAATTTTAACAGCAACCTTATTATTCCAAAACCGGCACCACCTGTAATGTTATAACACTTAATTTACGAATGTCCGTTCTAAAGAAATTTAAATACCTTCTGCTGTTTATAGCCATCCCCTACACAACTTTTGCGCAGGATACCACTGCATTAAAAAAGCTTGCCAATCGCTTTGCAAACGCTACATTTAACAGCGATCATAAACTGGTTATCGACCTTACTTACCCAAAACTGGTAGAACTATCGGGCGGGCGGGATTCTATGCAAAAGCTGATAGTAGAACGGATAGAATCATTACAAAAGCAAGGGGTTATGAAGTTCGAGGGTTCGGTTGGCTCACCAGGCCCATTTATAAAGGCAGGCAATCAGATCCATTGTTTGCTCCCCGAAACACTTTTCCTTAAAATGTTTACCGGCCGTTATGTTACCCGATCATATTTGCTGGCCATTAGTAACGACAAGGGCAAAAGCTGGACATTTATGGATGTTGGTAAAATGCCTGCTGAGGTTTTACACAAACTGCTGCCTAATTATAATGATGAACTGGTAATCCCTACACCGGGCAAACCCATGTTCTTTCCTGATCAACACTAAACACGCTGATTATTTTATAAATTGGTATAAAATTCAAATCAGCCCAATATGCAACGTAGAAACTTCTTAAAAACAGGTTCATTAGCCGGTTTAAGCTTAACCACATTGGTAACAGCATCATGCAAGCAGTCATCTGCCGATACCAAAACCGCAGGTAACAACAGTTTTACGGATGATTTTGAACTGAACGAAGCTACCATTGCCGACTTACAAAAGAAAATGGAAGCAGGCACACACACCTCCCGCTCTATTACAGAATTGTATTTAAAACGGATTGAAGCTATTGATAAAAACGGCCCAAAACTAAGCGCAGTTATTGAATTAAATAAAAACGCACTGGATATGGCCGACAATATGGATAAGGAACGCAAAGCGAAAAGATTGCGCGGCCCGTTGCATGGCATCCCAGTGTTAATAAAAGATAATATTGATACCGGCGATAATATGCATACCACAGCGGGCTCGCTGGCTTTGAGCGATAATTTTGCCAAGCAAGATGCCTTTATTGTGCACAAGCTACGCCAGGCAGGTGCCGTAATTTTAGGCAAAACCAACTTAAGCGAGTGGGCAAACTTCCGTTCTGAACATTCAACAAGCGGGTGGAGCAGCCGTGGGCTGCAAACCAAATGCCCCTATGTGCTGGACAGGAACCCAAGTGGATCGAGCGCGGGATCGGGTGCAGCCGCTGCAGCTAATTTATGCGCTATAGCCATTGGCACCGAAACCAATGGCTCTATTGTTTCGCCGGCATCTGTAAATGGCCTGGTGGGTATTAAACCAACCGTAGGGCTATGGAGCCGCAGCGGCATTATCCCCATATCAAAAACACAGGATACCGCCGGGCCAATGGCACGCACCGTTAAAGATGCCGCTATATTACTTGGCGCATTAGCTGGCACAGATACGGCCGACGATGCAACGCTTAAAAGCAAACCCGAAAAAGATTATACCAAATACCTAAACGTTGACGGACTAAAAGGCAAACGGCTTGGTTTAGAAAAATTAGACAATCTACCCTCCGCCACCAAAAAGTTATTGGATAATGCCATTGCTATACTCAAAAAGCAAGGCGCTGAGATTGTTGAAGTTGACCTGGATACCCGCTTAAATCCAATAGGTAATGCAGAATTTAAAGTGCTGCTATATGAGTTTAAAGATGGCCTTAACCGCTACTTAAGTAAGGCCAACTCAAAAGTTAAAACACTGGCAGATGTTATTGCCTTTAATAAACAGCATGAGGAAAAAGCTATGCCATTTTTTAAACAGGATACATTAGAACTCGCACAAACCAAGGGTGACCTGAACAGTAAGGAGTATGTAGAGGCTTTGGCCAAAATAACTACACTTAGCAGGCAGGGAATTGATGGCTTACTCAAAGAAAACAAACTTGACGCCTTAATTGCACCTACCAACGGTTTCGCGGTTTGTATAGATCTGATCAATGGCGACTATGACAATGGCTTTTCTTTTTCCGGGCCGGCAGCCATGGCCGGATACCCGCATATTACGGTACCGATGGGCTCCTGGCATGACCTGCCTATGGGCATTTCCTTTGTAGGAACCGCCTGGGAAGAAGGCAAACTGATAAGTTTGGCCTATGCTTATGAACAGGCTTCAAAGAAAAGGGTTGCGCCAAATTTTAAGGCTAATTTATTTGCGTAGTTATGTTAAATCAAACCTTATTCATACCAAAAACAATTCAAATTCAGCTTAGAGATAAGGAAAACCGACCGATTGAGCATGAAAATATAATGGTAGGAATAAAAACTCGTGCCAACCAAAAGAACAATATTAATATTTACCCATTCCTTAGTGATAAAATGGGTTATATTAAAATATCTGAAGAGGATATTCGCGAAATACTGATAAGTATATTTCATATGGCTTAATGGATTATATGCTAATAGAAACTGCAAAGCCTTTAATTGATATATATTATTGGGGGAGCATGACTATTGAACATCATTTGCAGTATTACAATGATCGCTTGGTTAACCAAAAGATAAATTCTGGTCCGGGTGGATTATTTGCCAACTTACCTGATAACCTAATTAAAGAAATAAAAGAAGGTTCAAACCGGGAACGCGAGGAATACAACATCTTTAATGAATGTTACAACCGAAAATTGGCAATTAAAAATGATATGCTTTTGATCCGTGATAAGTGGGATAAAGAAAATGAGTACTTAGAATATAATGTTACACTATCTTTGTAATAGCAATGCCAACCCCCATACCCAAAAAAATATTTACCCGCAGGCACGAGATCTTTGCCAATTTCATGAAAGAAGTTGATAAACACCTGGATGATGTGATGCAGGAGCGCGTTACCGAAATGTTCGAGATCCGCGATATTGCAGGCATTTTGCACATCCATCCTACCCATTTAACCAATACCATTAAGCAAACCACGGGTAAATCGCCCTGTTTTTATTTCGAGGAGAAAATAATGCTACTGGCTAAAGACATGCTGCAGCAAAACATCCCCATAAAACAAGTGGCCTTTAAGCTTACGTTTGATGCATCCAACTTCACCAAGTTTTTTAAACGCTTTGAAGGGGTTACACCCAAGGAATATAAGGAACGGGTGTTTGAGGAAGCGTTGCATTAATAAATATTTTAACCACAGGGTTAGCAGAGGTTTGCACAGAGACCGCTGAGACAGACCTCTGTGAACTTTGTGCTTTTCTCTTTGTATTCTCTGTGGTAAAAAGCACCAGCCACATTAAAAATACTGTACTGTTCACCATTTAACCTGTAACTGTCACCATTTTTCAACAACGTTTTACGTGCAACTTTGTAATGTATTAAACACATAACAAAATGAGCACAAACAAAATAGCATTAATATCAGGCGGAAGCAGGGGTCTTGGTAAAAATACTGCTTTAAAACTGGCCAAAAATGGTAATGATGTGATCATCACCTACCGTAGTAAAAAAGAAGAAGCCGACGAGGTTGTAAAAGAAATTGAAGCGCAGGGATTAAAAGCTGCCGCCTTGCAATTAGATACTTCAAAAATAAAAACCTTTGATGTATTTAAAAAGGAGCTAACCACTACCCTGCAACAAAAATGGAATAGGGACACTTTCGATTTTCTGATAAACAATGCCGGTATTGATGCCGCATCGCCGTTTGCCAAAACCACCGAGGAGGATTTCGACAATCTGTTTAACGTTCACTTTAAAGGCGTTTACTTTTTAACCCAAACACTTTTAGATACCATTGCCGATGGTGGCCGTATCATTAACCTATCAACAGGGCTTACCCGCTTTGCTACACCGGGTTACGCAGCTTATGCATCCATGAAAGGCGCCATTGAGGTGTTTACCAAATACCTGGCTAAAGAGCTGGGTAGCCGTGGTATTGCTGCAAATTTGGTAGCTCCGGGCATTATCGAAACTGATTTTACTAAGCGGGCGTTTGAGAGTCACCCAAAAATGCACGAGTTTATTTCATCAATAACTGCGCTTGGCCGCCCCGGACAGCCGGATGATATTGGTGGTGTGATCGCATTTTTATGTACCGAAGACGCCCGGTGGATAAATGCGCAGCGCATTGAAGCATCAGGCGGGATGTTTTTATAATTGGAGGATAGTTGATTGGGTGAGTAGTGCATGCTTGCCTATCAATTCATCGCAAAAAAGGGAATAGCATTAATGCCATTCCCTTTTTTTGTTGGTGCAATCCCTGTATCTTCGGCATAAAGCAATACGATAACTATGGAATTTGGCCGCGTAACCGACGAGGAACTGCCCTTTGTAGATTTCACCCTGCCGCCCGACCCGGCATTTACTACTCAAACATTAGCTGCAGCCGATAAAAGCCAGCCGTTACAGGTACACGTAGGCTGCGCCAAATGGGGCCGTAAGGAATGGGTGGGCAAGATCTATCCACCAAAAACCAAGGACGCAAACTTTTTGGATGAGTACGTAAAGCATTTTAACTGCATCGAACTAAACGCCACCTTTTACCAGGTTTACGGCCCGGATACCATAAGCAAGTGGAAACAAAAGGCTGATACTAACCCGGCGTTCAAGTTTTGCCCGAAATTTTCGCAAAGTATTAGCCACATCCGCAGGCTAAAAAATGCAGAAGATGTGACCACCAGTTATTACGAAGGCATTATGGCCTTTGGCGATAAACTTGGCCCGCTGTTTTTGCAACTGAGCGATAACTTTACGCCCAAAAGTTTACCTGAACTTACCGCCTACCTGGAACAGTTACCTACCGATGTACCCGTATTTGTTGAGCTGCGCCACAAAGATTGGTTTGCCGTACCTGAAAACCGTAATGCTGTTTTCAACCTGTTTAAGCGATTAAATATCGGATCTATACTCACAGACGCCACCGGCCGCCGCGATTGCTTACACATGATGCTGCCTACCCCGCATGCCTTTATACGTTTTGTTGGCAACAGCCTGCACCCAACAGATTACGCCCGCTGCGATGAATGGGTTGACCGTATTGCCGATTGGAAGCAACAGGGACTACAATCCGTTTGGTTTTTTATGCACCAGCACGATGAGCGGTATTCGCCCGAGTTATGCGATTATGTGATTGAAAAGCTAAACGCTAAGTTGGATATTAATGTACATCGCCCACAGTTTATTGGTAAGGATAAAGGGCTGTTTGATTAAACACAAATTACTGGCGCAAGCTTTCAGTTTGTGCCTAGCATGAGGTCAGCTTTCAGCTGACGCAAGCTGAAAGCTTGCATCATGCTTTCACACAATTTATGCTGCGTTAAACTTGCGTGAGCGAGGTTCGCTAATAGATCCTTCGCTACGCTCAGGATGACAAGTGTGTAAAATATAAACAGGATTACATATCTAACGCACGGGTGCGTTTGCGCTTTACAAAATTGCGGATATCCAGCACTATGCCGGCAAAGAAGTAGAATATCAAAGGGAAACCAACCGCCAGGAATGACGAGTAGATGAAGAATAACCTGATCTTGGCGATAGAAATATTAAAACGTTCGCCCAGGTAAGTACATACCCCAAAGGAGTAGCGCTCAAAAAAGGTGATGATCCGTTGTAACATATCAGTTGGGTTTTAATATCTTAATACCAACGCCGCATTGCAGGCATTTCTTATAATCGCAATAATTATTTTTTAGCTCCAGCAAAGCTTGCGATTCAAAGGCAGTTTTAATATTCACTCCTAAGTTAGCAAAATCTGTGGTAATATTATTCTGTTCTGCCGGTATATTCTCCAGTAATTTTAATGCCCGGCTTACAAAATGCTGCAATTTCATATGCCTGCCATAGCTAAACAGAAACAACACCACCGTATTTAACAATATGGTATCTACAGAACCAGCACCCAAACTTTTACCTGCCGGGGCCGATTCCTTATCAAAGCGGTAGTGCGTTTCCCAGTACTCGTTCACTTTGATGTTGGCAAATAAGTCGCGCAGGCCCTTCACTTCACGAATCTCAAGCACTTTCGAGAACAGGTGATTTGATTGTACTACCAGCGCCGCAAACTGCGCCAGCCTGATGGTAGGGAAGTTTTGTGGCCGCATCCGCAGGAATTTCCACAGGTGGTTTTCTATCGGCTGCAAGCTGTATTTTTTAGCCAGGTAATCGTATTCTTTTTTCAGGCTGCGCGGATACTCGTCCTGCAGGTCATCGGTTAAAAAGCCTGCCTGACCGAAGATCAGGGCTTCTATCTGCATAGCATTATTCTTATTCTTGGCCAGGATGCTTTGTGGCAATGATTTTGCCATCAGCTCAAATGGCAGGGCGTTGGTTTTAAAGCCAAAGTTTGCCGCTAAAAATTGATAAAATGTTTCTTCCCAATCGCCCCGATTATTTTCTAAAGCTGCCACCACTGCCTCCGATCGTTTTTCCAGGCGCTCTACCAGTATCCTTGTCAGCCAGTTTTGCATGGTGAGGCCATCCACCGTGGCAATAGAACCTTCGCAAGGGATAATGGTTTGATTGCCGAATACCAGGTTATGGTAACGCTTGTATAAGTCGGGCGAGATGCGGTCTTTCAATTCAAGTGTGGGAACACGGCGGCCATCGGTACCGATCAATGGTTCATCATCGCGGTAAACCACGTGCAGTATCACATTATCATAAGCATTATCGGTGGTGTGCCCATGCCGTTGCCAGTCTGACGAGGAAAGGTGCAATTCGGCATTACCGGCCCAGGTGGTTTCGCCAATACGGATGCGTGCGTTCTGAAAATCGGGCCCGGCGTGGGTGTTGTGCAATCCCGATGAATAAACCTCCAGCTCTTCACCTTCGGTTGTGCGCAGGTTTATCCTGTTAAACAAGCGAAACTTCCAGATGTAGTGCAAAAAATCCTCGGTGAAAAGCATAAGGGAAGGTAAGAAATTTAGATTAAAATAACTTATTTCCGCCTGTTATCTTTCCTGTTGATCTTATGGAACGAATAACCTGAAATTACTTTATTACTACATAAGCCGTATAGGGTATTTCCTTTCCATAATAATTTCTCAGGTAATTTTAACTTCTCTGATTCTATTCCGTCAAAATTTAATTTTATAAAAAATGAGTTGGAACTTGCCTTAGGAATGAACGAATGTTTAACTATACCTATGTATTGAACTTCCAGTTTATCAACTTTAAAATAGCTGGTCTCAAATACGCCATCCTTATCTGTTATATATGTTTCAGGTTTGTTATTAAATACCAGCTTTACGCCGGGGATCGGTTCGTTATTCGTATCCTGAACAAGGATCTTAATTTTTGACGGATCCGAATTACTTTCATTAAATGTGGCTACGGGCTTACTTTCAATTTTTATCTTATCAGGGTTTTGGAAGAGCAGTATCGTATCTTTACTTATTTTCCACTTACCACAAATCTCATCTTTCCCAACAATATCAGACCATGAATTTAAACAAAAGGTGCTGTCTCTATTGAAAGAATAACCCAAGTAGTTAGGACTAAAGCCAGGCAGTATATAAACGCCGCTTAAGTTTCGGCTACAACTAACTGATAGCACTAGTATGCCTATAAATAACATTTTTAAATAATAAGATTCAGGCTTATCCATTATTACATTTAAGTAGGTAACAAGATAAGATTTTTGCATCAAACTACATAAATTCGGCTTGTTTGTCATTATCTTGCACCAAACCAGCCACCATGAACGCCAATACCATCTCCAACCCACAAACCACCCAAAGCCGTGTATGGTCAATAGTTGGCGGTTCGCTGGGTAATTTGGTTGAATGGTACGATTGGTATGTTTACTCGGCCTTCTCCCTTTATTTTGCAGGCTCATTTTTCCCGAAAGGAAACCTCACCGTACAATTGCTTAATACAGCAGGCATATTTGCCATTGGTTTTTTAATGCGCCCCATAGGCGGTTGGTTAATGGGCACATTTGCCGATAAACGCGGCCGTAAAACCGCGCTAACCTTTTCGGTATTACTAATGAGTGCCGGATCGTTAATTATAGCTATTACGCCCAATTATAAACAAATTGGTATTGCAGCCCCTATCCTACTGGTACTGGCCCGCATTATCCAGGGCCTTAGCGTTGGCGGCGAATATGGCACCAGCGCAACCTACCTCAGCGAAATGGCCACAAAAAAAGATCGTGGCTTTTATTCCAGCTTTCAATATGTAACCTTAATAATGGGACAACTGCTTGCCCTTGCCGTGCTGATATTATTGCAACGCGTTTTCCTGACCGAGGCGCAATTACACTCATGGGGATGGCGCATTCCGTTTGGCATTGGTGCTGCCCTGGCTATTATAGTAATGTACCTGCGCCGCAGCTTACAGGAATCGGTAACGCTTGATAAAAAAGAAGATAAACATAAAAACGCCCGCGGTTCGTTACGTGCGCTGGCCAACCACCCGCGCGCGGTGTTTACGGTTATTGGCCTTACCATTGGCGGCACAGTGGCTTTTTACACGTTCACCACCTACATGCAAAAGTTTTTGGTGAACACCAACGGTTTCAGCAAAAATGAAGCTACCCTGATATCGAGCCTTACACTAATTGTTTTTATGCTGATACAGCCCCTGTACGGCTACGTGTCCGACAGGATAGGCCGCAAGCCTATGCTGAAAACCTTTGGCATATTGGGCACACTTACCACTGTACCTATTTTTACCTACCTGAGCGTAACACACAACTTTTGGGTTGCTTTTGGGCTAATTATGCTGGCACTGCTTATTGTGAGCAACTATACGGCTATAAACGCTGTTGTTAAGGCCGAACTTTTCCCGGCGCATATTCGTGCTTTGGGTGTTGGTTTCCCTTATGCTATTGCGGTATCGGTTTTTGGCGGTTCGGCCGAATATATTGCACTATTGTTTAAAGAAGCCGGCCACGAGAACTGGTTTTTCTGGTATGTAACGGGCTGTATTATGATATCACTGGTGATCTACGTTACCATGAACGATACGCAGAAGCACTCAAAAATTGAGGAGGAATAAACGCTCGTGATTGCGAGTTAAGAAGACAACCGACCGTAGGTAGATCGGCTACGCATAGTCTTGAGATTGCTCCGTAGCTTACAGCAATAACGGTTTCGGGAAATAAGCAGCACTTATTTCGACACCAAACCTGATATCACATTGATACTCAATGCCACAATGGCTGTGTTAAACGCAAAGGCTATGAGCCCATGCATCCAGGCCAGCCGGCGGATACGCTTGGATGAGATCTCCACATCGGATACCTGGAATGTCATGCCGATAACAAAGGAGAAGTACACAAAATCCAAATAATCGGGTTCCTTTTCATTACCCGGAAACTCCAGCCCTCCCACCAATTTACGATTTTCATCAGTAGTATAAAACAGGTGTGCATAACGCATGGTAAACACGGTGTGTACCAACCACCAGGAGATAACTACCGCTGTCATCGCTAAAATAATATATCCTGCAACAGTACTCTCCGACTCCCCTTTTGATGATTTCAGCAGCAGGTACATCGCAACCAGGCTAACCAACGAGGCTATCATTACAAAAATAAAGATCATTACCCGGCTGCTATCCTCCAAACTGGCTATTTTTCGTATTTCCTTGGGGTGTGCCCATAAAATGATCACCCAGTCTAATACAATTATGGTTAATGCTATAGTTATCCAGATGATTAGGGTAACGGCCGGAATGGAAGGGTTATGCCGGGCAAGAAAAAAAGCGATCACGCCCGCTACCAGGGATAGCAATATGCGGTAATGTGCATCCAAGCGAAGCAGTATATTTTTGTTAGGTTCGGTTACACGCTTCATTAGCTTACGGTTATAGTTTTAATAATTATATGCCTCAAATATACATTTGGGCACGAACTATTAACTATCATCCATCAACTAAATTAGTCTTCTTCTACAATTTGTGCAACACGGCCTACCTGCCCGTCTTCCAGCCGTACTTTTATGCCACGGGAATGGTAAGACGCACTGGTTAGCAGATCTTTCACCACACCGCGCGTAAGCTTGCCGCTGCGCTGATCCTTCTTCAGGATAATATCTACTTCCAGTCCGGGGTATATGTCTGTTCTGTTACGTCCGTGCATACTGTTTATGATTTCCACTGATTCCTATTAATTACACCGATTTACTTCACCAACCAGCTAATCGCATCTTCAACCTTTTTAAAATCGAAACTGCCGATCACTTTATCCATGGCTTCGGTTATCTGCTGGTTTTGCAGGTTGCCAATGCTGCCCTCGTGGGTATGGCTAACTGTTTTATCGGGATTAAAATTACCCTGTTCAATATCCAAACCTATTTGTTTGTAAGCATCACGGAATGGTGTACCATTCAGCACCGATTTGTTAACTTCTTCTACACTGAACAGGTAGGTGTATTTAGGGTCGTCGAGTATATTTTTGTTAACGCTGATGTTTTGCAGCATAAAGGTGGCCATTTGCAGGCAGTCCATCAGGTCAGCAAAGGCCGGGAACAATAATTCTTTCAACAATTGCAGCTCGCGATGGTAGCCCGATGGCAGGTTAGTGGTCATCATGGCCACATCATTTGGCAGGGCTTGCAGGCGGTTGCATTTACCACGCATTATCTCCCAAACATCAGGGTTCTTTTTGTGTGGCATAATGCTGCTGCCGGTGGTGAGGTTTTCAGGGTAGCTTACAAAGGCGAAGTTCTGACTTAAGTACAGGCACTGGTCCATTGCCATTTTGGCTAATGTTGCCGCAATAGACGATAAAGCCTGGGCAATAACACGCTCGGTTTTACCACGGCCCATTTGCGCGTAAACCACGTTGTGGGCGAGGCTCTCAAAACCTAAAAGCCGGGTGGTCATCGTCCTGTTTAGCGGGAACGACGATCCATAACCCGCTGCCGAGCCCAGGGGGTTTTTATTGGTGATCTTCCAGGCGGCCAAAACCATTTCAAGGTCGTCAACCAATCCTTCGGCATAAGCGCCAAACCACAGGCCGAAAGACGATGGCATAGCTACCTGTAAGTGCGTATAGCCTGGCAACAGCACATCTTTATGTTGTTCGCTCAATTGTATTAACTGGCGAAAAAGGGTATCGGTTTCGGCAACCACCTGCTGTAACTGGTGGCGGAAAAAGAGTTTCAGATCAACCAATACCTGGTCGTTACGCGAGCGGCCGCTATGGATCTTTTTACCGGCTTCGCCAATGCGGCGAGTAAGCAGCATTTCTACCTGCGAGTGCACATCCTCTACGTCAGGCTCTATCTCAAAATTATCGTTCTCAATCTCGGTGTACAGGTTTTTTAGTTCCTGTTGTACCAGCATCAGGTCGGCGGCATCCATCAGGCCTATCGATTCCAGCATTTTGGTATGTGCAAGCGAGCCCAATACATCAAAAGCGGCCATTTGCCTGTCCAGCTCCCGGTCGCGGCCAACAGTAAAATTTTCTACCAGCTTATCAACGTTCGTGGTTTTTTGCCATAGCTTGCTCATGTTGCAAATATAGAATTAAATGCGTTTTACGGGAAACCGTAAAGCGAGTATATACTAACTCATAACATCCAATAGCCAATCCATAATATTATGTTGACTATTTGCTTCATTTAACTTAATAACAGAACGTTACTTTGGTGGCACCTATGAAAGCGTCAAAATATTACTCGTTTAATTTTAAGAAAAGGCCATTCCAGGTATTTGCTTTAGCTTCGATAATATTGTTTGTATTTTCATTCTTCTCAAATAAAAGTACGAGTATAAATATTAACAATACTTCTGTCGTAATATGGTCGGACGTTATTTATCGTGTGCTTTCGGGTTTTTTGTTATTAATATGGCTATTGTATATCTTCATCAAAAAACGCCTGCTATCTAAAAAACTGATATGGGCGCATGCGTTTGCAACCATATTACCTATACTGGCCGCTATTATCTATTTTAATATTAACCAGCAGTACAGGTTGCAAAGTTCAAAAAACAATTACTGGCTTTATTCTCTACTACTCTTTTTTGCGGTTAGCGCGCAATTTGTACTGATATTAAATATTGCCGGTGGAATAGTTAGGCGGTTAACCAGAAAACGGGGCCGGACCTTGATACATGATAACCCCTAAACAATCTTACTCAGCATCTGGATATACAGGTCTATCCCCTCACCTATTTCATCTACATAAATAAACTCATCGGCCATGTGTGAACGTGCCGAATCGCCGGGACCAATTTTGATGGATGAGATATCCAGCAGGGATTGATCAGACGTTGTTGGCGAACCGTATGTTTTGCGGCCAAGCGATACACCTGCCTGTACAAACGAATGATTCTTATCTATTGATGATGGTTTTAAACGGATACTACGTGGTTTCACCTCGCAGCTTACATGCTGGCGGATGATCTCCAGCACTTCTTCATTCTTGTAGGCATCGGTCACTCTTACATCAACCGTAAAGGTACAGGTAGCAGGTACCACGTTGTGCTGTGAACCGGCATTGATAATAGTTACCGACATTTTTATCGGCCCAAATACTTCCGATTCCTTAGGGAATTTAAAATTGCGGAACCACTCAATATCAGCCAGGGCTTTATAAATGGCGTTTTCGCCTTCCTCGCGGGCGGCGTGGCCGGCTTTGCCGTAAGCGGTGCAATCCAGCACCATCAGGCCGCGTTCGGCAATGGCGAGGTCCATCAGGGTAGGTTCGCCTACTATACCAAAACTCAATTCGCCAAGCTCGGGAATGATGAGTTCCAGGCCATTTACGCCCGATATCTCTTCTTCGGCGGTGGTAGCCAGGCAAAAGTTATATTTCAGGTTTTCCTGGTCATAGTAATACAAAAAAACCGCTATCAACGATACCAGGCAACCACCTGCATCATTGCTGCCCAGTCCGTATAATTTACCATCTTCTATTTTGGCGTCGTATGGGTCGCGGGTGTAGCCACTGTTAGGTTTTACGGTATCGTGATGCGAATTGAGCAGGATAGTTGGCTTTGATGCATCAAAATGCCTGTTCCATGCCCAGATGTTATTGAGCTTGCGATGGGTTTTAACACCGTGCTGCTGCAAAACCTGGTCTATCAGGTCGGCAGTGCGGTCTTCTTCTTTACTGAATGATTGTATGGATATTAATTGCTGCAGCAGCTGTAAAGCCAGTTGCGATAATGCTGATATATCGGCCATAGATTATCGGGATAGTTCCCGTAAATAGTGAACCGCAAAAGTAATGCTTTTGGTGTAAGGGAACAAAGGATGGATTAAATCCTTATATCATTATAAGTGATAAAATCCCGGCGGGATTATAAAGGAGAACGAGATAAATGAGGGCGTCACCCTGAGCTTGTCGAAGGGCGTGCGGAAAAGCCTTACCCACTATGGTTCGACAGGCTCACCATGACAACCCGCGTATGCGTCATGATAGTTTGTCGAAGACCTGTCAAAGCGGTTAAAAGCGTTCACGTTCACTGCTGTGAACGCACGAGAAGATTATAAAATATCTAATAATCAATCACTTATAAACTACTTTACTAACAAACTATCGCCACCATATTTAACATCTCAACTCTGCCGTCGGGTCAAGCATCCATGCTTGACAACGTATTTTGTAGCATCTTCGCTAATATAAATTTGTGAGCGTGGACGCTTGAATGGGCGATGTGTTATTCTAATAATAAAGGTTCGTCATCCTCATCGCCAAGGCTTAGCTGTATCACATCAGTACCGGCAATGCCTTCTATCGATCCTTTAATATGGGCCGCATTCAGTAATACTTTTTCCAGCTGTTTCTCGCGGGCCTTCCAAAGTTTTTCCATTGCATCGCGCTCTTTTTGGATAGATACCCGCATGCTCATATATCCCTCGCGGATGGCTTTCCATTGTTCAGAAAACTCGCTGCTGGTTAAATAATCATACAGCAGGTGCATTTTATCGCCCTTGTTATCCTGCGCTTTTGCCAGGTTAGCCAGTTTCATTACACCATCCCTCAGGATGTAGGATACCGCCTTTACCTCATCAAAACTACAGATCCATACGCCATCCTTCTCGCCAAAGCAGTCCATACCCTTTGGGTAGCACTGGGTTACTATAACGGCAACATCAATAGCCTGGGCACGCATGTCTTTTTTTAATTTGTCTATCCAATCGCCGCCAAACGCCGTGGTGCGCTTGCTTTCGTAGATGATCCGGCCGCACTCCTGCCCAAACTGGTTGCGTACAGTTTGTACACAATCCGCCCCCCGAACGCCCTTACCCACCTCGCTGATCAGATCAAACGGGAAATAACTGCGCAGTTGTTCCTCCAATATCAGCTCCTGCGCCTCACCCTGCAGCTGCATAGATCCCTGCTCGGCACGGCGCTTCATCTCGTCAACCAGTTTTTTCTGGTCTTCCAGTTGTTTCTCCATCTCCTTCACCTTTAGCTGATGTTCGGTATCCTTGATGCTATATTTTTCGGTTTCCTGCTTACGGATCTGCTCGCTTAGTTCGGCACGCTGCTCCTGTAGTTTGCGCTGCAGGGCAAGTTCCATCTCATCTTCCTTTTGCTTAAGGGATTGCTCGCGCTTTAAAAACTCCAGTTCCTTCTGGCGAGATTCCTTCAGCTTTTCGGCGCTGGCGTTTACAGAGTTTTGCAGCATCAGCAACTGGTTCTCAAAATCTGAAGCGATGGATTTGCGCAGGTTCTCCTCCAACGTTAATTGCAGGGCTTTCTTTTCGCCGGCAAGGCGCTCTTCAAAAGCTTCCTGTTGTTTTTTCTCGCGATTGGTAAAATCTGCTTCCTTTTTCTGAAACTCTTCTTCTTTCTGGCGGGTGTAATCCTGCATTTTCAGCCTTAGCTGCTGCTTATATTCCTCGGCCATAACTTCCTCAATAGGGAAACCATGTCCGCAGCTGGGGCACTTAACTTCTGTAGCCATAATTTAAAATAGAATATCAAAGATAACGGGAATTTTGTTGGTTTTAGGATGGATTGGATTTTTTACCACAGAGAGCACAGAGTAAAAAACACAAAGTTCACAGAGGTTTTTTGAGTTTCACGCAAAGACGCTAAGACACAATAATTTGATATGCTTTGCGTCTTTGCGTGAGTTATTAAATTATTCTCTTTGTGGCTCTCTGTGAAAACCTCCGTGACCTCTGTGGTTAAAAACGCGACCTGTGTGGTTAAAAGATCAACATTAAAAATCGTGATACAAGTTCCTGAAGCTGCTTCTTAAACCAAAGGAGATGATAGCGGCGTTTTTAGTGCCAATGCTGTTTGATTCTCTACGATAGATACCGCCCAGTTCAAAACGCAGGTTGTATTTAGGGTTCACCACGAAGGCTACCGTGCCCTCTGCATAATACAGGTTAGTATTGATGCCCTGCCCTACGCTGGTTGTAGTAAGCGTTGGCACCAACGGCTTGGTAACATCCTTGCCATTGTTTTCGCCGGTGGCATCCAGCCCGTATTTGGCATACATCACTTGCCCCTGGAAATCAAACCTGCCCGCCGAGTAGTTTATGATACCATTCAACTCCCTGAAGTTGGCGCCAAACGGATCGCCCAGGGGCTGACTGAAGTAGGTATAAGCGCTGATAGATTTTGTATCAGCATAAGTATATGGCTTAACAGTATTGTATTCAAGCAGGTAATTCAGATCTTTCACACCAAAAATATCAGCCCCGCGTACACCCACCTGGTAACCATTGGTGCTGCCTTTAAAGGCATCGGTAGCTTTAATGCGGTCTATAAGTAACTGGCCGTATAAAGCCGTTTTATCAAATATTTTGTATTTGCCTGTAAAACCTACCAGCGCATTGCCCGGTTGCGATGAAGGGCCTAAGCCGCTTGCAAAAACAAGGGGGTTAATAAAGTTAACATCGAAACCACGGCGGTTGCCCAGGTCGTCGGCCTCGGGTACTATATAGGCGTTAAAAAAACCTAACGACAGGCTGTTGGTAGCATTCCAATCTAAATAATGGAACAGGCCCCATTTGCGGCGGTTACTGCCAAAGCTATCAAATTTGGGTTCGTTTTTATCCTGCATGTAAGCCCACATCATCATGTACTGCACTTTGCCTACATTGGCGGTAAGGCGCAGCAAGGGGTAATTGGCAGCGTAATCTGATAGCAATAAGGAACGGTAACCATCGCCTATAAAGGTTTTATCCTGCCCCAAGGTAATGTTAAGCTGTTTAATGGGTGTGTAAGATATAATGGCCGTGGCGTATGAGTAATCGCGGTAGCTTTTGCCCGGAGAGCGGTCATACGCCTGGCCGGGTACAAAACCTATCGATTTTACGTAATCGGTATAATAATCAGGGAAGGATGCCTGGTTCTCGAACGCACTGGTATAAAAAGAGAATTTTGTGCCTACTGTACCGCCAAACTGAAAGCCACGTGTATTTAAACCTATCCTGGCATTTGGGCCAAAGCCAATTGGTTTAAAGTTTATAGCCTCGGTAGATTTATCCTTAAAATCTTTACCGAAGGTGTTATCTAATAATATATCGCCGTAAAAGGTGTAATCTTTAGCTTTAACATCTACTAAATGCTCATTAAATATTTTTCGCAGAAACCAGTTTTTACGGGTGCTGTCTACCCCAACGCCCATCAGCTGGTTATACCTGTTGGTGAGTGCGCTATCCATCAAAAAAGGGCGTAACGAAGTATGCAAACTGCTGCCTTTTGAATATACATCGGCATTAAACTTTTGATACAACTGGTACGATTGCGGTAAATAAACCGATTGCGCCTTACTTGCCGCCGCCGATAACATAATTACGCACAACAGTAAAATAATTTTACCTTCCAGCTTTGTATAGTTTTTTTGCATACTCAACAAAATAAGTGTTATTTATTTAAATTCTAAAATTCTAAACTCTAAAATTGAATCTAAGCTTTAGTAGACTAAAAGGGATACATGGTTAGTAGTTTGCTGATAAAATATCTATTCAATTGCACCAATAAACCTTACTAAACAGTTAAATTCTGTTAAATTTATTTACGTTGCGGTTTATTATATTACCATACCTATAAAAAATACTGATATTTGCCCCGCTTAATTTTACCTTTTCAGGAATGCAATACAATAAAATTAATAACCTTTTTGGCTGGCTTTGCTTTGTTATAGCTTCAGCAACCTACATCTTAACATTAGAACCATCAGTAAGTTTTTGGGATTGCGGCGAATTTATTTCGTGCGCATACAGGCTGCAGGTATCGCATCAGCCGGGTTACCCGTTGTTTGCCATGCTTGGTAAAGTTTTCTCGCTGCTATCGCTGGGCGATAATACCAAAGTACCTTATTTTACCAATATGGGTTCGGCTATTGCAAGTGGCGCTGCCATTATGTTCTTATTCTGGACGATAACCGCTATGGCCAAAAAGCTGCTGGCCAACCGCGAAAAAGATTTTGGCGATGCGACAACTACCGTTATTATGGGCGCAGGTTTAGTTGGCGCACTTGCCTTTACTTTTACCGATACGTTCTGGTTCTCGGCTGTCGAGACCATCGTTTTCGCCTTATCACAACTTTGCATCTCTATTGTGTTTTGGGCAATACTAAAATGGGATGCCCATGCCGACGAGCCCGGCGCCGACAAATGGATCGTATTTATTGCCTACGTTATGGGGCTTTCTATTGGCATCCACCTGTTAAACCTGTTAACTATACCGGCTATAGCGCTGGTGTATTATTTCCGCAGGTATAAAAACGTAACTGTAAAAAGTGCCTTTATAGCTTTCTTTATAAGTATTGCCATACTTGGCTTTGTACAATACGGCATCAGGGGTTATACTATTAAGTTCGCCGCTTTTTTTGATCTGTTCTTCGTAAACTCACTTGGGCTTGGCTTTGGCAGCGGCGCTTTCTTCTTTTTCATATTACTTATTGCCGGTATTGTTGCCGGTATTATATACAGCATCCGCAAAAACAAACCAAAGTTAAACCTGGCGTTTTTGTGTATCGCGTTCATCTATTTTGGGTACGGTTCGTTCGCTTATATCCCTATCAGGGCATCGGCAAACACCAACCTGAACAACTCGCATCCCGACAATGCTTTTACGCTTTATGGTTACTTAAACCGTATCCAGTATGGCGAAAACCCGCTATTAACCGGCCCGTACTTTGACGCGCAGGTAGTAGACCAAACCGAAGGCAGTACCATCTACCGTAAAGGGAAAGATAAATATGAGGTTGCAGGGAAACGTACGGACTATAAATACGACCATACTACCATTTTGCCACGTATGTATAGCACCGATGCCGGCGACGTAGGCTTTTACCGCGGCTGGCTGCAAATACCCGAAGGGCAGGCGCCAACTTTTGCAGATAACCTGAAATGGATGTTTAGCTGGCAGATCTACCAGATGTATTTCCGCTATTTTCTGTGGAATTATGTTGGCCGTTATAATGACCAGGATGGCCAGCAAAGCACTGAAAGTATTGACGGTAACTGGACCAGCGGCATATTTGACGGGGGCAGGCACCTGCCAAAGTCTGTTGTAGATAGCCCCACTTATACGCCACTTTACGCCCTGCCGTTTATTTTAGGTGTGATAGGGATGGTCTACCAGATCGAGCGTAAAAAGAAAGATGCGCTGATCATAGCCCTGCTTTGGTTTTTCACCGGGCTTGCGGTGGTGTTATACGTTAACCAGCCAAGCGTGCAGCCGCGCGAAAGGGATTACTCGTATGTAGGCTCGTTTTATGCCTTTGCTATTTGGATAGGCCTTTCGGTTATTGCCATTGCCGACGGTATCCGCCGCAAGGTGAACGCACGTACATCGGCATATATCGCTACAGGTATCTGTTTGCTGGTTGCCCCTGTGCTGATGGCCGTTAAGGAATGGCCGGGGCATGACCGCTCAACCAAAATGACACCGCACGATATGGCGTATAACTACCTTATATCATGCCCGCCAAACGCTATATTGTTTACTTATGGCGATAACGACACCTACTCGTTATGGTACGACCAGGAAGTAGAAGGCATCCGCCCGGATGTGCGTATTGTTAACCTGAGCCTGTTTAGCGGCGATTGGTATATACGCCAGATGCAGAAAAAGATGAACGCGTCTGAACCGCTGCCTATTACCATGCCTTATGATAAGTATAAAGATGGCGTAAGGGATGTTATATATTATAACGATGCCAAAATAGCCGGCCCTGTTGAACTGAAAGAGGTTTTTGATTTTATCACCTCGGATGACAAGAGCATGCAGGGGCAAAACCAGGGCGGCGAAAGCGTAAATTACCTGCCTACCAAAAACTTCAAGATCACCGTTAATGCAGATGATGTGATGAAGAACAAGGTTATTACGCAAGATCAGATAGACAAACTGGCCAGCAGCATTGAGTGGAAATACACCTCAAACTATGTAACTAAAGATCAGCTGGCGTTGATAGATATACTGGCGCATAATAACTGGAAAAGGCCTATTTGCTTTACCACCACCATTGGCAACAGCAACCTGATTGGCTTACAGCCTTACCTGTATAAGGAAGGTTTTACCTACCGCCTGTTACCTTTAAAGGCTGATACTGCGAACCACGATCAGCTAAGCAAAACCAACAGCCTGCTGATGTATGATAACATGATGAACAAGTTTAAATACGGCAAATTTAAAACTGCCAAATATTTGGACCATGAATCAACAAATATGTTTTACCCGGTATTACTGAGTACTTTTTTAGATTTGGCACATAACCTTGTAAATGAGGGCCACCCTGATATGGCGCTTAAAGTATTGCACAAATGCGATGATGAGTTGCCCGAGAACCTTTACCCGTATATTGATGTAGCAGCACGTAAAATGTTCCTGGCGCAGATTGCTTACCAGCTTAATGATACCGCGCTGGGCAATAAATTTGTGAACAACATTGATAAATTTTTGGTAGACCAGCTTGACTATAATGCTTACCTGCTTAAAGACGACATGAACCGTGTAAACCAACGCGACGTGCAAATAAGCATGCAGGTATTAAACGGCATGGCCGAATATGCCAAAACAGCAAAACAAACCGCCATAAGCAATAAACTGGAAGCACAACTAAAAGACTATGCAACCAAGTTTGCACCAATAATAGGGCAGCAATAATAAAGCGCCCTTATAAACAAAAAGCCCTGCAGAATATAACTGCAGGGCTTTTTGTTTATAAGATTATTTATTGTTTCGGGTGAACGTAAAGGATAGTATCGGCAAGGTCGCCGTTTATCACTTTAAGGCGCGTAGCAGACGATTCAAGTATAACGTCTTTACGTACGGTACCATCTTCTTTGGTAAATTCCATGGTTTTACCTTCACCTGTCAATGCCCATTTGCCGCCTTTGCTGCCTTGCGGGCTTACAGTTTCATAGGTATGGTCGGCTTTAATGTTTAACCTGATGCCCTGTACCATAGAAACGATCATGTCTTTCTGTGCTTCTATCTGGTCTTCGGCGCCGGGGTTAGCCTCAACGGCCTTGGCAATTACCTTTTTTACTGTTTTATCAATTGATGTGTCGTCAATTTTCCATGAGCCGATCACGTCTTTTTCAGAAGTAACAATGGTGAAGGCAGAAAGCAATACGGTTGCTGCTACTGCGGTAATGATTTTTAGTTTCATTTATTTTAGTTTGTTTGTTTTGGATGGCAACTGTGCTGCTTTGTTACACAAACATATCGATTAATTTCGTCTTAATTAACCTAAAAAGTCTTTCATCTGGTGCGGCAATGGGTAATTTCCGGTTATTCTTCGCATTAAAATAACCTCGCCAACATGGAAGGATAAGTGAACGGAAAGGTCTTGCACCAGCCTTAGTTTTTGTATAATACCGGCATCAGCCATATCAAACTTTTGGATTTCGACTTTCAGGTCGGCAAGTTGTTGGTCGAAAAAAACCGTCTTGTTATCCAACTCAACCTGGGTAGCTGCGTTGGTGTTATCTATCCAGGTAGCATCCTCGTCTATCTGCAAATTATAGCCGGCATTCCTCAATCGGGCAAGTTGATGGCCCTGCCATGCGGTAAGATGATTTATAATTTGCCAGATGGTTTTGGGCGAATGAGCGGGTGGGCTATCAACTTCGCTTATAGTGAGATTATCAAATACCTTAAAGGTATCAAACGATTCATCAAAGAGGGTTTCAAATTGGTTTGGCATAGATTTTAACTGATATGCTAAGCTAAAGCAAATCAGTTAAATATTCACATCGCCAAAACCTCATTCTCTTTTTTAATGCGCACGGTAAGCATCAAAGCATTCAATATAGTAAACACAATAGCCGTGTAATACAACCCAAACGCCAGCGGGATAATAGCAATTTCACATACCACAATAATATAATTGGGGTGCTTAATGTATTTATAAATACCGGTAGCAACAGGCCGGGTACCTGGCACTTTGTAAATTTTGGTATTCCAGTAATGGCCCAGGGTTGATATCACAATCACTTTTATAACAATTAACAAAAAGAAAAGAATAATAAGCGGGTAACTCACTACGGTACCGTCCCGCCAGAGGTATTCGGCAATAATAGAGATGATAAACAGTGTATGCATGGCTACCATATAAGGGTAATGTTCTTTGCCGTACTCCACAGCGCCGTTTCTGAGCAGCCATTTTTCGTTTTTGGATGACACATATAACTCGGCCAGGCGCTGAAATATCAGGAACAGTATAAATATGATGAATATCATGGGCTTAGTTTTTCATATCCAGTAAAACCATTTCGCTGCTAAATCCAGGGCCCATGGCCAGCATCAGTCCGTAGCCATCTGTAAAACCCGTTTCCAGGAATTTTTCCAGCACATATAATACGGTAACGCTGCTCATATTGCCGTAATTGTTCATTACCTCGCGGGTGTTCTTTAAAAAATCGCCTTCTATCTGCAAGGCGTCAACATAAGCATCCAATACCTTCTTCCCTCCGGGATGAAAGATAAAGTTTTTGACATCGCCCAGTTGCAAACTCTGCTTTGCTAAAAAAGCTTCAATATCGGCACTAATACTTTGATGAATAAACGTCGGGATATCTTTTGAGAAAACCACCTTAAAGCCGTCTTCCCTAAAATCCCACCCCATTACGTCTAACGAATCGTAGTATAACTTACTGCAGGCTGCTTTAATCTGCACTTGCTGTTTTGCCAACGGGTGGTTATCTCCTTTTATAATACAAGCCACTACCCCATCCGAAAATAAGCTTGACCCAATAAAATTACTTTTACTGTAATCACTTTTTATTAATGTAAGCGAGCAAAGCTCAACTGCTACCAATAGCACTACCGCAGCGGGGTTTGCCTTTGCCGCTGTATTGGCTTTTGCCATTCCCGATACACCACCTGCGCAACCCAACCCCCAAACCGGTGTACGGTTTATGTTTTGGTTAAGCTGCATTTGATTAATGATGAGTGCATCCATACTGGGCGTTGCCAGCCCGGTGGTAGATACGAAGATGATATCGGTAATATCATTTTTGTTAATCCCGGCCTTGGTAATAACCGCTTCAATAGCTTCAACCGAGTATTGCAGCGAAAGCTTAATATACTCATCGTTACGTTGCTTAAATGTGGTGGTTTCGGCGTAATAGCTTAATGGCTTTACAAAATTACGGGTAACAATGCCTGTATTATCAAACGCAGGCATTAACCTTGCAGCCTGCGGAAAATATACGGAGAACATGGCCTGCGCCTGCTCTTTCACGGCTTGCTGGTCGGTTTTATCGGGGAGGTCAATTTTTGCTACTGCTGCTATATGTGGCATGGAACGTTTATTAAATAAGCCTTTACAACAGATACGTTATAAAAGTTACTTTGGTTGACAACTTTTAATATGCGCTATTGTTTTATTTGCCACTAAGCTTTTACATTAGTACAAAAAACAGCCACATCATGCCCGAACTACCCGACCTGCAAGTATTTAGCCACAACCTTGATAAAAAACTAAATGGTAAAACCATCAAAGAAGTTACCGTGCATAAAGCGCCCAAACTTAATGTAACCCACAAAGAACTGCAAGATACCCTGCGCGGCCAAAAACTAAGCTTGGTTTACCGCGATGGCAAGGAGCTATTCTTTAAGTTCAGCAAGGGTGATGTGCTTGGCCTGCACCTGATGCTGCACGGCAAGCTGTTTATGTTTGAAGGCAAAAGCGACAACAAGTATCCTATCATCGAGCTATTGTTTACCGATGATACCGGCTTGGTGCTGACGGATTTTCAGGGCATTGCGGCTCCTACGTTAAATCAGGAGCCAAAGGATGCACCGGACGCTTTGGCTGACGATGCCGGGGTTGATTACCTGAAAGCGATCCTTGCCAAAAAGAAAACCAATGTTAAAACCGTACTGCTCGATCAAAAGATCATTCGTGGTATTGGTAACGCCTATGCTGATGAGATCCTTTGGGATGCCCGTATCTCGCCATTTTCGGTAAGTAACAAGATACCGGATAATAAGGTGAAAGACCTTGTAAAATCCATTCACGATGTTTTAAAGGATGCCGAAAAACAGATAATCAAAAGCAACCCGGATATTATTGCCGGCGAGGTTCGCGATTTTATGCTAATCCATAATTCAAAAAAGAAACATAGCCCCAAAGGTGCGCCGATACTGATAGATGAGGCATCGCGGAAAACGTATTATACAGAGGAGCAGGAGTTGTATAAGTAGGATAATGAAACGTGTCATTGCGAGAAGCGTAGCGACGCGGCAATCTCAGCATATCCGCCTGTCCTATCAGATTGCCACACTATCGCTCGCAATGACATGGTGGATTTTGCGCCGCTCCAAATTTTCTATAAACTTAAAACATTTAACTTCTACGACGTGTTCACCCTGTACAAACATATACTACTATGGGAACATTACAACATATACAACATCAGATCTCGGCATTGAACGATCTGATCAAGATAAATAACGACCGTATAGCTGGCTACCAAAAAGCCATTGAGGGCACAGATGATGCGTCACTAAAAGGCGTTTTTGAAGGTTATGCCGACCAAAGTAAAGGCTACGTTAATCAACTAAATGATTATATACACTTGCTTGGCGGCCAACCAACAGATGGCACCACCCTATCCGGTAAATTTTACCATGCCTGGATGGATGTAAAGTCGACTTTTACTAAAAAGGACAACCATTCCATATTGTCAGACTGTGAATATGGCGAGGATATTGCCAAAAGCGAATACCGTAAAGCGCTCGACGATAAAGAGTTGATATGGGAAGATGAAAAGGTTGTTGCCTTACTTAACACCCACATGAACGGCTTAAAATTAGCGCACGATGCCATTAAAGCGCTGCGCGATTCATTTAAACAAGTAGCTTAATATGGACAGCCCCGATCAGGATTTTTTAAAAGATTACAAGCCCCTGCACGTACCGCATAAGTACGATGCAGCGGCTTCGTTACAGGATAACGTAGTGTATGCTTTAGCACAATTGGAGTATGCTACAGCGCCGCAGGTTGCTGCCAAAATGGATGAATTTGAACCTAAAACAGATAAACCTACGCACCTTCAGCAAACCCGCGAAATATTGGAGGGCCTGTTTAATAAAGGCCTGATAAAAGGCGACGATGAACCGGAAAGGCAGTACAATTTGAGTAAGATATTGGTACCAAATTCAGGCAAGGCCGACCCGTTGTTTTAGTTATACAAAGGTCATATAACGGCGTTTAAAAACCACGCGTCATTGCGAGCGATAGCGTGGCTAAAATTTACGGCGCCGTGGGCGATACCGGTGTAACCGACATCACACTATCAACCACAAAATTACTTACACCGCGCCATGGCAGCGTATGGATATATTCTTTATAATGCAGCTCCAGCATAGCACCTGCGCTGTGGTTTAATTTATCAGCCACCTTTTCATCAGTAACAGAAAACATAAATTCGTTTGATGAGATATTGCCCTGCGTTTGGCTGCGGATACCACTTTGGATCAATCTGCCTTCGTAAGTCTTAAACATGTAACCCTTTTTAACAAAGTAGTTCATGGTACCGGCTTTAGTGCCTTCGCCAAAAACAAAATAGTAACGATAGTAAACCACCCCGATAATTACTACCGCCAATACCAGGAATATAATTGTTAAAACCCTGCCTCTCATGTTTTTTTATTTATATGTAAAGCTAACATTAAAGAAGCTTATAAGTTTACAAAATAATTCACCAGCGAATTAAAATCGTCAAATTTCAGGTCATAGTCATCCGTTTGGCCAAAGCCATAACTTACAAATACAAACGGGATCCCCGCCATGCGGCTTTGCTGCCCATCACCTTCTGTATCGCCCACATAAACAGGGGTTTTTAGCCCATGTTTATCCATTAACAACTTAATGTTATGGTTTTTGGGCATAAAGTTAACGCCGTGTGCCAGTTCGTCTTTTATCAGGTCGTCTATATCTGCCCAGTCAATAAACTGGCGAATAATGCCTTTGGCGCAATTGCTTAGTATAAACAGCGGGTATTTTTCGGCAAGTTGCTTCAATCCGTCTTTTACACCATCGTATAAAATGCCACCCTTTTCGCTGATCAGGTTGTGGCGGCGGCCGTTTACCAGGCCATAGATCTCCACGCGTTTATCATGGTCAAATTCGGGCATTAAAATCTCTATCACCTTTTTACCTTCCATACCAACCATGCCGGCCAAAACATCACGGGTAATAGTTTTATCTATCCCCAGTTCACTAAAAACAACGTTCCAGGAGTGCGCATAGGTGTCAACGGCATCCCAAAGGGTGCCGTCCATATCAAAAATAAGGCTATCGGGTTTTTGCATGGGGTGAAATTAACTTTTAGTTTTTTAACTGCAAAGTTTGTTTAACCACAATGTAGCAACCGGCAAGTAACCCCAAAAAACATAAAGTTTTCACAGAGGCCACAGAGGCTTTTAGTTGATTATTTCTAATACCATTTAATAACAGAGCTTTCCTTTGTGTTCTCTGTGTTTTTTCACTCCGTACATTTGCGATTTAAAAAAATGATTACAATCAGTAAAAAATACCATAACAACCACATTCCGCACCATTGGGGTTGGTAATTGTTGGGTATCTTTGTGGTATGAAAAAGGCATTCCCGGTTTATGATATATGCTCATTGGCTGACCATCAGCACAACGAGCTGCTTATCAGCCGCTTTGCGCCTTATTTGCAAAAACATCAAAACCTTAGCCTGCCGCATAAACACACTTTTTACCATGTGGTATTATTTACAGATGGCAGCGGTAACCATTCTATTGATTTTACAAGCTTCCCGGTAAAACCATATCAAATTTACTTTATGGCACCGGGGCAGGTACACCGCTGGAACTTTGAAGGCCCGGTTGATGGTTACATCATCAATTTTTCTGCCGAGTTTTTCCAGTCGTTTTTATTACGGCCCGATTACCTGGAAAGCCTGCCTTTTTTTACCGGTAATGTGGATGATGAGGTAATAAACCTAAAACCCGACATACATCAGCAGGTAGTTGCTTTGTTTGAGCAACTAATAGCGGAGGGCCAGCAAACCGGCCGTATGGGTATGGACCTGATCCGCACGCTGATGCTGCAACTGTTTATACTGGTAGCCCGGCAAAGCGAGCAGGGACAGCAAACCACCGCACCAACGTATAATTACACCCTGTTGCAAAGCTTTAAAAAGCTTACCGATAAAAATTTTGCCACCCTGCGGTTACCAAAAGATTATGCCGCCCTGCTATACATTACCCCTAACCATTTAAATGCCTTATGTAATGATATGCTGGGGGTACCTGCCGGAGAGGTGATCCGCAACCGGGTAATACTGGAGGCCAAGCGCCTGCTGGTAAACCTTGACATGAACATCAACGAGATTGCAGGCAAGCTAAACTTTGCCGATAACTCTTACTTTACCAAATTTTTTAAAAAATACACCGGATTAACCCCTGAGGAATTCCGCAAAAACCCAATAGCCCAATGACACCAACTAACATAAAACCCGCCAAACAAGTACCCGTTTTAGAAGGCTTTATAAAAGCTAAATGCCCGCGTTGCCGCAGGGGCGATATTTACAGCACGCCTACCTACAGTTTTGGCGGACAAAAAATGCACGAACGCTGCTCGCACTGCGGCCTGCACTATGAGCGCGAACCGGGATACTGGTACGTGGCCATGTTTGTAAGCTATGCCTTTAACGTTGCCGAAATGGTAACCTTTGCAGTAGGCCTGCATATTTTAACGGGTTCAAATTCACCATGGGTTTATGTGGCGGTATTGATGGGCGTAATATTTCTGTTGTCGCCGTTTAACTACCGGTACTCGAGGGTTGCCTTGTTGTACTGGCTAACACCCGGTTTAAATTACGAACCATGGAGAGCAGAGGATAGCGCGAAGGTTGAGCAACCTGCACCAGTAAAAGACTAGCTTACGGGTTTACTCCCCCGGTCATCGCTTCGCTCGACCACCCTCTCTTCGCTACGCGGAAAGAGGGTTTTGTTTTTACCCTCTTCGCGAAGCAGAGAGGGTCGACCAGCGTAGCGTAGTCGGGGTGAGTTAACCACTACGGATGCTGAGTATACCTATCGCGTTAGCTTCTCAATCTTCGCCAGCAGGTCATTCATTTCAAATGGTTTGGCCAAAAAATCATCGGCACCGGCATCTATGGCCGATTGCTCGATATCCCTGCTGGCCGATATCATAATCACGGGGATATTTTTGGTTACCGGGGTTGCTTTTAACTGGCGGCAAATATCGCGGCCGTCTTCGCCGCTCATCCATATATCAAGTAAAAGCAGGTCGGGCAGCTCCTCCTTCATATCAAGCACGGTAGAGCCATCAACGGTTGTGGTTACACTGTAGCCCTCAAATTCGAGCAGCATTTCTACAGCGTCCACTATTCCGGGGTCGTCGTCAGCTATCATTATTTTTTTCGGTATGAGGCTCATTTTACTATATGGTTTTGAATACAAAACCGTGTACAGGTTTAGCTAATTATAAACTATTATTTTGGCTTGTTTGCTTTGCTATCGGCAACCGGTAACGAGAAGCAAAAAGTAGACCCTTTTCCTTCTGTGCTGTTTACCCACATTCTGCCGCCTTCCCGGCGAATGATCTCGTTTGATATGTATAACCCTAACCCCAAACCGGGGAAGGTATGCTGCTTACTGCCGCTTACACGGTAAAACTGTTCAAACACCTTGTCCTTTTTATCCTCGGGTATGCCAATGCCAAAATCTTCCACGCAAACGGTAACCATATTTCCTTCCCGTTCGGTACTGATAATGATACGGTTGGAGTGCGGTGAATATTTAACGGCGTTACTGATCAGGTTGGTCATTACCTGCCCTATCCGCTCTTTGTCTGAATATACTTTACCGGTTTCTTTAAAATCCATTACCAGTATGTGCTTATTGGTGGTGTGCTGCAAATCCTGCACGCACTCCTCAACAGCCTGGTTAAAATCAAACCAAACCTTGTTAAACAATATGCGGCCCGAGTTTATTTTGGTTACATCAAGCAAATCACCTATCAAATTGGTAAGGCGGTTTAACTGCGCATCCATCTTCATTACCATTTGCGCCTTTTTCTCTTCCCCTTCGTTACTCAGCATGGCGCCAAGTACCTGGGCGTAGGCTTTTATACTGGTTACCGGGGTTTTTAACTCATGACTGGCAATACCTAAAAAATCATCTTTTTGGCGCTGCATTTGTTTTTGCTCGTCAATATCGGTATTGGTACCAAACCACCTCACAATCTCACCATCGTTTATAAACGGCAGGGCGCGGGAAAGATGCCACTTATATTCACCGTTTTTGTCGCGCAGCCTAAACTCGTACTGGTACAAGCTATGGCTTTGTAAAGCCTCTGCCCACGCGGCTATGCAGCCCGGCCGGTCTTCGGGGTGCACATTATCTATCCATTTTTCGCCAATAATGGCTTCCATAGGCAGGCCAAAAAAATTAATGGTTTGCTTATTCACATAATCAAGCTCACCGCTCGTTTTGGCCGTCCAGAGCTGCACGGGCATAAAATCTGTCACAAATTCAAACTGTCTTATCTGGTCGTTAAGCTCGCCGTTTTTTAATTGTAGCTCAATATCGGTGATGGTTTTTTCGGTAACATCCGTACAGGCGCCAATATAGCCCATAAATTTACCCTCGTGATTGTATTGCGGATGGCCGGTGGCTATACACCAGCGGATCTCACCACTTTTCCGGCGGATCCTGAAATCAACCTCATAAGGTTTTTGCGCCTTAAGGTCTATCAAAAACTTTTCGGCTGCCCGGGCCCTGTCTTCAGGCAAAATACAATGCAGCCATCCGGTGCCTAATAAATCTTCAATGGGTTGTCCTGTCCAGTCTGTCCAGGTTTTATTGGCGTAGGTTATCATGCCGTTATCATCGGCCATCCAAAGTGCAGTTGGCGATGCACTGGTTATATTTTGCAGCAGGTGTTCGCTATCTATCAGTGCCTTTTTGCTTGCTATCTCGGCGCGCAGATCGCGGGCTATGGTGGCCCTGCCCTGTGGTTTACCTGCAGGGTCATATATCAGCATAGTAGTGCCAATAACCGGGATAGGCTCGCCCGTTTTAAAGTTACGGTACATCACCTCGCCGCTCCATTTCCCTAAAGTTTGCAGTGCCTTATTTATTTCATTTTTAAGTTTATCCTTCTCACCGGGCATAATAAATTCCGAATTATGCTGCAATTCGGCTTCATAGTCTATCCCCATCATTTTACGGCCGGCAGCGTTTACGTAAGTCACGTTACCGTCAAGGTCGCTCAGGCTTATAAAATCAGATGTATTATCAACCAGGGTTATCAGTTTTCGTTGTTCTTCTTTATCCCTTATCTCGGCAGTTATATCCTGTGTGGTGCCGGCAAAGCGTATACACCTGCCCTGCTCATTAAAATATGCCTTACCTTTGCTGCGCAGCCATCGTACTTTGGTACTGTTTGGGCATACAATACGAAATGTTTCATCATAATAACCATCGCCCCCGGGGTTAAGGGCAGCCTTTACATTTTGCGCTACATTTCCCCGGTCATCCGGGTGGATATGTTTTAAAATGTCGCTATAAACGGTTACCTCACCAGGCAAAAAACCGTGCAACCGGTTACAACGATCATCCCACGTAACGCGTCCGTTTTCGGGGTTCATGTCCCAGGCGCCCAATTCTGCCGAATCGAGCGCAAAACGTGAGCGCTCTTCTGCTTCGGCTAACTTTTTACGGGTAAGCACCAGCTCAGTAACATCGTCGGCTGTATTTAGTATTCCCCATACCTCGCCTTTTTCGTTTTTAAGCGGCTTGTATATAAAATTGAAGTAAAACGTTTGCATTTGCCCGCCTATCAGCAGGTCTACTTTCTCGGCATAGGCTTCGTATGCTATGCCTGTTGTAAAAACGGTATCAAGCAGTTCAAAAAAGGGCTGGCCTTCCAGCTCAGGCAGTGCCTGCCTGAATGTTTTACCTATAACACTTACATCCTTATCCCAAACTTTTAAAATGGCATCATTGGTAAGTGTTATCACCATATCGCGCCCCACATAAAGGCCAACCGGCGACGGCGACTGCTCTATAATGGTTTTAAATACGTTTTCGCTTTGGGCGTCCGGATAAATGTTGCTTTCCATTATTCAGGTAGAAAAACATTAATATATATTGCAAATAAGTATCGGCTAAATATATTCTGTTGGATAGATTGTAGTACAATATTAAATCATCTAATTGATTATAGCTAATACATGTTAAATAAAATTATGCAACTATAAACCACCTAATTGCTTCTTGCTTTTAAATGAATGTTAAAGATTTTATTTATGGGTTATTTTTTGCAAATGAAATGTAAATAATGTGCTAAAATCCAAACAATTAAAATTCTACGTAGTTAAGGTGGAATAATTTTAGAAGATACTTTACAACATAATCGAATAAATATAACCCATTACAAGCAATACTATTGCGTAATAGGGTACATTTTATACTTTTATGAAATTATTGAAAACGAATACCTATGAGTAAAACTCAAAAAAAGAGCTCTCCGATACTGTACGGTACTTTACCAAAAGTATTAACCGGTATAGTGGGCCTTGATGAAATTACAGAAGGCGGTTTACCCCAGGGCAGGCCAACATTAATATGCGGTGAAGCCGGTTGTGGTAAAACCCTGATGTCATTAGAATTTATTGTACGTGGTGCTGTACAATACAATGAACCCGGCGTTTTTGTGGCTTTTGAAGAAAAAAGCGACGAACTGGCCATGAATGTTGCCTCACTGGGTTTCGACCTGAAGAAACTACAGGATCAAAAGAAATTAAAAATAGACCATGTACATATAGACCGCAGTGAAATAGAAGAAACCGGCGAGTACGACCTTGAAGGTTTGTTTATCCGCTTAGGTTACGCTATTGATAGCATTGGCGCCAAACGTGTGGTACTTGATACGCTGGAGAACCTTTTCTCGGGCTTAAATAACCAGGCCGTTTTACGTATGGAGTTACGCCGCCTTTTTGGCTGGCTAAAAGAAAAAGGCGTAACCGCCATTATTACCGGCGAGCGTGGCGAAGGTAATTCATTAACACGCCAGGGGCTTGAAGAGTATGTATCTGATTGTGTGATATTGCTTGACAACCGGGTGGTAAACCAGATAACAACCCGCAGGCTGCGCGTTATAAAATACCGCGGCACCGTACACGGCACTAATGAATATCCTTTCCTGATTGATGAGGACGGGATTTCGGTACTGCCGGTTACCTCGCTTAAAATGGCCAACAAGGTATCAACAGAGCGTATCTCTACCGGTGTTAAGGGCCTTGACGATATGCTTGGCGGCAAAGGCTTATACCGCGGCGGTAGTGTACTGGTATCGGGCACGGCAGGTACCGGTAAAACCAGCCTGGCTGCATCATTTGCAAACGAAACCTGTAACCGTAAAGAGAAATGCGTGTATTTTGCGATGGAAGAGTCGCCAAGCCAGATCATCCGCAACATGCGCTCGATAGGGATAGACCTGCAAAAGCATATAGATAAAGAGCTGCTTATTTTTAACGCATCAAGGCCAAATTTATACGGCCTTGAAATGCACCTGGTGGCTATGCATAAGTGCATACGTAAATATAAACCAAGCGTAGTAATTATTGACCCGATAACCAACTTCATCAATATTGGCTCGGTAAGCGATGTTAAAAATATGCTGGTACGCATGATAGACTTTTTGCAGGAAGAAGGTATCTCGGTAATGTTTACAGCGTTATCATTAAATACAATTGTGAACGAACAAACCGACGAGGGTGTATCATCATTGGTGGACGCCTGGATACTGGTACGCGATATTGAATTTAACGGCGAACGCAACCGTGGCCTGTACGTCATGAAATCGCGTGGAATGAAACACTCTAACCAGGTGCGCGAGTTTGTGATAACCAACACCGGCTTAACCCTTGTAGATGTTTATTTGGGGCCCGATGGCATCCTTACCGGATCGGCCCGCGAACAGCAAATGCTGGTGGAGAAAACAGGCGAAGCCATCCATAGCAGCGCAGTAAACCGTAAGGACAGGGAAATATTACGCAAACGTAAAGTGCTCGAGGCCAAAATAGCCAGCCTGCACAGTGAATTTGAATCTGTTGAAGAAGAATTGAATAAGGTTTACCTGGAAGAAGAATTAAAGAAACAAATTTTGGATAGAAACCGTGAGGAGGTGACAAGGCTTAGAAGGGGCGAAACGGCAGAAACAACAAAAAAACACCCCAAAAATGATGGCAAAGCAAATAGATAAAAAGTGGGAATTAAGGTTATACGTAGCTGGGAAAACACCAAAATCTGTTACTGCGCTAACTAATCTTAAAAAATATTGTGAAGAGCATTTAAAAGGCGAGTACCGGATTGAGGTAATTGACCTTTTAGAAAAACCGCAACTTGCTGAGGGCGACCAGATACTGGCCATCCCTACGCTTGTACGCAAAGTACCTGAGCCTATACGCAAAATAATAGGCGACCTATCAAACGAAGAAAAGGTACTTGTTGGGTTAAACATTCGCCCGGCTTAATTGTATAATTGATAGTTATGGCCGATCAGGACGGAGTTTTAGACAGATATGATAATAATACCGCGGGCGAGCCTTATGTGTTACGCCTATTTATAACAGGGGCGTCGCCTAACTCTATCCGTGCGGTAGAAAACATAAAATCTATTTGCGACGAATATCTTAAAGACAGGTACCAGCTTGAAATTATAGATATACACCAGCAACCGCAACTTGCCGAAGGTGAGGACGTTATAGCAGTGCCTTTGATGATCAAAAAATCGCCCTACCCCGAACGCAGGATGATAGGCGACATGAGCGACACCCAAAGGGTTTTAAAGGGCCTGGGCCTTGCCACTAACAGTTAAATTATGGAGCAGAATTCAAAAGATCTTTTAAACGAGATAAAGGAATTGCGCTACCAGTTAGAGGAAGCGCATGATACGATAAACGCTATACGTACCGGCCAGGTTGATGCCCTTATTGTAAAGGACGATACCGGCCACCAACTGTACACCCTAAAAACGGCAGATCAAACCTATCGCGTTTTTATTGAAAAGATGAGCGAAGGCGCCGTTACTATAAACCGCGATGGTATTATTTTATACTGCAACACGCGCTTTTCGCTAATGGCCGATACCCCATTAGAGAAAACCATTGGTATGCCGCTGGCTTCTTTTGTGCCGGAAAGTTCGCAAAACAAACTTCGCGAATTAATACACAATAGCTGGGAGGAAGATAACCGGCAGGAAATTATTTTGAAGGATGGCGGCGGCAAGGATATGCATTGCATGTTCTCGTGCAATACCATTGAACTGGATAACGGCATTGCTTTAAGTATTATTATTACCGACCTAAGCGTTTTAAAAGAAACCGAAAGACAATTACAGCAACGTAACGAGCAGTTAGAGGAATCGCGTGCGAATACCGAAAAACTAAACAACACATTGGAAGCAACGGTAAGGGAGCGCACCGGCGATCTATTGATCAGTCGTGAGCATTTTAAGCTGCTTACCAACAATATACTGCAAATGACCTGGACTAACCTGCCAACAGGTGTAGTTAACTCATTTAACCAGCGCTGGTATGATTATACAGGCCTTAGTAAAGATGATACCGCCAATTTTGAATGGAGCCAGGTTGTGCATCCCGATGACCTGAAGGAAACACTCATCAGGTATGAAACATCACTAAAAACAGGCGAAATTTTTGAAATAGAGAACCGCTACCGCAGGCACGATGGCGTTTACCATTGGCACCTTAACCGCTCAAACCCATTAAAGAATGACAATGGCGACATTATATTTTGGGTGGGTACCGCTACCAATATTGAAGACCAAAAGCGAGAGATGGACCGCAAAGATGAGTTTATTGGGATAGCCAGCCATGAACTTAAAACGCCGTTAACCAGCTTAAAGGGTTATTTACAACTTATAGCAAGCTATAAAAAGGAAGAGCTGCCACCGGTAATTAAACAATACATTGGCAAAGCAGGTGTATCAATCAACAAACTGCAAAGCCTGATAAACGACCTGCTTGACGTAAGCAAAATAAAAGCAGGAAGGCTTGAATATGCCATTGCAGAATTAAACATAACCCAATTGGTGAGCCAATGTATAGAAAATGCGGAGCATGTTTACCCTGCCTATATTTTTGAGTATGAACCAGGACAGCCTTATATGGTAAAAGGCAATGCCGAAAGATTAGAACAGGTATTGATGAACCTGGTAAACAATGCCGTTAAATACTCACAAAATAACAAAATAGTTACCATTACTACACAAAAACATGGTAATAACGTAAGGGTATCTGTTCATGACAATGGCATTGGTTTATCAAAAGACCAGCAAAGCAAAATATTTGAACGCTTTTACCGCGTTGAAGATAAAAAGAACATGACGAGCGGCCTAGGCATGGGGCTATATATATCTAACGAGATCATCAGCAACCATAAAGGCACCATCGGTGTGGAAAGCGAACCCGGCCAGGGATCAACTTTTTATTTTGAATTGCCGTTGGTTTGATCCTTCCTATTTGCAGGTACGTTAAATAGTACGGATATTGCCGCGCATTTATACCAACCAATAATGACCGATACCCAAAACGGAAATGTAGTGCTTAATACCAGCGCAGATGGCGTTGCTACCGTAGGTTTTTACCACCCCGCACAAAACTCACTTCCGGCACACCTGCTGAAGGCGTTAACCGATAAAATAAACGAGGCCGGCAATAACCCGCAAACAAAAGTTATTGTACTGCAAAGCGCCGGCGAGCGCACTTTTTGCGCCGGGGCGAGCTTTGATGAATTATTGCAGATAAAAGATAAAGAAACAGGCGCCGTATTTTTTTCGGGATTTGCCAACGTGATCAACGCCTGCCGCAAATCATCAAAAATTATCATAGCCCGTGTGCATGGTAAAGCTGTTGGTGGTGGTGTGGGCCTTGCTGCCGGTGCCGATTATGTACTGGCTACCGAAGCAGCCTCTATCAAACTAAGTGAACTGGCCATAGGCATTGGCCCCTTTGTAATATCGCCCGCGGTGATCCGTAAAATAGGTTTGCCTGCATTTTCGCAGCTCACCATCCGCGCGGCCGATTTTCAATCTGCTAAATGGGCAATGGAAAAAGGCCTGTATAACGAAATATATACAGATATCCCCGCGCTTGATGAGGGTTTATCAACCCTCACGCATAAACTTGCCTCATACCACCCCGAAGCGCTTAAAGGCCTTAAACAGATACTTTGGGAAGGCACCGAAAACTGGGACCAGCTACTAAATGAGCGTGCCGCCATTAGCGGCGAACTGGTATTGTCAGAATTTACCCAGCATGCCTTGAATAGTTTTTTAAAGAAAGAATAGTTTATTTTAACCGTAAAGTACAATAAGTAGAAAAATACGATAACAAATAAGCTACTCTACAGCTGTTAAAACAACCGTGCCAATCCTAACAAAAGAGCCCTTCATTACTGAAGGGCTCTCATAATATATTTCACAAAAAATTACCATCTTCCGTGGCCTCTGCCATGACCGCCACCATGGCCGCGATAACCATGTTCGCGGTAAACTACCTGGCGATAAACAGGGCGTTCGTAGTAACGGGTGCGGTAATAAACCGGGCGGCCATAATATCTGCGTACCGGGCGGTCATAATAAACTACGCGGTCATAATCATCATAATAATAAGGTCTTTCAACATATCTTACCGGTGTACCAAGGTTAATACCTATGCCTACCCTTACCTGGGCTTTGGCCAACTGCATACTGCAGGTTAATACTAAGGCTATTATTGAAATTTTAATTAGTTTCATGGTAGTAGATTTTAGTTACAATTATCGTTTCATTTGTATCTATGACCCTATAATTGTACCAGGGTTTAATAAAAACCTACTCCTTTTTGGAATATCAGTCTTCGTAAAGTTTTAATTTACTCCTTAAAACACTCATTTCCTGTTCCATATCATCTAATTTTTGCAGCAAATTATTAATGGTTGCAAGGCCCGGTTCGTTTATCTCCAGTTCGTTGTGCAGGCGTACCAGGCGTTCCAGTTTCTGTATTTCGTCCAGCGGTATGCAACTGGTTTTGTTAACGGTAGTAACCTTAACCAGCCCGGCATCTGCCAGGTAATCAATAAAGGTGTATTCCACGTTGTGGTACACACAAAAATCGTTCACGGTTATCAAATTTTCTGTTCTCATATAGGTTTTATGATTTAGCCAGTTCTTCAAATAACTCTTTTTGTTTTTCGGTAAGGCTGGTAGGCAGTTGTACATTATAGGTAAGGTACAAGTCGCCAAACTGCCCCTCTTTTTTGTATACCGGTATGCCTTTGCCCTTTAACTTTACCTTAGTGCCAATCTGCGTACCGGGTGCTACTTTAAGCTTAACCTTACCGGTAAGGGTATCTGCCGTAATTTCGCCGCCTAAAACGGCTGTGTAGAGGTCAAGGTTAATATTTTTGTACAAGTCGCTGCCCACACGTTTAAACTCGGCATCATCGGGTATGGCAAATTTTATATACAGATCGCCCGCCGGTGCGCCGTTACTGCCCGGGCCGCCATGGCCTGCAATTTTTATAGTTTGCCCGTTCTCTATCCCCGCAGGGATGGTAAGCCGGATATTTTTACCGTTAACGGTAATGGTTTGTTTTTTAGATTCCAGTATGTCGCGCAGGTTTAGCTGCAGGCTGGCGTTCATATCCTGCCCGCGGTACCGCTGCTGTGCCCTGCCGCCGCCGCTGCCCGCAGGCCCGCCGCCAAACATCGAGTTAAAAAAGTCGGAGAAGTCTCCACCATTGCTGCTGCCGCCAAAATCAAACCCTCCAAAATCCTGCTGCCCCCCGCCGCCGTAACTGCGCTGCTGGCTTTGCTGCTGTCGCTGTTGTTGTTCATAAGCCTCGCCATGCTGCCAGTTTTCTCCATACTTGTCGTATTTTTTTCGTTTTTCGGGGTCGCTTAAAACCTCGTTAGCCTCGTTAACTTGTTTAAATTGCTTTTCGGCCTCGGCGTTGTTGGGGTTAAGGTCGGGGTGGTGCTTGCGTGCCATTTTACGGTAAGCACTTTTTATCTCCTTTTCTGATGCGCCTTTGTTTACGCCCAGTATTTTATAATAATCAATAAATGCCATAGCTTAAATGATGTATTGTTTAAACCTGCAAAGCAGTGCTAAGTTTTAGTTAGCTGTCCAATTTACGTTGGTTTTACATAAATTACGCAACCAATTAACTAAAAAATATGCCCGCAATTGCAACGCCTAATGTACCTTTTAAAAGCAACCCAACCGCTTATTTAAATGTATTAAGAATTTTTGCTTGTTTAATGGTGCTCACGGTACACTCGGGCGAGTTTTTTTACATCGGCGACCGGGGCCAGATCATCCGCGAAAACCACGTTTGGGTAAATAATTACGGGAGCTTTATGCGGGCATGCGTACCACTTTTTGTGATGATATCGGGCTATTTGCTGCTCCCCATTAAAGAAACAGCAAGCATATTTTACAAACGCCGCTTTACCCGCCTGCTTATTCCGTTTTTATTTTGGAGCATTATGTATGCCCTGGTACCTTACCTGCTGGGCACAAGCAGCACCAGCCAAATGTGGCACGATCTGTACATCATTCCTATCAATTTTGCACCAGGTGCCGGCCACCTTTGGTTTGTGTATATGTTTATTGGTGTGTACCTGTTTATCCCTGTTTTTTCGCCATGGGTACAAACGGCATCAAAACGGTTCAAGCAATTCTTTTTATTGATATGGGTTATCACCCTTTGCTTTCCTTATATCAAAACCATTATACCCGAAGTTTGGGGCGAGTGCTTCTGGAACAAGTACCACAGCGGGTATTATTTTTCGGGCTATATAGGCTACCTGCTGCTGGGTAATTACATCAAAGAGCATGTTACCCTATCTAAATCTGCAGGGGTTTTATGGGGTATAGTTATGGTTATTATGGGTTATACTATTACCAACCTGGTTTTTGCACACCAGTTACCATTCGCTAAAGACCTGCCCGAGCTGGAGCTTTCCTGGGCGTTCCCAACTATTAATGTGGCTATGATGGCGACAGGATTATTCCTGATATTCCGAACCATTAGCTTTAATAGCGCTGCTGCCGAAAATTTTTTCGCTAAAATGTCCGGCTTAACCTATGGCATGTACCTGGCGCATATTTTAGTATTGGTACAGTTAGCGCCTATTATCACTAACTGGCTGCACGATGTGGTGTTGATAATACCTGTGCTGGCCATCAGTACTTTCCTGGTGACGTATATTGGCATAAAGCTGCTATCATATTTACCGGGGAGTAAATATATTGTTGGTTAAACATCTTATCGGAGACGCGAAGTATCGCGTCTCTACGGAATGCAAAATGTAGAGACACGATACTTCGCGTCTTTTTTGTAATTTCCCATCCATGAACACTACCGTCTTCCGCCAATTCGCTGATATCGATACCAAAGAGATCGCCCCGGGCTTTTTCTCTAAACTGATACACACCGCCAACAACACCATCAACTTTATTGATGTGGCAGCCGGCAATTCCGTGCCCGATCATTCGCACATCCACGAGCAGCTTTCTTTTGTGCTGGAGGGTAAATTTCAACTAACCGTTAATGGCGAGGTGCAGCTTTTGGATACCGGCATGTTTGCAGTTATACCCTCAAACGTACGCCATAGCGGCCTGGCGATTACCGATTGCAAATTGATAGATGTTTTTAGCCCGGTACGTGAGGATTACAGGGATCTGTAGATGATCTATCTTGTCAGTATGAGCCTGCCGAAGCCGTACACATGCGGTAAAATTGTTCGCACAAACTCACCCATAACAAATCATTATGCCATTTGCTGCTAATTAATAAATTTGCAACATGGCAATAACACCCGCTACCCTTACAGACGTACCTGAACTTGTTGCATTGATCAACTCCGCATACCGTGGCGAAAGCTCAAAAAAGGGCTGGACCACCGAGGCAAACCTGATAGGCGGGCAACGCATTGACAATGAAGGCCTCACGGAACAAATGAGCGACCCGGATGCTGTTATCCTAAAAAACACCAATGAAGAAGATAGTATCACCGGATGTGTATACCTCCAAAAACGTGGCGAAAAGCTTTACCTGGGTATGCTCACCGTATCGCCAACGCTACAGGCAAACGGACTGGGCCGCAGGCTATTAACAACAGCCGAGGATTACGCCCGAAATATTAATTACCACACCATCACCATGACGGTGATTACCACCCGCACCGAACTGTTAGACTGGTATGAGCGCCGCGGCTACACCAAAACCGGCGAAGTTATCCCCCTCAACATTACCAAACGCAACGGCATATTAAACCAGCCCGTTGAAATGTTTAAGTTAGAGAAAACGATATAATTATCCCACCCTCTTTCCGCTTGCAGAGAGAGGGTCGACAAGCGCAGCGATATCGGGGGTGAGTTAATAAAAGTTAAATTTTTTTAGATTAAAAACCCTTTTCTTAATTTTAAACTGCAACGCCGGGCAAAAAACGGTGTCCTTTATTCACTATTAAGGCATTGTATGGAGCAAATTCAACCGCAGTTAAAAGATTTTATAATTGATTACTGTAACCGGTACAAAGTGTACCGGGTTGACCCTGATACCCTGCATCCCCATACCAGTATAGACCTCGACCTGGATATATACGATATAGAAATAGACCTTTTCCTGGCCGAATTTGCCGAACATTTCAAGGTAGATAACTCTAAATTCAGCTGGTATAAATACGGTTATCCAAAAGGCTCGGCAAGGGTCAGGATGCTCAAGTTAATGTTTGGTTTCAAACGCCCCTGGGTAAAAAAACTGGCGGGGTATTGCTATAAACCCAAATTTAAAGTTGCGGTATTGCAGCATGCTTTAGAGAACGGTAAGCTGGTGTAATGCATCTCCCAAAATGTCGGCCGGAACGTGGTACGGGGAGAACCTACTGTGGGAGCTCATCTCAGATAAATCCTCTAAAAGCAGTATCTATACGATGCAAAGCATATTAGATTTCTCATCGCCCTATGCCCACCCGAAATGTTTTATTAATAAAACGCGTTAATTTCTCTCCCCTTTTTCACTCGCTTTAATCAACGCCTCTAAACGGCTTATTTGCGTTTTCTCCTGCTTGGCTGTCATAATGCGGTGTACGGAAGTTCTTTTGTACCACGGTGCTTGTTTCTGAAAAAATTCCCAGGCTATTTTATTGGCTTTAAAAAGCTTTTCATACTCAGGCTTTAACGCCATTTCATCAACCTCAAAGCTATAAATGGCCGATCGTTCTTCCTTACGTTTGGCATAAGCGGCAAGGCCTGCGGGTTGCATCAGGCCTTTTTCGGTTAACTCGGCAACTTTTTGAATATTAATGCCACTCCAGATACTGGTTGGCTTACGGGGTGTAAAGCGGATAGTGTAACTTTCGGGGCCTAATGATCTGCGCACCCCGTCTATCCAGCCAAAGCAAAGGGCTTCATCAACCGACTGCGGCCAGGTAATACTTGGCTTGCCGCTTCCGGTTTTATAAAAACCCACAAGCAACTCGGTTTTTTGATCAGCGTTAGCCTGTAGCCAATTACGAAAATCGGCCGGTGTTTCAAAAAAGGTTGGCTCCATAGCTGCTAATATACAGCAGTACTACGATTTTTTTGCCGTGGCTACAATAACAATGCCCCCAACCAGCAATATCCCACCCAGATATGGCGGCCAATTAACGCTTTTTTGCCTGTCGGCAGATATTTGTATAGGGCCTGCATCTACAATTTTTTCCTTTTTTGTATAGGTAAAGCCTGTCCATATCAGCATTGCTGCGCCAATAATAATAAGTACAATCCCGATCGTTTTATTCATGATGATGGTTTATTAGATTGATTTATTAGAGAAATACGCATTGGCGCAAAATTGTTTGCCATATCAAAAAAACCTCTGTGTTATGCTTGCCCATACACATGCCTGTTTGCCAAAAAAATATTTCATCCCATCAGGCAAATTGATGCTGTATCAGTTTAGTATAAAATGTATTTTAGGGCGCTTATAATACTGATCACAAAAATGAACAACGACCTGATACTGGAAACCATATCAGTTACCAAAAACTTCTTTGGCGATAAATCTTCCGGCGTTAATAACATCACTGTTTTTATACCAAAAGGTAAAATTACCGCCATTGTTGGCGAAAGCGGCAGCGGCAAAACCACCCTGCTCAAACTGCTCTCGGGCACTATGAAACCCGACTCGGGCGATGTGTTCTTTCACGGCCAGCCCCTGCCTACGCGAACTGCACACCTTACCGCAGCCAATACCGTTATTACCATGGTTAGCCAGGATAACAGCGACATGGATATGGGCGCCAACGTTTGGGACAATGTAGGCCGCGGCCTGCCCACCGAAGATGCTAACTATAAGATCCAAAAAACCACCCAGGCCCTGCACCTGCTGGGTATATATGAACTGCGCGACCTCCCCTTCGGCAAACTAAGCGGCGGCGAAAAACAACGCGTTACCATTGCCAGGGCCCTGATAAACCGGCCTGAAGTACTGATGCTGGATGAGCCCTTTAACCAGGTTGATGCCAACTATCGCGAAAGTTTGCAGCACGATATCCGCCAGATTGTGAAGGAATGGGGCGTTACGGTGATCCTGGTATCGCATGATCCTGCCGAACTGCTTTCTATGGCCGATGAACTTATCGTGATAAAAGAAGGCGAGATAGTGGAATATGGCACTCCCGATGAGCTTTACCACAACCCAAAGCTGCTTTATACCTCAAAAATACTGGTAAGTTGCAGCGAGCTTACCGCCGAGCAAGCCAGGGTGTGCGGTATTAAATCAAAACGCGGCACAGTGGTTATTTACGCCGAACATGTTAGCATTTCTCCCTTACCTATAGGTGCCAGGTGGATTGTTAAGCAAGTGCTTTTTAAAGGCTTTTTTGAAGAACTCATTATCGAACGTGAAGAAGTAACCCTGCGTGTTATCAATTTCGCCCGCTACAAATATCCCGTTGGTAGTAAAGTGGGCATAAGCATTAAAAAGTTTTACGAGTTTGGGAAGTGGCTGAGTTGAACCCGGATCAAGCAGATTTTTAGAGTCCACATGATTTCTCCAGCTCGTTATTTAAATAACGAATTTCACTATGCGGCCCGTTTCTTCTTCAACGTTATCACCGTAATTTCCGGCCAGATGCCCAAACGCCCCGAGAACGCCAGGAAGCCAAAACCGCGGTTTACATACAGGTAACGGTTCTTTTCGTTAACCAGGCCCGCCCAATCCAGGTAGCGGTATTTAACCGGGCTCCATTTTAAACCGGCTGCTTCAATCCCAAACTGTGCGCCATGCGTATGGCCCGATAAGGTTAAATGTATATCAACAGGGTGGTAGCGCACCTTCTTTTCCCAGTGTGTAGGATCGTGCGAGAGCAGCACTTTAAAAGCGTTCAGGTCGGCACCTTTCAGGGCGCGGTCAAGGTCGCCTTTTTGTACAAAGCCTTCACCCCAGTTCTCTACGCCTACCAGTGCTATCTTTTGCCCGCCTTTTTCAATTACTACATTCTCATCAAGCAATAAACGGTAACCAAGTTCGGCATGGTGCTTTTTTAGCTTAGCCAGGTTATCGCGTTTTTCCTGCTCGCTATCCCATTGAATGTAATCGCCGTAATCATGATTGCCTAATATGGAGAACTGCCCGTATGGCGCTTTTATCTGCCCAAAACGATCGATGTATTGCTGTATCTCCCAGGCAGCGTTATTAACCAGATCGCCGGTAAACACAAACAGATCCGATTTTTGGGCCTTGGCCATATCAATACCCCGCTGCATCGCCTTTACATTATCAAAACTGCCGGAGTGGATATCAGAAAGCTGTGTAATGGTAAAACCATCGAAAGCCTCGGGTAACTCATCATAATAAAGGGTTTGGCGGTGCACTTTATAATCGTACTTACCACGAAACATGGCATACAAGAACGAAGTGAACGGGAAGGCGGCCACCAGGATAGCTAATTCACTTACAAATTTACGCCGACCGGGGAAATAGGCCTCGCCCGGTTTCTGCTCGTTTGATATGTGATGGGCAATACCAGAAATAAAACGCCCGAGGTCGCCTAATGAAAGTACGATAACAAAAAAAAGTTTGGTTACAAAAAAGGTAAAGAACAGGCTCAATATCCACTCGTGGAAAGGTGTCATACCCTTTGCGGTGCTAAAGCTGCCAAAGCCCAGTAAAAACACTACGGTTACCCCTACCGATATCACCAAAAAGCCCCAGGTAACTAAAAGCCGCATTGGCCTTGATTGCCAGTCGGCAGTTAGGGTGCGCAAACCGTTAAACACATACCAATCAAGCAATAGAGTAATTGCCGACATGACCAAAAAGAACTTCAAAATACCGCCTCTGTGCATTATGTTAAATGTTTGTACTGCAATATATAAAAGCAAAAGTAATTGCATTGTAAAACCGCAGGTTTAAAGGTTATTACCTACTTTAGCTTTTAAATATTACAGCTCTTTTATGCAATTACGCTTATTAACCCTGCCAGCCTTATTATTGTTTTTGGCACCTGCAGCCATTGCGCAGCAAACCAAAAAGGACACGGTGTTTTTTGACGATTTTAAAACCAAAACGCTCGACCGCAGTAAATGGAATGTAGAAGTAACCGGCCACACCGTAAATGATGAGCAGCAGGCCTATATAGATTCGGCAGCTACTATATATACTGAAGATGGCGTATTGATATTAAAAGCACTTTACAAACCCGGCCATACCAGTAAAGAACGCAAAAAGTACGATCTTGTAAGCGGGCGCGTAAATACCCGCAATAAGGTGATGTTTACCTACGGCAGCGCAGCGGCAAGGGTAAAGGTAACCGGGGGCGATGGTTTCTGGCCTGCATTTTGGGCATTGGGCCAAGGCAATTGGCCCGCCAGCGGCGAAATTGATATTATGGAAACCGTTGGCAACACCAGCTGGACCAGCAACGCCCTGCATGGGCCGGGCTATTTTGGCAATACCCCGCTTGTTTATCGTGCAAATTTCCCTAACGGAACTGATGCAAGCCAGTGGCATGTTTACAGTGTTGACTGGACAAAAAACCGCTTAATTTTTAAGGTAGATGGCAAAGTAACCTACACCGTAACCCGCGCCATGACCGAAAAATACGGTAAATGGGCATTTGATACGCCTAAATTCCTGATATTGAATTTTGCTTTAGGGGGCGGTTTCCCGCACTCGGTAAACAAAGTAAGTAAGCCCTATTATGGCTTATCGCAGGCATCTGTAGATAAAATAAAAGCCGGGAACGCAAAGTATTATATAGATTGGGTACTGGTTACCAGGTAGCAATAAAGCCCTCCACGCAAACCGGGAGGGCTTTTTATTTATATACTGCTTAGTAATGCCTAACCACTACCCGCCTGCGATGCTCGCGGTAGTAGCCCGGCCTGCTTACCACTACTGTACGCCGATAATGCGGGCGGTGATGGCGGTGCCTGTCTACCACAATTACGCGGTTAACCGGCCTCTCAACCACAACTGTGCGGGTTGGCGGTGGTGTACCTATATGTGCACTTACTACTACCTGTGCTTTTGCGCCTTCAAAGGCAAACATAGCAACTACAGCTACTGCTAATACTTTTATAATTTTCATGGGTTTTTGTATTTATAATTAAATTTTATAGGTTAATTAACGATTGTTATAGTAATGAGAATCATGGCCCCTGTCGGCATGCCGGTCGTAGTGATAGCGGTCATGGTTATATCTGCCTCCTCTGTGTCCCCTGTTTTCTATTGAGCACCCTGTTAATACTGCCGCGCCAAATACTAATAACGCTAACAGCCTCACTATTTCCTTTTTCATAACTTTATGTTTTTAATACTTAATTATTGTTTGTACAAGTTAAACTACAGCTATATTGCAAAGTTTAATCTCATAGGTCAGTATCACTAATTCGTTACAAAGGGGTGGGGAGATAATGCTAAACGGCATTAACGGCAGGTCGTTTTTTTATTCATATTACCAATAGAATTGGTTGCCGGATCACTGAAATGGTATTATGGCTAAAAGTATATTCGCATTTGTTAAATTAAATATGCTAAATAATTACTTTAATATTTAGCAACATGTATATTTAACATATCATTAACAACCCAAAAAATGTTAAACCTTCTAACAGTATCAAACATCACAAACCGGGCATTTAAAATAGTGGCTTTGCTGTTATTAGGCTTTCCACTGGTAAGCAATGCACAAACTGCTGATAAAGCTATTTTTAATCACGTAGCGCTTTGCTCAAAAAACCTTAAAAAAAGCAACGACTTTTATACTTCTGTTTTAAATTTAAAGATAATCCCCAATCCTTTTAAAGATACAGTGCATACCTGGTATAATATAGCCCCCAATATTGCTATGCACGTTATACAGGGCGACTGCTCGCCGGCCCAAAAGCTTATTGGCGATCATATTTGCTTTAGTGTACCTTCAATTACCAATTTTATTACCCTGCTTAACCAAAAAAAGATCCCTTACAGTAACTGGAAAGGGGTTACCGGCCAGGTAGAGCACCGTGTAGATGGCGTATCGCAGGTATATATACAGGACCCTGACGGTTACTGGATAGAAATAAACGACGCAAAGTAATTTTCTGAACTGCCTTAGGGCAAACTTTTTTTTAAAACCTACAACCAGCGGGAGTAAATCTGCGTATATATCAGGTATGAAGGGCTATGTAAATATACCCAAATCCATTTATTGTAAGCCCTGCAAGTACTGCGGTGCGCGCCCTATTATTGCCCTTATTAATGATGATGGCTATGTAGTAAAATGCCCCGCTAATGACAGCCATTACCAAACCAAACCCGGTTTAATTGATATTGAGGACTGGAACATCCACAATACGGTACTATATGAAAATGAGTAGTATTTATTGCCGTGAAAACTTGTCGAAGACTTATACTCACCACACCAGCGCTAACCTTGCAAACAAATAGTTTACTCATCCCGACTACGCTACGCTGGTCGCCCCTCTCTGCTTCGCAAAAAAGGTGAGAAAAAATCAAAGCCCTCTTTCCGCGCAGCGAAGACAAGGTGGTGGAGCGAAGCAATGACCGGGTGAGTAAATACCAGGCTAATCATCAGTAACATCTGTTTTACAATTACCTATTCATTAAACCTTTCAAATTCCGTATGGTCACATAGGCAATAAATCACAATTAATATGTTTACCATGAAAAACTTCATCAACACCATCATAACCGATATTAACCACGTAATTGTTAAAGGTGATTCTGACAAAGTGGAGCAGGCCCGCGTATTTATTTTAATCGCTATACCGGCATTAACCATCTTATTTTCTTTTGGCCGTTTTCCGGGCTATTAAGTATAATAGCCCTAAAATGGGCAAGAGGGTAAACTACTGAAGTATGAAGTGTATATTTCCCCTACTTTCAACCCCTTACTATTTCGGACTTTCCGACTTAAAATAAACTGCTACTTTTGCGGCACAAAACGCAGCAATGGATAGCTTAAAAGATAAATTCGACAGTATAATATTTGACCTTGACGGCACCCTTTGGGACAGTACCGAAACCATTGCCAAAGCCTGGCAAACCGCGCTTGATAAAGCGCCCTACATGAGCCATGAGGTAATGACCCGCGAACGCGTGCGCTCTATCACAGGGATGACCTACGACAAGATCTTCGAAAAACTGTTCCCATCTTTAAGCACCGAACAACGCGCCGAAGTACAGCAGTTATGCTCGGTTGCCGAACTGGATATACTGCACAAGCAAGGTGGTACCCTATACCCTAACCTTGCTGATACACTTACTTACCTGGGCAAAAACTACAGGCTTTACATAGTAAGCAACTGCCAAAGCGGCTATATCGAACTATTTTTAGACCTGCACAATATGCACCACCATTTTTTGGCACACCAATGTTACGGCACAAAAGGCAACCCAAAGGCCGATAACATCCGCGATATTGTGAACGACCATAACCTTCAAAACCCCGTTTACGTAGGCGACACCACCGGCGATTACGACTCGGCAACCAAAGCGGGCGTACCATTTATTTTTGCGGCATACGGTTTTGGGCAGGTAGAGAGCGGGCAGCTTGCCACCATCAACAACTTTGACGAATTAAAACAACTGCTTTAAGGAAAACTTTTTTTATAAACGGTAAGTTTACCAGGTACAAACTATCGCTTTATGAAAATCACTAAATACCTGCACTCGTGCCTTGTTTTTGAGCAAGACGGGTATAAGCTTTTGTTCGACCCCGGCAAATTCAGCTTTGCCGAAGGGCGGGTAACACCGCAAATGTTTGCAGATGTGGATAGCATTATTATTACCCATATCCACCCGGACCACCTGGACATCGAAAACTTAAAAAAGATAGTTGACCTGAGTAAAGCCACAGTTTACACCAACACCCAGGTTGGCGAAACTATTGCCAAAGAAGGTTTAACCTATAGCCTGATTGAGCAGGGCACCTATAACATAGGCCCGTTTAAACTGGATGCCTTCCCGGTACAACACGAGCCTTTGCTTGACAACCCCACCCCGCAAATGACCTGTTTTTTAATAAACGACAAGATACTGCATCCCGTTGATTCTATGGAAACCCGGCTTACCGAATACACTGGTATTGAATTGCTGATAATGGTAACCATGGCCCCTTTTGCCAATGAATTGCGTATTGCCGGTTTTGCCGACAGGGTTAGGCCAAAACGGATCCTTCCTGTACATGATGGCTACGCAAAAGACTTTTTTATAGAGCAACGCTACAAAAACTATAGCCGGCATTTTGAAAAGGCAGGTATAAAATTTCACGAAGTGTACAAGATTGGAGATAGCTTAACTATTTAATAATCAGCTCAATCAACCTGAAGGGGTATCAAATTATTTCTTTCTGGGTAAAAAATTAAACTTTTGGTATGTTTTTGGGTAGTTTAGCACAAACTAAGCTACTTTATGAAAACTATTATCTTTATTCACGGCATGTTCCAAAACCCCAAAAGCTGGGATAACTGGATAGCCTTTTTTACCGACAGGGGTTATAATTGCATTGCCCCGGCCTGGCCAAAACACGAAGGCGAACCGCAGGACCTGCGTGATTACCCCCCCGAAGGGCTCGGCGATTTGCACCTGAATGCTATTGTTGATAATATAGAAGCCCTGATACGTGTGCAGGATGCCCCGCCTATATTAATAGGCCATTCGGTTGGCGGTTTAATTGTGCAGCTGATGGTTGCCAAGGGCCTTGCCGACCTGGGGGTTGCTATTAATTCGGTAGCGCCAAATGCCATGCTGGCTTTCGACTGGGGTTTTATGAAAAACAGCGCGCTTATCTCTAACCCTTTTAAAGGAAACGAACCTTTTTATACCGATCCGGAGAGTTTTCATGAATCTTTTTGCAATACCATGAGCATGGAAGATAGTAAAGCAGCATTTGAAGAAACCGCTACACACGATAGCCGTAACGTACTACGCGATTGCATGGGCGACGACGGCAAAATTGATACCGAAATGCCACACTCGCCCTTATTGTTTATTGGCGGCGAAGAGGATGAGATAATACCTGCCGAACTTTGTAAAAGCAATGCCGGGGCTTATACCGACGATGTAAGCATATCCGACTATAAAGAATTTACCAACCGTGGCCACTGGATTTGCGGGCAGGAAGGCTGGCAGGAAGTTGCCGGTTATATAGCCGACTGGCTACAGGAACACGAGGTGGTAAAATACCACGTCAAACAGGAAAGCAATTAAGTTATTTTAAGCAGGGTGATGGAACTCCTATGTGCCGGTGTGTGGCGCATGGGAGTTTTTTTGTATTTACACCACTGTCATTCCGAACGAGGTACGAGGAGGAATCTCGTTCGATTTGCAAAGTTCGCTACCTGTGAATCTAACAAGATTACTTTATTTGCCCAGGGCTGGTTATTACTTCACCGCCCGTTCTTCCTTATCAAAGTTTTCCATCACCAATACAGCTGCGCCAATCAATTCGGCGTCAAAACCAAGTGATGAGATCAATAATTCGGTACCCGACGATAAACGCGGGATACAATATTTATGCAGCGCCTGTTGTATAGGGGCCATTAGTATTTTGCCAACTTTAGCCCCGCGGCCGCTCAATACAATGTTTGCCGGGTTCATAATGTGGATAAGGATGGCCAGCGCTTTACCAATTTTATACCCCGCATCGGTAAGCAGCTCAATGGCAAACTGGTCGCCCTGGTTTGCGGCTTCCATCAAATCCTCACCCATTAATTTTGATTGCCCGTTATGTGGTTTAAGGCTGGTTACCCTACCGTTCTTTATACCTTCTTCGGCCTTTTCGGCTACTACCAGCATTGATGCTTCGGCCTCTAAACAGCCGCGTTTGCCGCATACGCAAAGCGCCCCATTGTCTGACAATGGGATGTGGCTTAATTCGCCCGCGAAACCGTTGTACCCGCGGAATATCTTACCATCTATGATCATGCCGAGGCCTATACCCCAGCCCAGGTTTATTACCATTACCTCCTGCGCAGCACGCGCAATACCAAACTTTTGTTCGGCAAGGGCTATCAGGCTGGAGTCGTTATCTATATAGGTGGTAATACCCGTTTCCTTAGCAATATACTTGCTCAGGCTTTCGCCGCCGGCATCAAGGTAGGTGTAGTTAATACCTTCAACCGCGTTGATAAAACCCGGCATACCAATGCCAATACCGGCAATTTTCTTTTTAGCGATACCGCTTTCTTCCACGTAGTTGTTCAAATGGCCTATCAATTGCGGAAGCGCATGTTCATTATTATGAAGCTTTAACTCAACAGTGGCCATTTCGGCGACAGGGTTATTGTTCAAATCAATCAGTTGGATGCGGGCCGAGAGCTGATCCATAGCAACTGCCAGGATAAACATGGCGTTGGTATTAATGGCATACATCAATGGCCTGCGGCCACCGCTTGATGGGGCGTACCCCTGCTCAATCACAAAACCTTCTTTTATCAGTTCGTTTATAGCTTTTGCTATTGATGGGATGCTCTTATCAAAAAGCTGGCTTAACCCCGCGCACGACATGGCTTTATCAAAATATAACCGTTTAACGATCATATTTTTTAGCCAGCCGCTTTTTACACCATTGCTTTTTATTTCCATTAGGTTGATATCTGCTTTAAATAGTTTCGGCCAAAATTACTGCATAAATTTAATAATTTAAGCCAGCACAACAATAAGTTTACAAACTTTTTAAAATAAAAGCATACACTTACCTTACTTTTAGTATCAATTATGCTGCAAATAAAGCAAATACAACAATTAAAGCTTTTTAAAGTCCGCTATTATTTTGAAAGGATAAGGTAAGATTATACCCCTTTGCGCATAGCGATCATATGGCTTATAAAGCCTACCTTTTCGTAAGCTTTAACAGCAGGCGCGTTTTGGTAATAAACCTCCAGGCGCAGCTCGTTCATACCCTGGCTAACGGCCCATTCCTGCAGGGCGGCTATCACCGCTTTATTTACGCCTTTACCCCTATATTGCGGCAATACATACATAAAGCCCAGGTAGGCATATTGCGGGTGTTTCAGGTAAATTTTTGAGGTTTCGATACGTGCATAACCACTGCCAATGAGTTCGCCTGCCAGTTCGGCAACCACCAAATGGCAATGCGCGGCGGTGATCAGCTCGGGCAGGTTGTAGTAATTGATGTGTTCATCCTTAAGGGTGGGATCGAACGGCCGTTCGGCGGCGATAACACCCTGCTCAAACTGCAGCAGGGTATCCATATCGGCTAAAGTAGCCGGTCGGATGGTGATGGTATCCATATTATCTGAATAAGCGGCGGGTGTCCAGTCGAAGCGTTTTGGCATAATGACAAATATACAATACCGCTGCTTCAAGTGTGTATACTTGAAACAGCGGTAATTTATTACTCTACCACAAACCCCTTCTTCAATTTTATATCCTGCGATGATGCCCCTATCCAAACCTGGAAGGTACCGGGCTCAACGGTCCAGTTCATATTTTTATCAAGCAGGGCCAGGTCATCCGGGTGCAGGGTAAAGGTGATGGTTTTCTTTTCGCCGGGGCTGAGACTTACGCGTTCAAAGCCACGCAGATCATATTCATAGGTGGTTACACTGCTTACATCATCTTTCAGGTAAAGCTGCACCACGTCGTCGCCTTTGCGCTGGCCGGTATTGGTCACATCAACCGTAACGGTCACATCGCCCTGCGATTGTCCTTTCTCCGGCGATACCTGCAGGTTACTGTATTCAAACTTAGAATAGCTTAAACCATAGCCAAACGGATACAGCGCACCGTTTACACTGGTATGCCCCCAGCTATTCTGACCACCCTGCCCCGCCTGCGAATTTGGCTTAAACGGAAAGTTAAACTCAATCTGCCCTGTTGTTTTCGGGAACGTGATGGGTAATTTACCGCCGGGGTTGTTATCGCCAAAAAGGGTTTCGGCAATTACCCGCCCGCTTTGTGTGCTCGGGAACCAGGCCTCCAGTATGGCTGGCACGTACTTGTTCTCCCAGTTAATGGTAAGCGGCTGTCCGTTTATCATCACCATAACTACCGGCTTACCGGTTGCCTGCAAGGCCTGTATCAGCTTTAACTGGCGGCCAGGCAGGTTTAACCCGGTGCGCGAAAGGCTCTCGCCCACACGGTCGGCATCCTCGCCTACAACGGCTATAATTACATCCGATAATTTGGCCTGCGCCACTGCCGAATCTATACCGGCCTGTTCGGCCGTGGTAAGCGGTGTTTCAATAATTTCGCTTTCGGGCCAGGTGGCATCTACCATGTCACAGCCTTTTACATAGCTTACTTTACCGGCCGCGCCAACGTACTTTTTAATACCATCAAACACGGATGTGATAGGGTTATGCGACGGGCCGTACCTGCTTACGCTGTAATTGCTCTCTACAGCCAATGGGCCGGTTACCAATATGTTTTTGTATTTGCCTTTAGCAAGCGGCAGCAGGTTATTCTCATTTTTTAAAAGCACCATGGCCTCGCGGTTCATTTTAAGGCTCATTTGCTCATCAGCAGCAGTGTGTACCAGTTTATCGGCCGCTTTGGGGTCTTTCACGTACGGGCTATCAAACAAACCCAACCGGAATTTCACCCTCAACACATCTGCCACGCGCGAATCTATCACCTTCATCGAGATACGGTTCTCTTTGATCAGTTCGCGCAGGGGAAGTATAAAGGTTTGCGGCATGGTAAAATTTGTGCGCACGTTCAGCCCTGCCTCTACCGCCTGGCGTACGGCCTCTTTGTAATCCGCAGCTACTTTATGTTTGGAGTATAAAAACTCCACTGCTTCACTATCGCTCACCACATACCCCTGGAAACCAAACTTCTGGCGAAGCAACTCGGTGAGGAAATAATAACTGCCGGTAATGGGCACACCATCATAATCGTTATAGCTGCTCATTACGCCCATGGGGTGCGCTTCCTGTATCACTCTGCGAAACGGGTACAGGTAAACCTGGTGCATCTCGCGCGGTGCCACATGCGGATCGGTACGGGCGCTGCCATCGCGGCCACCTTTGGGCACGCTGTACACGGCAAAGTGTTTCAGCGTTGATGCCACGCCCTCTTCCTGGATTCCCAACACCATCTGCTTGCCCATTTCGGCAATATGGAAAGGGTTTTCGCCGTAACATTCAACTACACGGCCCCAGCGCTGGTCGCGGGCGGGGTCAAGTATCGGCGCGTAAACGTTGGTATAGCCCAGGGCTTTTGCTTCGCGGCCAACGGTTTGGCCTGCCTGGCGCACCAGTTGCTTGTCCCAGGTACTGCCAATGCCTATTGGGGCCAGCAGCGGGGTGGCACGATCATGGTTTAAGCCGTGGATACCCTCGTTGGTAAAATCAACAGGGATCCCCATGCGGGTTTCTTCAACAAACCACTTTTGGATGGTATTGATAGCCGACGCGTGTTTGCTGAAGGGGTATGAATATTGGGTAGGCGCATCATCGGTATGCGAGGTAAGGTTATTAAGCTCTTCATCAATATTGGCAATACCATCCTTCCAGATCTCGTTCTTCCAGTTGGGTACGGGCATTTCGTCTTTCAGCACACGTTTATAACCGTATAGGGTAGCCATCTGGCAGGTTTTTTCCTCAACGGTCATCTGGCTTAGCAGGTCGGCAATGCGTTTTTCAATGTTTTGAGAGGGGTCTTCAAAAACATCCATACGGCCGTTCTTGTTAAAATCGACCCAGCCCTTATGGTATATATTTTTTTGCTGCGCGGATGCAGATAAAGCAAGCCCAAGCAAAGGGAGCAGCAGTGGCAGTTTTTTCATACAGGTGAGATATGTATATTGGTTTACATCTCAAATATATAAAAGTACCGGGCAGATGCCACTTTTAGGACTAAGGAATTAACTATTACGTTTTCGTTGAGTTTATTTGATAGTGTATTCGTAAGTTATTATATATTCAATCCCGTCCCTGTTAGTGTAACTTGCTTTTGTTGGATAATTAGCTTTATTATAAATAAAGCTCCACAATCCGTAATCAAAAGTATTTAAGAGATTATTGGTAGTAATAGCAGGAAACGCACGAATCTCATTATTAAAATGACTATTCACGCCTACAATATTTTTAAAAGGATTATTTTTATCATCATAAACTAACCCGTGATCCTCCCCTGGTTGATACAGACTGCTCGAACCGTAAAATAATATATGCCCTTGTGCATCATATTTTACAAGGTAATCTGTTCCTATTCCTGTTATTTGACCTTTATCATTTACAGCAACAAACCCTATTTTCGGCGCTTCGGCTGATGTATATTGATAATTAACTGTATTAATCAATTTGTCATTTCCGTCATAATACTCTCTCTTTATCATTCTGTTAGCATTATCGTAGGTATATTCATATCTATCCCAAACCAGCCTGCGGAGGTCCTCTTTATATTTACATTCTATAAGCCTGTTTTTATTGTCATAAGATAAAGCATACACTTCAGTATACCCATATTTAGAAAGTGTAATTTGATTTACGAGGTAAATAGCATTGGGATCTGGATTGTCATTGGTCTTAGAAGGAGCATCTTTTTTACAAGATTGAAAACATAAAGCAGAAAGTACAATTAACAGCAGTGTAGAAAATTTATTCATAATAAGGTTTAAGCCCTAAAAATATAAAAAGAATTTCAGATAACCGCTTCAATAATTTTATACTTACCACAAACAATTACGTATTTATGCGTTAATGTTTTTAGCTGTGGCTAAAGCAGTGTTATCCATTCCCCGGTATGCGTTATTTATATACTTTTTTACTGATCGTACTTTGTTTTTTTACTACCGCTAAAGCTGGCCCGCCCGATGATGACGCCGGCGCTAAAGCCAACCGCATTTGCGGCAAATGGGCATCTACCGAGAAAAACCTGGTGGTAGAAGTGTATCCTTACAAAAACACATTTAAAGCAAAAATAATATGGTTTACCGGCGGTGTCACCAAAGCCAAACCCATGGAAACCATTACTGACGTTAAAAACCCCGACCCTGCCCTGCGTAACCGCAAAGTACTCGGGCTTGATGTGGTGGAAAACCTGGTGTACAGCCCAAAAGCAGACACGTGGGAGGGTGGCAAGATCTATGAAGTGCAAAGCGGAAAATACTGGAGCGCAGCAGCTTACCTGGATAAAAGCGGCCTGCTTAAAGTAAAAGGCTATTGGAAAATGAAGCTATTTGGTAAAACCATGACTTTTAAGCGGGTTTAATACGCCACAACCTCGCACCTTATATAAAATATAAATAGTTGGCATTGGTATTGCGTATATTGCTATACCCATGGCAATTATATGACAAAGCATTTTTTATGTAGCTTTTTGATGATTATGCTGTATGGTAGTCCCAACTATCATACAACAACTTTGGGCGCTGCCGATAAGGTTTGTGGTAAATGGGAATGTGATGAAAAAAACCTGGTGATACAGGTTTATCGTGAAGAGGGTGAGTTTAAAGCAAAAATTGTTTGGTTTGATGCCAGGGACGACAGCAAACCGCTTGATTACTGGACAGATGATAAGAACCCCAATCCGGCGCTGCGCAGCCGAAAAATATTAGGCATGAACGTGCTTGAAAAACTTAGCTACAACCCTGCTACCAATACCTGGGAGGATGGTATGATATACGATGCCAAACATGGCCGACTATGGAACTCATCGGCTTATATAGATAAGGATGGCCTGTTGAAAGTAAAAGGCTACTGGCACTTTAAGTTTATTGGCCGTACCCTTACGTTTAAACGGATTAGCCTGTAAGTAAAAAAAGCGGCCCCTATTACAAGGGCCGCCTTCTCTGCATTTATATTTGAAAAACTATTATTGTTTCAAAAATTCGCCGCTGGCATTAAGTTCAACTTCGTCGCTTAACATTGGCGCGCCATATTTGCTGCCAAAGCCAAAATCAGAACGTTTGATGGTACCGGTAATTTTGAAACCGGCATCAGGGCCTTTGGTCATTGGGTTGGTAATAGTACCACGGTAAACAACATCTAATGTAACCGGTTTGGTAACACCATGTAAAGTTAAGTTACCTGTTACTTTATATTTGTTTGTACCTGCTGCTTTAACGCTTGTGCTTTCAAAAGTTAAGGTTGGGAATTTAGCAACATCAAAAAAGTCGGCCGACTTTAAGTGGCCATCGCGGTTATCATTATCAGTATTAACCGATGCAGTGTTAGCAGTAAACGTGTATTTAGCGTCGCTAAAATCAGGCTTTGCAGCTACTATTGATGCATCAAAATCTTTAAAAGTTCCATCAACGTCAGACACGGCTAAGTGAGTGATGGTAAATTTTACATGTGAGTGTGCTTTATCAGCTTTCCAGGTGCTTTGTGCAAATACAGCCGTTTGCATAAATAATGCTGCTGCAGCTAAGGTTAAGATTTTTTTCATTTTTACTTATTCAGTTTAATATTTTTGTATGCCCAAAGGTAAATAAAGGTTTGATATGTAGTAAATAAAAAAGATGTTTAAACATCTTTTGAAAAAACCATGACAAATAGCTTCTTCTATTCAAATGTTATAACCTCGGGAAGGAAAGGAATTCAACTACACAGCATGGGCAGTGCGATTCCCTCCCAACGGGAGGGTGTAGGGAGGGGTTTATGCAACGCGCATCGTGTATAACGCCTCTCTGCCAATACACGCCCCTTTCCAAAGAGGGAATTGAACTGCCTAATAACCCAGATGGACTACTTACCTTCAAAGAAAGCATCTACCCTCTTGTTGAACTCTGCAGCCTTTTCTATCAGCGTACCATGGCCCGATCCTTTTACTATCCACAGCTTACTGCCGGGGATATTTGCCTGTATAAGGCGGGTATGTTTATCGGCAATAACATCATGCTCGCCGGCTATGATATATGCCGGGCATTTAATTTTATGCAACTCGGTTAGTTTAATATTAGGCTGCTCCCAATCAAGCATAAACATTTTCCAGGCGTTTTTCTCGGCCGCGGTGCGCCATTTTTTGTTCTTGTTTTGCTCGTAGTATTTTTTCGAGTTTGCCCAGCCTGCCGGGTCTGCAAAACTGGATGCATCGGGTGTTATATTGGCCCCTGTTGATGCAAACTTGAGTACCTTACCGGGATGGCGGATAGCCATTAATATAGCGTTGATACCGCCGTCGCTCCAGCCCAGCACATAAGCCCTGGGTATATGCATAGCATCCAAAAGGGCTGCAAAATCATCAGCCATCTGCTCGAAGGTAATGGCGGGGTTAGTATCAACTGATTTCCCCTGCGAACGGCTATCAACCAGTATTACCCGGTACTTTTTTGAAAAGTATGGTACGTTTTCGCTAAAGGCACTCATATCACCGCCGTTACCGTGTATCATCAGTAACGGTTCGCCGTGGCCGTATTCTTCTACATAAAGTTTTATACCGCGTATATCGTAATACTTACCCACAGCCTGGTTTTTGCCATAAGGTATTTTTTGCGCAAAGCTAAACACTGATAATAGTTGGGGTATCAGGGCCATTAATAAAATTCGTTTTAGGTGCATGTACTGGATGGTATTGATGTGGTAAATATAACCGGGATGGAGCGTTTTTTTATGATGGGGAAGGATTTTTCTTTCTACTTTTTCCCGCGCGTGTTTGCAAGGTACGAAGCAATATCCTTAGCATAGGTAATAAACTATACAATTATCCTGTACGCTGGCCAACGGATCAGCATCTCTCATGCTAAGTAAACCACTATCATCATTCGCCGCTCATTGCCGCGGAGGCTACTTCTTTCTCTTGATAGAAAGAAGCAAAGATCAAGGCAGAAAAAAGCTTCCCCGCACAGGCCTTTACCTTTTGGCCCGCTTTTCTGCCAGGCCTTTACCCGCGTTCGGCACCATGCATATCTAATTAACCTTGGCTTTAGCCAACTGATTGCAGTACCAGCCCAACGGTACCGCCATATGCGGCATAGCGTAACGCACGCCAGCACCGCACCTGCTAAAGCACTCCCTCACCAGTGCGTTACCAAGCCGCGACTTTTCTTTGGTTATTTTCTTTTGAGAGAAAAGAAAGTAACATCCACAGGCTCGCCGTACACTCACAACCCATTCCTAACGCAGTACTAACTACTGGGAGATTGCTTCGTACCTCGCAATTACGCGGGAGGAAACTTCGCGATGACGCGGTAAAATAAATAACGTATTGAGTAAAATTAAATATTCTCCCACTTACCACTATCCAAACTCCTGTAAATGGCATCAACCACTTTCATATCCTTCAACCCTTCCTCGCCGGGTACACGGCTCTGTTTTTTAAGGGTAACACAAGTGGCAAAATCATCCATTTGCGCAGCCTGTTGTATAATGTTGGGGATCTGCATTGGCTTTCCGTTTATTTTACCATCCAACCCGTCATAACCATAAGCAGGCTGCAATTCAAAAGTGCCTTTTTCGGCCCGGGCGCGCAGGTAGCTCCAATCGTGGTTGTAACTGCTTTTACCGGTAACCTTTTGCCCGCCCGGGAACTTCAGCTCCCAAAAAACGGTTTCGTCCACATCTTTAAACAGTTGTGGCCGGGTTTTCTCCTGCCGGGCTTTAACAGCTATTGGTTCTTGCCCCAACGTGTATCGGCTGCCCTGTATGGCGTAAATACCCATATCCATTAAACCTCCGCCACCAGCCATGGCTTTTTTTAAGCGCCATGCGTTGGGGTCGCCGTTGTAGGTAAAACCGTTAGCGGTATCAATTTCAGTTACTTTGCCAAAAACCTGTTTCTGCCCAAGGCGCATAACCTCGCGGGTATGCGGCTCAAAGTGCAGGCGGTAACCTATGGATAGCAGTCTGTTAGCCTTTTTACAGGCGGCTATCATGTCGCGGCACTCAGCAGCGTTTAGCGCCATTGGCTTTTCGCAAATAACGTGCTTGCCGGCCTGCGCGGCACGGATAGTATACTCTTTATGCATCGATACCGGCAGCACCACGTACACAATATCTATATCGGGGTTATTCGCTATCTCGTCAAAATTTTGGTAGTTGTATATGTTTTTTGAGGCGATGTTATACTTTTTAGCCCAGGTGGCAGCCTTAGCGGGTGTGCCGGTAACGATGCCTGCCAGATAACAGTTTTTGGTATGCTGCAATGCAGGCGCCAGTTGCCCGCCGGCATAGCTGCCCAAGCCAACCAATGCAACCCCAAGGCGCTTGCCCGGTTTGGCCAAAGCCAATTGCGACAAGGCAGGGCCAAGCATCAGCGCACCTGCGGCTATTGAACCTGTGCGTATAAAATTTCTGCGGGATATTTTAACAATAGGTTTCATGGCGGTATATTTAGGTGTATTTAAATATACGCGCAAATTTTGTACCCGTAATTATATCAGCCGTAAAACAGCAGCTAATTTATTCAAGCCCTCCCTTATATTTTTTTATGGCTATGATGATAGAGCGTACAATATCATTTTGCCCTTCTGATGAGTTAAGGTATTTCTCGTCGGCCGGGTTATTGATAAAGCCCGTTTCTATGAGCAGGCCCGGCATACCGCTTTGCTGCAGCACCAGTACGCCCTGCTCGCGCACACCCAGGCTTTTGCGGCCATCTTTTTCTTTAAACTGCTCATTCAACAGGTTGCCAAAATGGATGCTTTGTTTACGGTACCGCTGTTGAAAAGCAGCCAGCACAATTTCGTTTACGGCGGCGTCTTCGCCATAGCCGTTGTATTTTTTCTTATAATCCTTCTCAATAAAAATAGAGGCATTCTCGCGCAGGGCTTCCAGTTGCTCGCCTTTGCGGTGGAAACCGTATACCAAAAGCAGCACTCCCCTGCCCTTTCCAACGCGGCCCGGCGATGAGTTGCAGTGGATGGATATAAACAGGTTAGCCTTATTATCGTTGGCAATGGCAGCACGTTTATGCAACTCAATAAACTTATCGGTGCTGCGTGTCATGATCACATCAACACCGCTTATCTCGTTGTTTATAGCTTCTTTCAGCTTTTTGCCAATGCTCAGGGCTATGGTTTTCTCGTTAGAGTAGGCCCCATGTGCGCCGGGGTCTTTACCACCATGGCCCGGATCAATAACGATGGTTTTAAACTTAAAGGATTGCGCTGTTTGTGATAGTGCCGGTAAAGCGGCCAGCATCAGTAGTAAAAAAACAGCGTAGTATAAGGTAGTTTTATAGTGCCCGGATAACATGGCACAAAGGTAGGCGGATTGTTATGGAAAACATAACCTGCTGATAATGTTTATACCTCATTTTTATGCACATCAATAATTTTTTTTAAAAATCTTACCCCTTGGGTTATACTCTTTAGTATCGAATTTAAAAAAAGCGCAACCCGGGCGGCGGTATCTGCGTAATAATTAAACCGGGCAACTTGTCACTATAAATTGAATAAAGAGGGGGATAATTTATATGAACGAAATTTTCACAACATCAACAATCAACTTTTTCTACTTTATGGTAGCGGGTTCAGCTATTGTGTACCTGATACTGAAATTTGACAAGGCAAACAGGAAAAAACTTAACAAGGTGATGATAGAGGCAAAAGATGTAGAACCTATGTTGATGCGAAAATCGGCCCGGCAGAAGATCCACACTTTAAAAATGGCCTGCAGCGATGAAAAGATAGACCGCACCCTGGTTGAAAAACAACTGGACCAACTGGTTGCTGATTATGATAAAGGCCATATTAGCCTGCCCGATTATTGCAACAAACTTAACCGTTTGCTGGCCATGACGGCATAATTAAAAGGTTGGTTTTGGAGGCCGGAGATTCGGTTAATTGCTCTGGCTTCCTAACCTTTTTCTTCTAAAATTCTAAAATCTAAATTCTAAACTCTAAAATCTAAAATCTAAATTCTAAACTCTAAAATCTAAAATCTAAATCCTAAACTCTAAATCCTAAACTCTAAATCCTAAACTCTAAATCCTGATGATTTCTTCCACAGTAAAGGCTTGAAGTATATTTTAGAATTTAGAACTTAGATTTTAGAATTTTAACCTGTAGGTTTGTTTGACATATGGATACAGATCAATCCGCCCCGCACTTGCAAATTGTTACCACATCCGATGGTTCAAACACCATATATAACGCGCTGGTTGGCGAAAATTACCACTCGCGCCATGGGGCGCTGCAAGAGAGCCGGCATGTATTTGTACAATCGGGGCTTGGGTATTTTTTGGAGCATAGTGGTACCGTTAATAGCGCAGTGTCTATACTGGAGGTAGGTTTCGGTACCGGCCTAAACTTCCTCTTAACGGCCGATGTTTGCACCCAACAGGGAATCAACCTTATTTACACAGGCATTGAGGCATACCCGTTAACAGATGCAATGCTTGCCCAAACCGGATATGACCAATATGTGGCTGATCCGCTATGGCAAAGCTTGCTTCAAAACTACCGGGAAGCATTATTATCACCCGCACAGCTCAACAGCCGGGTACAGTTGCATGTTGCCGTTACACCACTTGAAGATTTTGCCTCTGCCATAAAATATGATGTGATATACTTTGATGCTTTTGCCGCCATACATCAGCCCGAAATGTGGAGCGAAGAGGCCATTACCCACACCCTTAAATTTTTGAAGCCCGGTGGGGTATTTGTAACCTATGCCATAACCGGCAACCTAAAACGGACAATAAAGGCATTGGGTTTAAAAGTTGAGAAGGCACCGGGCGCACCGGGCAAACGCGAGATGTTGAGGGCCGTTAGTAACCTATAGGGGGCGTTTGGAGGGCGTTTTTTGGCGATTGGCGGGCGGTTTAAAGTCGTAAAACGTCGCCGAAAACCTTACATTTGTTATACATAATTACATAGCATGCCAATAACTGCCCCCATTACCGCGAATACCCCATCCGGCGCTTTTGAACGCCTGCTTACCATCATGGACGACCTGCGGATAAACTGCCCCTGGGATAAAAAGCAAACGCTGGAAAGCCTGAGGCACCTTACCATTGAAGAAACCTACGAACTGTCTGACGCCATATTAAGCGGCGATATGGACGAAATAAAAAAGGAGCTGGGCGATATTATGCTTCACCTGGTGTTTTATTCGCGCATAGCATCCGAGACTGATAGCTTTAACATTACCGGGGTACTAAACGGCATATGCGATAAGCTGATAAACCGCCACCCCCATATTTACAGTGATACCCTGGTAAATAACGAGGATGATGTAAAACGCAATTGGGAACAAATAAAGTTAAAAGAGGGTAATAAATCTGTTTTGGGGGGTGTACCCGCCTCGTTACCGGCATTGGTAAAAGCATCCCGCATACAGGAGAAAGCCCGTGGTGTTGGGTTCGACTGGGATAACAAGGAACAAGTTTGGGCTAAGGTTGAAGAAGAATTACAAGAGTTTAAAGATGAGTATAACGTTGCAAATGAGAGCGACATAGACCATGATAAGGCCGAGGGCGAGTTTGGCGACCTGCTGTTCTCATTAATTAACTATGCGCGTTTTATTGGCATTAACCCTGAAGATGCCCTGGAAAAAACTAATCGAAAATTTATTAAACGTTTCCAATACCTGGAGAGCAAAGCCCAGGAACACGGCAAGCAATTGCATGATATGAACCTTGCCGAAATGGATGTATTTTGGGAGGAAGCGAAAAAAGTTTAAAATTATTGCTTAATTGTAGCGTTTTCAAATTATCTGCGTAGTGTATTGTAACCTCAAATGATATGAAAAGATTAATTTATGCATTGCCGCTTTTATTAATGCTTGCAGCCGGTTGCTTTAACGACCAGGGAAGTATGCCGGCGCCAGATCCGTCAGGAACTTTTTCGGGTGAATTCAGAAGGATCCACAGGAATACAGACCAAACCATTGATACTGTAAAAGCCAATATAAAAGTAATTATTGAACCGGGCAAAGGGTATCATGTACTGGGCGATACAACAACCGTACATGCCGGCAGTAAAGGCCATTATGGTATTAACGGCAACGGGATACTGTTTGTAGACAGCACATTAGCCAAAACCGGCACCCCTATAAAAACCCACCTTAACGGCGAATACTTGTTTATTTACAACGGCAGCATTTTCCAGATGGTGAGGACATCGGGTGATACCTTAAGCTTGCAATACGACCTTAAAAAGACCAATTAATTATTGTTTTAATACCTACAATACCCGTAGTTTGGCATAGCTAAAGCTATGGGTATTTGTATTTTACAAAAATAGTTGGTTAGAGCTGTAGCGTTTAACTCTTTAATGCGTAATATATAAATCGACTGGAGCAGTACTAACAATATTTAATGCATTTACTTCACCGCGTTACTGAAGAAGAGATAGTCAGTAAGTGTAAATCGGGCAGCATAAAACACCAGGAATTACTATACAAACAGTTTTATGGCTATGCTATGGGCGTAAGTATGCGTTACAGCCTAAACGAAGATGATGCATTAGAGGTTGTTAATGACGCTTTTATAAAAGTTTTTAATAATATAAGCACCTACAATACCGATAAACCCTTCAGGGCATGGCTGCGCACCATTATTGTAAACACCGCTATTGACAGGCGCCGTAAAGAAATAAAGCACCAAACCAACACCGATATTGAAGATGCCTATGGGGTTGGCAATAATGCAACAGCAATAGATAGTTTGAATGCACAGGATATTTTAAAGCTGATGAAGCAATTACCGCACATACAGCTTACAATTTTTAACATGTACGAAATAGATGGCTATAACCACGATGAGATTGGCAAAATATTGAATTTGCCGGCAAGTTCATCAAGGGTTTATCTGAGCAGGGCGAAGGATAAATTAAGGCACCTGTTAACAAACGAAACACGAAACCATGGATGAACAGTTTGATAATAAACTAACTAACCACATCAGGGAGGTGTTTGATAATTACGAACACCCGGGTGTTGAGCACGGTTGGGAACAATTAAGGAAGAAATTCCCGGCTGAAAAGAAGCGCAATAAAGTTAGCTGGCTTTGGTGGAGCAGTGCCGCAGCTATGATAATTGTGTTGTTAGGGGTCGGTATATGGTATAATAATCAGCCTACAACCATAAACAATGTTGCAGTAAAACCTGCTGTGAAAAAACAACAGCCTGTAATTAAAGGGCCAAAACCGGCAGATAATACACCAAACACCGTAGCATCGGCAATAACAGATCAGCCTGCAGTTGCAAAGAACAATGCGCCTGTGTTTATCAGTCCGGGTATACCTCCAATACATTACAACGCGCCTGCTGTAAACCCTGCTAATACATTAGCAGCCAATGCCGATGTAAATACAGCCACACAAGCACAACAGGTAATTGCAAATTCGGCCGCGCCAAATATTGCACAAAACGGGAAACCCGTACAGGTTGCAACTTTATCGCCTAGCATAGACAGCCAAAAGTTTGTTAACAATGCAGCTAACCAGCCACAGTTAGCAGCCACCACGCAAAACGGACAGGCCCAATCAAATAATAATATTGCTGCAAATAACACAACTAAAAAACCGGCCAGGACAATGGCCGATATGTTTGCAGAAGACAAGCTAAACCAACCGGCCAAAAAGAGCAATCCTGATAAGCAAAACAGCAAAAAGGTAAATTTCAGCATTTATGCGGCAACCTATTTTAACTATGCCGAAGGCAGCGCAAACCAGATAAATGCAGGTGCTGGTTTCACATCCGATTTTAGGCTGAGCAAAAACTTAAAGTTATCTACAGGGGTTGCACTTGCGCAAAACAGCTTAAGCTATAACTCATCGCCGCCGCAATCACCATCAGCAAGCGGGTTTGTTGCCTCGGCCCCAGCGGCAAAACTGCAGGATGCTTTATTTGCAACTTCGGCCGTTTTACCGGTATTTAAAAATTACAATGCCAGCCTTGTAGGCCTTGATATACCTATCAATATAAAATATGAGTTTAACCCCGAAAAAAGCGATGCTTATATATCTGCAGGGTTAAGTTCGGGTACATTTATTGACGAGAGTTACACCTACCGTTATGCATATGGTAATGGCACAGCATCATCTGCAAACACAAACGAAGAACAAACAACCCATAACAGCTTTAACAACTTTTACTTTGGCAAAACGCTTAATTTTTCATTCGGCGTAGGTTACCCGGTAGGTGGCAACAGGCTTATTGTTGAGCCATTTGTAAAATACCCGCTTGGTGGCCTTGGTGCTCAAGATATACGTTTTGGTGCCGGTGGTATCAACCTTAAGTTCAGCTTTAAAACGCATAAGAAGTGATTTTTTTACAATTGGGTTAATAATTATAAATGTAAAAAAACACACTTGGTTTCTACAATATTGTAAACCACTTATAATCCTTTATATTTGGATAAACTCAGCACTTTTGAAATGAAAAATGTAAAGGGAGGATTATTGCCAGGTGGCGGTAACGGTAGCGGCCACTTGTGCAAGTGGCCAACATCTCTACCATTGTGCAGTAATTCTATCCGGTACTCCAAGTAACCCTGGCAATGTAGTTAATGGGGTAACTCGCGGCACAAGTGTAGGGGCTGCCGAAAATCGAAATATAAACTATTGGGCACAACAGGGTCTTCTTCCTATCATTTCCTGCAGTTACTAATCAACTATTTGTGTAGCTAACTATTATTGGTTTAGTTAGCCAATAATAGTTAAATCATGAAACCTACATGATATTTTATCATACACAGGGCATTTAAATGAAAATTCATTTTCAAATTAGTAAATTATGTACGGATGAAAAAGATTCTATTAATTATTCTTGCGTTATTAGCCTTTATTAATGTTTTTGGTCAGCTTAAAACTACGGCTAACATAAATCTGGACATACAAAGCTCAATACCACAAAATTTAGATGTTTATATCTTTAAAGAAGGAAATAAAATATTATTGAAAACCTTGCAGCTTGGAGCAAAGCTGCACGAAAACGTCAATATTGTTGTCCCAATAGAAAGTAATGAGCAGTCTATTTCGCTCTCCTTCTCTAAGCAAGGCCCCTTTGGTAAATTGATTTTGATGCCGGGAGAGCAACTAACAATAAGTACCGATTTGTCAGACCCTTATAAAATCTTCGAAAATACTACATATAAAGGGTCAAAACGTACACAAGAGTTTTTTATTTTCTTTACGGAAAGCCTAAAGCTTGGTAAAGCATATACCCAGGCAAAAGATAATTATACGGATGTGGTTATGACAGGCAAGCCTGATACCGTTATATTAAAACATATCAGGGATTCGCTTAATAATCTTAATATTAATCATCAAGTAGATAAAGGACTTACTACAAATAGCCCTACCATATTACAATTTATATTATCCGGCATTGAAGTATACGGTTATAATTTCACAGTATCTCAATATCAGAGCTTAAAAGATAAATTCAAAGATGACCCTTATACCTTAAACCTTATCAATACGTGTGAGAACAGTACTGTAGCGGGCAATGGTATTAACTACGAGGTTAATGCGGTAAAATTGGGTAGCTATATTACTAATTTTACACTACCAAACCGCAATGGTAAAATGGTAAGCTTATCTCAGTTTAAAGGTAAATACGTTTTGGTTGACATGTGGGCAAGTTGGTGCGCTCCTTGTCGTGAAGAAATGCCTTATTTAAAGGAAGCTTTGCAACGTTTTAATAAAAATAATTTCATGATACTTAGTGTTTCTATTGATGAAAAACATAATAGCTGGTTAAAGGCAATTGAAAAAGATGGAACAATAGCGTTTATTCACGTTATTGATGATAAAGGGTGGAATAGCGAAATAATTAAAAGGTACCAAATAAGGGCTATACCCAGTAATTTTTTAATTGACCCATCTGGTAAAGTTATAGCAAAGGGTCTAAGAAGCAAGGATCTAATTCTGAAGTTATTAGAATTGTATAAAAAAAAGTGATTTAGATACCCGGATAAAATTTGGCTTGCCCGCCCATTATGGGGTTTAGGCATTCCTTTTAAATACTCATATGGCTTAAGTAATTACTTAAGTGGTGGCATTGCAACTGGCGTAAACACTAAAATAGCGCGACACATAACGAGATAATATCATTCGGGTACACTGCTTTTATTTAAACCGGATAGCCTTAACCGGCGAAATGCGTGTAACCAGCGTTGATGGTATAATAAGTACAAGTAAACAGGTTACCAGTGTGCCTATGTTAAGCAATATTACATCTGTCCATACAATTTTTATAGGCACAAAGGTCATGTAATAAGATGCCTGATCGAGCTTAAAGAAGTGCGTTTGCTGCTGAAAATACCCCAGGCCAAGGCCAAGCGCGTTACCCAGCAATAAGCCTACCCCTATCAGGAAAGCCGCGTTATATAAAAATATCTTTTGGATGGCCCAGTTGCCCGCTCCCATTGCCTTAAAAATGCCTATCATAGCGGTACGCTCCAGTATCATAATAAGCAGTGCCGATATCATATTGATAACCGCTACGGCTATCATCAACACCAGCATCACTATTGTGTTCACATCCAGCATATTCAGCCACTCAAAAATGGTTGGGTAGTTATCTAAAATGGTATATGATTTTAGCTTGATGGGCAGCTTATTATCAATAGCATCGGCGGCAAGGTTCAGTTTATCAAAATCGCTTATCCTCACTTCGTAACCACCAATTTCTCCTTTTGTCCAATCGTTAAGGCGTTTTATAAGTGCGAGGTCGCCAATTACAAAGGTTTTATCAACCTCATCAACCCCTATATTAAATATACCTACAATTTTAAGCTTGCGTTTGCGCGGCGGGTTTTGTACAAAATACATGATCACGTCATCGCCGGTTTTAAGTTTTAGTCGGTCTGCAATTGTTTGCGATACCATGATCTGTAGTTGCACATCGGTAGTATCGGTAAAATTGATAACCGAGCCTGATATCAGCGTTTTTTTAATGTAGTCCCAATTGTAGGTTTTATCTACGCCTTTTAACACTACCCCTTCTATCTCGTTATTGGCTTTAATAATGCCTGGTTTGGTGGCATAGGGGTAAAGGGCATCAACCAAGTTAACCGACTTAATATCTTTAACAAGAGCGGCACTATCTGCAAACCCCGATTTTTCGTACGATACGTTATTATCGGTCTTAACAATTTGAATATCGCTGCCAAAACCCCTAACCTTTTCGCGTATTTCTTGTTTAAACCCTTTTATAACGGCCAGCGAAAGTATCATTACGCCAAGGCCCAGCATAATACCAATAATGGCTATGCGCACAATTAACTTTGAAAAAGTACGCTTGCTTTTAAATGTAATACGACTTGATATAAACCCGGCGAAATTCAATGCAGAATGATTTTTAGTACCTTCGCAAAGATGCGTTTTTACAGTAAACATACCGCTTTAAAATTTGCTTTAATATTTAAAAAACTTATGATCGGCATTAAAATTTACACCCCGCTTTTGGCTTTAAGCCTCCTGGCATTTAAGTGCGACAACTTTGCGCAGGCGCCAAAGGCCACTAATAAAGCGAATAAAGCCGTAGCGGTAAAAAAGATCGTCGCCCCAATACTTCCCGCTGCCGACAGGACAAGTGAGTACCTTGATTATTTAAAAGGCCGCAAAATTGGCATGCTGATCAACCAAACATCTATCATTGGCAGTAAAAAAATGCCTTTGGTTGATAGCTTATTGAAATTAGGGGTAGGTATAAAAAAGATTTACGGCCCCGAACATGGCTTTAGAGGTAATGCCAGCGATGGCGCTACTATTAATAACACTGTTGATGCCGTTACCGGCCTGCCTGCAATATCCCTTTACGGCAAGCATTTTAAACCAACGCCAGATGATCTGAAAGGAATAGACCTGATGATTTTTGATGTGCAGGATGTTGGTACACGTTTTTACACCTATATATCTACCCTGCATTACGTAATGGAGGCCTGTGCCGAAAACAATATAGAGCTGATGGTGCTTGACAGGCCAAACCCTAATGGTGTTTATATTGATGGGCCTATATTAGATACCGCAGGCTATCGCTCTTTTGTAGGCATGCACCCAATACCCATTTTACATGGGATGACCATAGCCGAATACGCCCAAATGATAAATGGCGAGGGCTGGTTAAAAAAAAAGGTAAAATGCAAGCTTAAGATTATTAAAGTGGCCAACTACGCCCACAATATGGATTATACCCTCCCGGTAAACCCCTCGCCAAATTTAAATACCGCGCAGTCGATATTACTGTACCCGCATATCTGCTTTTTTGAGGGAACTAAACTGAGTTTAGGCCGCGGCACCTTGTTCCCTTTCCAGGTTATCGGCAGCCCTTTATTAAAAAGCAAATACGAGTTTTCGTTTAAACCGGTAAGCATACCCGGCATGAGCGATAACCCGCCGTTAAAAGATACGGTTTGTTATGGGCTCGATCTTAAAAATTACAATATGCAAACCATCCGCAACAGCGGAAAACTTAATTTGGCCTGGTTAATTGATATGTACAAGATATACCCGGATAAGGCGCATTTTTTTATCCCGTATTTTAAAAGGCTGGCAGGTAATGATGTGTTGCGCCAGCAGATTATTGCAGGTAAAACCGAAGCAGAGATACGCCAGACCTGGGAACCCGGTTTAACTAAATTTAAAGCTACACGCAGCAAATATTTGCTGTATAACTAACATAACATTCGCCCCCAATGAGAATAATATTTATGGGTACCCCGCAATTTGCTGTAGCATCGCTTGATGCATTGTTAAAGGCTGGTTGTGATATAGTTGCCGTTATAACTGCCCCTGATAAACCGGCCGGTCGTGGTCAAAAAATAAATCAATCAGCAGTAAAACAATATGCTGATGCCAACGGAATAAAAACATTGCAGCCTGAAAAGCTGAAAGACCCTGATTTTTTACAGGAACTGGAGGCCCTTAAAGCCGACCTGCAGGTGGTGGTAGCCTTCAGGATGCTGCCCGAGGTTGTTTGGAACATGCCGCCAAAGGGCACCATAAATCTGCATGCATCTTTACTGCCGCAATATCGCGGTGCTGCACCTATCAACTGGGCCATCATTAACGGCGAAAAAGAGAGTGGTGTTACCACCTTCTTTTTAAAGCACGATATTGATACCGGCGATATTTTATTTACCGAAAAAGTAACACTTACCGGTAAAGAAACTGCCGGCGACCTGCACGACAGATTAATGAACAAGGGCGCAGGCCTGCTGGTGAAAACCGTTAAAGGAATAGAAAGCGGCCGCTATCACGAACACCCGCAGGAAGAACTGGCCGAAGGCATGGAACTAAAACATGCCCCCAAATTATTCAAAACAGATTGCCTGGTAGATTTTAACAAGCCGGCCGAGCAGGTATATAATTTGATAAGAGGGTTAAGCCCGGTGCCTACTGCATACACCGTTTTGAACGATAAGGTATTAAAAATATACAATGCCGATTACGAACCAGGCGAACCAGGCATTGCAGCCGGTGGTTTTGTAACCGATAATAAAACCAAATTGAAATTTGCCACTAAAGATGGGTTCATCAGCGTAACAGATGTACAGTTGGAAGGCAAGAAACGTATGGCTATTGAAGAATTTTTGAGAGGGAATAAATTATAATAATGAACAGTACTGATAGGATAACGCAGCTAAAAACAGAAATTGAGCCGCTACGCGAAAAACTAATAGCCCACCCGCTATACCAAAACATTAATAGCATTGATAGCCTGCATACTTTTATGCAGCACCACATATTTGCCGTTTGGGATTTTATGTCGTTACTGAAAGCCCTGCAGCAAAACCTAACCTGCACCACCCTGCCGTGGATGCCGGTTGGCAATGCCAACACCCGTTACCTGATCAACGAAATAGTTACCGGCGAAGAAAGTGATGTGGACCACACCGGCGAACGTACCAGTCATTTTGAACTGTACCTGAAAGCTATGCAGCAGGCTGGCTGCGATACATCAGCCATTGTATCGTTATTTAAACAACTAAGCACGCAAAAAGATGTAAACATTGCTTTGGCAAACGCCGATATGCCCGTAGCCGCGCGTACCTTTGTGAAGCATACTTTTGAAGTGATAGCTACCGATAAAAGCTTTTTACAGGCAGCCGTTTTTACCTTTGGCCGCGAAGATCTGATCCCCGGGATGTTCATAGAAATGGTAAAAAAACTAAACGGACAACTGCCCGGTAAAGTTGAGATACTACTTTACTACCTGGAGCGCCACATTGAAGTTGATGGCGACCACCACTCCCAGTTAGCCTACCAAATGACCGCCGAACTTTGCGGCGATGATGACAACAAATGGACGGCAGCCACAATTGCTGTTAAACAAGCATTACAGGCAAGGGTTGCATTGTGGGATGGAATACTGGCGGAGATAAAGGCGGAGCAAGTAGTAAATTAACAACAATGCCCAATACTTATACTCAATTATATGTACACATCGTATTCGCAGTTAAAAACCGTGCTGCTTTGTTAAGCATCAATTGGGATGAGCGTTTGAGATTATACATTACTGCAACAGTTCAAAACAATGGTCATAAAATGCTTTGTATAAATAACATGCCCGATCATGCACATATGTTTATCGGCCTAAATCCCTCACAATCCCTTTCTAATTTAATGAGATTTGTAAAAGGCGATTCTTCTGAATGGATAAATAAAGAAAAGTTAACTCCTTTCAAGTTTCAATGGCAGGAAGGTTATGGCGCTTTCACCTATAGCAAATCGCAAATTGATAAAGTTGTTAATTACATAAATAATCAGCAAGAGCATCATAAGAAAATAACGTTTTTAGATGAGTACCGGCAATTACTTACCAGCTTTGATATAGTATTTGATGAGCGATATATATTTAAAGAGCCTCAATAACTCTTGTGTGGCGGAGGGTAGCTCCTACGGAGCACAATCAGTTAATTACCTGCTTTCTACAAAGCGGTAGCCCCGATGGGGCATTCAACCAAAAAGATTCATTTGTGTTCTGCAAGTGATGGGCATTTCTCACTAAATACGGTCATTTGGCTATATGTTCCTACAAGCGGCAGCCCAAATGTAACATGCATATTAAGACTTTATTGGGTTATGCAAGTGGTGGGTATTCCTACTAAATACGTTCATTTGGCTGTATCTTCCTACAAGCGGCAACCCACATTGAACATTCATATTAAGACTTTATTTGGGTTATGAATTGATTGGTATTTCATACTGAATACGATCATTCGGCTGTATCTTCCTACAAGTCCACCTGGAACATACATATTAAGACGTTATTTGGGTTATGCTAGTGGTGGCTATTTCCCAATGAATACGGTTATTTGGCTATATCTTTCTACAAGCGGCAACCCAAATGGAACATTCATATTAAGACTTTATTTGGGTTATGAATTGATGGGTATTTCCTACTGAATACTATCTTCGGTATGTCTTTCTCAAGAGACAATCCCGATGGAGCATTCATGTAAAGGCTTTGTTTGTGGTCATGCAAGTGATGGGTATTTCAACTGAATACGGTCATTTGGCTATATCTTCCTACAAGCGGCAGCCCAAATGGAACATGCATATTAAGACTTTATTTGTGGTTATGCAAGTATGTTCCGTAGGAACAACCGCTTTGTAGAAAAGCTGCAATAAGAGATTTTGTGCTCCATAGGAGCTACCCTTAACCAACAATCCCTACAACTTATTCAACTCATCCATCAGCGCTTTACTGATGCGGTTAAAATAGCGCTTTACGCCATAACCCATCACCCATTGGATGCCTTTGGTGGCATTGGTTAAAAACACTTCGTCGGCTGCGTTTAATATCTCGGGGTTTATTTGGGCTTCGGTAACCGGGATATTATTATCCAGGGCAAGCTGTATCACTACCCGGCGCATTACCCCCTCTACACAACCCTCGCTTAAGGCCGGGGTGTATAAATGGTTTTGGTACCACACAAATATGTTTGAGCTGTTAGCCTCGCACAAAAACCTGTTTTGGTTTATCAGGAATACATCATCCAGCTTATTTTGCTGTTTGTAGATCCCCGCCATTACATAAATAAGCGAATTACAGGTTTTGATGTTCGATAACCAATTTAACGGCTTGGGCAGTTCGGTATAAACATCCATGATCAGGCCGCGCTCGTTTAAAAAATAACGTGGCTCGTCTATCGGCTGTATCTCCAGGCAGTAAGCCATTTTGTTTTGGGTAGGCGTGTACAAGCCTTCGGCATCCCTAAAAACGGTAAGGCGCAAACGGCCATGCTTTATTTTATTACGGCGGGCAAGTTCTTCAACCTTTTCTTTTAAAAACCAGCTATCGGCCTGCGAGTAACCATCTATCTTTAAAGCCTTCATCCCTTTTTGCAGGCGTTCGGCATGCAGTTCGGGAAATTTCAGCTTACCTTTCATTACCCGCATGCTCTCAAACAAACCATCACCATACCTAAATGCCCGGTTGGCAATAGTAAGCAATATGCTATCTGCAGGTAATATCTCTCCGTTAAAATTTATATAAACAGGCGGCATTTAAATGAACTGATTTTTGGTCTGCAAATTTGCAGATTTCTACTGGTTAATATCAGTGCTATTAACGTCATTTTCTCAAATTAGATTGTAAAAAATAATTAATTGTTTTCCGGCTGTATCTCGTCTGGTGTGTTGGCACTGGTATATTTTCGCCATTTCTCTAAAACGCCCTTAAAATCCTCGGGGAGCGGGGCTTCAAAATAAATATCCTTTTTTAGCGATGGGTGCAAAAACCCAAGTGATTGCGCATGCAGCGCCTGGCGGGGCATTATCTCAAAACAATTCTCAACAAACTGGCGGTATTTACTAAATACAGTACCCTTTAAAATTTTATCACCACCGTACATAGCATCACTAAATAACGGGTGACCAATGTGCCTCATGTGCGCGCGGATCTGGTGGGTACGGCCGGTTTCCAATTTACACTCTATCAGGGTAACGTAACCCATGCGTTCTAATACCTTATAATGTGTAACAGCCCATTTGCCTTTCTCCGGGTCATCGTATATGGACATTACCCTGCGATCATTCACACTGCGGCCAATATAACCGCTCACGTTACCGTCTTCAGCAATATCGCCCCAGGCCAGTGCTATATACTTACGGTTGATGGTATGATCGTAAAACTGCTTGGCCAGGTAGTTCATGCTGCGCTCGTTTTTACTAATGAGCAGCAAACCTGACGTATCTTTATCAATACGATGCACTAAACCCGGCCGGCCATCATTACCGGGCAAGGTTGGTAACTGGTTAAAATGGTACACCAGCGCGTTTACCAGGGTACCTGTGTAATTATTATAGCCAGGGTGCACCACCATACCGGCAGCTTTGTTTACAATAAGCACGTCGTTATCTTCGTAAACAATCTCTATCGGTAAGTTCTCCGGGTAAACTTCGGTATCACGCGGAGGGTGCGGTAATACTACCGAGATCACATCCTGTGGCTTCACCCGGTAGCTGGCCTTTATAACCTTATCGTTCACCAGCACATTGCCGGCATCAATAGCATTCTGGATACGGTTACGAGATGCATTTTCGACACGGTGCATCAAAAATTTATCAATTCGCAACAACGACTGACCTTTATCAACAACCACGCGCAGGTGTTCAAACAAATCCTGTTCGTCGCTATCAATTAGAGTAGTCTCGTCTATCATTTGGCAAAAGTAATGTTATTAGGCTTAAGCCCAAAGGCGCTGTAATAATATATCAGCTTTACTTTATAAGTTTGCAATGTGGATATCAGCCTTGAAATATACAGCCCCGTTCAGCAAATAAAAAATGAACTATTTGCCGGCAAAAGTATCCAAGTATTCATTAAACGCGATGACCTCATCCACCCTACTATATCAGGCAATAAATGGCGCAAGCTTAAATATGTGTTGCTGCAAGCGCAGGTGCAAAACAAAACCCATCTGGTAACATTTGGCGGTACATACTCCAATCATCTGCTGGCAACGGCCGCGGCGGCAGCCAAATTTGGTTTTAAAGCCACGGGTATAGTGCGTGGCGAAGAAGTGGAAAACGACACCCTCTTCCTTTGCAAACTGCATGGCATGCAGCTTATTTTTACCGACAGGGATAGCTATCGCGATAAACCAGCATTATTCGCTAAGTTTTTTGCTGATGATGAGCAAGCCTTTTTTATAGACGAAGGCGGCGCATCTGCCGGGGGAGCAAAAGGCGTTAGCGAACTGGTTGACGAACTCACCGACACCTACGACCATATTTTCTGTGCTTGTGGTACCGGTACTACAGCGGCAGGCATTATTAACGGATTAACCAAACATAACCACCCCACCCATTTTAACGCGGTACCAGTATTAAAGAACGGCGGTTTTATGAAGCATGAGATAGATAAGTTTTTAGCTCCCCCTGCTAACTATTCCCTGCACCTTAATTATCACTTTGGCGGCTACGGTAAAACTACGCCGGAACTTATTCAATTCATCAAACAATTTGTAGCCGATACCGGCATCCTGATAGAGCCCATTTACACCGGTAAAATGCTTTATGCCATGTATGATCTGGCCGCTAAAGATCATTTTAAGCCCGGCAGCAAGATCCTCGCCATCCACAGCGGCGGTATTTGGGGATTGCTTGGAATGAAGGATAAATTTTAACCGGGATTTAGCGGATATTTACAATTACCCGGAATTAAGAAGCTATTTCAAACTGAGGCTCTCGCAAAGGCGCAGACTCATTGTATAAAAATTCAACCCCCTTTTGCGCGTCTTCACACCTAAAATCCGCACATATGTACATCTGTTATCGGTATACCAATAATAGATGTAGTCCAAAAAATAGGTTTAGTTCATTTAAAGTTACTTTTTAGCCAATTGGTTCAAAAACCTTTAAATTATTGTTATTTAGGGCTTTTTGTTAGATTTGTATTAACCAATATAATACTATATGTACCAACTGCAAGTAACCCCTCAAAATGTTCAGGCTGCATTAAGCAAGCATATTTTGGCCGATGGTTTCGACCTTACCTTTGATATGGAAAAAAGCCAGGGCGTTCATATTTACGATGCTAAAAACAACCGCACGCTGTTAGACTTTTTCACCTGTTTTGCTTCTGTTCCCTTAGGTTATAACCACCCTAAAATGCTGAACGACGAAGGATTTAAGAAAAGCCTGATGCTGGCCGCATTAACCAACCCGTCAAACTCTGATATTTATACCGAGCAGTATGCGCAGTTTGTAGAAACATTTGGCCGTGTGGGTATACCTGATTATCTGCCACACGCCTTTTTCATTTCAGGTGGCTCATTAGCCATTGAGAATGCCCTTAAAGTAGCTATGGACTGGAAAGTGCAAAAGAACTTTGCCAAAGGCCATACTACCGAAAAAGGTTTTAAGGTGATCCACTTCGAAAACGCATTTCACGGTCGCTCGGGTTATACCTTAAGTTTAACAAACACACAACCGGTTAAAACCAAATGGTTCGCCAAGTTCGATTGGCCAAGGGTATCCCTTCCCGAGATCCATTTCCCGCTGACAGATGCTAATATTGAAGACCTTAAAAATCGCGAAGCAAAATCTATCGCCCAGATAAAAAAGGCATTTGCCGATAACCCTGATGATATATGCGCCATTATTATTGAGCCAGTATTATCCGAAGGTGGTGACAAACACGTTCGCCAGGAATTTTTGGAGCAACTACGGGTACTGGCCGATGAGAACGAAGTGATGCTGATATATGATGAAGTGCAAACCGGCGTAGGCCTAAGCGGTAAGTTTTGGCTGCACCAGCATTTTGGCGAAAAAGCCCGTCCGGATATTTTAGCTTTTGGTAAAAAAATGCAGGTATGCGGTATACTGGCAGGCAAAAAAGTTGATGAGATAGAGAACAACGTTTTTAATGTATCATCGCGAATCAACTCAACCTGGGGCGGTAGTTTGGTAGATATGGTACGCTCTTCCAAGATCATGGAAATTATTGAGGAAGACGGCCTTTGCGATAAAGCAGCCCAAACCGGCGAGTACCTGCAAACCAGCCTTAAAAACATCGCGGCTAAAAATAATATCATCACCAATGTACGTGGTAAGGGCTTGTTAACCGCCTTTGATTTCCCTGATGCCGATACCCGTAACGCCTTTATTAATCACGGATTAGAATATAATATTATGTACCTGGGTTGCGGCGATCGCAGCATCCGTTTCAGGCCCGCACTTATCATAGATAAACAACATATTGATGAAGGTATGGATGTGCTCGAAAAAATATTGCTTCAACTATAATAAAAGTGTAATAATATTGCTACAAGCGCCTGTTTTAAAACCAACAGGCGCTTTTTTTATTCATCAAATACTATAATTGCGGTATGGCGTTATTATAATAATATTAATAATTCATCAGCAGGTGTTATTAATTGATTTATGGTTGCGTATATATTAAAATACATTACATAATACTAAGGGTTACAATAGGATGAACAGACAAATTGAAAAATTAAAAAAACAACTTACAGAAATAGCTGAGGTTGTTAATTCTTTCCAGTCTGAAGCTGTGCAAGTGAGAGTGGTTGACAGACTTTTAGACGAGATAATGGATACAGAGAAGGGAGATACGGAAGGATCTGATATTTTCAATAAAAGAGGCCGCAGGTCATCCCGCGAAAATGAGGTAAATGAGGCACATGGCCGTAAAAAGCCGGGCGCTACCAAAGTATTAAACCAATTGCTAAGCAGCGATTATTTTAAAACCCCTCACTCTATCTCATCAATTGCAGATTACTGCAAAGAAAAATTCGACTCGGATTTTAAAACATCAGAACTATCGGGCATTTTGCTAAAGCTTGCCAAAGAGAACAAACTTAAGCGCGAAAGAAGCAACGACAACAACCGCTTTGAATACGTTGGGGTTTAATTAAAAAACAAAAGGCCGTTCAAATTGAGCGGCCTTTTGTTTTTGGGTATTTTTTATTGCCGTTGACTTCAGTCAACGGATTAGCAAACAGGGATTATTGGCTTCAGCCAAATCGGTAAATTTCGGCTAAAGCCGAATTGTCTATTTGATTATCCGTCCCATAAATGGGACGGCACTGATAATAAACCTATTTACCCAATCTATTATCTCCAACCTCTGATCTATCTACCTCAAATCAAGCAAATTATCTACCCCTAATATTTTCCTTGAGGTAAAACCTTCGCCGTATTTGGCGTTGATGCTTTTGCCGTACTCGCGGCCGCGGCCATTTATCTGTTCAATAAAATCGGGCGATGAGATATAGGTTTGCGGCTCATCCTCGTTATAATCTGGGTTATGGAATTGTGAGCCGTAAGCATAAATGCTTTCTATCTTTTTATCCCAAAACTCGGTAACATCAACAATAATATCCGGTTTTATATATCTGTCTTGTATAAAATGCAATACCTGTCCTGGTCGCCATGGCTCCTGTAATTTGCCATCCTCAAAAGTTTCTATCCGGCGCAAGCCAGATAAAAACGAAGATGCCTCTACCAGTTCATTGGCGCGGCCATGATCGGGGTGGCGGTCGTGGTAGGCATTGGTTATTACAATTTCGGGTTGGTACTTACGTATGGCGGCAATTACCTTAAGTTGATACTCTTGCGTGTTTGTAAAAAAGCCATCGGGTATAGCCAGATTGTCGCGAACGGTTAACCCCAAAATCTCTGCGGCTTTGGCGGCTTCCTTATCACGGATCTCGGCAGTGCCACGGGTACCTAATTCGCCGCGGGTTAGGTCAACAACACCAACCTTGTGGCCAAGTTTTATGTGTTTTAATATAGTGCCTGCGCAACCAAGTTCAGCGTCGTCTGGGTGTACAGGTAAAACTAAAATATCTAATTTAAGCATAAACGTAACAATAGTTATTTAGGCTCAGCAGCCAGCAGGCGCTGTATCCTCTTTTTTATTTTTGATGATGTGGGTTTGGTAAACGGGTAAAAAAAGTCAACTACGTTACCATTCCTGTCTATAAGGTATTTATGGAAATTCCAGCGGGGTTTCGAGTTGATATTGCCATTCTCCTTTTTATCTGCCAAAAATTTATAAAGCGGATCGGCGTAAGGCCCCCTAACCCTTATTTTCTCGAAGATGGTGAAATTATTGCCGTAATTGCTGCAAAAAGCACCTATAGCGTCGCCATCAAGTGGTTCCTGCCCGCCAAAATCATTTGATGGGAAAGCAAGTATCTCAAAATCCTGACCGGCAAACTCTTTTTTAAGATCGCTCAGATCTTGCAATTGCGGTGTAAAACCACATTGCGAAGCTGTATTTACAATGAGCAGTACTTTGTTGCTGTAATCGGCAAGGCCTATATGGTCGCCGTTCAGTTTTTCAACCGTAAACTGATAAATGCTGTTGTTGTCCATTTAGTTAGAGCTTGAAACATACCCGGCTTCAAGCAAAATGGTTTCAATGTCGCGTTGCTCAGATGCGTCGTACGTTTCTTTGAGGTTATGCCCAAATAAGCGGGCTACCGATTGGAAAAGAAAGGCGTTAAAGCCTCCCTTTAATTCTTTGGCCAAAGCAAAGCTGGTTGCACCGGTTTCGCGGCTAACCAATTTAATTAATACTTCACCCTGACTTATTGTCAGATTCTTAATGTCTTTATTAAATAAGTTTTTTACGTCGGCTTCGCAGGCCTTCATCAGCTCCTTCTGTTTTTTCTTATCACCGGTAAGGGCCAGGTCGCGCTGTAGCTTTCTGTAACGTTCGCCTGCAAAACGGGCGTAAGGCAACACTTTCATTACATTATAACGTAAACGGCGATAATTAAGCCTGTCTTGCTCGCTTGCAAATATGCGCGTATCAACTATCCGTACCTCCGGGGTTACAATCCAGGGTACAAGTTCACCGTCAAGTTTGGTTAAATATACTTTGGTGGTATCATTTTTGCCAAGTACCATAGGTGGCGCAGGTTTATCATCCTGGGCTTTTAACCCAAGCGCTGCGCAACAAAACAATAAAAGCGAAACAATAAATTTCATATTTTTACTTGATACAAAATTAACGCATTTTATTTTGTTATTTTATAATTAACTGCAATAATAAATATTGTTTGCTGGTTTATTTATAGTGTAATATAACGTTTATACATGAAAGATTTAGTGATTGACCTGGAAGCCGAGAAGAAAGAGATACTGAAAAGATACCGGGCATTGCTGCGCGCAAGTAAATCAACCCTCCAAAAAGGCGATAAACGCATGATACGCAAGGCCTTTGAAATGGCTTTGGAGAGCCATAAAGACATGCGCCGTAAAAGCGGCGAGCCTTATATATACCACCCTATTGCAGTTGCACAAATAGCAGCCGAAGAGATAGGTTTGGGTACCACATCAATAGTGTGCGCACTGCTGCATGATGTTGTAGAAGATACCGATGTTACCCTTGAAGATATTGAACTGGAGTTTGGTAAAAAAGTAGCCAAAATAATTGATGGCTTAACCAAAATTTCGGGCGTGTTTGATACCAATAGCTCGTTACAGGCCGAAAACTTTCGCAAAATGCTGCTTACCCTTGCCGATGATGTGAGGGTGATATTGATAAAACTGGCCGACAGGCTGCACAATATGCGCACCATGGAGTTTATGCCGCGCGATAAGCAGCTTAAACTATCGTCAGAAACCGTATACCTGTATGCGCCGCTTGCCCACCGTTTGGGTTTGTACGCTATAAAATCAGAACTGGAAGACCTTTCCATGAAATACATGGAGCGTGAAACCTATCAGTTCATTAAAAATAAACTGAACGAGAAAAAAACTGAACGAGAAAAATTTATTCGTGATTTTATTGAGCCGGTGCAAAAAGTGCTTGAAGGGCAGGACCTGCACGGCGAATTATTCGGCCGCCCAAAATCCATCCACTCCATCTGGAACAAGATGAAGAAAAAGGCCATCCCTTTTGAGGAAGTGTATGATCTTTTCGCCATCAGGATAATTTTGGATAGCACGCCCGAAAATGAAAAAGCTGACTGCTGGAAAGCGTATTCTATCGTAACAGACCTTTATAGGCCAAACCCCGACAGACTGCGCGACTGGATCTCGTCGCCCAAGGCAAATGGTTACGAATCATTGCACACCACCGTTATGGGCCCGCGAGGGCAATGGGTTGAGGTGCAAATCCGTACCAAACGCATGAACGAGATTGCCGAAAAAGGCTTCGCGGCGCATTGGAAATATAAAGAATCATCAACCGATAGCGGCCTGGACCAATGGGTGCAAAAGGTTAGGGATATGCTGAAAAACCCTGACTCGAACGCGCTCGACTTCCTGGATGATTTTAAGATGAACCTGTTCAGCGACGAGATCTTCATCTTTACCCCTAAAGGTGCGCTGATACAATTACCATTAAACGCAACCGCTTTAGATTTTGCATTCGAGATACACACAGATGTAGGCGCAAGCTGTATTGGCGCCAAAGTGAACCATAAACTTGTACCGTTAAGCTATAAATTGCAAAACGGCGACCAGGTAGAGATCATTACCTCGGGTAAGCAAACCCCTAAAGAGGACTGGTTAAACTTTGTGGTTACCGCCAAGGCAAAGGCCAAAATAAAATCGGCACTGAAAGAAGAGCGCCGCAAAATTGCCGATGACGGTAAAGAGATACTGGAGCGTAAGATGAAATCGATAAAGCTTACTTATAACTCCGAAAACCTGCATAAACTGAGCTATTATTTTAAACTTACCTCTACGCAGGACCTTTTTTACAATGTGGCCAAAGGCCTTATTGATATAAAGGACCTGAAAGAGTACCAGGCATCAGAAAAAGTAATTGAAAATAAACCGCAGGATAAAATAGAAGCCGAGCAGCTACAGAACATCGTTCGTAATATAAAAACCAAGGACAGCGATGTACTCCTTTTTGGCGAGGACCTGCAAAAGATTGATTATAAACTGGCCAATTGTTGTAACCCTATCCCGGGTGATGATGTTTTTGGCTTTGTTACAGTAAGTGATGGCATCAAAATTCACCGTACAAATTGCCCTAACGCTGCTAAACTAATGGCTAACTACGGTTACCGTATTGTTAAAGCAAAATGGACCAAACAGCTTGAACTGGCCTTTTTAACCGGCCTGCGTATTACCGGTATTGATGATGTTGGCTTGATAAACAAACTAACTACAGTTATATCAAACGATTTTAAGGTGAACATCCGCTCTATTACAGTTGATAGCGATAATGGCATTTTTGAAGGCTCGATAATGGTTTATGTGAACGATACCGAGCATCTGGATAACCTGATCAAAAAACTAAACCAGGTTAAGGGGATTACCTCCGTTATCCGGTTTGATTCGGTTGTGGATAAAGCATCATGATAGAGATACAAGACTTTTAGAGTCAAGAGCCAAGACAGAACAGCATTATCACAAGATCGCACTCATTTCTTGGCTCTTGACTTCTTGATTCCTGACTCTATTCTCCAAAATATTTAATACCTTTGCATTGTTAATTTAACATTATGCCTGTACAGGAAACCATTGCGTTGGTGAAAAAGATTTTTGAGGCCTACCTTGAAAATAAAAGCCTCAGGAAAACCCCTGAGCGTTTTGCCATACTTGAAGAGATCTATTCAAGAAGCGATCATTTTGATGTAGAATCGTTATACATCCACATGAAGAACAAGAAGTACCGCGTTAGCCGCGCTACTGTTTATAACACCCTCGAACTTCTGGTATCATGCGATCTGGTAACCAAACACCAGTTTGGTAAGAACATGGCCCAATTCGAAAAATCATACGGATATAAGCAGCACGACCATATTATCTGCATTGATTGCGGTAAAGTGGTTGAGTTTTGTGATCCGCGTATCCAGCAGATCCAGAGTATGATGGGCGATATTTTAAAATTCGATATTAAGCACCACTCTTTAAACCTGTACGGTAACTGCACCAAGCTTCGCGATGGATTCTGCGACAGAAAGGTATCATAGTTACCCTTAATTCATTTAAATTCATTTCAAGAAAAGATATCATTTAATGGCTGTTGACGTATTATTAGGCCTCCAGTGGGGCGACGAAGGTAAAGGTAAAATTGTTGATGTACTAAGTGCAGGTTATGACCTGATAGCCCGTTTCCAGGGCGGTCCAAATGCAGGCCACACTTTAGAGTTTGAAGGCAAAAAGTTTGTTTTAAACACCATCCCTTCGGGAATTTTCTTTGATAACACCATGAACCTGATAGGAAACGGTGTTGTGATAGACCCTATCACCCTGAAAAAAGAGCTTGATAAACTGAAAGATGCAGGCCACGACCTTTTAGCTAAAAAGAACCTGCAGATAGCAAAAAAGGCGCACCTGATATTACCAACCCACCAGTTGCTTGATGCCGCTTCTGAAAAGAAAATGGGCGATGGTAAAATTGGTTCAACCTTAAAAGGGATCGGCCCAACTTACATGGATAAAACCGGCCGTAACGGTTTACGCATAGGTGATATCACCCTGCCCGATTTTAAAGAGCGTTACCAGAAACTGGTTGATAAACATACCTCTATGTTACAAGCCATGTATGGCGAAGTTGCCGATTTCAGCGAGCGCGAAGCGGCTTTCTTTGAGGCTGTTAACTTTATCAAACAATTCCCGCTGGTTGATTCTGAACATTTGGTAAACCAATATATTAAAGACGGCAAGAAAGTATTGGCAGAAGGCGCACAGGGCACTATGCTTGATATTGATTTTGGCTCGTACCCGTTTGTAACATCATCAAACACTACCGCGGCCGGCGCTTGTACAGGTTTAGGTATTGCCCCAAGCCAGATAGGCGATGTAATAGGCATTTTTAAAGCTTATTGTACCCGTGTTGGCGGCGGACCCTTCCCTACCGAACTGAACGACGAAACAGGCGAAGAACTACGCCGTATAGGCCACGAGTTTGGCGCTACCACAGGCAGGCCACGTCGTACCGGCTGGATTGACCTGCCCGCACTTAAATACGCTATTATGCTTAATGGTGTTACCCAACTGGTAATGACCAAGGCTGATGTATTAAGTGGTTTTGATAAGATCTACGCATGCACCCACTACAATTACTTAGGCGAACAGATAGATTATATGCCATATGATATTTGCTCGGTTGATGCAGAACCGGTATTAAAAGAGATTGACGGCTGGAACGAAGACCTTACCGGTATTACAGAACTTAACGAGATCCCTGCGAAGCTGCAATCATATATCGAATACCTGGAAACCGAACTGCAGGTACCTGTAAAATGGTTATCTGTAGGCCCCGACAGGAAACAGACTTTGGTATTACACTAATATTAGTTTAGAATATATTTCAAAAGGCCCCGATAAATCGGGGCCTTTTCTATTTTCTTAGCTATTTTTACAGCGTGATAACCGAGGTAACAAACGTAGCTATATTTAAACAGAAAGCTCTTGCATGGGCCGCTAAATTCGGCACTCTGTGCTACCTCGATAGTAACAACTTTAACGACCCGTACAGCAAGTTTGATACCCTGATAGCCATTGGCGCCAAAGCACAATTAAAAGCCAATGCAGGTGATGCATTTGACCAGCTCGCTGTTTTTAGAACTAACAACCCGGGTTGGGTAACCGGCTTCATGGGGTACGACCTGAAAAACGAAACGGAAAACCTCAGATCTGCCAACAGCGATCATCTCGATTTCCCCGACCTGTACTTTTTTGTGCCGGAGATTTTGATCAGCATAAAAGGAAACAATGTTGAGATAATTGGCGAAAATGAAAAAGACATTTTAGAGGCATATACGAGTTCGAATCTCGTTCCGGGCACACAACAAGCCCCTATCAACCTGCATCCGCGTTTCAGCAAAGCCGAATATGTGCAAACGGTGGGGAAAATACAGCAACATATTACGCGCGGCGATATTTATGTAACTAACTTTTGCCAGGAGTTTTATGCGGATGACACAGAGATAAATCCGCTCTCCATCTTTCAAAACCTGAACACTTTGTCACCAACCCCATTCTCTACGTTTTTTAAATGGAAAGGTAACTACATCATGTGCGCCTCACCTGAGCGTTTTTTGGCAAAACGGGGCAGCAAACTTATCTCACAACCTATCAAGGGAACGGCACGCCGCGATGCTGACGAGGCTATAGACAAGTGGTTAATAGAAGAGCTACGCAACCACCCGAAAGAGCTACAGGAAAACGTGATGATAGTGGATCTGGTACGTAACGACCTTACCCACTCCGCCAAACCCGGTACCGTAAAAACCGAAGAACTTTACGGCATCCAAACCTTTAAGCAGGTACACCAAATGGTATCTACCGTGGTATGCGAATTACGGGACGATGTATCAACTGTTGATGCCGTAAAAAACACCTTCCCCATGGGCAGCATGACAGGCGCACCCAAAATTAGCGCCATGCAATTGATGGAACAATACGAGCGCAGCAAACGTGGCGTATACTCAGGCGCTATAGGTTATTTTAGCCCGGATGATGACTTTGATTTTAATGTGGTGATCCGTACACTGTTATATAACAGTATCAAAAAATACTTATCGTTTCATGTAGGCAGCGCTATTACCTACCACGCAAACGCCGAAAGCGAGTATGAAGAGTGTTTGTTAAAAGCAAAAGCTATACTGGAAGTATTGGGTCAAGCAACAACTTATCCGCAATCCTAACCGCAACCTCCGACCCATTGGCCCAAAAAGCCGACACCGGCTTCACACTTAAATAAGGCACAAAAGCCTCGCCGTATAATTCTTTAATATCCGCTTCAAAAACAAAATCTTTTACTTCGGCAATTTGCCAGGCAATATGCTCAACCTGGTACTGCATGGTTTTATAATCGGTTAAGCGGTTGTAGCCCCAGTAATGCTCAAATATAAACTCCTCGGGGCTGCCGGCCAGTATTGGCGTAAGGCTGTTACGTACTGTAGCGCCAAGTTTATTCCACACGCCTTTTAGTTTCCACTCATATAAAAATTGCGTGTGGTTAGGGCCATCCTTTGTTATAGAATGCCGCATGGGTAGGGCACGATAATGTTCTTTATATAGGTTATTGGCTATCAGCACAATCATACTTTTGGGCACTATCTCGCTCACAAATACCGCCCCGCGTTTCCATTCTTTTCCATCAAAATGGCGTACGTAAAAGCGCAGGTTAACTTCTTCAAAATTGACATGGAACGGCCATTTTATGCCCAATACACGGGTATCTTTAAACATAAAACCCACCATGCTTACCAAGGCTTTACCCTCCTCCCACAAATCAACCTCGGTAGCAGCGGGCAAATAGGGTTTTAATATCTCGGGGTCAACCTCATAGTTAAGCATCACCAGGTTGCGCCATTGGGCGGTTAAAAAGCGGGATTTAGAAGTGGGCATATTGGTAAAATTAAAAAATGCACGTATTGTTTTTTTTACCACAAAGGTCATAGAGAGAAAACACAGAGACTTCTATAAATATTAATAGGTAAAAATCACTGTGATCTCTGTGAAACCTTGGTGTACTTTGTGGTTAAATCATTAACCAAAAAGGCCACAGAAATTTAAATCTCTGTGACCTCTGTGAAAATCTTTGTGCCCTCTGTGGTTAAAATCACCACAAAAAACTATTTGCCTTTATAATATTTCATTGCCTCAGGTATCAACTTTTGGATGTTGGCTATACGTGTGGCATCACTTGGGTGGGTGCTTAAAAATTCTGGCGGGGCACCCTGGCTTTGTGCTGCCATACGTTGCCAAAAGGCAACTGCCTGGCGTGGGTCATAACCGGCCATAGCCATAAAGGTTAAGCCAAGCCTGTCGGCCTCATTCTCTTTATCGCGCGAATATTTCAGGGTAGCCAATTGGCCGCCAACACCATATAGTGTACCTATTAAGGCCTGCGTGGTTTGCGATTTATTGCCTGTTGCAGCGTTAATTGCTGAGCCGCCTGCCTGTACAGCCATTTGCTGTGAAAGCGCTTCGGCAGAGTGATGGGCAATAGCGTGCCCAATCTCGTGGCCCATAACAGTTGCTAAACCGGCATCAGTTTGTGTAACAGGCAATATGCCGCTGTAAACAGCAACCTTACCACCCGGCATACACCACGCGTTAACTTCTTTACTTTGTATCAGGTTAAACTCCCATTGGTAATTGTACTGATCGCCGTAACCATTAGCTTTTAAATATCTATCAATAGCTACAGCAAGCTGGTTGCCAATACGTTTTACACGCTGTGCATCGGTACCGCTGCTAATAACTTTTGTGCTGGGGTCTGATAACAACTGGCGGTAACTTTGCGCCGCGGCAGGGTTTATCTGATCATCGCTTACTAAGCTTAATTGCGAACGGCCTGTAAGCGGCACTGTTGAACAGGCGTAAACGGCAATAGCTATTACAGCCAGTGCCAATAGGGGTTTAATTCTCTTCATGGGATTCAGGTGGTTTTCTTTTTAAATAAATTAACTTTCGACTCCTTACCCTTTAATAATCGTTCAATATTTTTTTGATGTGTTACTAATACCAATATAAAAATACACATCCCATATATAATGACCGATTTAATATACACCGGAAAAATAAATGTTACACCGATAGGATATATAAACCCCGCTAATATGGATGCTAATGATACATATCTGGTTATTAGCAACGTTACAATAAATACCAATACGCAAAGTAAGGCAGCCGGTAAGTTTATAGCCAATATCATTCCAAAAAGTGTGGCAATACCTTTACCACCCCTAAATCCGGCAAATACCGGGAACAAATGGCCCATTACTGCGGCTATACCAAGCGCCAGTTCGTAGTTTGTAAAAGCGATAGAATGGTAGGCTCCCGTTGTGGTAACCCCAATAACATAAGCCAGGTTGGTGGCTGTCCACCCCTTTAAAATATCGAGCAGCATAACCGGGATACCGGCCTTTTTGCCCAAAACCCTAAAGGTATTGGTAGCCCCGGCGTTACCGCTGCCGTATTCGCGTACGTCTACATTGTAAAATGCCTGCCCTATCCATACTGCAGTAGGAATTGATCCGAATAGGTAAGCCAGAATAAGCGCTGAAATCGAGTAGATTGATAGCATCTGCCTGCAATATTATTAATTTGATGTTATACTACCGCAATATATCATTATAATTTTACAGCCTTTAAGCTGAGGTCTAAACTTTTTATAGAATGCGTGAGGGCACCTACCGATATATAATCTACACCGCATTCGGCATAGCCGCGTATATTATCAATAGTTATCCCGCCCGATGCTTCGGTAATGTACCGGCCTTCTATCATATTAACAGCCTGTTTCAGATCTGTAAAGTTAAAATTATCAATTAATATACGGTTAACATTGCCGGTTTGCAATACCTGTTCCAATTCATCAAGGTTGCGTACCTCAATTTCTATAGCCAGCTTTTTGCCGGTTTGCTGCAAATACCTGTTGGCATTTTCAATTGCCCTGCGGATGCCGCCCGAGTAATCCACATGGTTATCCTTTATCAGGATCATATCATACAAACCAAAACGGTGGTTAACGCCCCCACCTATGCGAACGGCCCATTTCTCCAGGTATCGTAAACCAGGCGTGGTTTTACGGGTATCTAAAACTTTTGCGTTGGTTCCTTGTAAAAGGTCAACAATTTGGCGGGTAGTAGTAGCAATACCGCTCATGCGCTGCATACAGTTAAGCACCAGTCGCTCGGCTTTTAAAATAGCCCGGGCATCACCCTCAACTTCAAATGCAACGTCCTTAGGTTTAACTTCGGTGCCATCCTGTAAAAACACATTCAGTTTCAGGTTAGGGTCAACCTCTCTAAAAATTTCTGCAGCGAGTTCAACACCTGCCAGTATGCCGGTATCTTTTACCAATAACTTTGCTTTGCCTTGTGTGCCGGCTTCAATGGTAGCTAATGAAGTATGATCGCCGTCGCCAACATCTTCACTTAAAGCATTAACTATAAATTGATGTATAATTTCTTTGTCCAAACCTTTGTTTTTTTGAGCTTCAAAAGTAAGAACAATTGATGATTAATTAGGTTTTTTCGGTTTCAATACGCAACTCAATGACAACCATTACCTTATTAATTTCCCTGAGGGTATATGATATGCGAAACTTGCCTTTATCAGTACTTAAAATAGCCACGCCAAAGTTATAATTGGGGTTTGAGCTAACGCGATGTAACAGCTTTACCGTATGTGGTTTATTCTCTTTAAAAAACTTATCCAATATCATTTCAGACTGCGCCTTTGAGTAAACATTGGTTTCGTCTAAAATATTCATATCAACGTTTGATGAGAACATTTTGGCAAGCTCATGCGCATTGCCTTGTTTAAGCAGGTCGGCAATTTTTTCAATATCATCCGCCTTTACTGCAAGGGGCAGTAAAAATAAAAGCGTTACCAGCGGAAAGTATTTTAGTTTCATATATGTATATGACCAATAACTTACAAAATTGTTGTAGCAAAAAATAAAACGCTGTTAAAGTACAATGTTTAAACGTTGCTTTTATATTTGCATTGTGGAAAACAATAAAAAAGTTGCATTAATTATACTCGACGGCTGGGGTTACGGCCGTAACGACAGATCGAACGCGATAGTAGCGGCAAATACGCCGTTTTTCGATTCTATGATAGCAAAATATCCAAACTCCAAACTGGAAGCATCGGGCCTTGCCGTTGGTTTGCCCGAAGGGCAGATGGGTAACTCGGAAGTTGGGCACATGAACCTTGGTGCAGGCCGAGTAGTTTACCAGGAGCTTGGCCGCATAAACAAGGCGGTTACCGATAACGAATTTGTACAGAACGAAACCCTGCTTGAAGCATTTAACTATGCTAAAAACAATAATAAAGACCTGCACCTGATAGGCCTGGTGAGCGATGGCGGTGTGCATGCGCACATTAACCACGTAAAAGGCCTGGCTGATGCTGTAAATGCATTAGGCTTGCAAAGGGTATTTATTCATGCGTTTTTGGATGGCCGCGATACCGACCCTAACTCGGGAGCTGGTTTTATTACCGAACTGCAGCACCATATTGCCGATACCCCTGTTACCATTGCTTCGGCCATTGGCAGGTATTATGCAATGGACCGCGATAACCGCTGGGAACGCGTTAAAAAAGCGTACGACCTGCTGGTGAAAGGTGAAGGTGAGGCATCAAAAGACATCATCTCTTCTATCAAAACATCATACGCAGCCGGTGTTACCGACGAATTTATACTGCCAATAGTAAAAACCGGCGACGATGGCCAGCCTGTTGCTACCATAAAAGATGGCGATGTGGTGATCTGCTTTAACTTCCGTACAGATAGGGGCCGCGAAATTTCGCAGGCACTTACCCAAAAGGAGTTCCCGGAGTATGATATGAAACCGCTTAACATCGATTATGTAACGATGACATCGTACGATGAAACTTTTAAAAATGTAAAAGTGGTGTTCCGCAAGGACGATCTGAGCAAAACATTGGGCGAGGTTTTAGAAAGTGCCGGTAAAAAACAGATCCGCATAGCCGAAACTGAGAAATACCCGCACGTAACATTCTTCTTCTCCGGCGGCCGCGAAACTGAATTTAACAATGAGAAACGCCTTTTAGTACCCTCGCCAAAAGTTGCTACTTACGACTTGCAGCCCGAAATGAGCGCCGAAGGCATTCGCGATGCCATTATCCCTGAACTGGAAAGCGGCTGGCCCGATTTTGTGTGCCTAAACTTTGCCAATACCGATATGGTTGGCCATACAGGCGTTTTCAGCGCGGTAATGAAGGCTGCCGAAACTGCTGATGCCTGCACAAAAGCGGTTGTTGAAACCGGCTTAAAAAACGGCTACTCGTTCATCATTATTGCCGACCACGGCAATGCCGATTACATGATAAACGAGGATGGATCACCAAACACGGCGCATACCACCAACCTGGTTCCTTGTATTATTATTGATAATGATGTAAAACAGGTAAAAGATGGTAAACTGGGCGATATAGCACCAACCGTTTTAAGCATTTTAGGCGTGCCTATCCCGGCCGAAATGACTGGTAATGTACTGGTATAAACCCATCCAAAAATATACTATTTATACAAGCGTGCTGCTGCTTTTATGCGGCAGCTACGCCTGTACTAAGCCCGAAATAAAGGAAACCGGTGCCCGGTTAAAATACTTCGACCTGAAGGAGTATTTTAAGAATGAAGCTGCCCGGCTTAACAAACAAAACCCCGAAGTTGATAAAACAGTTGGCCATAACGGCACTGCCGAAAACAAAAAGGTGCATATTGGTGACTGGGAAAAAGAGCTAAACCTTTTTACCGAAAGCGATATCAATAAACCCGCCTGGAAGCTTAGCTACAACGTACAGGCCAATAACGACAGCATTGTTTACAAAGCCAAATACCCTGAACTGGAAACCCGCGAGATCATCATCAGGAAAAAGGCCGGGCAGGTAACCGAAATAACTATTGTAAACAACACCCACAACATCCTTTACAACACTACCGAAAAATTGGTATATGCGCCAAACGCCTATTATTTAATTGAGAAAATGCAGCAGGTAAAAATAATGGGGGCCAACAATTACCGTGTTAAAGGTAATTTTTAATGATGCCCGTTAGCAGTTGCCAGCTTTTCTTTAGATAGCTCTATCAGAGCAGATATATCAGACCTTCCCGGATTATCATTCAGTACTTTTTCCAGGTCGGTTATGGAAGCCTTTAACGAGTTAATGCCGCGTGCTTTATCATAATTATGCGCGTTCTTCTGATCCAGCTTAAAAATGCCGTATTCGCGGTAGGCAATGCCCCGTGTCTGGTAGCATTTACCGTGGTCGTTAGGTTCAATGGCGATAGCTTTGGTCAGGTCGAATATAGCCCCCAGCAGGTGTTTCTCGCGCTCAGTTGGCGACAGGTAGGTATCCTTCCCTAAATAGCCCTTTGCCCTTGCACGGTAGTAATATGCCGAAGCATCAACCGGGTTTATGAAAATAACTTTTGTATAGGCGGCTATTGATTTGCGGTAGTTCTCGCTGTGATAATAAGAGTAACCCAACATCCAGTAAGCGTTTGCGTTGGTAGAATCAACCATACAGGCCTTTTCCAGTTGCGCAACGGCAGCTTTAAAGTTACCATCCATAAATGCCTGCTGCCCCAAACGCACATAGGTATTCTGTGCCGACGACGTTTCGAACGAGGTAAGTATAAAAAAAGATATTATAGCGGATAGCCTCATTTAATACTTTCGGGATTTAACCGATAACAATACATTAACTACTAAGTAGCTAAATTATTATCCGGCGCGTGCAATTTGTTAATATTTTAGGTAATGTATACAACTATTTTTAATAAATATTGGGTTAGTTATTTTTCATATCCCATAGGCAAATAAAGTTTTCTATTATTTAAAAGATAATGCCTGCTTGTTCGTCTTAAGCAATATAGGCTGTAAAATCCCACTACAATTAACAGTAAGAAATGAATACTATAAAATATAAAAAGATAGCCATTATTGGTGGTGGCCCGGGCGGTTTAACCCTTGCCCGGCTTTTACAATTAAAAGGTGCCGATGTAACCGTTTACGAACGCGACCTTCACCAGGATGCCCGGGCACAGGGCGCCACGCTCGACCTGCATGAAGAATCGGGCCTGGCCGCTTTGCAGGCAGCTGGCTTAATGGATGAGTTCAGAACAAACTACCGCCCCGGGGCTGATAAAATGCGTGTTACAGATGAACATGCAAACATTGTTTTGGATGACCACATAGGAGAGCAGGACGAGACATACCGCGGCCGCCCCGAAATAGACCGCGGCCCCTTGCAGAAATTATTGCTTGAGTCGCTTACCCCCGGCACCGTAGTTTGGGATAGCCAATTTGTATCACTTACCCAATATAACAACGGCTGGAAAATTGAGTTTAAAAATGGCAAACTGGCGGTTGCCGACCTGGTTATAGCCGCCGATGGCGCAAATTCAAAACTACGCCCCTACCTTACCCCCGTTAAACCCTTCTATTGCGGTTATACAGCTGTAGAGGGTGCAGTGTACCACTCAGAAACAACAATCCCCGAAATGCACCAACTTTTAAGTGGTGGTAAAATTTTTGCCATGGGCGATAACAGGAGCCTTATAGTAAGCGCCAAAGGCGATGGCAGCATGATATTTTATCCCTGCTTTAAGGCCGATGAAAACTGGGTAAAAGATTCGGGCATTGATTTTACAGATAAAGCCCGGGTACTTGCCTGGTTTAAAACCGAATTTGCAAACTGGGGAGATATATGGACCACGCTATTTGAGCACGCAAGCGGCACTTTTGTACCCCGCCCCTTATACGCTATGCCTTTAGAGCAGGCATGGGAAGCGCAGCCCAATCTAACCATGCTTGGCGACGCCGCCCATCTGATGCCACCGTATGCCGGAGAGGGGGTAAATATGGCCATGCTTGATGCCTTAGAGCTTAGCAATGCCCTTACTGATGAAAGCTATCCCGATACCCTATTGGCCATTGCGGCCTTTGAAAAACAGATGCGCAGCAGGGCAGCCGTAGCCGCGAATGAGTCTATCCAATCGTTAGAGATATTACATTCGCCGGGAGCTATTGATTTTATGGTGCGGATTGCGGGATAAATTTAATTATAGCGAAAAAGTTATCTGATGTATTTGGTTTATACATTTTTGTTAAGTTAATTGCGTTAATACTTAAGCAAGCATAGTATTAACCAATTTATCAAATTATGGACTTTTTTAAAGAGGTAGCTAACGAGTTTACAGGCTTTTGGGGACTTGGCGGTTTATTAGACATCATCAAATCGGGCGATTACAGTAAGTTTCTTACTTATGGTGGTATCACATCATTGCTGGTACCCCTTACCCCTTTTCTGCTTTTGCTCGAAATTATACGTGCCGCTTTTTACAAAAGGTTTAAGGTTATCCATTATAAGATCTCTTTCTTTACCTATGTATTAAATGCCTTTGTAGGCCGGGTAATATCCATTGCCATGATAGGGCTTTGCATTAAATGGTTTTTACCCATCGCACTTTTAAAAACCACTTTTACCTGGTATTGGTTTATTTATGGCTACGTGATATGGGAGTTCGCTCATTTTATATATCATTACCTGGCGCATAAGGTTCGCCTGCTTTGGTGCCTGCACTCTACCCACCACGCGCCCGAAAGCATGAATCTTTCGGTTACCTACGCACACTTTTTTTTAGAAGCCCCCTATGCCGACCTGATCCGTACCAGTATTTGTATTTTGCTGGGTGTAAACCCTGCCATGCTTTTTGTAATTATGTTTATTGACGGCACCTGGGGCGCTATGATCCACGTTGGCGAAAACATTATAAAAGATGGCCGGCTTGGCTTTTTAAACAATATTATACTTACCCCATCGCATCACCGGGTACACCATGCCCGCAATATTGTGTATATGGATACCAACTTTTGCAACCTGCTTAATATATGGGATAAGGTTTTTGGCACTTACTACCCCGAAGATCGCAGCATCCCTATTGAGTACGGCATTAGCAGGCCTATGATCAAAAACAGCTTTTTGGATGCTTATTTCGGCGAGATAGTAGCCTTAGCCAAAGATGTTTACAGGGCACCGGGCATCAAAAACAAGGTTTTCTACATTTTTATGCCACCCGGCTGGAGCCATACCGGCGACCATAAAATGACCCATGTGGTACGCAAAAAATACTTTGAGGAACTGGAAGCGGAAAAAGCTAAAGGAGAAAAAGTACTGGTGTAAATTGTGTTTGATTAAGTTTCACACAATAGTTAATTAGGGTAGCCCTTACAGGGCAAAGCCTTATTTATTTGCTTTTCTACAAAGCGGTTGTCCCTACAGGACATAATTACCCTTTTACATTTATATTTTTATGCCCCATCAGGGGCTATCGCTTTGTAGTAACGGTTCCTATAGGCCTTTTGCTCCGTAGGAGCTACCCTAAAACCTGGAATGTATAAACCTGATAGCAGATACCGGACCCCGCGCCTAATGCAGTGCGCGTGTAAGCGGATGCCAGGGCTGGTAACCCAAAGCGTCACTGCCTTTGCTTTATATACAACTATATACACAAATTCCCCCGCATGACTTTTTTTCCACTTTAGTCAAAAACTTATAAAAAACTGTCTCAATTATTTAACCTCCATAACACGCAATAAATCAACAAATTACAAACACATGGCGTTTACAGGGGCTAATTAACTTATATTGGCATAGCTCTTGAAACTGTATATTTGAATAATTAACTACTGCTGATTAACCCATAATTTTAAGGGCGGAGTTTCCGCACCTGCCAATATGACGTTACCGGCATACATAAAAGGTGATTGATGAGTTTTGATCCATTCGATTTTAAGAATACCATGCCTTCCATTAATGAGGATTCTGAGTTCTTCCCACTAATGTCATCAGAGGATGAAGAAGAAATGAATAATGAGCAGGTGCCCGATATTATTTCTATACTTCCGCTGCGCAATACGGTATTATTTCCGGGCGTTGTTATCCCAATTACTGTTGGTCGCGATAAATCCATTAAACTGATACGCGATGCCAACAAAGGCAACCGCCTTATTGGTGTTGTTGCCCAGCAGGATGTAAGTATTGAGGACCCTACCTTTAGCCAGCTAAATAAAGTGGGGACGATTGCCCTCATCATAAAAATGCTGCAAATGCCCGATGGTAACACCACTGTGATACTACAGGGCAAAAAACGTTTTGTGCTCAAAGAAGAAGTACAAAGCGAACCCTATATAAAGGCCACTATTGAACCGTTTAAAGAGATAAAGGCCAAAGAGGATAAAGAGTTTAAAGCCATGGTATCGTCTGTTAAAGACATGGCTATGAACATTATACAGCTATCGCCAAACATACCGAGCGAGGCTGGTATCGCTATCCGTAATATCGAGAGCACATCGTTCCTGATCAACTTCATATCATCAAATATGAATGCGGATATGGCTGATAAACAGCAGTTACTGCAAACCCCCAGCTTGCGCGACAGGATAAATATGGTACTGGAGCATTTAACGCTCGACCTGCAAATGCTGGAGCTTAAAAATCAGATCCAAACCAAAGTAAGGGTTGATCTTGACAAACAACAGCGCGATTACTTTTTAAATCAACAGCTAAAAACCATACAGGAAGAACTTGGCGGCACATCGCCCGACCTGGAAATAGAGAACCTGCGCCAACGTGCCCTGAAGAAAAAATGGGACAAAGAAGTGAAGGCACACTTTGCCAAAGAGCTTGAAAAACTTACCCGCACCAACCCTGCCGCGGCAGATTATTCGGTGCAGATAAATTATCTGGAACTTTTGCTTGACCTGCCCTGGAATGAATTTACAAAGGACAATTTCGACCTTAAAAGGGCACAAAAGGTACTTGATAAGGATCATTTCGGCCTTGATAAGGTAAAGCAACGGATCATTGAATATTTGGCTGTTTTAAAACTAAAACACAACATGAAAGCGCCCATCCTTTGCCTGGTTGGCCCTCCGGGTGTTGGGAAAACATCGCTGGGAAAATCAATAGCAAAAGCTTTAGGCCGTAAATATGTACGGATGGCGCTTGGTGGCGTACGTGACGAAGCCGAGATACGCGGGCACCGTAAAACTTACATAGGAGCCATGCCGGGCAGGATCATACAGTCGGTTAAAAAGGCAGGTGCTGCAAACCCGGTATTCATACTTGATGAGATTGATAAGGTAAGTACCGATTTCCGTGGCGACCCTTCATCAGCCCTGTTAGAGGTGCTTGACCCTGAACAGAACAGTACTTTTTATGATAATTATGTAGAGCTGGATTTCGACCTGTCGAACGTGATGTTCATTGCTACGGCAAACTCGCTAAGCAGCATACAGCCAGCCTTGCTTGACCGTATGGAGATCATCGAGGTGAACGGTTACACAGTTGAAGAAAAGATTGAGATAGCCAAGCGCCACTTGTTGCCAAAACAACGCGAAGCACACGGTTTAACCGTAAAGGATGTTGTTATAAAAAGCGATGTTGTTGAGAAACTGATAGAAGATTATACCCGCGAATCGGGTGTACGTGCTTTAGAGAAAAGGATAGGATCTGTGATACGTGGCGTTGCCAAAAACATTGCCATGGAAGAGCCTTACAACACGCTGGTAAGCAAAAAAGAAGTAGAGAAGATACTGGGTGCCCCGTTCTATGATAAAGACCTTTACGAGAATAACGACACCGCCGGTGTAGTAACGGGCCTTGCCTGGACATCTGTTGGCGGCGATATATTGTTTATAGAAGCCAGCTTAAGCCCGGGTAACGGTAAGCTAACTTTAACAGGTAGCCTTGGCGATGTAATGAAGGAATCGGTAACCATAGCATTGGCTTACTTGCGTGCCCACGCTACCTACTTTAACATCAACCCAAAACTGTTTGAACAGTGGGATATCCACGTGCACGTACCTGCCGGCGCTACACCTAAGGATGGCCCATCGGCAGGTGTTACCATGCTTACAGCACTGGTATCGGCATTTACGCAACGTAAGGTAAAGCCACATTTAGCCATGACAGGTGAGATAACCCTGCGCGGCCGCGTATTGCCTGTAGGCGGTATCAAAGAAAAGATCCTGGCTGCCAAACGTGCCAATATCAAAGAGATAATTTTATGTAAATCGAACCAAAAAGATATCCTTGAAATTAAGGAAGGTTACATTACCGACCTTAAATTCCACTACGTTACTGATATGCGTGAGGTAATAAACCTGGCGCTATTGGATGAACTGGTAAAAGAGCCGCTTGACTTAACGGTGAAGGAAAAAGAGCCAAAGGCAGCACTAAATTAAATAAGAGATGCTGAATTGAGTTCAACATCTTTCAGTCACTTTCGCACATATACCAAATTACATATGCTGTTATGGCCTAATAAATTTCGGGGGGTGACCATATATAAAAAAGCAGGGATAAATACCTGCTTTTTTATTTTAAACCTATTTCGGTTTGTTAAGTCAAAAACAATACCTTCATAGCCATTTAAACCTTATATGATTAAACTATTAAAATCTTTTATGCTGATTGCATTGTGTATCAGCTCTATCTCTGCCAATGCCCAGCAAGCAAGCACTACCAAAACCGATTCAATTAAAAACAATTACGCCAACAAACGTGTGCAAAATGTATTTTTTGAGCTACTGGGGCCAGGTTCTGTTTATTCTGCCAATTACGATACCCGTTTCAGCAAAAAACAAGATGGGCTTGGCGGACGTATTGGGGCAAGCTTTTATGCAGATGGTGAAACATCTTTTTTCACAATCCCTATTGTAGTTAATTACCTGTTGGGTAAAAATGGCAAATATTTTGAGGTGGGGGCAGGTATCACCTATTACACCTTCAAGTCCGACTCGTATTACACTTTTTTTAATAACAGGGGATCAAGTAGTTACGATGTTAACGGTGTTAGCTATTACAAAGGCGCAAGCCGCGACAACGGCGTGCTGGGTAATTTAAACTTTGGCTACCGTTATCAACCTATAGATGGTGGCTTTAGCTTCAGGACAGGCGTAAGCCCGGTATTTTCTACAGAAAGGATTATACCTTACTGGCCTTATGTAAGTTTTGGTTACGCTTTTTAAATAAAAGCGTGGAATACCATCCTGCTTTTTTTACATTAGCATACTTTTATAATCCTGATGAATAAAAAACTATTCCTGTTAGCCGCAAGCCTTTTAGCGGGCATCGGCTCATACGCGCAAAACCGCACAAACGAGATCGGCTTCCAGTCTGATAATGATTCTTTTCTTGGCCAGGGGTCTGACCGTTACTACACCAACGGTTTCTTCCTATACTACCGTCATGCAATGGATGTAAGCAAAATGAAGAATGATAAACTGGCCAATGCAGTTTTTGGTTTAGAGCTTGGGCAAAAGATCTATAACGCGCAATCGGGCCAGTTGCCATCGGCTGCAGAGGTTGACAGGCCTTTTGCCGGCTATCTATACCTTGGCGCATCAGCCAACCTTTTATATAAGGATGAAACTACCCTTAAGCTAACTGCTAAGGCCGGTATAGTTGGCCCCGCTGCAGGTGGCTATCCTATTCAAAAATTCATTCACAATACCTTTGGCTTTTATGAGCTAAACAGCTGGCAGTACCAGGTACGCAATGCGCCACAGTTAAATTTAAGTGCCGAGGTAAACAAACTGCTTGCCCGTGGCTCATGGGCCGACCTTACTTTTACGGCTTACGTTAACGCCGGTACAGGCTTTAATGCCGCAGGTATTGGGCCAATGGTGCGTTTGGGTAATTTTAACCAGTTATTCCAATCGGTAAGCACGCAAAGTTCAGTAAGCAAAAGCAGCAACAATACCTTACTGCATAATAACGAATTTTTCTTTTACTACAAGCCACAGATAAATGCGGTAGCATACGATGCTACCGTACAGGGGAATATTTTTAAGGACCACCCTGAACCCGGCACACAGGAAATTGTTGGCGATATTAACCACCTGGTATTTAGCAACCAATTAGGCGTTGCCTTAACCACCAGCCGTTTTGTGTTTGATGTTGGCGCAGTAATTAATACCCGCGAAGTGAAACAGATGGTAAAAAGTACCCACCAATGGGGATCATTAACAGTGCTGTACCGCTTTAATTAATAATCAAAGTTAAAAACCCACCGTCATTTAATTAGTCATTCAGCTTTAACCCTTCAACGTAACAGTTATTTACTGTAAACATCAAATAACAATGAAACCTATCCTCGCGTTGCTTGCCAGCCTGCTATTTTGTTCCGCATCTTTTGCTCAAAACATAGAAACAAAACTATGGGCATATGCAAAAAAACAATACCCCGACGATGCCAGCATGCAAAAATTCGTTTATGAGCAACAAAAAAAGGGGTATAATTACATGACTACCGTTACTGATGCAGAACTTAAACAGTTTGCCGAAAAGGAATATCCTGATGATTACAGCATGCAAAATTTTGTTTATGATAAACAGAAAACAGACAAAGCCTATATGAAAATTGTGACCGATATGGAGCTAAAGCGTTTTGCTATCAAACAATACGCGGAAGATTATTCGATGCAAAAATTTGTGTACGATCAGCAAACACTTGCTAAAGAATACATGCGGCATGCCACCAATAGTTCCGCTAAAGAAGATGCCCGTAAACAATATCCTGAGGATTATAGCATGCAAAAATTCATTTATGAAAAGGCTGTTAATAATTAATATGTTATTACAAAGAGCCCGCAATAAATAACATTCCGTTAAAAATCAAAACTCTTTTTGCGATCAGCTTTCTTGGCTGATTGTATTTTTTTGTTGCCCAGGCGTGCCAGCTTGGCCGCTTTACTTATTTTGCTGGGCTTACGCATTTTGGGTTTATGCAGGGCAGTAGTAAGCAGTACGATCAGGCGCTCTACCGCTATCTCCTTATTCAGGAACTGGCTGCGCTCTTCATCGCATATCACTTGCACAAGGCCATCTTTATTAAAGCGGTTCTGCAATTTATCGTTCAGTAAAAGCTTTTCCTCCTCGGTACATAATGTGGAGTTATTAATATCAAAAAGCAGCTCAACCTTGGTTGATACCTTGTTTACATTTTGCCCGCCTTTGCCCCCGCTGCGCGATGTTTTGTAATAAATTTCGCGTTGCAGGTCGGCCTTATTTAAATTCATAGCGTAAAAGTAATTAATGGTTCATTGAGTTGATTAGGTGAGTGGTGTTTTTTTATCCTAATCAACAACTCCCCCACCAACTAATTGCTAAAAACCGTAACTTCGTTACCCGATGAGCAAAAATATCGTGGTAGCTATTGATGGCTACTCATCATGTGGTAAAAGCACGCTGGCCAAGGCATTAGCCAAAAAGCTGCACTATATTTATGTTGATAGCGGCGCTATGTACCGCGCTGTTGCCCTGTATTTTTTAAGGAACAATATTGACACGCAGAATCATGCGCAGATAGAAGAGGCCTTAAAAAACATCCATCTTAATTTCCATTCGCGCGATTACGAGACTCACATCACCCTTAATGATGAGGAAGTATCTGAAGAGATCCGCCAGATGCCTGTTTCTGAAAAAGTGAGTGAAGTATCGGCAGTTAAAGAAGTACGCCGCGAAATGGTAAAACAACAGCAGCGCATGGGCCAATCAAAAAACATAGTAATGGACGGCCGCGATATTGGCACAGCAGTTTTCCCGGATGCCCCTTTAAAAATATTCATGACCGCCGACCCGGCCGTACGTGCCAAACGCCGTTATGACGAGATCCACCTGAAAAACCCTGAGGTTACCTTAGAGGAGATATTTGAGAACATTGCCCACCGCGATTACCAGGACACCACCCGCGAGGAAAGCCCGCTTGTACGCGCGCATGACGCAATTATTTTAGATAATACTGATTTAACCCCTGATGAGCAGCTGCAGTTTGCGTTGGATAAGGTGGAGAAGCTGAAGGGGTAGCTAAAACGCGATACTGAGCTTGTTTCAGCATCTCTCATGCTTAGTTTACCGCTATAATCATCCGCCCGCTCAATTGCCGCGGGGCGCTGTTACTTTAGTTAGGGAAATCTCACGAATTATAGTCAGAAAATTGGTGGCAAGCATATCTAAGATTGCTTCGCTCGCAATTACGCGCAGGAAAGTCTTGGCTCTTGATTCTCTTAACCTCCTGACTCCTAAACCTACGCCCCTACCTTAACCGTATGCACGCCAAACCTGTTCAAAAAATCAACACCTTCATCGCTGGCTAAGCCTTTGTACTGAGCGTACGATTTATCAAAGTAAACATGTTTGATCCCTGCCGAGAAGATAAGCCTTGCACATGGCAGGCATGGCGATAGCGTGGTGTACAGCGTTGCCCCTTCCAGGTTGGCACCGTTCTTTACGGCGTACAGGATGGCGTTCTCTTCGGCGTGCAGGGCAAGCGAGCAGCTTCCTTTCGAGTCGCGGGCGCAGCCGGTTTCGGGCCATTCCTCGTCGCAGTTATGGGTACCTGCAGGCGGGCCGTTATATCCGATGGATATAATGCGCGTGTCCTTAGCTAAAACGGCACCGACCTGGGCCTTAACGCAGTGTGAGCGTTTGGCCAGGTCGGTTGCCAGGTTCATGAAAATATTTTCGAAACTTGGTTTCATGTTATAATCATTGGGTCATTGAGTAATTGCGTCATTATCAAAAAATGACTCAATGACAGCGAAGCGAATGACTCAATGACAAATCAAATTAGTGTCCTCCTGATGCTTCCATATTATCTACATCAATACCTTGTTTTTTAAGTATCGAACCTGCTTTAAGAGCGAAGAACGCAAGGTAAGCAAATCCTATAACCGGGATAATATATGAATTGTGGATACCGGCTGTATCTGCAAGAATACCCTGCACCGGCGGAATGATTGAACCACCCAATATCATCATAATTAAAAATGCCGAACCCTGGCTGGTATATTTACCCAAGCCTGTAACCGATAAGGAGAAGATTGACGGCCACATAATAGAGCAGCATAAGCCACCGCTAATAAACGCGAATACGGCTACCATACCTGTTGTTGCCAAACCTATAATCATAAATATAGCACCCAGTACACCAAATAATGCCAGTGTACGTACCGGTTTTTGATTACCAATAAGGAAACCTATAACCAATATAGCCACACAACCTGCGTAAGGGTAAAAACTGTGTACATCTGTACCGCTTATACCGTTAACAAGTAATACAACGCCAAATGCAATAAATGGCACTATAACAGTAAGTAAAAACTTCACTTGTTTAGATAAGTTGAACGCGGCAATAGCCCCCGTCCATCTACCTATCATTAAGCTCCCCCAATAAAGAGATATAAATGGCGATACCTGGTCGGTAGTAAAGTTGCCGAATTTTGGAGTTTCCAGTAAAGCGCCCATGTTACTTTGAATAGTAACCTCAACCCCTACATAGGTAAATATTGCAAGCATACCTAAAATAAGCTGTGGATATTGCATTGCCCCCCAACCCTCTTTTTTCTTGCTGCTGGTTGATATAGTTGTCAATAAGGTAATCAGAATTATAGCAAGTGAAGCATAAACCATGTATGATTTGTACTGGTTTACATGTTTCACGTAAAACACAAAATCGGCTTTCTCCTGCGGGGTGATATTCGCAATTTTATCTATTTGCTCCAACGTTTCGCCGCCATGGTCTTTATACAATTGAGCGTTTACGGTGATGTTATTTTGTTCTGCGGTTTTGTTACCAAAATAAGTACTTACTGGCCCTGCGGCTAATATTAGTAGGAACGCTATAAAAATAACGCCCAATGGCCTATTGGCTTTATTACTTGGTTCTATCTTTTCATCGCTGGTTACACGTGGCAATTTAGAGATCCAGAAGAATATAGCTACGGCAATAAACAACCCGGCCAATATCAAATAGAGATTATTTACCGAGGATATCTGCACATCCTTCGCGGGTATTTTTGCTGATGCCGAGCCAAAAAGAACGATACCTACTATAACCGGCCCCCAAATACTACCAAAGTTATTCACACCACCAGCAAAGTTTAATCGGTGAGTACCTGTTTCGGGGCTACCCAGGGCTACTACAAACGGATTGGCAGCGGTTTGCTGTAACGAGAAACCTAATGCTATTATAAAAAAGGTTAATAATATAAACGCGAATGAACCTGAGTTGATGGCAGGGATCATGATCAATGCACCAACAGCCGATATTAGCAAACCGTAAATAATACCATTTTTGTACCCTATTTTATTAAGGATATCAATTTTAGTAATTGCCGAAGCAAAGTATAAAATTAACGACCCGATGAAATAACCACCATAAAAAGTAAAGTCTATAAGCTGCGATTCGAACTGTGATAAGTTAAAATGCGCTTTACAAAACGGAATAAAAATACCATTTGAAGCTGCTAAAAAGCCCCAGAAGAAAAACACGGTAATGATGGTATATAAAGCCGAACCATTACTCTTTGAGTTGTCTTGTGCCATTGTTTAATTAAGGTTAATACTATTGGTGTGTTTAAAACACTAAACATAAATCAAATTTTATAATAATGGCTATAATTTTTTCAATTTATAAATCACAATATTAAGTTTTGTTGTTTAACAGATAAAAGTTGCATATTAGTGTCCTGATTTTTTTACCTGACGGGATTTAAACAAGGATATATAAGCCTATATTGATGATAGAAGCCATTATTTCGGGAATTGGATTTGGATTAGTGCTCACGTTTATAACAGGCCCGGTCTTTTTTGCTCTTATTAAAACCAGTATTGAAAAAGGTTTCCATGCAGGCTTATCACTCGCCCTTGGTGTGGTAATGAGCGATATGGTATTTGTAGGCGCCATCCTTTTCGGCTCACAATATTTTGATATTTCTACTAAGGATAAAACCATCGCCGGTATTGTAGGCAGTATCATCCTGTTCAGCATTGGTATTTATTATATCTTCAAAAAAGCCGATGTAAACTACAATAGTTCTATCCCGAAAAAAATAAACCACGCGGGGTACTTCCTTAAAGGTTTTGTGATGTGCATTTTTAACCCAACCGTGCTGCTGCATTGGACGGTAGTTATCGGCGTAGCCAGTACCCAGTTCCACGAGGGGATACATAACCGCCTGCTCAAAATAGCGGTAATGTTCCTTACCATCCTTATTATCCAGTTCGGTTTAGATGCCGTTAAAGCCTTTTACGCCAACAAGCTCCGCGAAAAAATATCCCCTAAATTTGTACACCGCCTAAACGAGGTTGCCGGTATAGCCCTCATCATTGCATCACTGGTATTGGTAGACAGGCTGGTTACACATTTTATCTTTTCGGCACCAGCGGTAAGTTAAAACAACAAATAAGCTATTAAACAAAGAAAGAGCGATAGAAAATCTACCGCTCTTTTATTTTAAAGGATTAGAAACCACTCTCCAATCTCTATTCTCTAATCACCAACAATTACATGTAAGCCCTTTGGTTATTACCTTCCATCCAGTTAACAAAGGCGCGGTTTACCACCTTGTTACCACCCGGGGTTGGGTAATCACCACTAAAGTACCAGTCGCCGGTATGGTCGGGGCAGGCTATGTGCAGGTTATCAAGGGTTTGATAAAGCACTTCAACCTTAGCCTTAATATTTGGCGGGGTAATGATCCTGGCTATGCGGTCAGATATCTCCTGGTCGGTAAATGGTGCGTAGATAGCTTTTACATAGTTCTCTACTTCCTCTTTAGCCAGTTTAGAGCTATCCTTACATTTTTGATAAACCTCTACAATAATATTTTCTTTGCCTTGCTCCTTCAACAGGCTTATCGCAGCTTCAAAAGCCACAAACTCGCCCATACGCGACATGTCGATACCGTAGCAATCCGGGTAACGGATTTGCGGGGCAGATGATACCACCACAACCTTTTTAGGGCCAAGGCGGTCAAGTATCTTCAGGATGCTTTGTTTTAACGTAGTACCACGCACTATAGAATCATCCAGTACCACTAAAGTATCCGCATCTTTATTGATGAGGCCGTAAGTAGTATCATACACGTGGGCAACCATTTCGCTGCGGTCGGCATCCTGTGTGATAAACGTACGCAGCTTAACATCTTTAATAGCAATTTTCTCCACACGTGGGGCAAGCGCCAAAACTTCTGTTAATTCTTCTTCACTAATTTTATCGTCGCGGTTCAGTAACCTGTCGCGCTGATATTTTTTTATGTACTTATGTACACCTTCTACCATGCCATAAAAAGCAACCTCGGCAGTGTTTGGTATATAGGAAAATACGGTGTTTTTAACGTCGTTATTAACGGCATCCAATATTTGCGGGCAAAGCAGCCTGCCTAATTGCTTGCGTTCTTTGTAGATAGAAGCATCGCTGCCACGGGAGAAATAGATGCGCTCAAACGAGCATGCTTTTTTCTCCAGCGGCTCGCTAAACATATCCTCGGTTATCTTACCGTTCTTTTTAACAATAAGCGCATGGCCGGGTTTTATTTCGCGAATGTCCTCTATAGGGATATTAAAGGCCGTCATGATAGCGGGGCGCTCTGAAGCGGCAACCACTATTTCATCGTTATAGTAATAATACGCCGGGCGTATGCCAACCGGGTCGCGCATTACAAATGCATCCCCGTGGCCTAAAATACCTGCAATAGTGTAACCACCATCCCAGTTCTTTGCCGATTTACGCAGTATCTTGGCAACATCCATATCGTTAGCAATCATCTTGCTAATCTCCATGTTGTCGTCTAACCCTTCGCGTTTGTATTGGTCAAACAGGCCCTGGTTCTCGGTATCAATAAAATGCCCTATCTTTTCCAGCACGGTCACCGTATCGGCTTTCTCTTTAGGGTGCTGGCCCAGGTCGTAAAGTTGTTGCAGTAGTTCATCAACATTGGTCATGTTAAAGTTACCGGCAATAACCAGGTTACGGGTCATCCAGTTGTTTTGGCGAAGAAAAGGGTGGCAGTTTTCAATACTGTTTTTGCCGTGTGTACCATAACGCAAATGGCCCAGTAACACTTCGCCGGTAAAGCTTACGTGTTCTTTGAGCCATTCGGTGTCGGCCATTTTTTCAGGCGTTTCCTTTTGTATCTCAGCAAACTTTTTCTGGATGTACTCGAAGATATCAGCAACAGCATTTGATGCCATTGACCGGTGCCTGCTTATGTACCGTTTACCAGGCTCAATATCCAGTTTAATGGTAGCAACGCCCGCGCCATCTTGCCCGCGATTATGCTGTTTTTCCATTAAAAGGTAAAGCTTGTTTAAACCGTACAGCGCAGTGCCGTACTTTTTCTGATAGTAAGAGAGTGGCTTTAAAAGGCGGATAAATGCCACACCGCATTCATGTTTAATCTGATCGCTCATGATTGGGAATGAGCATGCAAAGGTAAAATTTTATCTTATATAGTGTTTAAACATATTGTCATTAGTTAGTATTTTTTATGATGTGGAAAACTTACGCCTGATTGATACGATTTTAACCTGATTTGTAGGCCTTTCCTGATTATCTCAGGCCCTTTCGAGACTGTGACGAACAGAACGTAACCTCAAAATGCGGCATAGCGTAACGCACGGGTAGCACAACACCAGGGTAAAGCACTAACTTACATAGGGCGGTACCAAGCCGCGACTTTCTTTGGTTACTTTCTTTTGAGAGAAAAAAAAGTAACATTCACTAACGATTCATATTACTCAGTCCCATTCCTAATGAAAAACTGCTTTTGAAAAGCACAGGCAGTAAGTTTTGGAAAAGCCAGCCCCACTATCCGACGAACGGCGACGAAACTGACCCAATATTCGTTAAATTTACCTGCATGAAAGTAGCCCTCGCCTCCCCTGCATTCCCCAAATCAATAGCAGATGGTTTAGCAATAACCGAGAGACTGGTAAAAAATGCCGCCGCGCAACAAGCGGAGATCATCTGCTTTCCGGAATCCTTTATACCCGGTTACCCACTGGCAGATGTTAAAGTTGAAAAATCATCCCAAGAAGAATTACAAGCAGCGTTGAACAAGGTTTGTGAAATAGCCGCTACCAATAACATTGCTATTATTATGCCGATGGATTGGTATGAGGGCGACAAGTTTTTAAACATTGCCCAGGTAATATCTGCCACAGGCGAAGTATTGGGATACCAAACCAAAAACCAGCTCGACCCAAGCGAAGATACCACCTGGCAACCCGGTACAGGGCGCAGTATTTTTGAGGTGAACGGCGTAAAATTCGGCATAACCATTTGCCACGAGGGTTTCCGCTACCCCGAATCAGTGAGGTGGGCGGCACGCGAAGGTGCAAGTATTGTATTTCACCCTCACCTGTCAGGCAGCGATACAGAGGGAGTACAACTCTCCGATTGGGGTAATATCAATAGCCCCTATTACGAAAAAGCTATGATGATGCGTGCGCTGGAAAACACTATTTACTTCGCCAGCGTAGGTTACACCATGAAGTACCAGAAAGCAGCAACATCATTAATAGCACCCAATGGTAAATGTGTTGCCTACCAGGCCTACGGCATAGAGGGTGTTATTGTGGCGGAGATTGATACGGAGATGGCAACTGGCTTATTGGCTAAACGGTTTAAACCCGAGTTGTACCAGAAATAGATTTGTAATGGTGTGCCTGTTGAACCATTAGCCGCATTGCTAATTCTTAGACAAGCACAGTCTGAGAACTCCAACATATCACTTCGAACAGGTACAAGGAGAAATCTTATAAAACATGCTTGTGGGTTACATGCAAAGCGTAAAAGATTTCTCCTCGCTGTCGCTCGTTCGAAATGACACACGGTTATCTATTTTGAGAACCCAACCATCCTATGCAGCGTACCCGGGTCATAAACTTTACCGGCTTTTATAACCACTTTAACATTGCGAACATTGCTGATGTTGGTTAGCGGGTCGCCATCTACAATAATAATATCGGCGTTTTTGCCGGTGGTTATCGAACCCGTTTGTTTACCCAGCCCCATAACTTCGGCCGGTGTGATGGTGCCTGTTTTAAGCGCCTGCGCCGGGGTAAGGCCAGCCTCTACATAAAGCTCCAGTTCACGGGCTACGCTAAAGCCGGGGAAACCCATATCAGTACCGGCCACAATAGGAACACCGGCATCATACAGCTTTTTAACGATCATTTTCATACTGCCAAGCATCGGCGCTATTTTAGCAACCGTTGCCGAATCTTCCCCGTAGGTTTTAAACTGGGTTTGCAGCGGCAATGGCAAGGTATTAAATGCAGGCTCCAGCCTGGTGATATCATCTTTTACGTTACGGCAAGCCAGTTCATAAACCCCAACCGTTGGATCGATAACGGTGTTGTGGTCTTTTATAAATTTAATAGCCGCTATGCTTACACTATCGTCAAAGTTCACAGAGCGGTCTTTATTCTTTTTCATGATACTGTACACGTATTGCACGTGGTTCACCATGTTCATACCCGAATCAACGCCCGATTTAAGCGTCATCCCGTTAGGTATGTGGCCCGTAACGGTTAAGCCTTGTTTATGCGCTTCATCGCATATGGCTTTTACGATAGCCGGTTTGGCCGAACTATATATCTTGATCTGCGCAAACCCTTTTGCTTTGTAAGTATCAACCGCTTTTATAGCTTCTTCCCTGGTATCAGCCTGTATAATACCCAAGGCCATTGGGCCCTTTCCATCAATAATACCGGCCATTAATATTTTAGGCCCTATACCTTTACCACTATCAATTGCCTGCTGTATGGCATCAATAAAACCAAGTTCGTTACCGCAATCGCGCACGGTAGTTACGCCTGCTGCCAGGTAAGCCGGCCCCCATTCGGTTTGCTCGAAATGCGCGTGCATATCCCACAGGCCGGGCATAATGGTTTTACCTGTAGCGTTTATTACCTGTGCACCTTTTGGTATTGGTGTCCCGGCTTTCCCAATTTTGGTTATCAATCCATTTTGCAGCAACAGCACGCCATTTGGTGTTGATGTACCATTCACAACATCAACTATATTACCACCTGTAATGGCAATGGTTTGGCTTGCTGCATTTGGTGCATGGGCAGCTTTAGTAAACGCCGCCATGCCGTAACCTGCTGCTCGTTTTATCAGTTCGGGCAGCAGCGTTTCGTACTGTTCGCGCATCATTTCGGTTTTATCTCCTTCGGCATCAATGGTTAGGATGCAGATAAGTTTGCCCGCATTATCCGTCCATACCAGTTCATTTCCCCAGATCAATCCGCTAATGGTATAGCGTTTAAAAGTGATAGGTTTACCATTGAACGTTAGGTTATCAACCCCGGTATTTTTTATTTGTAAAGCACCAAATGGCAGGGTGGTAATACTTGGCGGTTGTTTTTTATTGTTCCAGTATTGCAGCAGCGCCTGCTGTACCGTGGCAGGCGAGTACCCCGTAACAGGAAAGGTAAAACCGCTAATCGTTTTTTTATAGGTAGCGTCGCTAACCTTCATATCGGCAACATTGCCATTTATCCGGATAGAATCATTTATTACTGAGAACCTGGAAGTATTGCCTTTCACAAAAAGCTCAATTGGTTCGGCTACCGGGTTAACCCGCAGTATCGCCTTGAGCGGAACGGGGCTCCCCCTATCAACAAACTTAAAATCCACTACATATTTTTTACTGTCTTTATAGTTATAGATCTTGTAAGTTTCCTTACCAATATGTTGCTCAAATTTATGCAGTAAGAATACACCGCTGTCTGCAGGAATATCCTGTGCCCGGGTTTGAGAAAGCATGAAAGACAGAAAGAGTAATGATAAAAGGTTTTTCATAGTGATATGGGTTACTTACTCAAATATAAAAGTATTATGAACAAAAAAGTCCGGCTTTGAGGCCGGACTTTTAAATATCTACTTTTTCAATTACAACCTTTCGCCATGCTGGCTAATATCCAAACCTAACACCTCGTCTTCTGTTGATACACGCAAAGGTGAGATCATATCGGTGATCTTTAACAACAACATCGACCCAAAGAACGAGAATAATGATGTTGCCACCAATGCCAACAATTGGATAAAGAATAAATGCGTGTGACCAAAGAAAAGACCATCGCCGGTAACATTGGCCGGGTTAACTGCCTGGTTGGCAAACACTCCGGTTAATAACATACCCACCATACCACCTACACCATGGCAAGGGAACACATCAAGCGTATCATCTATAGAAGTACGTGTACGCCATTCTACCACCAGGTTACTTACAATGGCGGAGATAATACCAATAGCCAGTGAATGCGGAACGGTTACAAAACCCGCTGCCGGGGTAATAGCCACCAAACCAACTACAGCACCAATACAAGTGCCCATGGCCGATGGCTTGCGGCCGCGCAGCATATCAAAAAATATCCAGGTAACACCTGCTGCTGCCGATGCTGTTGTACTTGTTGCAAGCGCCGTTACCGCCAAATGGTTTGCTCCAAATGCCGAACCGGCGTTAAAACCAAACCAGCCAAACCATAATAAACCGGTGCCTATCATCACATAAGTGATACGCGCAGGCGAATGATTGGCCTCATTACGGCGTTTCAGGAACAAGGCCGATGCCAGGGCGGCCCAGCCTGCCGACATGTGCACTACCGTACCACCTGCAAAATCTAATACACCCAATTTGGCCAAAACACCATCGGGGTGCCATGTTGCATGCGCCAATGGCGAGAATATAAAAATGGAGAACAGTACCAGAAATATAATATACGAATTGAAACGGATACGCTCTGCAAATGCCCCTGTAATTAGTGCCGGCGTAATAATGGCAAATTTTAGCTGATACATAGCAAAAAGCAGCAGCGGGATAGTTGGCGCTGCCGGCCAGCTGGCGTTACCCAGCATGCCTTTCATCATAAAAAAGGTTGATGGGTTACCAATAACCCCTCCAATACTGGTTCCGAAGGCTAAACTGAAGCCAAATATCCCCCAAAGCACCGTAATGATCACCATACATACAATACTTTGCAGCATTGTAGAGATTACGTTCTTTTTGTTCACCATTCCGCCGTAAAAAAAGGCAAGTCCGGGGGTCATGATCAAAACAAGAGCTGTGGACATCAGCATCCACGCAATATCACCCGTATTAAAGTTAGATTTTACCGATTTATCGTATTCAACCGATGGAAAAATAAACGTAAGTGATAAAATCACCAAAATTACAAAAAAGGGGAAGTAACGTTTCATATCAAATTAAAACCATTTATTTAAAACGGCCTCAATTTATACATATTTTACAATATATTTTATGAAATATTTAAAAAAAGGAAATTTTTAAAGGAATTTAATCAATAAATCAGGAAAAATTCCAAATATTATTAACAATAATGCAATCACAGAAGAAAAAACTACTAAATTAGTAGAATACGAAATTTCGTTCGGGATAAATTCCGCCCTTTTCAAAAATAAGTTAAGCGGGATCTTAATATAATAAAACAAGCCAACTACCGTGGTTACCGCGCCGGTAATTAATAAGGCCATCAGCCAAACATCATGCGTTTGCTGGTAAACACCATACACAGCCGAAAATACAAACACCTTACCGGTAAAACCCGCGCTGATAGGGATGCCCGTTAATGATATCAGTACAATGACAAAACAAACAGAAGCCAGCGGGTATTTAAAGCCCAGGCCTTTATAATCGGATATATTGGTAATATTCTCGTTATTTTCGAAGTAATTAGCCAGCATCAGGGCGGCTATATTGGCCAGGCCATACATAAACAGGTAATAAGTTAAAGCCGACAAGCCCTGAGGGGTAAAAGTTACCAATGCCATTAAAGCAAACCCGGTATGCCCAATACCCGAGTAGGCGAGCATCCGCTTTACATTATTTTGCAAAACTGCGGCAAAATTACCGCCTATAAGGGTAATAACACCAATTACTGATAGCACCAGCCTAAAATCAAAGGCTTTCCACTGCAGGAAAAAACCGTTTTTTGATACAAAATTTACCAACAGGGCAAAAGCGGCTATTTTAGGCAGGGTTGACAAGTAGGCAGTTACCGGCGTGGCTGCCCCTTCATAAACATCGGGCACATAAAAATGCACCGGCACAAACGATAATTTAAACCCAATGCCAATAAGCACCAGTGCCAGCGCGAACGATGCGCTTAAGCTATTAGTATGCAGTAAGGCATCCGCCATTTCTTTCGAGAACAACTCCAACGAACCTGTATAAGCATATATTAAAGAGATACCATACAACATTACCGCCGATGCAGCCGCACCAAACAGTACGTATTTTAAACCCGCTTCGGTGCTTTTAGCATTTTCGGTACGGTATGATGCCAGCAGGTATGATGCAATAGATACCATTTCTATGGCCAGGTAAACAGATAGCAAGTTGATGGCCATCGTCATTATATGCAAACCCAAAACCGATCCTATTACAATACTATACAGATCAGACAAACCCTTTTTATGCGCTTGCAGTTTTTTATCCCAGGCAAAATACAGCAGCAGTATAATGGCCAGTACATCAATAACAAATTTAAAATTGATAGCCGTACGGTGCAGCATCAGCATATTGCCGAACATGGGCACTGCGTAAGTACCTGCCAAAGCAACCTGCTGCAAATCTTTAAATATCACCAAAAACATGCCCGCTATAGCTACTGTACGGCAAAGCTTAGCCGAATTTTTACCGAATAAAAGATCTGTTACCAACACTATAATGAAAAGCACGGTCAAATAAACTTCGGGCATAAAGTAAGGCAGACTGCCTATTACTTCATTTAACTGATCGTGAATATGTGGTAACAGATCGTTCATAAATAGACTAACGTAATACGTTTTGAGTAAATGCCACCAACGCCAATACCGAATCGTTCACCTTACCTAATACCAATGAGGGCATAATCCCTAAAGCCAAAGCAATAAGAGCCAAAGGCAACAGGGTTACAGTTTCGCGCATGTTCAGGTCTTTCAGAGCAATCTTCCATACTTCGCCCCCTTTGAGGGAAACAGTACCGAAGAACATGCGTTGCAGTGTCCATAAAAAGTAAGCAGCGCTCAGTAAAATACCTACCGAACCGCAAACCGCCATCCAGTATGGCAGCAGGCCATTTACCGAATGTGATTTGAATGCGCCTGCCAATGTGAACGCCTCGGCCACAAAAGCCGAAAAGCCCGGCAATCCTAATGACGCGAAAAACGCCACCATTACATAAACCGTATAGCGTGGCATCAGCGTACCCAAGCCACGGAAATTATAAATATCCCTGTCATGCACCCTATTATACACCACCCCTACCAGGAAGAACAGCATAGTTGATAAAAACCCGTGACTAACCATTTGCAGCACCGCGCCGCTAATGCCCTCGGCAGTGTTTGATGCAAGGCCAAGCAACACAAAGCCCATGTGCGATACAGATGAATAAGCGATCATCCGTTTAAGGTCGCGTTGGGCAAGGGCGTTGAACGCGCCGTATAATATGGATATCACCCCAAGCAAGCCGAGCCAGAACGCACCGGATAAAGCAACCTCAGGGAAGATGCCCATACAGATCCGAATAATCCCATAGCCACCTATTTTTAACAGGATTCCTGCAAGAATAATAGATACCGGAGTTGGCGCTTCTACGTGTGCATCGGGCAGCCAGGTGTGTAAAGGCACTACCGGCACTTTAATAGCAAAGGCTATAAACAAAATTACAAAGCCAACCGTACGTGCAGGCATACCCAATATAGTAGCATGGCTCAACACCGAAAACACCGATCCTTGAATATAATTAGCCGGGTTCATCATGTGAATGATATTGAAGGTATGGTTGCCTGTAACCGGGTCTTTCACCGAAAGGTATAAGCCCACCATCACCAGCAGCATAAATACCGAACCAAATAAAGTATAAAGGAAGAACTTAATAGCCGCATATTCTCGCCGTGCACCGCCCCACATGCCTATCAGAAAGTATAACGGTAGCAGCATCAGTTCGTAAAAGGTATAGAACAGGAAGAAATCCAATGCGCAGAAAACGCCCACCACAGCCATATCCAGTAACAGGAACAGTGCGAAGAACCCTTTAAGGTTGCTGGTTATCTCCCATGATGCAATGGCGGCTATTACCATTACCAGCGATGTCATCACCAATAAAGTTACCGAAATACCATCAATCCCTACAAAATACTCTATCTGCATTTTACCTAAAGTACCCAGGTCGAGGCTGATCCATGGGAGCTTTTGGACGAACTGGTATTGACCCTCATTACTGATGCCCGCGAAGGATGCTCCTGTTTGAAAGTGCATGTAGATATAAACACTAAAACACAGCTGCAACAGGGTAGCAAATAACGTGATGTATTTGAAACTTGCACGCATAGATGATGGCAGCAGCAAAATAAGCAGGCCAAACAGTATGGGTGTAAATATGAGCAGGGTTAATATATTCATCAGGTCCAGATCAGTTTAAAGATAAACACAGCAATGAGCACCAGCAACATGCTGAATAAATAATATTGAATTTTACCGCTTTGAAACCGGCGGGCAAAATTACCTATAGCTTGTACAATGCCGGCAATCAGGTGCAGCAGTCCGTCTACGATATGCTTATCGAACCATGCGGCAATACCGGCCAGCGCTACGCCGATTTTCTCAAGTAAATTTACAAAGCCGTCTATGATGTTTTTATCGAACCAATAAAGAGCATTGCTAAACCACATCACAAAACGCACAATAACGTGGTTGTAAAACTTATCGATATACCATTCGTGGAATGATAAGCGGTAAAGAAAGCCTGTTTGCGGGAACGACCAGCTATTGCGTTTTGCGTAAGCCACATAGGCGCCATACATAACCACCACACTTAAAATAACAACCAGCACCGGGATGATAACATGATACATATTCTCGCGCGCTAAATGATTAACAGGTAAAAAGCCTTTAAACAACCAGGCATCTTCATAAAACACCGGGCTGTAAGAGAATACCGGGAACAAACAGCAAATAGCCAAAAACACCAGCGCCAGTTTATATTGCCAGCCACCATCGCCCATGTGGATATGGATGTGCGGGTTCATTTTTTTCAGGCGGAACTCGCCAAAGAAAACTTTTACTATCAATCTCGCTACATAAAAAGCTGTAAGCCAACTTGTAAGTAAGGCCACATATGGCACCAGTTTTAAAATGCCGGCCTTACCGTCGCTCCAATCGAACGCCTGGATCAGGATACCGTCTTTTGACAGATAGCCCGATGTGAGCGGGAAACCGACCAATGCCAGTCCGCCAATAAGGGCAGCAATAAAGGTTAACGGCAGCTTTTTGCGCAGGCCGCCCATATGCAGGATATTTTGCGGGTCGATATTGAGGTTGTTATCGTCCTTGATGTGTTTCATCTGGTGTATAACAATACCGGCGACAAGGAACAGCAGGCACTTAAAAAACGCATGCGTTGCCAGATGGAACAAGGACGAGGCATAAGCCCCAACCCCCATAGCCATCACCATAAAACCTAATTGCGATATGGTGGAATACGCCAGAATACGTTTCAGATCATTTTGTGTAAGCGCGATGGTTGCAGCCATAAACGCGGTAAAGCAGCCTATCACAGCTAATACCGTTAACTCCGCTTCGTTAAACATAGGGTAGAACCTGCCCAACAGGAACACACCTGCGGCCACCATGGTAGCGGCGTGGATGAGTGCCGAAACTGAAGTTGGCCCTTCCATCGCATCGGGCAACCAGGTATGCAGCGGAAACTGTGCCGATTTTGCAGCAACAGCCAAAAAGATGCCACCAAAAGCGATGTATTGCCAAATGGCCGGGATGCTTCCTAAGGCTGATACCCATTCGCCATTGGCGATGTTTGATAACGAGATGAGTCCTTGATTACCGAACAACGTTTCTAAATCAAATGTATTAAATTGCGTGTACAGGATAATGATCGCCGTAAGCAAGCCGATATCCCCTATCCTGTTCATGATAAAGGCTTTTTTGTTGGCGATGATAGCGCTCCCGCGGGTAAACCAAAATCCGATAAGCAGGTAGGAGGAAAACCCCACCATTTCCCAAAAGGCATAAAGCAGTATCAGGTTATCAACCATTACCAAAGCCAGCATGCTAAAGCAAAACAGGCTTAAATAGCGGAAGTAACGGCTGTAACCCTCATCATCCTTCATGTACGCAGTAGAATAGATATGCACGGGTAAGGCAATAACCGACACCAGCAGCAACATCAACACCGAAAGATTATTAAGCAGGATACCCGCCTGCACTTTTGTAGCACCAATGGTAAACCAAACCTGCTGCGCATGGATGGTATGGTTATCCCAAACCTTAAAAAATACATTGGCAGCCAAAACGGTACTTGCTAAAATAGCCAGTGCAGATACCCAACCCGAAGCCTTGCTTTTACCCAGCAGTAAAAAGTTTACCACAAAGGCAGCAAAAGGCAATACCACTGCTATAATAGCAAGGGTTACGGTTTGCGAGTCGTTGTATGGTAGGGTTGGATTCAATTTTGTGCCTGGTCTAATTCAATGGTTACTGTTGCCCGTTTGCGGCTTTTACGTGTACTGCTTGGCCCGGTAAAAGTTGCCGCTTTAATACCCGAATTATATACTTTTAATAAGTTTATCAGGTCTTCTTCTTTCCCGCCTGTTAAAATAGTGCCATCACCTAATACATAATCTACCCCGGCATCATTGCCTCGGCGCCCCCTGATGTATTTTTTGTAGGCTTTTGATAATGTTCCCAATTTCCATTGGTATAATTTTTTACCATAAACCTTTGTAGTTACGCTTATGGTTGTATCATTATCTTTAGAACCGGCAAACTTAGGCTGTATCAGTGTATCTATGCTTAATATTTTTGCAGGGTCTATATCTTCAACTTTACCATAGGTAACCTCTTCATTAAACATAAATGGCTTTTGGTTACCCTGCTGTTTTGGCAATGGCAGCAAAGTGCCCGGCAGGTCGGCAGGCAAAGCTTGTTTGGTTTTAATGATCAACGCACCGGCCGCGGCTTTTTGCCCGTACATCATTTTGGCACCCTTGCTTTTTACAACCGATATATCCAGGATATTCTGGGGTTTAAGATCTTGCAGGCGGCCATTGTATACGTTGTCGTTCACCAATACAAACGGGCGGTCTTTTTCGTCAGGTGGGTCGGTTAGCACCAGTTTTTTTGTAGTACTATCCACCCTAAAAAATGGATAGGTAGCGCGTTCCTCTTCCTCAACAGGTTCTTCCATACGGGCATCCCCTGCGTTAAGCCGATGCCTTGATGAGCGTTTTTTAGAATGCTTAGCAGTGCTCTTTGCCTTCTTTTTTGTTGCATGCTTCTTACGTGTTTGCGCAAAGGCACACACAGAAAGTAACATCAGCAATATTAAAAGCAGCTTTTTCATTGTTAATCTTTCAACTGGTTAATTTTATCCGGATCAATAGTTTTGTACTGTCGGTACACATTCAATATAATAGCCAACGCTACAGCAGTTGTAGCAGCGGCCAGTACAATAGCAAACAGGGCAAACATTTGCCCGCCGTTGTTAATACGGTCATACTTACCAAAAGCTACCAGGTTTAATATGGCAGCGTTCAACATTAACTCAATGCCTATCAGTATTTGTATGGCGTTCTTTTTTGATACAATGATGAACAAGCCGATGCAAAACAGTACCACGCTTACTATCATAAAATCATTAAGGCCTATCATGCTTTCGCGCCCTCCTTGCGGGATAAGTGCGCAGCACCTACCAATGCTATCATCAGCAAAATAGAGATCACCTCGAAAGGCAGCAAATAGCGCGTCATTAAACTAACGCCGATATTATTGATAGTACCATTTACCGGTACCACATTCTTTGTTGCAATAGCAGCTTTCACCCATGGCAGGTTATTTACATCAGCATTAAAAACTACATTCAGCATTACCACCAAAAACAGGGCGGCCAATAAAAAAGCCGGTAAATTCTTCAAACTGATATATGGCGTGGTGTGTTGTTGTGCAATGGCCAGCGATTCTTTACCTGAGAGCATAAAAGCGAATAATATCAGCACCAATATCCCACCTACATAAATAACTATTTGGGTAACGGCCACAAAATCGGCCAGGGCCAATACATAAAGGCCAGCCAGGCCAAACAGTGTTACAAAAAACATGAAGATGCTGCGCACCAAATTTTTACCCATAGCCACAACCAGGGCCGAGCCCAGCGTTATAAACGCCATTAAGTAAAACATGATCTGTACTAAGTTCATGCCCCGCCCTCCTTCGCTTTCATGGCTGCTAATTTGGCGGCTTGTTTTTCGGCTTGTTGCCTTTCCAGCAGTTCGCGCTTTTCGGCAGCAAACTCGGGCGACATATCCGAAAATTCGTAGTTCAGGTCTTTCAGCTCAAATACTGTTTTATCGTATTGGTTAGTCATAACAATGCACTCCGTAGGGCATACAATAGTGCATAAGCCGCAGTACATGCACTTGGCCATGTCAATATCAAACTTGGCCGCGTAAAGCAGTTTTTTCGACCCGTCGGATGTTTCGCCGATCGAACCCTCGGTTGATTTTATAGACTCGATATCGATGCAGTTAACCGGGCAAATTTTGGCGCATAGGTCGCACACAATGCAATCGTCTATTTCCACATCCAACTGGTAACGGCCAACTTCGGGTACCGGTAGTTCCTGTTTGGGGTATTGTATTGTATTGGTATTATTTTGCTGACTAAAGTAATTGTCGTTAGTGATGGGCGTAATATTACGCTTTGCGTTTGAGGCAAACAAAGCCCTAATGGTAAGGGATAACCCTTTCCATGCTGTAGTAAAACCGTTTATTGCCCTTTTTATCAAATCCTAAATTCTAAAACCCTAATCCCTAAATATTTCTTGTCTCTTTTTTCTAAAAATCTTTCCTCGCAACAAGCTACATTACCCATAAACGCCATATACCCGAGATCAGCATACATAAAAACGCCAGCGGGGTTAATATTTTCCAGCACAGGTTCATTAATTGGTCAACACGCAGGCGCGGCAGCGTCCAGCGGATCCACATTTGTACACCTACCAATAATAAGGTTTTTATCAATATCCATATAATTCCCCATACGGTGCCTGTTGTCCACGTTGCCAAAGTTACCGAACCCATGTTTGGTAACGGCGTGTTCCATGCCCCTAAAAATAAGATCACCCCCACCATTGACACCAAAAACATCATGGAGTATTCGGCCAGAAACACCAATGCAAACTGCAAACCGGTAAACTCGGTGTGGAAGCCTGCTACAAGTTCAGATTCCGCTTCAGGTATATCAAAAGGTGCACGGTTACTTTCGGCCAGCGAAGCAATGAAATAGATGACAAAAGCCACCAGTAAATGCGGCGCCTGGAAAACATTCCACGATAGGAACCCCCCTATCTGTGACACGTCCAAAAAGCCAAAAAACTTTGCTTTATCGGGCGATAGGATACCCTGCTGCATGGCTATATCCTGCAGGTTAAGGGTTTGTGCTATCATTACTACGGATATCAATGCAAACCCCGCCGGTATCTCATAAGAGATAATTTGCGCGGCCGAGCGCATTGCGCCCAGTATAGAATACTTATTATTTGACCCCCACCCTGCCATTAATATGCCGAGGGTTTCGATAGATACGATAGCGAAAATGTAGTATAAACCTATGTTGATGTTTGCGGGGATCAGTCCGGGTGCCCAGGGCAATGCCGCAAAACCAAGGTACACGCCAATGAAGATGATGATGGGTGCCGCCAGGAACAAGATCTTATCGGCCCCAGCCGGGATAATGAGTTCCTTTTGTACCATCTTAAGCATATCGGCTAATACCTGTAAGGTGCCATATTTGCCTGTTTCGGTTGGCCCGAGGCGGTGTTGAATAAACGCACTCACCTTACGTTCGGCATATACGCCAAACATGGTAAACAGGCCTACAAAAGCAAATAAACCTGCTGCTACAATAAAATATGTAATGTAAAAATTCAAGGGCCGTTTACGTTGGCTGCAAACTTAATAAATGCTAAGGATAGTTGACTGTTTTGGTAGTGCTTTTTTACGCTGCGCGATGATTTAACTGATTCCCCTGATCACACCGATCCATGCAAAATTTCTGTTTGCACTCCCGATAGCCATCGGGGTACATATCTATCAACACTCTTCCCTTACATCAACAAACTCACTCTTTACCTGGGTACCAAAGAATAGGGTTGCATGATGGTCAAAATCCGGGGTATCGTCAATAGTGGTATAAAAAAACCGGTGCCCATTTTTACTCAGCCGCTGTTCCATCTCAGGATGGCGTTGCAGATAATCAACCAGGCTGGTGGCTACAATATCGCCCTGGGCAACAACATTAATACCGGCAGGCAGGTAGGCCTTTATCTTATCCTGCAATAGCGGGTAATGGGTACAGGCCAATAATATAGTATCAATACCAGGCGATTGCTGCATCAACTGATCCAGGTACAATTTTACATAATAATCAGCTCCGGGTTTATTGTATTCGCCGTTCTCTATCAGCGGCACCCAAAGCGGGCAGGCCTGCTGGTAAACTTTCAATTCAGGGAAAAAGTGTTCTATCTCTAACAGGTACGAGCCTGATTGTACGGTGCCTTTTGTACCCAACACACCAATTTGTTTGGTTTGGGTATAATTGCCAATAACCTCGGCTGTCGGGCGTATCACACCAAGTACACGCTTATCGGTATGCAAGCCGGGCATATCCTGCTGTTGTATGGTGCGCAGTGCTTTTGCTGATGCAGTGTTGCACGCAAGTATTACCAGCGGGCAACCTTGTTTAAACATCCATTGCACACACTCCCATGTGTACTGGTGTATGGTTTTGAATGATCGGTTGCCATAAGGGGCACGGCCGTTATCGCCAAGGTATAAATAATCATAACGCGGCAACTGCTCCACAATTGAACGAAAAACCGTTAAGCCACCTATACCCGAATCAAATACGCCTATTGGACCGCCTGATAACATACTAACAAAAATAAAAAAGCGCCCCGTAATAGGGGCGCTTTCTAAATAATTTAACTTTTAGATTATTTTAATCCTAATTTAAGCTTTACAGCCGGCATCAAATCATCTGCCGGAGGCGAAACTAATAACTGTGTTTGAGCAGTATTAAGCACATAGGTAAAGCCTTTTTCTTTAGCAACGGCGTTAATAGCTACATTTGCTTTATCGGTTAATGGTTTATAAAGTTCACTGGCTTTATTATCTACTTGCTGTTGTGCACTGGTTTGTAGATCCTGTATGCGTTTTTGAATGTCCTGCAGCTCTGCCTGTTTTGTTGAACGGACAGCATCAGTCATTTTATCCTGTGTAGCCTGGTATTCTTTACCTTTATTCTGAAGCTCAGTATTCATTGTAGAAAGCTGATCAATAAATTGCTTTTGATAAATTTCAAGCTGTGATTTAACAGTATTAAATTCAGGCATTTGTTGTACAAGTCCCTCGAAATTGATATAGCCAATTTTTGATTGTGCCTGGGCAAAGTTGCCTGCAAATAACATTCCTGCTGCAACTAAAGCAACTTTAAATAGTTTTTTCATTTTTGTTGTTCTGTGTTTAATAATAGTCCTAATATATATATAATTTTTATTTGGCAAATACTCCCGGTTTTAAACCTAACCTTGTAACCACCTCATCGCTTTTATTATAACGCGGGCTGGCATACAACATGATCACTTCACTGTTTTTGTCAAATATCATATCAAGGCTTTCACTTTCGGCAACTGCCTGTACAGCTTTAGACACTCTATCCTGAATTGGTTTAATAAGCGCTGTACTTTTCTTAGAAAGTTCGCCATCCGGGCCAAAAATCTGGCGCTGATAATCTTTAGCTATTTTCTCTTTATCAACAATTTCCGCTTCGCGGCGTTTGCGCATATCAGGTGTCATTAAAACCTGGTCGGCCTGATAGGCTTTGTACAAACGGTCAATTTCCTGAAAACGGCTGTCAACATCTTTTTGCCATGATTCTGATAACGATGCCAGTTGCTTTTGCGATGAAGCATATTCAGGCATGTGTTTTAAAATATAATCAGAATCAACATATGCAAAGCGTTGCGCCAACGCTGCTGTGCAGGCTGCAAACGTAAAACAAAGTATTAAAATTATCTTTTTCATAAACTGCTGTACAAATTTAATTAAATCCTCCGCTTAAGCTTTGTGAAATTGTAAAATGGAAATGGCCTTTATTTGCATCAGGCTGGCCCGGTATCTGATCGAAACCGTAACCGTAATCTAAACCTAACAAACCAAATATCGGTAAAAATATCCTTGCACCAACACCCGCAGAGCGCCTTACATTAAACGGATTAAATTGGTTAAAATTATCCCAAACGTTACCACCCTCAACAAACCCAAGTAAGAATATAGTAGCAGACTGGCCTGTAATTACAGGGTGCCTTAATTCCATTGTGTATTTATTGTAGATAGCACTACCCTGGTTTGTATTAGCATTTTGGTTTGAACCTACAGGCACAATTGAGAAGTTTTCATAACCGCGTAAGCCTATTATATCTGTACCTTGTAAAAACTGGTAGCTCTGCATCCCGTCGCCACCCAGTTTAAAGCGTTCGAACGGTGATGGACCAACCAATTTGTTATACTGGCCCAGGTAACCAAAACGCACCTGCGACATTAATACCAACTTACCGGTTATACGCTGGAACCATTGTGCATCAAACTTCCATTTGTAGTACTCTACAAAATGGTAACGCTGCTCTGGTGTAGCTATATTATAGTTTATGCTATTAAATAACGAATATGGCGGAGTTGCCTGTATAGTTAATTTGATGTTTGAACCCGACGTTGGATAAAGCGGCATATCTATCGAGTTACGGCTAAGCTCCTGCGTTAATTTAATGTTATATGATGTACCGTTTTGGAACAGGTAACCGCCGTAGTTATCCAGGTCATAATGGTCAACGTTTAACGAGTAGTTTAGCTGGAAATAGTTATCAGGCCAGTTTAAGCGCTTACCTAATGTTACCCCAACACCGTTTATACGTAATTTGTTATAGTAAGGGCTTGATTTAGGGTAGTACTGCCCTGTTGAGCTCCCTTGTGTATACGCTGATACTGCAAAGTAGATTGGCTTTTTACCACCCAGCCACGGTTCAGAGAAGGTGAACGAGAAGTTTTGATAAGTACGGCCGCTTGACTGCCCCCTTAAGCTTAATTTTTGCCCGTCGCCTTTTGGTAATGGTTTGTATGCTTTTAGGTTAAACAAGTTACGTAACGAAAAGTTATTGAATGTTAAACCCAGTGTACCTACCAACTGGCCTCCACCAAAACCACCCGATAGTTCTATCTGATCTGATGGCTTCTCAACCACATTGTAAACTAAGTCTACGGTACCATCCACAGGGTTAATGTTTGTTGGCCTTGGTTCGGTTTTTTGCTCATCAAAGTTACCCAGTTGTCCAATTTCGCGTGCGCTGCGTATCAATAATTCTTTATTGAATTTTTGTCCCGGTTTTGTTCTTATTTCGCGCCTTACTACTTTATCGTTAGTAACATCGTTACCTTTTAGTATTACACGGTTAATGGTGTATTGCGGTCCTTCATATATCCTTATATCAAGGTCAACAGTATCGTTATATATTCTGGTTTGTACAGGGTCGGCATTAACGGTAAGGTAACCATTGTTTAAATAAAGAGACAAAACATCATCATTATTTGGCGTTGGCCCTGTTAAACGTTTGTTTAACTCGTCTTCGCTAAATACTTGTCCTTTTTCTATCTGTAATATTTTCGCCAGCGTTTCTGAAGGATACTGAGCGTTGCCCGAAAATTTAATGTTACCAAAATAGTATTTAGGGCCTTCAAAAACTTTTATTTTAACATCAACCGTTTTCTCATCATGTTTGGTCACGGTATCTGCTAAAACTTCGGCATCACGGTAACCCTTGGCCTGCATTTTTTCTACCAGGGTTTGTTTATCTTCTTCGTATTTATCCTGCTTAAATTTTTTAGACCCAAATATATTATAGAATTTTTTAACACGTGTATTCTTAAGCATCTTAGCAAGCTTAGCATCCGAGAACGCCTTATTACCTTCAAAATCAACACTGTTTATCTTAACCTTCGATTTTTTATCAACCGCAACATCAAGTATTACACTATTAGCATCCCCGGGATCTTTGGTTTGAGTAATTTTTACCGTTGTATTCAGGTAACCTTTTTCATTAAAGTGTTTTTTAATGATAGCGGTTGTAGTACTTAACAGGTTTTCGTTTACAATCTTCCCTGTTTTATCATTTAGTTTTTTATTTACGTCTTCTATTTCGCCTTTACGGATACCTGTTATGTGAAGGCGCGATAAGCGGGGGCGCTCAACAACGGCAATTTCCAGATAAATGGTATCCATATTTATTTTGGTAACATTTAACTGTACATCATCAAAAAGGCCCTGTTTGTACAGATCCTTTATTACGTTGGCGTTAGCCTCGCCCGGAAGATTTATTTTATCGCCTTTGTTTAATTTAGAGATGGTAAGTAATACATCTTTATCTAAAAACTTGGCGCCTGATACGGTTATGCCACCTATAATATAATCTTTTGGATTAAGATAGCTCAAACTATCGGCAGGTATAGACCCAGACGACGGCCTGATACCATTAACCTGTGCCAGTGCTGCCGTGCTTATAACAGAGAAGAGAAGAGCAAAAAAAACTTTATTCATTCGAATATTTTAGTGGGCTAAAAATAATTTATACAGTTGTTAAAAAGTGTTAAAAGTAAAAATTTAGTTTACCTGCTCGCTTGTCATCCCAAAACGGCGTTCGCGTTTCTGAAAATCAAGTATAGCTTCATACAAGTCTTCACGCCTGAAATCGGGCCAAAGCTTTGCGGTGAAGTATAACTCGGCGTAGGCAATTTGCCATAGTAAATAATTACTTATACGATACTCGCCACTCGTCCTGATCAACAGTTCAGGGTTTGGCATACCGCCGGTATATAAATTATCTTCAAACAATTGTTCATCAATATCGGCAGGGTTCAATTCCCCGCTTTGTACTTTAGCTGCCAAAGCTTTAGCAGCATGTACAATTTCGCCGCGCGAGCTATAGCTCAGCGCAAGTGTAAGCACCAGCCCGGTATTAGCGGATGTTTTGCTTATAGCGTTTTTTAGTTCCTGGTGGCATTTGCCCGGCAGCATGTTTAAATCGCCAATGGCATTTAAACGTACATTGTTCTTCATCAGCTTAGCAATTTCCTTGTTAAGGGTACTGATAAGCAACTCCATTATAGCGGTAACCTCAAATTTGGGCCGGCTCCAGTTTTCGGCACTAAAGGTATATAAGGTTAAATATTCTATACCCAGTTCGCCCGCTCCCTCAACAATATCCCGTACAGACAGCACCCCGTTATGATGGCCAAACACCCTTAACTTGCCTTTTCCCTTGGCCCATCGGCCATTGCCATCCATAATAACTGCTATGTGGCGGGGTAATTTCTGAAGATCTATCTGGTCCTTATAACTCATTTCCCGAACGGTTTTAACAGTTGCATACCAACTGTTGCACCTATTGCTTTATTAATTTTTGAAACGTTTTTGGCAAAGCTTTCAACAACTTATGCGCTTTTTTTCAGGTGACAAAGGTAAAACTTACTTTGTATTATTTTAGTATGCTGCAAAAAAGAAATAATTATCTCCAATACCCTATAAATAAATTCTATTACTCACTATAAGCAGGTTATAAAAACAAAACCCTTTTCTGCTACAGCAAAAAAGGGTTGGTAATAATGAGTTATCCTTTTATTAGTTATTGATATGAGGTTTAATATGCCTGCCTGTCTTTTAACAAACTGATATCCTTTGGTGCTATATCGGCAATAGCGTATTGCTGTACATTGGTAATGGTCATTTCGTCGAGGGTGTTAACCAGATTCTCATAAATTGAGCTTTCTGCAGGTTTTATAATCACCAGCATACTTTTACCGGTTGTTTGCTGCACATACCTGCGGGTATCAAATATGGCTTTGCGCAGGCCGCTGCTGCTGTAGTTGGTAAGCGTAGCGGCTATTATAGGTTTGTCGGCCATACCCAAATAATACATGGCCTGGTTGTTTTTACCCAGGCAAATGGTCATGGTGCGCGATTGGGGTACCGGCTCCTGTAAATCACCAACCGGCATGGCTACATCCATTGCTTTAGGCTTGGTAAGTGTGGTGGTGATGATAAAAAACGTAATAAGCAGGAACGCCAGATCTACCATCGCGGTAAGGTCTACCCTTAAGGCGGTTCTTTTTGTGCGTTTTTTGCTTCCTGATTTTTCCGGGTTTGAATTTAATTCGGCCATGATAGTACAGTTTAAGGTGAAACAATTGGTTAGTAATTATTAAACGTATAAATGTACTGTAAATTTTCAATAATACAGAATTTAATTCTGTATTATAATTAAATTATGATATAATATTTTAAGATATTGATTTTTACTTAATAATAACACTGCTGCGTTACAAAAGTGTACGATATAGTAAAGCCGGCAAAAATGTAAAAATCACGTGGCCTGTAGTCGCCGCGTTGGGTACCCGGTGTACCTATTTTATTGATTGAACGGTCTGCAAGTTGTACGGCTGTGGCGTTAGGCAAAGCACTTGCCGGTGCATATGTCCCGCTTACATCGTCCAGATAATCTGTACGGGTAATACGGTAACCTATATCGGCAGCTAAAGTCCATTTGCCTGATATATTATACTTTATACCTGCACCAAAAGGCAAAACAAGGGTATACTTTGCATAGGGGCTGGCCTGCCCTTCGGTACGGAGCTGCCTTAACCCTACCTGGTTGCCATTTAGCATTGCCCTTGGCGCAAATGATGTGAAACCACCACCAGCATATATATAAGGTGTATACAGGTTTTTACCAGCATCGGGTATATAACTCATAAAGTTAAACTCGGCCACAAGGCTCAGTTCCTTTAAAGGCGTGGTAAAGCTCAGGTTGCGGTCTCTAAACTGCTGATAATCTGATGTGATATCATCACCGCTTATTTGCCCGAAGCTGTAACTGAGTTTTGCGGCCAGATACCTGTTAAAATTGCGTTTTACAAATAAGCCGGCAAAGCCGCCGCTTGGTTTTACAGGGTTATTAACATTCAGATCGCCTATGTAGCCTGCCATGCCTGCGCTCCCTCCTACCTCCCAGGTTTGGGCTTGTACATTTAAAGAAATGAACAGGATAAATAAAGCAGCAATGTATTTAGGCATCAAGGGGCAAATTTAATAATTACGGGCGTCTAAACCCCATAATAGCTTTTTCCTTAACGTAGATAAGTAACTTTCATTATTTAACCGCACCAGGTTAAGCCTGAAACCGGCCTTGTAAACTTTAAACTGCATGGGTTTATCAACAATAACGGTACGGCTATCGCAGGATACTATATAGTTATTGCCGCGATAATCAATATCAAGCGTTAGGGTGCTGGTATCTGGCAACACAACCGGCCTTACATTTAGGTTATGCGGCGCAACGGGTGTAAGCGCTATACTGTTTGATTGCGGGAATATGATAGGCCCGTTACAGCTTAACGAGTATGCTGTTGAGCCTGTAGGTGTAGATATAATGATACCATCGCCCCAGTACGAGTTTAAAAATTCGCCATCAAGCGATACATGTGTGGTTATCATTGCCGAGTCATCACGCTTGTGGATGGTTACATCATTCAGCGCGAAGTTATTATCGCCAAATATTTTTTGTTCAGACTCTATCACCAGCAGTTCGCGGCTATCAAGCGAAAATTCTTTATTTACTACAGCGTGAATAGCTGCCGCAATATCACTTTTATTGATACTGGCCAAAAAGCCCAGCCTGCCAAAGTTTATCCCGATAACAGGTACACCCGAATCGCGGATTACGGTTACCATATCCAGCAATGTGCCATCCCCTCCAAGGGTTAAGAAAACATCAACGTCGTTAGGATCGGTACAGTTTAGTAGTGTACAGGCAGATGTATCAACGTTCCCCTTTAAAAAATCATTTAAAATTGGGTGAATACAAACTTCAACCTTATGCTGTGCAAGACTATCAAACACCTGGCGGATGTACGGGAACACCGATGGATCGTTAAACTGCCTGCCGTAAACTGCTATTTTCATATTTGTAGTACGAATATCGAACTTTGAAAATAAAGTACAGCAGTATAGTTTCAAATAATACTGCTACACGCAATATATTAACTACTGATACCTAAATATACCCTGATATGGGTATTTTATTATCGATTCTTTTTTATTTATTTAACCCCAATTAGAACAAAAACAACAAGCCTGTAATGAAAAAAATTAAACAGATTTCGGTATTATTATTCCTGTTGATCTCTACAGCTACAGGGTACGCGCAAAACAATCAGGATGCTGAAGAAGAAGTAACCACAAAAATAGAATACATATATAAAAACGTAAATTGTTCTAATCATAAAAAATGGCTCGAAAAACAAGGTTTTAAATATGACCGCATGCTTAAGATAGAGCAAACTAACGCTTACGTTTATAGTATAGAGGATGAAGGTATCAGCGTTTTTTTATACTGTCATAATAACGAAGCAGTACATATGAGTTTTAATGTACCGGAAGATGTATTTAGTGAAGCAAAAGATGCGACAAGCAAAAACAGGGAATTTAAAAAAATTAAGCAAACAAGCGAAGACGTTATTTTCACAAAAGGATCATACGCCTATATTTTCAGCAATAAGAATCACAGCATAGGCATCCGTGTAAAAACAGGTGACGATTATTGATATTGGCTACAATTCAACTTAGTATGTATAAAAAAACGCTAACCCATGTAAAATAGGTTAGCGTTTTTTTATACCGGTATTTCCGGAGCTACAAGTTCAGGTAATTCATAAACGAATCAAACCTGTCCATCGAGTTATCGTTATGGTCAGTAAAGTTAAAGGTGGCCTTAACATCATATTTATAGCGTTGAAATGTGGCAAGGATATTAGAGATATCCTGCTTGTTCACCTTTAGGGTAACTTCCATACGGGTGCTATCCGGGAATGTACGGGTGTAAGAACTCAATACCTGGGCGTTATCTGACTCTACCACCTGCGACATATGCGCCAGTGAGTTATTTTTGTTATCAACCTCAAGCACAATAATGCCGCCCGGCTCAGATGCCGAAGTAAGTTTGGCAAAATACTCGTTCATACTGTTGATGGATATTAAGCCCAGGTAATCTTTTTTTATGTTAAGCACCGGCACCACGGTTAGCTGGCGCTCATAAAATAAACGGATCACATCATATATATGCTGCTCTTCCAGCACATAAGGGTTAACCAGCGAAAGCGCTATGGCACCAATGGGCGAATTATAATCAGGTTCCTCTATCAGGTCGTCCTCGCTTACCAGGCCTAAAAATTGTTCTTCGTTTACAATTGGCAAGTGGGCCACACGAAACTCCGCCATACGGTCAAACACTTTCTGTATACTATCAGAGGTATGTACCGGCGGTATCGCGTTAGCTATCAACTCAATTGCAAGCATATTTTATTTTTTTAATTTCTCTAAAAACTGAGCCAGATACTGGTTAAATTCTACCGGCCGCTCCATCATTGGCGCATGGCCGCATTTATCTATCCAGTGTAACTCCGAATTAGGCAACAGTTCGTTAAACTCAACCGCTACTTCGGGCGGGGTTATCTTATCGTCCCTACCCCAAATTAACGATACCGGCATGGTTATCTTACGCAGCTCATCTTTCATGTTATGGCGGATAGCAGATTTTGCCATAGCTAATAACCTGATCACTTTATGCCTGTCGTTGATCATCGCATGTATATCCTGCACCATTTCCTCGGTAGCAATTATAGGGTCGTAAAAGGTGTATTGAACTTTTTCTCTTACAAAATCGATACTCTCGCGGCGCGGAAACGAACCGCCAAAAGCATTTTCATACAAACCCGAACTGCCCGTTAATACTAAAGCCTTTACATAACCCGGGTGTGCAAGTACATAAACCAGGCCAACATGCCCACCCAGCGAGTTACCAAGCAACACCACATTGCTAAGTTTTTTAAACTTTATAAACTTATGTACGAATTTTGACAGTGCCCGAACTCCCGTTGTTAACAACGGCATATCATATATAGGTAATACCGGTATTAAAACCCTGTAATTGGCGCTAAATTCATTTATAACCGCGTCCCAATTACTTAAAGCGCCCATAAGGCCGTGCAGCAGCAATAATGTTTCGCCCTGCCCCTCTTCAATGTAAGTAAAACCCTTTTCCTCTTTAAGCGCAAAATCCATAGTATGATCGGTATGTAAGTAATACTGTAAATATATCAGACCAAATTCAAATTCAGTCTAAAATGTTGTAAAATTATAAATTATAAAAATAGTTAGCGCCGTTTTATCTCAACAATTATTATGGTGCAATTAACCTAACAGTTGTTTTACAACCTCAGAAACTGTTTTACCATCAGCCCTGCCGGCCAGTTCCTTGTTGGCAACGCCCATTACCCTGCCTATATCCTTAACCGAAGTTACACCAAGGCGTTCTATCACCTCCTGTATAAAGCCTTCAATCTCAAACCTGGTCATTTGTTGTGGCAGGTATGGTTCTATTACATACATTTCGGCCATCTCAATATCGTAAAGATCTTCGCGGCCTTGCGTTTTATATATATCAGCAGATTCTTTGCGTTGTTTGATAAGCCTTTGCAACACTTTTATTTCGGCATCCTGCGATAGTTCTTCGGCAGCGCCCTTTTCTGTTTTTGCAAGCAATAAAGCCGATTTAATAGCGCGAAGCCCCCTAAGCCTGTCGGCTTGTTTGCTTAACATGGCTTGTTTTATATTCTGGTCTATTTGGGTTAATAATGACATCTTATTTGTGATTTTAGATTTACGATTTCAGATTTATTTTCATCTGCACATCTGCGTATTTGCACATCTGCACATCTATTTCCTTACAATATTAGTAGCCGTTGCCTGCGCAGTTGGCATAATTACCAGGTCGCTGATATTTACATGGGCCGGGCGCGATGCTACAAACCAAATGGTTTCGGCAACATCATCAGCCACCAGTGGTTCAAAACCCTCGTATACTTTTTTAGCCCGGTCCTTATCCCCTTTAAAACGCACTTCCGAGAACTCCGTCTCCACAGCACCGGGGTGTATAGCCGTTACCCGGATACCGTGTTGCACTAAATCCATCCGCATACCTTTATTTAAGGCATCAACGGCATGTTTGGTTGCACAATATACATTCCCATTGGGGTAAACTTCTTTCCCGGCTATCGAGCCTAAGTTAATGATATGCCCATGGCCGTTTGTTATCATCCAGTTTGATACCACACGGCTTACATAAAGCAGGCCTTTTATATTGGTATCTATCATGGTTTCCCAATCGTCGTAATTGCCGTTCTGTATCGGATCAAGCCCCTGGCTAAGGCCGGCATTGTTTACCAGCACATTAATCTTTTTCCATTTAGCGGGCAGCCCCTCCAGGTTTTGAATAACCTGTTCGCGGCTGCGTACATCAAATGATGATACGGCTACTTCTACGTTATACTTTTTATTAAGCTTTTGTGCCAGCGCCTCCAGCCTGTCCATACGGCGGCCGGTAAGTATAAGGTTATATCCTTCGCGTGCAAATGTGTGGGCACAGGCCTCGCCTATCCCTGCGGTGGCGCCTGTTATTAATGCAATCTTTGCCATAGATAAGTTAACTATCGGCAACGAAATTATGTTTTTATGTCGACTTTATTTGTCTTTTTACCGTAAGGATAGTTTTTGCGGGGTTTGCCATTCAGCATCCATTAATTTGGTTTATGGTATTCACGTGATACAAACTTTAAAATTATCCGCGAAATTTGAATAATCACGGCTTATTGCCATGGTGCATAACAAAACATCACACTATATATGGAATACAAACAATTAGGAGGTTCGGGATTACACGTGCCCGTACTTAGCTTTGGTACTGCCACTTTTGGAGGCAAAGGCGATTTTTTTAAAGCATGGGGCGATACTCAGCTTGATGATGCAAAAAAACTGGTACGCTTATGCCTTGATGCCGGTGTAAACCTGTTTGATACTGCTAACGTTTATTCGCGCGGCGTTTCTGAAGAAATATTGGGGCAGGCGCTTGAAGGTTTACGTTCAGAAGTTCTGATCTCAACCAAAACCACCTTCAGAATGGGCGACGGACCAAACGACTATGGTTCTTCGAGGTTCAACATTATACGGTCGGCAGAGGACAGTTTGCGCCGTTTAAACACCGATTATATTGACATTTACCACATGCATGGTTTTGACGGGGTTACCCCGGTTGAAGAAACCCTGCGCGCGCTTGACGATCTGATAACCAGCGGTAAAGTACGGTACATTGCCTGTTCAAACTTTTCGGGCTGGCATTTAATGAAATCGCTTTCTATCTCCGAAAGATATGGCTGGGCCAAATATATCGCTCACCAGGCTTACTACTCGTTATTAGACAGAGAATTTGAATGGGAACTAATGCCTGCCGGAATAGACCAGAACGTTGGCACCATTGTTTGGAGCCCATTAGCATCGGGCCAGTTAGGCGGTAAATACCGCCGTGGCCAGCCTATTCCGCAGGATAACCGCCGCAGCCAGGGTGGCAGCCACGGACCGGAGACCGACATGGAACGCCTTTATACTATTGTAGATGCCCTTGACGAGGTAGCCGAAGAAACAGGCAAGTCTGTAGCACAAGTATCTATTAACTGGTTATTGCAGCGCCCAACTGTTGCCAACATTATTATTGGCGCACGTAACGAGGAACAACTTAAACAAAACCTTGATGCCGTAGGCTGGAACCTGACTACCGAGCAGGTTAAAAAGCTGGATGCCGCCAGTGACCGCGACCCCATATACCCTTACTGGCACCAACGACAGGATACAAAATTGAACCCGACACCAAAGTTTTATTAAAATAGAAAGGCCCCGATAAATCGGGGCCTTTTAACATATATGTCATTGCAAATAGCGTAGCGCCGTGGCAACCACATAGACATAACGGCTATGCTGAGATTGGCACGCGGCCGCTCATAATAACATAGTTTTAGATTTCTATAACTGCTTTATCCTGATATTTTTAAAGTAGGCTTTATGCCCATGATCCTGCAGTGCGATGTGGCCAATTTTTGACATGCCATACTCCGGGTGATCTTTCCATTTGCCTTCGGCTTTTTTCTTATCCCAATCGGCGTCCCAGGCGGTAAACTCCACTATTTTTTTACCGTTTAACCAGTGCTCAACATGGCCATGGTTAAACACAATACGGCTGGTGTTCCACTGGCCTACAGGCATTACTTTTTTAAGATCATTAGGAATGTGCATAGCGTAATCGGCACCGGTTTTTTGCCATTCCTCCAGTTTATCAGGCACCCATCCAATATCGTCGATGATCTGGTACTCGGGGCCGGTAAGGTAAGAGGCTTCATATTTTGGTTCTTCAACCACGTGATATAAAACGCCACTGTTACTGCCTTTATCTATCTTCCACTCCCAGGCCAGCTCAAAGTTACTGTATTGCTTATCGCTAACAATATCGCCGCCTGTATCGGTTCCTTTAACCGTACCCAGGCAAACCAACGCGCCGTTCTCAATTTCCCAGTTCTTTACCTCTCCTCTTTTATTAAAACCGTGCCAGCCTTTTAGGTTTTTACCATTAAACAAGCTCACCCATCCGGCTTTTTTAGCCTGTGCAAAGCTTTGCGAACCCACAAAAACCATAGCGGCGGCAAGGCCTATTATTTTAAAGTTCCTATTCATGCTATACAAGGGTTTAACTTATTTACTAACCATCTTCATTTTTTCAGGGTCCCAAAACATAGGGCTGTTTTTATAATAGCTATCGTTACACAAAAGCGCCGGCGCTGCCGCACGGTAACCAAAAATGGCGTCCTCGGTTACTTTACCGTTATTACGGATAGCAGTTATCCAGTTATTCATATGATCATACGGGCCACCAAGGTAACCTTTCTCGGCATTGTAGGTAATTTCTTCGGGCGGTAAAATATGCTTACGGGCCGAATCTGTTTGGCCTGCTTTTCGTAATTTTTCGATATAAAACGGATCGTCCGACTGGATAACTTTGTTACGTTTCAGGGTTACACTATCCCAGGTAATGTCCATCGAGCCTTCGCTGCCTACCAATTTAAGATAGGTAGTACCGCTGGTGCCATCTACAAAGTTGCAACGCAACGACAGATTGAACGCCGGGTGGGCTGCGGTTTTACCATAATCAAACGTACCTAATAAAACATCGGGTACTTCGCGACCGTCGTTCCAGTAACGTAAACCGCCGGATGCATATATTTTGTTAGGCCCCATTGAATCGGTAATGAAGTGCAAGCTGCTAAACAGGTGAACAAATAAGTCGCCTGCCATGCCGGTACCGTAATCGGTATAATTCCTCCAGCGGAAAAATCTTTTTGAATCGTAAGGGCGTTTTTGGGTGTTACTTACATAGGTTTCCCAATCTACAGTTTGTGCTGATGCATCGTCAGGTATGGGGTATTGCCAAACCTCAACCGGTGCGCGGCGCGCCCAAAAACCTTCGGCATAGTTTAGTTCGCCAATGGCGCCGCTTTTAAGTAACTCATGGGCTTTCTCATTTCCTAATGATGATACGCCCTGGCTGCCCACCTGGAATATCTTCCCGGTTTCTTTCTGCGCTTTTATTACCGCAGGGCCTTCGGCAACAGAATGTACCATCGGCTTTTCGCAATACACGTGTTTGCCGGCATGCATAGCATCAACAGAAATTTGCTGGTGCCAATGGTCAGGCGTGGCTATAATTACTGCGTCAATATCTTTACGGTTTAATATCTCTTTATAAATTTTTGTAGTGAAAATATCTGCGCCCCAGCGGGTTTTTGCTTCTTTTAAGCGGCCGTCGTATAAATCGCATACGGCAACAAGTTTCACACCCGGCACCTGTAGGGCAACAATGGCATCCTGCGTGCCCATACCGCCGGCACCTATAAGTGCTATATTTACCTGATCGTTAGGGCCGTATTGGTTATATTCTTTTTTTAAATAAGTAAAGCTGCCTGTATGTTTATCGGCCGCAATTAAGCTACTGCCCGCAGTTACAGCGGCAGCGGTTGTAGCCAGTTTTTTTAAAAAGCCCCTACGTGATGCTTCAGAGTTTTCTTTCATAATGATGCGTTAAGGTATTTAATAATATATGGTAATGAATTAGGTAACCGGGTAAGCATGCCCGAAAAGTGAAGGTATAGTTTTTATGTAATAATTGAAAAAGAATTATAAATAGCTAATGAATGATAGCTCTTGGTAAGTACATTATCATAATTCCTACTATCAACCCCGGGCTATGTGACTATCGATCACAAACACTTATCTTTGCCGGCATACTCATGAGCAAAACTGTAACACCATACCAAAACCAGCAAGGCACCAAAAAAGAACAGGTTGCCGATATGTTTAACAACATCTCAAAAACTTACGATTTTTTAAACCATTTCATGTCGCTGGGGATAGATATCATCTGGCGTAAAAAAGCCATTAACGAACTGAAAAAAGACAAACCACAACTAATATTGGATGTGGCTACCGGCACCGGCGATTTTGCTTTTGAGGCTTTAAGCATCCTGAACCCAAAAAAGATTATAGGTGTGGATATTTCGCGGGGCATGCTTGATATAGCTGATCAAAAAATAGCTAAGCGTGGTTTAAGTGATAAATTTGAAGTAAAACTGGGCGACTCCGAAAAGCTGCCATTTGAGGCGAACGAGTTTGATGCTGTTACTGTTGCTTATGGTGTACGTAATTTTGAAAACCTGGAAACCGGCCTGGCCGATATTCACCGTGTGTTAAAACCGGGTGGCAAGGCCGTGGTACTGGAGTTTTCAAAACCCAAAGCGTTTCCGGTAAAGCAGCTTTACGCCTTTTATTTTAACTATGTAACACCGGGTATTGGCAAGCTTTTTTCTAAAGATGCCAGGGCTTATACTTACCTGCCAGAGTCGGTTGCGGCCTTCCCGGATGGTGAAGCCTTTACCGGCCTGATGCAAAAGGCTGGCTTTAAAAATACCAAAAGCCGCCCTTTGGCGTTTGGTATCTGTTCAATTTATACTGGCATTAAATGATCAAAACCCGCCTCTTCATCACATTACTATTGATGGGCTGCAGCAATTTTTTGTTTGCGCAGGCATGGGGTGGCGGCGCCGACCAAAACGACCTGAGTTTTGGTTTCTCTTTCGCGTACGTACAAAGCAGTTTTAAAATAGTAAAACAACCTAACTGGCGCGAACCTTTTTTTGATACTGAGTTGGGTAGCAATGCCACAACGCCATTAAAAGGCATTAGCTCTAAAAACATGCCGGGTTTTGCCGTAGGGTTTTTAACCCGGTACCGTTTAATAGAGCATTTAGAGGCCCGTGTTACGCCATCGCTGGTATTTTCAGACCGATCTGTAAGTTATGCGTTTGAAAACCCGGCGCAGGATGTTACCAAATCTGTACAAACCACTACGGTTGATTTTCCGCTGCAATTTAAACTAAAATCAGATCGTATTGGTAACATGCGTGCTTACCTTGTGGGTGGTTTAAAATATTCGGGGGCTATAGGCTCAAAAAGGGATGAACCCAACACCGCCCCTACCGAACGTTTATTAAGGAACATACGCGGTTACTCATCATACGAGGCTGGTATCGGTTTCGATATTTATTTCGAATTTTTCAAACTATCGCCCGAAATAAAACTGACCAACAGCTTTGGCAATATGCTGGTGGCTGATAATACACCTTATGCCAACCCTATCAGCAAACTATCGCTGCATACTTTTATGTTTAGCCTGTTTTTTGAATAGGCTGCTAAGAAAGCCTTTTCTCAAAACAAACAAACTTTAATCCCGGCCTAAACTCCAATGTAATTTCGCCTTTTAAACTATAACCAAGTTTTGGAAAAAGTTGTTGGGTAGCGTGGTTTTGTGTATTGGTATCAATGCGCAAGATGCCTATACCACGATCAATAGCTACCACTTCAGCCTGCTGCAGCAGATCGGCAGCCAAGCCCCTACCCCTAAAATGTGGGCTCACCGCAAGCCTGTGCGTTACAATAGCGGTTTCATTAACATCCAGTCCAACCTGCGCATACTCCGGATACTGTTCAGTTGTGATAGCAGTTACACCGGCAATTTGGCCGTCAAGCTCGGCCACCCAAAGTTGCCCGGCTTTTATATCTTCTTCAAAAACCTGTGGGTTGGGGTAAGTATCGTCCCATTGTAAATTACCTGCTGCACGCATTATGGGTACAACATCGGCTATTACCTGCATAATTGCGGGGATATCTGTTAAAGTGGCAAGGCGTACGCTCATTCTGTAAAGTCAAAATTAAAAAAATCGAAAAGCACGGGAGTCTCAAATCCCATAGATTAAATCACACCTAAATTAATGGTTATGCTTTTTATGAATATCCTTCACCAGGCACAGCTTTTTTATTTCATCAATACGGATAGGAAATGGTGCATATTTTAAACGGCCCGCAACCATTTCTGTTACATTATCAGAGTGGGCTATCACCTCTTCGGGGTTATCACTGGCCAGCAGGCGCTTGTACATGCGGTAATCGCCCCATTCAATATAATACACCTCACCCGGAAGTATTTTTTTATCACTGATTATCTTAAGGGCTACCCAGCAACCGTTCTCAAGGTAAGGGTACATCGAATGGCCCCAAACCGGCAGGGCAAAATCACACTCCTCAATCCCCGGAAAATTCATGCGCCCAACCGACTGCGAATCGTTTATGTCATTATAAACCTCTACGCCTGATGCGGTAGCGATGATATCATACATAGGGATACCCTCTTCGCGATGGGCGGTAACAGGTTTATCTGCATTCTTTTTGGTACTTCCCAAATACTCGCTGTACTTATCTTTAAAGATCTTAAGTTTCTCCGGGTCGATATTTTGGCGGCTTTTAATAATCTCGGTAATAGAACTTGCCGAATTAAAGTTCAACGCCTCAGCTAACTCGCTATTATTATTAAAGGCACGCCCGCGCAACTGATTATACAGGATAATGAACTCCAGTGTTTCAGGGCGTACTGTTTTTATTTTATTCGGTTTTGACAGGTCATCCATAGCAATAAAAATAATTACAGATATTTCTTTATTTTATTAAAGATATTTCTTTATATTTGTTCATTCGATAATTGCTAATTTAAAACTAATAATCAACAATCAAAACACAATGCGTACAGAATTTAAAGAAAGTACTTTATTGCTTCAGGACTCGGGGCAAGTTTATTCAATGCCTTTTTTACCAAACTATTAAATACAATAAACCAAAAAACATGTATATAGCCTACTCTGCACTACGCACCAAACCCAAAAAAGGTAAGCCCGATTTATTAAGTAAAGAATTAACCCAGCGCTACCAGGGCTACCAAAATGCATGCACTAAATACAAGGCCGAGATTGCCGAAATACAAAAGTATATACCCGGATGGTTGCCGCCTTTTGAATTAAAAGCATAATGCTAAAATCCCCCCCTCTGCTAATTCCATAATCAAACTAAAAACAACACCATGATAAAGATTGCACAAAAATTAAAAAACCAGCTGTGGTGGCTTATCATCACCGTAGATTACAATTACAGCCGCATCAGCATTGCCGACCATGACATGACCGATGACACCCTAACCCTTTGGCTGGAGGATAAACATGATTTTAAAAACTCACTGGATGAATGCCTGCAGTTGGATATTTCGCTTAAGAATTTCGCGAAAGTGATTAAGGCCGAAAACCTAAACAGCTACGAGGGACAGCGATTACACCCAAACAAACAGTTTGTTTACAAAACCCGCGTACAGATCAACGAAGCTATTACCTGGTATAAACAGGATGCAACCCTTGTAGAGCAACAATGGGCGCGAGAAGCGATGTTACGGACCATTTTAACCCAATTAGTGGAAATAGACGTTGCTGTTGACAAAAACTGGTAGCCATTATGCCATTCAGCATTTTTAACATATTATTATAAAAGTATATGTCACCTGTAAGAGGTTATTTGTTCCACACAACCGCATAGAAGATTGAGTGAGGTTGCTTGTATATTATTTAGATTTAACCAACTCTTCTTTATTAACTTCTATCAACTCTTCCACTTCGCTTACTGCTTCTGCAGGTGCAGTAGCGTAGTTGAGCTTTCGGAATCGCCATATAGCAAATGCTGGTTCCTGGAAACGATTTATGAGTTTAAAAAATTTGGGGAAGTTGTGTACTTCATTAAGCAGTACGCCGGTAACGATGCCATTATTGTCAAGGATCTCGCGGATGGTATATTCTTTATCCTTCGTTATCCATATCTCAAAATCGCGTCTTATCTCCTCGTTCTTATCAGGATCAATCTTATCGTTAACACATATCACTTTATCGCCAGGCCTCATAGTAAGTCAAAATTAAAAATTCAAAAGTAAAAAACCTCATTTATTCAACATTAAACCAACCGGCTTAACATAATGTTCTTTTGACTTTTGACTTTTGACTTTTGACTTTTGACTTTTGACTTTTGACTTTTGACTTTTGATTTTTGACTTTTGACTTTTGACTTTTGACTTAATTCCCTGCCGGCATGGATACAAAAAAGGCTGTACCCGCACCGGGAGCGCTTTCAACCCAAATACGGCCGCCCTGCAATTCGGTAAACTCTTTACAAAGCAACAAGCCAAGGCCAACCCCTTTTTCGTTATCTGTGCCAAAAGTTGATTGGGCTTGCAATGAGAACAACTCATTTTGTTTGTCAGAACTCATACCAATACCGTTATCACGGATAATCAACCAGCATTCGCTTCCTATTTGTTTAGCCTTAAAGGATATTTGCCCGCCTGTGCTAGTAAACTTTATAGCATTACTGATCAGGTTTCGTATCACCAGTTGCAGCATATCGCTATCAGCAACAATTTTTATACCCCAGTCAAGTTCAGTGATTAGTGCGATATCTTTTTTTAGGGCAATTGCTTTCTCTAATTCAATTGTATTAAACAAGGCATCGCGCAAGTTAACATAACTAAGTTTAACATTTACGCCATCCATCTGCGCTTTCGACCATACAAGCAGCTTGCCAAGCATATCAATGGTACGGCGGGTAACTTTTAACAGATCGCCCTCCACCATACGGCGTTCAGCAGTATCCAACTCATATTCGGTCACAAGTTCAAGATAATTCTGGATATTACTCAAAGGCGAACGCAGATCATGTGCTATGATAGACATCAGTTTATTTTTTTCTGAATTTATGCGCTCCAGATCGTGATTTTGTTTGGTAATATGGCGATTCTGTAGTTCTATAGCATTAGCTTTTTCAGAAGCAGATCGTTTTTCATGATCATAATTACGCTTCAGATAGGTAATGGTATAATACAACACAATAACTACCACCACATAAGCAGATGACAGGTCCCAGTAACGGCTTTCGCGACTAATGTAACTATTGGATATCCACCCGGGGCGGAAATACTCCACCAGGTGCATGCCAATAATGATAGACAGGTTTACAGCTATCCACATTTTTTGCTGATTTTTGGGCACTACGCAAAGCACTAGCAAAATAGACAAGCCCATTAACAAATCGGTTGGGCCATAGGTACCCGAGTTATAAACAAAATTTATGGCAAAAAGCAGGTTACCAATAATAGTAAAAATGGTTATACTAGATTTTACCTTACGATGATAGCGCGACCGATAGTAAAGGAATAAGAAAATTATAAGCGTTATCAGGCTAAGCAGGGCAATATATGGTAAGCCAATAAGGTAGTTGAAGGGAACATTATAGGCAAGCGCCAGGCTGGCTATAAGGCAAAGAGCATGGAATATCCTGAATTCAAGAGGGAACTCCGCAGTTGAGCCTGTAAGCCTTATCCAAAGCCTGTTTATGTTAACAAATAGGCGCAAATTATTGATCAGTTAGGGTTATACAAGATTACAAATAAAAATTTACAGGGCGAGCCTTAGCTAACAAAAACTTTCTTAAAAAAATAAAGATTTTCTCTGATTGTAATAAGCATAAAAAAAGCCCCGCATTGCGGAGCTGATCTTATTTCAAAGAAAAAATATTATGGGGCTTAATTGCGGCTAAAACCGCCTCTGCCGCCACCACTGTTAAAACCAGGACCTTTATCCTCGGCTATATTAACTGTTATGCGTTTGCCATAATAGCTTTGGCCGTTCATGCAACGGATGGCTTCTTTAGCTTCTGCTTCATTAACCATCTCCACAAAACCAAAGCCCCTGCTCTCTTTTGTTTCACGATCTTTAACGATCCTGAGGGACTTAACAGGCCCAAAATCACCAAAAACCGCATTTAATTCGGCCTCACTTACTTCTAACGGAAGGCCTCCAATAAATACTTTCATTAATCTCCTTTTGTTTTTCTGTAAAGATACGAAAAATAGGCCGATTTTCACAGCGTTGCGGCCAAATGGCAGGCATGTAAGGTGTTTTTTACAATGTGGTGTCAATACAACACTGGCGTGATATTACTGCTTTTTAAGCTTCAGTTCAAAGATACCTTCTACCCTGTAAAGCGATGAATTAGGGTCGTCATCTTTTGAAAGAAAGGTAAAGAAATTACCTTTTGCAAGCATATCATTTTGGCGGTACTGCACCAGGTTTATCTTCCCGGCATCACCGGGTTCGGCGTATTGTGTAAGTGTGTATTGCCTGGTGTGCATTACATCGGCCATCATTAATAACTGGCCGCCTGCTACGGGCCTCGTTAAGCTATCTGCCGCTGCCCCTTTTGAGCTTACGCCAAAACTCATCGTATGTTCTTTATTAATTGCGGTAATACCAAAATAGCGGTTATCGCCGGCACTCATGTTCACAAATGCTACCGAGTCTTTAGCGGCATCAAAGGTGTAGGTTGTATCCTTCATTTTAATAGTAAGGGTACCTTCTGTTGCCAGGAAGTTATCAGGAGAGGTTGCGCTTAAAGCGCTATCTGCATTCAGGGCTATTTTTTTCTGATCTACCGCCTGCTCACCGGTATCTTTTTGGCACGACACTACAAGCACCGAAAGGAGCAGGACAAGTGAAACATACCAATTAGTAAACCGTTTTGAATGCATAGGTAAATGGATGCTATAAAAATAGATAAAAAATATTGCGTTTATGCCTTGTGTGTACTTTAAACACAATTATTTAACATTTTTTAACTATATTATCTAAACGTATTAAAAAGCGCAAAGGTTTGCCTGGTTTATTAAAAAACTAACATTTATTTTAGTAAGTATTAAACGCTCTGTGAGTTAATTTAATGCGCCTTTAAAATATTTCGCCAACGGTTACAAAAACGCCTTTTGAACCCTGGTTACCCATACCATAATCAATAGCAATATTGGTTTTAGATACTTTGTTTAATTTTATCCGTAAACCGGCACCATACCCGGGCTGCACTTTCTGCAGGGGCGAACCCGGTGCTGCCGAAAACGATTCGGCATTGAAGAATGCAACACCACCCAGCAATCCATTTTTAGTTATATGGTAACGGTATTCACTCTCCAGATATACCATTTGTGCACCTCTAAACCTACCCTGTATGTATCCCCTGCCCGTTCCGTTATACTGGTCCCAGGTGTTGGCGGGTAGGTCGAGATACGGCGGCTTGCCATTAAGTACAACCCAATTGTAGCTCCAAAAGGCTATCACGTTATGGGAAGACGCCGGAAACCTGTAATACTTACGTACATCAATGATCAAAGAGCTCCATGCCGACGTGCTGCCCAAAAAAGTTTTGTTATTACGGTATTGCACAGCCCCATAAAACCCTCTTGTTGGGTTAATGGAATTATCGCGCATATCTACAAGAGCATTCAGAGTGACCCCTGATGAAACGGTACTTGTTTCGGGGCCATAAAGAGTATAGTCTGACACGCTGCCGTCGGCATTACCTGTTTCGGTTATGTTAAAGTGGTTATCATAAATAAACCCCGCACCGCCATACAGGTTACCCGTAATACGGGTAAGTATAGTTTCGTGAAAGCGAAACAGCGTGTAATCCATCGGGTTTTCATTGGCCGACCGGGAATTACTGCCTAAGCCAAACGTGCTTTGAGGGTACTTGTAATATTTAAAATCGCCTATAAAATTGAATTGGTTACCCGCCGTCCAGATGTTTGACTGCAGGGGAATGATGATCTGCTTGTTTTGCGTATATGCCGCGTTTGACGATATGGTTGAAATACGCGAATTATCTGAAACGCGGAAGGCGATATTTCCCGAAAGGGTTACCGCCAGTTTTGTTTGCAATGTATAGCCAACGGCAGGCAAAACAGAGAACACCGGCTTTGAACCTATTACAGTAATGGCTTTATTATCAACAGTACCCTTTTTATTAAATACAGATCGGATGACATCATACAGATCCTTTTGCGCGGAAGTATCCTGCTGTGCAACTACCAGCGTATCATTCATACGGCGCCGGGTTAGCGGCACGGTACTCTTATCCTGTGCTTGTATCAGTAATGGTAAAAGAAGGATCGCTATCAGCAGTAGGGTTAATTTCATTGCCGGGTACAAGGTTTTAATGCTGAAGTAAGCACTGTAAAGATATATTTTTTGTAAACGATAGACTACCACTTTAGGCCATGTGTTACAATTCTAATTATATTATAACAAATAAAGAAAATTCTGTAAATAGTTTGCTTGTGTAAAGAATTAATTGTATATTTGTATATAATTTATGCCGTTCGGCATATTTAACATTAAACGCAAACTTTATGAAACAACTAAAAACAATCAAAGCTTACAGGGCGCGTATCAAAAAATATTTTACCTCCCTGCAGGGAGTATATCATATGGAGAAAGTACCGGTAAAAGGCTCTAAAGAGCCTACCGGTATGATAGACCATAAGGTGTGCGACCGCGAACCTGAACCACCTACCCTATCCGGATTGGCATTAGCCCTGAATTTTACCAGCATAACCGAAATGGAAGCTTACGAGCGCGAAGGTAAATTTGCACCTGTAGTTAAAAAAGCCAGGTTAAGGGTTGAAACGGAGTATGAAAAAAAGCTACACTTCCAGTCGTCTACAGGGGCTATATTTTTTTTGAAAAACCTGGGCTGGAATGAAAAAACCGAAGATCTTTTACAGGATATACCCAAAACTATAAAAATAGAAATTGTTGACCCGGGCACTAAACTGGCAGGCACCGAGAAAGAAGTTGACCTTTAATCCTTCTGCCCCTTATCTAAAACTTATGCATCCAAAAACTACTGTCTTATTCAAAAACAACTACAAATCTACCGGCCATGTGGTTATTAACCAGGGCGGCACCAGTTCGGGTAAAACTTATGCCATTGAGCAGGTATTGTTTTGCCTGGCTGCCGAAAACGAAAAACAGGTGATCACTGTTGTTGGCCAGGACATCCCGAACTTAAAATCGGGCGCATTGCGCGATGCACAGGCCATACACAGCGAATCGGACATACTGAAACGCCTTGTTAAGAATTTTAACCATACCGACCGCATCTTTCAATTCAAAAACGGTAGCATTATTGAGTTCAAAAGCTACGCGAACGCACAGGACGCAAAATCAGGTAAGCGAGATTACCTTTTTATAAACGAAGCCAACGGCATTGAGTGGGATGTTTATACAGAACTTGCCCTGCGCACCAAAAAACGCATATTTATCGACTATAACCCAAACAACGGGTTTTGGGTGCATGATAAGCTGATAGGTAAACCGGGGGTACAACTTTTTATATCCGACCATCGGCACAACCCCTTTGTTGATGACGCGATGCGTGAAAAAATAGAAGGGTTAAAAACGGAAGACCTGGAACTGTGGAAGGTGTACGCCCGTGGCATTACCGGCAAAATAACCGGGCTGGTGTTTGATAACTGGCACATCTGCGAATATATACCGGAGGATGCTAAACTGATAGCGGCCGGGCTCGATTTTGGGTTTACCAACGACGAGACCGGTTGCCTGCAGGTTTATAAACAAAACGGTGAGCTTTGGGTGGATGAACTGATCTATGAAACACGCCTGACCAATACCGATTTGGCACGCAGATTAGCCGGTTGCGGCATTAGCAAAGCAACAGAAATAATTGCCGATAGCGCCGAACCAAAATCGATAGAAGAGCTTAAACGCCTGGGCTGGTTGGTTACCGGCGCTAAAAAAGGTGCCGACAGCATTAAAAACTCGATAGATATACTAAAACGCTACAAACTAAACGTAACCCGCAACAGCATAAACCTGCGTAAGGAATTAGGCCGGTATAAATGGCAAACCGACAAAAGCGGCAATGCTATTAACCAACCCGTTGATACTTATAACCACCTGATAGATCCGTTACGTTATGTAGCGTTAAATAAGTTAAACACAAAAGGTGGCAATGGTGTAAAAAGCAGGTTACCACAAGCTTCCCGGCTACAGTATGACGATGTACTTACACAGATGATAGGGCTTTCTTAAAGCAATACTGCAATCAACAAAACTGGTGCGATCCCAATAAAAATATGATAGAAAAAACACTTAAAACCACCCATGGCAAGCTGCGGGTAAAGATCCCCTCGCAATTAAATGAAGTTACACTGGGGCAGATGATGGCCTTACAGGATAACACAAACCTTGGCGACCTGGATGCCATCAGTATCCTGTCGGGCGTGCCTGTCCCCGATCTTCAATCAGTGCTTGATGCGAGCGATTTTATGCAATTTGCGGATGCAGTGCTGTCCTTGTCGCACCAAATAAAGTACCTGTATAACAGCGATGAGATCCCAAAAACAATCACCGTTGAAATTGACGGAAAGCAGATCAAAATAAATGTTATCCGCAACCTCTCGATAGAACCTGCGGGTGCATTTATGGCTGCCCGTGATGTGATTGCCGATGAAATAGCCGACCATATTAAAATATATGGCGAAGAAAACTGGCAGGACTACTTTAACCCTTCGCTTGCCGCGTGCTGCAAGGTGCTTGCCTATTACTTTTACAGCCATGTAACCGGCAACAGGTATGATGAATATGCCGCCGCTGCTTTTACCGAAACCATTAAACAACTCAGGGTAACGGAGGCACTGCCCATAGCCAAACATTTTTTTATGAGCTATCCCAACTTATCGAAACCGAGAACAGGCTTCTGGCATCGGCTGCAAACGCTTTGGAAAAGCGTGCGGGCATCCAGGCATTCGAAAAGTTTAAATATATCAACACCGTAAACTCATTGGCCGGCGGCGATATCACCAAATGGACCGACATCCTGGCCATGCCATACGAGCGCATCCTCACCAAACTGTTGCTCAACAAAACCGAAGCCGAGTACCAAAAAAGGTATAGCGAAATGATGCAACAGTAGGCAGTTTGCTAAAAGCATCGTCATGCCGGGCTACCTGTCCTGTGTTAATCTACTCACCCCGGCTACGCTACGCTGGCCGACCCTCTCTGCTTCGCATAGAGGGTAAGGAAATAACCCTCTTTCCGCGCAGCGAAGAGAGGATGGTAAAGCGTAGCAATGACCAGGTAAGTAAATTGCGAATTGACATACCTTCTCATTATTGTCTGCCTGAGCCTGCTGAAGACCTGAACGCTATGCTTATCAACTAATGGTTATACAGGCTCAACATGAAATTAACTAATCACAAATCAACCAATCACTATTATACCAACCATGCGTAACCAAATAGAAGCCATAACACAAACCCTAAGCGCTACCCCGTCGTTTTTATACGGCACCGAAAAAGAACTGAACGCACTGGCAGATGACACCGTTTTTCCCTGCGTTTTTATGTACCCCATGCAGCCCATTGTGGTATCGCCGCAGGTAAACGGGTCGGTAGATAATGTATTTACCTTGTACCTGGAGTTTTTATATAAAACAGAATTTGGCCAGTTCACTGCCGAAAACGAAACCTACGTGCAACAGGCCCTGCGCATGGCAAACGAGTTTATAGTAAAAGCCGCCAAATACCGCGATGGCGAAGGCCGTTACTTCCGCATTAAGGCCGGCGAGAAAGCCAAATGCCTGCCTGTGTACAACAAGTTTGATGTAAATACCACGGGGGTTGGCCTCACTATAACCCTTAACACTATGTATTACGATGTATATTAAGTTACCCATTCATTTATCAATCAATTTTAAACCACTAACAAAATGAATTTAACAGCACGTATAGAAGTTGTTCATTTGCCGGCCACCACTACAGATGCCAATGGGAGCATGTATATGCATGCAAAAGTATATGTAGCCATTGTTAATGCCTTAACCGGTTTACCCGCCAACGGCAATAACTGTATTGTAACCTATACCATTAACGATAGTATAAACGGCATTACTACCCAAACAGTAACCGTCCCCGGTATGCAGTCGCTTATTTATACCGGCGAAATTGGGCACGTTATTTTTAACAGCAGCCACCGGGTAGTATCATCCACCAGCAAAAACTTCAACTTTATAGCGCTTACCGGCGGAGATGGTGAAGACCTGCCGCCGCCACAGCAGGCGGGTGATATTGAGATAGTAAGTATTACTATCGACAGCCCCGAAACCGCCCCCGGCGCACATAACGGGCAAATTACCGTTAATGCCACAGCTACTTATCTCCCGCTTGCTTACAAACTTGATGGCACATTAACACAAGCATCAAATATTTTTACCGGGCTTGCAGGCGGCAGCCATACGGTTATGGTGATAGATGCCAACGGCCAAAGCATCAGCCAAACCGTATTTATTCCAACAGTTAATAACCTGTTACAGGCAGATCCATCGGTTACCTTGCCGGGCGGCAACACATCCCGCTGGAACGCGGCGTTTAACCCGATTGTTTTTACTTACCAACGCCGCGATTTTAATGTTACCGGTTTGCAGTTAAACACACTTGATGGTAAAACCCGGGTATTGGTAAATACCGATGTATCATCGGTTACCCCGGGCGACCATATCTACATAGAAACCGATACCTGTACGGGTACTTTTAAGGTAACTGATAAGTATAGTGCCGGGGCGTTTGTTATTGATACACCCTTTACCACAAGCAGCACAGGTTTTATTAATATTAACCGCTTAAGGCCATATTATAAAGTGCTTACCCGTATTACATTTTATGATAAAATTACCGGCAGGGAAAGCACCATTACCTCAAAAAACCGCCCCAATAATAAGGGAGTAACCCGGGCCGATATTTCAAACTTTTTACAAAGCCTTTTGCGCGCTAAAGATGAAAGCGATTACACCCAAACAAACTACCGTGATGACAACCTGAGTGCCAGCTACCAAATTGCCTACGCCGAAGAATGGGACGGGCATACCCCATTGTTCAACACCATTGAACATCCATACTACGTGGTTTATGCTGCCAAACAACTTGGCGAACGCTATGCCGGCAACCTTGCTGCATACGTACCCTTTGCCAGCGTACCTCCCGGTGGCGATAAAGCCAAATGGATAAGCGATTTTGCCGAACCAGCCTACAGTAATGGCTACCCCTTTGATATCAGCTTTATCTATAGTGATGAACTGGTTGGCCGCCAATTATATGCCGATTTTACGTTATTGGATATTAACCGTAACCCACTACCCGGCGGGCCGCAAACCAGCTACCTGTTAAATGATGATGGCTCATGGTTGTTAAACCAGGATGGCAGCAAAATGATAATTGCCAGGCAAAGCCAGGCGGTAGTACCGGTGCCCGGGCAATTGGGGCTAAACAGGCTGCTTATTGAAGGGCCTTTTGCTGATGATGTGTATTATGTTAATGTAACGCTGAAATACGATGATGAAAACGATATTACCCACGCGGTTACCCAAACCCAAACCATACGGGTGGATGACGCGGTAGACGCCCAATCATTATACCTGCGCTGGATTGGTTTAAACGGCAGCTGGAACTACTACCGTTTTGTTTACAACCAGGAAGTGAGCCTTGATGTGCAGAATGCTGTTATCATAAAAAACTACGTAAGCGACTGGGAACACCAGGACAGTATTGAAGAAGTTATAAGCAAAACTGCCGGGCAAAAGGTAAAAGTAATGGCCGAAGACCTTTCCGTTACGGATATAAAAGGCCTTCAGTCCATAAAATATTCACCAAAGGTGCAAATGCTGGTGGGTAAAAACCCGGTTAAATGGCAAACCATCGTTATCAATACCGCAACCTACAGCGAGTACGAAACCCGTAATGGGCAGGCGCCATTCAGCGTAACATTTAATATGCCGGGTATTAATATCCAGGTGCAATAGAGATGGTTACCTGTTAATAGATTATTTATTTTTCCTTTACAAGAGAAATATGGCGTTCAAACCGATCATATGGTTTGCCATTATAGTTTTCTTTAGTGTAAACATATATTTGATCGGTAAATTCCAATTCGCTACCGGCAAAATTGGTAATAAGCGACATAAAGCTTCGCTCGCTTACCAACGTGTGCCCATTATGATAAAAAACACTTGAAAAATGAATCTTGGAGTCGGTAACATCATATTTAAACTCCCTAATGGTTTTCCCTTCTAAAGTCATGCTTCCTGTGCCATCACTATTAAAAATCATATGATCCACATAACCACCTGTAGACTGGTTAGAGAGTGTTGCGACTATTTGAACCCCGTTAATAAAATCGGTACTTAAAGAAGTAAGTTTCCAGTTCCCTGATATATCAAAGGTTTTGGGGGTTGTTTTAGCTTCTTTTTTGCAAGAAGAAAGGCCAATAGTTGCAATTAATAATAACAAGTAAATTTTTCTCATACGCTGATTTTTTTCGCGAAGATAATAAAACACAAGCCAAATGAACCAACTACAACTATATATAAACGACGAACTTGTTGACCTGGCCGACGACAGTCCCGTAGCCCTCACCTTCCAGATAAACAACCTGGCCGAAGTGAAAAACCAGCAGGGCAATACCAGCAACCAGTTTAAGCTACCCCTAACCCAGCGCAACCGGCAGATATTGGGTTTCCCGGACGAGGTGGCATTTACTACCGCACTGCCTTATGATAACTACCAGGCCAAACTGATACAGGATGGGCTGGAGATAGTGCCATCAGGTTTAGCCGTTTTAAAAAGCGTTGATGATGATACCGCCGCCATAACCGTACTGAGCGGCAACGTTGATTTTTTCGACGCCCTGGATGTAAAGATCTATGACATGGGCGATAGCACTACAGACACCGGTAAACAAAAGGTTTTTGAACCCTATATGCACACCTGGAATGTGAATAGCGTTGCAGCATCGCAAACACATACGGAAGGCTGGATCTGGCCGGTGGTTGATTATGGTTTAATCCCTGCCGATTTTGTGAACAACCCGCAGATTGATGTACGCTACATGCGGCCCGGTTTTTTCCTGAAAACAGCTATTGATATGTTTGTTGCCCAAGCAGGTTACAAGGTTGATCCCGATTCATTTTTACTGAAGCAGCCCATGTACGAGAAACTGATCGTGCAGTTTGCCGGCGATAGCTTTGAGCATGGTACCGATTATCAAAAGTCGCCGGATGAGCAGGGGGTATTGGCTACCCTGGGCCGTAACTTCCAGGTCTCCCATCCCGATGCCAAAAACCCAACTGGTATCATTCCCTTTATAAACGTGGTGAATAATAAGAATGGTAACTACAACCCGTCTACAGGTATATATACTGCCACATCCGTAGTAAAAGTTAATATATCCTTAAAAATACCAACCTTTTATTTTCACGGGCATATATCCAGTAGCTATGGCTCGGAGGTGGATATCATCCTGAGGTTTCATGACCCTGTGAATGGCGACTATAATTTCCCACCCGCAACATTTAACCTTATCGATGCCACTCTTGATCCCTTTAACGGCTTCCCCCGCCCCTTCGGTTATAAAAACTATTCCGACCCCACAACCATATCTGCCGAAGCCGATATGGCCCCGGGATGCCAGCTAATGGTGATGTATGAGTTTAGAAACTACAGCGGTTCTGATTTCAGCATGCGGGCGGATACCGAGCTAACCATCACCGCCGATAACCATGATGTATTATATGGCCAGCAAGTGCAGTGCGAGCGCATCTTCCCGGATATCACCCAAAAAGATTTACTTAAAGATACCCTGCAGCGTTTCGGCATCATCTGCCAAACTGATAATACCACGCGCATGGTTACCTTCTCGTCTTTCAGGGATATTGTAGAGAACATCCCCCGGGCGCTTAACTGGACGGGCAAATGCCTGGACCAGGGTAAAACCGTAACCTTCCAACTGGGCAATTACGCGCAGGTAAATAATTTACTTTACAAAGAGGACGAGGGCATTTTTCCGCAAAAATTTGGCAACGCCCAAATAAAAATAGCCGACAAAACCCTGACCCTCAGTGCCGACTTGTTTGAGAGCCAGTTTGCCGCCACCCTTAACCGCCCCTACCTAAATGGCAGCATAGCGCAGATATTAAAGGTAGATACCAAGGACGACCCCGAAAACATCGACTTTAATACAAGCACCCAGCCCCGTTTACTCATCAATGAGCAGTACGACCTGAAACAGTTCAGCAAACAAATAACCTTTACCGATGGCACAGTATCAAAGGCATATAATGATGTAATATCGGTACCCTATTTTTATAAAACCGGCGGCGAACACAACCTGCAATGGGAAGACCTGCGCCTGCAGTACTACCCCGAACTGGAAAAAATACTGCAGCAAACCAAAAAGGTTGAGCGCTATTTTATGCTGAGCCCACGCGACATACTCGAACTCGACCTGCTCATCCCAATTTACCTGGAGCAGGACGGCGCCTACTACTACATCAATAAAATTGACAGCTGGCGCAAAGGCCAGCCGGTAAAGATTGAGCTGGTGAAACTGGGGTAGTGGCAGAGAGTCAGGACGGTTAGAATCAAGAGTCAAGACTTTGCAGCCGGGGAATCAGCAACAATGCGCTGGGCTTATCCTGATTTCTGACTCTTATATCTTGATTCTACATAAAAAAGAGAGTCAGGACTTTTAGAAGCAAGAGTCGAGACCTTACATTCGGGAAATCAGTAACAATGCCTTGAGCTTATCTTGATTCCTGACTCTTACACCTTGATTCTCCTAAGAAAACAACCCGTGGGTTATTTCTTCAATAGCATCATCAGCGTAAAAAAATATGGTGAACATGCCTTGCGATTGGGTAATACGCAGTATATCCTCGCGCTTAATATGGTTCTCGTTAATAAAACGGGTAAGGCGCTCGTGGGCGCTAAAGTAGTCGGATTTTAAAACGATCATGGTGTTTATAATTTTAGATAAGATTATAAACAAAGTAGAATTGTTACAGTGAATCTACCTACTGGTTGAAGTTTGCAACTTAGACCTAAATTGTGCAAGAACAATTCTTGCACAATTTCAGGTCTAATTCTGCTCTTGCTTTTGATTTATTAAAACCATATTTTATATTTACCAATAAAATTAGCAAAACTTAAAATACGGCAGAAGGAAATAATCCTAAAGCTGAGGTAAAGCTTAATGGTTAGTTTATACCATGCTTATCAATTAATGATTGGCAATTAGCAAAAATTGTTTTTTAAACATCTCAGCGTTTTTAGGCTTAATATCACAATCGAAGTTACCTGTAGTGGTCTCAACTCTTAAAAACACCAAATTACCAGTAGTTAATTTCGATATATCTTCAGCAGTAATATCATACAGTCCATATGAACTTCCTACAACAGCAACACTACTGCCCGAAATATTATAATCATTATTAGAGCAAGTAAGCGTCACTATTGAATTATCAGCTAACTTAAAAGATGCTTTGCTGCCGGCAACCATGGTAGGATAATTTTTTTGATTCGTAGTTTGAATATTCAAAATTAAAGATTTTGAACCTTTGTACGATCTAACCCAACATACTACGCCTTCACCTTGTCCTGTTAAATAGTTGCCATGTAAATAAAGTTTTTCTTTTGAAGTAGACCATACAGTATCACCGTTAAGCTTATCTATACTTGGTTTAAGAAGTTTTTGTGCTGATACTACAAAAGGCAATAGCATAATAATAAGTAGTAGTGTTTTTTTCATAAGGTTATTAATGGTTGTTTAATTGAATTTTTGTAAACATACAAAGTTAATAATAGCCATACAATGATTAAAAAAATAAACTAATTCTGTTGCTGTCGGTTTATCCTTCATTTCGTCACTATCGATATTGTTACCAACAACCTTAGCATGGTAAACGCATGCACTGTTTATATGAATGGTGACTAAGGCACCAAATCAACAAGGGCAAACGGATATTTAAATCTTATTTTGTTTCTGTCTTTGATTTACAAAAACCAATTTTTATATTTACCAATAAAATTAGCAAAACCTATGTTATCACATAAAAAAAGAAATATCTTTATCATTATTGGAATATCCATTGCTTCATTGATTAGCATAGGCATCTATAACGAAGAATCGCTTAAAACTTATTACAACGATTTTAAATATGAGCGGTTTAAACAGGGAGACAAAATTTACGCATATAAATACTTTGTGGATGATATAAGTCATTCAAAAATAGAATTATATCGTTTGGTAAAGTCAAATTCATCTTCGGATATGAAAATAATAATAACCAACCAAGCTTTTATGAGCGACAGCATGTTTAAATATAAATCGTCTTTTATGGGTACTATGATAAAAAAGAAATTTGTTCCGCTATCTGATAAAGGGGTAAGCTATATAAAAAAGTTTTATGCTATAAGTCCCAATTTAAAAGTACTGCATATTTTTCCGGAAATAAAATTCGACTTACCTACTGGCTACAGTTATATAGATACAAATTACTATATCCCTTTTGCTGTTGCATCTGCTAAAGAAGAAAATACTTTTTAACAATGTTTTACAAATTCCGACAATTTTTTTTATCAACAATTATGCCAATTGGCATTAATTACATTTAATCCAAAACAGCTAATTTAATCGAGCAGTTTTCACAATACAGTATTTATTTTACCGTGTAGTAAAAAAGTTCCAAGTTTCCAACGCTGTTGTAAATAATTTTCAAAACGTCGCTTTGGTTAATATTATTATCATTTATAAAGTCACAAAGACTTTCCTGCATCGACCATCCGCCAAAGGTTTTATACTTAAGTTTTTTCATAGTTAAAAATTGGAATTTTTACAGTTAACCATGTCAAACAGAATTGACAAGGCCTATCTATTTAACAAACAATATACAATTATATGTCAAACAATTCATACCAATCTCCTTTTGACGATGAGTCGTCGGAGCGGCTGTCATTTATCTGAAAGCCCTGAACGAACTACGAGTATCTATAACCGACCTGGGTAAGCCCCCTACTGGTCGAAGTTTGTAACTTCGTCCTAAAATTGGGCAAGAATTCTTCTTGCGATAATATTTAAACCTTATTCTGTATCTGCATTTGATTTATTAAATCCATTTTTTATATTTACCAATAAAATTAGCAAGCCTTATGACCTCTTCTAAAAAATATATCTTATTAGCTATTGCGGTTATTATTGTCGCGTTAGCTGGTATTGGTTTTTATAATCGCGAATTAATAAAAGTGTATTATACTGATACTAAAGAGCGACCTTTTAAAAGCGGTGATAAAGTTTACGCAATTAAAGCTTTTTCTATCATGAACGATTCGACGGAATTTCTTTTTTTCAGACTAATTAAATCTAAAACTACATCAGAACGACAAATAATTTATAACGGCACTTATATAACCGTAAAAACTTTTAATAAGAACCATTCAACCGGTTTAGGCAGTTTTATAGAACGCGAATTCTTTTGGGGGACTGGAGAATTAAATGGGAAGACCACAAATGTAATAGCGCAACTATATGCAGTTATTCCTGATAAAAACTTGATAGAACACAGCCCTACAAAAGACACAATGCCCGCCGGTTTTGAATATGCCAATGATATGCAATATGTTGCCGCGTATACCACATCTACTAAAAATCAATTCAAAAAATTTTAATAATAACACTTAAAATAAAGTTTATAATCCTACTGGTCGAAGTTTACAACTTCGTCCTAAAATTGGGCAAGAATTCTTCTTGCGATAATATTTAAACCTTATTCTGTTTATGCCTTTGATTTATTAAGACCAATTTTTATATTTACCAATAAAATTAGCAAAAACCTAAAATGAAGAAAATATTATCATTATTACTTATCATACTTGTTAAAACAGCATTTTGCCAAACGGAACAATTAAAATCTCGTTCACCCAGAGAAACCATTGGCGAAACATATTTTGTATTTGCTGCTCCGAATGCTAAAATCTATGGCAGCCTTACTGATGAAAAAGACGAATTTATAAAAGTAAACGATCACAAAAATCTAAAACTTAAGTTAATGAAAATTGATGAAACTAACGGTACGCAGATAGCTCATTTTATAGATTCGGCAGGCAATAAATATAATCGAGGTTTGTTTGAAGGATGCTTCCCGTACATGGTGCCACAAAAGGACTTTGAAGAGGCTCGAAAAATATATTCAGGGAAAACTGTTTGGATAAACCCAAGTATTGTGCCTGCAACAGCAGGTGATGCAAGAATTGAAGAAACTAAGGTAGAGCGTTTTAAAAAATACACAGTTACAACAGTTTCATTGTATAAAAATAATGATGAACCTATTAAACTCACTTTAACGCCAGAGAGCGGCCCGGCATTAACTATTGCTGCAAGCTTAACCGGCACTAATGTAAGTTACATGGAAAAGGCATGGCTATTACCCAAACTTCTTTTTTTGCAAGACCCTAAAACTCTTTACAACTTTACGCCACAAACCTGGGCCAATATAAAAAAAGACTACCTGGTACCAGGCATGGATAAAGATGCTGTAAGGCTAATTTTGGGTAACCCGGAATCGATAAATAACTCCAGTAACACAGGCAAGTACGCAACTGATCAATGGGTTTACCCATACGAATACGTTTACTTTGAAGGCGGCAAATACAAATCAAGAAATTCTAAAAATTAGCCTGAGGCTAATTTTTTAACTAAATTATGCCAATCGGCACTTAAAACATAATTATATTTTTATGGCAGATAATATCAGCAAAAATGTTTTAACTGATTTTCAGGATAAAACAGAACAATTAAAAACTTCGGTAGCGCAGCTATCCCAATATCTCGAGGAGCTTGAAAAGAAACAAGTGGAGATGGGTAATGGCGTAGCCAAGTATAGTGACGAGTTCAAAAAAGGGGCTATCAGTATTAACGAAACCCAAAAAGCCTTAAAAGGCTTTAATGCTCAAGTAACAGAGAACAATAAAACTCTGTTAAGTGCCAAAGGGTCGATGCAACAAAACAAAGATTTGTTAGCAGATTTAGAGAAACGATATGAAAACCTGTCGCGTTCTGAAGGGGATAATGCAAAGCAGGTAAAAGAACTTAACATTCAGATAGGGCATTTATCTGCCACTATCGAAAAACAGGAAGATAAAGTTGAGAAAAGCAGGGAAGTTTTTAATTACCATGAAAAATCTGTAAAAGCTCTTGAAAATGCTTTTGATAAAGTAAAGGATAGTTTAAGCAAAGAGAATGACTCGTTCGGGGCAACGCTTGGCGAAGTTACCGAGGGTTTTAACGCCATGAAAACTGGGGTTGCCGCCGTAAAAACCGGTTTGCAAAGTATTGATGGCGCCATTAAAGCTACAGGCTTTGGCTTACTTATGTTAGTTCTTAAATCGCTTGTTGAATACTTTACCAATACAACCGAAGGTACAAAAAAGCTGCACGGTGCAATGGCAGTTATTGGTAAAGTTGTAGAAGTAGTTAACGCCGCGTTTGGTAAACTGGGTGGCATTATAGTTGATGCCCTTAGCCACCCAATGGATAGCCTTAAAAAAATAGGGGACTTTTTAAAAGAAAACCTTATAAACAGGTTTAAAGCTATCGGTGTTATTTTAGATGGCATCATTCACCTTGATTTTAAAAAAGTAGGTGATGGCCTTATTCAAAGTGTAACAGGGGTAACAAACGCTACTGATAAAATAAAAACGGCCTATAATAAAACTAAAGATGCTATTGTTGCCGGCGGTAAGGCTATAGTAGAAACCTATAAAAAAGGTGCTGAAGAAGGCGGCAAAGCTGCAAAAAGCCAGGAACAGTTGGGTAAGGAGAAAGAAGAGCGTTTGGCGCAGCAACAACGTAAGCGGGAAGAACGCCAACGGAAAGAAGCCGAGGCTACCGAACGTGCAAAACAAAAGCGCGCTGCCGATTTAAAAGACATGCAGGCTAACGACCAGGTTTTAAACGATTTGGAAGCCCAAACCCAGGCACGCAATGCACAGAAAGTACTAACCGAATACGAAAGTGATGTAAAAGTTATAAAAGATTTTTATGCTGAAAAATTAGAGGCATACGAGAAATTTATTAAGGCTTACGAAAAGCAGGCCGCTAAAGATCCCGAGTATAAAAAACTTAATGCGCATGGTTATGATAAGGCACAGAAAGCTGTAGCATCTCTTAAAACCAATGAAAATAAGGAACTGGAAACTCTATCTGATAATTTCCAGCAAAACGAATTGAATAAATTAACCGCATACAATAACAAGCTAAACGACATAACCGTAAACGCAAAAAAAACCGTCAGGGAACTGGCCATAGCACAGGTTGATGAAAAATATAAAGCTGAAGAAGAGGCAATAAAAAAGGCCTTGAAGGAAAGTATTGGCCGCCAATATAAATTGGAAAACACTAACGCTAATGACCTAAAAATGCAAGAAAAAATAGCACAGGAAACTGCTATACAAACCGCTGCCCAAAGCGCGTCTTTTGCTTTAGATAAACAGAAAACGGCAGAGAAAGATGATATTAATAGCGATTTTAATGCTAAGGATCTGCAGGAAAATATAAACGGTAATGAACAAAACGGCCATATTTTTAAGGCATTAGCGCAACAGCAACAACTGCTCGAAATGGAGCACAAAGTCGCAGTTGCAGCCGCCGAAAAGCGCGGAAAAGACACCACTTTAATTGATGAAAGCTATGCCAAAAAGAAAGCCGAGCTTGAAGACAAACTGGTTAGCTCAAAAATACACGCCGGCGATAAATACATTGATGCCGTATTAAAAAACAGCAAAAAAGATTCGGCTATTTACAAGGCGGCTTTTCTGGCCAAAAAAGCTACCGCAATTGCCGATACCATAGTAAGCACCAAACGTGCCGTAATAGATTCACTTAAGGCATATAGCGGCATACCGTTTATTGGGCAGGCGCTGGGTATAGCGCAAGCTGCATTTATGGCTGCACAAGGCGCAGCATCCATTGCCGAAATTGCCAAACAAAAGCCAGGCTTTGCTTCGGGTGGCCGTTTCGTGTCCGATGGTCGTGGGGCATTGCTGCCCGGTTACAGCCGTACCGACAATACCAACGCCTACCTGCGTAGCGGCGAAGCGGTGGTAGTATCCGAAGCGATGCGCAACCCATGGGCGCGTAACCTGGTCAGCGCCATCAACGTGGCCCACGGCGGCCGCGATTTCTCGATGCCCAACACCAGCAGGGGTTATGCCATAGGTGGTATATTTACCGATGGCGGCAACGCCAACCGCTATTACAATCAGCCCGTTAATGATGCTAAGGAACTGGCCAACACCCTGGCCTACCAAATGATCAACAACTTCCCCCCTATTTATGTGGATGTGAAGGATGTTAACAATCAGCAGAACATTTTAGCCCAAACGGTTAACAGGGTGAACCTTTAGTAACCCCCTACCCCCTTGAAGGGGGAACCGAATTTTAATAAACAAATAAACTTAACCTATAAAAGCATCCCCTTTAGGGGACGGGAGGGGCAAATGAACATTCAAACAGCAAACACACTTTTCGACGAGGGAATCTTCTCGGCTATGTACAAGGCCGGTTTCATCACCACCAAAGTATTCACCTATCGCGAGATCTACTTGTGGGTGAACGCCCAGGTACAAACCCGCGGCATCAGCAAAAACCAGGCGGTATTAGAAGCCGAAGTAAAATTTGAAAAAGACGAACGCACCATCTGGCGCGCTATGAATTGTTTTTCGGAGTAATGAGGTGCGGGAGATTGTGATGTGGGTGCGAAGAAAATATCCTACTGACAAAACAGTGTCACCACTTCATTTAATAATAGTCCCGATATTTGTATAGTTCGGTTTGTATTACGTTTCCAACTCATGTCAGTCTGAGCCTGTCGAAAACCTAACAAAGCGGCTAATGGTTCGACAAGCTCATCATGACAAATAACCTTGACGACCGTGATAACGGAAAAAAGATTACTGACAAACTACTGTCACCATTGCAATCAGTAATAGTCCCGATATTTGTATAGTTAGGTTATCACCACGTTTCCTACTCATGTCAGTCTGAGCCTGTGGAAGACCTAACAAAGCGGTTAATGGTTCAACAAGCTCACCATGACAAATGCCCTTGACAACCGGGATAACGGAAAAAAGATTACTGACAAACTACTGTCACCATCGCAATCAACAATAGTCCCGATATTTGTATAGTTCGGTTATCACCACGTTTCCAACTCATGTCAGCCTGAGCCTGTCGAAGACCTAACAAAGCGGCTAATGGTTCAACAAGCTCACCATGAAAAATGCCCTTGACAACCGGGATAACGGAAAAAAGATTACTGACAAAGTACTGTCACCATCGTAACCAATAATAGTCCTGATATTTGTATAGTTCGGTTATCACCACGTTTCCTACTTATGTCAGTCTGAGCCTGTCGAAGACCTAACAAAGCGGCTAATGGTTCAACAAGCTCACCATGAAAAATGCCCTTGACAACCGGGATAACGGAAAAAAGATTACTGACAAAGTACTGTCACCATCGTAACCAATAATAGTCCTGATATTTGTATAGTTCGGTTATCACCACGTTTCCTACTTATGTCAGTCTGAGCCTGTCGAAGACCTAACAAAGCGGTTAATGGTTCGACAAGCTCACCATGACAATTAAGAGCTTAAACTATGCCAAACGGCATTTAAAACCAATCGTATCTGAACCATGATTTCCTTGATTTCAAGATTTCTAAATCAAGGCCCTCAGGAAATTCCTTAAATCAAGGTTCAGACACCCTAACCAGTGCAATCACTAAATCACTAATTGAAAAAATGAAAATATACCTATACGATACCGAAACGGATTGCATTGGCTCGGGGAGCCTGTCGTCCGCCTATGTAAAATCACAATTAGATGCAGCTGCCGGCGCCGATGTTGCGGTACACATCAGTTCGGTAGGTGGTTCGGCCTTTGATGCCATAGCCATTTACGACCTGCTGAAAAAATACCCCGGCAACGTTACCACCTATATAGATGCCCTTGCGGCGTCGGCAGCGTCGGTAGTGGCCATGGCGGGCAGCAAAATAGTAATGAGCAAATACGCCCTGCTCATGATCCACAAACCTATGGTGGGCAGCGGCGGCAATGCCGATGAGCTTTTAAAAGATGTGCAGATGTTAAATGTAGTGCAATCGCGCCTGGCGCAGATCTACATGGACAAATCCGGGTTGGACGGAGTTACCGTTAATAGTTTGATCAACTCCGTCACCTGGATGACTGCCGACCAGGCCCTGAACCTGGGCTTTATAGATGTAATTGAAGATTACAGCGAAACCATCATTAACAGCGCATTAATAAAAAAATATACCGATACGGCACCGGCAGTTTACCAGCGCTGCATCAACAAAATCTTAACAAACAAAAGCAATATGAACATGGACAACAGAGAATTGATTGAAAAAACCACCTCGGTTTTAGACAAGATCATGAACTTTTTTAAACGGGTGGTAAACAAACAAACCATTACAGACAAAGGCACCCTGCACCACAGCGGCGAAATGGGCGAAGGCTGTGAAGTTTACCAGGACGAAGAACTAACCGAACCAGCCGTAACCGACACCTACACCACTGCCGAAGGCCAGCAATTAGCCATAAATGAAGGCAAAGTGCAAAAGGTAACACCTGCTGTTGCAGATGATGAGGACGAAGAAGATTTACCAGAAACTAAATTTAAATCAACAAAAAAACCGGGCGAAATACAAAATAAACTACAGCAAATAAAAGCCCGCCTGCATGCCCAAAACACACTGCTTAACGAGGCAAAAGCCGCGTTAGAAGAAGCCCAGGCCCGCCTTACCAAAACCCGAGAAGAGGTGAAGAACGAAATAAAAAGCGACTTTACCCCCGAAGGATCAAAACGCAGCAGCAAGGCCAAAACCGAAACACAACCCTTCTTTGCCCCCCAAAGTACACTGGCACAAAACGCGGTTAAAAGAGCGGTAGGGAAATAGTTGGCAGTTATTGGTTTGCAGTTAGCAGCCAATCCTTTCTACAATACAATCTTATCCATTGCAAACTGCCCACGGCAAACGGCAAACTAAAATCAACAATACTAAATTAAAAAATGGCTCAATTTACATTCACAAACAACACCTATGCCGGCGAAGCGCTGGCGGGATTTATGGCAAGCACGCTGCTGGAGGCCGACTCCGTAAAGCGTGGGCTGCTAACCGTTATTAACGACGTAAAACAACGCAAGATCATCCTTGATGTGGACGACGACGTGGTGCTGCAAAACCCATCGGGCATATTTGCCGACCAGGGCACCACCGCCACACAAACAGAAAGTTACCTTGACCCGGTTGTGTACGAATTTATGAAACAGGAACAATGGGACAAGCTGGTACAATCGTGGGAAAGCCAGCAGCTTAAACCCGGCGCGTTCCTTGATTACGAAGGCGTTGTTGACCTGAGCGACTTTATGGTGCAGCGCTACTTAACTAAAATACAAATAGCTAACGAGCGCTTGTACTGGCTGGGCAAAGGTTCTACCAAAGAGGCGGCGTTTACAGCACCATTCACCGGTTTATTGCCGTCTATCGCGGCAGCAAGCGACGTGTACAAAGTAGGCCTGGGCAAAGCAGAAACCTCAATGGTGGCAACGGCTATCAGCGCATTGGGCGTGATAACGGTAAGCAGCACTTCAACCTTAAGAGATGGCGATGTGGTAACCATTACCGGCGTAACTGGTGCTATTAAAGACACTACAAATGGTGGTGCAGGTATCGATGTAGCGGGTCAATCGTACTTTATACAGGTAGCCAGTGCAACCACATTTAAACTGGTGCGTAACTACAACGAGGTGAACACACGCAAAGCGGCAATCTTTAGCGGCACAGCAACTGCAGCAACCGTTAGCTACATTAATGCAAGCAACGTATTAGGCGTATTAACCGGCATCTATGCCCAATTAGACCCTGCCGACCGCAGCCAGGAAGATTTTAATCTGCAGATCCCTTTACATGTTGGCTATGCATATGCACAGGCACAGGCAGATAAAGCCGTAAACGTACTAAACGCCTTTACCGACCCTAAAAAGATGGATTACCTGGGTGTACCGCTGCAACTGATGAACCACTGGCAGGCCAACACCATTTTGGGTGCAAGGTCGTCAAACCTGTTCCTGGGGGTAGATCTTTTAGGCGATGCTTCAGAACTATCAACCGTTTACATGAAGCCCTACACCAACGATAACGTGGTGCGCATGAAAGCCCGTATGAAAGCGGCCGTAAACTTCAAATTCGCTAACGAGCTGTTTTACCTATCTGCTTAACAGCTTGAGTGATGTATTGGTTGATTGAGTGAGTAGTTCTTACCTCTTCCTTATCAGCCAGTACAACCAATCAACTATTCACTTAATCAACTACTTAACTAATCAACAACATGTCAATTTACAATAAAATAAACGCCGGCTTTAGCCTTGGCACAAGCGAACCTGTTACCGCAGGTATAGAAGATGTGGTATACATATTTAACGAAGACGATTTTGTACTCACTTACGATACCACCAACCCGCTTATCATTAAAGATATTACCGCGGTTGCCACAGCTAAGGTTTATAAATTCCAGGGGACTAACAATAGCTTCAACACGATGAGCAAACTGGCCAAAACACAGGTTGGCCCGCGTTATACCGAGGAGATAGATTTTAACATTGCCGGTTTATCTACTGATGTTAAGGCACAATTAATGGCGATGGGCTACGGCCGCGTAAAAGCAATAGCTGTAAATAACTACAAAGACAGCGACTCAGCAGTTGAGCTATTCGGCGCTGTAAACGGCCTCATCGTAACTGAAGCAGAACGTAACGCAGCCGATGAAACTTTAGACGGCGGTTACAAGATCAAGTTAACCAACCCGGATAAGCTGAAAGAGCCATATCCTCCACGTGCTGTATCAATTCCACCCGTAAGTGGCACAGCAACTTATGCCAGCACTATTGCCGCACTTGAGGCGTTGGTTGCTGCCTAATATGTTTTGATTGATGGGTAACAATTGCCCGTTACCCTCTCTCAAGCAATTATCACTTAAAACAAAACCCGAATGACCAAAAAATATATTCTTAAACCGGGTACTCATCAATTTGCGCCGGGTTCGGCAGCAGTGCACAGCAACAATAACCTTACCGACGAGGAAGCTGAATGGTATTTACAACGATATCCGCATATAGCAAAGCTGTTTGAAAGTATGGAAGACGGGAAGTCGGGAAGCCAAAAAGATGAAAAACCTGGTGTTAAAATCAAACGAAAAAGGATTCCCAAAAGATCGGTGGAATCATCAAAATCAGAATAATCTTATAAATTATGAAAACCTACTTACCACAAATTGAACGGCGTATACTGGTAAGGCCCAATCAAACCTTTGGCATACTCAATTACGATACGGATAACGCCTATCCGCAACGCATGCTGGAATTAGTGGGCCAATCTCCTACCGCTAAAGATTGCTGGAACAAGCGGGCCAAATTTATTGCCGGTAATGGTTTCGAAGAAACATCATTTGGTAAACACATCATCAACAGTAAAGGGTTAACCGTAACAAAACTTTTAAAAGCTATTGCTACAGATAAAGCCTTGTTCCGTGGCTTTGGCATACATGTTAATTACAACGCCAATTTTAAAATTGCATCGGTTAACTATGTAAAGTTCGAAGACATCCGCATGGGCGATACAGACAGTGCTGAAACCGCCGAAAAGTTTGCCATTTATAACGACTGGGGCCGAAAAACCTGGAAAAATATCATGCGCAGCAAGATCACCTTCCTGGATAAATACAACCCCGATGAAACGATCATAAAACAACAGGTTAAGGCTGCGGGCGGCTGGGATAATTACAAAGGGCAGCTCTTTTATTTTAACCCCGAAGTTTGTGATTACCCGTTGATAGAGGCCGACTCTGTTTGGGAAGATTTTGAGACCGAGGCTGGCATCAAGATCTTCAATAACCGCGAGGTAACAACCGGTTTCCTGCCGTCAACCATGCTGTTTATGCAATCGCGCCGCGAGGAAGCGGATAACAGCGCGGACAATGGCAAATCGAACACGCCATCCCAGTTAGAAAAAGACCTGGGTAGTTTCCAGGGGGCAAAAAGCGCTCAAAAAATAATTGTGATAGAGTATGAGGACGAAAGCGCCAAACCCGAGTTTCAGCCGTATGCCATTCAAAACAACGATAAGCTTTTTGAAACTACAGAGCGGTCTGTAGAAGCACGCATCATCAAAGGATTCTCCGTCCCAAGGGAATTGATCAATGCCGAAAAATCATCAGGGTTAAGCAATGGAGGTGAAAAAAAAGAAGCTATCCGCGAGTTTAATGACAATACTGCAGCCGACAGGCTGGAACTAAGCGAAGCTATGGAGGAGTTATTCAGCCATTACTTTGTTAACATCAATCCAAAAGCAAACTGGGCCATAACCCCAATACCGGCAACTGTAGCAGATGATGCCATAGGAATTAAAGCAGGCGCTGCTATTAACCAACTGCTGCAATCGCCAATTCCCGCAGAAACAAAAATAGCCACATTGATCTACGCTTACGGCTTTAAACAGGCTGAAGCAGAAGCCATGTGTGCCTGAAAGTGCCAGCCGGCGAACAAAACATAATTCACACGAATAAACTAAAACTTCTCCGCCGGCTGGCGGGGACTGGAGGACTATGCCATGTTAAATTTAATTACCCCCGAAACCTTACAGCGATACGAAGATATCGCCGTAAACATAAAGCCCGAGCGTATAAAGGTATTTATTAAAAAAGCTCAGGAACTTGATTTGAAGCCATTTTTAGGCTACATCCTGTATTACGACCTGATTAAGCATTTAGAGGATGATGGGATCTTAAAAGATGATGCCCCGCAACACTATAAAGACCTGGTTAATGGTTGCGAATATTTAGATGATCAAGGTTATGTTGTTTTATACCAGGGATTACAGCCTGTGCTCTCCTACTTTGCCTTTGCCCGATTTATTGAGGCCGACAGCATACACTACACAGCAACCGGCCCTGTGACCAAACGTTATGACAATGCAGATGCTTTACCTGCAAAAAATATTGTAAAGCTGGTACAACAACAACGCAGTACCGCCAATGCTTATGCTAATGAAACCGAACGGTTCCTGTCTGATCACCAATCCGATTTTCCGGTTTGGCATTACAACCGTAAAAACAAAAGCGCCAGGCAGGCGGGGCCGCGTATCCGCTCGATTGATATTACTGATTTCAACTTCCCCGCCGACAATTTTAGCACCAACCAATTAATAACCGATTTTTTAAATTAATGGCAACAGACAAAAAAATAAGCGAGCTACCGGTAATATCAACCATAGCTGCGGCCGATGTTTCCTTACTTGTACGCAGCGGAACCGACTATCAATACAACTTTACCACCCTGCTTGAGTTTATTCAGGAAGGTATAAATCCCGGTGCAAATATTTCATTTGGCACTACCCTCCCGCAAAATACAAACGGCAAAAATGGCGATGTTTTTATCAATACATCTGCCGGCTCATTCGCGCTAAAACAATCCGGCACATGGTCTGTAAAATATACTTTACCCATTAGTAACGGCAGCGATAGCACAGTTTTGTATGGCTCTGGTGTACCAGGAAGCAGCATAGGCAGCAATAACGATACCTATATCAATATAGATACCGGCATCTTTTATCATAAGGCCTCAGGAACATGGACACAAGTATTTTCTATGCAAACCGGCCCTCAGGGGCCTAAAGGCGATAAGGGAGATACAGGCACAACCGGTGCAAATGGTAAAACTATTTTGAATGGCACCTCAAATCCGTCAAACTCCACAACCGGCACCAACGGCGATTTCTATCTTAACACAAACACCTATCAGCTATTCGGCCCTAAGACAGGTGGCGAATGGGGACTGGGAACCTCAATTATCGGCTTAACCGGTGAACAGGGCGAACCCGGCCCTCAGGGTGAAGACGGACCTAGCGGAGAACCCGGGGTTGGTGTTGCAACAGGTGGCACAACTGGCCAGGTATTAAGTAAATTAAGTGATGCTGATTTTGATACGGGTTGGGTAGATGCAGCGGAAGGTGGAAATCTACATGCGCCAAATGGTATAATTTCAGGATTGGAGCTATCTGTATCTGGCGGAAATGTTACTGTAGCAGCAGGATCATGGAGAATCAATAATAACGTTTATCAGATTCTAACCAGTACCAACTTGGTCTTAGCCGCTGCAGATGGTATAAATAATCGCATCGATCTTATATATGCAGATGTAATTAATACAATTGCTTTGCTTACTGGTACTACGTCAGCTAATCCTGTGAAGCCATCATTACCATTTGATTGTATCGAAGTGGGTTTTGCATTAGTCACCCCTTCTGGCAGTGAAACAACCCCAGCTCCTGGTGCTGAGTATTTAACAAGATCGCAGTTTATTGATACTATTGGCGACAAATCACAATTATCTACCGCCGCAAAGAACAATCTTGTTGATGCAATAAACGAGGTAAGTACAAGTATTGGTAGCATCAATCAGGAAAGTGTAATTCTTAAAATTTTTAAAAAATCAAATTATAGATAATCATGGCAGCTTATAACGAAATAGTAGCTTTTACAAAAGGAATTGGTGTTAGGCCAATATCATTCACAAGTGCAGATGGCACAGCAGCAAAACAAACTTATGCACCCGCAGACCCCGCAAGTAGGATTAATTTTTTGGCAATATCATCAAGCGCGGCAACGCAGAAATACATGTTATTACAGTTGCATAATGTTATAAGCGGGGAGATTGCACCAATGGGCACTATCACTATACCCGCCAACGCTGGCACTAATGGTTCGGTTCCGATAGTTTCGGGTTTAAACAGAGGTAACCTGCCGTGGCTGCAAATTGATAGCGACGGTAACCCGTTTATTGACCTGAACTATAATATGAATTTAGAAATGAAACTGCTAAGTGCATTATCCGCAGGTGAAACAATTACGGTAACAACAAGCGGCGGCTCATACGCAGCATAATTATGGCATCAAGAAATGGATTAAACCCTAAAATTAGAGGGTCAAAAGGTGTTGGCTTTAACAGGGCGTTGCCTGCACCTTTCGGTTTTGATAAGAGCTTTAAGGGGGTCAATGATACTGACTATTTTACTGTACCCGGTTTAGTTGGTCAGTTAGTGCCTATGACATTCACGTTAGAATTTTGGACTAAACCTGCCCTTGCAAACATTGGCGCATACCAAGGGTATTTCCTATGGGTAGATAGTTCGGGTAAATCCGCATATGTGCAAATTAGGCCGCCGGGCGAGAATTGTTTTTCATTTTTTTTCCCAGCCAATACTAATGTTACCACGACGCAATTTGTTTTAGACGTGTGGAATCATATTGTGTTCACAGTTGATTTTGTTGCGAATAGAGCCAAGGCTATAGTAAATGGTAATGTAGCATCTGCTATATCCGTTTCGGTTGGCGCCTACACTCAGGCACCTTTTAACGAAATAAGATTATTAGACAGAAATTCAGCTGGTAGCGGCAAACTGGTCGTTGATGAATTTAGGGTGTATAATAGGATAATAAGCGATGTTGAAATAGTATCAAACTATAATATTGGTTTGGGAAATAATGCTTCCATTACTGAGGGTTTATTAACCTGGTATAAATTTGAAGCATTTGAAAATTTGGATTTTTCGCTATTACAGGACAATTCAGAAATGCATGTTGGTATGCGTGATTATTCAGGGCATAACAACCATGCATTGCCTAATCCGGGTATGGTTACAAACCCGGCATTACCGAATTATCCCCTAAATTATTTTTGATGCGTTTTTTTAGTCGAATAAAAGGCTTTTCAACTAAATGGTAAGATACTACAGCAATTACCGACATCAGTATTAAATTTTGCCACATAGGTAGGGACTTAATTAAACGATCACCGGGGGATGAAAATAGTTGCTGCCAAATGTATAAGCTGTAGGATATTAAACCGATGTAAGTAATTAACGGATTAGCCAACAACCTTGTTAAAATACTTGCCTTGTCTAAGTTTAAAATAATGACTATTCCAATAATTAATGGGAACAACAAGAGGCCACAATGCGGAATATTGATCGTGGAAGTTTCAGTATGTATTAGTATAGCAACAATTAAAAGCAATAAACTAAAATACCGGTTGTTTGAATTAGACTTAAATTGAAAAAAGCCTTTAAACATCATAATAGATAAAAGCGAACCAACTAAAATACATACCGTTTTGCTTAGCAAATTTATTATGGCGAAAGCGGCGGCATGCACTATTGAGTTGCTGTAAAATATCCCCGTCTTAGTGTACCCTAGTAGGGCTATAATTGGCACTAAAACTATAATCAGAATAATAGTTTTAATGTATTTATTTAAATCGTATACCAACAGGAAAGGAAAGGTAAAATAAAATTGCTCTTCCACCGAAAGACTCCAAAAGTGGGCAACAAACCAGTTGTAAGTATTAAGCTTAGGGATATTTTGATAGAATAAAGAGGCAGATAAAAATGCGTTAAAAGGGATTTTTAACGACAGACAAGCGTTCAAAATAGCCAATACGATTAAGAACAGGTAAGCTAAAGGGAGTATTCTTAAAATACGCCTGATGTAAAAATGTTTTAATGAAATGCGGCCAGTTTTGATTTTTTCTTTAAGTAGCAAAGACGTAATTAGAAAACCGCTGATAACAAAAAATATTTCAACACCTGTGTCTCCGGGAAAGCTTTTTGCATAAGGAGACCCCTTGAAAAAGTGGCTAAATAGAACGATAATGATTGCGACCCCTCTTAACCCATCGAGACCAGGTAAATGATTTGGCTGCAATAAGGTTGGTGTAACTATAAAATCAGAAAAAAGTTTAGTGTTAACTTTTTTTAAAAACTTAAGCATGAAAATAAAAATGGCTTTCTAAATAGCGAAAGTAAGAAATTTAATAACGCCCCGGCTCCTTTCCTATAATTCTCACAAACAAAAAAAACAATGCACGAGCATCTTGCCGAGACCCGGTAAATGATTTGGCTGTAATAAAGGCAGTACAGCTATTTCATTATAAAAAAGCTTAGAGTTAAATTTTCTAAAATATTCAAGCATTAATAAAGGTCTTATAAAAACGAAAATAATAAAACAATTATGAAACTAAGTAATAATGGTATCAAGCTCATTAAGAGTTTTGAAGGCCTTAAATTAAATGCCTATCAAGATGTGGCCGGTGTTTGGACCATTGGATATGGTTCTACCCGTTACCCGGATGGCAGGGCTGTAAAACACGGCGATAAACTAACCGACGAAGCACAAGCTAATACACTATTCATAAACACACTAAGCAAATATGTTGAAGCAGTTAACAAGGGTGCAAAAGTAGCCTTAAGCCAAAATCAATTTGATGCGTTAGTTTCTTTCATATACAACGTGGGTACCGGGGCAGTAACGTCTTCAACTTTGTTTAAAATGTTAAACGCCGGCAATTATCAAAATGCCGCAGATCAATTTCTGTTATGGAATAAAATAACAGATCCACAAACAGGCAAAAAGGTTCCCTTCAAAACTCTTTCACTAAGGCGCGCACAGGAGCGCGCATTATTTCTATCAGTATGACATCTATTGAACACCGCCAATTAAAAGGCATAACAATTAAGAATATCGTGGTCACCATTTTAAGCACAGCCAGCATCGTTACATCTGTAATGACGTCTTACTTTCAATTAAAAAGTGATATAAGCGAAGTAAAGGTTCAGCAAGAAGCTCAAAACCGGGTTAATGAGGTCCGCCTCCGCGTTTTAGAGGGGCAGGTAACTGTACTACAGCGGGAGGTAGAGGATATTAAATCAGTAAAAAACAAACAATAATAAATATGAGTATCAAATCATTCTTAACTAAACTATGGGGAGCCATAAAGTCATTATTTAATAGCTTTCCGGATAAACTAAAAGCGGCCGTACACATTGGCATCATCATTACAGAAAATATAAAAACTATTATCGACTCCCCTATTGCCGATATACTTACCGCTATAATTCCCGGCGAAATTGATGATAAAATAAAACAGGCATTGCGTGCAGGTATCCCTGTTATATTAACCGATCTAAAGCTTACCGATCAATGCAGCGACTTAACAGATCCACAGGAAATAACCAAATGTGCTGTAGAAACTTTAAAAACGCTGGATGGAGAAATCAAAAGCGCTTTTTTACATAATCTATCAATATTAATTGCACAGGTTGCGGCAGATGGAAAGCTTAGCTGGGCTGATGGGGTTTGCATCCTGGAATGGTATTACCAAAACAAATTCAAGATCGCTAGCAAGTGATTCGGAATGTGTGTGCCCGGAACGAGATTCGAACTCGTACATCCTTACGAATGCCACCCCCTCAAGATGGTGCGTCTACCAATTTCGCCACCCGGGCTTTTATCAAGTACAAAGTCTTAAGTCAGCAATCCTAACCTCCCGGCATTGAACTACAGACTTAAGACTTTTAATGGATGTGCCCGAAGAGAGACTCGAACTCTCAAGAGACAATTCTCAACGGCTTCTGAGACCGCAACGTTTACCAATTTCGCCATCCGGGCATTTTATGAGGTTGCAAATATAATTGTTTTATGCAATGCGGCTAAAATAAATGCAAAAAATAAGCTTCATATTGGCAAACCCAATTTCAAACGGTAACTTAGGCTATCAATTATAAAATTTATGGTTAAAAAACTCTGCTTAATAATAATGATAGCAGCATGCTCAATATCGGCATCTGCGCAAAATGCCGACGCCATATTAGGTAAATGGTTAAGCGCAAACGGCGAAGGTCAGATACTGGTCTATAAAAAGGAAAGTAAATTCTTTGGTAAGCTTTCATGGATAAAAGTACCTAACAATGATAACGGAAAACCCAAACTAGATGATCGTAACCCTGATAAAAACCTGCAGTCGCGCCCCATACTTGGCCTCGAACTATTAAAGAATTTCACTTTTGACGGCGATAATGTATATGAAAATGGTACTATTTATGACCCCAAAAGCGGCAAAACTTACAGTTGCAAGATGACACTTAAAGGTGATATATTAAAAATACGAGGTTACATAGGAATATCATTACTAGGCCGAAGCGAAAACTGGACCCGTGTAAAATGAAGATAAAATACATTACTTATATATTAACATGTCTTTTAGCCTTTTCAATAAGTGTAAATGCGCAAAAGGTTATACCTATTCAGCAAAATAAACCAATTAGTATCCGGGGCTTATCTGTTGTTAACAATAAAATAGCGTGGGTAAGCGGTACAAAAGGCACTATTGGTATAACAAAAGATGGAGGCGCTAATTGGGACTGGCAACAAATTAAAGGGTTCGAAAAATCCGATTTTAGAGATATTGAAGCCTTTTCAGATAAAGAAGCAGTCATTATTTCATCAGGTTCACCAGCGTATATTTTAAAAACTATTGATGGTGGCACCCATTGGGAAACAAAATACAAACAAACAGACAGCACTTACTTTTTAGATGCTATGGATTTTTCGGACAAGCAACATGGCTTTGTTCTGGGCGACCCAATTGGTGGTAAATTTTTATTGTTAGAAACCATAAATGGCGGCGCAACATGGAATCCATCCAATAATCCACCTATTGCACTGAAGGACGAGGCTGCCTTTGCAGCGAGCGGCACCTGCCTGCGCGTTAACACCTCAATTACTATCGTTACCGGAGGCAGTAATAGCCGTATGCTTGTTTCGCCAATAGAAAAACAGGAATGGACAAGCCGGAGTTTACCACTTACCAATGGCTCTGCAAGCCGTGGGGCATTTTCGGTTGCTTATGGCAATAACCAAACAATTATTGTTGGCGGCAATTATGCAAAAGATAAGCTGACAGATTCGGTGGCTTATCTTATTCCCAAATCCAAAGCAAAATTTAAAAAGGAGCTACCTACGGTTGGCCCAGCGGGGTATCAATCATGTGTTGAATATATAAAGGATGATATTTTTCTGTCAACCGGCACCTCAGGAACTAATATCACAATAGATGGTGGTAAAACATGGCGTAAGATTGATGAGGTAAGTTATAACGTTTGCCGAAAAGCAAAGCGCGGAAACCTTATTTTGCTTGCCGGGGATAGAGGCAGATTAGGATTTTTTAAATTTTAAATTTGTGTGTGTGAAGCACTTATTGTAAAGTTTACAATTTATTAAAAATAGGCTTGCAGGCAATTATAAATAATCCTATATTTGCACCACTTTAAACGGAAACGATAACACATCGAAAAAGTTAAAAGTTGATTCCGTAGCTCAGCTGGTAGAGCATAACACTTTTAATGTTGGGGTCCTGGGTTCGAATCCCAGCGGGATCACTTAAGGAAACAACCACTTCAGGTTGTTTCCTTTTTTTATACCCATAAGAACCTCATAAGCAGCGCTGGAAGTGGTTTCTTGCTAATCTTAGCTACGAGATTACCTCATTTTATCCTATCGTATCAGAAATGATAGTCTTTCGCATGAATAGTTAATAATTGTGACATTAAAAGTGCAGACTTTTTGCAGTAAATGCCTACTGGCCAAGTAATGTTAGCATTTCGTGTCATATTATCACCGGTGAGTTTTACCGCTTTTAATTCAGGGTGGTTAAAAATCGAAGAGCCCATGAGTATGGTCGCCCAGTTGCCGCTGCCCACTAATTGTAAAAGCATATTAATGTCATTTACTTCCATTTGCATATCAATTGTTACATTGTGCTGTAACAGCAAACGATCAAAGTAATTACGAATACTAAATCCTTTAGACGGTAATATCAATGGCACATCTTTTAATTCTTTGACACTGATTTGCCGTTTTGCGGCCAGAGGATGACCACCATGTACAATCAGCGCCAGGCACGAAGAAAAGAGTCGTTCGATCTTATAGCCGCCTGGTTTTTCTTCCTGCGAGAAGGACAGCATCATGTCGATGCGGCCTTGCTCAAGTTTATCCAGCAGATCTTGTGTGGTACCAAAAATGATTTCCAGGTAAATATTCGGAAACTGCTTCGAAAAATCCATGATAGCCACGGCCAGCAGATGTGTTAATCCATAGGTAACCCCGATCTTCAGAGTTCCTGTACTGAGGCTCATCAGATCTTTTAATATGTTTTTACCATCGTTGGCATCTCTGACCGTTTTATTAGCATACGGCAAAAACATCCTTCCGGCTTCTGTTAGCCGAACCCGCCTGGCAATCCGGTCAAATAAAGGTATGCCCAGTTCATCTTCTAACTGTTTGATCTGTTGAGATAAAGTACTTTGTGTAATATATAAAGCCCCTGAAGCTTCCGTGAAATTTTCCAGTTCTGCTGCTTTAATAAAGTATTTGAGTTGCCTAAGTTCCATATTTAAAAATAACAAATTGATCGGTTTTAACGATCAATTCTATCGAAAATAAGAGTTTAGACGATTACTATCGAATGCTGACCTTTGGTTAATCAAACAATAAACAACATATGGAAATCTTACAAAACTCAGAAAATGCGCTTTCGCATTCAACTGTTAAAGCTGTTATAAATGCGCCGATTGAAAAAGTAAACATTGCCGACTGGTTATTTAATCTGCCGGATGAAGAATATCAAAAATGTTCCTCCGCTCATATTGCCGCGGGGTTTACCCGTACAATGAATGGCGAACCTATGTCCATCAACGTTGAAACTATTGGCGGTGCATTAATAATTCAACATTATGTAGCTACAGAATACAGGGCTGATTATTGCCGGATGTTATCTGTATCTGATGCAATCTCCGCAAATGGCCGCAGTAAGGTTCAGGTATTATGGGAATTAAAAGCCGTTAAATTAGATGAAAATACCTGTGAATACATCAATGAAATTCATGCTACAGCTACGCCCGATTTTTTTGACTTTATAAAAGCACATAATATAACTTTGGCACAGGCCGCTCATGACCGCCAGGTTGCCTCAGACGCGCACAACCACGAAGAAACACCGTTGTTTGCAAAAAGTATAGAAAAAAAAGCACTCACCGGTAACTACGGCATCTGATAAAAACTTTTGAGCATGATCTTTACCCGGTACATGTTTACTGTAAGGACATCGTGATAAAAGCGGCCCTTGAATACGGTGGCGATAACTTTGTAATGGCCAGCAATCGCTTTAATGCTTACTGCAATTTCAAAAATTCGGCAGGCACCGCGTCAGTAAGCCAAACCTTGTTTTCAGACAGGTAGAATACATACCCCTTCTGATGCATTTCGGCTGCAAGTACGTTAAAAACTACCGGCTTACCGTGCCTGCTGCCCACCTGTTTGGCAGTTTCAATATCACGGCTTAAATGCACATGCCGGCGGCTGCGTTTTTCGAGCCCGGTAGCTTGAATAGAAGCAACGGACTTTTCACCCGTGCCGTGATATAGTACCTCTGGTGGTACCTGAGCCTGGTAGCCCAATTCAACCTCAACCGAGTGCCCCTGGCTGGCGCGGATCTTTTGCCTGCTCTCATCAAAGGCAAAACGCTTTTTACTGTTGGTTTCAACTACATGGTTTAACAGTTCTGCATCTAAACTATGCCCATGCGCATTAACCTGCTTCAATAGTTCATCAACGCTTACCCAGCCCTGCGCATCCAGTTCTATACCAATTAGCTGCGGCTGGTGCCTTAGTACAAGGCTTAAAAATTTACTGATGTGTGCTGTATCTTTCTCTTTCATCGTTTCATTTAAAGTTAAGGTAATAGCAGGTGGCGTTGTGCTGTCCCTGCCGTAATTATCTAAAGTTTTTGCCAGTTGGCTTTTTAACTGTTTTACCAGTACCCTTGGCCCCAGCACACGCATTTTAGCGCCAAAACCCAATAACTCGCGCTCCAACTCAAAATTCAGTATTACCCTGATGCTGAATATTTTTCCATTCCCATCTTCGCTCAATAATTTTTGCGTGTGATGCAGGGGTTTGGTTACCACGTAAGGTGCGCTCGCTGCATCTATCCAGAAGATCACCTCACAATCGCGCTGGCCCGGTGATTTGGTTACCCCTATGCAATCATTATAGTAAGTAGCCAGGTTTAAAGTAGTATTTGGCCGGTAATCTTCCGGGTGCTCTTCAATGGTCTGTATCCTGTCGAGCGCTAATGTAAGCAACGGAGCGTTCCTCGCATGCGATCGCCCCAATACAAACCAACGGTTGCGGTACTCTTTCAGCAAATATCCGCTGAAACAAAAAGTACTGGCCTCCCTGGCTTTAAACGACTGATAGGTAATGCACATTGTTTTTTGCGCTACAACCGCTTTGCGGATCGCCTCTATCCACTCCAACCCTTTCAGGTTATCATTCTTCTCAAAATCAATAACCGGCGTGCCCTGCGTTTTTTGGCTGTATATCTTGTCCTCCAGCTTACTCACCATTTCGTTAAGGTCGGTAAAGTGGTTAAAGCCTTTAAATTGCTTTAATAAGTCCGATACCTCACTCAGTACCTGCATATCCTGCTGGTTAAGCGGACTATTGGTAATGCTGTAGTTTTTATCGCTGTAGGTATAGTACTTTTTATCAACTACTACAATAGGCGCTTCGTAACCCAGCTTATTGCTGCGCATCATCTCTATATCGGCCTGTACGGTACGGCGGCTTACACCGGTATCAATACCCTGGTATTCGTAAATGGCATCACTGCAGGCATCTATCAGGCCGTCAAGCGTCCATTTCTTGTGGCGGTTTTGCAGGCACTGATCAATGGTGCGATAGCGGATAAGGGCGTTGCGGTTAACGGGCATGCATTTAAAATTACTTCGCGAATTTACTCACCCCGACATCACTCTGCTTGTCGACCCTCTCTGCTTCGCAAAGAGGGTGAGAAGAAAAAGCAAGCCCCTCTTTCCGCCACAGGCAAAGAGAGAGTGGTCCGGCGCAGCGTAGACCGGGTGAGTCAACTAAGCGGCTTTGAAAATATTTTGCTGAATTTATAAATTATTTTTTACTACGCAAATAGATTGCGCACTTGATGTTTCTCTTTGTACTGTCGAAAGGCTGAACGCGTTCACGAACGCCCCCTCTCCCGATATGGGGAGAGGGGTTTTGGCCCGGAGACTTTAATGGTTAAATGATACCTTTAGTACTAAGATTATGGAAAAGGAAAAAATAGGCAACAACGAATTAAAAGCATTAGGCATTAATGATGTGGAGGTATTGGTAAACTTCAGTCGCGTGGCTAATGGTTTATTAAAGCACGCTGTTATGGACAAAGCCAATATCCTTGCTAATTTGGAAGCTTTGATTGACGACCCTATGCCCTACACCTTAAAGAAGGGCGGCAAGTTTAAAAACCTGGCCGAGAACGTGATCGCCATGCGTAAAGAAGGCAAGTTTGTAAAACAGGAACGCAGCAACTTTAAGCTGAAGGAAGAGATAGCAGAATTCCCGGTGTGGGGATTAGAAAATATTGAGGTGGGTGCCTTAACACAAATGCGTACCGCCATACAATTGCCCATTGCCGTTGCCGGGGCTTTAATGCCCGATGCGCACCAGGGTTACGGCCTCCCTATTGGCGGGGTGCTGGCCACTACGGCCAATACCATTATACCGTTTGCGGTTGGGGTTGATATTGCCTGTAGGATGTGCTTAAGCATTTTCGACCTGCCTGCCGAAGCCATTGATACCGAAACCGACAAGCTGAAGAACATACTGGTTGATAACACGTACTTTGGGATGGGTTGTACCACCAAATCGTACTTCGATAGCTCGTTGTTTGACAGCAAGACCTGGGGCGAAACCAAGTTGATCCGCACGCTTAAAGATAAAGCTTATGCGCAATTAGGGACCAGTGGTACCGGCAACCACTTTGTGGAATGGGGCGAGTTGGACCTAACCGAAGGCGCTTTAAATGATATCCCAGCAGGTAAGTATTTGGCTTTATTATCGCACTCCGGGTCACGCGGTTTCGGTGGTAGTGTGGCCGACTATTACAGCAAAATAGCCATGACCAAAACCAAGCTCCCTGCCGAAGCCAAGCATTTGGCCTGGCTGGACCTGGATAAGGACGAAGGACAGGAATACTGGATAGCCATGAACCTGGCCGGCGAATATGCCAGCGCCAACCACCACGAAATTCATAACAAAATTGCCCGCGCATTAGGTGTAAAACCTATCAGCATGATTGAGAACCACCACAACTTTGCCTGGAAAGAGCAACTGGCCGACGGTACCGAAGTAATGGTGCACCGGAAAGGCGCTACCCCGGCCGGCGAAGGTGTGTTAGGCATTATCCCCGGCAGCATGAGTACGCCCGGCTTTTTGGTGCGTGGTAAAGGCGATGCGGCCAGCATAAATTCTGCCAGCCACGGTGCGGGCAGGGCCATGAGCCGGAGCGCGGCGTTTAAAACACTGGACAAAGCCGCCATTGCCGCCAACCTAATTGATAAACGCATTACCCTAATGGGCAGCGATGTGGATGAGGCACCGATGGCCTATAAAGATATCCACACCGTAATGGCCGCACAAAATGATTTGGTGGAGGTGTTAGCTAAATTTGAGCCGAGAATTGTTAGGATGGCAGATGCAAGGGAGAAGCCGGAGGATTAGCCCCCGCCCCCCTGAAGGGAGAATTAAATAATCCCCCCAAACGTTGAGGGTGCGGCTGTCATCCTGAGCCTGTCGAAGGAAATGCGCAAAGGCAGGGAGGGGTTTAACCGCCAAAGTTCCCCCTCAACATTAATAATTAAAAGAAGATAATTAATAAAGTCAAAATGAAACCCATACCCTCAACTGCCGAAATACTGGCTTTTAAAGTGCTTGGCCGTGCTATAGACAAAACATGGGTTAACTGGGCTTATGATATGCTTGAAGCCGGTTTTGAAACAGAAAACTTAGTAATACTTGCCGGTGAGATACAGCCATACAACCAATTCGAACTGCAAAGCTTAACGGATAGGGTTTTCATTGAGCTCAATCTGGCTTTGAACAACCGCGAGCGAATCCTGAAAAAATATGTTTGCTATTTAGTGGATAAGGCCCTTACTGGCGAAGTTAAATTTATTGCCATGTTGGGCATCGTAAAAGACATGTACTTTGAACTTGATCACGATTCATCCTTTGGTGGTTTCTACCTGTTGTATTGGGCTTATGATGACCTGGAATATTCCGAACAGCAATGGTACTGGGATGGGGCAACACGCGAAAACATTGATGAAATGGCCAGAGATTATTTTATACAATGGAAAGCCGAATGTGCTGAACTTTTTAACAGTAATATTTAACCACTATGGTTCCCCTTTTGAGGGGGGGGGGTTAGGGGTGTGTTTTTTGATTATGTGTGTGTATTAGAAAAGCAAATACAGCGGTAATATCTTAGGGTAGCCCCGCTTTCCCTCCAAGCCGCTGATGGAAAAGGGCTTTCCGTACAATTGGGTTTAGGTGGGAAGGGTTTTGGTGTTAGGGCATAGATGGTAAGTATTTATTCAGTATTATTTGCTACTTTTCAACATTACACCAATTATATTAGTAATTGAATTTAAATTTCTGATATTTAAATAATTAATATTATTTAATACTAATAATACCAATTATAATAGTATAAATTCAATAGGAAAATAAGGCATGATTGCAAAAAAAGTACCTGTTATGGAATTGGTTAAATTCAGAAGACTCTCTGAAAAAAGCCAAGCAACCTTTGTAAACAATTTAAAAATACCTAAAAAACCAAAATCAGACAGCGGTGACGGCGGTGGAAATTATTGGGTAAGAAGCATAAGTTGTGTAAGTAACGCGTTTAAAAAAAATGATAACAAGTTAATACAAGATAAAATTGACGAGGTTACAAATGCATATAATTCTGCAAAGTTGGAGAGAACACGAACTATGCACAAAAGAAATCTTGAAATACTATACAATTATATAGGTTTTGATTTTGAAAGTTGGTGGCCAACAAGTAATATACAAATTCTTGCCAATCCTCAACTTACATTGACTATTAAAGGCATTCCAATACAGGTAATTCCCAGTTGCATTTTTTCTTACGAAATTGACGGTGAGCAAAAAGTGGGTGGGCTTTGGTTTGTTTGTTGGTTAGATGGTTTTAAGCCTGATGACTTAGGTATTTTTTCAGAATCTCTATTTAGATATCTTTCATTCTTATTTGAAAAACGACATACAATAGAACCCAAAGATTGCTATATAGTTGACATTTCAACTATGGACCGTTCCACTTATCAAGAACTTTTAGACGGCAAAATTGATGCTATGCTTGAAAATACAATTAATACGCTTAATAAATATTTATAATTAATAATCTATCCTCCCCACTGGTCGAAGTTTCCAACTTCGACCCAAAATAGGTTAAGCTTTCAGCTTAACAACAATTAATGCCAATCAAACCCGCAAACCCGGCATTGCTGTGCCTGCGGTGTCCTGGCCAATTTACCGCACTTAGGGCACAGGTTGAAAAACACTTCGTTAGGATGCTCTTTTAATATGCGTTCGGCGCAGCTTAATATAAACTGTACATATCCTTCGTCCAGTTGCGCTAATATTTCAGGCTCTTCGGTTAGCCATTGGTTGCGCAGGTATATTTTAGTTCGCAATTCGCTATCAGGCAATTCATGTAACTTCAATGCATGGCGATGATGCTTTAACGCGATCATCTCCGGTTCGGTAAGCAGCCCTAAGTAATGCTTAATGATATAATTTGCTTGTTCGGGCGTTACGGTTTCCATATCGTAAATATCCTAAACCTTTTCAAAAAGAGCCCCCATTTATAAAAGTTTCCAACCCTGTTCTAAAATAGAACTAATTATCAGGCACAAAAAGGTCGTTTCAGGGGCGAAAAAGGTCGTTTTTGAAACGTTTGGCAGAAGTTGAAAACTGCCATTTAACATATTAAGCTGGTTTTCAAACGTTTAAATAAAAACCACAAATTGCATTTTTATAAAATCATTAATAATCAATGCATTAGCAAATATCCACAAGCGTTCACGGCAGTGAACGTGAACACTTTAAATTTGGTATTGGTATATTTATTGAAACGTATAGTATACAATTAAACAAAAAAGAGGTGCTTTTGGCACCTCTTTTCCCTTAAAATCAAAACACTAAATCTCAATTAAATACTAATTAGTGTTGTGCCCACCATAGTGGTGTTAAAACAGCATCTGCGCCACCTAAGGCCGCTACCGCTTTGTTATATCCGGCTGCATTACTATTTTTCAAGTTAGACGGATATTTTACACGCTGAGGCAAGAATTTGATATTCCCGGTCATATAATTACCGCTGTTTAAAGCTGGCAGATCCGGCATTGTTTGTTCAACCGCAGGATTTTCAAAGAAAGGCAACCCCAACCTTCTGTGGTCGCTCCATGTTTCTAATGGCAACCAAGGTAATTGCGCCAAATATTTCTGGGTAATGATCTTTGTTAAATGATCATTTCTAACCATACCTGATTTATAAAGATCATTTTTAGGATAGGCAACAGCAACAGTCCCGGCTACGCCGCTTATGCCATCCTCATAATTCATCATATGAGTTGCAGGTGGTTCTGTTACGTTATCCCAGTTAACAGAGGTACCTGCACGGTTATAATCTGTAGAGGCCAGGTAAGTGCTTAAATTAGCTGATGTACCAAAGTATTCAAAGCTTTTAGAAATACCGGTTTCGTAAGCAGTTTTAGCACTAACAGGTGTAGCCCATCCACGTTCTGCAGCTTCTGCTAAAAGGAAGTATGTTTCCCATGGGCCAAAAAACACCCTTTTGTTTGTACCATTCCTGTAAACTAAATTTGTTAACGGCTTACAGCCATTTGTAACAATAGGCTGGTTAAGCGCTGTTTTTTCACCCCAGTTACCGTCAGACTTAGCGTTCCAGGTGTACTTGGCATTAAGCGTTTTTATAGTAGCACCCGAAGCATCTTTTATAGGGCCGGTAAAAGTAGTGAATGAGCCACCTATAGCTGGGTAATTTGCATTAGTGATATCACCCGGGATGCTGAATATTTTATAAGCGCGCGGGTCAATTGTATTAGGTAAACCATTTAACCAGTAACCAGCCATTGGGTCGTTAGTTTTGGTGGCAAGCTGTGCTGTATATCTCTGTCCTAACCAATCAGCCGGTTTAATTGCAGCCTGGTAATCGGCACCTAACTGATCTGCAGATTTTACACTACCTAAACCAACGGCCAGGTTATTGTAAGTTGCAGATATTGGTAAACCCATCCATGATGATTCTTTTCTGAATACACTGCTAAGCGGGTTATAGCTATTTGGCAACTCCTGTATAGCAAACATGTCAGCAGCATCGGTGATGTAATCACCACCGTTAGCAGCATCCTTAAATTCAGCTTCGGCTTTTGTCGCATCAACTTCTGATAACCTCATAGCTAGACGCATACGCATGGAATTAGCATACTTACGCCATTTAGCATAATCATAACCATAGGCCGGATCTTCTTTTTTCACCACATCCGTATTAGCTACTGCAAGGTCAAGCTTTGAAGCCGCATCTTTTAGCTCTGCAAGGGCGAAATAATAAACCGTTTTAACATCCTGAAATTCAGGGTTTTTGCCTTGGAAAGCATCCGTTGGCATAGGGCCAAAAGTATCGCTAAACTCACTCATCAAATAAGCTCTCCATATCCTTGCCACTTGTATAAGATTGTTGGTATATGGTTTAGATGTGCCTTTTGCAATTTGGTCTGTACCAATTTGTATAGCTGTATTGATATTATTTTGCCATTGCGATGATTGCCTGTAATATTCAGACGCCCAATCGTCAACAAACGAACCTTGAGAGAAGGTTTCACCATCCTCATCCTGTTGGCCACGGCCGCCCGGAACCCAATACAGGATAAACATACGTTCTGACAAGCCCGGATCTTGCTGGGCGCCTATAATTGAGTTATTTATAAAATACTCGGTTTGAACCTGATCCGCGCTTGCAGCGAATGGGTTATTATTCATCTCATCAAACTTCTTGCACGATGCCAGCATCATTGTGGCCGTAAGCACAAGGCATGATTTTTTTAATATCGCTTTCATATCTATGAATTTTGTCTTTTTAATGTGGTATTAGAAACCAATGGTTAGGTTAAGTAAAAACGTGCGTGTGGTAGGTGCGCTTCCGCTTTCGTATCCGGTGGCGTTGCTTCCAGTTGCATAAACAGACTCAGGGTCTAAGCCATTCATATGGCTTTTTATTAGCCATAGGTTATTGGCAGATACACCAACGCGTGCCCTTTGTATACCTATACCAGATAAAAAGTTTTTAGAAAGGTCATAACTTAACTGCACATTTCTAACACGTATGTTTGATGCATCATATAAATTTGCTTCGGTAATACCCTGGTTACCAGTAGTAACTGCCTGCCAGTATAATTGAGGGTTAACCTCTTTTGTATTTTGCACATAACCAGATCCGCTTTGTATCACACCCGGTACTACCATGTTCGCCCTTTCGCCATTTACTACAGTTTTATTTGACGTACCAGATGCTTCCATATGTGCTATTGTGCTTGAGAAGATTTTCCCACCAAAACGTGCATCAATCAGGAACGAGAAATTAATCCCTTTATAAGAGAAAGAGTTGGTTACACCTAATAAACTTGTTGCCTGCTGGTTACCTAATACCTTGTTATCGCCAACTTGTGGTAAACCGGCATCACTTAACAATAACTGACCGTTATAAGGACTGCTTGGATCATTAACCCGTTTAAAGCTCGATCCATAAATAACACCATAGAGCTGGCCAGCTTGCGCTAAAACAGATACGTTATCATAGCTACCTAACGGATATTGGGTAACATCAGGTGTGATAGATTTAACCAGATTACGGTTTAGTGAGAAATTTACTGTAGTATTCCAGTTAAAACCATTCTGGCTTCTTAATATCTTACCATCAACCATTAACTCCAAACCTTTGTTCTGGATATCGCCGGCATTAATTTTCCTTGCCGTATATCCGCTTAGGTTATCCATTGGCAGGTCAATAAGCTGCCTTGTTGCGTTTGATTTGTAAACCGCAAAATCGAAACCTAAACGGCTGTCAAAAAAGCGCATTTCTAAACCTGCCTCGTATGATTTTATCAGCTCGCTTTTTACAGTCGGGTCAAATAATATATCATTACGGCTTGCATTGGTGTTGTTATTAGGGTCTTTGCTTATTACGTAAGTATTATACAACTGGTATGGTTGTAAATCGTTACCTACCATTGCAAATGATCCTCGGATTTTACCATAAGTTATCCATGACGGTAAATTACCATTTCTGTTTAAAGCTTCTGAGAATACAAAAGATGTACTAACAGATGGGTAGAAATAAGACCTGTTTACTTTGCTTAAAGTAGAGCTCCAGTCGTTTCTTGCTGTACCATCTATAAATAACAATTGGTCATAGTTTACACCAACTGATCCATAAACCGAATAAATATTATGCAAAAACAAACCTTGGTCAAGACTTGGGTTACCCACCGCATTGTTTATTGAAAACAGGTTAGGTACAGTTAATGTACCGGCGCTTCCGCTAAAGAAAGACTGTTGCTGGTTCATTAAGTTACCGCCTAAGGTTGCTGTAACACCCCATTTACCAATCAGGTTATCTTTTTTAGCTGATAATAAACCGCTGTAGTTGGTTTCTGTGAACGAAGTTCTGCGTAAACCATATGACCCTGTTGAAGATGCTGTAGCACCTGCATATTGCCTGCTATCAGAATTTGTGCTGTAAATATCTGCACCACCTTTACCTTCAAAGCTCAACCAGTTATTAAACTGATATTTAACTGTTGCATTTAACAGGAACCTGTTCCTTACATCCTGATTTTGAACATATTTGGAGGCCCAATACGGGCTTAAATCCTGCCCATCGTGCCACCAATTCATATTACCGGCTGCATTTATCGGATTTTTATAATCCTGAATATTAATCGAAGTAGGTAGCGTTTCTAAATAATAGAAATAGTTATTAGGGTTGTAACCTGCCTGCGGGCGGTTACGCGCGGTTGAATTAATGTACTGTACTTTTGTATCAACAGTCCACCTGTCGTTAGTGCCAAATTTGCTAACTGTACGCGCCATTAGGTTATTACGGATAAGCTTAGCACCCGGAATATAACTTTTATCATCCAAACGGTTATATGATGTATAAACCGATGTGGTTTTGTACTGCTGTTGTAATGATATACCCTGGTTTGATGTTAAACCGGTTCCAAAAAAGTTACTGATGTTATCATTATAATTTTGCGGAAAAGTTGTACCGTTAAGTTTTGTTTGCGTTTGTCCGCTATTTTTTTCGCCCCAACTAAGTGTAGATGTAGCATCATACTTACCCTGGGTACCTTGCCCAAACTGGGTTTGCATTTTTGGCCTTGCAAAAATATCTTCAACACCAAATGATGATGTAACAGTTATACCTAAACCACTTTGTGATTTACCGGTTTTAGTAGTAATTAAAATTGCACCATTACCAGCTCTTGAACCATAAAGCGCAGCTGCCGAAGGGCCTTTTAACACACTTACGCTTTCAATATCCTCTGCATTTATATCAGCCAAACCGTTACCCATATCCCTGCTTGGGTTGTAGTAATCGTTGTTACGGCGACCGTTGCCATCCATTTCGTTACCAATAAAGTTATCCATTGGTACACCATCAACAACAATTAGTGGTTGGTTATCGCCGGTTAATGAGTTATTACCTCTTAATGTGATCCTTGAAGATGCACCCGGTCCATTAGCCGAACGGGTAATTTGCAAACCTGCTACCTGGCCAGAAAGCGAGTTCACAAAGTTTGGCTCTTTAGCATTTACCAGTGTTTGGCCCTTTACCTCCTGCACAGCGTAACCTAATGATTTCTTTTCCCTTTTAATACCCAGGGCCGTTACAACAACCTCATTAAGCGAATTTTCGCTACTTTCTAATACAACGTTTATGGTTGTTTCGTTACCTACAACTATTTCTTTGGTTTTAAACCCAACAAAAGAAAAAGTTAAAGTTGCACCGGGCTTAACAGACAGGTTAAACTTTCCATTTACATCGGTAGATATACCATTTGTTGTGCCCTTTTCGGCAACATTTACACCGGGTATGGTTTGCCCGGACTTTTCAGATACCGTACCGGTAACTGTTTTTTGTGCATAAGCAGCTATTGTTATCATACTGAATAACAATAAAGCAATACACCTTAAGTACATTTGTTTCATTTGTAAGAATTTAATTGGTTAACGATTAGTTGGTTATTTGTGGTTATACGTATTCTTGTTATTTAAAATTACAGTTCTCTATCACCAGTGTCGCAGCTCCTAAAAGCTCTGGATCTGTGTCGAGGTTAGAAACTTTGATTTCGGTATGCTCGGCAAGCCAGGGGATACAAAACTCATTGATGGCCTGTTGTATAGGTGCCATTAAAATTTTACCCGCAATAGCTCCCCTCCCGCTTAAAACAATTAGTTTCGGGTTCATAATATGGATCAAAGTTGCCATACCTTTCCCTATCAGGAAGGCAGCATCAGAAAGTATGGATACCGCCAGCGGGTCACCAGATTTGGCAGCCTGCAAAAAATGATCGCCCGATAAACTGCCGGTTTCTTTAAATACTTGCTCCATGCTCGAGCTCGTGCCCGATTCCATCTCAGATTTTGCGCGTTCTAACAGCACTAATAAAGAGGTGTCAACTTCTAAACAACCTCTTTTACCGCAAGAGCATATCTTGTTACTTTGTGATAATGGAATATGGCTAAACTCGCCTGCGTACCCGCTATGGCCCCTAAAAAGGCTACCATTTACAATCATCCCCAGGCCCGTTCCCCAACCTACATTTACAACAAGTACATCTTTTAACTTACGTCCCGCGCCAAACTTCAATTCGGCAAGTGCTATCAGGCTGGAATCGTTATCTATAAAAACTGGCAGGCCAAGTTCATGCGACAGGTGTTTGGTTAAATTAACACCGTTTTTTGTTTTAAAGAAGGTATGGTTTATGCCTTGTTCGGCATTTACAAAGCCCGGCATACCAATCCCCATGCCCAGTATCTCATCAAGTGGTACGCCCGAGCGGGAAATATAATCTTTTAAAAATCCTGTGAACGCGCTTATTAGCGATGACGAATCATTAAGGATGATCTCTTTTTTCTCGGGTGCTGTTTTTATATCATTCGCCAGATCATAAATAACTACCTGGGTAACTATCTGGTCAACAGCTACAGCTACAATATATCGTTGTTTTTGATTATTTAATGAAAACGCCAGTCCGCGCCTACCGCCCGTAGATGGAGCAAGGCCATATTCAGATACATATCCTTCTTCTATTAAATTGTTAACTGTGTTGGTTATTAAAGGCAGGCTTTTATGTGTAAGCCTGCTTAATTCAGTAAGCGACAGGCTTTTATTATAATAAAAGTGCTTCAGCAGGTCTTTTCGCAAAAGCCCGTGTTTTTTAATAACAGTCATTAATTTAGGAATAGTTCCCCAAACTTAAAATATAAATTTTAAAAATCAATAAACTTTTTAATTTTTTTAAAAACTTTATTGATGTTTATCAGAATATTAATTAGTGTCAATTATACTTTTATTCTGTAATGTTAGCCGCTATTGTTTATCTCAATAATATGCCTTAATATTAACGTAACACGATTTGTTACCGAACCTACCCGGAAAACGATGAAAAAAGCCTTACCTTTTTTATTATTGTTTGTTTTTTCAACGCTTTTTTGCAGCGCGCAGTCAACAGAACTGACTGGCATCAAGAGTTCTCTACCTCATATTCGCGATAGTTTACGGTATGTAGATGCCCTTAACCGGATTGCAATGCTGATGTACGAACAAAATATAGACAGCACTTTTTACTATACCCGACAAGCGCGTGCCGTGGCCGAACACTTTGATTATCCCCAAGGAAAAGCCGATGCCCTAAATAACCTTGGGGTATTTTTCGATATAAAGGGTAATTTACAACTTGCCTTAAGGTATTATAACGAGGCTTACGCAGTTTACCGGCGCTTAAAAGACTCAGCCAATAGTGTTCAGTCATTAATGAACATTGCCATGGTTTATAAAGAGTTAGGCAAAGACGGGCGTTCCATACAACGTTTTAACGAATCCCTTTCACTTGGCAAAAAGTTACAACACGATTCGATCATGTCGCTGGCTATTTACAATTACCTGCTGTCGTATCCTGCGCGCTTCAATCGTGATGCGAGGCACAACTATATTGGTAAAGCCCGGGAAATAGCCATGAAGTACAATGACCAGCGAAGCCTGGTAGCAATTGACCAACTGGTGGCCGATGACATGATAGCGCATGGTAACCGCCAGGAGGGTTTAATATTACTGGACCATGCTATTGATACAGCCATAACCAACAAATTGTATTACGTTTCGATGGATATGCTGATAGACATGGGCGACCAGCTTGCCGAAAACCAACCGGCAAGGGCCGCAGCCTATTACCGCCGCGGGCTGGCCATTGCAGGTCAAAACGGGTATCTTATTTATAGCCAGCTAATAGCGCGTAAATTATTCAATTTTTATACTGACAGGCGCGATACGCTAACAGCATCTGTTTATAGCCGCCACCTTATTAACCTCCATGATGAACAAGAAAAACTAAACAATACATCAGGGATAGATTACCTGGACTACGCACTAAAAGATGAGCAGATTAAATCATTAACTACGCGGTCAAAATATCAAACTGCATTGCTTATCATCTCCGTTCTATCTTGCCTCCTTGCAATAGCAGTTATCGTCGTTATAAGGCAACACTTAAAACGTACCCGGCGATTGAACCAGCAGGTAACCAGCCAAAACAGCCAAATGAAAAGAACACTGGGTGCGCTTGAACAGAGCCAGGCAGACAATACCCGCATGATGCAGATAGTAGCGCATGACCTGCGCAACCCAATTGGCGCTATGTATTCTATGGCAGCGCTGATGCTGGAAGAGCCTGGCCGGCCGAAAGAAGACCTGACGATGTTGCAAATGATTAAACAATCCAGTAAAAACTCACTTGATTTAGTCAGCGACCTGCTACAGGTACAATTCCGTACCGAAGAATTACAAAAAGAGCCCATCGATATAGCAGAAATGCTGCAGTATTGCGTTTCGCTGCTGCTTAATAAGGCTAAGGATAAAGAACAGCACATTAACCTGGAGACAATACCTGTTATACTGCCGGCCAGCCGTGAAAAGCTGTGGCGGGTTATTAGCAATCTGGTGGCCAACGCAATTAAATTTAGCCCTGCAGGCGCCTCTATTATTGTTAAAATGGATCGTGATCCTCAAAGCGTACGCATCTCTGTAAAAGATGAAGGTATTGGCATCCCGCCTGAAATGCAGGAAAAGATATTTGACCTGTTTACTGAAGCCAAAAGGCCCGGAACAGCAGGCGAACAGTCTTTTGGTCTGGGCCTGGCCATTTCAAGGCAAATTGTAGAAGCACACGGCGGTAAAATATGGTTTGAAAGTAACCCCGATACAGGCACAACTTTTTTTGTGGACTTGCCGATAGAAACATAATTCCATGTAACCCAGGTCGCCGGAAGCCTTAATTATTACAGCACCATATAATGTAATGAATAACCATGCAGTACTAATTTTACTTTTTTTGCAGGCCTTATAATTTCGGGTATTAACCTCACGATTATTTCACCTGGATCCTGGAAGTTTTCCCCGCTATTATAGGTTTTGCTGTTCTGGCACTTACTTACAAACGTTTTAAGTTTAGCTACTTAACGTATATAATGATATTGGTGCATTGCTATGTATTATTTATAGGCGGGCATTACCCCTATGCCGAGGTACCGGTTTTTAACTGGATCCGTGATGCATTTCATCAAACGCGGAATAATTACGATAAGGTGGGGCACTTTACCCAGGGTTTTGTACCGGCCATGATAACCCGCGAGATATTTATCCGTCTTCAAGTTGTAAAAAAACGTAATTGGATGGCATTTTTAACTGTTTGCGTGTGTACTACTATTAGCGTACTATATGAGTTTTTGGAATGGTTTGTATCCATTGCGTCCGGCCAATCAGGAGATTCGTTCCTGGGTACTCAAGGTTATATTTGGGATACGCAATCTGATATGCTTTATGCTATGATAGGTGCAATATGCATGGTAATTTTTATGGCAAAAGTACAAGATAAAGCAATAAGCAATATCAGGGTAGCCTAAGCATGTATTTACAGGCAACCATATGCCTCCATTTCTTTAAACAATACGCTTTTTCTTTGTGCATTAAATTAATGAACCGGGGGTTTTAAGTATTTATTTTAAGGCTTTGGATGTGATACAAGTTCCTATATTTACAATATCGGGCAACCGTAAACGTTTTTGTTATTTATCAAACCATTCAAACATGAAGTTCTTAAAAACATTTTACCTACCATTTGCACTCATACTATCTGTCGCTGTACTCCCGGCCTGTAAATCAAAAAAGGTGATGAAACCATCGCCGCCATTTATAGCACCCGCAAGCACTACGCCAACTACACCGCCACCTCCGCCACCGGCACCTCCGAAGCAAACGCCGCCACCGCCGCCTGCTCCTGAGAAACCCGACTATAATTTCAAAAATATTCAGTTTGAGTTTAACTCGGGTATATTAAAAACAGACGCTTACCCTATTTTAGATAAAGCTGCTGCCGAAATGAAGAAAGACCCATCAGTAAAATTTGTACTGAATGGCAATTCATCTGCTGAAGGTAGCGAAGCACATAACATGAGCTTATCTATTGAGCGTGCAAACTCGGTTAAAACCTACCTGGTAAATACCGGCGTAAGTGCTGATGTACTTGCAGTTAAAGGTTATGGCGAAAGCAAACCAATATCTCCAAATACCGACGAAGCAAGCCGCGCGCTTAACCGCCGCGTTGAAATAAAATTGCAATAACTTTTGTTTAGTTAAGTGTAAAGGGCGTGGTGTTATAAACATCACGCCCTTTTTTATGTTGAGCTTGTATACTTTATCACCTTTATAAAGCACTAAACTTAAAAAATTGGATAACAAAATCTACCAAAAGCTCCATTCGCAGGGGTATCTTAGTGATGACTCTTATAATAAGATAAGCCAAAAGCACCTCACAAAATTATTCCCTGTCCACTGGGAGCTTAAAACCCTGCTTTACCTGGGCGTAATGTTGTTATCAGGCGGGTTGGGGGTACTTATCTATAAAAATATTGATACCATTGGTCACCAGGCCGTACTGGCTTTTATAGCACTTATAAGTATTAGCTGTTTTGCGTATTGCTTTAAAAAGAAACGGCCATTTACTTGGCATAAGGCAAAATCACCCAACACCGGTTTCGATTATATTTTGTTACTGGGCAGCATCAGCATGGTAACGTTTGTTGGCTACCTGCAATACCAATACCAGGTATTCGGATTAAACTATGGCATGGCTACGTTTATACCCATGCTGGCTTTATTTTTTATTGCTTATTATTTCGATCATCTGGGTATCCTGAGCATGGCCATAGCCAGTTTGGCTTTATGGATGGGCGTATCTGTAACCCCAAAAACTTTGCTGGCTTACGGCACATTTAATAGCAGGCAAATCATATTCACCTATGTGGCTTTTGGGCTAATACTGTTATTTTTTGCTTACCTCACCCAACGGTTCGATATTAAAAAGCATTTTAAATTCACTTACCACCATTACGGTATTCATGTAACTTTTATTGCCTTGCTGGCCGGGTATTTTTACAATTATGAAAGCGCTGCAAATGCTGTGTGGCTGGTGCCTTTTGTCGCCCTGGCTATCTATATCTATTTTGATGCCCGGCGCGAACGGTCGTTCTATTTTATACTACTTACTATATTGTATGGCTACTTCGCCCTGGCAAGTTTAATCACAAGGATATTATATGGTTATATGAAATATGATGCCATCTATCTGTTGCTGATGTGTTTTATAGCATCAGCAATTGGGTTAATATTTTTACTGATAAACATCAATAAAAACTTAAAGCGGGATGATCATATATAACAAAGAATGGCTTAATAATAAACATATAGTCGATCTGCTTAAAACCGACTATACTGCCGCCCGCATTACAAAAGACGAGTTTATTAAAATAAAAACAATCCACCCGGTTGGCTTTTACACGCCTGGGCTAATGGTACGTATAGGTTTGTTTATCCTTACACTCATCATAGCCATTGTTGCTACAAGCCTTTTAGTTTTAATGGCTTTTGTGAGCGTGCATATTATGGGAAGCCCCGGCTGGCCTCTATTTTTAGGCATAATATATTATGTACTGTTAGAGTTTCTTACCAAAAGCAAACACTATTTTCATTCTGGTGTGGATAATGCATTACTTTATTCATCGGCGGCACTGCTTGGCGGCGGGTTTATATGGATCGTTATTGATTCGCACTTCACCACCGGCGACAATCTGCTTGGGGCTATAACTATTGCCATACTTTGCATTTACCTAACCCTCCGTTTTGCCGATGTGGTTACGGCTGCAGTTGCCTGCGGGGCCATATTTGCATGTGTATATTTCTTTTGGGCACTAATAGGCAAATTTGGTTTGGCTACTATGCCTTTTGTGATGATGATAGCCGCGGCCTGCGCCTACTTTGGTTTTAACCGTTTTGGTAAAAATGCAAAGAGCCTTTATTATATCGATTGCATAGGCATTGTAAAGCTTATTAGCCTGCTTACCCTGTATGCTGCCGGCAATTATTTTGTGGTGAACCGCTTAAACAATATGCTTAATGCACTGGATGATTCGCATACGGCAATCCCATTCGGTTTTATCTTTTGGGTCTGGACGATTGCATTACCTGTAATTTATATCCTGTTTGGCCTAAAACGAAAAGATACCATGCTATTGCGTACAGGGATGGTTTTGGTAGCGGCCGCTATAGCAACCTTCAGGGTTTACTATCACTTACTACCTATCGAAATTATGCTTACCCTGGCAGGGATAATTATCCTTGCCGGCTCATATGTTATTATCAGCTATTTAAAAACACCGAGACACGGCTTTACCTATACCGAACCGGAAGAAATCAATAGTGCCGACAGCCTTAATTTAGAAGGGCTTGCTATTGGCCAGGCTACATCGCATTTACCGCCAGTAGGGCAAGGGCATGCTGCCAGGTTTGGTGGCGGAAGCGGCGGTGGAGGCGGCTCGAGCGATAGTTTTTAAATTGATAATTATTTCTTTACCAGATCTGCCGGGTTTACAGGATTACTTAGCAGATGGCCAAATAGTTCCCAGCGCTTGGCGGGGTCTTTAGCACCACCGTTGCGCTCTATATAGTCCTTCACCAAATCCTGCCCGTAATTGTAGTTGATCACATAACTACGGTATTTTTTGATAAAACTGATAGATTTATCGGCTGTTTCATCATTCATCAGGCAATACTTTCTGAGGAAGTTGCGCGCCTTGGTTTCGCTCATGGTATCGTTTATTAAACCACGGGCTGCCTCGTTACGGGCGTAGTTAAGATGGCCTTTTATAGCCAGCGCTTTAAAATACATATCTATGCCTGTGGTATCTAAGCCGGCAAGCGGCAGCAATACATTTTTAGCAAATTTAACTTTATCATCACCCGGGAAGGCTACCTCAATACCGTAATTGGCGCTCCCCTCGGCAATTAGCGATTGCGGACTAAACAGCGGATACAGCGAGATCTCTACCCATCCCCTGTCGTGGTATAGGTTTTTCTCCAGCAGCATATTGTAAACGTGGTGGCCGGGGTAGCTTTCGTGGCTGCCTACATCAATGGCGCGGTCAATAAATATTTTTATATCGGTGTTTATTTGTACCGTGCTTTGGTATTTACCCTTGTACCAATTATAACCGTTCCAGGGTTTATTGGTCACATATTCTAAAGTAAAGTTTTCGCCGGCAGGTAACTTATAATGGGCAAGCGTGCGTTTACGGGCCTCAGCAATGGCAGCTTTCATTACCTCATCAAGCTTTTCTTTGGGGATGATGAATTTATTGGCCAGTTTCTGAAACCTGTCGTTAACATTGCCCTTGCCCGGCAGCATGCTATCCAGCTTATCTATATCCGCTTTAAAAACCTCTTCGGCATAAGATGGCGCTGCCACACCAAACAGCTCGCGCGATTCTTCATCAAACGAGCGATACTCTTGCCCATAAATCCTTACCCTGCGGCCAAATGCAATTAGTTGGTTGTACATCCAGTTGGCGCGGATCTTGTTTGAATCTGCCGAAGCATCGGCTATCAGCTTTATATCGTTCATCAGGCTGTTTATATTGGCCAGGATGCTATCAAGAGGGAAAGTTTTGGTGGTAATTTCTTTTGGTTTCAACGAGTCGGGGCCGTAGTAGGCATCAACAAAATCGCTGTCGTACTGGCCTATGGTTAGCCCAAGCGTTACATACTCTTCGGCAAGTTTGTTTAGTTTTTTGCCTTCGGCCGTATCAGATGCTTTTTGCTTACACGACAGTACAAACAATACAGGTACCAGGAGCAATAATTTTTTCATAGAGCAGATGTAAATGTACCGCGAAGTTAAGCATTCCTTTTAAAACTGCCGTTGCGTAGCAACACGTCTTGTTCTCCTCAATTAAATACCGCTATTTAATTATGCGGTTTATGTACATTTGGGCTGCAACACCTGTTACATGCCAGCTCACATCAAATACTTCCTGCTCTTCGTATTTTTATTAACAGTTCAATCATCTTTCGCGCAAGCAAAACTGCCGGTTATTAAAGCCACCTCAAAAAGTGCATCTATTAACGATGGCGGTTTCCTGCAAAAAAACACGTGGTCGCTTTCGCCGGGTATCAGGCCGGATGTTTACACTGCCGACAGGACCCGCCAACCCAAATGGGTTACCTTTTATACCGATATTGATTCGATACGGGTGAAAGTTAAACCCGGCAGCAGGTTTAATTTTGTAGTATTGTTAAACGGTAAAGATTCGTGCTTTACGCAAATTGCAAGCGGTATACCAGCCGAAAGCATGGTAAAAAACAATATCGCCACACACGACACTATCCCTTTTACCCTCACTGCCGACAACGCCATTAGCGTAAAAACAGTTATGAATAATGCAGACACCTTATTGCTGCACTTTGATGCCAGTTCCTTCGATTTTCATTTTACCAGAGACGCCATCCTCAAAAAAACCAATTTGCTGGTTAACCAGGCCGATGCCTTAGCGGGTAAAGCAGCCCCTAATTATAATAATTTAAACAAAGCAACAAAACTGCAAATGGGCAGTATGGTTTGGCATGATGTAGAGATTTTACCTACCCTGATAACTGCGGATGGTATGGACGGCCGCTTTGGCTGGAACCTTTTTGAAGGCAAACAGGTTGAGGTGGATTATGATCAAAATATCATGATCATCCACTCGCAACTACCAAAAGATCTGAAAGGTTATGCCAAATCAAAAATAGCGTTTACACGCTCTTTCCCAATCATTAACGGAACTTTCGAAATAGCCGGTAAAAAATACACCGGTAATTTTTTGATGGATACAGGATCGGGCCAGGCCCTTATTTTGGATAGCGCATGGGTAAGTGAGAAACATTTCCCTAAAGACCTTAAACTGATCAAATCAACCATACTAAGCGACCCGCGAGGTAATAAATTTGAAATTAATATAGTACGCGCCCCGCTTTACCGTTTAAATGGTTTTGCTTTGACTAATATCCCTACCCTACTTTTAGCCGGCAAAAACCCTATGGGGCTCCAGATCAACTACCTGGGCAATGGTCTCCTGAAGCGTTTTAATATGATCCTGGATTTTGAAAAGGATATTATTTACCTGAAGCCTAACAAATTAACCCCGTTAAAATATAAAGGCGATTCTTAAACCGTGGGCAAGCGCCAGTTATTGCGTACAGCCAGTATGCGGATGGTACAGATAAGCACAACAGAAACAGCTTCGGCTATTTGCGGCTCTACCACCGGCAGCAAAAGGATATAACAAACGCCGCCCGCTATACAAGCTGTAGCATAGATCTCTTTGTGGAATAAAACCGGGATATGGTTAAGCAGCATATCGCGTAGCACACCGCCAAAGCAACCGGTAATAGTGCCCAGGGCAATACAAACGCCGGGGTTAAGGTTAGCCGCCAATCCTTTTTGAACACCAATTACAGTAAACAGGCCCAGGCCAAGTGCATCAAACAAAAACAGGGTAACCTTCAGGTTTTTCACCAGGCGTTTAAAGCTGATGGTAAGTATAGCCGTAGCCAGTATGATAAGCGGGGTACTTACGTCACGCATCCATGATACGGGTGTGTTGCCTATCAATACATCGCGCAGGGTACCGCCGCCAATAGCGGTTACAAAACCGAGGATGAGCACACCAAACAAGTCGAGCCGCTTTTGCATGGCCGAAAAAGCACCCGATATGGTGAAAGCAATGGTGCCCAGTATCTCAATAATGGTTGAAAAGCTTAAGTGCATACAATTTGTAATACAAACCTAAACTTTTGTATTGATATAACCGTTCGCTTTGGTTTTTCAGGCTCAGATACCTATCATTGCGAAATATTATCTTTTTTACCCATCATGACTAAACAAAAAGGATTCACAACTACCCTGTTACATGCCGACCGCCTTCGCAAACCGGAGTTTGGCGCTTTACATCAGCCAATACATACCGCAGTAACCTGGGGCTTTGATGATGTGCAGGACCTGGTAAACGTATTCCAGAATAAAGCAAAAGGTTTTGCCTATTCAAGGCAGGGAAACCCCACCACAGCCGCTTTAGAGGGCAAGGTAACCATGATGGAAAACGGGTTGGCTTCTGTAAGTTTTTCTACCGGGATGGCCGCTATTATGGCAACCGTTTTTGCACTGGTAAAAAAGGGCAGCCATATTATTGCCAGCTCTTACCTGTTTGGCAATACCCGCAGCATACTGCAAACTTTTACTGAAATTGGGTTAGATATCTCTTTTGTAGATGCCACATCTGTTGAAAATATAAAGGCGGCATTCCAGCCAAACACCTGTATGGTTATGGTAGAAACCATTGCCAACCCTGCAACACAAATTGCCGACCTGGAAAATATTGGTGATTTTTGCCAGGAGAAAAACCTCATATACGTGGTTGATAATACCATGACCTCACCTTACCTGTTTAAGCCAATTACAGTTAAGGCATCATTGGTCATCAACTCGTTAACCAAATATATTGGCGGCCATGGCAATGCGCTTGGCGGCAGCGTAACCGATACCGGCCTGTACAATTGGGCAAGTTACCCCGGCATTGCAGCCGTACTACGTGAACAAATAAAACCCGAATTGCTTGGCATTACCCAGATCCGTAAACGCGGCCTGCGCGACGGCGGCGGCACATTGGCACCCGAAGCAGCACACAGCATATCGGTAGGTGCCGAAACTTTGGCCTTAAGGCTGGAACGCTCTTGCGGTAACGCGGCCGCGCTGGCCGAATACCTGCAAGCCCACCCGCTGGTAAGCAAAGTTTATTACCCGGGGTTAAAAGATCACCCACAGCACGGGCTATCTAAAAAACTGTTTCGTTATAACGGCGGGCTGATGAGCTTCGCCTTAAAAGATGGAGTTGATGTATTTGCCTTTTTGAACCGCCTGCAAGTGGTTATTAAAAGCAGTAACCTTGGCGATACCCGCACCCTGGCTATCCCCGTTGCACAAACCATATTTTTTGAGCTTGGCATTGAAAAGCGTGCCGAAATGGGCATCCCCGAAGGGATGATCCGCCTATCAGTTGGCATTGAAGACCGTGAAGACCTGATGGAAGATTTTAAGCAGGCACTTGATGGTGCTAACTAAGCCTAATCAGCTTTAATTATATGAAAGGCAAACGAACCATCGTTTGCCTTTTTTGTTATCATAACAATGAAACTTCTCAAATTATTGCTTTTGGCAGGTGTGCTTTCCCCGGCGTTCGGTTATGCGCAAAAAGCTTACGAGGCGGTTAAATACACGGGCAAAGTTCAAAACATGGCAGTGCGTTTTATACTGGCTAACGGTTATTTAGGTGCTTCCGAAGTAAAGCTAACGGATGGTAAAACCCATAAAACAGCCTCTTTTATGCCTGAATACGGCTATGCAGACGACAACAAAAACTTAACTTTTTACAGGCAGAATGATGCTACTAAAACAGCTTATTTTGCAATAAGTGGTATGGAAGAATTGTTTGAAACCCCGCCTGTAAAAATTAAAGGCATTTATTATATAAAAGAGAAAGCCTACCGCTTTGTACTGAAACGATAATACTATCTGATCGCCTGTACCTTTGCAGGTGGTTGCTGTACTGCCGCCTTTGCAGGTTCGTTACTGCATTTACCCAGCAACACATAAATTACAATAAATATTACGATGGTTGAAAGGCAGCCGCCACCCAATTTTTTAGCGCCCCAGGCCGCTATTATCCCTCTGAAAAAATTATTCATATATCGCTAACATAATTTGGGCAGGATAGTTTTCTGCTGATGCTTAGGGCAGCTTCTTTTTAACGTTAATAGTTTGCTCGCTGTACAACACGTCCTCCTCCGTTAGCCCTTGCGCTATTATCCTGAAACGCCCGGTAACATCGTTGGTAAAAAACCAAAGACTGGTTTCGCCCAATGAGTTTACCGGCACATTGTATTTCCAGTAAATAGTTGATTGATATTCGGGAATATTATCCTTTGCGGTGTCATAATCAGCCACATAAAACTCTTTGTTAGCGTAGATCCCCTTTATCTGTACCATACTTGGGTACTCTTTTGGCTTAAATATTACGCAACCGCGGTAAACAGTGCTTATAAGCCGTCCGTTTCGCCAAATTTTAATATAATCGCCCTTTTTTAAAGGACGGTTTTTATTATCGCCAGAGTGGAAACCGCAATTCAAAATATCGTTTACACATATATAATCGCCACACTCGTTTGTGCTTAAATTATTATCGAGCGTGTATTTTGGCAAACTGGCATAAAGCAAACCATCCTTAACTGCTTTTATCTTCACTTCCTGCAACTGCCTGGTTTTATCAAGCCCCTGCACTACAAGGGCTTCATTAGTTTCAGTTACGGCAGGCATTTCAACACTTTTAAGTGACATCGTATCTGCCATGTTTTTTGTCATCCCCTCAAACGGGTTGTTAAAGTGAATAACATACGGGTCGGTTTTTTCTTTTCCGCTTATATACAACGTCATATTTTTATCGGCCGGGGTAACCATACCCTGCTCATCCATTACAAAATGGCCGGTGCTGTCTGTGCGTATTATACTGGCCAGGGTATCGGCAATAGCGCTCAGCATTATCGGTTTTTTTAAACGCTTGCCGGCAAATGTTACATCGCCGTTATAGGCTATGGTTTGGTACTGCCTCAGCGTATCTGCCGGCTGTGTTTTAAGCATTTCCTGCCAGGTGTAACGGCTCCAGCCCTTTATTAGTAATACATTATTGAGGTATTCCTTATCAGCCGCATCGTTTCCCATCAGGTTATCTTTTAAGGGGATATCCTGTAATTGGCTGGTTAAATAATAATAGCTTTCAATATTATTGGGGTGTTTATAACTCAGCCGGTTATCCTGCACACAAGCTATAGAAACATAGCCTTTAGCCGCGTTGCCCGAACTGCCGTTTAGCTTTAGGTTAAGCTTAACCTTTTGGCGTGTGGCATATTCGTTATTATCTGTTTTAATACTGAGGTTCTGCCTTTTATCATAATGCGCAAAAATGGCGCGTTCGGCAAGCGGCCTGCCCAGGCTATCCAATACAGTTATCATATTCAACCCGCGCGGAAGATCGGCGGTGGAAAAACTTGTTACCAGGCCCTTTGGGTAGATTTCTTCATCGAGCGTAATAAATACTTCTTTATAGTTGTGCACCAATATCTTCACCACCTGGTAGCGGGTGCTTTGCAGCTTCAGGGTGATGCTATCAGTTTGCAAGGCATCTGCAACCTGTAATGTAATACCCTGCGGCAGCGCGTTTGGCAAAGCACAAACAGTATCAACTACACCCGCCCTTATCACTTTTACCTGATATTTACTATTCACTTTTGGCGTAAGTTTAAATACGCCCATGCCGTAACTATCGGTTGCAATAGTATCTACAGGTGTGCCGTTACTTAATAGTATCCCATTTATCTTTAACGGTTCGCCGCCGGCGCCCCTGGCCTCCCAGCCTATCCTGCCAGTTTTGCCCGCAACTAAGTAGCCGCCTTCGGGATAAAACCTTACATGTGCTTTTTGCTTTTTTATGGGTATGCTTAAACGGATGCTTTCCTTTTGTTTTCCTTCGCCAACCTCAGCAATCAATACGTGATTTTCCGGCGATACCTGGTTTTTATCGATACTTAAAATATCCTCGCCGGTAACACCGGTTTTGCCGGTTGCCAGCGCAGCCCGTTTTTTGGCTGTGCCCATTTTATAACTTACCGGGGCTTGTATCACGGGCAGCTCTTTCGCTTTAGCGGTAAGCAACGTGCTTATTTTACCGGGCTGTGCTTTTGTACTGTCCAGTAAACTTAGCGACAAGGAAAATGCGGGTTCGTTGGTGGTTTTGATGGTTACCGATTGCTTGAACACAACCTCGGGCTGCCCCTTTAGCAAACGGTTGGTATAGGCAACAAAATGATAACTGCCTGCCGAAACAGAGTCCGGAATATAAATATTCCCAAAACTTAGCCCGCCATCCATTATAAAATTGGCTTGCGCCGCAATTTTACTATCCTCGTCATTAATAAGCGAAACCGAAAGGATGTGATGCTCCTTTATCGCGTTAGCATCAATATTAAGCAGGTAACCGGTAAACCAAACCGTTTCGTTATTGGTATAAATGGTTTTATCAAGATGAACAAATAATGTTGGCGTAGCCTTCTTTACGCCGTACAGGTTTATTTGACTTTCAATCGGGTCTGCATCTTCATGCGCAACCTGCGCAATACAGGATAACGATAGTGAAATTAATAATAGACAGGTAAAAAGGCACCGGTAAAATTTCTTCATCAGCTAAAAATACCTATTCTGTTTTAAAAAAGAGACAAACCAACTAATGGTTTTATTAGTGACCGGCCTTAAATTGGGCTCGGGATAAAAGGTATTTTGTAAGATCGGCCGCTGCTTTATCATTATCAAAACCGGCGGGCAACCGGCCGTTAACATATTCGTTATACAACCATGGGTCGCCAACGGCAAAAACAGTTCCCTTACCATATTTTACAATGGCTGCAATAGCAGCCCCGTTTGACGATCTTAATATAACGCGGGCCTTTCCGGTAAGAGCAATGCTGCATACATCTTTCATAAAAGCTTTCTGCGCTGTTTTAAAAACCGGGTTATTGTTTATTACAATAGCGCCGTCGGCAAAATGAGCATCGTCAATAACATGGTTTTGCATATCGTTATTAAAGTGCAGCCCAAACTTGCCGGCAAGCAGGTTAAAGTGAGGGAGCTCTACATTTGCGCTGTCATTAGCCATCAATACAAGCACACCACCTGTTTTTACCCAACGCGCAATGTTATCGGCATCGATTTGCCGGATATAGTTCGGAGAAGGGTTTTCTTTTTTTGTATCGGGGTCAACAATAATATAAACGCTGGTTCCTTTTAAGTTTTGTAGTGTTGGGGCTATCTCCAGGCTACTTAGTTTGGCACCCTGCGATTTGAAGATACCGCCCCAGATAGAAAATCCGGAGTTATCCGTATCATCCCACATATAATGGAACCTTTTGCTTTGGCCATCTTTAGTTTTATGCACCTCGTGGTTAAAATAATAATCGAGCGTAACGGTTTGCGCCATTACCCTTGCGGTAATAACCGGGTGAACAAAGAGTATAACGATGAATAATTTCCGTTTCATTTCATTAAAAAATCAGCAACCACATATTGCTACTTCTTTATAACTTAACAACTTTCATGCGTGGGGTTAACAAGTGCATTATTAGCCATGCAAGCAGGTAGGCACAGGCGCAAATAATAAACAAGATATTGTACCCGCCGGTGACATTACCCGCTGCTTTGGCCGAATCCAAGATCCAGCCGATAAAAAACGGGAATGCAATGCCACCAACAGAGCCCGCCATTCCCCCAATACCTACTACAGAGCTTACCGCACGTTTGGGGAAAATATCCGACGCGGTGGTAAAGATGTTTGCGCTCCAGGCCTGGTGGGCGGCCGCTGCCAAACTTATTAAACCTACTGCCTGCCATATATTGGTAGCATACCTTGCCGCAAATATGGGCACCACGCAAAGTGCGAAAATCAACATGGCAGTTTTACGTGCTTTAAATATAGGCATCCCTCTTTTTATAAACCACGATGATAAATACCCGCCACCTATGCTGCCAATAGTGGTAGCCGTGTATATTAAAATTAAGGGCAGGGTTGGTTTTTTTAGATCGAGGTTGAAGGTGCTTGAGAAATAAGACGGCAGCCAGAAAAGAAAGAAATACCACATAGGGTCGGTAAGGAATTTACCCACTACAAATACCCAGGTTTGCCTGATGCCGAACAGCTGCCCCCACTTTACTTTCTCTTCGGGCGCGTTCGCTGTTATCGGTGCTTCAATATCACTGTGGATATGGTCAAACTCCGCCACATTTATTTTTTTATGCTTTGCAGGGATCTCATAAAATATCCACCAAAATATTAACCATATAAAACCTATTGCACCGGTTATAATAAAAGCCATTTGCCAACCGTAAATACCCAATATCCACGGAACCATAGCAGGTGCCAATACCGCACCTATGTTGGCGCCCGAATTAAATATACCCGTAGCCAGGGCACGTTCCTTTTTGGGGAACCACTCGGCCACCACTTTAATAGCCGCCGGGAAATTCCCCGCTTCGCCAAGCCCCAGCGCCGCCCTTACCGCAACAAAACCAAAAGTAGATTTCACAATAGCGTGCAGCATAGCCGCTATGCTCCAAACAATGAGCGATATGGTATAGCCTAATTTAGTCCCTATTTTATCAATAATGCCGCCAAAAGCAAGTAAACCAAGCGCATAAGCAGCCGAAAACCCCATAACAATATGGCTGTAATCGGTTTCTGTCCAGCTAAATTGCTTTTCAAGTTCGGGTTTTAAAAAGCCTATTACCTGCCTGTCCAGGTAATTAATAGTGGTTGCAAAAAACAGCAGTACCACTACCACCCAGCGGTAGTTTGTTTTTTTAGTATCGGTCATAATTGGTTGTATGCTTTATTCGCTGTACATCTTTCCATGATCAGCTTATTTGGCGCATTTCATTGCCTTTATTCAAATATGCTTCTTTTGTAGCTATATTTTGCATGTATTTATTAACCGGCATTTTTGGCAGTGTAATTAATATGTTATTACCCAGTATTGGCAACGTATCGCCCATTTATGTATCTTACATTTTATAAACCATGTATTTAAATTATGAGCATTAAACCCGTGTACCGGCTTCTTATAGCTATTATTAGTTTTGCCTCCATAACAAATAGCGCACTTGCACAACAAAATAGCGGCATAAACAAGGCTAATACACAAAAATGGCTTAAAAGCGGCAAGTGGAAAAATGGTTTAAAACTGGAAGTATCCCCATCAGTAAACGCGGCCGAATTTTACAAACAATATAATGCTAACAAGTTGGTTTGGGATAAAGTATTCCTGTTTTTAAAACAATCCAATTTGGATACCCTGAGCCCCGGCAAACACCCTATAGATGGCGACAACGCCTATGCCAGTGTAACCGAAGCGCCATCAAAAGAGCCGGATAAAGCCGGCTGGGAATCGCACCGCAAATACATCGACCTGCAATATGTAATAAAAGGCAGGGAACGCATTGATGTGGTTAATGTAGATAAGGCAGCTGTTACCAAGCCTTATGACGAAGCTAAAGACGGTGCAGGTTATACTGCCGAAGGCACCTCGTACATTGCCGGGCCGGGCACTTTCTTTTTATTTTTTCCGCAGGATGTGCATCGCCCAAATATTAAGGTGGCCGGTTATGATGTGGTAAAAAAACTGGTGGTGAAAATTAAAGTAGTTTATTAAACAGCATTTTTTAAAACCAAACTATGAGAATTAAAAGCATACTCCCCGTTTTGTTATTAAACGCATTTACGCTGGGCGCGTACGCGCAAAACATCGCGCCAAAAGCCTTCAAATTTGCGGAGCGCCAAACCAGGCTGCTGCTTACCGAAACAGAGAAAACCAAAAAGGAACTAAACAAACCCGAACTACTCTCGCCGCGCACATTGGATGCGAAAGGCAATCTGTTAATTGTATCACCAAATGATTGGTGCAGCGGATTCTTTGCAGGCAACCTGTGGTTTTTGTATGAGTACACCGGCGATAATTTCTGGCAGGAACAATCTGAGCCCTACACCGCTATAATGGAACTTGAAAAAACAAACGGCGGTACACACGATTTAGGTTTTATGGTTTATAACAGCGTGGGCAACGCTTACCGCCTAACACACAAGCAAAAATACAAGGAGAGTATCATACAGGCAGCCAGATCTTTGATCACCCGCTTTAACCCTACCATTGGCTGTATAAAATCATGGGACCATGTAAAGCAATGGCAGTTCCCGGTTATTATTGATAACATGATGAACCTGGAGCTGTTGTTTGAAGCAACCCGGCTAAGCGGCGATTCCAGCTTTTACAAAGTGGCGGTAACGCACGCCAATACCACGCTTAAAAACCATTTCAGGGCCGATAACAGCTCGTACCATGTGCTAAACTACGACCAGCAAACCGGGCGCGTTTTAGATAAAAAAACAGCTCAGGGTTTTGCGGATAGCTCGGCATGGGCACGCGGGCAGGCATGGGGCCTGTATGGGTACACCATGTGCTACCGCGAAACACATAACAAAGCGTACCTGGACCAGGCCGAAAAAATTGCAAGATACATTTTCGGCAACCCGCAAATGCCTGCCGACCTGGTGCCATACTGGGATTACGACGCTGCCAAACTGGGTAACCAGCCCCGCGATGCATCGGCCGCGGCAATTGCAGCATCGGCTTTGTATGAATTGAGCACCTACAGTAAAAACGGCAAAACCTATAAAACCACTGCCGATAAAATCCTGAATAGCCTGGCCAATCATTACCAACCACAGCCAGATAGCGCACGCGGCTTTTTACTGCTGCACAGCACCGGCCACAAACCGGCCAACAGCGAAATTGATGTGCCGATCATCTATGCCGATTATTATTATCTGGAAGCCCTGTTGCGCCAAAAACGCCTGGCCGATAAAAAGCCGGTTATCAACGTGGCGGGCACTTTAAAAAATTAGTGCTATGATACCTTACTGCGGGTTTAGCTATCGATAGCAAAGAATAAACTTTATAACTTAGGCGATAAAATCACCCTTACATGAGCTTAGAACAAACATGGCGCTGGTACGGCCCTAATGATCCGGTTACTTTGGCAGATGCCCGGCAGGCAGGTGCAACCGGTATTGTTACCGCCCTGCACCATATCCCCAACGGCGAAGTTTGGCCGGTTGACGAGATCCTGAAAAGAAAAAAACTTATTGAAGATGCCGGCCTGAAATGGTCAGTGATTGAAAGCGTACCCGTACACGAGGATATTAAAAAACGCAGCGGTAATTATGAGCAATATATTGCCAACTATCGCCGGAGTTTACTCAATATAGGTCAATGCGGTATTGATATAGTTTGTTACAATTTCATGCCCATTCTCGACTGGACACGCACCGACCTGGATTTCCATATGCCGGATGGCTCTACCGCTTTAAGGTTTGATACCGCCGCTTTCGCCGCCTTCGACCTTTATATCCTGAACAGGCCCGGTGCAGAGAATGACTATACCGAGAAGATTAAAACCAAAGCAAAAGCTTATTACAATACCTTAACTGAGGCTGAACAACAGCGTCTTGTAAAAAATATCATAGCCGGCTTGCCAGGCTCGGAAGAAGGTTACACCACAGCGCAGTTTTTGCAGATGCTGACCTCTTATGGTGATGTTAATGCACAAAAGCTTAAAGCAAACCTTGCCCATTTCCTGCAACAGGTGATCCCCGCGGCAGAACAAGCCGGTGTATTGATGTGCATCCACCCAGACGACCCGCCCTACCCTATACTTGGCCTGCCACGCATAGTAAGTAACGAGCAGGATATTAATGACATTTATAACGCTATAGATAGCCCGAATAACGGCCTTACCTTTTGCACAGGCTCTTTCGGGGTAATTGCAAGTAATGACCTGCCCGGCATGGTGCAGCGCCTTGGCCATCGCATTCATTTCATCCACCTGCGCAGCACCAAACGAGACGGGGATGGTAACTTTTACGAAGCCGACCACCTTACCGGCGATGTGGATATGTATGCAGTAATGAAGGCATTATTGGAAGAACAGCAAAGAAGAACAGGCGCAGGCCGTAAAGATACCAGCATGCCCTTCCGGCCGGATCATGGGCACAAAATGCTTGACGATCTGCATAAAAAGACAAACCCGGGCTATTCAGCCATTGGCCGCCTGCGGGGCCTTGCCGAATTGCGCGGGCTTGAACTGGGTATAAAAAGAGCATTAGAAAAATAATAAACCCGCTGAAAATCCATCACCGGCAAAAACACAATATTTTACCCCCACCAATGGCAGTTAATTATTTTACTGCTAAATTGTAGCATAATTGCTGCCGGGGAACACTTGGCCTATGTTTAACATTTACACTATATCGCATGAACTTTGAAGAACAACTAAAGGCCTTGTTTGTGGCCGAAAGCGAGATTCCTGAACCTTTCCGGATAACCGAACTGCACCAGCGCGAATACCTGAGCAATGGCGAAATGGTAAAATGGGATGGCGAAGTGAGCGAGGTTTACTCGCCCGTTTGCCTGCCCGGCGCCAAAGGCCTGCAGCGCAAGCTAATGGGCAGTTACCCGCTGGCTACCGAAAAAGAAGCCATGGAAGCGCTTACAGCCGCAGAAAAAGCCTATGATAACGGTCGCGGCGAATGGCCAACCATGAGCATTGAGGGGCGCATAAAATGTATGCAGAACTTTGTGTACAAAATGATTGAGCAACGCGAGCTCGTAATTAACCTGATTATGTGGGAGATCGGTAAATCGCACGCCGACTCTACCAAGGAGTTTGACCGTACGGTTGAGTATATTAACCTCACCATTGATGCCCTCAAAGAGCTCGACAGGCGTTCATCGCGCTTTGAAATTGCCGAGGGTGTAATTGCCCAAACCCGCAGGGCGCCGCTTGGCGTTGTACTTTGCATGGGGCCTTTCAACTACCCGCTTAACGAAACCTACACTACGCTTATCCCTGCTATTATTATGGGGAATACTATTTTATTTAAACCGCCTAAGCATGGCACGCTTGTTCATTATCCGTTGCTAAAGGCGTTTAAAGAATCGTTCCCGGCGGGGGTGGTTAACACAGTTTATGGCCGTGGTGCTACTGTTACCCCGGGATTGATGGCTACCGGCCGCATCAATGTACTGGCCTTTATCGGATCGAGCAAGGTGGCTAACGATCTGAAAAAACGCCATCCTAAAATAAACCGCCTGCGCGCTGTTTTAAGTTTGGATGCCAAGAATGCGGCCATCGTTACCAAAAACGCCGATCTTAAACTGGCCGTATCCGAGATCATGCTGGGCGCCCTATCCTATAATGGGCAACGTTGCACAGCACTAAAAATAGTTCATGTACATAAAGACGTAGCTGAACCGTTTTTACAACTGCTGAGCGAAGCCGTTGGCAAACTAAAACTGGGTATGCCATGGGTAAGCGGTGTTAACATTACCCCGGTTGCCGAACCCGGCAAGCCTGCTTACCTTAAAGAATGCCTTGATGATGCTATTGCGCATGGCGCACAGGTAATCAATGAAAATGGTGGCACCTCGGCCGAATCATTTGTGTTCCCGGCTATTGTTTACCCGATTACCAGGGATATGAAACTTTATCTCGAAGAGCAATTTGGCCCGGTAATACCGGTTATCCCGTTCGAATCGATAGAAGAGCCGATCCAATACCAGATAGATTCGCCGCATGGGATGCAGCTGAGTATATTCAGTAATGATGGTAAAGAGATAGCAGCGCTGATTGACCCGTTTGTGAACCTGGTTAGCCGTGTAAACATTAACAGCCAGTCGCAGCGCGGGCCTGATGTGTTCCCGTTCACCGGCCGTAAGGACAGCGCAGAAGGAACGCTTTCGGTATCAGATGCGTTACGTTCATTCTCGCTCCGCTCGCTTGTAGCTGCTAAGATGAACGACACCAATAAGCAGCTGTTCAATGATATTGTAAGAGGGCACGAATCAAACTTCCTGAGTACGGATTATATTTTTTAAACCCTATTATATTGAATGCAAAAGGGCAAATGATGTTGTGATCATTTGCCCTTTTTAGTTTTCCCGAATGGATTCGAACCACTACTAACAGAGTCAGAGTCTGGTGTGCTACCGTTACACTACGAGAAAATAGCGGTATTACTTATGCTGCAAAAGTAAAAAATTGATGGGTTTTTACAACATAATGCTGTAAAAATTGACAATAGGCGAGGTAAAAGATTTGAGGACAGTAATGAACGAGCGGTTGCCTGACAGAAAAGCGGGAAGCTACTTACTGCTTGTAGAAGATTTCTCCTCGTACCTCGTTCGAAATTACAGGATGGTCAAACTGTTTTATGATCAGCACACCTGTACATCATCTATATATTCCACCAATATGTCCATTTAATAGTTAGCTGCCTGTTCTTAACCGTAAACGGTGAAGGAATGGAATTGTCGCCGTAAACAATAAAAAGGTCGGAGGCGGGCTTATAGCGCCATTGCAGGCGGCTGTTAATATTCATATTCCGGGCCTGTTCGTTGTATTGCACATACGTGGTAAAATACAGGGTATTGGTAAAGGTTACATCAGCCCGCGGGCCAATCAGCCAAAACTTATTGCGGCCATAAGGCGCGGGCAGGTGCAAGTCATTAAAGGAAGCGTTCAGTATCAAATTCACATACGGCTGAAAACGATAGCCAACCTGCCCTATCAGCGTATTTTTGTTTCCCCCGTCATAATATCCCCCGTGCGCGCCTTCAACCAGGTAAGTGAAAACGCTTTGTGGTTTAGAGGCAAACTGCACGTCAATTGTGTTCCAATGGTTAGCAAAACCGGTTGGCAGCATAGGCTTACCTGTGTTGGTAGGATCGAAGGGGCGCAGCAGCTTTACGTAATCGTCCAACCCGGATACGGTTAGCGTGGCACGGCTGCGGAAGGTAATCAGGTAGCTTAGGATAGTTTCATTATCAGTAGAACGGAAGCGTTCATCAAAAAAGTAGATTCCCGATGCCTGGATCCCATGCGATAATATGGAACCGCTTTTGGGGAAAAAGTTATGCTGTATCAACGGGTTTAGCTTGTTATAACCCGTACGGGGCACATAACCAGCCTCGGCCTTGTAGTTTTCGCCCACGTACTGCTGCTGCATGCTGAATGTCCAGTATTTGCTTAGGTATTGCAGATTGGCGGCCCCCACAAAATCGTGCCCCTGCACACCCGGGCTAAATGATTTCAGCGCCAGAAATTTCCCCGTTAACAGGTTATTGGATGATGCCAGGTTAAATTCGGCACCAACGTTGCGGTTATAAGCCGCGGCAGTGCTGCCGGGTGCAGGCGCGCTACCGGTACCATCACGGTTAACAAACATAAACCCGATATTGGAACGCGAGAATACCCGCCTTTGCAGGGTTACAATACCAAAATTTTGCCCCGGTAAATTATCTGAGGATGACTGCCCTGTTTGGATATCCATCACCCCGATGCGCCAGTTCTTATCAATTTTGCCTGTTAACCTCGCCCCTGCGCGGATAGGTGCATTAAGCCCTACCCTGCGCGAAAAGAATGGCCTGATATCGGCGTAGCCAAAATTAGCGAACAGGTCGCCGTTCTCTAAAAAAAACTGCCGTTTTTCGGGGAAGAAAAGCTCGTACCGGTTCAGGTTTATCACCTGTTGATCTACATCCACCTGCGAAAAATCCGGGTTAACGGTCATGTCAAGGTTTAGGGATGAGGTAAGCCCTACCTTTACGTCGCCCCCAATTTCTTTGCGGTAAACGGCGTCTTTATGGTTCTCAAAATCTTTGGTAATGCCCCCCAGCGCGTATGGAATTACAGAAATATTATGCGTGGCTACAGGTGGCGCTTCGTCCCATATAATTGTACCCGTATACGCCAGCGATGCAGTTGGAAACTGCCTTGGCACAGGCGCCCAGCTCGATTTTTCGGTAGTTACCAGGTCGTTACGGCTAAAGTTGATGCCCCACTCTTTTATACCCTTTTTATACCGGATACTTTTAAAAGGGATAGCCGCCTCAAAAACCCATTTATCCGGGTAGTTCTTTACGGATGAGAACCATTTATTGTCCCAGCTCAGGTCAACCTTGCCTCCCTCATACATAGTGCCGTCCCATTGCGCCCCGGCCGCATTGGCGCCAAAGCTAAAGCCATCAGTACGGGCATCAAAGGGGTCCATAAAAAAGATGAAGTTATCGTTCTTCAGAAAGCTAAAATCACGCTTAAGTGATTCTACCATATAACCCGAAGTTGGTGTATAACAAACGGCAGAGATGTAAAAGTTATCATTATCATAAGCCATACGTACCACCGTGCGCAGTTTGGCAAAGCTGGTATCCATGGGTAAAACCATAAAAAAATGGGCAGCCGTATCGGCGCTGAGCCAGTCGGCCTCGTCCAATAATCCGTCAATTTTTATGTGCGATGCCGCACGGCGGATATGATACTTATAATTGGCATTCTTTTTTTGCGCGAACACAGCACCGCCAAGCATGCAGCAGCATAACAGCAGTAAGGTAAACTTTGGTTTTAGCAATTGGTATGGTACTTAGATTGTGAGATAATACCACCGTTTATGTGTTAACGGTACACAATAATATAAATATTAAATTAAAAAAAATAACCGGCAGTATGCTTACCAACTGTTTTTTAAAAGAGTATGTAATATTGTTACCTTGCATACAAGCTGACTTACCCGCTGCTCACCTGTACTGCGTAAATAGGGGTGGAAAGATTTAATCTTAAAGCGATGTTGGGTGGCTAAATACGGCGATTAATAATTACAAACACTATGGCAAATAACCTGCAACAACTATACGGCAATATCGATATCTACCTGTTTGACCAATTACTGAAAGGCCGGTTTGATACTTGCGCAAAAGTGCTTGATGCCGGTTGTGGCGGCGGGCGCAACCTGGTTTACTTTATGCAGAACGGGCACGAGGTGTACGGCGTAGATCCAAATCCCGAGGCTGTTGCCCAGGTACAAATGCTGGCTAAAGAGTTGGCACCAAATATCTCAGCGAAGAACTTCATGGTTGCTAAAGCCGAGTCAATGCCATTTAAAGTTGAAACATTTGACCTGGTGATATGTAGCGCCGTGCTGCATTTTGCTAACGACAGCAACCATTTCGATGCCATGCTGCGCTCGATGTGGAATACGCTAAAACCGGGCGGCTACTTTTTTGCGCGCCTGGCCTCAGATATAGGTATAGAAAAATTGGTTTTACCTTTAGGAAACAGTCGGTACGCCCTGCCTGATGGATCGGAACGTTTTTTGGTAAATGAGCAGATATTGATAGAATACACAACCGACCTGGGCGGCCAACTGGTTGAGCCTATCAAAACCACCAACGTACAAAATTTAAGGTGTATGACAACGTGGTGTGTGCAAAAAACCGGCTCGCCTAAAGCAGCTTCGCAAGAGCGGACTTTTTCTTTGTAACCCCCTGGGTGAGGCCATTACTCCTTCAACCCTTGCAGGTCACATTCAAGCGCCTTATCCCAATTGCCGGTAATGGCTGCTGCATTGTAGGTAGTCTGCAGAAATTGCCGTAAGGTTTCTTCAGGATTAGCCGATTGCTGCACTACTTCATAGGTTAATAAAAATTCGCCCATTTCGCCGCTGTAAAAAGCTTCGGGCGGGCTAACCTGTTGCTGGCTAAATTCGGCAGGTGTTGGGTAACAATAACTATAAAATGCCGGGTGCGGGAACTGCTCGCCGCCCAGCCAAAAACCACATGAGCTAACTTCGTGCGAGTAGGCTTCCTGCATGACGTCATCGGGCATATTTGGCGCCCCACCGGGATGCTTTGGCGCCGGGCGGCCACTGAAACGGGTAACTGCCAGATCGAACGCCCCCCAAAAGAAATGTACCGGGCTGCATTTACCTAAAAAGCCCGCCCTAAAATCGGTAAACACATTATGGATGCGTATAAGCGCCTGCCAAATGGTTTGCATAGCATCAGCATTATATGTACAAGGGGTAGTATTTTCGGCAAACGGCACAGCCGGGTCAACCTCATTGGGTACGGCATAAATTTCAACATCAACACCGGCGGCTTTTAGGTTACCTATTAGTTCATTATAAAAATCGGCTATGGTTTCTGCACCTAAAGCCGATGAGTGTTTTACACCCGTACTGGTAGTTATTTGTAATTGATGATCTATAAAATCAAGATCTATTTGAAAAACGCCACTCTCATAAGGGATACTGCCTGTACTTAATCCTGTAGCACTTACATACAAGGTAACCTGCCAGGAATGATTTATCCATGGCATTTTTTTGAGGCGCACCTTCCCTATCATCTGTGTCCACATGTGTACAGTAGCGATGGTATCTTTCAGGTAATGGTATTCCAATTTGGGCCAGGTGTGGGTAGTGTTGCTCATCATGTAAATATACAAGCAAATGAGCAATTTGTTATTAAGCTTGATAGTTTACTCATACGGTCATTCGCTCGGCTAGCCTATCTTCGCTTTGCGGAAAGAGGCTCGCGCATAAAGTGCCATTGGCTGTGAGTTATTTTTAGCAATAACAAAAAAAGCGATGGGCTCCTCAGCCCACCGCCATCAGTTATTAGTCAGTCAGTATAGTTAGACGTCGCGGGTAGATTCGAACTACCGTTAAAGGTTTTGCAGACCCACACCTATCCTCTCGGCCACGCGACTTTATGCCTCTTCGGCCTTAGTTATTTATTGGGCTGCGGTGTTGTACGCAAGTATGGTTTCACTTCTTTAAATCCTTTAGGGAATTTAGCCGGAATATCTTCTGTTTTAATTGATGGCAACACTACCACATCCTCTCCATCTTTCCAATCGGCAGGGGTTGCTACGCTGTGGTAAGCAGTTAACTGCAGGCTGTCAATTACCCTCAATATCTCCTGGAAATTGCGGCCGGTTGATGCAGGGTAACTGATGATCAGTTTTATCTTTTTGTCGGGCCCAATAATAAACAACGAGCGTACGGTTGCTGTTAGCGATGCATTGGGGTGGATCATATCATAAGCCTGCGAGATCTCGCGGCTCTCGTCGCCGATGATCGGGAAGGTTACCTCAACACCCTGTGTTTCGTTAATATCTTTTATCCACCCTTTGTGCGATTCTACATTATCAGTACTCAATGCTATCACTTTTACATTGCGTTTTTCAAACTCATCTTTTAATGATGCAGTTTTGCCCAGTTCAGTAGTACAAACCGGTGTATAATCGGCCGGGTGGGAGAATAAAACGCCCCAGCTATCGCCCAGGTAATCGTAAAAATCAATTTCTCCGTTTGATGTTTGTGCTTTAAAATTGGGGGCGTCATCGCCGATGCGTAAGCTCATGTTTTCCTGGTTTAAAATGTTTTTAAAATATCTTTTATAGCGTAAAGCTATATATTGTAAAAATAGTTTTCAATAAAATTATTCGCAGAAAGCTTTTAGAGAGAGGCCATAAACAGCGCAAGAGGAATGCTTAAACATGCATTCAATTTCTTTTAACTCCGCTTATCTGTCTCCGTATTGGTTACGAAGCAGGAATTAGCACCTTACACAAGCTAAAATGCTGTACAGGTTGCTAAGACATCATAGGGCCTTTCCCTCTGTCTTTCTGGATAAGTATATTTAAAGAACAATTAATAATACAAATGTAGTTTATTAATTCTATAATTCCTATAGACTTAATAAACTATTTGAGTTTAAAAATACAAACAATTGATTTTCAGTGATAAAATTTATCCGAACGCTTGTGCATAATTCCCGCAAACATATTTTGTGTGTAAAATAAAGTCGGCATTAATCTTAAATACTATAATTTTTTTCAGTTGCCACCCGGTAATTGGGGTCTTCCATAATGTTTACATCAATAACATCGGCAGCGTTTTGTAATAAAGCCACGCAATCGGTACTCAAATGTTTGAGGTGTAGCTTTTTACCGGCTTTATGGTAGCGCCCTGTAAGTTTATTAAGCGCCTCAATGCCAGACATATCCGCCACGCGGCTATCTTTAAAATCTATTATCACTTCTTCAGGATCATTTATCACATCAAATTTTTCGGTGAAGGTTGTTACCGAGCCAAAAAACAGCGGGCCGTAAATTTCGTAATGTTTCACCCCGTGTTCATCAATATATTTACGTGCACGGATGCGTTTAGCGCTCTCCCAGGCAAACACCAGGGCCGATATAATAACGCCTATGAGTACTGCTAATGCAAGGTTATGCAGCAGTATAGTTATCACTGCAACAAGTATGCCTACAAACACATCCTGCTTTGGCATTTTATTAAATATCCTGAAACTTATCCACTCAAAAGTGCCAAACGCCACCATGACCATTACACCGGTAAGCGCCGCCACAGGCAACCTGCCAATAACAGGCGCACCAAACAGGATGATGACCAGGATGGTGAGCGATGCTATGATCCCTGACAACCTTGCCCTTGCACCCGCCGAAAGATTTACCAGCGTTTGCGCTATCATGGGGCAGCCCCCCATCCCAAAAAAGAAACCGTTTAAAATATTTGCACTCCCCTGCGCAATGCATTCGCGGTTGCCGTTGCCTTTGGTGGCGGTTATTTCATCAACCAGGTTTAGGGTTAGTAAGCCTTCGGTTAAACCCACGGCAGCCATAATTAAGGCATATGGGAATACAATGTTCAGCGTATGTAAGTTTAACGGAACAGCCGGGATATGAAATGGCGGGAAGCCGCCACTAACAGATGCTATATCGCTAACGGTTTTGGTGTGGATGCCAAACCCAAATACCAGGGCAAATACAATAATTATGGCCACCAGCGAAGACGGTATAGCCTTGGTAATTTTAGGGAATATAACCACAATAGCAATGGTTAGTGCCACCAGGCCGGCCATAATTAACAGCGGTGTGCCGCTAAGCCAGGCTTCGTGCCCGTTAACTACAGTTTTAAACTGCTGTAACTGTGCCATAAAAATAATTACAGCTAACCCGTTCACAAAGCCGTACATTACGGGTTGAGGTACCAGCCTGATCAGCTTTGCCAGCTTAAACAGGCCAATTGCAATTTGAATAACGCCTGCCATGGCTACAGCCACAAAAACATATTCGATGCCGTTGGTTTTCATCAGGGCGATGAGTACCACAACAGTAGCCCCTGCCCCGCCTGATATAAGCCCCGGCCTGCCGCCAAACACGGCTGTAACCAACCCCATAATAAAAGCGGCATACAAACCCACCAGCGGAGGAAAGCCGGCCAATATGGCGAACGACAATGACTCGGGCATCATTGTCATAGCCACGGTAAGGCCCGCCAATATCTCGGTTTTATAGTTAATCTGTTGCGTAAAGTCAAATAATTTAAGGCTGGCCTTCATGGCAGCAAAGCTATAAAAATGCCTGCAACCTCAGTGTACAAGTTATTCTTACTTCCCGTTCAGCTTTTTAATCAGTTCCACTTCTTCTGGCCTATAAGGCGTACCATCTTTGCGGAAGATATCATGAAACCATTCTTTGGGTTCACTGCCATCAGGTATAGGGTTATCCCAGGCGTAAATAGTATTGGTTTTACCCATTACAAAGCCCCAGTTTAACGCGCCTACATTCTCCTTTTTTAGCATAGGCATAATGTTGGCAAATTTGCTGCCGCGTGTACGGGCCATGTACTCGGTACATATCATGGGCCTGCCGTGACTTTTTAACAGCTGGATGGTTTTAAGGTGCGATGCCTCGTCAGTATAATCGTGATAGGTTATTACATCCGAATTTAACGCCTGGTAGGTGTTCAGTTTCTCAAAATTCCAGTCCCACAGGCCGGCAGATATGGGCTGCTCAGGGTTAACAGCACGGGCCCAGGCAAATACCTTTTTAAGTAAAGTAAGTGACGCTTCTTTTTTGTTAGAGTTACCCGGCTCGTTATACAAGTCCCAAAGCAGTACACGCTTATCGTGCTTAAAAGTTGTTAATACATCAGTTACATAAGCTTGCAGCATGGCGGTTTCGCCAGTGTTGTTAAGCCGGTTTCCAGGGTCCTGCAACCAGCCCGAGTTATGGACGCCAATTTTAGGGGCCGGTTGTTTACCGGTTTTAGCATCAGCATTCCAGCAATCGTCAAAAAATACAAACATGGTTTTAATACCATGCTTGTTGGCAATGGCGAGGTACTGGTCAACACGTTTTTTAAAACCTGTTTTATCCTGTTTCCAGGCAAGGCTGTATAAAAACACACGCATGGTGTTAAATCCTATTCCCTGTGCATAGCCCAGTTCACGGTCAATGGTGGCGGGGTCAAAGGTATCTGCCTGCCACATTTCCAATTGGTTTATTGCGCTGCTGGGTATAAAATCAGCTCCGCTCATCCATTTATGCTGTGCATACCACGCATTAGCTTTGGCTGTTGTCCAAACTTTACCCACAGGCGCTTTTTGGGCCGAAGCATTTATTGTTAATAGTATTAATAGCACTGTAAGCAGGTTAGCAAATAATTTTTTCATAGCAGGTATATATTGGTAAAGTAAATATATAAAAGTTTGGCAATTGGTTAATTACGCGCATTACAGTTTTGATTAATCTGGGGGCAATATATTTGATATATCAATAGTTATAATTAAAAATAGATATGCAATGGGGTGGTCCTGTACAGCAATTAGCCTACGTACTCCTTTAAGCAATAATATTTCTTTACACTTAACTATATTATTCCGACAAATATTATACTATTTTTACCCCGTCCAACTTTTCATAACCCTGTAGGAAAATTAACCGTATAAGAGCCTTACATTGTTATAAGGGTATAATTTTCAATGGAATATAAATTATATAGATTAATATTATGGAGGACATGGTTAAATATTCACACCCGTATAAAATATTTGTGATCTTATAATAATTTACAACAACGCTGGGTTGTATTATACAGATGCCTACATTTTTGGCATGTATTTTATTAAACTCAGTGTTAAATAAAAGTATTAGTGATTAAAGTGCGAAATGAGTTTTTCTGAGAGTCATAAGTTTTCTGGCGAAGGCATAGCTCATATTGCGCGTATAATTGATAAAATTAATCTAGGCATATGGGAATATAACACCGATACCAAAGAAGTTAAATGGTCGTCGGGGTTTTACACGGCCTTGGGGTATGCTCCCGGTGAAATTGAGTGCTCCTACAATTTCTTTTTTAACCAGCTTTTATACTATCACGATAAAGAGGTTTTCTTGAAAGCCACGCAACATCCAAGGCAAGGTGGTTCGCCGGTTGCACACGTCAGGCTGCTTACTAAACTAAACGGTTACCAATGGTTTGAGAACACTACCCAAAAGCACGATACGGCCGATGGCCCGGTAATTTACGGTGTGCTTAAAAATATCCACGCTTTAAAAATAAGCGAGATAAAAGTTACCGAAGCCGAGTTTAAGGTAAACGAAATTGGACGCATAGCCAAAATTGGCAGCTGGGAAATTGATACAGCTACCATGGGGCTTACTTTCTCGAAAGAGATGTACGATATTTTTGAGCTTGACGACCATGTAACAATGAGTGTTGAGGAAGCCATTGGCTTTTTTGAGCCGCATTACCGCAAAACATTAACTAATGTTGTTAATGAGGCTTTAAACTACTGCAAGCCTTATGATATTGAGCTTTTGTTTAAAACAGCAAAAAACAATGTGATATGGGTACGCTCAAAAGGGGTGCCTGTAATTAACGATCATGGCAAGTGCGTAACCGTAAGGGGGATTTTTCAGGATATTGATAGTATTAAAAGAAAAGGGATAACCCTGCAATCGTCAATAAACCTGCTGGATGATCAAAACAAGCGCCTGCAAAATTTTGCCTACATCGTATCGCATAACCTGCGGTCGCACTCGGGCAATTTAAAGTTTATGGTGAATTTGTTTGAAGAAGCAAAACTAAGCGAAGAACGTACGGAGATATTCTCGCATATTAAAACCATCAGCGAAAGCCTTAGCGCTACAATGGGCCACCTTGATGAGATAGTGAGAATACAATCTGAAATTACCCGCGAACGTAAGCTGCTTGATTTTGAAACCATATTTAATAACGTGGCATCGGCCCTGCATACCAATATAGACAGGACTAACGCCGTTATAAATACCAATTTTAGCGACTGCCCACAGGTTAACTACATCCCCGCCTACCTTGAAAGTATTTTGCAAAACCTGCTTACCAATGCCATTAAATATAAACACCCAGACCGTAACCCGGTAATAAATATAACCACACGTAAGGTGGGTAACGAAGTTTACCTCATATTTGAGGATAACGGTATTGGTATAGATATGCAGCGCTACGGCGACCAGCTTTTTGGCATGTATAAAACTTTCCATCAAAACTCCGACTCGAAAGGTATTGGCCTTTTCATTACCCGTAACCAGGTTGAAGCGCTGGGCGGAACTATACAAGTTGAAAGCGCTGTAAATATTGGCACAAAATTTACAGTGAAACTGGTATAATCAATGCCAAAAAATGAATACCGAAAACAAAAGTGTGACTGCAGGAATTGTTGATGATGATGAGATATTTACATACGGTTTCAAAAAAATAACAGCAATAAAGGGCCTATTCGACGAAATACTGAACTTTAGTAACGGGAAAGAAGCTATCGACTTTTTAAAAGATCCACAAAATAAACAACGTTTACCCGATGTTTTATTTGTAGATATTAATATGCCGGTGATGAATGGTTGGGAATTCAATAAAGCTTTTGAGGAAATAAAATCTCAGTTGGGTAAAAATATCACATTATACAATATCAGCTCGTCTATTGATCTCGAGGATATTAAACGCGCTAAAAGCAACCCTATCATTGCCGATTACCTTTTAAAACCTATTGATGAGCAGTATCTTGCAGAGATATTCCGCTCGTTACAAAACGCGGGTGACTTAAGACTTTACAATTAATTTTGATTTACGGTTGTTTAAAACAGATATTACCTAAAATAAAAAAGACCGGCCTGATAAACAAGCCGGTCTTTTTTATGCTATGCTCACAAATTACTCAATGTAGCTTTCCAATATTTTAAAGCCCGATGTGGTTTTCAACTCAACCATATCAACTGTTTTTGGCAACAGGATACATTCGCCCATTTTTACCGGGTAAGCCAAATCGTTATGTTTTATAGTGTATCCGCCTTCAATACAAACATGTATCACAAACGAATCGAGGTTGGAGTAATCTTTATCAACGCTGTGGGTAAAATCAAGCACGTTGGTAGTAAAGTACGGGCAGGTTACCAGGTGTACATCCTCATTCTTTTTAGGTGTGTACAGGGTTTTATATTCCGGGTAATGTTTGTAGTCGATAGCGGCAAGGGCTTCTTCTGTATGCAGTTCGCGTTTGTTGCCTTTATCATCAACACGGTCAAAATCGTAAATGCGGTAAGTTATATCGGATGTTTGCTGAATTTCGGCAATTAGCAGGCCTTTACCAATGGTGTGTACACGGCCGGCAGGTAAAAAGAAAACATCGCCCGCTTTTACATCTTCCCTGTTCAGGATATCCATAATACGCCCGCTGTTTAAAGCATCCACATATTCTTTCTCGGTCATTTCGCGGTTAAAGCCGGCTATCAGGCTACTGCCCGGATCAGCTTCTATCACATACCACATTTCGGTTTTACCGAAGGAGTTGTGGCGTTTTTTAGCCAACTCATCATTAGGGTGCACCTGTACGCTCAGGTCGTCATTGGCATCAATAAATTTAACCAGCAAAGGGAAGATGTTGCCAAAATGCTTGTATACCTTCTCACCTACCAGTTCGCCCTGAAATTTCTCCAGCAGCTCTGCCAACGATTGTCCTTTCAACTCGCCGCTTTCTACAACAGAAACATCGGACTTTACGCCCGAGATCTCCCAGGTTTCGCCACAGTTTGGCAAATTGCCAATATTTTTGTGCAGATAGGTTTCTATTTTATGGCCGCCCCATATTTTGTCTTTAAATATGGTTTTAAATTTTAATGGATATAATGATGACATGCTGGTATATGCTTGTTTGTCCGGCTAAGGTAGGGATTTTGCATAAGCCATAAACAAGCTTTTCTAAAAAACATACCCATAGCATAAATATTAGCTTTATAATACTCAGTTAAATAAAAAAATTAATTTTGTTGGATAAACTTTATCCACTACATGTCAGCCTTTGTATCATTCAAAAAAATTCTTTCAATTTCTGTTTTAGTGCTGCTTATGTATATCAACGCGCAGGCACAAAGCACCCAAAAATTCGCATTTGAACTACCCGAAAACAAAATAAGCTATAGCCTTTATAACAAAATAAGTGTGGCGGATATCCGCAAGGATACTACCAGCATGGGTGTTATACAAACGGGTGCTTTTAATAAAATGACAAAGGTTATAGCAAAAGAACCACTTAACGTTCAGTTTAATAAAATTTAAACTGCATTAACAGATAGTACAGCAAAACCACAGGAATTGTTGATCCAAATCAGGCAGTTAAGCTTTGCAGAAGTTACCGGCTCATTTAAAGAAAATGGATATTTTTATTTAAGGGCAGGTTTGTATGCAAAGCAGCCCAATGGTTACCAGGAAATTAAAACCATTGATACGATAAGTCAGATCTCGTCGGGAGTTGATGTCACTAAGGCCCTGCTGCAACGTGGCAGCGAAACTATTTCCGGCTTTATAGCATCCAACCTTAATAAAGCACCAGCCGCCGAAAAAACTTACAGTTATACCGACCTAATAAAAATAGACAGTGTAGAAAAGCGCAACCTAAAGGTATATAACACCAGCCGCTACACCGACGGATTGTATCTAACCTATAAATCATTTTGTGACCAGGTGCCCGATGCGCCAATCATCGTAACCAATAATTTTATTGATTATACCATGAAAACACCCGGCGAAAATGGGAAACTAAAGAAGGTAAAATCTGATAAAGTTTACGCGGTAGTTTATCAGGGGCAGGCATACATCGCTACCAAATACGACTATTACCTTTTGAAAAAGACAAACGATGATTTCTTTTTTACCGGTAAAGCATCAGCTACGCCAAGTGCTGTTGGTATGATAACCGCCAGGGCATTTTTTGGGATACTTGGTACATTGGCAGCATCAAATGCCGAAGCCACCTTTGAAATGAAGATAGACCACCTTAATGGCGATTTCATACGGATAAAAGAAATAGTAGACCCCAATGCCGGTAAATACGATTATAATTAAGTTGATAATACAAGTATTTTAAACGTAAAAAGCCCGCTCTTTTCAGAACGGGCTTTTTACATTATACCGGGATAAATTATTTACCCAATTTTGCTTTTAAGTTTTCGTTGATAGCCTCTAAAAACTCTTCGGTGTATAGGTAATCGGTACCGTGTTCAACTTTTGGTTTTATGGTGATGGCCAAATCTTTGGTCATTTTACCGCTTTCAACAGTTTCAATACAAACTTCTTCTAACGCTTTACAGAAGTTAACCAGTTCCTGGTTACCATCCAGTATCCCACGGAACTCTAAACCGCGTGTCCATGCAAATATAGACGCAATAGGGTTTGTAGATGTTGGGCGGCCTGCCTGGTGCTCGCGGTAGTGGCGGGTTACTGTACCGTGTGCTGCTTCAGCTTCCATAACAGTACCATCCGGTGTAACCAAAGTAGAGGTCATTAAACCTAATGAACCAAAGCCCTGCGCTACGGTGTCGCTCTGTACGTCGCCATCATAGTTTTTACAAGCCCAAACAAAGTTACCGTTCCATTTAAGGGCCGATGCAACCATGTCATCAATTAAGCGGTGCTCGTATGTAATGCCTGCTTCGGCAAACTTAGTTTTGTAATCTGCCTGGTAGATCTCTTCAAAAATATCTTTAAAACGGCCATCGTATTTTTTAAGGATGGTGTTTTTGGTTGACAGATATAAAGGCCAGCCTTTCATCAGCGCCTGGTTAAAACAAGCATGTGCAAAACCGCGGATAGACTCGTCGGTATTATACATAGCCAATGCAACGCCGTCGCCTTTAAAGTTATACACTTCAAATGATTGCTCTGCACCGCCATCTTCGGGCGTAAATTTTATAGTTAATTTACCTTTGCCTTTGGTTACAAAATCGGTAGCGCGGTACTGATCGCCAAAAGCGTGGCGGCCAATGCATATAGGGGCTGTCCAGTTTGGAACAAGGCGCGGCACGTTTGCCATAACAATGGGCTCGCGGAAAACCGTACCATCTAATATATTACGGATGGTACCATTTGGCGACCTCCACATTTGTTTTAAGCCAAATTCTTCAACACGCTGCTCATCAGGTGTAATGGTGGCACATTTAATACCTACACCATATTTTAAAATAGCGTTGGCAGCATCAATGGTAACCTGGTCGTCGGTCTCATCACGATACTCGATACCAAGGTCATAATATTTTATATCCAGGTCAAGATAAGGGGTGATCAGTTTATCTTTTATAAATTTCCAGATGATGCGGGTCATTTCATCACCATCCAGCTCAACTACCGGGTTTTCTACTTTAATTTTTGACATACCTGATTTATGGTTAATTTTATTTAAACGGCTTCAAACTTACATAAAATTTTATTTGTAAAAATTCATGTGCCCAACTAATTGACAAAAAATAAACCAAAAATTTATCCCTTACTTATTGATAGGTTTATAGCTGCTAAAATCAATCGCTAAATACCTCTTTTTAAGCATTATAAACAATTAATTAAAAGATATTATTGATTTTTAAAACTTTGATACTACTTTTATAAAAATTAAACACCTGCTAATCAGCACTACCACCGCTCTTATATATGACAAAGTTGCTTATTAAAACAACCGTATTCACCTTAGTATTATCAGCAATAACATTGGTATCAAAAGCACAGTTAGGCTATGATTATGCACAGTATGATATTGGCTTTGGCGGTAGCCTAAACCAGTTATATGGGGATGCCGAGATTGTAAAAACCAAACCCGCCGCGCATGTAAACTTCACTTACAACCAAACACCTTTTGTTAATTATGTGGTTGAGATACAAGCTGGCACGCTTGAAGGTGGTGATGCCTACAAAACACTATCGGGCAGGTTTTTTAAAAATAATTTTACGGCATTGGTTTTCAGGGGGCAGTTACAGGCCGGCGAGATCATCGACTACTCGCAAAGTGGCGTGATGAACGTACTTAAAAACTTTTACGTATCTACAGGGTTGGGGTATATTTTAAATGATATAAAAAACGACCCTCAGCATTACAACAACGTATCAAACACCGACCCGCAATTTACAACTCCCGGGCTTATTAAAAGCAACGAGCTTTATATTCCTGCACGCCTTGGATATGAGTTTAAGTTGTTTAACCAGTATGGCCAGCCATCATTTAAAGTTGACCTGGGTGCGCAATACAATATGGATTTTACTGATAATATGGATGGTTTTACTGCCGGCAAAAGCAAGGATAAAATGATCCAGTATTCTATTACTTTTAAGTTTGCCCTGGGCGATGTTACATCTTATCGCAAGCAAATAAATTAATACAGAGTATTGCCTCCGTACTAATTTTTTGGCAGGGTTTTTAGTGTATATAAAGCAAAACTATAACTATGATACCTGATAACCAAAACCCGGATTTTGTTACTGACCCAGAGGACAGAGACACCCCATTAAACGATAACAGTAACGAGGCTGCCGATAGCGAAAACCTGAACTACGACGAAACTACCAACAGTTACGAGTACGACGTAAAAGGCGATAATCCCGATTACGACCATCCCGACCCTTACGATACTTCTGCTAAAGATGGCGAAGATATGAACTCGACCTACGATGAGGCCAACCCCTATGATACCCAAGGCGAATACGACGAAAACCGGTCGTTAGAAACCGATGTCGAAAACTTAGGTATGCATATTGACAGCGGTAAAATTGTAGAAACAAACCCGCGCGATGCCGCTTTGGCACACACACCCGAGGATGACCGCGATGATCTTGATGAAGAAGGTTATCCTAAAAATGATACACCACGCGTATAAAGATCGGTGGTTGGTTTTAACCACAGGGTACACAAAGAATATATTTGTTCATTACACAGAGAGCACAGCGGTTTTAATATTCCTCTGTGCTCTCCGTGTATATCTTAATGCTCTCTGTGGTTAAATCTTAGATCCTAATCAAAGTCCAAATTAAACTTATTCTTAAGTTCAATAAGCTGTGGGTTTTTGGCCGCCAGGTACTGGAATTTTTCCATTGCGGTATAAGGCCTCCGGGCAACGGTTTGCTCATCAACACGGGCATTAACCTCAATACTAAAGTTCTTTAATGTGGTGCGCAAAAAGTTCAGCAGGTATGGGCGCTCGTCCCTGAATGCCATCTCCTGTACTTTGTTAGCTACCGGCACTTCAAAAGTTTCGGGGCCAAGTACTATTGGCGTAACCGAGGTAAATATAGTATATAATGTTGCCGGCTTACCATCAGCCTTTAGCTTTGCCCCATGGTTGGTCCACAGTTGTAAAAAACGGTCAATGGTAAAAGCTTCTTTATCGGTACCTTTTAAATAAGGGTCTTCTTCTTCAAGCGCGGCCTCTTCTACCTGCTTGCCCAAATCTTTTAATGATGGGATCTTAACAGAGGTAGCTGCCGAATGTACATTAGGGATAAACACCTTTGGTTTTTCGGCAGGCGGCTCGGGCTTGGTGCCGGCAACCGGTATTGCCATTGATGGCGTAGCCGGAGGGCTAACCGGCTGAGTGGCTTTGTTATAAGTAACCGGGTTATCCCTGGCTACGGTCATCTCGTCTGCAACAACTGGTGCTGGCGGGGTATTATTTACTGAGGTATCAGGTTTTTTTTTTACCTCCCCGTTTGGGGCAGCACCATTTTCGGTCAGCGGCATAGCCGCCAGATTAAACACCGAGAGCAGGTTGCTCATCTTCAGCAAAGCAAGCTCTACCTGTAAGCGTTGGTTTTTACTAAGCTTGTAGCTAATATCGCACTGGTTGGCAATATTCATTGCCGATAACAGGAACGATACGGATGCAGCCTGCGATTGCTGCAGGTAACGCGCCTTAATGGTTTCGCTAACTTCCAGCAATTTTATAGTTGATGCATCCTTACCCACCAGCAGGTTACGGAAATGCTCTGACAGGCCCGATATAAAATGAGCGCCGTCAAATCCCTTGCCCAATATCTCATCAAACAAAAGCAGCGATTGGGCGCTGTCTTCGCCTAAAAGCTTATCAGTTATATTAAAATAGTAATCGTAATCAAGTATGTTCAGGTTATCAATAACCGAGCGATAGGTAACATTGCCGCCGCTAAAGCTCACAATCTGGTCAAACATTGACAGGGCATCGCGCAGGCCGCCATCTGCTTTTTGGGCGATTATGTGCAGGCCGTCGTTCTCGTACGTAATGTTTTCTTTTTGGGCGATGTTTGCCAGGTGGCCGGCCATGTCATCCACCTTTATGCGGTTAAAATCAAAGATCTGGCAACGCGAAAGGATGGTGGGCAATATCTTATGCTTCTCGGTAGTGGCCAGTATAAATATGGCGTAGTTAGGTGGTTCCTCAAGTGTTTTCAGAAAGGCGTTAAACGCCGCCTGCGATAGCATGTGCACCTCATCAATAATATACACCTTGTAGCGTGCGGCTTGTGGCGGTATGCGTACCTGGTCTATCAGGCTACGGATATCATCAACCGAGTTGTTTGATGCTGCATCCAGCTCATGCACGTTAAACGAGTTACCATTCTGGAAAGCACGGCAGCTGTCGCACTCGCCGCAGGCCTCGCCATTGGGCTGTAAATTTGTACAGTTTATGGTTTTTGCAAGGATACGCGCGCAGGTAGTTTTACCTACTCCCCTTGGCCCGCAGAATAAAAATGCCTGCGCCAGCTGATTATTCTTAATAGCGTTTTTTAACGTATTAGTTATATGCTGCTGGCCTACAACGGTTTCGAATGTAGCCGGGCGGTATTTGCGTGCCGAAACAATGAAATTATCCACAGGCACTAAGTTAGCAAGAAAATGCTTTACCCCAAAACCTCAAAAATGGATTGTGAATAACTTGGATGTGCGCCTCTATTTCACATCGCCATTTGGCATATGATCGTCGTCCTCAGGGTCGGGTTCACCAACATCATCGCCGGTGCGGATCTCACGCATATCGTCCTCAAACTCCATCTGGTCATCAAAATCCTCGTCCTCTTCGTCGTTCCAGTCGCCCTCAACAAGGGGTTCTTCTGCAGGTGGCGTAAGGTTTAAATCATCCGCAAAATCTTCTGCATTATCAGGGTCGGGCTGTTGGCTGGCAAACTGCATAATAGTTGTTTTTTATGATAAAGACAATTTGGCAAGTAATTATGTTTTACAAAACATCAATCGCAGTAATTTCTTTCACCTTATAATACCCTTTGGCCGCAGGCAGGTAAACTTCTATTTCCTGCCAGGTAATTTTAAGTTTTTTTCCGGCAAGCCTTGTTGTTCCGTCCATAAAAGTTTCTGACCCTGCAAACTGTTTTAACCATAAATATGACTTTTCGCTCCCTTCGCTGCTAATAACCACGTAGTTAAACCCTTTATTATCAACACGTTTAAAAACACCTGTAGATGTTTTGGTTTCTGCCTCGTCGCTTTCATCGCCATTGGCACCACTTTTTTCGGCCATTTTAATGGCCAGTTGCATAAAGCCATCACACTTTTGTTTCATCAGGTTAATGCCAATATCGGTACCAATTTTATTCATGGCCTCATGATCAGTAAATTCCACATGCCTTTCGGCGGCAACATCCGGCAAAAGATCAACTTGATTAGTAAAGCAATCCATAAAGGCTTGTTTTGCCTCCTTAGCACTTTTTAATTTTGATTTATCAAGCTTAGTAATACAATCGCAAAGGGCGTTGGTAAGTTTGGTTTCGGCCGGGCCTGCGGTGGTTTGCGCCTTACCAAGTGTAACGGTAGCTGTAAGAGATAACAGAAGTAAAAATTTTTTCATTTGATTATGTGCGTATTTCAGGTTGTTAAAATACAACTATTCCCGCTTTGATTATAAAATAATTCTGCCTACATTTGCAGCCCCGATATACAGGGATAAATAATTAAAAATCAAAATAATAATGCAACAGTACGAAATCGTGATCGTTCTAACCCCGTTGTTATCAGATGAAACTGCTAAAGAGGCAATTGCCAAATTCAGCAAAACATTAACTGATAACGGAGCCGAAATTGTCCAGGAGGATAATTGGGGTTTGAGAAAATTAGCGTACCCTATCCAAAAGAAAACTACAGGGTACTATCACTTAACTGAATTCAAGGCTCCGGGTGAATTAATTAATAAACTGGAAGTTGAATTAAGGCGCGACGAGCGTGTGTTACGCTTCCTTACTATTGCTTTGGATAAACACGCCATTGCTTACAACGACAAAAAACGCAGCGGTGCTTTTAACAAAAAGCCTGCAGCTAAAGTGGAGGAAAACAACTAATGGCAAACGACCAAATTAAATACGTTACCGCTCCAAAAGTGGAGGATAACCGTAAAAAATACTGCCGTTTTAAAAAGAATGGTATTAAGTATATCGATTACAAAGACGCTAACTTTTTATTAAAGTTTATTAACGACCAGGGTAAAGTATTACCTCGCCGTTTAACAGGTACTTCATTGAAGTTTCAGCGTAAAGTGGCACAGGCTGTTAAGCGTGCGCGCCACATCGGTTTATTACCTTATGTTACAGACTCATTAAAATAATCGGAGGTAAAAAGCAATGGAAGTTATTTTAAAACAAGACGTAAAAAACCTCGGCGATAAAGACGATGTAGTGAATGTAAAGCCAGGTTATGGCCGCAATTTCCTTATCCCTAAAGGTTACGCAATATTAGCAACTGAAAGCGCGCGCAAAGTTTTAGCAGAAAACTTAAAGCAAGCTCAGTTTAAACAAGAAAAAATACGCAAAGATGCGGATGCTATCGCTGCTAAATTAGAAGGCGTTAAGCTTACTATTGGCGCTAAAGCAGGCGAAAGCGGCAAAATTTTCGGTGCTATCAATACCATCCAGGTAGCTGATGCATTAAAGAAAGAAGGTTTTGAAGTTGACCGTCGCCGCATTACTTTTGACCAGGAGCCAAAATTTGTTGGTGATTACACCGCAATTGTGAACCTGCATAAAGAAGTTAAAGTTCAGGTACCTTTCTCAGTTGTTGCTGAGTAATTAACCCGGAACTCATAAACGCAAAAGGTGTTTAGTTTAGGCTAAACACCTTTTTGCGTTTAATAAAGATTATACAGACATTAGGGCATCAAAAATTACATGGCAAAAAAAACACAAAGCCGCAAAAGCAGCAGCAAAACCAAAGGATTTTTTAATACCGGCATTGTAAGGCTTATTTTACGCGTGGTTAAGCTAATTGCCATTGTATTTGTTGCGGCAAGTTTATTTGGCGTTCTGTTATTCAAATTTGTAAACCCGCCCTTTACCTGGCTAATGATACAGCGCGGCTTTGAACGAAAGGCAGATGGTAAAGACTGGAAGATTGACAAAAAATGGGTTGACTTTGACCAGATTGCCGACCCTATGAAACGCGCCGCAGTAGCTGCCGAAGACCAAAGTTTTTTGGAGAACCACGGTTTTGATTTTAAAGCGATTGAACGCGCCATTCAAAAAAACGCTAAAAGCAAAAAATTGATAGGCGGAAGTACCATTACACAGCAAACAGCCAAAAACGTTTTCCTGTACCCGGGCCGCTCTATTGTACGCAAGGGTTTCGAGGCCTGGTTCACCATACTGATAGAAGCCTTTTGGGGGAAGAAACGCATAATGGAGGTTTACCTCAACGTAATTGAAATGGGCGATGGCATTTACGGCATAGAGGCCGCATCACAGGCATATTTTCACAAACCGGCATCGCAGCTTACCAAAAGGCAATCAGCAGCCATAGCGGTAATATTCCCGAGCCCCTTACGCTGGAGTGCTACCAACCCTACCCCCTATTTAAGGCACAGGCAATACCTCATCATGAAAAACATGCGCAGGCTTGGGCCGCTGGAGTTTTAAAGATTTGAGCGATATTTAAGCAACAAATTTCTGCTTATGCCAAAGATCTAAATTATAAATAATCTTATGCCTAAAGCCATGTTAACGCCTCAGCAACAAGTAACCGAACATATCCAAAACCTCGATCCTGCTATACGCGATGTGATAGAAATGCTCAGGCAGATTATTTTAGATACCCACAGCGAGATTGCCGAACAGATAAAATGGAACAACCCCAGTTTTTATTATACCGGTGAATTGGCCCCATTTGACCCAAAGGAATATAAGCGGGACATAATTGTAATGAACCTGCATAAAAAACGCATTATGTTGGTACTTCCCAGCGGTGCAAAGATAAACGACACCTCGGGGTTGTTAGAAGGCGATTACAAAGACGGCAGGCGCCTGGCCATTTTTAAAGACATGGCTGATGTAAAAGCAAAAGCTGATGCTTTACAAGGTATTATTAAGCAATGGATAAGCTTGATTGATAAATAGGTTAGAACTTATGATGGTAAACTTTATAAAGTATCTGTCAGCTAAACATCGTTACCATCTGTTTTTTAAATAATAGCGACAACGCTTTGTCAGACCCATAAATATTAAATTGCTGATAATTAAATACTTAAAAATATTCATGGTGTTCACATGTGTGAACATGAACAAAACCGTCAAAAACACAGTTCCTATTTATACTTCCAATGCCGTGTTTTACCTTCGCTCATCCAGGCCAACCCTTCAGCTAAACGCTTGTTACGGGTAGCTTCTGTTTTGGCATCTTCAAACCAGGTTATGTATTCCTTTTTTTGGGAGGGACTGAATTTTTCAAAATATTCTTTTGCCTCCCGGTTTTTATCAAGCAACTGGCTGAGGTACTCAGGAGTATCTGTTGATATAATTACCCGCGGGGGTACTGTCTTTTTCACAGTTTTTTTTACAGATGGCACACTCTTTAACTCCATAGCCTGCCTAATATACCAGATAAGTATATCGTCGCCTGGCAGATCTGCCAGGGTGGTTAATTTGCCAATACTACCTGCATTGCCTTCATCCTTTATCAGCCCGTGCGGATCGGGCAAAGAACCGGCCTTCCAGAAACCGAAACCGCAATGCTGCTTAAAAGCCATCATAAAGCACAATACACCATCATACTCAAAAAACGGAGCGCTCCATTTTATAGTTTCAGTTATCTCTGGCGATGCTTTATGTACCAGCTCGCGCAGGTGGTTTAAAATGGGCTTTGCAAAATCTGCCGATTTTTCGATATACGCGTCTACCTGTGCATCAAATTTTTCCATTATGCAATTTAATGAAAAATTTATTTCAATAAATCTTTTAAGTCAGGATGCGATTGCGAGGCCAGGAACTCCGTTATTTCAAATTCAGCCAGCCTGTGCTGATGAAAGGGATCCTCGGCAATGATCATCTCCAATATTTCTTTTGAATCGGCCTGGGCGACGATAATGCCCCCTGTACGCGGCACTTTACGGCCACTCATGATAAATACATCAGCTGTATAATACTTCTTCAGGTATTTCACATGAGCTTCCATGTGAAAATCAAGTTTTTCGAGCGGAACGGTATAATGCAGATTGATTATAAACATTTTGAAAAAAAATTAAGTAAATTAACTTAAACAATATTACATTTATGATTTAGATTGATACCTAAACCAAGTATGTCAAACAAATCTTTTACGCTTATTGCTTTAATACTCTTTTGCTTAATCTTCTCCTGCAAAAAGTCAACCACACCTGATCCTGTTAAGCCCGAAGAAACTAAAATTAATAAAACCTTACTCACCGGTTGGTGGGCCCCTGTTGAGAAAAACAATGCCAGAATATATTTTGGAGAGGACAATTTCTTTTACCAGGATACTATAACAAAAGCTGGTGAAAAAAATGTAAGCGCACCTATTGCCGGGTTTTGGAGTTTAAGTGGCAACGACATTAAATGTAAACAAACACCTACAGGTACCGATTTAAAAGCTTTTACGGTTGAAAGTTTAATTGCCGGCAAGCTTATCGTAAAAGGCGGAAATACGACCATTAGCTATTCCAAAGTTAACCTCCCCGCAATTACATCTCCTGCAATTACCACTATAGCCGGTAATGGAACTATAGGCTACAGCGGTGATGGTGGCCTGGCCGTAAATGCTTCTTTAAGCGGCGATATTAGAGGCATGGTTATAGATAAGGCAGGAAACTTATATTTTTGTGATTACACTAATAATGTTGTTAGAAAGATCACAACCGACGGGAAAATAAGTACAGTTATAGGATCGGGGAAAAAATATGAATACGGTATTGAACGTAAACCTTACATTGATGGCTCGAATGCCACATCAGCGGATATTTTATCGCCTTTAGACCTCGCATTGGACGCCGATGGTAATCTTTACGTTTCTGAAGATGTAAGCGACTATGGCCGGATAGACAAAATAACCCCCGACGGAAAAATTTATTTGGTAGCGGGCTCAAAGAATCCCCCTTCTAAAGATATCGGTGATGGCGGCTTAGCTACCAAAGCAACTTTAAGTGAACCGGCTGGTTTGGCATTTGATAAACAAGGTAATCTTTATGTTGCCGACATACGAAATTACCGGATACGAAAGATATCTTCAAAAACTAAAATCATCACTACCATTGCAGGCAACGGTAATGGAGAGGTGATTAGCCCCATTGAAAATGCACTTGCAACATCTACCGAAATACAACCTATTTTTTTGTCTATAGATGCTAACGATAACATTTACTATACTGATATTACCCGTATAGGAATTAGAAAAATAACGGCATCAACCGGCAAAATAACCACCATAACTAATAGCTCGATCAAAAACAGTGCTAATAGTGGCGACGGTGGGTTAATTTCTAATGCTTATGCAGGATGGCCTTGGGGACTTTGCCAGGCCAACAATGGCGATATTTATTTTATCACTGATTTTGCATCTTTAAGGAAAATCAGTAACGCAACCAACATTGTGACAAAGGTAGCCGGTAACGGTTACAGTGGTTATATTGGTGAAGGGCCGCATGCTACTGCCTATTCACTTCAGGAAGCCTACCAGGTGGCATTGGATAACAGTGGCAACGCTTATGTTAGCCAGCCTGGCAGAATAAGCAAAATATCAATTAACTAACCAAATCTCTAAACAACTGGATGTGCCAGCTATCTTTAAACGGCACTTCCCATTTGGTTTGCAGTTCGGTTATGTTTTGGGCAAGATTGTTAAACACAATCGTTTCGGTGTTTATTTTACCAGCTTTTAGCAATTCTTCAAACTGGTGGCGGGGTACGGATAGTATCTCTTCACCATCGCGGTAGGCCAGGTTAAACCTGTCAAACAGGTTTATGCCAAAGTGCTGCTCCAACTGCTTCATAAAGTTCACCGATTTATCTATAGAGCAGCCACTTGCGCCGGCCTGGCTTTCGTCTACAAACAAAATCAGGAACCGGTTGTACCTTATTTCGGCTTTGGCAAGCAACTGGTTGTTATGGGCTGTCCACCCGGTAGTAAATTTATCCAGCAAAACCTGCGCTTGCAGCGTTTCGGCATCGGTTAATTTACGATCTGACTGGTATACCCAAACCCTTGAATGTGAAGAAAATTCCATATCACAAATTTATCAAATTATTACCTTGTGTTTATTATAAGTTGTCATGCAAACATCACTTCTGCCTAAGAAGAAAAAAGCGTTTATTGTTGCCATAATATCCCTTTCAGGGCTGTTTTTTGGCGGTTTAAGGCCGTTTTCTACCGAACAGGAGTGGATAACATGGGGTAACCGCTTCCTGAATGAAAGTTACGACCCTACGGTTGAACCTAAACTAAAGAAGTATGAAATAACACTCACTCCCGACCATTTCATCCGTCTCCGTAAAACTTATCAACAGGGTAAACAGGAGTATTATTCGTTTAACGTAAAGCGTTTTACCAACCTGGATTATATCCCCGGCACGGCAGCTACAGACACCCTGGAGATAAAAACCCAAACCGACGATATCATTTACCAAACCTACGAAGACCCTAAAGGCGATATAGATTCGATGGCCACAAGCTGGGATATCCCGGTAAAGAAAATGACGCAGCCCCGGGTTGATAGCTTGCGGCGGGCATTAACCTTTTTAAAAGGTAAGGCTTTATAAACCGTTGGCCCTAACTGTAATTTCGGCAATATCCAACACTTTTATTTCCTGCTCTTTTTCCATATGCTTTACGCCATCGGTAAGCATGGTCATGCAAAAAGGGCAGCCCGATGCTATTACGCTGGCACCGGTTTCTATTACGTCAAGCATGCGCTCGTCGTTAATGTCTTTATTGCCTTTTTCGGGTTCTTTAAACATTTGGGCGCCACCTGCACCGCAGCAAAGGCCGTTGCTTTTGCAGCGTTTCATTTCTACCAGTTCGGTATCCAGTATCTCTAAAGCCGCACGCGGGGCTTCGTAAACATTATTGCCACGGCCCAGGTAACATGGGTCATGGAAGGTTATCTTTCGGCCTTTAAAGCTTTCGCCACCTTCTGCTTTTAGCTTACCTTCATCAATCAATCCCTGTATCAGCTGTGTATGATGGATCACTTCGTAGGTACCACCAAGGCCGGGGTACTCATTACGGATGGTGTTGAAACAATGCGGGCAGCCGGTTACTATTTTTTTGATGTTATATCCGTTAAGCACTTCAATATTCACCATGGCCTGCATCTGGAACAAAAACTCGTTACCCGCGCGCTTGGCCGGGTCGCCGGTACAGCTTTCTTCGGTACCTAAAACCGCGTAACTGATGCCTACATGGTGCAGGATCTTGCAAATATTACGGGTTATTTTTTGTGCGCGCTCGTCAAAACTACCGGCACAGCCCACCCAAAAAAGTATCTCGGGTTCATTGCCTTCGGCAGCCATTTCGGCCATTGTTGGTATCTTTTGCTCCATTATTCTTCTTCGCTTATCTCGGTTATAAACTCGTTTATGCTGGTGTAGTTGGTAAATGTAATGGCCGAATTAATCTCGTTAAGCCTGTTCAAAATATCAAGGGCAACACCCAGGGCATCGCTCTCTATCCCATGCATATTAGCATCCCAGTTAATACCGGCAAGGGTATCGTTCTCGTTCATGCCCATGCACCAATCCTCTAAAAAAACGGTCAGGGGAATCTCTGTCGGCACAAAGCTTTTCCAGTCGTCGCGGGCGCTGGTTTTTGCAAGCCCCCTTTCCGACCAAAACGGCACTACAGCAATCTCATCGTTTTGGGCCGACTCGGCATTCGCCCAGCCTGTTTTACTTTTTAAGCCCCACACCAGTTTTGCGGCGGCTACTTTTTCTATAAACTGCTTGTATTTAACTTCTATCTCTTCTGCCATTTTTGTGTTCTATTCTTAATCAACCTTATCGCTTGCCGCCCAGTTCAACCTGTCGGCCTGGCTGTATTTCCACGGAGCGCCGTTGTTTTCCATATTGCCAAACATATTGTTAAGGCTTGCCGGCGCCTGTGATTCTTCCATTACCACGTAGCGGCGCATCTCGGTAATAATCTCAAGCGGGTTAATATTCACCGGGCAGGCCTCTGTACAGGCATTACAAGTGGTACAGGCCCACAACTCCTCGCGGGTGATATAATTATCCAGTAAAGTCTTATCGTCGGTGTAATCCTTGCCGTGCTTATCTATATTGTTACCAACCTCAACCAGCCTGTCGCGGGTATCCATCATGATTTTGCGGGGCGATAACAATTTGCCTGTAATATTTGCCGGACAAACAGATGTACACCTGCCACATTCGGTGCAGGTATAAGCCTCCATCAGGTTCTTCCAGGTGAGGTCGGTTACGTCCTTTACTCCAAAACGGCTAACCTCGGCAGGTTCTGGAACGAAAGAAGGATCGAGCATAGCCTTTACCTCGTTGGTAACCGATGCCATATCGGTAAACTCTCCTTTTGGTTTTAGGTTGGAGTAATACACATTAGGGAACGCCAGCAGTATGTGGAAATGTTTGGAATACGGCAGGTAGTTTAAGAATGCCAATATGCCGATAATATGGAACCACCAGCAGCCACGTTCAATGCCAGCTAAAGCGCCCGGGCCGGATGGCAGCAGTGGTGCTATAAACCCACTGATAGGGAAACTACCCGCTGTAGCATAATGGCCAAAATGTAAAAGCTGTAATTTATAGTCGGCGGCGTTCATGGTTAGGAAAGCCGTCATCAGTAATATTTCTATGGTGAGGATGTAGTTCGCGTCGGATTTTGGCCAGGCGGTCATTTCTGTACCGCTGAAGCGTTTTAATTTAAGGATGTTACGCCTTGCCAAAAACACCACGCATGATACCAGCACCAGCAGCGCCAATACCTCAAATCCACCTATCAGCAAGCCATATAAGCTGCCCAGTGGTTTTGAAAAGATACGGTGCGACCCGAAGATGCCATCAATCATGATCTCCAGCACCTCCAGATTAATGATCACAAAACCTACGTAAATAAAAAAGTGCATTACCGCCGCAATTGGGCGTTTTACCATTTTGGTTTGGCCTAAGGCAACTTTGGTCATTATTGCCCAGCGCTCGGCGGGGCGGTCGCTCCGGTCGGTATCGCGGCCTAAAAGTATGTTGCGGCGTACTTTGGCAACGTTTTTACCAAAAAGGTAAACAGCGCCAAGTAAAATGATGATAAATACGATTTGTGCGACCATTATATTATGCGTGCATAGTAATTTAAAGCTAAAGTAGGAATTTGATTTAAAGTAAAGGTAGATATTACCGAAATGTTTTGAACTTAGAATTTGTTTAAATAACCGTTGTTAAAAGCCCTGCAGAAAAAAACTAAAAATAATTTAGCACTGTAATTCACTGAAATTCAACCAAACAACGTAGCAATATGCCCCCTGCTCAACTAAAGTTGAAAAAAATGTTTCCAGAAATAAAAAAAACGCTACATTTGCAGACCTTAAACGGAGCGGTATCATAGCTCAGTCGGTAGAGCAAAGGACTGAAAATCCTTGTGTCGCTGGTTCGATCCCAGCTGATACCACACTTAAGTTAGCCTCTTAGTAATCACTAAGGGGCTTTTTTGTTACAGTATGCAGATGACCAATACTGAAGATGTTGGACCAACCGGAAAAAAGATCCGGGTGTTTCCCTAAAGATCTTTCCAAAATAAGGTATTTGGATGGAAATATTTCCACGAATGCCAGTACTCCTGATACGACTGCACCTTGCTTAACCGGTTACCTTTGAGCGCCCCTGATGTTGAAAGGCCATCCCAATTCCATAATGAAGCGGTTTCCAGATCAGTTAACTGCCCGGATTTATCCAGATTAAAATGTAATACTTTTCCGTTTACTGATGTAGTAAAGCTATGATACGTAAGGCTATCTTTCTCTAAAGTAAGCAATAGGTTGGTTTGGTTAAAACTATCGTTTAAAAAACGTTTTTTTAATAATTTACGCCAATCGTAAGCTTTTGCCTGCCCATTTATAACCAAGCCTAAAACCCAGCTTTTACGCATAAGCGAGTCCTTATTTTTTAGCGTGCTATCTTTATCCACAGCTTGTACTCTGTCGTAGTTTTTAAGGTCATTATAATCACTTAAGTAATGATCATCGGGCTGTAATATAAGCGAGCCGGGGTGCTTATCTATCCATGCGGCCAGGGTTGATTGCTCATAAGGGATCTCTTGCAACTGGCTGCCTTTTAATTGCCCCACTGCCGCCTTACCGTTGGCCTGGTACCACCACGTTTTTGTTGCTTCATCTTCAATAATGGCATTATAATGCCTTGCGCCTACCAATCTGAAGTTTTGCCTAATGCCATTAATTATAGGGTTGTACGCCCTGCCGCTTCGGCACATGGTGCAATATGTAACCAATACAGCCTGGTTGCCTACATTATCCTGTATTTTATGATGATAACCCAAATAATTTAATGGGTAAGCTTTGGCCACCCCGTTGTTAACTATCCCGATGATAACCGTACTCTCAGGCACACTGTTATGAATAAAATTAGCGAATTTAATAGTTTGCGGTTCCTCAAACATCCGCTCTGCCTGAAATTTAAAATCGGTAAAATAAAAGCTACCCAAACCGAGCACCAAAATGGATGTTTTAATGATTTTACCACGGCGAGAATCATTAGTAAAACCGGCAATAACATACCATACAATTAAAAATCCACCAAAAACACGCAGGGGTGTTACTATCTTTTCAAGATAATAGGAAACGGTAATAGCATTTAAGTTTTGGCTTCCCGGGAAAGGCATGAGTAAATAAGCATGAACCAAACCGGGTAATAATAAGAATGCAAATCCCCACCAAAAAAGGTAAGGTTTAGCAAGGCTTTTACTCACGGTATTTTTCACATACATATTTTGCACCTCAGGCACAGATTCATTATGCATTGAGATCATAATAAAGGTTACAATAATTAAAACTTACAGCAAATTGGCACCACTGTAAATTAAATGGGAAATAATAAAGCAGTAATCTACACCTGTCACCGGCATATTTACTGCTTTAATTTTTACTTATTCTGATGCGGGCGAACTCCAGCCCTCGCCCCATGCAAGGCCACCCGGTTTAACTTTATTTGTTAAAAGCTTATCGTACTTAGCTTTTTGAACAGGGGTTAATTCTGCTTTAATTTTTTTTATGGTTTCGGCCCGTAAGGGTTTTATTGCGACCATCATTTTTGCGTTATCGCCATGCTCATCTTTCTTTATTTTTTCAAATTTTTGTGATGATTCATTGTAGATAGCCGATATTTTATCTGTTTGTTTATCGGTAAGCTTTAATTGCTTTTGCAGCTCTTTAGCTTTTTCTGAAGAAGCTGTCTGCGCGCTTACAGCTGTTGCAAAGCCTATGATAAGGCCACATAACATTATTAATTTTTTCATGCTTTAGTTATTTGGTTATTAGATATTTAAATATACTTATTTTATTTAAGTTTTGCAGCCATTGGCATACAAAGCGGGTCTTGCTTATCAATAAAAGTTAGCTTAGCCAGTTTGTTAATTTTATATTTGTTATCGCCCTCCGTTATTTGCAGAAACTGATTTGGCAATACATTTTTAAAACGCTGTATAACATTGCTTCCGGCCCATTTTATTTCAATTTCGTCAATAACGGTTGCTTTTCCGATACCTATTTCCTGCTTTAATGGCGATGCGCCAAAGCTCCCACCCGAATTTACATCTTTATAAACAGATCTTTGCACGCCGTTGTCAGTGAATGTTAGTTTTATATGGCTGCCAATTGCCGCTTTATTTGCCTTTACACCTTCAAGCTTAAGGCTTATCCAGTTGTTATTATTATTGTTGGGATTTAAATATAACGAACTGGTGTATGAGTCGCCGATGTAGGCACCGCCCATTTCAGCAAAAATATCCTGCTTGCCTACGTTCCTCAAGTCGGCAAAAGCAATACCATGCCCTTTTTGCAGGTTACCCATACGGGATGCTGTGGTAATATCTTCAAACTTCTTACCACCAATGTTTCTGAAAAACTTATTAGGCACTAATGATCTGAAATCGGGGTTGCCTGTTCCAAAATACATATCCAGGTAGCCATCGTTATCAATATCACCAAAGTTGGCACCCATACTGTACACCACTTTATCAAGCCCAGCCTCTTTGGTTACATTAGTAAACTTTCCGTTATGGTCATTTCTGTATAAAAATACATTGCCTGCATCAGGTATAGGTTTCCCTAAGGCTTCTGCTGCTGCATAGTATGACAGCGCATGCTCAAACTTATAATCGCATACAATGATATCCTGCCAGCCATCATTATTATAGTCGTAAAACCAGGTAGTAAAAGTACGCTCTGTATTTCCGGCTATACCGGCCCGTTCTGTTACATCTTCAAAATCAACACTACTGCCTTTTTTACCCTTATTTTTAAGCAGGTGCTTTTTTCCATCCATGGTTGAAATAAATACATCCATCCATCCGTCGTTATTATAATCGGCAGAGGTAACACCTTTTACAAATGCGCTTATATCAGCGTGTGCTGCCTTTGCAACATTGGTAAATGTACCATCGTGGTTATTGATATACAACATGCAATCAGACGGCCTGCTGTTAATATCATAGTTATGGCTTTCAGTACCTATAAAAACATCAAGCCATCCATCATTGTTAAAATCGGCCCATGTAGCTGCCTGTGTAGGGTGAAAAAACATCAGGCCGCTTTCGTTAGTAACATCTGTAAAGGTTCCGTCGCCATTGTTGCGCAGCAATGAGCTCGGCTGGTCACCAAAGCCTTTATCAAGCCATGCACCACGCAACACAAATATGTCTATATTCCCATCATTGTTGTAATCAGTTTGCTGAATGTTTAGCCCGCCTGTAATACCTGTTAAATTAGCCCGTTCGGTAACATCGCTAAATGTGCCGTTTCGGTTATTCTCAAAATAATGCATAGGGTCGCTCAGGTCCCATGCAGAAGTTACTATATCCAGGTACCCATCATTGTTAAAGTCATCAACAATTACACCACCGGCCCTGCCGTTGGTGTTAAGCCCCAAACTTTTGGCTATATCTTTAAATGGTTTTACATCAGTCACATTTGTTTCATTAAGCCCGGGAATCAGTAAATCTGCCGGTACATTTTGCGGGTATTGCCCTAATGTCATGTAAGCAATATTAATCAGCCACCGCGACTCCAGATCATTCGGATTTATTTTCAGTAAGGTTTTGTATGTTTCAATAGCCTTGGTTGAGCCGGTTTTGATAATATGCACTCCATCATCTTTAATAGGGAAAATACATGACGAACCAGTGTGGTTTAACATACAGTTGCTGCGTTCGCCTAAGCGCATGTAAGCTATACCGGCATTATCCAATACTTCGTCTGTGGTCATAAAATCCATTTGGTTCATGACCTTTTCGTATTGCTTTACGGCTTCCTGTTCTTTACCGGCCTCTAATAACAACGCACCTTTTGTTGAGAGCAGCTCCCTATCCTCTGCAGCGGGGGTTGCTTTAATAAACGAGTCCAGATATGCTATTTTAGGTTCCGCGTTAAACGGATTTTCGATATTGGTATTTTTCCGATTGATCCCCTGTAGTATAGCGATCATTTGGTTATGAGAATTTGATCGTTTTTTTACAATCAGCGTAAATCCCAGCGCCGCAAATACTGCAAGCGCAAGGATAATGATTTTTAGTTTCATGGTCATATTTTTTCAGGTAAGCAGATGATTTTTTATTTATATATACTTGATTGATACCATTCTGTACGATGCGGTGTAGATGCCTATCTATTTCGTGTTTTTTACTGGCGCGCTGTTATCGTATGCCGCTTGCAGAGCAGTTTTCCTGACGCATCGTAGTAATATTTGATATACCTGCTTGTAGGATATTCTAACAAACCGGCAATAAATGGCAAATGATCTTCAAGTGCTATAAAGTATAAACAATCAATAAAAAAATAATAAAATAGGGAGGCATACGGCGATTTGCTGCTTATAATAAGCAGTAAATGCATGTAGGTTAGGGCGGCGGCTTATAGCTGCACCCGTTATTCGTTCCCGTGAATTAAATGATTGGATTATGCCCGGGCGTCTGGTGGCTGTGCCGGTGCAGAAAAATAGGTATTGAATGCTTTTGGTGCTACATAAATAAGCTGCATGCGTATTGATATTGCAGGCACCGCAAGATCAAATAACACCATGGTGTAATTATAGTCATTATCCAACCCTGTTTTTTTAACAAGTGGCAGATGGTTTTTTTTGGCAAGCGGTGTATCGCTTATTTCTTTAGCAGTGATAACATTATTATTTACCAGTTTGGTTTTTGTGTAATTGGGTATACACTTCACATACATGGTATCTCTTGTCATTTTAAGGGCTACGTAGTTGTAGCAGCTGCCTTTTAGCTGGATCTGGCCTGAGATATTTTCGTATTGGCGTTGTTCCTGAACGTAAGGCATCCGCACCGGGATCTTTATTTCTACCAATTCATCGGGCCTGTAATAACCTTTGCTTATTTGCTCGTTGGCAAATCGGTCTGATGCTTTTATAAAATATTGAAACAATAACATATACCCGCCCATGTTAAACACAAGCATGGCAAGCATGAATATTGCAAAAATCTTTTTCAACTATTACGGTTGTATACTTTGGTTATATAAACCTAAGTAATAATAGTTTAACTTCCAAAATGAAACTGTTATTAAGGCCCTTTTATCATATAAGGATGTTAAACGGGCCATTTTCATAGCCTGGGTTGTAAAACAATAAAACAAAAAACTCAACTCTCGTTAATTTGGTTGCAGCTAATACCAAAAAGCCTCTTAGTATTTAACTTAAGAGGCTTTGTGTTTATTTAGATGGTTAAACTTAATAGGAGTGCGGAAAATATTCATTCTCAACGGTTCCATCTTCGTATAAGCGCAGCATGGCATAGCCCGGCGGTGTTTCAAAATAATAACCGGGGCCGGCCGATTCTTTATCGCCTTTACCCCACCAAAAACCGCTCATGGCACCGTTGCAGCAATATAAAACGCCATTGTATAGGGTATGGTCAGACAAGTGATTATGCCCGCTTAAGCATACCCTTACTTTATCACGGTTTTTGTAAAACAGGTCTTTTAGTTTTTTATGATCAGAATGGCCACCGCCTACCAACACCTGGGTGGTACCCAAAATAGGATAATGCGACATGAGCAGTACAAACTCATTTTGAGGGATTTTTTCCAGCTCGGCCTCCAACCAGTTAAACTGCTCCTCATCCAACGATATATTGCTGTTATTACCATCAAGTACAATAAAATGCCAATTCTTTTTAGCGAAGCTATAATACCTGTGAGGTATCTTTAACCGCTTAACTGCGTATTCCTTGCCGTACATGGCATCCTCTTTTGATGGTGCTTTCCACCACGAGTCATGGTTGCCAATGCAGCTATGCACTTCGTAATTATCAAGCAAGGCTATGCATTCATCCCAGATACCCCATTGCCGGATAACCTGGTCGTACGTTACATTATCATACGATGCGTCGTTGATAGAATCGCCCCCGTTTAAGAAAAAATCGGGCTTATGTTTGGCTATTATATGCTTCAAACAGTTTTTAAACCTCGCCGGTGCGTTGTCGCCCTCCCTGATGTGCACATCGGTAATATGGGCCACATTAAACGCCAACTTTTTATCTTTTTTATTTTCGGAAGCTAAGGCATGCAGCCCACCGGTGGCTATTATACCGGTTGCTACGCCTGCTGCTTTTAATAAAGATCGTCTGTTTAATTTCATCACGTTTTGTTCTGCATTATACAATATTTACCCGGCCGGTACTTTTACCTGCCGGGTAAATAAAGTTACATCAGGGTTTAAGTAACCACATTACACCATTAATGTTATCACCGCCGGGATATTGCCTGTTTATAGCATCTACAAGGTTTTTTTGGTTAAGCCTCGATTCGCTATCCGGGTACATCCAGCGTTTTGGGATCACGCCTCCATTTAAAATACCACCACCAGATACATCAAAAACAGGGTAGCCGGTACGGCGCTGTTCATAAAACGGTTGGTAACCACTGTTCATAAATGAAGCTATATACTTTTGAGTAATAATGTTTTTAATGGGATTTGCTGCACCCTGTAATTTTACACTGGTTTGTGCCTGATACGTATCAATAGTTGGCTGGTCAATACCATAAAACAGCATTGAAGCCTGTATCCCTTTATTATAATAATCACTGGCAGTACCAGATATCCACCCTCTAACTACACCTTCTGCCAAAATAAATTGCACCTCGGCATACCCTAGCGCGATGCTGGGTTCATTAATAGGCTCTTTATAAAAACGAGGGTTAATTCTCGAAACCGTGCCCGCAAGTGCCCGCCCCCTATTAGTTGCAATAGGAGCACTACCATTTGCGCCACCATAGGCATTAAAATCTGTAACCGGCAAGTCTGCAAATTTCGATGCTTTATCTGCAAAGCTAAACAAGCGGGTATCATTTAAAGATTTCAATAAATCAATAAAGGTTTCGTCCATATACTCAGCCGTTTGTATATCATTACTGTTAAAATATGGATACCGGTTAGCATCTAAATTATAAAAGGTTAGCTTAACATTATCAACATTGCCGGTTAAAATAGGATACTGGGTGGGGTTGCTCACAATATCGGCAAAGCGTTTTTTAATATCAAGGGCGGGGGTATTAGGCTCTTTTATAGACAGGCTCATTAAAACCCTTAATGATAATGAATTAATGGCCTTTTTCCATTGCTGCATATTACCGTTAAACACAATATCGCCTTGTATGGGTGTTGTACCCGCCGTTATCAGGTCGTTAGCCGCTTTCAGATCATTCAGTATATTTAAATAAATATCCTGCTGTTTATCATAAACCGGTGTATAATTCCCCTCGTCACCTTTTAAGGCCTCCGAATATGGGACGTCGCCAAATAACTGGGTCAGCCTTAAAAAATACCATGCCCTAAAAAATTTACCAATAGGCACGTATTCCGGTTTGTTTAATGCCGTGGCGGCTTGTTCCATTTTTAATACTTGCAGCAAATTGTCATAATCATTATAACTATTCCTTGACCAACCATAGTATTGAGATAGGGATACGCCATCGGTATTTATCATTTGGCGGCATATAAGCGCATTATTGATATCGGTAGACTGAAACGCGCTTTGCTCAATTGAATTCAAAAGCAAATCGGGCGTGGCCTTAGTGGCTTTATTAGGGTCTGTTTGAAATTCGCTAAATTTTTTACATCCTGCTTGCAGTAAAGCTATTCCTACAAGCAATATTAAGATTACTTTTTTCATATAAATATTTTACTGATTAGAATTTAAAGTTTGCGTTAAAACCAATAGTACGTGTTGATGGAGTTTGAAGGTTATCAACCCCAGGGTCTGGATCTATGTTAGGTATCTTTGAAAACAACAACAGGTTACGCCCAACTGCCGATAGCGTTATACCCTTTATAAATGTTTTATTAAACATTTTGGAAGGCATCTGCCACGTTAACGTTACCTCGCGGAGTTTTAAAAAGGTTTGCGAAAAATAATTGTAGTTATTATAAGCACCGTTACTTGTAGTGGTCATATAATCAATATAGTTTACCGCTTTGGTATTGGGCGCAAATACACGGGTATCTGATGTGATATTACCATTTACATCATAAGTAGCGCTACCAGAAACAACCACAACACCTTTACCTACAAATGTTTCCTGGCCGTTATTGGCATCTATACGGTATTGGTTTAACGTACCCGGATTGGTACCGCCCCACCACATTTTTTGGTTTGTGGTAGAGTATAACATACCACCAATACGGCCATCAACTAAAAACTTTAAAGAAAAGGCGTGATAGGTAAACGTGTTTTCTAAACCGTAGGTCCAGTTAGGGTCGCTGTTACCTATAGCTCTTGGGTAGGGATCATCAACCGGGAAACCATTGCTTCCGTAAATAACATTTCCCTGCGGATCTTTTTGATAAACACCTGTAAATAATTTATCAGCACGGTCGCCTACTTTTAGGTTACCAAAATATTCCTGACCATCATAAGTTTTGGTAAGTATCCTTTTATAGGTGCTAAAGTTAGCGGCAACATCCCATCTAAAGTCTTTATTTCGTACTGGCGAGGCTGATAATACAAATTCAAAACCTCTGCGGCTATATTCTATGGCGTTGAGCTGCTGACTGCTATATCCGCTTGCTATTGATCTTTCCAGGTCTAAAAGATTATTGTAGTCGCGGTTTTTATAATAAGTAGCCTCTAAACCAATACGATTATTAAAAAACTTGCTATCAATACCTATTTCCCAACTTGTTGTGGTTGCCGGAATTAAATTGGGGTTTTTCTGTGTGCTGCTATAGGTTAACGATGGCAAATTATTCCATGTGGTACCGGTATCATACGTTAACAGGTAACGATAAGTATAGGGGTCGTTTGGGTTTAAATTACCTGCCGAAACTTTTGAGAATCCACCACGTGCTTTTAAGTACGTAAACCAGGTTGGTAGTTGTGTTAATGATGATATTACCACCGATGTGTTTATTGAGGGGTAAAAGAAGCTGTTATTCTTTACGGGTAACCTTGATATAATATCATTTCTGCCTGTTGCAGATACATAAATAGCATTTAAAAATTCCAGATCTAATGATCCATATACACTGCTTGTTCTGCGTTGCTCTAAAAAGTAGTTACCTTTAATAGGGTTGGCTGAGTTACCAAGATTATAAAGCCCCGGTACGGTTAGGCCGTCTGTAGCAATTGAGCCATACCTTTGGTTACGATAATAATTTGCGCCCCCAACCAATGCGTGGATCTTAAACTTGTCAGAAAAAGTATGGTTATAATCGCCAATCAGATCTGTCGCTATGTCAAAATAATTATCGGTAGCAGCGGTGTACTGCCCGCGCGATTTATCTCCATAGCCAATGTAGCTTTTAGGCTCACTATAATCGCGAAACAGGCCGTACTGATTAATGCCATTTCTTAGTTTAACATTAAAATCTGAATTGATTTTATAATCAAGGTCAACTGACCCAAAAGTGCTGTTTTTATCATAACTCCGCAGGTATTCATAAGCTTGAAAATAAGGGTTGTTATAATACGATGTATTATAATTACGCTGTTGTACACCTTCTTGTCCGGGTACCCAGTAATTGCGCAAGTCTTTAACACTTACATCGGCCCCGGTCCATAAAACCAGGTTATATAAATAGTTAGTAGGGCCATAACCAGTTTCCGGGAAATTTTTGGTATACTGTTTATTATAACTTAACCGGCTATCAAGGGTAAGCTTGTCGGTTAATTTATAGTTTCCCGAGATGTTAAAAGAGGTATTTTTCAAATCGGTATTTGGTACAATGCCCTGCTGATAGATATGTGAGGCCGATGCCCTGAAACTACCTTTATCCGAGCTTTGCATAATCGTAATGTTATTACTGGAAATAAGCCCGGTTCTGAAAAAGTCTGTTACGTTGTTTTTACCTCTTGAAATAAAAGGCGTAGGTATCCGTTTTCCGGTTACCGGGTCAATCGGGCTATCGAACTGTGGGGTTTCAAAAAAACCACTTTTTGTGGAAGGATCTTTTTTATCCAGTTCCGGGCCCCATATCCAGCCTCCGCCCTCCGTTCCACCGCCAGAACCATCTACATAAGCATATTGACCGTAATTACCGTTGCCGTATTTGGTTTGTACCTTTGGGATACGTATAAAGCTTGGCTGAAACTCGGTTGAGGAATTTAACTCAATACTTAACTCTTTCCCTTTACCGCGTTTGGTAGTGATCATAATGGCGCCGTCTCTACCAATATTACCATATAAGGCAGCAGCGTTGCCGCCTTTCAGCACACTCATACTTTCAATATCATCTGCATTAATTTTCCACAAATCTGCTGTTTGGTCAGGTATACCATCAATTACAATAAGGGGTTTTTTACCACGCAAAGTAATACCCGGGTCCTGAAACAGGTCTGTCGAGTTGCTAATGTTAAGCCCTGCTACCCGGCCGGTTAATGAACTAACTACATTGGGTTCGCGCGCCTTAACCAGGGCCTCTCCTTTTACTTCCTGTACAGCATAACCCAGCTTGGCTTTTTCCTTTTTTACGCCCAATGCGGTTACTACAACCTCAGATAACCCTTTGGCATCTTCTTCCAGGGTTATATTGTATAAGTTGCTTTCAGTAACGGGCAGCTCTTTTGTCTTGAAACCCAAATAGGTTAAAACAAGTATATCTCCATTATCGGCTTTAATAGAGAACCCCCCATCCTGGCCGGTAACGGTACCTGTATTAGTGCCTTTTATTAATATAGAAACTCCTGGTAAGGTTACCTTTTTACTATCGGTAACATAACCTTTTATAATCCGTGGAACGCTTCCAAAAGTATTAGCAGAAACATTTGCTTTTTCACCAAAGGCAAACGTATTTAAAAGCACGGTAAAGCCCATAAGCAGGCCCAGGCACCGTAAAAATGAAGGAAGCAGAAAATGGGTAAAATTCTTTTTTTTCATAAACTAACTGATTTGTTATTTAATGTAAACTGTGTAGAGGGTAACATTCAACCAGCACCTCGTACATGCCGGTTTTTTTAAACACAAACCTGGCCCGTGTTTAAATCATTATGTTTTTTTCGCTATCGTTTTTTATAGTTTAAGGGTTATAATTATTGTCATCTGTTGATGGCCGCGCCTTCGGCGTTCAAAGTCACACAACTCATAATAATAGACCGGACATCCCCCTTTTTAAACTTATAAAGCATATCAAGCACATTTTTTCATAATTAATTAAGATTTAGCAAATCTGCTTTTCGTAATGTTGTGCTGTTTAAATCGAGGCCTAAGTTCCGCTTATCATGTTATGTGAAAGTTAGCATTAAATTAATAAATTAATTGAATGGTCAATCAATCTATTTTATTTTAGAATAACATTACTTTTGTTTAGTTTAACCGTTCACAATAATTAACATGGGTAGAAAAAGCCTTAAAGAGGAAAGACAATTAGAAATTATAAAGACCTTTTACAAGGTTGCTAAAAAGGAAGGGTACGAGAATACCTCTATTGCCAAAATAGCTAAGGTGATGGATATTAACCCAAGCCTGGTTAGCCATTACTTTGAAACCAAGGAGGACTTAACCTATGCATTGATAGATCATATACTGGAGAGGTATCTGCTTATCTATACTATCAAAAACAAGCAAGAGGTTACACTTACAGACCTGCAAAAAACAATTGAAATGCTTTTCTCAAAAAAATGGAACCTTTTATTTGATGACGGGCTGTTCTATACATTTTATGCACTTGCCTTTAGAGAGAAAAAAATTAAAATGAAATATAAAGCTATACTGGATTCCCTTCGCCTTGCCCTTTCATCAATGATAGAGCAATGCAATACAAAACAGTTAATACATGTTGCAGAACCTAAAACTGCTGCCGACCTGATATTTGTGCTGGTGGATGGCGCGTATTTTTACCTTTCGCTTGAAAATGATAAAAAAGCCTACGCGGCAAGGCTGGAGTATTATAAGAACAGGGCCTACCAAATTTTAGGGATGGAACATTCAATCCTTACGGACGAGGCTTTGAGTTAATAAGCGGCGGCCTAAAGCATAAACCCCTATAAACATCCATAACAAGTTGGCTACTGCATTTGGCATATCATCACTATCAACAGCTGTGGCTACCAAACATAGCCCGCCCAAAATATTTAATAACTGAAAAATGCGCGATTCGGCAGTAAGCACTTTCATACTTAGCAGCAGGTACCCTAATGTGCAAAGCGCAACACCCAGCCAGCCAATACCTGATAATATAATTTGCTTCATGCTATTGGATTAAGTTTCTTATCAACACAGCAAGATTAATTAAAAATGGAGATAACCAAAATATTAATGTTAACCTTAACAATTTGCTAATGTCAGGATTCTACTTTTGGCCCCTGATAAGGGTCATGGCAATACCCCGCACCCTGCTTACCACCTCCCTAAAACAAAAAATAATATATATGCGTATCATAAACACTTTAATTTTAGCAACGCTAAGCCTGGCTGCATGCGCGCAGACCAAACCCAAGGTTGTATTGGTTATTGCAGACGGTATACCGGCCGATGTAATAGAGCGCCTGCGCCCACCTGCCATGCAGCAAATTATTAACGAAGGGGCCTACACCCGTGCGCATGTTGGTGGCGCAAAAGGCACCTATACCGAAACACCTACCATATCGGCCCCCGGCTATAACGATATGCTAACCGGCACATGGGGCTATAAACATAATGTTTGGGATAATGATAACCAGCACCCTAACTATAATTACCCCACTATTTTCCGGCTGTTTAAAACAGCAAAGCCGGCCGGCACTACTGCTATATTCTCTACCTGGGTACAAAACCGGAAGATGTTGTTGGGAACGGGCCTGCCGCAAACACAAAACCTGTCTGTAGACTATGTGTATGATGGCTTTGAAAAAGACACCACCCACTTTCCGCATGATAAAGCCGGCCTTTACATGAATCAAATTGATGACCATGTTGTGAATTGTGCTGATTCGGTTATCAGGGAAAAAGCGCCAGACCTGTCATGGATATACCTGGAATACACCGATGATGTTGGCCATAGCAAGGGCACAGGGAAAGAGTTTGATAAAGCTATTGGTCTTTTAGATGAGCGGATGAAAAAAATTGCTGCCGCTATCCATTACAGGGAAGCGAAATTTAAAGAAAAGTGGTTGCTGGTGATCACTACCGACCATGGCCGCGACCCGGTAAGCGGGCACGGGCACGGTGGCCAAAGCGAACGCGAAAGAACCACCTGGATGATATTGAACAAGCCTGTTACCAATGCTTACATGAAGTATGCCCAACCCGGCATAGTAGATATCCTGCCATCAGTTGCCAATTATTTAAACATCAACCTGCCTGCTCCAATAAAAAGGGAACTTGACGGCGTACCTATCACCGGGCCGGTATCATTAAGCAACGCTACGCTGGATACAACCACACAGGGATTCACGGTAAAATGGAAAACATTTGCGCCTGCAGAAAAACTAAAAGTGTATATTACTTATACAAATAATGTAAAGGAGGGTAAACCCGATACCTACAAGCTGATAGGCACGCCAACCTCCGGCGCACAAAAATTTAGTTATACTGCTGCCGGTTTAGTTGGCCAGCCTTTTTATAAAGTTGTAATAGAAGGCAAGCACAATACTGTAAATGTTTGGCATGTTGTTAAACCTGTAAAATAAACAGCCACGGCAAATCGGGTATCTCCAATACCCCATACACAAAAAAGCAAGCCTCTTAGATTTCGCTAAGAGGCTTGCTTTTTACTATCATAAAAAATAGCTGTAGCAGCTCAATTCTGTTCCAGTATAGCTATCCCCTCTTCATTACCCTGTTGCGCGGCCAGGTCAAAAACCGACATCCCACGGTTGTCTACAATAGATTTATCGGCACCATGCGCCAAAAGGATCTTTATAATATCGTTACGGCCAAACATGGCAGCAAACATTAGCGCTGTGCCGCCATTGCCATGCTGCAAATTTGGGTTCGCACAATAGTCAAGCAATAGTTCCGCAATAGCGGGGTAACCTTTAAAACAAACACCCATAAGTGCGGTGTTGCCGCCAAAGTCTGAGGCGTCTACCTCGGCACCTGCCATAAGTAAAAGTTTTGCGGCTTCGGCTTTGTTATTATAGCATGCAATAATGAGCGGGGTAAACCCTTTCTCGTCCTTTGCATTAAGGTTTGCCCCCGAGGCTATCAGGTCTGTAAGCAATTCGATATTTCCTGAACGGGCTGCGTCGTTTAATTTTGTAATAATTGGGTCCATATATTTTGTAAAAATAGCCTGTGCGAACGCACAGGCTATAGAATTAATTTATGCAGGTATTAATCTTGGTTTCTCGCGTTCCCAAAAACGGTGCTGCGCAATCATCTTCACAAAAAGGTTTGCAAATTTATTACCGGCATCACCCAGCAGCACACCTTCATTCAGCACAGTGTCCTCGCTGTAATCGGGCGGAAGTTTCTTACTAAAATAGGTTGCATCTAAAACCTGCTTGGCATCATCATGCGCCGCAATAGCCTTGCAATGTTTAAACGCCTCGTTCAGGAAATGTACCGCATTGGCTTCTGCCTCAAGGGTTGCCACAGCGTTGGTACCGCCGGCAACATAAACAGCGTCAAATAATACTGATGCTGCAACCAAAAAGCTTTGGTCAACTTCTATCTGCGCATCATTTTCGGCTGTTATGTATCCTTGCCTTGGCGCAATTATTTCTACTACAGCCCCTTCTGCAGTCAGTTTATTTTTAATATTTATGATGGATTCTGCATTAGCGCCATCTGCAGTCAGTATAGCAATTTTGCGGCTTTTGATGGTATTTTTAATAGTATTGGCCATACTTAATGCTGCAGACCGGGCAATTGATCCATCAACCTGCATTGATTGGTATTCGGCAGGGTCGCCATCAGCAGGGATACTTTGGTTGGCAGGCAAATCGGCTTTTGCCGGCAGGTGCAGGCCTAAACCAAAAGCCACTTGTGTTGCCAGCCCTTTATCTATTTGCTCCAGTATGCCCAGCATGCGTTGCCTGATGGCAACCGTTTTTACTTTACCCAGCTCAAATGTAAGGGCATCAACAATGTGGTTCTTCTCCGGGTCAGACTGGCTGTTGAAGAAAAGGCGTGCCTGGCTAAAGTGGTCAAAGAAACTTTTATTCCTCCGGCGTAGTTTACGCGCCTCTATCCGTTCCTGATAGCTTACAAAACCGCCATCTGCTTCTTTTACCTGCTGCGGGTCATTATTCCCCAAAGAGTTTGGGCTATAGCTGGTTTTACCTTTATTAATGGTTTGGCGCATAAAACCATCGCGCTGGTTGTTGTGCACCGGTACAATAGGGCGGTTTATGGGAATCTCCTGGAAATTTGGCCCGCCTAAACGGGTTAACTGTGTATCCGTGTAAGAGAATAAACGCCCCTGTAAAAGCGGATCATTTGAAAAATCGATCCCCGGCACTATATGGCCAAGGTGAAAAGCGATCTGTTCTGTTTCTGCGAAAAAATTATCAGGATTACGGTTCAGCGTCATTTTACCAACGCGCTGCACCGGCACCAATTCTTCGGGCACCAGCTTTGTTGGGTCAAGCAGGTCAAAATCAAATTTAAACTCATCTTCCTCCGGAATGATCTGCAGGCCAAGTTCCCATTCGGGGAAAGCACCACTCTCAATAGCATCCCACAAGTCTCTTCTGTGAAAATCGGGGTCTTTCCCGGATATATTCTGCGCTTCGTCCCAGGCTACGGAGTGTACGCCCAGCAACGGTTTCCAGTGAAACTTAACAAAACTGGCTTTACCCGCCTCATCTATCAAACGGAAAGTATGCACACCAAAGCCTTCCATCATACGCAGGCTGCGTGGCAAAGCCCTGTCGCTCATGGCCCACATAACCATATGTGCCGATTCCGGCATAAGGGAAATAAAATCCCAAAAGGTATCATGTGCAGAAGCCGCCTGGGGAATCTCATTATCCGGCTCGGGTTTTACCGCATGTATCAGGTCTGGGAATTTAAGGGCGTCCTGTATAAAAAATACGGGCATATTATTGCCTACCAGGTCAAAATTACCCTCTTGCGTATAAAAACGTACGGCAAAACCGCGTACATCACGCGCCAGGTCGGTTGATCCGCGTGAGCCGGCTACTGTAGAGAAGCGTACAAATACCGGCGTTTCCCTTTCAATATCGTTTAAAAATTTCGCTTTTGTTACACTTGATAACGACTCATAAACTTTGAATACCCCATGCGCACCTGAACCCCTTGCATGCACCACACGTTCGGGGATACGTTCGTGATCAAAATGTGTGATCTTTTCCCTCAGGATAAAATCTTCCAGTAAGGTAGGGCCGCGGTCGCCTGCTTTAAGCGAGTTTTGGTCGTCATTTATATTTAAACCGGTATTGGTGTTCATCCGTTCGCCGGTTGCATCTGCCGTATGTTCGGCCAGTTGCGCTGTTTTACTATTTTCGGGCTGTGCGGCTAATTTTTTATCTATTGCCGTTTCTGTACCCAGCTTTGGTGGGGTGTTTTTCTTGCTCATGGTGTTGTGTTAAGCTTCGTTTGCAGCCTGGTAATTAATATCGTTCTCGGCCGCCGCGGTTAATTTCTCATCCGCAGCTTTTTCCTCTGTAAGGGTTTGATAAAGTAATTCGGCCACCTCGTTTAAGCCAAGCGTTTTAGCCAATTGGGTTAAACCGCCATACGTAGCTATTTCATAATGCTCAACCTTTTGTGAAGCAAGGATGATCCCTACATCGCGCGTTGCGGTACCGGGTTCGGTGCTTTCTATAATGCCTTCACCCTCTTTGGTAAGGCCTTCCATAGCATCACATTTTTGCGCCTGTACTTCCTCGCCCAGCAGTTTAAATACCTGTTCAAGGCGTGTTACATGTGTTTTGGTTTCTTCCAAATGGCCTTCAATTGCGCTCACCAGTGTTTTGGAAGTAGCTGCTTTTTGCATTTTAGGCAGCGTTTTTACCAGGTGGTTCTCTGCCCAGTAAATGTCTTTAATACCATCGGTAAACAATTCCATTAAGGCAGGCTCGGCCTTTGGTGATGTTTTGGTGCTGAATTTAGGTTCCCCTGTTTCTTTGCTCATGACAAATTTTTTTAATAAATTAATAGTTTGCCCGCCGGGAAAAAAGATTGGAAGCGGCTAAATAAATAGAGCAGACAGGCAAATTATAAACACAATAGTTGTATAATTGTTCGCTAAATTTATCGTTATAATTAATATTTTTATTGAGGGGTATATTACAATATAAATTACGCCGGGATATAGGCCGTGTATATCCATCTCCGTAAACAGCCGGTAGCTGGGAAGATATTCATCGGCAGAAACCGTCCTGTCTGTTATTTTCACGTATTCGGTCGATCGCTTCCCGCTGTATGTCGACTTTTTTTAAATATTGCGGAAGTATTTATTCCTTTGTTCAGTAAAACCTGTGGCTATACGCGCACGGGCATAAAGCTATTTAGCTTGTTGTTAGGAACGATGTGATGAACCACGATCAAAGAGAATTTTTAAGGTGCGGCAAGTGCTCGCAGCCTTTTCACTATAAATTGCCCAGGAACTGGTTTGGGCAAAACCTTTTATTTTTTATACCTATAAAACGATATTTTTGCGCTAAATGCCTTAAATCCAGGTACCGTATCATGTCGGCAAAAAAAGAAAGATCATATAAAATATAAGCCGGCACTACCCTGCAGCATCCTTATAGGCACAAAATTTTAAATTGGTATAAAATTTCATTTTTTTAACGATTTTTGAGAGGCCTGCCGCGCTATATTATCGCTGCCTGTAACTCACAATTACCAACCCTATGCCCAACCAAAATAACTTAGCCGCCACCAATATAAAAGGGTTATCAAGAAGGATACTTATTGCATTTATACTATTTGTAATTGCATTGGCAATTGCCGCATTGTTTGTACACAGCTCCATTTCTAACCAGCTGGCCAATCTTTCAAAACAAACATCGGGCATTGAGTATGATGAAGCAAAATCACAAAAAGCCTTATTACTGCTTCACGAAGCCGAGGATGATTTCCAGGAATCGCTTTTAACCGGCGACACTGCAAAAAGCAACTCATACCGAACAAAACTATCGTTATCGTTTAACCTGATAGACGGGCTGCTTAAAGATGATATAGATACAACAAAATTATCTGCCGAACAACGTATCAAGGTAAGGAGCTTGTTTTTAAAGAAACTCAAACTTTCTGATAACCTGTATATTTTAAAACATAGTTTCGATTCTCTCTTAAAAAAGCCCTCGGCTGCCGATACTGTAAACAATGGTTTAACTGCAGCCGCCCCATATATACGTACAGAGAAAATAACCAACAGTGTTGATACTGTAAAAAGCACCGCTAAGGTTACCAAAAAGGGTTTATTTGCGCGTATAAAAGATGCTATTATTAATAAAAACGGCAACACAGGAGCGCCAAATGTTACGGTTATTAACTACAACCGCAGCAAACGGTTAATTGACTCGGTAAACAAAATAAATGCTAAACGCAGCAAAAACTTTTACAACAAACAGCTAAAGCAACTGCAACAACATAATTTAAAGCTGTTTACCACCCAAAAGCAAATGATAATGCTCAACACGCGCATTAATAATGAGCTGGAAAGGATTGTAAGCGATGTAAATAATATCAACCTCAACATTATCAACGAGCTAAAGGAAAACGCGCTGAAAAGCTATCGCGACACCACCGCTTTATTAAATAAATTTTACCTGGCTTCGCTTTTAATGGTACTTATCTTTGCCACCCTGCTTATTATATTTATCATAAACCTTAACCGGGCCGAAGAATACTTACTGCGCGAGAACCAACGATCAGTAACCATTGCGCAGCAAAAAATGGACCTGCTGCTGCACATGAGCCACGAGGTACGCAACCCGCTTACCGCTATTAACGGCTTCCTGTACATTTTTAGCCGTTCAAACCTATCGGCCAGGCAAATAGATATGCTGGGCTCTATCAGGCTCTCGACAGACATGTTGCTGCATACTTTAAATGATACGCTTGATGCCGCCAAGATGGAAACCAACACCTTTAAAATAAACAGCGACCCCTTTAACCCAAATACTGTTTTAAAAGAAGTTGTAGAAAGCATGGAGTTTAGCGCCGCCAAAAAACAGCTAAGCCTTGCCTATAGTTTTGAGGGGGATAAGGAAACGGTAGTACTGGGCGATAGTTTCAGGCTTAAACAGGTAATGGTTAATTTATTAAGCAATGCAGTAAAATACACCAAACAAGGGGGCATTACCGTAAAAGCACAGCTTGTACCCGCCAACGGCGTAAACAAGCTGCAAATAAAAATTATTGATACAGGCGAGGGCATCAGTGTGGAGCAGCAAACTAAGCTTTTCTCTAAATATTACCAGTCAAACTCTGCTAAGGGGCAAATTGGCACCGGTTTGGGCTTATATATCTGCAAGCAGCTTATTCAGCTGCAAAAAGGCGAAATAAAAGTAGAGAGCGATGAGAAAACAGGGAGCACCTTTAGCTTTATCATCCCATACAAAACCCACCAGCCTGCCCATAATGAGCAGGCAACAAATAACCCGGTATGGAAACTAAACGGCATAAGCATTTTAGCGGTTGACAGCAATGAGCTTAGCTTAACATTCCTTAAAATGATGACTGATAAGTGGAACATCAAATTTCACCAGGCATCAAGCGGCGATGAAGCCCTGCAAATAATTGCTAAAGAAACCATACAAATTGTATTGACCGACTTAAACCTGCCCGGCATGAACGCGACAGAACTTGTTGCAAACATAAAAGGTTTAAAAGCGCCGCTTAACACATTGCCTGTTATTGTAATAAGTAACGATGGCTTACCTGCCGACAGGGAAAAATATACAGTGCAGGGCTTTGCGGGTGTTTTGGTTAAACCATTTATTGAGGCCGAATTAATAAAGCAAATTATACTGGCACTGGGTTTATAAATTGTGGAATGGCGTGCTACAATTGAGAAAATAAACACACATTTTAGATTTTACAGCACCAATAAAAAACTTTTATCACACCAATAATATATAAAAGCAATACCCTAATTTTAATGCACGGTATATACAGATACAGCCACTTGCCGCATACAGGCAGGTAAAAAAGCCAATTAAACATTGGCTTTAGTGTTTGTTGACCAATTATTGCTTACATCTTTGCCTATGTCAATCAATTGTATCATTGTGGATGATGACGAATTAGCCATATCTCATCTGCAGGTATTTATAAGTCAGGTACCGTTTTTAAACTTAATAACATGCTATCAGTCGCCCTCTGAGGCACTTGCCGCTATAGAAACACAGGATATCCAACTCATATTTATGGATATTAACATGCCCGGTATTACAGGTATGGAACTTGCTAAAATGCTGCAGGCTATGCATGGCGTTAATGCACCCCGTATTATTTTTATAAGCGGGCATGAAAAGTTTGCGCTGGAGGGTTACAAAGTAAACGCGCTCGATTACCTGCTGAAACCCGTGTTGTATGAAGATTTTTTAGCAGCTTGCTATAAAGCCAAAACCTATTTCGCCGAAAAAGATAAACCCGCCATACATAGCGATAGCTATGTGATAAACGATTTTATATTTTTAAAGGTAGAATATGAAATGGTACGCGTTTATTTAAAGGATATTTTATACCTGGAAGGATTTAAAGATTACGTTAAGGTTTATTTAACGGGCAATAACGGCTTTTTAAAAGCTTTAACCACCATGAAGGGGCTTGAAGAAAAGTTGCCTGTAAATGGCTTTATAAGGGTGCACCGGTCGTTCATAGTTTCTGTAGATAAGATAGACGCTATTACCAAAAGCACTATCAAAATTGGTAAAACCATCATACCTGTAACCGAACAGTTTAAAGACGATTTCAGGAAGTTTGCGCATCAGTGGTTCTAACAACACTTTTTCTATCCCTGTAAATAATGCTTTTTCAAAACTTTTAAGAGTAGCCGTGGTCTAACCTATCAACCTTTCTGTCTGTCATAACGGGGTATCTGTCGAACGTGGTCTTTAGCTTTGGCAACTCTTTTTTTCTTTGCAGGTGAAGCCTTGTTTATCGTTAATGATAGCATATTTTTCATAACAAAGGAGGGAAACGTAATGCATATTATTTACAACGCATGTTGCCAATGTTTGTAGTGCTGATGTGGAACGGCTGTATTATTTTTTTGTAATGCATAGCCGCCGATTATCATCGCAGGCACAAAAAGCACCATCAGTACCTGCGCCAACCCGTTAAACTCAGTTGCACGTCACGGCCATGAAATCAGACAACCTGGAAACACAAGATACTTTTTGCCAAACATTGATAGCTATAATGGCGCATGATCTGCGGCAGCCATTTGCGTCTATAGTGATGACTGCCGATGTAATTAAACACACCCAGCGCCCTTTGACTGTTGATGAAACGCATTTGCTTTTTGAAGAGCTGAGCAATACCGCCGCTAAAAGCATAAAACTATTAGATGGCTTGCTTTGCTGGGTAAAATCAAGAAAAGAAAACTCGGCCGGCAAAACACAACCATTGCTTTTATGCGACCTGATACACGAGGCTAACGGTTTATACCTTTACGACCAGATAAGCAAAAACATTACCTTATATAACGTTATACCCGAACGCCAGCTTATTTACGCGCACAAGGAAATGCTGCAATTTATTAACCGTAATATTTTAAGTAATGCTACCAAATATTCGCAGCATGGTGGTATTATAGGTATAACCTGCAGCGCAGACGAAGACTGGGTAACCGTTGCCTTTACCGACCGCGGCAACGGAATGACTGCCGATCAGCTTGAAAGCCTTTTTAATTTGCAGGAAAATGAGCCACAGGTACAAGGTTATTTGCAAAGCGCAGGAATGGCCATGAGCATTTGCAAGGATATGATAGCGCAGATGAACGGCCGCATTTGGGCTGAGTCATCCCCCGGCCAGGGCACCACATTTTATTACAGCCTTCCGCAAAAAAAGGAAACAACACTTTAATACACCTTTAATATATAAAATATCCTATAAAGCAATACTGGTAAAACAATTTGATGCTATTTCAATTTACATATATCACGCTAAACGTGATCCAATAAATTGAAAAATAAAAAACGTATTGCCATACTGGGCGGAGGCCCAAGCGGATTGTTCATGTTTAAACGCCTGGTTGATGCCGGCCGCACGGATATCGCCATAGCTGTTTTTGAAAAAAAACAGGAATTAGGCGCCGGCATGCCCTACAGCACCGAAGGTGCGGGTACTGAGCATATCACCAATGTATCCGGTAACGAGATCCCTGAGTTGGTTACCTCTATTGCCGAATGGATAAAAACAGCACCGAAAGCACTACTTGACAAGTTTAGTATCACCCCCGAACTATTTAACGATTATAAAGTACTGCCACGCCTGCTGTTTGGCCAATACCTTGCAGCCCAATTTGCCCTGTTACAACAAAAAGCAGATGAGGCAGGCATTGAATATACTATCCATTACAACAGCCCCGTAACCGACATTATAGACCTGCCCGAACAAAACCTGGTACGCGTTAAAATTGCGGGTGGCTCATCGTTCGAATTTGAGCAAGCCGTTATTTGCACCGGGCACAACTGGCCTGTAAAACACGAGGGCAAGGTACCCGGTTGGTTCGATTCGCCTTACCCACCAACAAAGCTGGGTTTACAGTTAAACCATGCAGTTGCCATAAAAGGAGCATCGCTTACAGCGGTTGATGCCGTACGCACCCTTGCCCGCCATAATGGGGTATATTTTAAAAATAAAGCCGGCAAACTTATTTATCAGCTATCGCCCAACAGCGAAGGGTTTAAAATAGTAATGCATTCGCGCCACGGTATGCTGCCCGCCGTTAGGTTTCACCTGGAGGATTCGCACCTGCAGAATGACTCGTTATTAACAGATGATGAAATAGAAGCACATATTAAAGGTAATAATGGCTTCCTTTCTCTCGATTTTATTTTTGAAAAGGATTTCAAAGACCCCATCCGCCAAAAACAACCCGTGTTTTACGATTATATAAAAAACATGGGTATGGAGGAGTTTGTGGGTGCCATGATGGCGCTGCGTGAACAAGCCGACCCGTTTGAGCTGATGAAGGTTGAATACGAAGAAGCTGCCCGTTCCATTAAAAAGCACGAATCTATTTATTGGAAGGAAATGCTGGGCGTTTTAAGTTTTGCCATGAACTACCCTGCCAAACACTTTTCGGCCGAGGATATGCAGCGGTTACAGAAAACGCTGCTACCGCTTATCTCTATTGTAATTGCCTACATCCCCCAAAGCTCGTGCGAAGAGTTTTTTGCACTGCATGATGCCGGCCTGCTTGAACTGGTTGACGTAGGTAACGATAGCGACGCAGAGCCCGACAGAAAAGGTGGAGCCAATTATTATTATATAGACGGAAACGGTAAAAAACAATCAACGCACTATAAAACCTATGTTGATTGTTCGGGCCAGCCGCACCTCTCTTATGATGATTTTCCGTATGAAAGCCTTAGGGTTGCGCATGTCATTTCTCCTGCTAAACTAAAATTCAGGGATGCCGCCAGTGGCAAAAAAGCCATGCAGCACAATAAACACACCGTGACAGAAGATGAAGGCAAATACTATTTAAAAGTGCCGGGTATTACCATCAATGATGATTTTCAACCTGTAGCCGGGCTTGGCGAGGTTACCAACCGCCTTTATGTAATGGCTGTGCCGTATATTGGCGGCTACAACCCCGATTACTCGGGGCTTGATTTTTGCGAGAGGGCTTCGGATACCATCGCGGAAAGCATTTTTAAAACTTGATAACATAGCATGAACCAGGATACACCGGCACAAAGCCTAAAGCTTTACATGTTACTTTTAGGCTCTAAAGCCCCCGGCAGGCATGTAGAGCAGCACGACTATTTCTTTGGGATAGCCGCCACTTTAAAAGACCTCATACCCGATATAAAAGCCTTTTGGCGCGGCACCAGTGCAAACCTGCATATTGATGGCTGGCGCGAGGTGAACGCCGTTGAAGGTTACAGCATAAAAGTGATACCTAAAGCAGAAGCTGACACTACTTCGCCAAACAAATTATTTTTCATTAACCTGGGTGGCTACCAAAGCGGCAAACTTGAAGAGCAGCATTACGTGGTGCTAACCGTAAAAAACGACCGCGCGCTGGCCATCCAGGCAGCCAAAAAAACGGTGTTTTTCCGCGAGAATACCATTGCAGGGGTAAAGGGTGCCAACTCGCATATTGATGATAAATACGGTATTGATGTGGATGATATTTATCGGATAGATGAGATGCTAAGCCCGGCGATGAAAGCTCAATACCACATAGCGATAACCCCCGCAGATGGACTGCCCGAAGACGAGGTCCATTTGGGGTACTTTAGGCTGGATAAGCTTTAATGGCGTAGATATTACACCGCCATAACAGTTATGTAAGCGGTATATATTAGTTTAGCGGCATTATAATATCCCTAATGATAAAAGCTTATAAACTATATACCGGCCATGATGGCCACTCGCACGTACAAACGGGAACAGTAAACGAAGGTGTTTTTAACCAGGCATCTTCCATCAGGTTTCAGGAATCGCCGCCGCACTCGTTTTATGATTGGCACAACGCCCCTGCCGAGCAATATGTGATCACCCTATCGGGCACGCTTGAATTTGAAACCCTACCCGGCGAAACTTTTATTGTAAAACCCGGCGAGATCCTGATAGCGTTAGATACAACCGGCACCGCCCACAAATGGAAACTGATTGACGACGAACCCTGGAAACGGGTGTACGTCCCGTTCGACCCATCGCACCAGATAAATTTCATCCCCGACGAGGGCCAAATAGAAAAATAAAACGATGATACGCCCCGCCCAACCCACCGACGCACCCGCTATAGCACGCCTTATTATACTGGCTATGGGCAAGCTGGCAGCCAAATTTGCCAATAACAGCAACGAGCAAATACAACTGGATCTGTTTGAGCGCTTTGTTGCCCTAACCGGCAATCAATACAGCTACACCAATATTTTGGTTTGTGATGAAGCAGATGAAGTTTGCGGAATGATCATGGCTTATGACGGCGCAAAGCTGGATGAGTTGCGCAGCCCGTTCCTTCAGTATACCACTACCCAACTTGGTTTTACCGGCCAGCCCGAAGACGAGACCCAACCCGGCGAATATTATATTGATTGCCTGGCGGTAAACCCGGGCCATCAGGGTAAAGGCATAGCTAAAAGACTTATCAACGCCTTGTTTAAACGTGCTGCCGAACTTAACCACCAAACAGTTGGCCTGCTGGTTAGCAAAGGTAACGACAAGGCCAAAAAGCTGTATACCGATCTGGGTTTCGAGGTTAAGGGCGATAAGGCTTTACTGGGTGGCGTTCATGAGCATTTGCAGTATCGGTTAAACTAAATAAGCCGCCCCGGCACCTATTATTGTAATTGCCTGTTGATAGCAACTTAAAGGCAACCTATCACAGGATAATCAGCATATAAATGTTACCAATTTTTTTATGGCTTGATAATTAATCCTTTAGCTTTAAAACGCATTTACAGACAATTTAACGACAAACTTTAAACAATAATAGCGTGTTTTCTAACGTCTCTATATGACATCGACTCACAACTACAAGCTATGAAACACAAAATTAAACTGCCCGATGGAACAGCACACCTTATTGAAATTACAAGTGCCTATTTTAAAACCTGGCATGTTTGGAACGTAAAATTCGCCGATGGCAAAGCCGCCATGCTTTTTAAAATGGGCAGCGAATGGATGCAGCGCAACGAAGACTTTTTAGACCAACATGTGCTCAACGCTATTGGCAAACGCATAGATGCCATCCTGCAGAGGCGTAACAGACTGTCGTTTTAATTTAGCGTGTACTATTTTCACACTTAGCAAAAATACCGTGTAACCCATTAAAAGCTTAATACAATATTAGGTAGTGCGGCTATTGCCAATAAAACCTGCCATGTTGGTTGTATCAATAAATACCGCGAAACACCAAACAGAACATTTTGAAAGGGACATCCCCTGCCTGCAGTAAACACATGGGCAGCGCATCCATCGTAACCCCATTCTTAAAACGTTGTTATTTTGGCTGCCGTTTAAAAGATATAAATGCTACCACTGCGACTATAAATTTTACAAACTGGTTTAGTGAGATGAAAAACAGGATGACGAGGAACCAAAGATAACCACTCTTTCCCAGGATATTATTAGAACGAACCCGCCCCATCCGCCCGCCCCGGAGATAACATTCCCTCTTTAAAACACGGCCTTCACTAATCTGCAAACCCTGCTCCGCTCATTTGCATAACCTCGTATTCATCAGGTTGTTAAACTTGTATCAAACAAAACAAACACCTGCCATGAAAACGTTAAAGTTATCCATCGCTGTGCTGCTTACCCTGGCTATATCGGCCTGTAGCCAAATGAAAACTATAGGCCAAAGCATGCAAATGCCCGCCGCTATTAATAATACCCTGCCCCTGCCCAGCGGAACCTACTTTATTGTAAATAACTCAAAAGCACTTACCCCATGGCAGCCCACCCTTGCCCAAAATGTATTTTTACAGCCCTACAGTGGCAGCGGCACCCAAAAATGGGAAGTAAAACAGTACAAAAGTAAAAAGGGGATCAGTTATACCATGCGCCTGGCCGGTACCGATAACATGTACTTTCAGCCACACGCAGTTAAAGACCATACACCAATGATAGGCCCTGCCGGCCCGGGTACAAGCTTCAGGATAGTTGCAGCGCCCGGTGCCAAACAATGGTATATTAAAAGCACTTTTTACAATGGCGACGCCCTGCGCAGCTTTGTGTTCAGCCCCAACCTGCCAACCGAGATCCGTTTTGAGGCACCCGAGCCTACCGATAAATTTATGTGGAAATTAATCCCTACAGGTAATGATTAATGAGTGGCGTTTAGTTATTTAAAATTAGCAGATCCATCATTGATCAGTTTTTAGTAATGCAAGCGGAAGGGGGGGCTCTTTCGCTTGCTTTTTTATCCAAACATCATCATAACCAGTTACAAAACTCTAATCTAATTCTAATGCCTTTGGCCTAACTTATCCGTGTTCACTTTGTCATACCTGTAAACAATCATATTATGAAAAAGGTAATCAAAGGTTTTTTTATGCTGGCATTAGTTTTAGTGTCATCATCAAAGTTATTTGCACAGGTTAACGTAAGCTTATCTATTAATATAGCCCCGCCCGCGCTACCGGTTTATACACAACCGGTTTGCCCCGTTGATGGCTATTTGTGGGTACCCGGCTATTGGGCGTATGATAATAATATGGGCGATTATTACTGGGTACCGGGCGTTTGGGTAAGCCCGCCGCGCCCTCATTATTTATGGACACCCGGTTACTGGGCGTACAATGGCAACATCTACAGCTTTCATCCCGGGTATTGGGGCACCCGTGTTGGTTTTTATGGTGGGGTTAATTATGGTTATGGTTACAGCGGCTCGGGCTACGGTGGTGGCCGCTGGGTAGGTAACTCATTTAACTACAACACCGCTGTGGTTAACGTTAATAAAACGATAGTTAAAAATACTTATATTGATAATACCGTTATTGTTAACAATAGCACTACAATTAATAACCGTTCAAGCTTTAATGGCAAAGGCGGCATTACCGCAAAACCACGGCCCGAAGAACTGGCCGCCATGAAAGAAAAACATGTGCAACCCACTCCCGACCAGCTTTCGCACCAGCAGGCAGCAATGGCCAACCGCAGTCAGCACGTTTCGGCAAACCAGGGCAAACCTGCTGTAACAGCCTATAATAAAGTTAATGGCGATGGCTTTGGCCAAAAAGGCAGGCCTGCAAAAATAGCCGCAGTTAAAAACGACGCTAACCAGCAAATTGATAATGCTGCTAAAAAAACTGATGCGGTAAACCCGGCTACAACAAGGCCTGCAAAAATAGCCGCGGATAAAAACGACGCTAACCAGCAAATTGATAATGCTGCTAAAAAAACCGATGCGGTAAACCCGGCTACAGCAAGGCCTGCAAAAATAGCCGCAGTTAAAAACCGCGCAAACCAGCCAGGCGACAATATGGCTAAAAGACCTGATGTAATGAGCCCTGTTGCGGCAAGGCCAAAACAACCAAAGTATGCCGTGAACAAGCCCCAACCCGTAAAAATGATTAAGGCCCAACCGGCAAGGCAGATAAGGCAGCCCGCGCAACACGCCGAAAGAGCCCGTGAAAAACAACCGCGAGAAAAATAACAGATGATAGCATTGCTGTGTCTCTTTAAAGAGGCCCTTACAATGCCACCATTGTTCAGTTTAATAATACAGGCAAGCGGAAGGGGAGATATCCTCTTTCGCTTGTTTTTTATGAATAGGCATTGAATATTTGGTATTCGATGTTACACGCTATCTTTAAAAATAATACCTTGCACCCAATAACGTTATATAGTTTTTTAATCCATACCCCATCATGAAATACACCGCATCACGCCTGTCAGAAGGTAATAAACTTTTTCCCACGCAGATCATTGTTGAACCTACCGGCATCACTATCAAAATTCCCGGCCTGTTCAGCGGCGACGAAACTTCTGTGGCTTACGATAGCATTTCGGCGGTTGAGATAGATACCCCGCTTATCGGTTACTCTACCATTCGCTTTTACCATAACGGTAACAAAGTTGAAGCCCACGGTTTCTCAAAAAGCGACGCCAAAGAAATTAAAGCAGCTATTGAGAACGGCAGAGGCAGGGCGAGAGGATAAGGTTCTGTCAGTCTGAACTTGTCGAAGACGCATGCGCTTCGTTAATGGTTCGACAGGCTCACCATGACAACATCAGCCTTGTAAGCGCACAGTTTACTCACCCCGACTACGCTACGCTGGTCGCCCTCTCTGCTCCGCAAAGAGGGTGAAGAGAAAAGCAATTTGCAAATCAAACCCCTCTTTCCGCGCAGCGAAGAGAGGGTGGTCGGGCGAAGCAATGACCGGGTGAGTTAATAGCCAAGCGACATTTTTTTGAAAAGCACTTGCAGTAGTACTTGTGTCAAGATAGCCCCGCTATCCGCTCATACTGCCCGGGCCTTATGCGCAAAGCCTGTATCCGCTGTTATCCGGTTTAGGTAACATAAATCCGCGCCCTGTTGCCCGCTGTCATGGTGAGCCTGTCGAACCATTTGCAAAACGTACAGGTCTTCGACAGGCTCAGACTGACACACTTCTTTTACCCTCTGTCATTCCGAACAAGCGTAGCGAGGAGGAATCTTGTTCGAGAGGTAAGTGGCGAACTTTGCATACCTGTCATGGTGAGCTTGTCGAACCATTTGCAAAGCGTACAGGTCTTCGACAGGCTCAGACTGACACAGCTAGGAGGAATCTTGTTCGAGAGGTAAGTGACGAACTTTGCATACTGAACAAGATTTCTCTTCACCCCACTCCGCAATTCCACGCACTGCTCATCGAAATGACAAGGTGGTTAAGCCCCCACTGGTCGAAGTTTTCAACTTCGTCCCAAAACATAGTAAGCTTTCAGCTTACATCACCTATTATTCCTCCACAGGTAACGTAATCACAAACGTTGTCCCTACGCCTACTTCACTTTCTATTTTGATAGTCCCACCCATGCGTTCGGTTTGGGTTTTTACCATAAACAGGCCGAGGCCTTTGCCGTCAACACTTTGGTCGAACCGTTTGTAGGGCCCAAAAACCTGGCTGCCGTATTTGTACAGGTCAATCCCCTTACCGTTGTCTTCAAAGCGCAGGGTAAGCTGTTTACCGGTCAGGTGACTGCTGATGTTAATTACAGGGTTGGTACCGGTGCGGCGGTATTTTATACTGTTAACAATAAGGTTTTGCAATATACTGTACAGGTAGCTTTTTATGGTACGCACCTCGCCGCCCGGGTGCAGATTTTGGTGGATGGTTAGGTTACTTTCGTTAGCCATGCAGCGGATGCCTTCCATGATGTCTTCAATCAGCACCGGGATAGATACCACCTCATACTGCTGGTTTGCAGCGCTGCCCACCTGCAGTATATTATTCATATCGATGATCACCTGGTCCAGGTGGTTTACCGACCGGGCAAGCGCCTGCAGGGTATGTTCGTGTTCGGCAGCATCGGGTTCGTTATCCTGCAATAGCGTATTTAAACCGGCAATATTAGCCACCGGCGCACGCAGGTTATGCGATACCATATAGGCAAATTGCTCCAGGTCCTGGTTACGGCGCAGCAGGTCGGCAGTCATTTTCTCGCGCTCCTCTTCCGCCTTCTTCTGTTCGGTAATATCGCGGAAATTGCAAATAATGGCGCCGATGTGCTTATCGGCAAGCATGTTGGTAAAAATGCCCTGCACCCATATATAATGCCCCAGTTTATGCCTGATACGAACGGTGAACAGGATAGTTTTTTCGGGGTGTTCCAGTAATTCGGGCAGGCCCTTTTGCATCAGGGGTACATCGTCGGGGTGTAATATAGCCATAATGTTCTCGGCCTCGCGGTCGGTATAGGTCCACCCGTTTATTCTTTCAGATGAACGGCTGCGGTATATGGTCTTCATATCACGGTTAAAAAGTGAGTAACCGTCATAGCTATGTTCAATCAGTTCACGGAAACGCACTTCATTGGCAATGATCTTGTCGGTATTTGCCTTTAGTTGCCGTTCCAGCCGGGCGTTTTCATCAGCCGCCTTTTGTTCGTTAAGTTTTTGCCCGGTTATATCGCGGGTAACCTTGGCAAAACCAATGAGGTGGCCGGCATCATTATACAACGTGGTAAAAACCACGTTAGCCCAAAAAACGCTGCCATCCTTACGTACCCGCCACCCTTCCGACTCGTACATACCGTTTTTTAATGCCTGGTTAAGGTTGTGGCGCAGTTGCAGGCGCTCGTTATCGTCCTGCTTATAAAATATAGAGATATGGCGGCCTATCACTTCATGGGCCTTATAACCCTTTATATGCTCGGCACCCTCGTTCCAGCTCAGCACATGGCCATTGGGGTCTATCAGTACAATCGAATAATCTTTCACGCTACTTACCAGCAGGTGAAATAGCTTCTCATCAACACTTTTCATTTGCGATTTTGATTTGCACGGCCTTTCAGTAAATTAAGGTTTAATTTGGTCTTATAATTCAGCACCCTATATTAAGCATTAGGTAATATTTTTCCTAATGCTTAAACCGGTTTACAGCTGTTCAGTTTATTCATTATTACTCATACAACGGGCGCTGATGCAGTAAACCGTTGTTTTTACAGGAAATAATTTATTTTTTTCATCCCCTTTGGGGCGAATGAAGGGCGAAAAAAGGCGATTGAAAAGCGTTTACTTAAGCTTCAAAAACCCTGCTGACATTAACCGGTCACCAAAAAATACAACCAGCTCACTATCAGCAATTAACGGGCGTTCACCTTGTTCATGTGGTGTGAACGTGAACAAAACCGTATCACTGACATTTATTAGGTTTTAACTTTAGGGTTCTCCCCTTTTCTTGTTTGCCGCAATCCGCAATAACCTTTATACTTGTATAACATTTCACCCTGCGCCATGAAGAACGTAACTTTAGACGAATTAAAGGCCATCCCCGCCCTGCAAACCGTACCCGATGAGCAGTTGGAATGGCTGCTGGCCAACGGCGAAACCATTGAGGTGGAGGAAGGTACCCGCGTTTTTGAAAAAGGCGAGCCTTTAGACAGGACCTTGTTTATGATAGAGGGCCGCATGCGCATCTGCGCCGAACAAAACGGCAAACTACGCGAAATTGTAGTAATAAAACCCGAAGCTATTACCGGCTACCTGCCTTTTAGCCGTGCCACAAACACCTTTGGCTACGGCGAAGCTATCGAGAAATGCCGCATGTTCAGGGTTGCTAAAGCCAAGATCCACGAGGCTATAAAACTACATTACGAACTTACTGCCGCCATGGTACACACCATGACCAGCCGTGTGCGCGATTTTACCTCGCAGCAGCAGCAAAACGAAAAAATGTTTGCCCTCGGTAAGTTGTCGGCAGGTTTGGCGCATGAGCTAAATAACCCGGCATCGGCTATCAGCAGGGGCGCTTCCCTTCTGCACGACCAGGTAAAGCGCCTTCCCGCTCTTTTTAAAGAGGTGGCTGCGCTAAACATCGCCCCCGAAAAACTGGATAAGATAAACCAGATACTGATCAGCAAAACACAGCAAACCGACCGCCCCATGCTCAACATGATGCAGCGTGCCGACGCGGAAGACGACCTTGCCGACTGGCTGACTGAGCACGGTATCAAGGATTATGATATTGCCGAAAACTTCGCCGAGTTCAGCTTCGGCCCTGCCGACCTGGAACACCTGCACAGCTGTACGCCATCGCCGCAATTGGATGTAGTGTTGGCCTGGATGAACAATTACCTACTGCAGGAAAAAATGGTGTCGGATATCCGCGAATCATCGACCCGTATCTCGGAACTGGTGAGCTCGGTAAAAACCTTCACCCATATGGACAGGGACACCGATAAGCAGCTGCTTGATATCCATGCAGGCCTTCGCAACACGCTTACCATGCTCAACTATAAGATGCGCAAAGGTAACATTCAGGTGGTCGAAGATTTCGACCTTAACCTGCCCCAGGTAAAAGCCCTTGCCGGCGAACTTAACCAGGTATGGACAAACATTATCGACAATGCCATTGATGCCATGGAGCCAAACGGTAGCGGTACGCTGGAGATCCGCACCCAGTTGGACAGGCATTTTGTATGCGTTTATATCAAAGATAACGGCACCGGCATCCCTGAGGAGATCCAGTCGCGGGTGTTTGATCCCTTTTTCACCACTAAGGATATGGGCAAAGGCACCGGCCTTGGTTTGGATGTGGTTACCCGCATCATCCGCCAGCATAATGGCACCGTAAAAGTAACATCGGTACCCGGCAATACCGAATTTACCGTTTGTTTCCCCCTAACAGATAATTAAGACAACAACATGGACCAACCTATCATATTTGTAATTGACGACGACCAGCAAGTACTGCGTGCCATTAGCCGCGACCTTAAAAACCATTACCGGCAGGATTACCGCATCCTGAGCACGGCGTCGGTAAAAGAGGCGTTGGATAGCCTGCTGGAGCTAAAAAATAAAGGCGAAGTGGTAGCGCTTTTCCTGAGCGACCAGCGCATGCCCGAAATGGAGGGTGTTGACTTTTTGTGCCGCACCACCGAATTTTTCCCTAATGCCAAGCGCGTTTTATTAACCGCTTATGCCGATACCGATGCTGCCATCAAAGCCATCAATGATGTAAAGCTTGATTACTATTTAACAAAGCCCTGGGACCCACCCGAGGAAAAACTATACCCTATACTTACCGACCTGCTGGAAGACTGGCAGGGCCATTACCGCCCCGATTTTAGGGGGATAAAAGTAATAGGTTACCAGTACTCGCCAAAATCGCACGATATTAAGGAGTTCCTGTCGGGATACCTTGTGCCCTACCTGTGGCTGGATGCCAATACCGAAGAAGCCAAAAAAGCTATCAAACTAAACAATTTGGATGCCAGGGACCTGCCCGCTATTATTTTTGCCGATGGCACCCTGCTAAAAACCCCTGCTGTAAAAGATATTGCCGCCAAAATTGGCCTTAACCAGGAAGCCAAGAACGAGCTTTATGATGTGGTGATTATTGGTGCCGGGCCTGCTGGTTTGGCAGCCTCTGTATATGGCTCATCAGAAGGGTTAAAAACTTTATTGATAGAAAAAAAGGCCCCCGGCGGGCAGGCAGGCACCAGTTCGCGCATAGAGAATTACCTGGGTTTCCCGGCGGGATTGAGCGGGGCCGATCTTACGCGCAGGGCTATCACCCAGTCGGCACGTTTTGGTACCGATTTTTTGTCGCCGCAGGCTGTAACAGAGATCAAACTAAAAGACAATTATAAAACACTACTATTGGATGATGGCAACGAGGTAATTACTAAAGCAGTTGTGATAACCACCGGGGTTGATTACCGGCAACTTAATACCACGGGGATTGATAAATTTACGGGCGCAGGCATTTACTACGGCGCCGCCATGACGGAGGCTGCATCATGCAAGGATAAGCACGTTTACGTGGTAGGTGGCGGTAACTCTGCCGGGCAGGCGGCTATGTACCTGTCTAAATTTGCCAAAGAGGTGTTTATTCTTATCCGGAAGGAAAGCCTGGCCGAAACCATGTCGTCATACCTTATCGATCAATTGGGAACGCAAAGCAACATTAAACTGATGCCCTGCAGCGAGATAACCGAAGCCATTGGCGATACTAACCTGCAGCAATTGGTGATACAAGATCTGAACACCAAAGAAAGCAAAACCGTTGAGGCCGACGCGCTGTACATTTTTATCGGTGCCAAACCTTATACCGACTGGCTTTGCAAGGATATCATCACCAACAACAAGGGGTTTATTGAAACCGGCCGCGACCTTAACCTTTGCAGCGATTTTGAAAAGGTGTGGAAAGCCAACCGCGACCCTTACCTGCTGGAAACCAGCTGCCCCGGTATTTTTGCCGCGGGCGATGTACGCGCCGGCGCCATGAACCGCGTTGCATCTGCCGTAGGCGAAGGCTCAATGGCTATTAGTTTTGTACATAAATATTTAAACGAGGTGTAAACACACCTCGTTTTTTTGAAATTTTATTAACTATAAGTAACTGCTAATTAGTATCTTCGCGTCCTTTTTAGTTTACTATGGTTAAAAAATATATACTATTCCTGTTCCTGATAATTGTTGTTGCGGCGTGCAAAAAAGAAATAACACTAAAACCGCAGCCCATACCGCCAGTTGTTGCACCTGATAGCGTATCGTTTGTTTCGGTAAAGCTTGAGGCTAAAAACAACCCGGGTGTTGTTACCACTGATATTATTTGTTCGATAAAAGACGACCAAATCTCTGCAACAATACCGCAATCTACGAAGCTTACCAAAAAGCTGATTGTAACCTTTACCACAATAAATTCAACTGTCACCAAAAACGATACCATACAGATTAGCGGCAAAACCGCTGTTGATCTGCGTAAGCCTATAACCTATACGCTTACATCGGCCAAAGGCACTAAGCGCGATTATAAGTTTTCGGTTAGTGTATTTACCGGCATCCCTATCTTGTACTTAACAACAAGCAGCCCGGTAGTATCTAAAGATAATTATGTAACCGGCTCTCTTGTGGTTGATGCCAATAACCGCTTTGAGCAGGAAAAAACAAACATCACGCTAAAAATTAAAGGCAGGGGTAATTCTACCTGGTCAAACTTCCCTAAAAAGCCCTACCGCTTAAAGTTTGATAATAAGGCCGCTATGCTGGGCATGCCTGCTGCCAAAAACTGGGTACTGCTTGCCAACTATGACGACAAAACTTTGTTGCGCAACCGCATAGCTTTAGAGTTTGCCCGCAGGATAGGTTCTGATTTTGCACCCGAGAGCCGCTTTGTAGAGGTAGTGATGAATGGCGTTATCCTGGGCAATTACTTACTTACCAGCCAGGTTGAGGTAAACGAGAACCGTGTAAACATTACCGAAATGACAGCCAGTGATAACGCTGGTGATGCCCTTACCGGCGGCTACCTGTTAGAGCTTGACCAGCGAAAGGATGAAAAGTATTGGTTCACTACCAAAAAGAACCTGCCTTTTACCATTAAATCTCCGGAAGACATTACACCGAAGCAGCTGGAATACATATCAAAATATATGCAGGATACCGAAGACGCCCTGTTTGCACCAAACGCTAACGACCCGGTAAACGGATACGCCAAGTACATTAACGTAGAATCGTTCATGAATTGGTTTTTCGCCGAAGAAGTGGTTAAGAACCAGGATGCCCGCGATTTTAGCAGCATATTTTATTATAAAGACCGCAATGGCAAACTGGGTATGGGCCCCGTTTGGGATTTTGACCTGAGCAGCGGTAACGTTGACTATTCGGTATCAAAAGATCCAAACAACTGGTATATACGCGATGCCACCTGGATGATAAACCTGTTTAAAGATGTTAAATTCAGGAGTAAGATAAAAGTGCGTTGGAACCAGATCCGCAATACCGCGGTAGAGGCTATCTTTAAAGATATTGACGAGAATGCCGAATATCTTAAGCTATCGCAAAAGCAAAACTTTACTACCTGGCCTATACTGGATAAGTACGTTTGGCCAAACGCGGTTGTATTAGGCAATTACGATATGGAAGTAGCGTATGCCAAAAGCTTCCTGAAAACTCGCATTGCATGGATAGATGCAGAGATAGCACAATATTAAACAACTATCCTACAGCGGAGCTTCTAAATAACAAAGGCCGGATAACAAATGTTACCGGCCTTTTCATTAAAACACTCAACGAAACTAATTAGAGGATATAGAACACTTTATTTTTATTGTATGATGCGCCAATAGCGGGCTCTTCCTGCTTGTAATTCTCTTTTAGCATCTGTTTAATATCGCGCTCAATATTGCGGGATATGGTGGTAGTTGGCGTATCGGTTGGTTTGTTCTCAAATGGGTCTTGCAGATGAATGGCCATATTCTCAATCAAAAAGAATGATGAGGCTATCGCGATAACAAGCGGCACTTCTACTACACCAAAAAACTCTATCAACCCAAAAGGCAACAGCAATACAAACAATAATACCGACAGGTGGATATAAACGCTGTAGGTAGCCGGGAACACCGTGTTCTTGATACGTTCGCAGCCGCCCATCTCGTTACTGAAACGGGTAAGGGTTTCGTCCATAGCAACCTGCTGGTATTCGGTAATCCAGCCCAGTTTAAAGGCAGCGCGCAGGTCGGCGCCCTGCAATTCCAACAATCCAAGCGGGATATTAGCATAACGTTTTACATGCTCAATATCTTCCGCAGAGATTAGGCGCTCCAGCCCTTGTAACGGGTCTTCTTTACGCAGATGGCGGCTCAGGCTATGGCACCAGGCTACCTGGCGTTTGGCTACACGCTCGCAAAAGGCTTTTTGTTCGTCCTCAGCATAAGGTGTATCAACAAAAGTTAACAGCTGGCGGGTAAGGCTGCGCGTATCATTCACTATGGCTCCCCAAAGCGTGCGGGCCTCCCACCACCTGTCGTACGCCTGGTTTGATTTAAACGCCAGCAACAGTGATATTACCGTACCCAAAATAGTTGGTACCGCAATAGGGATAGATATGCGCGTAAAATGAAAGCTGTTATACATAATGGCTATTAGTACGGCATAAATCGTAACCATAATAACCTCTTTTTTTATCTTCCCGAAGATGTATTTTACGGGTATGTTTTCTTTTAATAACATGGCAAATGTGTGTTTAATTTAATTATACTTCTAACAATTCTTCTTCGGTACCAGCAACCGCAACTTGCTGTTGCATCATGCGGGCATAATCACCTTTTGGCACATTAATAACCGGCAGGCCCGAGCGTTTGATGAGCAAGGCCGGGTCTACACTTGACTGGTGGATCTGCGTAAATTCACAGTCTTCGGTATTTAGTACCATATCTACCTCGTTGTGTTCAATAAACTGCTTAAACATGCTTAGCTTGCTGCCATATAAAAAGTCGATCTTAATATTCCGGATCTGCGGATACTGAGCGCGCAGTACATTGCAGTAACGGTAAAACTCGTCGCTTACCTTTTCATATTCGCGGCTGCGGCGGCTTAGCGTTATGATATCGCTGAATGAATCTGTTAATTTAAAAACGTGTACAAATACCAAGTTCAGGTCTTCTTCCCTGAATTGCCTGCAAACGGCGTGGATACAATCTAACGATGATGCCTGGTAGTCGGTTGGGATGAGTATGGTTTTCATAAGTATTTGTTAATGGTTAAACTTTAATTGTTTACTTATGCAATACTACCCCGCGCCCATTAAAAGGAATTAAGAGACTTATTAGAATTTAGTTAGAGTAAAAAATATTTTACGGTAATTAACCATCTGTATATCAATCAATAAAACTAAAAGGAATGGTGATTTTTAATAATTACAGTCAACTTATTAGAAAGTTATAAGAAAGCCTTTGATGAATTAATGGTAAAGTTGAATATTAAAGGTTCCAACACTCGCCGCAAGGCCTTTTCAGAAAGCCTGCAGCAGCAGTTACACCACGGGCAGGCTGATCTGGATCTCGGTACCTACCTGCTCTTCCGACCGGATACCGATAGTACCTTTGTGCAGCCGAATGATGTTAAGGGTAAGTGGTAAGCCGATGCCATGCCCCTGAAAATCGCTTGTATTTGATGCCCTGAAGAATGGCTCGAAAATATGTTGCTGTTCATGCTCGGGTATACCGATGCCTTTGTCAGTAACTTTGATAAGGATGCGCCCGTTGCTTGCCGTTACCTGCACATTTACCGGGCGGTTATTGGAATATTTGCAGGCATTTAACACAATGTTACTTATCGCCAACTGCAGCAGGTTAATATTGCCTTCGGTGTAAAGCAAGCGTTCATCATCGGGCAGGGCCGAGAAATCGATATCTATCACACTTTCCCGGTCTATCTTTTTCACCGAATCTGCAACGTCTATTACAAGTTCGTCTATCCTTATTCTTTGCCAGTTTTGTTTTTTTCCGTCGAAACCTGTTTGCGCCAGGCCAAGTAAGGCAGCCAGGATATGTCCCAGTTTTTCGGCTTCGGCCAAAATATTTTTAGCCGCTGCCCGGCCTTCGTCGGTAACCTTGTTACCTTTTAACAGCAACTGCGTTTCGCCGCTAATGATGGTAAGCGGTGTGCGCAGCTCGTGCGAGGCGTTACTTACAAAATTGTTCTGCGTTTCAAAAGCCGTCTCTAACCGGGTAAGCATGTTGTTAAAGGTAAGTACCAGTTCGGCAATCTCATCTTTGCCGGTAACATCATCCAGCCGCATATGCAGGTTATTGGCTGTTATGTTTTTTACGCTTTTGATGATACCCCGCACCGGTTGAATGGTGTAGTACGAGAATATTTTACCCGCTACATAAGTAAGGATTATAGATACTATAAAGATGATAAGCAGTACCCGCTTTAACAGTTCAAGCTCTTTAAAGCCATATGGGTCGGTAGCGGTAACTATTACAATATATTTTTCGTTGCGGCTGTTAAATAAGCTGCCGGCATAAAAGTGGTTGGCTTTGGTATAACGGGCTTTTTTATTAGCCATGATGCTGTTATAAAACTCATCAGGCAGGTTTACAACCTTTTTGTATGCGGGCAACTTTGCAGTATCCAGTTTAATGATGTATTCCTGCTCGTTTGCCAGTTTCTCCAGGTATCGGGTACGTACCTGGTTGTACGCAGCCGATTCTTTATCTGGATGAATATTTGTTTCGGCAGTAAGGTTAACCCGGGCTTCCAGGCGTTTAAAAAAATCCTCGAAGCTAAAATCAGATACAAAGTAAAATATGGAAGCATTGAGCAACACCAACCCTATTGTTGAGATAGCAACAAACAGTAATGTTATTTTAGTTTGAAGTTTCATCTAACGCTTCTTCCTTAAAAATATAGCCCATGCCAAAAACGGTATGTATCAATTTAACATCATAACCGCTATCAATTTTCTTGCGCAAATAGTTTACATAAACATCAACCACGTTGGTGCCCATGTTAAAATCAATGTCCCAAACATTCTCCAGTATCTGGATGCGGGAGAGCACCATATTTTGGTTTTTGGCAAAATATTCCAGCAGATGATATTCAGTTGCTGTAAGCGCTATGTTTTTGTTATTGCGTTTAGCAGTTTTTGATACAGTATCAATTTCCAGCCCCGCAATGCTGATCACATTTTTTGGCGCACTTCCCGCCTTACTACGGCGCACCAGCGTACGGATGCGTGCTTCAAGTTCGGGAAATTTAAAGGGTTTTGGCAGATAATCGTCGGCACCGCTGTTTAGGCCGGTAACAATATTTTCGGTACTACTTAACGCAGTAAGCATCAGTATGGCAACGCTATCGTCCTGTTTGCGAATCTCCTTACAAACCTGTATCCCGTTCATACCGGGCAGCATAATATCCAGTATAATAATATCAAAGCTGTGGGTTTGTGCCATCTCCAGCGCCATATTCCCATCGGCGGCAACACTTACTTCCATACCGGCTTCTGTTAAGCCGCGTACAACTATCGATACCAGGCCCGGTTCGTCTTCAACAAGCAGTACTTTCATTTAGCTGGATCTATGGGAACTATAACCATTTGCCCAAAATAAATGTTTTAAGCCTTAAAACTTTAATATTGCTTAAATTATTACGCTAATAAGCCAATACAAGGCACTTCATCCGGATTTATACTCCTAAGCAAAGTATATCCGATGCCTGCTGTGCCCCTAAACAATGATGGGTTTTCCATCCCAACGTTCTCCACATCATACGTTTGGTACCACCCGCGGTTATTCTTACGATTAAGCAGCGCCACCAGCGCTTTACGGGCATCCTGTAATAGGGCGGGCCTACCCAGTACCATCGCTGCTTCTATCAAAAAATCTATCCGGCCTGTGTTGCCACAGCAATAAAAATCGGTATCACTTAACAAGTGCTTTTTTGTGGCAATAAGGGCAGTCTCCACATCTTGCAATAGCGCTTCATCCTTTAAAATATGGTAGGCGTGCAGGCGTGCAAGGCCTATACCCGGCGCACCGTGGCACCAGGCAGTTTTACAATCGTAACCGGTTTTGCGCAGGTCGCACCAATTAGTACGTTCGGCATTGCGGTAATAATTTTCAAATTGCAGCGCTTGATAAAACGCCTGTTTATACTTTTCTATGCCGGTAATGTCAAATAAGGTAAGCAATGCACAGGCAATACCCGATGCGCCATGTGAGAACCCGGTGAGCGGCCTGTCGAACTGTTCGCTGCGCCAGGTTAACGACCGCGAGGCCGAGTCAATAACGCGGCCTTGCAATAAATGATGGGCTATAGTAACCATCAGTTCTAAAACATCTGCCGAGTGCGAAGCTTTATAAAGGGGGGCTAGACTTAACAGTAAGCCGGCCGAGCCCGCCATAATATCATATTTTGTATCCTTTTTAATATCAGCCGGCCCTACAAGCTGGGCCAGGTTAATAGCTGTTTGCAGGTTATCATTATCAGCACAATGGGTTTTAACCAACGTATACAGCAAACCTGCCACTCCTGAGGCGAAAGAGATACCCATATTAGTTTTACAGGCGCGTTTTACTTCGGCAGCTATAATAGTATCTATCAACTGCTTATTGGCACCGCTATCCACACTACTTAAAAAACAAGCTATCCCCAATGAGCCATCATACAGCATGGGGCTCAGTTGCCCCAACACCAGTTTATTGCCTGCATCGGCAGTATAGCCGTTCCAGCTAAAAGTATTATTATTTTTTATGGCTGATGCTGCAATGCCGGATGCTATGAGCCGGGTTTCGTTAAGTATTGACGCCTTGCCGTACTTTATTAAGTTTTTATCGGGTTGCATGGCTCTGTTGATCTGAACCTTACCATAGCGGGCTGCAAAAGCCGATGTAATAAGACTTACCTGCTGCTCCATTTTACCGGCATCGAAATTTTTAATGCGGTTAAGGGTGAACTGGTATGGTGTAATTTCAAAAAAAGCCCACTCCGGGCAATCCCCCGATTCCCGGATGTGGAGCTTTGATGTATTCCCGGTAAAAAGCGGCACATTCATGCGCTTTATAGCTTCAAACTCGGCATCAATAACTAATGCTTTTGTTTGAGGCAACAGCAGGGTTGCTGTAGGGAATTCGTTTAATGACCGGTATATTTCTTTTTTACGCGCATCTTCAGATAATAAAGCATCGGCGTTTAATGAGTTTTCTATAATAAAAAGGTAGTTCATGGTGTAGCGCATGATCACCCTTACAGGCTTGTTTTTAAAATTACCGAAGGCAAACCCCGGCTTATCTAACACATCTTTATTGGTAATGAACCAATTGCATGCCCGTTTAAAACCGCCTGTAATTTCGGCAAGGTAGTTTTGGGGCGATACCGCGTTACTATCATATACAGGCTGATTTTTATCTGCTGTAAATATCCCTTTTTGTTTTTCAAGCCGAAGCGCATCGGTACCTGCATTTGCCCATACCCAGCGGTTGATGCCTGATATTTGTTTACCCCAGGCACCAAACCCACTGTTATCAATGGGTGCATCCTGCCCGCCTAAATATATATTGGCGGGTACAAGGCCTGTATTATTTACGCTAAATATATCCTCCTGCATTTCGCCGGTTGCACCAAACAGGCATTCCAGATCAATCAGCACGGGGTGTTTACCATGAGCTATAATATTCTCAAAATGAAAATCGGTGCCGCCCAGCAAAAACACAATAGCCAGCAGCACGCCACATTCGGTATAGTATCCGGTTAGTTCATTAGTATTTGTTACCGGCAAATGCTCAATAAACTCCATCCAAAAATAATCGCCGCAATCAAGCACCCGTGGAGTTTTCAGGCCAATACCGGTTTCTGCGGCAACCTCACTAATAAATGTATTAAAGGCAACATCCATGCCCCCGCTACGCGGTTTATAAACTATTTTTAAACCACTTGTAAATGCTACAATAGCTGCGCTTTTGCCGCCATTGTGTACATCGCCCTGGTTTGTATCTATTTTAACCGGGATGCCGATTGGCCTACTATTATTGAATATTTTTGAAAGATTATCCATATCCGTTTGGATATGGTTATGTAATTCGGTTTTAAATGTGGTTAGCTGTTGCAGCATATCTTGTTGCAACGTGTTAACCAATGGATATTTTTTTAAAAATCCGGCCAACCCGCCATGATTAAAAAAATGATCATCATAATCATTCATTATATCATCGGTACTTTTAAAGGCCGGATCAACTAATTGCAGTATATTAAAGAAGGGGTGTGTTTTTGTTGCGAAGTCGCAAAAATGTTCGTCAAAGCAAAATTTGCTCACCGATGACAGGTTTTTTAAAAGCGCTTCGATCTCATCATCAGGCAGGTTTTGCAACCCGGCCTGCAGCATGGCTTTGATGTGTTGCCCAAAGGGCAATGTTTGCCGGGCAGATGCTTTGCTATTATTTATATCTGTCAATTTACCGGGGGTTAAATCTCATAGTATTTAAACAAATAACATGCAAAGCAGGCTCTGCTTTGCATGTTATTGCAACGGGCGATCAAACAGTACATACGGCTGTCCAGGCGGTTGATACGCAACCTACGTTACCTGTAACCGCTTTGTGGCCTTTACCAAGGTCTGCATCAGAAAAAGATACGCCATGTTTTTTAGCTACTTCTGCAATTGCTGCAGATACCGCTTTGTTAAGATCGCTTTGTAAAGCAGCATCGCTCTTTACAGCTTCAGAAAAACTTTTTTGTGACATTGTAATAAGGTTTAGGTTTGTATTTATTAACAATGCTAAGGTATGGGCACCTAAATAATTCTCATAGGTTGTAATAACCCTTTTTATGCAGGGAGATAAACCCTATTATATAAAGGTTAAAATATTGCGTAAAACAAGAGGTGCTTTAGCTCAAAAAGCAAAATACCCCCTGCAAATTTTCTTTGCAAAGGCTTTTAATTATTTACATGATTACTTAGGATTGTTTACCAAGGGTAATTATATCCTTACCCTCTATTACTTTGGTGTGATAGCCTTGTTCGGTAACGGTTATCATGGCCTGGGCCAGCTCTGGCAAAGTAACAAAGCCTTTGGGGTACAATGCACGCCCAACCGGGAACAGCCAATTAATATATTTGTAAAAGCCATGTGTTTTGGTGAGGCCTTTAATAGGTTTTATAAACCCCGGCCTAAAAGCATACACCTGTAAAAAGGGTAGCTTCATCAAATCGTTCTCGGTTTTGCCTTTTACTGCTGCCCAGCCGGTGCCTTTCTCTTTACTGTCTGTACCCGCGCCGGATACGTAACAAAACGTCATATCGGGGTTATACTGCACCAATGTTTGGGCAACATTTAGGGTAAGTATGTACGTGGTTTTGTAATAATCTAACTTACTTACCCCTATTGATGAGATACCAAGGCAAAAGTAGCAGGCGTTGTAACCTGCCAGCTGGTCTTCAATAGGCATCAGGTCGAAGAAGTCAGCGTGAACAATCTCCGTCAATTTCGGGTGCTTATAACCCGATGGCTTACGGTTGATGATCAGCACAGCTTCTACATCCGGGTGCTGCAGGCATTGATGCATTACGCCCTCGCCAACCATACCGGTAGTACCTGTTATTATAACCCTTATTGGTATATTCATCATGGTACTTTTAAAACAACCATTCAGAAGTAAAGTTTGTGTAATTATACAGGCACGTTCACGGTAACAGTTGTGCCTTTCCCCGGTGCAGAGTCGTATTCAATAGTCCCCCGCAAATATTCGATACGGGTAAGTATATTCTTTAGGCCGATGCCTTCAAATGTGCCTGCCCTTTCGGTATCAAAGCCAACCCCGTTATCTTTTATTACCGCTGTAATTTCCCGAGCATCACGTTTCAGGATGATATCCAGCTGCGTAGCTTGCGCGTGTTTAATAACGTTGTTAATGGTTTCCTGTATAATGCGGTAAAGCATGGTTTCTACATTGCTTTCCAGCCGGTCTTTAAACCCTGTTGTTTCCAGGCGGATCTTGAGGCTGTCGGCGTCTATCTTTTCTATAAAGCTTTTCAGATCAGACGCTATGCCCGACCGCAGCAACATATTAGGTATCATTTGGTGCGATATCACCCTAACCTCCTTGCAGCTTTCATCAACAAGGGCAAGGGTGTTCTCAGCTAAAAATTTATCTTCCTCACGCTCTAAACTAATCCGCTCAAATAAACCGTTCAGATTCATTTTTACAGCCGAGAACAGCTGGCCTACCCCATCGTGCAGGTCGGCACCTATGCGTTTGCGTTCATGCTCTTCTGCATCAATTACAGCTTTGGTCATCATATCCTGGTGCCGCAGCATCTCTGCCTGTAACAGCGCTTTTTGTTTCAGTTTATTACGGTTATAAACCAACCCGGCAACCAGTACAGAAACCAGCAACAGGCCTATTATAATAGCTATAGTAGTTTGCTGCTTGCTGATGGAAAGCCGCTGGATGGTATTCTCTTTATTTAACAAGTTAATTTTTTGTTCTTTTTTCTCGGTATCAAACCTGGTTTGCATAAGGGCGATCTGCTTGTTGCTGTTCTCGTTTATCATCTCCACACTTATGCTTTGAAACTTTTGGTGGGCCTGCAGTGCATTCTTATAGTCGCCAAGCTGCTCATAAATATTACTCAACGAGCCCCACCCCAGTTTTTCGCCTTGTTTATACTTGCTTTCCTGGCTTAAAACCAAACCTTTCTTCATCCAGTCGAGCGCGGTTTTATAGTCTTTTTTCTCGCTATAAATGCCACTAATGTTCATGTAAGTATCGCTTATCTGCTTTTTGTCGTTAAAAAACCGGTCTATTTTCAATACTTCCTGCTGGTATTGAAGCGCCTTATCATACTGTTTCATAGCGGTATAGCAGTTAGCCATGTTTGAATAAACCTGCGATAAGCCGCGCGTATCGTTATGCTCTTTACATATTGCCAAAGCTTCGGCATCCATTTTCAGGGCTTTATCAAACTGCCCACCCTGACCATAAACGTTGGCCAGCATTTGCAGGCAGCTTACTATCATGGTGGTTTTATTAACCTTACGGGCCAATGCCAGGCTTTGCAGCGCATATTGCTCAGACTTTTTGGGGTTTTGATTATCAAAGTAAACCAGCGACAGGTTACCTAACGATGCGCAGATGCCCAGCGTATCTTTCAGCTTTTCGCGGATAGCCAGGGCCGCCAGATGGTTTTTAACAGCTTCGCTATAATTGCCCGTTTGCCAGTAATAAATACCCAGCCCGTTGTGGCCTTTGGCTACAATTAGAGGTAAGTTATTCTTTTCGGCTATCCGTATGCTTTTTTCACTGGCTATGCGCATAGAGTCAAATTCCCCACGGTTAGAGTATTGTACTGACATAAACGCGTAAACATTAGCCAGGCCTTTTGCATACTTAAGTTTTTGGGCTATAACCATGGCCTGGTCTATCATTTCCTGGGATTGCACAGGATCCATTCGTTGCAGTTCCAACGCTATTTGATAATACAGGTCTGCTTTCAGGGTGTCGGCCTTAGTGGCCGTAAGGATGTTTTTTAAACTATCAACAGCTTTGTTCTGCGCAAGTGCAAATGCGGGGGTGCACAAAAGCATTATCATCAATAACTTTCTCATCAAGGGGAATAAGATTTAGTTATTAAAGATATATTAATTATTGAAGTATTAAAATACTTTACTTGTAGAATAATAAATTAATTGAGTATTAGCCCTGCTTTACGGTTTGTTTACGGAGTAAACTAATAACTACATAAGCACCTACCAATGCCGGGAAAAACAACAGGAACGAACGTTGCAGTAACGTAAAAATGGGAATCAACGCGGCGGGTACAATCTTGCCAAAAAGGGTTGCTATAAACCCTTCGGCAAAACCGCTGCCGCCGGGGGTTGGTGCAAAGTATATCATAAACTGTATCAGGATCTGGATAGAGATAACCTGCACTAAATTTGCACTAACCCCCAAGCCAAGCAATATAACCCATTGTAAACAATACTTATTTAAATACAATAAAGTAGTTATTAATAAGCTGAGCGGGAACAAAAACGGGTTCTTCCGGATAATAACGCTGCAGGTTTGCTGGTATTTGCTGATACTCTGGAATGAGTTATCGGCCCACTTAGCCAGTTTTTCCTTCTTTTTGGGGAAAATAGAAGATAAGCCGTTAGCTATTTTTTTGATGATAGAACCTATCCAAAGCGGTTTCCAGAAGGCCAGCAAAAAGGCCAGCAAAAACAGCAGGAAAAAGCTGAAACCATACCTAAGCATGGCCGGCACCATACTGCCAACCTCGGTAGTATCCATCAGCATAATGGCAACAAAACCTGCCAGCGGCATAAATATGAGTGTAGCTCCCATATTGATGAGGCTTATGGCGAAAGAATCAATAAACGTTACGCCGTTGCTGGTATAAACAAAAATTTGCGCCGGGCCCGCACCACCGTGTGCCGGGGTTACTGCCCCCATAAACATATTGGCCACATTTGCTCTGAAACTTACCCAATGTGATACGCCGGGCGACAGTTTACGGATGTAAATATGGTTACGCCAGCTGCCCAGCATCAGATCTACAAATAGCATTACAAAGCAAATAGCGATGTACTTGTATGAAATGTGCGACAGGGCTTTTACCGTATCGCCGGTGTTATTATAGAAGAAAACCGCCGCAATGGTAGCTACCGTTATCAGCGCGAACCAAAAGGCGCCCTTAATGATAACTTTTTTATTAAATACACTTTTCGCGTCCTGCTTTTCGGGTTCGGCGGTTGGCTTGCTGCTTGATGTCATTGTTTGCTTTAACGGTGTAAAGTTAAAATAATGGTTCGCCTTCCGAACTTTTTGGCGTGATGCCTTTCCATTTTAAAATACTATCGAACAAGTCGGCTGTGCGCATTGGTTTTTCGTCCCAGCCTTTTTGGTTGTATATCATAGGTACATGAATGTGGTACTTATGTAACGATCCGTGCGAGCCTTTGTGTTCAGGATATTCCCAAAAATCGCGCAGGTCATAACCCAATGCGGCGCTTATCACAATATCCCCTGCCCTGCGGCTCCTGAACAATTGATAGATCTGGAACACAGCATCCGGGTAATCAGTTTCAAAAGTGGCAGCAAGTATGGCACGGTGGCCGGTAGCTTCAATTTTACCGCCATATTTTAACACATCGGCAGTAACAGGTTCGTAGGTAAATACATCATCCTTAACGGATATTTTTGCCTTGCCTGCTTTATTGTGTACAATAAAGGTTTGGTCTTCATCGCCACGGTAAATAGCAAAATCAACCGCATCTTCGTTTAACAATAACTGTAAACGTTCGGCCCCCATTGCTTCAAGGATACCCTGCTCGCGCAATACGTGGTCGCCCTTGTGGTTAAGGAAATGGATGCTACCGAACGAGTTGCCCGATATCATCACCGCGCATTTCGGGTTGCTTTTCCAGATAACCGGGTAATATACAGATTTAAGTCCGTGGTCGGTCATCCAGTCGGCAAGGTCGAGGTGTTTGGTAGTTGGGGTAAGGCCGTGGTCAGATGTCATTACAAACAGGGTATCGTCCCATTTGCCCTGTTCCTCTAACTTGGCGCGAACCTCGCCCAGGCTGTTATCGGCAATTTTGTAGGCCTCAACCGTGCGCGCATCGCGGATGTGGTGATAATGCGAATCCCAGTCAACACTCGGGAACACAGCGAACAGGAAATCAAAATCCTTACCCGTGTTAAGCATATCCATAATACGCTGGTGGCCCTGTATATCTACCGGGTGATGGCGCAGTTTAAAGTGCGCACGCATGTATAGTAAGCCCTTACCTTTTTTACCCAGGTCATACTCATCGGGCACGTTGCGGGTTATCATGTTGTACAGGTTGTACGATTCGCCCATAAGTTCAAACAGCGTAGGCTTATCGGCCGGCATATCGGTATTGAACCAGGCAGCTTCGGGCCCGCAATAACTTCGCATGGCCAGTTTATTAAAACGTGTACGTTTAAATTCTTTTTTATCGAACCAGCGGATACCCGTAATATCCATAGTACCCGGGAAATGCCCCGTTAAAAATGGCAGGTAAGCGGGGCCGGTGGTTGATGGGAAACAAGTGGTAGCCTTGCGGTAAGTACCTTCGTCAATTATTCGTTTTATGTTCGGGAGTTCACCTTTTGCTATCAGTTCAGGTAAAACCTCACTGTGGGCGCCGTCAACTAAATAAAACAGCACTCGCTTATTACTTTGCATCAATAGTATTTAATATGATAAAAAAACAGCCTTTAAAGCATTAATAAGGGCGTTTTGAAAATTATACTCGTAACTGTAAAATAAATAAATAATTATGGTTTTTTGAGTTACAGTATGTAACTATTACATAACTATTAAAAAAGCGCACTTATTGCGGCTTTAAAAAAGTTTTAGTTAAAATTGCAATCATAATAACCCGCTGTTAATTGAAACGCACTTTCGCCATATTTTTTCTTGTTATTTACTTCTTTAACTGGGGAGGATACATGCTGTTGCAAAATTATATGGTGGCACAGACAGACAGGCGCATGAACGAACTCATCAGCCATGACCTGTATGACCCTAACAAACTGGTTGAGGTTAAGGTAAAGCAAAACCTGCCCGGTATAAACGAATGGGCCGATTATAAAAATGTAAGCGGCTCCATACAGCTAAAAAACGCATGCTATAACTACGTAAAGCTTAAATTCACCAAGGATACGCTTTATGTGATGTGCGTACCCAACTACGAAAAAACCAAGCTGATAGATAACAACGTTATTTACGCCAGGCAGGTGAACGATATCCCTACGGATAAAACTAAAGATGCCGCAAAAAAAGCCGGCGCCGATAAAACTTACGACCACCCGCAACTGGTGATGAATTTTATGCGCTTTAAAGATACCCCTCCTGCAGGTATTAACAGAGTATATCAGTTATCTGCCGATCCATTCATCGCAACGCCTGCACAGCCTCCCGAAGTATTAAGTTAATCCAACAATCTTAGTATCCTCATTTATTCCGCATGGTGTTTTATACCATGTGCGGGTGCTATTTTATTAAATTTTATTTTAATACTTCAACATTCATAAAATGAAACACTTATATAAAACCCTGCTTACAGCGGCTATAACGGCTTATGTATGCCAGGTACATGCACAAAAAATCACCAAAGACACCATCAGGCTGGATAGCGTATTGATCAAAGAATCGCGCAGCAAAAACCTGCCAGATGTATCCGGCAATTATATCTTCGCCGGTAAAAAAACCAATATTATTTATGCCGACCCGGGCAAGGCAAACTTAGCAGGCAACAACGCGCGTACTTTATTTGCGCAGGTACCGGGCGTTAATGTTTGGGAAATGGATGGCGCAGGCCTGCAGCTAAACATTGGTACACGTGGTACCGATATGCACCGTTCTATAGAAACCAATGTTAGGCAAAACGGCTACAACACCAACTCGGATGTGGTTGGGTACCCCGAAAATCACTACAACATGCCGTTCCAGGCCATTGGCGAGGTGCAGTATGTTCGTGGTGCGTCATCTCTGCAGTTTGGCAGCCAGTTTGGCGGTATGGTAAATTTTAAAATTAAACAGCCGGATACTACCAAAACGTTTGGTTTTGAGAGCGAGCAAACCGTTGGGAGCAACCGTTTCTTTAACTCATACAATGCCATTGGCGGTAAAGCAGGCAAGGTGAGCTACTATGCGTATTTTGATGCCCGCAGCGGTGATGGCTGGCGGCCCGATGCAGCATTTAACTACCGTGCCTATTATGCCAGCATCAAGTACCAGTTCAATACAAAAGGCAGCTTGTCGTTCCAGTTCTCCCGGTCTGATTATGTGCAGCAAATTGCGGGTGGTTTAACTGATGATATGTACAATGCCACAGCCAGGCAATCAAACCGTTTTCGTAATTTCTTTAAACCGGCTATTAATATCCCGGCATTAATTTTCAATTATAACTTTAGCAATAGTACTAAGTTAGAGGTTACATCGCATGTACTTTTTGGTGAGCGCAGCAGCGTGCAGTTTATAGCGCCATCAAACGTGGCCGATGTGGTTAACCCTGCCTTAGGCACTTACAACCCGCGCCAGGTAGACCGCGACCATTATAAAAGCTTTACAACCGAAGCTCGTTTATTACACAACTATACCTTTGGAAGTGTAAGCAGCACGCTTACTACCGGTTTAAGATATGCTAATGGCTCAACCCATCGCCAGCAAAAAGGCGTAGGTACAACCGCTACTGATTTTGATTTGAGCCTAATTAAAGATTACGGCATCAATCTTGACCTTAACGCCATTAACTACGCGGCATTTGTAGAGAACATTTTCCGCATAACCAACAAATTTTCGTTTACGCCGGGCGTGCGTTACGAGGGTATTAAAACAACTATTGATGGTGTGGTGAACAACCGCAGCACCAATGTAAATTATAAACGTGACCGCAGTTTCCCATTGTTTGGCGCCGGCCTGCAATACCAGGTGAGCAACACCACCCAGCTTTACGGAAACTTCTCGCAGGCTTACCGCCCGTACATTTATGCCGCTGTTACCCCGGCCGACCAGCTAACCCTTGTTGACCCTAACATGAAAGACAGCCGTGGTTATAATGCCGACCTGGGTTACCGTGGCAAATTGGGCCAGGCTTTTACCTTTGATGTGAACGGCTTTTTTGTACGCTACGGTAACCGCGCAGGTACTTTAACCGTGCAGGATGCAGGCGGTGCAAACCATTTGTACTTAACCACTATTGGCAATGCCCAGACAAAAGGTGTTGAAGCTTACACCGAGCTATCACTGATCCGCGGTTTCAACCCGCAATCGGGCAGCGACCTGCGTTTGTTTAACACCCTTGCCTATACCCGTGGCAGGTACACCAGTGGCAGCATAAACAATGCGGGTGTGAACATTAGCCTTAAAGGCAATAAAATTGAAGGCACACCAGATTGGACCAACCGTACCGGCCTTACTTATTTAACCGGCCATATTACTTCAACCGTATTGTTCAGCTATGTAAGCAAACAGTTTAGTGATGCTAATAACACCACGTTTAACCCAACCGGTGCTACAGGTATAGTACCCGCCTATAAACTTGTGGACCTGGCGTTTAACTATAGTTTCCTGAAAAACTACCACGTTAATTTTAACATCAACAACCTAACCGATCAGAAATATTTTACGCGCCGCATAAACATGTACCCCGGCCCCGGCATTTTGCCGGGCGATGGGATCTCGTTTAACGTTGGTTTAGGGGTGAAACTTTAGCCCCCAGCCCCCTAAAGGGGGAGTTTTTGAAATGCTTAAATATTAATAAAGCCCAACCGTTTCGGGGTTGGGCTTTATTAATATAATTTTGCTCCCCCTTCAGGGGCTGGGCGCTTATACATGTTTCTTCACTATCCCGAACAATGCTTCCAGGTCGAATGGTTTTTTGAGGTATCCGTCAGATAATCCTTCTTTAGCCAGTTCGGCTATATTGCTTACTGCCGATACGATTATAACCGGGATATGGCTTGTTTTAGGGTCTGATTTTAGTTCGCGGCTTAGCTGCTGCCCGTTGGCATCACTTTTCCAATCGGTAAGCCAGTTATCCAGCAGTATCAGGTCTGGCTGGTGCTTGTCTATAAACTTCAGGATCCTGGAATTATCGGACGATATAACTTCATACCCCTCGCTTTCGAGTGCGTAGGTTATGGTATCTCTTATATCCTTATCATCCTCAATAACCAAAATCTTCTTAGCCATAGTTATACAAAATTATATTTAATCAGTTTACCCCCAATAGTAATAAAGGGTAAATGTTTCTTTTTAATTATAACAATAAACTATAAATATTGTTTATCAACATAAAAGCAAACCTCGTTTTAAATTAGCCGTGTAAGTATTTTTACGTCGGCAGGGTTTACCAGCAAAGCCGGCGAAATATGGACAAAATATTTATAGTGCGCAGTTTCCATGTGGCGGCTTAGGGCTTCCTCATCTATCCACTCCTCTTCAATCACATATTTGGTGGGCTCGTCCTTATACTGATATAATTCGCAGGCTAAGCAGCCCGTTTCTTTCTTTGACGTTTCCACCAGTTTCTTCAGTTCTGTATCAAACGCTCCTTCTGCATCTTTTTTGCAATGCATAGAGGCAAGTAAGCCAATGCTCATGGTATCTGTATTTATGAAATATAACGGCAAAGCGTGGGCTATTGTTTATCTATCAATTGTAATTTTGTTTATACAAAAGGGCTTTTTGATACTAATGGGGCATTTGGGGGTGCTATCGGGTTTACTCAGCCCTACTGCGCTGCGCTGGTCGACCCTCTCTGCTACGCAAAGAGGGTGAGGATAAAAAATAATTAGCCCTCTTTCCGCGCAGCGAAGAGAGGGCGGTCGAGCGGTGCAATGACCGGTTAAGTTAATTAATAAAGCGTTGATCGCTTATATATCCCCGTCTAAATTAAAGCAGTTGCGGCAACGGGCTTCGTAGCTTTCTTTTTCGCCAAGCAATATCTGGCTTTCATTAGGTACCAAACGGTACGAATATATAGCCTGCTGGCCGCATTTTACGCATACGGCATGCAGCTTGGTAACCGAATCGGCCATGGCCATTAACTTTGGCATAGTGCCAAATGGGCGGCCTTTAAAATCCATATCCAAACCGGCTACAATAACACGCACACCGCTATTGGCCAGGGCCTGCACAACCTCTGGAAGTTCTTCATCAAAAAACTGGGCTTCGTCAATCCCAACCACCTGGATATGGGCGGCGAGCGGCAAAATTTCGGCTGCTTTACCAACGGCTTTTGAGGGGATAGAATTGAGATTATGCGATACCAGGGCGCTTTTATCGTAGCGTGTATCGGCTACCGGGCTAAAAATTTCAACATTCACTTTTGCGATACGCGCGCGGTTAACCCGCCTGATCAGCTCTTCGGTTTTACCCGAAAACATTGACCCACAGACCACTTCAATACTCCCGCCAATCTCATTTCTTCTTTTAAAAACTTCCTCGGTATACAATCTCTCTGAACTTTAGTGAGGGGCTAATATCAGAATTTTATGCTATTTTTGGGAAGCAATTTCCTAACATTAAAGCCATGAAGCAGCAGGAAGTATTTAGAAAGACCGGCGAAATATTAAAAGAACTTAGCGACCAGTACGAGGACCTGAAAAGCACTCCCGACAACCTCAACGACCTGGAACTTGAACTGTTTATTGCCAACGCCCACTTTTTAATAGACCATGCCGAAATATTAAGAAAGCTTAACCTTCAAAAGCTACAGGTGCAGCATACTTTGCCACCGCATATTGAAGAACCACAGGCAATACAACGGGTAATTGAAGAACCGAAGGCACCAGTTGCAGAGGAGCCAAAAGCACCCATTATTACGCCAGAAGCAAAAAAAACCGCCGCAGGTGAACCAAAATACTTTGAGCCACTTGTACAGCAGGTAAAACCCGTTATTGAACGCACACCGTTTAAGTTACCTGAAAAACCGGCACAGCCCGAGCCCATACAACTGGAAATAACCCCGACTGAAGAAGAACAACCTACGCCACAGATTGACCTGCATACCGGGAGTGATAAAGACAGCTACTCGTTTGAACGTGAAGAACCGGAAGTGATAAAACACGAACTGATAATTGACGAAGCCGACGATTGGGACGAGGAAGAACAAGTTATACCCCTTGTAACAGAAGACAAAACCAGGAAATTTCCGCAGGTTACTATGGAAAACATTTTAGACGATGAGCCTAAAATAACCGATGAGCCAAAAGCCGACGAAACCCAGGAACCTAATATTGTACCAACCAACCCCGAGCCGGTTATTGATAACACCCCAAAGGTTAAGGAAGAAGAGCCTGTTAAGGAAACCAAGCCGCTCTCATTTAACGAGCGGATGTCAGCACAATTAAAGGGGCAGCAAACCGCACAGGCAGAACCTGCACAGGCGCCTATACAGGATATTAAAGCGGCCATAAGCCTGAATGATAAACTACTTTTTGTAAAAGACCTGTTTAACGGTTACAGCCTTGCTTACAGCGAAGCTATTGAGATTGTGAACCGCTTTACCAGTTTTGAAGAAGCCGATCGTTTCCTGAAAACTAATTATGTTACCAAAAACAATTGGGAAGGTAAAAAAGCTACCGCCGATAAATTTTACGCGCTGCTGAAAAGGCGCTACGCGTGATTTATCCCCATCCGGTTCGAATCCAGTTTTAACAGGATAAACAGCAATACGGTAAAGCTCCATAAAGACGAACCGCCATAACTGATGAATGGCAGCGGGATACCTATTACCGGCATATAACCAATGGCCATAGCTATGTTAATAACAACGTGGCAAAAGATGATTGATGCCACGCCATACCCATATATCCGCGAGAATGGCGCGCGCTGCCGCTCGGCTATCAGTATAATCCGCAGCAGTAAAAACAGGTATAAACCCAGCACTGTTACCGATCCCGCAAAGCCCCACTCCTCGCCTATAGTGCAAAATATAAAGTCGGTGCTTTGCGCCGGTACAAATGAGTACTTGGTTTGTGTACCCTGTAAATAGCCTTTACCCCATACCCGGCCCGAGCCAATAGCAATTTTTGATTGATTTTGATTGTAGCCTACGCCACGCAGATCTTTAGTAAGCCCAAGCACCTCATCTATACGTACACGCTGGTGCGGTTTTAATACATGGTAATACAGCGGCTTTACGCAAAATATAAACCCTACAGATAATACCAGCGCAATAGTAAGCCCGGTAGCAAACTTACGGTTACGGCCAAACATAAACAGCAGCAGCCCAGCAACAGCAACCAGCGCAATAATGATAAACCATACATTCACCAGTAATGACGATATAAACAGCGTTGCCAGCAGCCCAATTACAATAAGGAAATAAGCCGATAAACCCTCGCGGTACAATACAAATATGAGTGAACAGAACACCAGTGTAGAGCCATCATCAGGTTGGAGTTTGATCAGCATCATGGGCAGCAATATGATACCGCCCGCTATCAGGAATGATTTTGGATCCGTAACCTTTACATTAGTAGCGCTAAGGTATCGCGCCAGCAAAAGGCAGGTAGCAAATTTGGCAAACTCCGATGGTTGGAGCCTAAAACCGCCCCCCATATCTATCCAGGCCTGGTTACCGCCCACATTGTGCCCGGCTACAAGCACCAGTATCAATAAAAGTACCGTAACAATATAAAATATAGGCGCCAGTGCCGAAAGGAACCGGCTCTCCAGTAAGAGAATAACGGTACCAATTACCAGCGCCGAAACAATGAAGATAAACTGTTTGCCGTATTCGGTGTCCATATCCAATATGCTGGGGTGGTTCTCATCAAATACCGCGGCGTGGATATTGAACCAGCCAATAACACATAACGACAGGTAGATAAGCACCGTTACCCAATCCACATTTAAAAAGAAACTACGCTGATTATTCATTTTCTTTTCGTTTCGGCAGCATGGCGGTTAATACATTACCCGCATTTTTAGCAGGTTTATTTTGCGCCGATTTAAGGCCAATTTGTTTTACAGAATCGGCTTTGCGTTTTCTAAGCGAATCGGCTGTTACCTTTTTAAGGCTGTCGGCTTTTATTTTTGCCTTATCGGCAGGTTTTACAACAATCTCGGGCAGCAGGTTTTTATTAATATAATATTCAGGGAAAATACCCGACGGTCGTTTAGATATGCTGCCCCGTAAATACTGCTCCACTATAAAGCTGGCAATTGGTGCCGCCCAGGTGGCCCCCTGGCCTGAGTTTTCAACCACAACCGCTATGGCTATCTTTGGGTTATCGCGCGGTGCAAAAGCAACAAAAACGGAGTTATCATTCTTGTTCTTCACCTCGGCAGTACCTGTTTTTCCGCACATGATGATGCCCGGTATTTTTGAGCTGCTGGCCGTGCCATATTCCACTACGTTTTGCATCCCGTTTATAACGGGTTCAAAATACTGCGAATCTACTCCTACATAATTGCGCAGGGTATATTCTTTACGTATTACCTGCTTATCGCCAATAGCCTTAATTAAATGCGGTTTATAGTAATAACCATGATTGGCAATGGTAGCTTCAATATTAGCCAGTTGCAACGGTGTGGCCAGTAACTCTCCCTGGCCAATACCTAACGATATTACCGTGCTTGAGCGCCATCCGCCTTTACCATAAACTTTATCGTAGTATGCAGCCTTGGGCAAGTTGCCCCTGTTTTCATTAGGCATATCAAGCCCTAACTTTGAGCCAAGGCCAAACTTAGCCACATTATTACGCCAGTAGTTAAATGCTGTATCGGTATTGCGGGCGCCCTGGCGGTTAATCAGTTTTTCAAAAACCATGTCGAAATACCCGTTGCATGAATGGGCTACGGCGCTGGCCAGGTTTACATCGCCATGCACCTCGCCATGAAAACATTTAATGCGGCGGTTACCAGACTGGTAGTACCCGGAGCAATGATATATAGTTTGCGGCGTTATCACACCCTCCTGCATTGCTATAAGCGCGCTTAGCGGTTTAAAAGACGAGCCCGGGGGGTAATAGGCTTGTACAGGGCGGGTAAAAAATGGCTTGTATGGATCTTTATACAATTTGGCAGCATTGTTACCACGCTCGCGGCCAACCAGCAAATTGGGGTTGTAAGTAGGGCTGCTTACATAACAAAGTATCTCGCCGGTTGATGGTTCAATTGCAACTATACCACCCACTTTATTCTGCATCAGTTTTTCGCCCAGTTTTTGGATCTTCATATCCAGTGACGATATCAGGCGTTCGCCGGCAACAGCAGCAGTATCATAAGCACCATTGGCATAACTACCTTTTGGTGTGTTATGCGAATCGTATATTAAGTTGCGCACCCCCCGCTGCCCGCGTAATATGCTTTCGTATGATTTTTCAACACCGCTTATGCCCACATAATCGCCCGGGCTGTAATAGCCACCCGAACGTTTGATGATAGCGTCTGTAACCTCACCTATATAACCCAAAAACTGAGATGCGGCGGAGTCCGGATATGATCGCAGTGACCTTTTCTGGGTATCAAACCCGGGAAACTCCGACAAACGTTCCTGGAATGATGCGTATTGTTGTGCCGATACTTGTTTTTCGAAAATTGATGTACGATAGGGCGAGTAAACCCTGGCCTTGGCCATACGCTTATCAAAACCTTCGCGATCAATACCCAACAGTTTGCAAAACTCAACCGTATCAAAAGCTTTTACCTGTTTTGGCACCACGGTAATATCATAAACGGGTTCGTTCTCTACCATTATTTTGCCATAACGGTCAAGTATAGGCCCGCGGGCAGGATACTGGATGTTTCGGCGCATTACGTTATTCTGCGCGTATAAAAAGTAGCGGTCATCAACCACCTGTATGTAAAACAGCCGGCCTAATAATACCAATATCAGGGCTATAAATATCCCCGCTATTACATATCTCCGCTCAAAAAAATTATTCATTTATTTACGCTCTTTTTTTCTGAAAAACAACAAGCCCGAAACCAGCATCAAAAATACAGTAAATACTGAACTCAATAAAAAGCGGCTTAGTGTGTACCCTATCTCGCTGAACCTAAAAACTTCCAGGTTAAACAAAAAGAAATGGTGAAAAAGCGTAAGTACAAGCGCGTAGGTAAAAAACCACCTGAAACCCATAATACTCAGGGTGGGCTCGGGTTCGTTATCAAAGCCATCCTTTTGTACGGTAATGCTGATGAACAGCACCCTTACAAGGGCCAGCAGCGTACAGGCCGCAGCATGCAGCCCCGGTGTATCATAAAAGGCATCAATGGTTAACCCTAATATAAACGCCAGTGCAAAAAGCAGCAGGTTTGGTGTTTCGAACGGCAACAGCACTATAAACAGGATATACAGGTACGGGGTTGACAGGTTGTAAAGCGTGATGTTCTTTAACAGAAAAACCTGCAGCAACACCAGCACTATAAAGCGAACCAGGTTTATTAAGATTATCCTACTCATCAGCTTTTTTCTCCTGTGCTTCTAAGGTAATTTGCTCAATAGCAAACTTGTTTATAACCACGTAAACATACTCCAGTTTACTAAAATCAACCGCCAGGGCAACTTCCATATTCAGGAAAAAGCCACCGCCCTTGGTTGTAAGTTTACTTACCTTACCCAAAGGGATGCCTGCCGGGAAAAGTGAAAGGTCTGATGTTACCACCATTTCGCCAATTTTTGGCTGGGCGTTGTTTGATACATCAACCAGTAAACCGCTGTGCGGGTTAAGGTCATCTCCCCATTGCAAATAGCCAATTTCTTTACTACCGGCCAGCATGGCGCTAAAGCGCGAATCTTTATGCAGCAGGGATTGTACTATTGATAAATGCTCACCCACAAAAACAACCTTACCTACAACACCCTGCCCATTTATTACCCCCATGCCTTTTACAATGCCATCATGGCTGCCCCGGCTTATGGTTAAATAATTGTTGCGTTTGTTGATAGAGTTGCTAATAACCTGCGCCTCAATGTAGCTGTACTGCTGCTTATAAATAGTATCGGTTACGCTATGTTTTGCAACCGTATCTACATATTTTGATGAACGCAACTGGTTACGCAGTTCGGCATTCTCTTTTGCCAATTTATCGTTAACCTCTTTTAAGCTCAAATAGCCCTTAAATTCATCTGCCTTAGCATATAAATTACCCGTAACCTTGTTAGTGCTGTTTATAAAAGACGCCTTTTGAAAAGAGTTGTATTTGATATAGATAAGCAACGAGCTTATCATAAAAATAAGGAACAGGAAGAATGCGTTGTACTTGGTGATAAATATCAGGAGGTTACGCATGTTTCAGAGAGTGGTTGATTGGGGGAATGGTGAATAGTTATTGAAGCGGCCATAACCACTCTCTAATAACCATTCACCACTCACTAATCATCTATTGCATTAAAAACTTAAAGTTACCTATATTTTTAAGAGCTGTGCCTGTACCGCGTACTACAGCGCGAAGCGGATCTTCGGCAACGTGTACCGGCAGTTTGGTTTTGGCAGCCACGCGTTTATCAAGCCCGCGCAGCAAAGCACCACCACCGGTTAAGTAAATACCTGTCTGGTAAATATCCGCAGAAAGCTCGGGCGGGGTTATCTCCAGCGCTTTCAAAATCGCTTCCTCAATTTTTGAGATCGATTTATCAAGGCAATGCGCAATCTCGGTGTACGATACGGTGATCTGTTTAGGAACACCTGTCATCAGGTCGCGGCCCTGTACCGCAAAATCTGCAGGTGGTTCAGAAAGCTCAGGCAATGCCGCGCCTACTTCAATCTTTATTTTCTCGGCAGTACGGTCACCAATCATGATGTTATGCTGGCGACGGATGTATTGAACGATATCAGAGTCGAAGTTATCGCCAGCAACACGGATAGACTGGTCGCAAACGATACCCGAAAGGGCAATAACCGCAATTTCGGTAGTACCACCACCAATATCAATGATCATGTTACCCATAGGCTCTTCTACATCAATACCTATACCTACGGCAGCAGCCATTGGTTCATATATCAGGTACACTTCTTTGGCACCTGCAATTTCGGCGCTATCGCGTACCGCACGTTTCTCAACCTCGGTAATACCCGATGGGATACAGATAACCATACGTAATGATGGGAAGAACCATCCTTTACCCTGGTTAATCATCTTGATCATGCCGCGTATCATTAACTCGGCAGCGTTAAAGTCGGCAATTACACCATCTTTTAGCGGGCGCACGGTGCGGATGTTATCGTGGGTTTTACCCTCCATCTGCATAGCCTGGCGGCCAATGGCAATTACTTTGTTTGTTGTACGGTCAAAGGCCACAATAGATGGCTCATCAACAACAACTTTATCATTATGTATGATGAGGGTATTTGCGGTACCCAAATCAATGGCTATCTCTTGAGTGAAAAAATTAAATAAACCCATGTGGCGTTATTTCAAATTAGCGGCAACGTTAATATTCTGGACAGTTTTGGCGCCAAATAACACGGGCGCCGTAATCGTGTAAATTAGTAATTAATAACTCTATTTTTTAATAATTCGTATTAAGGGTTAGTGATTTGTTATCAGTTACCTGTTATTAGTCTTTATTAACTAATCACTAATTAACTAACCTCTAATAACTAAAATTTAGTGTTTAAAATGCCTTACCCCTGTAGTAACCATGGCAATGCCTTTTTGGTTACACATGTTGATGGAGTCCTGGTCTTTTATAGAACCACCTGGCTGTAAAACCGCTGTGATGCCTGCATCGGCAGCTATCTCCACACAATCAGGGAAGGGGAAGAAAGCATCAGATGCCATCACGGCACCTTTCAGGTCAAACCCAAAACTTTCTGCCTTGATGATAGCCTGTTTCAAAGAATCAACCCTTGAGGTTTGGCCAACACCGCTTGCCATTAACTGGTTGTTTTTAACAAAAACAATGGTATTTGATTTGGTATGCTTAACCACTTTATTGGCAAAATACAGGTCGCGCAGTTCGTGCCCGGTCGCTTTTTTATCGGTAACCGAATTCATTTGTGCCGGGCCTTCAACAACAAGGTCTTTATCCTGCTCTATAACACCGTTCAGCAAAGTTTTAAATTGCTTAAGCGGCAGCTCAACCGGCTGGCGAACCAATACGATACGGTTCTTTTTAGCCGATAGGATTTGTACTGCTTCGTCAGTAAAGGCAGGAGCAATTAATACTTCGTAAAATATCTTGTCAATCTCAGTAGCGGTAGCAGCGTCAATCTCATCATTGGCGATGATAACACCACCAAATGCCGAAACCGGGTCGCAAGCCAAAGCATCGATCCAGGCTTCCTTTATAAACGAACGCGAAGCTATGCCGCAGGCGTTTGTATGTTTTAATATAGCAATAGTAGGCTCGGTAAACTCATCAATAAGGGCAACAGCTGCATCAACATCAACCAGGTTGTTGTATGATAGTTCCTTACCGTTAAGTTTGTTGAACATGGCATCAAGGTTCCCATAGAAGGTCCCTTTTTGATGCGGGTTTTCTCCGTAACGTAAAACCTGGCTGGTTTGGATGCTTTGTTTAAAAACAGGCATCGGCTCGGTTTGGTCAAAGTACTGGAAAATGTGCGTATCGTAGTTTGATGAGATATTAAATGCTTTTTGGGCAAAACGGCGGCGCTGATCAATTGTGGTTGCACCATTTTGTGTTTTCAGGATCTCTTCCAGTTCGCTGTAATCGTTCTTGGAAGCAAGGATAACCACATCCTTAAAGTTTTTGGCTGCCGCGCGGATAAGCGAGATGCCGCCAATATCAATTTTCTCGATAATATCCTCCTGGCCGGCACCCGAGTTTACCGTTTCTTCAAACGGATAAAGATCAACAATTACCAGGTCAATTTCCGGGATCTCGTACTGGGCCAGTTGCTGCTCATCGCTATCAAAACTTCTGCGGGCAAGGATACCGCCAAACACCTTTGGGTGCAGGGTTTTTACACGGCCGCCAAGGATTGACGGGTACGAGGTAAGGTCCTCAACAGCAATCACATCAACACCAAGGTCGCGTATAAATGTTTCAGTACCACCGGTAGAATATATCTTTACACCAAGGCGGTTCAACTCATGAATTATTGGCTCGAGGTTGTCTTTGTAATAAACAGAAATCAGCGCGTTTTTTATTTGAACAGAATGACTCATTACGACAGGGAATTTTTGAGCCGCAAAGGTACGTATTAGTGATTAGTTTTTTTCAGGTTAATTAATGTAATTTTTAATTAGTTATGATAAATATTACAAAATGCTCAATAGCTTTATGCAAGAGAATACATTTTGCTAATTAGAGCATGACAACGGTTATCATCAATCGGATTATGATAAAAGAACACTACTTATGCAATTAGCTGAGGAACTTAGAAAATGCTGAAGCACAAAACATCGAAGAATTAAATGTGATGACATCAGCAGAAAGCAACTGATGAGGAGTTAATTAATTATTTTGAAAATGGCGCTGATACCGAAGCTATTGATATCGATATTACTTTCGCGAAGTATTCTGATTAGAAGTAATGAATTAATTGTTTACGAGATAATTCATGGTTCGTTAATGCGTAATCTCCCCCTCACTAACTCCTCATCTTCTTCAATAATCCCTCGATCACTTTCGGGAAATGCTGGTGCTCTAACTGCTGGCCTTTAAATTTCACCATTTCCAGGTTGTCGCCGGGTTCTATCTTAAAACGCGACTGGTGGATGATCTCGCCCTCATCAAACTGGGTGTTTACAAAGTGGATGGTAATGCCCGATTCTTCTTCCCCGGCTTCCAGCACGGCTTTGTGCACATTATCGCCATACATACCTTTACCACCAAATTTTGGCAATAGCGCAGGGTGCAGGTTAATGATCTTATTAGGGAAAGCATTTAGCAAACTTGGCGGCACCAGCCATAAAAAACCGGCAAGCACTATAATATCTACCTGCAGGTTTTTTAACAGACTGATAACATCGTCGGTATCATAAAACTCGTGGCGGGTAAATATATGCGATGGGATCTCGAAGTTATCGGCACGCTGCAATACGTAGGCCTGCGGGTTGTTGGTGAGTATCAACACAACTTCGGCATCGGCATTACGCTTAAAATGCTCCATTATTTTTTGAGCATTTGACCCGGACCCTGAAGCAAAAATGGCAATTCTCTTTTTCAAAATAGCTTGGTAGATTTTTTGTTTTACCGCAAAGTATAAATTTTTATCAAATTATTGCGTACCCACTGGCTTAATCCTCACAAAACCGTAAGTTCTTATGGTTCTTTTGTCGGTTGGGTTATAATATGTTTGTATATCGCCTGTTTCCATCACTAATGAATATTCACCTATATTAACAATGCGGCAATTTATAAAAGGTTGTTTGGTACCTGCAGAGGTAACTTCCGGATAAGTAATATTAGCATACAAAAAAAGCTTTGTATCCGATAGCGACCACGTACCACTTACGGTGCCTGCTTTATCATCAAAATTGGTATAAGAGCAGGTCATGTCCTTATTAAAAGCAAATATCTGTGTAGAGTCGGAAGGGATGGTATCCAGTGTAAGCCTCGATCCGCCCAGATACTTGGCCTCTTGTATAGATCCTAATTGCCACACACCCGTTGCGAACAAGCTTGGGATACTGGTTTGCTTTTCCTTTTTACACGAATTAAAAAAGAAGATTGCTACAAGCAACCCGGCCAGTAAAAGGTATTTCTTATTGTTGTTCATTTAAGCTGCAAAGATAGTTTACTTACGCAATTTCAAAAACTGCTTTATAATAACTATTTATCCCGCTAAATATTACAAGCCAATATAACCATGTAACATTATGCTACAATACATAAGCTGTTATATTTGCGTTATGCGGATACCTTACCAACAATTAAAAGCCGAATTTAAACGGGTATTGATTAGCCTTAATGTTAAAGATACCATTGCCGAAGCCTGTGCCGCCATCTTTGCCGATAACAGCCGCGACGGCGTATACAGCCATGGCCTAAACCGTTTCCCGGTTTTTGTTGAGTACATAAAAGAGCGCCTCATAAATATGGACGCCGTACCCACCCCGGTAAGCGCTTTTGGCGCCATTGAGCAATGGGATGGCAATATTGGCCCGGGTATGCTAAACGCCCGGTTTTGTATGGGCAGAGCCATTACCCTTGCCAAAGATAATGGTATAGGCTGCGTGGCTATCAAAAATACCAACCATTGGATGCGCGGCGGCACTTACGGTCTGCAAGCTGCCGAGGCCGGTTATATAGGTTTATGTTTTACCAATACCATTGCCAACCTGCCGCCATGGGGCGGTACCGAGCCACGGCTGGGTAACAACCCGCTTATTATTGCAATACCCCAAAAACAGGGGCATATTGTACTGGATATGGCCATCAGCCAGTTTTCGTTCGGTAAGCTTTGGCAATACCAGGCGCAGGGCAAGCAGTTACCTGTACCGGGCGGCTATGATAGTGCGGGTAATTTAACAACTGATACTACCGCAATAATGGACAGCAAACGCGCCCTGCCTATCGGGTTTTGGAAAGGCTCGGGCCTGTCGCTGGTTTTAGATCTGCTGGCTACTGTTTTAAGCGGAGGCGATTCTACCGCTGTCATCACCCAATCGGGCCGTAAGGAAACCGGGGTATCGCAGGTGTTCATAGCTATTAAAACCGATAATGGTAAAAACGCTTCGCTCATAGAGGAGATCATCAGCTATACCAAAAGTAACGAAGATGGTAACGAGATCCTTTTCCCGGGCGAAAACATGTTGCGCACGCGCGAGCAAAGTTTAAAGGAAGGGATTTTGGTGGATGAGAAGGCTTGGGAGGTTTTGAAGGGTTTGTAAATTTACAATTCTCCACTATTTCGGTTTCCGGTCCATATATCCGGGGTTCTACTGGTATGTAAAACAGCTATGATTACTACCTTTTTGCCCGGCTCATCAATTATATAATGTATCATAAAGGGAAACATATCTAATACTGCTGTTCTTACTTCATTATATCTTATAGCATATAAATAAGGGTTTTCTTTTACTATAGCTGTTATTTGGCGCACATGTAGTGTAAATCTTTTTCCCAGTTTCTCTTTTTTAGATTCATACCAGGAGGCGGCGTCTTTAATATCCTCTTTAGCAACAGGCAATAAAACCAACCTGTACATTACAGCCCTTTTTCAATTTCATCCATAGCGGCATCAAAATCCATCACGTGTGTCGGGTCATTTTTATAATCAGCCAAGCGCTTGTTTAAAACATCAACATGCCAACCAGGCACAGCTATTTCGGCCTGTTCAATACCCTTAAATTTACCTTTCAGTTCATTCCATTCTTCAATCGGAATAAACACACCCGTTGTTTCTCCTGTACTGTCGGAAATAAATTGTAAACTCATACTGTTAAACTTAATTGTACATAGTTAAAAGTAACGAAAACTATTTAAATAATGTTGTTCAAGAAAAATAGCTTGCAGATAAATTACGCTATCAACCCTTCAAACTTTTCCCAAAAACCATCTTTAGGCAGTGGAGCCACAATCAGTATGGGTTCGTTTTTTACCGGGTGGATAAATTGCAGGCGGCGGGCATGCAGGCAAATACTTTTACGCAGGCTGCCGCGCGGGTAACCATATTTATTATCGCCAACAATGGGGCACCCTAACGTTGATAGCTGCACCCTTATCTGGTGCGGGCGGCCGGTTATCGGGTCTACTTCTATTACATAGTAGCCATCCCGCTCCCCTACCAGTTTGTAATTCAGTTCAGACCGCTGGCTGCCGGCCACTTCTTTATCATGGGCTTTGGTTACGTTTTTCTGCGGGTTTTTGACCAGGTAATGCACCAGGTTACCAGCCTCGGGGTATGGGCGTTTGCGTACAATGGCATAATAGGTTTTATGCATTTCGCGCCCTTTAAACATTTTGTTAATACGCTCTAAAGCCTTGCTGGTTTTAGCGAACAGGATAACCCCGCTCACGGGCCTGTCTAAACGGTGAACAACACCCAGGAATGCGCCATTTGGCTTGTTGTATTTTTGGGCTATATACCTTTTAACCTTCTCGTCCAACGATTCGTCACCCGTATCATCAACCTGCACAATATCGCCCGCGCGCTTGTTTACCGCTATCAGGTGGTTATCCTCATACAGTATATCAGCATCGGTAATATCCTTACTTATATAGTTAAATTCTGGTCGTGCCATATGTTAAGTCGGAAGTCCGCAGTCCGGAAGCCCGAAAGTGTTTTTTCATTTGCACATCTGCATATTCGCACATGTGCACATCTTCTAATATTCTTCCTTCTCGTTAGGGAAGCTTTTTGCTTTTACGTCGCCAACGTAGTTGCTGATGGCATCGTTCATCACATCAAACAAATTGGCGTACTGGCGTAAAAAGCGGGGTTTAAACCCTTTATTTATACCCAGCATATCATGTATCACCAACACCTGCCCGTCGCAATGCTGGCCTGCGCCAATACCAATGGTTGGTATGCTGATTGATCTACTTACTTCGGCAGCTAATTTGGCCGGGATCTTTTCAAGCACTATCCCAAAACAACCAAGTTCCTGTAACTTCAGGGCATCCTCTTTAAGTTTAGCAGCTTCGGCTTCTTCTTTGGCACGTACGGTATAGGTACCAAATTTATAGATGGATTGCGGGGTTAAACCCAGGTGGCCCATTACCGGGATGCCTGCGGTTAGTATCCTGCTCACAGATTCTGCAATTTCTACGCCGCCCTCCATTTTAACCCCATGCGCACCGGCCTCCTTCATAATACGGATGGCTGATGCCAGCGCTTCTTTAGAGTTACCCTGGTATGAGCCAAAGGGAAGATCTACAATTACCAGTGCCCGCTTTGCCGCGCGTACTACTGATGATGCGTGGTAGATCATCTGGTCTAAGGTGATAGGCAGCGTGGTTTCGTGCCCGGCCATAACATTACTGGCCGAATCGCCCACCAGAATGATATCCATACCTGCGTTATCTACAATGGCGGCCATCGAATAATCGTAAGCTGTAAGCATGGCTATCTTTTCGCCACGGTTCTTCATTTCCTGCAATATATGCGTGGTAATGCGTTTAACTTCCCTGTTTACCGACATGGTATCTATTTAGTTTTTGTAGTGCAAAGGTAGGTTTTGATTTTAGAATTACGATTTTAGAATTACGATTTGGGATTTGGCAGATAACCCGCCGCAAAGCAGCCTTGTTTCATAAAAAATCTCATACCGCCATATATTTCAATAAATCTGAAATCGTACATCTAAAATCGTAAATATTTTTCTATTTTTGCGGCGTGAATAAAGAGGTATCTTACTTCAGCCATACGCTTTCTTTTCACGGAGCTTCGAGCCAGAAAATCCGAATATTTAACCCTTTCAATTTTTTTGCTAAATGAATCATTTCACCAAATTACCTGCTGTTTTATTATTAGCCGACGGTACCGTTTTTTACGGTAAAGCTGCCGGTAAAATAGGTACTACCACAGGCGAAATTTGCTTTAATACCGGCATGACCGGCTACCAGGAAATTTTTACCGACCCATCTTACTTCGGGCAGATCATGGTAGCCACCAATGCGCACATTGGTAACTACGGCATCAATACTGATGAGGTTGAATCGGGTAATATCCAGATAGCCGGCCTGGTTTGCAAAAACTATAACATTGCCTACAGCCGCAAACAGGCAACCGAATCTATACAGGATTATTTCCAGGAGCAGAACATAGTTGGCATCTCTGATGTAGATACCCGCCAGATCGTTCGACACATCCGCGATAAAGGCGCCATGAACGCTATTATCTCTTCAGAGATTCTGGACCTTGACGAGCTGAAAGCCAAACTGGCCGAAGCGCCTGATATGGACGGGCTGGAGCTTTCATCACAGGTATCAACAAAAGAAAGCTACACTTTTGGCGACGAGAACGCTGCCTACCGTGTAGCCGTGCTTGACCTTGGCGTTAAAAAGAACATCCTGCGCAACTTTGACGACCGCGATGTGTACGCCAAAGTTTACCCCGCAAAAACCACTTTCGAAGAAATGGAGAAGGATTTTGCACCATCGGGTTACTTTATATCAAACGGCCCCGGCGATCCATCGGCTATGCCATACGCCATTGATACCGTTAAAAAGATTTTAGCTACCGATAAACCCATGTTTGGTATTTGCCTTGGCCACCAGTTATTGGCTTTAGCTAATGATATCCCAACCAAAAAAATGTTTAACGGCCACCGCGGTTTAAACCACCCGGTTAAAAACGTAATTATTAACCATTGCGAGGTTACTTCACAAAACCACGGTTTTGGTGTAGTACCCGAGGCTGTAAAGGCATCCGACAAAGTAGAAATTACCCACGTAAACCTGAACGACCAGTCGATAGAAGGTATCCGTGTAAAAAATAAAAACGCGTTTTCGGTACAGTACCACCCCGAATCGTCGCCAGGCCCGCATGACAGCCGCTACCTGTTTGATGATTTTATAAGTATGATGAAAAAATAATTTCGATGTGCAGATGCGTGAATATGCAGATGTGCAGATGATAAAAAGCCTTTCGAGTTTTACTTGAAAGGCTTTTTTTATACGCGGCAGTAAGGTTAGCATGGTGGTAGACGTGAAGTATTGCGCCTTTGAACCTTATGCCCGTATGCAACAAGCGATTAAAATGGTTTCGCGATTACATCGCTATTTTCAAAATCTCTTTATACTTTAGCCCTAATGAAATTAAAAGGCACAACCCGCATCATAGTCCTGGTACTTATACTTTGTTTAAACCTGGGGTGCGACCAGGTTACCAAATCAATGATGCGCGCACACATCAACTATTACGATCAGTATCGTTTTTTTAACGACCATGTTACCCTGCTACATGTAGAAAATACCGGTGCTTTTTTAAGCCTTGGCGCCGAATTGGTACAACCGTTCAGATTTATACTGCTTACATTGCTACCGGTACTGGCCCTGTTTGGCGGCCTGGTTTATGTGCTGATAAAAAAGAACCTGGGCAGCTTAATGTCAGTAGGTATTATTTTTTGTATTGGCGGAGGCCTGGGCAACCTGTACGACAGGATTGTACATGGCTCCGTTACCGATTTTTTGCACATCAAGTTCGGCAGTTTGCAAACGGGTATTTTTAACGCCGCCGATGTTTCTATTATGATAGGTTTTGGCCTTATCCTGCTGGATGCCTTTTTGAAGAAGGGTGATGAAAAGACAGCTGAAGCGGTGGTTACTGAGGAATAACTACTGTATTGTAAGTTACCCTCACTTTTATTCTATTTATATAGAAATCATCTCTGTTAATGATAAAATACAGGCTTGTTATGCTATGCTTAAATAAGTAATTCCGCGTTAAGTACCGGCAGGCTGAAATGGAACATTGTCCATTTGTTCTCCTCACTTTCGGCCCATATTTTACCTCCATGATCGTTAATTATTTTTGAGGTAACGTATAACCCCATGCCCAGCCCCGAATGTGTGGCTATCACATCCTTAGCACGGTAAAATTTTTCAAATATTAGCTGCATGGTTTGGGCCGACATGCCTTTTCCATAATCTTTTATAGAAATAGTAACACGGCCGTCTGTTTCAATGGTTGTATTAACTTCAATTTTAGTATTCGGCAGCGAGTACTTCGCAGCGTTTCCCAATAAGTTTGAAAACACTTGCTCCATTCTTAAAGCATCGGCTACTATCTGTACATCCCTGTCTAAAACACACTCCAAAATATGGTTAGGTAAAATTTGCTGCATTACAGCCAGTTGGTCTGCTATAAAGCCGTTCAGCTGTACGTTTTCCATATTATACTGCAAACTGCCATTTTCAATTTTAGATATATCTAAAAGTTGTTGCACAAGCGAATTTAGCTTTGATGCCTGCACATCTATTTTCCCCAAAACCTTTTTTAGTTGCTCAGATATCGGCTCTTTGGTAGCTTTAGCTATTTGTGTATAAGCCTTTAACACTGTCATTGGTGTTTTAAGTTCGTGGCTGGCTATTGATATAAATTCGGTTTTTTTCTCGTCAATTAGTTTCGATTGCCTTATTTCTTCATCCTTTTCCTCTGCTATTTTAGAGAGGCTTGTGTTGCGGCGTTTAATTTCTTCATAGGCGCTAACGGGCGGCTGGTGTATAAAAAAATCGCGCAGAAGTTTTATTTTTATAGGATCCAATTTTAGGGAGCGGGGTACCCCTATCTTCATTTCAATTGTATAGCGGCCCTGGTTAGCCGTTAGTTCAAACTCAGGAACCAGTTTTTGCGCATAAAAAAAACCCTCGTTGGCCTTAGTAAAAGCCACATCGCTTTCAAAAGCAACCAGCGCTACTAAAGTATAACGGGTTTTGTTCTGGTCGAGCCCGATAGTCAGGGTTCCATTATCGGTATATTCTATAACTGTTCTGGCTATTTCTGATACAGCAGTGGCAAAAGTAGTTTGTGTTGCTGTTGTTAAACCAAGTTTTTCAGCAACCTTCATTGATTTTTTGTGGGCCAGCACAAGATCCATATCGTTCTCTAACGACATATTAACTACTTCTTTCATCTCATTTTATTTTTGCGATAACCACAGACATATCATCAGTACGCCGGGCGTGGTCTTTATAAATAGCTGATGCCAGAATAGCGGGGTCGTACTTGGTTATCATAGGGTAACGGGCCGTATCTATACGTGTTTTAATCCCATCAGAGCAAAGCATCAAATAGTTATACTCATCCGCAAGGTATTGTTGGTCGTTCATGGTGTTAGGGATATTATGCCCTACAATACCATTATACGACATCTGATTTTTAAAGTTAGAATGGCCAAAAAAACGTGCTGCTATATTACCTACCCCCGCCGAGGTCCATACTTTTTGCTCATAATTATAACCTACTATATTTATTACGGCGCCCCGGGTTTTTTTAATATTGGCGTGTATAAAGCGGATAGTTTCGGTTGGGCTAAAATCAGGGAATACCTTAAAAGCATTTGCGGCTTCATTAACCGCTTTATTAGCTTCGGGCCCATGGCCAAGCCCGTCTGCCAGCATCAGCTTTAAATAAGTATCGTTTTTTTTAAAGGTAAAGCCATCGCCGCTGGTTTTTTCGCCGGGCTTATAAACTACTATAGGCCGCATTATTACATCCGGTTTAGTTATTACTTTTGGCGGTTCGCTGTAAACCCGGCTCAATACAATAGTGCCCCAGCCAATCTGTGAATATAATTCAAACGTATCCGAGAGCCTTTTCATACTACCTAAACCGTGCCCAAGGGTATTTGAAGTTGATATTCCGTCCTGCATCATCCTGGCAGGATTTACCATCCCCGGGCCGTTATCAATACTAATAAGTTCTACATAGGGCGAGCCCCCGTTAGCAAAAACCCCCATAAGCAGTTCGCCATCGTTACTATATTTAAATAAGTTAGAGGTCATTTCAGCCACTATCAGGTCAAGCTCGTTGATGCGGGCAGGGTTTATACCTCCTTCTGTTGCTATACGATGTATTTCTTTTTTTATCAGGGAGAAATAACTACGGTCGTCTGCCGTAAAACTGATATGCGTTGCATCAACCATTGGCCCATTTTAATATCGTTACCACTGTACCTTCGCCTACCTTACTCTTAATATCAAATTCGTTTACTAAACGTTTGGTGCCTGGTAAACCCAGGCCTAAACTTTTGCCGGTTGAAAAGCCATCGCGCATGGCCGCAACTATATCAGGTATACCGGGGCCTTTATCGGTAAAGGTTAAACGTACGCCGTTATTGCGCCCGCTTGATACTATCTCGATGAGGCACATGCCCCCATCAGCATAACGCATCATGTTCCTTACAAGTTCGCTGCAGGCTGTTAGTAAGCGGGTTTGGTTTACCAGGCCCATCTTAATTTTTACTGCAGTTTCCTTAACACGGTTTTTCAAAAAAACCACATCCTGCTCTTTTGATACCTTAATGGTATCCTTACTCAGTGATAGAGTCATCGATGGTCTGGTCTTCGTCCGCGTCCTCTTCAGGATCGTCAATCATGGATCTAAGCAACCTCATGCCTTTTTCCATATCCAAAGCGGTATGTACGCCTTTAAGCGGCAAGCCCAGTTCAATTAATGTAATGGCAACTGCTGGCTGCATGCCAACTACCACAGTTTGGGCATCCAATATTTTCGACATGCTGGCAATGTTGCCTATTATTCGCCCCATAAATGAATCTACTATAGAGACTGCGGAAATATCTATCAAAACCCCTTTTGCACTTGTTTTGTTAACCATTTGCACCAGGTCAGCCTCCAGGTTGAGGGCAAGTCTGTCATAAAGGTCAACCTGTATGCTTACCAGCAAAAAGGCTCCCATCCGGAGAATAGGGATCTTATCCATTACTTAAATATTATTATTTTGAAACTGTACCGATCTTTTTAACTTCTAAGCGCATTATTTTAAACGAGTAGGCCAATGCGCTGGCTAAAGTTGCTTTTGTAATAATATTAGAAAGATCAATACCTAAATGTACTACTGTTTGCGCAATCTCGGGCCGGATGCCACTAATGATACACTCGGCACCCATAAGGCGGGTAGCACTTACAGTTTTAATAAGGTGTTGTGCAACCAGCGAATCTACCGCAGGCACACCAGATATATCAAGTATAGCGATGCTGGAACCCGTTTCCACAATTTCCTGTAAAAGGTTTTCCATTACTACTTGCGTTCGGGCGCTATCAAGCGTACCGATGATAGGCAGGGCCAGGATGCCTTCCCACACCCGGATAACAGGTGTAGATATTTCTGTTATCTCGTCTGTTTGACGCAATATCACTTCCTCGCGGCCCTTAATAAAGGTTTCAAAGGTAACCACGCTCAGGTTGTCCATCAGGCGGTTTATCTTTTGGCTTTCTGCAAAAAGTGCTTTAGGGTCTTCTAATTCTTGCTGCAATACTTCCAATATGGCTTCCTTCAGCAAGAAAACAAAGTTACCCGTTTCGCGTGGGCTAAACCCCTGGCGCGCGCGTGTAATTGCAATACCGCCTAATATTTCAATAACAGGGCTCCACTCATCAGATTCGAGATTGGTGAAGTTATTGCCCGATAGGTTACCCACCAGCGCCTCAATTAATTCTTCTGATTGATTTCTAAGTTCATCGTTACTGATCAGATCTTCACGCAGTCCTTCGTCAGTCAGTTGGTTTTTCATCCAAAGCTCAAGGATGTTCTTTTTTTTATTTTGTAGCAATTGATAAGTTTTTTGTGACATGGTTGAAGTATACAGATTGATTAGTAAAATCCAAACTTGACAAGTTAAATTATGTGTGAAAGGTATATATTAGGTATTGCATTACAAAATATAATAATTTATTATTTAATAATTAAATTACTTGCTTTAAGATGGAAATGTCACTTAGCATTTGTCTCCTGTGCTATTAACCATAAGCCTTTATAATGAATTTTGTTCGCGCCTGTCACTAATTCATCACATTAATGCCTACAGCTATACTTCATTATAAAAAGCGTATATTTGCGATAATTACCCGTTGATTTACGGTTTTGATCATTATATACTCTTCAGGACCCGCTTAATGCTTCGCGTTAGCACACATACATTACAAACATTACATGTCATTTGAAAATTTAAATTTAATTGAGCCTATTTTAAGGGCTTTAAAGGCAGAAGGTTATACAACCCCTACCCCTATACAAGAACAAGCTATACCTTATATATTACAACACCGCGACCTGCTGGGCTGTGCGCAAACCGGTACCGGTAAAACTGCGGCCTTCGCTATACCTATCCTGCAGTTATTATTCCAGGATAAGCTGAAGCACAAGGAACAAAAATCTATAAAGGCCCTCATATTAACCCCAACCCGCGAACTGGCTATCCAGATAAGCGAGAGCTTTACCGCTTATGGTAAGCATACAGGCCTTAAAAACCTGGTTATTTTTGGTGGTGTATCGCAAGGCCCGCAGGTTGATGCCTTACGCCGTGGTGTTGATATACTGATAGCCACCCCCGGCCGCTTGTTAGACCTGATGAACCAGCGCTTTGTACACCTCGATCAGATAAAAATGCTGATACTGGATGAAGCCGACCGTATGCTTGATATGGGTTTTGTAAACGATGTTAAAAAGGTAATAGCAAAAGTACCTGCCAACAGGCAAACGCTTTTCTTTAGCGCTACCATGCCTAACGAGATCCAGAGCCTGGCCGATAGCATCCTGCAAAAACCTGCAAAGGTTGAGGTTGCCCCGGTATCATCAACTGCCGATACCATCCAGCAATCATTATACTACGTAAGCAAAGGCGATAAGCGTTTATTGCTTAACCATATTTTAAAAGATAAAGAGATTAAGACCGCGCTGGTATTTACCCGTACCAAGCATGGTGCTGATAAGGTGGTTAAAGATCTGACACGTGCGGGCATCACTGCGGAGGCTATCCACGGTAATAAATCGCAAAACGCTCGTCAGCGTGCGTTAACCAACTTTAAAAACCGTACTACACGCGTGCTTATAGCTACAGATATTGCTGCCCGCGGTATTGATATTGACGAGCTTACCCACGTAATTAATTACGAGATACCCAATATACCCGAAACCTACGTACACCGTATTGGCCGTACCGGCCGCGCGGGTGCAAGCGGTGTAGCCCTTACCTTTTGCGATGGCGAGGAAGAGATAGATTACCTGAAAGATATTCATAAACTGATAGCCAAAGAGATTCCTGTTGAGCAGGGCCATCCCTACCCGCTAAGCTATGAAGCCATGACGGAGAAGATGATGAGCAAAGCCAAAAACGCGCCTAAGAAAAGTGGCGGCAGTGCAGGCGGCAGGCATGGCGGCGGCACCAAAAGGCCGGGCGCAGGCGGCAGGCCGGCGGGTCATCGTGGTGGTGGCAGCGGCGGTAGCGGCAACAGCCGTGGCGGTGCCAGCGGCATGAGCGGCGCAAGCAGGTCGTCATCAGGCAGGAGATAATTTAAAAGATCACAAAAAGCCGGGAATTAGCGAACAGGTGCGAGCCATTGCCGTTCCCGGCCGTTTTTTGGCGTTTTTCGGCGTTTTAAGGTCGAAAAATGGCGCTATTTTCCGCTTTTTTCCTCCTTATGCTTTAACAGTTCTCCAATCATAAAATTTTTTATGTTAGGATGTTAATAACCATATTTGCAACCTCCAAAGAAATTAAATAGCTTTAAGTGAAAATTCAACCAGAACAAATGAAACGCCTTTTTGACCTTATAAAGAATAAATTCTTCCTGGTTACGGTGGCTTTTGTTGTCTGGATGATCTTCTTTGATAAGAACGACCTGTTCTCGCAATACGAATATCACCAACAGCTTGATAAATTAAAGCAGGAGCAAATTTTTTATAAAACTGAAACCGAAAAGGTTAACAAAGACCTTGGCGAACTTACCTCTGACAAAACCAAACTCGAGAAATTTGCCCGCGAAAAATACCTCATGAAAAAAGATAACGAAGATGTTTTTGTTATCGTTCACGAGAAGAAAAAATAATGATTGATATCAGGTATGTGGATGTCCAGATCTGCATTATATTATCTGCAGGTCTGCACATTTGCACATGCCCTAATTTGTCTTCGTATCTATTTTAGGTATAGCAAACATGGCTTCTTTAATAAACTTAACCGGGGCACTGCCGTAGCTTAAAAACTTCTCGTTAAACTGTTTAAGCTTATATTTGCTGGCTTGCCTTTTCTTCCATTCTTCGTGCAGCGCGTTTATTTCTTTGTAACCGGTGTAATAACTGGTTAACTGCACACTGCTTACACTTACGCGTTTCCATTTACCATCCGCCTCTGCTTGCTGCTGAAAAGCTTCCTTAGTCAGCATTTTTATGGCTTGCTCTTTAGTCATACTGCCGGCATGTACACTGTAATCAAGTATAGTGTTACAAACTGACCGCAAGTGCCATTTATACCACATCAGGCGCATTTCAGGCGCAGCATCACCAAAGCCGGCGTCTATCATCTCCTGTTCGCTAAATACTGCCCAGCCTTCAACCATAGCGCCATTACCCAATACCGATTTTATTATACTTGGCGCTTTGTTAGCATACACTAACTGCGTATAATGCCCCGGTATAGCCTCATGGATGCAAAGGATCTGCAGGGTATAGTTATTATATTCGCGCAGATAGCTTTCCGCTTTCTCTGCCGACCAGCCCGAAAGGCTGCCTACATTGTAATAGGTATTGCCATTTTTATCGTACGGCCCCGGCGAGCTGATAGAAGCACCTGCAACACCAGCCATGTAACCCGGTTCTTTGCGTACTACCAAGGGCTTTGATGGATCCATGGTCAACAGGTCTTTTGACCGTATAAAAGCCGTAAGCTTGGGTATCTCCTGTTCAATAGCCGATTGAAAATCGCCAGGTGCAACATGCTTAGATGACAGGGTATCTATCACTTTAGCAATATACTCAAGCGAATCTTTAGGCATAGCTTGCGTACCAAAATATTTTGGCCAAAGCTGCCTGCTTAGCTTAGCCATTTCGCGGTGCAGGTATTTTTTGCGTTCAACCGCCGAGTTATAGGTTTGCTGCGCTGTACCTTCGGCTTGTATATCGTACTTAAATTTAGCTTCGTAAAACTCCTTTCCTAACCTAAAGCTGCGTGGCTTATCATTTTTCATAGCCTTTAAAAACGCTGCATAACCTTTTATGGCATCGGCCGATAGCTTTGCCCTTTCGGTCATTAGCTTTTGCTCGGCAGCGGGGATATTTGTTTTCTTAAGCGAATCGGCAAAATCATTCTCAATAACACCCACACCACCCAGGTGTTGGTCAATAGCCAGCTGGGTAAGCTCGGCCACGGGGTTTTTCAATTGTTTTTCAGCTTCTTTATAATAAGCCGGTATGTTCTGCATTTTTTGATAAAAACTGCGCAAGCGCTGGGTAAGCGGCGCGTAATGTTCGTTAAGTATGGATGCAAACGTACCTATTACGTTGTATGATGAGGGGTCCCACTGATAGGCTTTTAGCTGCTCTAAATTCCACTGTATGCTCTCCATCTGGTTTTTTATCATGTGATGGTCTATCTTATTGGCATCGCTTAAGGTGCCCTCAGGATAGCGGCTCAATGAATCCAGCTGCACTTTAGCGAACTTTATCGACTGGTCCCGGGCTTTATCAGTAGGTACTACTAACAGGCTGTCGTATTTATGATAGCCTACGCTTGTTGCCCAGTCTGGATTGTTTTTCCATAATTCCTCCAAAAAATGGTCTTCGTACCTTAAAAAAGCAGCATCGTCTTTTAAAGATTCATCCTGCATTGATTGTCCATCCTTTTTACAGGCTGTAAAGGCAGCCACATAAAGGGCCATTAATAGTATTTTTTTGATCACTACGTTACAGTTTTGCTTTGGTGCATAAACTTAAAACTTTTGGTTCATATAAATCAAACCTGTATCTAATTTGTTAAACAACAAATGAAGTATTATGGATAACCGACACGAAATTTTAATAAATGAGCTCATAAAGCTGCTTGAAGGCGGCGGTGCGCACGCTACTTTAAAAGATGCATTGGATGATCTGCCGGCCGATTTGCGCGGTGTAAAACCGCATAATCTACCTTATAGTATCTGGCAACTGGCCGAACACATCCGCATTGCACAGTGGGATATGCTGGAATTCAGTAAAGACGGTAGTCACAAATCGCCAAAGTGGCCGGATGATTACTGGCCAAAAGAAAGCTCCCCGGCAGATGAGGCTGCATGGGATAATACTATAAAACAGATAAATGACGATAGGAATGAATTTATAGCTCTATTAAAAAGCAACGATATTTATGAGAAGATACCGCACGGTGATGGCCAAAGCATCCTGCGCGAGGCACTGCAAATGGCCGACCATACATCATACCATACCTCAGAAATTATATTATTGCGCCGATTGCTGGGTGCGTGGAAATAATGGCCCGAATGGGTAGATGTGCGAATATGCAGATGTGCAAATGTTTATCTGCATATCTGCACATTTACTTCAGTCCCTTTACAAAGTTCACTATTGCGGTTACAAGTTCGGGTTTAAGCGGCAGATCAGGCTTGTTGTAGGTGGCCAAATTTTGCTCTCTATCGGCAGGGGCCTCCTTTAATATATGGTTCATGCCGGGTATAATGGTTAAAACCGCATCCGATTTTGCTTTTTTAAGCAGGTCGGCATCTGTTACCGGAACCTGGATATCATTTGTACCCTGTATTATCAGTACCGGCACCTTTGCTTTCTTTAGTTCTTTTGCAGGCGAATATCTAAACCACGACATTAAGTACGGTTGAATATCCGGGCGTGCAATGGCGTATATTTTAGGATCTATATTTTCTGTAAACTTGCCCTTTTTCAGGCTATCCAGCATGGTTTTAAAGTTATCTGCAACATATTTTGGTTGCGATTTCATTTGCTCGGTAACAATAATATCTGCCGACCGGCCTGCTCCTGCCACAGAGATAAAGGCGTTAACCGGTTGATCTCGTATGGATAATATCCCCACAAGCGAACCCTCGCTATGGCCTAAAACAATAACTTTAGAGAAGCGTTTATCTTCGCTTAATTGGTTTATCAACCCAACGGCATCATCCACGTAATCTTCAAAACGCAGTTCTTTTTCCTTAGTAGTGCTAACGCTTTGGCCAACAAGGCGTTTATCATATCGTAATGTAGCAATGTTATTTTTACCCAACTCATTTGCCAGCATTTTGTAAGTATTGCCATTAAGCCCTAATTTAGCGCTGTTACCATCCCGGTCTGTTGGGCCAGACCCCGCTATAATAAGCACAACCGGTATTTTACCGCTCACATTAGTAGGCATAGTTAAGGTACCTGATATTGAACCCGACAATGTTTTAAGCAGTACCGCCGATTCTTTAAGAGAAGGATCAAGCGCTATGGTTTTTGCATCCTCTACAAACGGGCTTAGCAACAGGCCTGTTAATTTGCTTTGATTATTAAGGGTTATATTCAACAAAAAAACAGCATTATCAAACGTTGCCTTATACATTGCTAAAGGTTGGTTATATTTTAAAAACTCTGTTTTATTTAAAGCACCCAACTGCGATTTTAGCTGAATAGTAGTAGGTTTAAATTGAGCAAGCGGCAAGCTGGCTTTCATTTCTGCGCTAAACATGTTAAAAATACTATCGGGCTGGCCGGCATTATAAAACTGCTTAAACTTATTTGCAACAGCCGCATAGTTGGCAGGTTGGCTATCAGCATTAAATACTGTGGCGAATATTAAAACAAAAGCTATAAGGTAAATTCTTCTCATTATATTAAAGCAAATAATGTATTTGCGAAATTAATAAAATAGAGAGGACTTTACTTTTTTATAGTAATAACTTAAGAAACATTTACATATGCAAATACGTAAACAGCACTTATAACCTATCCCCTATTGCAATATTGTTATTATATTGAACTTTTAAAGGGATAACTATAAGGAAAAAATCTACGAGGTATATTAATGAAGGTTAAAATTGGATGCTTTTTTGCGGCTATCCTGGCAAGCTTATTTAGTTTTTGTTACGCCCAAACAGGCTCTTCTGTTATTCGCGGTAGTGTTTTTATACAAAATAATAAACCGGCCGAAGCTGCAACAGTTGTTTTATTAAACCTGCCCGATTCTACCATCGTTATGTCGGCCTTGGTTAACAACACAGGCGCCTACCAGTTTACACATATTAACCCGGGCAAATATGTGCTGTTTGCTACCATGCTGGGCAGTAATAAAACTTATTCGCAACCATATAATGTTGCAAGCGGCCAAACCATAAATATTACTGCAATAACCTTAGCGGCCCTAAATACCGAATTAAAAGAAGTTGCCATAATAGGCCGCAGGCCATATATAGAGGTGAGGCCCGATAAAACCATTATAAACCCCGCAGCCAGCATTATTGCCGACGGGCAATCGGTATTAGAGGTTTTAAGGCAATCGCCAGGTGTGCGTGTTGATAATAATGATAATGTAAGCATTAGTGGCAGGCAGGATGCCTTGGTTTTGATAGACGGCAAAGCCACAAACTTATCCGGCGCAGACCTTTCTACGCTTTTAAAAGGCACACAGGCTGGCAATATCGACCGCATAGAGATATTAAAAAATGGCTCGGCCAAATATGACGCAGCCGCGGGTGGCGTGGTTAATATTGTGTACAAAAAAGGCAAAAACCTGGGTACTAACGGTACCTATAATGCATCGGTGGGGTATGGGCGGTATTACAAAGCAAGTACCGGGGTTTCTTTTAATACGCGTACTAAAGTTTTTAACTTATTTGGTAGTTATAGTATAAACGGCACCAAAACATTTAGGGAAATTCATAATGACAGGGGCATTAGTTACGCAGGTGTACAAAGCAGTTACTCCAGTATCTATAAAAACATACAAGAATCACAAGTTCATAACTTTAGGCTGGGTACTGATTTCTTTTTATCCGCAAACCAGAGCATTGGCTTTTTAGTAAGCGGTATAGTTAATAATAACGATTTTGATAAGAATAACACGCTAAAAATAGCAAACCGGGGAGTACTCGATTCAATTATTGTGGCCAATTCAACTATTGACAGGAACATCTCTAATATAAATTACAATGTTAATTATACCGGTAAGCTTGATAAAACAGGCCGTACAATAACGGCTAATATTACACACACACGTGCTAAACGCCAATCGGCTGAATATATAACTAATGAGTTTTTTGATGATGCGGGTGCTGTTTACCGTGACCCGCTGCTGCTGCAAAATATATCGCCTACAAAAACTAACAATTGGACAGCTTTATTGGAATACAGCAACCCGCTGCCAAAAAGCTCGAAATTTGATGCCGGGTTAAAATTTAGCCGCACGCAAACAGATAATAACTTTGTTTTTGGCCCGCAGGTAAATGGCGTATACACTATTAACCCTGCTTTTAGCAATCGATTTTTGTTCATCGAAAGCATTGCAGCAGCTTATGCTGATTATAACGGCAAATTTGGCAAATTTGACCTTGACGCCGGTTTACGCGGCGAATACACCGATAATAAAGGCACTTCGGTCACTACTAATTTAGTAACCCCACATAAATATTTTAACCTGTTCCCTACGATATTGCTTAATTACCGCTATAACGATAAAAATGAATATGCCCTATCATTTACCCGCGGCATCAACAGGCCAAGTTATGATAAGCTTAATCCCTTTATTTACTTTGTAGACCTTTATAATTACCAGGCGGGTAACCCTTATCTGCAACCTCAATACAATAATAAAATAAGTTTAAGCCACACTTATAACCGCGAAATTACAACCAGCTTATATGCAAATTTAAGTACAGGCGCAACCTTCCCTTTTTACCAGCAGAACGATGCCTCAAAAATAAGCCTCACTACCGAAGTTAACCTTGGCCGGGCTTATACTTATGGTATCAATATAAATGCACCGCTACAATTCACCGAATGGTGGACAAGCAACTATGATATTGACGCATCCTATCAGCGGTACATTGCCTATGCACGGTACGGCAATCTTAACAAAGGTACCGGGGATCTGATCATTTCTTCGGCACAGGATTTTAAGATAAGCAAAACTATTGCCGCGCAATTATCCGGAAAATATGAAACTGCTACATTTTACGGCATCAATCAGTACAGGCCAACTTTTATGGCAAACGCCGGTATAAGTAAGGATATATTTCATAAGCTGGGGAAACTGAGTATTACCGCTAACGATATTTTTAAAACCTATAAGGATAGGATATACACTAATTATCAAAACCTAAACTTGCGCCTGGTTGACTTAAGGGAATACAGGAAGATAAATATAAATTTCAGCTACCGTTTTGGCCGCGCAACAGTTAAGGGCGCCGCCGGCCACGTTACCGGTAACGAAGATGTACAGAGCCGCATGAGCATAAAATAACAGCAATTCAATTAAAGAAATTCCACTTTCTCTTCCGGATATTTCCCCTTTATACGGGTAACAAAAAAATTCCCAAGCGATTGGCTGTTCACAAACTTTTTATAGGCTGCAGGCTTAAAGTTAAAATATTGCCATACGCCGCCATTATCCCTAAATTCCAGTTCGAGGATGTGCCTTTCAGCATCGTAACCAATACTTTGTAAAGCCGATGAATTTACTGCCCGCCTGCGCATATTAATACAGCAATACAGAGCCAAAATGGTTTTTAAAAATTATCCGGCATGGCCGCTTAAGGCGCTGATAATAATAATAAGCAGTACAATAAAGGTAATGCCTGTGTACAGGTGGTCCTTTTCGAGAATGAACCCTACAGCGCTAAATATTACACGGATGATAGGAGTTGCTATAAGCAGAATGATACCGGCCTGTATAATAGCCCTGCCCCTTAAATGCACAATGCCATTTATAATGCCGCCTGCGCTGTGCACAAAATCGGGCACACCCTTAAACTGGTGGTAGTTGGCTATAGTATGGCCATGGCGGTACAGGTAAATTACACCACCAATAAAAACAATAGTCATAGATATAAAAACACCGGCACGCAGCACCCATCCTATCACCGCCTGCATGTCTTTATCTTTAAAACTGTTCTTTATCATTGAGTATTTAGGTCATCAAGTTTGGTTTTACTCAATAACAAAGCCGAAAATAATGCTTAAAAAATAGCCTGCCAACTTTAATGTTAACCTATATATTATATAGACTTTGTTGAAACTAATCTATTAGCGTTAATGTCTAAGCAGTTTTTACTATTTTCGCAACCTTATACGTTAAATAAACAAATGGACTATCAATTTAAAGATATAGAGCAGAAGTGGCAGCAGTTTTGGGCTGATAATAAAACCTTTAAAGCCGAAAACACAACCAGTAAACCCAAGTATTATGTACTGGATATGTTCCCCTACCCATCGGGTGCGGGCTTGCATGTGGGCCATCCGCTGGGCTACATCGCTTCTGATATTTTTGCGCGTTATAAACGTTTAAAAGGCTTTAACGTATTGCACCCAATGGGCTACGATAGCTTTGGTTTACCAGCCGAACAATATGCCATACAAACCGGGCAGCACCCATCGGTTACCACCGAAGCAAATATCGCAACTTACCGACGCCAGTTAGACCAGATAGGTTTCTCGTTCGATTGGGACCGCGAAGTACGCACCAGCTCGCCCGATTATTATAAATGGACGCAGTGGATATTTATGCAACTGTTTAACAGTTGGTATAACAAGGATGCTGACAAAGCCGAAAGCATTACCAAATTGGTTGAACATTTTGAGAGTAAAGGCTCGGCCGGCATTAATGCAGTAAGCGACGAAGAAGTTTTAAGCTTTACTGCTGATGAATGGAAAGCGCTAAACGAGCAGGACAAACAAGCCGAACTGTTAAAATACCGCCTTACCTATCTGCGCGAAAGTACCGTTAACTGGTGCGCCGCTTTAGGTACCGTATTGGCGAACGACGAGGTAAAAGACGGTTTTAGCGAGCGCGGCGGTTACCCTGTTGAGCAAAAGAAAATGATGCAGTGGAGTATGCGCATTACCGCCTATGCCCAGCGTTTGCTTGAAGGTTTGGATACCATTGACTGGCCCGAGCCGCTAAAAGAAATGCAGCGCAACTGGATAGGCAAGAGCGTTGGGGCAAGTGTTAGGTTCCCGTTGGATAAAACTACTCACCTTTCACAACTCACTACAAACTACATCGAAGTTTTCACAACCCGCGTTGATACCATTTTTGGTGTAAGCTTTTTGGTGATAGCGCCCGAGCATGAACTGGTTGCGGAATTGACTACGCCAGCGCAAAAGGCCGATATTGATGCCTACATTACCCAAACCAAAAAGAAAAGCGAGCTTGACCGTATGGCTGATACCAAAACCGTATCGGGTGCTTTTACGGGCAGCTATGTAACCAATCCGCTTAATGGCGCGCAGATCCCGGTGTGGATTGCCGACTACGTTTTGGCCGGTTACGGTACAGGCGCAGTAATGGCCGTGCCATCAGGCGATCAGCGCGATTATTTGTTTGCCAGGCATTTTAACCTGCCGATCATCCCGATCATCGACATACAAAATATTGAGGTTGAAGCCGACCCAACCAAGGAAGGCAAATACATCAACAGCGATTTTATAAATGGCTTGGGTTACAAAGAAGCAACAGCAGCTGTTGTTGCCAAACTGGAAGAACTCGGTTTGGGTAAAGCCAAGGTGAACTTCAGGATGCGCGATGCCATTTTTGGCCGCCAGCGTTACTGGGGCGAGCCTGTACCGGTTTACTTTAAAGGCGGTTTACCTTATTTAATTGAGGAAGAACACCTTCCCTTATTATTGCCCGAAATTGACAAGTACCTGCCAACCGAAAGCGGCGAACCGCCATTAGGCCGCGCTACCGGTTGGAAACACGAGCATGGCGAATACGAACTAAGCACTATGCCGGGTTGGGCGGGCAGCAGTTGGTACTGGTACCGTTATATGGATGCGCATAACAACAAAGAGTTTGCATCGCGCGAAGCGATAGAATACTGGAAAGATGTTGACCTGTACATTGGCGGCAGCGAACATGCTACCGGCCACTTGCTGTACAGCCGTTTCTGGAACAAATTTTTGAAGGATATTGGTAAAGTGGTTGAGGAAGAGCCTTTCAAAAAGCTGATCAACCAAGGGATGATACAAGGGCGCAGTAATTTTGTGTACCGTTTGATTGATGATGAAGGCAAAGGCACAAACACGTTTGTATCGCATGGTTTGATAAAGGAATATAAAACATCGCCATTACATGTGGATGTTAATATTGTAGAAAATGAGGTGCTTAATCTCAATAAATTTAAAGCTTGGAGACCTGAATTTGCAGAGGCTGAGTTTATCTTAGAAAATGGCAAATACATCTGCGGGGTTGAGATCGAAAAAATGTCAAAACGTTATTATAACGTTGTAAACCCGGACGATTTGGCTCAACGTTACGGTGCGGATACCCTGCGCATGTACGAGATGTTCTTAGGCCCATTAGAGCAAAGTAAACCATGGAACACCAACGGTATTGAAGGTGTGTTCAAATTCCTGCGTAAATTCTGGAAGCTGTTCCATGATGCTGATTTTAACTTTAACGTGAGCAACGATGCGCCAACTAAAGCAGAACTAAAATCATTGCACAAGATCATCCAGAAGGTAGAGCAGGATATCGAGCGTTTCTCGTTCAATACATCCGTATCAAGCTTTATGATAGCCGTGAATGAACTAACCGACCTGAAGTGCAACAAACGCGCTATACTGCAGGAGTTGGTTATTACCCTTGCCCCTTACGCGCCGCACATCAGCGAGGAACTTTGGGTTTTACTCGGTAACCCGGCGGGCAGTATATCTACCGCGGCCTACCCTAAATTTAACCCGGCGTACCTGGTTGAGGATGAGTTTAGTTACCCGGTATCATTCAACGGAAAAATGAAAACAAACGTTAGCCTTTCATTAACCATGGAAGCTGCTGATATAGAAGCCGCCATTTTAGCCAATGCCGATGTACAAAAATACCTTGACGGCAAAACGCCCAAAAAAGTAATTGTGGTTAAAGGCCGCATTGTAAACATCGTTATTTAGCCAAATAAGCACGTATATGCCCCCTGTAAGTTTGCTTAACAGCAAGTTTACAGGGGCTTTTTATTACATCCTTAGTGTAACATGTACATTACACTTCTATATTATTTACATAAAACAGATAAGTGCCTGTAACATTTTAGGCAATTTCGCCTCAAATACCAAAAACGCTCAAAATAGTTCCAATTATGAAACGAATATTTTTACTTATAATAGTTATTTGTGCTGCAATAACGGCAAAAGCTCAGCTACCTGTAAGCGGTGGTTCAAGCATCGTCGGCAAAATCTCGGGTACAGTTGTAGATTCGCTTACAAAAAAACCGGTAGATTATGCCACTATCAGCATCTTCAAAAGCGGTGCTAAGACCCCTATTAATGGTGTGTTAACCGACGAGAAGGGTAACTTCAGGATCGATAACCTGCGTGCGGGTAAATATAAGATCACGGTATCTTTTATAGGCTACCCAACAAAAACTTACGACCCTATTGAAACAACTGCGTCGAAACCAGACAACAATATGGGCACATTGGTTATTTCGCCAAGTGCAAAAGCTTTAAAAGAAGTTCAGATAGTTGGCCAGGCGCCGCTTATCGAAAACAAGATCGACAAGATAGTTTACAACGCCGAAAAAGACCTTACCGCCGCAGGTGGTAACGCTACTGACGTATTACAAAAAGTACCGTTGGTATCGGTAGATATGAACGGTAATGTGGCGATCCGTGGCGATGGTAACGTAAGGGTACTGATAAACGGTAAACCATCAGGTGCAACATCTGCAAGCTTAAGCGATGTGTTAAAAACCATCCCAGCCGATCAGATCAAAAGCATTGAAGTGGTAACCTCTCCATCTGCAAAATATGATGCGGAAGGTTCGGCCGGTATCATTAACATCATCACCAAAACCAAAAATGCATCGGGCATAAGCGGTTCTGTTAGCGGTGGTGTAGGTACACGCCAAAACAATGGTAACATGAACCTGAACTATAACAAAAACAGGTTTAATTTTTCGGCTAACTTAGGTGGTAACCTTACCTGGCCGCAAACCATGACAACTGATTTCCAACAGACTATAAACACAAGTGCTGCAAACCAGTTTAACCACAATAAAACCAGCAGCGAAACTAAACGCCATGGCGCAAGGGGTACATTGACTGCTGGTTATGAGTTTAACGGCTTTAACAGTATTAATAGTACACTTGCGTTAAACGATGGCGGTTTTAACACCAATGGCGGCGGTACCTACAGTATAACGGATTATAATGACCCAACTAAAAGCCTTGAATACTTTGGAAGAAACACAAATAAAAATAAGTTTTCCGGGTTTGATTGGAATATAGATTACACGCACAAGTTTAAAAAAGAAGGCCATGAGATCACCGTATCGGGACAGTGGAGCCATAGTATCATCAATACAGATTATACCAACTTATTTACCGCCAAACAACCAAGCCAATTGGCTAGCAATAATGGTAAAAACAATGAGTATACCGCGCAGGCAGATTACACACTGCCTATCAGCAAAACATTAAAGCTTGAAGCCGGTGGTAAAACCATACAAAGGCGTATAAACAGTGTTTACGATATATATTCTGTAGATTCACTTGGCAACAACCGTACTTTAGATACTGAAAATTCTAACCTTTATAACTATAACCAGAATGTATATGCAGGGTATAGCGTATTTACCATTACTTTACCAAAAAACTATTCGGTATTGGCTGGTTTTAGGTATGAGAACACTCAGATAACAGGCGATCCTAAAACGCCATATGCAAGCGGAGAAAATCAGCAGGTATTAAGTCCTTTTAGCGCAAGCTACAATACGTACGTACCAAGTTTAACCGTACAAAAAGTTTTTGGTTCAAATACTTTCAAATTATCATACAGCAAACGCATTACGAGACCATCCTTGCAGGTATTAAACCCTTTCATCAACAGGACCAATATACAGGCGCAATCGGTAGGTAACCCTAACCTGGCACCAGAGGTATCACAAACTGTTGAATTGAATTTCAACACCTTCATCAAATCTTCGGTATTGAACTTTTCGGTTTATTACAAAAGAACTAACGACCTGATTGAAGGTTTGGCGAGCCCAATAACTGAGATAGTAGGAGACAGCACTGTAACAGGTACCCGTACCTTACAACGTAACGCAGCGTTAAATAATTCATGGGGTGCAAGCTTCTTCGGTTCTATAAACCCAATTAAGCCTTTAACCATTCGTGGTAGCGTAAACGTATTTACTTATAATCCTACTGTATATGCTCAATATGCTAACTTCATAAACACAGATGCAATAAAAACCCAATTACAATACACCATGTTCGGCAGTGCGCAATACTTATTCCCAAAAGACTTTATATTTGAAGCTTTCGGGTTTATTAACTCGCCGCGCCGTACCATACAAGGCAGCAGCCCGTCATTTGGTATTTATGCCTTTGGTGTGAAGAAACAATTCATGAACAAAAAGGCATCTATCGGTTTCAACACTGTACAACCCTTTGCGGTTAACAAAGCGTTCAACCAAAATATATCAAGCCCGGGTTTCACTCAGATTTCGAAAACACAGTTCCCTTTCCAATCATTTGGTTTAACGTTTAGCTACAGTTTTGGTAAAATAAGCTTTAAAGCACCTAACCCAACCCAGAAGAAAAAAGGTATTAACAACGATGATCAGATACAAGGTGGTGACCAAACCGGCGGTGGCGCACCTGTAGGCGGACGTTAATAAATTAGCCTAATAATCAATAAACACATATAAACAAGAAAGCCCCTTCATTATGAAGGGGCTTTCTTGTTTAAAATTGTATTATAAGACTACGCGTGTTCTAAAAGCGGATCTTGATTACCATCGATAGTGGTATCCACCTCTTTCTTGTGATCGAGCGTAAAAGAAAGAGCGACCTTAACAAATTCATTTAACGTGATATTATGGATTGCTGCGAAAAGAGCAGCCTCTTTGTGAAGTGTAGATGGCACCCGAACATTAAATGTTCCTTTATAGGTTTTATCCGGAGATTTACCTACTTCTGTACATGTATCTAAATAATCTTCTATGGCTTCTTCAAATGAAGTTTTAAGTTCTTTAACAGATTCCCCCTCAAAACTTACTAAATCATTTATACCTAAAACTTTACCATAGAAAACTTCATCAACAGCACTAAATTGTACCGATGCATAATAGTTTTTATATTGTAAGATGTCATTCATTTTGTATGTGACCCTTTTCTTTTAAATGAGCAATAACTTCTTTTATTGCATAACTTTTAACAACATTGGCAGGGTGTGGTTTATGAAGCGTGATGATGTTTTTATTGCCATCAATAAACCTTCTTCTTGAACCACCGGTTTTCCCACCCATTAGCTCCTCATAGCCATAAAATGCTACAACTTTACATAATTCATCCCAGGTAAAATCCTTGGGAACAGCTAACAGTCGACTGATTAGTTTGTCTTGTTTGGTCATTAGTTGATGACTTTAAATTTCTAATTAACTTTCTCATTGTCTTTTAAGATGTGGTGTTATACTACTCCAATCGACCTCGCGTCATTCTAACAGTATATATTACAAATATAACAAAAGTTTTATTTGTAACTAAATTTCAGTTGCAAATAAAAAGAATATAATACCAACAAAAAAGCCGGTCAATTACTTGACCGGCTTGTATTTATGCTATTTTTAAGCTTATTTCTTTGGTAAGTATTTAAAGTTTTTACCGATGAAACGGGCTGAATCACCAAGTTCTTCTTCTATACGAAGCAATTGGTTGTATTTAGCGATCCTGTCTGAACGTGAAGCCGAACCGGTTTTGATCTGGCCACAGTTTAAGGCCACAGCAAGATCAGCGATGGTAACGTCCTCAGTTTCGCCGCTACGATGGCTCATTACTGATGTATAACCATTTGTTTGCGCTAAAGTAACCGCGTTAATGGTTTCGGTTAATGAACCTATCTGGTTAACTTTTACCAGGATAGAGTTTGCGGTATCGTTATCAATACCTTGTTGTAAACGTTTTACATTGGTTACAAATAAATCATCACCTACTAGCTGTACTTTATCACCAATTTTTTCGGTCAATAATTTCCAGCCGGCCCAGTCATCCTCAGCCATACCATCTTCAATAGAAATAATAGGGTATTTTGCAGCTAACTCAGCAAGGTAATCTGCCTGTTGTTCGCTGGTGCGGATAGCGCCTTTTTCACCTTCAAATTTGGTATAATCGTATTTACCATCTTTATAAAATTCAGAAGCAGCACAGTCAAACGCAAGGAATATATCTACACCCGGTTTGTAACCAGCTTTTTCAATAGCTTTAAGGATGGTTTCAACGCCATCTTCGGTACCTTCAAAGGTTGGTGCAAAACCACCTTCGTCACCTACTGCTGTAGATAAACCGCGGTCATGTAAGATCTTTTTAAGGTTGTGGAATACTTCGGTACCCCAGCGTAATGCTTCAGAGAATGAAGAAGCACCAGCAGGCATGATCATGAACTCCTGGAAAGCGATAGGCGCATCAGAGTGCGAACCACCGTTAACAATGTTCATCATCGGGATAGGAAGGGTATTTGCATTAACACCGCCAATGTAGCGGTATAGCGGCTGGCGGCTCTCCTGTGCTGCAGCTTTAGCAACCGCTAAAGAAACACCAAGGATTGCGTTAGCACCCAGTTTACCTTTATTTTCTGTACCATCAAGCTCAATCATCAGGCTATCGATAGAATTTTGCTCAAATACATCAATACCTTTAAGTTCGGCAGCAATTATCTCGTTTACGTTGGCAACAGCCTTTAAAACGCCTTTACCCATATAAGTGGCTTTGTCGTTATCGCGAAGCTCAACAGCCTCGTGAATACCGGTTGAAGCACCAGAAGGTACCGCAGCACGACCAAGAACACCATTTTCTGTAATTACGTCTACTTCTATTGTAGGGTTTCCACGCGAATCAAGTATCTGGCGTGCATGAACATCAATTATTAAGCTCATAGTTTTTTATTGTCGGATTTTTTTTGAATTAAATACTATACTAATCTGGTCGGCTAAGTTAAGCGCAAAAACAGGAAATAACAACGCAAATTTTGCATTTGTAATGATTATTAATGGTTTGTTAACATACAGTTGCTATTTAAACCATCCGCTTATCCAAACCATGCAACAGATAAGCAATAAATCAATCGCTTGTTGTTGGCAAGTGTTCGCGCTCAACACTATTTTTACGGTTTATACGATACATTAACATAAGCAACATATTATTTTTGGCGCTGCTTGCTGAGGCTGTGTAATTTCGCTGGTTTATCCAGCCTGCCTGCAATATCCATTTTTTATCTATCTGATAACCTAATGCGGCTGATATGCGGTTGCGCTCAAAATTGGGGGCTTTATTATTAAAGAATACCTCATCAAATATAGATAGGAACCAGGTTTTGGCAACTATCTTGGTATTATTAAGCGGTATAAACATATTTAACCTGTAACGGAAACGATTGCGGTAATCGCCATTTACCCAGCGCTGCTCAACGCGATAGCGATGTTCAAATTTCAAGGGGGTAAGGAACTGATTTACCGTCATTTGTTCCCAAACCCTAAACTCATTTGTGTTTGGGCCGGCGTCTACATTAAAATAATCATATGTATGATAGGTACCCGACCCCAACAAAGCTGTAAAATTTTTATCCAGATCATAGCTTACACCTGCCTTATACTCGTAATACTGAAACTGGCTGAAGCCTGCGCCATTACTTCGAATCTGCAATTCGGTATAGCCGCCCCAACGGTGTACACTGTCTCCGGGCATTAATACTGTTGCAATACCCCAGGTACCTGTTTTCGAATCCTGTGCGTTAACTTTTGATGAACATACGGTTAACACAATAAACAATAAGGTTATTTTAATAATGTTTTTTAACATTTACTTAATATTATTTTAATGCAAATGTATTTCCTGATTGTTACCTGTATATTAAGTTAGCAAGTGTTAATATTATTATAATGTTAATTATTGTGCTTTGTGTTAATTTAATGTTAAGTTTTACAAACAAAAAAAGAGACGCGAAGTATCGCGTCTCTACATATTTCCTTGTCTTTATTCTTGGCTCTAAGTGTCTTGTATCTCTTCCCCTACTCCCATTTAAAGGTTTTTACCGCTACCGCATAAATACCGATCCCCCATATCAGCAGGATGAATAGCTGATGGGTAACATCGCCAAGGCCCGCGCCTTCAAAAGCTACCTTGCGCATGGCGTTGTTTAAATGTGTTAACGGCAATGCATTGCTAACGTACTGCAGCCAGGTTGGGAACGCCGTAATAGAAAAGAACGTGCCCGATAGCAGGAACTGCGGCAGCGTAATAATATTTGATAACGGCGGCACCGTACTCTCGTTTTTGGCAATGCCGGATATAGTAAACCCAAAGCCCATAAATATAATAAGCCCGATGGCACAAAGCACCAGCATATTCAGCACCGTGACCACCCCATGGATCAGGGTAAAGCCAAAGGCATAATGCCCTACCATAATAATGAATAGTGCGCCTAATAATGAGAATACAATACGGGCAATGGCCTCCCCTAAAACAATACTGTACCTCTTTACCGGTGTGGCAAAAAAACGTTTAATAACCAGCGTTAACCGCAACCCTATAAACACGAAAGCTGTACCAAACACCCCGCTGCTTAACAGCGAGAATCCCAATTGCCCCGGCAGTATAAAATCGATGTATTTATATTCGCGGCCGGTAACAATGGTTTCTTTCAGTTCAACAGGTGAAAATACTCCAAGTTTACCGTCTACCTGTTTTTGAAAAACTTCATTTATCTGATAAATTATATTAGACAGTACCGATTTTAAAATAGACCCTTTTTGAGATGAACTTGTGTATTGTACGTCAATTGCAAAAGGAGATTTTTGTGGGCGCCCTGCTGAAGGGGGATAAATAGTCCAGCCGTTGTTACCATCGGTTTTAATATTTATGATCGCATCCAAACTCCCTTTTGAGAGGTTTTGTTTCATTTCTTCAGCAGTTTGATCGGTCACCAGATTTACTATCGTAGTTTTTTGGATGGCCTTGTAGATAATACTTAAGGTGTCAGTTCCTTTCACAACGCCTACATCAACCTTTACTCCGCCACCGCCAATATTGGCAAACACCAGTATAAATATCAGCGGGAAGGCCAAACTAAACACCACCGCCGAAGGGCTGCGTAAAATAGACCGGAAACTGGCCTTGGCAATAGCCAGGGTTGCGCGTGTATTACTATATTTCATATTGAAAAGTCATTGTGTCATTAGGTTATTGAGTCATTTTTTTGAGGTTGCAAACTGCTAACTATCAACTGCAAACTCTTGCTCCCTCTTCAGGGGGTTGGGAGGCTAACTCTCCCGCCACTCCTTGCCGGTAAGGTTGATAAATACATCCTCCAGGTTGGCGCCTTTGGTTTGCTTGGCGCGTTCAAAACCGGTGGCCACCAGTTGGTCAATAAAATGATCGGGGGTATCAATACCGATGATGTGGCCGCCGTCAACAAAGGCTACGCGGTCACATAGCACCTCGGCTTCGTCCATATAGTGAGTGGTGATCACCACGGTGGTGCCCGTATCGCGTATCTCGCGGATCAGGTCCCAAAGGTTACGGCGTGCTTGCGGGTCGAGGCCGGTTGTAGGCTCATCCAGGAAAATGATCCGGGGGTTATTTATCAATGTGGTGGCGATAGAGAAACGTTGCTTTTGGCCGCCGGATAGGTCTTTATATTTGGCTTTGGCCTTGTCTGTAAGTGCAACCTTCTCCAGCATTTCCGTAGGCGATTTATCAATACCATATAAGCCCGAGAACAAAACGATCAGTTCGGCAAGGTTAAGGTTGGGGTAATAGCCCGCTGCCTGTAGTTGTACACCAATGCGTTTCTTAATATTGTCGGCATCGGTTTCAATATCAAAACCATCCACTGTAACCTCACCCGATGTTTTATTGCGCAGGGTTTCAATAATTTCGAGTGTAGTGGTTTTGCCGGCACCATTAGGACCAAGCAGGCCGAAGATCTCGCCCTCGTAAACTTCAAAGCTAATGCCCTTAACCGCCTCGAAATCGCCGTAATTTTTTACAAGGTTTTTAACCGTGATAATAGGTTTGTTTGCCATGTTGTAAATATGCAAGGTATTTAATTAAAACACAATGTCCCATCGGCAAACAGTCGTATATTTCCGGTAAGCACATTTAATCACTAAACTTTTAAATTATTACTTTAGCGACCAAACCCTTATTACATGAGAAAATTGTTTTTAATACTTGCCATTGGTTTGGTTTCATGTAAACAGAACATCGATAAAACAAAAAAAAACACGGATCATTCTGTTGCTGAAAAAAAATTTCAAAGCGATACGTCACCCTACATATCGTTTCCTTATAACGTCGAAGTGTTTGACTGGAAAAGTTTTGAAAAACAAAATAACGAACTTAAAAACCGATTTATGCAATCCCCTCCCGCTGAGTTAAAAGATGCTTACGAGTATTACAAAGGGGAATCTTCCAGTATGGCTGATCTGCAAAAGGCATTACATATTTATGATATTGATGCTGACGGCACAGATGATATTATTTTTGAAGGGCAAAGTGGTGGCGAACCATTAGAAACTGCGTTGATACTAAATACCAAACAAGGCCTAAAAGTAGTTTTCAATACCCTTCAAACCGTAAAAGGCATTACATTAGATAAAGATAAAAGGATAAGTAAGTTATATATTAAAGACCCTGGTTGCTGTGCCGAATATATTGAATTTAATAAAGTTTATGATGTTATTTACACAACCGGGCAGCCAAAGGTAAAACTGCAATACTTATCAGCCAACCATGTAAGCACGTATTTCCCAGAAAAATATCTTTCCCGACCTATAAACTTTGAAGTGCTTAACGATAATTATAAATTACGGATAAAACCAATTGTGGATGATAAATCACAAATGACACTTGATGGCGAGCCTCACAATGGCAATGATGTGGCGCTTCTTAAAAAAGGAACACAAGGTAAAGCTTTTGCAACCACTACCGACCAAACCGGCCGCGAATGGTGGTTAGTACAAATAGATCCTAAATTCACTGTTAATAAAGGCTTTTTCCACGAAAGTGAAGATAGTACTCTTCGGGCCTGCAAAATTGGCTGGATAAGTAGCCGTTTTATAAAAAAGCTTTAATAAGATACTTACTCTAATAAGTTGCTCCTGAAGCCAGCCCTTAGAAGATCAATCCACCTATTAAACCAATAATAACAATGGCTTTTGCAACAAAAGCGGCAATAACAGTAAGTACAGGTAGTGTGAGTAAAGTTGTCATGATTGTTTAGTTTTAACACTACAAATGTGTATCAAAACCAAACTTTTTAACAGGGTTTTTAGGTGAATGAATACAAATTGTCGGTAAATGTATTCTTACAGGCAATAAGCATCGGTAAAATACCGATGGCGATTTTCACCGCTTATTCGCTCTCTACATTTATACCAATTTGCTTAAGCAGCAGCGATGCATTAAATGTTTTGCATTCGCCATGTTTTATTTTATAATCGAAAAGCATTTCGCCTTTTAACACCTGTATATCAAAATAGTAGTTGCGTACGTAAGCCGGGTACTTGTCTTCCAGGCGGGCAATCTGCAAATCGTGCGTGGCCACCATCCCTACCCCTTTTTTGCTGATAAGCTGCTCAATCACCGCTTTACTACCCAGGTATTTATCCATGGAATTTGTACCGCGCAGCATCTCGTCTATCAAAAAGAAAACACGGTGTTCATGTTCAACAGCAGCCAGCAGCATTTGCAGGCGGTCAAGCTCGGCCTTAAAGGTTGATGTGCTTTCGTTCAGCGAATCTTTTATACGCATGTAGCTCACTATCGTGATAACAGAAACCTCCATTGCCGCCGCGCAAACTTTCGCACCGGCCAGCGCCAGCACGGTATTAATGCCAATGGTACGCAAAAAGGTGCTTTTACCGGCCATATTGCTACCTGTGATGATATCTATGCTGTAGGCGTCTTTTAAGTCGTAATCATTATCAACACGCTTACCGCGGATAAGCGGGTGTGCAATGTTTTTAGCAATTACCGTATATCCTTCGGTATCTGCAATAACCGGGTATGTCCATTCCGGGTAGTTGATGGATGGTACGGCAATACTCATTAAAGCCTCAAATTCGGCTATCACATCAAAAGCTTCTTCAAAATTATGGCGGTTGTTACGTTTCCATTTTTCGATCAGGATGATCTGCTTCAACGCCCATAAAAAAAACACGTTCAGTATAAACCCTACTATCATGATAAGGCTATAACTCAACTTATTGATGAGTTTTGATAATTCCTCTATATTTTTTGAAGTTTGGTTTACGCGAAGTTTCTCATTCAGTTTCGCACATTTTTCTGACTGCCACTGGTTACTTTCTATCGCCTTAAATACAATGGCGTAGTTGGTCAGCACGCTGCCAATTTTATCGGCAACGGCACCTGCTTTTAATATATAGCTCCCTTTTGAGAGCAGTATCAAGGTATTAAAAAATGCTATCGCGACAGCAATAAGTACAAAAAGAGGGTAGAAGAATACCCCGGCCAATATTGTACCGAATAACAAATAGGGTGCTATTTTAATATATGCGCTTAACCATTTCTCGCCGGATAACTCCAACGGAACGCCCAAATAAACAAACAGGCGTTTCATTTGGTCGGTATCTTCTTTGGTAGCAAACAATAGCTTGGTTTGGGTATTAACCTTCCAATCGTTATTGGCGGCTATTTCTTTTACCGCCTCCTGGCGGGATAATATGGTTGGCTTATCAGCCGGCGCGTTTAGCCATGCTGCCAGTTTATCGTTGCCGGCAGATGTTGCCGCCCTGTTGATAAGGTTATAAAGCGATGCATTACCGAATATATCCAGGTCGGAGCTATAAAAATGTTTCTCGTTGCTATACTGCTGCCCGCTATTGTACAGGTTGGTATTGGTTTGCAAACTATTAAGCTCGTTAAGGTTGATGCGTTCCAGATCGAGGTAATAATTGCGCTGTCGTTCGTACTCGCCCTGCCGTGCAACCAGCCATGCAAAACCGGCAAGCAGTATCACAAAGCCAACAGCCATAATGGTAAAATTATCCTGCTGTATAGTAAGGTAAACCGAAAAAATCATGAGCCCGAAAATGCCCAAACGCAGCAGCGAATAGGTATTGGCCAGTTTTTTATATTTATCGGCCTCTTGCTTTGCCAGCTCAGCGGCCCGGGTGTAGTTGCTTATGATATCTTGTTGCACAGTTTTTATAATAGTACTTTTGCCATCCATGTTACAATAATAAGATAACATTTTGGCTTAAATAGTTACAGGCATTAATGAAGATAACTTTTATAACCGTTGGCAAAACCGAAGATGCTTATTTAAAGGATGGCATTGAGAAATATGTAAAGCGCCTAAAGCATTACACCAAGCTGGAAATGACCGACATCCCCGAGCTGAAAAACACCAAAGCACTTACCGAAGACCAGCAAAAAACCAAAGAGGCAGAGCTGATACTTAAAAAAATAACTCCGCAAGACCACGTGATACTACTTGATGAGAACGGCATGGAGTTTACCTCGGTACAGTTTGCAAATTATATTAACAAGCGTTCGGTATCATCATCGGCTAATTTGATATTTATTGTTGGTGGCCCCTACGGGTTCGACCAATCTGTTTACCAGCGCGCAAATGACAAGATATCCCTTAGCCGCATGACCTTCTCACACCAAATGGTACGGCTATTTTTTGTAGAGCAGCTATATCGTGCCTACAGCATTATTAAAGGCGAGCCCTACCATCATCAATAAACCGGGATTTAGCAGATTTTTACGATTGACAGGATTTAAATAAATAGTGAACGAGCGTGGCCTGACAGAAAAGCGGGCCAAAGGTAAATGCCTGTGGGGAGAAGCTTTTTTCTGTCTTGATTTTTTGTTACTTTTTCATCAAGGAAAAAGTAATAGGCCTCTGCGGCTATGAGCAGACTGACGTTCATTAAAGCTCAATGCTTTCATTACCTTCTTACAAAGACCGCTTCGTATAAAACAGGCATCGATTTAATTGCATTGCATACAAGATTTCTCCTCGTACCTCGTTCGAAATGACATGGATTTTTACCTAACTTTACCGCCATGGCTCACGATCATTCACATCACCACCACGACCACGCACCCAAATTAGACCACCTGAACGCGGCCTTTATTTGGGGCATTGTACTCAACTCTGCTTTTGTTGTTATCGAGGTGATTTACGGGCTTATCAGCGGCTCATTATCGCTGTTAACTGATGCCGGGCATAATTTAAGCGATGTGGCATCACTGGCGCTGGCACTGCTGGCCTTTAAACTGGCAAAAGCAAAATCAAACAAGGATTATACTTACGGCTATAAACGCTCTACCATTATTGTCTCGTTTTTTAACGCCATGATACTGATAGTTGCCGTAGGTTTTATTGTTTACGAGGCCGTAATGCGCTTTATACACCCGGAGCCTGTTGCCGGTGCAACCGTTGCCTGGGTAGCTTTCGCCGGTATAGCTGTTAACGGATTTACCGCGTGGCTGTTTATAAAAGATAAAGATACCGACCTGAACGTAAAAGGTGCTTACCTGCACATGGCGGTTGATGCTATTGTATCGCTGGGTGTAGTAGTATCGGGTATTATCATCTACTTTACGCACCTTACCTGGGTAGACAGCGCCGTGAGTATCATTATTGGCATTGTGATATTAACCGGTACCTGGAATTTGCTTAAAGACAGCCTGCGACTGGAAATGGATGGTGTACCAAAAGAAATGGATCTTAAAAAAATAAAGGCCGAACTAATAAAAGCCGAAGGTGTGGTTGATATTCATCACATGCACGTTTGGGCCTTAAGTACTACCGAAAATGCCCTTACAGCCCACCTTGTAGTAAGCCCGGATAACATACAAAAGTTTGACGCGATAAAGCACGATCTGCGCCACAGGCTGGAGCACCTATCCATTAATCACAGCACTTTTGAGCCAGAGTTTAGTAATGAAAAGTGCGGACAACCTGATTGTTAATACATTAATGAATGCCCCGCTATGAGCACAACCAACCGACGCAAATTTATAACAACCGCAGCTACCGTTGCCGCAGGCACAGTTGTTGCATCAGCAATGCCATCTATTATAGCAACTAAAACCATGACAAACAGATATCCAATTGTGCACCACGCGCTTTTCTGGTTAAAAAACCCCGATTCGAAAGAAGACCGGGATAAGTTGGTAGCCGGCGTAAAAGCACTCGGTAAAATAGAGACCATAAAAGAACTGCACGTAGGCATAGTAGCCAGCACCGAAAAACGCGATGTGGTTGATAACAGCTGGGGAGTATCAGAAGTAATGTTCTTTGCCGATCTTGAAGGGCAGGCCACCTATCAAAACCACCCCATCCATCAGGAATTTATTAAAAAACACAGCCATCTTTGGGAAAAGGTTGTGGTATATGATGCGATAGACGCGTAACCGCGATTAAGCGGATTTATACGATTAACAGATTTCACCATACGCACATAACCGATTTGTCATGGTGAGCCTGTCGAACCATTAGCAAAGCGTACAGGTCTTCGACAAGCTCAGGCTGACAAACTTACAAATACAAAAAAAGCCCCGATAGATAACCTACCGGGGCTTTGATATTTAGCAGCATAAAAGCTTACGCTTTTTTAGCCGGTGTCTTTTTAGCTTTTGCTTTTGGGGCTTCGGCAGCAGGTGCTTCTTCTTTTACAGGTTCGGCAGCGGGCGCTTCCTCAGCAACCGGTGCAGTTGCAGGCGCTTCGTTAAATAACGGAAGTTCCTTTAGTATCAAAAACCAGCTGATGATCTTTTTTATATCTGATGAATATACTTTCTCCTCGTCGTGATCTGCAGCCACGGTAAAGAAAAACTCGCGCAACTTTTTGCCGTCATCTTTTGGGTTTGGCACACTTTCAGCAGCTTTCATGCGCTCCAGCACATCAATCAATTTAATATCATCTTCCAACCCAAAAATGGTTATCTCGTTCAATGCCGCCAGTTTTGCGGTTGATAAGTTGGCTATCAGCTTTGTTTTTTGCGCATCAAGGCTTTCTAATACATAACCTGTTTTGTTTTGGGCAAGCGCCCTCCATAAACCCGGTTTGCCCGATACTGCAACAATTCCCTGTAAATTCATTTGTTTAGTTGATTGGTTGATTAAGTTGACTGGTGAATAGTTTTCTTTCAACTATTCACCAGTCAACCACTCACTATTATCTATTCTTCTATTATTTCTATTCCTAAAATTTTATCGCCCTGGCGAATATCGTCAACCACATCAACATTTTCAACCACCTTACCAAATACGGTGTGGTTACGGTCTAAATGCGCGGTATTATCGCGGCTGTGGCAGATAAAAAATTGCGAGCTGCCGGTGTTGCGGCCTGCGTGTGCCATTGAAAGTACGCCACGGTCGTGGTATTGGTTCTCGCCTGTTAGTTCACAGTCGATACGTTTGCCAGAACCACCTGCGCCTGTGCCGGTTGGGTCGCCACCTTGTACCACAAAATTAGGTATAACACGGTGAAACGTTACGTTATCGTAAAAACCTGATTTAGCTAAACCTAAAAAGTTTGCTACAGTGTTTGGCGCATCTTTGTCAAAAAATTGAACGGTCATGTCGCCTTTTTCGGTTTTAATAATTGCTTTGCTCATTTGTTTTAATTTTAAACAGGTGGCAAAGGTAAGTATTTGAGTGGAAAGGGAGAAATGGTGAGTGGTTGATTAAGTGGGTAGTGAGTGGTTTTATTTCGTTATTCAAAATTTAGTACTTGGTGTTTGATATTATCGAGTCATTTATAGCGTTGCCTGCGGCCCGGGCTGTACGCTCATACTGCACAGGCCTTAGTCACGGGCCGGTATCCGCTGCCATCCTAACGCAAAGGGGGCTGGATGGTTAAGGTAAACGTTTAAGCCATAAGTATTGATCGGGATGTACGCGATTATTAAATGTATTAGTTTTACATACCTTTATTAAAATCTAAGTTGACATGGAAGATCTTATTACGAAAGCTCTAAATCAATATTTTTCTGATTTTAAACAATATCACCTTTTAATATTAATACTATTCACCATAGTAATAGCCGTATTACAAATAACACAAGCTATTTGGGTATCAGGTAGAATTGAACGTTTTAAAACCGAACTTAAAAAGAGCGAAATTAAGTTTTCGAGATTTAATGAATTGCAAGTTGAGGCCCTCCACAATATTTATCATAAGTTAGTGAATTTTAACTACGCAAATTCGAACTTGTTTTATAATGCATATGATAAAAACAATCATAATAAATATAAAGAACGGATTCAGCTTTGGGTTAAATCGTATATTGAATGTATCAATGAGTTTAGCAAAGAAAAAATTCTGCTAAGTGAGGAAACAAAGGCACTTGTTAAAAAAACCTTGATTGACTTTAACAAAGTTAAGGACGCGATTTTAAAAGAAGATGAAGATTTAAACAATGTAGAAGAAGCAGAAAACGGTGTTTGGGAGTTAATTTATGATTATAACGATCAAGAACTCGAAATAATAAATAAAAGGATTGAACAAATAAAATTAAATGATTTTGTAAAAAAATCTGAAGAAAACATAAAAGCTCTAAGGGAGGATATTGAGAATCATTTCTCTAAAATGACTTAACAATACCATTTTCAATTAATCGTTACATTTGGTAGCATACACATGAGCAAATCTATTAAACACCTTTTAGCTTTCACCTTTTTCATTTTACCCCTCCTCACAAGGGCGGCCTCTATTCTTATCCCTATGGATGATGAGCAAAAGGATCACCTAAAATCGTATGGGATAGCTTTCTGGACGTTGAAGAACGGCCAAACGGTTGACTGGCTACTTAACTACCGGGGCGGCAGTTTTATGATGAAATACGACCAAAAACTGGAAGAGGAATGTAAGGTACGTGGGGTAAGCTACCTGGTTTTGGCCGATGCAAAAGCCAATGAGATACTGACCGAAGTAAGCGACCCATCTGTAAACATGGACATGGTAAAGCTGGAGAAAGCACCGAAAATGGCCGTATACTCACCCAAAAACAAACTGCCCTGGGATGATGCCGTTACCCTGGTTTTAAAATATGCCGAAATCCCATACGATGTTATTTACGACGAGGAGGTTATCCGTGGCGACCTGCCTAAGTACGACTGGCTGCACATGCACCACGAAGATTTTACCGGGCAGTTCAGCAAATTTTACGGAGCTTACCGTTACGCGCAATGGTATGTAGATGATGTAAAAGGCCAGCAGGCTATGGCTGCCAAACTGGGTTTTAAAAAGGTATCGCAAATGAAGCTGGCCGTGGTGCAGCACATCCGCGATTTTTGCGCCGGTGGCGGCTTTTTGTTTGCTATGTGCAGTGGCACCGACACCTTCGATATTGCATTGGCTGCATCGAACACCGATATTGTAGAAAGCATGTTTGACGGCGACCCTGCCGACCCGGATGCACAACAGAAACTTGATTTTACGCAAACCTTCGCCTTTCAAAATTTCACACTGGATGAGAACCCAACATCGCACCAGTTTAGCAATATTGATGTTACCCCAGTAAGACAGGTTGAGCGCACACGCGATTTTTTCACCCTGTTTGATTTTTCGGCCAAATGGGATGTGGTGCCCAGCATGCTTACGCAGGATCATGATAAGGTTATAAAAGGCTTTATGGGCTTAACAACCGCCTACAACAAAAGCAAACTTAAACCCGGCGTTACCATTATGGGCGAAATGAAAACCGCCAACGAAGCCCGCTACATACACGGTGAGTTTGGTAAAGGCCAATGGACTTTTTATGGCGGCCACGACCCCGAAGATTACCAGCATGCCGTTGGCGACCCGCCTACCGATCTGAAACTGCACCCAAACTCGCCCGGCTACCGGCTGATACTGAACAATGTGCTGTTTCCCGCTGCTAAAAAGAAAAAACAGAAAACCTAAGCTACAGTGCGATACTTATCAATAAATCGCTTTATGCATTTTAAGCTGTAAATTGTTGCACGGCAAAATTGCCATATTGCTTAATGCACCATCACGCTTCATCATACCATTTACAACGACCCATTTTGTTGCCACTTTTATTATTATTTTTTGTAACATAATTCAAAATCTAATACTAACGGTGTATTAATTAAAATTTATAAGTGGAAAACAACACGGCCCGGTTTATACAATTAATTGAAAAGCACAAAGCAATGCTTTTTAAGATATGCCGTATTTACCAGGATGATGAGGCAGACCGGGACGACTTAATGCAGGAAATGATACTACAGCTTTGGCTGGCCTTTGATTCTTTTGAGGGGAAAAGCAAATTCAGCACCTGGATGTACCGGGTGGCGCTAAACACAGCGATAATGTTTTTCAAAAAACAAAAAAGAAGGCCCGATAGTGAACAATTGCCCGACAATCTCGACCACTTAGAAGCACAAGTTACAGATACCGAAAAAGACGAACAACTCGCTCTGTTTTACAAAGCGATACAACAGCTTAACAAAGTTGAAAAAGCGCTGATATTTTTATATATGGAAGATCAGTCTTATGAAGGAATTGCTCTTAATCTTGGCATTAGCGAAATTAATGTAAGGGTGCGCCTAAATCGCACTAAAAACAAACTTAAAGGAATAATAAAAAGCATGAATTATGAATATAGATGATTTAAAAGATGCATGGAAAAATGAGGAGCCCGGCTTTGTTCATTTGCACATAGATGATGCGATGAGGGGTAAAACCTTTTCTGCAGTAAACAGTATTCGTAAAAATATGAAAACGGAGTTTATAGGCACGTTGCTTTCATACCTTATCTTTATCTGGTTCTTATTTTTCAGGCAAACCGACCCTTTCCTTTTTAATATTACCAGCCTGTTATTTTTCACCATGGTGTTATTAAATACTTATTACTTTTTTAAGTTCTATGTTTTTTACCGCTCTATAAGCAGGTATACCTCGAACCTGAAAAATAGCATTAGTAAAGTAGCCTACGAATTAGAACTTAATATAGAAATATACAAAGCGTACAACTTTTGCATAACACCCATTGCTATAATGGTGGCCATTGGCATACTGTGTGGCAAAGAAGCATCAAAGTATATTTTACAGGGCTTAACCGGTTCGCATAACATTACTGCACATCTATTAATTATGCTCGGTATACTATTTATTAGTTTTGCAGGCACCTATATTTTTATAAACCTGCATGTTAAGTATAAGTATGGTAAATACCTTAAAGAAGTTAAATCGATCATCAATGACCTGGGGGAAGACGCTGATTAAAACAAACTATGTATTAACAGAGATTAACAAAAACAGAAGCCATCAACATTATTAGTTGATGGCTTCTGTTTTTGCCTGTTTTTTTGTGAATAACTTAGTTATAAAACGTCCAGGCTACTCCAAACTTTAGCGTTTTATCCATTTGCGGGTAGCGGTTAACAGTGTAAAAGCCATTGCTAAAAAGGCCCTGGTTCACGTAATCATATTGAATAAACAGGTTAGTGCGCTGTAGTGTGGCTTTAAAAAACAGTGTGGCAATAGGGTACGATGTAAATGTAATATCGGGCCCGTTATAAAACTGCCCCAAGCCAACTGCATATGATGGCGCAGTATATGCGGTATTGTATCGCACGCTTACCCCAAATTGCGAGTTAAGCACATTAAATAGGTTTGCACCGTAATACAGGCTGCTAAAAGTATAAACCTCGGGCGTGCGTAACAAATCGGCTTTGTCTGTTTTTTGGTAAACTACATAATTATCAAAATGGAGTTTGCGCCATTGCAGGTTTTTGCCCAGGCTTACCTTTAGTAAATTAACAGACGAGCCGTATTGCCTTGGTGTGGCATCAATACCACCCGGTTGCGCGGCAAAATACAGGTAATCTGTTATCAGGAAATACTCGGCTTTCAGATCAACCTGCAGGGCATCATTAATGTAATTGAATGATGCGTTTGTAGTTTTCTGGTTATTAAAATTATTGTTAAAAATATAATGGTTCGAGATCCAGTTGGTGTAAACCAACCCCGGCGAACTACTTTGCAGGTATGCACCCAACACAATACGGCCGGCTTTTTTGTTACCTGCCAGGGTAAGTTTGGCATCATATAATAAGTCGCCAAAGTTGCGGCCCTGTACTATCTGGCGTATATCGGCATCCAGGTTTATCCTGTCGCTAAAGCGATAGCCAAGGCGCGCCTTTAAAGTAATATTCTGAAATGTTTCGTTCTGCACCCTTGAAGGTTTCAATTGCTTTTGCCCAAACTCATTTATAAGCGTATCAGATACAAACTGGCTCATGTTATAAAAATCATGTATCAGACCAACGTCAAGCTTAAGCTCGTTCCTGATCAGCTTTGCCGATTTTGGCCTCAGGTAAAAGCTGTACGAAAATTCATTCTGCAGGTGCAAAACGTTCAACGAATCGCGCGAGCGGCCTGCGCTGAAATAATAATCGGGGAACGCTCCGTATGTATCTAAGCCATTTTGCAGGTAATTGTATTTACGCTGGTTAAAATAAAACGTATGGGCTACACGCTGCGTGGGCAGCACATTTTTATTGCCCGCCTTACCATTATTAAGGCTATCTATATGGCCTATATAATAAAACTGTTTAACATAAATCCCGGTGCTTTTCCAATTGGTAAAACTACTAGGCAGCCGTACAGGCTCACCGGTTTTGTTAAAGGATGATCCTGAACTGTTAAATATCGTATCCTTTAAGATAGATCCTGTTTCGGGGGCCTTAAGGTTATTAAACAACACATTGGCCAACAGGTTATACCGTTTATTAACGCTATGGTACCAGGTAAACAATCCAAAATTAAAACCGCTTACGTTTTGCCCCAATATACCGTTGGTACTGTAATATCCCCGCGATCCGTTGAAGTTCATCATAAGGCCCACATTCCAGTTGGGCTTAACGTTTTGGGTATGCACCACCTTAAACAATTGCTCAACAGACCCGCCGAGCGAACTGAACAGTGACAGTAATGTATACGGCGCCCGGGCATTAAAATAATTAATATCCTGCGGGTTTAGCATATAAGCATCAAGTGCATGCAGCCCCTCATCAAAACCAATGGTTTTTCGCGGGTTAAATAGCAGGTCGCGTTGAGACACGCCTGTATAGCCAAGGCTTATCTTAGGGTTACGGGGCTGGTTAAGCGGACTATAATTTTCAAAGTTTACCAAACCGGTATCTAACGGGAACAGCTGGATGCTATCCATCAGCAGGCGCTCACTGGTAACCTTTATAAATTTAGAGGTAAAAACGATCGAGTCTTTTCTCCCCTCCTCGCGTTTCCGTATCGAATCGATATTCTGTGAATCACCATTTTTGGTTCTCCGGTACCTTGAAGTATCGCGTGAGTAAACCGGATCGTTAGGGGTTTGCCCCGGGAACCTTGGGTTGCCTACCACCTGCGCAAAGCCCGTCTCTGCAAACGCACAGATCAGCAGTATCAATAAATATTTAAGCTTATTCGCCATTAAAGCCCTGCTATTAATTCTTTGAGTATTACAGTCAATTTTGGTTCGGCTTCTCTTGCCACAGCCAGTATCTCTTCAAGCGATACCGGTTTTAACACCTCGGTAAAGCCCTCATCTGTAATTACCGATATGGCAAATACAGGCAGGCCCATATGGTTTGCCACTATCACTTCGGGCACCGTGCTCATGCCTACAATATCTCCGCCAATTATACGCAGGTATTTATATTCGGCGCGTGTTTCCAGGTTTGGGCCGGTAACTGCAACATAAACTCCTTTATGGCAGGTAATATTATTTGCTTTAGCAATTGCAAGTCCTTTTTCTATCAGGCCATGCCTGTAAGGTTCGCTCATGTCAGGGAAACGCGGGCCGAGTTCAACATCATTACGGCCAATAAGCGGGTTCATGGGCTGCAGGTTTATATGATCTTCAATGATCGTCAGATCGCCCTTTTTTATAGCCGGGTTTAGCGAGCCACTCGCGTTTGATACAAAAAGTGTTTTAATACCCAGCATTTTCATCACCCTAACCGGGAAGGTGATCTGCTGCATGGTATAGCCCTCGTAATAATGTAAACGGCCTTGCATTGCAACCACTCTTTTACCGCCCAGCATACCAAATATCAATTTTCCCGAATGAAACTCAAGTGTAGACATCGGAAAATCGGGAATATTGGAGTACATCAGTTGTTTTTCAACTTCTATCTCGTTAACCAAAGCGCCAAGGCCCGTACCTAAAATAATCCCGGCTTCGGGTTCAAAGTCGCCAATACGTTTTTTTATATAATCAGTAGTGTTCTGTATGCTCTCTAACATAGTTTATTATTGTTTTATCAAATTCCTGCTGCCCGTTATTTAAAAACTTTATGCCTATTGGCAGCACCCAAACGGGCAATTGCGCAACGGCCGGTAGCAGTTCATGTACCCCTAAACGCTGCGCATCCTTTTCTGTTGTGATAATAACTTTTTTTTGTGATTTACAGGCAGAAAATTCACCCGCAAGTTTAACCATATTTTTCAAGCTAAAGGGGTGATGGTCGGGATAATTATGGTGAATAATGTTTACAGTAAACTGGTTAATGTGCTGTACCAAAGGTTTAGGGTTAGCAATACCCGTTAGTAAAAAAACAGTGGTATTTGCGTCCATCGTAAAATCCACAAGCTGGCCCTCCATGTCTTGCAACGGCTGGTAGCTTATGGCGCTAAAAAACAATGGCTGCCAGTTTAGCGGAGCAATTTTTTCATAGCTATTAGTCATTTGCCGCTCCGTTAAATCATCCGGGCATTTGGTTACAACCATAACATCTGCCCGCCAACGGCCACTAAAAGGCTCGCGCAGGTTACCGGCAGGCAGCACAAATTTTGGTTGTTGCAAATGGGTGTAATCAAACAATAAAACACTTAAGCCCGGTTTTACCGCGCGGTGCTGAAAGGCGTCATCCAGTAAAATAAGATCGTGGTTGGTTTTCAGCTGATCGATGCCGGCTACCCTATCCTCGCACACAGCTACCGAAACGTTAGGGAATTTATGCTTAAACTGCGATGGCTCATCGCCTATTTGAGCAGATGTGCTTGCCATATCTGCCAGAATAAAACCTTTGGTATGGCGGCCGTACCCCCGGCTAAGTGTGGCTAATTGATAGTCGTTTTTTAATAGCCGTATAAGGTATTCCGTCATGGGGCTTTTTCCCGCGCCTCCAACTTCCAGGTTGCCTACGCATATTACAGGCAAATCGAACTGTTTGCTTTTAAACAGGCCTGCATCATAAAACCAGTTACGGATGATAACCACCAAACCATACAGTAACGAAAATGGTAATAAAAGCCAGCGCAGGTATTGCATAGATGATGTAAAGATAGGAAAAGAGGATGTTTAATTTTAATAAAGCATTATTGTGGAACATAGTGACGTGGCAATCTTCGATATACTTGTAGTCAACTTTTCTATCGAAGATTGCCACGCTTCGCTCGCAATGACGCTTGGTTAATGAAAAGTTCATACCTTTAATTTATCAATGCACCTATATGAAACACCTTCTATCCACACTCCTGCTTTTCACCACCCTCACCACCTTTGCCCAAACCGATCAAAAGCTTACCGCGCAATTAAAAGCAGCCACTAAAAATTTCAATGGCGATGTTGGCATCTACGTGCATAATTTAAAAACAGGAAAAACAGCCGAGATAAACGCCGATACCCTGTTCCCTACTGCCAGCATGATAAAGGTGAGTATTTTAAGCGGGCTAATGGATAAGATAGAAAAAGGCGAAATGCAGTATAACCAAAAACTTGTTTACCGCGATTCGCTTTTATACCCTGGTGTAGACATACTGGGCTCGTTTAAAGATAAAGACACCATACAGGTAAGTAAAGTTGCCCTGCTGATGATAACTATGAGCGATAATACCGCAAGCACCTGGCTGCAAAAGCTTGTAGGAGGCGACTACATCAACAACTGGCTTGATCAAAACGGATTTAAAGTGATGCGGGTAAACTCGCGCATACCGGCACGCCAGGCAATATGGCAGGTTTACGGCTGGGGTGTTACCACTCCGCGCGAGATGTGCCGATTGTTTACCATGATACATGATGGTAAGGCGATAAGCCCCGCCGCAAGCGAACGCATGAGCCGTATGCTGAACCGGATTTTTTGGGATGACGGTGCGCTATCGCAAATTCCGCCGTATGTACAAACCTTATCTAAACAGGGCGCGGTTGATGCTTCAAAATCTGAAACGGTTTTAGTGAACGCCCCGCATGGCAATTATGTGTTCTCCATCATCACCAAAAACAATAAAGACCAGCGCTGGGTGCCCGACAATGAGGCAGATCTACTCATCAAAAAAGTATCGGCCTTGTTATGGCATTATTTTGAACCCGGCAACAAGTGGCATCCCGCCGCCGGAATAGAGAAGTATATGCTGAATGAATAGCTTATTTTAACAAGGCCAGCAAACCCGGGATATCCAGTTGGCGCGTGTACATGGTAAGGTTACCGGCATCGTCAGTAGGCCATTTATCTTTCGGCCTGTCCCAATACAATTCAACCCCGTTACCGTCCGGGTCGTCCAGATACAAAGCTTCGGATACGCCATGATCAGATGCGCCGGTAAGTGGGTATCCATTATCAATTAACCTTTGTAAAATAGCGGCAAGATCTTTCCTTTCGGGATATAAAATAGCTGTATGAAACAAACCCGGGGCATATTGTGGCGCTGGCGGCGCACCTTTACTTTGCCAGGTATTTAACCCGATATGGTGATGATAGCCACCCGCCGAAATAAACGCGGCCTGGTCGCCGTACATGGTTATCAATTCAAAGCCCAGTAAGTCGCAGTAAAAAGCCATCGATTTTTGCAGGTCGCTTACTTTTAGGTGCACATGGCCTATTCGGGTTTGGGCGGGTATTTTATAATCGTTCATAAAATTACATGTTTAAACATACAAATGTAACTTAATTATAGTCAACAGGTGTTATTCAAATGTAATGTTTGCATTACAAATAGTTAATAAATGTTAACAGATTGGGCTGATTAAAAACATTTTGTACACTTTTAAACAAACTTACCGACGCTTATCATCTGCATGTATAAATATCTACTGTTACCCGTTTTATTATTCGCCGCTGTAAACCTGCGCGCCCAAAATAAAGCTATTATTAAGGGCAAGGTAACCGACTCATTAACCAATACCCCGGTAGAGTTTGCAACTGTAGCCGTATTAAATAACCGCGACACCCTATCTACACTGATATCATATACCATAAGCGATAAAAACGGTGTATTTAACCTGCATAACATCCCCAAAGGCATCCCTATTAAAGTATTTATATCATTTGCGGGGTATCAGCCTTATCGAAAATTAATTACGCTTGATGCCAAAACAACAACCCTTGACCTGGGCGCCGTTCACCTTAACCCCAAACAGTTGCAGGAAGTAACCATAACGGGCGAACGCATCCCCATTGTGATCCGTAAGGATACCATAGAATTTAACGCCGAGGCTTTTAAAGTGCGGCCCAACGCCGTGGTACAGGACCTGCTGAAAAAACTACCCGGCGTAGAAGTAGCAAATGATGGCAGTATCACCGTAATGGGCAAAGATGTGACCAAGATACTGGTTGATGGTAAAGAGTTTTTCTCCTCTGATCTGCGCATCGCGTCCCGCAACCTGGATGCAGATATGATAGCTAAGGTGCAGGTTTATGACGACCGTGAGAACGATCCCGACCACCTTATACCCGAATCAAAACTTAACAAGATCATCAACCTGAAATTTAAAAAAGCGCTAAAGAAAAGCGTTTTCGGCAAAGTGTACGGCGGCCTGGGCACAAACGGGCACTACCAAACCGGTGGATTGCTCAACATGTTTAGGGATACCCTGCAAATAAGCGTGCTGGCCGCATCAAACGATTTAAACAGCACAGGATTTGATTTTAACGACCTGTACTCCTCAGGAGGGTTAAACCGCGGCGGCGAGGCCATATCGCGCAGCGGCATTGCGTTTGGCGGCGGCGCGGGCAACGGTAAACAAACCGCCACAAACGCTGGTGTAAATATCAATACAGATTATGGCAAAAAGCTAAAGGTAAATTTAGCCTATCTATATAAAAACACGCTATCAGAAAACAGCACGCTCACCAACCGGCAGCAGTTTTTAAACGATACCACCGCGGTAACAGCTTCATCAAATAACCGCCATGGCAGCACTTATTCGCACAGTTTAAGCAGTACCGTAACCTGGAAACCGGACGATAAGACACAACTTAGGTACCTGCCATTATTAACCTTTAATACCAATAGCGGCAACAGTGAAAACGGCAGCAACAGTTACAGCAACTTTATAAACCCTATCAGTAACTCGGTTAGTAACAGCAATTCCTCGGGTAATTCGTTCCGGTTCGAGCAATCTTTAAATTACAACCATCAGCTAAAAAAGAAAGGCTCGTCAATCAACATCGACCATAGCTTATACGTTAGCCCGGGCAGGGGGCATAATTTTGACAATACTGATTACACCTCTTACGTGGCGAGTTTCCCCTCATACGCGTTCAGGCAAAGGGCCGATAATGATAACCGGAGCACCTCCGTAAACCTCTCGGCAAGTTACCGTTACCCGGTAAGTAAAAAGTTAACCACAGAAATTGCCGCCTCTACATCGTTTAATGATGACCTTAACAAAACGTCTACTTACGATTATAACCCCATAACCGGCGAGTACGACAGCTTTTTACTGGTTAAAAGCAACGACCTTACCCGCGACACGTGGTCGCAAACCGTAACACCCGGCATCACATTTAATTTGCCAAAGAACATAAATATTGTAGCGCGCCTGGGCAACCAGTTTCAACAAGTAAATAATATTTTTAAACGGGATGTGGCCGATATTAACCAGCATTATTTTTTCCTGCTTCCCAGTTTAAACATCAATATTAAAGGCTTTTCTGCAGGGTACAACCGCGGCGTTAACCTGCCCAACATTGGCGACCTTATACCGTACACGGTGGTGTTCAGCCCTTCGTATTCGGTTACGGGTAACCCAAACTTAAAACCTACAACACGTAATAACTTCGATGTTAATTACTCTGTTTACAACTATCAGCATGGCATAAGTTATAACTTAAGGGGTAGCGCGTCTTTTGAACAAAACGCCATTTTCAGGCAGCGCACAGTTGATGAGCAGTTATCAGAAACAAGTACACCTATTAACCGAAACGGCCGTTACAATTTAAATTTAGGGGGGTATGTTAGTAAGCAGTTTAAAAAACAAACCGACTTTCAGTTAAGCGCCTCAACCAACTTTAATCTATCTAAAAGCCATGGCTTTTTTGTACTGAACCGGATGAATGGGTTCCAGGATTCTTATCGCGCCAGCATATCTGAACGCCTCTCGTTTAGTTACAAGGAAATCGTCCAGATTGATCCTCAATATACAATAACAAATGTTTATACCAGCTATAGCGGGGTTAATTATGCCAACCAAAAATACCTTACCCATAATGCCGATGCTCACTTCAATATATTTTTACCGGTTAAATTTAATGTAGAGGGCAACTATACTTACAGGTATAACCCGCTGGTTGCCCCCGGCTTTCAAAAAAGCAGTAATTTGCTTAACCTGAGCCTTGCCCACCAGTTTTTAAAGAAAGACCGCGGCGAGATAAAACTATCCTGTTATGACATTCTTAACCAAAACATCAGCTCGTACCGCTTTATTAATGAAAATTCGATAACGGATATGCAATCGCAAATTATTAAACGGTACTTTATGCTTACCCTGCAGTTTAAGTTTAATAAATCAACAGTAAAAGAGGATGACAAAAAAACGAACGCCAAACCTATGATAACCTACCCAACCGGCCGTAATTAGGCTTTTAGTTGGTTAAGCCGCAAAACACTACCTTTGCAGCATGATCATAAAATCTGCCGACTTTATTTGCAGCAACACCCAGATATCAAAGTTGCCGCCACCTACCAGGCCCGAGTATGCTTTCATCGGCCGTAGTAATGTGGGTAAATCGTCGCTTATAAATATGCTGGTGCAAAAAAAGGGGCTTGCCAAAACATCGCAAACACCGGGCAAAACCCAGCTTATCAATCATTTTTATGTGAACGAAACCTGGTACATTGTGGATTTGCCGGGTTACGGTTACGCACGTGCATCCAAATCAAAAAAAGCCGACTGGAACAAATTTATCCAAACCTACCTTGATAAGCGCGAAAGCCTGCAATGTGTAATGGTTTTGATTGACAGCCGCCTGGAGCCTCAAAAAATAGACCTTGAATTTTGCAGTTGGCTGGGCGAAAAAGGCCTGCCCTTTGTATTGGTATTTACCAAGGCCGATAAACAATCAGCAGTGAAAACAGATCAGAACATAGCCAAATTCCGCAAAGCCATGCTGGCCTTTTTTGAAGAAGCGCCGCAGCACTTTATTACCTCGTCCGAGCTGCACACCGGCCGGGACGAGATCCTGGGATTTATAAGCAACATTAACCAAAGCTTTGAAGCACCCGATTACGACGAAGAATATTATAGTAAATAAATAAATTTGCTCCCCACTCAAGAGGGGAACCCAAAACAATGAAAAAGTATTTATCATTAGTAACTTTTACGCACACCATATTTGCCATGCCGTTTGCCTTTATAGGCTTCTTTTTGGCAGTTACCACTACCAACCACAAATTTGAGTGGCAAAAGCTGGTGATGATGCTGCTTTGTATGGTATTTGCCCGCAACTCGGCCATGGCCTTTAACCGGTATCTGGACAGGAACATCGACGCCAAAAACCCGCGTACCAAACAGCGGGATATCCCCGCAGGGAGAATTTCTCCGGCGGCGGCTTTGACATTTACTTTAACCAATTGCGCCTTATTTATATTAACCACCTGGTTTATTAACCCGCTTTGCTTTTACCTTTCGCCGGTTGCTTTGCTGGTGGTTTTGGGTTATAGCGCCACCAAACTCTTTACAGCACTTTGCCACATGGTATTAGGTTTAGGCCTATCGCTCGCCCCTATCGGTGCTTATTTGGTAGTTACCGGGGCATTTGCCTTAACGCCTATATTTTTCTCGCTTTCAGTTTTATGCTGGGTGAGCGGGTTCGATATTATCTACGCCCTGCAGGACGAAGATTTTGACCGGAACGAAAAGCTGCACTCTATCCCCGCATGGCTGGGTAAGGTTAACGCCTTAAGGTTATCTACCGTGTTGCATGTATTTTCGGCTATATTTATTTTTATGCCGGTGCTTTATACCAATGTGGGTGTACTTTATTACATCGGTATCGCGTTCTTTTGCGCCATGCTTATCTATCAGCACCTGCTGGTAAAACCAAACGACCTGAGCCGCGTAAACATCGCCTTTATGACTACCAACGGCATTGCCAGTGTGGTGTTTGCGGCGTTTTTTTTAATGGATAGGGTATGGATGCGCTAACATCGGCACAGCTTAACGTTTTCAGGGAAAGCCTTGAAAAATACGTAAGCTTTAACGAAGCCGAATGGATAGTATTTACCCAGCACCTTAGCCTGGCCACCTACAAAAAGAAACAGCACTTTGCCGAAGCGGGCACCATTTGCAGGCATTTTGGCTTTGTACTCACCGGTTCGGTAAGGTACTATCACATTATTGAGGGTAACGATGTTACGGGTTACTTTAGCTTTGAGCGGGAGTTTGTAAGCTCGTACAAAAGTTTTTTAACCGGCGAACCGAGCGGCAATTATATCCAGGCGCTTGAACCTACGCAGATCATCCTCATCAGCAAACCCAATTTGGATAAAATGTTGGCCAACCCTATGTTGGCCTATAAAATGGAGCGTTTTGGCAGGCTCATAGCCGAACATTACCTCATCTGCTATGAAGACCGCGTAACCTCCCTCATCACCCAAACACCCGAAGAGCGTTACCTAAAACTTTTAGAAACCGGCCGCGATGTGCTGCAACGCATGCCGCAGCATTATATAGCCAATTTTTTGGGTATAACACCGGTATCCTTATCAAGAATCAGGAAGCGGATATTGATTTAATTTATTTGTCATGCTGAGCGATAGCGCAGTGTATCTATCGGCTATATGCAAGTCGGTGGGTTTTACAATTATTTTTTTGAATTATAACTTTGGCGCTGCTTGCGGCCCGGGCTTTATGCTCATACTGCACAGGCCTTAGCCACAGGCCGGTATCCTCGCCAATCCCTAACGCGGTCGACTCACCCCGACTGCGCTACGCTGGCCGACCCTCTCTGCTGCGCAAAGAGGGTGAAGATAAAAAGTGGCTTCACCCTCTTTCCGCGCAGCGAAGAGAGGGTGGTCAAGCGAAGCAACGACCGGGTGAGTAGACTAACGCCATGCAAACCATTCACCATTCTCCACTCACTAAGCGCCAAATTCTTATCTTATGTTAACGTTTTGGTTTTCAATGCGGCCGTACATTTGTATCATACAATTAAAACGAAAACATTATGCACACTATATTAGGGGCCGGCGGGCCGGTAGCAAACGCCTTAACAACCGAATTAGTAAAAAATAACATACCGGTAAGGTTGGTTAGCCGCCGCCAGGTAGATATTGAAGGTAACAACATTACCTGGCGCAAAGCCGATTTATTGAATTACAACGAAGTACAGGAAGCCGTTAAAGGCGCAACCGTAATATACCTTTGCGCAGGCTTGGTTTATGATGTAAAGATCTGGCAGGAACAATGGCCAATAATCATCAGTAATGTTATTAAGGTAACCAAGGAAAATAACGCCAGGCTCATCTTCTTCGATAACGTTTACATGTACGGCCTTATATACGGCCCGATGAAAGAGGATACCCCTTACCACCCAGCGAGCGAAAAAGGGAAAGTGCGCGCGGCAATAGCCAACACCATTATGGGCGAGGTGAACGCAGGCACCCTGAACGCCACCATAGCCCGTGCCCCCGATTTTTATGGCACTACAAGCACCAATGCGTTTTTAGATATGATGGTATTAGCCAAGTATGCCCAAAAACAAACCGCGCAATGGATGGGCGACCCAAACAAGCTGCACAATTTTATCTATATCCCCGATTGCGGCCGCGCCATGTACCTGCTGGGGCAACACCCCGAAAGTGCCAACCAGATCTGGCACCTGCCTACCGCTCCGGCAATGACAGGTCACCAGTTTTTAGAGCTTGCCGCACGCATTTATGGCGTTAAGCCAAAATTTATGCGCGTACGTAAATTTATGCTTTGGATACTGGGCTTATTTAACAAGCTGATTGCCGGCACGGTAGAAATGTATTACCAAACCGATCATGATTATATATTCAACTCCGATAAATTTGAGAAAGCTTTCAAGTTTAAACCAACAAGCTATGAAGATGGGATAAAAGAAGTAGCAAAGACGATATATAAGCCGGTGTAAGTCGTTAGTCTGAAGTCGAAAGTCCGAAGTATGTAAATTTAACTTTCTACTATCGACTTTGGGCTTTAGACTTTAGACTCTAATCTGCATATTTGTATATCTACATTTTTATAAACCCATGATCCATAAAAAAACAAGAACATATATCCCGGCCGACCTTGAAATTAAATGGGAAACGCTGGAACCTATTTACAAAGAATTATTAGCCCGCCCCATAAATTCAGTTGAAGAACTGGAACAATGGTTAAAGGATGGCAGCGAACTGCAAGCCGCCCTTGAAGAAGATTTTGCGTGGCGCTACATCCGCATGACCTGCGATACCACCAGCGAGGAACTGCTTGAAAAATTCCAATACTTCGCTACCGAGATAGAGCCAAAAACAGCTCCCTATAATAACGACCTGAACAAGAAGCTTGTCGAAAGCGAATATGTTGACCAACTGAACGAAGAGAAATTTTACATTATGCTTCGCGCGGTTAAAAAATCGCTTGAGCTTTTCCGTGAGGAGAATATCCCGCTGCAAACGGAGATCCAGGTAGAGCAGCAAAAATACCAGTCGATTACCGGCGCCATGAGCGTACATATCGGCGAGAAGGAATACACCTTAGAGCAAGCCTCAGTTTTCCTGAAAGATACTGACCGCAGCAAGCGCCAGGAAGTTTGGGAAAAGATAACCGCACGCCGTCTGCAGGAAAAAACGGTATTGGATACCCTGTTCGATCATCTGCGTGCCCTGCGCCATAAAGTAGCGTTGAATGCAGGTTTTGAGAACTTCCGCGATTACATGTTCCAGGCGCTTGGCCGTTTTGATTACACTCCGCAGGATTGCTACGCTTTCCACGCGGCTATCGAAACCGAGATCGTCCCTATCCTGCGCGAGCAGGCCGAAAAACGTAAGGAAGCTTTAGGTGTTGATGCCCTTAAACCATGGGATATGGATGTTGATATTTCCGGCAAGCCGGCCCTTAAGCCATTTAACAGCGGTGCCGAACTGGTTGAAAAATCTATCCAGTGTTTCAGCAATATCAACCGTTACCTGGGCGAGCGTTTAGAGATCATGAAAGATAACAACCTGTTTGATGTAGAGAGCCGCAAAGGCAAGGCACCGGGCGGTTACAATTACCCGCTGTCTGAAACGGGCGCACCGTTCATCTTCATGAATTCGGCCAATACCTTCCGTGACCTGACCACTATGGTACATGAAGGCGGCCACGCGGTACATACTTTTTTAACTGCCGACCTTGAACTGAACGATTTTAAACATTGCCCAAGCGAGGTTGCCGAACTGGCTTCCATGTCGATGGAGTTGATATCGATGGATAACTGGGATGTGTATTTTGATAACGAAGAGGATTTGAAACGCGCAAAACGCGACCAGTTGTTCGATGTACTGAAAACCCTGCCATGGGTAGCCGTTGTAGACCAGTTTCAACACTGGATCTATACTAACCCCGACCATACCGATGCCGAGCGTACCGAGGCGTGGTTAAAGATTTACGAGCCATTTGGAGCCGGTTTTGCCGATTGGAGCGAACATCCCGAAGCCGAACAAAACCTGTGGCAAAAACAGCTGCATATTTTTGAAGTGCCATTTTACTATATTGAATATGGCATGGCCCAGCTTGGCGCTATAGCCGTTTGGAAAAACTATAAAGAAAATCCCGAAAAAGGCCTGCAGCAATACCTGGATGCATTAAAGCTGGGTTACACCAAAACCATTACAGAAATTTACGAAACCGCGGGCATCAAGTTTGATTTTAGCGCCGGCTACGTAAAAGAACTGGCCGAATTTGTAAAGGCCGAAATGGATAAGATATAAAGCAAGGGCCTCCTGTAACAAGGAGGCTCTTTTTGTATATTACGTCATGAACCAGGCAATCAACTTCTTTTGGACCATCCTCTGCTTTATCCCGGTTATAGGGTTTTGGATGGCCGCCAATTCCACGCAATTGCTTTATGTACTTATCCTACTTAGTTTTTTAAGTCTGCTTATCCCTGCTAAAGTTTTGCAATTAAGCCATAGCCCAAAGTTTTATGAGGCGCTGGGTGTAAAGTTTATCCGTAAGCTGGTGCAAAATGGTGAGTATGCCACCAGGTTTATCCGCAAAAATAATCCGCAGTATAAATTAATAAAAGATAAGGCCAATGCCGCGGCCTATATGCGTACCATTGTAATGTACGAGCGTTACCACTTGCTGTGTTTTACTTTCTTCCTGCTCAGCGCCATTTATGCTATTATTACCATGCATTACGCATTTTTCGTCATTATCATGCTTGCCAATATCATCTACAATATAAGCCCGATACTACTGCAACAGTACAACCGGGCACGGGTACTAAAGCTCAATAAATAAGCACGTTACCTTATTACCCAAACCACTATTTCTATACATATTAAAACTTATATGTGTTTTATAGGTTTAATTATCTATGAAAAAGATACTTGTAATGTTTAGCCTGGTGCTGTTAGCAACGGCAGGCTTTGCACAAACCCCATTAAAACCGGTTAAGATAGATAGTCTGGTTACCGTTTCCTTACCTGAAAAATTCACTAAGAAAGATACGCTCGGCCAATCCATATATTCTGGCAACGCCCAGTATGGCTACATGGTTGTTATACGTGCACCCAATGCCAAAAATAACGAGCCGCTTAAAAAAGAACGCGACCTGAACAAGGTATTGCAGGATTATATTAAAGGCATTAAAGGCCAGGCCGATGGCCACACCTTAAATGTGCGCGATACTACTATTAGCCATCTAAAGGCAAAAACATTTGAGTTGCAAACCGACCAGGGTGCAGGCCTTCAGATCCGTAACTTTATTATCATATACACACAGGATGTAACCTACACCTTTGAGTATTATTATGCGGCTTTGCACAAGGATGTAATGAAAGATGAGTATAAGGCTTACTCCAGCTCTATCAGGGTTTCGCCGGAATTAAAGCGTACAGATCAATACCTTTCAAACGCAAAAGGATTATCGCCAGCAGCTAAAATTGGCATTTATGGCGGTGGTGCTCTTCTTATTATTTTAATAATTGTACTGGTTGCCCGCAAGAAAAAGAGACAACAGTTAGAACAGGTATAACCTTATTTTTTCAGCAGTCCCCGGTTCCACCGGGGGCTGTTTATAAACTGTTTTCTATCGATATAACTTAACCACAAAAAAGTTACCAATACCCCTACAACCGAGCCCACGGTAACATCCTCAAAAAAATGCTGGCTTAGGTACATGCGCGAGTAAGCAACCATTAGCGCCACAAATAACAATAACACTCCCCAGGCTTTATTCCTGGCCAGGTAAGTTATCACCACTCCTGCCGAAAACGCTGTAACCGTATGCCCCGAGGGGAAACTATGCACTGATAATATATAAAGCCCCTTTACAAAATGGATCTTGTCCAGTTCGTTAGCGAAATAAACCTTTGGCCGTGGCATATCAAAACTGTATTTCAGTATCTGCGCTGTAAGGGCGGTTAAAGCATAACTGGTAATGAGCAGGAATGATGCCCGGTAATTACACAGCGCCACTATGGCCGATATAATGATTATGGTAACACCATCGCCTATATAAGTGATGTAGGGTTCTACGCTGTCTAAAAAAACCGTATGGAAGCCGTTTATAGCGAAATAAATATCATGCCGTGTATACAGCAGTTTAATAATAAGGCAGGCGCACAGTATAAAAATATAGGGAATAAAAAGGTAGCGTATTTTGTGTAAAACATCTTTTGCGCCTGTATTCATCGGCACAAAGTAAGCATATACTTTTTCAATGCAAAAAAATGGTTATGTTTGAGTTTAAAAAGTTAACTGACCAAATTACATGTCGAGAAGTATATTTCGCAGAAAATCTGTTTCTAAAATACTGGCTGATGTTGCCAGCGGTTTTAGCGATAGTGAGCACCCGGGCACCGCTTCCCAACTTGAAAAAGCATTAAACGTAAAAGATCTTACCCTGATGGGTATAGCAGCCGTTGTTGGCGCAGGTATCTTCTCAACCATAGGCGAAGCCTCTTTCCAGGGTGGGCCGGGCGTAAGTATCTTATTTGTTATTACAGCCATTACCTGCGGGTTTTCGGCTTTGTGCTACGCAGAATTTGCCTCACGTATCCCGGTTGCGGGCAGCGCCTATACCTATGCCTATGCTTCTTTTGGTGAACTCATCGCCTGGATCATCGGCTGGGACTTGTTAATGGAATATGCCATCGGTAATATAGCCGTAGCCATATCATGGAGCGAGTATTTTGTGAACCTGTTGGAGGGTTTCAAGATCCATATGCCTACCTATCTTACTATGGATTACTTTTCGGCCTTTACCGCGCACGAGAAGATCCAGCAGCTTACCGCCGGCGGCCATGTGGCCGATATTACCGAGCGTATGCGCATTGCCGCCTCTGCATGGGCTACAGCGCCCGGCAGTGGTAATATTAAATTTATAGCCAATATACCCGCGCTGGCCATCGTATTTGTAATTACCTACTTGGTTTATATCGGCATCCGCGAAACCAAAAAGGCTACCAATGCCATGGTATATTTAAAAGTGGCCATTGTTATTGCGGTTATCGTTATCGGCTTTTTTTATGTTACACCAGCCAACTGGCACCCGTTTTTACCTAACGGCTTTAGCGGTGTAATGAAAGGCGTATCGGGTGTTTTCTTCGCCTACATTGGTTTTGATGCCATATCAACCACTGCCGAGGAATGTAATAACCCGCAGCGCGACTTGCCCCGTGGCATGATCTATTCGCTTATTATCTGTACCGTTCTATACATCCTGATAGCACTTGTTTTAACCGGCATGGTTAATTATAAAGACCTGCAGGTAGGCGACCCGTTGGCTTATGTATTTGCTAAAGTTGGCTTAAAAAACATCAGTTATGTAATATCTATAAGCGCGGTTATTGCTACCGCCAGTGTATTGCTGATATTTCAGTTGGGCCAGCCACGCATCTGGATGAGCATGAGCCGTGACGGTTTATTGCCGAAAGCGTTTTCACGCATCCACCCTAAATTCCACACGCCATCATTCGCTACCATTATTACCGGTTTTGTGGTGGCTATACCTGCATTATTTTTAAACCTTACCGAGGTTACCAACCTTACCAGCATAGGTACATTATTTGCTTTTGTACTTGTTTGCGGCGGCGTGCTTTTATTACCCCGCGAGGCTGCCGTAAAAGGCAAGTTTCACCTGCCGTATATTAACTCGCAGTGGATAGTGCCTACCCTGTTCATTATAGGGGCATACTTTTTCAGGCATAACATTGTAAACCTGTTTAGTGGCGATAACCTGCATCAAAAGTTTCCGTACTTTTTATTCATACTACTCTCGGCTACATTAACCGTACTGGCCTTTATTAAGAAGCTATCGCTTATACCCGTTTTAGGCCTTGTAAGCTGCTTTTACCTGATGGCCGAACTTGAATACGAAAGCTGGATCCGTTTCCTGGGGTGGCTTATTATAGGCCTGGTAATTTACTTTACCTATGGCTACAAACACAGTGTATTAGGCAAACCCGAAAACGCACATTTGAAGAGATAATAATGAATGTTGGTGTATTCGCCAATAATGCATATTCTAAATATACCAATTATTAATGCCGGTTCCTTACCGGCATTTTTTGTTTAGCCGTGGAACGGGTAATGGCAATAGCCCGCTCCCCGGGGAGAGGTTGGATTGGATGTAATGGTATGGAGAGGCTCAGTTAACTATTATCGCTTAACCCCTCACTGCGCCCTCCCGTTGGGATGGAATGGCACATAGCCACGGCTTTTTTCCTAACTTAGGCTTACTGCAATGTTGCCTCAATTAAGCGAGCACAAAAAAGGGCGCTACAAATGTAACGCCCTTAAACTTTATCCGAAAGCACGTTTAGTGCTTTACCCGCTCAATTTTCACACTCTCGGGCGATGTGAGCATCAGCGGTACCTTTTCAACCGTAACAAAACTCAGGTCGAGGCCAAAGTTGCGTTCCTCAGAAAGGCTTATCTTTTTAAACTCGGTATATATAAACATAATTACCTTCTCGTAAAACGACAGGTTATGTGAACGCGACAATACTTTCTCTATCACTACAAACCTAAAATCGCCTACAATTTTGTGCTTGTTTAATGATTTGTACTGGCTGGTAATATCAATCTCCCCGTTTTTCACCAGGTCCTCTACAACCTTGCGGAACAGCAGGTTTATTTGTTGCTCAACCCTAAACCCAAGTTTAAAGTCGATACGGATAAGTTTGCCCGGCACCAGGAAATCAACCTCGTACTCGCTTTTGTAAGGTTCATCCACCACATCAACGTGTACCAGCCAGTAAACGTCGGCGCGTTTAGGCTGCTTTTGCAATATCGAGTAAATGATCTTTGATTCTATCTCGGAGTTAAAGTTGGCGCTGGTTAAATACACCAGTTGCGAAGCATACTTTGGCACGCTCTCATCCTCGCTCATCTCTTTAATAATGTTGAAGTAATCGTCAATCTCAATAAACTTCACGTAGCGGTTCTTTATTTTGCGGGCAGTGTGCCAGGTCCACATAATAATAAACAGCACCAAACCAATTGATAATGTGAACCAGCCGCCATGAATAAACTTAACCAGGTTACCTAATAAAAATGTACCCTCTATAAGCAGGTAAACCGCTAAAAACGAACCGATAATGTAAGCAGGTACTTTTTTACGCTGCAAAAATTTCGATACCAGTATGGTTGTCATCAGCATGGCAACCGTAATACTTAAACCGTATGCGGCCTCCATCCTGGCCGAATGCTGAAACAATAATACAACACCAATACAACCTGCACAAAGTATCCAGTTGATGCTGGGTACATATAACTGGCCCTTTTGCTCTGATGGGTAATTGATACGTACTTTTGGCCAGAGGTTTAATCTTACCGCCTCGGCAATAAGCGTAAACGAGCCCGATATTAAAGCCTGGCTGGCAATAATAGCAGCTATAGTAGCTATACCAATACCAAATATCAGGAAGCCCTGCGGCATAATTTGGTAAAAGGGGTTATTAGCGTTCAGGTCTATTGATTGGCCGGTATGTTGTAACAGCCAAACCGCCTGGCCCAGGTAATTGAGTATTAAACAGGTTTTTACATAGATCCAGCTTATCTGGATGTTTTTGCGCCCGCAATGCCCAAGGTCGGAGTATAAAGCTTCGGCCCCGGTAGTACATAAAAACACCGCGCCCAGAATTATGAATGCATTATAATTACTGGTAAGTAATTGATAGGCATAATATGGATTGAATGCCTTTAATATCATCGGCATCTTTACAATATAGCTTACGCCCAAAACGCCCATCATGGTAAACCAAATAAACATCATAGGGCCAAAGGCCTTGCCTACCAGCGATGTACCAAACTGCTGGATGATGAACAACGCGGCAATAATAGCGATCACTATTTGTACGGTTGGTAATTCGGGGTAATAGGTACGTAATCCCTCAATGGCAGACGATATGGTAATTGGCGGGGTTATTATACCATCGGCAAGCAGGGCACAGCCGCCTAATATGGCCGGCACAATTAACCATTTAGCCTTGCGGCGCACTAACGAGAACAGGGAGAAAATGCCCCCCTCGCCTTTATTATCGGCCCGCAGGGTTATAACAACATATTTTAAAGTGGTTTGCAGCGTAAGCGTCCAAAAAATAAGGGATACGCCTCCAAGCACCAGCGTTTCTGAGATACGTTGCGAAAAATTAGAATGCTCCTGGCCAACAATAGCCTTAAATACATATAATGGTGATGTACCAATATCGCCGTAAATTATTCCTAAACTTATCAGCAACCCGGCGGCCGATAATTTTTGCAGATCTTTTTGACTTGACACAATTTTATTAATTTATTTTCCAGCATAAAAGCCCGGTTTTTTCAACCAGGCCCTTATGCTTATTATGATGATACGTTTACCCTGCCAATTACAATACTACCAGGAGATGTAAACATTAGTGGTATTTTTTCAATATTTATAAACCTCATATCGGGCGTAAAGTTACGCTCTTCTGATAAACTTATCCTTTTTAATTGTACATATATAAATAATACATTCTTCATCACCAATCTGTTAAAGGCACCCAATGTAGTTACAATATATTTAAGGGTTTGCAGGGCAGGTATCCAAAAATTAAGTGAAACCCCGCCGGGCGATAATTTTTCTGAGACTGGGGTTATGCTGTTTACAGCTGCAAAAACATACAAAGGTGATGTACCCGCATATCCATAGATTATTCCTAAACCAGGAAGCAGCCCCGGGGCTGAAAGTTTTTGCAGATCTTTATGATTTGACACTCTAATTTAAAAAGGATACAAAACTATTAAAAAAATCCATTTACAACTTAAACTAAGTTTAATCGTATAAGTCTATAATTTAAAATAACTAATAAAACCTTATTTTGTTAAAAATTGTTAAAAGTATTTATATATTCATAACATTATGAGGTGTTGAACGCAATATTTATACTTTTGCAAAGAATATTTTAATATGAGTCTAAGATCTACTTTTGCTACTTCCAGGTTTACCATAATTGCGCTGGCAATACTGGTAAATTTTGCGCTTGCAAGAGGGGTTAACGCTCAAAAAAGCGATAGTTCATACCTGCGTACACTAAAATACAAGCCGGCCAAAACTTCTTATTTTAAAAACGGCTTGCATTTAGCCCTGCCCCCGTTAAAACCTGCCGCTACATCTAACGCCAAAATAAACCTTGCCCGGCCCGATGATAAGTTGGTTACCAACGTAAAAGTTTACCCTATCCCGGTTACCGATGTGCTTAATGTGAAGTACAATGTATCGCGTAATGCCTACGTTAACGTAAATGTGATGGATGTACTGGGTAACAATGTACTTACCCTGTTTTCGCAAAGGGTTGAGTTTGGCGAGCAAAACATCAGCTACAACATCAGCAATAAACTATCACGCGGTTTTTATTTTGTAAGGATTGTTGTTGGTACCGAATCTGTAAACACCCGCATCTCGGTTCTGTAAGCCCCCATGCCTTACGAAAGGGGTGTTTTTTTGATAAGCACAACTTGTATCCTCCTCCTCTTTTTAGAATTTAAACACGTAGATTTTAGGTTTTAGAATTTAGAGTTTATAATTTCGGCGTTATTGCATTAACATTATGAAAATAATTGCCATTGGCCGCAACTACGCCGAACACGCTAAAGAGCTGAATAACCCTGTACCTACCACCCCCGTAATATTTATGAAGCCTGATACCGCCCTGTTAAAGGATAACAAGCCTTTTTACCATCCCGAGTTTTCGCAGGATATACACCACGAGATTGAACTGGTATTAAAAGTAAGCAAAGAAGGCAAGCATATCAGCGAAAAATTCGCGGCTAATTATTTTGAGGAAATAGCCCTTGGGGTTGACTTCACCGCGCGCGACATCCAAACTAAGCATAAAGAAAAAGGCCTGCCCTGGGAACTGGCCAAGGCGTTTGATAATTCGGCCCCGGTAAGTAACTTTTTGCCAAAGGCGCAATTTGCCGACCTATACAACCTGAACTTTAAACTGGATATAAACGGCGAAACCCGCCAGCAGGGCAATACCAAAGATCTGCTGTTTTCTTTTGAGCGCATAATTGCCTTTGTATCACAGTACATCACCCTAAAAAAAGGCGACCTGATATTCACCGGCACCCCCGAAGGTGTGGGTAAAGTTGCCGTTGGCGACCATCTGGAAGGATTTTTGGAGGGTAATAAGCTTTTAGATTTTTATGTGAAGTAAATTTATTTCACGCAAAGACACAGAGACGTAAAAAGTTGCAATGTCATGTTGAGCCTGTCGAACCATTAAACACTATGCAAAGATTTTAAGTCTTCGACAGGCTCAGACTGACAAAAAACAAAACTTTGCGTCTTTGCTATAGAAATAATAAACAATTAAATATGTTGATTCGAACGGTGAGCAGGAAAATATTATTCAGTATAGCAGCACTACTGCTTAGTGCAACTTTCATATACGCCCAGGATGTTATCCAAAGCAAACAATACCCCAAAAACCAATTACGCTACCCGTTAGATATCCCGCCGGCAACAGCAGGGTCTTTCGGCGAACTAAGGCCAAACCACTTCCACTCGGGGCTTGATTTCCGCACTATGCAGCGCGTTGGTTTCCCTGTGCATGCCGCGTATGATGGTTATATATCGAGGGTACGCATCCAGTTTGGCGGCTTTGGGCAGGCATTATATATTACCCACCCCAATGGCTTTACAACCGTTTACGGCCACATTAATGATTTTACGCCCGGGATTGATAAATACATCCGCGATTACCAATATAAAAACCAAACCTTTGAGGCCGATATACCTTTACCTCCCGGCATGTTCAAAGTTCAAAAAGGCGATGTTGTTGCCATTTCGGGTAACCAGGGGGCATCTGCCGGGCCGCACCTGCATTTCGAGATCAGGGACACCTTAACGCAGGAAACCATCAACCCGCAACTGTTTGGCCTCACCATCCCCGATACAAAGCCACCGGCTATTAGCGCCATTGGCATCTATCATTTAAACGGCAACCCCTTCAGCGAAAAAACACCAAAAGAGTTTTTAGCCGTAACCGGTGCAAACGGCAACTATCATTTACTAAAACCACAGGTGCTAAACATTAGCGGTAACACCGGCTTTGGCATAACAGTTAGCGATGTTAATGACGCATCGGCCAACCGCAACGGTATTTACTCGCTGGAGCTTAAACTGGATGGCGTTACTATGTACACCTTCGCGGTTGAGCGCTTCGCGTTCGATCAAACCCACGCCATTAACGCTTATATTGATTACCCTGCGTTTATCACGGCGCACCGCTTTATGCAAAAATGCTTTATATTGCCGGGCAGCCGCATTTCGTTGTACCCGCAATCCATCAACCGGGGAATTATGGCTTTTAATGATGATAAGCTGCACGAGGTGCAGTACATTGTAAAAGATGTGGCAGGCAATACATCAACCCTAACTTTAAAGGTACAATCAAATACCACCGCAGCTAACCTGCCTGCTGATAAACCAACCGGCACCCTGCTGCATTACGACCGTAAAAGTGAGTTTGCAAACGATAAGGTTAAGGTTACCATTATGCCCGGCAATTTGTACGACGACCTTGACTTTCAATACGCCACCCTGCCCGCAAAGCCGGGCGCTTATTCTGCAACACACCGCATCCACAATAAGCTGACGCCGATACATGACAGCTACGACCTTTGGATAAAACCCGACATCAGCCTTGGTGCCTATGCCGAAAAGGCCGTAATTGTTAATGCGGCCACAGGTGCCATCAACAGTACCTGGGAAGGTGGCTGGGTAAAGGGTTTGGCCCATGCCTTTGGCGATTATTACATCAGGATAGATACCGTGCCGCCCGTTATTACCCCTATCAACATCCGCAACGGCAGCAACATGAAACTTTTACGGGCCATAAAGCTGCGCATGAGCGATAACCTGAGCGGGATAAAAAGCTATGCAGGCAAAATTGATGGCAAATGGGTGCTGGTAGCCTGGGATTATAAAACAAAGGTTTTAAGTTATACCTTTGACGATAGTATATCCACAGGTAAACATACTTTTGAGTTTACCGTGACTGATATAAAAAATAACGTTAGTACATTTAAAGCAGAATTTAACAGGTAAAAATGGCAACTCCACAACAAGGCGAAAAAGCGCCAAACTTTACAGCTAACGACCAAAACGGCGAAGCCGTTTCATTGGGCGATTTTAAGGGCAAAAATGTTATACTGTACTTTTACCCAAAGGATGATACCCCTGGCTGTACAGCAGAAAGCTGCGATTTCAGGGATAATTACCAATCGTTATTAAGTAAGGGCTTTGAGGTGATAGGCGTAAGTGTGGATGATGAAAAATCGCACAAGAAGTTCGAAACCAAATACAAACTGCCCTTTACCCTGATAGCCGATACCGACCACAGCATTGTAGAAGCATATGGCGTTTGGGTGGAGAAGAATATGTACGGCAAAAAATATATGGGTACTGCACGCACTACCTTTATTATTAATGGCGATGGCATTATTGATAAGGTGATTGAAAAGGTTGATACCAAAAACGCTTCGCAACAGGTTTTAGAACTGTTAGATTAACTGTATTTAAAACATATATAAAACAAAAACGCTTTATATTTATTTAAAAGATAAATTTTAATAGATGGCCATTCAGGCAGAAGACGAAGAGATACTCAATAAGTTTAGGGACGAAAAGACCCGTAACGAAGCATTTAACCTTTTGCTGAGAAAGTATCAGCAAAAGATATACTGGCACGTACGCCGTATGGTTATTGACCATGACGATGCTGACGACATTGTACAGGATGTTTTCATAAAAATATGGAAAAACCTGCCCGGTTTTCGTAACGATGCGCAGCTGTATACCTGGATGTACCGCATTGCCACCAATGAATGCATCACTTTTTTGAATAAAAAGAAAGCCAAGAACAATGTATCTTTTGATGATGTGGATTATGAGCTGGCGGATACGCTATCGAGCTCTGACCAGTTTAACGGCGACCAGATACAGCGAAAATTACAGGAAGCAATATTAACGCTGCCCGATAAACAGCGCCTGGTATTTAACATGAAGTATTTTGACGATATGAAATACGAGGACATGAGCGATGTTTTGGGTACAAGTGTGGGCGCTTTAAAAGCTTCCTATCACCTCGCGGTGAAAAAAATTGAAGCCTTTATTACCAATACCGATTAAATTAGTAGATTTTTAAAATTAGCGTTAAACCTTTTGAAACTTTGTTCATCTATAAGAGTATATGAAAAGCGATATGGAGAATAACGAATGGGCGGACGAAGAAATGTCACTTAAACGGTTTTCGAAAGAAACCCCGTTTACAGTGCCATCCGGCTATTTTGAAGAGGCCGGTCAGCGCATATTGTCCCTTATAAAATTAAATGAGTTAAAGAGTGATGATATGGCACAGGGATTTACTGTGCCCGAGAATTACTTTGATGAACTTAACGCTAATATCCAGGCCAGGATAAATATCGAGGCAATTGCAGGTACCGAAGAAAAAGGTTTTGCTGTGCCCGCGGGATATTTTGAACAGCTTACCGGTAATATACAAAGCCGTATAAACATTGAGGCTGCCGTAAATGCAGAAGAGACAGGCTTTAACGTTCCGCAGGGATATTTTGATAACCTGCAGCAACAAATAACCAGCCGCATAGCTGTTGAGGAAATGATGGCCGCCAGCACCCCTGAATTTGCCGTACCTGATAACTACTTTGAAAAACTTAGCCAGGATATTTTAAATAAAACGGTTAACAAGGAAGTTGTAATACGCAAAACCATTGTACGCAAGCTGTGGGCATCAAATACCTTTAAATATGCTACTGCCGCCTGCTTAGCTTTAATAATTGGCGCGGGTGCTTTTTTAAGGGAAGCGCAACAACCTGCTACGCATGCACAAACACTTTTGCACAAGCAGGTATCAAACATACCGGTAGACGAAATAAAAGACTACCTTGAGCTTAATATGGATGCCAACGATACACGCAGCATAATAGATAACGACAAGCAAATTAATACTGATGCCCTGGATGCTGATTTACAGGACTATGTAGATATTAATTAACGATAATTTTAATGAACAGGCTGTTTAGATATATTTTCTTTTTATTGGTATTTGCTGTTAGCTATGACGATGCTGCCGCACAGGTAAGTAATTTCCGGCGGCCTGCACCTGTTGCCAAATCAAGGGTAGTTCGTAACCCTAAGCTACAGGCCGCGCGGGATAAGTTTATAGCCCAGCAGCTTGCACTTACCACAGGCGAATCGCGCAAGTTTTGGCCCTTGTACCGCCAATACCAGGAAGATCTTACCGCTATTAAGATCCTGAAGAAGCAAAATAACTCCAGTTCATCCGTAAACGGTATGGACCAGATAGACAAGGAGCTTGAGTATGATAACCAAATGGTAATTATCCGCAAGCACTATCGCGACGAATTCCTTAAAATATTATCGCCCGAAAAAGTAAGCACCCTTTACAAAAGCGAGGATGAGTTTAAAAATGAACTCATCAGGCAAATTAGCGAACGCAGCGTACGAGCAGGCAATTAATATTGTTGTAAGGTTGGAATGTTGTAAAGTTGGAATGTTTTGAGCAAGTTCAATAAGTTCGAAGACCTGGATATTTGGAAAATAGCCGTTTCTATCGCTATTGATGTTTACTTGCTTTGTGACTCCGAACCGTTAAAGTCTGATTGGGGTATGAAAGACCAGATCAGGCGTGCTGCCTGTTCAATGTCTGATAATATTGCAGAAGGATTTGAATACAACAATAATCCTGACTTTATTCGCTATTTAAATTATGCTAAAGGATCATCCGGTGAGTTTAGAAATAAACTATTTATTCTTAGCCAGGCCGGGAAATTAGATACGGTTGTATATGAAACTTTATATGCCAGAAGCGTAGAATTTTCGTCAAAAACGAAATCATTGATTGATTACCTGAAAAAGTTTGAAGCAGATAAAAAAAAAAATAACATTACAACTTTCCAACCTTCCAACCTTACAACAACATCCATGCTTACGTTACGCCAGCTTTTTCTCAACAACAACGCCCAAACAACCCACTTCCCTTTATTGCTGGAGTTTGAGCGTGCGCAAGGCGTATATATTTATGACGAAGCAGGCAACGCCTATACCGATCTGATATCGGGCATTGGCGTAAGTAACCTGGGCCACAGCAACCCAAAGGTTGTACAGGCGGTTAAAGACCAGGTTGATAAATACATGCACCTGATGGTATATGGCGAGTATGTACAAACCCCACAGGTGCGCTTTGCCGAAAAACTGGTGAGTATCCTCCCAAAAACATTAAACTCGGTTTATTTCACCAACTCGGGCTCTGAGGCTGTTGAAGGGGCGTTAAAGCTGGCCAAGCGTTTTACCGGCAGGCACCAGGTGGTTGCCTTTCATGGCTCATACCACGGCAGTACCCACGGTGCTTTAAGCGTTATGGGGAATGAAGAATACAAGCAGGCCTATCGCCCATTGTTACCGGGTGTAAATTTTATAAGCCTTAATAACTTGCCCGATCTGGAACTGATCACCAGGCAAACCGCCTGCGTGATACTTGAAACGGTACAGGGCGAGGCCGGCATACGCGTACCCCATACTGCCTACATGCAAGCTTTGCGTGCCCGCTGTACCGAGGTTGGCGCGTTGCTAATACTGGATGAGATACAGGCTGCATTTGGCCGTACAGGCCAACTCTTCGCCTTTAAGCATTTTAATATTGTGCCCGATATACTGCTGCTGGCCAAGGCGCTTGGCGGCGGCATGCCTGTAGGGGCTTTTATAGCCCCGGTGGATGTGATGTCGGCTTTTAAAGAAAACCCTATACTGGGGCATATTACTACGTTTGGAGGGCACCCGGTTTGCTGCGCTGCGGGGCTTGCTGCCTTAGAGGTTTTACTTGAGGAGAACCTTGTTGCCGCTGTTGCAGAAAAAGAGGCCATCATCCGTAAACATCTTGTACACCCTGCTATAAAGGAAATTCGCGGTATAGGGCTAATGCTGGCCGTAGAATTTGAAAGCTTTGAATTGAACAAAAAAATAATCGACACCTGTATAGAAAACCATATAATTACCGACTGGTTCCTGCATTGCAGCAATTCTATGCGTTTGGCCCCTCCGCTGGTTATTAGTAACACCCAGCTTATCAATGCCTGTAATATAATTATCAAGGCCATTGAATTTCACGCAGATACGGTTTAATCATTTCATGATCGCTCCAGTATTTTTAAATTCTAATTAATAATTTAACTGTAAAAATAAAGTTACGATAAGCATTGTCTCTTTATTGGTATAGTTTATGCACAGTAGTACAGGCCTGTGTATATATCCTCTTCGACTCCCTAATTACTATTTTTGAGGTCATAGGTGCATACTTTTCGGGTCATACTGAGCTTTATTAACAATATAACATCTTCTATATAATATGAAAATCGCATATATATCAACCTTTCCGCCCCGCGAATGCGGTATTGCAACTTTCAATTTTAATTTAATGAATGCCATCAATGCCAATTTCCCCGAAAGGAAAAGCTCACTCGATGGCGGCTTTGTTGTAGCGCTTAACGATTCGGAGAACATACAGGAATATGAATACCCGGCCGACGTTAAATACGTTATTCGTCAAAATCATCAAAAGGACTATATACGTGCAGCCAATTACATCAATACCAGCACTGCCGATGCGGTTATACTGGAGCATGAATTTGGTATTTACGGCGGCGAAAGCGGTATATATATCTTACCCTTGATAAACCGTTTAGAGAAACCTCTGATATCAATACTCCACACCATATTAAAAGATCCCAGCTACGTTCAGCGTATCATTATCCGCGAAATTGCCGAGCAATCGTCAAAAATTATAGTGATGAGCAAACGCGCAGTTGAATTCCTGACCACTATATATGATATCCCTGAAGACAAAATTCAAATTATAGAACATGGCGTACCCGATCTGGAAGCGCCTGAGGTTAACCCGGTTAAAAGCTTAAGCCAGTTTAAAAACCGCCGTGTGCTATTAACTTTTGGTTTACTAAGCCGCAACAAAGGTTTAGAAACCGTTGTAAAAGCCCTGCCAAAAATTGTAGAGAAACATCCCGATGTGATGTACGTAGTGCTTGGTAATACCCACCCCGGCGTTATCAAAAACTCGGGCGAAGAATATCGCGACCATTTAAAAAGCCTGGCCGCTCAATTAAAAGTTTCGCAGCATTTATCATTCATTAATAAGTTTGTAGCCGAGGATGAGCTGATAGATTACCTTACTGCCGCCGAAGTGTATGTTACACCATACCTTAACGAGGCGCAAATTACCAGCGGTACCCTATCATACGCCGTAGGCGCGGGTGCTGCTGTGGTATCAACACCATACTGGCATGCAACCGAATTGCTGGCTGATGGCCGCGGCCGTTTGTTCGACTTTAAGAATGCCGACATGCTTGCAGATATAGTTAACGAACTGTTAGATAATGACAAAGTACTTAAAGAATTAAAAGATAACGCTTACGAATATGGCCTGCATTTACGCTGGCCTGCAACCGGTGCCGAATTTATTAAAATAGCACAGGAAGCTGCTGCAACGCATGACTTTAGCGACAAAATATTAAAAAACAGCATTGTTGACCCTGAGATATTACCAAAATTCAGCCTTACGCACGTTTTGCGTTTAACTGATGATACCGGCATCGTTCAGCACGCTAAATATGGCATTCCAAACTTAAAAGAAGGTTATTGCCTGGATGATAACTCACGCGCACTCATCATGGCCTTAATGGCTTATCAACGAAGCGGGAGCAATGAAGCATTTAAATTATTGCCCATATACCTGAGTTACATCCACTACATGCAAACGGAGGACGGTAACTTCCGTAACTTCTTAAGCTTTAGCCGCCAGTATCTGGATGAGGTGGGTTCTGAAGATTCCTTCGGCCGTACCATCTGGGCATTAGGGCACTTAATTAGTTGCGCGGCAAGTAATTCGTACCGCGAATTTGCGATGGAGATATTCCACAAATCGTACCCGCACTTTAAAGCCTTAAAACATATACGCGGCCAGGCCAATACCATTATTGGTATTGCTTTGTACCTGCAGGCCTACCCTACAGATGAAGGTATGGTTGCCGAACTGGTGCGTTTAACCCAGCCTTTAATAGATGCTTACGAAAACACCCGGTCTGACGATTGGGAATGGTTTGAAGAAAGCATGACCTATGATAACGCTATTCTTCCGCTTGCGCTGCTACACTCTTGCGAGATAACAGGTAACCAAAAAGCTAAGGATATTGCCTTAAAAACAATGGCCTTCCTGGACAAGCTTACCCTATCTAATGGATATTTAAGCCCGGTGGGTAACGATGGCTGGTATTACCGTGGCGGTAAGTTCCCTACGTTTGATCAGCAGGCTATTGAAACAATGGCTATGGTGCTGATGCATTTCCAGGCGTACCAGATCTTCCGTAAGCCGCAGTATATCGAAAAAATGTTCCTGAGCTATAAGTGGTTCCTGGGCGAGAACACCCTGCGCGCACCATTGTATGACCATGAAACCAAGGGCTGCTGCGATGGTTTGCTGCCAACAGGCATCAACCGTAACCAGGGCGCCGAAAGTACACTGGCGTACCTGATATCGCACTTAACGGTATTAAAAGCTTTTGAGCTGGAGTACGAATACAACAAAATGGAAACACAGGTTAAAGTGTGTTAATGAAAGCAGCTATATTAGCCCCTGTTGCCTGGCGCACGCCGCCCAGGCACTACGGGCCGTGGGAACAGGTAGCATCAAACATCGCCGAAGGCCTGATAAAGCTTGGTATTAATGTAACCCTTTTTGCCACGGGCGATTCTATCACCGAAGGCAAGTTAAAAGCTGTTTGTGCACAAGGTTACGAAGAAGACCGGTCTCAGGATGCCAAAGTGCTGGAATGCCTGCACATCAGCAACCTGATGGAACAGGCCGGCGATTTTGATATCATCCACAACAACTTTGATTTTTTGCCGCTTACTTATTCCGGGCTTATTGATACGCCCATGATAACCACTATACATGGTTTTTCATCGCCACGCATTATACCGGTTTATAAAAAGTACAATTCGCGCGGGCATTATGTATCCATCAGCAATGCAGACCGCAGCGCCGAACTTGAATATATTGCCACAGTTTATAATGGGTTGGATACCAAAGATTTTAAGTTTACCGAACAACCGCAGGATTACCTGTTATACTTCGGGCGTATCCACCATGATAAAGGCCCGGTTGAAGCCATCGAAATAGCTAAAAAAGCTAAAAAAAGGCTAATAATAGCAGGCATCATCCAGGATGAGAACTACTTTAAAGAAAAAGTAGAGCCACAGCTTAATGAACAGATCCGGTACATTGGCCCCGCCGGCCCGGATAAGCGAAACGAACTTTTGGGCAATGCCCTTGCCCTGCTGCATCCCATAAATTTTGCTGAACCTTTTGGTATGAGCGTAGCCGAATCTATGCTGTGCGGCACACCCGTTATCGCATTCAACAAGGGTTCGATGCCGGAATTGATCAGGCATGAAAAAACAGGTTTTTTAGTGAATACGGTTGATGAAGCTGTTGATGTGATAGATCAGCTTGGTTCTATAAACCGTGCCGATTGCCGCGAATGGGCTAATTCCCAATTCTCTAAGGAGAAAATGACAGAGGATTATTTTAAGTTGTATCAGCAGATATTGGGGTAAGTTAGAACCTTAACCACAAAAAACACTAAGAGTCACAGGGTGCGCAAAGATTGATTATCATCTTTGTGCACCCTGTGTTTTTTTGTAACCATGGTGAATACAGTTAAGGAGTAAGATGCCCCCAATAAAAGCGAATTCAATTACAATAGCCTGATAATTAAACATTTATAAAGTCCTAAAAACAAAAATCGCTGATTATAAGACAGATAAGAGTGTTCACGGTCGCAAATTTGCGTGAACGTGAACACCTTGAAAATACTAAGGCCGTTTGAGGGGCGTTATAAGTCGTTTTAATGCCGTTTTTAACCTATATACACCGGCACCTTAAAAAGCGCTAATCTATCCCGTCTTCCTTAAACTTAGCAAGCAGCTCATCAAGGTCAACTTCAGCAAATGATGTTGATGAATCGGAGATACCGTAAGGAATAATGAGTTTATTATTATGGATCATAGACCCGCACGAGTACAATACGTTGGGTACATAACCTTCACGCTCATCGCTGTTAGGCACCAATAAAGGCTCTTTAAGTCGACCTATCTCTACGGTTGGGTCGTCCAGTTTCAGCAAGCTTGCACCCAGCACATAACGGCGCATTGGGCCTACGCCATGGGTTATTACTATCCATCCGTCACGGGTTTCTATCGGCGAGCCACAGTTACCTATCTGTACAAATTCCCAGGTAAATTTTGGTGTTTGCAACAGATCGGGTTTTTCCCAGATATTTATCTTATCAGAGTACATGATGTAATTGTTGCACCCATCTATCCGCGATATCATGGCGTATTTCCCGTTTATTTTACGGGGGAACAGCGCCAGGTTCTTGTTCTGCGCACCAGCCCCGTATAAAGGCATTATCTTAAAATTATAAAAATCGCTGGTTTGCAGCAGCTTCGGCATAATCAGCGAACCATCATACGCGGTGTAGGTAGCATAGTAGACGTAAGTACCATCCTCATTAATAAACTTAACAAAGCGAGCGTCTTCAATACCCTTACGCTCGTACTCTGATATCGGGAAGATCACTCTGTCGGAGATATCGGTATCCAGCGAGAAAACGATCTCGTAGTACGAATCGGCCAGCCACAGTACCTTATCATACTCCAGGCGCACCATATCATCCTCCTGCAGCTTTTGCGAGTCGAGAATAATACGGCGCAGGTTAGAGTATTCAAAATGATGATCAAGCTTATCTTCCAGTTCGTGCAACACACTGATGTTGATCTGGGTAATAGCGGCTTTTTCTAAAAACAGTTTCTTATTGTAAACCGCATTTCGTACAATTTCGGCCTCATCAATATAACTGCCGGCCGGTAAAACGGTTATCTTGTTATCCTTATCAATCATCGCCCTGCGAAAAGTGATAGAGCTGATATGCCCTTCGCCTACTGCCCTAAAGCTAATGATAACCCGTTTCTGCCCGTCTTCCATTTCGGTTTGGTCAGGGTCTTCCACAATAGAAGGGTTAAAGAACGCTGCCGATTCGATAGAATACTCGTGCGTAAAGTACGAGCCTATTAATAGTTTACGGTATACGGTAAGCGTATCAAAATCTACCCCCAGTTCGGCAATAAGCGGTTTAAGCTTACTGCAATGGCGGTTAAGCACCCGGGTTATATTACGGTGGCGTTTAGAATATTCCTGGAGCAATGGCGATACAATGCCGAAAGCGGTATCTTCTGAGATACCCATTACGCGCTGCAGAACCTCTTTTGCCCTGTCATTTCCATTAAAGAAAAATCTTGCTATTACACGCTTCGGATCGGGATTTACTCTTATTGGTTTTCGTTCTACAGAAAGTCTCATACTAAATAGATGCGTTTATTCAATAACACCATGCCCGCTAAATTGATTTGCGCAATTTCACAAAGCTTGATATTATCTGTAAATATTACATTATATACGTAAACACGTTGTTTTAAATTTGATTTATTTAACAGTTGATGGTTTAAGCACAAATTTCAGACCGATATGCATGCCGGTATTAAATCATACTGTTTCTTTTGATAAGGTAGGTTTTCAGGATCTCGTTATACCCCTGCTCAATGTCGGCATCTACTAACTGGATATGGTGCTGGGCGCATTTCAGTTTAAGTTGGTGGCGATAATCTTTCAAAGCTGCTTGGTAGCTGTCGCGAATTTTGTTTGGATGCACGCGTACTTCAGTACCCGTCTCTATATCAACAAAATGATGCGGGCGGTTATCAAAATTAAAATCCTGCTCTTTTTGTTTGCTGGTAACGTTAAAAATGATCACCTCATGCTTTTTATACTTTAGGTGTTGTATAGCCGCGAAAAGCTGCTGCGTTTTTTCAGGATTGAGGCTATTCTCCAGCATATCGCTAAAAATGATCACCATCGACCGTTGATGGATCTCGCCGGCAACGTGGTGCAGCACCTGGGTTATATTGGTTGAGGTATTTTGTTTAGGATGGTCGTAAGCCTTCTCCAATTCGGCATACAGGCGAAACAAATGTGTTGAAGTTGAACGCGCCGGACTCATCCAGTCCATCTTATCCGAAAAAAGGCAAAGCCCGAATGCGTCCCGCTGTTTTTTGAACAGGTACATGAGCGAGGCGATTGCATATATCGAAAACTGTAGCTTGTTTGCCCCCTCTGCCGGGAAATTCATGGACGATGAAGTATCCAACAATAAAAAACAGCGCAGGTTGGTTTCCTCTTCAAACTGTTTTACAAAAAGCTTATCGGTGCGGGCAAGCAGTTTCCAATCGATATTTTTGACGGATTCGCCGTTGTTATACAGCCTGTGCTCGGCAAATTCAACAGAAAAGCCATGAAACGGACTTTGATGCAGGCCGGTTATAAAACCCTCAACAACCTGCCTGGCAAGCAGTTCCAGATTAGCCAGTTGCCGTATATGCTGATCATTACTGAGTGTGGGCATAATGCAAGATATAAACTTTAACGTTTATGATACCCGCTTATTTTGAACAGTTAAAACCTGGTATAAATAGCCGCCTGCAAAACATGGTTAATTACGTAGGTTTCGGTTTGTTTGATGTACTGGTTTAGGTAACCAAACTCTACATCGGCCTTTTTATGCAGGCGGTAACCCAAGGCTACATAAGCACGGTTTTGATCGAAAAAGTGTTTATTAACCTTATTATTATTCTGAACATTGGCGAACACCTCATTTTGTAACCCTACGAAAGCACCTTTATTAAACGTTTCTGTTTTTTTAAGTGGCACAACCGCCCTGGCAAAGTAACGCAGGCGCTGTGAAAAATAATGATCGGTTCTGTTTGTGGTATTACCTAAAAAGCGTTGCTCCAGCCTGAAGCGATGTTGCAGCGTACTGGTTTTACCAATTTTTGTATTAATGATGAGTTGCTCCCAGATGCGGCTTTCGGGGCGAAAGGTTTCAATCCCGCCTGCTGCCCTGCCATTGGTAGCGATGTAAGCATAGCCTAAAGCGGCCATCTTATTTTTATCGAAATAGTAATTTACCGATGGGCGCAACAGTATATTTTGAAGGTAATCATAATGCGTTGCCGAACGGAACTGCGCATCAAACGACATACCCCATTTATCAGAAAACTTTTGCGTGTGGAATAATGCTCCCCAGCCCGAAAAACGGTTCTCCTGTGCAAATAATTTGCCTGATGTTAATATGGTAATAAGTAAAAGTAATGTCAGCGTTTTTTTCATAAGGGGATAATGGTATGATGCGAAGATAAAAAACTATGCTTACCTGCAAAAAAGTTTGTCATCCCTGAGCGATAGAGAAGTATCTAACCGGCTATATGTAACTGGCAAATAGATGCTTCACTATATTCAGCATAACAAGTTTTATAATATTTTCTAATCCTTAAACTTCACCAAATTTTTTCTGCCAATATCATACGTTAACCTGAAAGCCTCCTGGTTGCTGAAATGGCCCGGAGTATTGTGCAGACTAAGTACAAACTGCCCTTTTAAACCTTTTGCTATAAATGGGGTGTAAATAATATCAAGCCTGTTATAGGTTTTATACTGATAGTAGGCATCACCAAAAGCAATATGATGACCATCGCCTTTGTAAAATTCATCATTCAGGGCAAAACGTTTATAGCTTGCATAGGCACTGGCCACAAAACCTTTGGGTTTTTGCCAGCCGTCAATCCCCCTGCTGCGTTCTAACGATAGCATACCGCCTGCTTCAAAACTTAACGAATCAAGAAAGGTTTTGTGGCTTAAGTTGGCCCCAAGCCTGATCTGCGCTGCACCGTTATCGCGGATATGATCGTTAGGGATGGCAATTGCGGGGCCTGCATCATGCAGTAAAAAGAAATAATGCGACACGTAAAACGGCCCGCTTACCGATGGCTGGTACTTACCCGAAAACCCGAACAGGAACTGTTCTCTATCTACATCGGTTTGGCGGCTTACCCAATCAATCCAAACGGTTTCGGTAAAGTGGCTATTTTTAAATCGCGTTAGCAAACCTTCTACATTGGGGCGGTAATAACGCAGGGTATCATTCAGCATAGCACGCGGGTAATCGGTCAATAAACCTTCGCGGCTGAAAGCACCGGCGTTAAATAACCAGTTTTTACCTGTAAAACTATAATAAGCAATAGGGTTTACACGTAAAAAAAATGGGTTACCGCCAAACTCGTGCAGGGCGTTGGCGCCAAAAATAAAGTGGTTGTTGCTATCTATATTAAAGCCAACATCGGCTGTAACGCGCACACCCGAATAAGTGCGCGACCGGGTTACAAATTCCTTGTATTCGCGGTTATCAAAAAAGCTCATTCCGTTTAAATGGAAATCGACGTTTTGCGCTTTTACCGCGCCTGTCGCTAAAATAGTGATTAGTAGAAATAGGTAGATCTTTTTTATCATGCTGTATTGCGTTATTATTCAACTGTAAATTTTATGATGCCGCTGTTTTTACTACCTACAAACGGCTCAGTACGTAACGAAAAAAACAGGTCGAAAGTACCTTTTTGCATGGGTGCTGTTACCGTCATTATGTAGCGTATATTTTGCCCTTTTTGTAAAACTATTTTGTTAAAAGTACTATCGGCTCTTTGTACACTTACCGGCGTAACATACTCAAAAAAGCAGGCCTCTAAACATACCGGATGCTTGTACCCGGCGTTGGTAAAATTAACAGCAAATGGATAAGGGTTGGTTATCGCAAGGTCAAATTCGATTTTTTGCCCGGGGCTGGCTTTAATTTTAGTTTTACCGGTTTCAATAGCTATTTTTTGGTAGGTGCGCGCATCGTAAACCCAGCCACCATACCAGGTGCCGGCATCGCATTTAATGCTATCGGTGGTATAACCGGGTACCTGGTTCTTTAACAAAAGGTAAACACGCTGATGTTGCATGCTATCCTCCATGGGCCACATATCAAACATAGTACGCCCGTAATAGCGCGAATCGTAGGCAAAACCCTTAAGGCTCCGGGTGTAGTAACTGTATTTTGACGGGTTCTGAAAACCTTCGTCCATCACCACAAAAGCATTGCCTGCCTTTTGATGCACCAGATTTGCCCATTCATGAAAACCAAAATAGCTTTTCAAAGCTTCCACCTTTTTTACCACCGGCAAACCAGCCATTATAGTAAACCTTAATATTAAGATGATGGCAATATTGGCAATAGCTAAATTATAAAACCACTTAACGTTAAAGCCCTGTTTTTGAAAACTAATCAACGTAAGGCTTATTAACGGCACAAAGGCAATAAGTGTATAATGTGGCTGCACATTTACTTTAAAGGTATTAAGCAAGAAAAACGCGAACGTACCGATTGCATTGAACATTAAACCACGGGTAAAAACATCGGTTATTTTTGTAGTAAAGCCACGGTAAAACAAGTACCAGCTGATTAATACTCCGCCCAACAGCAGTTGCCCCGCTATAAATGTAATGCTCATGGAAACATTATATCCAAAAGCCGACGGGCGCTCAAAAAGCTGGTAATTAACTGCCGGGAAGCCCCGGTGCATTTGCCATAATATATGTGGCGTGTAACATATTAAACCTGTTATTATAGCCAGGTAAAAGCTTTTCCGGGTAAATAGTTTAAGGTTTGACAAAAGTGTGAGCCCAACAAGCAGCACCCCGTGATATTTACTGTAAAGCAGGCAAGCTACTATTATACCTATAATAAACGCCGTTAGCCAACTATCCTCATCAACATACTTTTGATAGAAATAATAAAACAGCACCGCGAAAATAAACAAAGGCGAATCAGGCGTGCTGGTAAAGCCATATACATGGAAAACCAATATACCCGATACCAATAGCATAAACCATTTGGCGCTAACCTGGTATTTTTTAAGAATAAGCCAAAGCAGGTAAATAGCCACACTGTTGCCCAGCACCGTTAGCAACCGCAGGCCAAACTCGTTATGAAAAAGGGTATCGCCTATTTTGATGAACAGTGCCACCATAGGCGGGTGGTAAAAGTATCCCCAATCCAGCTTTTGAGCAAACATCCAATAATAGGCTTCGTCGGCATGCAGCTCAAGGGTGTAGGCTTGTAAAGCGTTCAGTAGCGTCCAGCACAAAACAAAGTACCATATAGGTTTATTTGATTGAGTAGTACTATTTACTGTGGTTGCCTGCATTGGTGCAAAGGTAAAATAAAAGCAGTAAGCTTATACCACTATTAGCGATACATCAAATTACATTCAATTGATAATAGCACAGAAAAAACTCCGCAGAAAAATTCAATATTTGACTTATGATAACCAATACCTTAACCACCCTGCGCGTTACCCGTCTGCATTTATTGCATTTGATAGAGAACCTGACTACCGAACAATTGAATAAAGTGCCGGCCGGCTTTAACAACAACATTATATGGAATGTGGCACACGCTATATCAGCCCAGCAAGGCGTTTGCTATACCCGCGCCAATGTGCCGTTTATTGTAGACGATAAATACTACACCCCATACCGCCCGGACACCAAACCAAGCGGGTTTATTGACAGCGCCGAGGTTGACATCATTAAAGGCTTGTTGATATCAACTATTGACAAATTAGAAATTGATTACAACAACCATGTATTTGACAATTACACTCCATGGGCAACCCGCTACGGTGTGCAGATAAACAATATTGAAGAAGCTGTAAACTTTGTGCCCTTCCACGATGGGATGCATATTGGATATGTAATGGCGCTGCGGAAGTTGGTGTAAAAACCCATCTTATTGCGAGCGATAGCGTGGCAATCTGAAAGGATAAGCGGATATGCTTAGATTGCCACGTCGCTACGCTTCTCGCAATGACATATCGCTGTAAAAACACAAAAAGCCCCGACAAGTCGGGGCTTTTGTAATCCTATATTATAAAGGCTTATACGCCTAACAACAATCTTGTTGGGTCTTCCAGCAGTTGTTTAACACGTACCAGGAAGCTTACCGATTCGCGTCCATCAATAATGCGGTGATCGTATGACAGGGCCAGGTACATCATCGGGCGGATAACCACCTGTCCGTTTACGGCAACCGGGCGCTCAATAATATTGTGCATACCCAATATGGCCGATTGCGGTGAATTGATGATCGGGGTCGACATCATTGAGCCAAACACCCCACCGTTAGTGATGGTGAATGTTCCGCCGGTCATTTCTTCAATGGTCAGTTTGCTTTCGCGGGCTTTGCCTGCAAGTACCACAATCGCTTTTTCAATTTCGGCCAGGCTCATGCTCTCGGCATTACGGATAACCGGAACAACTAAACCTTTTGGTGCAGATACCGCGATAGAAATATCAGCAAAGTTGCTATAAACTACCTCTTCGCCTTCTATACGGGCACCAACTGCAGGCCACTCTTTCAATGCCTCGGTAACAGCTTTAGTAAAGAACGACATAAAGCCAAGGCCCACACCGTGTTTCTCTTTAAATTTATCTTTGTACTTGCCACGCAACTCCATTATCGGCTGCATATCCACTTCATTAAAAGTGGTTAGCATAGCGGTTTCGTTTTTAACAGCTACCAAACGCCTTGCAACCGTTTTACGCAACGACGACATTTTTTCGCGGCGATCGCTACGTGGGCCTTGCGGCGCAGCCGGAGCAGCTGCTGCAGGAGTAGCGGCGGGCTTAGTGGCAGGTGCTGCAGGTGTATTTTGTGCATTCAGGGCGTCACCTTTAGTGATACGGCCATCAACACCGGTACCATTTACAGATGTAGTATCGATACCTTTTTCGGCTAATATTTTTGCAGCAGCTGGTGATGGCGTGCCCGATGCATAAGTTGTTCCTGCTGATGGTGCCGCCTGTGGCGATTCGTTCACCTTATCAGCAACTGCCGGTGTAACCGGTGTTGCAGCAGGTGCAGCGGCGCCAGGGCCACCTTCAATGGTACAAACAACAGCGCCAATGGCAAGGGTATCGCCTTCTTTGGCTATGGTTTTTAAAGTCCCGGCCTTTTCGGCTGTTAACTCAAATGTTGCTTTATCAGATTCCAGTTCGGCAATTGCTTCGTCCATTTCAACGGTATCGCCGTCTTTTTTGATCCAGCGCGAAAGGGTTACTTCCGTTATCGATTCGCCAACTGGTGGTACTTTTATTTCTAATGATGACGAACCACCCTGAGCCGGTGCCGGGGCGGGCGCGTTTTGCGGTGCAGCAGGGCTATCCGCTTTAGCTGGTTCATCTTTAGCGGCAACAGGTGCGGCTGGTGCTTTATCAGCAGCTGCGGCAGGTACGCCGGCTTCGTCAATTGTTGCTACAACAGCGCCTATTGCTAATACATCGCCTTCGGCAGCAGCTGTTTTTAAAGTTCCGGCCTTTTCGGCAGTAAGCTCAAAAGTTGCCTTGTCTGATTCCAGCTCGGCTATTACTTCGTCCATTTCTACGTGGTCACCATCCTTTTTTTTCCAGGCTGATAATGTTACTTCGGTAATGGATTCGCCTACCGGCGGAACTTTTATTTCTAAACTCATATTTTATTAGTTATTAGTGAACGGTGAATAGAGAGTGGTTTAGCATGGCGACCTGTAAGTTTTTCAACTACTCACAATTCACCAATTACTACTCACTAATCTGCACCAGCATTAGCCATTTTCTCGGTTGTTTTTTTAATCGTTTCTTTAACTGCTTTGCCTGCAGGCGCTTCAAACGCTTTTGATACAATGTATAACTGCTGTGCTGCGTGTTGTTTGGCAAAACCTGTAGCGGTGCTGCTTCCCTCTAAACGCGATATCACATTCAGGTTTAAATATTTATCACTGTGGAATTTACGGCAAATGTACGGCCATGCGCCCATGTTTTCAGGCTCTTCCTGTACCCAGAAAAATTCGGTAGCCTTTTCGTATTTGGCTTTAACCTTTAATATCTGCTGTACCGGTGTTGGGTATAATTGTTCAACACGTACTATGGCTACGTCCTTACGTTTATCAACCTGTTGTTTTTCAAGCAGGTCGTAATAAACTTTACCGGTACATAGCAATACACGTTTTACCTTTTTAGGATCAGCGTAAGTATCATCTATCAACTCGTGGAACTTGCCGTCAGTAAAATCCACAAGCGGCGATACGCAGTTAGGGCTGCGCAATAAGCTCTTCGGTGTAAATATGATCAGCGGTTTACGGAAACTGCGATGCATCTGCCTCCTTAATATATGGAAGAAGTTTGCTGGCGTTGTACAGTTAGCCACCTGTATGTTATCATCAGCACAAAGCTCTAAGAAACGCTCTACACGTGCCGATGAATGCTCGGGGCCCTGGCCTTCGTAACCATGTGGTAATAACATTACCAAACCGTTACCACGCTGCCATTTTGTTTCGGCACTGGCAATGTACTGGTCAACAATAATCTGCGCACCGTTAAAGAAATCGCCAAACTGCGCTTCCCAAATAGTTAATGCATTAGGGTTAGCCAAAGCGTAACCATATTCAAAACCTAAAACGCCATACTCAGATAGCAGCGAGTTAAATATGCTAAGTTTTGCTTTGGTGTCGATAGTTTCCAACGGGGTGTACTCGTCCTCAGAATCGGCCAGGGTAAGTACCGCGTGGCGATGCGAGAATGTACCGCGTTTAACGTCCTCGCCGCTCAGCCTAACCGGGAAACCTTCTTTTAATAAAGTCCCGTAAGCCAGCAGTTCGCCCATAGCCCAGTCGAAAACGCCGGTTTGGTTAACCATAGCGTTACGGTCCTGGAATAATTTCTCTATCTTTTTAAAGAATTGTTTATCCTTTGGCAATACAGTTATTTTATCGCCTATTTCTTTTATCAGATCTTTACTTACCGAAGTATCAACCGCGCTGATCAACTCGCTGTGGTTTGCCAGGTGCAAACCGCTCCAGGCACCTTCAAACATCGGTATGGTATCTGTAAACCTATCGGCTGCCTTTGCTTCATCCAGCATGCCCTGTAATTCGGCACGAAAATCCTTTTCAATGGCTTTTACATACTTATCGTCAATGGTTCCTTCGGCAATGAGTTTTTTGCTGTAGATCTGCAGCGGGTTAGGGTGCGCCTCGATAGCCTTGTACAATACCGGCTGGGTGAATTTTGGTTCATCCGCCTCATTGTGGCCGTAGCGGCGGTAGCAAAGGATATCGATAAATACATCCTCATTAAACACCTGGCGGTATTCCATCGCTAAGTTCACTACGTAAACCAATGCCTCAACATCGTCGCCATTTACGTGGAATACCGGCGAAAGCACTGTTTTTGCTACGTCGGTACAGTAAGTACTTGAACGGGCGTCTTTATAGTTGGTGGTAAAACCTATCTGGTTGTTTATAACCAGGTGAATGGTACCGCCTGTGCGATAACCGTCAAGCTTTTCCATCTGTAAAACCTCGTAAACAATTCCCTGCCCGGCTACAGATGCATCACCATGTATTAATATAGGGGCTATCTTTGAATGATCGCCCTTGTGTTTAAAATCAATTTTTGAACGGGTGATCCCTTCAACAACAGGGTCAACCGCTTCTAAGTGCGATGGGTTGGGGCAAAGGCTCAGGTGAACTTTTTTGCCCTGTGATGTTTCTACATCGGTTGAGAAGCCCAGGTGATATTTTACGTCGCCGCCAAACGGAGATTCAGAATCAAAGTTTTTACCTTCAAACTCAGAGAACACCTCTTTATAGGTTTTCTCCATGATGTTGGTAAGCACATTTAAACGGCCACGGTGGGCCATACCGATGATAAACTCTTCGATACCGAGGTCAGAGCCTTTTTTGATAACCGAATTAAGCGCAGGGATCAATGCCTCGGCACCTTCTAATGAGAAGCGTTTCTGGCCCAGGAATTTTGTCCCCAAAAAGTTTTCAAAAACAACAGCCTCGTTCAATTTGGCAAGCATCAGCTTTTTCTCGTCGGCGGTAAAGCTTGGAGTGTTGCGTTTGCTTTCCATCCTGTCTTCGAACCATTTTAATTTGATAGGGTTGCGGATGTAAGTATATTCTGCGCCGATAGACTGGCAATATGTTTGTTCTAATAACTGGCGGATATCGCGCAGTTTAGCCGGGCCTAAGCCAACTTCAACGCCGGCGTTAAACACAGTATCCATATCAGCTTCGCTTAAACCAAAGGTTTCCAGCTCTTTACCAGGAAAGTACTTGCGGCGTTCGCGCACAGGGTTTGTTTTGGTAAATAAATGGCCGCGGGTACGGTATCCATTTATCATGTTCATCACATTGATCTCTTTTATAAAATGATCAGGCGTGGTGGCAGTTGCTGCCCCTAGTTTTGCCTGGTTATCTTTACCAAAATCAAAGCCCTCAAAAAACTTTTGCCAGCCGTAATCAACAGATTCGGGGTCTTGTTTATAAGCTTCGTAAAGTGTGTCAATGTAGGCTGCGTTTCCGCTATCTATATAATTTAGGCGATCCATGAGAAACCAATGTTGTAAAACGGTACAAAATTAAGCATAATACATTCAAATGCTGAAATTATATGCAATTACTTTACTTAAATTTTTCCAAAAAAGACTAACCGGTATGTTTATAAGTAATGCGGAAGATTTTTTTAGCAAAACTGCGCAAATAGGAAACCCCTTCAAGAAGTACGGCCAGGAGGCCAATAATGATGGTAAATTGTTCAAAAGGGTTCATAATATAAGTACGTTTAATTAACCCTTTTGTTGTGCCTATTCGCTGATAATCGGTGTTTCGTCAATTGCATTGGCCAAAGGCAGCCAGGTGGTAATAAAATCGCTTTTATCATCTAACTGGTCGGTTGGTTTGGCAGCGTTAAAAAAACGGTTGCTTTTGGTATCGTTACCTACCCCGGCCACAAAGGCCCAGTTGCCCCAATTGCTGGCGGGTGAGTAGTCTATAAGTTTTTCTTCAAAGTACAACGCACCTTTTGTCCAGTCAACCTGTAGGTCTTTAGTTAAATAGGTTGCAACGGCCTGCCTGCTGTAATTGGTAATAAAACCTGTTGCGTTTAGCTGGTGCATAGATGCATCAATAAACGGAACGCCTGTTTGACCGTTCTTCCATTGTTCAAAAAGCTCGTCCTGGTTATCGGCCATGTCAGGCGCATCGCCAAACCCTTCCGAACGGAAAAACGTTTGCCCATGCTTTTTAAACATAAAGCGGAAATAATCCCTCCAAAGCAACTCAAGCATAATAGAATCGGTGTTGGGCAAGTGTTTTTCGCGGTAATAGTTTACCACCTCCCAGTAAACCTGCCTTGGCGATATACAGCCTACAGCCAGCCAAGGCCCAAGGCCCGATGAATTATAATTTGCATTACGCCCGTTTTTACCTTGTAGGTTCTGTACCGAGCTTTCCAGGTACTGATGCAGTTGCTTTAAGGCAGAGGTTTCGCCACCGGTTATCCTTTCACCGGCGCGTATGTCGTCTATAGGTTCGGGGATGCCCAGCTCTGTAAGAATGGGCAGTTTGCCTGCATCAGCAATTTCGGGCACATTAATATATTCCGGGCTAACAACACTTGGCCTAACCGTGCTATCCCGTTCAACCTTCTTTTTAAAGGTAACAAAGCTATCAGGAATATCTTTTATAGGAAATGGCAGGTCTTCTTTATGGTACATAGTATGCCCAATAAAGTGTTTCAGGTTCAGTTTCATTTTCCAAAGGGCGGCCTCTACCCTTTCAGAAACATCAGTTTCATCAGGTGCAACCTCGCGGTGATGGTAAACTTCGCTTACCTGGTATTCTTCGGCCAATTGGGTAAGTACGTCGGCAGGGTCGCCGGTACGGATCAGCAATTCGGCACCAAAAACCTGCAGGTTTTTCCGAAGATCGGCTACAGCCTCTAACAGGAACCGGGCACGGAAACTACCGGTTTTTAAAGCACCTAACGGACTAGTTTTAAAGTAAAAAGGATCAAAAATATATACAGGTAAAACTTTATCGGCCCTGCGCACGGCTTCGGATAATATTTCATTATCATGGATGCGCAAGTCATTTCTAAACCAAACCAATATAACCTTTTCACTCATATGAACAACTAATCTAAAGTTATTTAGATTAGTTACAAAAATGGTAATTATTTATTTGCCATGCACCTTACTCTATAATATTTGACATCGCCCCAACATTTAGCCCATTTTTTCGCCGGCTAAAGGGCCTTAAGCAGACTTTGTAAGTTTTGCGGGTATGTTTTCTTTTAGTATCCGGGCCGTATTATATATAACAAATAGCATTACTAAGTGTTATGATACCTATGAGTTTAAAAGATAAGAACATTCTGGTAGTTGGTGGCAGCAGCGGCATTGGCCTGGCTTTGATCAGGCACCTTGCCATACAGGAAGCAAACATATTCAACATATCCCGAAGCCGGGCCGACTGGCCACAGGGTGTAACACACCTGCAGGCGGATGTACTTGGTGATTTAAGTATTCTTGAGGACAAGCTGCCGCAAACCATCCATGGGCTGGTTTACTCAGTTGGCAGCATCAACTTAAAACCTTTTCAACGTTTAACCGCCGAAGACTTTTTAACCGATTACAAACTTAATGTACTTGGCGCTACCGAAATAATAAAGCTCAGCCTAAAGGCTTTAAAAAACGCGGGCGGCGCAAGTATAGTGCTCTATAGTTCGGTTGCAGCAAAAGCAGGAATGCCTTTCCATGCCAGCATAGCAGCAGCAAAAGGCGCGGTAGAAGGGCTAACCTTATCATTAGCTGCCGAATTGGCCTCATACCAGGTAAGGGTAAATGCTATTGCTCCATCTTTAACAGATACACCGCTGGCCAAAAACCTGTTAAGTACCGATGAAAAACGCGAAGCATCGGCTAAAAGGCACCCTTTAAGCAAAATAGGTACCCCTGATGATATTGCGCTGGCCACCCAGTTTTTACTGAGCGATCACAGCAGCTGGCTTACAGGGCAAATAATTGGCATAGATGGCGGGCTTGGCAGCCTAAGGCCTTTATAAAATAAGGTTGTAAACCAAACGTTTAATTATAGATAGCCATGACAAATTAAAAAAGGATTATACTTAATTTTATACTGTAAAACCAATCATTATGGCAACTACCGAAAGCATCCAGAAAGCATATATTGACCATGTATTAACCGAAGGCCAGCAGCCAAAATCGGTTTATGTATTCGCCAAAAAAAATAAAATGCCCGAAGATGAGTTTTATCGCTTTTTTGGCTCGTTTGATGCCGTTGAGCAAAGCATCTGGGCCGATCTTACAGATAAAACGCTAACAGAAATACGCGGGCAGGAAGTTTGGGCACAGTATTCCTCGCGCGAAAAAGCGCTATCATTCTTCTATAGCTTTTTTGAGTTGTTGAAAAGCAACCGCAGCTTTGCTGTGTACAGTATAAAAAAACATCGCAGCTTGGGCACACCAAAGGTATTAGAGCCAACCAAAGTACTATTTGAGAATTTTGCCGAGGGTATCATAAGCGAGGGGATGGAATCACAGGAATTAAGCGACCGAAAATTTTTCAGCAAACGTTATAAAGATGCGCTATGGATCCAGTTTGGGTTTGTGCTTAACTTTTGGATAAATGATGATTCGGCCGGGTTTGAAAAAACCGACGAGGCTATTGAAAAAGGCGTTAACGTAACATTCGACCTGTTTCAGCGTTCGCCGATTGATAACCTGTTTGAGTATGGCAAGTTCTTGGCTAAAAATGGTGGGATAAAAGAGAAAATGGGATTTGGAAGTTTCTAAGCATGCAACCTTTGCTGCCATATTTGATATGGATGGTACCCTGATAGATAACACACCGTTCCACTTTAAGGCCTGGCAGCAGCTTTTTAAAAAACGCGGATTGCCCGAACTAAACAGGGATACCTACTTAACCGGCATTAGTGGTGTACCTATAATAAATACGCTAAAAAAATACTTTGGCAAAGATTTAGGCGAAGCCGACCTAAAAGCGCTGGCAAAAGAAAAACAACAACTTTACGAGGAAGCTTTTAAGCCCTTTTTACGGCCCATAAACGGCCTTGAAACGTTTTTAAACAGCCTTAAAAAGGCCGGAGTTGGTATAGCACTCGCCACATCCTCAAATATGGATGATGTGGATTTTATTTTCGGCACCATTGCCATAAAGAAATACTTTGATGCCATCATTACCGGCGCTATGGTAAGCCAGCCTAAACCATCACCACAAATATTTTTAAAAGCCGCCGAACAACTTGGCGCCCGCCCCGAAAAGTGCGTGGTGTTTGAGGATTCCCTGTCGGGATTAGCGGCCGGCAACAATGCAGGCATGAAGGTTGTTGGTATAACTACCGCCCACCCTGCCCAAAAAATTACCAACCTGGCCAACCTGGTAATTAATGATTATGCGGACATAACACCGCAAAAATTGGCCGCATTATTTGATTAGATACACCATGAGTGAGAACACCGCCAAAGAGCAAAACAGCATACCCACCAGTAAAGTTGAACGCAGCGCCAAATTTGTAACCACAGGTTTTAAAATTGGCGGCAACTATATTAAACATTATTCCAAAAAACTGTTTAACCCGAATCTGGATAAATCCCAGCTAAATGAGGATAATGCTACGGATATTTACCAATCGCTTAGCCAGCTAAAAGGCAGCGCGTTAAAAGTAGCGCAAATGCTGAGTATGGATAAAAACCTGTTACCGCAGGCCTATGTAGATAAATTTACGCAATCGCAGTATAACGCGCCGCCGCTTTCGGGCCCGCTTATTGTGCAAACGTTTAAAAAATACTTTGGTAAAAACCCCGATCAGATCTACAACAAGTTCAACATCCGGTCAACCAACGCGGCATCAATTGGCCAGGTACACCAGGCCGAACTAAATGGTAAAAAACTGGCTGTAAAGATTCAGTACCCCGGCGTGGGCGATTCCATCTCGTCTGACCTTAAACTGGTAAAACCATTCGCCTTCAGGATGCTGGGCATGAGCGAAAAGGAACTTGATATTTACATGCGCGAGGTAGAAGAGCGCCTTTTAGAAGAAACAGATTACGAACTGGAGGTACGCCGCTCCATAGAATTTTCTATCGCCTGCAAAAATTTAAACAATGTGGTGTTCCCGAGTTATTACCCCGACCTGTCAAGCAAACGCATTATCACTATGGACTGGCTGGAAGGAATGCATTTAAAGGAATTTTTGGCTACAAACCCCTCGCAGGAACTGCGCGACCAAATTGGCCAGGCCCTTTGGGATTTTTATAACTATCAGCAGCATGAGCTGCGTGCTGTACATGCCGACCCACACCCCGGTAATTTTATGATAACCCCCGAAGGCAAATTGGGCGTAATTGATTTTGGCTGCATAAAAGTGATGCCCGATGATTTTTATTACCCTTTCTTTTCGCTTACCTCAACAAATTTGTTTGAGGATAAGGAAGAAACCATCAAAGCTTTCCGCAAACTGGAAATGATATTGCCTAATGATACCCCGGCGCAGATAGAATTTTATTACACTATGTTTAAACAGATGATAAGCCTGTTTGCAAAACCCTATATCACCAATACGTTTGATTTTGGCCAAAAAGCTTTTTTTGACGACTTATTCGGATTTGGCGAAAAGGTAGCAAAAATGCCGGAATTTAAACAAGCACGCGGCGTAAAGCACTTTATATACGTAAACCGCACAAATTTTGGCTTATATAACATATTGCACGATTTACAGGCACGCGTTAAAACAGATACTTATAAACCGCACGTGGAAGCCGTGGCTTAACTTAAAGGCTAAATAAATTTAATAACCAATGCAACAGAAAGGCAAAGGGTACAGATCCAGGCAAGCGTTGCGCCTGTATACCAGGTTTCAATTTCATTTACGCGGCCTGTACAATATATTACCTGCAACTGAGCTGGCAATACACACCCAACCATATCAGCGCAACAAATAATACAAATAGCAATAATGGTATGTTGTTCAAAAGCATGTATTAGCATAATATTAAATTATACCGGTTAATGTGTATCATCAACCTATAATATATCAGGCAAAAAAATTTACCTGCTATTATTACACTAATACGTTAAGTTTAAGGTAAAAACCTTAAAACCAATGCACTGTACAAGCATACCAATTTAGGGCCGTATTATAAGCAGCCTTTTTTGAACAATATGAAAATTGTGTCCTCTGCGGCATTACGCCACACTCAAAACAAACTCCGCAAACATAACAGAGGCCAGTACAAATGTAATCATCCAGGTTACGGCAGATTTAGTGGCCCATATTTGAATATCTGTTACGCGCCCTGTATTGACAAATGATTTAGCCCTTTGACGGCAGTACATGGCGTAAACTCCTAAGAGTACAATTATTGCTATGCTAAGAAATATTAGCATTAGCTGAAATTCTTTTGTAAACATATCTTTATAGTGTAAAAATTTATATAATTAACACTATCTTAACAAGAGCCGCGATAAAAAGTTTACGTAGAACATTTTTTTTCTTATAAAATTTACTTTAACGAAACATCAACACAATCAACCGGTTAACTTAACTATGATCATTAATCAGCAAAACACCCGGGCACTTCTATTGTTGCACATAACATGAAAGTGTTACTTGCAGGTGCTAACGGTTATATTGGTACGCGGCTTATACCGGTTTTGCTTAGTAAAGGCCATACCGTGGTATGCCTGGTGCGCGATAAGCGCCGGTTTCATGAACAAAATGATTACAGCGAACGCGTAACCCTGCTTACCGGCGATCTGCTCAAAGAAAAAAACATCGAGCCTATTCCCAGTGATATCGACGCGGCCTATTACCTGGTACACTCTATGGCGCAGGCCGATGATTTTGCCGCGCTCGAAGCGCTATCGGCACACAATTTTGTGCAGGCAATCAATAAAACCAACTGCAAACAAGTTATTTACCTAAGCGGCATCACTAACGACAGTAATTTATCGAGCCACCTGCTATCGCGCAAGCATGTAGAAGATGTATTGAAAGAAAGTAAGGCCGCGCTTACGGTATTGCGGGCAGCCATTATTATCGGCTCCGGCAGTTCATCGTTCGAGATCATTCGCGACCTTACCGAAAAACTCCCCGTTATGACCGTTCCGCGCTGGGTAAACACCAAATGCCAGCCCATTGCCATCCGCGATGTACTGGGTTATTTGGAAGGTGTGCTGCTGCATAAGGCAGCATTCCATAAAACATTTGACATTGGCGGGCCTGATATCCTCACCTTTAAACAAATGATGTTAACCTACGCCAGGGTGCGTAAACTAAAAAGGTACATCATCATTATACCGTTCCTTTCGCCAAAAATTTCATCTTACTGGCTGTACTTTGTTACATCAACCAGCTACTCGCTCGCACAAAGCCTGGTTGATAGCATGAAGAACGAAACCATCATGAAAAACCATGATATAGATGAGATTGTAAAACGCCAATGCCTTACTTATGAGGAAGCATTGAAACTGGCCTTTAATAAAATAGAACAAAACTCTATTGTAAGCAGCTGGAAAGATGCCCTGAATAACGGTTACCTAACCGCCGGCTTTATGGACCAGATAAAGGTACCGCAAAACGGCACGCTGGAATACAAGGTTAAGCAGCCGTTTAAACGCGAAAGCGGAGAGGTGCTTAAAAACATTATGGCCATTGGCGGCAACCGCGGCTGGTATTATTGGGACTGGATATGGAGCATCCGCGGTTTTTTAGATAAACTTTTTGGCGGCGTAGGCTCGCGCCGGGGCCGTACCAGTAACATAAGTGTTTCGCCCGGAGACGTGATAGACTTTTGGCGGGTACTGCTGGCTGACAAGGCAAACAACCGCCTGTTGCTTTATGCCGAAATGAAACTACCCGGCGAAGCCTGGCTGGAGTTTAAAATTATTGAACGCCACAACCAAACCTTCCTGAGCCAAATTGCTACTTTTAGGCCCAGGGGCTTGTGGGGCCGCCTGTACTGGTATTTAATGTGGCCTTTTCACCTCTTTATATTTAAGGGTATGGCCAAACGGATAACTAATTTTAAAGAAGAAGATAAAAGATAAATATCATTAATGAGCAACAAAAACATCCTCATCACCGGTGGTTCGGGCTTACTGGGCAGGCAACTTACCAAAGCGCTGTTAAACCTGGGCCACACTGTTAACCATTTAAGCCGCAGCCCGGGTAAGGACCCGCATGTTAAAACCTTTTTGTGGGATGTTGATAAAGGCCGGATAGATGAGCACTGCATTGATGGTGTAGATACCATTATCCATTTGGCGGGCGCCGGTATTGCCGATAAGCGCTGGACGAATGAGCGCAAACGCGAAATTGTAGAAAGCCGAACCAAATCTATAAACCTTATTTATGAGTTAATGGCAAATAAAGCACACAAGGTGCATACAGTAATATCGGCATCCGGGATTAATTACTATGGTAACCGTGGTAATGAACTGCTTACCGAAGACAGTGCCCCCGCGCACGATTTTATTGGTAACTGCTGTATAGAATGGGAGAAAGCGGTTGATGAAGGCAAGCAGTTCGATCTGCGTATCCTGAAATTCCGCACCGGGGTGGTACTAACTACCCAGGGCGGCGCTTTACCACAGCTGGCCCTGCCTGTAAAACTGGCTGTAGGCTCGCCATTGGGCACCGGTAAACAATGGGTGCCCTGGATCCATCACCAGGATGTTATTGACATGTACCTGTTTGGGCTGGATAATGAGCAACTTACCGGCGTTTACAATATGGTTGCGCCACTACCTGTAAGCAATAAGGAAATGACCGCAGCCGTTGCCAAACAATTACACCGCCCGCTTTGGGCGCCAAATGTACCTGCATTTTTAATAAAACTGCTTTTTGGCGAAATGGCCAGCCTGGTATTGGGCAGCACAAAAGCATCGGCACAAAAAATAGAAGCTGCCGGCTTTAAATTTAAATACCCCGATATTGCTTCGGCATTAAAAGAAATTTATGGATAAGAATACCCCTGTAAGTGTTTTTTGGTTTAGGCGCGATTTACGCGTTGAAGATAATGCCGGCCTGTACCATGCCCTTAAAAGCAGCAAACCCGTGCTGCCTTTTTTTATTTTTGATAAAGAGATACTGGATACCCTGGAAGACAAAGATGATGCACGGGTAACATTTATTTATAAGGCAATTGAAGAAATAAATAACGAATGCCATAAACACCATAGCAGTTTACTGGTGGTTTATGACACCCCTGAGCATGCCTGGAAAAAACTGATTGAAGAATACAACATAGCCGAAGTATATACCAACCATGATTATGAGCCGGCCTACGCAAAAAATCGCGATAGCGATATAAAAGAGTTGTTGGCCAAACACAATATTGCCTTTAACACCTATAAGGACCAGGTTATATTTGAAAAAGCTGAGGTTGTAAAAGATGATGGTAAGCCTTACACAGTTTATACGCCTTACAAAAATAAGTGGTACCAAAAACTAAAGCCTTTCTATCTGAAGGCCTACCCGTCTGAAAAATACCTGAAAAACCTGCATAAGTTTAAAGCACCTGCAATACCCGCATTATCTGAAATGGGCTTTGTAAAAAGCCGGGTAAATTACCCCGAAAAGGAATATGGTAACATTATTGCCGATTACGCCAAAAACCGCGATTTCCCGGCCATAACCGGCACATCGCACGTTGGGGTACATTTACGCTTTGGCACGGTAAGTATCCGCCGCTGCGCAAGGGATGCACACAAAGCACACGAAAAAACCTGGCTGAACGAACTGATATGGCGGGAATTTTATATGATGATACTATATCATTTCCCACAAACGATGAACCATGCCTTCCGCCCTGAATATGACCGTATTAAATGGATAAACAACGAGGAACAGTTTGACGCCTGGTGCAAAGGCGAAACCGGTTTCCCGCTGGTTGATGCGGGCATGCGCGAACTGAATGCGACCGGGTACATGCATAACCGGGTGCGCATGGTAGTTGCCAGCTTTTTAAGTAAAGATCTGTTGATAGACTGGCGCTGGGGCGAGCGTTATTTTGCCCGCAAATTACTCGATTATGAAATGGCAAGTAACGTTGGTGGCTGGCAGTGGGCGGCCGGCAGTGGCACAGATGCCGCGCCATACTTCAGGATCTTTAACCCGGATTCGCAGCTTAAAAAATTTGACCCTAAACTGGTGTATATAAAAAAATGGGTTCCGGAATATGCCGATTTCAGCAAATATCCAAAACCCATTGTTGACCACGCATTTGCACGCGACAGGTGTTTAAAGGCTTTTAAAGAAGCCTTAAGCAAATAAATTACAGATCTATCCCGGTGACTGTGAAATCAAACTTCAGCACAGAATTTGCCGGGATACCAGTTGTAGAAGAAGTACCTAACCCAGTTGCTGATGGTAATATTACCTGCAATGATGTACCAGTTGTGGCATGATTTATCAGCACATGTTCTACAGCCGGCCCATATAATGCATTTAAATCAAACGGTGTATATACTACCGGAGTGGTGTAGTTAGCATAATCAAAAGAGAAAGTATTAAGCAAAGACCCGCCATAGGTTAATGTTAATTTTGAAAACTCGCTTATAGCACCAGCAGTACCCGTACCCGGTGTTACTATTTTATAGTAATAATATTTTTTTAACTGCTTCCCTGCAGAATCTATTAATACAAAGTCTTTTGAATAATCAGTTAAATTATGTGCAGTTAAAAAATTATTGATAACCTTGTCATCATAAGCACTTTGATCGCCAATTACATTCACATAATAATCCAGGCATTGGTTACCGGCTATACGGGTATTAACATTGGTTATACTTCCTGAGCCATAACCATTTACACCATACGCAAGCCTCGATGGTATCAGTAATCGCATACTGCTGCCTTTGTATTTTAAAATGTTATGGATAGCAAGCTTCACACCTTCAGGCAAGTTATACTGACTCTTGAAGTAGCCCAAAAAACCATAAATATGATTTGTAATAGTATCTGAAGAAATATATTTTCCATCAAATGACTTAAGCGTATAAACCAATGATATTTGGTCGGAATATTTAAGTGTATCGCCCGTACCTTGCGATAAGATTTTATACCGTATACCTGTTGTCCCTGTTCCATCAGGGGTGGTGTCTTCGCTAAAGCCTGTTAAACCGTTGTCAGCAATATATTTTTGTATCTGCTCCTGGTCGTATACCCTTATGTCTGGTTGATCCTGCGTTTTTTTGCAGGCTGATAAGCCGGCTACTACTATTAATAAAAGGGTAATAATCTTTTGTTTCATCTAAAGTTAGTTCGTTACATCTAAAAGTTCAATCTCAAAATCCACCACCGAGTTCTTAGGCAGATTTAATTCGGGCTGATCGTACGGACCGTAAGCATATCTTGATGCCGCTATAATACGTATTTTACCACCTTTACTTATTTTCGGGATACCAAGCTTCCATGCCCTTAACACCTCCCCTAAAGTAAAAGAGGGGTGAAATTCATTGCTTTCGGCAAACACCTCGCCGGTTAATAGTTTCCTGCTGGTGTAGTCAATTGTTATCCTTGTTGAATTTGTGAACAATGTATTGCCACTACCCGGTGTATTTATAACATAGTAAACACCCGTTGCAATACCCGCACTATCAACCCGTTTTGCATCTAAACCCGGGTTGGCGGCAAGATAATCCTGTATTATTTTATCATCTATAGCTGCTTGTGTACGTTCTTCGGCAACGGGATCATATCCCTTTTTGCAGGCCGATAAACAAATAACAGACAGAAATAATATCAGCAGTATCCTGTTCATTCTATTTTCAGAAGGCAAATTTATTGTTTTATATGGCAAAACCATCAGCTTAACACTTTTTAACAATTAGCATAACGTTAAAACGTGTGTTTTATGGCTTATAGTTGAGGGTAAGCTGATTTATTTTTTTCAGCATCTCTGTTAAATACTGTTTATCAGCATCGCTAATGTGTGCATTAAGGTAGTTATTAAACTGTTTAACAACGTTTTTTGCCAGTTGGCGCTTTTCTTTACCCAGGTCGGTAAGGTATATTTTTACAGATCGTTTATCCCCTTTGTTAGATTCGCGGTAAATAAGGCCGGTTTGCTCCAATTGATTTAACATACGTGATAAACTGGTTGATTTTAACCCCAGCAATGCAGCCGCCTGCGATACCGTGGTACCCTCCTCATCAATATTGATAAGCAGGTACCCGATGGATTGTGTAATGCCAAATTCGGTAACTAACTGGTTATAACGGTTGGCAACCGTTTGCCAAACTATTTTCAAAAAATAATCAATAGTTTCCTGATGTTTTACACTGCTTCGCATAACTCACAAACATAACATTTTTAGTTGATTGGAGAAAAGTGAATGGTGAGTAGTTATAAAATATATGAACCTAATTACCATTAGTTAACCACCCTCTATCCACCACTCCATCACTAATACCCCATGGCAGTATCGTCTCCTCTTGGGTCGGCACCACCTTCATACCCTGTTTTGGTTTTCAAGATAGCATCAACCCTGCCTATGGCGCCTGTAGATCTTATGGAATAGCCCTTTTTCTGCAACGTTATTTTAGTGGCATCGCTTAATGCATCAGCCTCGGTAACCACCTCATCTGGTAGCCATTGATGGTGGAAACGCCTGGCACTTACCGCCTGCTGTATATCTTTATCAAATTCAATAACATTTAATATGGTTTGAAACACCGATGTTATAATAGTTGAACCACCCGGCGTACCCACAATCATAAACAGTTTACCATTTTCCTCAACGATGGTTGGCGTCATTGACGATAGCATCCGTTTACCGGGCTGTATGCTGTTGGCCTTGCCCCCTACCAGCCCATACATATTGGGCACACCCGGTTTTGAGCTAAAGTCGTCCATCTCGTTATTGAGTAAAAAGCCTGCACCGCCTACAAATATTTTTGAGCCGAATGAGTCATTAAGCGTTGTGGTAATAGATACCGCGTTACCGTATTTATCTACAATAGAGTAATGGGTAGTTTGGTCGCTTTCGTAACCTATAAAAGTACCCGGTTGTATGCTGGCGCTGGGTGTGGCCGCATTCCAGTTAAAAGTTTGCATGCGGCTTGTAATATATCCTGGCCTTAACAAACTATCCGTTGGTACTTTGTAAAAATCAGGGTCGCCCAGGTATTTGGAACGATCGGCATACACCCGGCGCTCCGCCTCTGTTATTAATTGCACGGTACTGTCACTGTTAAACCCATACCTGTGTAAAGGATATGGCTCTACCGATTTTAGGAGTTGCAGCAACGCTATCCCCCCGCTTGATGGCGGCGGCATGGTGATAATTTTATAGTTTTTATAATTGCCGGTAACCGGTTTGCGCCAAACGGAATGATAATTATCCAGGTCGGCTTTGGTAAACAAGCCCTTCCCTGCCTTCATTTCAGCAATCATCAGGTCGGCGGTGGTGCCTTTATAAAACCCGTCGCGGCCTTTATCGCGGATCAACACGAGCGTTTTGCCCAGATCTGCCTGCACCAATACGTCGCCTTCCTTCCAGCCGCCTTCCTTAAGCAAATAGTTTTTGCCCGGGTTTAGCCTGCGAAACACCAAAGCATTACGGTTCATATCGGCCGCAAGGCGTTTGGTTATTTTAAACCCGTTTAAAGCCAGGTTTATGGCCGGCTGCACCAAAGCATCCCATTTTAATTTACCATATTTTTTATGAGCCGCTACCATCCCATCAACAGAACCCGGTACGCCTGATGCCTGGTGAGTGTATAAACTCATATTTGGTATTACATTACCGTTAGCATCAAGGTACATATCGGCGCTTGCATTGGCGGGGGCTTTCTCTCTAAAATCGAGCGTATTGGGCGTACCTTTAGCGGGGCGGTAAACCATAAAGCCACCACCACCAATATTGCCCGCCTGCGGATGGGTAACTGCCAGTGCAAATTGCACGGCCACCGCAGCGTCTACGGCATTGCCCCCTTTTTTTAACACATCCAGCCCGGCCTGTGCCGCATCCGGATAAGCACAAACAACCATGCCATTGCTACTGCGGGTGGGTTGCGCCCTAACAATTGTTGTATAACACGGTAGTATAAGCAATACCGTTAATTTATATAATACTCTTTGTGTAATACTCATGGTAACCGTGTATTTTTTGCCAATTTACTGTATTTAGCTATACAAATGCAATGTGGATATGTTGATTATTTTGTGGTTGTAAATCAAGCCCATACTTTATTATTGCACCATACTTTTATGTAATAACAGCATAAAAGCTTATTTATGCCGTTATCTACGTGTTGTTAACAATTATTTTACAAACAGTGGCACCTTTTTAAAAAGCTGTCGTCTTAACAGAAAACAAAAACCGAAATGAAAAAATTTACCTTTATCGCAGTCCTCCTGACCTCTTTTTTATTACTCTCTAAGCGATCGGACGCACAGGATTATAAAACCGCAGTGGGTTTAAAATTTGGCGGATACGAGAACGGCCCCTCTATTAAATACTTTATGGATGCTAACACCGCATTAGAGGGTATTGTAGGTATTCGTAACCATGGCGTTGTATTTACCGGTTTGTATGAGCTGCACCAGGGAGCCTTTAATACCGCTAATTTGAAATTTTATTACGGCTTTGGCGCGCACGTTGGCTCGGTGGGTAAAGGTGTTTATAAACGCTTTGGCAGCGATGACAATGTGTATAATGATAGCCATGTATTACTTGGTGCCGATGCTGTTTTAGGCTTAGAGTATAAACTACCTGATGCCCCTTTTGCATTTAGCCTTGACCTTAACCCTCGGGTTGAACTTGCAACAGGCCCTTTCTTTGACCTTGCCCCCGGCCTGGGCTTAAAATATACTTTCTAAAAGATGTGCAAATATGCAGGTGTGCAAATGTGCAGATTAAAAGCATTTGCACATCTGCACGTTTGTAATCTGCACATCATCGTTACTTCGCTATAATTATCTTTTTAGAGTACACCTTATCGCCAAGGTTCAACTTCAGTAAATAAGTGCCCGGCAAGCGGTTAACCGTATTTATTACCGTGCTAAAATTGCCCGCGGGTATGGTTTGCGATGTTTGGTACACCACCTGCCCCCCACTGTTAATTAATGATAGTTGCAGGTTGCCCGCTGTTTTGGCAACAAACACCACATTGAAATAGGTATATGCAGGTACCGGGAATACGGCCAGGCCTATATCAGTTGTTTTATCGGGATTTTTAGCAGTAATGGCATAGGCAAAATCATCAGATGCTGCTGTACAGCCATCGCCAACAACAACCTGCACTTTATAGGTACCGCTAACTAACGGTGAATAAGTAATGCCCGTAGCCCCTGGTATTACTTCGCCGTTTAAAAGCCATTGGTTGCCTTGCGCAATACTTGAACTAAGCACATCGCCGCTTTGGGTTATTACGGGCTTTGTTACCGTAACAGGCACCCTTTGCACGGTTGCACAACCGGGGCTGTGTACCTGCATATCGTACAGATAATAATAAAAGTTTTTATCGTAGTTAGGATCGGTTACACCCGGATCAGGGGTAGCGCCGGTTCCTGTTATGCTAAATACATCGCCCACGCTGAACGGATAGCCCGTCACTCCCCCGTTATTACGAAACATGGTAGCACCGCCATCATAAGTTGGTACGATGGTATAGTTACCGGCATCAGGCAATAACAGGTTTAGGGTATAAACTTTACCCTGGTCGGCCGGGTCGTTTGGTTGCGCATCCGGGGCTGCGGTTGTGCGGGTGGCCGTAACATTTAACGTTACCGACGATACCACCTCACCGTTATCATTAGTGGCGGCAAAGGTTATTTTACCCGGGCTGCCAATGTAAAGGCGGGCGCTTTGTATAGTAATTGGTATTTTGGTGGTTACTTTTATACCGGGGGTAAACTGGTTATAGCTACCTGCACTAAATATATTTTTGTTGGCAGGGCCAACTTTGCCGCGAAAATCATTAAGCCCCGCATAAAAAATATTGTTTACAGGTGCCACAGCAACCGTTGCCGGCGAACCAAAGCCTATTGGTGTAACATCTGTTGCTGTTTTATACCACAGCACCTGCCCATCGCCATTTGCCGATAATTGATAGGTATTGGTATTGGCACATAAATAGGCCAGCATGCCGCTTAACTCAGGTGGGGTGCCCACGGCAATAGTGCCGGTTACTTTATTGTTGGCTGTTACAGGGTCGGTTGCCAGCTTGGTTTCGGCAGTAATAGCATAAGTTGCACCGGGGGTAGTGTTAAATTTACCGCTCAGTGTAAAATCGGTTTCCTCTTCGGGGTTAAGGGTAGCCGCGAAAATTTCGTTAAAGGTTGTTGCCGTATTATCAGGCGCTGTTACTGTAACGGTAACGGGCACATTGCTGATTTGCGTGGTACCAAAATTCTTTAACCTTACGGTTACAGCTACAGCAGGCGCGCAAGTAACACCGCCATCTGCATTTACAATGGCTATGGCACCTGCATCAACAGCGGGTTTTGTAAACTGCACCCTGTAATCCTGGGTTTCGCCTTTGGCATAAGTACCACACGCATTGATAGATGCCGGGTTAGCGGTTTCATTCAGCACCACGCGCAGCAAGCTTATGTTGCCCGGCACTACACTTGCCGGTACTAAAATATTACCGGTTACGGTACCTGTACCCGCCACCACGGCGGTTGTGGCCGCAAGTTCATCAGCATCAAAACTACCGTTGCCGTTCCAGTCAATAAATATTTTGGCTGCCTTGCCAAAATCGTTACCGCAAGTACCCAGGTTAAGGCTGTATGAATATACTTTGCCTTGCTCTAACTGGATAGAAAGACCTGTGTTATCGGTATAACCTGTACAACCCGCAGGCGAAGTATAATTAATGTTTGATAGTGAAAAGCTATTGATCTTAGAATCGGCAGTTGATGCCGGGGCTGATGCGCAATAAGGGTTACCCCCTGCGCCGGTAACAATAACCGAATACGCCTGGCTGCCAGATTGAAGTGCACCCTTATGCGAAATGGTAACCGTATATTTTTTGCCCGGCACAGCGTTGGCTATATAAACCTGCTCAATATTATCCCTAATGTTATCACCATTTGTAGCCGGTGCCGATGGGTTATCAGGTGTAAGTATCCAGGGTGTAAAAGTTGTTGAGCCATCGTTTAAACGCACATCAAGATCGTTTACCAGTTTGGGGGTACGGTCATTTATGGTTGTACCGGCGGTAGGTGTCCCTTCGGGGTCTGTCCATGATATGCTTACTATCAGCGGGCCGTCGCCCGACGCCGTAATATCAAAAGTTTTGGTTTGCCCCTGGGCTAAGGTACTTTCGTTAATAATACTTTTTGTGCCGTTATCGGTAATAGCCTGTGCGGCTTTGCGCATATCCAGTAAGCCCCATCCGTAAATATAATCGGGGCCAACGTTACCGGCATCAAAAGCAGTGTGGCAAGCCAGTCCTTTTAAGGTTGCTGCTCTCATAAAATTGCCGTTATTTTTTTGCGAATAATACTCCTGCAGCAAGTATAATGAACCGGTAACGTTAGGCGCCGCCATTGATGTACCCGACAACGTAAGGTACGAACTTGTGCTTTGCACCCCTACCGATAATACATTCTCGCCATCACCCACTATATCCGGTTTTATGCGGCCATCATCTGTAGGGCCCCAACTGCTAAAGTAAGATATGGCCACATCAGTACGGTTAACCGGCCCATTGGGTAAGGCCCCAACCGAGCCTACTGTTAATATATTTTTGGCATTACCTGTTGTAGTAATAATATCATACCCGCTATTGCTGCTGATGCCCGGAGGCCTCGCCCCTTTGTTTATAAAGGTTGGATTTGTGCGGCTGGTAAACCCATAATATGTTGCACCTAAAGCAGGGCCATTGCTACTCCTGCTATTACCAGCCGACTCTACAATGAGATAATATGGTGCATTGTAAGCTATTTTATCCCACGATTGTACACGGGAATCGTAAAAGCCAAAATTGTAATCTTCATTATCGCCGGGCAGGCCATACCATTCCCAGCGGCCGGCACTTTGGTTATAATCCCAGCCGCCAACTTCACCATACGAATGGTTGGAAAGCAGCAGGCCCGATGCAGCTGCACTCATTTCAGATACGTCGTTATCAAAATCCCAGGCCGAGAGGGTTGTGGCGCCATATGCCATGCCTTTTGCAGGGGCATATACACCCTTTGCTATCATGGTACCGGCAACGTGGGTAGAGTGGTCAAGTATAGCTGAATTATCTTTAGCTGCTATTGTTTTTCCGGCAAATTCACGATGTGCACTATACACCTGCCCGCCGTCCCAAATACCAAGTTTATTAAGCAAATTTGCGCTGCTGCCTGTTAAGTTTAGGTTTAATGCACCGCCGGGCTGTACTGTATTGGTACCTGTAGTTGCCGCAGCTGTAGTATTATTATGAGTTGTAAGATATATAGGGAAACCCTGTTTATTAATACCCTGCAAAGCAACTATATTGCCCGCTTTTGTTGTACGGCGAATGGCCCAACCCATGCCGGGTGCCATTGCTACAGCTTCCTGATACCCCGATGTAAAAGTTTGACGTGAGGTTATTGTCAGCGCATCCAGCTGTCTTTGTTTGGCAATATTAACGGGAATTTGCTGGGCAAAGCTCTGAAAACAACAAATGATTAACAGAAAATTGAGGGCTAAGGTTAGGTATTTTTTACCCATATAAAATATTGATTACAAGCCTATAAATATAGGTTTTGGATGAGTTTATCGCAAGGGATAGACCAGATATATCGTTTTGGCTTAAAATTTGCATAACAACACCCATAACCCTGCGTTAATTTTATCAATATTAGCGCACATTCTTTCTCTCAGGTTAAATACAATTCCTCATTACAAGTATCAATAGTTAAATCGAGAAAATAAATCTACAATGTGTAGAAAAAATTACCCGTGTTGGTTATTTATTTTCTATTTAAAACATTCCTTTAAGTTGTAAGCGGGAATTTTATAGCGAAACTATTGGTTGTTTGCCCCAATTAGCCCATTAAGTAATTGATTAATTAGTGTTTGCATAGTTTTTGCACCTATGCGATAATATTGATTAATGCCCTAAAACTTTGAAAACACAATTACTACGATATATTTCCCCCATATTTATATTTCTTTTCCTATTAGGCAACAGAACAACGGGGCAAACTATAACAGTAGCAGCTTTAAATAGCGGGCTAAGCCCTGACCCGATTTCATTAGGGAATAATGGATATGTATTGTTTGGCTTCTCTGTTACATATTCAAGTGCTGCAACCGCCAGCATACTTCAAATAACAACCGTTGGTGGCGTAAATTCTCAATCCATGTTTTCTAACGGCAAATTATATCGGGCAAATTCTGCCAGTACTACAAGCTATTCATCAATAGGTTTTACACAGGTTTCCGGAACAGGATCTGGCGGTACCACAAATATTTATTCAAATGCAGTTCAATTTACTGGGCTGAATGAGACTTTCGCAGCAGGTGAAACAAAAAATTATTTTTTCGTTGCCGACTTTACCGTAACTTATTTCACTGCAACATCTATACAGTTTACTATAAATAAATCGCAATCAGATGCTTTCGCAATTGGGCCATCATATTCTTATCAGAAAAACTCAACAAATACAATAACAGGCCCTCTTTATCACGTAGGGGCAACGCTTAACTGGCGTGGGGGTGCAAATGGCAATGCTAACTTTTCTGATCCAGCAAACTATTCAACGGCAAACGGTAATGCTCCAAGTGTTGCACCAGGCCAATATGATGTTGTACAAATTGGTGTTGTTGACAGATATAATGCTACTATGCCAACCGTTACTGGGAATAAAACCATTGGCAAGTTAGTATTTGGTTCAAACTATGTACCTACCTTAACAATATCTGCAGGAGGCTCGCTTACAGCTAATCTCGGCATGACTATTAATGCCGGCGCATCGCCTATCATTGCAAGCAGTTCCACCTCTTCGGTGGCAACATTAAACGTTGCAGGTACTTCTACTGTTGCTTCAACAGGTGCGATACAACTATCCAACAAAATCACAATAGCCAATACTGGCTCTTTTACATTTTTATCAGACGCAAGCGGAACCGGCTCAGTACGTGCGCTTCCCAGTACCGCGAGCCTAACGGGGACCTACACCGTACAACGCTGGTTTACCGGCGGCCATCCTTCTGATCGTGGCTGGCGCTTAATGAGTTCCCCGGTTGCGAACGGCTCAGGGACTTATAATTTTTCAAGCCTGCAAACCAACTTATATATAACCGGTGCATTAGGCGGCGGGTTCGATGTTTCACCTGCAAACAATGCTACCGTGCTTTTATACGATACCCCCAACAAAAAACTAATATCACTACCTTCCATTACTACAGGCGTTAGCGTAGGCAGTGGCTTTTATTTTTACTTTAGAGGAGACAAAATTACCACCCTGGGGAAACTTGCAAAAAATGGTGCCAACTATGCAACACCCGAAACAAACGTTGTAGGCCTGCAAACCGGCACACTTAACCAACAGGGCATAACGTATACATTATCAAACGCGGGCAGCGGCTTTAACCTTGTGGGTAACCCTTACGCCTCAACCATTAGTATGCCAAGTGGTGGCGGGGCAGTTGGTAACTCCGCTCCGTATACCGGCACAACAGGTTTCGTGTACACGTATACCCCGGGTGCAAACAGCGTTTCTGCGGCAGTATCAACTGTTAATATTGCCAGCGGCCAGGGCTTTTATGTAAAATCTAACAGCGCTACAAGCTCAATAGCCTTTACCGAAAGCTTAAAAGCCACAGCGCAGGTAACCGGGTCAAATTTACTTTTGGGTAAACCTGTAGGCACCGAGCAACCTCTTATAACTATAAAAATGGTTCAGGATAGCGCCAACTATGATATTGCCTACGTGCGCTTTCTGGATACTTACAAAAACGAATATGATGAGAACGAAGATGCCGACGACATTAACGGAAGCGGGCAAAATGTATTTTTAAGCGCCATGACGATTGATAACCATGCCGTAGCCGTAGCATCACAACCACTTGATAAGAAAAAAACATCCGTTTTTTTAACTGTGAATGATAACTTCAGCGGGTTATATACCATACAAAAAATGAACCTCAGCGGCATACCGGAAGTTTACGATATATGGCTGATGGACCATTTTAAAAATGATTCGCTTGATCTGAGAGCTAACGATACTTATAAATTTAATCTTGATAAAGCAAACCCGTTAACCTATGGCAGCACCAGGTTTGAAATAGTGCTCAGGAAAAAAGCCTTGCCACCTTACGCATTAGTATCATTTAACGGGCAAAAAACAGGCACCGATGTATTACTTAAATGGAATACTGTAAACGAGTACGATTACACTTCGTTTGAGTTGCAAAGAAGCAGCGATGGAACAAACTTTGAGACCGTTAGAAACATACAATCAAGCTCGCAGGGGTCATACAATTTTAAGGATATATACAGCAGCAATAATACAGCAACAATATACTATCGCCTAAAACAGGTTGATATAAACGATATGGTGTATTATTCAAACATTGTTATCATTACACCGGCCAAAGGTAACGGTACATTCGCCGTATTCCCCAACCCCGCAACCAATACCATACAATTCACTTTAGATCAAACCATTAAGTCATCATCCGTAAGGTTAAACATCTTCAATGCGATGGGGCTGTTAATGAAATCGAACGTGTTTACAGCAAGCACCGGGCAACAGGATGTATCAAACTTAACACCAGGCAATTACACTATTGAGGTAACAGATTTGAATAGTAAAAAAGCTGTACTTACCGGTAAATTCATAAAGCTTTAACCAGCATTACATCACTTTTATTAAATACATAAAAAAAACCGGCATTTCTGTCGGTTTTTTTTGTGCCCTATCTATACCACAGCTATTCCAAAAGCCTGTATACAAGCAACTTACACACCACATTTAATTACTTTAACTTAATAATTAGCAATATATTGATAAATAAATTAACTATTGACTAACTTTTTAAAACCCTTTACGTATAACTAAGCTACAGCACATGCTATATAATTATTAGTTGTTTTTTTTCAAATAAATCCCCCGTAATTTGAAGATACGCGTACTAAAATACACCGCTATGGTTTTTTTGCTACACTTTTTAAGTGCAGCAAATGTATTTTCACAAACCGTAAATACTCCGTCAGATGCAAACGCTGTTACAAATAGCGTAACTGCCTATTCGGCAACAGGTACCCTTGTAAATATTACGGCCGCATCTACAGTAAGCGGTAATACGGGCGTAAACCTTTCTATTGGCAAAACTGCTACAGCAAGTTCTTTTGAAAATGCTACCTCATTCCCGGCAAATGCGGTTTTAGATAATAACCTAACGACGCGCTGGTCAAGCGCGGCTTCCGATCCGCAATCGATATATATCGATCTGGGAGCTATTTATAACATTAACGCGGTTACCTTAATTTGGGGAACCACGTATGGAAAATCTTATAAAATACAGGTTTCTAACAACACCACCACCTGGACAGACATCTACAGTACAACTACCGAAAACGGTGCAACCGACAATATAACGCCCTCAATTGCCGCATCAGGCAGGTATGTACGTATGTTAGGTACAGTACGTGGCGGCGGCACCTCAGGCTACTCGCTTTTTGAATTTCAAATATATGGCAGCCCTGCTGTATCCTATTCATTAACCACAACACCGAACGATTATTTCACCATCAACGCCGTTACAGGTGTTGTAAGTTTAAACTCGGCATCAGTACCTCCCGGTTTATATACTATTGGCATTACCGCCGCTTCGGGCACAGTATCATCGGCTGAGTTTAGTACTACAGTTACTGTATTGCCTGCCACCACAGCAGCCGCCAGCTATGCGTTTAAAAAACAACTAACGTTAAAAAACGCTACCCTTGGTATAACAAACAATCAAACCAATTTCCCGGTACTTGTTTACATTAAGGATAACGCTTTAATAATTAACAATAAATGCAACAACCAGGTACGTTACCCGAATGGCGATTTTAACGGCAGCCCCGGAACAAACTACGATTTTGCTTTTATTGACCCCTCTTCGGCCGCCGAATTAAACTACCAGATTGAAAGTTACGATCAAAGCACGGGCACTTTACTGGTGTGGGTTAAACTGCCAACCTTATATGCTGCCACAAATAACACATTAAGCTTTTATTTTGGATCATTAAACCCGGCGCATAGTGCAGCTTTTTACAGCAGCACCTGGGCGTCTGATTACCTGGCTGTGTATCACTTTAATGAAAACCCGGCTACCGGCAACGTATTGGATGCAACCAATAATGATGTAGATGGAGTACCAACCAACGTTACTGCATCTGACGATAAGATACACCTCGCTGCAGGCCTTACCGGCGGAGGCTACAGCTTTAACGGTACTTCAAAAATTATAAGTAGCAAAAAGGCCGATATTACAGGCACGTTTACATTATCAGCATGGGTATCTGTTACTAACCCGGGCGGCGATAATAAAATAGTATCTAACGAGTTAGACTATGGCCCGGGGTATAAATTGGGCGTAAAAGCAAATGTTGTTGAAACAGAAACCAGAAGCACCAATTTAATAACTACTGTAGGTAACCTGGGCGATGGCGGAACAGTTGCAACCAACTGGCATTATGTGCAGGGAATATTCACCGGCACTACTTTTAAAAATTATGTAGATGGCGTACCGGCTACAACAACACTTACCAAAATTGCATCTTCAATAACTCCGTTAGCTGGTAATGTTGTTACCATGGGTATTGATCATCGCAGCACTAATGATGAGAACTTTTATAAGGGTTTAATGGATGAGGTACGTATATCAAATGTTATAAAATCTGACGATTGGATAAAAGCTGAGTTTATAAACCAAACAACCCCCGCTACCTTTACAGACTACAGCGCTGCGGTTACGGTAACACAGGCAATTGCAGCATCTATACCCGGCGCGTTAACTTATACTTATAAAGGGGCAACCGGTACCTATACCGATGCCACTAACTGGGACAATACAACCTCTGGCGTTACAAACCAGGCGCCGGCATTTAATGGCACAGCAACATTAATAATCCCTACCGGCAAATCGCTTACACTAAATTCAAATGCTGCTGTATATGGTATTACACTTAATGGCACGGCAAGTGTTAATTTAAACGGGAACATTTTAAGCGTAGGGTGCAATATTTACAATAACAATAATACCACAGGCGGTATATTATATAACACCAACCCCGCATCACAAATTACCTGGAATGGTACAGTTCCAATACAAAGTTATGTGGGGGTAAGTACAACAGTACCCGCGCAGGTTGGTAATTTTATAGTTAACAATACGGCAGCAAACGGGCAGGTTAAAATAATGGGTGGCCCGGTTGACCTGTACAACACCCTTACCCTAAGCAGCGGCAGCCTTTTTATTGACAATGCAAACAGCGGCGCCTTAACCCTCAAAAGCTCGGGAACCTTTACAGCCCGGGTGGCCGAAATAACCAGCACAGCCCGTACAATTACCGGTAACGTAACAGTAGAACGATGGTTTACAGGTGGTTTAATAACAAACCGCGGCTGGAGGCTTATGAGTTCACCAGTTAATAATACAGCAACTGTGCCTTCGTCTGCATCTGCCATGTATAACTTTACCAGTTTAAAAACAAATCTTAACATCACTGGTGCAGGCACCAATTTTGATGCCTCTGCCAATAATGGGCCTACCATTTTGTTTTATAACACAGCTACCAAACTTTTCGCCGGGCCCTCAGATCCGACTATTGCAAACCGTAATATCGGATCAGGTTTTTATTTTTTTTTCAGGGGAAGCAGAACAGGGGTCAATAAACTTGTTAAAAGTGGCAACGCATACACCGCTCCTGAGGCTAATGTAGTGGGGCTGCAAACCGGGGCGCTTAACCAGCAATCGTTCACCTACCCCCTCTCAAACGCCAACGCGGGTTTTAACCAGGTTGGTAATCCCTATCCATCAAGCATACTAATGCCAAGCGGAAGCGCAAATGCAACACTCGTAGGCACTACAAATACTGTTTACACCTATCTTTCAAATTCTAATACTATTACCGCTCAGCCATCCGCCGTTATCATTGCCAGCGGGCAGGGCTTCTTTGTAAAATCAAACAGCGCTACAAGTTCCATTAACTTTACCGAATCTTTAAAAACAGCCAACCAGCTAACAGATGGCAATTTGTTGTTGGGCAAACCAATGGGCACCGAAATACCTATGATAAGCCTTAAAATGGTACAGGATAGCACCAACTACGATATGACTTACCTGCGTTACCTGGATACTTATAAATACGAATATGATGAAATGGAAGATGCTGATGACCTGAACGGCCCGGGGCAGAATGTGTTTTTTGGCGCCATGACCAGCGATAACCGCCTGGTGGCCATTGCATCGCAGCCATTGGGGCAACAGGGTTCATCGGTGTTTTTAAGCGTTAATGACAATTACAGCGGCACTTATAGTATTGAGAAAACAGGCCTTTCAGGCATCCCTGAGATGTATGATGTTTGGCTGATGGATCATTTTAAAAATGATTCGCTCGACCTGAGGACAAACAGCGTTTATTATTTCAACCTCGATAAAGCAAACCCGCAAACCTTTGGCAACAGCCGGTTTGAGGTGTTGATCCGCAAAAAAAACCTCCCGCCTTACCAACTCATCTCGTTTAAAGGGCAAAGGGTGGCTAATGATGTGATCCTAAAGTGGAACACCTTAAACGAATATGATTACACTTCTTTCGAGCTGCAGAAAAGTACAGACGGGGTAACCTTTGAGGCCGTAAAGAATATGCGGTCGGCTTCCATGGGTACCTACTCTTTTAAAGATATTTATAACGACAAGCTAACTGCCGATATTTACTACCGTTTAAAACAAACAGATATAAATAACCGCGTAACTTATTCTGATATTATTATTATTTCAACTCAGGGAAACGGATCTTTTAGCCTATTCCCCAATCCTGCCACTAATGTTATTCAATTTAGCCTTAAAGAAGGTACAAAGGGTGCTATAGCCTTGAAAGTATATAACTCCATGGGTATATTAATGAAAAACAGTATCTTTACAACACCAACAGGCCAGCAGGATATATCATCATTACCACCAGGCAGTTACATCATAGAGTTAACAAATAACAATAGTAAAAAGACACTACTGACAGGTAAATTTATTAAGCTTTAGATATGTGCAGAAAGTATAGTTTCGTTTTAGTTATTCTAACATTTATGTTAAGTATAAGTACCGCTTTTGCCCAAACAGACGAAACACCATGCCCGGGCGATCTGGATGATCCGACTTATGACCCGAATGGTTGCCACCTACCGCTTGATACCTGGGTATATGTTTTAGTTATTGCCGCAGTTATTTTTGGCGCGTATAAATTACATCAAAAGCAAAAAGCAATTGCCGTTTAAGGGCGTTTCAGGGGCGGTTTTGGTCGTTTAAAAACCCATCAGGTTTTAATATATCGGGCTGACAGCATTTTGTCACCGCTGATTATCAGGGCGTTCACACCGTTCACAGCGTTCACATGTGTGAACGTGAACACCCAGGTACTAAAAAAGGGATGCAAATTGCATCCCTTTTTTAGTACCTTATTTTTTATGATTTATGCATTGGTGGTGCTAAGTCTAACTGCTTAATAATCCCTTCAACAACTTTAGGAATATCGCGCATGGTTTGTTTGGGGTTGCGCAATTCGCCAACACCATAGCCACGCCATACCAGTTGCTGGGTTCTGCTGTCAATCAGGTCAATAATAATGGTACCTTCTTTATAATGCACTTTTTGTGCATAGGTACCACCGCCCCAGCCATACCCCCATGGGCCACCCCAGCCAAAGCCCCAATAAGGGCGATAAAAACCACCCCAGCCCCAGCCGCCATAAAAGCCACTGTAGTAAGGCGAGTAAAATTCTGTTTTAGTACCCCTGCCTGTTACTGTTGCATAACGTACCAGTAAATCGGGGTTTTGCTGCTCAAGTGTTAAGCCTTTGCCAGCTAAGGCTACTTTGGTGGCTTCCTGTATTTTGCCATTTCCAATTTCATCAAGCGGGCGCCATTGTTTGTTAGGGTTTCGTTCCTGGGCAGCCCAGGCAAATGTGCGGTATTTACTTAAATTGGTTTTGTTTTGGGCAGCTGTATAATAATTATAACTGCTGCAAGCCGACAGGGCCGATACAAAAGCCACTGCCAACACTAAATAAATATATTTTTTCATAGCCTCACCATGTTTTTTATAACTCTTAGACTTATTGATCTGCAAAGGTTTAATCGGGTTTAATGCAAATCAAAAATAAATTTTTATCCCTTATTTTACGTTAAATATTTTCCTACAATTGGCATACGCCTGCCCATTCCAAATGCCTTGGGCGAAACCCTTAGTATAGGTGGTGTTTGGTAACGTTTGTGCTCGGCCATGTTAACCAATCGTAATACTTTATGCACCACGGCATCCTCAAAGCCCTGTTTAATTATTTCTGCAGATGACCGGCGCTGTTCTATATACTGCACCAGTATTGCATCCAGTATATCATACTCCGGTAATGAATCAGTATCCTTTTGATCAGGCCTTAATTCGGCCGACGGTGGTTTAACAATCGTATTCACGGGTATTATTTCGCGCTCGCGGTTAAGGTGTCGTGCCAGTTGAAAAACCTGCGTTTTAAACACATCTCCAATAACGGAGATGCCCCCGCACATATCGCCATAAAGGGTACCGTAACCAACAGCTGCCTCGCTTTTGTTTGATGTATTAAGCAGGATGTAACCGAACTTATTGCACATAGCCATCAGCAATACCGCCCTGCTGCGCGATTGGATATTCTCTTCGGCAATGTTAAATGGCAGGTTGGCAAACTGCGGGTGCAATGCGGTTTCAAAAGCATCGGTTATTTTTTCAATAGCAACCGTTTCTGATTTGCAGCCCAGGTTAGCAACCAGGTCTTCCGCATCTTTAAGCGAATGATCACTTGAGAATTTGGATGGCAGCAGCACCGCCATTACATTCTCCGGGCCAAGCGCCTCGGCAGCCAGGGCACATACCACAGCCGAATCTATCCCACCTGATAAACCCAATATAGCCTGTTTAAAGCCCGATTTGTAAAAATAATCGCGGATACCTAAAATTAGGCCCTGGTGGATCTGCTCAATATCGCTTTCGCGATCGGTCATTTGGGTTGTTTGATGCTCAAAGGTTAAATCGCCGTTATCATCTAAAGTATAGTATGCCGTGTGCTCTTTAAAATATGGCATCTCATCGGCAATATTACCCGTTTTATCAAATACTAATGACCCTCCGTCGAAGATCAATTCGGTTTGCGCGCCAACATGGTTAACGTATAGTAGCGGCAAGTTATATCTGCGCGCATTATCGCTCAAAATAGCAATGCGTTCTTCATCATGATTATACGCAAACGGCGACGCGGCGATATTGATCATCACATCCGGATTTTGCTTGATCAGCGTATCCATTGGCCTTGTAACATACAAGGGGTTCTCAATTGTATTCCACAGGTCCTCACATATGGTTAATGCTATGCGTTTGCCCTTAAAATCAATACAATTAAAACTGGTTGATGGCTCAAAGTACCGATACTCGTCAAAAATATCATAGTTAGGCAAAAGCGCCTTATTTACAACTGCTTTTATCTCGCCATTTTCAATAAAATATGCGGAGTTATTAAGGTCTTTTCCTTCGGAGTTATGGTTTGGTGTTGGCAGGCCTATAATGCAGGCAATATCCTTGCACTCAGCAGCAATTTGTTTTGCGGCAGCATCACAAAGGCTTATAAATTCATTAAATTCCAAAAAATCACGCGCGGGGTAACCGCACACACACAGTTCGGCAAACACCACCAGATCGGCCCCGTTTTGTTTAGCTTCGCGGATGCTGGCAATTATTTTATTGGTGTTAGATTCAAAGTTACCGACGTGATAATTAAGCTGGGCTAATGCTATTTTCATTTTTTTCCAGTGAGTAGTAATTGGTTTAACAGTGAGTAGTCAATAAGCCCGCGGCGAATGAAACCATTCAACTGCTCACCACTTACTATTCACTAACCTCCCTTAATGCAAATAAAAAAATTATTTTTGCTAAAACGCTATATATGATGTCTTATTCGTGTAAAACAACACTTATTTATATAAGTTTTTTTGTGTGCCTGGTATTTGCCGCCTGCAACCGCAATAAAAAGGTTGATGTAAGCAATATTCCGGTTGATGTAAAGGTGGAACGCTTTGATAAAGATTTCGACCAGTTACGCACAAAACCACTTACCCCGCAAATAGCTGCACTACAAAATAAGTACGGTACGTTTTACCAGGATTTTATTGAACGCGTAATTAAAATAGGTAGTACTGCCGATACAAATTATTATAAAAACCTGCATGATGTTTTTGCGGGGAAGGCTTACACCGATCTTAAACATGATGTTGACGCTGCCTACCCCAACACCGATAAACTGGATGCAGAATTAACAGATGCCTTTCGCCGTATAAAGTACTATTACCCGCAAAAGCAACTGCCTAAAGTGTATGCTTACTTTTCGGGCTTCCAGGCGCAAACTACTATAGGCGATGGTTATTTTGGCATCGGGCTCGATCTTTTCCTCGGTGCCAACTCGCGTTTTTACCCGGCCCTCGTAGAGAGTTTCCCACGTTATATATCGCGCCGTTTTACACCCGATAATATTACCCCGCGCGTGGTAGAAGGCATGGCCCGGGAGGATATGTTCCCGGAGAATGAACAGGATAATTCGCTGCTGGCTAAAATGGTTTATAATGGCAAGATCCTGTATTTTATGGACCAAATATTGCCCGACGTAGCCGATTCAACCAAAATTGGCTATACCGCCAAACAACTCAAATGGTGCGAAGATTTTAAAGGCAATATCTGGGGATTTTTTTTAGAAGAGAACCTGCTTTATGAAACCGATTTCCAAAAGATACAAAAGTACCTGAACGAGGCCCCCTTTACCCCCGGCCTTGGCGATGATAATGAATCGGCACCAAAGCTTGGTGTATGGACAGGCTGGCAAATAGTAAAACAATATATGGAAAAACACCCCAACGTTACCCTGCCCCAGTTAATGGCCGACAGGGACGCGCAAAAGATATTGAACGAAGCGAAGTACCGGCCGAAAAATATTAAAGATTAGAAACGCCGTGCGGTTCTGTTCCACTCAAAAATGGAACAAGCGGAACAAGTGGAACATATTGATAATGAGATGATTGATGTTTTTAAAAAGAAGCCTCTATCTAAACAAAAACTTTCCTGTTTTTTTTTTAATTAAGACTCTGTTGTACAATTAGTTATGAAAATTAAAGTTTTGTTCCACTTTTGGATAATGGAACAAAATTTGAACAATTGCAAAAACACGTAGTTTTACGTGTTTTTTATCACGAAAATTTACTATATTTTTGTTGCTTAAATCCTTTACCTGTTATATGAAAAAACGCTATCCTAAAAGTACCGGCACTATTTTTAAGCTGTGTATTGTTCTACTCATTGCTTGTGTTGCTGTAATTTATGGTTGCCGCAAGGATATTTCCAAACTTGATGATAACCCCACTGCAACTATTACCGACCCTAAAATTGCCAAAGCAAAAAGCTGGTATGAAACCAACTACTCAAAACCCGGAGGAAAACCCACAACTCAAAATACCAATGCCGTAGGCGATGACTTTGACCTGAGCCAATTTTTTAGTCCCAATTGGGCAGCCGCCAAAAACTATGCACGCTTTAATGACGATGTGATAGAAATGCCGATGGATGCCGCTTCGGCAATAGGGCTTAAAGTGGGTTCTGCATCGCAAAGTAACAGCCGTAGTTCGGTATTGATATTAAAGCGGGGCGATACTTACAAAGCCTATGTAATGACGATTGTTGGCTACCCCGAATATCTTAACGCCGATACATCAAAACTGGCGAATAACAGCTATGGCAAGCACGACGCTAACTTTAGCGGTATGGTATACTATACCACCCCGCAGGGCGAATTTGTAGACGGCTATACTTACAAAAACGGCGTTATTAAAGGGCAATTAGTAGATAACTATACTGCTACAACTACAGGCGGCCAGGCTGTACAAAGCATAACCCCCAATGCATATCAGGCCATACAGGTTTGTACTGCCTGGTATCAAAAGGTTGGCGAAGTTTGGGTATACCTAGATACACAATGCCATACAGAAGTTATTGAAGTGCCTGATCCAAGTACCCCTCTGCCACCAATCACCCCACCAAGTAGTGGTGGCGGAGGAGGAGGAGGAGATTCGCCGGGTAGCCCGGATCCATGCCCGCCGCAAGGTACAGTACAAAGCGTAAAAGATGGCAAGGTGGGTAATGCTTTAAAAGTAATGCTACTCAACCCTGGCGATGGCGGTTTCCCGCCACCTGGTGGGGGCGGTGCCCCATGTACCATAAAACCTGTTGAAGACCCTTGTGATAAACTAAAAAAATCAAAAGCGAAATTTGCAGATTCTTTTAATACACAACGAAATGCAGCTATTTTAACGCAGCCGGGTCCTCATGAATTTGGTTCTGATCTTAATTTAACGAGCCTTACCTCTAATACGTATGTAAATACGCCTATAACAACAGATAGTCGGAATGATCTATGGACACCACACTTCACCTGGAATAGTACTGATGGTTACACCGTTGGATCTGCTCATAAACATCCGGGGGGTAATGCCCCTTCACCAGATGATGTATTTTTAATCTTTCAAAACTTACTTAATCCGGCACTTACCAGCACAGGCGCGTCAAATATTAATTTTTATAAGCAAAATGCATATGCAACTGTTATTACCAGTACCGCAACCTACGTTATAACTGTTAATAGTACAGGCTGGGGCCAACTTGGGAGTTTATATGCAAATTTTGATAATGATCCAGATGGATTTGATAATAACTATTTAAGTATTGCGAGAGATTATAAAATTGCAAATAACGTTGATGACGCAACAGCAACAGCATATGCATTAAACAAAATATTTGGTGATGCTATTAATATGTATAAAGCACCTGCGGGTACAACAAGCTATGCTATAGCAGGCATTGATCAGGATGGAAAACTGGTTGTTGTTCCTTGTCCATAATTTTTATAAACTAATAATAAAATGAAAAAAATATTTTTAATACTTATACTAAGCATAATTGGCGGTATAGCCTGTAAAGCTCAATTAATCCACACCAGCGAATTTGTAAAACTAAGTTTGCCAAATGGTACGTATAAAGTTAATAAACAACAAATAAATGCACTTCCAGGTGAAAAGCCGGTTACTAAGATGGATGAGCAAATAAGACCGCCGTATATTTATAACATAGATAACATAATACTAAGTTTCCATAATGTCAACCAAGACTCTATTAATAATAATCTACTTGGGAATAAGATTTTTTTAGATGGGTTAGCCGGAACATTTAAACGCCATGGAAACAATAGCTACACATCAATTATTAAGAATTTAAATAGCAAACAGGTGCTTATTGCTAATTATATAATTAATAGTACCGGATACTATGATTTCTATATTCAAAATGCAGCAAAAACACTGACTTTGGCAGGGAAAATGAAGTACCCCAAAGCAGATGCTGCAAAAGCAGAAGCATTGTTAAACGATATTATCAATAATATACAGTTTACAAAGTAGCAGCGTGGGTAATCAAGGCCTGATGAAAAAGATATTTTTAACACTTACCATAAGTATAATTACGGCCATTACCTGCCAGGCGCAGCTAATCCATACCAGCGATTTTGTGAAGGTAGCTTTGCCCGATGGTGCTTACAAGCTTAATAAGCAACAGGTTGATGCCTTACCGGGGCAATCTTCATTAGTAAAAATGCCCGAGGCGCTTAAATCGCCTTACACATATAATATTCATGGTATTATCTTAAATATGAATAATGTTAACAAGGATTCCATCAATAATAACATGCTTAAGAAAAAAAGATTTTTGGATGAATTAGCGGGTTCATTTAAACGTCACGGGAATAACACTTACACTTCAATTGTTAAGAATTTTAATAATAACCATGCACTTATTACTAATTATATAATTAATAATACAGGTTACTATGAGTTTTATGTCCAAAATGCTGCAAAAACACTGACTTTGGCCGGTAAAATGGAATATAACAAAGCAGATGCTGCAAAGGCAGAGTCATTATTAAATGATATTATCAATAACGTCCAGTTTACAAAGTAACAGCGTGTGTAATGAAGCCCTGAGGAAAAAAATATTTTTAGCTCTTACCTTAAGTATAATTACTGCCCTCAACTGCCACGCGCAACTGATCCACACCAGCGAATTTGTAAAACTAAGTTTGCCAAATGGTACGTATAAACTTAATAAACAACAAATAAATGCACTTCCAGGTGAAAAGCCGGTTACTAAGATGGACGAGCAAATAAGACCGCCGTATATTTATAACATAGATAACATAATACTAAGTTTCCATAATGTCAACCAAGACTCTATTAATAATAATCTACTTGGGAATAAGATTTTTTTAGATGGGTTAGCCGGAACATTTAAACGCCATGGAAACAATAGCTACACATCAATTATTAAGAATTTAAATAGCAAACAGGTGCTTATTGCTAATTATATAATTAATAGTGCCGGATACTATGATTTCTATATTCAAAATGCAGCAAAAACACTGACTTTGGCAGGGAAAATGAAGTACCCCAAAGCAGATGCTGCAAAAGCAGAAGCATTAAACGATATTATCAGTAATATACAGTTTACAAAATAGCAGTGTGAATTCCTCAGGATTGGCTAAAAAGCAACACAAAGTAATGCCTTAAATAAAGGCAAAATTATTGAACGAGGCGAAGTTCAGGCCTAAGAATATTAATAAATAAAATAACCCACAAAAAAAGCGCTGCCGAAACCGGTAGCGCTTTTTTATATCGTATAAAAGATTCTTATTTCAGGATGCCAAAAACAGCTTTAAGGCATAAGCCCGATGCAAATAATAAGATCAGGTTTGAAATTAATGTAGCATGAGGAAACTCTGCAAAACGTAAGTATACACCTACTAAACCTATAACAATGGTAAGAACTAAAAATGTATAGTGGCTTACTGAATTAGCGTTTTCTGTTGACTGTTGCATTTGCTTATGTATTTGGCACAAAAATATAAATGTTTACCGAAAAAGCGATAATCTTTTTTATGAATTAACAGGCTTTTCTTTCTTGCTCCAACCCTGTGGCAGGTTCTCTTCAATCTCAATGTTCTCAAACTCGGCGCTGGCCCTTGAGCCAACCACTTTTGCCCAGGCTGCCATTTTAGCTATGCCCTCTTCTAAACTTACGTTTTTGCTGTTACCAAACACCTTTGCAGCTTTAGAGTGGTCGCTGTGCGCGTGTAAAACTTCTTTACGGGCTTCAAGGTGGGTAACTTTTGGTTGCACGCCAAGTTCTTTGGCAACAACCTGTACCAGTTCGTTAACGGTGTAAGGCCTGTCGGCACCAACGTTAAATACTTCGTTATAAGCGGCAGGTACGTTTACACAATTGGCAATGTGGGGGGCAACATCATCAATATAGCTGAACGCTCGGGTTTGCTCGCCATCGCCAAAAATGGTCATTGGTTTTTCCTGCATTATCTGGTTCATAAAAATACCTATCACGTTACGGTACTTATCGCCAATATTCTGGTTCTCGCCATATACGTTATGCGGGCGGAAGATCACCGAGTTTAAACCAAACATGTGTTTAGCGGCTTTCAAATCCATCTCTACAGCATATTTAGCTACACCATAAGGGTCTTCGGGCTGTGGCACCATGCTCTCCAGCATTGGCAGCTGGCCTGCGCCATATACCGCTATTGATGAGGTAAACACAAAACATTTAACTTTATATAATACAGCCAGGTTAATCAGGTTAACAGATCCAATAAGGTTGTTATTGTAATTAAACCTGCGGATAAAGTGCGATAAGCCTTCGGCGGCATAAGCTGCCAGGTGGTAAACATAATCGAACTTATGCTCGGCAAATAATTTCTCTAACAGCTCAACATCATTTATCGACCCTACAATAAACTCAACACCTTCGGGCACGTGGTCTTCAAAACCGCCGCTCAGGTCATCTAAAACAACAACCTTGTGGCCAAGGTTTAAACAATGCTTTGCTACGTGCGAGCCTATGAACCCGGCCCCGCCGGTTACCAGTGATGTGATCATAATTGTATAAGTATTCTGTTTAGTTTAAATTATTAGTTTTTATTGTGCCTCTCCCAAAGTTAGCGTTATTAGTAATACAAAAGCATTTACTTAACACCGACGGGTTGTGCCGTTGCTGCAACGGCTTGCAAAAACCAGGCCGCATGCGGTATCCATTGCTCTGTCCAGCGCCATTCGTCCCCATTGGCTTCGGTTTTAAAGTCGATACCTGAGCCATCAGGATTGCCGTCCTTACCTGTAACACCGTTAGAAATGCCGCCGCGCTGAGATCCATGCCCAAAATTTGATGCCATATACGGCACATTATTTTTACCAAAGCCATAAATAAAACAACGGTTATAAGGGTTGCCGCCCATTATCCATGATAATTGCTGTGAAGCATACGCACCAAGTGTTGACTTAATTCCCCAGTTAGCCTGCGCCGGGTAAGCCAGCCTGCCGCCCACAATTGCCGCGGTAGCTAATGAGCCAAGTCGCGCATTCTCGCCCTGCCACCACCAGCCAGTCTCGTTTTCGTGCGGGATGAAAAAACCATCCTTTACCTTGCCTTTAAACATAAAGCTTTGGCGGGCATAACCAAACGGGTTGCTTACCTTAGCGGTTACCGCCAGGTTATAATCTAAAGCCTGTTTGATGGTTTTTAATGCTTCAGCGCGATGCGTTTCATCTTTCTCTGCATCCAAATACCTGGATAAGGCTACGATGGGCAAGCCCGCATCAGATGCGTGCCAGTAAGGCCTGCCCGCATCATTTGCCAGGAAGTATCCGGCAGGGCTCATTCTTTTATTAAGATTTGTGGCACGTTTGCGGGCTTCATCGCGGTATAGCGTATCATTGGTAGCTATCCAAAGCTCGGTAGCGGCCATCAGGGCGCAATAATCGTCTATAATATTTTCCTTACCGTCGTCGTCATACTGGGTATTATACAGCAGGAGGTGTGCGAACGCACGTTTGGCGCCATCAAGATATTGCTGCGAAGTAAAGTTGCCGTCTTTTTTCCATTGAGAGATACGGGCCAATGCGGCAATGGCCATACCTCCGCCTTCGCGAAACGCACACTGGTACTGGTTGGTAGTTATGCTGTTGGCCAGCAAACCCACCACCCGGCGCGCGGCCGGGTTTTTATCAAAATAGCTAAACACGATCATGTAAAAATAATCATCGTCAGACAGTGCCCGCATCATGTAATCGGCACCATAAAGGGCTTCCTTATCTAAGGAATCTTTGAGGTTCCATTTGGTTAGCAGAGTGGGGATCTTTTCGGATGTGCTCACCATTGACCAGGTGACCAGCGGAATTTGCTGCGGTGACATGTAATTAGCATAGGCCAGGTGCGAAAAGTATTTGCTTACATCGCCCGAGGCATCGCACCAACCGCCGCGCAGGTTAACGGTTTTATCGCTGCCAAAGAGCGGCAAATTCATATCGGCGCTAACCTCTTGCGGGGTGTTGGCGCGTTGCTTGTTGTAATAATGAATAATAGCCGATAGCGTTTGTTTAGCCAAGGCATTGTCGCCAATTTCAAACTTATAAGAGGAATAAAGTGCGCCCGCAACCTTTACCCGCAGGGTGTATTTGCCAGCTTTGGCGAATGATGAGAAATCGGCCTTGTAAAACACCTTACCGGGCCGCCATTCCGTAATAACCTGGGGTGCGCCCAATACGCCTGTAAACGCGATTTTTCCGGCGGCATCAATCAAGTTAAAAGCAACTTTACCTGCAGCTTTAGCATCCAACTGTACTACAGCAGTTTTTGGCGCGTTGCTATCAAACGCTATTTGGTTTACGTATATAACAGGTTTTGCATAAGTGATGAATGGGTGTATAAAAAACAAGCTGAACAGCAATGCCTTGCAGATATTTTTCATTTTTAGTTGTGAGATTGACGTTTAGATGCAAAAAGGCGGTAATATCTTTATTTAAAAGATATTACCGCCTAAAAATAAGCTATTTTAGCAATCAATCAATTTTTTATTGCCCAAACTGATACTGAGCCCGGGCGTACATAAAATTCGGCCCAACCATCGTCGCCAATGGTTATTTCGGCATCGTGTTTGCCCAGGTAATCAACAAAAACCTTACCGGCATGGCGCTGGCCAATTTCCATTTTTTTATTGCCCTCCTCCCCATTTGATATCACTACCGCGCAGCCCGAATTCTCGTGCTCGTCGTCGCCTTCGCGTGTCCAGCCTATGCAATTAGGGTGGTCAAAATAATCGCGCTGCTGCCCATAGGCAATATGCTTGCGGGCGTATAGCAGGCTTTCCAATTCGCCAACCGGGGCCAGTATTATTTCATGGTCGTTACCATCGTCGCCTTTGTCGGTGTATTTTGAGCCGTACAGGTCGGGGTAAAACACACACGGGTAACCACTTTCGCGCAGCAAAATAAGCGCGTAACCTATAGGCTTAAACCAATAATCAACCGGTTGGGTTAATGATTGCAGCGGCTGGGTATCGTGGTTCTCAACCAGTGTAACTGCCCTGTCGGGGTTAGCTGCTACCAGCGTATTATCAAATATGGTGGTCAGGTCGTAACTATTGCCCTGTACCGATGCCTCGTGCAGGTTATTGTGCAGCGGTGCGTCAAAAAGCGACATGCGGCCAGCGGTAGCTTCAATGTATTCCAGTAATAGGCTTACCTCGTAACTCCAGTATTCGCCAACCGTAAATAGTTCTTCGCCTGTTTCGCTACGCATGTGATCCAGCCAGTCGTTATAAAAATCGAAAGAGATATGTTTAATGGCATCCAGGCGCATGCCGTTAAAGCCAACCGTATCGTGGTACCATTTACCCCAGCGTTTTAATTCATCGCGCACGGCGGGGTTGCGGGTATCAATATCATCCAGCATCAGGTAATCAAAGTTTCCGTTCTCGTTACCCACAACATCTTCCCATGCCTCGCCGTATTGGTTTTGTATGCTGAAGATAGCGTTCTCGCCGGTGGCGTTATCATGATCAACCCCGCTAAAGCATTGCCAGTCCCACACAAACTGCGAGTATTTGCCCTGCCTGCCCGGGAAGGTAAACTTAGTAAAAGCCTCAATCTCGTATGGCTCACTTATAAACTCGTTCCGGTTTTCGGGGTTTACCTTGCGCACAGTAACTTTTTCGGCTTCTTCTGCCCCACCCATATGGTTTAGCACCACATCAACATATACGTTTAAACCAGCCCCTTTTGCTGCCTGTACTGCCTCCAGTAATTGCTGTTTTGTGCCGTATTTGGTACGTACCGATCCCTTTTGATCAAACTCGCCAAGGTCATATATGTCGTAAACATCGTACCCAACCGAATATCCGCCTGCCGCGCCTTTTTGCGCCGGTGGCAGCCATACTGCATCTATCCCAATACTTTTCAACCTACCCGACTCATTTTTTAAATGCTCCCATAAACTTCCGTCGCCGGGGTAGTACCATTCAAAAAACTGCAGCATTGTAAAATTTTCCATGTGCCAATATAATTTATCACCGTACAACTTAAGCGGCGGCTTTTAGTTTTGGGTAGATATAAAAAAATCTTTATTTGTTCGCCATGCAATAATATTTTTCGGCCTTGTTAACTTTAGTTACCTTGCTTTTATGGATACCAACGTATTTATATATCTTGAATTTTTAAGAAAAACGCTGTTACCATTGCCCGGCGTAACCGAAAAATTGGCTTACGGCACACCCGCCTTTTATACAGGCAAAAAACTATTTGCCCGCATAAAAGAAGACGGCGAAACACTGGTGATCACAAGCGCAGAACGCGATAAATGGATAGGACTGTATCCTGATGTGTACTTTATTACCGACCATTATTTAAACTATGATTATGTATTAGCCCACCTGGCTAAAGCCGCCCCTGAACAATTGAGGGATGTGCTATTGATTGCATACAGGATAAGGGCCACTAAAAAAACTGGTGGATGAGTTTGATAGGCTGATTAAATCCTCAAGTTTAAATGTATAAAGACAATGCCCCGTCGGGTCTACCGCTTTGTAGAAATATCATAATGTGATTTATGCCGCATAGCGGCTACCCATTTATATAAAGGGTAACACCTAACGGGGCAAAAATTTATTTCGTTTTCTTTACCTACAAAGCGGTAGCCCCTACGGGGCATAGGATATATATATACAGAAAGAAATAACCTGTAACATAAGTTGTTTATTGGCATCATACTTGTAATTAACCCTATATACATTTACCAAAAACATAAACATTATGGGCTTATTAAAATTTATAGCGGTTGGCGCAGCCATCGGGTACGGGATAAACTACATTACCAAAAAGGGCCCTAACGGCCGCTCCATCCTGGATGATATTACCGAGGATGCACCACAATGGTTTGAAAAAGCTAAAAACTTTGCAACCGAAAAAGTAGAGCAGGCGGTAGAACAAGCACGCCCTAACGGCGGATATTGAGCATCAGCCGCAGTTATAATAAAAAAAGCAAAGCCAGCCTAATAAATAGGCTGGCTTTGCTTTTAGCTACCTGTTACTATTCATCGCCTTTGTAAAAACCGGAGCAGTTACAACTGATAACCGTGCAGGCATATACTTATCAAACAGCTTCTTCTACCAAATGTAGGTGTGTAATTGTACATACCAAATTACTGCGTTGCCCACTAAATAATAGTAAGCACTTTGTTCAGTTATTCTTACATTTCCGCTTCCTGTTCACAACTAAATAACGCTGTTCATTTTGTTCATTAATTTGCAGCTAACAAATCAATTTCCTTTATTTATTAAATTGCCTATACATTAGCCTACAAGTGATAAGTTTTTTTTGAATATTGTGAATAAAAAGTATTCTCTTTGAGGGGGACAAAAAAACTTAATTACACAGAATAAATAAACTAAAAATTTAAACTACATGAGTACCGAAACCACTTCGACTAATGACCCCGACGGCACAATACCGGTTGATATTGCAAGAGATTGGGCCGAAAACTGGCGCACTTATCTATCAACCAGCAGCTCTGAATTTATTGCCCGATCGTTTCTTATCCCCATTATTGATTTTCAAAACATTTTGCTTTATAACCCCGATGCAGAAGCTGTAAGAGCGTTTATCGGCCTTGAATCGGCAACAGACCCGCTTAGTGCAAAGCTAATGCTGGTACCTGTAGAGAACGGGCAGGAGGTACTTGTAAAAGCAATAGTTGGCGGAGGATTGGGAGATTCACAAAGTAACATTTATGATTTTACCAAAGCTTGCCCTCCTGAGTGCCCTGTTACGGTTGGAGATACTTTAGACGCGTAATTTTACATTCAATTTCGGATGTTGTTTATAGGCTTTATACATATATTTAAGGCCTATAAACATTATTGATGCTATATTTAATTTACGTAACCTATATTGTCCCGGCTGCCATATTAATACCTGTTTTAACAGGTATTAAAAACTATAACTTTTTAACAAAACCATTAAAGGTTATCCTGTGGTTTTTGGTGTTTCAGGGGTTTGCAAATGTTATTAATTTAACGATGATAGCATTCCACTACTATACAACCCCCTTGTTTCATGTTTATAGCATTTTTGAATTTTTATTTATCTCACTATTTTACAGCAAGTTTTACAGCGTAAAAAAACAAAAAAGTATATACGCTTTAATTGCGGTTTTTACCGTTTTATGTATTATTAATTACCTGTTCATTCAAAACAAAATAGAATTTAATACCTATACACGCCCTTTAGAGGCTATTATTATAATTGTTTACAGTATGCTTTTTATACTTAAGCAAAATAACGAGGAGCAAAATTGGGGAGATGATGCTTATAATTGGATAAACGCCGGGATACTGATCTATTTCGCAAGTTGTTTATTCATGTTTATTTTCAGTAATTATTTACTTGGCGCCGGGAAACTGATTAACAGAATTGTTTGGGGCGCACACGATACCATACTGTTGCTTCAATATATTTTATTCGCCGTAGGACTTTATAAATGCAAAACACAACGGATAACATCTACGTATTAGTAATACTGGGAATGGCAGGGACCTTTTTATTGGTCGTGTCATTCATTTTCTTTTCTATTCGTAACCAAAATAAATTATTAAGGCAACGCCAGCACTTTCAACAAGCTCAGATAGACCACCAAAAAGAGTTGTTACGTGCTGTTATAGAATCGCAGGAGGCCGAACGAAAACGCATTGGGCAGGATCTGCACGATGATGTAGGCACCACGGCATCGGGCTTAAGGTTGCTGATAGAAATGTTTAAGCCAGGTGATGATGTTAAAGCTCATGAGGATTTCACCCAATCTACCAAAACAATTATTGATAAGATAGTTAAAGATGTACGTAACATCTCGCATAACCTATCGCCCTCTACATTAAGATATTACGGCCTGGCAGCAGCAATTAATGAGCACTGCACTATTATCAATCAATCGGGCAAGTTAGAAATAGCGCTCGTAAACAATGCCGAACAAGCTTTAGAAAAACTACCGTTACAAACTTCAACTGCCTTGTACAGGGTTTTAGAAGAATTATTAAACAATACCATAAAACACTCGGGCGCAAGTAAGGCAAACATTAATCTTAACATAGTAAATGATATGTTACACATAGATTATGCTGATAATGGCAAGGGCCTAACCGCAGATGTGGAGTTGGTAAAAAAAGGGATGGGCATGCAAAATATAGAGAGCCGTTTGCTTAATATTAATGCTACTTACTTACTTGAGCCTTACTCTGGCAAAGGTTTCCACATAAAAATTGAAAGCCCTATAGTTTAATTATGAGCCAAATCAATATAGTAATAGTTGATGATCAAAACCTGTTTAGGCAAAGCCTCTCATTGCTTATAAATTCTATCGAGAACTTTAAACTGATGGCAGAGTGCAGCAGTGGCCAGGCATTTATTGAAACACTACAAACTTTTGATATAAAGATTGATATTGCCATAATTGATATGGATATGCCGGGCATGAATGGCATAGAGCTTAATAAATACCTGCAAAACAACTACCCACATATTAAGGTAATTATACTAACTGTACACGCTAACGAACTATTAATATCACAAATGATAAGCGAGGGAGCATCATCCTACCTGGTTAAAAACTGCGATAAGGATGAATTGCTTTTAACCATTAACACTGTATATAAAACTGGCTTTTATTTTAATAAGCAAATAATAAAATCGTTACGGAGCGGTGCTAAAAATCGCCCGGCGTTGCAAGATCTGAGCGGCGCCCCCATTACGTTATCAAAACGTGAAAGCCAGGTGCTTAAATTGCTTTGCAAAGAATACAGCAATGTAGAAATAGCAGCCGAGTTATATATAAGTGTGCGTACTGTTGAAGGGCACCGTGTTGGCCTGATAAACAAAATAAAATGCCGCACCACGGCAGGCCTGGTGCTTTTTGCTATCAAATACCAACTGATTGACGCATCTTTCTAAAACCACGTAAAACTACGTGATTTTAAAATCACGTAGTTACCCCACCCCGCCTATTTTACTATACTACCGGTTAGTTTTATTAATTTCATGATTAATTGCAACAACACCATTACAGATAAGTAAAATTATTTAACCCTCAAACAATCTATACGTTTATAGCAAAAACCAGCCCTGATTTTTGCCGTAACTGAATGACTATATTTACGTATAAATTAAAAACATTATGTAGGGTTCTAAAAATGGATATAGTATTTATTAGCAATCAAATTAAGTATGATATTTTAAATATCTGTGGCCTGCCTGTAGAACAGTCTTATAATTTATTGACGAATACCCCCTTACAATCAATAGGATATGATAAAGACGAAGAATTATGCAGGAAGCTTGAAGAAAAGTTACGCATAGTAGCTGAGGAATATAAAACAGGGAAACGGGTAGCAAAAGGCGATGTATCAAAAAACTTAACTGTACGCCAATGTATTCAGTTAGTTATTGCTTAACAAAAACAAACCATATAAATAGCAGTAGAATAATCGTCATAGATGACTACATTATTACCTCAATACTACGAATTACTAAAAACAGCCGTGTTAACAGAATCGGGGCTATCAACCATAACACCGTGTGATTGTAAGGTAATTTCGGCCAGTATATTTACCAAAACCAGGCAAAGCATTAGCGAAACCACATTAAAACGTATTTATGGTTTTGCCCACAGTAAATTTAAACCCTCATTATTTACCATAGATGTTATGGCTAAATACTGCGGCTACCCAAGTTGGGAAGACTTTTGCCTCGAAAAGGATCAAAACATCGCTAAAACTCAGGATACAAGTGCCGGCTGGGAAATACTTAAATTAAATGCCGGTAAAATAACCAACTTTACGCTACAAGTATTGCGAAATAAATCGGGCATACCGTACAGCCAAACTATTAAAAGACAGTTTCTTGACGAACACTTTAATGAATTTTTAAACGGGAATTATACGGCAACAATACTTGCTGCTCCCGCAGGATATGGTAAAACTATAGCTCTGTGCCACTGGATAGAGGAACGCCTTATATTAAATACGGAAGGCAAAACAAATGATATTATTTTGTTTTTTAGCACAAGTGCGTTAATGAACGCCTTTTTAAGCGGGCGCGACCTTAATCAATGGCTGTTGGCCTTACTGGGCTACACTGCAGACAGTGATATAGCTACCCTGTTTGATACGGAGCAAAAAAAGGGTGGCAATTTTTTCCTGGTGATAGATGACCTGGATGAATATGTTTATAAACCAGAGCAGTTCAAACTACTTCTTAATCAACTGCTTGATATTTTTTCATTGCATCAATTTGTACCATGGTTTAAGTTAATATTATCAATGCGGTCATCTACATGGATAAATAACAAACATGATATAGATAACGGAAAAAGTAGCTGGCTTAAAGGCTTTATAGGCAATGAACAATGGGCTACCAACATCCCCTTATTTAGCCTGCAAGAAATAAAAGAACTTTGTTTAAATATTAACCCCGCCGCTAAAGATTTTGCAGCGGTTGACCTTGCATACGATTTTAATCATCCTTTATATTTTCAGTTTTATTATAAAGAGCATAAAGATAACTTTACACTTACCAATATTGATCATGTTTGTATACATGAGTTAGTCTCGACATTCATTCTTAATAAAATTTACCTCGGCCACCATTCGGCCGAAAAGGTTTTGTTATTAAAAGGTTTAATTGAGCAAATGGATTTTGCCCTACAGATATACGATGTACCAAAAACCAAAGTAAATGCGCTTATTAAACAATACCATAATGCTTATAATGAGCTGATAAGCATTGGTTTTATACGTGAGCTTAACACTAGCTCAGACCTGCACTATCGTACATGTATACAGTTTAGCAATAATAATTTTTTAGAATACACCATAGCCAAAACACTGCTTAATGCCAACAACTTTATATTTGATACAGCACTTATTAAAGGTATAAACACACAATTTGCCGATAACCCGCATAAGCTTTCTGTTTTAAAATGGTGTGTTATATATGCCATTAAAACGGGACAGCAAAAAAGTTTTGACTTGTTGGCTCAAACACAATTAACATTTACAGAAAAATCAAATCTGATCATTTTCCTGGGCGACCTATTCGAGAAAGAATGTTCAGCCGCAAATAAATCAGAATCACTTATACTATATTTTAAGCAGGATTGCAGTAAAGAACTTTTCAATTACTTTTTTGGGCTCGAATTTATTAACATCCAACATGAAAAAACATTGCGTTGTTTATCAAAGTTTGGCCTGGCCAGCCGCAAACGGATCCTAATTTATACAGCGCTTGCAATTTCTGCCGTTATGCGAATGAACCTGACCGACCTGCACAAAAACCTTGTTAAACTGCAAAGTTTCCCACCAGAAGATTATAATAAGTTTTCGATAAACCCGCTACATTGCATTGATGCCATTTATAGTTATTTAAAAAATGGGGTTATAAAAAAGGGGGTATTGGTTGAACTGACGCACTTTTACTTTAACCCGCCTTATGAAGGGAATTACTTTGAAAACAATGCATCAAACGATATGCTTTACCTACTGGGCGCATATACGCTACTGCTTACCAAAAACCCGGTTAAAACCTTACGATACATTAATGTTTTAAAAAAACATTATAAAGAGACCGATTTTACCACCAATTTTGGCTACAATTTTTTCTTAAATATAGCAACTGCCGGGTGCTATTTCCGACTAGGTAAAACCACCCAGCTTGCTGAAATATATTCTATTTATTCCGCATCATTTAAACAGGATGCCAGTGCATTTACAGATTACATGAAAAGTATATTTTATGCATTACGTATAAAAACTAATATCAGCCTAAACAAATACACGCATATTATTGAAGACGTAAAATCGCATTCACAATTAGCACATGATCAAAAGCTATCAAAGATCTTCTTGCTGCTAACTATACTTAATACGCAACAAATAGCCGATATGTACCCGCAGTTTTATAAACAATGCCATTATGAACATACCAAGCTACTGCGCGAGTGCGGCCTCACCGCTAATCTTTATTTTAAAACCACACCGCTATACAATACTTAACCTTCCACCCAATCACAATTACAAAAGGCGTTTACAATGTAAACGCCTTTGTTTTTTAAATAATGTCCCGGGTTTATCATCGTTTACCGATTATTATAACACCAATATGTCCAACCCAATAATAGGTGGGGCTATTTTTTACCATATCGCAATTTGGTATCTAAATGAATATTAGCGGGTTTGCAAAATATTTAGCTGTCAACCAAACATTTGTTTACTAAATTAACAAACAATTAAACATTTGTTAACAGAAATAACGTAATATTGCAAATGCAATAATTTAAAATGTGCATCTATTAAAATGTTACAAATAAATTACAATTAAATTCTTTGCATATTAAAACTTAGTGTTACTTTTACACTATTAAAAATAACAAAATAGTCTTCTCATAATTTAGGTTTATAATTGGTTAGTAAAGGCCCCTGCCCATCAGGGGCTTTACTTTTTTACAAGATTTTTTAATACGAAAAATATAAAATTTAAAACAACCATTTGGCATTTCACAAAAATTGCTACTTTTGCCATCCCAAGATACGGGGGATTAGCTCAGCTGGCTAGAGCGCTTGCATGGCATGCAAGAGGTCATCGGTTCGACTCCGATATTCTCCACAATCTTTCCGCAAAATCCGCCGAATTTCGCACGAAATCGGCGGATTTTCTTTTTTCACATACGATTTTACATACGGTCTTTAATTGTAGTGCTGCCATGATGTACGTGTAAAATTTAGAAATTATTTGATTTAAATTTATTTAACTCGAAAATCTGAAGCTTTTTTACAAGCAGTCCTATTTTACGAGTTTGTCATATCATGCTTGGAAGCTGATACAATGTAGTGAGCCACCGAACTTGGCCAATTGATCACAATTGATGCTTATAACTTTGAAGCCATAGCTTTCAAGTAATTTTCTGTTTGTCCAGTTGTATTCGACTTTGCTGTTTTTAGGAATTGTGTATTCAGGCATGATGATACAATCATTAAATCTGATATAGTTGACATATACACCTTTTGCAGAATAAAGGCAGCTTCGAGTTTTCTTATTCTTACAATTGCAAAAAATTGGCTCGTCAATAGGGCGGTCAAATATAGGGATCACTTTAAAGCCATTGTCTTTAGCGACTGATGTAAGCATTTCGATATATTTAATATCCTGTTTCAAATAAGATAAATCAGGGTATTGGCTTATAAATAATGTATCCTCATCTTTAAATGCCATATATCCATCAATGTGTCCAAGAACGTCGTAGTAACTGCGATTGACAATCACTGCATCTAAGCCAGTAAAGTCTTTAATAATTTCCCCAACATTTTTACCTGGGTTGTCCTCAAGAACTTTATCGGTAAGAAACACCTTCTTTGTGTTGTGTACAAAATTTCCGCCATCAATTACCAATGGTATATCCACAATGTTTGATGTAAATGCTTGGGATAATAGGCGGCGTATAACTTTGTCTAAAAACTGAAAATACTTACCTTCCTTACTTAACGTACAATAATTTGGAGCGTAAATAGGTTTATAAATCGTATCGCCGGCGAAAATACCCATGCAATCTCTTAGCCATATCTCGTCAAAATAATTGACAACGATTGTGTCTACATTCGGCTTATGTCTAAACATGGCCTTTAATTCCTGCTCAACTTTTTTTGTGTTAGTTATCACAAAGAGTTTAATATCCCTTGGTATCAATTCTATGAGCTCATTATAGAAAGGGATTAAGGTCTCGTATTCTTCCGAAAAGCCTTTTGGGTAACTTAAAAAAAGGTAACTACTTTTGCTAAAATCTGCTTTTATCATATTGATTAAGGGCTGAAAAAACTACCCCTTGCAAACGTAAAAAGGAGATTTTCGAGGTCAAAATCTCTTAAATTTTTGCGAAGAACTCAAATAAATGGCGACGTGTTGAAATTGCTTCAATCACGTCGTTCCTGTTTGAAATTCCTTAAACTTCTGTTATTAAATACCTTGACCGGACATTTTTAGCAACAATTGCTTTAATAAGCCTCCAGCTATTCCATAAATAATCATAAGATAAATTATTGTCCAAAGAATAGCTGCACCCATCACAATGCCAGTATAAAGAAATAATCTTAGGGTCGATATTTTAATGTTAATTGTTTCAGGCATTGTCATTATTGGATTGTTTTGAATTGGTTGATTGGTATTTACTGGGGTTGCGCCAGTAGCCTTGTAATAATCATTGATCGTTTTACCTGGATTTTCTAAAACCCATTCATTATAAGATTTCATTAAATGTGATTTGGATTAATTTTTGAAAGATAATAAATAACGCATACATGCGTCAATAAAAAACACATATATGCGTCATTTTCGATGTGTGATAAACATCAAAAATGACGAAGTTATAAAGGCTTTCGGAAGAAGGTTGAGAGATTTAAGAATCTCTACCGGTTTATCGCAAGAGCAATTAGCCAATGAAGCTGAGATTCCACTATCTCAAGTTGGACGAATAGAAAGAGGCGAAATCAATCCCACTTTAAGTTCCATAAATGTGCTGGCGAAGGCACTTAAAATAGAGATCAAAGAATTATTTTAAGTGCCGGTGTCCCGTTCTATTACTCGGGACAGCAGGACGACGCCCTCAAAATTATTATTACAACGTATTTTAATTATAGTATTTTTATCATTCTAAATTTTATTGCGTTTTAGCTAATGAACCTGTTTAATCCATTCAAAATATTACGACCTAATGAGCGGTGGGCCCCTTCTCAAAGTCAATTTGACGCTGCTCAAGATGCTTACGAAAAATTATTACCTCCATTGGTTTATAAAATACGCGCTGCAGTAGCTAAATGGAGAGACGATGATTACGAAGGAGCATCCCAAACATCTAAGTCGTTGCTAAACTTCTGGTTCAATCAAGAGCATCTGATCGGTCAGAATAAATTTGGATTTTTCTTTTCTCAAAGGGAAGCACTTGAGTCAATTGTCTATTTATATGAAGTAGCTAGAGCTAAAGACAAATATGATTTAATGCGTTTTGATTCATCCCAACGGGTAAGTGCAGGGATGTTTGATGAAACATGGACGCGTTACGTGATAAAAATGGCGACAGGTGCTGGCAAAACAAAAGTGATGGCTTTAACTTTAGTTTGGTCTTATTTTAACAAACTGTACGAAGTTAACAGTACGCTGTCTAAAGATTTCTTAGTTATTGCACCTAATATTATCGTGCTTAATCGACTTTTAAAAGATTTTAGTGGATTAAAAATGTTTTTTGAAGAGCCATTTTTACCCGATAACGGCTTTGATAATAAGGATTGGCAAAACGATTTTCAGTTGACATTGCATATTCAAGATGATTTAAGACCTATAACAGAATCGGGCAACATTTTTTTAACTAATATCCATAGGGTGTTTTTCAATGAAACTCCTGAAGAATCTTTTGAAACCACGTTTTTAGGTGTTAAGCCTAAACCTAATGCCGACACATCTAAGGGGTTAGACTTAGGTAAGGTATTAAGAAGTGATAAAATTAGAGACTTGGTAATATTAAATGACGAGGCCCACCATATTCATGATAGATCCTTAGCCTGGTTTAAAAGTATTGAGGATATTAGCAATAAACTTAAACTTAAAAATGGCAATGGTATTAGTCTTCAAGCAGATTACTCTGCCACTCCTAAACATAATAACGGGGCAATATTTGTTCAGACCATTAGCGATTACCCTTTAGTAGAGGCCATCAAACAAAACGTGGTTAAGTTGCCAGTACTACCAGATGAGGCGTCCCGTGAAAAAATACACGAAAAAGATAGTAGCGATTTTATAGAGCGCTATCGGGACTATATTCACTTAGGTTATTTGGAGTGGGAACAGCAGTATGATGAGTTGAAAAATCATAAGACTCCGATATTATTCATTATGACTATGAGTACTAAAGAGGCAGATCAGGCAGCTGCTTTTTTGGGAACCAGTTATCCAGTAATGAAGAATTCGGTTTTAACTATTCACACAAACAACTCGGGTGAAATAAAAGAAGCAGCTACTTCGAAAAAAGATAAGGAAGCTTTAGAGGCATTAAGAAAGGCTGCCGACGACATAGATAAAGATCACTCACCTTACAAAGCAGTAGTATCAGTACTTATGCTTAGAGAGGGGTGGGATGTACGTAATGTTACAACGATAGTTGGTTTGCGGCCATTTGGCGCTGATTCTAAAATTTTACCCGAACAGACCATTGGTAGGGGTTTAAGAAAAATGTTTTCTTTAGATACGCCGGAAAAATTAGTAGTTGTTGGCACACCAGCATTCTTACAATTTGTTGAAGGCTTGAAAACTGAAGGTGTTGAATTTCAATACAGCCCTATGGGTAAGGGTACAAAAGGCAAGTCTCCTGTTATTATTGAAGTAGATAAAGATAATCCTAATAAAGATTTAGATGATTTAGATATACCTATCCCTCAGATGAGCCCAAGGTTTTACAGGGAGTTCAAAAATTTGGAATTAATCGATATTAATAAATTCGATAATGACAAAGCAGAACTAAAAAACTTCAGCCAAGACGAGTTAAAGGAAATTATATTTAATACCATTGATGGCGACTTTTCACATAAGACAATCTTTAAAGACACAGCGCCCGATTACAGAAATGTGATCAGTTTCTTTACTTCGGTTATTTTGAAAGACAGCCGTATGGTAAGTGGCTTTAACACACTTTACCCTAAAGTTGAAGGTTTTATTAAGTACAAACTTTTTAAAAAGGAAGTTGAACTATCCGATCCGCAGACCATGCGGAACCTGTCAGAGTTGCGGCCTAAAGAAATCCTGAAATCGACTTTTAAAAAAGCTATAGATGAATTAACAGTAACTGACAAAGGTTCTGCTGAAGTTAAAAACTATATATCGCTCAAGACAACAAAACCTAAAATAGCTGAAGAGCAGCCATTTTTTTATTCCAAAAAATCCGTTTTTAATAAAACAATTGGCGATAATCCATTCGAATTGGAGTTAGCCTCTTATCTTGAAAATAAGTTTCCGGATGTTATTTCATTTGCTAAGAACACAACAGGAGAAGGTGGGGTTAACTTTAAAATCGAATACCAAGCAGAAGATGGTAACATCAGAGAATACTATCCCGACTTTTTTGTTAAAATTTCTCCTACTCAATATTTTATTTTAGAAACCAAAGGCAGAGAGGACTTAGACGATATTAGGAAGATTAAGCGACTCACTACTTGGTGTAAAGATATTAACAAGGTTCAGCAGGATTATACCTACAGAACCGTTTACATCAAGCAAGAAAAATGGGATGAAATAAAGGGGGGACTAAAATATTTTGAAGATGTAATTTCTCTCTTTGAAATACGAACCAGTTTAACAAAAGAGGATGCAAAAAAGATATTAAAAAGAGGTGCCGACGTCTCAAGTTTTGGCGACCCTATCGAATGGCAAAAAAAAGATAGGACAGATCGTAAAATTAATGGGTTATGAGATTAGTCGATAGTAACATCATTATTTACGCCGCGAGCCCTGAGTATCTTAATTTAAAAGAATTGTTAGAAGAAGAGGATATTGCCGTTTCAGAACTAACCAAATTGGAAGTATTAGGGTATCGCCATCTAACTCCCGAGGCTGAAGAATATTTTAATGCAGTATTTGAGTTGGTAACAGTTTTACCTATAAGCGATGCAGTCATTAACCGTGCAATCACTTTAAGACAACAGGTAAATATGAAAGCCGCTGATTCTATCATTGCGGCAACAGCTTTAATGCATTGTACAGAGCTAATTACAAGAAACGTTAATGACTTTAATCACATTGATGATTTAATAGTAAATAACCCATTAGATTGATGAATTTAAACGACACTGAGAAAAACAAACTAATTGAATTAATAAAGGCTGGCGAAAAACTGCCAAAGGAATACATATATAAGCTATTTTCTGACGAGGAAGATGTTTTCTTATTTTGGAATGGCCGAAAGGAAGATGTAACTAATATTGCATTGCCTTTTCACAGCATTGAACACATAGATGAACCACGGAAAGAGTCAGTCAAAGCTGGAGGTAATTTTAGCATGTTTGAAACTGACTTTAGGGGGCGACAATTGAAGGGTTGGACTAATAAACTAATATGGGGAGACAATAAATTAATTCTTTCATCCTTAAATAACGGTCCACTAAGGGAAGAAATCGAAAAGGCAGGAGGACTAAAACTTATTTACATTGATCCACCATTTGCAGTCGGAACTGATTTTGGTTTTAATATAGAGGTAGGCGACGAAACAGTTGAGAAAAAGCAAAGTCTTATTGAAGAAATTGCTTATCGCGATACATGGGGCAAAGGCATATCCTCATATTTAACAATGATGTACGAACGTCTCAAGTTGATGTACAATCTATTATCGGATGACGGCAGCATATATGTACATGTGGATTGGCGAGTGGTAGGGTTCCTCAGACTATTGCTAATGGACATTTTTGGGGAGAGTAATTTCCGCGGACACATAATTTGGAGAAGTATGACACCTTCCGGCTTTAAGGGCCAAACTAGTTTGGGAAGAAGTCATGATGACATATTATATTTTTCAAAGTCGGATAAAATAAACTATAATCCTCAAAAGATTCCCTATACAAAAGATTATTTAAAGGAAAGATTTAATAAGATTGATGAGAATGGTAAATTTTTTAAAGACGAAAAAATAGGTAGTGCCACGACTCAAGAAACAATCGATAAATTGAAGAATGAAAATCGAATTTACATTACGGGAAGTGGTAAACTCAGAATTAAGCACTATCTAGATGAAGCCGATGGATATTATATGGACGATGTATGGTCAGACATTTCTCATGAAAATTCGCAATCAGACGTCAGAACGGGATATGCAACACAAAAGCCAGAAGCGCTTTTAGAGCGCTTGATAAAAGCAAGCAGTAATGAAGGCGATCTAATCGCTGATTTTTTTTGTGGAAGTGGAACAACTGCTGCCGTAGCAGAAAAATTAGGGCGAAAATGGATAACAACTGACTTGGGAAGGTTCAGTATTCATACAGCAAGAAAAAGATTAATTGGTGTTCAAAGAGAACTGCAATCTACTGGCAAAGATTTCAGAGCTTTTGAGTTGCTTAACCTTGGCAAATACGAGCGTCAGTTTTTTATGGATGATCTAACTAACGGCAAGCGCAAAGCTAAAGAAGACCTTTATGTTGATCTTATTTTAGAGGCATATAAAGCTAAAAGGATAGATGGACATAGTTGCTTACATGGTGCCAAAGCTGGTCGGTTCGTAAACGTTGGTCCTTTGGATGTGCCAGTTACGCAAACACGTTTAATGGACATTTTCGAAGAATGCCGTCAAAAGCTTTACACGCAAGTAGATGTTTTAGGATTCGAATTTGAGATGGGTCTAACACCTCAGTTTATTCAGGAGCTCAAGGAAAAGGGGGTGGCTATTACCTTAAAGTACATCCCAAAAGACATATTCGACAAACGTGCCGTAGATAAAGGACAAGCTAAGTTTTTTGACGTGGCTTACCTTGATGCGAGGGTGCATCATGCTGGAAAGGGTATTCAAATAGAATTGACTGATTTTGTTACTCACTATACTCAAGACGATATTGAGGATGTTCAACAATCTATGAAGCCAGGAAGTAAAGTAGTTATAGATGACGGGCAGATTATAAAAATTGAAAAAGATAAAAATGGCATAATTACCAGTACTAAGTTAACTCAAAATTGGCATGACTGGATTGATTACTGGGCGATAGATTTTGATTACTTAAGCAAACCAGAGATCATAAAAATAAAAAATGATGATGGCGAGGTAGAAGAAAAATGGACAGGTAATTACCTATTTGAGAACGAATGGCAAAGCTTCAGAACCAAGAAGAATACCACATTGGAATTTAAATCTGTTCCTTACGAATATTCCAAGCCCGGAAAGTATAAAGTGATGGTTAAGGTAGTAGACATTTTAGGCATAGACACCAGTAAAATTATAGAAGTCAATTTTTGATACTATAGCCACTACAACTAACTGTAGCTGCACATTGCTGTTTTATGGCCACTGTACGGCAGAGTTTTTAAAACTTCAATACAGGCACCATCCGAAGATTTTTTTGCCGTATATGGGCTCTACTTCAGCTAACAATACATAACTGAATTGTCCCACGTCCCTCTTTACATAAGGGGACGATGGGACATATATTAATAAACTAAATCTTTCACAATGTCAGACAACAAACGCAATCTCTAACCGAGATTTCCAATCAAAAAGTATTCAAAATACCTGATTTCCAACGTGGTTATTTTTGGGGAGTGAGGAGACTATATAACTGTTAGACCATGTCAACTTTAAAAGTCGGGGAACTGCTTAATTACAATGTCTTTCAAGTCCTCTTCCAAAAGATCGCTTTTAATCACGCCATTTTTTATTTGGTATAATTCCGAATCGGAAACCTTTCCATAAAACGAAAAAGAGCCATTAATATAAAGGTCTATATAATTATGTCTTTGAATGTCATTGCAATTTATATAGGTGTCTTTATATAAATTGTTTTCTAAATTAGTTGGGTCTAGCCAAACTAGAGTTTCAAACGGTACGTTGTTTAATTCGAAATATCTTTTTTTCTTTTCAAACTGAGATGTCCCACAGATAAGAAATGATGCTTCGTTGCTATCAGTACCTACACAAACATGTGGATGGGGGTCATTTGAATTAATTTGAGGATTTACAAACCAGTATATATTACCGACCTCAAAACTTGATGAAAAGGTTTCTAGAGGCAGCATACACTAAGCTATAACGAATGTTGAAATTCCTGCTTGCTTAGTTCTAACAGTTCCTCGCTTTGGGAAAATGGTTCATCTTTAAGCCCGTCTTTAAAGAAATCTTCCAATGAAATGGGAAAAGAACGGCCTGGATCTGCCTCTAATTCTTTTCTAAACTTCATCCATTCGGGGAAGTGATGCGAATAATAACTCAACGAATATTGATCCTTATCACCATAATATTTATAAATATCATTTAATATTTTAAAATCAGTTTTTGAGAATACCTTTTCGTCAACATCGCCAACTGATGAAATTTTGAAGTTTTTTGGTTCTGATAAAAACTGATTAGAATAATCAATTATATCACTTGTAAACCATTGTGACTTTAAAATAATATCCTTAGTGCCTGATGGAACCGACCCGTTTTTCATGGCAACATACTTGTCATTCGTTATAGTCCTGCCGTATGTACGCAAGTGGGCCCTGTCAGATAAATAAACAAGTTTTCCGGCCTTCATGTAGTTTATTTCGCCTCCTTCGAGCTTCGCAAAATAATTTAACGCCTGTACCGCTTTTTTGAACTTGAATGAATTCATATGGGATAAACACCCCAATAATATGGAATGTTTTTTATAAAAATATGGTTAGAAAACAAATGATCGTTACAAAGTTACTAACAAAATGTTAAAAAACAATGTATTTGGCTAAAATAATTAGCATTCACCTATAAAAATCTTTCGCATCCATACCTAATACGTCAGCAATACTTATTAAGCTGAGAATATGGCAATACGCTCTCCACGTTCCAAGAACGAAAGGTTACACATATCAATCTTGCTTAGTTGACCAACAAGCAACGACAATTTTTCATCGATACAAAAAAAAAAATTCGCTATCAAGGTTGATTCTTCAGCCGTACTGCCAAAGGGCTATAAGCTTTTATTTCCCGAAAATACCAACCCGCCATAAATAGTAGCATACAAGCCTTTTATGATGCTATAAATAAAAAGTAGGTTGCCGCATGGTCTAACACGTAAATAGTCTCCGGAAAAGATCAATTAACTGATTTTTGGGATGACCTAAATAAGTGTGGTAAAGGCACAGGCCCCTACCGCGCCAGTAGAAGATTTGTATTGAATTTAAGTGTTTAAATGTAGCAGGGCTCTTGGCCCTGCTTTTCTTTTATTAAAGTTTTTGCTATTCTACTTCTGCTAAAACTTTTGGCTTGCCATGCAATGCTTCAAGAATTCGTTTGGTAAAATTTAAATTATCTTTAATTTCTTCTACACTTACTTTTTCACTATCACTTACTCCATATAGATTTGTTTCCATTTTGTTTACAATTTCGACAATACCGTTTTCCACAAGGAAGGTGCTTAATTCAACGGAAGAGTGTGGTTTAAATTTATAGAACTCGCATCCTTTATGCAAAATCTTATGGCCGGTGTCAAGACCGGGTGTGTCGCCATTGCTATAAACGTACTCGACGAAAGCTTTTTCAGGCGAATTGATAGGTCTTTTACATTTGTCGCAAATAAATTTCTGTCTTAATCTTAAAATTGGTTCGTTCATAATGATTGTTTTTTTATTGACCACAAGTTCCTTATTGTCAATATATTAAGCAAGAAATCTGAAACTTTTAGCATTTTGAGAATTATAAATTTTTATATTAAATAGATCAATTGTATAAAATTTATAATTGTTATAATAGCAATATTTCCATTCTTCTAAGAACCAAAATGCTGTTCAATAGAGTTTAAAAACTTGCCAATTTTAGGCTTGAAATCTATTTTTCTGCGTGAAATGGCAGTTTGCGATTATTTTTTAATCATGATTGGCTAAAAGTTTTGAGCAACTTTACTGTCCCATCATCAATTTTGTCCCCTTGTACAGGAAGGGACGAGTAGGTTTGTAAGGTCAATTTGGGACACTAATATTGCTCAATAAAAAGCCGAACCCATAAAGAAGAGGCTCGGCTTTTCTATTTTACATTACTGCACCCACCTGCCCACAGTGGTTTTACTAACTCCAAGTTGCTGGCCTATCTGCCTGATCGTAATTCCTGGTACGGTTGCCCTAAGCCTTAATGCTTCTTCTTTCAAACTCTCCATGTCTAAAGAATCTGCCAATAAAGAGGCTTCGTCACAAAACTCAATGAACTTGAATGTTAGTAGTGATTCGTCAGATTCTTCCCTTTGCAACTCACATTTTAGCACATTACTTTTATCATAAACAAGTTCCCCACTTCTACTGGGTTTAACTTGCTTAACGTACCGATGGCCTGAATCCGCAGCAGATACCCCGATAGCAAACACCGTATCAGCAAAATTGCTAAGTTGTTTGCTTCCTGCTAAGTCGTTAATTGTAAGTGATTGAGAGGCTTGCCTTTTGGGCGTATGGGCAAGTACTAAGATGGTTACACCCAGTTCCGTCTTTAACTGCTTCAAAAGCTTCATCAATTCCATTGCAACCTGAACATCGGATGATGTTTGAGCACTTAAAAAAGTGATATTGTCAATAACGATGAGTTTAGCATCTGTATCAATTATATCTTGCTTTATTTTATCCAATAAGGCATTTTCAAATTTATATTGACGATCTGTTACCAGCTGGGTGAAATCTACGTTGTCTGTGAAAAGATTATCGCTAAACATGTGCATGGTTCCATCTTCGTCACTATACCTTTTTTGAAATTGCTTGTCAGATAATTCAAAGTCGTAGTAAATCACTTTGCAAGGGTCACATTGATTCTCTAACGATAACAAATTACTCCCTCGGCTTACAGCATCAGCAATAGCTACAGCCAAGATGCTTTTGCCGATACCTGTATCCCCAAATAATATACCTAGCTCGCCCGAGTGTAAAAACACATCAAACATCTTGTATATTTCAGGCATATTCTTCGCATCTTCCATTCGTTGGGAAGCAGTGCGGACACTTTTTCTTTGCGAAGTTGGTGCTGGAAGTAAACGGTTCGAGACTGCTTCCCCTATGATTTGATTTAATTCTGATATAGTACCACCATGTTTAAAGAAGTCTGAAACGTCCTTGCCGCCGACATCTTTCAACCAGCAAGGCAACTCAACTGAAGGGCAATTGAACGTTTTTGATAATTCTTTACTTCTTCTTACTCCTGTTTCGTCATTATCATACAGAACAGACGTTATGCGCATTCTGCTATTAAAAAGATTCTTTTTTTGTTTAGGTGTGAAATCCGAAGTCTCGCTGTTAAGTGTTATAGCGTTGTAACCATGAGCAATCAACGATAATGCATCTTTTTCACCGGCTGCTAAAATCACATCTTGGGTTTCTGGGTAATTATCGAACGGTGTTCCAAAGGTGTAATCAACTGGTTTTATACCAACATACCAAAAAGCTTTAGGATTGGGGCTGTAAATTTTTCCGAAATTATCCCCTTTGTAAGCAAACCACATTTTTCCAGCTGGTCGCTCTTTAAATGTTGGTAAGAGGTCTTCGTCATGTTGTATGCTGTAAGAATCTAATGCTACAACTCTATGTTTATCCAATGTAGCACCGTCAATACCATATTGATTCCAATAAGAAAGCTCATCAGAGGTAAAGTCAATGCTTTTTCTGTCATTGAATTTTACCTTGACAAAATCGTTGTCTTTATTTAAGATATTAGGTTGAACCCAACTGTTTATAGTCGTCTCATCGAAGCGATCTATATGCTTCCACATTGTAGCCAACAGTAGTTCAATCTCGTCGTCAGGATCAATTCCATATAGAGTACCTGCAAATTCAAACACGTTGCCGGCATAGCTTTCATCACCAAAGTCTTTGAAGCGCCATTGACCGTTCCAATAATAAATGCTTAAACTGGGATTGGAGTCGTTATAAAATGGGTTACGTACAGATTTACAACTTACATTATTTTCTTTAACCATTAAGTTAGGTATAATGCTTTTGTAGAATAAAAAGCCACCTTTAGTGGCATCGAGTATGTCTTGTTTTAATGTTAAAATTTGTTTATTAAACATTGTGTTGTTTTTCTTTTGAAGTTTATACTTCGGTAGTATTTCAGTCTTACGTTGTTAGCAACGCTAAGTAATTGCTGAGATTTATATATCTACGTCATAACTTTTTTATCAATGAGGAAAGGCCGATTTCTCGGCCCTAACTTTATTAATTTATTTTTTACTTTACTTGTCGTCCTTTCTTTCGACTGACATTTTTTAGAGAATCCAACACCTCTTTTTTATTGTATAAGCACTTTCGGCCGATTCGCACAACAGGGATCAGTCCCTGACATTGGTATCTATGTAATGTTGGGTAAGAGATTTGGAGCAAATCGGCTACTTGCTCGCGGGTAAGGTATCCGTCGTTTAAATTATCAACGCCAGGATGAGTTGGTTTTTGTTGACTTAGCTCGGCTAAAACATTCCTTGCGGCTTTGTCTACGCTTTCCTGAACAGCGTCAGTGAGAAGCGTTAAAAATTGATTTACGAAGGTAGCCATGCTTAACTGCTGGCCGTTTAAAATATTGTTTCCTTCTGTTTGGGGTGCCATTAATTTTGAAATAAAATCATTTTAATATAATTAATTGATTAATAAATATCTTTATAGATATATAAACGCAAGGTCTCACAAATTTAAAAACTATACAAGCGAGCCGAAAGCTAAGTTCATTGCATCGGATTTTTGTTGATCTTGAATACTGTTGTACTTAGAGAAATTTCGATGGGTTTTATGGTTCGAAAGCTTCATGATAATTTCGCTCGGAACGCCTTGACTAAACATATAACTAATAAATGTACGCCTTGAGCAGTGAAAATGTAGAATTTCGTGTAATGGGCAAGTTTGTTTTAACAAAACAGATCCCCTATACTTCATTGTTGTAACTAACCTATTTAATTTTGCCTGCTCGCCAATCTTTTTCAGATTGTTATTAACTTTTTGTCCAGTGTAGACGGGGATAGCTACAGCCATTGGTGTGTCGCGGTACTTATCTAATATTGCTTTAGCTTGGCTGTTAAGGGGTACTTTTAAATAGTCTTTTGTCTTTTGAACGGTAACGTTAATAAAATGATCAGTTACATCTTCTTTGCGAAGCTTTTGTATGTCTGAAAAGCGAAGCCCTGTAAAACAACCAAACAAAAACGCATCTCTTGCTACTGACATATAAAAGTCAGTAAATTTTAGGTCCATCACCGCTTTTAATTCTTCCGTGGTTAATGCTATGATTTCATTTTCGTGCTGACGTATATTCCCACTGATTGACAAATTTATCTCTGTAGCATAACCGTTTTTACTGGCCCACTTTAAAAACCATTTGAAGTTGCCGACATTTTTGTGGATTGTATTATTAGTATGTTTTAGGTCTTGAATATAATAGCGCTCGAAGCGGCTTATAAAAGCGTCATCAATATACTTAAACTCAATCGTGCCTTCCTTTTTAGCAAAGTTGCGCAGATGCTGTAGATTGGTTTTGAGTTTCTTGATGGTACTTTCCGAAAAGTTAGCATTCGACTTAATAAACTCCTCGTAAAGTTGAAAAACAGATTTTCGAGCCGTGATTTTATTGCCATTAAGAGCCTCCCTGATGTATTTGATTGAGGGCTCTGTACCTGCTGCAATCGCATTACGATAGATACCCATAACATCGTCTCTTTTTTTCTGTAGCACGTTGTTGATTTCTGCTGCTCCTATCGCAGAACTTTTCACCTTTTGTTTGTCATCATCCCATTTATTAGCATCAATTCGCTCACCTGTAGGAATCCACATCCTATTGTTATCAAAGCTAAAAGACAATAGTATAGGGACGTTTTTAGTCTTTGTTACTCCATCCGCATCTTTACGCTTTTCGATATAAAATTTAGTACTCGCCATTCTTAATGAAAAATTAATTAATAATAATTATCTGATTTTTAACTATTTGTATTTAAGCTGGCGCAAAGAGGATACAAATATTAAAACTTTACAAACTTTATTTTTGCGCCTTGAGAATGGATTTTTAGGAAGTCGCATACAAAAACCCATACGAATTTTCTTTTATTCAAATTGGCGTTCTTTCTTTATCAGAGATGAGCGACGGATAAGAAATTATAGGGCTATATAGATTGGTAGTAAAGTTGGAATAGGTGGTAATAGGGGGAACTTTCAATATCTGGAACGATATTCTCCACCAGGTAAAAGGCTTTACGAAACTTCGTAAGGCCTTTTTATTTAGCTACCACCTCCAGGCTAAAACCTTCTCATTTTGCAGTGGTTATTTGTAGTATCACATTTAATCTTACTATATGACTCCTCAAGCCAAAAGTTATTACCTGCCGCAAACGCGCGCTATAGCCGTTGGGGTAATACTTATACTGGTAGGCCTGGCCTTTACATTTGGGTTTATTGATATTCACCGGTCTGTTTGGTATAATATCCAGTTTATACTGATCAGTTTTGAGGGTGTGGTTGAATTTTTCATGTCTATAATTATGCTGATTTTTAAAGCCGGGCTTATTGTTGGCGGCTATTACTATATCAAATACTCAACCGGCGTAGAGCGGGCCAGACTGGACGATAAAGGCTTTTACTATCGCCTGATACCCAAGGGTTCGCGGTACTCCAAGATTATGATAGACAGCGGACCGCTAACCTTTACCCCCTACAGCCAGATCATTGACCTTACCTATAAAAAAAACTTTTGGACCGGCGGGCAATTATACCTCACCCTGCCGTCGGGTATGCTGCCCTTAATAGCATTAGGCGTATTAAAAGACAGCGAAAAAATAGAGATAGCCAAGCAGGTTAAGGCGCAGATAAACACCGGGCGTTAACCCTGCTTTTGTTCGAATTTTTAGAAATGAGGCAGCAAAACGGTCACCGGAAAAAAACGGCTTCATTCGTCCTTTTTTCGCCCCTGATTCGCCTTTTTGTGCCGTACAACCAACCAAAAACGGAAACATTCGCCTTTTAATCATCAACTTATTTATAGTTAAATATAAATCAAGGCCTGTTCCATATTTTCCCAAATGCAATAGAAACGGAACAAGACTTTTGAGGCTGGAAAAAACCGAAGGCGACATTGTTTTTATATAAACTTTTACACCCGCGGAACAGGGTTAAGCATTAGCAGTAATAATATTTTAACCTTTAAAATAAAAAGGAAAAATAATTACAGGATATTATTATTTTCGGATAATGAAAAACCTAACCTCCCTTGTTTTTATTCTGTTGCTGGCAACATCTTTTTCAGCCTGTAAGTTAGATCCTGTCGACTATAATCATGATGTTAAACCAGGTGGAGCAGTACCGGGAGATCCGGGTAACAGCGGTTCAGTAGGCTCTGCAGAATATTATTTTAAAGGTAAATTAAATGGCACCGACCTCGCCTGGCCTGTTAACGATAGTGGAGATTGGGATTCGGGTATCTCCCAACCAAGCGAGTATGAGCCTGATAACCTGATTGCCGGGTACGGTGGCGGCATAGTTAACAATAAAGTATTTATGGTTAACTATCCGGCTATTATATTCTATTTTAAAACATTGCACACTACCACCTTTGATCAGGCCCGGTTGCTTTTAAAAAGTTTTATAACAACCGGTACGTGGGCCTATGCCCCCAATACCAACCTTATTGCAGATGTTAAAGACGTATACATCAATTACACAGATAAAAATAATGTTATATATAATACCGTTGGCGACCAAACCGGTAGTACGTTCACTGTAGTTTCAACCGTGGTAATACCCGCAGAACCGGGCATTGCCGAAAGAATTAAAGTAAAACTCAATGTTAACTGCAAACTTTATCCTGTAGATGGTAACGGCGCGCCACTTACCTTAACCAATTGCGAAGCGGTAATTTATCTCCAGGCTACTTAAAGACTTAATTTTCTGCCCCCTGATTCCAGGCATCAAACTTCATTGCTAAAACTTTGATGGAGTTTATATTCTCGCCGCTTCGATTTGACTAGCAGGTTAATATATGGCTTTTCAGGGTCATCAAATGGCTTGGCTACGGTGAGGAACGCGCTCAATACCTTTGGACGTCGCCGCGTTTATCGCCGCCACGTTAGCTCATGGCCTGCACCACCATGGCGCCCTTGCCCGGCACAAGGCCCCCTAACAATGCCTATCTTTCTTGTTTTTGGATCTACCACAATAACTGACCAGGTTGCTTTGGCGTGAGTGGCAATATAACTAAACAGGCTAAAGGGTTAGAAAAACAGGTTTTAGGGAGGGTATTGGGGTGAAGGCCTGGGTGAGCACACGCGGCACGCGTGCGCCATCATGGGAGAGATGTGAACTAAAAACTTAAATGTTCCAGTCAAAGCTTTCAACTTCGACCTGTGTGGAATTATAAATAATTTAAATTTTCCTTTAAGTCTATGCCTAAAAATGTCACGTTTGCAATATTTGGTGGACTAATAAAATAACCGTTGGGTGCATCTCTATACTTTTCTCTTAGTTCCATCAGAAGTCTACCTAAAGCGTTAATTCCTTCGTAATATTCTCCTTTATCAATCGCCCCCCAAACCTTATCATCATTTGTATATTCTACAATTGCTAGGTTATCAGTGGAAAGTAATACCTTGGAAAAGGTATTAATATTCTGTTTTAATTTAACTTCAATACAGAACTTCATTATTTTATACCTAACGTTAAGCCAATCAGGTCGCTCAAACTTCTCATAATAACGAGAAATTCGTTTAGCTACGATAGGACTATTTGCAAAAATAATACGTTTTTGTATTTCCGGGTTATATGGATATTTTAATGCCTGATATAATGCCTCTGCTGTTTTAACCCAATTATCGTTAATCTTGATTGGATAACCAGGAGCCATATTAGATAGTCCGCCAAAATCACTTTTGGTACTCCTAAAAGTAATACATGAATCTTTTTTGTAAATCCGCATAAATTAATGGTTACCTCGATTCTCTACTGGAAACAACGGATGCCATCCATGGTTTTCCCACCAAAAAACCACGGGGCAGGTATTAGATACATTTCTCCAGGTAAAAGCGTGACTACCAGTACCAAATGTTTGATAACTAGGATAAGTCAAACCCAGTGGCCGAATTGATGGAGCGAGTGAGCTTGCCCTAGACAATATCTCAATGCTTTTATCCAAAATTATCTTCTCATATCGTTGTCTATTATTAGCTGAAGAATAAAATCCTTCGGTCTTGGGCATACCCATAATTCTGTAAGCAAATTCCTTATGTTTTGACGCATCTAAATTATTCAAATAGGCATCAAGTTTTTCATTTCCTTGGTCACTACTAATGTAAACATGATTAAATAGGGGATTTTGATTATAATAATTTATTCTAGGATCATTCTGAATCTCAAAAACTCTATGGAAAACTATATCTATATTAAATTCTTGCTTGATGCTATATTTAATAATATTACCTCCCCAGGTATGCAAAAAAAAGAAGATCGGTATAATACTAATTTTTTCTTCATTTATTTTGTCAATACCGTATGTATTTATTTCGTTAATAATTTCTCTTTTGAAAGTCCCACCAGAAGCTAAGACATCATCTAAATATATCCAATGCTTTATACCCTCGCTACCACAATTTTTTAAATTTATCCCATATTGATCAAAGCATATGGTATCCAAAAATGCAAGTAGTTTTGTTTGACTTTTAACTTCGCTTTGGCAACTCAAAAATTTTGCATGCGATAGAAAAGCAATGATAGAATCGTACTTATTATAAGTACTTAAATATTCAAAAATTTGATTGAATTCATCTATAACTAGTTCCTTTGATATGTATGATTTCGGCAAAATATGTAAAAACTCAGAAAGCAAAAATCCTCTGTCGTCTTCATCGAATTGCGAAACCCACGTTAAAACATGATCCTTATCCAAACTAATTCCACTTTCGCTTCGGTAGTCATATATTATATCCACAATTTTGTTAGCCAATTCTTCCATTAATGACAAGGTTTTAAATTTAATTAAATCGTTTGTTCAAAATATCCTCCACTACCAGATTTTGGCCTTTTGGATAATTTAAAGTTATTAGCGGAAGTTGATGGACTTCTTTCGGATAATCGTCTGAATCTGACCTGTTTCATTACGGGCAAATTGTTGGTATTCATAATAAGTCATTTAGGTTTACTATCTAATCTACACATTTTTATGATAATATTTTTTTTTAACAACTACTTTAAGCAGGCGCGCCGATATAGGCCTCATATAATTCATGTTGTAGTTGTACTCGACTTGTGTATAAGAAGATTACTTATTAATGTTTAAAAATAAAAATCACCATCTTTATAAGATAAACCTAAGTATATGGTACCTGATGATTATCTAAAATGGGGGCAAGTAATTTTGAATGGAACGGCGCTTGTTGCGGGTGGCTGGTTTTATAAAGCTTACGTTGAAAATCTAAAAGAATCTTTAAATTCCAAAGAAGAACAAACCAAAACGGCTTTAATGAATATGAATTTTTGGAAAGATAAATCAGCAGAGCTAGAAAAAAAGACGCCTGAATTTGTAGAGAAAATACTTAGCGATCGAATTAAAATCAGGGAAGAAGAAATTACTAGATTAAGTGAAGATAAAGATTCACATATACAAGAATTAAATATACAACGTCAGGAATTAAGCGTGTTAAAAAGTGAATTGGAAAAAGCGAAGGATGTAAGTAGACAAGCAATAAGTATTGAAAATTATTTTGATGATGACACTTTTGATAAAACCGAATTAGAAATAGAAGAAATGGGAATTGTAGGAGTTGACAGCGGGCAATTGATGATTACTGACCCTTGCTATATTGATTCAGAATGGGTTAAAGAAGAGTTTGAAAATATTAGACTGTATAAAGATAAAAACACTTCAATTATTTATCAATATGAAAAAGATTTCGGCCATTTTGATGACATAATTATTGGTTATGATAAAACTGTAAATGAGTTAATTAACGACAACATACTTGAAAGGCTAGAGACATCATCTGAGTTTAATTATTCCTATAAAGGTGTGTGTGCCGCTACCTTCTCAAAAAAAGGCTTTGGGGAGCTGAATTACAAAAAGGGACATAAAGGTGCGGGAATTGCATTCGGGACACTTTTAGGTGATGGAGAGTATAAAGTTTATGCAGAAAAATATAATGGTGAAATATTTAGAGTATATATCGATTTAATATAATCATTCTGCTAACAAACGTGTTCTTTAACATTGCTGCACTATTTCCTCTCCACCGACACATGCGTGCCGCGTGCCATAACCCGAGTTAAAAGCACTCCCTCTCCCACCTAAACCCGATTGTACGGAAAGCCCGCTTCCATCGGCGGCTTGGAGGGAAAGCGGGGGCTACCCTATGATAGCCTCACCGCCTTTGCTTTTCAAACTTATTACCTTACTATTTTAAAAACCCATTCAGGTAGGTTAAAATGGTTGGGGTTTGCATCATTAAGCCCACATGGCTCTGCGCCGGCAAAACGGCCAGTTGCGATTTTGGCATCGGTGCCATATCGGCCGATACGCCACCACCCAGTAACTGGTAGGTTTTTGCTAGTTCAACTTTATCAAGGCCATCATTGTCGCCCGCTATAATAAGTACGGGCGAAGTAATTTTGGTAATATTGCTGTCGCCCATATCAAATGGCGTTGCCATAAAAACAAGCATCTGGTCTATAAACTTTGTCCATTTTGTTTTGTCGGGCGCTACGGCATCATACGCGGTTTTCATGGGGCTATTGGCAAACATTTCGGGTTTCATGTTTTTAAATGCACCTGCTATAGCGGGCACCCAACCGGTACTTTTATAGGTAGAAGAAATGATGACCAGTTTTTTTACCCGTTTAGGGTGTTGCAGTGTTAACTGGTAGGCTACGGAGCCACCCATGCTGTAGCCTGCAACATCGGCACTATCAACCTTTAAATAGTTCATTACGGCATCCACATCACTTGCCAGGGTAGCAATGTCAAGCTTCCTGTCTGCATAGGGTGTGTGCCCGTGGCCCTGCATTTCAATAGCAATTACCTTCCTGGTTTTTGATAGTTCGGGGATCAGCCGGCCCCAGTTGCCCTCAATGGTCATGAAAGCGCCGTGCAGTAAAACAAGGGGTTTGCCATCGCCATACACTTCGTAATAAACCTTTAGGCCATTAACCGGCGCGTAGCCACTGGCGGCAGGTTTAAGTTGCTGCGCTTGCAATGTGGTTGCTGTAAGCACTACCATTGCAATGGCTACTATTGCTTTTAAAGGGTTAATGCTTTTGAATAGATTTTTCATGATGTTGTTTTAGTTTAGTTTATTGACATTACAAAGATGGCGTGGTTTTAGGAACTTGATGCGGTGCAAAAACGACTACTTAAGGGGGGATTTGCGCCGCTTGAAGTTTAACACACCCCTACTCCATCTCAAAAGAGGGGATTTGTAATACCGCACCAAACAGAACAATCCCTGTCTGAAAACGAACACTTTTTTCGGCTTTAAAACACCTGCTGACTATTCTTTACAACAGGCTGTACTATTTTTTTATACATTTTTTTCTGCAGCAACTTTTTTAACAAGGATGTATAAATAACTCTTTTACAGCGCTTTTTAGTTTTAACGTAAAATTTCGGCGTGCCGGATGTCATTTTTTTTGAGCAACGGCAAAAGTTTGGCATTAGTTTGGAATACTACTTACCAAACGGAGTTAAAATGGTAATCGACGAAACAACAGAAAACCCGGGCGAAGAGAAAGAGTGGGAAAACCCGCAAGCGCCTGAAAAGACATCCGACGAACGGGATAAGGAACAACTGGCAAGGCAATACAAAGAGGCAAAACGCCGGCATGATAACCTTAGCGAGAACCAGGAAAACGAGAACAACGAAGAAGACAACAAACAACAGTAAAACTAAAAACTTAAAAATATTTGATTATGAAAACTTACCAAAAACCAGCTACCAGCAAATTAGTTAACCGTTTCGATAAAGAATTGATGAATATACTAATGAGCGACCTGAAGAATATTAAATCGAAAAACACAAGCCGCTTAAACGCTGCTTAGTTATAAAACACTAAAAAAAACTTACAACACTAAACACATCTACCTATGAAAGCTTATAAACAACCTGCAACAAGTAAATTAGTTAACCGTTTTGATAACGAACTGAAGAATTTATTAATGGAAGACCTAAAGGCTTTCAGAGAACGCAACCAATTTTTACCAAGCAATAAACAAGCTGCTGTGCAACAACAGTTGTCGGCTGCCTGATCAATCATATATCTACATCTATTTAAAACATCCTTTTGAGACAAGTAAGGCCCGGCTATTTTAGCAGGGCCTTATTGTTTTGAAGCATATTTTACAATAAGCTTAGCCGTTTTAGCCGAAGCGCCCGGCGTGCCCATCTTTTCGTCAAGCGCGTCATACCCTGCCAGCATAGTTTCGCGGTGGTGGGTATTATGCAGCAGGTTATTTAATTCATTGGTTATGTTGAGCGTGTTGCAATCTTCCTGTATCAACTCTTTCACAACGGCGCTATCCATTATCAGGTTTACCAGCGAGATAAATTTAAGCTTCACCAGCATACGGGCAATAGCTATGGTTAGCGTGTTGCCCTTATAAACCACTACCTGCGGCACGTTAAACAGAGCCGTCTCCAGTGTTGCCGTGCCCGATGCCACAACCGCGGCTTCGGCGTTGGCCAGTATATCATAAGTGGCATTAAATATTACGGGGATAGCTTTGCCGCCCAGGTATTGATGGTAATAATCCTTATTAAACGATGGCGCGCCTGCCACCACAAACTGGTGATGCGGGAACTTATTGACCGCACCCAGCATTTCGGGCAGCAAGCGGCTTATCTCCTGCTTACGGCTGCCGGGCAGCAGCGCCACTATGTTTTTACCGGCAAGGTTGTTATCTGCTATAAAATCAGGATTGGGTTTAAACGCATCAACGGCATCCAGCAACGGGTTACCTACGTAGTCTATCTCCATGCCCCAGCTTTTATAAAAATCAACCTCGAAGGGCAGGATACAAAACAGGTGATCTACAATGCGTTTAATTTTCAGGACACGCTTTTGGTTCCAGGCCCAAACTTTGGGGGAGATGTAATAGCAAACTAACAAACCCTGTGCTTTAGCAAATTCAGCTATCTTTAAGTTAAACCCGGGGAAATCTATCAATACCAAAACATCGGGCTGGTAGGCCAAAATATCCTGCTTACATTTCTTGAGGTTTTTGAGGATGGTGTTCAGATTTATTACTACCTCTACAAAGCCCATAAAGGCCATATCTGCGTAGTGTTTAACCAATGTACCACCCTCGGCCTGCATCAGGTCGCCGCCAAAAAAGCGGAAGTCGGCCTGCCCGTCCAGCTCTTTTAAAGCCTTCATCAGGTTTGCCCCGTGCAAATCGCCCGAGGCCTCGCCGGCTACCAGGTAATACTTCATCTTGCGTATATTTTAAGTACAAATATCAATATGGTACACGCAAATGTAGCTATCATGATACCGTTTGATGTTTTATCAAGATGCGCCCTCGCTGAAAACCGTAATATTACAAAATTCAGCAGGATGGCAATAAGGTAGGGCGCAGCGGGTTTATCCATCACAATGGCGTCGTTTTTTAGCAATACGGCAAATATTAACCATGCCAAAACCGGCGGAATAAAGCCGTAAAGTATCCCAAGGAAAAGATTGTTCTTTTTAAACATTAAAGGTCCAGGTATTTAAAACGGGGATAGCGTGGTGGGCGGTCATATCAAACTGTACCGGCACTACCGATGCGTAATTATGCTCAAGCGCCCAAACATCGGTATCTTCGCCATGGTCGTTATTTTGAAATACGCCGGTAAGCCAGTAGTAAGGGCGTTTGTATGGGTCATACCGCATATCAAATTCCTCGGCCCATTTGGCGTTGGCCTGGCGGCAAATTTTAATGCCTTTTATTTTATCCCCTGCCGGGAAATTCACGTTCAGCACTGTGCCAACAGGCAACCCGTTTGCTAAAACCTGCTGCGCTATCTCTTTTACAAACTTTTGGCTGGGCTCAAAATCGGCCTCCATGGTGTAATCATCCAAGGAGAAACCAATAGATGGAATGCTTTCTATAGCCCCCTCAACCGCGGCCGACATGGTGCCTGAGTACAATACATTGATCGAGTTATTCAACCCATGATTAATGCCCGACACGCACAGATCTGGCTTTTTACCGCCGAAAACCTTGGTTACGGCCAGCTTAACGCAATCTACCGGGGTGCCGCTGCAGCGGTACATTTCAATACCCTCGTAAATATCCACCTCGTCTAAACGAAGCGGCTTACCTATGGTGATGGCATGCCCCATACCTGATTGCGGGCTATCAGGCGCTACAACTACTACCCTGCCCAGTTCTTTCATGGTATGCATCAAAGCTTTTATACCCGGCGCGGTTATACCATCATCGTTTACTACAAGTATAGTGGGTTGTTGAGATTTTGACATACTGCAAAAATAGCTATTATTGAATTAAGCTTTGCTTCGCCGCGTGTTAAATTATCTTATTTACGCCCGGAATTTTAACCAGCAGCATCCCCAGTAAAAAACTGAACAATACTGCTAAGGGCGCAACAACCAATAGCTTTAGCGCCGGCTCAATAGCCCAGCCGCTTGCTGCTACGGTAAGCGAGATAACCACCAGCGGATGAAAAATATACACCGCGAACGTAGCCCGCGATAGTTTATTGAGCCAGGTTGAAGGGGTATTCCACTTATGTTTGGCAATGCAAAGCAGGGCTGTTAAGATGCTAAAACCAAGCAATTGCTCCCACATGGCATAAAAAGCCTGCTGCCAGTGCGCGCCGCCGCCAAACCACCCTATTGGGAAATTTAAAACCTGGCGCATGATAAAGAGCATTGGGAACCCAATTACTAATATGCAAATGGCAATGGCGCGCATATGCTTGCCTGTTTTAAGGCCGGCATCATTCAGCCACTTGCTCCGGGCAGCTATAAGCCCTAAAATGAACAGGGCGATATACTGCGGGAAATACCCTAACTGGAAACCCAGCGGCTTAAGCACCCACCCTACAGGGAATATAATACGTGCGCCAAAACTAACCAGTCCGATAAGGATCGCAAAAAACACGATAGCGGTACCTGTGGGTAATTTTACTACTTTGGCAGGGCCCTTAACCGTTACCCTGTATAAGGCATATAATAACGTAAATATCAGCAGGGCGGCAACAAACCAAAGCACGCCAAAATCTACCCAGCTATCAAAACCGCTTAGGTATTGCAGGTAAGTAACATCATGCCCCCGGGCCCACCTGTAAGAAATAAAGCTTAAAAGTGGCGACAACACGAATGAATAAAACAGCAAAGGTACCCCGAGCCTGATAAGTCTGTCGGAAATGAATTTCAGCGGGCCTTTTTTATCGTAAGATGAAGGCACAAATAAAGCCGACAGAAAAAAGAACAAACCCATGAAAAACGCCTGGTTAACCGTAACAAATACGGTCATGGGGATGATGGCGCCCATCAATGTTGTTTTTTGCGTGTAGTACCATCCACCCGGCGCGCCGTAAGCTATAACGGTGTGGTGTAAGATCACGAACATGGTAAGTAATACCTTTAGGTGGTCGATATAATTTATTTTTGCTTTGGGTTGTATTAATGCTGCTTGCGGATTGCGGGTTGTCATTCCTGTTTGATTAATAAGGCGCGCAAATGTAACAGAAATATAAAAACAAATCCTTGCTTTTACCAGCGGTGCAAATTGAGTGACGTATGGTATAAAAACAAAAGCCTCAATTAACTTGAGGCTTTTGTTTTTAAAGGCTTTTCAACCAATCTATCAGACCTTCGCGGGTTTTGCCTGTTTTTTGCTGCAGGCGGCCCAGTGTTTCATCGTCCTTACCTTCTTCCCAGGCCAGGTCATCGTCAGTCAGGTCGCCGTATGCTTGTTTTATTTTACCCTTCAACTCGTTCCAGCCGCCTTTTAATTCTAATTTGTCCATGGTTTGTTTCTCCTTATTTAGATGTATAAAAAGAACGAATAAGACCTTATTTGGTTTTATTAAAGTGAGGAAACAAGAAACAGAATGGTACGACTTTGACAGCCAATTTTGTCTCTTGATTTTTTTAAAGTGCCCCCGCCTTTATCTCTTCAACCACAGCAGGGTCAAGCAAGGTAGAGGTATCCCCTAAATTAGCGGTATCCCCTTCGGCTATCTTGCGTAATATCCTGCGCATAATTTTGCCCGATCGTGTTTTTGGCAGACCGCTTACAAACTGGATCTTATCCGGCCTGGCGATGGCACCAATAATACGCGATACCGACATCATGATATCTTTTTTGGTCAGCTCAGAGTCGTCATGCAGGTTAGGGCATACCACAAAAGCGTATACACCCTGCCCTTTAATATCGTGCGGGTAACCTACTACAGCGCTTTCTACCACGCTACTGTGCATGTTTATGGCATTCTCCACCTCGGCAGTACCAATCCGGTGGCCCGATACGTTCAGCACATCATCAACACGGCCCGTAATGCGGTAGTAACCATCCTCATCGCGTAAGCAACCGTCGCCTGTAAAATAAAGGTTGGGGTAAGTGGCAAAATAGGTGGTGCGGCAACGCTCATGGTCGCCATAGGTAGTACGCAGCATGCCCGGCCACGGGAACTTAATACAAAGGTTTCCGCTTACGCCGTTACCTGCTATCTCTTTGCCGTTCTCATCAACCAGTAAAGGCTGCACGCCCGGCAACGGTAAAGTAGCATAACCCGGCTTTAAAGGCGTTACGTTGGCAATAGGCGATATCATAAAGCCCCCGGTTTCGGTTTGCCACCAGGTATCAACAATAGGGCAGTTACCTTTACCTATCTTCTCATCAAACCAGTGCCAGGCTTCCTCGTTAAGCGGTTCGCCTACCGAGCCCAGTTTGGTTAACGAGCTAAAATCTTTCCCTTTTACTACATCATCACCAAAGCTCATCAGCGAACGTATGGCTGTTGGAGCGGTATATAATATGTTAACCTTATATTTTTCTACAATATCCCATAAACGGCCTGCGTTTGGCCAGGTTGGGATGCCCTCGAACATTACTGAGGTTGCCCCCTGCGTAAGCGGCCCGTAAGCGATATACGAGTGCCCGGTGATCCAGCCAATATCAGCTGTACAAAAATAAACCTCGCCGGGCTGGTATTGGAAAGCGTTGCTAAACGTGTAACCAGTATAAACCATATAGCCACCGCAGGTATGTACCACACCTTTTGGCTTACCTGTAGAGCCGGATGTGTACAGGATGAACAGCATATCTTCCGCGTCCATCTCCTCGGCGGGGCATTCCATATTACGTTGGGTCTCTACCTTTTTTATCTCATCTTCCCACCATACATCGCGCCCTTTTATCATTGATACCGGCGTATGGCTGCGGGTAAGTACAATAACTTTCTGCACCGACTGGCATTGCACCAGTGCATCATCAATAATTGACTTAAGCGGTACTTCCTTTGTACCACGGAAACTACCATCGGCAGTTATTACGATGTTACACTCGGCATCTTTTATCCTATCGGCAATTGATTGCGCCGAAAAACCGCCAAACACTACAGAGTGGATAGCGCCAATACGTGCACAGGCCAAAACAGCAATGGCCAGCTCTGGCACCATAGGCATATAAATACAAATGCGGTCGCCTTTTTTGGCACCATTGTTTTTTAACACGTTGGCAAACTGGCACACCTTATCGTGCAATTGCTGGTACGTTAATATACGGTGATCCTCGTGCGGGTCATTTGGCTCCCAGATAATTGCGGGGGTATCGCCATTCTTTTCTAAATGTCGGTCAAGGCAGTTTTCGGTAATATTTAGTTTGGCACCTTTAAACCACTCTATCCTGGGTTCTTTAAAATTCCAGTCTAAAACCTTGTCCCACTTTTTTTTCCATAAAAAATTATTGGCTATATCTTCCCAAAATTGTTCAGGCTGTTCAACGCTTTTGCGGTACACCTGCTGGTATTCTTCAAATGATTTTACTTGCATGGTAGTATATAAATGGTGGCGTAAATTAGTAATTTATGCGTTATCTGCGCATTAAATTTCACCTTTTTAAAAAAATTTAAAAAGTATTAAATATAACCAACACATGCATAGAATACCAGATACATAACAAAAGTTGTTTATGCAGTTTATTATATTAGCCTGCGAGGCAATAACAAGCGCTAATAAGCAAAAAAATAGCATTTATTTTGTGGAAAATCAAATGTAACTTTTTTAAAATGCTTTAAAAACGGGGCTCCAATTGAGCCGGCTGTTTGCAAATCCCCAAACTCAGGCATTGCTCCTTTTTCTACTTGATCAAAATATATGCAATAGTATTTTACAGGGATATTTTCATTTATAATAACCGAATCAGCATCAAACTCATACAGCTTATGTATTTCATTTCCCCAGCTTACTTTTTTTTCAAAAACAGTATATGCTTTATTAGTCTGTTTTAATAATGAGTCGACGTTTAGTGAGGAGGAAATAAAAAAATCCCTATTTGCCCCGGTATCAAATATCGCATTTGTTTTAATAGTCACTTTATCACTTAACCGATATTCAACCTTTACACCTATCTTATGGTAAAACTGCGACAACCCTGCTCTATGTCCTTCATCCGCTGATATTATGTCGGTATGGTAAACTTTTTCGCCATGTTTAATCGTTGGTTGTTTCAAAAAAACATCCAATCGTTCATGTTCAAAATCAATACTTATGCAGTACTTTTTAAAAAAAGCATTCAGCCCGATTACGCCGTGCCTGGGTGTAGCACTTTCAAGCTTTTTCGCATCCGAACTCATCGGAATTATATCTCCATCAACAAATATTTTATTTAACAAATTATCTTTAAAAATTTGATTGTTTTTAAAATGCCGGGACTTAAGGTGTCCGTTTATAAAAGGCACCGCAGACTGCCCCTGGGAGTCATAGAATGACGTATACTTTAGGGCAATAGTCGAATCTAATAAAAAACCATCCCCTCCTGTATCAAATATAAAATTGAGTGTTTCATTGTTACCGGTTTGGATATGTAAAATGATCTTATTATCAATATAAGAAAAAGGATAGCTACTGATTTTTTGTGATAAACCCCTTAAAGAGCTTGCCAGCATAGTAACTAGTATTAAAAACGTTATTTTCATTTTTATGGTTTAGTAAATTGGGGATATATGGCAACTATATCCCCAATAAATCAAATCTCTCTTATTACATATGAACCGCAAGATACAGTGTATCCTGCAGCGATCCAAAAGCCGGTGATTATGCTTTTTGTGATGTGCTAAAAATATTTTGAAATATTTTAAAAACACCGTTGTATATTTCACTTAAAAAGCTGATATTTGCAAACTCTTTTTAGGAGAAGAACGAGAATTAAAAAATATTTGTCATGTCAAGAATTTGTGATTTAACAGGAAAAGGCTACATGAATGGCTTTAACGTTTCTAACTCAAACGTTAAAACTAAACGCAAGTTTTATCCAAACTTAAAGCTTAAAAGGTTTTATATCCCTGAAGAAGATAAATGGATCACTCTAAAAGTATCTACTTCAGCTTTAAAAACTATCAGCAAAAATGGTATAACAGCTTGTATCAACAAGTTTGTAAAAAAAGGCTCTATTTAATATTAATAGATTGTTGGGGCTACGGTAAAGATGTGATATCTTAACGATTGGCAGGCAACTCAAAACATAAAAGAAAATGGCTAAGAAAGGCAACAGGGTTCAGGTAATTTTAGAATGCACAGAGCATAAAACCAGCGGCATGCCGGGTATGTCTCGTTATATTACCACCAAAAACAAAAAGAACACTACCGAAAGACTGGAAATGAAAAAATTTAACCCGGTTTTACGTAAAGTAACTGTACACAAAGAGATTAAATAATCTAAGCTTGTTTGCTGTAGATGCAGGTTAATAACAGCCCTGCAATTGTAAGCACAACTTATTAAAACATAACAACATGGCAAAGAAAGTAGTTGCAACCCTTAAAGTACAGGGTAAAGGAAAAGAATTTTCGAAAGTAATAACAATGAATAAATCACCACGCACCGGTGCTTACTCATTCAAAGAGCAAATCGTTGCAAACGATTTCATTAAAGATGCTATTGCAGGTAAACTGTAATAACTTTCGATAGAAATATAAAAGCCGTCTTGTTGATAACGAGAGGGCTTTTTTTGTTACTGGCGGATGTACCGATACCATGATAAGCAAACAGGCCTGTCATTATATCCAAACATCCCGGTTAGAATTGTTAATTTGCATATCTGCACATTTAAAATCTGCACATCTGACCTATGGGACTATTTGATTTTTTCAAGAAAAAGGAAACCACACAGCAGGAACAGCAGGCGCTTGACACCGGCCTGGAAAAAACCAAGGATAATTTCTTCTCCAAAATAACCAAAGTAATTGCCGGTAAAAGTACCGTTGATGATGATGTGCTGGATGACCTGGAAGAAGTACTGGTAACATCTGACGTTGGCGTAAGCACCACACTTAAAATAATTGAGCGTATACAGGCTCGCGTTGCCAAAGATAAATACGTAAATACATCCGAGCTTAACAACCTTTTAAAGGATGAGATACAAAAACTGCTTGCCGAAAACAACAGTAATGATTTTCAGAACTTTGAGTACGGCGATCATAAACCCTACGTAATAATGGTTGTTGGCGTAAATGGCGTGGGTAAAACCACTACTATAGGCAAACTGGCCCACAAGCTAAAACAAGCCGGCAACAAGGTAGTATTAGGCGCTGCCGATACCTTCCGCGCAGCGGCTGTAGATCAGTTACAGCTTTGGGGTAAACGGGTTGATGTAAAGGTTGTGGCGCAGCCAATGGGCAGCGATCCGGCATCTGTGGCCTATGATACCCTGCGATCGGCCGTGGCCAATGGCGATGATGTGGCAATTATTGATACCGCAGGCCGTTTACATAATAAGGTAGGGCTGATGAACGAGCTTACCAAAATAAAAAATGTGATGCAAAAGGTTGTACCCGGCGCACCGCATGAGATACTACTGGTGCTGGATGCATCGACCGGGCAAAACGCCATTGAGCAATGCAAACAGTTTACCGAAGCTACCGCCGTTAATGCCCTGGCCCTAACCAAGCTTGATGGTACAGCCAAAGGTGGTGTGGTGATAGGGATATCAGACCAGTTTAAGATCCCTGTAAAATACATAGGCGTGGGCGAAGGCATGGAACACCTGCAACTGTTCGACAGGCAGGCGTTTGTGGATAGTTTGTTTAAATAATTATTGTTTTCACCGATTGATAACGATTAGAACGATTTCACTGATTAGAAATGGCTGAGTTCGAAAGAGAGTTCAATCTATATTTTAAAGACAAACTCGTTGGCATTTCCGTTGTGACTTTTTTGTTGCAAACAAGGTTATTGTCGAAATAAAATCTTTTGCAAGCATATACACGCCTATATTATTTCAAAAGCAAGTGCTGTCGTATTTAAGGGCGGCGAAAGTAAAAACCGGGCTGCTTATAAACTTCGGTAATGTAAGCTGCTCCATAAAACGATTTTCTGTTTAGTTGACCGATAGACCAAAATCTGTGAAATCAAAAAAATCAGTTAATCGGTGAAAGAAAAAACATAATGAGGACAAAAGAAATTACCAAGCCGATACTAAAAAGCAAACCCCGTGTAAACGTGGTTACTTTGGGCTGTTCAAAAAACATTTACGATAGTGAGGTACTGATGGGCCAGCTTAAGGGCAGCGCTTATGATGTGGTTCATGAATCTGATAAAATGCGCAGCGATGATATCATCGTGATAAACACCTGTGGGTTCATTGATAATGCCAAACAGGAATCTATCGATACCATTTTGCAATACAGCGAGCTAAAGGACCAGGGTAAAGTTGGCAAAGTGATTGTTACCGGTTGCCTGAGCGAACGCTACAAACCCGAACTGGAAGCCGAGATCACCAACGTTGATGCTTACTTCGGCACAAATGATCTGCAAAACATCCTGCATAACATTGGTGCCGACTACCGCCACGAACTAATTGGCGAACGCCTGCTTACCACTCCATCGCACTTTGCTTATTTTAAAATTGCCGAGGGCTGTAACCGCCCGTGTTCATTCTGTGCCATCCCGCTGATGCGTGGCAAGCACGTAAGCACACCGATGGAGCAATTGGTTAAAAATGCCGAAAGCCTGGTTAAAAACGGCACAAAAGAACTGATCCTGATTGCCCAGGACCTAACCTACTATGGCCTCGACCTGTATGGTAAACGTAATCTTGATGAATTGTTGCGCCGCTTAAGCGATGTGAACGGCGTAGAATGGATCAGGCTGCAGTACGCCTACCCTTCCGGTTTCCCGATGGAGATACTGGAAGTGATGAACGAGCGCGATAACATTTGCAAGTATTTGGACATGCCTTTACAGCATATTACAGATAACATGCTGAAATCAATGCGCCGCGGCTTAACTAAGCAAAAAACTATCGACGTAGTAAACGAGATCCGCGACCGTGTGCCGAACATCGCCATGCGTACCACGCTAATAACCGGCTACCCCGGCGAAACCCAGCAGGATTTTGAAGAGATGGCACAATGGGTTGAGGATACCAAATTTGACCGCCTGGGCTGCTTTACTTACTCGCATGAGGAAAAAACACACGCCCACTCATTGGTTGATGATGTACCTGAAGAAGTAAAACAGGAGCGCGCTGATGCCATCATGGAAATTCAGCAGGGCATCTCGTTCGATAAAAACCAGGAAAAAATAGGCAATACCTATAAGGTACTGATTGATAAGAAAGACGGCGGCTATTTTGTTGGCCGTACCGAATATGATTCGCCTGAAGTTGATAACGAGGTTTTAATTAACGCAGCCATAGATTATGCAGCCGTTGGCACCTTTGTTAACGTTAAAATTAACACCGCCGAAGACTTTGACCTTTATGGACAAATTGTAAAATAAAACCCTTTTTACCGGCCATGTATTGCTATTAAGATATTAAAATCTAATTTCGATGTTCAGGGTTTAAGGAATTAGGCATCAATCTAAAATCGTAAATCTGCAATCGTAAATAAAATGGACGCAGCCTGTATTGACTATAAAGACACGGGATACTTTTCCCAAACGGTTATTGATTACCTGGAGAATGTTCCGGAGTTAAGGTCATTTTACAGCCACCGCCCCACTCTTGAAGGGTTTGCCGAGTTATTCGATCATAAAAAAGTTATTGCCAACCGCGATCTGTTAGCAGAGGTATTAACGGAACAGTACTTTGGTAATTCCCAAAAAGGCGAACCCGAGCTGGAGTCTGCCGATTTTATCCGCAAACACATCCAATTACTAAAGGAAGCCGATACTTACACGGTTACAACCGGCCACCAGCTTAATATATTTACCGGCCCGCTATATTTTATCTACAAAATAGTAACAGCCATAAAACTTACCCGCCAACTTAAAGAGGCACACCCTGATAAAAATTTTATCCCGGTTTACTGGATGGCTTCTGAGGACCATGATTTTGCCGAGATAAACTACACCAACATTGGCGGAAAAAAGGTACACTGGTGGTATGAGGCATCGGGCGCTACCGGCCGTATCAACCCGGATACCATGCGCCAGGCCATTAACCAGTATAAAGGCGTACTGGGCATAGACGGGTACTCGGGCGATCTGGGTGAAATGGTAGAAACCGCATACACCAAGTTTAATAAGCTTGCCGATGCTACCCGCTACCTGGTGAATGCCCTTTTTGGCCGCTATGGGCTGGTTATTATTGATGCCGACGACCATCGCCTCAAACAATCCTTCGCCCCTATTATGGAGCAGGATATCACCGGGCAAAACAGCTTTAAAAATATTACCGCTGTAAACGAAAAACTGCAAAAACTGGGTGTACACATCCAGGTAAACCCACGCGAGATAAACTTCTTTTACCTGAAAGACAACCTGCGCGAACGCCTTGTTTTTGAGAACGGCCGCTACAGCGTTATGAATACCGATATCAGCTTTACTGAGGCTGAATTAAAACAGGAGATAAACACCGCACCCGAAAGGTTTAGCCCTAATGTGGTAATGCGCCCGCTATACCAGGAATGCATACTGCCAAACATTGCCTACGTAGGTGGTGGGGCCGAAGTGGTTTACTGGCTGGAGCTTAAATCAAACTTCGATTTCTATAAGGTTGATTTCCCGATACTGATACTGCGTAACTCGGGCCTGGTTATCCGTAAAGAAACCGCGGCCAAGATAAAAAGCATGGAGCTCGCCCCTGCCGAGATCTTTAAAAGCGCCGACGAGATAAAAAACAACTGGGTAAAAAAGCACAGCAACCACGATCTTTCCCTTGCCGACGAATGGCGCGAGCTGGAACGTGCCTTTGAAAAAATAAAACTCCGCGCCCATAAAATAGACAGCACGCTTGAGCCATCGGCAGCAGCGGTACAGGCACGCCTTAAACATGCTATTGATAACCTGCAAAAGAAACTGGTAAAAGCCGAGAAACGCAATTACCATACCCGCCTGGAACAGATAGAACACATCAAGGCAGATATTTTCCCAAACAACAGCCTGCAGGAACGTTCAGAGAACTTCGGCCTCAGCTATGTAAAATGGGGCCAGCTTTTTATAGACGAACTTATCCGCAACTTTGAACCGCTTGATTTTAAGTTTACGGTATTGACAGAGTAGCATGCTTGATTAATTGGTTGATAATGCATAATTTAGTATAAACCCTTCACAATAATGAAAGTTATACTACTCGTTATCGCTGCTTTACTGGTAATAATTATTTTCAAGGCTTGTGTCTCAACTAATAAATCTGCTAAAGATATAAGCAGGCCCTCGTTAGACAAAATACCTACCGTAGAAAAACCTAATGACAAATTAATCATTGTACAAAACGTCGAACACTTTCAAATAAAAACGGCGTTGACAGAATTTTGCAATAGTTATAATAAGGATGATTTTGCGGCATTACCGCGTTTATACCAGCTCTCCCCTGATTCCTTTGCAATTATATTCCCCTTTGACACAGATCTGTCTATATTCTGTTTTGCTACTAATTTTCTAAAATATCCAATTGATATTAAATGGCAGGCAGATGTGCATGCTTGGGCTACTATTAAAAAGGGAGATGATTATGCAACGGATTATTTAGTAAATAAACCTACCATGATTTATTTAGATAAAGCGGATAAAGAATATGATAATGTTTTTTTAACAACAAAAGATGGAGATGGCTACAAAGTGCCATTTGCCAAGAACCAGCCGCAAGCTTTATCCATACCAATTGAGCAATATAAATCCCCGACAATAAAGCTAGAGGATTTAAAGACCCTGAAGTATGAAGATTTTAAATAGCTTGATTTTAAGTTTACGGTATTAACAGAATAATATTAAACCAGAAAGCCCCGCTATTAGCAGGGCTTTCTGGTTTAAGCTAAGTATATTATTTACTAATTATAGCAACTTTAAACTTGCCATTGGTAAACGATTTAACTTTAATAGCTCCGTTACCAAATAAAGATGTGTTAACGATGCCTGTAAAGGTACCTTCAATACGATTTGCTGATACACTTGTTACCGTGATAGATTGAACAGAAGCGTCATCATTAGAATAAATATCTACATCATTTGCTGTTGTAAACAAAAAGTTCGATTTGTTCTCAATTTCAGTCGCGTTTGATAAATAGGTTTTGCCGGCTATTACACTTCCGTTAATGGTTAATGAAACGGTATTCCCAGTTTTATCGGTTCCCTGCACACTGGTAATCTCTTTTCCGTTTAATTCGCCTTTAAGCGCAACGGTATTGGTAGTAAATACGGTAGGTGTACCGTCAATATCAACAGTTATAGTGCTTGTAGCTAACGTGTCTTCGTTGTTGTCTTTTTTGCATGAACTGAATGCGATAACAGTGAATGCAATTGTTAAAAGCATTAAAGCTTTAATTGATCTCATAATGTGTAATTGTTTATTATAGCGTGTAATTTATTGATTTGCTTATTCTTAAAACCCCGCGAAAATACTTAAATTAAGAAATTAATTTAACATGGAGTAAAAATATTAAACCATAACATATTATCGATAATGGTTTTTGCCCGGTAACAGCATAAAAATGCCCCGGCAAACACCGGGGCACTTTCTATACAGATAATGCTGTAATATCTATTTTACTACTTTGGCAGTAAATATACCGTTGGTTATTGCTTTATTTTTAACAGTAGCATCACCTGTTGCAACCGTTGCAAGGTCGCCTTTAAAGGTTCCTTCAACCAAAGTATCTGTAGCCTCGGTAATGGTAACACTTACCAGGTTTGCACCGGTATTATTATTTAAATAAGTATCACTACCTAATACATACGAGATAATTGGTGTTTGCGTAGCACCAACTGTTGCAGCCGAATACGTTTTACCTTCAACAAGGTCACCTTTTATAGTTATAGACAAGGTGCTTCCGTCTGCTGCATTACCCTTAATAGTAGTTAATACACTACCGCTTGTAGTGCCGGTAGTACTTGTAACATTAGTATTAAAAGAGGTAGCGCTGCCGTCAACATTAGCTGTAATTGCATATATTCTTGTAGGGTTATTATCCTCTTTAATGCACGAACTAACACTAAAAACTATAGTTAATAAAAGTAAAGCTTTGATAATTTTCATAATTTGTAAAAGATTAATGTATAGATGTATTTGTTTGTTGTTTGATTTTTTTGTCGGGCTATGCAATACCTGGTGCAGGCCGGCGCTGAAACTAATTACTTAACGTATTAGCTAACAAGCAGTGTATGGCATAACCCAATTATAGCTAATTTGTTTTTGTAAAGTTTATATTTTGTAAAATTCGCAATAATTTGCAAGCATTAAGAGGAATTAACAGCATGGGAAAGTGGCAATAAGTAACACAAAGAGCACAGAGGCCAACTAAATCTCAATTAAAAAACCCCTGTGCCTTTTTGTGAAAATTTGCCCTCAAATATATCGGGTACACAAATAAATATCTTTATCTGCCTATATAAAAACGTAATAGATAGCCGCCGCAAGAACATAGACGAAGGCCCGTTTTTAACCGTTAAAATTTAAAAAAAAATGCCCCTGTTTATACAGGGGCATCGTTTTATACCGGGTTTGCATTATGGCTTATTGTAAAAAGATATACGCTTTAGTGCCGTACTCTTCGTACACATGTAGTTTTTTAGTAACTTGGTTGTTATCGGCGTTTACAACCAACTGGTAGTCGCCGCTTTCAAGCTGGGATAAGTTGTAGGCTTTTTCAACCGATTTACCTTTGGCCAACTTATCAAATAATATAACATTGTTGTTTTTATCGGTAATTGTTACCGATGCTTTTGAAGTGCTTACATTTTGTATGCTAACGCCAAAACCTAAAGCATTGCGCATAGCCTGTACTACAATTGCTTTGTTTGCGTCATCATTGCCGGTTTTTTTCACTGGTGTTGCTGCGAATAAACCTGTGCTTAATATTAATAATAATGCTGCTAATGTGAATGGCTTTTTCATGATGTTTTCTTTTTTAAATTATGCTTTTAAATTTTTTATCAACTTTCAATACCCAAAGAAACAGCGGTTTACGCAACTAAAAAAACGCGATAGACCAGCACCTGATACAAATAGACCGGGGGCTGTTTTCATTCGGCTAAAGTCTTTTTTTTTACCCGTCCACTTTTAAAAAGCAGTTTTAACTGATAAAAATGCCCGCCCGTCGGTAAACTTTAAACTCCTGTAGATTATAATTGGCATTATGGCCATATCATTTGTAATATTGTGATATCCTGTTAATTATAAACCCAAGGGAATGACATTTCTTAGATCTAAAAGCACACTGGTTAATATCCTTATCCAAACCCTTATATGGATAGTGCTTGGCACCGTACTATTGTTTAACCAGCCCCTTGGCTGGGGTATTGATGTACCTTACCAATTTTGGATAAAGCAGAATCTATTTTTTATCATATTAATAGCAGCCTATTATCTCAATGCCTATTACTTTGTCCCCGAATTTTTACTAAAAAACCGCAGCCGTATTTATTTTTTATTGATCACATTAGTAATAGCCGTTATCATGGCGTTTATGAGTTGGTTTGATAAATACCTTGAACTTCCGCGCCTTTTTGTAGAGGCGTTTATGAAAAAGAAAAACTCATTAAAAAATCTGGAAAACAAACAGGGTTATGATATCCTTACCCTGGCTATATCGGCATTGGTATTAGGTATCAGCACCAGTATAACCACCACCCAGATCTGGCAAAAAGACAGGCAACGCAACCAGCAAATGGAGCAGGAAAAGATAAGCTCAGAATTATCTTTTTTAAAAGCGCAGATAAACCCGCATTTCTTTTTTAATACACTCAATAACATCTACGCGCTTACGGTGGTCAATGTAGAAACATCGCGCACTGCAATACACCAGTTATCGCGTATGATGCGTTATGTGCTTTATGATACCCAAAACAGCACAGCCCTGTTAACTCAGGAAATAGCTTTTATAAAAGATTATATCAGCCTGATGCAACTGCGGTTAACAGAAAAAGTGACCGTTAACTTCATCACTCCACAACCTTTAAAAGATTTTGCAGTAGCACCGATGTTGTTCTTAACTTTTGTAGAAAACGCCTTTAAACATGGCGTGAGCGATACCCTGCCAAGCACTATTGATGTTATTATTGAGCAGGATGATAACAAAATAAGCCTGATTGTAAAAAACGAGGTGTTTAAAACCAATGGCAACAACATCGAAGAGAACCAGGGCATCGGGCTAAATAATACTATCCGCAGGTTAGAACTGCTTTACAAAGGCCGATACACTTTTAAAGTAGATGATGGCGGCGAGGGAAATACATATATTGTAAATTTATCCATTAACCTGTAATCATGACAATAAACTGCATAGCTGTTGATGATGAGCCATTGGCCCTTGGGCTGATATGCGCCTTTATTGAGCAAACGCCATTCCTTAATTTGGTTGGCAGGTACGGCAGTGCGGTAGAGGCTTTGGGTGGATTGCAAAACCACAAGGTAGACCTCATATTCCTGGATATACAAATGCCCAACCTAAACGGCATTGAACTTGCCCGGGTATTGGAGAGCCGCGGGCCTAATAAACCCCGTATTATTTTCACCACCGCCTACAACCAGTTTGCATTAGAGGGTTACCGGGTTGATGCCTTGGACTACCTGCTAAAACCATTCAATTACGAGGAGTTTCTGCACGCTTCTAACAAGGCACTGGCTTATGCCGAACTGCTCCATAAATCCAACACCGCACCTATTGCCGAAAGCACGGTTACAACCGGCCGGGTAGAAGACGAATACTTATTTGTTAAGGTAGAGTACCAACTGGTGCGAATAGCACTAAAAGATATTTTATACATGGAAAGCCTTAAGGACTATGTAAAGATATTTTTGCAGAATTCAGAAAAAGCCATCCTCACCCTTGGCAGCCTGAAGGTTCTTGAAGAAAAATTACCTGCAACGCGGTTTTTGCGGGTACATCGCTCCTATATTGTATCGCTCGATAAAATTAACTCCATAACCCGCAACGCTTTACAAATTGGCAAAATCAACATCACCGTTGGCGATCAGTATAAAGAAGAATTTGGCAAGTTTTTGAGTAAGTGGATATAACCATCTTTTGATAAACCATTGTTTCCTGTTTGCTCCGCCTTACCGAGTTTTACAAGGCTGAGGATCATCATTACAATTATTACAATGACATCCTATTAAACCATACTGCCCTTTGTGATACAACCCAAATTAAATAAGTTTGCCAAATAATTTACTGATAAAATAAAGCCCGAGCTTTTGTAACCCGGCTTACCTTTGCATACATGAAAAAATCACTAACCGTATTGCTGGCAAGTGCTATATTATTAGCAGCCTGTTCTACACCAAAAAAAACAGAAAGTACTTCTATTGCCAATAATGGTAAGGTTTGGGCATCGCTTTGGCAGCAACGATCGGCAGAATATAAGGCTTTGTGTTTCCAGGCATATAATACCGCAAAGTGGCGTTTGGATGAAGCGCTGAAAAACCCCGGCAGCAAACCGTTGGCTGTAGTTACCGATATTGATGAGACCCTTTTAGATAACAGCCCTTATGATGCCATGCGCGGTGCCAACAATCAGGAATTTAGCCCCGAAACCTGGAAAGCCTGGACTGCAAAAGCCGTGGCCGATACCGTACCCGGTGCCCCTGCGTTTTTTAAATACGCCGCATCAAAAGGAGTGACTGTGTTTTATGTAACCAACCGCGATGAAGATGAACGCGCAGTCACGATAAAAAACCTGCAGCTTTACGGCCTGCCAAATACGGATAATGCCCATGTGTTTTTGAGGCAAAAAATATCGAGTAAAGAAAGCCGCCGCCAGCAAATATTAAGCACCTACAACATTGTTTTACTATGCGGCGATAACCTGCCCGATTTTGACATGTTATACGATAACAAACCCACAGAGCAAAACAGGCAGGCAGTTACCGAGCAATTAAAAAAAGATTTTGGCAGTAAATACATTGTATTACCAAATCCATCTTACGGGGATTTTGAAGGCGCACTGTTCAACTACAATTATAAACTCACCGGCGCGCAGAAGGATTCTATCATCAGGGCTAAAATTAAGGTTGATAAGCAATAGTTAAAACCATGTCATTTCGACGCGGCAATCTCGTTGCAAATGCATGAACGCAATGCACGCGACGAGATTGCCGCGCTATCGCTCGCAATAACATGGCTGATAATTACTCCGATCTTTTCCTATTTTTATACAATAGAAACCAGATACAAACTTGTTTGTTGATATCTCTTTAAAACCATCACACAGCATGACCATCCTTGAGAATGAATTTCTGAAAGTTAAGATTGATGCCAAAGGCGCGCAGCTAACTTCGTTATTTAGCAAAGAAACCGGTGTTGAACAAGTATGGCAGGCCGACCCAAACATTTGGGGCTACCACGCGCCAAATCTGTTCCCTATTGTTGGCGGGCTGCTCAATAATGAACTACATGTTGACGGGGAAAGCTACCTTATGAACAGGCATGGCTTTGCACGCCAATCGGATTTTATTTTGCTGGATAGTGATGATGCGCACGCAGGCTTTTCATTACCCCACTGCGAAAAAACATTAGCAGTGTTCCCCTACAAGTTTGATTTCCAGGTGTTGTACACGCTTATAGAAAATGCATTAAGGGTAACCTATAAAGTGATTAACCGCGATAAAAAAACGGTGTACTTTTCGGTAGGCGGGCACCCGGCTTTTAATGTCCCCTTCAACGCCGGTGAAAACTATGAAGACTATTACCTGGAGTTTGAAACCCAGGAAAGCCTAAAACGGCACCTGCTAAATAAAGACGGCTTGTTTAGTGGCGAAACGGTACCCGTACCAACACCCGGTAAAAAACTTGCCTTAACACGCGATCTGTTTAAGGATGACGCTATGGTTTTTAAAAACCTGCAGTCGCGCATGGTTACCATTAAAAGCACTAAGCATGAGCAAACTTTATCGGTAGAGTTCCCTCACTTTAATTACCTGGGGCTTTGGGCCAAACCCGGTGCCGATTTTGTATGCATTGAGCCATGGCTGGGCTGCGCTGACAGCGCCGGCGAACCAAAAGATATTACAGCAAAAGAAGACATACAAAAGGTTGTTGTGGGCCATGTTTTTGAAGCATCTTTTTACATTAGCATTTAAAAGGTTATTTATTTTATAGTTTTTTAAAACATTTGAATTGCTTTTATACTTATCAGTAAATAATTACTTAGAAACTACAACTATGAAAAAGAAAATTTATCTAATCGCCATGACGATGCTACTGACTGTAGCTGCCTTTAACAGTAACGCTGCAACTTTTGATGATAAAAAAGATGCGTATAAAGAAGCTGCTGCCAACATGACCAAAGAACAGAAAGAGGCCCGTGTTGAAGAAATAAAAAGCCGCGTTGAAGAGATCAAAGCGATGGATAAATCGCAGTTAAACAAAGCAGAAAAGAAAGAATTAAAATCGGAATTGAAAGAGCTGAAACACGAAGCACAAGCCATGGGTGGCGGTGGTATTTACCTTTCAGTTGGTGCTATCATTATCATCATTTTAGTATTGATCCTGATCCTGTAACCTGCAATACAAGAACACTTACAACAACAAAGGGCGCCAAATGGCGCCCTTTGTTGTTGTATACGATCTTATAACTATTCTTTAACCACTTCGTTCAACACCGGGTGATCAAATGTAGAAATGGTTGTGTGCCCACCCTTCAACCGGTCGAATATCACAATCTCGTTAGTGCCTTTTTTAAGCCAAGCCGCAGGCACATACAGCGTTTGCTGCGGGCCTATGTTCCAGTATTTGCCCAGGTTGTGCCCGTTAACAAATACAAACCCTTTACCAAAGGTTTTCATATCCAGGTAGGTATCAACCGTGGTACGTAATGAGAACGTGCCACGATAAAGCGCGGGCTGTAATTCAGGTTCATTTTGCTGTGGCAGATACTTGAACCCTGTGGTTGTAGCGAATGGGAACTGGTACATTTTCCAGCTTAAAAGTTCCTGCCCATTAAGCGTTACCTTATCTGTAATGCCCTGGCGGTTATCGGTTAAGTAAGGGCCATAATTAATGCGGCCATTATTTTCTACCAGTATATCCAACACACTGTTAGCAGTTGGGTTATTTAGCTGTAACGTATCCTGTTTTAAACGGCGGTCTAATACGCTGATGCGTTTGCCATTTAAATAAACGGTGGCATAATCACGTAGTTCTTTTATTTTAAGTATCCCGCTTATAGCATTGGCCAACGTGGTACGGTATAGCACAAAACCATATCCCTGGTCAAGGTCTTCAAAGCTTTTCGGTTTTTCAGACTCTACCGGAACACCTAAATTACTGAACAGGTTTGCCACCCCACTTACTTTTATTACCTCTAAACCAAATGTACGGCGTTTCTTTTCGGGCACATCGGGCAGGGTTTCGCCTGCGGGCAGGTGTTTTGCAATTATGGCCCGTAGCTTATAATATTTTGGTGTAGGGTTACCGGCTTCATCAAGCGGGGCATCATAATCATAACTGGATGTTTGGGGCGCGTAGGCTTCGGTACGGCTCATGTTGGCACCGTTCATAAAATCGCGCGTGGTCCCCCCATGAAACATATACATATTGATGGAGATGCCTGCCGATAAAATATTATCCAGCTTTTTGGCATCCTCATCGGCATTGCTGCCTGTATGCGGCTTGCCCCAGCTATCAAACCAACCCGGGTACCATTCGGCTATATAATACGGGCCTTTGCCATTGTGATATTTATTGATCAGCGCCTTTGCTTTTGCGGGATCATCCTCGCCATTTACGGCCGGTAAAAAACCTGGCAAATAACCAGCAGGCATTTGGCTTGGGCCATCGCAGGTAAACAATAAGCCATCAAAACCTGCCTGCCTAAAAATCTTCTCGTTTTGTGCCAGGTATTCCTTATCGTTACTGAAAGAGCCATACTCGTTCTCTATCTGCACCATCAGGATATTACCGCCATGGTTTACCTGCAGCGGGGCCAGCTGCTTGCCCACTTCTATCATGTAATTTTGGTAAGCATTGATAAAGGCAGGGTCTTTACTACGCACTTTCATGTTCTTGTCTTTTAACAGCCACCACGGGTAGCCGCCAAATTCCCATTCGGCGCATACGTATGGGCTTGGGCGCAGTACTACCCAAAGGCCTTCTTCTTTTGCAATGCGTACAAATTCGGCTATATCATTATTTCCTGTAAAATCATACTTGCCCTGTACCGGTTCGTGCGCGTTCCAAAAAACGTAGGTACCAATAGTATTTAAGCCCATAGCCTTAGCCATCTTCATCCGTTCGCGCCAATACTCGCGGGGGATGCGTGTATAGTGCATTTCGCCCGAGATCATCTGCAAGGGCTTGCCATCCAACAAAAATGTGCTATCGCCCAGGGCAAAGGTGTGTTCAACTGTTTGTGCGTTAGCTACGGTAAGCCCGCCAAAAAAAAGGGCGCAATAAATAAATATCTTCTTCAACATATCTTTCTCACTCATTAAAATAATCCCAGCTGCCCTTTGTCATCTATGTCAATATCATCCGGATTGGTAATCTCAAAGTCAACCTTCTTAGCCGGTGGTACCCCTGGCGGCTCGGGCGCTTTAGCGCCATCATCCGACTTTAATTCGTCTTTTTTCGGCTTTAGTTCGTCCGTTTTCGGCTTTAGTTCGTCCGTTTTCGCCTTTGGCCCTTCTGCTTGCGACGCTGGTCCAACCGGTTTTCCTATAATGGGGTTTGCCGCTTCAGATTGTATCGGGGCAGCCTGTGGCTTTGCTTCAGCTACTGCAGGGGCGGTATCGGTATTTTCTTTATCCTCTCCGGTTATCACAATTTCGGTATCCTCAACCGAATCGGGTGCCGGGTCTGGTACGTCCTCCGCATCATCATGCTCGGTCAACAGTTCAACACTTTTTACCTGGTGAACAGACAAACGGTTACCCATCGCCTTCATGCCTTTTACATCAATAAGGTCTGTAAGGTTAAGATCGGCCTCTTCGGGGATAAGCGTTTTACCTTTTAACTGTTCTACCTTAACAACAGGCTGTGCCGCGCCTGAGATGATGATCAGTTTTGAGCCGCTCTCATCGCTGATGATACTGGTTTGCTTACCAATTACGGTGTTCTCAAACACAAAACGTTTCACCATGTAATTTTTTGATTTGCCATCGTAATGCACCACGGCAAATACTTTGGCAGGATCGTATTTTTCAATAACGATCATCTTATCATCAAAGTGGTTATTGAGGTCGAAACTGGTTAGCTCATAAATACCATTGCTCATCACGGTAAGTATGCGGTCGTCGCCGTCAAACTCGCCCAGGTACTTACCACGGCCATCTGCATTCAGGCGTTTCAGGATATCATCGTACCATATTTTACGGCCGGCCAGCGTGGAGATTCCCTTACTTTTCAGTATCACCTTTTTAACCGGGTACTTGGTAACCATGTTACCGATAGATGCCCGGCCTTTTATGGCAAGCGCTGCAAAATCCTCGTCAAAATTTAGTTTTTTTAGTTTGGCGTGGGGCTTCAACTGTACGTTAACCACTTCGGCCTCGCCATTTGGGTTAGCAGTAAAGTAAAGCATTTTTGAGCCTTTGCTGCCTTTGGTCAGGTCGTACTCCTTATCGCGGGTTACGCCCGTTACCGAGAAACGCTTGATATAACTTACGCCGCTTTGCCCGTCCTTATAAATCATGTTATAAACGGTGCGCTCATCGTTCTTTTTAAATACAGCAACATGTTCAATATCCTTACCCACAAAAACCTTATCCTGTACCTTGGTTACAATGAACCGGCCATCTGCACGGAACACGATGATATCGTCGATGTCAGAACATTCGCCCACAAGTTCAACATTCTCGTCTTTCTTTAAACCCGAGCCAATGAATCCATCAACCCTGTTTACAAAAAGTTTTACATTGGCTAATGCTACCTGCGAGGCTTCCACCCTGTCAAAAGTGCGCAACTCGGTTTTGCGGCCGCGGTCTTTACCGTATTTATCCTTAAGTTTTTCAAACCAGGCAATGGTGTACTCGGTAAGATGTTTTAAGTGGTTTTTAACCGTTTTTATTTCGGCTTCTAATGCCTTGATCTGCTCATCCGTTTTCTTTACGTCGAAACGGGTGATGCTGCTCATCGGTTTATCTATCAGTTTCTTATAATCCTCCGGTAGTATGGTACGATAAAACTGCGGGAAGAACGGTTCGAACAACCTGTTCAACACCACCAATACGCCTTCAAAATCTGACGATTGCTCGTAATCGGGGTGTTTGTACATCCCTTCCTGGATAAAGATCTTTAACAACGAACTAAAAAAGATCTTCTCCATCAGGTCCTTCAGCTTTATCTCCAGCTCCTGCTTCAGTAGCTCTTTAGTAAAGAAGGTGCTTTCACTCAGCATATCGTTCACGCTCATAAAGCGTGGCTTATCATCCTGTATAACACAGGTATTGGGCGATATGGATACCTCGCAATCGGTAAAGGCGTAAAGCGCATCAATGGTAACATCGGGCGAGATACCCGGCGCCAGGTGGACTATAATTTCTACTTCATTAGATGTGTGATCATCTATCTTTTTTATCTTGATCTTACCCTTGTCATTAGCAGATATAATGCTTTCAATTAAACTAACGGTAGTTGTAGAAAACGGCACTTCTGTAATGACAAGAGTTTTTTTATCTCTTTCTTCAATTTTTGCACGTACACGAACTCTTCCACCGCGCTGGCCTTCATTATACGCAGAAACATCCGCCATCCCACCTGTAGGAAAATCCGGTACTATATTTGGCCTGTCGCCTTTTAATACAGCTATTGAGGCATCCAGCAATTCAACAAAGTTGTGTGGTAATACTTTAGTTGCCAAGCCTACAGCAATACCTTCGGCGCCTTGCGCCAGCAGTAACGGGAACTTTACCGGTAAAGTTATGGGTTCGCGGTTACGGCCATCATAACTGGCCTGCCAAACGGTGGTATCGGGGTTAAAAACCACATCCAACGCGAATTTTGATAAACGCGCCTCAATGTAACGCGGGGCTGCTGCGGAGTCACCTGTAACCGGTCGGCCCCAGTTACCCTGTGTATCTATCAACAATTCCTTTTGTCCTAACTGAACCATGGCGTCTCCAATAGAAGCATCACCGTGCGGATGATATTTCATGGTGTTACCAATAACATTAGCGCCTTTATTAAAACGCCCGTCGTCCAGTTCTTTTAATGAGTGCAGGATGCGGCGTTGTACGGGTTTCAACCCATCATTTATATGCGGAACGGCACGGTCAAGTATTACATAGGATGCATAATCCAGGAACCAATTTTCGTACAGCCCATCGAGAGAAGTGACTTTATGAAGTTTATTGTCTTCGTTATTTTCAGGAATATCAGGATTGTTCAGATCGTCGCTCATGCTGTAGCTAAAAAATAATTATGGATGGGTAAAGATAAGATAATGTAAAGAAATGCGGATGCGCTGAAAGGTGGTTTTTAGCTATAAACACAGCCTTTTTACTAACATTTAAACAGTAATACACCTTTAACGTTTAGCGTAAACCAAACAGCTTGCAAATTGATCTGTAATCAAAAGAAATAGAATTATCAATTCAGGCCCGGCGCCCGTGCAGTCGCAGTTTATTGCCCCCTCAATTTTTTCTGCTCGCGCAGCATAGCGCCGTAATCCATGCGGCGCACGGCGGCATTAATGGTTTTGGCTATGCGGTTGGCGCGGGTTTCTTCGGTTTTGGCATCGGTTATCCATTTAATAAAATACCCCTGGTGTGATTTAGCCAAGCCGCTAAAATATTCGAAGGCTTCAGGTTGCTCAAAGTCAAAGCACTCCTGCAGATCGGCAGGTATCTCTATCTTAAAGTCCTTATCATGCTCAAGCTGTACCCTCACCATAGCACCCTTTGTTTTACGGATGCCCTTGCGGATCTCCTCGCGCAGCGACATAAAAAAATCGCCGCCGCCCACCGGCATTAAAGCCATGCCGGCAATGGCAAAATCATCAAGCTTGCCCCGTACCCTAAACGCCTTTTTATTGCCGGGCAGTAATTGCTGTGCAACATCTGCCGGCACTACGAGGTAGGTCCAGCCGTTTTTGTCGCCTTGTTCGCTTACCTGTAAAATTATGGTGGTAAAATCAACCATGCTCAAATATATGTATTAGGCGGCAAATGTTAAATGTTTGTTAAATGTGCTTATTTAACATTTAAGGCTGTAACTATTGGGCGCCTGCCTGCATCTTATAGATATAAAAACTAACTGATCGGTTTACAACCAGCACACAAATTAATTACAATATTTAATTTACAACATTATGAAAACCTTAAAATCAGTAACCATTGCCTTAGCCCTTTTCGCCGCCTGTAGTTTTGCAAAAGCCAATGATGTGCCCCCGGCGAATTTAACAAAAACACACGCCATTAATACTTACATAGATGCCATGACACATGGTAAATTAGGTGATTTTAAACAAGTGATAGACCCATCGGCAACGTTTAGCATTCAACGCGGCAACGATGTTTTGAGCTTTACAAAAGACCAGATAATTGCTGACCTTAAAGGCAAGGAAAACATTGAACAAGAATGCACTACCACCAACCAGGTTGTTGACGAAAGCAGCAATAAGGTAGTTGTGAAGGTAGATATGGCTTTTAACAACTTTACCCGCACCAACTATGTAACCATAGCCAACACCGGTAAAGGCTGGAAAATTACTAACGTTAATAGTGTGTTTAAATAGTTAAATTTTAGTGTTTGAGTGTGATTGGCCCTCCGGTATATTGGAGGGCCTTTCTTATTTTAATGATCTTGAAGGAGGAACTACAAAATAATGTGGGTTAAAAATTACTTCACAAACGGCTGCAGCGCTGCCTGCCACTTATCATAACCTTTGCTGTTAAGGTGCAGCATATCACTTTCAAATAATGTAGTATCGGGCTGATGTGTGGCGGGGTCTAATATTGTTGAGGCCACATCAATATAATAGCTGTTTTTACGCTTCTTTAAAAAATCTTTTACCAAGTCGTTAGCTTTTCTTACTTCTGGAAAGAATTTGGCCCGGCTTGGGCTGGGCTTTATCGCCATAAAATAAATCTCAGCCTTTGGCAGGTTTTGCCTTATCATGGCCCACAATTTGTAAAATTCGCGGGCGGTAAATTCACCTGTTTTGCCTGCGGCGATGTCATTTTCGCCTGCATAGACAAATATTTTACGCGGGTGATACGGGTACATGATGTATGGCGTATAATAATTAACCAATTGCTCAATGGTGCAACCGCCAACCCCACGCCTGATGATGGGCTTGCCGCTAAACCTTTTTTCCAGATCTGTCCACTTACGGATAGATGAACTGCCAATAAACAATATGCCGTTTTTTGCAGGCATGCTGATGCTATCCTGTTGTTTAAAATCGCGAATCTCGTTATCAAACGGAAAGCCTTGCTGCGCGCGGGCAGTTATACCTGCCGTTGCTAAAACAAAAAATAATAGCAGTTTTAATTTCATAGTGGTAATTGTACTAAACGTTCTTCAGAAAACATAAAGGGCATTAAACTTTGTATACCGTTAATTTCCCAAACGGGCCCGTTAATGCAATATAACAACATACGCAAAGGGCTGTTTTGCATTTTCTCGCATTCGGCCATCACCTGCAAACATGCACCGCATGATGTTACGGGTTTCAGTAATTCAAAATCATCTGTATGGGCGGTTACCGCCATACTTACAATGGGGTCGTTTAAATGGTTGGCACCCCAGTTAAACAGGGCCACCCGCTCGGCACAAAGGCCCGATGGATAAGCAACATTCTCCTGATTGCTGCCATACAGTATTTTACCGCTTTGTAATTGCAAGGCTACCCCTACCCTGAATTTTGAATATGGCGAATGGGATGTTGCCAGGGCTTTTTCGGCTTCGGCACATAGGTTTTTATCGGTGGGGGTTAATTCTTCTAAGCTATCGTATTCTTTAAAAGCTATTTTTATTTCGTGTTCTGTCATTTTGTTCCGCTTACCCTATCCAACATAATAGGGTGTTTTATGTTTCTAAATAAAAAATCCCCCAACCTAAAAAAGATTGGGGGATACAATATAAGGGTTATTTCTTTAAATATCAACAACCTGTAAAAGAGACGCGAAGTATTGCGTCTCTACAAAAATTAATTTACACCGCTACCGGCAATTCTACCTCATCTAAATTTTCGGCTATTAACGGGTTTACGCTTTCATCGTCTTTCTCTACACGCAGGTTATTTACAATGTGCTGCTGGCGGGTTGGGGTGTTCTTGCCCATAAAATACTCAAGCAGGGCTTTGATATTGGCATCTTTCAGGAACACAGGGTCGAGCCTGATATCCTTACCGATGAACAAACCAAACTCATCCGGCGAGATCTCGCCCAAACCTTTAAAGCGGGTTATCTCGGGCTTAACACCCAGGCTGGCTATGGCGTTACGGCGCTCTTCATCACTGTAACAATAAATAGTTTGTTTCTTGTTCCTCACCCTGAACAATGGTGTTTGCAGGATTGATACGTGACCGGCTTTTACCAGGTCAGGAAAAAACTGCAGGAAGAAGGTCATCAACAGCAAGCGGATGTGCATACCATCCACATCGGCATCGGTAGCTATTACAATATTGTTATAACGCAGGCCGTCAATACCATCCTCAATATTCAGCGCGTGCTGCAGCAGGTTAAATTCCTCGTTCTCGTAAACTACTTTTTTGGTTAGGCCGAAACAGTTTAGCGGCTTACCCTTTAAACTGAATACCGCCTGGGTTTGCACATCGCGCGATTTGGTGATGGATCCGCTGGCCGAGTCACCCTCGGTAATGAACAGGGTGGTTTCCTGCTTACGCTCGTGGTTATCATCAAAATGCAGCTTGCAATCGCGTAGCTTACGGTTATGTAATGATGCTTTTTTGGCGCGGTCGTTCGCCAGTTTTTTAATACCGGCAATATCCTTGCGCTCGCGCTCAGATTGAATGATACGTTTCAGCAATGCATCGGCCACAGCAGGGTTTTTATGCAGGTAATTATCCAGCTCCTTTTTCAGGAAATCGTTGATAAACCCACGTACCGATGGCCCCTCCGGCCCAATATTTTGCGAACCCAGCTTGGTTTTTGTTTGCGATTCAAAAACCGGTTCCTGTACCTTTATGGCAATGGCCGCAACAATTGACGCGCGGATATCCGCAGCATCATATTCTTTTTTATAAAACTCGCGGATGGTTTTTACAACCGCCTCGCGAAAGGCTGCCTGGTGTGTACCACCCTGCGTGGTATGCTGGCCGTTCACAAACGAGTAGTACTCCTCACCATACGATTGCCCATGCGTCATGGCTATTTCTATATCCTCGCCTTTTAGATGGATGATAGGGTAACGCAGGTTTTCTGCATCGGCGTTGCGTGCCAACAGGTCATACAGGCCACGCTCCGAAAGATATTTTTGCCCGTTAAAATTCAGCGTTAAACCGGCGTTCAGGAACACGTAGTTCCAGATCATATTTTCTACAAACTCCGGGATAAAGCGATAGTGGCGGAAGATGGTATCGTCGGGCACAAAGTTAATTGCTGTACCATTGCGCTGCGATGTTTCCTTTTCGGGCTCATCCCGTATCAATTCCCCTTTTGCAAACTCGGCGATCTTAGTGCGGCCGTCGCGGTATGATTGTACCGTAAACGAGCTTGACAAGGCATTAACCGCCTTTGTACCCACACCATTTAAACCAACCGATTTTTGGAAAGCCTTACTATCGTACTTGCCGCCTGTGTTTATTTTTGATACACAATCAATCACCTTACCCAAAGGGATACCGCGGCCATAATCGCGAACAGAAACTTTATGATCGCTCATGTTCACTTCTATGGTTTTGCCCGACCCCATTACAAACTCATCTATCGAGTTATCCACTATCTCTTTAAGCAACACGTATACGCCATCGTCATAAGCTGAGCCATCGCCCAGTTTACCAATGTACATACCCGGCCTTAAGCGGATGTGCTCTTTCCAGTCGAGCGACCGGATACTATCATCATCATAATTTACTGTTTCTGCCATGTTCAGATCAAATGTTTTTGGGTAGAGATTTTGCCCGTATGCAAAAATAAATTTATGCCACTTAAATTAACATTTAAATGTGCCAACTTATTAACATTTGCGGGCCTTATGGTTTAAACTTTATGCAGCTGCTGGCCCTGTCAATGTTTTTAAAAAACTCGGGGCCTTTTTCATTGGCAAAACAAACCGCCAGGATGGTACCGATATGGTCTTTTTGCAGGGTTATCAGCAACGCGTATTTATAACCCTTGGTAACGGCTTCATCCTGCAGATTTAACAGGTATGATTTGCCTGCATCAGCGTTGTAACGCGCCAAATATTTTGGAGGGATAGTGCGTTGTAAAAAATTATTGTCGCCAGCAAAGGTGAGGGCATGCGCGGTGCCCATCCCAAGGTACAACGAGTCGGGGTTGGCCTGGGCTTTACTTTTATCACCTATAGATTTTTCGTAGCTGGCGTAATTCTCTTTCTGCGATTTTACCTGGAACCAGATCTCGAATTCCTTACCGGGCATTTCCATGGCATAATCAAAAGAAAGGTCCTCGTTATTGGGTGCCTTAATCTCTTTAAAACCTTTCGGGAAAATGAAATTTACGTTTGCCGCAGCGGTTAGCTGCTGAAAGTTTTTTAGTTGGGGACTAATAGATACAGGTTTAGCGGCTTGTTTTACAGCCACTACCTTTTTAGTTTTATAAGTGCGCCTCTGCGCCTCTACCATAAGTATAGGTGCAATACAAAACAGCAATATACCCGTAAGTAATATTTGTTTAAATTGCTTCAAAACACGTCGGGTTAATTAGGTAACACAAAATCAATGAACGAATTTAAATGATTTGAAACATTAAATAAAATTATTATATATATAAATTAAAAAATAAACATTTAGATAATTACATCATATACAATACATTGGCTTTGAGCTGGAATTTTAATCTTTTTAAAATAATTTAAAAAGTATTTTGTTTTTTAGATTTAACTTTATTAAGTTTGCATCAATGATGAAAAACCGGTCATTAAAATATGTATACTTTCTATCCTCATTAAGTGGGTTAAAATTTATAGTTAATTGGTTGTAAATCCTCACTTCGGTGAGGATTTTTTTTGTACCATCTTTTTTAAACTGACCGAATTAAATAACACTATATAAACCTGATTATGGCAAGATTAAATTTATTAGAAGAAACACGTTATGAGAAGCTGCCGGTTACGGTATATCCCGACCAGCAGACAGCATCGGTGGCAGTAGCCGGGCGGATAGCTGCACTCATCCGTACCAAACAAGCAGCCGGCGAACCCACAGTATTAGGCCTGGCAACAGGCGTTACCCCGATACAGGTTTACGCAGAATTGATCCGCTTACATAAAGAAGAAGGCCTATCATTTAAAGGGGTTATCACCTTTAACCTTGACGAATATTACCCCATGAAACCAGATGCCGCGCAAAGCTACGTTACTTTCATGAACGAAAACCTCTTCGATCATATAGACATCGATAAAAGCCTGGTTCATATCCCCGACGGCACCTTGCCGCAGGATGAAGTAGCCGCATTTTGTTTAGCGTACGAAAAACAGATAGAAGAACTTGGCGGGTTAGACCTGCAAATTTTAGGTATCGGCCGTACCGGACACATCGGGTTTAACGAGCCGGGCTCGGCACCAAACTCGGGCACGCGCTTGGTTACCCTTGACGACCTGACCCGAAACGATGCCTCACGCGATTTTGGCGGCAAACAAAACGTACCTACCAAAGCCATCACCATGGGTGTGGGTACCATATTTAAAGCACGCGAAATTATACTGATGGCCTGGAGTGCCAAGAAAGCGCCTATTGTACGCAAGGCTGTAGAGGGCGAGATCTCGGGCGAAGTACCGGCCACCTTCCTGCAATTATCAGACAATGTAGAATTTGTACTGGACAAAGACGCGGCATCGGGACTTACCCGTTTTGATACCCCCTGGCTGGTATCTGATTGTGTATGGGACAACAGCCTGAAAAAGAAAGCCGTGATCTGGCTATCCACTGCGGTTGGTAAACCTATTCTTAAACTAACAGAAGAGGATTACAACAACCATGGCATGGCGCAACTGGCCGTTGAGCAGGGGCCGGTGTACCAGATAAATATTGATATTTTTAACCAGGTGCAGCATACCATAACCGGCTGGCCGGGCGGTAAACCGGGTGCTGATGACAGTCAAAGACCTGAACGTGCCGAGCCTGCACGCAAACGTTCTATCATATTCTCCCCACACCCTGACGATGATGTGATCTCGATGGGTGGTACATTCATTAGGTTAGTTGACCAGGGGCATGACGTGCACGTAGCTTACCAAACATCAGGCAACACTGCCGTATGGGATGATGACGTTTTACGCTATATGGAATTCGCTATCGACTTTAAACAAAGCGTTGGTGAGGATACAGCCAGGCTACAGGGGATATATGAAGACATGCGCAAGTTTATCGATCAAAAACTCCCTAACCAGGTAGATACCCCCGAAATTCGCGATGTAAAAGGTTTCATCCGCAAAACCGAAGCTATTTCGGGAGCACGATTTGCGGGATTGCCTGACAGTAATATCCATTTCCAAGCGCTGCCGTTTTACGAAACGGGCAAAACCAAAAAAAACTCCGTTGGCGAAGAGGATGTGCGCTTAACAATGGAGCTTTTACAAAAAGTAAAACCCCAGCAAGTATTCACAGCGGGTGATTTTGCCGACCCGCACGGCACTCATGTGGTTTGTTTTAACATTGTAATAGAGGCCTTACGCCGATTGCGTAAAACCGAAGCCTGGGTAAATGATTGCTGGGTTTGGATGTACCGCGGCGCATGGCAGGAATTCCCAACTTACGAAATTGAAATGGCGGTGCCTTTATCGCCTGCCGAAGTATTACGCAAGCGCAACGCCATTTTTAAACACCAGTCGCAAAAAGACCGCCCTGTTTTCCCGGGTGATGATGCACGCGAATTTTGGGTGCGCGCCGAGGACCGCAACCGTGAAACCGCGCAGAGTTATGACAAATTAGGCATGGCCGAATACGCAGCCATGGAAGCTTTTGTAAGGTATCATTATTAATAACCCTATATCTACCATAAAAAAGGGAACGCAAATGCGTTCCCTTTTTTATTTAAAGTATGGAGAGCCACAATACTTTGCGCCGCTACATACTATTTATTTCTTTACCGCATCATTAGCTTGCTGTGCAGCTTCTAAATGGTGTTTCAAAATAGGGACATGTTTTGCAGCAAATGCCTTTAATTCGGCATCTTTCCCTTTATCCGCCTCTTTCTGAAACTCCTCTACATCCTCTTTATGGTCTTTCACCATATAATCGGTATAGGCTTTATCAAATTCAGTTTTACCCAATTTAGCCATATCATCATAGTCTTTTTGGGTTTTATTATCTAAAATGGCAGGTAAGGTAATAGTTTTAGCACCGGCAATAGCCATCAGTTCCTTATTAGCTTTTGAATGATCCTCAACCATCATTTTGGCAAATTCAAGTACCTTTGGCGATACACTTTTACTTTGCGCCAGCTTACCTAACTGTACTTCAAGTAAACCACCGTTGGCTGCAGCCACCGCGAATTTGGTGTCGTCAAATACCTCGGTAGAATCTTCGGCTTTTAACTGCTTTTTGTTACTGTCAATGGCCGCATCGGTACTGTTACTGTTGTAACTTGCTGTGCTATCAGTATCAGCAGTACCCTTGCTTCCGTTACCGCTACACGATGCTAAAGCCGTGATTACTACAACTGATAAAAATTTTAATACGTTTTTCATGGCGTTTATTTAATTATATATTAAATAATTAACCAACAATTATGCCACGCTATTTTATCTTCCCATTCACCAAAGCAATTATCTCAGTTTCGGCAGCTATTGTTTTCTGCTCTATCTCTACCCCTCTTTTCAGTATATCATCCACAAAAGCCTTATCCTTATAGCCTGATGCGTTGATCTTTACATTCATAAATGCGCCCATTACTGCCGACCGTGCACAAAGAGCGGCCACACCTGCATCTGTTACCGAATTGGGGTTGCCCTGTTCTACCATCGCGCGTATCAGTGTTAAACTATCGTAAGAAGTTTGCATCACCTTAAACGGGATCTCGATAGCGCATTTTGTGGCATCCTGTATAGCCTGGTCGCGAGCGGCTTTTTCAGCGTCATTACCTTTTGGCAGGCTAAATGCCTCCATAATTTTATTAAAGGCGGTGGTGTCCAGATCAACCAGGCGTAGTAATTCATCTTTATATTTTTGCCCTTGTTCGGCCCAGTTACCAAACTCTTCCCAGCGGCTATCCCATCCCTTTTTATGCGACGAAAGGTTAGCTACCATGGTAGCCAGCGAAGCGCCCAAAGCGCCCATATAGGCCGATATAGACCCACCGCCCGGTGCAGGGCTTTCGCTTGCGGTTTCGTCGGCAAAGTCAGTTAGGCTCATGCTCACCAGCTTACTTGCGGCAGCATCTTTTAATAAATATTCAATAATACGTTCATCCGGGTTAAACGGGCCAAGCTCATCCAAGCCCATGGATTTGGTAGCAATCTTGATCAGTTCTTTTTCACTTACCCCTGTTGAGCGCTGCTGTTTCCGCAGAAAGTATTTACCGGCATCCAACATGGCTTTCAGCGGGATCAGGCCAACCAGTTCGCTGCCTGTAACACGGATGCCACGGTCGGCCGCTTTATTGCAAACCTCATCAAACGCGATATGGATCGGGGTAACTTCGATGTTCGTCAGGTTCATCGAGATCTGCGCAACGCCATATTCTTCAATGTACCAGCCTATCGCCTTTACGCTTTTCAGCGTACCGGGGATAGATTTCGGCTTGCCATTCTCGTCGGTTATAATTTTACCGGTTACCGGGTCGCCTTCGCGCATTACACGCCCGGCTTCGCGCACATCAAAAGCAATGGCATTTGCCCTACGGGTTGATGTGGTATTGAGGTTGATATTATAAGCGATCAGGAAATCGCGCGCACCGATAACCGTAGCCCCACGTTTGACATCCATCTCTGCAGGACCAAAATCAGGCTTCCATTTTGGTTCTTTTATTTTTTTGAAAAAACCTTCGTACTCGCCCGCCCTTATTACCGACAGGTTATCGCGGGTCTTATCTGCCTGCGCATGCTGGTATAAATAAGCCGGGATGCCTAACTCTTCCCCAACACGCCTGGCCAGTTGCTTTGCGTATTCGGCAGTTTCTTCCATGCTAATGTTGGCGATCGGTATCAGCGGACAAACATCAGTAGCGCCCATCCTCGGGTGCTCACCTTTATGCTTGCTCATGTCTATCAGTTCACCTGCCTTTTTTATCGCAAGGAAAGCCGCATGTATCACAGCTTCAGGTTCGCCCACAAAAGTTACCACGGTACGATTGGTGGCCTTGCCGGGGTCAACGTTAAGCAACCTAACGCCTTCTACAGATTCAACCTCGTCGGTTATTTGTTTAATGATAGTCAGGTTTACACCTTCACTAAAATTTGGTACGCATTCAATTAGTTGGTTCATATTTCGATGTCATTGAGTCCTTTCTTAATTCCCTCCCTTGGGAGGGGTGTGTAGGGCTTGTGTTGTGGCAGGGAGGGGTTTCGCCAAATTGCAAAGCTCATTAAACCCCTCCCTGCACCCTCCCGTAGGAGGGAATCGCACTGCCCGACGCTTTTATTTATCTCCTCCAACCCATACTTTGGCCGGCTTTAATTTACCCTGGTAATATAATATTTCGCGGTAGTCGGCGCATGGGTAGGCCTGCATATCGGCGGGCATGCCCGGTGCTAATATACCACCTTCCATTTTTAATGCTGATGCCGCGCGATAGGTCAGTCCCGCGAATACTTCGGCAGCTGATAACTTTTCGGATGCGCTCATTACGGCGGCTTGCATCAGCAAATCGCCCATTGGGGCCGATCCGGGGTTCCAGTCGCTGGCAATGGCCAGGCAGGCGCCCGCGTTTAATAATTTACGTGCCGGGGCGTATGGCATACCCAACCCCATCGACGCCCCGGGCAACGTAACAGCAACTATATTTGAGTCAGCTAATAGGTCAATTTCATGCTCGCCGCTGGCTTCCAGGTGATCGGCAGATACCGCGTCAACCTCTACGGCAACAGCGCTGCCACCGGTAGTAAACTGGTCGGCATGTACGGTAATATCAAAGCCCATTTGTTTGGCTTTGTTTAAGTATATCAAAGCGTTTTTGGTGTTTATGGCGCTTTCTTCAATAAATATATCTACGCGGTTGGCAAGGTTTTCCCGCTTAATAACAGGCAGCAGATCATCCACCACATGCTGTAAATATCCCGCCTGCGATCCTTCATAATCCTTAGGCACCATGTGCGCGGCAAGGCAGGTAGGCACCAATTTGGCTTTAGTTTGTGCCGATGCGGTTTTAATGGCACGTAATTGCTTTAACTCTTCAGTAATGCTTAAGCCATACCCGCTTTTAACCTCAATGGTGGTTACCCCTTCAGCTAAATGGCGGTTAGCCCGTTGCACCAATGTTTCCACAAGCATTGCTTCATCAGCCGCGCGGGTTTGGGTTACGGTATCCCATATACCGCCACCTGCTTTAGCAATTTCCAAATAGGTTTTACCGGCAATGCGCATGGCATAATCCTTAGCCCGGTTACCACCAAAACAGATGTGCGTATGGCAATCTATAAATCCGGGAAGCAGCACTTGCGGGCTTTGTACTTCTTCAATTTGAATGAATGGGTTGGCTTTTCGTAATTCTTCAAAATCGCCAACTTCAATAATAAGTCCGTCATCAAACAGCACACCGCCGTTGGCAATAATATGCAATTGCTCGTCCTTAAGCGCCCCCTTTAAAGGCAGCCCTGTTAAGGGGAGTATCTGTGTAAACGGACCTATTAGTTTTTTCATTTTTGTTTTCTTACCTATCCCTAATTTACTCACCCGGTCATTGCTTCGCTCGACCCGCCCTCTCTTCGCTGCGCGCAAAGAGGGCTTTGCTTTTCTCTTCACCCTTTTGCGAAGCAGAGAGGGTCGCCAGCGAAGCGGGGTGAGTTAACACCTTATGTGCGTTACCTGCGGCCCGGGCTTTACGCTCATACTGCGCAGGCCTTAGCCACATGGCCGGTAGCCGCTGCAATCCCTAACGCGACTTTTCTTACCCGTCATTGCGAGGAGCGATAGCGAAGTGGCAATCTTCGACATGCTTGTCGCCTACTTTTCTATCGAAGATTGCCACGCTGCGCTCGCAATGACGATCTTATTATTGCACCCGTCAAATGACTCAATGACCTAATGACTCAATGACTAACCCCACACCTTCAACCCAAACCTATCGGCCCAATCCTTCGCCTTATCATACCCGGCATCCGCATGGCGGAAGATGCCCATCGCAGGGTCATTATGCAGTACACGTTTCAGGCAGCTTGCGGCGCGTTCGGTACCATCGGCAACTACTACCATACCGGCATGCTGCGAGTACCCCATGCCTACCCCACCGCCGTGGTGGAAGGATACCCATGTTGCACCACCCGAGGTGTTAGCCATCAGGTTTAGCAATGGCCAGTCTGATACAGCGTCCGAACCATCTTTCATTGATTCCGTCTCGCGGTTTGGCGATGCTACCGAGCCGCAATCCAGATGGTCGCGACCGATCACGATCGGCGCTTTTACTTTGCCGCTTGCCACCAGTTCGTTAAAAATCAACCCGGCCTTTTCACGTTCGCCCATACCCAGCCAGCAAATACGTGCAGGAAGGCCCTGGAAGGCTATCTGCTTTTGCGCTTTCTCCAGCCAGTTGATCAATGGTTTGTTTTCCGGGAAGGCTTCCATCAATGCCCGGTCGGTTTTGTAAATATCTTCAGGGTCGCCGGATAGGGCTACCCACCTGAACGGGCCTTTCCCCTCGCAAAACAACGGGCGGATAAACGCCGGGGTAAACCCCGGGAAATCATAGGCATTTTGCTCGCCGCCCTGTTTGGCAAACTCGCGAAGGTTGTTACCATAATCAAAAGTAACCGAGCCGCGTTTTTGCAATTCCAGCATAAAGCCAACATGGCGGGCCATACTTTTTAACGACAGGTGTTTATATTCTTCCGCATCCGCTTTGCGCAGATCTGCAGCTTCTTTTAACGTTAACCCGTTAGGGATATATCCGTTCAGCGGGTCGTGTGCCGATGTTTGGTCGGTTACCATATCGGGCACAATGCCGTCGGCTATTAGCCTTTCCAGCATATCACCGGCATCGCTTACCAGCCCTACAGATAGGGTTTCGCCTTTAGCCATAGCATCCTTTACCCAGCCAATGGCTTCCTCGTAAGAGTGGGTTAACTTATCTATGTATTTGCTATCAATCCTTTTTTGAATACGGGTAACATCTACATCGGCACCTAAAAACACAGCGCCCGCCATAGTTGCAGCTAAGGGCTGCGCGCCACCCATACCGCCTATGCCAGCGCTTACAATTAGCTTCCCTGTAAGGTCATTATTAAAATGCTGTCGACCTGCCTCCACAAAGGTTTCGTAAGTGCCTTGCAAAATACCCTGCGTACCGATATAGATCCAGCTGCCTGCGGTCATTTGCCCGTACATCATCAGGCCATCGGCACGCAGCTTGTTAAAATGCTCCCAGGTGGCCCATGCGGGTACCAAATTACTGTTGGCTATTAAAACCCGTGGCGCCTGCGGGTGACTGCGGATGATCCCAACCGGTTTGCCACTCTGTACTAACAATGAATGGTCATCATCCAGTTCCAATAAAAGTTCTATGATCTTTCTGAGCGATTCCGGGTTGCGGGCCGCCTGGCCAATGCCGCCGTATACCACCAGTTCATCCGGGTTTTCGGCAACCTGCCCGTTAAGGTTGTTTAGCAGCATACGCAGCGGCGCTTCTGTTTGCCAGCTTTTAGCGTGCAAGTGGTTGCCAACCGGGGCATAATATACCGGGTGGTTGGCGTAGGTATTAATAAATTCCGAACTCGTCATCATCGTTTATATGGATGTTATGTTTTTGGGCGGTTTCCAATGCCGTTGATTGGAATTGCCCGCTAATAATTAATTGATGCAGGGCGTTGATATCATCTGCAAAGATCCTGTCATCTTTTATGTAGGGCACATGCTGCCTCACCAGTTGGTGCAGGCTTTCTATAATCGGTGTACTTTGCAACGGCCTGCGGAACTCCATAGCCTGCGAGGCATAAAGCAATTCAATAGCCTGGATATACTCAATATTGTCAAGCACCATGTGCAGCTTGCGCCCGCTGATAGAACCCATGGAAACGTGGTCTTCCTGCCCAAGCGATGTTGGTACACTATCGGCACTCGCCGGGAAACAGAAGGTTTTATTTTCGGTAACCAATGCTGCTGTGGTGTATTGCGGTATCATTAAACCCGAGTTTAGGCCGGCATGTTCTGTGAGTAATTTTGGCAAGCCGTAACGGCCTTCGCTCATCAGGTAACAGCGGCGATCGGCAATATTGCCCAGTTCGGCTGCGGCAACGGTGGCGTAATCTAAAGGCAAAGCCAATGGCTGCCCGTGAAAGTTACCACCACTTATGGTATCATCGGCATTAAAAATTACCGGGTTGTCGGTAACAGAGTTTAGTTCTATCTCCGTCAGTTCTTTTAAATGCAGCCAGGCATTACGCGATGCACCATGCACCTGAGGCATACAACGTAAGGAGTATGGGTCTTGTACCCTATCACAATCTACATGCGCGTTACCAATAGCCGAGCCTTGCAACAGAGCAGCTAACCGCTTCGCTACAAGCTTTGTACCCTTATACGGGCGAATGGCATGCAGCCTTGCATCAAAGGGACGGGCAGAACCCATAAGCCCTTCTAATGACATCGCACCGATCAGGTCAGCAGTGTTCAGTAAATTATTTAAACGCTCAACCGCTTTTATGGAAAAGGCCAATATAAATTGGGTACCGTTAATTAAGGCAAGCCCTTCTTTGGGGCCTAATACCAATGGCTTTAAGTTGTGTTGTTTTAATATCTCGCCTGCCGGATGCTTTTCATTACCCACATTCACATATCCCAATCCTATCAGCGGCAGGAATAAATGTGACAATGGGGCCAGATCGCCCGATGCGCCAACCGAACCTTTCTCGGGCACAACCGGGATCACATTGTTATCAATATGCCAGATGATGCGCTCTAAAGTAGCGGGTGCAATTCCCGAATATCCCTGCGCCAATGCCTGCACCTTTGTTATCAGCATCAGCTTGGCAATTTCCTGCCGGATGGGTTTACCCACACCCACGCTATGGCTTTTTAAGATATTACTTTGCAGCAGGCTGGTGTCCTCTTCAGAGATTCGGGTATCGCAAAGTGGCCCGAACCCTGTATTGATACCGTATACCGGTAAATGTGTGTGTACTATCTTCTCTACTTCTTTCCATGAAGCATGGATTCGTGCGGCAGCAGCTTCATTAATAACGCCCTGCACCTTGCCGGCAGCTATGTCCAGGCAAATGCCAATAGTAAGATGATCTGTACCGTAATTAAACTTTTTCATTGCGCATCGGCTTTAATTTATCACTTACCTTACCTGCAAGGTTGTAGGTACGGAAGGTATTCTCCATGGCTGATATGGCAGGCAGTATCTCTTTGATCGCCTCGTCGCTTTCAGCAAGTTCGGCCATGCTTGCGCTTATGGCATCCCAAACGGGTAAGATCTGTGTTAACAGTGCCCTGCCTTTATCAGTAAACTTCACCATTTGCCTGCGGCCGTCATCGGCACTAACGGTGGTTTCTACCAGGTTACGGTTCCTTAAATTGGTTATTAACTGACTTGCCGCCGGGTGCGAAACCTCAGTTTGCTCGCTCAGCTCTTTTATAGAAAGAGAATCGTTTTTCGATAACAGGTAAAATACCGGAAACCAGCTGGCATCAAACTCAATGCCCTCATTTTGATAAATGCGGTTTATTTCGGCCAAAAACGTTTCGCTCATCCGCCTAAGCCTGCTGCCGAAAACCAGGTATCCTAAACTTTGGTATAAATTCATGAATGCAATTTATATAAGTGCTTATATAAATGCAAGCGTTTTTATTAAAATATTGAAAGACAGGCACAATTTGTCCTGATTTGCCTCTTAAGTTGTCGCTATTACCCCCGTCGCTTATTAATCTGGCTGCCCACCTTTGTGTTATTAAAGTTACAATCATGAAAGAACAATTTAAGATCACTATAAATGCGACGCGTAAAAAGGTTTGGGAAACCCTTTGGGGTGAAACAACTTATCCGGTGTGGACAGCCACATTTTGCGAAGGGTCTACTGTAACTACCGACTGGCAGGAAGGCAGCAAGGTTTTATTTGCCGATGGTAAAGACCGTGGGATGATATCTGTTATTGTACGAAATATCCCTTACGAACACATGTCGTTTAAAATGCTGGGCGAACTTATTAATGGCGTTGAAGATTATACAAGCGAGAATGCCAAAAAAATTGCAGGTGCTTTTGAAAATTACACTTTAACGCCCGATGGTGATAAAACCCTGTTAACAGTTGATTTGAGCGGATTAAACCTGGACCAGGGTATTATGGATTACTTTACAGCAACCTGGCCCATAGCGCTGGAGGTTTTAAAAACTGTTGCCGAGGAATAGTATTGTATCAGGCTTTTTACGGTACTGTGGCTTGCGATTGCTCATTTAGCCTATTTTTGCCCTATGAAAAAATTAGCATTACTATTACTTACAAGCCTGATATGCGGCACCGGTTTTGCCGCAGGTATAGATACCATAAAAAAAGACGGTTATACGCTGATCGTATCTGGCAATGACGAGCATTTTGATGAGGGTATTAAACAGAAGCTCATCAGCACATTTTTTACCGTGTACCCTAAAATTGTTAAGGAGTACAACAAAAAGAGCCTGAAGACGGTAAACTTTTTCATCGATACGGCTTACCATGGAGTTGCCGCTACTGATAATGGCCGCGTTGTTTTCAGCGTTGCTTACATGACCAAACACCCAAATGATATTGATGTGGTTACCCACGAGGTAATGCACATTGCGCAGGATTACGGCAGCTTTGACGGGCCAGGCTGGTTAACCGAAGGCATTGCAGATTACGTACGTAATGAACATGGCGTAGCTAACCCTGCTGCCAACTGGAAACTGCCCGATTATAAACCAACCCAAAACTATGATAACGCTTACCGCATAACCGCACGGTTCTTAGTTTGGGTAGAAACCAAGATTAAAAAGGGCACGGTTAAAAAACTCGACAGCCAAATGCGCGACCATACATATACAGCCGAATCATGGAAAAAACTTACCGGCAAAACTGTTGATGAGTTGTGGAAGGATTATTCCGCTAACCCCGCGATATAAAACAATCAAACATGTCATAGCGATAGCGTGGCAACCTCAGCGGACAAGCGGATATGCTGAGATTGCCACGTCGCTACGCTCCTCGCAATGACATATAATTTAAAACAAACAAGAAAGGCTTTCCAAATTGGAAAGCCTTTCTTGTTGTATAGTGTCTTCGATAAACTCAGACTGATATTCCTGTCATGGTGAACCTGTCGAACCAATCAACCACCTAATGCTGCTGCACCGCTCACAATCTCGGTAAGCTCGGTAGTGATGGCTGCCTGGCGTGCCTGGTTGTATGAAAGTTTCAGAGCTTTCAACAAGTCGCCTGCGTTTTCAGTCGCTTTATCCATCGCGGTCATACGTGCGCCATGTTCAGATGCGTTTGAATCTAAAACGGCACGGTATAACTGTATTTTTATATTCTTAGGGATCAGTTGCTCCACAATCTCTTCCTGCGAAGGCTCTAATATGTAGTTAACCTGTGCTTCAATAACAGCATCCTTAGTTTTTACTGTTTCGGCTGGTTTAGCTTCTGGTAGTGGCACAGGCAATAACTGCTCTGCAACCTGATATTGTACAGCCGCATTACGGAAATGGTTATACACCAGCTCAACACGGTCGTAATCGCCATTGATAAAGCCCTGCATAATGCTTTCAGTAATTTTTGAGGCATTAATAAAGTTCAGGTCAAGGTATAAGTCGTTATTGTTACCAATAACATTAAACTTACGGCGCTGAAAAAACTCCTGGCTTTTTTTACCGATAGCAACGATAGATACATTGCCTTTCCTTAACTGCTCGCTATATTTTTCGGCAATAAGATTATTGGCTGTTTTAATAACATTGGTATTAAAAGCACCTGCCAAACCACGGTTTGATGATACAACAACAACCAATACACGTACCGGCTCGCGCTGCTGCAAGTAAGGCGATGCACCATCCTCCAAACTTGCCGATAGGTTTGCTAACAAATCTTTCAACTTATCAGCATACGGGCGTAATTGTACAATAGCATTGGTTGCCCTTTTCAGCTTTGCTGCCGAAACCATTTTCATGGCCTTGGTGATCTGCTGTGTTGAGCTTACGGATGCTATCCTGTTTCTTACTTCTTTTAAATTAGCCATTCTTTTGTTTTAGTATCAAGTATCGAGTATCAAGTATTTAGACTTTCCTGTCCTAGTACTTGATACTTGATACTAATTACTTACTACTAATTAATATTTACTCGCCAGTTCTTTAGCTACTGTTTCCAGTACACCTGTTAACTGGTCATCAAATTTACCTGCTTTAAGGGCAGCCAGCACTTCTGGGTGGCGTTGCTCTAACTGAGTGGTAAATTCTGCTTCAAACTCACGCACTTTGTTAACCGGTACGTTACGCATCAGGTTTTTGGTGCCTAAGTAGATGATAGCTACCTGTTTTTCAACCGTTACCGGTGAAAACTGGCCTTGCTTTAGCATCTCTACGTTACGTGCACCTTTGTCAATTACGTTTTTGGTTGATGCATCCAGATCTGAACCGAATTTAGAGAACGCCTCTAATTCGCGGTATTGGGCCTGGTCAAGCTTAAGTGTACCCGCAACTTTCTTCATCGATTTGATCTGCGCGTTACCACCCACACGTGATACCGAGATACCTACGTTAATTGCGGGACGGATACCAGCCAGGAACAAGTTCGACTCCAGGAAGATCTGACCGTCAGTGATCGAGATCACGTTGGTTGGGATATATGCTGATACGTCACCTGCCTGTGTCTCGATAATAGGCAATGCGGTTAATGAACCACCACCTTTAACGATGTGTTTGATAGACTCCGGCAGGTCGTTCATTTGCTGCGCAATGCTATCGTTGCTGTTAACTTTAGCGGCACGCTCTAATAAACGGCTGTGCAGGTAAAATACGTCACCCGGGTAAGCCTCACGGCCCGGTGGGCGGCGTAATAATAACGATACCTCACGGTAAGCAACCGCCTGTTTAGAAAGATCATCATAAATGATCAAAGCAGGGCGGCCTGTATCACGGAAGTACTCGCCGATTGCAGCACCTGCAAACGGGGCAAAGAACTGCATGGTAGCAGAGTCAGAAGCGTTAGCTGCAACAACTATAGAGTAAGGCATAGCGCCATTCTCTTCAAGCGTGCGTACAATGTTTGCAACTGTAGAGGCTTTTTGGCCACAAGCTACATATATACAATATACCGGGTTACCGGCATCGTAAAATTCTTTCTGGTTGATGATGGTATCGATACAAACCGCAGTTTTACCTGTTTGGCGGTCACCAATAACCAACTCACGCTGGCCACGGCCAATAGGGATCATAGCGTCGATAGCTTTGATACCTGTTTGCAATGGCTCGGTTACCGGCTGGCGATAGATAACACCCGGAGCTTTACGCTCTAAAGGCATTTCGTAAGTTTCGCCAAGTATCGGGCCTTTACCGTCAATTGGGTTACCTAAAGTATCTACAACACGGCCAAGCATGCCTTCGCCTACGTTGATAGATGCGATACGGTTAGTACGTTTTACATTGTCACCTTCCTTGATATCGTCAGACCTACCCAACAATACCACACCCACGTTATCTTCTTCAAGGTTCAGTACTATACCCTGTAAACCGTTATCAAATTCAACCAGCTCACCTGATTGTACTTTAGTTAATCCGTAAACGCGTGCAATACCATCACCCACCTGGAGTACGGTACCCACTTCTTCTAGTTCAGATTCTGACTTAAAGCCCGCTAATTGCTGACGCAAAATTGCTGATACTTCGTCTGGTCTTACCTCTACCATTTTTTGAATTTATTTTAGAGTTTTTAATTTAATATTATTTGATCGCAACTTGTGCGAAATCCTTTTTCATTCGTTTTAAGCTGTGGGCAATGCTGGTATCAACCTGCCTGTCGCCTACAGTAAGTACAAAACCACCAATTAGTGATGGGTCAACTTTATCAGTAAGCTTAACAGTACCGCCAATTACTTTCTGCACATCGTCAAGCATTTTCTTCTTGTTCTCGGCAGATAGTGGCGATGCTGTCACCACTTTAGCATTGGTAATATGGTTCTTAATATCATACAAACCAATAAATTCGTTAGCGGTAGTATATAACACCTCGCCACGGCCTTTATTAACCATAATATTTAAGAAAGCCAAAGTTACCTTGCTTACTTTGCTGCCAAAAACATCAGCAATTATGTTTATCTTTTTGCTGTGCGATATAATAGGGTTGGCTAAAACAGCCGCCAACTCCGAGCTACCTTTTACAGTATTCAGAAAAAGCTCCATATCTGTCTTAACCGTTTCAAGGGCTTTTTGCTCCTCGGCAAGGTCAATTAGTGCTTTCGCGTATCTTAATGCTACTGTTATTTCTGACATTGTTGTTGAGATTTGAGATGTTAGAATTTAGATGTGAGACGTTTTTTTGTCTCATGTCTAAATTCTAATATCTCATGTCTAAATTATAACTTAACTTCTTTAAGCAGGTCAGCAACTAATGCATCCTGTTTGCCCTGGTCTTCAAATTGCTTACGCAATACTTTCTCAGCAATCTCTAATGATAAAGCTGCAACCTGGTTTTTAACATCAGCCATAGCAATTGCCTTTTGGTTGTGTATATCTATACGGGCAAGCTCAATCTGGCGGGCACCTTCTTTGTGTGCCGCATCTTTGGCATCAGCTATAATTTGGTCTTTAACCTTTTTAGCTTCGGCCAAAATTGCATCGCGCTCTAAACGTGCTTGCTTTATTAAAACTTCGTTCTCATTTGTTAAACGAGACATCTCTTCTTTAGCAGCCTCTGCTTTTGAAAGCGCATCTTCAATAAAGCGCTCACGCTCGTCAAGGGCACCCATAATAGGTTTCCAGGCAAATTTGGCAAGTAAGAAAAACAGCACCAGGAATGATACCGTTGTCCAGAACACTAAACCAATATCGGGGGTAACTAATGGATTCATTATTATATGATGTATATATTTTAAAAAATCAATTTAATAACCGTGCCCGCGGCCAATCGCAACGGGAACGGTTAATTTTTTTGTCCTTGAGGAGAAATATTATTTCAAGCCCAGGAAAGACACAACCACACCGAACAAAGCAGCACCCTCTACAAGAGCGGCAGCGATGATCATTGCAGTTTGGATTTTTGAAGCAGCTTCAGGCTGACGTGCAATACCTTCAACAGCTTTACCACCAATTTGACCGATACCTATACCGGCACCAATTACGGCTAAACCTGCACCAAGTGCAGCGATACTTCCAAACATTGTTTTAAATTTAAAGTGAATATATAGTATATAATTATTTACAAATATTAGTGGTGGTGCTCTTCAATAGCTGTACCGATAAATAAAGCGGTTAACAGCGTAAAGATGAAAGCCTGCAGCGCTGCTACCAGCAACTCAAGCACATCCATAAACACCACAAAAGCAACTGATACCGGCGCAATGCCAACCGACTTAAACACAAATATCAGCGATATTAAGCTAAGCACAATAATGTGCCCTGCTGTAATGTTGGCAAACAAACGTATCATCAACGCAAAAGGCCTTGATATGATACCCACCAACTCAATAACCCACCATAAAGGCCATATCCAAACAGGCACATCAGCCGGTATGAATATGTGTTTCCAATAGTGTTTGTTACCATTAAGGTTTACCACTATTAAAGTGATAACAGAAAGCACAAGCGTTACCGCTATATTACCCGTTAAGTTTGCACCACCCGGGAAGAAAGGCACTAAGCCTATCAGGTTATTGATCCAGATAAAAAAGAATACAGTTAACAACAGCGGCATATAGCGCTGGTATTTGTAACCAATATTTGGGCGGGCAATATCATCACGTACAAAAAGTATAAGCGGCTCTATAAAAGACTGCAAGCCTTTTGGCGCTTTACCCTGGCGTTTTTTATAGGCCGATGACACACTGAAGAATATAATAAGCAGGAACGCGATAGACATCCACATACTTACCACATTGCGGGTGATGGAAAGATCGGTTAAGTTGCTGTTCCATTTAATAATACTCGAGCTTTCTGCAACCGTATTATTTTCGCCAACAATATTTACTTTATCATTAATTAAGCGGTAAGTATAATATTTACCGGTATAATCTGCATGTCCATGCTCAAAATGTGCTGATGAGAAAACTTCAAGGCCTTTATCAGTATATAATACAACCGGTAGTGGTAATGAAGTTTCGCCCCAAAGGTGCAGGGAATGCGAGTCGGCAATGTGTTCTAAAATCACTTCGCTTGGCTCAAACTTTTTTTCAGCGCCTTCAGCATGCTCAGCGTGTTCTTCTTGCGAAAACGCCGGTATCGAAAATGCGGTCAGCGTTAAAAAAACGGCACAAATTCGTAAAAGTGTAAAAATTTTTGATTTCAAAATTGAGCTTTTATACATCTAAATAAAGTTTTTTACTTTAAATTTTGGTTGCGCAAGTTACGCAACAAAACGTAAACTTCAAAGGCCGTATTTAAGAAATATAAGTAAAAGAAATTGCCCGCAAAAACACCCTTTTCTACCTTATTTTTGAGTAAAAATATCACCATAAATGCCAGGCAGGCCAATATTTTAAAAACAGTGCCGGCCAAAAAAACCTGGGCATAGTTTTCGGGGTTTATTTTTTGAGTAAATAATATTGCAATAACTATTAAAAATGTGAGGCCGGTAATATAGGCGAACATTCCCCAAAAATGCGGTATCAATAAATTAGCGTTGCCGGTAAGTGCAAGGCATATCGGCAGTATGGCCAAAACCACTACAAAAATGGCAAACGAGATAAGGGCAGGTTGTATTTTCATTACAGTAATCTGTTTTTTAAAGGCAATGAAGCTATCATGAGTTTATTTATGTTGGTTATTGAGCGGTAACTCATGATGGTTTCAATTTCTTACAGATCTGATAACAATAAACAATGATATAAAAACACCGGCCAATGTAAGCGCTGCGGTAACCCATTTGGTATCATGATGGGTAGCTTCATCAATTTTATAACCGGCGAATGCAAAGATGCCAATAATCGCTATCATCTGGAAAGCCAGGCCGGTATATTTAGCATAAGCGTTTATAGCCTTGCCTTCCTTATTAGTACCGGGTTGTTCATTTTCTGCCATGCTGCAAATTTATTAAACCTATTGCATAATGTTTAGTATTTTAGCAAGGCATTTATAAACCTTGACTGTAGGCTTTATTTTAATGTTTTACAGTTTAATAATTACAATATTATTCCATTGAGGCACACTTATACCATTTCTGTACAAAAGTTTTTTTTGCTTGCAATAGTAATGGTTATTGCGGGGTGCTCGCTCGAAAAAAAGAGCGCCCTTAACCGTAGCCTGCAAAACCTTACCGCCAAATACAACATCCTTTTTAACGCTAACGAACTACTGCGTGCAAAACAAGCCGGTTACGAAGAAGCTTACGTAGATGATTATACCGAACTTTTAAGCGTTTACCGCGATACCGTCGCCAAAAGCGATGTGCCCGATAAAGAGCTTGATGAAGTTAAAGCAAAGGCCAATACCATTATTAGTGTAAAAGAGCAAAGCCATTACCTGGGCGATGCTTACCTGCTGCTTAGTAAGGCCAACTACCTCGACGGGAATTATTTTGATGCAGTTGAATATGCCAACTATGTTATCCGGTCATTTGGTGCCAATGCCGACCTGAAACAGGAAGCCCTGGTTTACAAGGCACGGTCGCTATTATACATCAATCAACCTGCTGATGCTAAGGCCACTTTAGACAGCGCCCTGCAAAACATCAACCCAAAGAAAAAAATAACAGCCGATGTTTATGCCACTAAACTACAGTATGATATAAACGTACAGGAATATACGGATGCCGAAGAAATGGCAAAGATGGCTGTACAGTACGCCCGCTCAAGCGATCAAAAATTACGATGGACTTTTATCCTGGCGCAATTGCAGGAGCTTAACCACCAACCCGCCGACGCCATAGCAAACTATACCCGTGTTAGCAAAAGCAACGTAGAGTTTGATATGGCCTTTAATGCCAACCTAAACCGTATACGTATTGAGGATAGCCAGAGCGGTGTAAAAGTAAGCAGGCTTACCCGCTTGCGGTCGTTACTTAAGAACTCCAACAACAAAGATTTTATTGATCAGATATACTTTCAGATAGCACAACTGCAATACAACGATGGCGAAATTGATAACGCTTTGAAAAGCTATCGCCTCTCGGTTAACAGCAGTACAAAAAACCAAAGCCAGAAAGGCCTCTCCTACCTGCGTATGGCCGATGTTTTATTTAAAAATAAAGCCGACTACACCGGTGCCGGTAAATATTATGATAGCGCGCTGGTTAACCTGTCGCCCAATTACCCTAATTACGCCATCATTAAAAAGAAAAGCGATAACCTGCAAATATTGGCCGACAGGCTGCAAACCATATCACGCGAGGATACTTTACAGATGCTGGCCAAACTGGACGAGCCCACCCGCCTTGCACGTATTGATAAAATGGTGGATGCGCAAGTACTTAAATCACAACCATCGCCGGTAAGTGCTGCACAAAACAAAGGTATGGCTAATGTAAACCAGCCCCCGCAAGAAAGCACACCAAATGGCGATAACTTTTATTTTGCCAGCAGCAATGCCATAAGCCAAGGCTTTAGCAACTTTAAACGCGTGTGGGGAAACCGCCGTTTAGAAGATAACTGGCGCAGGGCCAATCGTGCAAGCAGCGATATCACCCAAAACAATTCGGCTGCTATACAGCAAATTGGCGACCCTGATGCACCTGCGAATGATGTAGTAAATAATGCTGCCCAAAACAAAGCCACCGCGGGTAATTACAGGCAAAGCTTAATACAAAACCTGCCGCTTACGCCTGTATTAATGGCGCAATCAAACAAACGCATGTTTGATGCCTATTTGGATATTGCCAACTTTTACCGTGACATACTGGACGATAAGAAGGAAGCCATTGCCGCTTATGAACTATTGCTGAATCGCTTCCCCGATAGTGATAATACACCGGCCATTTACTATAACCTGTACCGTTTATACGCCGAAACAAACGTGCCGGCATCGTCTGATAAGTATAAACAGTTGCTGGTTAAAAATTATCCGCAAACACCATTCGCCAAAATCATCCTCGACCCTGATTACGCCAAACACATAAGTGATGAGGATAGCGGTTTCAGCACCTTATATAATAAAGTGTATGACCTGTATGCCGCCAAACAATATCCGCAGGTAATAGCCGCCGCCGATGCGTTAATGGCACAATACCCAAACAACAGGCTTGCCGCGCAGATCTATTACCTGCGTGCTTTTGCCGCAGGCCACCAGGAACCCTTGGCCCCGTTTAATAATGACCTGCAACAAATAGTAACCAAATACCCTGCCGATAAGCTGATAACGCCATTAGTAAACCAACATCTGGCCTATATTACCGCCAACCAGGCAGAACTGGCTGCGCGCCCGATAATAATATCAGACCGTGAATTGAACGACCCGCAGTTTACTATCCCTATTGTTTATCAGCAGAAAACAGAATACAGGGTTAAAGCTGAAAAATACGAACCCGTTGCAGATGTACGCAAACCCGAGCCCAAGCCTGTTGCCCCGCCGGTGATAGAAGAAAAAGCTTCGGCAATAACGGCTATTACACCACCGGCTACTGTTACACAACCGGCACAGGTAATTGTACCACCAACCCAGCCGGCAGCACAGCCCGTTAAAGAAGCGCCATCGATATTTAACATGCGCGATAGTACCAACTATTACTTTGTGGTAAATGTGAGTACCGGTACAACTAATTTATCCTCTTCGCGTTTTGGTATCGGGCAGTTTAACAGGGTAAATTTTGAGGGCAATACCATTAAACACCAGCTAAAAGCAGTAGGTACCGATAACCAGCTGATATACGTTGGCCGTTTTGCAAACCTTACCAATGTTAAAGATTATGCCCGTGCTATAATCCCGCTTATGCCCGATATTATGAAGGTACCGAAGGATAAATACAGCTTTTTTATCATAACACAAGAAAATCTGGATAAATTAGCAGACCAAAAAACATTAGATAATTACATAGATTATTATCAAAAACACTACTAAAGGAATGATCAACAAAAACAATAAGAATAGTATTAGCTCGCAGGATATAAGACGTTACAACTGGTATATATGGCGGTTGTTTATAGCCGGCTTTGCCTTTTTTGTGATCATGATATTGCTGATAGCTTTCCAGGTCTTTGGCCCGCTTCCATCTTTCCGTGAACTGGAGAACCCCAAAAGCGACCAGGCATCAGAGATCATATCGTCTGACAAGCAGATCATCGGTAAATATTATATAAAAAACCGCTCAAACGTAACTTACAAACAGATCTCGCCAAACGTAATTAACGCGCTCATCTCTACCGAAGACACCCGTTTTTACCAGCACTCCGGGATAGATTTTCAGCGTACGTTCAGCATTGTATTGTACAACCTGGTAGGTAAAAAACAGGGCGGCAGTACCATTACACAGCAGCTGGCACTAAACCTTTTCTCAGAGCGGGCCCACAACCCATTTAAACGTATCATCCAAAAATTACAGGAATGGATAACCGCCGTTAAAATTGAGCGCAACTACACTAAAGAAGAGATCCTGACCCTGTACTTAAACACTGTTGATTTTGGTGCTTATAACACTTATGGCATCAGCTCGGCAGCCCGTACATATTTTAACACCACGCCCGATAAGCTTACGCCAGACCAGGCTGCACTTTTAATAGGGATGATAAACGGGCCGGGCATTTACTCGCCTATTAACCACCCCGATAATGCAAAAAACCGACGCAATTTTGTATTACGCCGCATGAACGAAGAGGGCCTTTTAAGTGATGGACAGGCTGAAGAATATAAAGCAAAACCGCTCGGCTTAATTTTTAGGCCTATTGACCATAATGAAGGCATTGCAACTTATTTTAGGGCCGTATTGAAAAAAGAGGTGCAAAAAATACTGGTTGATAAATCTATCATGAAGCCGGATGGCACTACCCCTTATGACCTTGACCGCGACGGACTTAAAATATACACTACCATTGATGCCACCATGCAGCAATACGCCGAGGAAGCCCAGAAAGAATATATGCGTACCCTGCAGGCTCAGTTTAACGCGCACTGGAAAGGCATCAGCCTTTGGAAGAGCATCCCAACCTTTAAAAACTTACTGGAAAAAGGCAAGCACCGCTCAGACAGGTATATCGCTTTAAAAGCGCAGGGGAAATCGGAAGAAGAAATTACCGAAGATTTTAACACCCCGGTAAAGATGAACCTGTTTACCTGGCGTGGTGATATTGATACGCTGATGAAGCCTATCGATTCTATAGTATACTGCAAAATGATGCTGCGTAACGCTTTAATGAGTATGGACCCAACAACCGGTTACATTAAGGCCTGGGTAGGCGGCACCAACTTTGAGCATTTTAAATACGACCAGGTAAAAATGGGTACGCGGCAGGTTGGCTCAACCGCTAAACCGTTTACTTATGCCGTGGCTATTGAAAATGGCATTTCGCCATGTATGCAGGTAGCTAACGAGCCCATCACCATAAAAGGCTACGGTGCCGATTGGACGCCCCGCTCGTCGCAAACGGGTACAATACCCGGTGTAATTACCCTGCGTACGGCTTTGGCTAATTCGCAAAACTGGGTTACAGCTTATGTTATGAATGAGGTTAAGCCCGAACCTGTTGCCGAACTGATCAAAAAAATGGGGATAACAAGTAACGTGCCACCTTACCCTTCCATTTGCCTGGGTAGTTTTGATGCGTCGGTATTTGATATGACAGGTGCCTACTCCGCATTTGTAAATGAAGGCGTGTGGACAGAACCCACCTATCTGCTGCGTATAGAAGATAAAAACGGGAACGTTTTATATAATAACAGCCCACGAATTGTACAGGCCATGAACCCCCAAACCGCCTACGTAATGACCTATATGTTAAAAGGTGTTATACAGGAAGGTACCGGCTACAGGTTACGCGGCAAGTATGGTTTAACCAACCCCATCGGTGGTAAAACAGGTACAACAAACGATAACTCAGACGGGTGGTTTATGGGGATAACCCCACAACTGGTTACCGGCATCTGGACAGGCTGTGAAGACCGCGATATCCACTTCCGTACAACCCGCCTGGGTGAGGGTGCAAATACGGCCCTGCCTATATTTGCCGGTTATATGAAACGCATTTATGCCAACCCAGCGCTCGGCATTAAAAAGAATGTTGATTTTGTGCCGCCAAAATCAGGGGTATCTATCACGCTTGATTGCGGCGCCTACAGCCAGCAGCAAACGGGAACAAGCGATGTGGATAAGAAGTTAGATTTCTAATTGTTCATTCGTTCACTGGTTCATTAGTTCATTGGTTGGATCGTTCAATATATTATGAGTTATTATAATCTTGAAGATTTAGAATTGTACCAGTTAGCCGAAACCTTTAGCAACGAAATTTGGTTTTTAGTAAGCGAGTGGGATTATTTAGCATAAGATACAGTTGGAAAGCAAATAGTAAGATCAGCTGATTCTATCGGCGCTAATATAGCCGAGGGGTACGGCAGATATCATTATAAAGAGAACCGAAACTTCTGTTATTTTAGCCGAGGATCTATTTTAGAAACGAAAGGTTGGCTGAAAAAAGCAAGAACGAGAAACCTTATTAGCGAAGATCAATTCAACACACTTATTGAAAATCTTCAACCCATTCACATTAAGTTGAATAGTTATTTAAAGTTTATTGGTAAGTCATCCGGTCTCAAAGCAGACCAATGAACTAATGAGCAAATGAACCAGTGAACCAGAGTATGGAGAAATTCGATTACAGGGAAGCTTTAAAAAATATACCGCACAAACCGGGTGTATACCAGTATTGGGACAGCGAGAAAGAGCTGATATATATTGGTAAGGCTAAAGACCTGCGTAACCGTGTAGGCTCGTACTTTAATAAGGATACCCAGATAAATGCCAAAACAAGGGTGCTGGTATCCAAGATCCGCAATATCACATTTACCATTGTTGATACCGAGGTGGATGCCTGGCTGCTGGAAAACAGCCTTATCAAAAAGCATCAGCCGCGTTACAATGTAATGCTGAAAGATGATAAGACCTACCCATGGATCATTATCAAGAACGAGAACTATCCCCGCATTTTCTGGACACGCCGCATCATTAAAGACGGTTCAAAATACCTTGGCCCTTATGCTTCAGTAAGTATGATGCATACTATTTTAGGACTGATAAAAGAAACTTATCCCCTGCGTACCTGTAACCTCAACTTAAGCCGCGAGAATATAGAAAAAGGCAAATTTAAGGTTTGCCTGGAATACCAGCTGGGCAATTGTAAAGGCCCTTGCCAGGACTACCAGTCAGAAGCCGACTACGACCATAACATTGGCGAGATAACAGATGTTTTGAACGGCAAGATCGGTAACGTTGTACGCAGCCTGAAAAGCGACCTTGACAAAGCTGTAAGCGAGCTTAACTTTGAGCTGGCCCACCGGCTGAAAAGGAAGCAGGATCTGCTGGAGAACTACCAAAGTAAATCCACGGTTGTAAATTCATCTATTACCGATGTGGATGTTTTCAGCATCGCATCCGAAGAGAAATATGCTTTTGTAAACTTCCTGAAGGTGATGAACGGCACCATCACCCAAACACAAACTATCGAGCTTAAGAAACGGCTTGACGAGACCGATGAGGAACTTTTAACCATTGCCATAACCGAGTTCAGGACCAGGTACAACAGCACTTCTAAAGAAATCATTGTGCCTTTTAAGATAGATGTAGACGACATTAAACTAAAATTCACGGTGCCTAAGCTTGGCGAGAAACGTAAGCTGCTTGATCTGTCGCAAAAGAACGTGATGTTCTTTAAAAAGGAAAAGATAGATCAGTATGAAAAACTAAACCCCGAGGTACGTACCGAGCGCCTGTTAAGCCTGATGATGAAAGACCTGCGTATGAATACCCTGCCGCGCCACATTGAGTGTTTTGATAACTCCAATTTCCAGGGCAAATACCCGGTATCGGCAATTGTGGTGTTTAAGGACGCCAAACCGTCAAAAAAAGACTACCGCCACTTTAACGTAAAAACCGTTGAAGGGCCTAATGACTTTGCCACCATGGAAGAGGCCGTACACCGCCGTTATCGCCGTATGCTTGACGAGGGAACCGAACTACCACAGCTCATCATTATTGATGGTGGTAAAGGCCAGCTTTCATCTGCTATGAAAAGTTTAAAGCTTTTGGGTATTGATAAGCAAGTTACCGTTATTGGCATTGCTAAAAGGCTGGAAGAGCTTTACTACCCCGGCGACCAGTACCCGCTTTACCTTGATAAACGCTCGGAAACACTCAAAGTGATCCAGCAGCTGCGCGATGAGGCACACCGTTTTGGCATCACCTTCCACCGTAAAAAACGTGATAAGGGCACCCTGGCTACCGAACTTGAACTGATTGAAGGAATAGGCAAAACCACTGCCGAAAAACTGTTGAAATACTTTAAATCGGTTAAAAAGATCCGCGAAGCAACCGAAACCGAATTACAGGAAGTAGTGAACCTGAAACAAGCCCGAGCCATTACCCAATACTTTAACCCGGCTACGAGTGATATAGCCGGCCCTGTTGGCAGTAATGAATAAGCACCTTATTCCTCAACCGCGTCATTGCGAGCGATAGCATGGCAATGACGCGGGTGTACAGGACTATAAAAAAAGCCCGTATGCAAATGCAAACGGGCTTTGATAATTTTAAACGGATTATTATTCGCCGTATTTCCAAAGGTTAAATTCGTAATCCATCAAGGTTTTCTTTATCCTGTCGGCTTCGTACAGTTTATCAATACCCTGCGCGTAATCGCGGATGCGCTCGTCTTTATCGTTTGATTGTTTTACAATATAACTGGTGAATAGACGCTTCACAAAGCAATCGTCAAAACTCAAACCGGTTGCATCGTTATTACGGCTTACTGCCTCATGCACAGCCAGTACCTGCCTTGCTTCCTGAAAATTGATCCAGAATGCGGGTTGATAATCAAGATCTAAACCACCTGCTTTAGGTTTATAAAGTGGAGCAATACCCACAATACGTGGTTCAAAAATAGAGCGCTGTTTATCAAATACCCAATCTTCTTTAATGCGGAACTTAATAACACTATCCGGGTTAAACTCACCAGCTTGTACCGATGAACCTATTTTGTTACCATCCTTATCAAATTTATCAACTACCGAGCTATCAGCCATACGGGCACGGGCTTGCCCTGCCGCCAAAGGCTGGGTAAATTTATCACCTCCCGGGTCATCTTTAGTAGATGCCGGATCGTAAGCCGTTAATTCACCGGCATCAATTGCAGCCATCAGTACATCAATTAACCTGCCTTTTGGTGATGCCAGGTATTGGTTCATCTTTTCGCGCAGGTCAATTTCACGCCAAATACGTTTAGCAAACATTACGTCGGCTTCGCGCAGGTTAGCATAAGGGGTTACCTTAGCACTAAGTATATTGTTCTTTTTATAATAACCATCCAATGGTCGGTCAAAAGCTTTTTTCTTTGTTGTATCAACACCCTGTAGGCCCGCATTAGCAGCACTGTTAGCGCCGGCAACCTGCTTATTAGGGTTAACCCTTAACGTAACCGGGTTTTGGTTAGTTGTGGTTGGCTTAGCTTTTGTTGATCTTTTCCTTTGCGCAAAAGAAGCACTGCAAGCCAGGCAAAGTACAATAATCAAAAATCTTGTTTTCATAACTTTATTAATTAGCCGATATGATGATCGGGTCAAGTCCGCGTTGTGTACCATCCGGGCCAACAGCGATAATATCCTGGAATACAACTGTGGTTCCCGGCGTTACACCGTTCATCGCCGCACGCATAGCTCCTGACAGTTCACCACCGGTTGTAGTAAAAGTAGCTGCATCCTGGCGCGGCTTAATTATGATTAAATTAAACCTGGTAACGTTAAATTTGGCATCAAATTCAAAATTATCCAGTTTGGCAAAAAGTCTGTCCTGTGCACGGATATTTGCCGCGCTGGTTTTACCACCACTTTTACCAGCAAACATCGCTTTAGGATCAGGGATACGTTTTACACGGAATTCTGATGTTCCTAACACCATGCCTTTATCTCCTAATACCGTAACTTTAGCAGTACCCGGGCTACTTACAGTAGCCGTATAATGGCCGTTTGAACCACTTACCGAACCACCGCTCATGCTTACCTTAATGGCTTCTTTAGGAACCCCCGGCGCAGAAACCGAAATAGGGTTTGGTATGCCTATATAAAGTACGTTCATCTTATCCGGAGATACTACTGCTGATGGTTTTGCTACCATGTAGCTGCCGGTTACAGTATAAGCCTTTGGCGGGCCATCAACCTGTTTAACCAATAGCTGGCCTGTCCAGGTACGTAAGCCTTCGCCGCTTGCAGTTGTGGTGTATGTACCAACGCCATTAGATGTTGGCACTGCCGAGCCACCTACCGTAATAGTAGGGTTTGAGTTTTGATCGTAAGCGGTCAAAAATATTTCGGCTTTATATTGCTGGCCCGATAAAACATAGCTTGTTGGTGCAACCGCTACCGCTTTGAACTGGTTAAGCGTTACCTGTGCCTGGTCTACCTTACCTAATATCCTTTTAACAACTTCATTTTCAGCGTTCTTATTATCAGCCTGTATTTTGGCCAATGTAGTTAAGGCAGCACCTAAAGGTATGCCTTCACCAAAATAGGCTTGTTGCCAGGTTTTTTTCGTATAACCGGGGCGTGATGGAAGATCATTAGCGTTAAGTGAAAAATTAACACCCTGTGCGTCCTTACCTAAAAGGTTTAACAGTTTGGTTTTGGTCGATTCTATTTTTTCTTTTAAAATGTCGGCTTTTTTATCATTTATCATCACCTCTGACGATATATCAAGGCTTTCCCTTGCATTCACATCATCCAGCTCGGGGTTTATGCCGCCGCCTTTTTTTATCAGCTCTGCTTTTATCTCTTCAATGTATGAGTTTAACTCATTAGCTATCTTACTTGCATCTTTAGCTTTCGCCAACAACATCGCGGCCTTTTCAGGCTGTTCTTTTAACTTGGTAGCTTCAAACGCACTGTAAGTAGTTGTCAGGCTGGTTGTAACATTGGTTCTTGATGCATCTAAACTTCTTGTAATATTCTTGAACGAGTCCAATAAACTGTCCGGAACGTTTAGCGCAATAAGCCCTAAAAGCACCAGGTACAATATACCGATCATCCGCTGTCTTGGGGTTTCTTTACCTCCGGCCATGCTGTATATTTATTCTGTTGATGGTTTGATTAAATATGATTAGTTAACCCGGGGTTGGTTCATTGCTGTTAGCATATTACCATATATCGCATTTAACGATGCAAGGTTTTTAGCTAAACGGCCAACTTCTTCTTTAAACTGTTTTGAGTCATCTAATGATTCGTTAAAGTTATTCATCGTTAATGACAGGTTTTTGTAGAAGCTGTTCATAGCTTTTAAATGCGCGCTTGAATCCTGAAGCTCCAGCTCGTACACCGCGTTTAATGAAGACAGGTTTTTAGCCAGGTTAGTTACCTGATCATGATATGCCTTTGAATCTACATTGGTGTTAGCCATTTCATTCAAATTAGCTGATGCCTTTTCAAAAGAAACACTCAGATTATCGTAGCTTGCTGTAGCTTGTTTTACCTTATTGGTAAAAGCTAAAGTAGCATCACCTGCATCGGTAACCCTTGATATGCTGTTAACCTTATCGCCAAAAGTGCGTAAACCTTCGCCCAGGCTGCTAATCAGCTCAGGGCCAATTTTAGCATCTTCCAGCATTTTATCCAGTGCAGCTGTGTTAGAAAAATTGCCTTGTGCTACTGCGGGCCTTGCTGATGCCTTTGGCAATTCGCCTGAAAATTCTTCGCTGAGTTCGGGATATACACGTACCCAGTCAATTTCTTTCTCTTCCCTTTGAAAACCAAGTATGAAAAACAGGGCAGCTTCTGCTAATAACCCTATTGAGATAAACGTACCGCCATAAGGCCAGTGTTGTATTTTAAACAGCAAACCTATAATAACGATTGTAGCTCCCCATGATACTATATTACCTATTCCGTAAGGTTTCTTTTTCCCAGCCATAAACTTTAGTAAGTGTGATTATTGTATAATTAGTTTTTTGTTTTATTTAGCGTTTGTCTTTGATGTCACGGCCCAGGTATTCTGATACGCAACGGAAGCCGATGTAAGATTTTGCCGTATCCTGGTATTCAAAGGTACGGGTAGAGTTTTGAAGGAAGTAACCGATATCTTTCCATGAACCGCCACGTACAACTTTGCGTTTCATTACTTCAGGGTCGCTTGCTTTAGCTTCGTAATTAAATGTTGGTGCAAGGTCATGCACAAACGTAGAGGCCGATTCGTCATAGGCTGATGATGTCCACTCGGCTACGTTACCAGCCATGTTGTACAAACCATAATCGTTAGGGAAATATGAGCGTACATTAACGGTATATGCACCGCCATCATCTGTATAGTTACCACGCCCAGGCTTAAAGTTGGCCATTAAACAACCTTTTGCATTTTTAATGTATGGGCCGCCCCAGGGGTAATCGGTACCCACCCTGCCACCGCGGGCAGCATATTCAAACTCGGCATCATTTGGTAACGCATATGGCGAGTTGTGTGGTAATTTGCGTTTATCTTTATAACCATCGCTTAAGCGGGTGCGCCATGCGGCAAAAGCCCTTGCCTGGCGCCAGGTAACCCCCACAACAGGGTAGTTACGGTATGCCGGATGCGAAAAATAACCTTCAACCATAGGCTCGTTGGCCGCGTACGAAAAATCATTAAGCCATACAAGTGTATCCGGGTAAACGGCTACTGTATCGCGTAAAATAAAGTCTGAACGTTTTTTTGTTTTATCGTTACGATAGTTTGATGCATCGCGCAGGGTGAACAACGCGTAGTTGTATTTTAACATGCGTACATCAATTTCGTTACGGTCAAATACCCTGTCATCGCCCTGGTAGTACATCCCCTGCAGCTTTTGCTGATTGGCAGATGCGTTTTTACCACGGGTACTAAAAACACCATTCTTTGCAACATAATCCCAGTTGATGTATTTTCGGCCGTTTGGATCGGCAGCTGTACCTTTTTTGGGTTGCAGGTAATATTTTGGATCGTTTAAGTAATTACTGATGGCTATTGAATCGCGTACCCAAAATACAAACTGCTTGTACTTGCTGTTTGATATCTCCGTTTCATCCATAAAGAAAGGGGGAACAGTTACCTGCCTTACCTGTGATGTTTGTGCAAAGGTTACATCCTGGTCTGTTTGGCCCATTAAAAACGTACCGCCTTTAATATAAACCATGTTTAACGGCGTAGTAGCCCTGAACGAACGCTGCCTTACTCCCGTAACCTCGCCGCCTGCCCCGCCGCCACCGCCTATACCACAACCGGTTAAGATAGTACCGGCCAAAACTATTATTGTAAAGTATATTTGTTTCATTTTGTATCCAAAATCAGTAATATGCTATCAATTTATACAACAGAACGCACCTCCGAATATATCACTTTTACTTTAAACCAAACCGAAAAAATGTTTTTTAAATCCAATAAACGACTTTATCAGTTAAAATAACGCTTTTCTCTACTGGTATAAAAATCAGCCGGATGGTAAAAATATTTCGTTATTACATAAATACTTTCACCGTTATACGTGAAATAATAAGGAATGTTGCGGCAAGGCAACAGTTATATTGATTTATTTATTAGCCTGTTTAACATACTGATCGATAGCCATCGTCATAGAAGGGGCGGCTGGCGTAGGGGCCGGAATATCTAAAATTAAACCGGCATCCAGTACCGCTTTGTGGGTAGTTGCCCCAAAAGCCGCGATACGTGTGTTATTCTGCTTAAAATCAGGAAAGTTCTTGTATAATGACTGGATACTTGAAGGGCTAAAGAAGGCGATAACATCATAAAAAACCTCGGCCAGATCGCTCAGATCGCTGCAAACCGTACGGAACAATACCGCAGGGGTAAAATCATAGCCGTTATCAAGCAAAAACTTTTGGGTTTCTTCGGCAGCTACATCAGAGCAAGGGTAAAGGAATTTTTCAGCAGAATGCTTTTTCAATACCTCGGCCAGGTCGGCAGCGGTTTGTTTGCCAAAAAATATCTTGCGCTTGCGGTATTGGATATATTTTTGAAGATAAAGGGCAATAGTTTCTGAAAGGCAGAAGTATTTCATTTCTACAGGCACTTCAAAACGCATTTCTTCGCAAATACGGAAAAAATGATCGGCAGAGTTACGGCTGGTGAAAATCACTGCGGTAAAATCAGCCAGGTTAATTTTTTCCTTACGAAAATCCTTGGCAGGCACCCCTTCAACATGAATAAAAGACCTAAAGTCAATTTTCAAATTAAGCTTTTTGGCCAATTCGGCGTAGGGGTTTTTGTCATTTTCAGGTTTGGGCAGTGTAACTAAAATGCTCTTAACCTTTTTCTTTCTATCTTCCAATGCCATACGTTCGTTCTACCTAAATCCAATATTAAGCGCCTTAATTAGTATTAATATTGGGCAAATTTCGAGGGCACAAAGATAGATAAATAAATAAAATTTATGAAATCGAAAATTAGAAATGATACTTACACTACTTCTGAGGTACTGCCATATAAAAATCACCACCACAAGCAGCAGGGTAACAGCTAGCAAAAAGGGAATAAATTTATCGGCTATTAAGCTGAAGCACAGCGCCACGGGCAAAAAAACAAAGGTAATATTAAAATAAGTAAGTGATAGCGCCGATATATATTCGCTTACTAATTTATTAATATCAAACACAAACCCTAAAAACTTTAATACCAGAAACTTACTGGCAAACAGGGCAATTATTACAAATGAAAGAGTTATAAAAAGCTGTAACCCGCCAATGGTGTAATAAACTTTATAGTAACCGGTGGTAAGCAGGTATAAAAAAAGACCGCAGGTAAAGCCAAATAAAAGGAACAGACCGATGAATGTCCACACGTTAATAGGGCTATCCTCTTTGCCTGCCTGGCTAATGGTTCTGCGGTTATAAAATGATTGGAAAACGTTACTCATATCCTTGCTTGACCAGATATTGAGCACAGCTGTAAACAATAGCAATATGATAACTATAGCAATAACCCACACATCCCTTGATGGGCGGCTGCGACCGTATCCCTGCTTTATTTTTGACTTTGCCGAAAGACTAAGATAATGATCGCCTTTGTAAGCATTTGCATTTAAAATACTGTCTACAAATGCATTACGGCGATCAGCATCGGGTGCCAAAACAAAAACTTTTGCTAACGAATCTGATACGAATCTTTCCCTTGCTGCCGTGGCACGTGCCACCGAATCAAGAAAAGGTAACGGCCCCCTGAAGCGTGGTTTGGGCCGAATGCTATCGGTTACCTGCGCCGTGGTATCTGCCTGCGCATGGGCTGCCGTACAACCCATGAGCACCATAAATAAAAAGCAAAGTATCCAGCGCATGTATAAAACCCGTATAAGGCGCAAATTTACCTTATTTATACCGGCTTATGCAAACTTATGATATTACTTTAAAGCTTTCACTTATACCTAACCGTTAAATTGCTTTAGGTGATGGTCGGTATGTTTATAAACCAAATAACCAATTTGCTCTTTGTTAATTTTCCCGAAAAAAGGATGCGTGATTTCCAGGTTAGAATAATGGCCGTATTGCTTAATCAAATCTATCCAGTCCTTTTTGGCGGTGGAAATATCGCCGGTAGTTTCATTTATAATAAAGCTTGGAACCGTTGGCATATTCTTTTTTAAAGGCGATTCATCCTTAATTAAACTCCTTAAAGCCATTTTACCGAATATATAGCCAAGAAATACTCTTTTAAATGGCATTTTGCCAAGCATCATATTCTCATAAACAGCGCAATGTTTTATCATTTGATATGCATTCATTTTACCCCATTCGGGGCTCTTATCCTCATTAAGCATATTAATGCGGTTAATTAACTCGTCCCTTGTTATTTTGTCGAATATGGTTTTCATCATTTTATTAGTAAGTTAAGCAAACTTATAGCTTCGCACAAAATAAACAGGGTGGTTAGTGTGCCAATTTATGGGGGCAAATGCGACAAAAGTTACATCTTACAGATAGATCATCTTTATTTATAAATCTCTAAAATTGCCATACCTTTGCACTTCATGGCCGGTATTAAATTTTGCTTTGATTTACAAATAGTTACAATCTAAAGTAACAAATAAGTAACAAAGGATTTTACGACAGTTATCAAAATAACGACCAGATTATATCGGATGCAGAGGTCATCGGTTCGACTCTGTGCCCCGTCCTGATTAACTATACAGGATGATCACCCGGGGTCAAAAGCTCAATTTTCTCATTGGCCTTTATTGCAATTTGACCGGTTTTTTTATTAAAAATTATTGAGGGGAAGGAATCTGTATTATCTATAATAGACGAATTCTGTTTACCGCTATTAATTTCCTCGTTTTGTTCTATAATTTCTCCGGTATTGAGATTAATTATTTTCGGAAAATCAAACAAATCCCATGCACAATTAGAGTTGATAGCAAATAAATTGCCGAAGTTTTCTTTTATCGCAACTGGTTTTGAAAGTTTATCTGTTCTTAAATTCCATAAACAAATATGCTTGGGTGGTAAATCACCAACCTCCTCTTCGTCCAAAACCACATCCGATGAACCAATAACGACTATATTTTCGTCGACGAAACTTGCCGTGCAAACCTCTACGTTTACGTTAGGATAAAGCCGGGGTTCGTCTAACAGCTGAGGATTTACGAGACACTTCTTTATATCAAAAACCATAATCATATCTAAGGGATGCCACACCCATCCTTTACTCATCAACCATCTTCCATCGGGGCTAATTTCCAATCTCGAATGAAATCTATCTATTGGCTTTCTATTGTCTATATTGGTAATTATCTCTCCTGTTTCGACGTCTTCGAAGTCCAACTGATTATAGGCAATTGGGCAATGAATTAAATAGGTTCTATTTTCTACCGTTATAAAAGCTGCAGGAAATTCAAAGGCATTGGAGCAATAATATGGGCGATTGATTTCTCTTAAGAGCTCTCCATTTTTGATTATAAGGCCTTTTGTGCCTAATTTTTTGTAAATAAAAATATATTTTCCGTCCGATGAATTAATGACACTGTCACCCCATCCCCAATGGACTCCAAATTGTTTTTCTTTACCGTCCAGAGAATATTTTCTTCCAGAAGACCAATCGACTATCAGGTCCCCTTCCCAACATATTGTTTGTATAAAGTTTGCTGTAATGATTTGCCTTTTCACTTAATAAAGTTTTAGTTAAGCAATGTACATAATCTTAAAAAATTTGGAAACACATAATTTGCAGTATAATCTATGATCCTTCCTTTGTTCGGACAGGTATTTTAACAAGAAATAACTCTCCTTCCATTTAAACAATCCTTATCTTACTTTTGCAGTTCAAGAATCCCCAATGGCCGGTATTTATATTCACATCCCTTTTTGCAAGCAAGCCTGCCATTACTGCGACTTCCATTTCAGTACATCTGCTAAGTATAAAGACGAGATGGTGCAGGCGCTTATACAGGAAATAACCCTGCAAAAAAATTACCTGAACGGCGAAACCATCCAAACTATATACTTTGGCGGTGGCACACCATCGGTACTGTCTGCTGATGAGATCATCCGCATCATCAATACCATTACCGGGATCCATACCGTTACGTCAGATGCCGAGATAACGCTGGAAGCCAACCCCGACGACCTTGACCGCCAAAAGATAAATGCTTTCAGGCATACACCGGTAAACCGCTTCAGTATAGGTATCCAATCGTTTTTTGATGATGATTTGCAATGGATGAACCGCGTACACCGCGCCAACGAGGCCGAAGCATCTGTTAAACGCGCGCAGGATGCAGGGTTCGAAAACATAACCGTCGACCTGATATATGGCTACCCCCTGCTTACAGATATAAAATGGAAACATAACCTCAATAAAGTTTTTGAGCTGGGCATACCCCATGTATCGGCCTACAGCATGACAGTTGAGCCGCAAACCGCGCTGGCTGCCTTCATCAGCAAAAAAAAACAGCCCCCCATGAACGAAGGCCAAAGCGCCAATCAGTTTAATATAATGCTGGATGCTATGCAAAGCAACGGTTTTGAACAATACGAGATCTCGAACTTTTGCAAGCCCGGCCAGTATTCGCGCCATAACTCTAATTATTGGCGTGGCATACAATACCTGGGCATAGGCCCATCTGCGCATTCCTTTAACGGCGATACACGCCAGTGGAACATAGCCAATAATGCCAGGTACATTAAAAGCTTAACAGAAAACACTATCCCTGCCGAAATTGAGGTACTTACCGAAACCAACCGGCTGAACGAATACATCATGACCTCGCTCCGTACCATCTGGGGGCTTGATCTGGATAAGCTTAACAACATCGCCCCGGGCGCATCAACCGAAATTTTAAAAACCGCCAGGCAATATTTTGAAGATGGCAGCATCGCCCAAAACAACAACATCATTACCCTTACGGCACGCGGAAAGCTCTATGCCGACAATGTTGCCGCAGGGTTATTCTTTTAAACATTTATTTCTCTTCACACTTTCCACACAATGTAGAGAAGCACCGGACGTAGCAATGCCGGGATAAGTAAATGCCATGCAACCATGTTATAGCTTTTTGTTGTTGGAATTATGCCCGCCTTTAAAAACCGCGATTAAAATTACGGCGTATCTTCTTTCAAATAACACACCTTAAAAAACATGAAAAAATTAATTATCGCGGCGTTTGCATTAGCAGCTATTGCAATTGCCCCTAACGCAAATGCACAAACAAAAATGGTAGGCGGCGCAGCCATGTACCCAACAAAAAACATTGTTGAAAATGCCGTAAACTCAAAAGACCATACCACACTGGTTGCAGCTGTTAAACAAGCTGGCCTGGTAGAAACTTTAGAGTCGGCCGGCCCGTTCACTGTGTTTGCACCCACCAATGCGGCCTTTGATAAACTGCCAAAAGGGACTGTTGAAACCTTATTAAAACCAGAGAACAAAGCAACCCTTACCAAAATTTTAACTTACCACGTAGTTAGCGGTAAATGGAGCGCTGCACAATTAATGGCCAAAATTAAAGCCGGTAACGGTACCGCCGAACTAAAAACTGTTAGCGGTGGCGTTTTAAAAGCCATGGTAAAAGGTGGTAAAATTTATTTGGTTGACGAAAAAGGCGGCAAAAGCTGGGTAACCATAGCCGATGTTAACCAAAGCAACGGTGTTATACATGTGGTAAATGCAGTGTTAATGCCTAACTAAATCATCCTACCTAATTAATTAAAAACAAAAGCCCGGTTGCAAAAGCGCCGGGCTTACTTTTTTGTCAAAAAAATATCAAAATTGGTGTTTTAAATATTGCTTTTGTAGCAATAATTTATTTTTGTAGTTATTTTCAAGGAGATACCGTAACATGAGCTTGTCCCTTACCCCGATAGACACAGTTGGTCATATCACTAAAGAGGATTTTATCAACAATTACTTAAAGCCACGCAAACCGCTTATTATACGCAAGGCTACACAAAGCTGGCCCGCCCTGCAAAAGTGGACCTTTGATTACCTGAAGGAAGCCGTGGGTGATAAAACTGTGCCTTTGTACAACAGCTCGAAAGCCGACCCCGCCAAGCCAATTAACGCATCAGCAGCCGAAATGAAGTTTGGTGACTATATTGACCTGATACAAACCCAGCCAACTGACCTGCGTATATTCCTGTTTGACCCTATAAAGCATGCACCAAAATTGCTGGATGATTACCGATCGCCGACCGATCTGATGGGCGGTTTTTTGGATAAATACCCCAACATGTTTTTTGGCGGTAAAGGCTCGGTTACTTTTTTGCATTATGATATAGACCTGGCGCATATTTTTCATACCCACTTTAACGGCCGCAAACACGTAATACTTTTTGAGAATAAATGGAGCGAGCGCCTGTACAAGATCCCCTTTGCAACCTACGCCCTGGAGGATTATGATATTGAAAACCCCGACTTTAAAAAATTCCCGGCTTTAGACGGAATTGAAGGGCAGGAAGCTATTTTAGAGCATGGCGACACCCTGTTTATGCCAACAGGTTACTGGCATTGGATGAAGTACCTGGATGGATCTTTCTCTATATCGTTGCGTGCCTGGGACAGTTCATGGGGGATTAAGGCAAAAAGCTTGTATAACCTTACCATACAGCGCAAATTTGATGACATAATGAAAAAGAATTTTAAAACCAGTTACATGAACTGGAAAGAAAAACTTGCCGTAAAACGTGCCGGTAAGGCACTTGCGGCAGGCAAGCCATAGCACCAAATTTTGCACTGGATATTGCCGCCCCTACAACATTTTGCCTGTAAATAGGCGCTACCCCGAGCCTATTTACAAAACAGATAACAAATTGTTAATATCTACTTCTGCTTTTTATTTTGTTATTTTGATAACTTTCGGATAATAGTAGCGTCCAAACAATACTATTTTTATAAATCCGATAATATCCAAACATGAGCTTTATACTACACCCCATAGATACAGTTGAGAATATAAGTCCGGAGGATTTCAAGAAAAACTACCTTGATCCGCGCCGCCCCCTGGTTATTAAAGGCATGACCAAAAGCTGGCCCGCCCGCGATAAATGGACGCCCGAATACCTGAAAGAAGTGGTTGGCAAAAAGGTAGTGCCTTTGTACGATAACTCAAAAGCCGATCCGTCAAAACCTATCAACTCATCAGCAGCAGAAATGCCTTTTGATGAATACATCGACCTGATAAAATCACAGCCTACCGAGCTGCGTATATTTTTCTTTAACATATTTAAGCAAGCGCCGCAACTGCTGGATGACATCGTATTCCCGAAAGATTTGATGGGCGGTTTCCTGGAGAGCATGCCTTCTATGTTTTTTGGTGGATCGAACTCGGTTACCTTTTTACATTACGATATCGACCTTCCGCATATATTCCACACACACTTTGGCGGCCGTAAGCATGTAATATTATTCGAGAATAAATGGAAACGCCGTTTATACTGTATCCCTAACGCTACTTACGCTTTAGAAGATTATGATGTGTTAAACCCCGACACCAAAAAATTTCCGGCCCTTGATGGCGTGGAAGGCACCGAAGTGTTTTTAGAGCATGGCGATACCTTATTTATGCCTACCGGCTACTGGCATTGGATGAAATATATAGATGGCTCGTACTCTTTAAGCTTACGCGCCTGGGATGCTTCTATCACCCGTAAAGCTGCCAGCGTATATAATTTGGCTGTAAAAGGAGGTATAGACAGTTTGCTTAAAATGGCTTTTAAAGAAAAATATGCCCGGTATCGCGAAGATCTTGCAATTAAATGGGCAAACAGGGAACTGGCAGCGGGCAAACCGTATTAGTACGATAAGAACACACGTACGCAGAACGGCCTTAATTGGTTTGTTCTGCTTTTTTATTAATACGCTTTACCTGTTCATCAAGTTCATGCGCAGAAGTTAACAAGTGGTTCAGCAACTCGCCTTTTTCGGGGTCACTGTCGCGTGCATCTTTTATTAATTCAACCAGCGCCATAATTCGGGTTAGCGGTGAGCGGATCATATGTGATTGCATCCAGGCAATCTCCAATAATTTTCGGTTTTGTTGCTCAATAGCCTGCATCTGGATAACTGTTTCGGTAATATCCAAACAGGCGCCGATCATTTCTACAGGAGCACCCTGCGCATCCGTTTTCAACTTAGCCCATGAGCGCAAGTAGCGTATATCTCCGTTTGGCCGAATAATCTTTTCCTCAAACTCGGCGCCTTCCCCACTTTGCAAAACGTTTTCAATGATGTGGCGTACACGGGCCCGGTCTTCGGGGTGCAGCAGTGCCTGGTAACCTGCAAACGTCGCCTTAAAATCTTGCGGGTTAAGGCCATAGATGATATACAGCGTGGGCGACCAGCTAACAATATCCTGTTGCACATCCCAGCGCCAGTTGCCAAAGTGTGCCAGCTCCTGGCTCTGTAGCATCAGCAAATTGGTTTCGCTGATGATCTCTGTCTTCCCGCGGTTCTCCATAATTATCCGCAACAGGGCTGTGGCCTTTTCCATCACCTGCAGTTCTTCGCCTGTGGGGGTTTTGGTTTCCTGGTAATACATGGCCAGCGTAGCCATCACTTCACCATCAGCATCTATCACCGGGTTTGACCAGCAGGCCCTCAATTGATGGCTTAGGGCCAAAGACCTGTACTTCGCCCACCTATCATCAGTTGCTATATCACTTACAATAACCTGTTGCCCGCTTGCCGCTGCTGATCCGCATGAACCCTCATCCTCGCCTACAGGCACGCCTGTAATCCCGTTCATATACTCAACAGGCAGCGAAGGTGATACTCCGTTTACCATACGCCCGTTTTCTATCCTGTGAATAGAGCATTGCATTTGCGGAAAAAGCGATTCCAGTCCCTGCAAATAGTTAAACAGCACGTTATTAAGAGGTACGGTAATATCTGAATTGAGCTTAAGTACGTCGCGTTCCAGGCGTTCAATCGCCTTTAACTTTTCGGCAACAGTATTATCCAGCATAATACCCCCTAACAGGCATATACCATTATCACACCCGAGCAGCGAAACATTATCTTTTATCCAGATGACCTGGCCATCGGCCCGTATTATGCGGTACTCCAGCGTACGGCTTTTAACACCCCCATCTTTTAACTCCCGATAGTCATTTATCACATGCAGGTCTTCCGGATATACGCGTGTTTCCCAAAAACCCGGTTTGTTAAGCCAGTCTTCTGCTGAAAAACCTGTTATATGTTGTACACGGCCGCTAATAAAGGTAAACTTCTGCATCCCCGCATCTGCTTGCCATACTACTCCTTCCATAGATTGTAACAGGGTGTATAACTGCTCCGGGTTGTTTTTCATTTGCCGTATAGTTTAACAAAAATGTTACTAAATATAAGGATTTTTTATATAATTTAAAAACGATGAGTCAATCTGCCAAAATGAAAAACTAACATTTCAAATCGATATAAGGAAGCGATATTTAGTATAAGACGGCAAAATAATATCTATCTATAGTCTTCTATCAGCATCTCAAACCTCAGGAGGTGTGGTCGCAAACTATCTTCCACTCCCCGTTTATCTTTCTGAACCATAGCGTAAAGTAACCACCCGGTGCATCCTTTTCGCGGGCAAGGCTCCAGGCGCCCATTACAAAGGCGTCACGTTTGCCTAACAGCTCTACCTTATCTATCCTGAAGGTTAACTTACCCATAGCGGCTTTATCGGGGTAACCCTTTTTGTAGTTATCAAACGTTTGCTGCCACCCGTAGGTTGGCCCCCGCTTGCCAATGAACATCAACGAGTCTGATTTCCAGTAGCCTTGCATAAAACCATCTATATCGCCGTTGCTCCAGGCAGTTTGCTGGTTGCGCATAAGTTTTATAATAGCTTCCCTATCCTGTGAAAAGCATACACAAGATATAAGAAGCAACATGCAAGAGAGGATAAGCTTTTTCATAGCATAAATATATCAATCTAATCACAATTAAAGATATTTCACGCAAAGACGCAATACCTACTTTATTTCCTGGCGCCTTTGCACAAAATAAAACCCAACTCATTGTTAAACAATTGTTAACAAATCGTGTGGTCATTTATTATAAATTTAACATTGTTTACCATAAATCCTTTATAGCTTTACAGCCTTTAAGCGTTCCACTATATATGAAAAACAGGGTACTGTGTTTTGGAGAAGTTTTATGGGATGCCTTCGGCGATGAAAAAAAAGCCGGCGGCGCGCCAATGAATGTTGCAAGGCACCTGGTGCAGCAGCATGTAGATGTAGTTTTTGCCAGCCGTGTTGGTAACGACGCATCGGGTAATGAACTGGTTGATTTCCTGAAAAACAACGGCTTATACTCCTCCCTCATACAGCGCGATAACACCCTGCCTACCTGCGAGGTTACGGTTGAGCTTGACGACAAAAACCAGGCTACCTATATTATCCCCCAGCCTGTTTCATGGGATAAGATCCACCTTGACAAAAACCTGATAGAAGCAGCAAAACGCTCGTCTATCATTGTTTTTGGCAGCCTGGCCTGTCGTGAAAAAGAAACGCACGATACTTTGCTAAACCTGCTGGATGAGATAGACGCCATCAAAATATTTGATGTAAACCTGCGCCACCCACATTACACGCTGGCAACTATAGAAACACTTGCTGCCCGCGCCAGCGTTATTAAAATGAACGAGGAAGAAGCCGACCTGCTTATTGGCGGCGGTAGTAACGATCTTAAAAGCAAGATCACCGAGTTTCAGAAAAAGTATCATACTAAAACCATCTGCGTAACCCGTGGCGATCAGGGTGCTATCATCTGGCACGATTATGAGTTTTTTGAGCATCCGGGTTTCTGCGTTGATGTTGCCGATACCGTTGGTGCAGGCGATGCATTCCTGGCCACCTTTGTGGCAGGTATTATAGCTAATAACCCCATCCCTAAAATATTGCTTAACTCATGCGCTATTGGTGCTTATGTAACCAGCCAGCGTGGCGCCAACCCGGTTTACAACCGCGATGAAATTGGCCGTATCAAGAAAAGTTTGGTGTAAAGCCGGGCCCTATTGTCATGCTTAGTTAACAATTGCGTTTAAATAGCGTGGTTTAAAACTTTTGAACTGAATAATGCGTTACTTTATACTCAAGAAAGGGTAAAATATGCGTGGTTTTGGATTTTCACAGTTTAAACCAAACCAGATCCCTAAGGGCGGATTTGAAGAATTACTAAAGTTATTCCTGGAATTGTTGAACTATACCGCCGGTGATGCCGGGGAGGCATTGGCATGGCTTAACGAATTAGATAAGCAATACAACATTACCAATGACGATTACGGCATGGGCGATTTTATTGATGAGCTAAAGCAAAAAGGTTACCTGAACGAGGATAACCAAAGCGGCGAGTTCAATATTACAGCCAAGGCCGAACAAAGCATCCGCCAGGCGGCGTTAGAAGAAATTTTCGGGAAGTTAAAAAAATCGGGCAAGGGCAACCACCGTTCGCCGCAAAGCGGGCAGGGCGATGAAAAAAATGCCGAACGCCGCGAATTTGAGTTTGGCGACAGCCTTGACCAGATAGACATGACGCAATCCATCCAGAATGCGCAGGTTAACCATGGCATAGGCGGCGATTTTATGATGACCGAGCGCGACCTGGAAGTAGAGGAAATGGATTACAAAACCCTCACCAGCACGGTGCTGATGATCGATATATCGCACTCCATGATACTTTACGGCGAAGACAGGATAACCCCGGCCAAAAAAGTGGCTATGGCGTTGGCCGAGCTTATCCGCACCAAGTACCCTAAAGATACTTTGGACATTGTGGTTTTTGGTAACGATGCCTGGCCTATTACGCTACAGGATTTGCCTTACCTGCAGGTTGGCCCCTACCACACCAACACTTATGCAGGCCTTGAACTGGCTACCGATTTGCTGCGCCGCCGTAAAACGCACAACAAGCAAATTTTTATGATAACCGATGGTAAACCCACCTGCTTAAAGGAGGGCACCAAGTATTATAAAAACAGTATAGGGCTGGATAGGAAAGTGGTAAACAAAACGCTTAACATGGCCGCGCAGTGTAAAAGGCTAAAAATACCTATCACCACGTTTATGATAGCAAAAGATCCCTACCTGCAGCAGTTTGTACGCCAGTTTACCGAAACAAACGGCGGCAAGGCGTTCTACAGCTCGCTAAACAACCTGGGCGAATACATTTTTGAAGATTACGCCAAAAACAGAAGAAAAAACGTTAGATAGATTCAAGAAACAAGAGTCAAGAATCAAGACAAAAATCATTAATTAATCATCGGTAAATCACAAAAATCGGTGAAATCAAGAATAAGAAATGAGCAAATACCTATTAGATATAAAAACACTCGGCGAGCTTAAAAAGGCAGGTTACAAAAGCCGTTCGGTTAAGGATGAGCTGAGGGCTAACCTGATTACACAACTGCAAAAAAAAGAAGGGGGTTTTGAAGGTATCATCGGTTTTGAGGATACCGTTATCCCCGACCTGCAAACCGCTATCCTGTCGCGCCACAACATTTTACTGCTGGGCTTACGCGGCCAGGCAAAAACGCGTATTGCCCGCCTGCTGGTAAACCTGCTTGACGAGTACGTGCCATATATAGAAGGATCTGAATTGTTTGATGACCCTTTGGCACCTATCAGCTGGTATGGCCACAGCACGGTTGAAAGCAAGGGCGACGATACCCCTATCGGCTGGATCCATCGCAGCGAACGCTATACCGAAAAACTGGCTACACCCGATGTTACCGTAGCCGATTTAATTGGTGATGTTGACCCGATAAAGGCAGCCACCATGAAACTGACCTACTCTGACGAGCGGGTTATCCATTTTGGTTTGATACCACGTGCACACAGGGGCATTTTTGTAATAAACGAATTGCCCGATCTTCAGGCCCGCATCCAGGTATCATTGTTCAATATTTTACAGGAGCGCGACATCCAGATCCGTGGGTTTAAACTACGCCTGCCATTGGATATCCAGTTTGTGTTTACCGCCAACCCCGAGGATTATACCAACCGTGGTTCTATAGTTACGCCGTTGAAGGACCGTATAGAAAGCCAGATATTGACGCACTACCCGCGCACGGTAGAGATCTCACGCAAAATTACCCAGCAGGAAGCTCTTTTAAGTGCTGAACAACGGGCCAATATCGAAGCCGATGGTTTGGTAAAAGATATGGTAGAGCAAATTGCCTTTGAAGCGCGTAACTCCGAATACATCGATAAAAAATCGGGGGTTTCGGCACGTTTAACCATCTCGTCATACGAGAACCTGATTAGCAATGCCGAGCGCCGGATGATCATTAATGGCGAGGCTACTACCTTCGTCCGCATTTCCGACTTTTTAGGCGTTATCCCGGCCATCACCGGTAAAATAGAGCTGGTTTACGAAGGCGAACTGGAAGGCCCCGGCAAAGTGGCCAATATCCTTATCGGTAAAGCCATAAAAACATTACTGCTGCAATTTTTCCCCGACCCGGAAAAGGCCAAGAAAGCAAAAGCGCCAAACCCTTATGCCGATATCGTTAACTGGTTTAGTGATGGCAACACGCTATCGCTGGTAGATGACCTTTCGTTAGTAGATTATAAAAAATCGCTGAACGCCGTACCGGGATTAAAGGATGTGGTTAAAAAATTCCATCCGCGGTTAAGCGAGAACCAGCAATTACTGTTAATGGAGTTTATTTTGCACGGGTTAGCCGAGTTTTCGCAACTGAATAAAGGTTTTTTGGATAATGGTTTCGCTTTTTCGGATATGTTTAACAGCTTGTTTAATTTAGAGCCCGATGAAGACGACCTTGACATTGACGACCGTTACTAACGCAATTATTCACCAGCTTAACACCTCATGCAGGGAAACGCCCTATACCTTATCCTGGTACCACTTGTACTTTTAGCGCTTGATTATTACCTGTTAAGGGGCATAAACACCGCGTTTAAGTTTACGCGTAAAAAGTGGTTTTTGGGTTTGTATTGGTTTGGCGCGGTATTTTTAATAGCCGTTTTATTGCTGGGTATATACAGCAAAATGTCGGTAGGTGCCCGCGGTGCCTTCCTGTTCCTGTTTTTCATTACGTTTATATTTAAGCTGTTTTACGCGCTGTTTATAGCCGTGGATGACCTACGCCGGTTTATTGTTTACCTATTCCGTAAAAATAAAAAACCTGCAACTAATGCGGCTCCCGCTACTTTCAAAGCCATCCCACGGTCGGAGTTTTTGATGAAAGCCGGGATACTGGCGGGTGCTGTGCCGCTTTACCTCATTAAGCACAACATGTCTAAAGGCTTGTATGATTATCAGCTAAAAAATGTAACCCTTTACCTGCCCAACCTGCCAAAAGCTTTTGATGGGATGCGCATAGGGCAGATCTCTGATATCCACTCGGGCAGTTTCCATAGCGTGCATGATATGCATGGCGGTGTTGATATGCTGATGAACCAAAAGGCCGATGTGATATTTTTTACCGGCGATCTGGTGAACGGGCAAACATCAGAGGTGAACCGTGTGGTTGATGTATTTAAAAAAGTGCGTGCGCCGCACGGGGTTTATTCTATACTTGGCAATCACGATTACGGCGACTACGGCCAATGGCCTACCCCTGCCGATAAAGACAGGAATTTTGCCGATATGATACAGGCCCACAAAACCCTTGGCTGGGACCTGTTGATTGATGAGCACCGCCGTGTAAAAGTTGGCAACGATGAATTGGGCATCCTGGGTATAGGTAACTGGGGCGAAATGAGCCGTTTCCCCAAATATGGCAAAATGGAAAAAGCCGTTGTAAATACAGACGACCTGCCAGTAAAACTATTACTCTCGCACGATCCATCGCACTGGCGGGCCGAGGTTATCCCGAAATATCCGCAGATAGATGTGATGTTTAGCGGCCATACCCATGGAATGCAGTTTGGCGTACGTACTGATGATTTTCAATGGAGCCCGATAGAATATGTTTACCAGGAATGGGCCGGTTTATACCGCGAAAAACACCAGCAGATCTATGTTAATGTTGGCTATGGGTTTTTAGCATACCCCGGCCGGATTGGAATATTGCCGGAGATTACGATGTTTACTTTAAAAGCAGGGGAAGACCCGGCGTTTAAAGCTTAATTAATATAAGCAAGGATGACAAGCGTTTGAGGTTTTCTATTATTCCCTCCCCAGGGAGGGGCGCGGTTGGTTTGCGTAGTGGCAGGGAGGGGTTGTACAAGCTACTGCCGATTGCAATATCATAACCCCTACCTCCTCCTTCCCCAAGGAAGGGATCGCACGAGCCCCACTGCTTTCAATCTTAGCAACGATAAAAAATAATTGTTTATTTTTATTCCTATTGCCGTATTTTAGCAAAACCGATGAAAAAAGCCTTCCAAAGCGCGCTTGATTTTTTGCTTTTCAGTAACATATTCATGTCGTTATGTGCAGTGGCACAAGCGTTGGTTACTTTTCACATTATCGGTTCAAAACCGGTTTATACTGTTACCGGGTTGCTGTTCACCTCAACACTGGGTATTTACAATTTTAGTATCCTGCTTAGTAAACCAAAGCATCCCGAGAGATCGCCCTATAAACGTGTACGCTGGTTTTTTGCTCATTACCGGTTAATGGTAACCTTTACCATGATCTCGCTGTTATCGCTTATCCCATTGTTCTTTTTACTGTCGATGGAATCGCGCATATTGCTCATATTCCTTTCTGTTCTTTCATTTTGTTATAGCCTGCCTATATTTAGTGTAGGCGAGCAAAAGTTTGGCCTCCGCAATATACCCGGCTTAAAAACCTTCCTCATCGCTTTGGTTTGGACCATGAGCTGCGTACTGCTGCCCGTATTGGAGGCGCAGGATTTGCACCTGGCAGATATTTCCATGCGGGATATTACCATCATGATAGCCAAGCGTTTCCTGTTTATATTCGCGCTTGCCATTCCCTTTGATATCCGCGATCTGTTTAGCGACCGCCAGGCTGGCCTTAGAACCATCCCGGTTGCATGGGGCGAAAAGAATGCATACCTGTTTTGCCAGGTGCTGCTGGCGGGTTATATTGTGCTGCTATTCCTTTTCAGGAACAATGGTTTTAGTCTGGATTTTTGGGGGCTTACCACAACTGCCATACTTATGGGCTGGCTGATATTTAAATCAAAATGGGAGAAGAATGAATACTACTACTTCTTTTATATGGATGGTGTATTGATATTACAGTACGTGATACTGGTAGGTTTCCGCCTTGTTTTAGGCAACAGTTATGCCGGCTAATTACGATAACTCGGCCCCCTTTTATGATAAGCTTTCGCGGCTGGTATTTGGCAAAGCTTTGGTTAACGCGCAAATATGGCTTTTACCACGCATCCCTAAAAACGCAAAAGTTTTAATAGTTGGCGGCGGTACCGGCTGGCTGCTTGATGAGATAACCAAGTTGCATCCGGATGGTTTAAGTCTTACTTACGTAGAGATCTCGGCCAAGATGATGTGGCTTTCCCGTAAAAGAAACATCGGCAATAATCATATTGAATTTATAAACAAGGCAATTGAAGATGCAGGCTTGCCTGTAGATTTTGATGTGGCGATAACCCCTTTTCTTTTCGATAACTTTACGGAAGATTACCTGCCCGGCGTATTTCAACACATCCATCAAACCTTAAAACCCACCGGCTTGTGGTTAAATACGGATTTTCAGCTTACCGGCAAATGGTGGCAATATCTGATGCTGAAAAGTATGCTGCTGTTTTTTAAAGTGCTTTGCGGCGTACCCGCATGGCGATTGCCTGATGTAGGGAAACAGTTTAGCAAATTTGGATATGAGGTTACTGAGGAGAAAACTTTCTTTGGAGATTTTGTGGCGAGTAAAGTTTACAAAAAGCCGGTTTAAAAATAACCTGTCATTGCGAGCGATAGCGTGGCAACCTTATAAGCATGCGGATATGCTGAGATTGCTACGCTATCGCTCGCAATGACAAATGGAATCTCTAATAAACAAACTTATACCCTATGCCCCTAACTGTTTGCAGGTAGGTTGGCGAATCGGGGTTGTTCTCTATCTTTTTACGCAGGCGAACGATGTGCATATCCAACGTACGGGTGTTTACATCGGCGTTGTAGCCCCAAACCTCCATCATCAGTTCTTCGCGGTTTATAACCTTGTTTTTGTTCTTAAGAAAGTATAGTAGTATACGGTTCTCTAAAATAGTCAGCTCGGTTTTGCGGCCATCGCGTATCAGCAGGTGAGTGTTGGGCAGGTGCTCCATATTCCCAAACTTATGCGATTCGGCCCGCTCGTTATTTAGCGAGAATTTGATCTTGCTGTCAATCATCGCTACCAGCACATCCATGTTAAAGGGCTTGGTTATATAATCGCTCACACCAAAGTTGTAGGCGCCTATTTTATCAATATCCTGGGCTTTGGCGGTCATCATAATAACCAGCTTATCAAAACCTTTTTCGCGCAGGTTGCTGCATACTTCGCTGCCTTGTTTGCCGGGCAGCATCCAGTCAAGCAGTACAATATCTGGCTGCTCGGCCAGTATCATGCTTTCGGCTTCTTCGCCGTTATTGCTTTCTAAAACTTTGTAACCTTCACTTTGCAAGCGTTCGGCCACTAAAAACCTTAAGTTCTCATCGTCCTCAACCAGTGCTATTTTAATTTCTTTGTTCATTATCTTAATCAATATGTTTTGCACCTACGGAGCAAATGAATTGTGTTTTTGTTTTATCTACAAAGCGGTAGTTCCTACGGAGCAAATCAACTGCTTGTTTGTTTGCCATAAACTAACTCTTATGCAGCAACAAAGTACTTATTTGATGCGACATAGCGGTTGTTTCTACAAAGTAATTACTACTTGTTTCATGTCCCGTAGAGACTATCGCTTTGTAGAATACCCCCATTAATATTTTTATGCCCCATCGGGGCTACCCATTTGCAAAATACGCCCCTAATATTGCTAATGCCCTAAAGGCAAGGTAACAATAAACGTTGACCCTACATTAAGCTTGCTGGTAACGTCTATTTCCCCGTCCATAAAGTTAACCAGTTCTTTACAAAAAGCAAGGCCCAGGCCTACGCTCCCATTTTGGTTGTACTGGTTCTCTATTCGGTAAAACTTTTTAAATACATCGCCTTGCTCATACCGGGCCATGCCTATGCCTTTATCGGCAAATGAAAATACAATATTGCGTTTTTCGGGCTTAATATTTATAAATAATTCTTTTTTACCCGGGTGCGAATATTTGTAGGCGTTCTCCATCAAATTCTGGAACACGCTACCCAACAGTACCGGGTCGCTATAAAACTTATTTACATTCTCAATATTAAAGTCAAGCTTAAAATCGGGGTATTTTATCTTAAAGGTATCAATATACCCTTTTACAAATTGCTGCAGGTTTATTTCCTCGCGCTTTACTGTAATAGAGCGGTTTTCCAACTGAGTAAAACTGAGCAGCTTGTTCATCAGGTCGTTCAGCTTGTCGGCCTCCTCATCCAGTATTTTACCGTAATGGCGGCGCTGGCGTTCGCTTAGTTCGGCATCGCCTTTAAGGTTCGAGCCAGCAATTTTTATAACACTCACCGGGGTTTTAAACTCATGGGTAAAGTTGTTTATAAAATCGTACTGCAGCTTAAACACCTTTAGGTTAATGTTTAGGTTGCGGTATATAAGCCAGCTTATTAGCACCAAAAAAAAGTAAATAAGCAATACAATAGCGCATATGGGCAAAAAACGCCTGTCAATCTCTTTGGTAAGATGCTGGTTTGTTGAAATAAAATACAGCTTAAAGTTTGAAAAAGCACCGGTTAACGCGGCCTCGGTCACCTTACGATCACCTTCCACATCAAGCGGATCGTACACTACGGGCTGTATGGTAACCTGCTGGTACAGCTCGGGGTGGGTGTTTTTAACTTTAAGCTGATGTGCATCCAGCAAAAAGGTAAGCATGTTTTGTTTATAAAAGGCTTTGGTATCACCTTTTTTTAACAGCGACTGATAGATGCGGATATCTTCGCGGCGGGGGATATTGAGGTAACTTATTTTATCGGGCGTAACGTTATAAAAAGTACGGAAGATCTCGTCCTGCGTGGGCAGGCGCGAGGTATCTGCTACGCTGATAAAGTTACTCAGCTTCATCGCCATGTCTTTAAAATCAACATCATTTGCCCAAACAGAATCTTTATACCCCTTTACACTGCCATGCTTAGGCTTATACTGGTAAACTGTTTTTACAGAGATGCCTTGTTTATTGGCAAGCTTTTTAGACGAGGGGTTACCAATCTGGATATCATAAAACAACACCTTGCGCACAAACGGGTAACTTTTAAAAACCGTAGCCGAATAGTTTGCCGCCGATGCCGAATCCAGGAAACCCTGGTATGAGGTAATCTCGGGGATCTTTAACTGAAAGAAATCGTAATAAGGCTTAACCGTTTGATCAAGCACCTCTATTTTTTTAGAGGCAAACTCGTTCTCTACATATTTGGCAGTAAGGTTATATGATATAACAATCGCGATAACAAGGCTCACCGTTATCAGCACCAGGAATGCGGTTATCAGCGAAAAATTTTTGCGGTATAGATTTTTCTGCGCTTTCATAACAGGTTAGGGTTTAACCTGCATATTGTTGCTCAGGAAGGTTTCTATCTCGGCGTACATTTCCATACGGTTATGTTCGCTTTTAAAATAAGCGCGTTCATTTTCTTTAAGGCGGTATATTACCGGCACATTGCGTTTATTCAATTCGCGCACAAACTGGTTAAGCTCACTGATATTGGCCCGGGGGTCTTTAGCACCCTGGAATATCAGCAACGGGCTTTTTATTTTATCAGTATGAAAAACCGGCGATATGGCCCGTAGCTGGTCGGCGTCGGTCTCGGGGTTGCCCACCATCTCGTAGGTCATTTTTAAATAGGGTTTAAAAAATGGCGGTGCATCTTTTAAGTAGGTGAAAAAGTTGATCAGTCCGTATTTAACAATCGCGCAATTATACATTTCGGGGTGGAATGACACACCGTACAAAGCCGAGAACCCGCCAAAACCACCGCCAAAAATGGCTATCTTTTTGGGGTTGGCTATTTTATTGGCAATAAGCCATTTTACACCATCAGTAATATCCTGCTGTATTTTGCCGCCTACCTGCTTAAAGCCTGCCGTACGGAATGCTTTACCATACCCGGCAGAGCCACGGAAATTTACCTGGAACACCGCATACCCCCTGTTGGCCAGAAACTGCACCTCGGCATCATAATCCCATGAGTTACGGCCCCATATCCCGTCGTGCGGCATCACTACAACCGGCAGGTTCCTTCTTTCTTTCCCTTGCGGGATGGTCAGATAGCCGTTTATCGTCATCCCATCGCTGGCTTTAAATGATATGGGTTGCATATCGCAAAGCTCTTCGGGTTTTATTTCAGGGTTAATATCGGCAAGTTTGGTAAGCTTATCGCCGCCCCGCTCATATAAGTAGTACGAACCGGGGTTCTTATCGGTAGAGCTAACTATAATAAACTTGTTCTCGGTGCTGTCCCGGTCAACAATATCTACGGCGTTGCCTTTTATCTTACCCGAAAGGTTTTTGTAAAGTTTTGCTATATCATTATCCAAAAAATGCTTCTGTGGTTTGGCTTCTTCCCATGCCACAAGCTCTAAGCGGTGTTTGCCTTTTGAATAATCAACACCCAGTATATCGGCCTTATCACTGGCATATACAACCTTTGCCTCCTTACCGGTTTCGGCGTTTATCTCTATAAGTGCGGTTTTATCGCGGTTAACGTTTGATAGGGCATAAAAATCGTTCTTAACGCCTGTAAAAGCAATCGGCTCTACCCTGTCATTAAAATTATTTTTGATGATAGATTTAAACGGCACTTTATCGTTTGCGCGATACAGGATACTCTCGTTAACCCCGTCAGATACCTTAACCAGGCGGATGTTACCATTGGCATCAGGGTACCATTTGGTGATATTGCCGGGGTTAAGCAAATAAGGCTTTAGTTCGCCGTTTTTAACATTTAAACGGTACACATCAAAGTTAACCGGGTCGCGTTTGTTCATGGCCACGGTTATTACATCGGGCTGCATGCGGTTACGGTTCAGTATACGGATGCGCGCCTTCTCCAGGTTAACCAGGCTTTTCACCTTTAATGTAGCTACATCAAGCGTATAGATCCTGAATTCATCCACCGCAATAATATCCTGCGTAAAAACTATCTGGTTGTTAAACGTCCAGGAGTAGTCACGTACCGAATAATCGGTAAAATTGGTTGCCATTTGCTCAGCGCCGGTAGCTAACGACCTTATGTATATATTTTGTTTATCTTTATAAGGCTTTAAATAAGAGATGTATTTGCCATCGGGCGAGATTTTGAAAAAGCTTTTCTCGGGTGTCTTAAAAAAGTCACTTACAGGTATTTGCCTTACTTGGTTTTGTTTGCAGGCGCAAAAAACAAGTATAAAAGCTACGAACAAAAATGATCTTAAACGACCCTGCATTTGGTTTATCCTAATTGTTAAGAGAGGTCAAATTACTTATTTTAGTTAACGTTTATACAAATGTCACTACAATTTTACCCGCTTGTAACGTTACATAATATATGCCCGCAGGGCTAAAATATAAAAAAAGAATGAAGCAATTATATGTGTTGGTACTGGTATTATTTATTTGCAGCACAAGGCTTTTAGCCCAAAATAACGATCTTTTACTTGCCCGCCAATACGCCGCAAACGGCGAACAGCAAAAGGCCCTTGATATATACCAAAAGCTGTTTAAACAGGATAATGATGCGTACTATCAGCAGTATTTCACCAGCCTGTTAACATTTAAGAAATTTGATGAGGCAGAAAGCATTACCAAAAAAATGCTGCGCAAATACCCGGGCAATAATGAATACACCATTGCGCTTGGGTCTGTTTACACTCAGCAGGGCAATACGGCCAAGGCCGATGCACTGTATAACGACCTGATCAAAAACCTCCCTGCCGACCAGGGGGCCATAGCCAACATCGCCTCGCAGTTTTACCAAAGCGCCAATGCCGATTACGCCATTAAAATATTTTTACAGGGCCGTAAGCTGCTCCATAATGATAATGCCTTTGCCTTTGAGCTGATAACCCTGTACCGTTACAAACGCGATAAAGCCGCACTTACCGAAGAATACCTTACTTTTTTGCCCACAAACCCTGTTTTTTTAAGTCAGGCCGAAAGCACGCTGGCTACCGTTTACGAAGGCCCCGCGGATTATGATATGCTCAAGGTATCGTTACTTAAACGCATCCAGAAAGACCCGCAGCAAATTGTTTACACCAACCTGCTTACCTGGCAGTTTTTGCAGCAAAAAGAGTTTGATATGGCGCTGAACCAGGCACTGGCCTTAAGCCGCCGCCAAAATGATGACGGCAGCAACGTATTTGAGCTTTGCCGCACACTGGTAGCTAACGAGGCTTACGATGCCGCCATACGCGGGTACGAATACATTGTGAGCAAAGGCTATAAAGACAATCAGAACTATATATCTGCCAAAATTGAGCTCATCAACACCAAAAACCTGAAGGTAACAAACGGCCAGTACACACAAGCCGACCTGCTGGGGCTGGAGAAAGATTATACTGATTTACTGAACGAGCTTGGGCGCGGCCGGGGAACTGTGTTTGCCATGCAAAAGCTGGCCAACCTGCAGACCTTTAAACTGCATAAGCTAAAAGATGCGCAGGCTTTACTGGAAGCCGCCATTGCCATACAAGGCGTTAGGCCCGCCCTGCTGGCCGCTTGCAAGCTGGACCTTGGTGACGTTTACCTGCTTAATAACCAACCCTGGGATGCTTCCCTCCTATACAGCCAGGTAGAAAAAGACAACACGGCCACCCCAATTGCCCAGGATGCCGCATTGCGCAATGCTAAACTGGCCTATTATACCGGCGATTTTGACTGGGCCCGCCGGCAATTGAATATCCTGAAAGCTGCTACCACGCAGCTTATTGCCAACGATGCCCTGAACCTTTCGCTTTTGATATCTGATAACCTGAATGCCGATAGTGCGGGTAAAGCACTCAAAATTTACTCGCGGGCTGATCTGCTGATATTTGCCGAACAACCCGCCAAAGCCATGCTTACGCTGGATAGCATCGACAAAAAATACCCGGGCAACGCACTCGAAGCAGATATATTGATGGCCAAAGCGCGCATTATGATACAACAAAAGGATTTTACCAATGCCGTAACCATATTAAAAGAGATAGTGGAGAAACACGCATTTGACCTTTGGGCGGATGATGCCGTTTACATGTTGGGCGATATTTACGAAACCAAACTAAACGATGCCAACCAGGCTAAATCCTACTACCAGAAGATCATTACCGATTACCCCGGCAGCCTTTGGATAAACGATGCCCGTAAACGCTTCAGGCTGTTAAGGGGTGATAAGAATGATGCGAGTTAGGTTACACGTTAATTGGTAGCATAAAATTCTCTAATCTGTGAAATCAATCCAACCGTTGAAATCCAAAAATCAAATAGTACTTTTACGGCATGATTGTATATAACGACACCGTGATTTTAGATGATACCGTTGAGCAGGAATGGTTAGCCTGGATTAAAGAGGTACATATCCCTGCTGTTATGGCTACCGGCTGCTTCAGTTCGTACCGTTTGCTTACCATTATCGATTCGCCAAACGATGGCATCACCTACTGCCTGCAATTTAACGCTGATACAATCGAGCAATTCCAGGATTATTACCGCACCCACCTGTTCAAATTCCAGGAAATACACCAGCAACAATTTAATGAACGCTTTGTATTATTTAATACATTAATGAAAACGGTTGACGAATAATGAAGATTACAGAAACTACTATACCCGGTGTATTATTATTTGAACCAAAAGTTTTTACGGACGACAGGGGATACTTTTTTGAAAGCTACAATAAACGGGCATTACAGGAAGCTGGCGTAGATGTAGATTTTGTGCAGGATAACCAATCTATGTCGCACAAAAATATTGTACGCGGCCTGCACGCCCAAAAAGCACCTTTTGAACAGGGTAAACTGGTTAGGGTATTGCAAGGAGCTGTACTGGATGTTGCTGTTGATGTGCGCAAAGGCTCACCTACCTATGGCAGGCATGTATCTGTTGAGCTTACTGCCGATAATAAAAAACAGCTATGGATACCGCCCGGCTGCCTGCATGGTTTTGTTAGCCTGGCAGATAACACCATATTTGCTTACAAGGTGACAGCTTATCTTGGTAAAGACTCTGAAGTTGGTTTGGCCTGGAACGACCCTGAACTGGCCATTGGCTGGGGTATTGCTGAAAAAGATGCTGTACTTTCTGCTAAAGATCAGGAACTTCCGGGTTTTTCCTCTTTCAATAGCCCTTTCATTTACACGCGCTGATCATTTATAAAGCCACTTTTAATGGGTTAGTGTGGCCCGGTGTGTTTAAATTTAATTGTTATTAATAAGTAACAATAGTGTGACCATGCCACTCTAAAGGCATATTTAACACTTTTTAACATGCCCTGCCTTTTTATTACTAAACTTTTAGTTATATCTTGGCTCCACAATAAACCCTAAGTATGAAATTCACAATTACAGCACTGGTATTACTATGCCTATGCTCTTTTTCTACCTTTGCACAAAATTCTTATTCGGTTAAAGGGGCTTCGGTTGATAGCGTTGCCAACATTAAACTGGTAAACACCTCTATCAGCGTACTAAACGCAAAAGACTCAACCCTTCGCAAATTTACCAGGGCCGCTGCAAATGGCTCATTCACTATAAATGGCCTGGGTAAAGGCAAGTTTATATTACTGGTAACCTATCCCGGTTATGCCGACTATGTAGAGAAATTTACCTTGGATTCTGCTAAAACCACCCATAATGTTGGCAATATCAACATGAACCTTAAATCGAGGTTATTGAACGAGGTGCTGATAAAAGGTACCGTTGCCGCCATCAAAATAAAAGGCGATACTACCGAGTTTAATGCCAAAGCATACACCATACAGCCCAACTCTAAAGTTGAGGACCTGCTAAAGCAGCTGCCGGGTATACAGGTTGATAAGGACGGTAAAATAACCGCGCAGGGCCAAACCGTACAAAAGGTACTGGTCGATGGCGAAGAGTTTTTTGGCGACGACCCCACCCTGGTTACCAAAAACATACGCGGCGATATGGTTGATAAGGTGCAGCTTTATGATAAAAAGAGCGATCAGGCCGCCTTTACCGGTATTGACGATGGGCAGAAAACAAAAACCATTAACATTAAACTAAAAGAGGATAAAAAGAACGGCTACTTTGGTAAGCTGGATGGCGGCATTGGTACAGATGGCTACTACCAGGGGCAGGGGCTTTATAACAAGTTTAAGGGTAAAAAGAAATTCAGTGTTTACGGCACCGTTGGCAACACGGGTAAAACAGGCCTGGGCTGGCAGGATAATAACAAATTGGGCACCGGCGGGGGCATACAGTTTGGTGATGATGGTAGCGCTTTTTTTGACGGCGGCAGCAACGATGGCGGCCTCGACTCTTTTAGCGGCAGATACGATGGGCAGGGTATCCCTAAGGCTTACACCGGCGGTGTGCACTACGATAATAAATGGAATAACGATAAAAACAGCCTTAACACCAATTACAAAGCAGGCTCATTAGAGGTTGATGGCACCCGCAATAACAAACAGCAGCAAAACCTGCCCGGCGACTCGACCAATATTATCAAAAGCAATACCGACCAAACGTTTAACAATTACATGTTCAGGCAAAAACTGGATGCAACATACACAGTTAAGCTTGATACCACATCAACCTTAAAAGTATCTGTTGATGGAACTATAAAAAATAGCGATACCCACACTACCAGCAATGCCGAAAGCCGCAGGATTGACAGCACACTGATCAATACCAACAGCCGTACGCTGAGCAATAAGGTAGATCAGCAACTGTTCAATGCATCGGCCTTATACACAAAAAAACTGAAGAAAACCGGCCGTACCCTATCACTTAATGTGATTGCCGGTGTTACCGAAAGCAAAGCACACGGTTTCCTAAAATCAGACCTGGAAATATTTAACACCGACGGTACGCCAAAAAGCAGCGAAATTGTTGACCAGTTAAAAACCGACAACACCAAAACATCGCGTTTCATTTCCAATTTAACCTATACCGAGCCGCTCTCTAAGGCATTATCGGTTATCTTTAACTATGGGTTTAGTAAAAACAACAGCAACGCTGATAGGAAATCGTTCGACCAATCGGCACCCGGTAACTATAACCTGCTGAACGACTCGTTAAGTAACCATTATATTTTCGATCAAACATCAAACCAGGGGGGTATCAACTTCAACTATAAAAAAGGAAAAAGCACCCTGCGCTTTGGTACTCGCGTTGCCAATATAGATTATAAACAGGTAGATGAGATAACCGGCCTATCTGGCCACCGTAACTTTACCAACTGGAGCCCGCAGGCAAATTTTCAGTATAAAATATCTAATTACAGCGGCTTAAACTTTGGCTACTACGGTAACCAAACCCAGCCAACTATTGATCAGTTACAGCCCATCCGCGTAAATACCGACCCGGTGAACCAAACCATTGGTAACCCTAACCTAAAACCATCGTTCACCAACGGGTTTTATGGCTATTACAATATGTATAAAGTTATCAGCGATCAATCCATCTGGTTAAATGGTAGTTATAACTTTACCACCAAACCCATTGTAAGCAATGTGGTTACCGATAAAGAAGGCAGGAGCATTATACAGTCGGTAAACCTGAACGATAAACAGCAATCCAACTATAACTTTGGTTTGGACATGAGCCGCAAACTAAGCGTTATAGGCCTTAACATTAATGCAAGGCTAAACACCGGCGGTAACATTTATTACAGCATGGTAAATAACGAGCTTAACAAAACAAAATCAAACACTTACGGCGGCACCATTGGCCTGTCAAAATACAAAGAGAAAAAATACTCCATATACATAAGCGGCGGGCCTAATTATACTATTGGCCAGGCTTCGTTACAGCCCGATAGAAACAATAACGGCCGTGGTTTTAATGCCGACTACTACCTGAGTATTTTCCTGCCGGGTAAAATTGAGATAGGCAGCGATGGCCAATACCAGTATACCGCCGCTACGCAATCATTTGATAACGCTTTCCGCCAAACCATTATCAACGCCCGTATAAGCAGAGCGTTTTTTAAAGGCGATAACTTAAAGGCATCAATAAGCGGCAACGATTTACTAAACCAAAACCAGGGCTTTACCCGCAGCGCATCAAGCAATCTGATCACCGAGAACCGGTACACCACCATCCGCCGGTACTTTATGCTATCGGTAACCTGGGATTTTAACGGCATGGGCGGCGGCGCTCCAAAAAAATAAGTTAAGGATATATAAATAAAGACATATCAAGCAATGAAGAAGCACCTGTTAACATTATTTACCTGCATGTTTGCAAGCAGCTTGCTGTTTGCCCAAAACACGCATTTCACAACATCGGGCACTATCGAGTTCGAGAAAAAAGTGAACATGTATGGCGTTATTAAAAAGGTAATAAACAAGGATAACGAAAGCTGGTACGCACCTGCCTTTGAATCGTACAAGAAAAACAACCCGCAGTTTAAAATCCTTAAAAGCACGTTAACCTTTGGCGGCAACAAAACCCTGTATTCCCCGGTTGTGGAGGATGCGCCGCCATCAAACAGCTGGTTTAGCGATATGCCGCTTGCCCAGCAAATAAACACGGTTTATACCGACCTGAACACCAACTACAGCATCACCGGTAAAAAGGTGTTCGACGAAGGTTTTTTGATGAAGGATAGTACCCGCAAGATCACCTGGAAAATTACCGACGAAACCCGCGAAATTGCCGGTTACATGTGCCGCCGCGCCAACGCCGTGGTAATGGACTCCATATACGTGGTAGCCTTTTACAGCGAAGAGATCCCGGTATCGGGCGGCCCCGAATCATTCACCGGGTTGCCAGGCATGATACTTGGCCTTGCACTGCCGCACGAGAACGTTACCTGGTTTGCCACCAAAGTTACCGACCTGCCCGTAGCCGAAGCATCGTTAAAAGCACCGGCAAAAGGTAAGGTTGTTACCTACGAAGGCCTTAAAACCACCCTCGGCAAAGCCATGGAAGGCTGGGGCGAATACGGTAAAAAGTTTTTTAAGATATACCTGTTGTAGAGGCAGGACGAGAATCAAGAATTAAGACAAAAAGAAAAGCCTGTACAGTTTATTACCGTACAGGCTTTTCTGTGTGGTGTCCGTCCGTTCGCAGGAGAGGGTATGGTGGACGTGGCGCGGACGGTTTCTCTCTATTCCCCTCTTGAGAGGGGGTGCAGCGGGCTATGCGTGCAATGGCAGGGGTGTGTTAGCAAACCTGACACTCAAACCCCTCCCTAACCCTCCCAAGGGAGGGAACTTCCCAATCTGTCATGGTGAGCCTGTCGAACCATTTGCGGGCTATGCCTTTGCGCACGCCCTTCGACAAGCTCAGGATGACCCACTGCTTTTATTACACAAGCTTCAACCGTTTCAAATACGCCGCATTCTTCTGCGCGCTTTGCAGCGGGGTTTCGTGGAAGAAACGGCTTTGCTCTACAAAAAAGTAACGCATGCCGTTATCCTGCCCAACACTGATAAACTTTTTAAAATCAATAATGCCCTCGCCCATATCACAGGCCGATTCGTCCTTGCTGCCTGCGGGGAGGCGTTTCTTGAGCACATCGCGCATGTGGGCCAGTTTAAAGCGGCCTTTGTGTTTGGTGATGTAAGCGTATGGGTCTGCCCCCTCGGTTACGGTGTAGTACACATCCATCTGGAAGTCTACCAGTTCTTTATCCGTACCGGCAAGCAGTACGTCGATAGGTAGTTGTCCGTTTACCGGTTTGTAAGGGTAATCGTGCGGGTGATAGCCAAACCTGAGGCCGTGCTTTTTGCAGATAGCTCCTCGCTTGTTAAAATCATCAGCAAAGGTTTTAAACGTTTCGATAGATTTTTGCGGGCCGAGCCATGGGCATACCAGGTACTTCATACCTACCTCTGCCGCCTGTGCTGCCAGTTTATCAAACTCGGGCAGGGTGCAGGGGTTGTAGTGGGTGCTTACCAGGTTAAGGCCAAAGCCGGTGGCTATTTTTTTGAACTCGGTATTGGTTTTACCCCAAAAGATGCCCTTATCGCTGCCGTAGCTTTCTATCTGGGTATAGCCCATTGCGCCAAGCTGTTTAAGGGTACCTATGGGGTCGCGCTCCATATCTTCTTTCACCATGTAAAGCTGGATACCGGGGGCGGGTTTTGTGCGCCCGGCTATGGTTGCGGCCATTGCGGATGCTGATGCGGCCAGCATACCGCCGGTGTATAGGAATGTTCGTCTGTTCATATTGGTTTATTGGTATTAATTAAAACCGATTGTCATTTCGAACGAGGTACGAGGAGAAATCTTCTGCACCCTGCCTTTGCGGATGCAAGGCGTTTACTTATTGCTTGTAGGAGATTTCTCTCTGTCGTCCGAAATGACAGGTATTTTATTATGTGTTATTCATTTATTTCGCTATTTAAAAACTTCCATCCGGGGTTTACAGATGTGATCAACGCATCTTTTTTATCCCGTCGCCATTTCTTTAGTTCCTTCTCACGTTCAATGGCATGTTCTATGTTCGAAAAGTGTTCGTAGTAAACTAAATTGTAGCAATAATATTTGCCGCTAAACGATTTACTTGTCCCTTTATTCTCTTTGTGTTCGTACAATCGTCTGCTTAGATCGTTTGTAACACCAATGTATAACACTGTTTTATAGTGATTTGTGGTGATATAAACATAATAATTATAGTTCCACATAATGTTTGAAGTAAAAGATCCGTCATTTCGAATGCAAGCGTTTACTTACTGCGCGTAGAAGATTTCTCCTCGCTATCGCTCGTTCGAAATGACATAGTTTATTAATACTCGCCGCCACCCCGCGTTAGGGATAAAAGCGGGTACCGGCCCTTGCGCCTAAGGCCTGCAGGCGTATGAGCGGATAGCCCGGCCCAAGGGGAACGCCATGGTAGAAAGGCAAAATATTTAGAAGCAGGAGTCAAGACCCGAAGGATACCCCTTTGCAACCCCAATCAACTTTTCCCGTCTTGATTCCTGACTCTTGATCTCTTAACTCTCTCCTCTCCTAAATATCTCTTACCACTACCTCGCCGGTGGTTTTGTCTTTTAGTATCAGTTTGCGTTCGCCGTGGGGCAGTATCTCTTCTTTTATTAAGTAATACTGCTCGTTAAAACTGGCAAAGTCGGCGGCTATTTTGGTGTTGGTGCTGCCGCGCCAGTCGTCAATTTTAACGGGTTCCCATGCGCCGCTTTTGGCGGATGCGTAGGCGGCGTCGATAATGGCGTTCACCACGTAGCCGTCGTAGAAAGTTTCGGCAGGCGGGCGGTTTTGCTCAATGGCTTCAAACATGTCGGTAAACATGTGGTTGTAGCCCAGCTCGTTCACCTCGTCGCCCACGGGGAAAAGCCAGCCCTGGCTGCTCTCGGCCTTTTCGGCAACGTAGCCGCCGCCCTTGCCGGTGCTGAACATATCGAACCCGGTGCGCAGGAAGTTGTTGATCCAGATGGTGCCCTCGGTGCCCATCACCTCGTCGCGCAGGTCCATACCGCCGCGGAAACACCAACTCACCTCGAACTGCCCGATAGCGCCGTTGGCGTACTTCACCATGCCTATAGCATTGTCTTCGGCATCAATAGGGTGCACCTGCGTGGCCGCCCAGCACATCACCTCTACCGGCCTTACCTCCTTACCTATATAGTTGCGGGCAATTTCTATACAGTGGCAACCCAGGTCAACAATGGCCCCGCCGCCGCTTTGCTCCTTATCCCAAAACCAGTTGCTGTGCGGGCCGGGGTGCGCCTCGCGGCTTTTTGCCCACAGTATGCGGCCCAACGCGCCTGCTTTTACGCTGGCCAAACTTTTGTTGAACTTGGGGGTGTAACACAAGTCCTCCAGGTAGCCGCCCATTACGCCTGCCTGCTCTACCATATCCAGCATTTGTTTGGCTTCATCAGCCGTACGACCAAGCGGTTTTGTACACAGCACGTGTTTACCCGCTTTGGCGCAGGCGGCAACAGCGGCAAGGTGCAAATCGTTTGGGAGCGATATCACTACCACATCCACCTCGGGGTGGTTCACCACCTCGTCCATATTGTCGCTATATACGGGGAGTTTATAATCGTGCGCAAAAGTTTTGGCCTTGGCAATATCCCTGCTGTACACCGCGTGCAGCACATCAAGCCTGCGGTGCCCGATCAGCGAATCGGCATAGAAACGCGCGATAAAGCCCGAGCCAAGCATAGCAATTTTCATAACGGTAAAATTTATAATGGTTTATGAGTGGTTAAGATAGGGTTAGATGTGCAGATATGCAAATGGTATCCCACGCGTCATTGCGAGCGTAGCGTGGCAATCTTCGATCGACAGGTAGCCTATTTTCAGTTCCTCGTTGGGAAAGGCAGTGAGTGTACGCCTAGCCTGTGATTGTCACTTTCTTTTCTCCCAAAAGAAAGTAACCAAAGAAAAGTCGCGGCTTGGTAACGCACTTTGTGAGTGAGTGCTTTAGCAGGTGTCGTGCTGCCATGCGTTACGCTATGCCGCATTTTTAAGGTGTCGTTAGGCCAGTACGTTTGTAATGTTTGTGACCCTGTAAGTATCGAACGCGGGTAAAGGCCCGACAGAAAAGCGGGCCAAGGGTAAAGGCCTGTGGGGGGAAGCTTTTTTCTGTCTTGATTTATTCACTTATTATTTGTTTTTGGTGTTCATGAGCTCACTACGTTCGGTTTTTGCTTCCTTTTGTATCAAGACAAAAGAAGTAGCCCCCGCGGCAATGAGCGGACTAACGACAATTGAAGTACACCCCATTCAATAGTGCCTTGTTAGGAATGGTAGTGAGTGTACGCCAAGCCTGTGGATGTTCTTTTTCTTTTCTCTCAAAAGAAAAAGAACGAAAAAGAACCGAGCGATAGCGAGCTCATTAACACCAATAAAAAACAAAACAACAGTTAATAAAAGTCGCGGCTTGGTAACGCACTTTGTGAGTGAGTGCTTTAGCAGGTGTTGTGATGCCCGTGCGTTACGCTATGCCGCCTTTATACTGTGTGGTTGGGCACCGCGTTTGCAAGGTTAATGAAGCATGCACCACTAAACTAATGAACCGGTGAACTAATGAACCATAAGAAAAGGTGCTGTAGTGGTGCTTCGGATGCGGTAGCCCCGCTATCCGCTTATACTGCGCGAGGCCTTAGTCGCGGGGCCGGTATCGCTGCTATCGGGTTTAAGGTTCGTCTGTAGGTGAAAGTATTGGAACAACAGATATACAGTAAAATGCTAATCATAGTATGTTGCCTAACATGCATACTATAGATAGCTTTACTTGATTTTAGCTGTATGAGCAAAGAAAAAATATTAAAGTCTTTTGGGGAAAGAGTTAGAGAGTTAAGAAAAAAAAATGGACTTTCTCAAGATGAATTATCATTTAAGGCGAATTTACATCGCACCTACATAGGGATGATTGAGAGGGCTGAAAAAAATATAACTCTAATTAATATTGAAAAAATTGCTGCCGCACTGAATGTAACTATTAAAGATCTTTTCAATGGTTCCTAATAAGAAGTTAATTACAATTGACGATAATAAAAACAAAATCTTGAAACTCCTACAAGATTTAGTCTTACAACCCAGATTAAAAGCTCTTGAATGGTCAAAGGTTACCAAGCAAACCCCAAACATGAAAATTGGTTATCCGGGGCAACATTTAGCGTCTTTAATAACTGGAGTCGAGGGCGCGCGAACAGGAGCAAGAGGTGATGATTTAAGAGATGGAACTGAAGTGAAATCTTGCAGTAGGGTTGATCAATTAGACACATGTAAATATTGTGGTGCTAAAGTTTTACGAATAGAAACTAATTGTCCCCAGTGCGATTCAACCAATATTAAACGAATGGACGATAGCAAATGGCTGTTTGGAATCCGTTCTGAGACCGAATTAAGTTTATTAACTGAAACAATTGATAGAGTTTTTCTCACTCTTGCCGATTATCCCAATTTTAGATCAAATGATTTTGACAAAGTTAGATTTCAAGCATTTGAAATTTGGAATAATAACGATAGACACAAGCATTTCAAGACGCTTATGACTAACTATTACAATAAAATATTTTTAGAACATATTAAACGAAATCCTAACAAAACACCTGCGCCTAAGAACTTTTGGCCTTACTCATATCAATTCTATCTTTGTAACCCGGTAAAAGTGTTCAATTGTGTAGTAACTAACGCAAATAGTAATCCTGAAATCGTTATAGATCATTATATAGAACCTGCAACAGACAGAGCAACAATACAGGCTGAATCGATGCCATCTAGTCTTCTCTTACCTACTGAATTAACAAAACTTATTGAAGAAGCCCCTAAAGAAATAATAGAGCCGCAAATTACAAATGGCTACACATATAATGATGTACAAAATATAATTAGGCAATTAAGGTTAGATAAAGAAAGATTATTACAATCTATACCATTTATCAATGAAGAAACGAGAAACTATTTAAAATTACGCGATACTGATATTGTAGCTGAAGCAAATGCTATTTATTCTAGACGGCGAGAAACGCTTTAAGTGGGCTATCAATCGTTTCAATTCTCAGTTTAATTTCTTTAAAATAAGGTTCGTCTATCTCAATAGCATGATAATTTCTATTAAGTTGTTTTGCAGCGATGACGGTCGACCCACTTCCGGCGAAAGGATCTAAAACCAAATCACCTTCGTTACTGCTTGCTTGTATAAGTCTTTTGATTAAAGGTAAAGGCTTTTGAGTTGGATGGACTCTATCTTCTTTATAAAAATCAATATCCCTCCAAACATCTGTCAGTCCCATTTGTGGATTAAATGTTTGAGCTACTTTTTCATAATTTAAATCGAACTCTAGCACTCCTTGAAGCTTCATCCACAATTCTTTAGTAGGAAACTGCTCACATACATTTTTTCCTGTATAAATACTCCACATTCCCCCACCATTACTTTTAACTCCTAAAGCTTCATTAATTTCTTTTGCAGTTAGTTTCTTTTTAGATTGAAAATCTTTTAAATATGGCTTAATAAATTTTTTATTGTCTTTTATTATGAATAATATACTTTCTGTTGTATTTGGAAATAATTTGTAATTCCTGGTAGCTCGTCCTCCAACAGACCTAATACCTTTGTCAACTAAGATTTGTTGCCTTAGTTCAAGTCCAGCTTTTTCAAAATAAGGAACTAGCAATGCTAACGTTCTAAAATACCCAAATAGATAAAATGTTCCTCCGAATCTTAAAACTCTTGAAACTTCCTCTATCCATGTATTTGCCCATTTCACATAGTCATGCTCGGTTCGCCATTGATAATCCCACTTTTCTCCTATAACCTTCCAATAAGGAGGGTCGGCTATCACTAAATCAACCGAACTAGATTCAACCTTTTTCAATTCGTCTAAACAATCGCCCAACACTAGTTTATTCATTTGCTAATTATAGTATGCGAATATAAATCATTTCAAATGATTTGCAAAACATTTTTAGTTTTTATACAGGAATAATATTTGCACTTAGAGTACCCCAAACTTTACCCTTACTCGAACTTCAGATGTACAGTAGTAAATATAATTATATAAAACCCTGATATTATTGTATATTGTTCTAACTAACCTAATAACCTTTATTACAATAAATTATGGACTTTAAAGACCAAATCACGCAATTAGCTTCGCGTGTAGAAAAAATCCTACCCCAGCTTAAAACAGAAGAAGCTACAAAAAACGCATTGATCATGCCATTTATTCAAGTTTTAGGCTATGATGTGTTTAATCCTTTTGAGGTTAACCCTGAATTTATAGCTGACATTGGCATCAAAAAGGGCGAGAAAGTTGATTATGCTATTATGCAAGATGGTGAACCCACCATTTTAATTGAGTGCAAACATCACCTGGAAAAACTAGATCCTCATAACTCACAGTTATTTCGTTATTTCCATACCACCAAAGCAAAATTTGGGCTTTTAACAAACGGTTTAAACTATCGTTTCTATACCGACTTAGAGGAAAAGAACAAGATGGATAGTACGCCATTTCTTGAGTTTAACATTACCGAGATTAAGGAAACTGAATTAGTAGAGCTTAAGAAATTCCATAAGTCATACTTCGATGTGGAAAGCATCACTAATACCGCAAGCGAGCTCAAATATCTTAACGAGTTAAAAACGCTGTTAAATAAAGAGATGATCCTGCCTTCAGAAAACTTTGTTTCGTTTTTTACCAAGCAGATATATTCAGGTGTTTTAACGGCTAAGGTTAAAGAGCAATTCGGCCCGATAATCAAACGCTCTTTTAACCTGCTGATAAGTGACGCCATAAATGAACGCCTTAAATCTGCACTCAATCAAGAAAAACAAATTGAAGTTGCAGAAGCCGTAAAATTAGAAGCAAACGCAGAACCGGCATCACTTATTGTTACCACAGAAGAAGAACTGGAAGGTTTTTATATCGTTAAATCTTTATTGAGGCAAAATATAGATTCCAAAAGGATTACTTACAGGGATGCACAGTCGTACTTTGCCATCCTTTTAGATGACAATAACCGTAAAACTATTAGCCGCCTTTATTTAGATGGTGTTAAGAAATATTTAGTGGTCTTGGATGAAGCCAAGAAAGAGGTTAAATATGAGATCCAATCCTTAGATGAAATCTATAAGTATTCCGAAACACTGCTAACCGCGGTAGCCCGCTTAGAAAAAAAATAAAGCTATAAAGGAGCCTTACTTCAGGGTGAGGCTTCATTATTATAGTATCGCTATCAAATAGCCATCCGCTCATTTGGGCATTAACTTATTAACCAACCCCACCGAAACACAAAGTTCTTTACTTATCTGGCGCTGGCTGTAACCATTGGCTACCAGTTCAGCTACTTTTGGGGCTAATATATGCTGGTTTAACCCACGGGTACGCAGATGCTGTCGTTCGTGGCTGTTACCTTCAAATTGCATCTGCAAAAAATTACCGGGTTTTGTAATGCGGCAAAGGCAAACGTTGTCCTCGCCGTATACCTGCGCGGTGCTGCGCTGTTTTATCTGTTTAAGATAACGCAGGTGCGGGTCGGTGGCGCTTGTACCAATAGAGAAGGCGCTGTCGGCCAGGTTAATGAGCAGCTTGCTGCCGTGCATATCGTCGGCAGAGATAGGCGAGCCGGGATTACGGCGTTTAGGCGTATGGGCCAGCACCAGGATAGACAGGTTGTAATCGGCTTTAAGCGCCTTGAGGTGTTTGATCAGGTTAAGCGCAACAGAAGCGTTTACGATACCGCCGCGCAGGCAGCTGATGTTATCAATAATAAGCACCGTAGCCTTTGTCAGTCGTATTTTATACTCAATGCCGGCAATGATCTGTTCGTCGTAATCACTGTAGGAGTCGCTCATGGCAATATCAGGACGAAACTCCGCCCGTAAAAACGCATACGGAAAATGGTGGTCGCCTTCGGCACCTGTATACCGCTGGTAAAACTGTTTGGTAGAAAGTTCAAAGTCGATATACAGCACGTTGGCGGGTTCGGCACCCATGGCAAACGGTGCAATAGGTTTGCCACAGGCTATGCTGTTGCCAATTTGCACTGCCAGTACGCTTTTACCCACGTTGGTATCGGCAAACAGGATGCTTAGCTCGCCCTCGTGCCAAAGTTCCCCAAAAAGCATTTTGGGAGTGGGTTGGCGTTCGCCAAGTTCCATCCAGCGTTTACCGGTAGCAACCGAGAACAGGTATCGGCACGCCTCCGGGTCGGCAGGTTTTGGAATAAGTTTGTGTCTTTTAGCGGGGCGGTATTTTACGCCCCTTACTTCCGCGCGGATCTTCTCGATAAATTCCGGGCGTTCGGCGGTGTGGTTTTCAGGCATTTGGTATGAATTATTTGTGAGTTATGAAACAATGGGCCGGAAATGGCCTGCTTATCAAGTGGTACAGGATGTACCTTACATACAAATATATTCATAGTAAACAACACAAATGGTGGCGCAACATTGTCAGTATCCCATACAATAAACAGCTGATAATAAGCCTATTGATGGTATTGACAAGTGTTCACGGCAGTGAACGTGAACACCCGGTGAGGTCCGAGGGCGTTTAAGGACGTTTTGGGGGCGTTTTAAGG
>NZ_JACWMW010000014.1 GCF_014773275.1 Mucilaginibacter rigui | reverse complement strand
TGTAAAGGTCAAGTAATTCGATAACAGAATTAGCTTTAACAAATAAAGCTAAAGTTATGCGAAACATTAACAATGACCTGACCTTAAAGCGCAACTATCTGAACAAGTACTGTTTCCTGATTAATGAGTATGAACAGGTAAAACGTGGCGAGCATGCGATCTTCAGGTTTGCCAAGGATTTCTACCTGGCGCATGATACGGATCCCCGGAGTTTCTTAAAGTACTACAATCTGTATAAGCAATCGGGCAATGAACTTGACTTGCTGCCGGGTAAACGCGGCCCTAAATATGGCAGCCGCAGGCCATCGCCCGAGGATGAGCAGCAGGTATTGCAGCTGCGGGATCGGGGTTGCAATAAGTTTGAGATCGCTAACCAGCTTAAACAAAAAGCTAATACCTTTACACCATCGCCTTCAGGGGTATATAACATCCTGAAGCGGCATAGCCGGAACCTTTTAAAGCAGGCAGACCGGGAAGTAAAGCGAAAGATCATTAAAGAACGCATGGGACAATTAGGCCATATCGATTGCCATCACTTAAGCAAAAGTGTGATTAGGGGGCAAAACAGGAAGCTTTACCTGCTGTGCGTGCTGGACGATTACTCACGACTGGCCTGGGCACAGGTGATGGAAGACATTACGGCCCTGGGCACGATGTTCACTGCTATGCATTGCATGCAGGCACTCAAACGGGAGTTCGGCATCCAGTTCGAAGAGATCATCGCCGATAACGGCCCCGAGTTTGGCCCCTCAACCAGTCTGAACAAACGAAATCACCCATTTGAGCGGATGCTGATGGAAACCGGTATTAAACGCCGCTATATGAAGCCCTATCGCCCGCAAACCAACGGTAAGGTAGAGCGGTTCTGGCGTACACTCAAAGAAGACCTTATTGAAGATACAGACTTTGACAGCCGTGAAGAACTGGAAGACGAACTACTTAAATACCTGGTTTATTACAATTGGGAAAGGCCACATCAGGGAATCAACGGTAAAAAACCTATCGATATGGTCTCCCTTACAACAAATAAAAATACCTAATTCTGTTACCGAATTACTAAACCCTTACA
>NZ_JACWMW010000013.1 GCF_014773275.1 Mucilaginibacter rigui | reverse complement strand
TTGCTGTGGTGGGTTTTGGTTTCATAATCTATCGGGTCTTGAACAAACTGGAAACCCGGGATCCCCGCCCAATCGAACGAAAGGTGGTCGGTTGAACCGGTATTACTTAAGCTAACTGTTTTGGCGCCCAGGTCATGAAAAGGCTCCAGCCATTTTTCAAATATGGGTTTAACAGCAGTATTGCTTTGTGCGTAAATACCGCGGATCTTACCTGTACCGTTATCAAGGTTATAATAGGCCGACACCTTCGACTGCTCGGGTTTCAGCTTAAAATCGGTACCCATAAAATGGTTTTTGACATAATTGTATGAACCGTAAAGGCCTTGCTCTTCGCCATCCCATAAAGCAATGCGAATGGTACGTTTAGGTTGAAGGCCTAACGAATCTAGTAAACGTACGGCCTCCATCATCACAATACAACCCGCTGCGTTATCGGTAGCACCGGTAGCGGCCGGCCACGAATCCAGGTGACCGCCAAGCATCACCAGTTGCGATTTTAGTTTTGGATCGGTACCCGGTATTTCGGCAACAATATTGTATCCTTTTATGTCGTCGGTATAGGTATGTGCTTTAATATTTACAGCCAGCTCAACAGGGTGGCCGCTTTGTATCAGCCTTTTGATCTTTTGCGCGTCCTCGTATGCCATAGATAATTGCGGGATGGCTTCCGGTGCATTAAGTTTATGTTCGGAAAGGCCTTGTACAAACACGGTACCGTTGTTGTTCCTGGCCGAGCCGCCTATCAAACCAAGTGCGCCAACGCTTTTCATCAATACGTCAACCCGGTTATCAATCTTTACGTAGTTTGCATACTGCCCAATTTGTTCGCGTGTAACCATATAATCATCTTTAAGGTTGGCCAATTCGTTGTCGGTTAAGCGTTTGGCCAAAGCTGTAAAATTCGCATCCTTTGTCTGGAAGGGGCCGCCTGTTATCAGCACAAATTTTCCTTTAAAATCATTTACATGCGCTGCGATATAGGTAGTATCGTTTGCCTGTGCAGGAGTTATCACTGTTACCTGCCCTTGCTGTAAGCCGTTGGTGTTTGCGCTCCACGGGTTGGGGTAGGCTATAACGGGCTGTGTATACGGCGCTTTCATAATGATACTAAATTCCTGCAGGTCCCATTGTTTGCCAAAATCGCCCCA
>NZ_JACWMW010000012.1 GCF_014773275.1 Mucilaginibacter rigui | reverse complement strand
AGTTCTTAAAAGAGATAGAGAATAAATTATGCAGCGTAACAGCAGCGATCCTTCGGGAGAGCTGAATGTTAACAGCGAAGCTCAAACAGCATCAGGATAATGTAAGAGAATATTTTTTTTACAGATTTCTATTGATTGAGTTAATAGGGTCTGGATTTGAACAACACATTATACAATGGAGAGTTTGATCCTGGCTCAGGATGAACGCTAGCGGCAGGCCTAATACATGCAAGTCGAACGGGATTGAAGAGCTTGCTTTTCATGAGAGTGGCGCACGGGTGCGTAACACGTATGTAACCTACCTTAATCTGGGGGATAGCCTCTCGAAAGAGAGATTAACACCGCATAACATTATCGGACAGCATTTTCTGATAATCAAATATTTATAGGATTAAGATGGGCATGCGGAACATTAGCTAGTTGGTAAGGTAATGGCTTACCAAGGCTACGATGTTTAGGGGATCTGAGAGGATGACCCCCCACACTGGTACTGAGACACGGACCAGACTCCTACGGGAGGCAGCAGTAAGGAATATTGGTCAATGGGCGCAAGCCTGAACCAGCCATGCCGCGTGCAGGAAGACGGCCCTACGGGTTGTAAACTGCTTTTGTACCGGAATAAACCTTTGTTCGTGAACGAAGCTGAATGTACGGTAAGAATAAGGATCGGCTAACTCCGTGCCAGCAGCCGCGGTAATACGGAGGATCCAAGCGTTATCCGGATTTATTGGGTTTAAAGGGTGCGTAGGCGGTTCTTTAAGTCAGGGGTGAAAGACGGTAGCTTAACTATCGCAGTGCCTTTGATACTGAAGAACTTGAATACACTTGAGGTAGGCGGAATGTGACAAGTAGCGGTGAAATGCATAGATATGTCACAGAACACCAATTGCGAAGGCAGCTTACTAAAGTGTCATTGACGCTGAGGCACGAAAGCGTGGGGATCAAACAGGATTAGATACCCTGGTAGTCCACGCCCTAAACGATGAATACTCGATGTTGGCGATATACGGTCAGCGTCTAAGCGAAAGCGTTAAGTATTCCACCTGGGGAGTACGCCCGCAAGGGTGAAACTCAAAGGAATTGACGGGGGCCCGCACAAGCGGAGGAGCATGTGGTTTAATTCGATGATACGCGAGGAACCTTACCCGGGCTTGAAAGTTAGTGAATGAGACAGAGACGTCTCAGTCCTTCGGGACACGAAACTAGGTGCTGCATGGCTGTCGTCAGCTCGTGCCGTGAGGTGTTGGGTTAAGTCCCGCAACGAGCGCAACCCCTGTGAATAGTTGCCAGCACGTAATGGTGGGGACTCTATTCAGACTGCCTATGCAAATAGAGAGGAAGGAGGGGACGACGTCAAGTCATCATGGCCCTTACGTCCGGGGCTACACACGTGCTACAATGGATGGTACAGCGGGCAGCTACCTGGCAACAGGATGCCAATCTCGTAAAGCCATTCACAGTTCGGATCGGGGTCTGCAACTCGACCCCGTGAAGTTGGATTCGCTAGTAATCGCGTATCAGCAATGACGCGGTGAATACGTTCCCGGGCCTTGTACACACCGCCCGTCAAGCCATGGAAGCTGGAAGTGCCTGAAGTGCGTAACCGCAAGGAGCGTCCTAGGGTAAAGTCGGTAACTGGGGCTAAGTCGTAACAAGGTAGCCGTACCGGAAGGTGTGGCTGGAATACCTCCTTTCTGGAGCATTATCCAAAGCATGCTACCGAGTAACGCATTAACAGGAAACTGTTACCTGCATGATTATTTTCTTATTTATTCTCTAAAAAAAACAACCCGGAAGATGAAGCCATCGGTTGTGGTGCAGCCATAATAGTGGCAAGATTGTAAAGTAAACAAACAGTCCTGTAGCTCAGCTTGGTTAGAGCACTACACTGATAATGTAGGGG
>NZ_JACWMW010000011.1 GCF_014773275.1 Mucilaginibacter rigui | reverse complement strand
CAGCAGTTCAAATCTGCTCGGGACTACTAAAGGCGAGTTAAAAGTCGAAAGTTAAAAGTCGAAAGTCGAAAAGACTTGGTACTAAAGACTTCAGGCTTCGGACTTAATCTGAAAGGGGGATTAGCTCAGCTGGCTAGAGCACCTGCCTTGCACGCAGGGGGTCAACGGTTCGAATCCGTTATTCTCCACCACACCCACCGTTTCCTGAAAGGGATAGGATATCATGCAAGTTATGTATCGCTGATACATATTGGGTAAAGTTCTTTGACATATTGGAAGAAGTAATTAAAACAAGAAAACAACAGTAGAGACGGTTGTTGGCTTTAGACCTTGAGAAAGGGGTTACAGATAAGAGATGGACAGCTTCGGCAAAAAGTCTTGGTTCTTGATTCAACTATCTTGACTCTAAACGACGATCATATCAAAAAGCATACCGTGCGGCGCAAAAGGCGCACGAGTAGAAGAAAGTAAGAAAGGGTACACGGGGGATGCCTTGGCTCTCAGAGGCGATGAAGGACGTGATAAGCTGCGATAAGCCGCGGGGATTAGCAAATATGAATTAATCCGCGGATTTCCGAATGGGGAAACCTAGCTAGTTGAAGACTAGTTGCATAAATGCGCAAACCTGCTGAACTGAAACATCTAAGTAAGCAGAGGAAGAGAAAATAATAATGATTTCCTGAGTAGTGGCGAGCGAAAGGGAAGAAGCCCAAACCGGTTATGTTACGGCATAACCGGGGTTGTAGGACCACAACATGAATATCAAAATGAACCGGAACGGGGTGGGAAACCCGGCCATAGAGCATGAGAGCTGCGTACGGGTAAGTAATGATAGGATAGTGGTATCCTGAGTACCGCGAGGTCGGAGACGCCTTGTGGGAATCTGCCGGCACCATCCGGTAAGGCTAAATACTCCTGAGAGACCGATAGTGAACCAGTACCGTGAGGGAAAGGTGAAAAGAACCCCGAACAGGGGAGTGAAATAGAACCTGAAACCGTGTACTTACAAGCGGTCGGAGCACCTTCGTGGTGTGACGGCGTGCCTTTTGCATAATGAGCCTACGAGTTACTCCTCTCTGGCAAGGTTAAGTGTTTAAGACACGGATCCGAAGCGAAAGCGAGTCTGAAAAGGGCGTATAGTCAGAGGGGGTAGACGCGAAACCTTGTGATCTACCCATGGACAGGTTGAAGGTGCCGTAACAGGTACTGGAGGACCGAACCGATAAACGTTGAAAAGTTTCCGGATGATCTGTGGGTAGGGGTGAAAGGCTAATCAAACTGGGAAATAGCTCGTACTCCCCGAAATGTTTTTAGGAACAGCGTGGTGGTTAAGTTATACAGAGGTAGAGCTACTGATTGGGTGCGGGGGAGTCAAATCCTACCAAATCCAGACAAACTCCGAATGCTGTATAATATACACTGCAGTGAGGCTATGGGTGCTAAGGTCCATGGCCGAGAGGGAAAGAACCCAGACCATCAGCTAAGGTCCCCAAATTAACGCTAAGTTGAACTAACGAGGTCCGATTGCACAGACAGCTAGGATGTTGGCTTGGAAGCAGCCATTCATTTAAAGAGTGCGTAACAGCTCACTAGTCGAGCGATCGGGCATGGATAATAAACGGGCATTAAGCGTTATACCGAAGCTATGGATTATATCTCACGATATACTGGTAGGGGAGCATTCTAATTGCCGGTGAAGCAGGAAAGACAATTGACTGTGGAGGAATTAGAAAAGCAAATGTAGGCATAAGTAACGATAAGGCGGGAGAGAAACCCGCCCACCGAAAGACTAAGGTTTCCTGATCAACGCTAATCGGATCAGGGTTAGTCGGGGCCTAAGGTGAAGCCGAAGGGCGTAGCCGATGGACAACTGGTTAATATTCCAGTACTTTTTATAACTGCGATGCGGTGACGGAGTAGTGACACTGACGCGAACTGACGGAATAGTTCGTTAAAGGCCGTAGGTATAGGAGAGGTAGTTAAGTACGCCACTCTTGCTGAAAGCTGATAGTATACTGAGCCTTCGGGTAAGGTAATAGTTCAGGTAATCAGACTTCCAAGAAAACCCGCTAAGCTTCAGGTTATAAAAACCCGTACCGTAAACCGACACAGGTAGTCGAGGAGAGAATCCTAAGGTGCTCGAGTGAATCATGGCTAAGGAACTCGGCAAAATGGCCCTGTAACTTCGGGAGAAGGGGCGCTGGTAGCAATATCAGCCGCAGTGAAAAGGCCCAGGCGACTGTTTAACAAAAACACATGGCTATGCAAAATCGAAAGATGACGTATATGGCCTGACACCTGCCCGGTGCCGGAAGGTTAAGAGGGGATGTTATTCGCAAGGAGAAGCATTGAATCGAAGCCCCGGTAAACGGCGGCCGTAACTATAACGGTCCTAAGGTAGCGAAATTCCTTGTCGGGTAAGTTCCGACCTGCACGAATGGTGTAACGATCTGGGCGCTGTCTCAGCCATGAGCTCGGTGAAATTGTGGTATCGGTGAAGACGCCGGTTACCCGCAACGGGACGGAAAGACCCCATGCACCTTCACTACAACTTAACATTGATATCGGATACAGGATGTGTAGGATAGGTGGGAGGCTGTGATCCTGCTTCGCTAGGAGTAGGTTAGCCAACGTTGAAATACCACCCTTTCTGTATTTGGTGTCTAACTCGATCATGTCGAGAACATTGTTTGGCGGGTAGTTTGACTGGGGTGGTCGCCTCCAAAAAGGTAACGGAGGCTTTCAAAGGTAAGCTCAGTACGCTTGGTAACCGTACGCGGAGTGCAATAGCATAAGCTTGCTTGACTGTGAGGCAGACAAGCCGAGCAGGGTCGAAAGACGGATATAGTGATCCGGTGGTTCTGCATGGAAGGGCCATCGCTCAAAGGATAAAAGGTACGCTGGGGATAACAGGCTGATCTCCCCCAAGAGCTCATATCGACGGGGAGGTTTGGCACCTCGATGTCGGCTCGTCACATCCTGGGGCTGGAGAAGGTCCCAAGGGTTGAGCTGTTCGCTCATTAAAGTGGCACGCGAGCTGGGTTCAGAACGTCGCGAGACAGTTCGGTCCCTATCTGTTGTGGGCGTTGGAAGTTTGAGTGGGGCTGACCTTAGTACGAGAGGACCGGGTTGGACTAACCTCTGGTGAATCTGTTATGCCGCCAGGTGTACTGCAGAGTAGCTACGTTGGGAATAGATAAGCGCTGAAAGCATCTAAGTGCGAAACTAGCCACAAGATGAGACTTCCATTGAGGATCGTAGCAGACTACTACGTTGATAGGTTACAGATATAAAGGTGGTGACATCAAAGTCGAGTAATACTAATAATCCGAAGCTTTCTCATAGCAGGTAAAGAGTGGTGCGTAAATAGTTCTTACGGACTTACGCACCACTGTAAACAAAGCTGTTGTTTTCTTAAATTACTTACTTCTTTCAATTATGTTTAAGTTTATTGGCTAGTGAATAGTTAGATTAAGTGAATAGAGAATAGTTGTAAAACTGTTCAACCATTTACCACTTAAGCTAATCAACCAATCAACTATAAAAATATTCAGGTGCCTATATCGGCGGTGTCCACCTCTTCCCATTCCGAACAGAGAAGTTAAGCCCGCCAGAGCCGATGGTACTGCAGTAAAATGTGGGAGAGTAGGTCGGTGCCCAATCTTAAAGTTAAACCCGTTATCCAAAAGATAACGGGTTTCTTTGTTTAAAGCTTTTTTCCAATAACGCCTTAAAACGCCCCCAAAACGTCCTTAAACGCCCTCGGACCTCACCGGGTGTTCACGTTCACTGCCGTGAACACTTGTCAATACCATCAATAGGCTTATTATCAGCTGTTTATTGTA
>NZ_JACWMW010000010.1 GCF_014773275.1 Mucilaginibacter rigui | reverse complement strand
TTCAGATAGTTGCGCTTTAAGGTCAGGTCATTGTTAATGTTTCGCATAACTTTAGCTTTATTTGTTAAAGCTAATTCTGTTATCGAATTACTTGACCTTTACAGCAATGACGCGCGGAGAGGAACTGGCCGCCCACCCTGCGTTAGGGATAAAAGCGGATACCGGCCCTGCGCTTAAGGCCTGCGCAGTATGAGCGGATAGCCCGGGCCGCAGGCAACGCCATTGTCAGATTCAAGATGTTAGACATAAGATTCAAGATCATAGAAAAACTCATCCCCACCAACGCACAAACCAGGAATCGCCACCCACCAGTGAACGAATGAACCAATCGCCCTGTCCGTCCGTTTTACATCCCCGACACTTTGCGACAAATCCGGACAAAAAAACAAGAACTAATGAGCCCGTGAACTAATGAACATTAACCAATTTATCCACAATGTAAAAAAATAACATAAACACTCTTGCAAATTAAAATTTATCAGCCTATATTTGCATCCTCTAAAAATAAAGAAAAGAATAACAAGCTTAAGATGGCAAATCATAAATCATCCATAAAAAGAATCAGGTCAAACGCTGCGAAGCGTCTGCGTAACAGGTATCAGGCAAAAACCACCAGAAACGCTATTAAGAAATTAAGAGGTACCACCACTAAAGCTGATGCTACTCCTTTATTGTCTAAAGTGATCTCTATGTTAGATCGTTTGGCTAAAAAGAACGTTATTCACAAAAACAAAGCTTCGAACAACAAATCAAAGCTTACCAAATTTGTTAATACCTTAAGCTAATAGCTTATCCATAATATTAAAAAAGGGATAGTGCATTGTGCATTATCCCTTTTTTGTTGTTTTATATTTTCTATTTTAGCTTATGAGCTTGCGATTAATTCAAATAGAACGACCAACTTTTATAAAAAAGAAACCTAAAGCAGGCGACCGTAAGTGGCTACGCAACCAGCGCGACAGGTACATTAGGAGAACGCTAGTAACAGAAGAACCTTTTACTAAATACAAAGGATGGGAATATTAATATTTCCTTTATTTTAGGGCCTTATAAACCCGCAACTCCGTGGAAGATTACCCCAATAAAATAAGTATTAAAAGCTGGGCCGAGGAAGACCGTCCCCGCGAAAAACTGAGCGGGCAGGGCCGCCGTGCTTTAACCGACGCCGAGCTGATTGCTATTTTGATAGGTAGCGGCAGCAGGGACGAAAGTGCTGTGGAACTGAGCAAACGCATCCTTCATCATTATGAGAATGACCTGAACAAGCTGGGTAAAGCCGGTATAAGCGAATTGAGTAAGTTTAAAGGCATTGGCGAGGCTAAGGCAATATCTATCATAGCCGCCCTTGAGATAGGCCGCCGTAGGGGCGATACCGAGATAAAAGTGCTGGATGAGGTGAAGAGCAGCCGCGATGGTTACAACATTATGCGCCGCCACTTGATGGATTTGAACCACGAGGAGTTTTGGATAATGCTGATTGGCCGCTCGAGCAAAGTACTGGCTAAAGAGCTGGTAAGCAAAGGTGGCCTGAGCGGTACCGTTGCCGACCCGAAGATCATCTTTCACATGGCTTTGCAGCACCAGGCAAGCGCGCTCATTATGGTGCATAACCACCCATCGGGCAACTTAAAGCCAAGCCGCGAAGACCTGGTGCTTACCAAAAAAATAGCCGATGCCGGCCGGATGCTGGATATTAATGTGCTTGACCATCTGATTATTACCGATAACGGATATTTTAGCTTTGGGGATGAGGGGCTGTTGTGATTTTAGATTTACGAATTACGATTTTAGATTTGTTTTTGTGAAACATGTATATTTAAACCATTGAAAACAACGCCGCTTTAATAGCGTTCTATCTACACAAAACTAAAAACTACAACCATGATAACCCCACCAGAAAACCAGGACGACCAACTACAGCAAGACGACCAGTTGGAACAAACCGAGAACGAAGACCAAATGAGCCAGCAGGATGTGCACGGCAACGGCTTCGACGAAACCAACGAAGATATTGGCGAAACCGACGAAACCAGCCAGGCACAACGCGCATACGATGCTGCCGAACCATCATATACCCTTAACCTGGATGATGATGACAATACTAGCGATGATGAATAAGTAAACGATGTTTTGTCTGTCCGTCCGTCCGGAAGTGTGAGCACTTGCGGACGGACGGACAGCATAACGTTCTGTTTAGTAAAGCCCAATACCCTACGGTTATCAATCCATTGCCCATAAATAAAGGTTAACCTCCCCAATGTTAACGCAATTGGTATATCAACCTTAATACACGCTGATACCTTTATTGGTGATAAAAAAAATATAAACCACGGGTTTATAAAATACCCCTCCCTTACTAATATTTATATAGGCATATAAAATCAGACGGCTGTATAGTGTAGTTCCTGGAAGTTTGCTTTGATGCATACAAATATACGCATAAATATTTGATTTGCAAATAGTTGATAGAAATTGTATTGATAAGTAGTACTGATGAAAGGGTGTCCGTCCGTCCGGGGGAGCCGACATTGGCGGACAGAAGCGGACACCCACTAAAGTGTCCGCAACTGTCCGCAGGCAACGGCATCTGCGGACGGACGGACGCTTTTCGCTTCGCGAAAGAATTTTACCTCAAAACCTTTTACCTTTCAGCTTTCTCCTTTCTGCCTAAATCGTATCTTTGCCGATTATCATTCTCCTATAATGAAGATATCGTACAACTGGCTTAAAGAATTTATTGATACTGATAAAACCCCTGCGGAATTATCTACCATACTTACAGGTACCGGCTTAGAGGTAGAGAGCCTTGAGAAGGTGCAGGCCATCCCCGGCGGTTTGGAAGGCCTGGTGATAGGTTACGTTAAAGAATGCGTTGACCACGCCAACTCCGACCACCTGCATGTTACCAAAGTAGATGTAGGCACCGGCGAAGATTTGCAAATTGTTTGCGGCGCTAATAACGTTGCGGCGGGGCAAAAGGTGGTGGTGGCAACCGTGGGTACAACCATCTATCCAACCGTTGGCGAGCCATTCAGCATCAAAAAATCAAAAATAAGGGGCGAGATATCCGAAGGGATGATCTGCGCCGAAGACGAAATAGGCCTTGGGCATGACCATGCCGGTATTATGGTGCTTGATGCCGATACCCGCGTGGGTACATTAGCCAAAGACCACTTTAAGCTGAACGACGATTACATGTACGAAATTGGCCTTACACCAAACCGTGCCGATGCGGCTTCGCACCTGGGTACGGCAAGGGATATTGCCGCTTTCCTGAAACTGGGCATCAAAAAGCCCGATGTAAGCGCCTTTAAGGTATATAGCAACACCAGCCCCATACAGGTTGTTGTGGAGAATGAAGCCGCCGCGCCAAGGTATAGTGGCTTAACCATTTCGGGCATAAAGGTTGGCGAATCGCCTGCCTGGTTAAAAGAGCGTTTGGCCGTTATTGGCGTGCGCAGCATTAACAACGTGGTTGATGTAACCAACTATGTACTGCACGAACTTGGGCAGCCCCTGCACGCCTTTGATGCCGCTGCCATAGCAGGCAACAAGGTTATCGTAAAAAACGTAGCCGAAGGCACTGTATTTAAAACGCTTGATGATGTGGATAGGAAACTATCTGCCGATGACCTGATGATATGCAATGCCGACGAGGCTATGTGTATTGCCGGTGTATTTGGCGGTGCAAAAAGCGGCGTGAGCGAAAGCACTACCGGGATCTTCCTGGAGAGCGCTTACTTCAATTCGGTAGCAGTACGTAAAACATCAAAAAGGTTTGGGTTAAAAACTGATGCATCATTCCGCTTTGAGCGTGGTACTGACCCGGATATGACCGTGTTTGCCCTTAAACGCGCGGCCTTGCTCATTCAGCAGGTAGCAGGTGGTGAGGTAACATCAGAGATATTTGACCATTACCCTGCGCCCGTAGCACCGTTTGCTGTCGAGATCACTTATAACACTATCGACAGGCTGATAGGCAAAGCCATCGGTAACGATACCATCAAAAGTATCATTACTGCTCTGGATATTAAAATAGAGAACGAAACCGCCGAAGGCTTATCTCTTAAAGTGCCCCCATACCGTGTGGATGTAACCCGCGATGTGGATGTGGTAGAAGAGATACTGCGCATTTACGGCTACAATAATATCGAGATCCCTACACAGATCAGGGCATCGCTGAACAACTCGGTACGTCCCGAGAAAGATACCGTGCAAAACGTAATTGCCGACCTGCTGAGCGCGAACGGCTTTAACGAGATGTTGGCCAACTCGCTTACCAAACTGGCTTACTCGGATAATCCCGATGCGGCCGTTAAAATAGTAAACCCCCTAAGCAGCGACCTGGATGCCATGCGCCAAACCCTGCTGTACTCGGGTTTAGAGGCCATTGCCTACAACCAGAACCGCCGCAGCGCCGATTTGAAGTTCTACGAGTTTGGTAAGGTATACAGCACCAAAGAGGGTAAGTATATCGAAACGCAGCGTTTTAGTGTGTTTATTACCGGTGCTAACACCACCGAGCAGTGGAACCAAAAACAAAAGCCGGTGACCTTCTATAACCTTAAAGCGATTGTTGATGGCATATTGCAGCGCCTTAAAATAACCGATGTGGTTACCGAAGATGCTACCTGCAGCAAACTGGCCTTTGGCTTACAGTACACCCTTAACGGCAAGCAACTGGTTAAATTTGGGCAGGTAAATACAACGGCATTAAAAAAGGTTGATGTAGATAAAGATGTTTTCTACGCCGATTTTAACTTTGATTTGGTGCTGAACGCTGTGCGCAAAAATGTAATTATTTACCAGGAGGTGTCAAAGTTCCCGGCTGTGCGCAGGGATCTGAGCATGCTGGTAGATACGGCCGTAACTTTCGGACAGTTGAAGCAGATAGCCGGACGGACGGACAAAAAGCTGCTGAAGGAAGTGAACGTATTTGATGTTTACCAGGGCGATAAGCTGCCTGCGGGTAAAAAATCGTACGCGCTGAGCTTTGTATTGCAGGACACCGAAAAAACTTTAACCGATAAAGCGGTTGATGCCGTGATGCAGAAATTAATTTATAATTTAGGCAAAGAAGCAGGAGCGGAGATAAGGAAATAAGCTAAAGTTTAAATTCTAAAACCTAAGTTCTAAATCCTAAATTAGCTGCCCTTTAGAATTTAGAGATTAGAATTTAGAATTTCTTCCCTTTAGAATTTAGGAATTAGAATTTAGAGTTTAACCAAACAAATGGCCTCAGTAGCAGAACAATTAAATAAAGTTGTAGAAAAAACCGAAAGGTTAATTGAGCTTTGTGCTGCGTTGCAGGAAGAGAATGATCTGCTGAAACTGGAAAGTGAAGCATTAAACGTGGCCTTAAAAGCCAGTACAAACAAAACAAAAGACCTCGAAGAAAAGCTTCGTGTGTTAAAGCTGGCAAAGTCGTTTTCAGAAACAAATGAAAAAAGTGTTGACATTAAGCAAAAAATTAACGACTTTGTGCAGGAAATAGATAAGTGTATTGTATTGCTTAAAAAGTAGTACAGAAAGTGAAAAGCTCAAATGGGAGAAATCTCAATAAAAATAAATATTGCTGACAGAGTTTACCCCTTAAAGGTAAACATGGAAGAAGAGGAAATAATAAGAAGGGCAGCCAAGCTGATCAATGACCGTATAAAGGAATACCAGGAAAACTACGCGGTTAGGGATAAACAGGATTTGCTTTCGATGTGTGTGCTGCATTATGCAACATCGTCATTAAAGGCGGATAAGAAAGTTACTACGGATGATACCGAAGTAGCCGAAAAGGTTTATCAACTGGATCATTTGCTGACTGATTTTTTTTCGAAACAATAACGTTCTTTAAAATGAGCTCAAAGCGCAAAGCTAAAAGCACAAAGCAAAAAAAGCCCTTAAAAGCTTTCAGCTTTGGTCTTTCTGCCTTAAGCTATTAAGATTTAACCGCAGTTAAATTTTAAGTTTCACTATTAAAAACTTAACGCTTCAATATCTTCGGATTACAAAGAGGCATGCGTTGATCGTGTTTAACGGGAACCCGTGATCCACTCCATCCGACAAGAAGTTTTAACAATACATGAACACTTAGAAGTTTAGTTGCGGTTTTTTTATTTTATATAACCTAAATAACCAATGAATAGTATATTATATGTAATTATCGGGCTCCTTGCAGGGGTCCCGACAGGAATAGTCATAGGGCGTTTCCTGCTGCGCAAGCTCTTTAAAGACCAGGAGATAGGCGCACAGAACAAAGTGAAAAAGATACTGAAGGATGCTGAAAATAATGCTGAGATCTTAAAAAAGAACCGTCTTTTGGAAGCTAAAGAGAAGTTCTTACAAATGAAGGCCGAGCATGAGCAGGAAGTAAACTCAAAAAACAACGTATTAAATCAGCGCGAGAACGGCATCAAACAAAAAGAGCAATCTTTTAACCAGAAGCTGGAAAACATGAACCGTAAGGAAACGGAGCTTGATAACGTACGTAAAAAACTGGAAACCCAAACCGATATCCTGATTAAAAAACAAGAAGAAGTTGAACTGCTGAAAAATCAGCATGTAGCCCAGTTAGAAACCATTGCAGGCTTATCTGCAGAGGATGCCAAGAACCAACTGGTAGATAACCTGCGCGAAGAAGCACGCAGCAAGGCTATGGCGCAAATAAAAGATATTGTTGACGAAGCCAAGCTAACCGCTACCAAAGAGGCCAAGAAAATAGTTATCCAAACCATACAGCGTACCGCTACCGAAAGCGCTATCGAAAACACGGTATCTATCTTCAACATCGAGAATGATGAGATAAAAGGCCGTATCATCGGTCGCGAAGGCCGTAACATCCGTGCGCTGGAAGCAGCAACCGGTATAGAAATTATTGTTGATGATACCCCGGAAGCTATTATCCTTTCAGGTTTCGACCCTGTTCGCCGTGAGATTGCCCGTTTGGCTATGCATCGTTTGGTGACCGACGGACGTATACACCCTGCGCGTATTGAGGAGGTTGTTGCCAAAACCAAAAAGCAGATAGAAGAAGAAATTGTTGAGATAGGCGAGCGTACCGTTATTGACCTTGGTATCACCGGCCTTCACCCCGAACTGATCAGGATGGTAGGGCGTATGCGTTACCGCTCATCATACGGGCAAAACCTGTTGCAACACTCGCGCGAGGTAGCAAACTTCTGTGCCACCATGGCAGCAGAGCTGGGCTTAAATGTGAAACTGGCTAAACGCGCAGGTTTACTGCACGATATTGGTAAAGTGCCTGATGATAACCCTGAACTGCCACACGCAATTTTGGGTATGCAGCTTGCCGAAAAATATAAAGAACACCCCGAGGTGTGCAACGCCATTGGCGCCCACCACGATGAGGTAGAAATGACATCGATGCTATCGCCTATTATACAGGTTTGTGACGCTATATCAGGCGCAAGGCCGGGCGCACGCCGCGAGGTGGTAGAAAGTTACATCAAGCGCTTAAAAGAGCTTGAGGAGCTTGCTTTATCGTACCCGGGTGTCGAAAAAACATTCGCTATACAGGCAGGGCGCGAATTGCGCGTTGTTGTAGAGAGCGAGAAGATCTCGGATGCGCAATCAGAAGTACTGGCGGCAGATATATCAAACCGTATACAAACAGAAATGACCTATCCGGGTCAGATAAAAGTTACCGTTATCAGGGAAACCCGTTCGGTAGCGTTTGCAAAATAATTTATAGCTTTGCACAAGCCCTCTCTTTAAACGGAGGGGGCTTTTTTGTTTTATAGCAGATCCACAATGGGAAAACAACATCCGCAACCTAAAGCCCAAACCGTTAAACCGGGCGATAAACGTAAGATCGAAGTTTATTTCGACCGTTTAGATGCCAGTCACCAAAACCCAACCAACCAGTTGCTGCATTACTTTTTTGTACCGCTGATGGTGCTGGGCATATTGGGTATGGCCTGGGCTATCCCGTTCCCGCATATTGCCTTTATAGGCAAGTATAATGGTTACTTTAACTGGGCATCGTTCATTATTGCCTTTGCTATTTACTACTACCTAAAAATGTCGCCGTTGTTATCCTACTTCGCGCTGTTCCTGTTCTTCGGCCTTAGCTACGGCATTATGCAGCTGGAACTTTATGAAAAAGCCGGAGGTGCGGAACTCGGCGTTATCAGCGTAGCTATACTCTTAGTATCCCTTGCAGGCCAGTACATAGGCGGCAAAATAGAGGGTAAGGAAACATCATTTAACGATGATACCAAGCTGGTAGCTATTACACCGTTGTGGGTAATGTACAAGCTTACGCAAAGGTTTGGGTTAAGGTATTAGGAGTATTTTTCTCCACGCGTCATTGCGAGCGTAGCGTGGCAATCCTTGATAGAAAGGTCGGCGACAAGCATGTCGAAGATTGCTCGTACCTCGCAATTGTAAGGGTTTAGTAATTCGGTAACAGAATTAGGTATTTTTATTTGTTGTAAGGGAGACCATATCGATAGGTTTTTTACCGTTGATTCCCTGATGTGGCCTTTCCCAA